>CAVRGS010000004.1:0-205251 GCA_963720765.1 uncultured Actinomycetes bacterium
GTGGAGGTCGTAGAGGAACTCCATCGAGCGCGGGACGTCGTCGGCGCTGCTCGTGGCCATGGAGTAGATGACGACCGGCGCTTCCTGGCCCTGGAACTTGTCGACGGTGCCGATGCGCGCGCCCTCGGGCAGCGCGGCGGTGAGCTTCGCGACCTGCGCGTTGTACGGCGTCACGATCAGGACGTCGTCCAGCGTGACCTCGTGCTTCTGGCCGAAGCGATCGATCCACGTCTTGCCGAGCAGCCCCCGCACCATCTCGTCCACTACCTGTACTTCTCCGCTCGACCAGCTCCGGTTCCCTGCGTGCACCACCGGCACGTACCGCAGCCCCGCGAAGCCGTCGACCTCCTGGCGTTCGAGCCCCTCGCCCGGCGCGACGTGCAGCCGTCCGTCGTACGCGACCTCGGAGATGAACTCGCAGATCCGCGGGTGCATCCGGTACGTCGACTCCAGGAACCAACCGAGATCCGCGGGCATCGTCGCGTGCTCGCCGAGCACGTGCTCGAGCGCCGACACCTCCGCGCCCTCGGGATGACTCCCCTTCGACGGCTGCGCGAGCTGCTGCGGATCGCCGAGCAGCACGAGCTGCGTCGCCGCGCCGCTCACCGCGAGCACGTCGGCCAGTGACTTCTGCCCCGCCTCGTCGACGAAGAGCACGTCGACCGAACCCGCCATCCCCTCGCGTGCCCACAGCCACGTGGTGCCGGCGATCACGTCGAACTCGTCGACCCGCTGCTCGACTTCGCTCGGCGAGTTCGTGCACTCGGCGATGCCGTCCCGGCAACGCTGGTGGTCCTTGGCCTTCTGGAGCATCCGCACCTCGGCGCCCCGCTTGGCCACCGCCTCCATCAGGTTGCCGATCACCGCGTGGCTGTGCGCGGTGATGCCCACCCGCTTGCCCGCCTGCACGAGCTCGACGATCAGCTCCGCGCCCTTGGTCGTCTTGCCCGAACCGGGAGGTCCCTGGATGGCGAGGTACGACGTGTCGAACGGGCCCGCGTCGGGATCGCGCCGGGTGCGCAGCAGCAGGTCGAGCGCGGCGCGGTACGGACCGGGCGCGTGCAGGCCGTGCTCGATCACGTGCTCGGCCAGGCGCTGGATCGCCGCCTCCGCTTCGTCGTTGTCGATCGGTGGCGGCGGGATCAGCGCACGCGGGTGCGCGCCACCGAGCGCCTTCGGACCGCGCTTGAGGTCGATCGTGCCGGCGACGTCGTCGACCGCCATCACCTCGCCGACTCGCGCGCCGGTCACCGGATCACACGGCGTGTCACCCACCTTGAACTTGTGGTCCTGCGGCGCGAACTCGTACCGCTGCACCGTCGACTGCTTCACCTGCTCGACGTCACCCACGTACTCGAGCCCGCTGATGCACTCGCGGTCGTCGAGCAGCTCGTCGTCGCTCATCTTCCGGCGCGCGTAGAACATCCAGTAGTCGGGCTTCGCTTCGCGGCGGTGCCAGTCGAGCATCTGCGCGAGCAGCCAGCGCGGGTGCTGCTCGTCGTCGGGTGCGCCGGCCAGCAGCTGCTCCGACAGGGTCGCGACGACCAGCTCGCGTTCGCTGACCGCCTCGGGCGCGACGCCGTCGCGCGCCTCGAGCCGCGGGATCTCGCCGAACTGCGCTTCGGCCTCGGCGCGGCGCGCTTCCAACCAGTCGCGCAGGCCGAGCGTCGAGCGCGCAGTCGTCCTCGTTGTAGGCCTCGATCTCGTCGAGCGTCGCCTGCTCGCCGTGCTCGAGGTACTCCTCGTAGGCGACGATGCTGCCGCCGCCGTCCATCACCTCGCCGGCGGGCCGGTCCATGTAGAGCTTCTCGACCTGCTTCAACGAGTACGACTCGCTGCCGATGCGCACCGCCGAGCGCACGACCGCGTAGAGGTCGACGAACACCTCGCCGCGCAGCAACTCGTCGATCTCGGACTCGCGGGTGTGGTGCTCGCCCATGAGCCGCTTCATCGCCGACGGCTCGTAGGGCGCGTAGTGGTACACGTGCAGGTCGGGGTGCTCGGCCCGGCGCTTCATCACGTAGTCGACGAAGTCCTCGAACGCGGTCTTCTCCTCGGCGCGGGAGTGCGCCCAGAACGCGCGGTAGTGCGGCGCGCCGTCGGCGTCGAGCTCGATGACGCCGAAGAGGTACTCGAGGCCACTGCCGTGCTCGTCGTCGAGCGCGTAGGGGTCGCCCTCCATGTCGAAGAAGAGGTCGCCGGGTGACGGCTCGGGCAGCGCGGCCCACCCCCGCTGCGGCCAGGTGGCTTCGGGATCGAGGGGATCGGGCGGCTCGGGCGGGAGCAGCTCGTAGAGGTAGGGCGGCAGGCCGTCGTTGCGCACCTGGAGCTCGGCCTGGTGGCGGAGGCGCTCGACGCTCATGTCGGCCATGCCGCTGACCGTCGTGCCCGCGGGCAGGGTGGCGAGCGCGCCGCGGGTGGCGATGCCGACGTCGGTGAGCTTGCGGGTCTGGTCGCGGCGCATGCCGGAGACGAGGGAGAGGTGGTCGTCGGCGCGGCGACGGTCCTTGCACACGTCGGTCCAGCGGCAGATGCCGCAGTGGTCGACGGGATCGGGATAGGTCGTGATGCCGGGTGTGTCGTGGGCGCGGTCGACGAGCTCGGCGAAGCGGGCCTTCAGCGCGCGGTAGTAGGCGGAGTAGTCGGTGAGCTTGAAGGCGTGCGACTCGCCGTCGCCGGTGATGACGTGCATCTGCTGCGGCGCGACGCCCTGCAGGCGCTCGACCTGTTCGGAGTAGGCGCACATCTGGAGGAGGGCGGCGGCCTTCACCCGGCGGGCGAGCTTGGCGTCGGCGACCTCGTAGGACCATGCGCCGAGGTGCGGGCTCGGGCGTGTCGACGCGGAGGAGGAAGTCGGCGTGGCCGCGCCAGCCGTCGTGGAAGAAGGTGGCCTGGTAGATCACGTCGGCGCCGGACTGCATGGCGACGAGGGTCTCGGCTTCGGCCTGCGGCGAGCGCGGCGACGGTGTTGTCGGGGTACTCGACCTCGACGACGTTCAGGCCCTCGTCGCGGTAGCGGGCGAGCTGCTTCTCCTCGTGCTCGCCACCGCGGCGGGAGAGGACGTCGAGCATGGGGTCGTCGCTCTTCGGCGCGCTCACGCTCGCCGCGCAGGACCGAGAGCTCGAGCTCGGTGAGGTGCTCGCACGCGGAGTAGCCCGTGAGGTCGCTCGCGCTCAGCGCGAGCGTGCCGTCGTCGAGAAGGTGCATCCCCGCTACCCCGCCCACATTCCGATGAGGGCGACCAGTCTTTCAGGTTTTGGGCAGCCCTCGAACCGAGGCGCATTGCGAGCGATACATGGGGAAGTGTTCACCTCCCGAGCATCGCAAAGGGGTGAGACAGTTACATCAATGAGATTCGACGCTCACGCGAGGTCAGCGGACGGCGACCGCCACCATCGTTGCGGCAATGGTGGCCAAGAAGCCGACGGTGAACAGCGTCATCATCGTCACCAACACGGTGCGGATCCCGCGCTCGAACTTGGCCTCGAGGCGGTGTTCGAGGATCTCGAGATCCTGCTTGGTGGCCACGTCGGCCCATCCCACGGATGGCAGGAGCTCCATCAGCGTGATCCCCTCGTCGTCGCCCAGGATGCGCTTGGCAGCCTCGGCGAGCTGCAGGCGGTTGCGTTCGTCGACGGTCATCGTTCTTCCCTTTGTGCTCGAAACGGTTGCGGGGGAAGAACGAAACCAGCGTACCGAGCGGCGCGACTGCGGCGCACCAGTCGTTGTCCGACGCAGTGCGTCAGAGCTGGTTCCAGTCGATGACGGCGAGCCAGCCGAGCTCGCCGGCCACTGCAGTCCGCGGGATGCAGCACTCCTCGTGCGACACGTACGTGATGCGATCGAGACCGGCCTGTTTCACGTCGCTGACCGGCACCGCGCGGAAGTCGCCGGCCCGGCGCCCGCCTTCCGAACAGCACGGCCGGACGACCAGGTCGTCGCGACCGCTCGCCGCGACCACGACACACGGCCTGACCTTGCCGCCGGGGACGGGCCCGTCGAACACGACCTCGGCGAGGACGACCCGGCCGACCATGGGATCGTCGCGGTCGAGGTCTCGATAGGTCCCCACGAGCCGGATCGTTCGCCGGTCGTGCGCGTCGGGACGGATCGCGTCGCCGTTCAAGGTCACCGGGGGCGGCTCGGCGTTCGTCGGCTCCGGCGGCGCGTCGTCGGCAGCGGTGGGACCAGACGGCCGCTTCTTCTTGACCACCATGCGGGATCGTCGCCACACGGTTGGGCGGGTGGATTCTGGGCTGGGCGATCTTGGTACTGAAGGATGTGCGAAATTAGTATGCTGTAGTGTGCAATTCCGGTAGCCATATCTGAGCAATTCTGGTATTCTGAGGTGTGCACATCTGGGATTGGTGCGGTGGCCAACGACTCTGACGACTCGTACCGACCGAGGCTGGCCGACGCGAGGTTGGCGGAGCTCCTCGCCGAGTTCCCCGCCGTGCTGATCACCGGTCCGCGAGCCGTCGGGAAGACCAGTACCGCGAGCCGGCAGGTCGCCGACGTCGTTCGCCTCGATCGCCCCGCGGAGGCGGCGGCCTTCCGTGCTGATCCGGACGCGGCGCTCCGTGCCCGGACCGAGCCCGTCCTCCTCGACGAGTGGCAAGAGGTACCTGAGGTCCTGGGCGCGGTGAAGCGGGCAGTCGACGACGACGGACATCCGGGACGGTTCGTTCTCACCGGCAGCGTGCGGGCCGAGCTCCAACACGTCGCATGGCCCGGCACCGGGCGGCTCGTCCGCTTCGAGATGTTCGGGCTCACCGAGCGCGAGATTCGCGGACAGGCCGATCCTCGTGCCGCAGGATTCCTCGACCGACTCGCCACCGGTGATGTCGCGAGCTTCACCGCCGCGGATCGGGAGACCAGCCTCACCGAGTACATCGATCTCGCGCTGCGCAGCGGGTTCCCGGAAGCCCTCACCCACGAGTGGTCGAGCGACGGACGACAGACCTGGATCGACAGCTATCTCGAGCAGCTGCTCACCCGGGACGCGCACGACATCGCTCCCGGACGCGACACGAACAAGATGCGTCGCTACTTCGAAGTCCTCGCACTGAACACCGCTGGGATCCCCTCGGAGGCCACATTGTGTGACGCAGCCGGGATCAACGCGAAGACCGCTGGTGCCTACGACCGACTCTTCGAAGATCTCTTCGTCGCCGAGCGCATCCCCGCCTGGACGACGAACCGCATCACACGGCTGGCCCGGACTCCCAAGCGCTACATCGTCGATCCGGCGCTCGCGGCTGGCGCGGCCGGGCTGACCGCACGCTCGGTGCTGCGCGACGGCGATCTTCTCGGGCGAATCGTCGACACCTACGCGATGGCGCAGCTCCGACCCGAGATCGCCCTCTCTGCGTCACGTCGGCGTGCGCATCATCTCCGAGTGCGAGACGGTCGCCACGAGATCGATCTCGTCGTCGAGATCGAGGATGGCGGAGTGCTCGCGCTCGAGTTCAAAGCGGGGGCTGCACCGGGTCGTGACGACGCGCGTCATCTCACGTGGCTGCGCAACGAGATCGGTGAGCGATTCCTGGCCGGGGCCGTCGTCCACTCCGGGCCGAGCGTTTTCGAACTCGGAGAGCGGATCCTCGCCGTTCCGCTGTCGACGATGTGGAGCTGACCCACGCCTGCATCGTGGGCCTCGCCCAGGCGACGCTTCGCCGTCCCAACGGCACATTCGAACACTTCGAACAGGACTCCAAGATCCCGTCCGCGTCTTCCCATCGGGAGGCACTGCCGGTTGCACTCGCCGCCTCTGACCGTCAGCATGACGTTCGAGAGGGCGGTTCGGACGCACTGGCCAGCGAATCTCGCGGAAGGGGCCGAGTCGTGACTGCGATCGAGACCGACTACCTCGTGATCGGGGCGGGCGCGGCGGGCATGTCGTTCGTCGACGCGCTGATCGATGCGGACCACGACTGCGACGTGGTCATGGTGGATCGCCGGCACGTCCCGGGCGGTCACTGGAACGACGCCTACCCGTTCGTGCAGCTCCACCAGGCCGCGGCGTGTTACGGCGTCAACTCTCGCCCTCTGGGCGCCGATCGCCTCGAACGCGATGGCCTCAACGCGGGCCTGTACGAGCGCGCCGACAACGTGCAGATCTGCGAGTACTTCCGCCGGGTCATGGACGATCACCACATCGCGTCGGGACAGGTGCGGTTCTTCCCCATGTCGAACTTCATGGGACTCGAGACGACGGATGTCGCCTTCGTGGCCACGCTCACGGGTGCGACGACCGAGGTGAACGTTCGACGCGCCGTCGTCGACGCCCGCTACCTCGAACCGACGATCCCGTCGCGGCACACGCCGTCGTTCGCCATCGACCCGGATGTCCGGTGCATCCCCGTGAACGAACTCCCCGACGTCTCGGAACCCGCGACCGGCTACACGATCATCGGCGGCGGCAAGACGGGGTCCGACGCGTGCACGTGGCTGCTCGAGCACGGTGTCGACCCCGACCGCATCCGCTGGGTGCGGGCCCGCGACGCGTGGATGTGGAACCGCGAGTACCTCCAACCGCTCGACCTGGTGACCAACACCATCGACGGGGTGTCGCGCAGCGTCGAAGCGTCGGCAGCAGCCGACGACGTCGACGACCTGTTCGCACGCCTCGAGGCTGCCGACCAACTCATGCGCCTCGACGAGCGGGCGACGCCCACGATGTACCACGGCGCGACACTGACCGTCGCCGAGGTCGACCTCCTGCGCACGATCGAGCACGTCGTACGCCTCGGACACGTCGAGGCGATCCGCGCCGACCAGATCGTCCTCGAACGAGGGACCATCCCGACGGACGACGGGCAGCTCCACGTCGACTGTTCCGCCGCCGGCCTCGGCAAGGCACCGGCTCGCCCGATCTTCGAACCGGGCCACATCACGCTCCAGTGCATCAGCACGGTGTTCCCGACGTTCAACGCCGCGGCGATCGGCTACCTCGAGGCGAGCCGAGGCGACGACCAGGTCGCCAAGTCACGTCTCGCACCTACGACTCGCTATCCCGAGACCGCCGACGGACTGGATCCCGAACATGCACGGTCAGCTGCGGTTCCTCGAGCTCTGGAACGCCGAAGCCGACCTGGCGACGTGGTTGGAGTCGAGCCGTCTGAACATCGCACGGGGGATGTTCGACAAGGCGAGCGAACCCCGAATGAGCGAAGCGATCACGCGGCTCCTCACGTACAGCGAACCCGCGATGGCGAACCTCGAGCAGCTGCACACGACCGCGGCCTGACCACGCTCGCGCCGCGCTCGCGCCGCGCTCGAGAAATCCGGAGCGCCGTGTCCCACCCGCAGGCGTACAGGATCGCGCGATCAGCGCGGCTCCTCGACCGCGGCGAACAGGTCCCACTGGCCGGGGACACCCTTCAGGGTGTGCGTCCCGCGCGGCTCGTACTCGATGCCACCGCCGATGGCGACGGCCGGGATCGTCGCCGACACCAGGATCTCACCGGGCGCCGCGGCACCCATGATGCGAGCGGCGATGTGCACGCCGAGCCCGGCGACGTCGTCGCCCCGGGCCTCGATCTCGGCGACGTGGATCCCGACGCGCACCTCGAGGTCGTCGAGCGCCAGCGACCGTCGGATGTTCCGGGCGACCTGCAACGCGGCGGATGCCGACGGCAGCACGGCGAGGATTCCGTCGCCGGTTGTCTTCACCACCCGACCGGCACCCCGTTCGACGGCGGAGCGCGCGACTTCGTCGTGTCGGTTCAGCACCGCCGCCCACTGCTCGTCGCCGACCGCGGCGGCCCGCTCGGTCGACGACACGAGGTCGGTGAACAGCACCGCGCAGAGGGAGCGGCGGGGCGGCGGCACCTTCGCCTCGCCGGTGAGGAAGCGTCCGATCTCCGCGATGAGGGCGTCGACGTCGCTGCCGATCGCGAGGTCGTCGTCGCCGGGGAGCTCCACGAGTCGCGCCCCCTCGATGGCGTCGACCACACGCTGCACGACGCCGCGTGGGTGCACCTGATCCCGCGGACGCGCGAGGACGAGCGTGGGCGCGCGGACGAGGTGATGTTCGATCGGCACCGTGCGGAGCTGCTCGGAGATGGCCTCCACCATCCGCGCCGCGGACGCGGGACTGGCCCCGGCGCGGCCTGCCCGGTCGAGCCATGCCCGGAACTCGGGGTCGCGGGCGCGGGTCGGGAACGCGATGCTGACGATGTCGCCCTGACCGGCGGTGGTCTGGCGCATCTCGCCCCAGAACGTCTCGTGCCACTCGTCGTGCTCGCGGTCGGGTGACGGCACCGGGCTGAGAAGGATCAGTCGGCCGCACGACTCGGGGAACCGAATTGCGAACCGACGGGCGACGCCGACGGTGTCCCAGGCGAAGACCGCCGGTCGCGAGAGGCCGGCGGCGTCGACGACCGCGGCGAGATCGTCACTCCACTGATCGACGAGTGGCCGCTCCCAGTCGACGATCGGGTCGGAGAACCCGATGCCGCGCCGGTCGAACACGACGAGCCGGCCGATGGAGCTCAGCCCCTCGAGCAGCCGGGCGCCGATCGGGTCCTCGGGCAGCGACTCGAACGGGAAGTTGAACCCCGAGACCATCACGAGGTCGACGCCCTCGGGGCCGTCGAGCACCCGGTATGCGATGTGGACGCCGTCGCGCTCGGCGTAGCGAACGTCGGTCATTCAGTGCGTGCCGGGCACGGCTCGGTCGGCCTCGCGACGCGCGCTCGCAGCAGCCCTTCTGGCTTCGTCCTGAGCACCGCGCGGGAGGCCGACTCCCTGCTCACGAAGCTCGCAGGGATTGGATCCTGACGTCACACGCACAAGGTCGATGCGACGGCTCATGAGACGAGTTTGACAGGCTGGGACATCTCCACGCCCAGGATGCGATGGCAGGCATCGTACGGAGAACGGCGGCCACCGTGCACTGGTCGCCGTTCGACCTTGCGCGTCAGAGCTGGTTCCAATCGGCGACGGAGAGCCAGCCGAGCTCGCCGGCCACCGCGGAACGCGGGATGCAGCACTCGTCGTGGGACACGTACGTGATGCGATCGAGACCGGCCTGCCTGACGTCGCTGACCGGCACCGCTCGGAAGTCGCCGGCCCGGCGCCCGCCTTCCGAGTAGCACGGGCGGACGACCAGGTCGCCGCGACCGCTCGCCGCGACCACCACGCACGGCCTGACCTTGCCGCCGGGGGTGGGCCCGTCGAAGACGACCTCGGCGAGGACCATCCTGCCGACGAGGTCGTCGTCGCGGTCGAGGTCTCGATAGGAACCCACGAGACGGATCGCTCGCCGGTCGTGCGCGTCGGGACGGAACGCGGCGCCGTTCACCGTGACGGCGGGCAGGTCGGTGCTCGTCGCTCGTGGGGGCGCGTCTTCGTCGGTCGTGGCACCCGACGACCGCTTCTTCTTGTAGCGCGGTGGCGGGCTCTGCGGTGGAGTGCGCTTGCGCTTGCCGGCCTTGGTGCGCTTCGGCCGCGCTTCATCGGCGCGCTCATTCCCCGGCTTCGTTCGTGCCGGCTTCGGTGGTGTGGCTTCGATCTCGTCATCGATGGGATCGCCGAGCGCGTCGGGTGCGAAGCGATCGTCGGTCTCGAGCAGACGTCGACACGGGTCGGCCGCGGCCCACTTGTCGTCGACCGCGTACGCGAGCAACAGCGCGACGCGACGCGCGCCGTCGCGGGCCACGGCGTCGGGCAACACCGAGACCAGGTCGTCGTACGACGGATCTTCGCTGTGTTCGCCCAGCGCGGCGATGACGAGATCCCTGGTCGGTCGCACGAGGAGCTCGACGACGATCCTCAGCGTCCTCGTGTTGCGCCGCGCCCGGTTGCGCAGGATGCGGGCACCCGACGAGTCGCGCACCAGCACGACACGCGGCACGCCGGCGACCTGCGCCAGTTCGCTGAGCTCGCCCTGGGTGAGGTCTCCACACGCGGCCTGCACGTCGTCGGGCTGCAGACGCTCGAGTACCCGCCAGACGAACGGGAAGTTGTCAGTTGCCATGTCGCCAGAGTGTGCCGTGGGGCTGGGACGATCAAATCTCGGCTTCCATCTTGTACTCGAGACCGTCGACCTTCGCTTCGAGCACGCTGAACCGGGCGTCCATCGCGGTTTCGAGCGTCGCGAGGTCTTGCTTCGTCGCCACGTCGGCCCAGCCCACCGGGGGCAGCAGCTCCATCAAGGTGATCCCCTCTTCGTCACCGAGCAGCCGCTTGGCGGCCTCGGCGAGTTGGAGACGGAAGAGATCGTCATCGTACCGACCGCCGAGTCACCTGGGAAACGACGTCGTCACGCCCAGTCGTCGTCGCGGAAGTCGTAGCCGCGACCGCAGGAGTGACAGTGGCGCATCGGCTGACCGGGACTGACGCAGCACCCGCCGAGCACGACGTGATCGGGCAGTGGGTGATCGGGGTTGGGCGCGTACAGGCCGTAGAGGATCGCGCCGGTGTCACCCGAGCCGCAGTACGGACACGGCTTGCGTCGCGGCTTCCGCGTGCGCGCCGCCATCAGGCGGCGAGGACGACATCGGTGGCGCGGGCGGCGAGGAAGATGCACGGGAACCGGTGCAAGCCGGGTCGAGCAGCCGTCGGGTCGCGCGACCACTTCCACGTTGACGCCGCCGTCGCGCGCGGTCGCGGCGCGCGACGCGAAGATGCCGTCGCCACTGCCGACGACGAGGCGCCCGTAGCGCTTCACCACCAGCTCGGGCGGCGCGCACGCGAGCAGCTTGGTGTCGGCACCGTCGCGCCCAGGCATGGCGTGGACGTTCGCGGGCACCGACAGGTCGTACATGACCCGCCCGATGAGGCCCGGGTTCGACGCCACGATCACATGGTCGCCCGGCTGCCACCGTGCGGCGGCGAGGTAGTCGCCGAACACGAGCAGCGCCGTGTCGGTGGCGACACGCGGGTCGCCGGCCAGGTTCTCGAGGTCGACCAGGTGCAATGTGCGACCGGTGATGTCCGAGGAAGTGCTCATCGTCTCGCCCCCTGTGTTCGATGCGTCGGAATGAGCATCGCAAGGGGGTGAGACAGTTACATCGGTGTGATTCGGACAACGCAGTCGTTCGTGTCCCAGGGTGTTCGTACGGTCGCCGACATGCAGTGCACGAACGGACACGACAACCCTGACGGCCAGAAGTTCTGCGGCGAATGCGGCGCGCCGATCGAAGCAACGAGTCGACGCGCCGAGCGAACCGACGGTGCTGCCTCCTCCACTTCCTCCGCCTGATCCGACCCATGGGTCCGATGAGACCGACGACGCTTCGCACTCCCTCCCCGCGCCGCAGCCGGCGCCGGATCTGGGTCGCGGTGATCGCAGCGGTGGTGGCGGTCTTCGTCATCGTCGCCATCGCGAGCGGAGGCGACGACACGAGCGAGAAGGCGCGCCGGGCGTCGGGCGACACGCACACCAGCGTGGTGCGCAACGACACCAACGACACGCCGCGCGTCACGACGCCCACCACCGAAGCCGGCGCGGCACGAGGTCACCATCGCCGGCAACGGCTTCACGCAGCTGCCGCCGGACAGCATCGGCACGTCGTACGTCTCCTACGGCGTGATCGTGCAGAACCCGTCGGACGACATCGCTTCCAGCGTGTCGCTCAACGTCGCGTTCTACAACGACGCCGGCGTGGTGGTGAAGGCCGACAACCCGACCATCGACGTGATCCTCCCCGGCCAGACCGCGGCGTACGGCGAGAGCGTGCAGGTCGCGGGCGCGACGCGGATGGAGGTGCAGGCGCTGGTCGGCAGGTGGGAGACCGCGACCACGACGACCGGCGCGTTCACCGCGTCGGGCGTCAGCACGACCCCGCGCGACTACCTCGGCCTGCAGACGAACGCCACGCTCTCCTCGACGTTCGCCAAGGACCTGAAGTCGGTGGTCGCGGTGGCGATCTTCCGCGACGCCGGCGGCGCGATCGTGGGCGGCGACCGCACCTTCGTCGACTTCGTGCCGGCAGGCGGATCGGCAGCAGTCGAGATCACGTCGTTCTCCGACCTCCCCGCGCCCGCGGGCACCGAGGTGTACGCCGAACTGTCGAGCCTCTCGCTGCTGGGGACGTGAGCGACCACACGCACCGACCCGGTGCCGAATCGCGCGACACTCTCCGGGTGGCGGGGGCAGGGACGGGGCCGACCGAGCGCATCCTGAAGCTGGCGGCGTTCGCGGGCAACCGATGTGTGGGCGGGGCGGAGATCACGCTGACCGACATCGTCGACGGCGTGGGCTACCCGGCCGACGGCACGCCACGCGACGCGCGTGGCCAACTCGTCACCAAGAGTCGCGAGTGGGAGACCGTCCGCAAGATGGTCACCCGCGACCTCAAGGACCTGCGCGAGGCCTGGGGCATCCGTCTCGACTACGACGACGGCACCCACTCGTACGGTCTGCAACCGCCGTTCTTCACCGCCGACGAACGGCGCGCGCTGCTCGCCGCGGTGGCCATCGTCTCCGTGGAAGGTGGCCCCGACGGTCCGCCCGGTGAGCTCGGCACCTCGCTCGACGACCGTCGCCGCGCTCGTCGTGTTGCGACTGCACGAGCTCGTGAACACGCTCCGGGCCGCGATCGGCGACCGCCACGCGGTCACGTTCCGACTCTCCGGCACCACGCGCCACGTGCAGCCGTACGCGCTCGGCATGTGGCGCAACCGCTGGTACCTCGCCGGGTTCGACACCGACCGCGACACGCTCCGCCGCTACCGACTCGACCGCATCGAGACCGGCGAACCGACGATCACGCTGGTCGGGGCCGCCCATGCGTACGAGGTCCCCGACGACTTCGACGCCGACGCCGCGTTCGACCTCGACCCCAACTCCTGGGGTGAGGATCCGCTGGTGCACGCGCGCGTGCGGGTGGGCATCGACCACGTCGACGCGTTCCGCAGCGAGCTCGGCGGCGAGGTGCTCGACGAGTTCGACGACCACGTGGTGATCGGGCTCGACGTGCGGCAGTACGCGTCGTTCCGCACCCGGCTGCTGGCGTTCCGGGGATCGGCGGTCGTGCTGGAGCCGCTCGCACTCGTCGCAGTCGTGCGCGACCACCTCGCCGCACTGGCCGGAGCGCGCTGATGCCCGCGCTCGGCAAGCAACGCCACTTCGAGATCCTCCGCCAGGTCCTCGCGATGGTCGACGAGCGGAGGTTGGTGCCGCTCGACGAGGCCGCCGACGCGGTGGGCGTCACGGCGACGCAGCTCAAGGAGCTGCTCGACCCGGTGCTGTTCCTCGCGTTCCGCACCCAGACCGACCGCAAGGAACTGATCGACGAGTCACGCGCCTTCCTGTTCACGGAGGACGGCGAGCTCGAGCTCACCGATCGCCACTGGTTGCGCGACCTCGCGGCCGAGCCGCCGTCACCCGAAGTCGCGCTGCGCCTGCTGGTGGCCGGACTCATGATGCAGAGCATCGCCACCCGGCCGACGCCCGACCTCGACCGCGCCGTCGACAAGCTCAGCGAGGTCGTCGGCGCCCGGCTCGAGGTGACGATCCCGGCGCCCGCCGCGCTGGCGGCCGCGCGTGAATCCTGGGCGACGGGACGGTCGCTGCGCTTCCGGTACGTGCGCGACACCGACGACGCAGCGTCTGACCGTGAGGCCGTCCCCTACCGCGTGTACTGCAAGTGGGGGCACTGGTACTTCCAGGGCCGGGAGCTCGACACCGACCCGGGCGGGGAGCCGAAGGTGTTCCGCATCGATCGCATGCACGACGCATCGGTGGGTGACGTGGCGTTCGATCCGCCGCCCGACACCGAGATCCCCGACTGGTTCGACCTCACCGAGCACGAGCAGTCGGTCACCTTGGTGCTCACCGAACAGCAGATCAACGCGTTGCCGCGCGCGACCCGCGTGACGTCACAGAGCAAGCGGTCGGACGGACGGATCGAGGCGATCGTGGTGGTGTCCGGCGAGCGACGCCTCGATCACCTGCTCGTCAGCCTCGATCCCGACGTCGAGGTGGTCGCGCCCGAGGACGCCCGGGCGCGTCAACGCCAACATGCGACCGAGCTGCTCACGGTGTACACGTGAAGCGCGAAGCGGTCAGAGCTTGGCAATGGCCACGAGTGCACCGAGCATGGCCCCGGTTGTGGCGGCGTTGATGGCAAACAGCTTCCACGTCTGGCTGACGAAGCCCTCGTTCATTGCTGCAACGATCTTGTGCTCGAGCAGCTCCAGATCCTGCTTGGTCGCCACGTCGGCCCATCCGACCGGAGGTAGCAGCTCCATCAGCGTGATCCCCTCGTCGTCGCCGAGCACGCGCTTGGCGGCGTCGGCGAGTTGGAGTCGGTTGCGTTCATTGACGGACATCGTTCTTCCCTCTGTGTCAGGTTGCACTCGGGGAAGAGACTGCGATTTTACCTCGGTCGACGTCGCGGTGGAACGGCGATGAGCGAACCGCGCGATCGGTTCGTGGCGTCGATCCTGGCCGGCGCGATCGGTGATGCTCTCGGGGCGGCAGTCGAGTTCGACCTCCTCGACATGATCCGTCGTCGGTACGGGCCGTCAGGACTCACCGGCTACTCGCCGACGTACGGGCGCCTCGGTGCGATCACCGACGACACGCAGATGACCTTGTTCACGGCCGAAGGTCTGCTGCTCGCCGAATCGTCCAGCGGTCGACGACCGCGTCGAGTCGATCCGACGCGCCTACCTGGCGTGGCTGCTCACCCAGGACTCGTCGGCACCAGACGACGAGGTGCGCGACAGCTGGTTGCTGGACCAGCGGTTCCTGCACTCGCGACGTGCGCCCGGCAACACGTGTCTCACCGCGCTGTACGCGGGAGGCGGCGGCACGCCGGAGTCGCCGATCAACGACAGCAAGGGGTGCGGCGGCATCATGCGCGCGGCGCCGGCGGGCGCGGTCGACCGCGACTGGTTCGAGCTCGGCGCCCGCGCCGCGGCGCTCACCCACGGACACCCGAGCGGCTACCTCTCGGCCGGCGTGCTCGCGCACGTCGTCGGTGAGGTGCTGCGCGGCGAGGCGTTGGCGGACGCGGTCGAACACGCCCGAGCGGTGCTGGTCACCTGGCCCGAGCACGAGGAGACGGCAGCCGCGATCGACGGTGCGCTCGCGCTCGCGGCGTCGGGTGACGTGACGCCCGAAGCGTTGGAGGGTCTCGGTGGCGGATGGGTCGGAGAGGAAGCGCTCGCCATCGGTCTGTGCTGCGCGCTCGTCGCGACCGATGTGCGCAGCGGGCTGCTGCTCGCGGTGAACCACGGCGGCGACAGCGACAGCACCGGCTCGATCGCCGGCAACCTGCTGGGCGCGATGCACGGGCTCGACGCGCTTCCGCAGCGACCTGCTCGACGATCTCGAAGGTCGTGACGTCATCGAACAACTCGCCCGCGACCTCGCCGCGACGTGCCTCTGATCACGATGGAGGGGCCCTGCACGGGGACAGCGGAGCACCGCGCACCCGCGCCCCCAGGTACGATCCCGGCCCGCGACCGACCTCGAGGCGGGCCCATGACCCCGGAGCAACGCAGCACGGCCGAGCGACCCGACGAGGACGAGCGGGTGCTCGCCGAACAGCTCGGGGCGGTGCGGGTGCTCACGCTGCACCGGCCCGAGAAGCTGAACGCGGCCGATCTCGCGATGCAGCGCCGCGTGAACGAACGCTGGCGAGAGATCGCCGAGGACGGCGCGACGCGCGCCGTCGTGCTCACGGGCTCCGGGCGCGCCTTCTGCGCCGGCGGTGACGCCGAGCTGCTGGCGACGTTCGGCGGCGAGCACCACCCGGTGCACGACGAGCTGAGCGAGCTCCACACCGAGCTGCTGCGCGCCATGTTGACGCTCGACGTCCCGATCGTCGCCGCGGTGCGGGGCCCGGCCGTCGGCTTCGGTGCGGAGCTCGCCGCGCTCTGCGACCTCGTGGTGATGGGCGACGACGCGTCACTCAGCGATCCGCACGTGCGCCTCGGCATCGCACCGTCGCCCGGCTGCCAACTGGTGTGGCCCCACCTCACGTCGATCGCGGTTGCTCGCGAGCTCCTGCTCACCGGTCGTCGGGTGAGCGCGGCGGAGGCGGTCGAGCTCGGTCTCGCCAACCGGGTGTGCCCGTCGGGCGAGGAGCGCGCCACTGCGATCGCGCTGGCGGAGGAGCTGGCGGCACTGCCGCCCACCGGTGTGCTCGCGGCGAAGCGGGCGTTCGCGGCGCCGCTCCTCGCCGAGCTGCTCCGACCGGACGGACTGTCGACGACGTGAAGGTGGTCGACGCGAGCGCAGATGTCGCGGGTCGCTTCGCGGCGAAGCTGCTGGCCATGGCGGGGATGGACGTGAGCCGTGTCGGCGCGCCCGACGACACCCTCCTCGGTCGCTACCTCGACGCGCACAAGCGGATCGTGCCCGCGCCGGTCGACGACCGAGCGGCGCGCGCGTTGTGCGCCGACGCCGACGTGGTCTTCACGAGCTTCGATCAGGGCCGGTTCGTCGGCGTGGGTGGGCAACCCGACTTCCGTCCCGTGCCGGCGAGCTGCGTCGAGGTGACCACGAGCTCGTTCGGCACCACGGGTCCGCACGCGGCCTGGCGGGGAGGTCCCGTCGCCGACTGGGCCGCGGGCGGGTACCTGGCGCTCACCGGACCACCCGACCGATCGCCGCTGCTCGGGCCCGAGCACCTCTGCGGGTACGTCGCCGGGTACACCGCGGCGATCGCCGCCGAGGCCGCGTTGGCCGATCGGCGGCGCTCCGGGCGGGGACGGCACATCGACGTCAGCACGATGGAGTCGATGCTCAACGTCCACCAGTCGACGTTCTCGCGCCTCGCGGCCGGCGTCGTGCGCACGCGCACCGGTCGCTACACCGAGGTGTATCCGCTCGTGGTCCGGCCGTGTCGCGACGGGTACGTGTCGCTCGGGGTGGTGACCGACGTGGAGTTCGACCGTCTGCTCATCGCCATCGGTCGACCCGACCTCGCGGCCGACGACCGCTTCCGGGACGCGGCCGCGCGCTGGGAGCACCGAGACGAGCTCGACGCCGTGCTCCACGAGTTCCTCGGCGCACGGACCACCGACGACGTCGTGTCCGAGCTCCTCACCCATGGTGTCGCGGCCGCCGCGGTCGACGGGGCGCGCGCGGTCCTCGCCAATCCGCAGCTCGAGGCACGCGAGTTCTGGGACGAGGTGCCGTCGCCCGCGGGTTCGGCACGCGCGCCGGGCAACCCGGTGCCGGCCGCGCGCGCGCACCGGCGACGCGCGCCGACGATGCATCGCCACCGTCGCGCCTCGCGAGCGCGCGAGATCCCGCGCTGCCACTCGCGGGCGTCGTCGTGCTCGACCTCACCGCGTTCTGGGCCGGACCGAGCGCGACGCGCATCCTCGCCGACCTCGGCGCGCGCGTGATCTGGGTCGAGCGCCCGCACTCCCGGCGCGAGCCGGGGGCCGACGCGACCGAGACCGAGGTGGTGATGCACCACTTCCACCTCAAGATGAACCGCAACAAGGAGAGCGTCGTGCTCGACCTCGGCACCGCCGACGGACGAGCAGCCGTCGCACGGCTGGCGGCCGAGGCCGACGTGTTGGTCGAGAACTTCCGCCCCGGTGTCCTCGATCGCATGGGCCTCGGCGCCGCCGAGCTCTGTGCCGCGAACCCCCGCCTCGTTGCGGTGTCGCTGTCCGGCTTCGGGAGCACCGGCCCCTGGGCCGACCGCCGCTCGTACGGCCCGACCATCGAGGCGGCGTCGTCGATCGAGGCCCGCACCGGATTCGCGGGCGACGAGCCGATGCGGCTCGGTCACACCCTCCCCGACGGCGTGGGCGGGCTGCTCGGCGCACTCGCCGCACTCCGCGGGCTGCGCGAGCGCCACGAGCGCGGCCGCGGTGGGTGGTTCGACCTCTCGCAGATGGAGGCATACGTCGCGCTCAGCGGCGAAGAGCTGCTCGGCGCGGCGGAGACCGGCGACGACCTCGCACGCATCGGGAACCGGTCACGCGGCAGCGCACTCCAGGGCGTGTTCCCCTGTCGCGGGGACGATGCCTGGATCGCCATCCGTCTGGCCGACGGCGACGACGTGCTTCGACTCGCGGACGTGTCGGGGGCACCCGACCTGCGTCCGACACCCGTCGCCGCCGAGCTCACGCTCGACCGGCAGGAAACCGCGATCGGCGCGTGGACTCGCAACCACGATGCCGACGACCTGGCCCGACGCCTGCAGCAGGCGGGCATCGAGGCATTCGCGGTGCTCACACCGCCGGAACTGCTCGCCGACGCCCACCTCGAGGCGCGCGGGTTCTTCGTGGACGTTCCCCACGAGGGCAGGATCCTGCAGCTGCCGGGATCACCCCTGCACGACCTCGTCGACCCACGGGGACCGGCTCCCGCGTTCGGCGCTCACACCGAGACGGTGCTCGGGGCCCTCTGACCGCTCGTAGGTCAGAGCGCGTCGAAGGTGCGCGCCGGGGAGCACGCTTCCCGGCCTCAGCCGGTGAAGTCGGGCTGGAGCGCGATCGGCTTGGGGATGACGACGACGTCGGGGCCCACCGCGGTGGCGTCGTAGGTGTTCGAGATCGCCAGTGCCGACACCGACTGGCCGGGGACACCGGTGTCGGGGAGGGCGACGGTCTGCGCCCCGTTGACGGTGGCCACGGTGACCGCGGTGTTGACCCCGTCGACGGTCTCGGTGACCGCGCACGATGCCGGCGTGGGAATGTCGTCGTAGACGGCGGTGGCGGTGCCGATCGTCCCCGCCGGGACGACGAAGTCGGGCAGTGTGGTCGCGCCGCACACCACCGTGATGCGCACCTCCGACTGCAACCCTGCGGCGGAGCCCTTCACCACCTTGCTCAGGTGCAATGACGCGGTCGCCGCTTCGTAGGTGTCGGTCACCGGCAACGCGGTCACCGGATCGTTCGGTGTGGCGTCGCCGGCCAACGTGACCGTCTGCGTCGGGTTCGCGGTCGTGACCCGCACCGCGCCGTTCACCCCGTCGACGGTCTCGGTCACGTCACAGGTCGTGGGCGTGGGGATGTCGTCGTAGGTGGTCGACGTCGTCCCAGTGGCACCCGCGGGGATCACGAAGTCGGGCAGCGCGGTGTCGCCGCACGTGACCGCGATGGTCACGTCGGACTGCAACCCCGCGGCCGGACCGTCGACGGTCTTGCTCACGATCAACGACGCGGTGTCGAAGAAGTCGGCGCTCGCGTCGACGGTCGTGCTCACCTCACCGGCCTCGGCGAGGATGAGCTTCTGCGCGTCGTCGACGCCGGGGATGTTGTGCGCGTAGAGATAGACGTTGCCGCTGGGGACGGCTGCGGTCGCGGTCGCGCTCAACGTGACGCTGCCGACGGAATCTCGGCGCAGCCAGATCTGGGTGCCGTTCGCGACCGCCGTGCCGTTGGCGATGGGCGTGGTGCCCGAGGCGTCGGCGAACATCAACCCGCCGGTGGCGCTCACCACCGCGTTCTCCTCCGGACTGACGACGGTGTAGGGACCCACCAACGACTGGATCGGCCCGCTGTCGGTGGCGGGGTCGATCTGCAGGCTCGGCGGCGGCGGGTTCACCAGCGGGCCGAGCGCGATCACGTTGTTCACGATCGCGGCGACGGTGTCGTGCAGCGGATCGCTCGTGCTGATCACGTAGTTGTCGCTGAAGTACCAGATCGCCGCCTGCACCGCGGCGGCGCGGTCGTTCACGTCCCCGAGCGCGGGCTGCGCGGGAACCGCGGGGTAGTAGTTGTTCAGCAGCTGCGCGACGTACCCGACGTTCGACACGTTGGCGGCGTCCCACGTGCCGAGGTTGTAGCCGACACCGCCGAACGTGTCGGTGCGGATGTTGATGCAGTAGAGCAGCACGTCGGCGCCACCGTCGCCGGGGTCACCGAGGACGACGCCGGCGAAGCCCTCGGCCTTGAAGGTGAACGGCGGATCGGTGGGGTTGGACGTGGGGAACGGCACGCTCGGGTCGGACACGCTGCCGATGGGTCCGAGGTACCCGATGACGCCGTGACCGGGACCGACGCCGTCCATCGTCAGCTGCGCGGGACCGTTGGCGGGGTCACCGGTGCGCTCGGGGTCGTACACCGCGTGGGCGACACCGGTGCCGACGACCAATGACGCGAGCAGAACGAGCAGCGTGACGAGCTTCCGCATCGGCGCACAGTAACTGCGCACCGCGGCGCGGCGGTGCACGTGCGTTGCGCGCCCTTCACGCAGCATGTCGGGCAACACACGATTTCGCCCGTCCGGCGGCGCCTGACGCGACCGAGTCGCGCGCGCTCAGAGCTTGTAGAAGGTGCGCGCGGTGGCGCCGACGATCTGGCGCTGCGACTCGTCGGGCAGCGGCTTCACCGCGTCGAACAGCTCGTCGACCACGCCGGGGATCTTGGCGTCGGGGTGCGGGTAGTCGGACGCCCACAGGATCTTGTCGGCCCCGAGGTGCTCGGCGGTGAACGCGAGCGCGACCTCGTCGGGATCGAAGCTGATCATGCACTGACGCGCGAACACCTCGCTCGGCAGCGTCTGCTGATCCGAGCTGCCGAAGATCTCGAACTGGTGGTCGAACCGCTGCAGCATCGGCACGATCCACCCGCCCGTTCCCTCGAGGAACGCGACGCGCAGGTTCGGATGCCGTTCGCAGATGCCGCCGAGCACGAAGTAGGCGACCGCCATCTGCAGGTCGAACGCGTTGGTGAGACCCTGGCGCAGCGCGAGCCCTTCGGTCGGGTTGACGACACCGTCGGCGAGGCCGAGCAGTCGACAGCTGTTCGCCATGTCGCCGTGGGGCGACGGGTGCACGCCGATCGGGCAGTCGAGCGCGGCGGCCGCGGCCCAGAACGGGTCGTAGGCGGGATCGTTGAGCTTGAGGTCGCCGATGTAGCGCGCGGGACGGATCATCACCGCCTTCGCGCCGAGGTCGGCGACGGCGCGCCGCATCTCGACGATCGCGGCCTCAGGATCCTGCAACGGGACCAGCGCGACCGGATACAGCCGGTCGGGATCGGCCGAGCAGTAGTCGTGCAGCCAGTTGTTGTAGGCGCGGCACGCGGCGCCGAAGATGTCGGCCTCTTCGATCCAGGTGAGCATCGCTGTCGGGTACAGCACCGCGACGTCGATGCCCTCGGCGTCCATGTCGACGAGGCGAGCGACGGGGTCGTGGCCGCCGGGCCGCGCCATCTTGTGCTTCGACTCCTCCTCCCAGTCGGTGTCGTCGGCCACCGCTTCCCAGTGGTCCTCGCCCTGCTCGGTGAGGAAGGTCGACGGCATGTCCGGATACGCACGCGTGATGCCGGTGGCCTGGACGTACCCGCCCACGCCCTGCGGGAGGAGCTCCCGGAACTCGGGCTCGGCGTACTCGCTCCACACCGAGTCGGGCTCGATCACGTGCCCGTCGGAGTCGATCACCTCGAAGCGCTCGTGCTGGTCGGACATGGCGAATCCCCTTGCTCGGCGTGCCACCACCCTTCTGCCTGGCCGCCGATCGCGCAAGCGGAGCGACTCAGTGCGTGCCGACCGACCCGTCGTCACTCTCCTCGCGCGGGTCGATCAGCTCGACGGCGCGGAGGTCGGGATCGGACTCCTGCAGCCTCGAGCTGAGGATGTCGACGAGCAGATCCTTCGGCAGCACGCACTCGGGGCAGTCGGACGCGGACAGGTCGAGCTCGATCGTGACCTTCGACGCGCTCGCGTCGCGCACCACGAGCCGCGCGCCGTCGGGCTCGACGATGGCAGCAAGCTCGTCGAGGGTCGCCTGCGCAGCCGCACTCAGCACGGGTTGGCTCACGCGCTCACGATGCGTTCGTGCGTCGGGACGGCGAGGTGCGGCAGCAACAGCCACGACTGCGCGATCCCCGGACCACCGGCCGCGACGATCAGGATGTTCGCCGGTGACGCGAGCGAGAGGTTGCGGTCGAAGCGTCCGGTCGCCTCGGCGGTGAGCATCGGGTAGAGGTGCTCGGCGATCTTCTCCTTGGTCCACCCGTCGTCGAGGAAGCGCCGCTGGTGCTCCAGCCCGACCACGAGCACGATGCCGCGATCATCGCCGGCCCACTCGTCGCGACCGAGGCCCTGCGTGCGCGCCACCTGCCAGAACGTGTCGAGGATCGCGGTCGACTCGGCCCCGAACTCGAGGAGCGGCACCATGTTCATCACCGACTGCACCGTGACCACGCTCTCGTCGCGCGCGTAGCCGAGCTGCACGTGCAGCGGCGTCCAGTCGCTGCGCTCCTCGTCCTCACCGAAGCAGAACGAGTACCGCAGCGGCCAGCTCCACGTGGCGCGGTCGAGGACGTGCGGCACCGTCCGGCACACGTTGCGGATCACGAGCCGCAGCGCACGACCGATGGTGGCGTTGGCGCGGAAGCCGGGGCCGAAGCACGCCTGGCCGCACTCGACGTCGATCTCCGTGCGTACCGGACCGTTGACGATCACCGCGTGCGCGGCACCGGCAAGCGTTGCGGTCGTCGAGTGCGCGTTCGCCTTCGGCTGCAGGAACGCGCGCACCGTGGCGACGACGGTCGGGAAGTACTCGGGCCGACACCCGGCCATCACCGCGTTGATCGCGGTCTTCTCCGCGGTGACCTCCACGTTGCGCGTCGGCACCTCGCCGAGCACCAGGTCGGGCGCGAACCCGCCGAGCATCGCCGCGACACGCTCGGGGGTTGGCGGGATGACCGGCAACCCGTCGGTGAAGCCGCGCTCGAAGAAGTCTTCGATCGCGGCCGCGTCGTCGTCGTAGCTGTAGGCCGTAGACGTGGAGGGCGTGTCCGTCACTGCGGAGCGACGAGGGCAGCGCGCACGCGGTCGACGACGAGGTCGGCGATCCCCTCAGCCTCTTCCTTCAGCCACACTCCGGTGGGGTTGGCCGGGTAGCCGACGTCGACCATCGGGTAGTCGGTCGCGCCGACGAGACGCGCCAGCGCCTCGACCGCCGGGAGCAGCGCGGTGTGTCCCACGCAGACGCTCGGGATGCCGATCGCCTCGAGGTCGAGCGCGTCGCGCATCGACCGCGTGCTGCAACTGCCGCACCCACCGAAGCCGGTGACCGCCACGGTCGCGTGCTCGACGATCTCGGCCCATTGCTCGGGCCACGGCGGCACCGCCACGCTCGGCTTCACCACCTTCACCACACCCGCGAGGCCGTCGGACTCGCGCAGCAGCTCGCCGAGGCGGTCGAACATCACCTCGGAGATCCCGAGGCCGTTGGCCACGATGCCGAGCACCTGGCCTTCGAGGCTCCGGGGCCGGGGTGCCGAGCGCGAGGTGTGCACCGACGTCGACACCTCCCGTGGTCGGATCGAGTGCGAGCACCGTCATGTTGACCTCCTCGAGAGCACCGGCCGAGCCGCGGGCGAATCAGCCGGGAACGACATCCATCTTCACGCGGCCAGCGCCCGAGAGCAAGCTTCTCAGGCGACGACCGGAGCGGGGCCGACGATCCCGAGCTCCATCGCCCGCAGCGCGGCGCCGGCACGATTGGTCACGCCGAGCTTGGTGTACACGTGCTCGACGTGGTTGCCGACGGTCTTGACGCTGATGCCCAGCGTCGACGCGATCGCCTTGTTCGACTGCCCCTGCGCGAGCAGCCCGAGCACGTCGGCTTCGCGCGCCGTCAGTCCCGCGGGTCCTGCACTCGGCCGCGCTCTCGCGACCGCGTGCCCCGCCGCCGTGAGCACCGCGTCGACCACATTGCCGTCGAGCCGCCCCGCGTCGACCTCGGCGCGCAGCTCGCGCGCGGCATCCTCGGGGGTCGAACGCGTCGCGGTGGGGCCGCGGTTGCGTCATCGCGTGGTACGCGTCGGCGGCGGCGAGCAGACGCGCGGGCGTCGACAGCATCGGGCCGCCGATGCCACGGTGGTAGCCGGAACCGTCCATGCGCTCGTGGTGCGTGGCCGCGAGCAGCCCGATCCGGCGGAGCGGGTCGGGCCGCTGGAAGATGCGCTCCACGTAGTACACGTGCAGTCGCATCCGCTCCTGGTCGGTGGCGCTCAGCGGCCCCGGCTTGTTCCACACCGTTCCCGGCACGCCGAAGCGACCGAGGTCGTGCACCAGCGCGGCGCGGTGCACGAGCCGGGCCTCGTCGGGTGCGAGGGAGAGGAGCTCACCGGCGGCGGCGACGAGCGCGGCGGTGCCGCGGCAGTGACCGGCGAACCAGGTGCAGCGCAGGTCGCAGAAGTCGCCGATGGCCGCGAGGTCGTGGTCGAGCTCGTCGTCGGTCATCCGCGGCCGGGTGACGGGCTCGGCGTCGAGGAACTCGTCGACCGCCTCCACGTCGATGCCGGCGAACAAGCCGTCGGGATCGGTGCTCACCGCGGCGGCCACCGCGGGATCGAAGTGCGTGCCGGTGCGCGCCTGCACCATCTCCACGGCCTCGTCGAGCCCACCGAGTCGGTGCACCACCTCGCACGCCTCGGCCACGTGCGACACCCGCGCCGCGAGCGCGAGCCCGTCACCCCGCAGCTCGGAGGGAACACCTTTGCCGTCCCAGCGCGCGTAGGCCTGCTCCAGACCGGCGCGCACCTCGGGGGCGAGGCCGAGACGATCGGCGAACAGTCCTGCGGCCGCGCAGTGGTTGGCCATCTGCTCCATCACCGGCTTGCCGCCGGTCGCCATGAGGCGGGTGGCCTGCGCGACCCGGTTGGCGGCTGAGCCCCCGGAACCGGCGCGGCGCATCATGAACATCCGCGCATCGAAGCCGGCGAGGTCCATCTGCACGACGTTGGCCCGGAAGTCGATGTCGTCGCCGAACAGCGCGGCGGACTTGTCGCCGAACACCGGACAGCCGACGTAGGTGAGGATGCTCACGTCGTAGAGCACCGCGAGGTCGGCGTCGTCGAGGCCGAGCCGTTCCCCGAGCCGCATGCCGATCCGGGCCGAACGGACCATGTGCTCGGCGGGCTGGCCGAATGCGAGGTCGGTGGCGAGCGAGAGCGCCATCAACAGCTCGTTGAGCCGAACTCCCGAATCCGACACAGGTGGACGATATCGCCGTCGCCGACAAGCGGGACAGAGGTGGGGTGAATGCCTCATGACGCACTCGGCCGTGATCCGTACGTTCGTGGTCGACACCACCACGACAGACCACCAGGCAGCCACACGCACGAGCAAGGAGGCGTCAATGCCGAAGTACGTCATCGAACGGACCGTGCCCGGCGCCGGGCAGATGGACGGCACCGCACTGCAGGCGATCGCGGCGCGGTCGAACGCGGTGCTGCGAGAGATGGGCCCGGACATCCAGTGGGTCCAGAGCTACGTGAGCGACGACAGGATCACCTGCGTCTACTACGCGACCGACGCCGAGATCATCCGGGAGCACGCACGCCGCGGCGGGTTCCCGTGCGACGTGATCGAGCTCGTGCACACCACCATCGACCCGACGACGGCCGCGCCGCTCGCCTGAGGAGGAGACACGAGATGAACGCGAACAAGGCACTGTGGGAGAAGGGCGACTTCACGCGCATCGCCGCGAGCATGCGCGACAGCGGTGAGGCGCTGGTGAAGGAGCTCGGGATCACGAACGGCATGCCGGTGCTCGACCTGGGCTCGGGCGACGGCACCACCGCGCTGCCGGCGGCGCGCCTGGGCGCGGAGGTGCTCGCGGTCGACATCGCCAGCTACCTGGTGGCGGCCGGGAACCAGCGCGCGGCCGCGGAGGGGCTCGCGAACCTCCGGTTCCAGGAGGGCGACGCCAGCGATCTCTACTGCCTGGAGGACGAGTCGTTCGACCTCGTCGTCAGCATCTTCGGGGCGATGTTCGCGCCGAAGCCCGTCGACGTCGCCAAGGAGATGGTGCGCGTCACCCGTCCCGGTGGACGGATCGTGATGGGCAACTGGATCCCTGGCGACCCGACCCTCGTCGCGCAGCTCCTGCGCATCAGCGGCGCCTACTCACCGCCGCCACCCGAGGGGTTCGTGAGCCCGGTGACGTGGGGCATCGAGGAGAACGTGGTCGAGCGCTTCGCGGAGGCGGGCGTGCACGCCGATCGGATCACGTGCGAGCGGGCGACCTACACGTTCGTCGCGCCGATGTCGCCGGCCGCGTACCTCGGCGAGTTCCGTGACTACTACGGCCCGACGATGAACGCGTTCGCGGCGGCGGAGGCCGACGGGCGGGCCGACGACCTGTGGCGCGAGCTCGAGGAGCTCTTCACCGCGCAGAACACGAGCGGTGACGACGACACGACGGTGATCCCGGCGACCTTCCTCCAGGTCACGGTCCAGCTGTGACCGTGGGGCGGGGGCCGACGGGTGCGCGCTAGGTGCGCAGGGCGTTGCGGCGGCTGACGAACTCGGCTTCGTCGATCTCGCCCCGGGCGAAGCGGTCGGCGAGCACCTGCTCGGCGCTCGAGGCGCTCGTCGCGGACTCGAGCGTCGCCGCGTCGCTCCGGGACGTCGTGAAGTGGCGGACGAGGAGCACGACGGCGGTGATGATCAGCGCGAGGACGATCAGCACGACGAGGATGCGGAGGCCGGGGTGACCGCCGCCGCCGTGGCCGCCACGGAAGGGGCCGTCACCGCGGTGGTCGCCGTGGCCGCCGCGGTCGACGGCGCGCCCGACGACGAAGCCGGCGGCGAGGAGCACGAGACCGCCGAGCACCGCCAGCACCCAGGGGGCGACGTAGAACCCGCTGCGCCGCTCGGTCGGAGCGGGTTCGGGAGCGGCGGGCGGCGGCGTCTCGATCGTGGTCATCATCACTCCAGCTGGGGAACTTCCCTGTGAGCTAAGTCCACCACGCCTGAACGGTCGCTGAGGACCGGCGCCTCACACGAGGGTGCGGAGGCGGACCAGGAGGTGCAGGAGGATGCTCTCCTCGCGGCGGGCGTCGAACTCGATCTCGACGACCGGACATCCCGTCGTCCCTCGCCCGTGGGCGACCACGACCGCACGCATCACGATCCCGACGTCGTCGCCGGCGATGGAGCTGATCTGGAGGAAGACCGGCTGACCGACATCACGGTCTCCGGGCGTGTCGCCGGGGGTGTCGCCGGGGAGCTCTCCTGCCAGCTCGATCAGGGCACCGGTGAGGGAGAGGTCGAGGACTCGGCACTCCGACCAGTTCGTCGCCGGATCGAGGCGGTACTGGGCGAGCCAGTCGATCGGGGCGCGCGACCGTGGTCCTTCATCGACTGCCACCGCTTCGAAACCGCCCACGTGTGTCACCGCCTCATCGTCGGTCGATGGGAGGAACTTCTGTAGCCGCGCGTTCGCGCACCTCGAGGGGCTCGGCGGTCCGGGTCGACACCTGATGGGGCGGATGAACCCTCGCCACCCGACGCTCAGCTCGCGGCGACGGCGACCTTCTGGTCCTCGGCGTTGTCGTGGCGGCGCAGCCACCACACCGCGGGGATCGCGAACAGCAGCGGCAACCACAGCGACGCCATGCGGTAGGCCAGCGTCGCCAGCACCGCACCCGACTTCTCCAGGCCGGCGGCGGCGAGCAACGGGATCAGCGCGGCCTCGACCGGACCGAGACCACCCGGGGTCAACGGCAGCATGCGCAGCACCGCGGCCGCGACGAAGGCCATGAGCACCAGCGCGGGGTTGGGGGTGGGCGTGACCGCAGCGACCGCCGCGAGCAGACAGAGGTAGTCGGCGATCGAGCGCGCCAGCGCGACGCCCAGCACCTGCGGTGCGCGATGCCGTCCCGACAGCGCGCGGCGGAGATGGCGACGCTCGCGGCGCAGCGTCACGATGATCCGCTTCTTGTGGCGCGGCACCAGCTTCCCGACGGCGGCGCCGATCCAGTCGACGGCGCGGTCGGTGCGCAGCACCAGCACCAGCAGCACGGTGATGAGCACGAGCGCGCCACAGCCGAGCAGCGCGGTCTTGGCCAACGTCGCCGGGACCGCGACGCCGAAGATCACCATGATCGGCCCGATGATCGCCAGTGCGCCGACCGACGCCACCTGCAGCAGCGAGAAGGTGAGGATGCCCGAGGTGGAGCGTCGGGGATCGACACCACGCCGTTGCAGCGCGCGGACCTGCGCCGCGGTGCCGGCCGCGCCACCGAAGGGCGCGGCGGTGGCCACCGCGTTGCCGACGAGCTGCGTCGAGGCGATGAGCGCCAGTGAGGGCCCCTCGCCCGAGCGCTCCTGGATCAGGAGTCGCTGCAGCAACCAGGTGAGGTAGAGCACGAGCATCTGCGCGGCGACGAGCGCGACGAGCCACCACCAGTCGATCTCGACCAACTCGTTCGACGCCGCCAGCACCCCGAGGATCGACGGGGCGAGCAGGTAGATGACGCCACCGCCGAGGATCCACGGCAGCCCCTTGCGCACCATGCGCCCGACCGCGGGGCCGTCGACGCCGCGCAGCGGTGCAGGCGGCGGCGAGTCGACGAACGACGGGTCGCCGACCAGCGCGGCCGACAAGTGCTCGGGAGAGAGATCAGGCATGAGGGCGGCCGGGCGATGGAGGGGAGGAGCAGCGGGCCGCTCCTCGCGACGGTACCGGCCCGGGGGAGGGTGTGGGGCATCGCGCTCGGAGTCCCCCGACGTCCATCCGTGCACCTTCGGCCTCGCAGGCCTCGGGCTTGACGCCGAGACGGCCGGATGTGGCGGACGACCTTCCCGAGTTCACGAAAGGGTCACCTCGGTCCAGTTGCGACGGGCCGACGACGAACGGACGGCGTCGACCACGGCCTGGTTGGCGACGCCGTCTTCGAAGGTGCCGGCGATCGGATCCTCGGGGATCTCGTACCCGAGGATGCGGTCGCGCATCACCTCGTAGAGACGCGTGTACGGCGCGAGGTCCATGCCGGTGGAGTGCCACATGTCGTAGGTGGTGTGGAGGAGCTCGCCCGGCGGCGGCACCGGCGCGACCGCGGGCAGGTCGTCGGCGGCGGGCACCTGGGCCGGTCCCGCCCCGGTGTCGAGCCACACCTCGTCACCCTGCGTCCACGCCGAGCCGGTGGTGCCGGTGACCTTGAGCGCGACCACGAACTGGCCGCCGGTGGCGCACGAGCTGTGGAGCAGACCGGTGGCGCCGTCGGCGGTCTCGAACTGCACGGAGTAGGTGTCGTCGGCGGTCATGGGTCGCGGCGACAACGTCTCGAGCGCCGCCGACACGCGCGTGATCTCGCCCATCGTCGTGCGCACCTGGTCGATCATGTGCGTGCCGTGCGCGCCCAGCCAGCCGCCGCCCTGGGCGGCGTCGTCCCACCACCCGGGCATCTCGGCGGTGGGGTCGTGCAACGTCGGGAGCTGCAGCACGAAGAGGAAGAAGCGCGGTTCGCCGATCGCGCCGCCGCGCACGGTGCGCGTGAGGAGCGCCTGGCCGGGGGCGAAGCGGAACTCGGTGCCGAGGAGGTGGACGACGCCGGCTTCGTCGGCGGCGCGCAGCATCTCGCGCGCCTCGGCGAGATCGCGCGCGAACGGCTTCTCGCACAAGACGTGCTTCCCGGCCGCGACCGCGTCGAGCACGATCGCCGCGTGCGTGTGCGGTGGCGTGGTGACTGCGACCACGTCGACGTCGTCGCGCGCGAACGCCTCGGCCCGGTCGGTGGTCGCGTGCGGGATGCCGAAGAGCGCGGCGCGCTGCGCGGTCTTGTCGGGGTCACGGCCGACCAGCGCGCGCACCTCGATGCCGGCGGCGTCGAGCGCACGCGCGTGCGTGATCACACCGAATCCGCTCCCCACGACCGCTGCTCCCAGGCCCGAGCTCATGGGCCCATGCTGTCAGAGTCCCCGGGGCCGTCGGCGCTGATGCGGCGTGCGAGGCCGCCCCGCTCCTACCCTGCCTGGCGGCGCTGCCCGCGCCCGTCCCATCCGTCCCGAACGCGGAAGCGAAGTGTCGACCGACGCGGATTCCGCCCCCGCCAACCTCTCGGCCCGTCAGCGAGCGCAGAGCCTCGTCGCGGCGCTCCCGTTGCCCGACGGCACACTCGCGGTCGGCGTCGGCCTCGTGGTGTCGGGCATCACCACCTACCTCTTCCAGATCCTCGCGTTCCGAGGCCTGAGCAAGCCCGACTACGGCGCGCTCGAACGCGCTGTGGGTGTTCGTGTTCGTGCTCGCCCCCGGCATCTTCCTGCCCGTCGAGCAGGAGGTCGGCCGGGCCCTCGCCGCCCGACGCGCGCACGGCATCGGCGGCGCGCCGGTCATCCGCCGCGCCGGTGTGATCGGCCTCATCTTCGCGACGAGCCTCGGTCTGGCGACGATCGTGCTCGCCCTGACGACGACGGTGGTCGACAGCCTCTTCGCCGGCAACGCCGGTCTGGTCATCTGTCTGGTCGTCGCGCTCTTCACGTTCGGCTTCGAGCTGCTCGCACGCGGCGCGTTCGCGGGCGTCGGTGCGTTCGGGGCCTACGGCGTCAGCATGGGTGCCGAGGGGATCATCCGGCTGCTCCCCTGCATCGTGCTCGTGGCGATCGGGTCGACCGATCCGCTGGGCTTCGGCTTGTGCCTCGCGATCCCGCCCGCGCTGGCCACGCTCGTCGCGCTGCGCGGCCAACGCGGCCAGCTCATGATCCCCGGCCCCACCGCACCGTGGTCGGAGCTGTCGACCAACCTCGGGTTGCTGCTCGGGGGATCGATGCTCGCCCAGGTGCTGAGCTACGCGCCGTTCCTCGGCGCGCAGCTCCTCGCCACCCCGGGCGAGCGCACCGCGGTCGCCGACTTCATCGTGGGCCTGTTCCTCTCGCGCATCCCGATCCTGCTCTTCCAGGCGGTGCAGGCAGCGCTGCTGCCGAGGCTCGCGGCGCAGGTGAGCGCGGGGCAGACCGCCGACTTCCGCCGGGGCATGCGCAACCTCATCTTCGTGGTGAGCGGGATCGGCCTGGTGGGTGTGATCGGCGGGGCGACCCTCGGCCCGACCGTCGGCCACCTGCTCTTCGGGTCGAAGTTCGAGCTCGGGAACCTCGACCTCGCGCTCCTCGCCGCCGGGAGCGGCATGTTCATCCTGGCCCTCACCCTCTCACAGGGCCTGATCGCGTTGAACGCGCTCAGCCAGGTGCTGGTGTCGTGGCTGGTCGGCGTGGTCATGTTCGTGGTGGCGACGCTGGTCTCGTCGAACGACCTGTTCACGCGCGTCGAGGTCGGTTCGATCGTCGGTGCGGGTGCCGCGGCGGCGACGATGGGGGCGATGTTCGTGTGGCGGTTGCGCAAGGGCATCGACAACACGAGCCTCGCCGCCCTGGTCGAGCAGATCGAGCACGAACCGCTCGAGATCTGATCGCCTGCTACTCGTCGGGAACGACCGAGCGCTCCTGCAGGACGCGCGCGACCGCGTCGCGGATCGACGGGTTGTCCGTGAGCAACGTGTCGAAGTGATGGCGGGACACGTAGGCGACGACGACCGGCGTCACCGCGACCACCGTCGCCGAGCGACGCGCGGTGTCGTCGAGCAACGCCATCTCGCCGAAGTGGTCGCCGGGACCGAGTGTGGCGAGCACCTCGCCGTCACGCCGAACCTCGACGGCGCCTTCGAGCAGCACCACGAGCTCGTCGCCGCGCTCCCCTTCTTTCGAGAAGACCATCCCCTTCGGTTCGTGCATGCGCGTCGCCGAGCGGGCGAGCTCGTGCACCTGCTCGGGGGCCAGCGCCGAGAACAGCGCCGACGCCGCCAGCTCACGCTCGAACGCCTCCTGGTGACGACCCCTCATCCGCCGGTCCCCCGTTCGAGCTTCAGCGCCAGCGACGGGCACGCGGTCACGGCGCGGCGGGCGTGGGCCAGCAGGGCCGGTGGGATGTCGCGACCGTCGACGATCGGGTAGCCCCAGTCGTCGAGGCGCACCCATTCGGGGAACAGCTCCGCGCAGATGCCGTGGCCGTCGCACTTGATGAAGTCGACGACGAGTCGTTTGCTCATCGCCAGCTCAGGTCCCGAGCGGTGGCGGCGGGCAGCGGGAGCACGGGCGCGTGGGCCGATCCCGAGCACGGACCCTTGCGTTCGTGCAGCAGGTAGTCGTCGGCGAACACCGCGAGCGACGAGCGCACGAAGCCGACGACGGCGTCGGGGAGGTGACACGCGCCACGCCCGGCCACGTCACCCAGCCAACGCTCGACGGTGGCCACGGTGCCGCGCGCGGCGCGGCCGGCGGCGAGCGCTTCGAGCGCGGTGGCGATCGCATCGAGTCCGTGGACGCACGGACCGCACTGTCCGGCGCTCTCTCCGGCGAGGTACCGCGCGACGCGTGCCGTCTCGACGACCCCGCAGCTCAACGCCGGGAGCGCGGCGACGACGCCACAGCCCAGGGTGGCGCCGGATCGCTTGAGCACTCCGTGCGCGAGCACCAACTGCTCGGCGGTCGTGAGGTCGAGCCAGGTGCCGAAGTACCCGCCCACCAGCAGCGCGCCGAGCGGTTCGGTGGGCCCGCCCGCAGCCTCGATCAGCGTGGTGAACGGGGTACCGAGGGCGAACTCGTACACGCCGGGGCGCGCCACCGCGCCGACCGCGGTGGTGAGCACCGACCCGGGTTCGTCGGTGGTCCCGACCGATCCGTACCACTCGGGCCCGTAGCGGGCGATGAGCGCGAGGTTGGCGAGCGTCTCGACGTTCTGCACGAGCGTGGCGCGACCGCGCACCCCCCGCTCGTACGGTCGGGGCGGCACCGAGACGGGTTTGGCCTCGCCGCCGTTCAGGAAGTTGACCGTCGCGCTCTCCTCACCCGCCACGTAGCGGCTCGGCACGACGTCGATCCGCCACGCGCCGGGACGGGGCATCTCGTTCGCGCGCGCGTGCAGGGCCGCGTCGAGCGACGCCCGACCCGCGCCGTCGCCGCGGTCGACGACGAAGTGGATCTCGGAAGCGCCGACTGCACGCGCGGCAACCGCGGCCCCGTCGATCACCAGGTGCGGCGCGTGCTGCAACAGGGCGCGGTCCTTGCGGCTCGCGGGTTCGCCTTCGGCGCCGTTGGCCACGACGACGGGATGGCGCCCATCGGCGACGGCGCGCAGCTTGCGCCCGGTGGGGAAGCCGGCGCCGCCGCGACCGCGCAGGCCACTGCGCTCGACCATGGCCAGGAATTCGCTCCGCTCGGCGCGTCGACGCAGCTCGGGGAGCGGGCCGTACCGAGCGACGTGCTCGTGGTGGCTCGCCGGGGACGATGCGAGGAGGCGTGGGAGCCCGGTGGGGGCGTCTGGGCTCATCCTTCGCCGCCTTCGTCGCGTTCGCCGCGGCGCTCGCCCGTCTGGACGGGCGCGGCGTGCACGTCGGCGGTCATGACGCCGCGCTGCTGGTCGAGCTGCGTGACGTCGATCGTCACCCGCCACTGGGCGCCACCGGGGCCCGGCATGTCGGCGATGATCTGGGCGTCGCCGAGCCCGACCACCGACCCCCGGTAGGAGTGCGAACCGTCGGACAGCGTCACCGTGCCCGACGACATCGACACGCCGCCGTTGGCGAGGGGCTTGCCCGTGAGCTCGACGTCGACCTGGCCGTTCGCCCCGGCGGACAGCGTGCCGACGAGCGACACCACCACCTGTCCGCTCGCGTCGGGCGCGCTCTCGTGGAGCGTGCCCGCGGCGCGGGCGTCGAACCCGGCGGCCGTGAACGCGCCGGTCGACGCGGGCGCGGTGGTGGGCGCGGTGGTGGGCGCGGTGTCACCGACGGCAGTGGAGTCGGACGAGCCGGACGAGCCGGTTGCGCCGCTCGACGAGGCCGCGAGGACCGTGCCCGGCGTCCCCGCCTTGCGGGCCCACCCGCTGGCGAGGGGCCCGGAGACCAGCCAGGCGACGAGGAGCAGCGGCGCGAGGACGACCACGCCGAGGCCGAAGGCCCGCGCGCCGGGTCGGGTGCGGAGACCGGCCCCGACGCGCAGCGCGCCGGCGGCGAGCACCGCCACGATGCAGACGGCGGTGAACGCGAGCACCGGTCCCGACTTGGTGTCGGATCCGGTACCGAACCCGTGCATCACGGCGACCGGCCAGCACGCGTACGCGAGCCAGTGGACGATGCGCCACGTGCGGAAGCCGATGCGGTGTCGCAGCAGACTCGTGACCACGAGCGCGAGGAGCAGGTCGAACGCAACCGCGCCGAGACCGAGCCAGAACGGCCGGTACGCGGAGATGAACGGGACGACCACGTCGATCCAACGAATCGGCGCGAACGAGTCGGCCACGACCGTGACCACGTGGATGGCCAGGAACACCAGCACGAGCAACGACACGTTGCGGTGCACGAACTCGACGACGAAGCGCGGCCAGCTCGGGCTGCTCCAACGGAACGACGTGAGGATCCCGAGCAGCACGCTGGCGGTGAGGAAGGCCAGGGTGACGATCCCCGTCGCGCGCGCGATGTACCAGGTGACGGTGCCGCCGGAGAGCGCGAGGACTGGGTTCACGACCGGTGCACGGTGGCTACGAACCGCTGGAGCGCGTGTGCCGTTGCGGCGGGTAGGTGATCGGCGGCGCGGTCTGCGTCGGCTGCGGTGACGGGGACGCGCTGGAGCCGGCGTCGGTCGCGGGCGCGGCGGTGGCGATCGGCGCGGTCACCGCGGGCGTCGAGGAGCTGCTGCTGCTCGCGGACGACGCTCGTTCGCCGAAGTACAGCGAGAAGGCCGCGACCAGGGCGAACCCCACGCCGGCGAGCCAGCGGGTGGTCGACGAGATGCGGCGCATGCCGTTGTCGCGCTCCACGTGTCGTTGCGGTGCCACGCGTTCCCCTCGTCGGGTCGGTGCCGGTCGTCGGGTCGGTGCCGGCCAAGAGCGACCGACCACGCGACCGTAGGGACGGCGAGTTAACGCCGGGCAAGAACCACGCAAGAATCACCACCTCCCGACGAACCCCCGACGTTGGGTCGCCGCCCGCCCATCGGCTTGAATCGCTGGTTCATGACCGAGACGTCCGTGCCGGCCGCCTCGCCTGCGGGCGGGTCGATCAGCGACCTCGACATCACGACCGAGCAGACCAGCGTCACGTCGGCGCGGTCGATGTCACCGCTCACCGACGCGGTACGAGACGCCTCGGGCGCCGCCGGACTCGGCTACCTCGTGGGACTGGTCGACGTGAACACCGCGATGGTCGGGCTGTGCGCGTCGAGCCCCGACTGGACCGCGACGTCTGACCTCATGCTCCACGAGTCGGCGCCGCTCGTGCACGGCCCCACGATCGTCGAGAGCCATCTCACCCGCGCCGGCTCTCGGTTGGTCGTCGTGGGCGTCGACATCTACGACGGCGACGGCCTCACCGACATGGACGAGCTCACCGATCCGATCGAACTGACGCGCGTGGCCACCGGGCTGGTGACGTTCGCGCGCGTGCCGGCGTCGACGTCGGCCGCGTCGGCGACCTGGGACCCGCTGTCGACCGTCGGCGTCCGTCGGCACCTCGAGCGCACCGAAGACCTCCCGAGCGCGCCGCTGCTCGAGCGCATCGGCCTCGAGGTGATCGACGCGGCCGGAGGTGTCGTCGAGCTCGCCAACTCGCCGTACGTGCGCAACAGCCGCGGCCGGATCAACGGCGGCGTGCTCGGCATGGTGTTCCAGGGTGCGGCCGAGGCGGTCGTGCCCGGTCACGTGGGGAGCGACCTGCACATCCACTACCTCGCCAGCGGGCGTGTGGGGCCGATCCGCACGCACACCGTCGTCGTGCGGGAAGCCGACGGTCACGTGGTGTGTCGCGTCCAGGCCCTCGACGCCGGCGCCGACGACCTGCTCGTCGCGCAAGCGACCGTCACCCTGCAGCGCTACTGACCTCCGCGCTCGTTCGTTCTCCTCAGCGCGTGTAGGTGCTGACGATGGCGTCGGTGCGTTGGATGTGGGTGACGATCACGTCGAGCATCTCGCCGATGGTCGCGTCGTCGAGCACCGTCGGCTGCGCCTCGAGGTGGGTGATCCAGCTCTCGGGGTCGACGGTCCGGACGAGCAGCACGCCGTCGTGCATCGTGTGGCTCCCCACGATCGCGAGCTCGGCCAGCTCGGAGACGACGAGCACCGGGCACGCCGGCACCCACGCGACGCGCCCGAGCAGCGCGGTGATCTTGCGGGCCCGCCACCGCGCTTCGGTCACCGACTCGGCCAGCTCGTCGTGCGCGCCCATCGTCGTGATCACCGAGATCCCGGACGGGCCGAGGAGCACGTGCTCGATGTCGACGGTGGCGCCGAAGGGCACGTGGTCGACCCGGGTCCAGAGCGGTCCGAGGGCATCGAGGACGTGGTCGCCGACCCGTTCCCGGGCCGGGGGATGGAGAACGAGACCTGCGTGCATCCCCTGTTGCTCGGCACTCGGCACCCCGCCTTGAGCCCGAGCGCCCGAGGTCACACCCGGGGGTAGATTGCCGCATCTCACCGGGGGGTGCACGTGAAGTTCGGTCTGTTCCTGATGCCCGAGCCGTTTCCGTGGTCGAACTGGACGCTGTCCTACGACCTGAAGCTCGAGGAGATCGCGTACGCCGAGCGCTTCGGCTACGACGAGGTGTGGGTGGGCGAGCACCACACCGGTGCCTACGAGAACATCCCCGCGCCCGACATCTTCATCGCCAAGGCGTCGGCACTCACCAGCCGCATCGCCCTCGGCACCGGCACCATCAACCTGCCGTACCACGACCCGTTCATGGTCGCCGAGCGCCTCGCGTTCCTCGACCACCTCACCCACGGCCGGCTCATCTACGGCTTCGGTGGCGGCGGCCTGGTGAGCGACAAGCTGTTCTTCCAGGTGGGCGACGAAGCGTCGCCGCGCATGCGCGAGGCGATCGACATCATCGAGCTGCTGTTCTCGACCACCGACTCCGTCGACTTCGACGGGAAGTTCTGGCAGCTCGACCACAAGCGCATCCAGGTGCGCCCGTATCAGGAGCACCCGCAGTTCTCGATCGCGGGCATGTCGGGCACCCACAACTTCGAGCTGTGCGGGGAGCGCGGGTACGCGGCGCTGAGCATCTACTTCACGCCGGTGCAGATCGAGGACAACCCGGGGATGCCCGATCTCATCGCGCAGGGCAACGCGATCGCGAAGGCGGCGGAGGGCGCGGGACGGGATCCGGTGGCGGCGCGCAACGACTGGCGGATCTGCCGCGAGGTGTACGTGTCGGACTCCAAGAACGCAGCCATGGCGGAGATCCGCGAGACGCTGAAGCAGTCGTACGACTACCTGTTCAAGATCGGGTTGGCGCCGTTGATGAAGCGCGACGCATCGATGCCCGACGCCGAGGTGACGTTCGACTGGATGGTCGAGAACGTGCCGTGGATCATCGGCTCACCCGAAGACGTGATCGCCCAGGTGCACGGGCTCGACGAGGCCGTCGGCGGGTTCGGGTCGCTGCTGTTCAATTCGCGCGAATGGGTGACCATCGACCGCTGGAACCGCTCGCTCGAGCTGTTCGCGCGCTACGTGTCGCCGCACTTCCGGGCACGCGACGACCAGCGCTTCCGGGCCGAGCTCGCCGCCGACGCACTGGGCGACTGAAGGTTCCGCGCTACCAGTCGGGACGGGTGTCGTTCGCGATCGGCGCGGTGGTGACGCCCCAGTGCACACCCATGGTGGTGGCCGGATCGGAGAGGAACGACGCGCCGTCCTCGAGCGACGGCGCGATCTGCTTCGACTGCAGGTGGGCGGTCGCATCGGCGAGGTCGTCCACCTGGAGCCAGATCGCGAACAGGCCGTGGTGCTCGGCCTCGACGTAGTCCGCGATCGGCGTGCCGTCGTCGAGTGGCTCGGCGATCTCCACCACGTCGTCGCGTCCGATCGCGACGTACGCGCTGCGCGTGTGCAACAGGTCGTTCTCACCCTCGTGCAACAGGGTCCCGCCGATGACGTTCACGTAGAGGTCGCGTGCACGCTCGACCTCGCGCGTCGCCAGCGTGAAGTGCGACGTCTTGCGGATGTGCAGCGGATGCTCGTCGTGCCACCAGCCGGCCTGGTGGGCCGGGTGCGGGCGCGGATCCGGGATCCACGGGTGCGGGACCATGAACTCCAGCTGCGTCACCGTGCTGTTGGGATGGGTGAAGATCGGGCGGTCCTCGGGCGCGTCCTCGTCGTGTTCGAGCTTGCCCCCGAGGAGCGCGAGGAGCTCGACGTCGGCGTCCTCGAGCGCGTCACGGAGCTCGGTGAGTCCGTCGACGTCGTCGACGTACCAGGCGATGGAGTGCCAGCTGACGCCGGACCGCTCGTAGTAGCGGCCGATCGGGCCCTTGTTCCACTTCTCGTCCTCGAACGCCGGCTGCATCGGCTCCAGGCAGAGCTCGCCGACGACGCCGAGCGAGGCGTGGCGGTGCAGTTCCGGCGAGTAGTTGTGGAGCACGTACCACTGGATCCCGAACACGTCCTCGTACCACGCGCCGAGCGCGGCGAGGTCGTCGGTCATGTGGATGGCGTGGAAGTTGCGCCCGATGGTGAACATTCTCCGCAGTCTCCTGCCTCGGTGGAGGCGGGCACCACTCGACGGACGGCTGCCCTAGCCTCCAGGCGAATGCGTCAGCTTCGTGTCATCGCCCTCCTGTTGACGACGGTCGGCCTCAGCCTCGCCGCGTTCACGCCCGCGGCCACTGCCGCGGTGAAGGACGGCGGCGACTTCTACACGCCGCCGGCCAACATGGCCAAGAAGGCGCCGGGCACGATCATCCGGTCGACGCCGATCACCGCGCCGTCGGGCGCCAAGGCGTGGAAGGTGCTGTACCACTCGCGTGCGGTCGACGGCCGCGACATCGCGGTGTCGGGCGTGGTCGTCGTGCCCACCGCCACGGCTGCGAAGGGCGGGCGGCCGATCGTGACGTGGGCGCACGGCACCACCGGGTTGGGTGACCAGTGCGCGCCGTCGAAGCAGACCGACGCCGCCAGCGCGATCCCGTACGTGAAGCAACTCGTCGATGCCGGGTACGTCGTCGCCGCCACCGACTACGAGGGACTCGGGACGCCCGGCGTGCACCCGTACCTCGTCGGTGAGAGCGAAGGGCGCAGTGTGCTCGACGCGGCGCGCGCGGCGCGTGCGTTGAATGGTTCGGGCGCGGGCGACCGCGTGCTCGTCGCCGGGCACTCACAGGGCGGGCAGTCGGCGTTGTTCGCGGGCGAGTTGGCGTCGTCGTACTCGCCCGAGCTCGACGTGCTCGGCGTCGCGGCGGCGGCGCCCGCGGCCGACGTCGAGCACATCCTCCCGCTCGCGGCGAGCATCGGTGGCGGCGCGGGGTACCTGGCCATGGGCATCCAGGGCTTCCATGCCGCGTACCCCGACGCCGATCCCGCCGCCGTGCTCACGCCCGATGCCGAGGTGAAGTCGGAGGCGGCGACCACGCAGTGCTCGGGCGACGTGATGACCGCGTTCCAGGGACGGAGCGGGCCGGAGGTGCTCGCGCACGACCCCCTGTCGATCCCCACCATCAAGACACTGCTGCACGAGAACTCCGCCGGCAATCGCCCGGCCGGAGCGCCGGTGCTCATCGTGCAGGGCAGCGCCGACACGACCATCCCCAAGGTGCTCACCGACGCCTTCGACGCCAAGGCGTGCGCGGCGGGCGACACCGTCGACTACCGCGTGTACGACGGCGCCACGCACGGCTCGGTGATCGTCGCCGCGCAGGACGACGTGGTGCGGTGGCTCAAGGATCGCGTCGCGGGCAAGCCCGCCCCGACGACCTGCTCCTAGTCACCGGCCGCATCGAGCTCGCCGCCCGCTCCGCCGGGTCCTGGCCTCCCGACGTTGCGGAAGTTGCGGGTCAGTCCTGCTCCAGGTGGAGGTGGCGGCCGTTGTCGGTGAGGCGGATGACGGCCTTGCCCTCGAGCAGGTGGTGGAGCGCGTGGCCGGCGATCTCGGCCCGCCAGCCGGAGTCGAGGCGGCTCGGGCGTCCGTAGACGAGCGCCTTCACGTCGTCGCGCGTCGCCAACAGCTGCTTCTCCAGCCGCTCGCGGCGCGCCAGCTCGGCCACGTAGGCGACCAGGAGCGCGACCGCGGCGTCGAGCTCGGGACCGTCGTCGTACTTCTCGGGGAGGCGCAACTGCTCCTTGGGCATCTCCCGGCCCGACTCCACCACGTCGAGCAGCTCGCGCACGACGTCGTTGGGCAAGCGGTTGACGCCTCGCAGCGCGAACAGCTGGTCACGTGTCTTCGGCGGGCGACCCACCACCGCGGCGAGCGCCAGGTCGGGCAGCACGAAGCGCGGGAGCACGTCGAGCTGCTGCGCCCGCCGCTCGCGCCACGCCGCCACCGACTGGGCGACGCGCGCCTTCTCGCCGCGCATGGACGAGGCCCCCTTGATCTTCCACCACGCGACGTCGGGATCGATGCGCCGGTCGGAAGCGGTGCGCAGCACCTCACATTCGCTCGCGGCCCACTCCTCGCGTCCCAACTTCGCCAGTCGGCGGTGCAGCTCCGCCGTCATCGGGAACAGGTGCTCGACGTCGGCCGCCGCGTAGCGCCGGGTCGCCTCCGACAACGGGCGCTTCGACCAGTCGGCCAGCTGCTCCGACTTGTCGAGCCGGATGTCGAGCAGCGCCGACACCAGCGTGCCGAGCGACGGCAGCCCGAGTCCCACGAAGCCGGCGGCGAGTTGCACGTCGAACAACGAGGTCGGACGCGCACCGATGGCGCGGTCGAGGATGGGGAGGTCACTCGCACCCGCGTGCGTGATCATCGTGCCCGGCGCGCGCAACACCTTCTCGAGCGCACGCACGTCGCACGCGAGCGGGTCGACCAGCGCGACGCCCGTCGCCCACGACACCTGTACGAGGCACAGCTGCGGCCAGTACGTGCGTTCCGACATGAACTCCGTGTCGAGGCCGTACGCCGGCTCGTCGACCAGGATCGAGACCAGCTCGTCGAGGCCGCGGTCGTCGTCGATCCAGCGGGGCTCCGTGCGGTCTTCGCTCACGAGGCCGTCACGACACGCTGCGGTACTGGAGCGTGGTGAGCGACACGATCCGGTTGTCGGCGGGCGGTTCGGTGGTCGCCACCCGCACCCAGGGCCCACCGAACGTGCTGGGCACGATCTCCGCGTGCGCGCGCACCGGACCCTCCTTCACCCGGTTGAGGTACCGGATCTCCAGGTCGATGGCCACGAAGTCGCCGTCGCCGTCGAGGAGACCGGCGCGGGCGAGGGCACGCTCGCCGGTGAGCTCGGCCAGCAGCGCCTGCGCGCCACCCTGCACGGTGCCGTTGGCGCCGTTGCGCACGATCTCGTGGTTGTCCATCTCGAACACGCCCGGCTCGGGTTCGCGCACCTGCAGCGACGCGTCGTAGTGCTCGGCACCGAGCTGGCCGAGGGGGAAGATGCCGGTGCGCTCCGCGTCGAGCGGCTTGTTCATGAACGTGCACACGGAACGGGCGAACGGCTGCGCGGGGTCGCCGGTGTGCAGCAGCGTCTCACCGACGAAGAGGAGGCGGCCGGACTTCACCGGGTGGGTGACCAGCTCGATGCTGCCGCTCGTGGGGGCGGGCGCGAGGAGCGAGACCCGGAGGTCGACGGTCGGGTTGATGATCGCGTGGGCCGGCGATCCCGCCACCATGTCGACCAGCGTGGCCAGCACCCCGAGACGCACGCGATCGGTGCCGGGCTTGAAGTACTCCGGCTGCACCTCGGCACGCGCCAACGCGAGATCGCCTTCGGTCCAGAGGCTGATGCCGAGCCCGTTGACGAAGCCCGGCGTGACGACTTGCGCTTCGGTCTCGGTCACGCGTCGCGCTCATGGGGGTGGCTCATGCGCTGGGCACCGTATCGTCCGCTGCGACGACCGCGCCGCCCGACACCTCGAGCAACCCGGCGGCGGCGGCCAGCGCGACTGCGAGACCGGCGGCCCGCTCGTACACGGCCTGGAAGTAGTGCGGTGCCAGCCCGGCGCCGGGGAACGGCAGCGGGCCGAGCGATTCGACCAACGCGGTGGGGTCGACGCCCGGGGTGATCACCCGCGCGGGTTCGTCGTCGACCGGGTCGTCGACGTCCTCGCCCCAGAAGTCACGCAGTTGCTGCGCGCTCGGGCTTGCCCCCGCGACCTCGACGTCGACGGGACGGGCTCATTCGTCGTCTTCTTCCGTGAGCACCGAGTCGGCGCGGATGCCGAGCGCGGCGCTGAGCTGGCCGGTGTCGAGGTCGGCCAGCGAGCTCGACTTCGGCAGCACGAGGTCGGCGATGCGGCGCTTCCCGGCCACCACTTCCTCGACGCGCTCGTCGACGGTGCCGGGGCACACCAACCGGTGGCTGATGACGGTCTTGGTCTGGCCGATGCGCCAGGCGCGGTCGCGGGCCTGGTCCTCCACCGCCGGGTTCCACCACCGGTCGTAGAGCACGACGTGGTTGGCGGCGGTGAGGTTGAGCCCGGTGCCGCCCGCCTTGAGCGACAGCACCAACGCGGCGGGGCCGTCGGCTTCCTGGAAGCGCTTCACCATGGCGTCGCGCACGCCCCGCGACAGGCCCCCGTGGTAGCACTCGATCGGCTGGTCGAACTTCTTGGTGAGATGCACCGCGAGCTTCTGACCCCACTCGGCGAAGTGCGTGAACACGAGCACGCGCTCCCCGGCGGCGAACACCGAATCGACGATCTCCTCGAGCCGCGCCAGCTTGCCGCTGCGCCCCTCGAGCGGACGGTCGTCGTCCTGGTAGGCGGCGGGGTGGTTGCAGATCTGCTTGAGCGCGGTGATGGCGGCGAGGATCTGGCCCTTGCGGGGCTCCTCGCCCTCGGGCAGGTCGTTGGCGAGCACCAGCTGATCGAGCACCGCCTGGTAGAGGCCGATCTGCTCGGCGGTCATGGCGCAGTGGTCGAGCTGGTCGATCTTGTCGGGCAGCTCGGCCTGGATCTCGGGCTCGAGCTTCGTGCGCCGGAACACGAGGATGCCGTTGAGCGCGCGCAGCGCGTCTTCGGCTGCGGCACGCCCGGCCGCGCCTCCCGCCACGCCACCGCCGTTCTCGTCACCCGACAGGCTGGCGATGAACTGCGGCCGCGGTCCGACCAGACCGGGGTTGGTGAAGTCGAGGATCGCCCACAGGTCGCCCAGGCCGTTCTCGATCGGCGTGCCGGTGAGCGCGACGCGCGTGCGCGCCGCGATCCGGCGCAGCTGCTGCGCGGTCTCGTTGGTGTGGTTCTTGACCGCCTGCGCCTCGTCGAGCACCAGGCACGCCCAGTCGACCTCGGCGATGGCGTCGATGTCGCGCACCGCGGTGCCGTAGGTGGTGATGACGACGTCGGCCTGGTCGACCTCGTCGGCGATCTCGTGGTGCGCGGCGCGACCGGGGCCGTGGTGCACGAGCACGCGCAGACCGGGCGTGAAGCGAGCCGCTTCGGCCGCCCAGTTGCCGACCACGGCGGGGGGCGCGACGACGAGCGCAGGTCCCCGGTCGCTGGCGGCGAGGAGGTGGGCGAGCATGGTGGGCGTCTTGCCCAGACCCATGTCGAGAGCGAGGCAGCCGCCGATGCCGCCGGCATCGAGGAACCCCAGCCACGCCAGCGCTTCGGCCTGGTAGCTGCGCAGCTCGCCGTCGAAGCCCTTCGGCGTCCGGGCCGGCTCGCCCGACACGTCGGCCGCGGCGGCGAGCAGCTCGGCCGCCCAGCCCCCGCCCTCGACGCTGATGCCCCCGGCGAGCGTGGTGCCCTCGAGGCCGAGCGCGAGGCGCAACATGTCGGCGCCGGTGAGCTGGGTGGTGTCGGCCTTGGCCGCGAGCGCGTCGGCGGCGGCGCGGAGGTCGGCCTTGTCGAGCGCGACCCACTTGCCGCCCGAGCGGATCAGCGGCCGGGCCTCCTTGGCCAGCTCGCGGATCTCGGCTGCGGTGAGCTCGACGTCGTCGAACACCGCCGACCAGCTCACGTTGGCGAGCTGGTTGGCGCCCACCGCGGTCTCCTTCGCCTCGGTGAAGAGGCGCAGGCTCGGCGTGGCCTTGCGGGTGGACAGCTCGGGCACGCGCACGTCGAAGCCGGCGTCGGCGAGGCGCGGGCCGGTGACCGTCATCAGCTCCCACGCCTCGTCCTGGCTGAGGATGGTGTGACCCCGGCGGTCGGTCCCGGCGCGCAGCAGCGCGGGGAGCATGCGCTCGAGGCGGGAGACGTCGTGGTCGAGGTCGGAGCGCTTGGAGCGGTCGTCGACGATGGCGCGCTCGACCGGCACCAGCACCTTGCCGCCGCCGGACTTGCCGTTGCCCGAGCCCTTCCCCGACGAGCGGGCCTTGGCCACGAACACCTCGAGGTCCCACACGCCGGTGCGGTCGGGAGGGTCGAGCCGGACGATCAGCGCGGCGTGTTCGCGGGTGACCGAACGCGACCACTGCTCCGCGCGCGACACGAGCTCGCCGGCGACGCGCGTGGGCGCGTCGAACGCGCTGCCGTCGAGACGGGCGAGGAAGGCTTCGGTGACGTCGTTGCCGGTGCGGACGACGGGTGGTGCCGCGGGGACCTCGATGCGACGCGCGCTGTCGCGACCGATGGCGTCGACCATGCCGGTGAGCGCGGAGCGCGTGACCGCGCGTGCGTCGACGCTCGGGTCGAGCGCGGCGACGCTGCCGGGCATGGCGTCGACCACGTCGGCGAGTCGTTCGGGATCGACGAGCGCGGGCGTCCAGCGCACCGCGTACGACGCGTGGTCACCGCGTGCGGCGCCGCTCCGGCGTCGCCGCTGTCGCAGGACCGGCACCATCGCGCCGCGCGCCGCGAGCTCGACCGCCCACATCGCGACCTTGCCCAGCCAGCGCACGCTCGGACCGACGTCGTCGCGCACGTCGCCGGAGCCGGCGGCCACGAGCCAGCCGAGGACCTCGCCCACCGGCGCGCTCACCGCGGAGGCCTTCTCGCCGCCGGGGACGTTCACCTCGGGGTGTGCGACCCAGGGTGCCGCCGGCGCTTCGGCCTCGGCCAGGAACGTGGCCACCTCGTCCGCGGTGGCGACGGGACACCCGGGGCCACCGGCCCACGCGACGACCCGACCCGGTTCCCACGAGAGCTGCAGGCGCACCACGCCCGGTTCGATGACGTCCGGTTCGCGGGCCTGCTTGCCGTTGCCGTCCGCGTTCGGGTGCTTGCCCTGGTTGCCCTGGTTGCCCTGGTTGCGTGGTGCCTCGGCCACGCCCGGAGGCGCGGGGCGGCGCTCGCCGGTGAGGCGCGCGAGCGCCTCGGTGAGGATCCGGTGGGTGTGCTCGGCGTCGGCGACGACCTGGTCGCGCTCCTCGCCGGTGAGGCGACGGGCCGCGACCAGGTGCTCGTCGGCGTCGACGAGGAGACGCAGCAGGGACGAGCGCCAGGCCGGCTTGTCGGCCTCGAGCACGTCGAGCTGCTCAGGGGTCGCGAGGTCGTCGGCCTCGAGCTCGACGTAGAGGTCGAGGGTCGAGTCGTCGACGCGCGGCGCCGGATGCTCGGTGGTGGTCGTGCTGTTGATCGTGGTCACCGCCAGAAGGCGATTCTGGAGGGCGCCCTGCGACGCTCTCGAAGTCCGGTGCGGTGGACAACGCTCCGACACCGTTCGGGCCTGCCGCTTGACTGCACAGCAGCGGCCCGGTCACCCGAGTGTAGCCCGTCCGCGCCCCCACCCGACCTGCGGCGGGCGACCCCGAACTATTCGGGTCCGACGGCGCGGGAACGGATCCAGGACCCGGGAGGCAGCGGGTGGCGGAACAGGCGGGCGGCGTTCTCGTGGGTGAGCTTGGCCACGTCGGCGTCGGGCAGGCCGGCGAAGCGATCCGCCAGGAGGGCCTGGGTGTCGGGCCACGACGAGTCGGCGTGGGGGTAGTCGCTCTCCACCATGATGTGATCGACACCGATGCGGTCGCGCACCTGCAGCGTGGTCGGGTCGTCGATGGAGCAGAACCAGAAGTTGCGCTGCACCGCCTCCGACGGCGACAGCATCGCTCCCGCCGCGTCGGTGCCGTCGCCCCAGGCGTTCGCCATCCCCGACGCGGAGTGCTCCATCACGTAGTCGAGGCGGTCGAGCAGCATCGGCACCCACCCCAGTCCGCCTTCGGAGAACGCCACATCGAGCTCCGGGAAGCGCAGCGGGACGCGCGCCCACAACCAGTCGGCCGCCGCGAGCATCCCGTGCACCGGGAAGAGCGTGGTGCTCTGCTCGAGCGGCGACTCCGGCGAGGTCGGCGGCGCGATCTGCCCGGACCCGGTGTGGATGCACACGACGGTGCCGGTCTCCTCGCACGCGCGCAGCAGCGGGTCCCAGTGGTCGGTGTGCACCGACGGCAGCCCGAGGTTGTTCATGCTCTCGGGGAACGTGATCGCCTTGAAGCCGCGCTCGGCGTTGCGGCGCACGTCGGCCGCCGCGACCTCCGGATCGCGCAACCACACGAGCTGCAACGGGATGATGCGCTCGGGGTACGTCCCGGACCACACCTCGTGGTGCCAGTCGTTCCACGCGCGCACACACGCGAGACCGAGCTCCTGATCGTTGCTCTTGGCGAACGCGACGCCCGCGAACCCGGCGATGAGCGACGGGAAGCAGAGGCTGGCCCAGATGCCGGCGACGTCCATGTCGGCGACGCGGGCGTGGATGTCCCAACAGCCCTTGCGCATCTCGTCGAAGCGCGCCGGATCCATCGTCCATTCGTCCTTGGGCCGGCCGATCACCGCGTTCAACCCGATGTTGGGGAAGAGGTTGTCCTCGTAGGCCCATGCCTGCTTGCCGTTGTCGAACTCGACGAGGCGGGGCGCGACGTCGACGAGGTGCGCGGGCATGCGGCCCTCGAACAGGTCGGGCGGTTCGATGAGGTGGTCGTCGACGGAGATGATCGGGAACCGGCGGGGGCGCGGCTCCGGATCGGGGAGGAGAGGCACCTACACCACCCTCGTCCTCATGGGCCTCACGGGTTGCTCCTGACGACGCGGCCGGGACGCGCCCCGGTGTCGACGCCGTCGCGTTGCACGACCTGACCGTCGACGATCGTGGCCACGAAGCCGTCGGTGCGCTGCAACACGCGCTTCGCGCCCGCAGGGAGGTCGTGCACCACCTCCATCTCGCCCGGCGCGACCGCGATCGGGTCGATGAGGTTGAGGTCGGCCCTGAGGCCGGGTTCGACCGCGCCACGGTCGCGCAGGCCGTAGACGATGGCCGGTTCACTGGTGAGGATCTGGACCGCCTTCTCCAGGGGGATGGTGCCGCGAGGACGCTCCCGCACCCAGTAGGAGAGGAGGAACGAGGGGTAGCCGGCGTCGCAGATGAGGTCGACGTGGGCGCCGCCGTCGCCGAGCCCGAGCACGGTCTCCGGATGCACCAGCAGCTCGGCGCGCACGTCGAGGCTGCCGGCGTACCCACCGAGGAAGTAGTGCACGAGCGCGTTGCCTTCGTCGGCGATCGTCCACTCGTAGAGGAGCTCCTCCGGGTCGCGCCCCTGCGCCACCGACTGCGCGGCGAGGCTGGTGGAGGGATCGGGCTCGTACACCGGCACCAGGTGCGAGGGGAACACCGCGTCGGCCTGCGCCAGCATCAGGTCGCGCAGGCGCGGCACACCGGGCTCGGGACGCTCGGCGAGGATCGCGGCCTTCACGTCGGGCTCGGCCATGCGGGCGGCGCGCTCGGCCAGCGGAAGATGCTCGATGGCGTCGTAGCTCGGGCGGCCGCGGAACGGATGACTCGTACGGAGCCCGCAGAACAGGCCCTGCCCGTGCGAGCTCACCTGCGGGACGATGCGCGCGCCGTTCGCGTTCTCGCGCTCCATGCGCGCGAGGCGGTCGCGCCACTCGCTGCCGGAGCTCCCACCGAACGCGAACGTGATGGCGACGCCGGTCTCGCGTGACGCAGTCGCGAGCATCTCGATCTCGCGGTCCCACACGGCGCGGTCGGTGCCGGCGGCGCCGGGCATGATCGTGCTGTACACCGCGTCGGGCGAGCCTGTGCCCGCGGCACGGATGAGCGCGGTGAGCTCGTCGGCGGTGGCGAACGTGCCCGGGACCTCGCGACCGTCGACCGCCTTGTGCAACTCGAGTCGGTTCGCACTCACACCGACGGCGCCGGCGTCGACGCCTTCGGCGACGAGATCGCCCATGCGCGCGATGTCGTCGTCGGTCGCGGGTTCGTTGGCCGCGCCGCGCTCCCCCATCACGTACGCGCGCACCGCGCCGTGGGGCACCTGCACCGCGACGTCGAGCGCGCGCGGGATGCGGTCGAGCGCGTCCATGTACTCGGGGACGGACTGCCAGTCCCACCGGATGGCTTCGCGGAGGCTCGCACCGGGGATGCCCTCGACGCCTTCCATCAGGCCGATGAGCCAGTCGTGGCGGTCGGGGGCGGCGGGCGCGAAGCCGACGCCGCAGTTGCCCATCACCACGGTGGTGACGCCGTGCCACAGCGACGGGGTGAGCAGGGGGTCCCAGGTGACCTGACCGTCGTAGTGGGTGTGGACGTCGACGAAGCCGGGCGTGACGACGAGGCCGGTGGCGTCGAGCTCCTCGCGGCCGGGTTGGTCGACGGTGCCGACCGCGGTGATGCGCCCGGCGTCGACGGCCACGTCGGCGAGCACCGGGGTACCGCCCCGGCCGTCGACCACCGTTCCGTTCCGGATCACGAGATCGTGCACGTCGGCTTCCCCCCGGAGTCGCAACCTGACGGCGCCCGTCGACCCTACTGCTGCACCGCGCGAGGGCGCCTCTCTGGACTCGTCGGCGCGACCGTGCCCAGGGGTGAACGGCACGACGGCGTGGAGGACGACGTGGACGAGGCCGGCCGGGGGCGTCGTAGGGTGCGGCAGTGGACGCCGACCAGCTCTGGCCCTTCATCCGTGACATCCCCGACTTCCCACAGCCCGGCGTCGTGTTCCGCGACATCACGCCGTTGCTCGGCGACGCCGGAGCGTTCCGTGCCGCGACCGAGCTGCTCGCGGCGCCGTTCGACGGTCCGATCACCAAGGTGGTGGGCATCGAGGCGCGCGGCTTCATCCTCGCGGCACCCATCGCGCTCGCGCTCGGTGCCGGCTTCGTACCGGTGCGCAAGCCGGGCAAGTTGCCGTGGGACACGCACGCGCACAGCTACGAGCTCGAGTACGGCTCCGACACGCTCGAGGTGCACCGCGACGCGCTCAGCGCCGACGACCGCGTGCTCATCGTCGACGACGTGCTCGCCACCGGTGGCACCGCCACCGCGACGTGTCTGCTCGTGTCCCAGTTCTTCGAGGCGACGGTGGTGGGCGTGACGTTCCTGCTCGAGCTCACCGCGCTCGGCGGCCGTGAGCGGGTGACACCGCTCGGCCACCGCATCGAGTCGGTGCTGGTGGTCTAGTCAGCTCGACGCCTCGGCGTCGACGCGGTCCGTCTCCTGCGCCGCCGCAGCCACAGCCGCAGGACGAGTCAGCGCGAACAGGCTCCCGCCCACCATCGCCAGCGCGCAGGCCATCTGGCCGAACCACCACGCGCCGAACGGGTGATGACCCGACAGCGGGCACGCCACCGACAGTGCGGTGAAGAACCCGCCCGCGGCCAGCGACACCACGAGACCCCAGCGACGCTGCGCGATGAGGCCGGCCGCGGTGGCCGCCAGCAGACCCATGAAGGCCACCGCGAGCCCCACGCCGTACCACGGCTCGGGCTGGTGGGTGACCGGCTCGAGCGACACCGCCACCTGGTACGCGACCAGCCAGGCGATGCCCACACCGGCGGCGACCCGACCGTCGATCCGTTCCTGCAACCACGCACACGTCTCGAGATCCATGCCGCCAGTGTGCACCTTCTACGACCCCCGCGACGACCGCCTCGAGACGGCGGCCTCGTGCTCCGGGTCCGCGTACCGCGCGACGAGTGCCTGCGGGCGGTCCTGCTGGAGGAAGCCGAGCTCGTTGCCGTCGGGGTCGCGCAGCACGTGCACCGGTCCGTCGGGCGTGCCGGCGGTGACGCCGCGGTCGGCGAACCCGGCCGCCGCGAGCCGCGTGACCAGCGCGTCGAGATCGGCCACGGTCCAGATCGGGAGGCAGCTCGGGGTGGGGCGGTGCTCGGCCAACAACACCTGCGGACCGTCCTCGCTCACGCGCACCGCGGCGACCTCGGTACCGAAGCGCCGGAAGTGCCAGAGGAACTCGGCGCCGAGGGCGCGCTCGTAGAAGTCGATCGCGGCGTGCACGTCGTCGACCCCGAGGTAGAGGTAGGCCGGCGGTCCGAGGCCGCGCACACGACCGGGCTCCCCGTTCACCCGCTGAGGGTGGAGAGGAAGGCGGCGACCGCGAAGCCGGCAGCGGCCCCGAGCCCGGCGTGACGACCTGCTCCGCGCACCGCGATCGGCACCATCTCGTTGACGCACACGACGATCATGGCGCCGGCCGCGATGGTCTGGATGATGGCGATCAGATCGGCCTGGCTCGGCTGGAGGATCGCGTACCCGGCGAGCCCGGCGACGAAGCCGACGAGCACGATGGCGGCGAACCGGAGCATCACCTTGCGCAGCTCGACGCCCCCGGCGAGGAGTGCGGCAGCGACGCCGATGGCGTCGGGGAGGTTGGCGAGGAACACCGCGCCCACGAGCGCGACCGACACGGTGCCGCCGCCGAGCAGGGTGAGCCCGATGGCGATCGACTCCGGAATGCCGTCGAGCACCATGCCGATGGTGAGGTTGCGTGCCGCGGTGGCGTCGGCGCCGACGGGGAGCGCCTCGTCGCCGGCGCGATCCTCCGCCTCCTCGACCGGCTCTTCCGGGTCTTCACGTTCGGCGCGTCGGTTGAGCCACGTCGTGAGCGCGTAGTACCCGACGGCGCCGACGAGCAGCCCGATGCCGGCGGGCGCGCGCCCGGCTTCGACGTACGCGGGCACCACGAGGTCGGTGGTGACCGCGCTGATGAGCGCACCGGCGCCGAACGCCATCACGAGACCGAGCCAACGCGGCTCGGTCAGCTTCGGGAAGCGGGCGACGAGCAGCGCGCCGAGCAGCAACGCCGACTGGCCGAGCGCGGCCCACAACCCTGCTTCGAGCACGAGACGGGAGTCTCGCGCGACGGCCTCTCCGGCGGGAGCTACCCGGCGCGGGGTGCGTCGCCCAGGTGCGCGTGCAGGACCGACGCGACGGCCGCCCCGCTCGTGAGCATGGGCTGGATGTCGTGCAGGGCGCGGCTCATCGTGAGCGCGCCCTCGTAGCTCGACAGCACGAACGTGGCCAACGGCGCGGCGTCGGCCTCGGGGATGCCGGCGTCGACGAACACCTGGGTCAGGGTGGTCTGCCAGCTGCCGAACACGTCCTCGCACATCTTGCGGATGGGCTCGATGTCGCTCGAGGTCTCGAGGGCCACGGTGGCGATGGGGCAGCCGCGCTCGTAGTCGGAGTCGCGCAGTCGCTCGGCGTTGACCACGAAGTACTGGTTGATGGCGGCGGGCAGGTCGGCGGCGTCGCCGGCCCGGGCGATGGTGGAGCGGATGCGCTCCCCCGAACGGGCCAGGGCCTCGATGCCGATCTGCTCCTTGCCACCGGGGAAGTAGTGGTACACGGACCCGAGGGGCGCATTGCCCTCGGCGACGATCTGTTTGATGCCGGTGGCCGTATACCCCTGGCGACGCAGCAACCGGATGGTGGCGTCGAGGATGCGGTCGCGGGTGTCGCGTGCGTCGGCGGCCGTGGTCACGACAAAACCCTAGCACCGAAAGTAAGTAGAGTGATAGACATACTCTCTGGGACGTCAAGGTCGGGGGCCGGACGAAAGGTGATGGCGATGACGGTGGGCGTGCTCGAGAGCTTCTCGGTGGCCGACCACGAGCGGGTCCGGGCGGTGGCACGGACCCGGGAGTTGCAGCCGGGCGACTGCCTGTACGACCAGGGGACGGTCGCAACCGCCGCATTCCTCGTGACCGGCGGCATCGGCGCGGTCTTCCAGCAGGGCCGGGCGGTGAAGGAGATCACCGCGGGCGACATCCTCGGCGACGCCGACGTGCTCGGCCGTCGTCCCTACCGCACCCGCATCGAGGCGGTCACGCCCCTCACCGTGTGGCAGATCGACGCCTCCGACCTGGATCGACTGCTCGTCGACGCCCCCACGTTCGCCCGTGCCCTCGCGCGCGATCTCGGCCGTCGGCTGCGCGCCGCCGAGGTGTCGCTCGCCGCAGCCAGTTAGCGTTCCTCCTCGACCCGGGAGGAACCATGACGGGGGATCTGCTCATACGGGGCGGCACGGTGGTCGACGGGACGGGCGCGCCCGCGCGCGACGGAGACGTCCGCATCCGCGACGGCGTGATCACCGAGATCGGTGCGCGCCTCACACCCGACGGCGAGACGATCGTCGACGCGAGCGGGGCGTACGTCGCGCCCGGCTTCATCGACTGCCACACGCACTACGACCCCTCGCTGTGGTGGGACCCGCTGGTCGACCCGATGCCACAGCACGGTGTGACGACCGTGGTCACCGGCAACTGCTCGCTGTCGCTCACACCGGTGCGGGCACCCGACCGCGTCGGCGCCAGCGACGTGTTCGGCTTCATCGAGGACATCCCCGTCGACGCGTTCACCACGGGCATCCCGTGGACGTGGGAGTCGTACGCGGAGTGGCGCGATGCACTGCGTGCACACGGCACGGCGGTCAACGTCGCTGCGCTGATCGGGCACTCGAACCTCAGGGTGTACGTGATGGGCGACGACGCCTGGACACGGGCCGCCACGCCGGATGAACGAGCACAGCTCACGGCGGTGCTCGCCGAGTCGCTCGCCGCCGGTGCGCGCGGGCTGTCGACGTCGTTCGTCGACCAGGACCGCCACGGGCACGCGGTCCCCAGCCGGGCCGCCGACGACGCCGAGCTGCAGGCGCTGATCGAGGTCCTCGGCGCGGCGCCGGGTGGCCCACGGGTGCTGGAGTTCCTGCCGTGGATCAAGGAGATCGACCGCCAGTTGGTCGACATCGACCGCGTCGCGCGCTGGTGCGGAGCCGCCGGCGTGTCGTGCACGTGGAACCAGCTGGCCGAGAACAGCCGCGACCCGTCGCCGCGCCGAGCGGATCCTCGAGCAGGCGCACGCGCTGCACGCCGACGGCTGCCGTGTGTACGGCCAGGTGTCCCCGCGCCCGTTCGATCTGCACGTGAGCTTCGACCAGACGCCGGCGTTCGTGGCGATCCCCGCGTGGGGCAGGTTCATCGCGCGCCCGACGCCGGACGAGAAGCGGGCCACGCTCGCCGACGGCGAGTGGCGCGCCGCCGCCCGCGCCGACTGGGACCGCGTCGGCGACGGCTTCACCATCTTCCCCGTGTCGCGTCTCGACCGGGTGCGGCTCACGTCGGTGCGTGCGGGTGAGGAGCAGTTCCTCGACCGGTCGTTCGCCGACCTGGTCGCCGCGCGTGGCGGTCACCCGTCGGACGTGCTCGCCGACTGGGTGCTCGAGCACGACCTCGCACCGGGCATGGTCGCCGAAGCGCTGTCGAACAACGACGCGGAGAAGGTGGGCGCGCTCATCGCCGACGCCACGACGGTGGTCGGCGCGAGTGATGCCGGGGCGCACCTCCAGATGATGTGCGGTGCGGGTGACTCCACGCTGTTGCTCACCGAACACGTGCGCGACCGCGGCGACTTCACGGTCGAGCAGGGTGTGCACCAGATGACCGGTCGCATCGCCGAGGTGTTCGGCCTGCGCGACCGCGGAGTGCTCGCGCCCGGCCGCGCGGGCGACGTCACGGTGTTCGCGCTCGACGAGCTCGGCTACCGCGCCGACCACACCGTGCACGACCTGCCCGGCGGCGCGCCCCGCCTCACCCGTCCGCCCGGCGGCTTCCGCACCACCGCGGTGGGGGGCGTCGTCACGCAGGAGGGTGGCGTCGCCACCGGCGACCGCCCCGGCGGCCCGCTCTCCCAGTGAGCACCTCGACGTTGACCGTCATCTGCGCACGTCGACCTCGAGATGTTCGGAGGAGGGCCTACGCGGGGCGGCGCTTGGGCGGCCAGGGGAAGAAGCCGCTGGTGCGCTCGACGTACTCGCGGTAGCCGGGGCGCCGGTCGGCCATGCCCTGCTCGAGGAGCGGCTTGCCCGTCTTGCGGGTGAGCGTCCACGTCATGAGCACGGGCGAGAGCACGGTGATCGCGCCCTGCCACTGCTGGGCGGCGATGATCCAGATCCCCCACCACATGGTGGCGTCACCGAAGTAGTTCGGATGACGGGTGAAGTGCCACAGCCCGCGGTCCATCACCTGGCCCTGGTTGGCCGGGTCGTTGCGGAAGCGAGCCAACTGCCAGTCGCCGATGCTCTCGAAGCCGAAGCCGATCACCCAGACCACCACGCCGACGACGAACAGCGCACCGGGCTCGCTGGTCTCGAACATCGCCACCATCACCGACAGCGACACGAACCAGATGGCGACGGCCTGGGTGAGGAAGATGCCGAGCACGCGGCGCGCGGGGTCGTCGTGGCCCTCGAGCATGGCCGCGTACCGCGGGTCCTCGCCCTTCCCGCGGCTGCGCCACGCGATGTAGACCGCCAGCCGACCGGCGCCCACCGTCACGAGCAGTGCGACGACGAGCCGGCGCGTGTCGTCACCGTGGCCCGACGACAACGCGTACGTGACCCACACGACCACGACGAAGCCGAGTCCCCACGCGACGTCGATCACGTTGTAGCGACCGAGCGCGCGGCCCAGCACCCACGTGGCGAGGATCAGCACGAGCACCGCGCCGGCGGCGGCACCGATCGCGGCGAGGAACTCGCCGGTGGCGAAGTCGTTCACACGCCGGGGTCGTCGGGTGTGCGGACGAGGATCTGGTCGACGCCCATGCGCCGCTCCTCGAACGCGAGACCGCCGCCCACCAGGTACAGCCGCCAGACGCGAGCGACCTCCTCGCCCACCACCGCGACGACGGCGTCCCAGCGAGCTTCGAGGTTGGCCAGCCACACCTCACCGGTGCGCACGTAGTGCTCGCGCAGGGCCTGCACGCCTCGCACCTCGAAGCCACCCGCCTCGAGCAGACCGATGGTCTCGCCCAGCGGGCGCATGTGCATGTCGGGGGCGATGTACGCCTCGATGAAGGGCCCACCGCCGGGCGAGTCGCCTGCGGCACGCGACATCTGCTGCACCAGGAACGGCGCGCCCGGCTTCAGCGCGCGACGCACGGTCGACACGAACGTGGGGTACTGCTGGTCGCCGACGTGCTCGCCCATCTCCAGCGACGCGGCAGCGTCGAAGTCGCGGTCGTGCAGATCGCGGTAGTCGAGCAGGCGGAAGTCGACGAGGTCGCTCACGCCCTGGTCGGCGGCACGCTTGCGGGCGAAGTCGAGCTGCTCACGTGACAGCGTGATGCCGGTGACCTGCGCGCCGTGGCGACGAGCGGCGTGGATGCTCAGCGACCCCCAGCCGCACCCGACGTCGAGCAGACGCATCCCCGGACGGAGCTCGAGCTTGGTGCACACCAGCTCGAACTTCGCCTGCTGCGCGTCGGCCAGCGACACGTCGTCCGTCGCGTGGGCCCCGTAGTAGCCGCACGAGTAGGCCATGTGCTCGTCGAGCACCAACGCGTAGAAGTCGTTGGAGAGGTCGTAGTGGTGCGCGATGACGGCCTGGTCGCGCGCCCGGCTGTGCAGACGTCCGCGGACCCGTGCTTCCGACGCCGGCGGCTTCGGCGGCAGCCCGAACACGCCGAGGCGAGCCGCGGTGCCCAGGGCATCGATGCGGTCGCGGGCGCGCACCTGACCAACCATCTCACCGCGCCGACCACGTTCACGGGCGAACGCCCACACGCGCCGGAGACCGTCGGCGAGGTCGCCCTCGACGTCGAGGTCGCCCGTGACGTAGGCCCGGGCGAGGCCGAGCTCGTCGGGGCGCCAGAGCAGCCGCCGCAAGGCTCGCCGGTTCCGGAGGACCACCACCGGAGCACCCGCTGGCCGTTCGGGGACGGAGCCGGTGGGCCCCGCGTGGCTGCCGTCCCACGCCCGGATCCCGACCGGGAGGTCGTCACCCACGAACTTGCGAACGGTGGCGGCGAGCACGGGCGCGACGGGACGACTCATGACCGCTCCTTCCTGGTGAGCACGATCTGGGCGACGTCGAGGTAGCCGGTGGCGAAGCCGGCCTCGCTGTACGCCAGGTAGAAGTCCCACATGCGGCGGAACGTGGCGTCGAAACCGAGCGCGTCGACCTCGCGGGCGTGGGCGTCGAAGCGCTCCCGCCAGGCCCGCAACGTCCGGGCGTAGTCGGCCCCGAACGCGTCGACCGCTTCGACCGACAGCGCGGTGTGGTCGCGCACGATCTCCTCGATGGCGCGCAACGACGGCAACGCACCGCCGGGGAAGATGTACTTGCTGATCCAGGTGTACTGGTCGAGGGTCGCCAGCATGCGGTCGTGCGCGAGCAGGATCGCCTGCACACCGATCTTCCCGCCGGGCGCGAGCGCTCGGTCGAGGGTGGCGAAGTAGGTGGGCCAGTACTCGTGACCCACCGCTTCGATCATCTCGACGCTCACGATCGCGTCGTAGCGACCTTCGACGTCGCGGTAGTCGCGCAGCTGCACGCCGACACGGCCCGACACTCCTCCGCGCTGCACCCGCTCGCGTGCCAGGGCGGCTTGCTCCTCCGACAGCGTGAGCGTGGTGACCGTCGCCCCGCGCTGTGCCGCGCGCACGGCGAGCGCACCCCAGCCGGTCCCGATCTCGAGCACCTTCGTCCCGAGCCCGACGCCGGTGGCGTCGAGCAACGAATCGATCTTGCGGCGCTGCGCGTCGGCCAGCGATTCGTCCTCGGACTCGGCCGCGGCACCGAATCGTGCGCTCGAGTAGGTCATGGTCTCGTCGAGGAACAACGCGAACAAGTCGTTCGAGAGGTCGTAGTGCCGGCTGATGTTGTGGCGCGCGCCCGACTTCGTGTTGCGTTCGGCACGTGGCTGGTGACGCACGTAGAAGTGCCGCAGCCGCTGCATCCACGCGGGGACCAGCTTGTCCATCCGCGCCGCGAACGGTGTGAGCACCGCCGCCGGATCGTCGGCGTCCCAGTCGCCGGCCATGAACGCCTCGCCGAAGCCGATGAGTCCATCGCGGCCGAGGCGACGGAAGAAGTCGTTGCTGCGCACCCGCATGAGCGGGGCGTCGGCACCGCCGCCACCGACCACGCGTCCGTCGGGCAACGAGACCCGCACGTCGAGCGACGGCACGACGCGATGGAACAGCGTGCGGGCGATCGCGGTGTGCACCGGCTGGTGCAACGGGGCGGCGCCGAGGTCCTGCCACGGACCTCGCGGCGACGTGAACGACGGCGCAGCGGAGCGGATGTCGGCGCTGGTCATGCCGTGACTCCCTCTTGGACGGGCGCGGCGGGCCGGGGTACCACCGGGAGATGCTTCAACCAGAGCCGGATCCCCTGCAACCGGATGAGGGCCGTGACCCGCAGCCCCGCCCCCGGGTGGCGCAGCGCACCGGCGAGGAACGAGGGTCGGCTCGGGTCGGGGCGCCCCTCGAGCGTCGCCCGGAACACCACCTGCTCGTCGCGCGAGAGCGTGATCGCCACCCGGAGCTCGTCGTCGCGCGAGGCGACGTCGTCAGGATCGGTGAAGGTCATCTCGTAGCGGCCGTCGACGGCGAAGAACGGCGACACGTAGAACGCCTTGTCGGCCCCGGCGCGCCCGGTGGCGTCGGGGCGCAGGAGGTAGCAGTGGCGCTCCCCGTAGGTGTTGTGCACCTCGGCGATGACGCAGGTGAGTGCACCAGCGCGGTCGTAGCACCAGAACACGCTCAGCGGGTTGAACGCATGGCCCAACGAGCGCGGGGTCGCGAGCATCAGCACTCGCCCGCCGGCGAGATCGAGGGCCTCGGTGGCGAGGTAGGCCTCGACGTTGGCACGCAGCGTGCCGTTCGGATCGCCGAGGTGATCGCGGGCGTCGAAGCGCGCCAGTCCGCGCAGCGGGCGCGGGAGCGCCGGGACGTCGTCGAGGTCGACGAGCCAGGTGGCGTGCCGATAGGAGAAGCCGTGCTGCACCCGCTCGGTGCGGCCGTGTGCAACGCGCGTGCGATCGAGGCGCGGCTTCACCACTCCACCCCCAGCGCGGAGGCGGCACGGACGCCGGAGAGACACCCGTCCTCGTGGAAGCCCCACCCGTGGTACGCGCCCGCGAACGCCAGCCGGTGGTCACTCAGGCCCGGCAGCGACGCCTGCGCCGCGACCGACGCCGCGGTGTACACCGGGTGCGTGTAGCGCATGCGCGCCAGCACCTGCGCGTCGTCGACCCGACCACCGGGGTTGAGGGTGACGACGTGGTCGCGTGATTCCTCGAGCCGGTGCAGGCGGTTCATGTCGTAGCTGACGTGCACCTCGTCGGCGGTCGACTCGCAGTGGTCGAGGAGGTAGTTCCACGACGCACGGGCACGTGGATGCCGAGGCAGCACGCGACCGTCGGTGTGCAGCACCGTCTCGTTCACCGACGACGAGAACGCGCCGAGCGTGGCACGCTCCGCGGCGGTCGGTGCGACGAGCAGTCCGAGCGCGTCGTCGGCGTGGGTGGCGACGACGACTCCGTCGTACGCACGGAGCTCGTCGGCGTCGTCGCGGATCTCGATGCCGGCGGCGGTGCGCGCCACGCTGCGGACCGGTGTCGACAGCTCGGTGGCGGTGAGCTCCTTGGCGGCGCGCTCCACGTAGCTGCGCGACCCGCCGGCGACGGTGCGCCACGAGGGCGAACCGCTGACGCTCAGCGCACCGTGGTGGTCGAGGAACGTGAACAGCGAGTGGGCGGGGTAGAGCAAGGCGGTGCGTGGCGCGCAGGACCAGACGCAGGACACGATCGGCACCATGAAGTGCCGCCGGAAGTACGGCGAGTAGTCGCCGGCAGCGAGGAAGTCGCCCAACGTGAGAGGACCACCATCGGGAGCGTGCGGCTCGCCGGCGGACGAGGACGCACCGTCGAGCAACCGACGCGCGGCCCGGTGGAAGCGCTTCACCTCCACCAACATCCGGAGGAAGCGGGGGTTGGCGGCGTTGGCCGCCTGGGCGAAGATCCCACCGAAGCCCTTGGCGCCCGCGTACTCGAGCCCGCAACCGTCGCAACGCACCGACATGCTCATGTCGGTGGGCTGGGTGTCGACCCCGAGCTCGTCGAACAGTCGCAGCAGGGTGGGGTACGTGCTCAGGTTGTGCACGATGAACCCGCTGTCGACGGGCACGACGCGCCCGTCGGGAGTCACGACGTCGTGGGTGTGCGCGTGGCCACCGAGGCGTGGTTCGGCTTCGTAGAGCGTGACGTCGCACTCGCGTTGCAAGACGTACGCGGCGGTGAGTCCGGCAACGCCCGCGCCGACCACGGCGACGCGACGCCTTCCACCGTCGACGCGGGCGGCGTCGGCGCTCACCGCGGCTCTGCTCCCGTGACATCGCGACATCCCGCCGCCCGGGCGAGCTCGAGGGGGCGCTCGAACGGTGCGTCGTCGGCGATCGCGGCAGTGAACGCGGCGGTGAGGCGGTGCCACGTGGAGGCGCGCGACAACATGCCGTGACCGCTCCACGGCACGTGCAGGCACGCGGCCCGTCGGGCGATCGGCACGGCGCGGGTCACGAACCGGGCCGAGGCACGCGGGCTGGTCGTGCGGTCGCGGGTGCCGTGCAGCACCACGAGATCGCGATCGGCGAGCTGGTCGACCGGCTCGGTGCCCGGCAACCACGGCGCCAACGCGACCACGCCCCGCACGGTCGGGTGGGCGGCCGATCGCAGGGCCGCTCGTCCACCCATCGAATGGCCGACGAGCACGACGGGCACCCCGCCGTAGCGGGTGTCGAGGGCGTCGAGGGCGAAGGCGACGTCGGCGAGGGCATCGTCGCCGGTGCCGTTCCAGCCCCGGAGGCGGTAGCGGAGCTGCGCCACCGCGAGGTCGTCGCCGAGCGCCGCGAGGTCGCGGGCGAACGGGCGCATGCGGCGGACCGCGAGCTGCCCGGGCTCGACCGGGCCGCGGCTGTTGGCCTTGCCTCCGTGGAGCACGAGGACCGCGACCCGCGGCGGCTCGACACGCGGAGGAAGCTCGAGGTACGGCTCGGGCACGGCCCTGTCACCCACCCTCTCGTGCTGTGTCGACAGAGCCACGTTGCGGCACCTCACCCGCACGCCCCCGGGTCAGGTGACCCGGATCTCGGCGCATCGTCCGGCTGTACCCCTGGTGTTCGCCGTGGAACCGCATCCGGATGGGCCACGCGCTCCGATCCGCACCTTCGGCGGCTAGACAGCGCCGGTGCCCAGTGCCGAGTCTCGACGTGCCCGCCGCCGCGACGACGCCAGCCGGCCTCGTGCCGGCCGCACTCGTACCGGCCGCCCTGGTGCTGGCCGCCCTGGTGCTGGCCGCGCTGGTGCCGGCACTCGGCCCGCTGCGGAGCCGCACCGACGCCGCGGCCGCGACGCCCCGAGGTCACGCGAGACGACCGAACATCCTGTTCGTCCTCACCGACGACCTCGACCTCGCCGAGATGCGGTTCCTTCCCCACGTGCAGTCGCTGGTCGCGAGGTCCGGCACGACCTTCGACCAGTACCTCGTGAGCAACTCGGTGTGCTGCCCGTCGCGCACCACGACCCTGCGCGGCCAGTACTCGCACAACACCGGTGTGTGGTCCAACGGCGGCGACAACGGCGGGTTCGAGCGCGCCCACGCCGACGGGGTCGAAACCGACACGGTCGCGACCCGCCTCCACGACGCCGGCTACACCACATCGCTGGTGGGCAAGTACCTCAACGGCTACCCCAACAGCGCGCCGCGCGACGACGTGCCCCCGGGATGGGACGACTGGGCGAGCGCGGTCGACGGCAACGCCTACTCCGAGTACGACTACGTGCTGAACCAGAACCAGACCTACCACGTGTACCAGCACCGGCCGCGCGACTACGGGACCGACGTGTACGTCGGCCTCACCGACCACTTCATCCGCGGCGCGGTCCAGGCGCACCAGCCGTTCTTCGCCTACCTCTCGGTGTACGCGCCCCACCAGCCGGCCACGCCGGCGCCCGAGGACGAACAGAAGTTCCGTCATGCCCGCGCGCCGCACACGCCGAGCTTCGACCAAGCCGACGTGAGCCGCTCACCCTCGTACGTGCGGGACCTCCCGCGCTTCAGCGCGGAGGAGACGACCGCGATCAACGCGGTCTACCGCAAGCGGATCCGCTCCCTCCAGGCCGTCGACCGCGGCGTGGCGCGACTGATGCAGACGCTGCGGGCGACGAAGCAGCTCTCGAACACCTACGTCGTGTTCGCGTCGGACAACGGGTTCCACCTCGGCCAGCACCGCCTGCCCGCCGGGAAGCGCACGCCCTACGAGACCGACATCCACGTGCCGCTGCTCGTGCGCGGCCCCGGGGTGCGCGGCGGACGCACACGTCGCCCGGCTCGCAGGCAACACCGATCTCGCGCCGACGTTCGAGGCGATGGCCGGAGTGCGCGCACCCTCGTTCACCGACGGCCGCTCGCTCCTCCCCGTGCTGCGCGGCGAGCGGCCCGATCGCTGGCGCACCTCCTTCCTCCTGGAGCACCGGCGGGAGACCGGCTCGACCCGACCGGCGCGCACGCAGACCCCGGGCGCATCGACGCTCGAACCACCCGATCCCGACGAAGCGGGGCCCGATGGCCAGCCGCGTCACCGCGAGATCCGCGACGCCATGCTCCTCAACCGCGGGGCCGAGATCGCCGACTACGACGGGGTGCGCACCACCCGGTACACCTACGTGGAGTACGCCACCGGTGAACGCGAGCTCTACGACCTGCGCCACGATCCCGACGAGGTCCACAACCTCGCCGGCACCCGCTCGACGCTCGAGCACCACCTCAGCCGTCAGATCGCCCACCTGCGCAGCTGCCGGGGCCGCGGGTGTCGCCAGGCCGAGGATCGCCCGGTCCCGAATTGACCCTCGCGATGCGAGAGAATGCGACTGGATGAGCCTCGGAGTCGTGCTGCTACCATGCGCTCCCTCAGGTGAGCGAGCCCCCATCGTCTAGTGGCCTAGGACGCCGCCCTTTCAAGGCGGTAACGGGGATTCGAACTCCCCTGGGGGCACCGAGGTCCTGTGGTGCAGTTTGGAGTGCACGCCGCCCTGTCAAGGCGGAGGCCGCGGGTTCAAATCCCGTCAGGACCGCGTGAGACCGTCGCCTCGGCGGCGGTTCTCCATGAGGCCGGGTAGCTCAGTCGGCAGAGCACGCGCCTGAAAAGCGCGGGGTCACCGGATCGACGCCGGTCCCGGCCACACCAAAGCCCCCGGCCCCTGGCCGGGGGCTTCGTCGTGTCGGTCGCGCGTCACCACGCGGCGGAAGGCGATCGTCGAGAGCGCCACCATCGCCGCCGTCCCCGCGATCGACAGCGGCGTGCGCGCCATCACGTACGTGTCGGTCGGGAGCGCGGTGAGCATCCACACGCCGAGCGCGGCGTTGGCGAGTCCGTAGCCGCCCCACAGCAGCGAGAGCCGTCGGAAGCAGCGGTGGACCGACGGCCGGGTCGACACCTCGGGAGGCAGCTCGGCGAAGTCGGCGGCGAAACGACGCACGAGCGGTCGGTCCAGCACCACCGACGCGAGGAACGCGATCGCGAGCGCGACCCCGCCGATGGTCGGTTGCACGAAGTAGAGGAAGGTGCTGTCGGCCGCGAACGCGATCACCGATCGCAGGAGCAGCGTCGCCAGCGCGAGCACCATCATCCCGGGCACGCGCTTCCCGCGCGCCGATCGCCACGACACCGCGGCGAGCGCCCAACCGAGCGGCGCGCCCATCGCGAGCCGCGGGCCGAACCCGTTCGACGTGAGCAGGTACAACGCCGCGGGGACGACCGCGGCTTCGAGCGCCTGCGGGAGCGCGGCGACGCGCCAGCTGACGCAACGACGGGACCGCGAACGACATGCCGACGACGGTACGGACGCGTGTGGTCCACTCCCATCCGGCGTCCCGGTGTCTCCGGTGTGGGGCTCACCCGAACGCGTGCGTCGTGCTCAGGACGCAGTGATCGCGAAGGCGCTCGAGCCGTGAAGCCCGAGCGCCGTCACTCGACCTCGTTGGCCTCGTCGACCTGCTCGAGGAACTTCCGGATCTCGGACGCCTTGAAGCGCCGGTGACCACCGAGGGTGCGGATGGCCGAGATCTTGCCGGCGCGAGCCCACCGGGTGACCGTCTTGGGGTTCACCCGGAACATGGCGGCGACTTCGGACGGAGTGAGCAGCTGTTCCGGCTCGGGAGCGGGGTTCTGGGGCATGGGGTCCTCGCAGTCGTTCGGATCCTCACCGGGGGGCGCCGGGGGATCGGTCCCGAATGCCCAGAGTAGCAGCATCCGTGCACATTCGCACCGGACGCAGTGCTCCCGGAATCACTTACGGCTGATACTTACCCGACCGCGGCCTTCTGACACCTCTCCGACGATCCACGCTTCCTGACCAGCGGCGCGCACTGCGTCGAGGGTAGCGAAGCGGTCCTCAGCGGCGACGAGTGCCACCATCCCGATGCCCAGGTTGAAGACGTGGATCATCTCGTCGTCGGCGACGTCGCCCGCGGACTGGATCTCGGCGAAGATCCGGGGTTCGTCCCACTCGCCCCGCCACACGACCGCGTCGGCGTGGGCCGGCAGGATCCGGGCGATGTTGTCGGGCAGCCCGCCGCCGGTCACGTGGGCGAAGGCGTGCACGTCGACCTTCTCACGGAGCTTCCGCATGGCGGGGGCGTAGATCACGCTGGGCCGGATGAGCTCGTCGGCGAGGGTGTGGTGCGCGCCCGTCCACGCGGGATCGTCGAGCCGGCGGCCGGCGCGATCGAGGAGCGCGCGGCGGGCGAGTGAGTAGCCGTTGCAGCGGAGACCGGGACTGGCGAAGCCGACCATCACGTCGCCGGGCTTCACGTTGCTCGGCAGCACGCGTCCGCGCTCGACGACCCCGACGGCGAAGCCGACGAGATCGAACTCGCCGGGCTCCATGATGTCGGGGTGCTCGGACATCTCACCGCCGAGCAACGCGCACCCCGCCTGCACGCAGCCGTGCGCGACACCGCCGACGATGTCGTCGACGATCTCGGGAACGAGCTTGCCGATCGAGATGTAGTCGAGGAAGAACAGCGGTTCCGCGCCCTGCACCGCGATGTCGTCGACCGACATCGCGACGAGGTCGATGCCGATCGTGTCGTAGCGACCGGTGAGGCGGGCGATCATCGACTTGGTGCCGACACCGTCGGTCGACGAGACGAGCAGTGGGTGCTCGAAGCGCTTGGGCTCGAACTCGAACAGCCCACCGAAGCCGCCGATGTCACCGACCACCTCGGGGCGGAACGTCGAGCGCACGTGCGCCTTGATCAGCTCGACGGCCTTCTCGCCGGCGGCGATGTCGACCCCCGCACCCGCGTAGGTGAGCGGCTGGGAGTCGTCGTGCTCGTCGCTCGGGGTCATCGCGTCGCGGGATCGACGTCGTCGAACGCGGCGTCGTCGAAGCCGTCGTCTTCGAGCGCGAGCTTCGAGTCGTTGAGCGGGACGGGGACCGGGTAGTTCCCCGACAGGCACGCGGTGCAGAACGAGTTGGCCGACGCGCCGGTGGCGGTGGTGAGGCGGTCGAGCTCGAGGTACGCCAGCGAATCGACGCCCAGGTAGTCGCGGATCTCGCCGACCGACATGTCGGCCGCAAGGAGGTCGGAGCGGCTGCCGGTGTCCATGCCGTAGAAGCACGGCCACCTGTACGGCGGCGACGACACCCGGAAGTGCACCTCGGCCGCACCGGCTTCTCGCAGCATCTGCACGACCTGACGCGTCGTGGTGCCACGCACGATGGAGTCGTCGACGACGACCAGCTTCTTGCCGCGGATGTTCTCGGGGAGCGGGTTGAGCTTGAGCCGCACGCTGTTGCCGCGCTGCTTCTGGTTGGGCTGGATGAAGGTACGACCGACGTAGCGGTTCTTCACCAGGCCGTCGCCGTAGGGGATGCCCGACGTGCGCGCGTAGCCCTGCGCGGCAGGGATGCCCGACTCCGGGACCGGCATCACCATGTCGGCGTCGACCATCGCCTGACGCGCGAGCTCTTCGCCCATGCGTTGGCGCGCGGCGTGCACGCTCTTGCCGTAGAGGTTGGTGTCGGGGCGGGCGAAGTACACGAACTCGAAGAGGCAGAGCTTGGGGTCGGCCTCGGCGAAGCGCTGCGTGTGCACGCCTGACGCGTCGATCATGAGCATCTCGCCCGGTTCGACCTCACGGACGAAGTGCGCGCCCACGATGTCGAGCGCGGCGGTCTCGCTGGCGAGCACCCATCCGCCTTCGACGCGTCCGAGCACGAGCGGCCAGAAGCCGTGCGGGTCGCGCACGCCGATGAGGTGGGCTTCGTCCATCATCACGAACGAGAACCCGCCCTGCAGGGTGGGCAGCACCTGCAGCAGCGCCTGCTCGAGGTCGCGGCCGTCGGACCGCGCGTTGGTGTCGTACTCGTGCGCGATGAGCTCGCCCACGAGCGCGGAGTCGGTGGTGGAGTCGAGGCCGACGTCGGCGTCGCCGGGCGCGAGGCCGGGGAGCATGCCGAGGCGCTCGGCCAGGTCGAGCGTGTTGGTGAGGTTGCCGTTGTGCCCGAGCGCGAAGCCGGCGTCGGCCACCGATCGATAGACGGGCTGGGCGTTGCGCCAGCTGCTCGACCCGGTGGTGCTGTAGCGCACGTGGCCGATGGCGAGGTGGCCCTCGAGCGGCGCGATGCGTCGCTCGTCGAACACCTGGGTGACGAGGCCCATGTCCTTCGACACGGTGATGGTCTGGCCGTCGCTCACCGCGATGCCGGCCGACTCCTGGCCCCGGTGCTGCAGCGCGTAGAGGCCGAGATAGGTGAGATGGGCGACGTCCTGACCGGGCGCGTACACGCCGAACACGCCGCAGGCGTGGCCGATCGAGGCGTCGTTCACCACTTCATCCTCCCATACACGGCGTGTCCAACCCCGACCCCGCCCCCAACCTTCCGAACATCTCGGAGTTCGGTGTGAGATGACGCCTCCAAGTCCGAGATGCTCGCCGTGGGGTCACGAGGACTGGGGGACGTCGGCGCCGAGGGCGCTGGGCAGGGCGTCGCGCCAGGCGCGGGTGGCGACGGCGAGGTCGACGGCGAAGTCGGTTCCCGCCGGGGTGGTGGCCACGAGACGGTCGCCGCCCGCGGTGCCGAGGAGCTGCGCAGGGACCCCGGCGGTGCGGGCCCGGTTGACCAGGGCGTCGGCGGTGGCCGGGTCGACCGCCACGACGACCCGCGACGTCGACTCGGAGAACCACGCCAGGGCGGGGACGAGCTCGCTGACCAGCGACACGTCGAAGCCGCACCCACCGGCGACGGCCATCTCGGCCAGCGCGACCGCGAGCCCTCCGTCGGACACGTCGTGCACACCGCGCACTTCGCGCGCCACGACGATCTCGCGCACGAAGTCGTGCAGCGAGGCCGCGACCTCGAGATCGGCCGCCGGTGGGAACCCGCCGCGCAGCCCGTGCGCCGTCGCCCACTCGGACCCGCCGAGCTCGCCTTCGGTGTGACCGAGCAGCACGACGGCATCGCCGTCGTGCACCTCGGGACCCGGCGGCACGCTCGCGAGGTCGTCGATCAGCCCGACGACACCGACGACCGGCGTCGGGTCGATGTCGCGCCCGCGCGACTCGTTGTAGAAGCTGACGTTGCCGCCGACGACGGGGATCCCCAGGGCGCGGCAGGCGTCGGCCATGCCGTCGACGACCTCGGAGAACTCCCACATCACCTCAGGGTGTTCGGGGTTGCCGAAGTTGAGGCAGTTGACGAGCGCCTTCGGCACCGCGCCGACGCACGCGAGGTTGCGCGCCGCTTCGATCACGACGAGACGCGCCCCCGCGTGCGGATCGAGCGCGCAGAAGCGAGCCTTGCCGTCGGTGGTGAGCGCGAGACCGCGAGCCGTGCCCTTCAACCGCAGCACCGACGCGTCACCACCCGGCTTCACCACGGTGTTGAGGAAGAGCTGGTGGTCGTACTGCCGGTACACCCACGACTTGTCGGCGATGGTCGGCGAGGCGAGGAGGGCCAGCAGCTCGTCGGCCAGGTCGGTGCCGTCGGGGAAGCGCTGCGCCAGCACCGGTGCGGGATCGTCGGCGTGCACTGCGGCCCGATCGGCGGGCGGGGTGCGGGGCCGGTCGTACACCGGGCCGTCGCCGAGGCTCTCCACCGGCACGTCGGCCACCAACGGTGCGTCGGACGACACCACTGGCAGGTCGTCGCCGCGGGGCACGGGCGGGTTCTCACCCGGCACGCCGACCGCGTCGAACAGCCCGTCGTAGACGCGGAAGCGGGCGGTGTCGGTGACGCGCCCGATGACCGACGCCCGGATCTCCCACCGTCGGCACAGGTCGAGCACGGCTCGGAGGTTCTCGGGCGTGACGATCGCCAGCATGCGCTCCTGGCTCTCCGACGTCATCACCTCGACGCCGTTCATGCCCGGCTCGCGCTTGGGCATGCGGGCGAGATCCACGTCCATGCCCGCGCCGGTCTTCGCCGCGGTCTCCGACGCCGCGCACGAGATGCCGGCCGCGCCGAGATCCTGCACGCCGATCGCGAGGCCGGCGTCGAGGAGCTCGAGGCAGGCTTCGATGAGTCGCTTCTCTTCATAGGGGTCGCCGACCTGCACCGATGGTCGCTTCGCTTCGTCACCGTCGGAGAAGCCCGCCGACGCGAGGACGCTGGCGCCCCCGATGCCGTCGCGCCCGGTGGCGGAGCCGAGCAACACCGCGACGTTGCCCACGCCCTCCGCCTTCGCCAGCACGAGGCGTTCGACCGGGAGCACCCCGAGGCAGAGCACGTTGACGAGCGGGTTGTCGCGGTAGCAGTCGTCGAACACGACCTCGCCACCGATGGTGGGGACGCCGACCGCGTTGCCGTAGCCGCTGATGCCGGCGACGACACCCTCGACGAGGTAGCGCGTGCGCGCGTCGTCGAGCGGTCCGAACCGCAGCGGATCCATCAAGGCGATCGGACGCGCGCCCATCGAGAAGACGTCGCGGATGATGCCGCCGACCCCGGTGGCCGCGCCCTGATAGGGCTCGACCGCGGACGGGTGGTTGTGGCTCTCGATGCGGATCGCCACCGCAAGGCCGTCGCCGACGTCGATGACGCCCGCGCCTTCACCCGGACCCACCAGCACCCACGGCGCCTCGGTGGGGAAGCGCCCGAGGTGGCGCTTCGACGACTTGTAGGAGCAGTGCTCCGACCACATCACCGCGTACATCGCGAGCTCGAGCTCGGTCGGGTCCCGGCCGAGCAGGTCGACGATGGCGGCGAGCTCGTCGTCGGTGAGGCCCAGCTCACGATGGAGGGCGGCCCGGTGCAGCGGTTCAGTCATGGCAGCGGCCGCATCGTAGTCACATGGCCCTTTCCCGAAAGTTGGTGGGGTCCGGCGCATTGGGTAATGAGAAAAAAGCTTCCGAATGGTAGAAACCAATGAACCCATTCAGCGCAGAGTGAAAGACAGGGGTTGATCGACATGGCCAAGACGGCAAAGCGGACGATGACCGCGCAGCACAAGGCGGCACTCGCCGAAGGACGATCCGAGGGGCGCGCGGTCAAGAATTACCTCGAAGCACTGCAGCAGAACCGCCCCAAGCGGGGACGTCGACGCACCCCGGATTCCATCAAGAAGCGACTGACCGCAATCGACTCGTCGTACGGCGCCGTCTCCGCGCTCCAGCAGCTGCAACTCGCGCAGGAGCGCATGGACCTGCAACGCGAGCTCGAGGCCATGGGCAACAAGGTCGACCTCACGGCACTCGAATCCGACTTCGTGAAGACCGCGTCGAAGTACGCGCAGCGCAAAGGCATCTCCTACGCCGCCTGGCGTGAGCTCGGGGTGCCGGCCGACGTGCTCAAGAAGGCCGGAATCTCCCGAGCCTCGTAGGTGTCCCGCTCACGTCCGGCGCACGATTCATGCCGCGGCGCGTCGGGCCGCGGCGAGGAGCGACTGCATCAACACCACGCCGTCGGTGCTGCCCAACAGGGCATTCGAGGCCCTCTCGGGGTGGGGCATCAGCCCGACGACATTGCCGGCTTCGTTGCTGATGCCGGCGATGTCGTCGAGGCTTCCGTTGGGATTGTCGACGTAGCGCACGACGATGCGGTCGTCGTCGTGGAGCGCGCGCAGCGTGTCGGCATCGCACACGTAGTTGCCCTCGAAGTGGTTGATCGGGATGCGGAGGCGCGCGCCGACCTCGGCCTGGTGGGTGAGCACCGAACGGGTGCTGACCACCTCGAGCTCCGCCGTGTCGCACACGAAGGTGAGACCGGCGTTCTTCTGCAGCGCGCCCGGGAGCAGACCCGCCTCCGTGAGCACCTGGAAGCCGTTGCAGATACCGACGACCGGACCGCCGGCGGCGGCGTGCTCGCTCACTGCGTCCATCACCGGCGAGAAGCGGGCGATGGCGCCGGTGCGCAGGTAGTCGCCGTGGGCGAAGCCGCCCGGCACCACGACCGCGTCGACGTCGCGCACGCTGCGGTCGCCGTGCCACAACAGCACTGCGTCGCCGCCGAGCTCTTCGACCACCCAGGCGACGTCGAGCTCGCAGTTGGTGCCGGGAAAGACGACGATGCCGATCCTGGTCGTCACGCGGTCACGGCCTCGCTGATCTCCAGGGTGTAGCGCTCGATCACCGGGTTGGCGAGCAGGCGCTGGCACATGTCGTCGACCTGTGTGCGCGCCGCTTCGGGCGAGTCGGCCTCGAGCTCCAGCCGGATGGTCTTCGCGATCGAGATCGCGCTCACGTTGCTGTACCCGAGCGCGGGGAGCGCACGCTCCACGGTTGCACCCTGCGGGTCGAGCACGCCGGGCACGTGGGTGATGTCGATCCTGACCGCGTACTTCATTCGTCGTCTCCGTACCAGGTGTCGAAGCTGCGCCCGCTCACCTGCTCGTAGGCCTCCACGTAGCGCGCCCGCGTGCCGTCGATGACACTGCCCGGCATGCGCGGCACGGGGGGCCGCATGTCCCACCCGATCGAGAGGTAGTGGTCGCGCACGTACTGCTTGTCGAACGACGGCGGTGACGTGCCCACTTCGTGATCGTCGGCGCTCCAGTAGCGCGACGAGTCGGGCGTCATCATCTCGTCGATGACGATCAGATGACCGTCGATCTCGCCGAACTCGAGCTTGGTGTCGGCGAGGATCAACCCGTGACGGGCGGCGAGCTCGGCGCCGAACGAGTAGATCGCGAGGGTGAGGTCGCGCAGCTCCTCGAAGCGCTCGCCGCCGACCAACGCGGCGGCGCCGGCGTCGTCGAGCGGGAGGTCGTGGCCTTCGTCGGCCTTGGTGGTGGGCGTGAAGATCGGCTCCGGCAAGCGCTCGGCCTGGCGCAGGCCGGCGGGCAGCGTGCGCCCCATCACCGTGCCCGTCTCCTGGTAGTCGCTCCACGCGGCGCCGAAGAGGTAGCCGCGAGCGACGCACTCGAGCCGCACCGGCCGGGCCGCCTTCACCAGCATCGCCCGGCCCGCGACCTCGGCCCCCGCGGTCTCGGGGAAGTCGGTGGGATCGGACGACACGAGGTGGTTGGGCGCGAGGTGCGCGGTCTGCTCGAACCAGAACGTCGACAGCGCGGTGAGCACGCGGCCCTTGTCGGGGATGAGATCGGGGAGGACCACGTCGAACACCGACACGCGGTCGGACGCCACGACGAGCATGCGGTCGTGATCCACCTCGTAGAGCTCGCGGACCTTGCCGCTGTAGTGGTGCGGCAGCGAGAGCTTGCTCACGGCGCGTCGAGGCCTGCGACCGGAGGGAGCGAATCCAGGGCGGTGAACGTGCGATCGACGTTGGCCAGCGCGGCAGTGAGGTCGAAGCACGCGGCGAGGCGTTCGTCGCCCAGCGCGCCGACGACGTCGGCGTCGTCGCGCAGCACGTCGAGGAACTGGCGGCGCGACTCCCACGTGGTCATCGCGTTCCGTTGCACGGCTCGGTAGGCGTCGTCGCGCGTCATGCCCGACTCGACCAGCGCGAGCAGCACCGGTTGGCTGAACACGAGGCCGTACGACGCGTCGAGGTTCTCCTGCATCCGGTCGGGGTACACGTGCATGCCCTCGACGATCGAGCGGAACTTGACCAGCACGTAGTAGGCGAGCTGCAACGAGTCGGGGAGGATGATGCGCTCGACCGACGAGTGCGAGATGTCGCGCTCGTGCCACAGCGCGACGTTCTCGAGCCCCGCCTGCAGGTTGCCGCGCAGCACGCGGGCGAGACCGCTCAGCTGCTCGGCCTTCACCGGGTTGCGCTTGTGCGGCATCGCGCTCGAGCCCTTCTGCGCGCCGGCGCGGAACGGCTCCTCCACCTCGCGCACCTCGGTGCGCTGCAGGTGGCGGATCTCGGTGGCGAAGGTCTCGACCGTGGCGCCGACCGATGCACACGCGTAGAGCAGCTCGGCGTGGCGGTCGCGGGCGATCACCTGGGTGGCCGGCACCGCGGTGAGGCCGAGGGCCTCGCACACGTAGGCCTCGACCTCGGGATCGATGTTGGAGTACGTGCCGACCGCTCCCGAGAGCTTGCCGACCGCGATCGCGGCCCGGGCCCGGGCCAGCCGCTGGCGGTCGCGGTGCACCTGCATGGCCCACAGGGCCAGCTTGGCCCCGAAGGTGGTGGGCTCGGCGTGGACGCCGTGGGTGCGTCCGGCCATGGCCACCGCTCGGTGGGCGTGGGCCTGGGCGGTGATCGCATCCTGGAGCGCGGCCGCGGCGTCGATCACGAGATCGACCGCCTGCACCAGCACCACTGACAGGGCGGTGTCGACGACGTCGCTCGAGGTGAGGCCGTAGTGGAGCCACGAGCCCGCCGGGGGCCCGATGCGCTCCTGCACGACGTCGACGAAGGCGGCGACGTCGTGCTCGGTGGTGCGTTCCCGCTCGAGGATGGCCTCCACCGTGAAGTCGGCCCGTTCGCGCACCACCACCGCGTCTGCGGCCGGGACCACCCCCAACTTGGCCCAGGCCTCGGTGGCCAGGACCTCGACCTCGAGCCAGGCCCGGAACCTGGCCTCGTCGGTGAAGAGGGCAGCGATCTCAGGCAGTGCGTAGCGCTCTATCAAGGGGGCCCTTCCTCCTGCCGAACACTCTACGAGCCGGACAAGGCGCGAACGGTCCCAGATCGGACGCGTCCACCAACAGCGATCAGGGCGATCCAGGATGGGCGAGGAGGTCGATCGGGGGTGATGAACTGCACGAAACACTGGAGTGAGCACGCGGTCGCGACCTGCGACGAGTGCGGCCAGCACTGGTGCGCGGTGTGCCTCGTGCCGCCGCCGAAGGATGGTGGACCGCTGCGGTGCATCCCCTGTTCCCTCGTCATCGCCGGGGTGCGGACGCGACGTCGCGTGCGCTGAGCTTCTCGCGCCGGGCGCCTTTGCTGCGGCCGTGTGCGTCAGGGCTCATCGTGCGTGACGTTGGGCCGCGGCCGCAGTGCTTGCGATGTCGTGGCGGTAGCGCTTGCCCTTGAAATCGATGATGGAGGCGGCCTCGTAGGCGCGGACGCGGGCCACTTCGAGATCGATGCCGGTGGCGGTGACGCTCAGCACGCGACCGCCTGCGGTGCGCAGCACGCCCTGGTCGTCGCGCGCGGTGCCGGCGTGGAAGACGGTGATGGTGTTGACGCCTTCGGCCGCGTGCAGCCCGGTGACGGGATCTCCGGTGCGGGGTGACGCGGGGTAGCCGTCGGCGGCGAGGACGACGGTGACCGCAGCTTCGCGGGAGAACGCGACCTCGAGCTCGTCGCCGGTCGCCGCCGCGAGCAGCAGCTCGGCGACGTCGGAGGTGACGCGCGGCAGCACGACCTGGCACTCGGGGTCGCCGAAGCGCACGTTGTACTCGATGACCTTGGGACCGTCGGCGGTGAGCATCATCCCGGCGTACAGCACACCGCGATACTCCGCGTCGTGCGCGGCGAGCCAGCGCAGGGTGGGCCGCACCGCGCGCTCCATCACGTCGTCGACCACCGCGTCGCTCACGATCGGCACCGGCGAGTAGGCCCCCATGCCGCCGGTGTTGGGGCCGGCGTCGCCGTCGAGCGCCCGCTTGAAGTCCTGCGCGGGCGCGAGCGGGATCGCGGCGTCGGGGTCGCCGTTGCACACGACGAGGAGCGACAGCTCGGGGCCGGTGAGACCCTCCTCGATGACGAGCGTTCGTCCGGCGTCGCCGAACGCCTCACCCGAGAGGTAGGCACGCACCGCGTCACGCGCGGCGTCGAGCGACTCGGTGACGACCACTCCCTTGCCGGCGGCGAGGCCGTCGGTCTTCACCACGTACGGCGGCGCGAACTCCTCGAGGAAGGCGAGTGCGGCGGGCTCGTCGTCGACGCCGAAGCTGCGGTGGCGCGCCGTGGGCACGCCCGCCTCGGCGAGCACCTGCTTCATCCACGCCTTCGACCCTTCCAGCCGTGCGGCCGCGGCGCCGGGTCCGAAGCAGCTGCGACCACGGGCGCGGACGGCGTCGGCGACGCCCGCGACCAGCGGCACCTCGGGACCGACGACCACGAGGTCGACGTCGAGGTCGTCGGCGAGCTGCGCGACCCGCGCGGGATCGGCGGCGTCGATGGGAAAGCAGAGCGCGGTCTCGGCGATGCCGGGGTTCCCAGGCGCCGCGAACACCTCGGGCGCCGATGGCGACCGCTGCAACGCCCACACGAGCGCGTGCTCACGCCCGCCCGCTCCGATGACCAGGACGCGCACGTCAGGCGGCTCGAGGCAGCACGACGGTCTGCGCGCGGTCGGGGCCGACCCCGACGAAGCTGATGGGCACGCCGACGACCTCTTCGATGAAGCGCAGGTAGTCGCGCGCTTCGGCCGGGAAGTCCTCGACCTTGGCGCAGGTGTCGATGTCGCTCTTCCAGCCCGGCAGCGTCTCGTAGACGGGCTTGACCTTGTGCAGCACCGACTGGTGGTACGGCACGTGGTCGTAGCGGGTGCCGTCTTCGCCTTCGTAGGCGACGCACACCTTCAGCTCGTCGAACGGTGCGAGCACGTCGAGCTTGGTGATGGCGATCTCGGTGCACGAGTTGAGCCGGACCGCATGCTTCAGCATCACGAGGTCGAGCCAGCCGGGACGGCGACGGCGACCGGTGTTGGTGCCGAACTCGTGGCCGCGCTCGACGAGCTCGTCGCCGACCGCGTCGCCGTCGAAGAGCTCGGTGGGGAACGGGCCGCTGCCGACGCGCGTGACGTAGGCCTTGGCCACGCCGATCACGCGGGTGATGGCCAGCGGGCCCACCCCGGCACCCGTGCACACACCGCCGGCGATCGGGTTCGACGAGGTGACGAACGGATACGTGCCGTGGTCGAGGTCGAGGTAGGTGGCCTGTGCACCTTCGAAGAGCACCGGCCGGCCGGCGTCGAGCGCCTCGTGCACGAGGTGCACGGTGTCGGCGATCATCGGCTCGAGGCGCGGGACCATGGCGAGGTACTGCTCGCAGATCTCGTCGGCGTCGAGCGGCAGGCGGTTGTAGACCTTCGCCAGCACGCCGTTCTTCTCGCGCAGGGCGAGGTCGAGCTTCTCGCGGAAGATCTTGGCGTCGAGGAGGTCCTGCACGCGCAGGCCGACGCGCAACGCCTTGTCGGCGTACGCCGGGCCGATGCCGCGCTTGGTGGTGCCCAACTTGTTCTTGCCGAGGAAGCGCTCGGTGACGCGGTCGAGCTCCTGGTGGTACGGCATGATCAGGTGCGAGTTGCCCGACAGCTTCACCCGCGACGTGTCGACGCCCTTGCCCGCGAGCATGTCGAGCTCGGTGATGAGCACTGCAGGATCGACCACCACACCGTTGCCGATGATGGCGGTGACGTGCGGGTAGAGCACGCCGCTCGGCACCAGCTGCAGCGCGAACACCTCGTCACCGACGACGATGCGGTGCCCCGCGTTGTGACCACCCTGGTAGCGAACGACGAGGTCGCTCTCCTGCGCCAGGTAGTCGGTGAAGCGGCCCTTGCCCTCGTCACCCCACTGGGTGCCGACGATCACCGTCCCAGACACACCAGCCCCCCGCGCAACGCAACGAATACAGGTGTCACGTTGACGAGAGGTTAGTCGCCCCGCTCCCAGGAGCATCTCGGAGTTGGGTGTGAAATGACACACCGAACCCCGAGATGTTCGCCGGGTTAGGACGCGGTGACGGGTCGCTGACCGGAGAAGGTCAGGGCGCCGTCAGCGGTGGCGTCGACCACGACGATGTCGCCGTCGGTGAACTCGCCCTTGAGGAGGGCGAGCGCCACCGGGTCGCTGACCTCACGCTGGATCACCCGCTTCAGCGGCCGCGCCCCGAAGTCGGGGTCGTAGCCGACGGCCGCGATGTGGGCCAGCGCCGCGTCGGTGAGCTCGAGACCGAGGTTGCGCTCGGCCAGCCGCAGGCGCAGCTGCTCCACCTGGATCCCCACGATGCGCTCGATGTGCGCCTCGCCCAACCGGTGGAAGATCACGATCTCGTCGATGCGGTTGAGGAACTCGGGCTTGAAGTGGTTGCGCACCGAGTTCATCACCACCGCCTCGTCGGCACCGCCGCCGAGGTTGCTGGTCATGATCAGCACCGTGTTGGTGAAGTCGACGGTGCGGCCCTGGCCGTCGGTGAGACGGCCGTCGTCGAGCAGCTGCAGCAGCACGTTGAACACGTCGGGGTGGGCCTTCTCGATCTCGTCCAGCAGCACGACCGCGTAGGGCCGGCGCCGCACCGCCTCGGTGAGCTGACCACCCTCGTCGTAGCCCACGTAGCCGGGAGGCGCACCGACCAGGCGCGACACCGAGTGCTTCTCCATGTACTCCGACATGTCGATGCGGACCATGGCCTTCTCGTCGTCGAAGAGGAAGTCGGCGAGCGTGCGCGCCAGCTCCGTCTTGCCGACGCCGGTGGGGCCGAGGAACAGGAACGAACCGATCGGACGGTTCGGGTCGGACAGGCCCGCGCGCGACCGGCGGATGGCGTTGGCCACCGCGCTCACCGCGTCGTCCTGGCCGATGACGCGCGCGTGGAGGACGTCCTCCATGCGCACCAGCTTGCTCATCTCGCCCTCCATGAGCCGGCTCACGGGGATGCCGGTCCACTTGGCGACGATCTCGGCGACGTCTTCCTCGTCGACCTCCTCCTTCAGCATCTGCTGATCGGACTGGAGGTCGTCCAGGCGCTCGGTCTTCTGCGCGATCTCGGCGTCGAGGTCGCGCATCGTGCCGTAGCGCAGTGCCGCGGCCCGCTCGAGGTTGCCCTCGCGCTCCGCCATCTCGGCCTCGGTGCGCGCGTTCTCCAATTGCTCCTTGAGCGCGCGGATCTCGCCGATGGCGTCCTTCTCGTTCTGCCAGTGCGCGACCATTGCGTCGCGATCCTCGGCCAGCGTCGCCAGCTCCTCGTCGAGCGCGGCGAGGCGCTGCTTCGACGGCTCGTCGGTCTCCTTGGCCAACGCCGCCTTCTCGATCTCGAGCTGGCGGATGCGCCGTTCGACCACGTCGATCTCGAACGGCATCGAGTCGATCTCGATGCGCAGCCGCGACGCGGCCTCGTCGATCAGGTCGATGGCCTTGTCGGGCAGCTGACGCGCCGGGATGTAGCGATGTGACAGCACCGCGGCCGCGACGAGCGCGGCGTCCTGAATGCGCACGCCGTGGTGCACCTCGTAGCGCTCCTTGAGCCCGCGCAGGATGGCGACGGTGTCCTCCACCGACGGCTCGCCCACGTAGACCTGCTGGAAGCGCCGCTCGAGCGCAGGGTCCTTCTCGATGTACTTGCGGAACTCGTCGAGCGTGGTCGCACCGATCATGCGCAGCTCACCTCGCGCCAGCATCGGCTTGATCATGTTGCCGGCGTCGACCGCGCCCTCGGCACCACCGGCGCCGACGATCGTGTGCAGCTCGTCGACGAAGGTGACGATCTCGCCGTCGCTGTCGACGATCTCCTTGAGGACGGCCTTCATGCGGTCCTCGAATTCACCGCGGTACTTGGCGCCCGCGACCATGGCCCCGATGTCGAGCGCGATGAGGCGCTTGTTGCGGAGGCTCTCGGGAACGTCCCCCTCGACGATGCGCCGCGCGAGACCCTCGGCGATGGCGGTCTTGCCCACGCCGGGCTCACCGATGAGCACCGGGTTGTTCTTGGTCCGGCGCGAGAGCACCTGGATGACCCGCCGGATCTCCTCGTCGCGTCCGATGACGGGGTCGAGCTTGCCCTTGCGGGCGTCCTCGGTGAGGTCGCGCCCGTACTTCTCGAGCGCCTGGTACTGCTCCTCGGGGTTCTCGCTGGTCACCCGGTGGCTGCCGCGCACCTCCTGGAGGGCGCCGAGCACCGCCTCGTGGCTCACCCCGACGCCGCGCAGGAGATCGCCGACGCCCCCGACGACCTCGCTCATCGCGAGCAGGACGTGCTCGGTGGAGAGGTAGTCGTCGCCGAGGTTGGCGCGCTCGGTGTCGGCCGCCTCGAGCACCCGGTAGGCGTCGGGCGCGAGCTGCGCCTGCTGGGCGGTGTCGCCGTAGACCTTCGGGACGCGCGACAGCGCGTCGTCGACCCGGTCGCGCAGCGTCTTGCTGGAGACACCGATGCGTTCGAGGACCGGGAGCACCACGCTCTCGGGCTGGCTCAGGAGCGCGGCGAGCAGGTGCTCGGGCGTGACCTGGCTGTGGTGCAGGTCGCGCGCGAGGGCCTGGGCGGCGCCGAGCGCCTCGCCCGTCTTGCGGGTGAACTTGTTGGGATCGAGCGGCATGCGTTGACCTCGGAGCGGTGGGACCCGGACTCCAAAGTTAACAATGCCGTTGTCAAGTTTCTTCCCCCGCGCCGCGAACGGTGGAAGCGGAGCGAGCGACGGAGGAGACGGAGGAGAGGAGGCCTCAGCCGGTGAACTTGGGTGTGATGGTGATGGCCTCGGGCGCCACGGGCTGGACCTCGAACGCCCCGATGTCGGAGTGCGTCCCGACGACACGCGGGTAGCCGTCGCCTCGCTGGTCGAACTGGTTGCCCGGGAAATCGGGCACCGGGTCGGGACCCGTGTCGATCGCCGGGCTGCCCGGCAGCAAGGCGTGGGTCTCGGTGGGACCACCGTTGTTCTGCAGCGGCCCGAGCTCCGGGTTCACCCCGAAGAGGTTGCCGCCCGCGTCGACCTGCACGATGCCCGAAGCGATGGTGCCGAGCAGGTTGTGCGACAGCGTGACGGTGCCTTCCAGACCGATGTCGTTGCCCGTGTTGCCCCAGACGATCGACCCGGTGACGTCGGCCTCCGCGATCGACGCGGCATGCGCCTTGTCGGCCGCGCCTGCGTGCACCTTGCCCGTCGCCGGAGTCGTGCCGTCGGCGCCGCGTCCGCCCGACTGCGAGTGAGCCGTCCGGGCGTGGTGCCCGCCGCTCGCTGCGCGGTTGATGTTCTCGCCGGCGTACAGGAAGATGCCACCGGTCGTCCCGTCCGTGGACGTGTTGTTGGTGACCGTCGACATGTCGACGCTGAATCCGTAGAACCCGTAGAAGTACAGGCCGCCGCCCTCGCCCGCTGCAGTGTTGGTCGAGATCGTGGAGTTGGCGAACGTGGTCTGCCCGGCGACGCCCCACTGGAGCCAGCCACCGCCACCCTCGCCGGCCGCGGTGTTCCCGGAGATCGTGGTGTCGACGACGTTCACCGTCTGCTCGATGTGCGCGCCCCAGATCTGCGCGCCGCCGCCGCCGTCGGTTGCGCTGTTCCCGGAGATCGTGGTGTTGGTGACGTTGACGAACTGGTAGGTGTACGCGGTGTAGAGGCCACCACCCCAGCCGTTGGTCGCCTGGTTCCCCGAGATCACCGAGTTCGCGACGTCGAGGCCGCCGTAGGTGAAGGCGGCGTACACCCCGCCGCCTGCATCGCCGTCATTCCCGGAGATCGTCGTCCCATCGATCGACGCGAGACCGTCGATCTCGTACAGCGAGACCCCACCACCCTCCGCCACTGCATGGTTGCCGCTGATCGTGGAGCCCGTGATCGACACCCCGCCGGTCGTGTAGGCGTCGATCGCGCCGCCGATGCCCCCGCGCTGGCTGCTGGTGCCGTCGGCGGTGTTCCCCGTGAACGTGGACCCGCTGATCGAAGCCGCGCCGTCTGCGAGGAGCACCAACGCACCCGCGTGCGACGCGGTGTTGCCCTGGAACGTCGACCCGGAGACAGAGGCCACGCCCTGGGCCTCGATCGCCAGGGCCCCCGCGGCGTCGGCAGCCGTGTTGCCGGCGAAGGTCGAACCGCTCACGCTCACCGGGGCTCCGGCAGCCGTGGTGAGGATGGCCCCGCCCCAGTCCGCGGCGCGGTTCGTGGAGAAGGTCGAGTTGGACAGGGTGAGGGCGTTCTCGGAGTTCACCGCGCCGCCGTCGTCGGTGGACGCGTTGTCGGTGAACGCGTCGTCGTTCAGCACGAGCGGACCGTCGGTCCAGATGGCACCGCCGTCGTTCGACGCACCGTGCGCGAACGTGAGCCCGGAGATGGTGACCGCGGCGTTGCCCGTGATGTTGAAGATGCGCGAGGCGTCGTTCCCCGACACCGTCAGCGCGCTCGCGCCGGGGCCCGTGAAGGTGAGGTCCTTGTTGAACGCGATCTCACCGGTGGTGAGGGTGATCGTGCCGGCGACGTCGAGGGCGATGGTGTCGCCCGAGCTCGCAGCCGCGACCTGGTCGCGCAGCGTGCCGGCGCCGGAGTCGGCGGTGGAGGTGACGTGCAGCGTGGTGGCCGCGCCCGCAGCCTCCATGCCCGGGCCGATCCACGCGGCGCCCATCGCCAGCGCGGCGCTGCCCGCGGTCAGTGCCGCGCCGGCGACGCGCGCCTTGCTCGGCTTCTCGTTCCGGGCGGCACGCCGGCGTTCGGCGCGGTTGCGCGGCGGAACCTGGTGACTGCTCATCTCGGCCTCTCCCTGTCCAGATGAAGGACGTGTGTCTACCACAAGGTCGGCGTGGCCACGAGGGATCCTGAGGCCCAACTCCCGGTCCGCCCGGTAGCGTCCCCTGCACCCATGCGCCTGTCCCAGCCGTTCGTCCGCCTGCCCCTCACGGTCGACGCCGCCCGGCTCCGCCGGGAGGTCGAGACGATCCCCGAAGCGGCCTGGCGCAGCCACCCCGAAGCCGCCCCGGGCAACGAGCGCGGTGGTGCTGATCGGGGTGGCGGGCGATCCCGACGGCGACAGCACGGTCGGGCCCATGGCCCCGACGCCCCATCTCGACGCCCTGCCGTCGGTCCACCAGCTCCTCGCCGCGCTCGGCACGACCGTCGGGCGCACCCGGCTCATGCGCATCGCCACCGAGACCGAGCTCGGCCTCCACGTGGACACCAACTACTACTGGTGGCACCACCTGCGGATGCACGTGCCGGTCCAGACCACACCCGACGTCGTGTTCGAGGCCGGCGGCACGTCGGTCCACATGGCCGAGGGTGAGGTGTGGGTGTTCGACACCTGGCAGCGTCACCGGGTCGACAACCCTGCGTCCTCACCGCGGATCCATCTCGTGATCGACACCGTCGGCAGCGCGTCCCTGTGGGACCTGATCGATCGGCCCGATCGCCCGTCCCGGCGCCTGGGCGACGACGTGGCAGAACCGGAGCACGAGCTCCGGGTCGAGCAGTGGAACTGGCCGATCGTGATGGCCCCCGCCGAAGTCGACTCCACCGTCGGGTCACTGCTCGACGACCTGCGCGAGGTCGACGTCGACGCCGCCGGCCGAGCCGAGCGACTCCTCGACCGGTTCCGTCACGAGTGGCACGACCTCACCGCGCGCTACGGACCCGGACCAGCCGGGTGGCCCCCCAGGCGGTCGCTGCTCGAAGCCACCCGCGGGCGCGTGCACGCGGAACTGGCCGGGTGCCAACTCGCCAACGGTGTGGCACTCACGCACGCGCTCGACCAGCTCGTGTTCAGCCCCGCGCTCACGCCCAGCCTGGCCGGGAGCATCCCCACGACCGCCGCTCCCGCGAGCACGTCTCCGCGACCCGCTTCCCGGCCCTCGCTGCTCGACGGACCGCCGCGCATCGTCGACCCGGTGTTCATCGTGTGCCCGCCCCGGTCGGGATCGAGCCTGCTGTTCGAGACGCTGCAGCGCTCACCCAGCCTCGCCACCATCGGCGGCGAGAGCCACGAGGTGATCGAGGGCATCGCCGCACTCGGCCCCGCCGCGCACGACTGGGACTCCAACCGCCTCGACGCGAGCGATGCCAGCGACGGCGTGGTCGCGCACCTCAAGGAGCGCTTCGCCGCGCGCATGCGCAGCCGCGACGGCCAGCCCTGTCGCGGCCCGACCCGACTGCTCGAGAAGACTCCCAAGAATGCGCTGCGCATCCCGTTCCTCGCGCAGGCGTTCCCCGACGCGCGCTTCGTGTTCCTGTACCGCGACCCGCGGGAGACGGTGTCGAGCATGCTCGACGCGTGGCGCTCGGAGAAGTTCATCACCTACCCCGACCTCCCCGGCTGGAACGGCGCGCCGTGGTCCCTGCTGCTCACGCCGGGCTGGCGTGACCTCGCCGACCGTCCGCTCGCCGACGTCGTGTCGCGCCAGTGGGCCGACACCGTCGACACGTTGCTCCACGACCTCACCGCGCTCGACGGGAACAAGTGGTGCGTGGCGTCGTACGACCAGCTTGTGGCCAACCCGCTGGCCGAGATCCAGCGTCTGTGCGCATTCCTCGACATCGACTGGGACGACGACCTGGCCGAGCCGCTCCCCCACTCGCGCCACACCCTCGACTCGCCCCACCCCGACAAGTGGCGCCGCAACGCCGACGAGCTCGCACCGTTCGTCGACAACGTGGTGGCGCCGGCCGCGAGGCGTGCACTCGACATCTTCGCCAGCGCACCTCGCACCGATCCCGTCCGCATCGACGACTCCGCCGATCGACGTCCGGTCCGCCGGAGGCCCCCGCCGCCCTTCGCGGCAACGGGCTCGGCGGGACAGACGGGCTCGGCGGGACAGACGGGGTCCGCGGGACAGACGGGCTCCGCGGAACTGTCGGCACCGGTGGAACCGACGGAGCAGGAGCTGTTCGGTTCGCAGCACAGCGGCTCGTTCCGCGCGCTGCTCCAGGCGGCGGGCGCGTCGCTGCTCGTGACCACCTACCAGGCGGGCCGGGTCGTGATGGTGCGCGACGGCGGCGACAGCCTCAACTCGCACTTCCGCGCGCTGCCCACGCCGATGGGAGTGGCGTACAACGGGCGCGACCTCGCCATCGGCACGCGCTCCGAGATCATCGTGTTCCAGAACCAGCCTGCCCTCACCGCGCGCCTCGATCCGCCCGACCGTCACGACGGCTGCTTCGTCGTCCGCCACCGCCACTCCACCGGCGACATCCGCGTGCACGACCTCGCGTGGGGCGACGACGGGCTGTGGGTGGTCAACACCCGCTTCTCGTGCCTCGCCACGCTCGACGCCGAGCACTCCTTCGTCCCGCGCTGGCGACCTCCGTTCATCAGCGGACTGGCGGCGGAGGACCGCTGCCACCTCAACGGACTCTCGGTGATCGACGGCGCGCCGAAGTACGTCACCGTGCTCGGCACCACCGACGACGCCGGCGGCTGGCGCGAGCGCAAGGCCGACGGCGGGGCGATCATCGACGTGCCATCGGGCGAGATCGTGAGCGCGGGGTTGTCGATGCCGCACTCACCCCGCTGGCACGACGGTCGGTTGTGGGTGCTCGAATCGGGGCGGGGCAAGCTCGCCGTCGTCGATCCCGCGACCGGCGCACGCGAGGACGTCGCCGAGCTCCCCGGGTTCGCGCGCGGCCTCACGTTCGTGGGCCGCTACGCCCTCATCGGACTCTCACGTGTACGCGAGCACACGTTCGACGGACTGCCGCTCACGCGCGACCGCACGGAACCGCTGCAGTGCGGCGTGTGGATCGTCGACACCATGACGGGAGAGATCGCGGGCCACCTCGCGTTCACCGGCTTCGTGCAGGAGATCTTCGAGGTCGCGTTGTTGGCGGGACTGCGGTACCCGGAGATGGTCGAACCGGGCGCGCCGCTCGGCGACACCGCCTTCGTGCTTCCCGACGACGCCATGCGCGACCTCGCGGCGCCCGCCTGAGCGGACGCCGCGAGGTCGTGGGTGGGACCTCACCCTCAGCCGGTGAACTTCGGCGCGACCACCGCCGTGGGGCGGGCATCACGACCTCGACCGCGACGGCGTTCCCCGAGATGGTGACCGCGCCCAAGATCTCGACATCGACCCAGCCCGGCTCGCCCCCGCTCGCCCGGCTTCAGCGACGTGGGACCCGCACCACTGCCCGGCTGAGCGGCACGAGGTCGCGGCGGTAGCTGCGGTGGACGTCGCGCACGGCCACCTCGTGGGCCTCGTGGGCGGCGGCCAACGCGGCGTCGAGGGCTCCGATCCGTTGCCGCAGGCGGTCCAGCTCGGCTTCGAGGTCGAGGATCTTGCGGACGCCGGCCAGGCTGACGCCGTCGGTGGTGAGCTCCTGGATGCGCTGGAGCAGGGCGATGTCACGGTCGGAGTACCGACGGCTGCGGCCCTCGGTGCGGCTGGGCTCGATGAGTCCCTTGCGCTCGTAGATGCGCAACGTCTGGGGGTGGACGCCGGCCAGCTCGGCCGCCACCGAGATGACGTAGAGCGCGCGCTGGTCGGCCTGCTGGTCGTCGCCCATGGCCTACACCCCCAGGTGTTCTCGTGGGTTGCCCGGCAGCGCGGTCGCGAGCTGCTCGATCGCGGCCTTGGCGTCGTCGTCGAGCTCCTGGGGCACGACGACGTCGAACGTCACGAGCAGCGCCCCCGGATCGCCTGACGCGCGCGGGATCCCGCGGCCGCGCACCCGCACGGTCTTGCCGGTCTGCGTGCCCGGCGGCACCTTCACGGTGACCGGGGCGTCGAGCGTCGGCACCTTCACCTGCGCACCCAGCACCGCCTCGGGGAAGGTGACCGGCACCTTCACCGTGAGGTCCCACTTCCCGCTCCTGGCGAAGATCGGGTGAGGCGCGACGTGCACCACGACGTAGAGGTCACCCGGAGGAGCGCCGTTGAGGCCAGGCGTGCCGCGCCCCTTCACCCGGATGCGCTGGCCGTCGTCGACGCCCGCGGGGATCCGCACCTTCACCGTGCGCGGCCGCACCTCGACGCCGCGGCCCTTGCAGTTCTTGCACTTGTCCTTGACCACGCTGCCGCGGCCACCGCACGTGGGGCACACCTCGGAGAACGAGAACGGCCCCTGGTCGACGGCCACGGACCCTGCGCCGTTGCACGTGGGACAACGCTCGGGGAACGTCCCCGGCTTGGCGCCGGTGCCGTTGCACACGTGGCACGGCGCCTCCGAGGTGATGTTCACCGAGGTGGTGATGCCGTGAACGGCGTCGAGGAAGTCGAGGTGCAGCTCGGTCTCGATGTCCTGCCCGCGCTGGGGCCCGACCGGACCCTGGTTCCGGCCGCGCCGGGCGCGGCCACCACCTCCACCGCCGAAGAGGTTGCCGAAGATCCCTCCGAGGTCGCCCAGGTCGCCCAGGTCCTCGACCCGGACGTTCTGGTAGCCGCCGGCGCCACCGGGGAACCCGCCGAAGCCGCCGAAGCCGCCCGGCCCACCGGGACCGCCACCCGACGCCACCATCTCGCGGACTTCGTCGTACTCCTTGCGCTTGTCGGCGTCGCCGAGCACGTCGTGCGCGGACGAGATCTCCTTGAAGCGCGCCTCGGCCGATGCGTCGCCGGGGTTGGCGTCAGGGTGGAACTGCTTCGCGAGCTTGCGGTACGCGCGCGTGATCTCCTTGTCGGTCGCGTCCTTCGACACGCCGAGCTCCGAGTAGTAGTCCTTCTCGAACCACTCCCGTTGCGGAGCCAACTCAGACGCTCACTTCGAACTCAGTGCGCGCACGTGACGCGCACCATCGCGGGGCGCAGCACGCGGCCCTTGAGCCGGTACCCCGTGCGCAGGATCTCGCCGACCCGCGGTTCTCCGTCGCCGTCATCCTGCATCACCGCCTCGTGCTCGTTGGGGTCGAACTCGGCGCCGGTGTCGTCGACACGCTCGAGGCCCGCCTTCTCCAACACGGTGCCGAGCTGGGTGCGGATGCCCACCACGCCGTCGCGCACCTTCTCCGCCTCGGGCGTGTCGGCACTGCCGAAGCTGGCGAGCGCGCCGTCGAAGGAGTCGAGCACGGGCAGGAGGTCGGCCACCAGGCGCTCGGTGGCGCGCTCGACCAGCGCGGTCTGCTCACGCATCACGCGCTTGCGGTAGTTCTCGAAGTCGGCCTGGACCCGCCGGAGCGTGTCGAGCAGCTCGGCGCGTTCACCCTGCACCTGCTCGAGCTCCGACAGGTCGGATTCGACGGCGGCCTCGGCCTCTTCGACCTCGGCCTCCGCCGCCGCTACGTCGTCGTCGAACGCATCGCTCACGCGGTCTGCTCACCCGGCTCGTCGTCGACGATCTCGGCGTCGGCCACTTCGTCGTCGTCGGCCGCGGTGGCACCCGCGCCTGCCGTCCCGGCGCCGGCGTCGGCCGCGTTCTGGGCCTGCTGGGCGTTGGCGTAGAGGCGCTGCGCGAAGTCCTGGCTCACCGTCACGAGGTTCTCGTGGGCGCGCTTGACCGCGTCGATGTCGGTGCCGGCCAGCGCGTCCTTCAACTCCTTGAGCGCGGCGTCCATCTTCTCGCGGTCGTCGGGCTCGACCTTGTCGGCCTGGTCCTTCAGGAGCTTCTCGGTCTGGAACACGAGCGAATCCGCGTTGTTGCGGACCTCGGCCTCCTCGCGCCGGACGCGGTCCTCTTCTGCGTGCGCCTCGGCCTCCTTCATCATCCGGTCGATCTCGTCCTTGTTGAGGGCGGTCCCGCCGGTGATGGTCATCTGCTGCTCACGGCCGGTGCCGAGGTCCTTGGCGGACACGTGCACGATGCCGTTGGCGTCGATGTCGAAGGAGACCTCGACCTGCGGCACGCCTCGCGGTGCCGGCGGGATGCCGACGAGCTGGAACGTGCCCAGCAGCTTGTTGCGGTAGGCCATGTCGCTCTCGCCCTGCAGGACCTTGATCTCCACGCTGGGCTGGTTGTCGTCGGCGGTGGTGAACACCTCCGACTTCTTCGTGGGGATGGTGGTGTTGCGCTCGATGAGCTTGGTCATGATCTGACCCTTGGTCTCGATGCCGAGCGACAGCGGCGTGACGTCGAGCAGCAGGATGTCCTTGACGTCGCCCTTGAGCACGCCGGCCTGCAGCGACGCGCCGACCGCGACCGCTTCGTCGGGGTTGACGCCCTTGTCGGCGTCCTTGCCCGTGAGCTCCTTCACCAGATCGGCGACCGCGGGCATGCGGGTCGAGCCGCCCACGAGGATCACTCGGTCGATCTCGTCCTTGGTGAGACCGGCGTCGCGGATGGCCTGCTCGAACGGACCCCGGCACGAGTCGAGGAGGTCGGCGGTGAGCTCCTGGAACTTCGCGCGGCTGAGCGTGAGGTCGAGGTGGAGCGGACCGTCGCTGGTCGCGGTGATGAAGGGCAGGTTGACCGTGGTCTCCTGCAGCGAGGAGAGCTCGATCTTGGCCTTCTCCGCAGCCTCCTTGAGGCGCTGGACGGCCATCTTGTCGGCCGCGAGGTCGACGCCGTGTGCGTTCTTGAACTCCGACACCAGCCAGTCGATGACGCGCTGGTCCCAGTCGTCGCCGCCGAGGTGGGTGTTGCCGGCGGTCGACTTGACCTCGAACACGCCCTCGCCGAGATCGAGGATCGACACGTCGAACGTGCCGCCGCCGAGGTCGAACACGAGGATGGTCTGGTCGTTGTCCTTGTCGAGCCCGTACGCGAGCGCGGCCGCGGTGGGCTCGTTGATGATGCGCAGCACCTCGAGGCCGGCGATCTCGCCCGCCTCCTTGGTGGCCTGGCGCTCGGCGTCGCCGAAGTAGGCGGGCACCGTGATCACGGCCTGGGTGACCGAGTCGCCCAGGTACGCCTCGGCGTCGCGCTTGAGCTTCTGGAGGATGCGGGCGGAGATCTCCTGCGAGTTGTAGTTCTTGCCGTCGATGTCGATCTTCCAGTCGGTGCCCATGTGGCGCTTCACCGAGCGGATCGTGCGATCGGGGTTGGTGATCGCCTGGCGCTTGGCGACCTCGCCCACGAGGACCTCGCCGGTCTTCGAGAAGGCGACCACCGACGGGGTGGTGCGGCCACCCTCGGAGTTGGGCGCGACGACCGGCTCGCCGGCCTCGAGGACCGCGACGACTGAGTTGGTGGTGCCGAGGTCGATTCCGACGGCCTTGGACATGTGATGTGCCTCCAGATGGGGGTCTGTGCTGGGTTTCGAAGGGCTGCCCGGGTTCTTCGGCCGCTGGTGCGCAGACCTGAACCCGACTTGAGCGTGACAGTATCAACTTTCATGCGTCGGGCTCTATTCCCGGCGCGGGGCGGCTGGGCGCGCCCGTGCGGCACGAGTCCGTGGCAGGATGCTCGCCATGGCGCGCAGCAACTCGTTCGTCGACACCCTGTCGACGGTGCCCCTGTTCTCGGCCTGCTCCAAGAAGGAACTGGCGATGGTGGCGAAGTCGGCGGAGCCGATGAGCGTCCCCGCGGGCCGGGTGGTCGTCAACGAGGGCGCAGCCGGCACCGAGTTCTACGTGATCCTCGAGGGCCAGGCCCGGGTCGAGCGCCACGGACGCCAGGTCGCGATCCTGGGGCCGGGCGGGTTCTTCGGTGACCTCGCCCTCCTCGACCGCGCGCCGCGCAACGCGAGCGTGATCGCCGACTCGGACCTCGAGGTCGCGAAGCTCGGCCAGCGCGCCTTCGAATCGCTGCTCGACCATCCCGGCTTCTCGAAGAAGCTGCTCGCAGGACTCGCACGTCGTCTGCGAGAACAAGACGCGCGCAACCTCTGAAGTAACTTTCGGCCCGTGAAGCGCTTCCCTCTGCCGAAGCCGCACCAGCTGGTGCTCGTGGTCGGCGCACTCGTCTCGCTCGGCACGCTCGCGTCGGGCATCGCACCGCGGATCACCGAGTGGCAAGACCACTCCGTCATCGCGCGCGAACCCTTCGGGGGCATCCCCAACGCGGTGTACTGGGCGTTCTACGTCACCGCCGCGGTCATGCTGTTCGTCTGCGCGTGGCTGATCAGCCAGCGGGTCAAGAACTACGAGCGGGGCGGCCCCGACGACCGCCGCACGAACAAGCGCAACTTCCACCGCCGCATGAAGGACTTCCGCGCCGGCGTGTGGATGCAGACGCTGCTGCGCGACCCGGCGGCGGGCCTCATGCACTCGTGCATCTACTTCGGCTTCTTGTGGCTGTTCATCGCCACGGTCGTGCTGGAGCTCGACCACCAGCTCCCCGACAACCTCAAGTTCCTCCACGGCGGCGTGTACGAGGGCTACGCGTTCGCAGCCGACCTCGCCGGTGTGGTGTTCACCGTCGGCATCGTGTGGGCCATCGCCCGGCGCTACGTCGAGCGCCCGTACCGCATCCGCATCAAGACCAAGCCCGAGGACGCGGTCATCCTCGTGATGTTCCTGGTGATCGCGCTCACCGGCTTCTTCACCGAGGCGTTGCGCATCGCCGAGCTCGGGCGCCCCACGTTCGAGAAGTGGTCGTTCGTCGGGTACCCGCTCTCGGCACTGTTCGACGGCTCGTCGACGAGCAACCTGCAGGACGCGCACACGTGGCTGTGGGCGATCCACTTCGCTGCGTTCGTCGCGTTCCTGATCATCCTGCCGACCACGAAGCTGCGGCACATGATCACGTCGCCGATGAACATGTACCTCAAGGACAAGGACCGGCCCAAGGGTGCGATGAAGCCCATGCCGAACCTGATGGAGACCGACCTCGAGACCTTCGGTGCCGCCACCATCGAGGACTTCACCTGGAAGCAGCTCTTCGACACCGATGCGTGCACGATCTGCGGGCGGTGCACGTCGGTGTGCCCCGCACACGCGACGGGCAAGCCGCTCGACCCACGCGAGATCGTGCTGAAGGTCGGCGAGGTCATGGCCGCGACCGGCGACCCCGTCGTGTCGCCACCGGTGAGCACCGCGACCGGCATCACGGTCACCGCCGACTCGGTGTTCGAGCGCATCACCTCGGAAGAGCTCTGGGCGTGCACGTCGTGCAAGGCCTGCGACGAGATCTGCCCCGTCAACATCGAGATCCTCGACAAGATCCTCGACATGCGTCGCTACCTGTCCCTCATGGAGAGCGACTTCCCCACCGAGCTCGGCAACACCTACCGCTCGATGGAGAACTCGTCGAACGTGTACGGCATGAACCAGGGCGAGCGCGGCGACTGGGCGGCCGAGCTCGAAGGCGTCGACATCGTCGAAGCCGGCTCGGGCCCGCTCGGTCACGAGTACCTCTACTGGATCGGCTGCGCGGGATCGTTCGACGACCGCAACAAGAAGACGAGTCGCGCGGTCGCCAAGCTGCTCCAGCGTGCCGGCCTCGACTTCGCCATCCTCGGCCCGAGCGAGCTCTGCACCGGTGACCCGGCGCGTCGTTCGGGCAACGAGTACATCTTCCAGATGCTGGCGATGCAGAACATCGAGTCACTCGACGGACTCGGCGTGCAGAAGATCATCACGCAGTGCCCGCACTGCTTCAACACCCTGAAGAACGAGTACCCGCAGCTCGGCGGCAACTACGAGGTGGTGCACCACTCGCAGCTGTTGAGCCAGCTCGTGTCCGACGGTCGGCTCTCGCTCGCGGGCGCGACGCTCGACGAACGCGTGACCTACCACGACAGCTGCTACCTCGGCCGCCACAACGACGTCTACCTCGCGCCCCGCAACGTCATCGGCCAGCTCGGTGGGATCGACATCGTCGAGATGCCCCGCAACGGCACCAAGGGCATGTGCTGCGGCGCCGGTGGCGCGCGCATGTGGATGGAAGAGCAGACGGGCAAGAAGGTGAACATCGAGCGCACCGAAGAAGCGCTCGGCACCGGGGCCCAACGCATCGCCGTCGCCTGCCCGTTCTGCTACGTGATGATGGACGACGGCGTGAAGGAGAAGGGCCGCGACGAAGAGGTCAAGGTCCAGGACATCGCCGAGCTCCTGATCGAGGCGATCGAGGCCGGCGAGCGCGCACCGGCGCCGCTGACCGCGGAGTTCCGACCCGGGGTCTAGGCGTGGCGGGGTCGGAAGTGTCGCGCCGGCGATTCCTGCGCCGGGTCGGCCTCGCGAGTTCAGCGGCGGTCGCGGCGCAGCTCGGGGTGCTGTCGCTGACCGGACCCGCGGGCGCGAGAACGGTGCCGCCGCCCACGCCCACCGTGCCCCCGATCGCGGCTCGGCGCGCGCTCCAGCGGCTGCTGACGCCGTTGCCGCCCTGGATCCACAACGGCCCGACCACGAAGCCACGGGTCGCCATCACCATCGACGACATGTGGGGGGCGTTCGGGGCCGACAACGCCAACGCCGCGATGGACATCGCCCAGGCGAAAGGCGTGAAGCTCAGCTTCTTCCCGACCGGCGGCGCGATCGAGGACCACATCAACCTCGGCCGCCAGGCGGTGTGGCAACGGGCGGTGACCGAGGGTCACGACATCGGCAACCACACCTACACGCACTCGAACCTCACCAAGCTCGACGACGACAAGATCCGCTTCGAGATGCAGCACACCAAGGACCTCCTCGCGCAGTGCCTCGGCACGGTGCCGTACACGATGCGGACGATGCGTCCGCCGGGCGGCGCCGGCGGCTTCGTCACGGGCGGCGACCCACGCATCATGAAGGTGGTCTCGAGCTTCGGCTACTCGATGGCCATGTGGACGGTCGACGCCAACGGGGTGAAAGGCAACGCCGCGTTCATCAACAAGGTCATGACCAACGCGACGAACGGCATGATCGTGCTGATCCACTTCACCGAGTTCACGCCCGACGGGTTCCCCACCCTGATCGATCGCCTGCGCGACGAGAAGAAGCTCGAACCGACCAGCATCACCGGACTGTTCGCCTGAGGCTGGTCAACGCAGGGGATCCAGCGCGGTGATGACCGCGTTGGCCTGCCGGCGGAGCTGCTCCACTGCGGCGTCGTGCGCGGGATCGAGCGCGGTGCGCTGGTCGACTGCGGCGTTGTAGTCGCCAAGGTTCCCGGCGAGACCGGCCGCGATCGCGGCGCGCACCGCCTCGAGGTCCTTCTGGTCGAGGTCGGCCAGTCCGGCGACCCCCGGTCCGAGCGCGACCAGTTGCTCGTGGACGCTGGCGACCACGTCGCGAGCGTGTTGCACGTTCTGCAATTCCTCGGAGGTGGCGGCGCGTCGCGTCGCGAGCTGCGTCTTCGCGTCGGCGAGGTCGTCGCGCGCGTCCTCGTGCTGCGAGATGCTCCACACCAAGAGCGCGATGCCGGCCAGCGCGAGCACCAGGGCGGCCCCGAAGGCCAGGCGACGACGGACTCGCGAGGAACGCGGGTCAGCCACTCGCCGCCTCCTGCACCCGAGCCAGCGCAGCGTGTGCCACGTCGGCCGCGGTTCGCACCGCCGCGGTCTTCGCCTCGAGGTCGGAGAGCGCGGCATCGCCCGCCGACTGGAACGCCCCGGCGAGATCGGTGTTCTGCGCGTCGTTGTACTGCGCGACGCCCTGGTTGGCGACGTCGACTGCGTGGTTGCTGGCGTCGACCTGGGCCTGCTCAGCCGCGAAGAGGGCCGCGAGCGCTTCGTCGGTCGAGCGCGCCTCGGTGCGCAGCAGGCGCAGCCGCCCTTGGGCATCGGCCTCGGCGGCGGTGAGGTCGCGCACCTGCTGGTGCACCGGGTCGGCACGCGCCTGCACGTCGTGGGTGTCGTGGCGCACCACCAGCGCCGCGCCCGCGGCTGCGAGCGCCACCACGAGCAGGATCACCGCGCCGACGAAGAGTGCGGTACCCGACCGCCTGTCGCGGTGCGACCGCCGTTCGCGGCGACCGGGCTCGGCAGGGAGGGTCCGGGTCATGCGCCGGTGTGCCGGAAGCACGTCACGACGTGATCGTCGACCAGGCCTGCCGCTTGCATGAACGCGTACACGGTGGTCGGACCCACGAAGCGGAAGCCACGGCGCTTGAGGTCCTTGCTCAACGCGGTCGAGACCGGCGTCGAGGAAGGGAGCTCACCGAGTTGCACCCAGGTGCCGACGATCGGAGCACCGTCGACGAACGACCACACGTAGGCGTCGAAGCTGTCGAGTTCGTCCTGCACCTCGAGGACGCGCCGCGCGTTGTTGATGGTCGACTCGACCTTGCCGCGATGGCGCACGATGCCCGCGTCGGCGAGGAGCCGCTCCACGTCGCGCTCGGTGAACCCGGCGACCGTCGCCGCGTCGAAGCCCGCGAACGCGGCGCGGTAGCCCTCGCGCTTGTCGAGGATGGTGCGCCAGCTGAGTCCGGCCTGCGCCCCTTCGAGGGTCAGGAGCTCGAACAGCGCGGCGTCGTCGTGCGTGGGCACGCCCCACTCGGTGTCGTGGTAGCCCACCATGAGCGGCTCGGTCCCCGCCCACTCGCAACGCTGTGGTTCGGGCATCGCGCGCCGGCTACTCCCCGTCGGGCTCGGCCGCGCGGAAGTTCAGGTAGTAGCGGGACGGCGTCGGGCCGCGCTGGCCCTGGTACTTGGAGCCGGTGGTCTGGCTCCCGTAGGGGTGCTCGGCCGCGGTGGTCATGCGCAGGAACGAGATCTGCCCGATCTTCATGCCCGGATAGAGCGCGATCGGCAGGTTCGCGACGTTCGACAGCTCCAGCGTGAGGTGCCCGTCCCAACCGGCGTCGACGAAGCCCGCGGTGCTGTGGATGAGCAGGCCGAGGCGGCCCAACGAGCTCTTTCCTTCGAGCCTGGCCACGAGGTCGTCGGGCAGCGCGACGCGCTCGAGCGTGGAGCCGAGGACGAACTCCCCGGGGTGGAGGATGAACGCGCCTTCGTCGTTCACCTCGACCAGCTCGGTGAGGTCTTCCTGATGCTGCTTCGGGTCGATGTACGGCGTGGTGTCGTTGCGGAAGACGCGGAAGTAGCGGTCGACGTGCAGGTCGACCGACGACGGCTGCACCGCGTCCTCGCTCAGCGGGTCGATGATGATGCGACCGGCTGCGAGCTCTTCCCGGATGGTGACGTCCGACAGGATCACGGCGGGGAGCCTATTTGAGCGCGCCCGCGTCGGGCAGTGTCAGTCGTCGCCGCCGAGGTTGAGCGAGAAGCCCTTGCCGGAGCCGCCGTCACCGTCGCCGCTGGGGAGGTACGGCGCGAGCGCGGCCGCGAGGTTCGGCAGCGGCAGCGTCTGCAACCAGACCTTGCCGGGACCGGTCAGCTTGGCGAGGAAGAGCGCGTCGGCGCCGAAGAGGATGTTCTTGATCCCCTTGATGCGCTCGAGCTCGAACGCCATGCCGGCCTCGAACATCCCGACGTGGCCCGGATGCACCATGATCTCCTGGCCCGGCGCGAGGTCGTAGTCGACGACCTCGCCGTCGAGCTCGATCCACGCCGGTCCGTTGCCGGACACCTTCTGCAGGATGAACCCGGCGCCGCCGAAGAGACCGGCACTGAACTTCTGCTGGAACCCGATCTCGAGGCTCACGCCGGGCAGGCCGCACAGGTAGCCGCCGCGGTGGACCATGTAGCTCTGGGTGTCCGACACCTCGATGGGGAGGATCTGGCCCGGCACCTTCGTCGCGAACGCCACCATGCCCGAGCCGCCGGTGGCGGTGTACTCGGTCATGAAGAAGCTGCCGCCGGCGACCGCCCGCTTCACCGCGCCGAACATGCCCTTGGCCCCGGCCTTGCCGCTGGCCGCCGTGTGCAGGTCGATGGGACCTGTCATCCACGAGAGCTCGCCGCCCTCGGCCACGACCGACTCGCCCGCCTCGAGCTGCATCTCGAGCACGGGCATCGTGGTCCCGATCACCTTGTGGTCCATCTCAGTCTCCTGCCGTGAAGAACGGGCGTCCGCCGTCCACGGTGCATCGGCGCATCACGCGGTGCGCTGGATAGTGATCTGACAGCGCGCGGTGGTTGGTGCTCGCCTCGTCCCACACCGCGACGTCGCCTGCGGTCCAGTGCCAACGCACCGCGAAATTCGGGTCCTCGGCGTGGCGCTGGAGGAAACCGAGGAGGGCGTCGCTCTCGTCGCGGTGCATGCCGACGATCTGGTCCATGAAGCGCCCGGAGAGGAACAGCGCGCGCCGACCCGTGACGGGATGCGTGCGCACCAGCGGATGCTCGACCGGCGGGAACTCGGCCATGATCCGTTGCGCCATCTCCTCGCCGGCGTTGCGCGACACGCGCTCGTGGAAGTCGGCCCCGGAGTGGTGGCGCACCGTGAGCTGACAGCAGAGCTCCTGCATCACCGGCGACAGCGCGTCGTACGCGGCGAACAGGCTCGCCCACATCGTGTCGCCACCCTGCGCGGGGATCACCTGGGCGTTGAGCACCGCGTACGCGGGCGGCTCGGCGATCCAGGTGACGTCGGTGTGCCAGCCGTCGGCATCGGGCGGGCTGTCGGCGGTGTCCTCGATGGTCGACGACATCGCGGTGCTGCCGAACATCTTGGCGAGCGGGTACTGCCCGACCGGCCCGAACGTCGCGGCGAACGCGAGCTGCTCGTCCTCGGTGAGGTCCTGGTCGTGGAAGAAGAGCACCGAGTGCTCGTGCAACGCGTCACGCACGAGCTGCGCGGTGGCGTCGTCGAGCGGCTCGTGCAGGTCGACGCCGTCGACGACGGCGCCGATCGCACCGGTGACCGGCGTGACGCTGGGTGTGAGGGAGGTGGTGGCTACAGACGGGGCCATACGGCGGCTCGTTTCTCGACGAAGGCCCCCATGCCTTCGGTGATCTCGGCGGAGAGCCCGGGGACCATGAACAGGGACACGTCGCCCGGCCGGAGCTGGGCGTTGAGGTCGCGCTTGACCGTCGCGCGTGCGAGGGGACCGGTGCTGCTGATCTGCTCGAGGATCCAGTCGGTGCGGGTGTCGAGCTCGTCGTGGGGCACGACCTCGCCGACCAGGCCCATGGCACCCGCAGCGTGCGCGTCGATCTCGGCCGCGGTGAAGAAGAGGTAGCGCGCTCTCGCCAACCCGACGACGTCGACGAGGCGCGCCGACATGTGCGGGTCGGGCAGACCGCGCAGCAGCTCGGGCACGCGGAAGCGGGCGCGGTCGGACGCGATGGTCACGTCGCAGTGCATGGCGAGGTCGAGCCCGCCGGCGATGCACGCCCCGTTGATCTTCGCCACCCAGAGCTTGCGGCACCGCTCGATGTGACGGAACGGGAAGTGGTCGGTGCCGTCCCACTCCGCCGCGAGCCCCTCGGGATCTTCCGCGTAGCCAGCGAGGTCGCCGCCCGCGCCGAACCAGTCGCCCGTCCCGGTGAGGCACACCGAGTCGAGCTCGGGCTGGCGGTCGGCCCAGATCGCGGCGCGCTTGATGCCGCGGTACATGTCCTGGGTGAACGCGTTGCGCTTCTCGACCCGGTCGACCCGCAGGTGCAACGTCCTGCCCGAGACGTGCGTGACGAGGTACGTGCTCCCCAGGTCGGGGGCTTCGACTTCGGGCGCCTCACGATCGCTCACTTGACGCCGTAGACCCCGGCTGCGTTGTCGTGCAGCACCTTGCGCACGACGTCGTCGCCAAGACCACCGAGCAGCTCCTGCGCGTAGTCGCGCGGGCGCTGGCCCGGCGTGCGCGGCCCGGGGTGCTGGCACGTGGGGTGCGGGTAGTCGCTCTCGAACAGGATGTTGTCCGGGTACTGGGCGATCGCGTCGAGCGCGCCCTGGCGCTCGAACCAGAAGCAGCCGTAGATCTGCCGCCGGAAGTACTCACTCGGCAGGAGGTCGTACTCCGGGTGCTCGTCGCGGACGCCGCCGTTGCGCCACTGCCAGTCGAACGTCTCCATCGCGGCAGGGAGCCATCCCACCCCCGACTCGACCGACACGAACTGCAGGTCGGGGAACCGGTGACACACGCCGCCGAAGATGAGGTCGGCGATGCAGCGCATGTTGTCCATGAAGATCATCGACGAGACCTTGGCGAAGTTCGTCATCCACCCCATGCCGGCCTCGTCGGCGAACAGCGTGCCCATGGAGCCGCCTCCGACGTGGAAGCTCACCGAGATGCCGGCCTCCTGCGCGGCAGCCCACACCGGGTCCCAGTGCGGATGCGCGAGCGGGGGCTGCTCGTAGGCGTTGGGTTGGTTGCAGAAGTTCACGGCGCGGTGGCCGAGCTCGATGCCGCGCCGCAGCTCGCTGATCGCGAGGTCGACGTCCCAGAACGGGATCGCGGTCACCGCGAGCAACCGGTCGGGGTCGGCACTGCACCAGTCGTGCAGGAAGTCGTTGTACGCGCGCACGCACTGAGCGACCAGCTCGCGGTCGCCGAGACGGAGGAAGTAGCCGTTCCCGAACCCGCCGACGTTCGGATACAGCACCTGCGCGCGGATGCCCTCGCGGTCGAGGAACTCGAGGCGTGCATCGGCGTCGTACATCGCGTCGGGGATGTCGTCGAACGTCTTCGGGATCGACACCGGCATGACGCCGTCGAAGCCGGCCATGGAGTAGTAGCCGGGATGGCCGAGTCGTTCCCCGGCGGCCATCCACACGTCGTTCCCGTCGATGCGCTCGATGTGCGGCACCGCGTCGTGCATCGACGACGGCACGCGCGCGGTCCACGTGTCGGGCGGCTCGGTGAGGTGCGTGTCGACGTCGATGACGGCAACGCGGTCGAACAGATCGTTGGCGGGGGCAGCAGTGCTCATGTGGTCACAGTCCCAGGGGAATCGTGCCGATCTGGTCGTCGGCTTCGAGGGCGGCGATCTCCTCTGCGGAGAGGCCGAGGTCGGTGAGGATCTCGCGGTTGTGCTGGCCGAGCATCGGCGACGCGGTGTGCAGCCACCGGTCGACGCTGGCGTAGCGAAACGGCAGCGACGGATGCGCCTGCACGCCGATGATCGGGTGCTCGAGGTCCTCGTGGTACTCGCGGGCCACGAACTGGGGGTGCTGCGACGCGAGCCGGCCGTCGTAGACCGGCGCCGCAGGGATGCCGGCGCCGAGGAGCAGGTCGAGGGCCTTGTCGAGGTCGATGTCGGCCGCCCACGCGCCGAGCTTCTCGTCGAGCAGGTCGTGCGCGGCGCGCCGACCGGCATGGGTGGCGAGCGACGGATCGGTGGCCCAGTCCGGGCGACCGAGTGCGTCGACCAGCGCCGCCCACTGGTCGTCGGTGGCCACCGAGAGCACCAGCCAGCGCTCCGGTGTGTCGGTCGCGTAGATGCCCTGCGGCGCGGCCCACGGGCTGCGGCTGCCCTCGCGGGAGAGCGAGTTGCCGTACGCGGTCCACTCGACGATGAGCTCGGCCGAGATGTTGAGCGCGGCTTCGAACATGGTCGATTCGACCAGCGAGCCCACGCCGGTGCGGTCGCGCACCTCGAGTGCCACCAGCGCGCCCACGACCGCATGCATGCCGCCGTTGGGATCGCACGGCCCGCGCTGGATGCGCGGCTGGTCGTCGACGTGACCGGTGAGCCAGGCGAGCCCGGTGACCTGCTCCATGGTCTGCGCGAACCCGGGACGGTCGCGCCATGGACCGTCGAGCCCGAACGCCGGCATGCGCACCATCACCGCGCGCGGGTTCGTGGCGTGCACGACGTCCCAGCCGAGGTCGAACTGCTCGATCACGCGCGGCGTGTAGTTCTCGACGACCATGTCGCACTGCTCGATCAGGCGCAGCGCGAGCGCGCGGCCCTCGGGACGCGCGAGGTCGAGGGTGAGGTCGCGCTTGTTGGTGTTCGAGACGTGGAAGAGCGCGCTCGTAGTCCCACCAGTTGTCCTTGGTGGGTGGCACGCCGCTGGTGAAGCGCATGCCGTCGGGCCGGGTGATCGACTCCACGTGGATCACGTCGGCACCGAGCGCGGCGAGCATGGCCGCCGCCGACGGACCGGCCCACCACGCGGTGAGGTCGAGCACCTTCACGCCGTGCAGCGGCAACGTGCGTTCGCTCGTCGCGCCAGCCTTGGGCGGTCGGGCGACGATCGTCCCCGTGTGCTCACCGAGGCGCGGCGCAGGGCTCGGCGGCGGCGCGCCCTCGCCGTCGATCCGCCACGACCGCGTGGGGACGCGGAACGTGCCGGTGGGATCGTCGATGATCGACCCCCGCGCCTTCGCCTGCTCGAACTCGACGACGGCGGGGCCGTCGTTCACCGGCGCCACCGGGATCCGCAGCTCGGCCGCCAGCGCGACCACCTCGGCGGTGGTGTGCTTCGGCGTGAAGTCGCGGATGATCCCGTTCCACTCGTCCCAGTTGACGACCCGGTTGGCGATCGACGCCCAGTAGCCGTCCTCGATGAGGTCGGGACGGCCGATCATCAACAGGAAGCTGTCGAACTGGGTGCGGGTGTTGGTGTTGAACCCCACGTAGCCGTCGGACGTCGGCTCGATCGACGGGGTCTCGAAGCTACGCGCGGGCGCGCCCGGGTTGGGTCGCCCGCGCAGCGAGTCCATGAGATCGGCGGCGGTGGTGCCGGTCGTGTTCGCGACCTCGGCGATCGAGAGGTCGATCAGCTCGCCGGGGCCACCGTGGCGCACGACGCGGTGCGCGGCGAGGGCGGCCACCGCGGCGTAGAGGCCGCTCACCCACTCCATCGTGCGGCCGCCCATCTGCACGGGCGGGCGGTCGGGGCGACCGCGCGTCGAGAGCGCGCCACTCTCGGCCTGCAGCGTGATCTCGGTCGCGGGACGATCGGCGTAGGGACCCTCGAGACCGTAGGGGGTGATGGCCACGACGACGAGGTGCGGGAAGCGCGCGTGCAACGCGGCGGGGCCCGGTACCAGGCCCTGTGCGTCGGTGATGAGGATGTCCGCGCCGGCGAGGAGGTCGGCGATCTCGTCCAGTTCCGTGGCCACGATCGACTGGTGACCGAAGTGCAGGAACTGGAAGAGCGCGCCGTCGCTTCGGTCCGGCGCGCCGTCCCAGTAGTGCTGGTTGGTCCAGCGCCGCAACGGGTCACCCTCGGGCGACTCGACCTTGATCACCTCGGCGCCGGCGCCAGTCAGGAGCTTGGCGCAGTATCCCCCCGAGATGCCCGACGAGCAGTCGACCACCTGCAGATCCGTGAGCAGATCCATGGGGCCAAGGTAACCCGTCCTGTGCGCGAGCGGGCCGGAGCGACCACGGGGACGGTCCCGATAGCGTGAGCCCGATGCTGAACCGAGTCACCCAGTTGCTGGGCGTGGAGCACCCGATCGTCCAGGCGCCGATGGGCTACATCGCGCGGGCGCAACTGGCCTCCGCGGTCTCGAACGCGGGCGCACTCGGGATCATCGAGACGTCGTCGGGTCGACTCGAGGAGGTGCGCGACGAGATCGCCAAGATGCGCGACCTCACCGACAGGCCTTTCGGCGTGAACATCGCGCAGGCGTTCGTGCGCGACCCCGCCATCGTCGAGTTCGTGCACGACCAGGGGGTGCGGTTCGCCACCACGTCGGCCGGCGATCCGCACCGTTTCACCGACGCGTTGCACGAGGCGGGGATCACGGTGTTCCACGTGGTCCCGAACCTGCACGCGGCACTGAAGGCAATCGACGCGGGCGTCGACGGCATCGTCGCCGAGGGCGGCGAGGGCGGTGGGTTCAAGAACCAGCGCGACGTCGCCTCGATGGTGCTGCTGCCGCTCGTGTGCTCGCAGGTCGACGTCCCGGTCATCGCGGCCGGTGGCATCTGTGACGGCCGCAGCATGGCCGCGGCGTTCGCGCTCGGCGCCGAGGGCGTGCAGATGGGGACGCGCATGGTGTCGGCCGCGGAGTCGCCGGTGCACGACAACTACAAGGGTCTCATCGTCGAGTCGGCCGAGACCGGCACCGTCATGCTCAACCGGTTCCACAAACCAGGCTTCCGCGTGCTGGCGACGCCGTACAGCGAGGCGCGCGAGCAGACCACCGATCAGATCCCCATGGCGCCGCTCGACGGCCTGCTCTCGCTCTACTTCGACGGCGACCTCGACGCGGCGTTCGCGTTCGGCGGCCAGGTGGCCGGGCGGATCGATGCCGTCCGACCGGTCAAGGAGATCATCGAGCAGACGATCGAGGAGTTCCACGACACCGTGCGCGCGCTCGCGGCGGAGTACGCGGCGCCGGCATGAGCGCGCTCGACGGGCTCCGGGTCGTCGAGGGGTCGTACGGCATCGCGACCGCGTACGCCGGGAAGTTGCTGCGTGACCAGGGCGCCGAGGTGGTGAAGCTGGAACCGCAGGAGGGCAGCACGCTGCGACGCTGGTCGGCGGCGGCGCCGGACACCCCGGTCGAGGGAACCGGCGCGCTCGCCGCGTTCCTCGACGCGGGCAAGGCGAGCGTCACCGCGACGACGCACGGCGAGCGCGACGTGTTGTGGTGGGGGCGGCACTGGGCCGACGTGATGCTGGTGGAACGGGGCACCCACATCCGTCGTCGCGACCAGGTGCCGGCCGGGCCGATCCCTCGTCACTCCTCGACGACGCTGGTGAGCGTCGAGCCGTTCGGAACCGCGGTGCCGTTCACCGACGCGCCGGCGTCGGAGTTCACGCTGCAGGCGTGGTGCGGATTGATGTCGGGGTGCGGTACGCCGCAGACGCCGCCGCTGCAGATGGGGATCCTGCACGGGCAGTGGGCGACCGGCGCGGTGGCGGCCATGGCCGCGCTGGCCGGCGTGCGCTCCGCACGCGCCACGGGCGTCGGACCGTCGATCGAGGTGAGCACGCTCGAGGTGATGGCGGTCGTCCTCAACAACTACCCGCCGCTCTACCGCCAGTTCACCGGTTCGGTGTCGTTCATGTCTCGCAGCGGCGACTGGCCGCAGGTCGTCCCGTGCCAGGACGGGTGGATCGGCCTCTGCGTGTTCACCCCGCAGCAGTGGTCCGACTTCGCGGCGATGATCGGGCGCGACGACCTCTCGGCCGACGACCGCCTGAACTCCATGGGCGGACGCGGCCGCAACCGTGAGCTGGCGGAGTCGGTGGTGCGCCCGTGGTTGGCGACGCACACGGTCGCGGAGATCTGCGAGCTCGGCGAGCTGTTCCGCGTCCCCGTCGCGCAGGTCGGCAACGGGCGCGACGTCTTGTCGATGGAGCACTTCGTCGACCGCGGTGTGTTCGTCGAACACCCCGAGGGGTTCCGTGCACCACGCCCACCGTTCCTCATGTCGGCGTCACCGGTGCGCGAGGTCGCCGCAGCACCCACGGTGGGCAGCGACGACGACGTGGAACGCGCGGCGAAGTTGCCGCCCGAGCCATGGACGGATCGACCCACGGTGCGCGACAAGCCGCGACCGCTCGACGGCGTCACGGTGCTCGACCTGACCGCGTTCTGGGCCGGCCCGGCGTGCACCCACCAACTGGCGACGCTCGGCGCCGACGTGATCAAGGTCGAGTCACCCAGCCGCCCCGACGGCATGCGCTTCGCCACCGTGCGCCCACCCACCGAGCCCGACTGGATGGAGTACGGGCCGACGTTCCACGGCACCAATCCCGGCAAGCGATCGATCACGATCGACTTCTCGAAGCCCGACGGACGCGAGCTCGTCTTGCGGCTCGTCGAGCGAGCCGACGTGGTGGTGGAGAACTTCACGCCGCGCGTGCTCGGGAACGTCGGGCTCGAGTACGACGACCTGGTGGCGCGACGCCGCGATGTCGTCCTGCTGCGCATGCCCGCGTTCGGGCTCGACGGGCCGTGGCGCGACCGGCCGGGGTTCGCGCAGACCACCGAGCAGGTCTCGGGGATCGCGTGGATGACCGGCGAGGCCGACGGCGAGGCACTGGTGCGCAGCACCATCGATCCGATCGCGGGGATCCACGGCGCGTTCGCGGTGCTCGCCGCGCTCGAGCACCGCGAGCGCACCGGCGAAGGGCAGCAGATCGAGATGCCGATGGCCGAGGTGGCGATGAACGTCGCCGCCGAACCCATCGTCACGTGGTCGGCGTACGGCACGCTGCTCGAGCGCGCCGGGAACCGAGGTGCGCCGGGTGCGCCGCAGGGCGTCTACGCGTGCGCGGGGGACGAGCAGTGGGTGGCACTGTCGATCACCAACGACACCGAGTGGCGTGCGCTGGTGAAGGTGCTCGGGAACCCCGAGTGGGCGCGGGACCCGGCGCTCGCAACCGGCGCGGGCCGTCGAGCCCGTCACGACGATCTCGATGCCGCGCTGAGCGAGTGGTTCGCCCGACGCGACCGCAACGACTCGGTGGCACGCCTGCTCGGCGGGGGGGTGCTGGCGGCGCCGGTGTGGGACCAGATGATCCAGGACGAGCTGCCCCAACTCGCCGCGAGCGGGTTCACCCAGTGGCTGGAGCACCCCGTCGCCGGCCGGGTCGGCTACCCGGGCACCGGCGTGCGCGCCGACACCTTCGACAACTCCTACCGTGCGCCCGCACCGACCGTCGGCCAGCACACCACCGACGTGCTGCACGAGCTCGGCCTCACCGACCCCGAGATCCAGTCGCTGCGCGACTCCGCCGTCATCTGACCTCTCTCGTCCAGGTTGCGTGACTCAGGCACATCTGATGTGCCTGAGTCACGCAACCTCGTCGTGGGGGTCAGGTCGTGCGGTGGCGGAGGGGGCCGGCGGGGAGGTTGCCGTCGACGTCGGTGAAGCCGTACTCGTCGGCCAGGTCACGGGCCGACACCGCCTTCCCCGACCATCGCGCGACGTTCGGATCGGTCGCCAGCGCGACGACGGCACGGCCCATGAACCGCGGCGACTCCGACGTGCTCAGGTCGAGGCTGTCGGGGAGCAGGCCCATCGCCGCACCGACGTCGATGCGTTCCGTGCGCACGAACCCGGGCCACACCGACACCGCCGAGACGCCGTCGGCGCCGTGCTGCGCGAACTCGTGCGCGGTGTCGGCGGTGATGCGGTCGAGCGCGCACTTCCCCACGCCGTAGGCGACCTGCCACGCGTACTCCTCCGCGCCCGACGAGCTCACGTTCACGATGAGCCCGCGGTCGACCGGCACCATCGCGCGCGCCGCGAACACGCTGGCGACGTAGGCCGAGCGGGTGCCGATGTCGATCATGTCGTCCCAGTTCGACACGTCGGCTTCCCAGAACGGCAGACCCGACGTGAGCTGGTCGGTCACGATGAACGCGTTGTTCACCAGTACGTCGAGGCTGACCGTGCTCGGCGAGCACGCGGTCGAACAGCGCTTCCACTGCCGCGTCGTCGCGGTGGTCGAGCGCGACCGCGATGCCGGTGCCGCCGGCCTCCGCGCCGATGGCGTCGACCTCCTGCGCGGTGGCACCGATGGTGCCCGGGAGTGGGTGGTCGGCCTCGCTGGTGGAACGAGCGGTGACGTAGACCGTCGCGCCGGCGGCACCGAGCTCGAGCGCGATGCCCTTGCCGATCCCGCGACTCGCGCCGGTGACGATCGCGACCTTGCCCCCGCCAACTCGCTCATACGTCCCCCAGCCAGATCTCGGTGCGGTGCGAGACCGTGTCGTGGGTGTCCTCGGGTTCGCCCAGGCACACGCGACCCACGGTCGACCAGGGACCGACGACGCGTCGCTCGGCGTGCCGGTCGCCGCGAACGACGTCCACGCCTCGCGCATCCGCGCCGACAGCGCCTCGGCCGCTGCCGGCGCGCTCGCCGGTGGCGCCGGTGAACTCGCGCCACGTGCTCACGTCGAAGGTGCCGAAGGTGAACGGCAGGTCGAGCGCGTGGCACGCGCGTCGCACCGGCGCCTCCCACATGAACCGGTAGCGGTACACCGGGTTGCCGCGCGCCGCGTGACCGCGCGCGAGCAACTCGTTCGGGCACGTGCAGCTCGAGGTCGGCCACCGCCTCGACCATGTCGTGACCCGCGGCACCGAACGCGGAGCGCACACACGCCTCGTCGGTGATCCCGAGGTTGGCGGCCTTGCCCGCGAGGTACGGCACCGCGATGTCGGGTGGGAGCACCGGCACCTGGTCGCGGAACAGCTCCATCTCGTGCGCGGTCGTGCCGACGACCAGCGGGATCGCGGGGAACGGCGACTCGTGCGCACGCCCCGTGAGCACGTCGCCGTCGACCCAGGGGTGGAACGGCATCATGCCGACCTTCGCCAGCGCGTCGACGACGGTCTGGTCCTGCGCCGCCAGCAAGGCGTCGACGGGCACGTCGCGCAGGTCGTCGACCGACGCCGCTCCGGCGGCGGCGAGGAAGGTGTCGGCCACCCACCGGGCGGAATCGGCGTCGAGGGTGCCCGCCGGCGCGCCGCTCTGCAGGATGGCGCCGGAGATCGGGAGGTCGGGGTACGCAGCGAGCAGATGCGCGATCGCGCCCGAACCCGCCGACTCCCCCATCAGGACGATGCGGTCGGGGTCGCCACCGAACGCGGCGATGTTCTCGCGCAACCAGTCGACCGCGGCGCGGAGATCGCGCAACGGGAGGTTCGACGGCACACCCGGTGTCGCCAGCCATCCCAGCGCGCCGAGTCGGTAGTTGAGGCCCACGACCACGACATCGTGCGCGGCCAGCCGCTCACCGTCGTAGAGCGGCAACGACGCGCCCCCGACGCGGTAGCTGCCGCCGGGAATCCAGACGAGCACCGGCCGGGTGCCCTCGACGACGTCCGCACGGACACCCGGAATGCAGATCTCGGCCGTGAGGCAGTCCTCGCTCTGGGCGTCGGGGATCATCCCGGGCACGAGATCCAGGCCGCCAACGGTCTGTGGTGGCGCGGCCCCCGGCTCGGTGGCGTCGAACGGCTCGATCCAGCTGATCGGTTCGGGCAGCCCCCATCGCTCGGCGCGCGCGTAGGGCACGCCACCGAAGCGGGCCACCGCGCCGTTCAGCCCGACGATCGGACCGACTGACGGGTCGACGATCACACGCGAGTCAGTAGGCATCGGGATTGCGCTGCACCTCGAGCGGCACGGCGTGGCGGAACAGGTACGCCGCGTTCTGCCACGTGACCCGCGCGAGCTTCGCGGTCGGAGAGTCCCGCGAGCTGCGCAGCCAGACGCTGCTGCGTGTGCGGCCACGTGGAGTCGGCGTGCGGGTAGTCGGACTCCACCAGGATGTTGTCGATCCCGATCACGTCACGCTGCAGGAACGCTGACGGGTCGTCGATCGCGCACACCCAGAAGTTGCGACGGAACGTGTCAGCCGGACTCAGCTCCACGTCGTTCCAGGTGCCGTACATCGAGTCGTACTTGCGTACGTGCTCGAGTCGATCGAGCAGACCCGCCACCCAGCCGATGCCGCCCTCGCTCAGACAGATCCGGATGTTCGGGAACCGCACCGGGATGCGCGAGTAGAGCCAGTCGACGGCGGCGAACATGGCGTACCCGAAGAAGAGGACGCCGATGGTGTCGCTCGGCGCGTCGGGTGAGGTGGCCGGCGACGTGCCCGACGACCCCACGTGCAGGCACACGACGGTCTCGGTCTCCTCGCACGCGGCCATGAGCGGGTCCCAGTGTCCGCTGTGCAACGACGGCAGCCCGAGCATGTGCGGCGCCTCGGAGAACGTGACTGCGGTGAACCCGCGCTCGGCGTTGCGCCGCACCTCGTCGGCCGCGACCTCGGGGTCGAGCAGGTATGGGATCTGCAGCGGGATCATGCGCCCCGGCGCGAAGCCCACCCAGTCCTCGAGCACCCAGTCGTTCCACGCCCGCACTGCGGCGAGCGCGAGGTCGGGATCGTCGGTGAGCTGTTGCAGTCGCTGGCCGGCGAACCCGGGGAGGAACGACGGGAAGCACAGCGACGCGAACACGCCGTTGATGTCCATGTCGGCGATGCGAGCTTCGATGTCCCACGCGCCGCGGCGCATCTGGTCGAAGCGCGTCGGTTCGAAGCTGTACTCGCTCACGGGGCGGCCGACGACCGCGTTGAAGCCGACGTTGGGCAGCTCCTGGCCCTCGTAGACCCACGCCTCGCTGCCGTCGTCACGTTCGACGACGCGCGGCGCGCGATCGGCGTACTTCGCAGGCATGCGCCCCTCGAACGCGTTCGGCGGCTCGACGATGTGGTCGTCGACCGAGATCACCGTGTAGCGGCGTTCGGCGCGTTCGGGCTCGGGCAGGAACGACACCTGACCGGCCTGCGCGGTGGTGAAGCCCTGCTTGGCCTGCAGTTCCTCGAGCGGGATCGCCATCGCTACTCCAATACCTCTCTATTCGAGGACGTCTGGCTCGTCGCGCACGAGCGCGCGGACGACGCCGTGCCAGTACACGGGCGCGGCGCGCTCGATCAACGAGGCCTTGAGCTGCTTCTGGTTGGTCGGCGCGATCGGGATGGGAGTGCGGTCCATCGCGCGCACCAGCCAGTGGAGCATGCACGTGCGCTCGAACAGCACCGACTTGTAGACGGCCTCCTCGATCGTGGGCGCGGTGACGATCACCCCGTGGCTCACGAGCAGCGCGACCGACGCGTCGCCGATGTTGGCCGCAAGGTCGGCGCCGAGCGCAGGCTGGTCGACCTCGCCGTCGTAGTCGACGACCAGCACCAGTTCGTCGGCGAGGATCGACGAGTTCTGGTGCACCAGATCGGGGAGCTCACCGATCGCCGCCAGTGCGCTGGCGTACGGCGGGTGGTTGTGCACCACCACCTTCGCGTCGGCGCGCTTGCGGTGCAGCTCGGTGTGGAGGTGCACCGCAGGGGTGACGTCCCACTCGCCTGCGGTCACGGTGCCGGCGGCGTCGATGGTGAGGAGATCGCTCGTGCGCACCTCGCCCCACCACAGCCCCCACGGGTTGACGAGGAAGTCGTCGCCCTGTTGCACGGTGATGTGACCGGTCATGTTCTCGCACCACCCGACGTCGTCGAGGTGACGCAGCGCGATCGCGAGCTCCTGCGCCGGCGTGAGCTCGATGCCGGGACCGGGCACGGCGCGTGGCGCCCACGCGGCAAGCCCTCCGGGACGCTCTGCGGGTCGCGATGCGGAGTCGGTCATGTCACCCCCTCGACGCTTCGGATCGTACCGGCGGAAGGGGGACGTCGGTCACAGAGGGTTCAGGGCAGAGGAGGTGGGGGTACGACGGTCACATGGGAATTCTGATCACTGTCCTCGTCATCCTCGCGATCGTCGCCCTCGTGCTCTTCATCGTTCGCCGAGGCCGCGTCTGACGACAGATGATCACGCCGGCGGGCACGTGATGCCGCCGAGCGAGAGCATCCCGCAGACCGTCGCGGTGCTCGCCCTCCACTGACCGTCGGCCGACAGCTCGTGGCGCGAGACGCGGCCACCCGGCGGGACCGAAACTCGACCGCGCCCGGTCATCCTCCACGGGAGGAAGACGCCTGGCGCGGCCGCGGGGTTTCACGCCGGAACTGCGTGACCATCCCCTCAGGATTGCGGCTCGCGCCGAGGGCGGCGAGGCCGGGCCCGATGCGGGTGAGCGCCACGAGCACCGACACGCCGAAGACCACGAACGACACCTCGTCCTGCACGATCAGCAGGAGCACCGTGCTCACGCCGCCGATGAGCGCGCCGCTCACCGTGCCCACCCCGCCGACCACCAGGAGCAACAGGAACGGGATGCCCAGCAGCATCGCGAAGTCGGTGCTGCCGACGGTGCCGCGGAACGTGCCCAGCAACCCGCCCGCGAAGCCGGCGATGGCCGCGGCCAGCGCGAACACGAGCAGCTTCGTCCACACCAGGTTCACCCCGATGGTGGCGCTGGCTGCCGGGCTGTCGCGCAACGCGAGCAGCCGCCGACCGAAGCGACCGCGGCGCAGCCACACCACGAACAGGCCCGAGCACCGCGAACGCGACCGCGGCGAACACGAGGAAGTTGGCCGGGTCGTCGAAGTCGATGCCGAGCAGGCGCGGCGTCGCCAGCTTGCGGCCGTTGGTGCCGAAGACCTCGGGCTGCGCGAAGAACAGCGGGATCGCCATCACCGCGAACGCCATCGACGCCAGCGCGAGGTAGAGGCCCTGCAGGCGCAGCGCGGGCAACGCCATGAGCACGCCGAAGGGCACCGCCACCGCCGCCGCCACCAGCAGACCGAGCGGGTTGCCCGGCCCGAGCAGTGATCCCGCATCGCCGGCGACCTCGGCCATGGCGAACGCACCCACGCCGACGAACGTGATCTGCGCCAGCGAGATCTGGCCGGCCCACCCGGTCAGCGGCACCAGCGACAGCATGATCAGCGCGGTGATCAGCGCGAGCGTGAGCCGACGGAGGTTGGTGGGGTCGAGACCGCCGAACTGCGCGACGAACGCGACCACGAGCACGAGCGCCGCCATGCCGACCACGGCCCGGCGCAGGCTCGGCACCTTCGGCACGCGGTGCTTCGGGACGAGCCGCCCCACCTCGAGGCGAGCCTCCGGCAGCGCCAGCAACGCGACGAAGAGGATCACCGCTGGGATCGCGGTCGACGCCGTGCCCCACCGGCCGCCCCACTGCAGGAAGTTGAGGGCGAAGCTCTGCGTCACACCGATGATCAGCCCGCCGACGAACGTCCACGGCAGGCTGCGGAGCCGGCCGATGATCGCGGCGGCGAACGCGTCGACGATGAAGAGCGTCAACACGTCGACCCGCAACCCCACGTTGGGTGCGAGCAGGATGCCGGCGATCGCGGCCATCGATGAGCCGAGGGCCCACGCCAACGACGACACCCGTCCCGGGCGCACACCGTGCAACGCCGCGAGCTCCCGGTTGTCGACCACGGCGCGCATCGCCACGCCGGTGCGGCTGCGATAGAGGAGGAACCGCAGGAAGACGGCGACGAGGATCGCCACGACGATGGTCACGAAGCGGTGCCACGTGAGCACGACGTCGCCGATGTCGATGCCGTGCTTGTCGGCGAAGAACTCCGGCAGCGGGGGTGACGAGCGAGTTCTCGTCCCAGATCGTCGCCGCCAGCCCCATGAGGAAGAACATCAGGCCGATCGTCACCACCAGCTGCACGACGAGCGGCGTGGCGACCAGTCGTCGCATCAGCGACCAGTCGACGAAGGCACCGAAGAGCGGCGCCACGATGAAGACCACGAACACGATCGCGACCCAGGCTGGCCAGCCCTGGTTGATCCGCACCTCCCAGTAGAGGAACGCCATGATCATGCCGATGGCGCCCTGCGCGAAGTTGAAGACGCCCGAGGTGGTGTAGGTGACCACGAGGCCCGACGCTGCGATCGCGTAGATCGAGCCCGCGGTGAGCGCGTAGATGACCGCGCCGGTGATGGTCTGGCTCGTGAACGCGGCCTGGTTGACCGAGGCGACGACGACCACGCCACCGAAGACCGCGACGACGAAGCACAGGACCAGTCGCCACCTTCCCCCCGTCACCGCACCCCCCGTGCCGCGTCTCGTCGATCGTGCTGCGTGTCGTGTGGCTCAGCTCGGTGCCGCGGCCTCCACCGTCTGGATGAGACGGTCGGCGAACCGCTCGTGCATCTCGTCGAAGGCGCGGTCGATGCGCGGGATCAGCACCGCGAGCCGGTCCGCGTCCTCCGGTTCGAGACGTCCCAGTGCCGCGTACACCTCCGGGGTGTTCGGGCCTTGGCGGCGGGCCGACTCGGCCATCACGTAGCCGCCGACCGACAGCGCGATCCACACCTGCATCTCGGCGAGCGCGTCGTCGGCGTAGCCCGCCTGCTCCAGGATGCGCACGAGGGTGGCGGCGTCGTGCACCCAGCTCGACGACCCACCACCGAGCACGACCTGCACCACCTGCGCGCAGGGCACGAGGTGGTCGAGCCCGCCGAGCACCCAGGCCCGCAGCTGGTCCTGCCACGGTCCTTCACGGGGGATGGCGGCGTTGCGTTCCATGAGGATGCGACCGACGACCTCGTCCATGAGTTCGTCGCGGTCCTTGAAGTGGCGGTACAGCGCCATCGGGCTGAGCCCCACCGCCTTCGCGACCTTGGCCATCGTGAGCGGCTCGTCGGGCGCCTCGCGCAGCAGCGCGACCGCGGCGTCGACGATCTGCTCGCGGCTGGCGCGGCGGCGGACGACCCCGGCGGGGAGCGGTGGTCGTCACGCTGTGGTCGCGGGCCGCGGCCATTGCCCTCCTCCGTATTTTGTGATACTCGTACACATAAGGCTACACAATTGTGAGTCTCGAACACTCGAAGCGGCACACGTGTCCAGGGGGGAGCGGAGCCCGTGAGTCATCGACGTCTGGTCGTCGCGTTCGTGTCGGCATTCTGCGTGGCATCGGTGGGGCTCGTCACCTCCACGGTGGGCGCAGGGGCGGCCGACGAGAAGCCCACTGCCACCGAGATCGGTGTCACCCCGACCGAGATCCGCATCGCGGTGATCGCCGACGTGGACACACCACTCGCACCCGGCGCCTACGCCGGCGCGCGTGACGCGGTGCAGGCGTGGGGCAAGTACATCAACTCGCAGGGTGGTCTCGCGGGCCGCAAGGTGGCCGTCGACTTCATCGACTCGAAGCTGAGCGGCGACGAGACGCGCAACGCGATCATCAAGGCGTGCCAGAACGACTTCGCCGTCGTCGGCACGGGCGCGCTCTTCATGAACAACGTCGACGACCTGGTGGCGTGCCCCGACCAGGCGGGCGCGAAGACCGGTCTGCCCGACGTGCCGGTGGTGACGCTCTGGGAGGCGCAGCAGGCCTCGCCCGTGTCGTTCCCGATCACCGCGCCGTCGAAGGTGTTCACCGACCCGTCGGGTGACACGTACCAGGCGCGCGTCGGCCGCTTCCGCTGGTACCTGCAGAACGTCTCGAAGGACCTGCACGGCATGTTCCTGGTCGGCGCCGACCTGGAGGCACTCAAGACGGCTTCGATGCCGATCTGGCTCGGCGCGCAGAAGGTGGGTGTGAAGAGCGACGGCGTCTACGACATCCACGGTGCCGACGGCCAGGACAAGTACCTGCCGATCGCGGCCGCGATCAAGAGCGACGGCTCGACCATCGTGTCGAGTGCGGTGAACGACACGTCGCAGGCGTACATGCTCAAGGAAGCGTCGGTGCAGGGCGTGACCACCGTGAAGGTGTGGGACTGCACGTCGGCGTGCTACTCGAAGCGCTTCCTCGAGACCGCAGGGGCGAAGGCCGACGGCCAGTACGTCGACATGCCGTTCGTCCCCGCCGAGGAGGCCAAGTACTCGCCCGCGGTGAAGACGTACCTGAAGGCGGTCGGCGACGGCGTCGTCGACGGCAACGGCGAGCAGGCGTGGGCGGCCGCGCTGTTCTTCCGCGACGCGGTGAACGCGCTCGTGAAGCAGGACGGCGTCAACGGCCTGACGCGGGCGAACTGGTTGGCGGCGGCGAAGGAGATCCACAAGTTCGACGCCGACGGGATGCTCGCCACGAGCGACATCCCCGCCAAGAAGGCGACGCCGTGCACGTCGCTGTTCCAGGTGAAGGGCGGCAAGTTCGTCCGGGTGTACCCGAAGAAGCCCGCGTCGTTCGACTGCAACGCGAAGAACGTCGTGACCGTGAAGCAGACCGGCAGCTGAGCCGGCCGAGGAGGAGTCGAACGATGAGCGGCGAGCTCGCAGACAAGGTCGCGTTGGTCACCGGCGCGAGCAAGAACATCGGCAAGGGCATCGCGCTCGAGGTGGGCGCGAGCGGCGCGGTGACGTACCTCACCGCGCGGACGGTGGAGGACGTGCCCGGTCAGCTCGCCAGCCTGGCGCGCACCGCGGCCGAGATCGAGGCGGCCGGTGGTACCGCGATCCCCGTCGCGTGCGACCACACCGACGACGCGCAGGTGGAAGCGGTGTTCGACCGCATCAAGGCGGAGCAGGGTCGACTCGATGTCGTCGTCAACGTGGCGTCGCCCGACTTCTCGGAGATGGTCGGTGTCCCGTTCTGGGACCTCTCGTTCGACGCACATCAGCGCGTGCCTCGACATCGGACCGCGCTCCGACTACGTCACCACCGCGCTCGCCGCGCGCACGATGATGATCGAACAGGGCTCGCGGCGTGGTGATCAACATCTCGTCGCACGGCGCGGAGTCGTACCTCCTCTCGGTGCCGTACGGCGTGGGCAAAGCCGCCATCGACCGCGTCACGCGCGACACCGCGTTCGAGCTGCAGCCCCACGGCGTCGCAGTGGTGTCGTTGTGGCCGGGCCTCGTGCTCACCGAGGGGCTGTTGGCCAACACGGTGGAGACCGACGACGGCCGCCGCGAGCTGCACGGCCTCGACGTCAGCTTCGGCGAGACGCCCAAGTTCAACGGCCGGGCCGTGGTCGAGCTGGCGGCAGATCCGAAGATCCTCGAGCGCACCGGCGGCTCGTTCTGGACCGCGTCGCTGGCGCGGGAGTACGGGTTCACCGAGGACGACGGCCACCTGCCCCCCGAGATGGCCAACTCGGTGCTCACCAGCATGGGTGACGACATGCCCGACTACTGGCGCGGCGTCGAGCGCGGCGCGTGAGGGCGGACCCAGCATGACCGGCTGTCCCCACTTCCCCACCGTCACCGCCCAGAGCCTCGACCCCGACCCGTTGCTCGCGGAGTTGCGCGCCACCGAACCGGTGGTCCGCGTGCAGCTCCCGTTCGGCGAGCCGCTCTGGATGCTCACCCGCTACGAGGACGTGCGGGCGATGCTCGCCGATGCCCGGTTCAGCCGCACCGCGACCATCGGCACCGACGTCGGGCGCATGGCGGAGTTCTTCCCCATCGAGGACTCCATCCTCGGCATGGACCCGCCCGGGCACACCCGCATCCGCCGGCTGGTCAGCGGCATCTTCACCGCCCGCCGCATGCAGGCGCTGCGCGGGCGGGCCCAGGAGATCGTCGACGGCCTGCTCGACGCGATGGAGCAGGCCGAGCAGCCGGTCGACTTCGTGCAGGCGGTCGCGCTGCCGCTCCCGATCACCATGATCTGCGAGCTGCTCGGCGTGCCCTTCGAGGACCGCGTGCAGTTCAACGGCTGGGCCGACATCTTCATGACGTCGAGCGGGCACAGCGTCGAAGAGCTCATCGACGCGCACGGCCAGCTCACCGCGTACCTCGCCGACATGATCGCCAAGCGGCGGGTCGAGCCGACCGACGACATCCTCGGCGCGCTGGTCGCCGCGCGCGACGAGGACCCGACCGTGATCTCCGAGGGCGAGCTGCAGTCGCTGCTGATGGCCATCCTGGTGGCGGGGTACGAGACCACCGCCAACCAGCTGGGCAAGTTCGTGCTCTGCCTGCTCGAGCGACCCGACCAGCTGCAGGTGCTCCGCGCACAGCCCGAGCTCATGGCCAACACGGTCGAGGAGCTGATGCGCTTCGTCCCGCTGAGCGCGGGATCCCAGCTCGCCTACCTCGCCACCGAGGACGTCGAGATCGGCGGCGTCCTCATCCGCGCCGGCGAGGGCGTGATGCCTTCGACCGCGTCGGCGAACCGCGACGAGTCCGTGTTCCCGCGCGCCGACGAGATCGACGTGGAGCGCACGGACATCTTCCAGCTCGGGTTCGGTCACGGCTCGCACTACTGCCTCGGCGCCCACCTGGCGCGCGTCGAGCTGCAGGTGGCGCTCACCTCGCTGTTCGCCCGGTTCCCGAACCTGCGGCTGGCGCTACCGGCCGACGACGTGCCGTGGAAGGACGGCTCCGCGGTGTGGGGCCTCGAGGCGCTTCCGCTGCTCTTCTGAGACCGCTGCTTCCAGTCACCCACTCGAGGAGGACGACGTGCGAGGTCTGGCCGACAAGGTCGTGGTGATCGCGGGAGGTGGCTCCGGCATCGGAGAGGCCACCGCGGTGCGGCTCGGTGAAGAGGGTGCACGGGTCGTGGTCGGCGATCTGGCCGCCGACAACGCCGAGAAGGTCGCGGCCGGGATCCGCGCGCGTGGTGGGCACGCCGTGGCGGTGCCCTTCGACATCTCGATCGACGAGAGCGTCGGCGCGCTGATGGCGGCCGCGCACGACGAGTTCGGTGGGGTCGATCTCCTGCACGCGAACGCGGCCGACATGACCGAGGCCGCCATCCTCAGCGACACCGACGCCGTCGGCGTGGACCTCGGCGTGTTCGACCGCACGATCGCGGTGAACCTGCGCGGCTTCCTCCTGTGCACGCGTCACGCGATCCCGCGCATGCTCGAGCGCAACGGCGGCGCCATCGTCTACACCAGTTCGGCCACCGCCCACGTGGGGGAGCCCGAACGCCCGTCGTACGCGATGTCGAAGAGCGGCATCAACGCGCTGATGCGCCACGTGTCGGCGCGCTGGGGGCGGAGGGCATCCGCGCGAACTGCGTCGCGCCCGGCATGGTGCTGAGCAAGACGCTGCTCGAGCACTCCGACGAAGCCTTTCGCGACTTCGCGCTCAGCCTCGGACGCGTCGACCGCCTCGGCGAGCCCGAGGACATCGCCGCCGCGGTCGCGTTCCTCATGTCGGACGACGCGGGTTGGATCACCGCGCAGGTGATCAGTGTCGACGGGGGTTCGACGGTCCGGCCGTAGGTCGGGCACCGAACCAGTGCGCTCGACGTTGTCATCGTGTCCCTCCACGGGAGGAGGTCACCGATGACCGTCGAACAGATCCTCGCCGACTACGCCCGCGACGAGCTGGACGCACGCCTCACCGGCATCTGGTTCTGAGGGCGGCGGCGAGCTGCCCTCCCCATCGCCGCGCGTGTACGAGCTCGTCGTCGGCCAGCTCGTTCTCCTTCGTGACGACGAAGCTCTCCGGCTCGACGAGCAGCTCGCACCCGTGATGGCGAAGCCGCTTGGCGATGCCCTTCGAGGCCCGGCCGGTGACGAGCGGCGGGGCGCCGGCGCGGGTGTCGAACGCCGCGCCGAACGTCGGGAGCGTCTCGGTCTCGTCGAACCACTCACGCAGTCCGGGACCCTCGGCGTCGGGGTCGAGGTGGAGCTCGCTCCCCTCCTTGTCGGCGGCTTCGACCGCGGCGTGACGGGTCGACGGGCGCGTCATCCCGTGGGCGTGCGTCGGCCCGCCGACGACCACCAGATCGGTGCCATCGAGGGTGCCGTCCATCTCGCCGACCACGGCGACCACGGCATCGATGCCGCTCTCTTCGTCACGGAGTCCCTCCGCGATCGCGTCGGCGACGAGATGGGTGTTGCCGTACATCGACTCGTAGACCACGACTGCGCGCATGCTCCGACCCTGACGTCGCCGGCTCGACGACGCCAGGGTCGAAGGTCACGACGGAACGGGTCAGGTGGTCTTCATCAGCTCGACGAGCTGGTCGATGGCCGCACCCCAACCGTCGGCGATGCGCGGTGAGCCAGTCGTCGGCGACGTCGAGCGCGACAGGCACGAGCTCGTAGGTCCGCACCCGCCGGTCTTGCTCGACGTCACCAGGCCGGCGCGTTCGAGCACCGAGAGGTGCTGGGAGAAGGACGGCAGCAGCCGTACGATCGCGTCGTGCCCGAGACGATCCTCACCGAGCAGCGCGGCGACGTGCTGCTGATCACGCTCAACCGGCCCGAGAAGCTCAACGCGTGGAACACGCGCATGGGCCGGGAGCTCAAGCAGGTGATCGGCGACGCCAATGCCGACGCCGGCATCGGCGCCATCGTGGTGACCGGCGCCGGCCGCGCCTTCTGCGCCGGCGCCGACATCGGCGACACGTTCGCCGATCGTGACGTGACCACCGCGTCGTCGGGTGCGGCGTCTGCCGGCGCGGACGTCGCGTACGAATGGGTGGAGCTCTGCCAGCGGTCGAAGCCGCTGCTCGCGGCGGTGAACGGCATCTGCATCGGTGTCGGGATCACGCAGATCCTCTGCTTCGACTCGATCCTCGCGTCCGAACAGGCGCGCTTCGGGATCGGCTTCATCAAGATCGGCCTCGTGCCCGAGCTCGCGGCCACCCGGTTCCTCACCGAACGCATGGGACCGGGACGATCGCGGCTCTTCGCGCTCAGCGGCGACCTGTGGTCGGCCGACGAAGCGCTCGCCGCCAACCTCGTCGATCGCGTCGTGGTGCACGAGGATCTGGTCGAGGAGGCGGTCGACATCGCGGGCCGCATCGCGGCCAACCCGGCACCACAACTGCAGTGGACCAAGCAGTTGCTGCTCGAGAACGCGCTCGAGGCCGACCTGCGGACGGTGCAGGGACGCGAGATGGACGTCATCGGACGCGCGTTCACCACCGCCGAGCACGCGGAAGCGGTCCAGGCGTTCATCGAGAAGCGTCCGCCCGAGTTCCCACCGCGGGCTGCAATCCCCTGAGCCTCCCTCCCCGTAGTTCCGGGTGACGCGCGGCCGACGCGGCCGCGCACCAGGAGGTGGTCACCATGCAACATCTGACGACGGACAAGGTCCGCATCCCGGCGGTGCTGTGCGCCGCGGTGTTCGTGTTCGCGCTGCTCGGCACGGCCGGCGCCGGCGCCGCGACGAAGAGCACCGTGAAGGTCACGACGGTGCCGGGAGTCGGCGCGGTGCTCTCGAACCCCCGGGGACGCACGCTCTACACCCTCACCGACACGAGCGGTGCGGCTGTCGAGTGCTCCGGCGCGTGCGCGTCGGCGTGGCCTCCGTACACCGTGTCGGGAACCGCGAAGGCGAACGCGCCCAAGGGTGTGCAGTCGCTCGCGATCAACCGCGGCACGCACCAGGTCACCTGGAAGGGCCTGCCGCTCTACACCTTCAGCGGTGACACCGCCGCGAAGACCGCCAACGGCAATGGCCTCACCAGCTTCGGGGGAACGTGGAACGTCGTGAAGTCGACGAAGACGGCCGCGGCGAAGACGAGCGCACCGACGACCACGAGCAGCTCGGGCTACGGCGGGTACTGATTCAGGCCGGCGCGTCGGTCGGTGGATCGTCACCGATCGACGCGAGCTCGGCCTCGACCATGCGGCCGAGCTCGCGCAGCCGCTCGAGTTGCGGTTCGTTGAGCAGCCGCGGGCGGTGGTCCATGATGCAGAGCGTGCCGACGCGATGTCCGCCCGACGCGGCCAGCGGCACGCCGGCGTAGAAGCGCAACCGTGGATCGCGCACGACGGCTGGGTTCTCGGCGAAGCGCTCGTCGCGCAGCGCATCGGTGACCACGAAGACGTCGTCGTGGAGGATGGCGTGCGCGCACATCGACATGTCGCGATGGGTCTCGGTCAGGTCGATCCCGTGACGCGACTTGAACCATTGGCGGTCGGCGTCGACGAGCGACACGAGGGCGATGGGGACGTCGAACGTCGAGCAGGCGACTTCGGTGTAGCGGTCGAACCTCGCGTCGGGATCGGTGTCGAGGATGCCGAGGTTCCAGAGCGCGACGAGGCGCTCGGGCTCGCTCGTCGGGAGAGCGGCGGCCTGCCACCGACATGCCCGGCGGAAGAGCCACGCCCGCAACTTCGTGCGGAGGTGCGACTCCGACGCCGGCCACACGAGCCAGTCGGTGATCTCGGGGCGGATCTCGTTGCCGGGCGGCGTGGTCGTGGTGACGTAGACCACCGTCACGCCTTCCGGTGAATGCCCGAGCACGTCGCGCGCGTCGGCTGCGAGCTCGTCGAGTGAGCGGTCGGGTGCCGCTTCCAACACGACGATCGGCGTGTGTCGCGTGCGGACGGTTTCGAACACCTCGGCGAGATCGCGACACGCCAGCGCCTCGAAGTGCTCGGCAGCGGACGCATCGAGGAGCGCGGCCTCGATGTCGGGATCGGCGACCGCGATCGCGACCGACCGGTTGAGCGCCTCGAGCGCCGGGGGTCGGGTTGCGGTCTCGACCGGTGCTCGAGGCGCCGACCGGACGTCGGAGCGGAGCGCGATGGTGGTGCCCTCGGCGGCGGCGAACACCTCGCCGGGGAATCCGACGGCGCGTGCGCGTGCACGTGCCCGCTCGACCAGCGCGTCGACGGCGTCGTCGGTACGAGTGGGATCGTGGTGGTACAGCGCGAGCCGGGCGACGTCAGCGGCGACCGCGACGTCGACCGCGTACTCGACCGTGCTGTGACCCCAGCCGACCTTGGCCGGGTACTCCTCTTCGAGGTACTGCGCGTCGTGGACGAGCAAGTCGGCGTCGCGCACGAAGCCGACGTGCAGCGCATCCTCACGGTCGAGACCCGTCAACGCGCCGGACTGGTCCGCCGCCGCGCTCGGTTCGTGGTCGGTGGAGTAGACGAAGGTCGCGCCGTCGGCCTCGATGCGATACCCGAGCGTCAACGCGGGATGGTGCAGGTAGCGCGTGGTGACGGTCACGTCGTCGATCTGGAACTGCCCTTCGACGAGGTCGTGGTACTCGATGTTCGCCTGGAAGTCGAGCAGCTGGACCGGGAAGTACGTGTACTGCATCTGCCCGGCGAGGGTGTGGTCGATCGACGTGTCGAGGCCGCGTGGCCCGTAGACGTGCCACTCGTTCCGCTCGTCGAACAGCGGCGCGAAGAACGGCAGGCCCTGGATGTGGTCCCAGTGGGTGTGACCGATGAGGAGGTGCCCGCCAACGGGGTCGCCGTCACCCATCAGCACCTGGCCGAGCTCGTGGATACCGGTGCCGCAATCGAGCACGAGCAGCGTCCCGGCGTCGGTGCGCACGGACACGCACGACGTGTTCCCGCCGTACCGGACCGTGGTGGGTCCCGCCTTGGCGATGGAACCTCGAGTCCCCCAGAAGGTGACTTCCACTGGCGCTCCCACGTTGGACGCGTGATCCGGTCGGACTCGACGCTCTCGTAGCCTGCCCCGATGCCGGTCGTCTTGCACGTCTCGCCGCATCCCGACGACGAGGCGCTCGGTGCCCCGGCCACGCTCCTCCTGCTGCGCCGTGCCGGGTGGCACGTGGTGAACGCGGTGGTGAGCCTCGGGCGTCCCGACGAGCACGAGCGTCGTCGGGCCGAAGCGACGGAGGCGGCCCGGCGGGCGAGGTTCGAGCTCGTGCTGCCAAACGACGAGACGCACGTCGACGCCCGGTTGTCGTCGTTGGTGCGAGCACACGCACCCGCGGTCGTGATCTCACCCTCCCCGCACGACGGGCACCCGACCCACGAAGCAGTCGGCCGCGCCACCGCAGCCGCGCTCGCGGCAACCCCGGACCCGCCGGTGTGGTGGCAGTGGGGGCTCTGGGCCGACCTGAGGTCCCCGACCATCTACGTGCCCTTCGACGTCGACGTGCTCGCCGACGCCCAACACGTGCTCGGCGCGTACGCAGGCGAGCTCGCCCGCAACGACTACTCGCGCCTGCTCGAAGCCCGCGCCGTCGCGCACGCGGTGTTGGGCAGCGAGCGCGTCTTCGGCTTCGGGAGCGCGCGGGCGTCGACGCTGCCCTACGCCGAGCTCCTGACCGAGCTCGTGCGCATCGGTGACGGCTGGAGTCCGCGTCCGGCGCGGTCGTTCGATCCCGCTGCGCCGGTCGGTCGGATCAACCGGTGATGCTGCGCAGCGCGAGGCCGTCGGCGCCGTAGACGCCGAGCGGGTCGGCGCGCACCGCGTCGTCGAGCGCGTGGGCGTCGTCGCCCACGAGGATGCGCCACTCGTCGTTGCGCACACCGTCGAGGATGATCGCCGCCGCCTCACCGGCGGAGACCGGCGCCTGCGCGCTGAACCCGTCGGACACCTCGCGCAGCGCCTCGGCCGCGGCTTCACCGTCGAGCACCCGCGTGGTGTTCGCCACGATTCCCGTCCCCACGTGCCCGGGCATCACGACGGCCACCTTCACGTGCGGCGCGTTGAGCCTGAGATCGGTGAGGAGCGCTTCGGAGAAGCCCTTCACCGCGAACTTGGCGGTGCTGTATGCGGTGTGCGGGACGTCGGGTCCGAGCGCAGCCCAGAACCCGTTCACGCTGCTCGTGTTCACGATGTATCCGGCGTCGCTCGCGATGAGGAGGGGCAGGAACGCGCGACTGCAGTGGTACACGCCGCCCCAGCAGATCGCGAACGTGCGATCCCATGCGGCGCGGTCGTCGTTCACGAAGCTGTAGCCACCGGCGACGCCCGCATTGTTGAACAGCAGGTTCACGTGGTCACAACCGTGTCGCGCGACGACGTCGTTGCAGAAGCCGACAACCTGGGCTTCGTCCGACACATCGCACCGGTGCGCGGTGACGCGCGGCATCGGGCGCGACATCGGCGGTCAGGGCCACCGTCTCGGCGAGGCTGGGCTCGTGCACGTCACAGGTGGCGACGTCGCATCCGGCAGTCGCGAGCTGGACGACCAGTTCCCGGCCCATCCCGCTCCCGCCACCGGTGACGACGGCCAGCCGACCGGCGATGTCCATGCCCCGCTCCTCCGGACAACCCTGCGCGTCGGGTCTCGACGAGTGGTGGAGCGGGTGACGGGAATCGAACCCGCGTTCTCAGCTTGGGAAGCTGATGTTCTGCCTCTGAACTACACCCGCGTGCGTAGCTGAACGAGGGATCGTAGCCGTGACTCCGGTCGTTTCGTCCGGGACGAAGCGGACGGAAGCGCAGGTTCTTCGCGGTGGTGACGCCGCCCGAAGGCGCTCCACGAGGAACTCTGGATGCTCGGCGCGGAGACGCTGCGTTCGATCACCGGCAACGGCGCGCATGCGGCGTGGTACCAGAACCTGCCCATCGAGCCGACCCCTGCGCCCGGCGACGCGACGCGGTTCGTGTACCGGCTGGCCGAACCGTCGGCGCAGGCCACGGTGGCCCTCCGCACCAACTTGCTCGCGCACGCCGACCCCGGCGACGCATCGCGCATCTGCTCGGTGCGTTCCCCGCAGGAGATCCTCTGCAAGGCGCGCGGGGACGCGGCCGCGTGCGGGCCGCCGGGCGCCTTGCTCGACGGCGCGCCGCCGTGGGTGGCACTCGAGCACTCCGACGCGGCACAGGACCGGCACGCCTCGATCGCCTCGCCGCGGAGCAGGAGACGACGTTCGGCCCCGCGGCGCAGTGGTCCTGATCCGCACCTGCTCCTAGCCTCGCCCGTCGATGACCTCCCCCGAACGCCCTTCTCCGCAGGTCGGCGCGCCCGACGCGACCGGTGCACTCGTCAACGCACTCCGCACGCTGATCACGACAGGACGCACGGTCGACGCTCCCGCCGACGTGCTGGCGCGGGCCACCACACTGGTGCGCGACGCGACCGCGCTCCTCACGCCGCACCAGGTCGACGGCATCCCCGGCCAGAACGCGCTACGCGCCGCGTACCCGGACCGGGAGCAGTTCGCCACGGGTGATCCGGCGCGCTTCTTCCCGTACAGCCCCGTCGTCGGCCCGTTGAACGCGATCGCAGCGCCGGTCACGTTCGCGTTCGATGGCGAACGCATGCGCGGGAGTGGCACCCTCGGTGCGCCCTACTCCGGTCCGCCGGGCACGGTGCACGGTGGCGTCGTGGCGATGGTGCTCGACGAGCTCCTGGGCGCGGTCAACGCGTGCCTGGGACTCGGCGCGTACACGGGCACGCTCACCGTACGGTACGAACGGCCGACGCCGATCGGCGCCGACCTGACGTTCGACGCGTGGGTCGATCGCACCGAGGGACGCAAGGTGTTCACCGTTGGCACGATCAGTGCGGACGGCGGCGTCACCGCGCGCGCCGAGGGCGTGTTCATCCGCGTCGAGCAACCGATCCCTGCCGACTGAGGAGACCTCCCATGCCCGACCACGGCCTCACCTGGGGTGTGCTCCCGACCGACACCTTCGAGCGCGTCCTCGTGCTCTCACCGCACTTCGACGACGCAGCGATGGGTGCGGGCCACCTCCTGCTCGCGCACCCGGGCGCGACCGTGTGCACGGTGTTCGCCGGTCGTCCGGACCGGTACCCCGACGAGGTGACCGAGTGGGACGCGCTCGGCGGTTTCCAGACCGGCGACGACGTCGTGGGCGCGCGCCGCGACGAAGACCTCGCTGCGCTCGAGGTGCTCGGTGCCCAGCACCTCTGGCTCGAGTTCTCGGACCACCAGTACCTCGAGCCGGAGGAGCGTCCGACCGCCCGCGACGTCGCGCCGGCGATCGCCGCCGCGATCGACGCGGTGGCGCCGAGCGCGGTCGTGCTCCCCCTCGGGATCGCCAACCCCGACCACGTCGTCACCCACGAGGCCGGCGTGCAGGTGGCGCGCCAACGCCCCGACCTCGCCTGGTTCGCGTACGAGGACGCCGGCTACAAGCACATCCCCGGGATGCTGGCGTGGCGGATCGCCAAGTTGTTCCGCTCCGACCTCTGGCCCACGCCGATGATCGTGCCGACCGTGCAGGACCATGCGCGCAAACGTGCCGCGATCGAGCGCTACGTGTCACAGCTCGCGCCACTGCGCGCCGATCACGCACTGGACGCACGGATCGACGGCGCAGTGGCCGAGCAGTTCTGGCAGCTCGCGCCTCCGCCCCCCGGGTGGGAGCGGATGCGCGACGCGGTGTGACTACTTGCCGTTCAGGTCGTCCTGGAACGTGTACACGTTCGACTGCTTGCAGTCGAACGTGCCCTTCTTGGTCGGGTAGACGCGGACGAACTTGCCGTTCTTGAACTGGTCGAGCATGAAGCAGGCCGAGCCCGTCCGATTGCCGATGTCGGTCGTCGCGACCATGCCGCTGGCGTTGAAGTCGTGGATGTTGGCCAGCTCCGCGAGCAGGTTCGCCCGCGTGAGGCCGTTGGCACCCTTCGACTTCACGACCGCATCGGCCGCCTGCTGGAACAGCAGCCCGGAGGTGAACCCCCAGCTGGCGAAGCCGTTGAGGTTGTCCTTGCCCACGTACTTGACGAAGTTCTTCGTCATCGGGTTGGCCGAGCCCTCGTCGAAGGGCAGGAACGTCATCGACATGTACTCGCCGTTCATCACGTCGCCCGCCTTGGTGACCGCGTCGTCGTAGTAGCAGGCGAGCGTGCACTGCCACACGATCTTCGGGTCGGTGAGCCCCTGCAGCTGTGCTTCCTGGCGCTCGGCGACGACCCCGGTGACCGCCTGGAGACTCAGGCCGTAATTGGAGCTGTCGTTCTTCATCGCCTGGATGATCGGCGTGTACTGGCTCTGTGGCGAGTTCGCGGTGACGTTCCAGGAGCTGTCGGCCTTGATGCCTGCGGCCTGTGCAGCCTTGAAGAGGACCTGCGACGTGCGGACCACCGACGGCGAGTCACTGGCGAGCACGTATGCACCGTGCAGACCCGGGTTCTTCTTGAGCAGGTACTTCGAGTCGCCGTAGTTGGCGCGGTACGTCTGCGTCGCGTCCGTCCTCGTGTCGCACTTCACGGACGGCGGCGTGATCGGATACCCCGTCGGCGCGCACGCCTCTTCGTTGTTCGTGGCGAGGGCCGCGATGTCGGGGATCCCCGTCGCCTTCCCGCTGGAGTCGGCGCAGCTCGTGATGTCGGTGGGCGTCGACAGCAACAGCGTGCCGGTGCCGACCAGCGCGAAGTCCTCGGAGCACGCCTTGATGATCGCGTTGCGGGTCTCGTTGGGGTTCAGCTTCGAGTCGATGAAGTCGACCTGCACCTTGCGCCCGGCGACCCCGCCGTTGGCGTTCACGTACTTGCCCCAACCCTGCACGCCCTTGACGATGCCTTCCAGCACGTTCGGGGCGATGGGATTGTCGACGTCGGCCACCACCGCGACCCGAATGGTCTTCGCGGTGACACCGACGTCGGACTCGGCGCTCGACGACTGTGCACCCGCCGGCACACCGGCGAGCAGGAAACCGACCGCCATCAAGATGGCGACTCCGGCAATGGACGACCTACGCATGTTTCTCCCCCTCGTGGACGACGACGTCCGGATCATGACATAACCGGGTCTATCCGGCACGCGCGCGTCCCGTAACGTCCTGATCCGCCTGGCACTAGGTTCTCCCTCCGTGCCAACGACCAAACGCGGGATCCTGTTCGCCATCGTCGGGATCATGCTCCTGGCCTTCAACGTGTTCGACGCCGCCGATCGCGGCGCGTCGGGCGCCAACATCGTGGCCATCGCCTGTGGTGCGTTCCTCCTCTTCTACGGGTTCGCCGTCGTCGCCCGCAGCGGGCGGCCCCCGTCGAGCGGGCCGTCGAGCTGACCCCGACGCGCGACGAAGGACATCGCCATGGAGACGATCACCGCTGCTGACGGCCGCACCCTCGCCTACGAGGTCGTCGGCGATCCCGACGGCGCGCCGGTGTTCTGGCAGCACGGCACCGGCGACTCACGCCTGTGCAAGCACCCGGACGACGCGGTGACCGCCGCGCTCGGCATCAAGCTGGTGACCGCCGACCGCCCCGGCGTCGGCGGCTCGTCGCCCAAGAAGCCGCGCGGCATCCTCGACTGGGTCCCCGACGCCGAGGCGATCGCCGACGCCGCCGGCCTCGAGCAGTTCGTGGTGGCCGGCCACTCCGGCGGCGGGCCGCACGCGCTGGCCATCGCCCAGGCGCTCGGCGACCGGGTCACGAAGATCGGGTTGGCGGCGTCGATCGCCCCGTTCGATCAGCGCGGCAAGGAGGGGGGCGTCGACAAGGGGATGGTGAAGGACAAGGACCTCAAGCTCATCTTCAAGCTCTCGCACGTGAAGTGGCTGGCGAGCGCGGCGGGCAAGATCGAGGCCAAGCACTACGAGAAGCACCTGCACAGCTTCGTGGCGCACTGCGCGAAGGAGTGGCCGGCCGACGCGGCGATCTTCACCGACCCGGTGCTCGAGCCGATGTTCGAGGCCGAGTTCGCGGCCGCGTTCGCGCAGGGCGGCGTGGGCGCGCTCGACGACATGTGGGGATTCCTCGACTGGGGCTTCGCTCCGGAGGGCGTCACGCAGCAGGTGACGATGTTCGTCGGTGACGCCGACGACATCCTCGACCCTGCGATGTCGCAGTCACTCTTCGAGCGGCTGCCCAACGCAGACCTGCACCACTGGCGGCGAGTCGGCCACTACGGCGTGTACGGCCGGTGGCAGGAGTTCCTCGAGCGCGATCATGTGAGCGGCCGGGTCAGAGACGCGACGACGGTCTTCGGCGCGACCACGCAGTACGCGTCGCGCACGACGCCCTCGACCTCGCCCCAGTCGACGTCGACGTCGAGCCGCATGCCGATCCACCCTCGGTGGCCGACGTACGCCGGGACGAAGAAGCGAGTGGGCTCCTCGCGCACGGCCTGGTCCTGGACGCCGGTGGGTGCTGCACACCAGATGGCGAGGCGGCCGTCGCCGTGATGGTCGTCGTGGAACATGAGGAACGACTTCTTGCCCTTGTAGAAGAACGTCGGCGCGCCGTGGCTCGGGCGTTCCTCGACGTCGGGCAGCGCCGCGCAGATCTTGCGGACTCGGGCGAGCGCGCGCTCCACCTTGGTCGGCATCAGACCCCCTTGAACTGTGGCGCGCGCTTCTCAGCGAACGCAGCCTGCCCCTCGAGGTAGTCCTCGGACCGGAAGCACGCTTCGACCAGACGCTCGACCGCGTCGAGGTCGCGCGCGCCGGGATCCTTGCGGGCCTCGCGGATCGCGGCCTTGCACGCCTGCACGGTCAGCGGTGCGTTGGCTGCGATCGTCGCCGCGAGCTCGCGCACGGTCGACTCGAGCTCGTCGACGCGGACAACGCGGTTCACCAACCCGATGTCGCGCGCTTCCTCGGCGCTGAGGCGGCGCGCCGAGAACAGGATCTCCGCGGTCCACGCGGGGCCGACGATGCCCATGAGCTCCTCGACGCCCCCGTACGCGTAGCCGAGGCCGAGCTTCGCCGCGGGCACGCCGAACTGGCTGTGCTCGGACGCGATGCGGATGTCGGCCTTCATCGCGGTGAGCAGCCCACCGCCGATGCAGTACCCGCGGATCATGGCGATGATCGGCTTCGCGACCGTGCGCCACGATCCCCACGCGGCGGCGAGCGCGTCGTCGTAGTCGGCGCGCGCGGCGACCGTCGTGCGCTTCTCAGAGAACTCGGAGATGTCGGCGCCCGACACGAACGCGCGGTCGCCTGCTCCGCGCACCACGATCACGTGCACGTCGGGATCAGCCGTGAACGCGTCGAGGATGCGCGGCACCGCGATCTGCATGTCGTAAGACATCGCGTTGAGGCGCGCCGGGTTGTTGTAGGTCATCCAGCCGATGCCATCGGCCACGTGGGCGAGCATCTTCTCGGTGCCGGTCTCGACGGTCTTCATGTGGTCTCCTGCCTGCCGACCGCGCCGGAGGTGTGCAGGTCGTCGATCTCGTCGTCGGTGAATCCGAGCTCGGCCAGCACTGCACGCGTGTGCTCGCCCTCGGCCGGCACGCCCGATCGCACGCTCGCCGGCGTGTCGCTGAACGTCAGCGGCGGGCGCAGCACGTCAATCCCACCGCGGGTCGGGTGCGAGACCCGGCGCGTCAACTGCAGGTGTTGCACCTGCGGATCGGCGAACACCTCGTCGACCGCGAGCACGGGACCGCACGGCACGTGATCGGCGAGCCGCTCGACCCACTCTGCGGTCGTGCGGGTCTGCAACACCCGGGCGATGTCGGCGTCGAGCTCGGCGCGGTGGGCGAGGCGAGCCGGAAAGTCGCCGTAGCGGGGATCGTCGGCGAGCTCGGGCGCACCGAGCAGTTCGCAGAACGCGCGGAAGTCGCGCAGCGCAGACACGTTGAGATAGCCGTCGAGCGTCGGGTACGCACCCATCGGCACCATCGTCGGGTGCTGGTTGCCCTCCTGCCGTGGCACCTCGCCGTCGATGAGCCAGCGCGCGGCCTGGAAGTCCATGAAGCTCACCATCGCCTCGAGCAACGACGTGTGCACCCATTGACCACGTCCGGTGCGATCGCGCGCGATCAGCGCCGCCAACACGCCCTGGGTGAGCAGCGTGCCCGCAGCGGTGTCGGAGATGGCGATGCCGACGCGCCACGGCCCCGAGCCGGGAGGGCCGGTGACGCTCATGAGCCCACCGAGGCCCTGCGCGATCTGGTCGACCCCGGGCCGGGTGGCAGAGGGGCCGTCCTGGCCGAAGCCCGAGATCGACGCGTAGACCACGCGCGGGTTCACCCTCCACACCGCGTCGGGATCGACCCCGAGCCGCTCCTTCACCCCGGGACGGAAGTTCTCGACCACCACGTCAGCCTGCTCGGCCAGGCGGAAGAACACCGCGAGGCCGGCCTCGGTAGCGAGGTCCACCGCGATCGAGCGCTTGTTGCGATGCAGGTTGGCGCCGTCGGCGCCGAGCGACGAGAACGGTCCCCCGCCATCTCGTCGTTGCACGGCGATCACGTCGGCACCGAGGTCGGCGAGTTGACGCACGCAGGTGGGCCCGGCGCGCGCCTGGGTGAGATCGACGACGCGGATGCCGGCGAGCGGGCCGACGGGCGCGCCGGGCGCCGGCGCGTAGGTCACGACGCCGTGCCCCTACGGAGTGCCGACGTCGGCTTCGGCGGCGCGGGCGAGCGCGCGCGCCGTGGGGGGGAAGAACCGCTTCAGCACCTGGTGCACGGCCCAACCACCGAACGGGTTGGTGCCGTCGAAGTCGGACTCCCAGCGGATCCGCGTGCCACCGCCGACCGACTCGAGCGTGACCTCGGCGTGGTAGTTCCGCACCGGAAAGCCCTCTCGCACCTCGTAGGCCAGGCGTCGGGGTGCCTCGAAGGTGACGACTTCCTCCGTGTGCACACGCTTGCCGCGTCGGAACCGGCGCAGCGCGCCGACCCCGTCGGGCGCGGGAACGCCGTCGCGCACCCGAGTGGTCTCGTCCCACTGACCCCACTGCGACCACGTGGTGATGTCGGCGACGCGCGCCCACACCACGTCGATCGGAGCCGCCGCGACGGCGGTCGTCGCGACGCGGTACCGGCTCACATCGACAACGACGCCAGGCCCGCGATCATCACGACGAACCCGAGCACCATGAACCCGAACGTGCGACCGATCGGTGCCTGCGCCAGCTCGCGCTTCTCGCTCGGCTTGGCCGGCGACCGCACCGGGCTGCCGGGCCGGCCGCGCTCGACGGTGCGCGCGGCGATGCGATCAGCGTCGCGGTGACGACGCAGGAGCGCGTAGAGGTTGCCGAAGAACAGCGCCGCGCCCATCGCCGCGATGAGCTCGCGGAGGACCTCGTCGTAGAAGCTCCCCAGGACGACGTGCATGGCGTCATCGTACGGCGCGTCTCTCCGCCGTCGCTCACTGCCGGTCGCTCGGTTCCAGCGGGCTCACGGACCGCCCGGCTTGAACACCATCAGGAACAGGATGGCGATCATCGCCAGGTCGAGGATGGGTCCGACGACGCCGAGCTTCTGGCCGATCGACGCCATCTCGGCCGCCTGCGGCGGTGGTCCGCCGACCGGCGGCGGTCCGTCGCGCATCTCGTGCATGAGCGCGCCCATCCGCTTGACCGCGGGCATGAGCACGCCGTGCGAGAGCCCGATGGCGACGACGTAGATCACGATCGACAGCCACACCCACGTCTGCGAGAACTTCCACGCCGAGTCGCTCAAGCCGAGGACCGCGAACCCGAGCAGGAACACCGCGTAGATGAAGTACTCCCCGATCTTCGACACGAGCTCGTTGGCCTCGAAGATGCCGATCGCCTCGTCGATCTTGCCCGACTGCATGCGAACCTTCATCTGCTGGCCGTAGACCCCGTTGAGGAACACGGCGCCGAAGCCGACGATGGCGCAGAGGATGTGCAGCACCAACACGAACTTGTAGAACCCACCATCGATGTTCGCGAGCACCATCGACCCGTACCTCCCACAATCGAGAACGGCGCATGGTACGCCGACGGTCGTGGGCGCGCACGGATGTGGTACAACGCGCGGCGTGCGCATGCTCGTCGCGAACTGCTCGGTCGAGTACCAGGGTCGCCTCGGCGCGCGCCTGCCACCTGCGCCGCGTCTGATCCTGCTGAAGGCCGACGGTTCGATCGCGGTGCACGCCGACACCAAGGCGTACAAGCCGCTCAACTGGATGAGCCCGCCGTGTTCCGTGCGCGACGACGGCGGGCGGCTCGTGGCGACGAACCCGGGTGGCGAGACGCTCACCATCGAGCTGCACGAGGTGCTCCACGACTACGTGGTGGAGCTCGGCGACGATCCGGGCCTGGCCAAGGACGGCGTCGAGGCCGAGCTGCAGGAGTTGCTGGCCAAGCGGGTGGCGGCGCTCCGCGAGGACCTGAAGCTGGTGCGGCGGGAGTACCCCACCGACATCGGCCCCGTCGATCTGTTGTGTCGCGATGGTGACGACCGCGCGGTGGTCGTCGAGGTGAAGCGGGTGGGCGAGATCGCCGGCGTGGAGCAGCTGTTGCGATACCAGGAGCGCCTCGACCTGGATCCGAGCCTCGCGCCCACGGTGGGCATGTTCGTGGCGACGCGGATCAAGCCCCAGGCGAAGGTGTTCGCCCAGAGTCGTGGCGTGCAGTGCGTCGAGATCGACCTCGACGAGCTGCGCGCCGGCGCGCCGCTCGACCTGCGGCTCTTCTGAGGCGACGCGGGAAGTGCGGCGGACGGCCCAGCGCACGGGGACCACCGTGGTGACGGTGGTCGGCGACGGCGCGACGGACTGCGTGCGCCGCCTCGGTGAGGCGTCGAACGTGCTGCCGGTGTCGGTCGACGCCGACGATCCACCGCTCGATCGCGCGGTGGCCACGTGGGCGGAGGCGCTGCGCGCCCACACTCCGTACCTCGTGCACGACGCCGACCCGCTCGCCGCGGTGGCCGACGCGTGGGTGCGTCGCTACGACGAGCAGGGCCCGATCGGTGAGCTCGAGGTCGCGGTGGCCGACACGCTGGCCCGGTGGCGGGTGGGGTCGATCGAGCTCCCGGACTACTACCTCGTGCTCGACGCCGAGGCGTGGGGGCCGACGCGCCGCCACTGGTACCTCGGCCTGTTGCACGGTGCCGCGCCGGCCCGGGTGATTCCGGTGCCCGATCCCGACGCCGCGACGCGGACGCTCCCGCGCCTGGGCGCGGGAGCGTGGTGGCCCGACCTCGACGACCTGCTCGAGGGGATCGAGCGAGTCGTGCCCGATCAGCTCTCGCCCTCGTCCGGCGCTTCGGCGAGCAGTGCGTAGAGCTTGCGGGCGGTGTCGGCGAGGATCCGCACGGCCGCGGCCTGCTGGTCGGGCGTGCCGGCGACGGCGACCTGGCGGGCCGCCACCGCGATCGGGCCGAGCGAGTCGCGCAGCTTGAACTGCTGAGGGTCGATGCCCTCCGTCACGTCGTCCCACGGCTTGCGGTCTCCCGCCTTGGCCGCCTCTTCGCGTCCGGTGTCGGTGAGCGAGAACAGGCGCTTCCCCGCTTCGGCGTCGGCCGTCACCAGACCCTGGTCCTCGAGGAGCTGGAGCGCGGGGTAGACCGCGCCCGGGCTCGGCCGCCACACGCCGTCGGTACGTTCCTCGAGCTCCTGGATCATCTCGTAGCCGTGCATCGGCCGCTCGGTGAGCAGCGCGAGGGCCGCGGCCCGCACGTCGCCTCGACGGGCCCGGCGACCCGGTCCGCCGCGCCGTCCCCGGCGTCCGCCGCCGAAGCCGAAACCCTCGGGCGGTCCGTCCCAGCGACGGCGTGACTGCTGTTCGTGTCCTTCATGGTGCTCCTGGTGACGGGTTCTCATTCGGTGCTGTCCTTCGTTCGATGGGTTCCGTTACTTACGAGTACCATCACGATATATCGTTGACTGTCGGAATGCAAGACCGTCGCGTCGATTCCCCGGGATGGCAGGATCTGGCGATGGCGGAGCACGGGTGGAAGGTGGCGGCGGTCGGCTCGGTGACCTCGAGCCGCGCGGAGGCGATCGACGACGATTGGGGCGAGGTCACCGCGACCATCACGCTCCACCCGCCGCTCGACGAGCGCTCGGTGGCCGGACTCGCCGAGTTCAGCCACGTGGAGGTGGTGTACCTGTTCGACCGGGTGAGGCCCGACGCGGTGTGCGTCCACGCCCGCCATCCCCGTGGCAACCCCGACTGGCCCGAGGTGGGGATCCTCGCCCAGCGGGCGAAGGACCGACCGAATCGCATCGGCCTGTGCACGTGCGAGCTGGTCGCGATCGAGGGTGCGTCGATCCTCGTGCGCGGCCTCGACGCGATCGACGGCACGCCGGTGCTCGACGTGAAGCCCTACATGCAGGAGTTCGCGCCGCGCGGCGACGTGCGCCAGCCCGCGTGGTCGCACGAGCTCATGCGCGAGTACTGGTAGCGCCGGCGAGGCCCAGCAGCTCGCGCGCGACGTAGAGACGCGCCGGCTGGCCGCGCGACACCGACGGCGCGGTACCCCGCTCATCGAGGACTCCCGCGTCGGCGAGGGTGCGGAGCGCGTCGAGCGCGGCCTTGGTCGACACCCCGAGCTCGTCGACCAGGACGCTCGAGGTGAGCAGCAGGTGGCGAGGCATCAGCGTCAACGCTCGGTACGCCACCGCGTCGCGCCGCAGTCCCGTGGCTCTCAGGCGCTCGAACCACCCTCGGCGCAGCTCGTCCACGTGGCCGACGAGCTCACGCTGCGCACGACCGCCGCCCTTGACCGCGTCGGCGAACCACCGCACCCAACCGAGATGGTCGTCGAGCCGGAAGCGGACGAGTCCGGCGCCGTAGCCACCGACGTCGGCGGCGATCGCCACGCTCACCGGCGGCGGCACGAGGAGCGCGAGCCGGCGGACCAGGATCCACGCGATGAGGACGCGCCCGATCCGGCCGTTGCCGTCGGCGAAGGGATGGATGATCTCGAACTGCGCGTGGGCGATCGCGGTCTGGGCGATCGGATCGACGTCGTCGCGATTCACCCACACGAGCAGATCGTCGAGCAGCGGTCCGAGTCGGTCGGGCGGCGGGGTGACGAGATGCGCGTCGAAGGGGCTGGTACCGCCGATCCACCCCTGCTCGTCACGGATGCGCCCGACGTCCCGCGCCGGCGTGGGACTCCCGGTCATCAGGAGTCGGTGCCAACGGCAGAGCGCGGCGACGTCGAGCGCGCCGTCGTCGGACGCCGCTTGGTCGACCGCCGCGGCCATCGTCGCGAGCGCGGCGGCCACCCATCCCGCGGCGACGTCGCCGGAGCGCGCCCGCCCGTGCTCCGCGAGGACGACGTCGAGCACGGGCGCGGCGATCCCCTCGATGTACGAAGAGGCGACGCCCTCCGACCGCACGAGCAACCGCGCCAGCGGCTCGACCTCGAGATCGAGCGCCTCGGCGGCACGCAGCACCTCGGCAACGGCTTCGCCCGTCCGCGTCGCGGTCGGGGCGTCGAGCGACAGGTCGCGCTCGGCGAGCGTCGCCGGCACGAACGCCCCGGCCCGGCGCCCGTTCCAGATGATCGGGACGTCGACGCCTGCGACCATCAGAGCTCCTCCGTCGAATACCTTACTGATATGAGTACAACGGTAAGGTATTGCGGCAGGTTCGCCTACTCGTGGGCCATGTTGACGAACTCGGCCCGTTCGGGACGGAACACGAGGCGCGCAGTGCCGGTGGGCCCGTTCCTGTGCTTGGCGATGATGATCTCGGCCAGCGCCCGGTCGTCGGACTCGGGGTTGTACACCTCGTCGCGGTAGATGAAGGCCACGACGTCGGCGTCCTGCTCCAGACCTCCGGACTCACGCAGGTCGGCCAGCATCGGGCGCTTGTCCTGGCGGTACTCGAGCTGACGGTTCAGCTGCGAGAGCGCGATCACCGGGCACTCGAGCTCGCGGGCGAGGATCTTGAGGCCACGCGAGATCTCCGACACCTCGACCTGGCGGTTCTCCGATCGCCGACCGGTGGAGCTCGGGGTCATCAGCTGGATGTAGTCGACGATCACCAGGCCGAGGTCGCCGTGGCGGGCGCGCAGACGCCGGGACTTGGCCCGCATCTCCATCACCGTGCAGTGCGGGTTGTCGTCGATGTGGAGCTGTGCTTCGGCGAGACGACCGACCGCGTGGCTGATCTTCCCCCAGTCGGGCTCGCTCAGGTTGGCGGTCCAGAGCTTGGTGGCGTCGACCCCTGCCTCCATCGAGAGCAGCCGCTTGGTGAGCTCGAGCGCACCCATTTCCATCGAGAAGAAGACGACCGGCTTGCCCGTGCCCATGGCGACGTTCTTGGCCAGGCCGAGCGCGAGGCTCGTCTTCCCCATGCCGGGGCGAGCTGCGAGGATCACCAGGTTCGAGCGCTGCAGCCCGTGCAGCTTCTTGTCGATCTCGTCGAAGCCGGTGGGCATGCCGATGAGCTCGCTGTCGTCGCCGTAGCGCGACTCGAGGTCGTCGAGGGTGTCCTGCAGTGCGTCGCGGATACCGACCATCGAGTCGGACACGCGCCGCTCCGCGACCTCGAACACGAGCGCCTCGGCGCGGTCGAGGGTCTCGGTGACGTCGTCGGTCTCGTCGTAGCCCATCTCGGCGATGTCGCCCGCGACCCCGATCAGGCGACGCAGCAGCGCGAGCTCGTTGACGATGCGCGCGTAGTGACCGCGTTCGCCGACGCCGGTGTGTTGGCCTGGATCTGCAGCAGTGCGACGCGACCGCCGACGTTGTCGAGCAGGTCGGCGCGCCGCAGTTCCTCGGCCACCGTGACCGGGTCGGCCGGCTCGCCCTGGCCGTGCAGCGATTGGATCGCCTCGTAGATGTGGCCGTGCGAGGGCTTGTAGAAGTCGCTGGTCTCGACGTGGGCCTCGACCGCAGCGGTGATCGCGTCGCGCGAGAGGAGCATCGCTCCGAGCAGAGACTCCTCTGCTTCCAGGTTGTGCGGCGGCACGCGGCCGCTCGCGCGACGACGCACCGAATCGATCGCTTGCACCACAGCCGTTTCCCCTCCGCCCCCGCTATGCCCGGACGGCATCATGCGTGCTGGAGCCTGTGGATCGGTAGAGCCACAACCATGGGGATTGGCTGTTGAGGAAGGATCGGCAGCTGTGGACAGCTGTGGACTTCGTCACCCGGACCATGCTGGCGCGGGGGTGTGACAGTCATCGCGGACGCCACCGGGACGTCCCCGAGGCGCGCAGAGGCCCCGGGCGAACCCGGGGCCTCTGGTCAGTGCTCGTGGAGCAGGTCGCTCAGGAACCGAGCGCCTTGGCCTTGCCCGCCTCGAACTCGGCGTCGCTGATGACGCCCTGCGCCTTGAGGTCGGCGAGACGCTGGATCTCGTCGGCCGTGCTGCCGCCGCTGGTCCCAGCGGCCTGCTGGATGTAGGCCTTGGCGGCCGCATCTTGCGCCGCGGCAGCCTGCTGCGCGTGCTCGGCCATCTTGTGACCCCGCACGATGAGGTAGAGCAGCACGCCCAGGTACGGGAGGATGATGATGCCGATCACCCAGAAGGCCTTCGACCACCCGCCGAGGTCGTGGCTGCGGAACAGGTCACTGAACACGACGATCAGCAACCAGATCCAGATGAAGAACAGGAAGAACCAGAGCATCGACAGGAAGACCTGTCCGGTGCCGAAGTCGGAAGCGAGAGGCATTTCTTCTCCTCGAGAAGGCCAGTGGAACCGAGAGCGAGGCTACGCCGACCCCTCCGGATGGCGCTTCCCCCAATCGGGGTGAAACTACGTCACCCTCGGCACTCGCGCCACTGTTCGGCCCGACCGAGTGTGACGCACGGCTGCGCACCGTCCCGATCGCACGCGCGTGGCAGGGTAGGTGATGGGCACGGTCCGAGCGCTGCTGCACGACCTCCGCGAGGTCGCGACGCGCGAACGCACCGAAGGGACGACGCGCCGTCGACCAGGTGACGCAGCGCGCGCGGCGCTCGCGGGACTGCTGCTCGTCCCGCTGATCCTGCACGCGCACCACCCGACCGCCACCGAGGAAGCGGTCGTCCGCCTGTTCGACTCGATCCCGTCGGGCGCCAAGACCCTCTTCCTGATCCTGTACCAACTCGCGGCGCTGTGGGCAGTCGGCCTGCTGGTCGTGACCGTGCTGCTCCTGCGGCGGTGGCGCCTGGCGCGCGACCTTGCGGTCGCGGCCATCGCGGCATGGGTGCTCGGGCGTCTCATGGCCTTCCTCGTGCACGACGAAGGCCTGTGGCACGCGTTCAAGGTCACGTTCGACCTCACCGGCGCTCCGCGCTTCCCGATGGTGCGCCTGACGGTGGCGGTGGCGACGGTGATCGTGGCGTCGCCGCACCTCGCCCGGCCGACGCGGCGCTTCGGCGAAGGGCTGGTGGCGCTGCTCGCGCTCTCGAGCCTCTACCTGTCGCGGGGATTCCCCACCGATCTCCTCGCCGCCATCGTGCTCGGGTGGGGTGTCGCCCACCTGGTCGAGTGGATCTTCGGCACTCCGGTCGGGCGCCCGGCGCACCGGCAGGTGGAAGACGCGCTGGCCAAGCTCGGCGTACCCGTGACCGACCTGCACCTCACGTCGGAGCAACCGGTCGGACGCGCCGTGTTCGTCGCCGATCGGGCCGACGGCGACGGGCGCGTGCGCGTGATCGCGCTGGGACGCGACGAGGCCGACGCCCAGCTGATGTCACGCGCCTGGCGCTACGTCGCGTATCGCGACGCGCCGCCGTCGCTCCTCCCGAGTCGGCGCGCGCAGGTGGAGTACGAGGCGTACCTGATGTTGCTCGCGCGCGACGCGGGCGTCGACGCGCCCCGTGTGGTGGTCGCCGCGATGAGCGGGCCGCTGGCGCTGCTCGTGGTCGAGGAGGCCGCTGGCACCGAGCTCTACGACCTCGACACCGTGACCGATCGCGTGCTCGACGACGTGTGGACCCAGCTGCGCGTGCTCGCACGCGGCACGCGTCGCGCACGGCAAGCTCGATGCGCGCCACGTGCTCCTCGACGACGCCACCGCTCCGACGCAGGTGCGCATCGTCGGCTTCGACTTCGCGTCGAGCAGCGCCCGCTTCCGCCAGACCGCGGGTGACGTCGCGCAGCTGCTCGCGGCCACCACCGCGATCGTGGGTGCCGAGCGCGCGGTCGCCGCCGCGGTGCGCGTCGTCGGGAAGGAGGCGGTCGCCGCGGCGCTGCCGGTCCTCCAACCCGCCGCGCTGTCGGGATGGACCCACGACGCCCTCGGCGGACGCGACCAGCTCGACGACCGCCTCGACGAGCTCCGCACCGTCGGGTCGGCCGCGACCGGTGCCGAGGCGCTCGAGCTGCGGCGCCTCTACCGGGTGCAGCCCCGGAGCCTCCTCATGGCCGTCGGTGCGCTCGTGGGCGTCGGCGTCCTGCTGAGCCGGGTCGGTGACCCCGAGGTCTTCTGGAACACGGTGAAGGACGCCGACTGGTGGTTCGTGGCGCTCGCCTTCGTGCTCGGCATCGGCACCGACGTGGCCTTCGGCATCACGTTCCTCGGCAACGTGCCCATCCGGTTGCCGGTGTGGCCCAGCATCGAACTGCAATCGGCGATGAGCTTCTCCAACCTCGCGGTGCCGGTGGCCGCCGACACCGCGCTGCAGGTGAGGTTCCTCCAGAAGAACGGCCTCGACCTCGGATCGGCGGTGGCGGCGGGTGGGATCCTCAGCTCGGTGTCGGAGATCGTCGTGCAGGTCGGGCTGCTGTTCCTCGCCATCTGGCTCGCGCCCGATTCCATCGACTTCGGTCGCATCGACACCAACCAGATCGTCGTGGTGGTGCTGGGCGTCGTCCTGCTCGTCGGCGTGGCCATGGCGGTGATCTTCGGCGTGCGCCGCATCCGCCACCGGGTGCTGCCGCCGATCCAGCGCGCGCTGACCACGGTGTGGAGCGCGGTGAAGACCCCGAGCCGGCTCGCCCTGCTGCTCGGAGGCAACGTCGTCGCCCAGTGCCTCTACGCCGCTTCACTGCTCGCGTGCCTCGAGGCCTACGGAGCGTCGATCAACTTCTGGACGCTGCTCGCGCTGAACATCGGCATCTCGGTGATCGCATCGCTCGTGCCCATCCCCGGCGGCGGCACCGCGGTGTCGGCCGTCGGACTCGCCGGCATGGTCACCGCGTTCGGCGTGCCCGCGGCCGCGGCGTCGGCCGCGGTGCTCACCCACCAGCTCGCGGTGACGTACCTCCCGGCGATCCCGGGATGGTTCGCCACCAACGACCTGGTGAAGAAGGGGATGTTGTAGCGGCGCTGCGCCCGCCGAGGAGCGGCTAAGCGTCTTCGGCGACGACCACGACCGCGACGGCGACGACCACCTCGGCGGGCAGGCGGACCTGCACCTGGGCGTCGCCGAGCTCGCGGATCGGCTCGTCGAGGACGACCTTGCGGCGGTCGAGCTCGATGCCCGTCTGGATCTGCACCGCGTCGGCGACGTCGGCGGAGGTCACCGAGCCGAAGAGCTTGCCACCCTCGCCGGCGCGGGCCTTCACCTGGATGATCTGCGATCCGAGCTTCGCCGCGATCGCCTGCGACGCTTCCCGGTCGCGCGACTCCTTGGCATCACGGCTGCGCCGCATCGACTCGGCCTGCGCGACCACGCCCTTGGTGGCCTTCATCGCGAGGCCACGCGGCACGAGGTAGTTGCGGGCATAGCCGTCGGCCACCTCGAGGAGGTCGCCCTTCTTGCCCAGCGTGTCGATGTCTTCGCGGAGGACGATCTTCACGCCTCGGCTCCCTCGGTCTCGACCATCTCGACCTCGGTCACCTCGACGCCGCCGTCGGCTGTCGCTTCGACGTCGACCGCGACGTAGTCGGACTCGACGGGCTCACGCGCCCCGGGCGACGGCCGGCCGGTGTTCTCGTCGCGCAGCTCGCCGCGGTCGCCCCGGTCGCCTCGGCGACCGCCCTTGCGCTGCGTCACCTGACGCACGCTGTAGGGCAGGAGCGCCATCTCGCGGGCGAGGCGGATCGCCTTCGCCACCTGGCGCTGCTGCTGGGTGGAGTTGCCGGTGACGCGACGCGCCCGGATCTTGGCCCGCTCCGACATGAAGCGGCGGAGCAGGTTGACGTCCTTGTAGTCGATCCACTCCACCTGCTCGGTGTTGAGGATCGACACCTTCTTCTTCTGCGGGCGGCGCCGGTCGGCGGCCGCGCTCTTGCTGTTGCGTCGTTCGCGTGCCATCTAGAAGGGCTCCTCGCCGTAGTCCGCGTAGTTGTTCTCGGCGGGCTTGCTCGCGCCAGCCGCGCCGCCGCCCCCGCCGGTGCCACCGCCCCCGCCACCGCCGCCGAAGTCGCCGCCTCCGCGACGCTCGTTGCGGGTGACCTGGGCAGTCGCCCAGCGCAGGCTCGGGCCGACCTCGTCGGCCACGATCTCCACCACGCTGCGCTTCTCGCCGTTCTCGGTCTCCCAGCTGCGCTGCTCGAGACGGCCGGTGACGACCACGCGCGAGCCCTTGCCCAGCGACTCCGACACGTTCTCGGCCATCTCACGCCAGCAGACGACGTTGAAGAAGCTGGTCTGCTCCTCCCACTCCTGCGACTGGCGGTTCTGCCAGCGCCGGCTCACGGCGACACCGAACGACGCCTTGGCGGCGCCGCCGGTGGTGTAGCGGATCTCCGGGTCACGCGTGAGGTTCCCGACGATGGTGACGGTGCTGTCAGGCATGTTGCCTTCCTCCCTTATGCGTCCGACGACGAGGAGCCGGCGAGATTCCCGTAGACGTGCTCGGGGATCCGCAGGACCTTGTGCCGGAGGACTTCGTCAGCAAGGGAGAGGTTCCGGTGCAGCTCGTCCATCGCCGCGGGCTCCGCCTTCGCCTGGAAGACCACGTAGTAGCCCTCCCAGCGGTGCTTGAGCTCGTAGGCGAAACGCCGCTTGCCCCACCAGTCGATCTGCCCGCGCACAGCGCCCTTGGACTCGATCAGCTGGATGGAACGTTCGACCGCGGACCGGATCGTCTCCTCTTCCAGCTCCGCGTCGAAGATGACCATGACCTCGTACGGCCTCATGGGCCGGACCTCCTTCGGACCGTGGAACTCGGTCCACGGGCGACCGCCTGACCCCGGGCCGGCAGGGCCGGTTCCGAAGCGACGAGCGCAGGGATGCAATTGAGCGGATCAGGCTAGCAGTCGCCCAACGGCGCGGATCTATCGAGTCGGACCCTACAGCGGGGGTACGACACTGACGAGGGCCAGATCACGAAGGGGTGCACGCGGTGATCGGTCCCGATGGGAGCTCGCCCTTCTTGGTCTCGAGCGCGAACACGTACGGACCGTCGGACCGGTAGACGGGGCACTGGGTCTCCGCCTTGTCCGGACACGGTGGCATGGCCCGGGTGGAGTCGCGCGACCCGTCCTGCCCGAAGAACGCGATGTCGAGGGGGTCGTCGACCCCCGCCATGGTGAAGGCCGAGTCGGTCGGGCCCTGGAACACGAACAGCATGCCGTCGTAGGGCCCGAGGTCGGCGGTGTGGTCGCGCAGCCCGGCGACGCGTGCCGCCTCGGTGTCGGCGACGACCAAACGGAGGCACCGGTCGTGGCCGACCGCCGCCTTCACCTCGCGCAACCCCTCGAACGGTGCTCGCGCCGGCACCGAGCGCGGGAGGATCGCGGTGATCGGCATGCTTCCCGCGTTGGGCGAGGGGTCACCGATCGCGTTGAGCGCGGCCACGACGACGACGGAGAGCACCACGACCCCCAACACGATGAGCGTGATCACGAGGGGGCGGCGGGACATCGCCGTGAGGTTAGGTGCGAGCGGAGATCGGGCCGGCGCGGTTCAGGCCGGCGCGGTTCAGGCCGGCGCGGTTCAGGCCGGCCAGGTGGCGTGCTCGACGGAGCCGTAGAGGCCGAGGGCCTCGCTGACGGTGTCGGCCGCGTGGTAGGTCTCGCCGCTCGCAGGGAAGCGGCCGGAGCGCACGTCGTCGGCGAAGCGCTCGATGGCGCGGGCGGCGTCACCGCCGAGGTCGGCATAGCGACGCACGAACTTCGGCCGCACACGGTCCTCGAAGCCGAGGATGTCGTGGTACACGAGCACCTGGCCATCGCAGTGACGACCGGCGCCGATGCCGATGGTCGGCACCGGCACGGAGTCGGTGACCATGCGCGCCACCGCGTCGGGCACGCATTCGAGCACGATGCCGAACACGCCGGCGTCGGCCAGTGCGACCGCGTCGTCGACGATCTCGCGTGCGGCGTCGAGCGTCTTGCCCTGCACGCGGTAGCCGCCGAGCTTGTTGACCGACTGCGGCGTGAGGCCGAGGTGACCCATGACGGGGATCTCGGCGTCGAGGATGGCGCCGATCGCGTCGAGACGCTTACGGCCGCCTTCGAGCTTCACGGCGGTGGCGCCGGCGCGCACCAGGCGCGCCGCGTTGGCGACGGTCTCCTCGTGGCCGAGGTGGTAGCTCATCCAGGGGAGGTCGGCGATGACCATCGCCCGCGGCTTGGTGCGCGCCACCGCGCCGGTGTGGTGGGCCATGTCGTCGACGGTGACGTGGAGCGTGTCGTCGTAGCCGAGCACGACCATGGCGACGGAGTCACCCACGAGGATCATGTCGACGCCCGCGGTGTCGACCGCGCGCGCCGACGGTGCGTCGTACGCGGTGACCATCACGAGCGGGGTGCCCGACCCCTTGCGCGCGACGACATCGGGCGCACCGAGTGCGCGCTGAGCAGCCCGGGAAACGGCCATCTCGTTGTCCTCCACCGTCCAGGGCACCCACGGCTCCCGGCGGCAGTGCGAACCATAGTCAATGGTCGGCTCCGCTGCACCGCCCGCCCGCCCGACCGCTCTCGGGGGGATGCGGCCGCGTCTCGTGCGCTACTGCGCCGACCGCGCCTGTCCGGCCCGGCGCCGCCCCGGCGCCCCGCCCTGCCCGTCGCCCTGACCGCGGCCGTGCAGCTCGCGGCGGGTGAGGAAGTTCCACCCGCAGTCGGGGCACACCTCCACCACGTACCGGGTGTACTCCTCGTGCGCGGCGTCGAGGCGTTCGAGCTCACTCTGATGGACGATGCAGCGACCGTTGGCCTGGCGCAGCTTGTCTCCGTAGACGTAGGAGACGTAGCGCACGTGCCGCCCCGAGCACACCGGACACCGGTGGTCGGCGGGATCCCCCACGTGGCGGGCGGCCCGGATGAGCTCGGGATGGGCGTCGCAGACGTCCAGCCGGGTGACCGTGCCGCGCTCGAGGTCCCTCAGCAGGGTTCGGCGGGCCAGCGCGTAGTCGATGTGCTTGCGCACGGCGCCACTGTACAAGGGGCGAGAGCGGGCGGGTTCCCGGTCCCGGTCCGGCTCGCCGGGCTCGGGAACCACCGGATGTCGACCTGTCGTTCACCGTGTGTATACTCGCACCGATATATCGAAGCGATATATCGACGCACACTCATCTCGACGAACTTCGGACCCAGATGCTGGACCTCGCCATCCTCGGACTGCTGAAGGAGCAACCGCTCCACGGCTACGAGCTGAAGAAGCGTCTCGGTGAGACGCTCGGCTCGCTGTGGGGCATCTCGTACGGCTCGCTGTATCCGGCTCTGCGCCGGCTCGAGCACGACGGCAGCATCGAGATCGTGGAGCCCGAGTCGGTGTCGGTGCCGATGCCCGCCACCGGTTCGCTCGACGGCGACCTCGCGGCCGCCCGTCAGCGCCGTCCGGCGAAGGCGACCCGCCGCACGAAGAAGGCCTACCGGATCACGCCCCAGGGTGAGGCTCGGCTCGCGCAGCTGCTCGTCGACGACGACGCCAGTGGCGACGACGAGCGCACCTTCGCGCTGAAGCTCGCGTTCTGCGGCCACCTCGATCCCGAAGCCCGCCTCGAGGTCCTCACCCGCCGGCGCGCCGCCCTCGCCGATCGGCTGGCGCACGCCCGGCGCGCGTCACCCGGGCGCGGCGACCGCTACACGCGCTCCCTGTTCGAGCACCGCACCCAATCCACCCAACGAGATCTCGAGTGGGTCGACGCGCTCATCGCGGCCGAAGGCCACGACGAGCCGGACCCGTCCAACCAGATCGCCACCTCCCAGAACGCCAGCTCGAAAACCGAAGGAGCCCCTGCATCATGAGTGGTCGCATCCGTGTCGCCATCGCCGGAGTCGGGAACTGCGCCAGCAGCCTCGTCCAGGGCGTCGAGTACTACCGCAACGCCGACCCCAACGAGGAGGTGCCGGGCCTGATGCACGTCGTGCTCGGCGGCTACCACGTGGGCGACGTCGACTTCGTCGCCGCGTTCGACGTCGACGCCGACAAGGTCGGGCTCGACCTCGGCAAGGCCATCTCGGCCGGCCGGAACAACACCATCAAGTTCGCCAACGTCGGCCAGCTCGAGGTGGAGGTGCAGCGGGGCCCGACGTTCGACGGTCTCGGCAAGTACTACCGCGAGCTCGTCGAGGAGTCGCCGGCCGAGCCGGTCGACGTGGCCCAGGTGCTGCGCGACACCGACGCCGACGTGCTGGTGAGCTACCTCCCCGTGGGCTCCGAGGAGGCGCAGCGCTTCTACGCGCAGGCGTGCCTCGATGCCGGCGTCGGCTTCGTGAACGCGATCCCGGTGTTCATCGCCAGCGACCCCGAGTGGGCGGCGAAGTTCGAGGCGGCCAACCTGCCCATCGTCGGTGACGACATCAAGAGCCAGGTCGGCGCCACCATCACCCACCGCATGCTCGCCCGCCTGTTCGAGGACCGCGGCACCAGCATCGACCGCACCTACCAGCTCAACTTCGGCGGCAACATGGACTTCAAGAACATGTTGGAGCGCACGCGCCTCGAGTCGAAGAAGATCTCCAAGACGCAGTCGGTCACCAGCCAGATCGACCAGGGCATCGAGAGCGACAACGTGCACATCGGCCCGTCCGACCACGTGCCGTGGCTCGAGGACCGCAAGTGGGCCTACATCCGGCTCGAGGGCCGCAACTTCGGCGACGTGCCGCTCAACATCGAGCTCAAGCTCGAGGTGTGGGACTCCCCGAACTCGGCCGGCGTGATCATCGATGCCGTGCGCTGCTGCAAGCTCGCGCTCGACCGTGGCATCGGTGGTCCGCTCGCCGGGGCGTCGGCGTACTTCATGAAGTCACCCGCGGTGCAGTACCACGACGACGTCGCACGCGACATGGTGGAGCAGTTCGCTCGAGGCGAGTAGCGCGAGCGGCGAGGACACCTCGCACCCGGCTCCGTCGGGAGTCCGGTCAGCCGGTGAATGCCGGCGTGACCGCGAGGGGGCTGGCCGCAGGCGGCCCGATGGGATCGATCGGCGCGACGGGTGTCCCGGCCTGCACCTCGACTGCACCGGCGTCGCAGAGACCGCCCGCGACTTCGGGTCGCGGGAAGCCGCGCTGGTCCATGGTGATGTTGGTCTGACCCGCGCTGCAGTCGGCGGTCGGGACGACATCGATCACCGGGCTCCCGGCGAGCGGCTCCATCGTGAGTGTCGGCCCGCCGTAGCTTCCGAGTGGGGCGAGCATCGGCTCGGTGACGAGCGTGTCGGTCGCGTCGGAGAGCCCGCACGACGTCTCGGTCGTGACGTTGTCGGCCGAGGTCACGACGTTGCCATTGAGGCTGCAGTCGCCGTCGGCGATGACCGAGTCGACCACCGAGATGTTGGACTCGCTGCCGATCGACAGGTTGTTGCCGCCGGAGTTCGCGGTGTTCCCCACGACGGTCGCGTACAGGAACACGTACTCACCGCTGCCGTTCGAATCGAGCGCCCCGCCCGTGCCGGTACCGGGCCCGCCGTCGGCGTGGTTGTCGGTGATCGTCGAGTTGACCACCTGTACCTGCGTGCCCGCGGCGACGCCGATGGCGCCGCCGTTGCGAGCGGTGTTGCCGGTCAGGGTCGAGTCCTCGATCAGCGCCGAGCCCGCACCGCCGAGCATCGAGATGCCGCCGCCCGCCGACGCCGTGCCGCTGACGTTGTCACGGATGGTGGAGTGGTGCACACCGAGGCTGCCGCTCGTGCGGACTCCGGCGCCCGCACCGGAGGTGTTGCCGCCGGTGATGGTCACGTACTCGAGATCGAGGTCGGCATCGCCCTGGTCGAGCACGCGCTCGCCGTCGCAGGTCTGCTCGATGGTGGCGCCGTTGCCCTCGATGACGAGCGGCGTTGCGTCGTGCTCGAGGCTGCCGCCGCTGTCGCAGTCGAGCTGATAGGTGGCGCCGGCCTGGAGGACGACGGTGTCGCCGCCGGCGTTGGTGGCGAGGTCCTCGATCGCCTCGCGCAGCGACCCGGGGACGCCGTCGGTGGTGGTGGTGACGGTGAACGTGTCGGCGCTCGCGGGACCTGCGGTGGCGACGACGACCGCGGCGGGTGCTCCCACGAGGGCGACGGCGCCCAACGCGGCCCGTACTCGACGATGCAACACGATCACGGGCTCCTGCCGTTGGGGGATCGGCGACGCTACCACCGGGTGAGGAGGGCCCGCGCGATGATCGCGCTGTGAACAGCATCGCGAACGACGGCCCGACCGATCAGGAGCTCCGACTGCTCGGTGACCTCCGCGCCAAGCGCGTGCTCGATCTGGGGTGTGGGAGCGGCGCCGCTGCCATCGCGTTCGCGCGCCAGGGTGCCATCGTCATCGCCCTCGACACGAACGACGCACGCCTCGCCGGCGCGCGAGCGCGCGCGGAGCAGGCCGAGGTGAAGGTGGAGTGGCGCACCGGCGACCTCGCCGACCTCGCGTTCCTGCGGGCCGAGTCGATCGACGCCGCGTTCTGCTCGTCGTCGGTGGCCGAGGTCGAGGACGCGTCCCGCCTGTTCCGCCAGGTGCAGCGCGTGCTCAAGCCCAACGGCTCCTTCGTGTTCTCGTACGAGCACCCGATGTCGCTGTGCCTCGACGCCGCGGGCACCGTCTCGCGCTCCTATTTCGACCCCGGCCCCGTCGTGGTGGAGCGCGACGGCGAGTCGGTGCAGATCCACGTGCGCGACATCGGTGAGGTGTTCACCGAGCTCGGACGCGCCGGCTTCCGCGTCGACACCATCGCCGAGCCCAAGCCGTCGACCCCGGGGGCGCGGATCCCCGACACCATCGTCTGGCGCGCCCGCAAGGAAGGCGCCTGACTCAGGTCGCGACGCCCTGCGCGGGGGCCCAGGCGTCGAGGCGGGCGTAGGCCTCGTCCTCGGTGATCGGTCCCTCGTCGAGGCGGACCTCGAGCAGGAAGTCGAGCGCGTCGCCCACGATCCGCCCCGGCTTCACCCCGAGGTGGTCCATGACCTGGCGGCCGTCGAGCGGCGGACGGATGGCGTCGAGCTCTTCCTGCTCGCGCAGCTCCTCGATGCGGCGCTCCAGGTCGTCCATGCGCCGCTGCAACGCGCGCGCCCGGTTCTGGTTGCGAGTGGTGCAGTCGCACCGCTGCAGGTGGTTGAGCGGCTCCAGGAGGTCGCCGGCGTCGCGCACGTAGCGGCGCACGGCCTTGTCGGTCCATCCCATCGCGTACGTGTGGATGCGCAGGTGGAGGTACACGAGCTTCACCACGTCGTCAACGATGTCGTTGGGGTACTTGAGCGCCCGCATGCGCTCCTCGGTCATGCGCGCGCCCACCACCTCGTGGTGATGGAAGCTCACGCCGCCGTTGGCGAACGAGCGCGTCTTGGGCTTGCCGACGTCGTGGAACAGCGCGGCGAGGCGCACCACCAGCTCGGGCCGCGTGTTGCGCACCACCGCGATGGTGTGCGCCAAGACGTCCTTGTGCGTGTGGATCGGATCCTGCTCGAGCCGCATCCGGTTGAGCTCGGGGAGGAACTCGTCGGCGAGGTCGGTCTCGGCCAGGAACCAGAGCCCGGCGCTGGGGTCGTCCGCGAGCAGCAGCTTCGACAGCTCGTCGCGGATGCGCTCGGCGCTCACGATCTCGAGCCGGTGGCGCAGCTCGACCACCGCAGCCGTGAGCGCGTCGTCGGGCGTGAGGCCGAACTGCGCGACGAAGCGCGCCGCCCGCAACATGCGCAACGGGTCGTCGAGGAACGAGATCTCGGGGGCGAGCGGCGTGCGCAGCCGCTTGGCGGCGAGGTCGACCAGCCCACCGTGCGGGTCGACGAGCACGGGGTCCGGGAGGCGCACCGCCATCGCGTTGACGGTGAAGTCGCGCCGCGAGAGGTCGGTCTCGATGTCGTCGGAGTAGGAGACCTCCGGCTTGCGGCTCTCGGGCCGGTACACCTCGGCGCGGAACGTGGTGATCTCGATCACCATGTCGCCCCTGCGGCACCCGACGGTGCCGAAGCGCTGGCCCTGCAGCCAGACCGCGTCGGCCCACGGGCGCACGAGCCGTTCGACGACGTCGGGGCGCGCGTCGGTGGTGACGTCGACGTCGACGGCTTCGTCATCACGCGGTTCGCGGTCGACGAAGGCGTCACGCACCCGACCACCCACCAGGTAGCACTCGTGCCCCTCGTCGGTGAGCAGACGCGCCAGCTGCTGCGCGGGCGACGAGTCGTCGAGCAGTGGCTGCAACCGGGGCGGGAACGCGGACATCACTCCATTCTCGTCGGAGTGGGTGGGTCGGCACCGCAATATGACGCGGGATCCCGAGGGCCGACGGCAGCCTCTACTACCGTCGCCGTCGTGGACGGTGCACCCAACTGCTCTCGGCTGGGCTGCGACAAGCCCGCGGTGGCCGTCTTCGCGTTCGACGCCCGCGAGTGCCTCGTCTGGCTCGACCCGCTCGGTTCGGGTGGGCGCGGCGCCGGCGTGTTGTGCGACGCGCACGCCGATCGCATGTCGCCGCCGCGAGGCTGGAACCTGCTCGACCGGCGCGACGTCGAGTCCCGCCTCTGGATCGGTCGAGCACCCGCACCGGCACCCGCCCACGTCACGCCGGCACCTCGGCGCCGCGATCACCCGCCGCGCTCGCGGCCCATGTCGGCACCGGGTCCTCTGCTCCCGTTCGACGCGCCAGCCGCTCGCGAACCGGAACCGCCGGCGCGCGCCCCGGAGCCGTCCCGGACGACGTGGTCACCCCACGACCGGCCCGGTCCCGAGTTCGAGCACGTGCTCGACGCCCGGACGCCGTTGCTGGCACGCGCGTTCGAGGGCTCCCGGCCCGTCGAGGACGAGTAGGCGCGCTCAGCCTGCGACCGGCGCCGATGCGGGCACCGCCGCCGGCGGCGAGCCGGCTGGGGGATTGGGCGCAGGTGCCACGACTGCGCGCTCGCGATCGGAATCGGCGCGATCGAGCGAGAAGCGCATCTCGCCGGGCGTGGTCGAGTGCGCGACCGCGTCGACGCGCTCCACCAGCCCGTTGCGGTAGAGGTGGACGAGGCTCTGGTCGAAGGTCTGCATCCCGTAGAGCTCGCCGACGGTCATCTCCTCCTCGAGCTCACCGAGGCGGTTCTCCCCGATGCGCTCGCGCACACGCGTGTTCACGACGAGGATCTCCACTGCCGGGACGCGACCGCGGCCGCCGGCGCGCGGCAGGAGCCGCTGCGAGATCACCCCTCGGAGCGTGGCCGCGAAGGTCGTGCGCGCCTGACGCTGGCGGTGCGGCGGGAAGAGCTCGACGAAGCGGGCGATGCTGTCGACCGCGGTGACCGTCGACATCGCCGCGATGACGAGATGCCCGATCTCCGCGGCCTGCAACACCGCGGTGGCGGTGGCCTCGTCGGTCAGGTGTCCGAGCACGATCACATCAGGGTCCTGGCGGAGCGCGTGCTCGAGCCCCGACACCGCGGAGGGCGTGTCGGTGCCGACCTCGCGCTGGTCGACGATCGAGCGCTTGTCGGCGTGGAGCACCTCGACCGGATCCTCGATGGTGACGATGTGGCCTTCGCGGTGCTGGTTCACGTGGTCGACCATCGCCGCGATCGTCGCGGTCTTGCCCGCGCCCGCCAGTCCGGTCACCAACACGAGACCGTGCTGCTCGTGAGCGAGATCGGCGACGGTCTGCGGGAGCCCGAGCGCCTCGAAGCTGGGGATGCCGGGGAGCACCCGGCGCAGGACGAAGCCCACGTACCCGCGCTGGCGGAACGCGCTCACACGGAAACGTCCGAGGCCGACGATCCCGTACATGAAGTCGCACTCGTGGTCGGTCGCGAACGCCTCGGCCCGGGCGCGGGGGATCACGGCCGTGGCCAGGCGCTCGGTGTCGGTGGGCTCCACCGTGTCGAACGGCCCCTCGCGGAGGCGGCCGTCGACGCGCAGGCGCGGGCGTGAGCCGACCTTCAGGTGGACGTCAGACGCCCCCTGTTCGACCGCGAACCGCAGCAATCCGTCCAGGTCCAGCACGATGCCTCCAACCCTGCGTATCGGCGGGTGACGGGAGCTCCTGAAGGGATCCCGGAGGTCTGCGGCGCGGGTCACGCACCTCCTCTACGCTCCCGCTCCATGGCTTCCCTCCGCGTCGTGCAGTGGACCACCGGCAACGTCGGGCGGCGGTCCGTGATCGCCATCGCCGCCAACCCGGGCCTCGACCTCGTGGGTTGCTACGCCTGGGGCGACGACAAGGTCGGGAAGGACGTCGGCGAGCTCTGTGGCATCGCGCCGCTCGGCGTGAGCGCCACCAACGACGTCGACGCCCTGTTCGCGCTCCAGCCCGACTGCGTCGTCTACAACCCGAAGTGGCCGAACGTCGACGAGATGGTGCGCATCCTCGAGGCCGGCATCAACGTGGTCAGCACCGCCGCCTTCATCACCGGTCACTCGCTCGGCGAGGGCCGCGCCCGGCTCGTCGCCGCCTGCGAGCGCGGCGGTGTGTCGATCTTCGGCAGCGGCGTCAACCCCGGCTTCGCCAACATGTTGGCCATCATCGCCGGCGGGATCTGCGACCGGGTCGACTGCGTCACCATGTTGGAGTCGGCCGACTCCACCGGGTACGACTCCCCCGAGACCGAGCTCAAGGTGGGCTTCGGGCGTCCCATCGACGACCCCGCGCTGCCGGAGATGGTGAGGGACGGCACCGCGGTGTTCGAGGACGCGGTGCGGCTGGTCGCGGCGGGACTGGGCATCGAGCTCACCGAGGTCCGCTGCGAGGCCGAGTTCGCAGCCGCGCCCGCCGACGTGGTCATGACGTCGTGGACGATCGACCAGGGCTGCGTGGCCGGGGTCAGCGCCAGTTGGCAGGGGTGGGTGGGCGACCGCAAGGTGGTCGACATGCGCACCCGGTGGCGCAAGGGCCCGTCGCTGGAGCCCGACTGGGAGGTCGGCGAGGGGTACCTCGTCGAGATCCGGGGGCAGCCCGCGGTGCGACTGAAGATGGAGATCTTCCCGCCGCCCGACTTCGTGGCGAAGACCTTCGACGACTTCATGGTGCTCGGCATGATCATGACCGCCATGCCCGCGATCGACGCCATCCCGGCGGTCTGTGCGGCGGCGCCCGGCATCGTCACGTACCTCGACCTGCCGCTGGTCACGCCCCGCGGGTACGTGCCGACGAGCTGACGCCCTGCCCGGGCGGACGCCCGGTCAGACCATTACCCTGCTTGTGTGCGGCAGCAGACCCTTCGCTTCGGCGACGGCTGGGCGCGCATCGCCCCGTGGCGGGGAGGCGGTGGTGCAGCCCACCTCGTCGTCAGCCCCGACGCGACCGTGTCGTCGACCGTCGTGCGACGATGCGTGGAGCGAGCGCGCGCGTCCGGGTATGCCTCCGTGCTCACCAGCGCGGTGAGCACTCGCGAATCGGAGCCGTTCGTCGACGCCGGCTTCTCCATCCAGGAGCGCCTGCACCTGCTGGCGCTCGACCTCGATGGTCAACCGGTGGGGGCGTCGTTGCCGTTGGTCAAGGCCGCTCGTCGTGACCGTCCCGCGGTGCTCGAGCTCGATGACCTCTCGTTCGACGAGTTCTGGCGCCTCGGTCCTGTCGGGCTCAAGGACGCGCTCGACGCGACCCCCGCCAGCCGCTTCCGCATCGCCCGCGACCGCGACCACCTGCTGGCGTACGCGATCACCGGCGTGGCGGGACGCTTCGGCTACCTCCAGCGCATCGCGGTGCACCCGGCGGTGCGCCGTCAGCAGTGGGGCCACGCCCTCGTCGCCGACGCGCTCTCGTGGGTCTGGCGCCACGGCGCCACCCGCGCCTACGTGAACACCCAGCTCGAGAACACCGGCGCGCTCGCGCTCTACCAGTCGTTCGGGTTCGAGATCCTCCCGGCCGGTCTGTGCGTCCTCGGCCGTTCGTTGTGACGGCCCGCTTCCGACGCGCTGCGGCCCTGCTCCTGGCCGCACTCGTGGTGCCGAGCGCGCTCGCCGTCACCTCGGTCGGGTCCCGTCCGGCCGGCGCGCAGAGTGCGGCGCCGACGTTCGCGCTCGCCCAGCAGAGCCCGTGGATCGCGCCCGGCGCCGACTTCTCCATGCGCTTCGACGCCACTGGGGTGCCCCCGGGCGCACAGGTCGCGGTGACCGCGCACGATGCGCTGCAGTCGCGCACCGCGTTCGACGACAGCATCGGCGGTGACAACTTGCCGCCGACGCGTGCCCGCCAGGAGTTCCCGTTCGACGCACTCCCCGTCGATCCCGCCTCCGGGCAACGCGTGCTCACATATCCCAGCGGCGCGCTGGGTGACAACGGCGTGTACCCCCTCGAGGTGGATCTCCGAAGCGCCGACGACCAATCCCTCGCACACTTCGTGACCGACGTGGTCGTCGCGCCGGTCGGCGCCGACGGCGCGCTCGACCGTCGGACTACCGCTGAACGTCGCGTGGGTGTGGCCGTTGCAGGCCGAGCCCGCGTACGTGGCCAACATCCCCATCAACCCGGAGACGCTCGCCGACTTGAGGCCCACCGGACGACTCGGGCGCCAGGCCATCCAGCTCGACGGCGACACCGACGTGCCCCTCACGCTCGCGCCGAGCCCTGAAACACTCGACGCGTGGGCGGCGCTGGGGCAGAAGGTGCCCGAGTTGGCCGCAGGTGCGGACGCGGTGCGCGCGTCGGTCGCCCAGGGCAACAAGCAGGTGCTCGCGGGGCCGTTCGTGCCGCTCGACCTGCCGTCGATCGTGCGCGGCAACCTCGAGGACGTCGTCACCCCCGTCGACGGGACGCGACCCGGCGAGCTCACACGCGGGCTGGCCGCCCTCGAGCAGTTCCTCGGTTCGCACGTCGATCCGAGCACCGCGCTCCCGGGCCATCTCGACGCCGCGTCGCTCGGCATCCTGCAGAGCGCCAGCGTGCGTCAGCTCGTGGTCGACGGCAACGCGCTCGACGCCGGTCGCCGAGAAGTACACCCCCGCGCACCCCTACAAGATGCAGACGGCCGCGGGCGACGACGCCAGTGCGGTGACCGTGCTCGCGACCGACGACGGCCTCGAGCAGTTCCTCACCGGCGACGCCCCACCCGCGCTGCGCGCCGCGCACCTGCTCGCCGGGCTCGCGCTCGTGGCCGGGGAGCAACCGAGCATCCCGCGGGGCATCGCGATCGCCAACCCCGCGCAGTGGGACGCCGATCCGACCCTCGTCAGTGCCGTGCTCGCGGGCTTGCGCGGCAACCCGCTGCTGCACGCCACAACCGTGGAAGGCCTGCTGCAAGCCGTCCCCGTCGCAACCGTGGACGACGCTCCCGACGCGGCGCCGGTGTTCCGCCAGCTCGCCGACTATTCGCCGCCGAAGCCGCCGGTCACCGCTCAGCAGTACGCCGAGGGCGTGCACAGCCGCGACGCCGTCGCCGACCTGGTGCCTGCGAGCGACCCCCGCGTCATCAACGCCGACCGCGCGCTGGCCACGTCGGTGGCGGCCGCATGGTCGAATCCCGGGGGCCGGCTCCGCGCCCGCGACCTGCTCGCGTCCATCGGCGACTCGGTCGACGCGTACCTGAAACAGGTCGAGGTGCAACCTCAGAGCACCGTGACCATCACCTCCAGCAAGGCCGAGATCCCGATCAGCTTCCGAAACAACAGCAACGACGACATCGCGGTGCACGTGCAGCTCCAGAGCGACCGGTTGCTGTTCCCCGAGGGTGCCACCCGCGACATCACGCTGCCCGCCAACCACAACACGACGGTGCGGGTCGCGGTCGAGACCCGCGGCTCCGGCACGGCACCGGTGAGCATGACCGTCACCACGCCCGGTGGTCTCGCCATCGGCGGGCGGACGACGATCAAGGTCCGCTCGACCTTCGTGAGTGGTGTGGGAGTCTTCCTCACCGTGGGGGCGATCGTGTTCCTCGTGCTCTGGTGGGGTTGGGACATCCACCGTCGGCGCAAGAAGCGCTCGAAGGAGCAGCACCCGACGTACCGGTTCGCGCCGCCGTCCGGGCAACCCGCGTGACCAAGCGCCCGCGACGCGGGTACAACCCCCAGGCGCGGCTCCCCCATCTGTACCGCGACGACGTCTTCACCGACCTCGACGATCCCGGCATCGTCGAACCGGGATCGAACCCCACCGAGTCGGAGACGTCACTCGTCCGTTCGAGCGCGCTCGTCGCGCTCGGCACGATGCTGTCCCGCGTCACCGGCTTCGCGCGCATCGCCGCCATCGCGTACGCGCTCGGCGCGTCGACGTTGGCCGGCACGTACAGCTACGCCAACGAAGCACCCAACATCGTCTACGAACTGCTGCTCGGCGGCGTGCTGACCGCGACGTTGGTCCCGCTGTTCGTGAAGTACCACGAGACCGACGACGACGAGGCGCCGAGCGCGATCTTCACGGTCGCCATCGTCGCACTCGCCGCGATCACGGTGATCGGTGTCGTCGCCGCGCCGTGGATCGTCGAGCTCTACACGCTCAACGTCAAGGGCGGGAACGTCGCCGCGCAGCAGGAGCTCGCAACCGACCTCCTCCGTCTCTTCATGCCGCAGATGCTCTTCTACGGCATCGTCACGCTCGCCACCGCGATGCTGAACGCGCGCCGACGGTTCCTCGCCGCCGCGTTCGCGCCGGTGCTCAACAACGTCGTCGTGATCGCGGTGTTCCTCGCGCTCCCCCGCATCGCCGACGGGTCGCTCACCGTGAACAGCGTGCTCGCCGACGACAAGCTCGTGCTGCTCATCGGTCTCGGCACGACCGCAGGTGTCGTCGTGATGGCGTTGGCGCTCCTGCCGCCGCTCGCCCAGTTGCGCGCCCATCTGCGCTTCCTGCCCCGGTGGAAGCACCCCGCCGTGCTCACCATGTTGCGGCTCTCGGGGTGGACCGTGGGCTACGTCATCGCGAACCAGATCGCGTTGCTCGTGGTGACGATCCTGGCCAACGGCACCGACGGCGGGCCGTTCATCTACATCAGTGCGTACGCGTTCTTCCAGCTGCCCCACGGATTGTTCGCGGTGTCGCTCATGACCACCTTCACGCCCGAGATGGCGAGCGCGGCCACGCGCGGCGACCTCGGCGCGCTGCGCACCCAGCTCTCGCGCGGCATCCGCCTCGCGGCGATGGTCGTGGTGCCCGCGTCGGCGCTCTACATCGGCTTGGCGCGCCCGATCATCGTCGCGCTCTTGCAGCGCGGCGCGTTCTCGGCCGCCGACGCGTCGGCGGTGTCCGACACGCTCGTCGCGTTCTCGGTGGGTCTGCTGCCGTTCTCGGTCTACCTGTTCGCGATGCGGGCGTTCTACGCGCGCCACGACACGTACACACCGTTCTGGATCAACTGCATCGAGAACGCGGTGAACATCGCGCTCGCGTTCCCGCTGTACGCGTGGCTGGGCATCCCTGGCCTCGCGCTGGCGTTCGCGCTCGCCTACTTCGTCGCCGCCATCCTCACCCTCGGGGTGCTGCGCGTCCGGTTGCGCGGCATCGACGGCGCTCAGCTCCTGTCGTCGCTCACCCGCATCGTCGCGGCCGGGGTGGTCGTCGGTGGCGTCAGCTGGGCGGTCGGCGAGTACGTCGGCTGGTCGAGCTTCGGCCGGGCGGTCGTCGCGGTGGTCGCCGGGACCGCGATCGGAGGCGTCGCGTACGTCGGGTTGCTCATGCTGCTGCGGGTCGAGGAGCTGTCGGCGCTGCGCAGCCTGGTGCCCGCCCGGCTGCGTGCGCGCTCGTGAGGCGTGCAACGATCATGACCACGGCCAGAGCCGCACGAACACAGGAGCGACACCAGTGAGCATCCGGGTGGTCACCGACAGCAGCTGCGACCTGCCGCAGTCGCTGGTCGACGCGCTGCGCATCGAGATCGTCCCGCTCACCATCCGCTTCGGCGACGAGGAGCTCGTCGACCGCGAGGAGCTGAGCGCCGACGAGTTCTGGCAGCGCCTCGAGCAGTCCAAGCTCCTGCCCGAGACCGCGGCGCCGTCGGCCGGCGCGTTCGAGGCCAAGTTCCGCGAGCTGCTGGCGCGCGGGGCCACCGGCATCGTGTGCATCAACCTGTCGTCGCACCTCTCGGCCACCATGCAGGCGGCGCAGGTGGCCGCGGCGGCCGTGTCCAACGACATCCCCGTGCAGGTCATCGACTCGCAGAGCGCGTCGATGGGGCTCGGCAACCTGTGCCTCACCGCGGCGCGGCGCGCCGCCGACGGCGACTCGCTCGAGGCCATCGTGCAGGAGGTCGTGAACCGGCGCGACCGCACGAAGCTCTTCGCGACCCTCGACACGCTCGAGTTCCTCAAGCGCGGCGGCCGCGTCGGCAACGCACGCGCGCTGCTCGGTACCGTGCTGTCGATCAAACCCGTCGTGGAGCTGCGCGACGGTGTCGTCGAGGAGGCCGGCAAGGTACGGACCCGGTCAAAGGCGCTCAAGCTGCTCGCGGCCAAGGCGTCGGAGGGGAAGATCGAGCACCTCGCGGTGCTCCACGGCAACGCGCCCGACGTCGACGAGCTGCTCGCGTTGCTCGAACCCGTCTTCCCTCGCGACGACATCATCACCGGCGTCGTCGGACCGGTCATCGGAACCCACGCGGGCCCCCGGGTCATCGGAGTGACCTACCAGGTGGTCCGCTGACGACAACAATGCTCTCGTGGAGTTGACCGCACCCGGCACCGTTCTCGGCGGCCGCTACCGCTTGGTGTCCCCCATCGCGCGCGGCGGCATGGCCACGGTGTGGGTGGCCGACGATCCGGTGCTGTCGCGCCGCGTGGCGGTCAAGATCCTCCGCTCCGACCTCGCGGCCGACGACGGCACCCGGGTCCGCTTCCGCCACGAGGCCATCGCCGCGGCCCGGCTCTCCCACCCCAACATCGTCTCCACCTACGACACCGGCGACGACGACGGCGTGGCCTACATCGTGATGGAGCTCATCGAGGGCCCCACCCTGCGCCACCTCATCGACCAACAGGGTGGCCTTCCCGTGGCCGACGTCATCCGCATCGGCAAGCAGGTGGGCGATGCCCTCGACGCCGCGCACCGCGCCGGTCTCGTGCACCGCGACGTGAAGCCGGCCAACGTGCTGGTGCCGCCGTCGGGACCGGTGAAGGTCACCGACTTCGGCATCGCCAAGGCCGCGGGTGCCGACGACCTCACCCGCACCGGCACCGTGATGGGCACGGCGCGGTACCTCGCGCCCGAGCAGGTCAACGGCCGGCCCACCGACCCGCGCACCGACGTGTACGCGCTCGGGTTGCTCATGTACGAGGCCCTCTGCGGCCACCCGCCGTTCGGTGGCGACACCGAGATCGCGACGGCAATGGCTCGCCTCACCACCTCCGCGCCCGCGGTGCGCGACGAACGGCCGGAGGTGTCACAGGCGCTCGACGACGTGATCCACCGTTGCCTCGCTCGCCAGCCCGCGGCGCGCTTCGGTTCCGCGGCCGCGGTGCGCGACGCGCTCGACCGCGCCCGACTCGACCCCACCGGCGCGATCCCGCGTCCGATGGTCGGGCCGGCTGCGGCCCCGAAGGCTCCGTCTCGGGCGCCGGCGGGATCCGGGGGCGTGCAGCCTCCCGCGCACACCCGTCCCCAGCCCCTGCCGGTCCCGGTCGCCACCACGCCGGTGCGCCGGCGGAGGCGACGCCTCACGTGGCTGTGGGTGTTGCTGGTCGTACTGGTCGCGATCGCGGGAGGCGTCGCCGCGTACGTGCTGGTCAGCGACAGCTCGGGATCGAGCCCCGGCAACGGCGCCGGGGCCCCGTCAGCGCCGTCGGCCGCGACCGCGACCATCACCGGGGCCACCTCGTTCGATCCGCTCGGCGACGGCACCGAGAGCCCCGATCTGGTCGCGAACGCGGTCGACGGAGACCCGACCACGGCCTGGTCCACCGAGCAGTACGACCAGTTCCCGGACGGGCCGAAGACCGGGGTCGGCCTCGCGCTGTCGCTCGACCGCGAGTACGACGTGTCGAAGGTGACGGTCGACGCGCTCCGCGCCGGATGGGGCGCGTCGATCTACGTGAGCGACAAATCGGTCGACAGCCTCAGCACGCTCGGCGATTGGGGTGACGCACGAGCCAGCGGGTCCGATCTCGACCGCACCAAGGCATTCCAGTTCAGCGGCGTGAAGGGCCAGTCGGTGTTGGTGTGGTTCACGCAACTCCCGACGGGCGACAACGGCAGGCACTATGTCGAAGTGACCGGGGTGAAGGTTGCGTGACGACGACGACGGCACCCTCGTCGCTCGCGCTGTCGACGGTGACCGGCGCGCCCTCGAGTTGCTCCTCGATCGTCACGCAGACCGCATCCACGCGGTGTGTCGCCGGATCGTCGCCCATCCCGAGGACGCGCTCGACGCCACCCAGGAGGCGATGATCGCGATCGCACGCGGCATCTCCCGCTTCGACGGGCGCGCTGCGTTCAGCACCTGGTGCTACCGGATCGCCACCAACGCCGCGCTCGACGAGCTCCGCCGGCAGCGACGCCGCCCCGTGCCTGCGCACCCCGACGCACCCGAACCGGTCGCGGCCGGGTCGGCACCCGAGGACGTCGTGGCGGCGCGCATCGACGTCGACGCCGCCCTCCAGCACGTGCCCGAGGAGTTCCGGGCGGCCGTCGTGCTGCGCGACCTGTGCGACCTCGACTACGCCGAGATCGCGGAGGTGCTCGACATCCCTCCCGGGACGGTGCGCTCGCGGATCTCCCGGGGACGCGCGATCCTCGTGGAACGGCTCGGACCGCCACATCCAGGGAACCGAGTACCCGCGAACGAACGTCAGAACGACGATGGCTGACGACGAACGGAGCGCAGAGGTCGGGAGCTGGCTCGAGGTCGAGCCGCTCGACGACGTCACCCGCCGCCGGCTCGTCTCGGCCGCGCTGCGCGAGACCGCGGACGCGCCGGCCCCTGCCCGCCCGTGGCGCACCTGGCGGTGGCTCGCGGCGGCCGCCGCGGTCGTGATCATCGCCGTCGGCACCCTCGCGGTGGTCACCTCGGGCGGAGGTGACGACACCCGGGCCGCGTCACGCGGGGACCGCAGCGCGCTCGCCCCGAAGAACTTCGGCCAGGCGCTCACGGTCGCTCCCGACGTCGGCGACTTCGGCAACCTCGACGACGCAACCAACCTCGCCCGTCTGCGCGCCGCGCTCGGCAACCCCTCCGCCGAGGCGGTCGAGCCCCAGGCGGCGGCGGGAGCGGCGAGCGACTCGGCGCGATCCACACCACTGCCGTCGCTCCCTGGTTGCTCGCGGGGCACCGTCGGGACGGTGATCGCCAGCGGCTCCGGCACGATCGCGGGTCATGCGGTGACCGTCGTGCTGCTGGAGGGTCCCGACGGCACGCGTTCGATCCAGGCCCTGTTCCAGGACTCCTGCACGGGCCGCGACCTCGGCTCCCCCTGACGCGAGTCCGCGCGCAACCGGTTCGGGTACGCTCCGTGATCCGCGTCAACCGGCCCGGTACCAGGCCGAGCAACGAGCAGGAGGCGCCGTGGCGGACTGGACGACCGATGCGGTCGACACGCTGGAGAACGTCGTCGCCGCGGTGCGCGACAAGACCGTCGTACCCGCGCAGAAGGCCACCAAGGCCGTCGTCTTCGGCCTGCTGGTCGCCTTCTTCGTGCTCACCGCGTTGCTCATGCTCGCCATCGCGCTCTTCCGCGTGCTGGTCGTGCTCACCGGCACGGTCTGGGCGGCCTACCTGATCCTGGGCGGAATCTTCGTGCTCGCGGGGGCGTTCGTGTGGACGCTGCGCTCACCGCGGAACGAGGACGCGAATGCCTGAAACCCATGAGCTCGTCATCGTCGGCTCCGGACCGGCGGGGTTGACCGCCGCCGTCTACGCGGGTCGCGCCAACCTGTCCCCGATCATGATCGAGGGCATCGGAGCCGGTGGACAGCTCATGCTCACCACCGACGTCGAGAACTACCCCGGCTTCCCCGACGGCATCCTCGGGCCCGAACTGATGATGAAGTTCCGCGAGCAGGCGGAGAGATTCGGTGCGGAGTTCATCACCGCCGACGCCGAGCGCGTGGAGCTCACCCCCGGCGGCCCGCACGGTGTCTGGGTGGGTGACCGGGAGTTCCGCGCCCGCTCGATGATCATCACCACCGGGGCCAAGGCCCGCATGCTCGGCCTGCCGAACGAGCAGCGCCTCCTGGGCCACGGCGTGTCCACCTGCGCCACGTGCGACGGCTTCTTCTTCCGGGAGAAGCCCATCGCGGTCATCGGCGGCGGCGACTCCGCCGTCGAGGAGGCGATCTTCCTCACCAAGTTCGCCACCACGGTCTCGCTGATCCACCGCCGCGACGAGCTCCGGGCGTCGAAGATCATGCAGGACCGCGCGTTCGCCAACCCCAAGATCGAGTTCGTGTGGAACTCCGAGGTCACCGACGTGCACGGCGACGGCTCGGTCGAGTCGTTGCGGCTGCGCGACACCGTGACCGGCACCGAGTCCGATCTCGAGGTGGCGGGGATGTTCGTCGCCATCGGCCACGACCCCAACACCGCACTGTTCCGTGACCAGCTCGACCTCGACGAGAACGGCTACATCATCACCTCCGCCGACTCCACCCGCACCTCGGTCGAGGGCGTGTTCGCGGCTGGCGACGTGCAGGACCACGTGTTCCGACAGGCGATCACCGCGTCGGGGTCCGGATGCATGGCCGCGATCGAAGCCGAGCGCTGGCTCGGCGAGCACGAAGCCTCGGGCTGACGTCGGCGGCACCCCGGCCCGCAAATCCGACCTGGGCACTCGGGAATGCTCACGGGTCCGGGGCCGTTGTCGCCGGGAGCACGTCGGTAGACTCGACCGACCTCAGGAAAGGACCACCCAGTGGCCGACGACATTCTCAACCTCTCCGATGCGACGTTCGACGAGACCATTGCCGGCGCCGACACGCCGGTGCTCGTCGACTTCTGGGCCGAGTGGTGTGGTCCCTGCAAGATGATCGCCCCCACGCTGGCCGAGATCGCCAGCGAGCAGAAGGGCAAGCTCGCCATCGGCAAGCTCAACGTCGACGACAACCCCGACACCGCTCGGCGGTTCGACGTCATGAGCATCCCGACCCTCCTGGTCTTCAAGGACGGGCAGCAGGTGAAGCGCCTCGTCGGCGCCAAGGGCAAGGGCCAGCTGCTCCAGGACCTCGCCGAGTTCATCGCTTGAGCGACCCGGCCGTGCTCCGGCCGGGCAGCCACGGCGAGGCCGTGCGCGACCTCCAGGTCCGTCTCGGCGCCCTGGGTCACGAGATCCCGGTGGTCGAAGCCGGCGGATACGGCGCAGCCACCGAGCAGGTGGTGCGGACGTTCCAGGAGGCGCGCGGGCTGCGCGTCGACGGCGTCTGCGGCCCCCAGACCTGGGCGGCGGTGGTGGAGAGCGGCTACCGCCTCGGTGACCGGCTCCTCTACCGCCGCCGTCCCATGCTCCGCGGCGACGACGTCGCCGAATTGCAGCGCCGCCTCAACGGCCTCGGCTTCGACGCCGGGCGCGAAGACGGCATCCTCGGCGACGACACCACTCGGGCGTTGATCGAGTTCCAGCGCAACATGAGCCTCCCGACCGATGGGATGTGCGGGACGGCGACCCTCGCGGTGCTCGAGCGGGTCGGTGGTCTCGCCGACGGTTCGGTCGCCGTGGTCCGTGAGCGCGAAGCCCTGCGTCGGGGGCCGCACCGGTTGGAAGGTCGGCGGGTCTTCGTGGCCGCCGCGCCCGGGTTCGAGACGCTCGCCAACCTGGTGGTGCGGGGGCTCGTCGAGCTCGGCGCCGGGGCGGCGCTGGACGCGACCGGAGCCGACGACCCGGTACTGGCCGCCGAGGCGAACCGGTACGCCGCCGACCTCTTCCTCGCGTTCCGCGCCGGCGACTCCCCTGGCTGTCGCTGCAGCTACTACGAGTCGGGGCGCTTTCGCTCGGAGGCCGGCCACGCGGTGGCCGAATCGGTGAGCCAGGAGCTGGCCCCGATCCTCGGCGACGACGCCTGTGTGGCGGGCCGTACCTACGCGGTGCTCCGCGAGACCCGCATGGCCGCGGTCATCTGCGAGCCCGTGGCGGCCGACGACGTCGCCACCATGCGCACGCTGGTCGTGCGCGGCGCCGACGTCGCCCACGCGGTGGTCCGGGGCGTCCGTCGCGGCGTGGAGCAGCCGACGCCCGAAGTCTCGACCTAGACTATAGTTGCGCCGCGCAATTGTCCTAGGGAGCCGTGCCGTCGGTGATGCGGCGGTAGATCCGCTCGAGGTCCTCCAGGGTCGAGAACTCGACGACGACCTTGCCGCGTGCCGCTCCCATGGAGATCGTCACCCGGGTCTCCAGGTGGTCCCCGAGCAACTCCTCGAGCTCGACGAGCCCCGGCGGGCGGAGCTTGCGTCCGGTAGGCGTGACCGTCGTCCCCGCCTCGGCAGCGGCGGAGCCGGCTCCGTTGCTCTCACCCTGGTGCTCACGGACGGCGTCCTCGGTGGCCCGCACCGAGAGGTCGTCGGCGACGATCTGCTTGGCCAGGCGCTCCTGGAACGAACGGTCGGGGCTGCCCAGCAGTGCTCGGGCGTGGCCCATCGAGATCTTGCGCTCCTGCACCGACTTCTGGATCGCGGGCGGCAGCTGCATCAGCCGGAGCGTGTTGCTCACCGTCGCCCGACTGCGTCCGACCCGCGCCGCCACCTCGTCGTGGGTCAACCCGAAGTCCTCGATGAGCTGTTGGTAGGCCGCGGCCTCCTCCAGCGGGTTGAGACCATCACGGTGGAGGTTCTCCACCAGCGCCTGCTCGAGCGCGGCGGCGTCATCGGTCTCCCGCACCAGCGCAGGAATCGTCTGGAGCCCGACCCGGCGGGCAGCCCGCCAGCGCCGCTCCCCGGCGATGAGCTCGTACTCGCCGTCGCCCGCCGGGCGCACGAGCACCGGTTGCAGCACGCCGACCTCACGGATCGAGTCGGCGAGCTGACTCAGCGCCTCCTCGTCGAAGTGACCCCGGGGCTGGAACCGGTTCGGGGAGATCGACGCGAGCGGGAGCTCGTCGAGGCCGCCCAGCTCCGATGCCGTCCCCTCGGTACCGCCGGGGGGGATGAGAGCGCCGAGGCCCTTACCCAGTCCGCCGCGTCGCGCCACCGCTCACCTCTTTCGCCAGGTCCCGATACGCGGAGGCTCCCCGCGACGTCGGGTCGAACACGATGACGGGCTGGCCGAACGAGGGCGCCTCGGCGAGGCGCACCGTGCGCGGCACGACCGTCTTGTAGACCTTCTCTCCGAAATGCTCCCGCACCTCGGTCTCGACCTGTTCGGCCAGCCGGGTGCGGGCGTCGTACATGGTGAGGATGATCCCCCGCACGTCGAGCGTCGCGTTCAGGCTCGACCGGACGAGGGCCACGTTCCTGAGCAGCTGCCCGAGCCCCTCCAGCGCGTAGTACTCGCACTGGATCGGCACGATCACGTCGTCGGCCGCGGCCAGGCCGTTCACGGTGAGCAGCCCGAGCGACGGAGGACAGTCGATGAGCACCACGTCGTATTCCGAGCGCACCGCGTCGAGCGCCCGCTTGAGCTTCAGCTCTCGGCTGAAGGCCGGCACCAGTTCGATCTCAGCGCCGGCCAGATCGAGGGTCGCGGGGATGACGAACAGGTTCTTCAGGCTCGTGGGTTCGACGGCATCGAGGGCCGGGGTGTCCTGCATGAGCACGTCGTAGATGGAGGCGTTGACGTCACGAGGATTGATCCCGAGTCCCGTCGACGCGTTGCCCTGGGGGTCGAGGTCGACCACCAGCACACGAAGCCCGGATTCGGCCAACGCCGCGCCGAGGTTCACTGCGGTCGTGGTCTTCCCCACGCCCCCCTTCTGGTTGGCGATGGCGATGATCCGAGGTATCTGCAGGGTCCCGTGTGGTCCGGTCTCCTGACCGGTACCGTCCTCGCCGGCGTTCTCCTCGCCAGCCGCTACCCCCGCGGCCGGAACGCGTTCGGGTTGGGGTGCGGGATCCGGTCGGGGTACAGGATCCGGTTCCGGTGCAGGATCGGTTCCGGTGCAGGAATCGGATCGGGGGCTGGTTCCGCTTCGGGAGTGGGGGGAACCGGGGGAGCCTCGACGACGACCGGCTGCGGCGGCTCGGGGACCGGAGGGGGTTCCGGGCTTGGTACAGGCGATGGCACAGGCGACGGTTCCGGTTGGGGGGCCGGTGCGGGTTGCGGCGGCGGTGCGGGCACAGGCTCTGGCTCCGGTTCAGGTTCGGGAAGCGGCTCCGGCGCGGTCTCCGGTTCCGTTGCCGGCTCCACCAACTCTGCCGGAGCTTCAGCCGCGGGTGCCGGTTCGCGCTCGGCGTCTGGTTCTGGCGGTGGTGGCGAACCTGTCGCGTCGGCGACCTCTTCGTCGGGACGCCGCCTTCCGAAGAGGCGCCGTCGGGGGCGTGTGTCGCTGAATTCGTCCGTCATTGACCGTCCCAGGGAGCGTCGGGCCGAGAGCCCATCCTCAACCAGCGCGCCTGACGGGTCAAGGATGTTCCACGTGAAACAAGAAGAAAGTCTCAACCTCGGGGCGAGGCTGTTCCACGTGGAACACTAGCGGCCCGTCGCACCCCGCGATGCCCAAACTCCCTCTGGCGCTTCTCTCCGGTCCCCCGACCAGGGCTCTCGCCGCTCGTCGACAGTCCCCTCATCAAACCGTGCTCCCGGTAGAATCGGGGACGGCACCGCAGTACGGTCGCACGCCGACCCGCGGGACGGGACGACGGTCTGCGGCCGCCCCCGATGGGGCCGCTCACCAGAGCGGTCGCTTGGTGGGAACGCCGTCACGTCGGGGCCACCGATCGCTGGCGGTGTCGGTGAGGCGGATGCGCACCGCGCTGGTCTCCGCCCTCCGCACGGGTACCGCCGCTTCGAAGCCGAGTTCTGCCAGCCCCTCCGTCGGCCAACGCGCCGCGACCTCCGCATCGGGCGGCTCGGTCACGACCAGCTCGCCGCCCGCCCGGAGGAAGCCGATGGCGCACTCGGCGGTCACGGCGGGTGCACCGAACGAGCGCGCCACAACCAGGTCGAAGCCGGCTCGGAGGCGCTCCGAACGCGAGAGCACCTCGGCCCGGCCGCACACGACCGATGTCCGAGCGCCCAGGTCGAGGGTCGCGACGGCGCGAGTCAGGAACTCACAGCGTCGCCGCTGTGCGTCGAGGAGCACGCCGGTCGCGCCGGGCCACTCGTCGAACAGGACCAGGCCGGGAAGACCCCCACCGCTGCCGAGGTCGAGCATTCGACCATCGAACTCACCGATCGCGCTGGCGAGATCGCGCGCGTGCTCGAGCTGGCGCGCGACCGGACCGGGCCCCAACAGGCCCAGTGCACGAGCGTCTTCCAGGACGTCGGGGAGGGCTCCCGGATCACGGTCGGACATCACGACCGTCCGGGCTGCCCGAGCAGCAGTTGCTCAGGCAGGGCGCAGGACCACACGGCGGCGCGGGTCCTCGCCCTCCGAGCTCGTCGTGATCCCATCGATCTCGGCTGCGGTGTCGTGGACCACCTTGCGGTCGCTCGCCGACATCGGCTCGAGCGCCTGAGGCCGCCCGGTCTCGAGCACCTTCTCCGCCAAGTTGGCGGTGAAGTCGGCCAGGGCGGCGCGGCGCTTGGCGCGGTAGCCAGCCACGTCGACGTGGATGCGAACGCCGTGACCATCGGTCTGGCGCTGCACCACGGTGCGCACCAGCTCTTCGATCGCGTGGAGCGTGGCGCCCTTGGGGCCCACCAACAGCCCCAGGTTGTCGCCGGTGACGTCGACCACCACGACCTCGTCGTCGATCACGCTCTTCGCCTGGGCGCCGAGATCGAATGCGTCGACCAGACCCTGGGTGAAGCGCTCGGCCGCGGCCGCCTGCTCTTCGATCGGCACGTCGCTCTCGATGGTGTCCACCTTCGTCTCCTGCTGCTGGTCTTGCCGCGCGTTGCCGCTCTGGCCCCGCGATCCCCCGTTGCCGCCCCCACCGCCGCCACGTCGGCGGCGACCCGACGACGAGCCTCCACCTTCGGCCGAGCTGCGTTCCGACGAACCACTGTCGGAACCACCGCCACCCGCGGAGCTGCTGGCGGAACGTTGGCGAGAGCCGTTTCCTCCACCCCCGCCGGATCCATTGCCCGAGCCGCCGCCCCGAGGACGCGACGAGCCTCGACGATTCCGACGCTGACGCTCCCCCGGCTTCTCGCGCGAGATCGGCTTCACCCGCGCCCGGATGCGTCCCTCACTGCTGCCGAGTCGGCCGAGGAATCCGCTCTTGGGCTCCTCGAGCACCTCGTACTCGACGTCTTCCTCGTCGACACCCAGTTCATCGAGAGCCGCGTCCAACGCTTCCGCGATCGTGCGACCGGTCGTCTCCACCCACTCCATGTGATCGTTCTCTCCGCTCGACGGCAGCACGTGCTCGCTGCCGCATTGGTCCGACTGCTGCGTGACGCGACCTCTGGGTCAGCGTCGCTTGCGCTTCTTGTTGTTCCTCCGCCGCGCGCCCGAGGTCGCGCCGCTCCCCGAGGAACTCGAGCTCGTGCTCGCGGGGGTTCCCTTCGCCTGCGCACCCTTGGCCGACGAACCCTTTGCTGATGATCCCTTGGCCGTGGTGCCCTTCGCCGCGGCTGCGCCACCACTCGGCTTGGCCGCGCCGTTCTTCGCCCCGTTCTTGGTGCCGCCTGCACCGTTGCCGGTGTCCGCGGCGGGCTCGTCCCCGTTGCTCGCCGCCGGGATCTGGAACAACTTCCGCAGTCCGCCCGCGGCGCGAGGAAACGCCGACGAGTCCGTGCTCTCCACATCGATCGCCTCGTCCTTCTGACTGGTCGCGAGCGCGGCCTGCCCCGGTCGGGTGATCTTGCGCATGATGATCTCCTGCTGACCGAGTCGCCACAGGTTGCTCACCAGGAAGTACAGGACGAGCCCCGCGGGGAACTGCAGTGAGAAGAGACCGAACGCGACCGGCAGCACCGAAGTGACGATCGCCATCTGCGAGTTCATGTTCGGCGCGTTGCGCCGGCTCTGGCGGGCCTGCAGGAAGCCGGTGAGCACGACCAGGCCGACGAGGATGAAGTAGGGGAGTGCGTCGAGGAAGCCACCGGTGACCGCGGTGGCGTGCTGCGACAGATCCATGCCGAGGAAGTACTGCGGGTTGGGCAGCCCCTTCTTCGGAAGGTCGCACTGGTTGACGTAGAGGTGACCCTTGGCGCCGGTGCAGAACGCGGCGTAGAGGTCGGAACCCTTCGGGATGTGCTTGTAAGGGTCGCGCATCACGCGGAAGAGCGCGAGGAACACCGGCATCTGCACCAGGAGGGGCAGACAACCCGCCAGCGGGTTGATCTTGTTCTCCTGGTAGAACTTCATCATCTCTTCGTTGAGCTTCGCCCGGTCGTTCTTGTACTTCGCCTGGAGCTTCTTGATCTCCGGCTGCGCCCGTTGCATGGCCATCATCGACTTGGCCTGCTTGGCGGTGAGCGGGAACATCACCAGCATCACCAGGATCGTGAGCAGGATGATGGAGACACCGAGGTTCGGGATGATCCCGTAGAAGAACGCGAGGATCGCCCCGAAGAAGTTGTAGACGGGGTCGAACGGGGAGCCGGCGGCGAGGATCATCGGTCAGCCTTCTTCCGCCACACCGACGGGCGTGGCCAATGTCGAACGTACGTTCGCCGAGTGGGGGGCGGGAGGGACGGACTCGGCGGGAGGGACGGACTCGGCGGGAGGGACGGGATCGAGGCCGCCGTCGTGCCAGGGGTGGCACCGACCCACGCGCCGGATCGCCAGCCAACTGCCGCGCGCCGCTCCATGGGTGGTGAGCGCCTCGAGCGCGTACTGGGAGCAGGACGGGTAGAAGCGACATCGTGGCGGGAGGTGCACGCTCACCAGCCGCCATGCGCGGATCGGCAGCATCAGGATCCGCGCGAGCACCGATACTCGCGGCGCTGCGGGCGTGGAGACGACTGCGTCGGTCACGCCGCGTCCTCGCGGACGGCCTGCAGCAGCGTGGTCACGTGGTCACGCAACGTCGGAAAGGGAACGGTCATGACAGATCGGTCGGCGGCGACCAGATAGGCGCCCCCTGGGAGCAGGAGCGCCGAGTCCAGCACGATCGCGGCGCGCAGACGCCGTCGCGCCCGATTGCGTTCCACGGCGTTGCCGAATCGCCGGCCGATGGCGTAGGCCACGCGCGCCGGGTCGTCGGATCCGTCGGAGAGGAAGCGCAGCGAAATCGGGCCGGCCCGTTGCCGGCGGGCCCCCGCGAGGGCCTCGAACGTCGCACGGTCGCGAACGCGCCAGATCAGGCGGAGAGACGCTTGCGGCCGCGGGCCCGGCGGGCGCGCAGCACCGCACGACCCCCCTTGGTGCGCATCCGGAGGCGGAAGCCGTGGGTCTTGGCGCGCTTGCGATTGTTGGGCTGGTACGTGCGCTTCACAGGAAGAGCCCCCTCGAGGAGGTCGCGCGCGGCCCGAAGTAGGGGACCGAGCGGGAGGCGGAAACGACACAGTGTACGGGCCCGGCGTCGTCTCACGCAATGCGGAGCACCGAGGCTCGCGACTCTGGGGAAAACCCCCACGACCCCTTGTCGCACAAGGATGCTGGTGCTACGTTGCGCGCCTCGCTCGGCACCCGGCCTGCTGTCCTGCTCCTCCGAACCGTCACAGCTCGACCAGGCCGAAGCCGTGCAACGCATCTGGGCGATCTCCACACCTGTGGAAGCTCTTGTGGACAAGTCGACGGTGGACGGGAAGACCACCCGCAGTGGTCGCGAAAGAACGGTGGGTGTTGACGGCGGAAGAGATCTGGGACCAGGGTTCGGCGACCCTGCGAGAGCAGCTCGCGCCGGCCACCTGGGCAGCCTGGTTCCCCGGCGTGCGACCCCTCGGCTACGACGGTGACACGCTCCTGCTGAGCGTCCCCAGCTCGCTGGCCGCCGAGCGCATCCGCTCGAGCTACTCCGGGATGCTCACCGACGCCATCCGTGACTCCACCGGCGTCACGGTACGGGTGGAGCTGCTCGTCGAGACCGAACCCAAGGAGCGCGAGGCGATCTTCGCCCCGCCACCGGTCGCACTCGTGCCCGACATCCACGATCAACATCACGACCACGAGCTCGAGTCGCTCGCACCACCCCCCGCCACGGCGGGAGCGGTCGACGAGCACGGCGCCGGCACCTGGGCGTCGGGCACGCTCAACGCCCGCTACACCTTCGACCAGTTCGTGATCGGAGCCTCCAACCGCTTCGCCCACGCCGCCGCGCTCTCGGTCGCCGAGAGCCCGGGCCGGTCCTACAACCCCCTCTTCATCTACGGGCCCGCGGGGCTGGGCAAGACCCACCTGCTGCACGCCATCGGCCACCACGTGCGCACCGTGTTCCGCAACAAGCGGGTCCGGTACGTGTCCACCGAGTCGTTCATGAACGAGTTCGTCGACGCCATCCGCGCCAAGGCCATGCCCGGCTTCAAGCGGCGCTACCGCGACCTCGACGTCCTCCTCATCGACGACATCCAGTTCCTGGAACGTACGCAGGAGCTCCAGGAGGAGTTCTTCCACACGTTCAACCAGCTCCACAGCGAGGGTGGCCAGATCGTCATCTCCTCCGACCGAGCACCGAAGTCGATCGCCAGTCTCGAAGACCGCCTGCGCACCCGCTTCGAGTGGGGCCTCATCACCGACGTCCAACCGCCGGAGTTCGAGACCCGCCTCGCCATCCTGCGCAAGAAAGCGGAGTCCGAGCACCTCGGTGGCATCCCCCCCGAGGTGCTCGCCTTCATCGCCACCAACATCAGCGACAACATCCGTGAGCTCGAGGGCGCCCTCATCCGCGTCGCCGCCTACTCCAGCCTCAACCGGGCCGAGCTCTCGGAAGAAGTCGCGCAGAAGGTCCTCGCCGACCTCCTGCCGCCCACCACGCCCCGGGTCATCACCCCCGACCTCATCCTCGACGAGACCGCCAAGATGTTCGGATGGACGGTCGAGGACATCTGCGGCAAGAGCCGGCGCCGCCCGCTCGTGACCGCACGCCAGACCGGCATGTACGTCATGCGCGAGCTCACCGACCTCAGCTACCCGCGCATCGCCGAGGCCTTCGGTGGCCGCGATCACACCACCGTGATGTACGCCGTCGACAAGATCAAGCAGCAGATGACCGAGCGTCACGTCATCTTCGACCAGGTCAACGAGCTCATCGCCCGCATCCGTCTCGGGAGCAGTGGATAATGCTGTGGAGTCCTGGGGACAGCCGGGCACCGAATTGGGGAGAACCACCAGAGACCGCATGACTGCACCGCCCGACTGTGGACGACGGTGGAGAACCCGGGGATCGCGATCTGCGCCTTGACCTGCGCAAACCACACACCATCCCCAATTCACAGGACCTACAACAACGACACGAGGATCTAGTAGAGAGTCTTCGTAGGAGGCACGAGTGAAGTTCCGTTGCGAGCGTGACACCCTCGCCGAGGCCGTCGCCACCGCTCAGCGTGCGGTCGCGTCACGTACCGGCGCCATGCCGGTGCTCTCGGGGCTGCGCGTCTCCCTGACCCCGGGGTCGCTCGAGCTCGTGGGCACCGACCTCGAGCTCACCATCCGGGTACGGGTCCCGGCCGACACCGACGGCGAGGGGAGCGCGGTCGTCCCGGCCCGCCTGTTCTCCGAGATCGTGCGGCAGCTCGATGGCGACACCGTGTCGGTGGAGCTGGCCGACGACGACGCCAAGATCGAGGCCGGCCGCTTCGCCACCACGCTGCGCACGCTGTCGGCGGCGGAATTCCCACGGCTGCCAGAGGCGGGCGAGGGTGGGGTGCGCGTCGACTCCGCGGCTTTCGCCGAGGCCCTGCGCCAGGTGGTGCCGGGGGCATCGCGCGACGACGCCCGGCCGATCCTCACCGGGGTGTTGCTCACCGCATCGGGTGGGGGCCTCCGACTGGTGGCGACCGACTCCTACCGCCTCGCGCTGCGTGACCTCCAGGGTGTGAGCATGCTGGAGGAGGGCCAGAAGGTCCTCGTCGCCGCGAAGGGCCTCAACGAGGTGCAGCGACTCCTCTCGAGTGAGACCGGCGAGATCGAAGTGGTGCTGGGCGAGCGCGAGGTCGTGTTCCGCGTGGGCACCACCGAGGTCACGACCCGGCTGATCGAGGGCGAGTTCCCCAACTACCAGCAGCTGATCCCGAGCGGGTATCCCAACCGCCTCACGGTGTCGCGCGAGGCACTGCAGTCGGCCGTCAACCGCGTCCGTCTGGTGGGCCAGAGCAAGGACACCGCACCGATCCGTCTGGGCATGAGCGCCGAGGGTCTCGAGCTCTCGGCGATCGCGCAGGACGTCGGAGAGGCGCACGAATCGGTCGAGGCGAAGTACGAGGGCACCGATGTCACCGTCGCGTTCAACTCGCAGTTCCTCCTCGACGGGATCGACGCCGCCGCGTCCGAGGAAGTGGTCATCGAGTCGATCGACCCGCTGAAGCCCGCGGTGATGAAGGCCACCGACACCGGCGACTTCCTCTACCTGCTGATGCCGGTCCGCATCGCCTGAGCGCCGCCCGGATTCTTGGCCCTGACGTGTACCTGGCCGGGCTCTGGCTGACCGACTTCCGCTGCTACGAGGAGGCGACGCTCCGGTTCCCTCCCGGGGTGACCGTCATCTGTGGGGCGAACGCACAGGGAAAGACCAGCCTGCTCGAGGCGGTGGGCTGGGCGGCGACGGGGAAGTCGTTCCGGGGCGTGCCCGACAGCGCGCTCGTGCGCCGCGGACACGAGACGGCGATCCTCCGCGCCGAGGTCGTCGACGACGAACGCGTGCAACTGCTCGAGGCCGAGATCAAGGCGAGCGGGCGCAACCGGGTGCAGCTGAACCGCAACCCGGTGCAGCGCTCGCGCGACCTGCTCGGCCTCATGCGGGTCACGGTCTTCGCGCCCGACGACCTGCAGTTGGTCAAGGGCGGACCGTCGGGGCGAAGGGACTACCTCGACGACCTCCTGGCCGCGCTGTCGCCTCGCTACGAAGCCGCCCGGGCCGACTACGAACGCGTGCTCAAGCAACGCAACGCCTTGCTGCGCGGTGGCCTGCGTGGGGAGGACGCGGTCGGCACCCTCGACGTCTTCGACCTCCAGCTCGCAGCGGCCGGCGCCGAGCTGGCCCGCGGCCGCGTGAAGCTGCTCGAGCGTTTGGTGCCCGCGGTGGCCGAGGCCTATGCCGAGCTCGCCGGCGAACGCACCCCCATCACCACGAGCTACGAAGCCGAGTGGGCCCCGGCGGGGCTCGACGGTGACCTGCAAGCGGAGCTGCTCGACGCGTTCGCGTCGCACCGCAAGGCCGAGGTCGACCGTGGCGTCACGCTCGCCGGGCCCCACCGCGACGAGTGGCGGCTCCTGGTGGGGGGGATGGAGAGCCGCACCCACGCGTCACAGGGCGAGCAGCGCACCCTTGCGCTCGCCCTGCGCCTCGCGGGCCACCGGCTGTGTGGGGAGCTCACGGGGAGCTCACCGGTGCTGTTGCTCGACGACGTGTTCAGCGAGCTCGACGACCAGCGCGCCGTCGCGCTCGTCGCTCACCTCGAGGCCGGCCAGACGTTGGTGACGACGGCCGGCGCGGTGCCCCGTGGCATCTCCGCCGACCGCACGCTGCGCGTCGACGCCGGTGTCGTCGAAGAGGCTGCGTGAGCGCTCGTCGGCGCCCGGTGAGCGAGGCCTGACGTGGCGCGCTACGCAGGAGACGAACCGGTCCCACTGTCCGAAGCGCTGAAGAAGGTCGGCGCCGAGCTCGGGCTCGCGCCGGGTGACGCGCACGGCACCCTCGACGCCCGGTGGCGCGAGGTCATGGGCGCCGACGTCGCGGGGCACGCGCACCTCGTCTCGGTGCGCGAGGGCACCCTCACGGTCGCCGTCGACGACCCGATCTGGGCGACCCAATTGCGGTATTTGGAGCCGGCGGTCGTCACCCGGGCGACCGCCCTGCTCGGTCCCGGTGTGGTGACCCGCCTGAAGGTGCGCATCGGGCCCCGTGGAACCGCTTGAAATCGGCCCGAACACCACCGATCGCAGGGCATGGTCTGGTACACTGACAAGATCGTAATTCAGTGCTCTGACCTGCTGTTTTGCCGATTTCTCGGCCCAGATTCCGACAGTTGGTCCGGCCCGATCCGGGAGCCGTCGGAGCACCCCTTCCCCCAACCGTCTGCCCGGCCCCCCGCCGGCGACTGAACGAGGTACACGCGCGTGGCGTATGCCGCCAAAGACATCACGGTGCTCAAGGGTCTCGAACCGGTCCGGCAACGGCCCGGCATGTACATCGGATCCACCGGACCCACCGGGCTCCACCACCTGGTCTACGAGATCGTCGACAACTCCGTCGACGAGGCGATGGCGGGCTACTGCACGCGCATCGACGTGACCCTGCTCGCCGACGGCGGCTGTCGCGTGTCCGACGACGGACGCGGCATGCCCGTCGACAACCACCCCGAGTACAAGGGGAAGTCCGCGGCCGAGGTCATCATGACCGTGCTGCACGCGGGCGGGAAGTTCGGCGGTGAGGGCTACAAGATCTCCGGTGGCCTCCATGGCGTGGGTGCTTCGGTGGTCAACGCGCTGTCGAGCCGCCTCGACGTCGAGATCCACCGCGACGGCGGCAAGTGGGAACAGCACTTCGCCAAGGGCGGCAAGCCCCAGGACAAGCTCACCAGGACCGGGCCGTCGAAGAAGCACGGCACGACCATCTCGTTCTGGCCCGACGCCACGATCTTCGAGGAGACGGAGTTCCGGTCGCAGACCCTCATCGAGCGGCTGCGCGAGATGGCGTTCCTGTCCAAGGGTCTCGAGATCCGCTTCCGTGACGAGCGCGTCGACCCGGTCCTCGCGATCGACTTCAAGTTCAACGGCGGCATCAGCGACTTCGTGAAGCACCTCAACGCCACCAAGGAGCCGCTGTTCAAGCGGGTCATCGCGTACACGGAGGAGGGCGCCGACTACGAGGTCGACGTCGCCATGCAGTGGAACACCGGCTTCTACGAGGGCATCCACTCGTTCGCCAACAACATCGCCACCACCGAGGGCGGCATGCACGAGGAGGGCTTCAAGAAGTCCCTCACCAACGTGATCAACCGCTATGCCAAGGCGAAGAACCTCATCAAGGAGAAGGACCCGAACCTCCTCGGTGAAGACATCCGGGAGGGCCTCACCGCCATCTTGTCGGTCAAGCTGCGCAACCCGCAGTTCGAAGGCCAGACCAAGGCGAAGCTGGGCAACACCGAGATGCGCTCCCTGGTCGAGAAGGCCACCAACGAGAAGCTGGCCGACTGGCTCGAAGAGCACCCCTCCGAGGCCCGTCAGGCGGTGGCCAAGGCCAACCAGGCCGCCAAGGCGCGGGTCGCCGCCCGCCAGGCGCGCGACCTCACGCGGCGCAAGTCGCTGCTCGAGTCGTCCGCGATGCCGGGCAAACTGGCCGACTGCTCGTCGAAGGACCCCCACCTCTGCGAGCTCTTCATCGTCGAGGGCGACAGCGCCGGCGGGCCCGCCAAGCGTGCCCGCAACCCCGAGGTCCAGGCCATCCTCCCGATCCGCGGGAAGATCCTCAACATCGAGCGGGCGCGCCTCGACCGCATGCTCAAGAACGAGGAGATCCAGGCGCTCATCACCGCCTGCGGCACCGGCATCGGTGAGGAGTTCGACCTCACGAAGCTCCGCTACCACAAGATCGTGCTGATGACCGACGCCGACGTCGACGGCTCGCACATCCGCACGCTGCTCCTCACGTTCTTCTACCGGCAGTTCCCCGAGTTGGTGCGTGGCGGCCACGTCTACATCGCCCAGCCGCCCCTGTTCCGCGCCGACCTCGGCAAGGAGCGCAACTACCTGAAGGACGAAGTCGCGCTGCGTCTCTTCGAAGAGGCCCACCCCAACCGGAAGATCGAAGTCAGCCGGTTCAAGGGCCTCGGCGAGATGGACTGGCAGGAGCTCGGCGTCACCACGATGGATCCCACGACGCGTTCGTTGCTGCAGGTGTCGGTGGAAGACGCCGCCATCGCCGACAACGTGTTCTCGCGGCTCATGGGTGAAGACGTCGAATCCCGCAAGACGTTCATCCAGGAGAACGCGAAAGACGTGCGTTTCATCGACATCTGATCACCCCACTCGCTTTCCGCTGAGGAGGTGGTTGCGTGCCCGACGGCACCCAGCCCACGCTCGAACCGAACATCGAACCCATCGAGATCCAGGAGGAGATGGAACGCTCCTTCCTGGACTACGCGATGTCGGTCATCACCGCTCGCGCGCTCCCGGACGCGCGCGACGGCCTCAAGCCGGTGCACCGCCGCATCCTCTACGGGATGTACGCGGGCGGGTTGCGCCCCGACCGCAAGCACCAGAAGAGCGCCGCCGCGGTCGGCGACGTCATGGGCAAGTTCCACCCTCACGGTGACCAGTCGATCTACGACGCGCTCGCCCGCATGGCCCAGGACTTCTCGCTCCGCTATCCACTCATCGACGGTCACGGGAACTTCGGCACCCCCGACCCCAACGACCGCCCCGCGGCCATGAGGTACACGGAAGCGCGCCTTGCTCCGCTGGCCATGCAGCTGCTGGGGGAGATCGACGAAGACACCGTCGACTTCACGCCCACCTACGACGGCAACTCCGTCGAGCCAGTGGTGCTCCCGGCGCGATTTCCCAACCTCCTGGTCAACGGAGGAGGCGGGATCGCCGTCGGTATGGCGACGAACATCCCGCCGCACAACCTCGGGGAGGTGATCGACGCGGTGCAGCACCTGCTGGAGAACCCCGACGCGTCCGTCACCGACCTCATGCAGTTCGTGAAGGGCCCCGACTTCCCGTCCGGCGCGCTGATCCTCGGCCGCAGCGGGATCCACGACGCCTACACGACCGGGCGTGGCTCCATCAAGATGCGGGCAGTGGCCGAGATCGAAGAGGGTCGCAAGGGTGACATGCGCATCGCGGTCACCCAGGTGCCGTACCAGACGTCGGTCGAGGTGATCGGCCAGAAGATCGCCGAACTCGTCAACGACCGCAAGATCGAGGGCATCCGCGACGTGCGCAACGAGTCGTCGGGTGACACCACCCGCCTCGTCGTGGAGCTCAAGCGCGACGCCAACGCGCAGGTCGTGCTGAACCTGCTCTACAAGCACACGCCGATGCAGACCAACTTCCCGGTGCACATGCTGGCGCTGGTCGACAACGTGCCGAGGCTGCTCGACCTCAAGACCGCGCTCGCGGTCTACATCGAGCACCAGAAGGAGATCATCCAGCGACGCACCGAGTTCCGCCTCCGCAAGGCGAAGGAGCGGGAGCACATCGTCGAGGGCCTGGTGAAGGCGCTCGACATGATCGACGCCATCATCGCCCACATCCGCGGCTCGGAAGACGCCGAGAGCGCCAAGGCCGGCTTGATGGTCGCGCCGTTCGAGTTCACCGACGTGCAGGCGCAGCACATCCTCGACATGCAGCTCCGCCGGCTCACCCAGCTCGACGGCCAGAAGCTGCGCGACGAGCTCGAGGAGCTGCGGGCGACCATCGCCGAGCTGCAGTCGATCCTCGACAGCCCGTCGAAGCTCGCCGCCGTCATCAAGGAAGAGCTCGCCGAGGTGCGCGACAAGTACGCCGACGCGCGTCGAACCGAGCTCACCAGCGACGTCGGTGACCTCGACGTGCTCGACCTCATCGACGACGAAGAGGTCATCGTCGTGCTGTCGAGCAAGGGCTACATCAAGACCGTCGCGGCCGACGCGTTCCGACGCCAGGGTCGCGGTGGCCGGGGTGTGCGCGGCGGCAACCTGCGCGACGAGGACTTCGTCGCGCACCTGCTCACCAGCACCGCGCACTCGTACCTGTTGTTCTTCTCGAACCGCGGCAAGTCGTACCGGCTGCGCGCGCACGAGATCCCGATGAAGGAGCGCACCGCGCGCGGCACTGCGCTCGTCAACCTCCTCCCGCTCGACGCCGACGAGCGGATCCAGGCGGTGATCGACACCCGCACCTACGAGGACGGCTCGTTCCTGTTCTTCGCCACCAAGAACGGCGTGGTGAAGAAGACCAAGATGCAGGAGTACGACTCGCCGCTCGCCCGCAACGGACTCATCGCCATCAACCTCCAGCCAGGCGACGAACTGGTCCGGGTGATCCAGACCACCGGCGAGAACGACATCTTCCTGGTGTCGGCGGGGGGCATGACCATCCGCTTCTCCGAGAACGACGTGCGGGCCATGGGCCGCGCCACCGCCGGGGTGCGGGGCATGAAGCTCAAGAACGCCGAGGACGCCGTGGTGGGGGCGGCCGTCGCCGCGGACGGCGAGGTCATGCTGTTCGTGAGCTCCAGCGGTCACGGGAAGCGCACCAAGCTCGAGAATTTCAACCGTCAGGGTCGTGGTGGGCAGGGCGTACGGGGCATGAAGATCACGGCTTCCAGGGGATCGGTGGTGGCCGCGTTCACCGTGGCGTTCGAGGATGAGATACTCGTGTTCTCGTCCGGTGGAAATATCATCCGGATGGACGCCAAAGAGATCTCGGCCCAGGGTCGGGACGCCACCGGGGTGCGGGTAGCCCGGTTGGAGGACGGGGAGACGGTGAGCGCCGTGGCTCCCGTCCTCGAAGCCGAATCCGTGACCGGAGAGGACACCTGAGACCGACGATGGAGAGCGTGGCGGACGACATCGGGCCGGAAGCGGCCGTGCGGCCCCCGGCCCGCAAACCGGGTTCCGTCCCGGCGACGGCCGAACGGCCGGTGCCCGACGGCAACGGCGACGAGCCGGCGTGGACGCCCGCGCCCGCGACCGCGCCCCAGCCGGATCGGCCGACGCCCGTAGCGACGCCCCGTCCGCTGCCCCAGGTCGAGGTCGGCCGGCGCTACCGCCAGACGATCCACCGGGTCGACCTGTGGTCGGTGCTCAAGATCGCGGTGTGCTTCTACATCTGCGGGATGGCGGTCACCATGGTGGCGTTGGTGTCGCTCTGGCTCATCGCCGACGCCGCCGGCGTGATCCACAGCGTCGAGAAGTTCTTCGGCGACTTGCTGCAGACCAAGGACTTCACCTTCCTCGACGCCGAGATCCTGCGGGGAGCCCTGCTGGTCGCCGCGGTGCTCGTGGTGCTCCAGATCGTGATCACGGTCATCGCGGCCGCGTTCTACAACGTCTTCGCCGAGCTCTTCGGCGGGGTCGAGATCACGATCTCGGAGGACGAGTCAGCCCTCTGATGGGCTAGTCTCGTCCGCTCTCCGGGGCTATAGCTCAGTCGGTTAGAGCGCATCCCTGATAAGGATGAGGTCGCTGGTTCGATTCCAGCTAGCCCCACACGTGGACTTCCCTCCCGGGTTCTTCGACCGGGCCGATCCCAGCCCGGACGCCGCCTTCTATCGGCCGTTGCGGCTCGTGACCCACATCGACGACGGTGCCATCGCCGCGGTCGGTGCGCTCTACGACGAGCTCGGCGTCGGGGTGGACGGCAACGGCGAGGTCCTCGACCTCATGAGCTCGTGGGTGTCGCACTTCACCACGACGCCGCACGCGCTGACCGTCCTCGGCATGAACGACGACGAGCTCGCGGCCAACCCGCAGGCCCAGACCCGGGTGGTGCACGACCTCAACACGGATCCGACCGTCCCCTTCCCCGACGACTCGTTCGACGCCGCCGTGTGCTGTGTGTCGGTCGACTACCTCGTGCGGCCGATCGAGGTGTTCGGCGAAGTCGCGAGGGTCGTGCGGCCAGGAGGGAAATTCGTGTGCACCTTCTCGAACCGGTGCTTCCCGACCAAGGCGATCCGGGGGTGGTTGTCCTCCTCCGACGCCGAGCACGGCGAGATCGTGGCCGAGTACTTCCGGCGCGCCGGGGGTTTCGACGAGCCGGTGATCGAGCGGCGCACCCCGGCCGGTCACGTGGGCGACCCCCTCTGGGCGGTCTGGGGCAGCGTCGTTAGACTCGCCGACGCATGAAGGCCTTCCAACGCGGCGTGCTCGTGGCATCCATCGCGGTGGCCGTGTCGGTCGTCGTGAAGGTGCGGAGCAAGGGTCCGGTGCCGCCCACCAGTGGTGGCTGGCGGGAACTGCAAGGCCCCGACTTCCGGTGAGTGCTCGGTAGGTGAAGACCGTTCTGGTCGCCGGCCTCGGTGAGGTCGGTGTCCGCGCCGCCCGCCAGCTCATCGACACACCCGGTGTCGATCGTGTGATCGTGGCCGCGCGCCGGCTCGAGCACGCCCGAGACGTCGCCGCCGCGCTGCACGACGGTGCCGAGCCCTACCGGCTCGGGCGTGACGACGCGCTTCCCGAGCAGCTCGACGCGGTGGTCGCCGCGCTCCCGGGCGAAGCCGACGCAGCACTGGCGCGCCGCGCCGTGGGCGCCGGTGTGGCGTACGCGTCGGCCGCTGATCGCGATGCCACACTCCGTTCGCTGGTCGCGCTCGACGCCGAGGCGCACTCGCGCGAGACGCGCGTCGTCGCGGGCTGCGGACTCGCGCCCGGTCTCACCGACGTGCTCGCCCGGCATGCAGTCGGTGCGCTCGACGCGGTCGACGAGCTCCACGTGGCGCGCTGGGGCGTGGCCGGCAGCGAGTCGGCTGCGGAAGCTCGGCGCGCGCAACGAGAGGAAGCTCGCGAGTGGCGAGAAGGCGAGCTGGTGCACGAGAAGCACCGTCATGCCGAGCTGATCTGGTTCCCCGACCCGGTCGGCGCGCGGGAGTGCGAGCTGGTCGCCACCGGCGTCGAACTGCTCGTGGCGGCCAACCCCGGCGCGGGGCGGATCACCGCACGTCTCGGTGTGCCTCCCGCCAAGCGATTCACGCCGCCCGGTCGTCGCGATCCGGGCCTGGGGTGGGGCGCGGTCCGGGTCGAGGCCTGGGGCTGGCGGGGCACCGCCCGCACCTCGGTGGTCTACGGGGTGATCGAGCGCACGGCGGTCGCCGCGGGCACGGTGCTCGGCGTGACCGGAGCGTTGCTCTGTGGTGTGCTCCCGGGCCTCGAGGGCGCGCCGAGCTCCGGTGCGTTCGGGCTCGGTGCGGTGGTGGAGCCGGTGCCGTTCCTCGCCGAGCTCGCCCGCAGGGGTGTGAAGGCAGCGGCGTTCGAGGGCGTTGCCGTCGCCTGAGGCGTCCCGACGCGTCCTGACGGTTCGGGGTGCCGCGACCGAGATTCGGACACCCGACCCCGCTACCCTCGTCGTGCACGACCGGGGCGGTTGACGCGGGCAGCGGAAATGTGCGAGAGCGGTCAAGCTCACCGGGCGAAGTGCCGAATCCAGCGGGGCAAGCAGGTGCCCGTCCGCGGGGACGACGCCTGTCGGAGATGGGCGGAACCATTCACCCCCAGTCCTGGAGGACGTCCGTGTTGCGAAGGATCGCCAGTGCCGCCGTCGCCGGCGCGGCCCTGCTCGCCGCGTTCGGGTGCGGTGGTGTCGGGAACGACGCCGGCGTCAGCGCCGGAACCCGTGATCGCACGATCGCACCCGCAGCCGACCCGAGCGCGGTCGACTCCTCGTCGACCGTGGGGGCGAACGGTCTCCGCACCGTCACGTACGCCGGCGTGCAGTTCGACGTGCCCGGCGACTGGCCGGTCCACGACCTCGCCGCCGACCCGTCGACGTGCGTGCGGTTCGACGTGCACGCCGTCTATCTCGGCCACCCCGGCGCCGACATGAACTGCCCGGCCGGGCTCGTGGGACGCGCCGATGCGGTCCTGGTGCAGCCGACCGAGGGTGAGCGTCATCGTGGCAGTCAGGGCAGTGACGGCACGAGCGATGCCGCGGCCGCGACGGCCAGCGGCCTCGCGGTGCAGGTCGCCACCGACAGCGCCGTCGCGAGCGAGGTCGCCGCCGACGTGCCGAGCGCAGGCGTGAGCGTCACGCTCACGTACCAGGACTCCGACGCCACCGCGCAGCAGATCCTCCAGTCGTTCCGGGCGGCGTCGTGACCCGCCTCGTGCGTCACCTCAGGAGCAAGGTCGCGTTGGTTGCCGTCGCGCTCGGTGGCCGCCGCCCTGCTGAGTGCGTGCCTCCCACCGCGCCGGCGCCGGCACCGACCCCTCCGCCGCCCGCGTACACCAAGGGCTTCGACGCCTGTGCCGCACCGACCGTGACGACGATGAGCAAGTGGAAGGCGTCGTCGCCGTACGACAAGATCGGTGTCTACCTCGGCGGGGCGAACCGTGCCTGCGCGCAGCCGAACCTCACGCCGTCGTGGGTGTCGAGCGTCTGGGCGCAGGGTTGGAAGCTGCTCCCGATCTGGGTCGGCCCGCAGGCGTCGTGCACGACGCTCGGCAGCGCCACGAAGCTGTCGTCCGACGGCTTCACGGCCTTCCTGCAGGGGATCAACGAAGCGCAGGCCGCCGCCGATGCGGCGCAGAACCTCGGGCTCGGGTGGTTGGCGGCCATCTACTACGACATGGAGGGTTACGCGCGCGGCGGTGCGTGCAGTGCATCGGTGCAGGGCTTCGCCGACGGGTGGGTGCGTCAACTCAACACGCGTGGCTACCTCGCAGGTATGTACAGCAGCTTGTGCTCGGGCATCCTCGACGCCGCGGCGTCGGCGAACGACACGACCAAGGTGCCGCTCAACGCGGTGTGGATCGCGGCGTGGAACAACTCACCGAGCATCTACGGGTTCGGTTCGCCGTGCCCGTTGTCGGACGCGATCTGGAGCGACCACCAGCGGGTGCACCAATACGCCGGCGGCCACAACGAGTCGTACGGTGGGGTCACCATCAACATCGACAGCAACGCCGTCGACGGACCGACCGGCTAGTCACAGCCGATCCGCGTTCCCGGATCGGTACGATTGAGGTCCCTTCGGGGACGTAGCTCAGCTGGCTAGAGCACCTGCTTTGCAAGCAGGGGGTCGTGGGTTCGAGTCCCATCGTCTCCACCGCCCGCCGCACTTCGGATCGTCCGTGCTCAGCGCCGGTCAAGGCGGCTCGGATTGGGCCGTAGGATTCCTGCGATGGACGCCATGGAGGCGATGGAGGCGCCGCGCAACCGGCACGCGCTCAAGACCGTACGGCTCGCAGTGTCCCTCGTCTGGGCATCCGGCCGGGCACTCTTCCTGCTCATCGTCGCGTCGACGATCGTCACGGGCGCCGCGATCGCCGGACAGCTCCTGGTCGGGCGCACCCTCCTCGACCTGATCGCAGGGAAGAACGTCGACGCCGGAGATCTCGCGCCCTACCTCGTCGCGCTCGGCGTGCTGCTGATGGTCTCGGCGCTGAGCCAGGCTGGCGCCACCGAGCTGAAGATCCCACTCAGCGAACACCTGGCGCGTCACACGATGAACGAGCTGCTCGACGTCGCCACCGAGGTCAACCTCGAGGCGTATGAAGGCGCCAACTTCCACGACCGACTCGAACGGGCGCGGTTCGCGGCGACCGGTCAGTCGTCGGCCGTCGTGTTCGGGCTCGTCACCGTCGTGTCGACGCTCGTCGTTGCCGTGGGTGTCGTCGGCGTGCTCCTCAGCGTCGCCCCGATCCTGGTGCCCATCGCCGTTCTCGGTTACGTGCCGATCGCTTACGTCAACGTGCGCAACAACCGTGCCACTTACCAGATGGAGTTCGATCTCACCGAGCTTCAACGCGAGCGCATGTACCTCGAGTACCTGATGACCAATCGCGTCGACGCCAAAGAAATCCGCTCCTACGGAATCGTCCCGACCTTGCGTGGATGGCACGCCGACATCTGGGACACCCGCCTCGAGCGGCTGCATTCCCTTGCGCGCAAGCGTTTGACACTGACGACCGTCGGATCGTTCGTCACCACTGCCGCTCTGGTGGCAACGCTCTCGTTCGCGCTCATCCTCGCCGCTCGTGGGTCGATCAGCATCGGCGACGCCGCCGTGGCCATCGTCGGCCTCCAACAACTCAGCGGCCGGTTGCAGGCCGCCGGCAGCGCCTTCGCCAACATCCACCAGGGCGTGACGTTCCTGCGTGACTTCGAGCGGTTCCACGCCACGCTGCCCGTGATCCGGGAGCAGCGACCGACGGGCGTCCCGCCCTCGCCGCCCACGGTGCTCACCGTCCACGAGCTCGGCTACAGCTACCCCGGTGCGTCGACAGACGCGTTGGCCTCTGTGAGCTTCGAGCTGAAGCGAGGGCAGATCATGGCGGTGGTGGGCGCCAACGGGTCGGGCAAGTCCACCCTTTCGAAGCTGCTGTGCGGGCTGCTCCCGCCGACACGCGGGACAGTGTGCTGGGACGGGGTCGACTTGGCGGCCTGCGATCCCGACCTGGTGCGGGCTGAGATCGCCCCCGTGTTCCAGGACTTCGCGAATTTCTGGTTCACGATCCGCCAAGCCATCGGGCTCGGCGCAGTGGAGCGGATGGGTGACGAGGTGAGCATCCTCCGTGCGGCGGAGCAGGCTGGGATGGGTGAGGTGCTCGCCCTCAACGAAACCGGGCTCGACACCCGCCTGGGCAAGATGTTCTCGGGCGGAACCGACCTCTCGGTCGGGCAGTGGCAGCGTCTGGCCATCGCTCGGGCATTGTTTCGAGACGCCCCGTTCGTGATCCTCGACGAGCCTTCGGCGTCACTCGATCCGAAGGCGGAAGCAGACCTGTTCGACCTCCTCCAGTCGTTGTGCGACGATCGGATCGTGGTCTTCGTGTCGCACCGATTCGCCACCGTCCGCACCGCAGACGTGGTCCTGGTCATGGACCAGGGAGCCGTGGTGGAGATGGGAACGCACGACGAGCTCATGGATGCCGCCGGGCTCTATCGCGACCTGTTCACGCTTCAGGCCGAACGTTACGGTTTCGCCCGCTGAGTGATGGACCACCACTCGAGGCGCTCATCGGCGTGCACAGCGAGGTCGGGGGAGGAGGCCTCGCGCTTCTTCGATCCGGAGCTGGCGACGCTTCCGAGCTGCGTCGACCTCCTCAGAGTGCTCGTCGGCGGTGAGGACCCCCCAGTGCCCATCCGAATCGCGGCACAGCACGAAGAGCTCCTGCTCGCCCGCTTCGCGTATCACCGTCTGCTGCCGCAGCTGCGATGGGCAATCGCCGGCGACCGATTCGAGACGACCGCCAGACTGGCCGAACGGGTCGAGACGTTCTCCACCCGGCTGGCGCTGAACGGACTGCAGCTCGAGGGGATGCTGCTCGCCGTCTCGCAGCTCTTTGGCGACGCGGGCGTCGAGTTCCTCGTGCTCAAGGGAGTCGCGACCGGGCGGCTCGACTACCCACAACCCGGGTGGCGCCAGGCGGCCGACGTCGACGTGCTGGTGCGTGTGGCGGACGTCGAGCGAGCCGGACGGGCGTTGGCCTCAGGAGGTTTTCTCCGACCAGACGCCACATCGACCCTGATGGACAAAGGTGAGACGTGGCGGGCTCCGGCCGGGGTGTCACTGGACCTCCACACTCGCCCACACACTGCGGGTCGATCCCTGAGTGAGGACTGGTGGGACCGCAGCGATGTGTTCGTCATCGGAGGTCGCGAGTTCCGAGCGCTCGATCGCGGCGGACGCATGGCTCACGCGGCGAGCCACTTCGCCCTGTCCTATCCCAACCACCGGATCTTCTCGTCGCTCCTCGATCTCGTCACGATCAGTCGCCTTGCCTCTGCCGCCGAGCGAGACCGCGCCGAGCAGTTCCTCGCCGCCCTCGGCGTGCGCGACATCGTGCATCGGATCACGAGGAGGGGTTCCAGACTCCTGGACGATCCCGGCATCGTGCTCGGCTCGCCCCAGTCGCGTCCGCTCGACCTTGCGTTGCGACGAGCGTACGACCGACCGGATCTCGACAAGCTGAGTCTGAAACTGGCGAAGACACTCGGGATGCCCGCGGCGAGCAAGCGGCGGGTGCTGCGCAACTGGGTCGCGCCCTCGCAGGACTTCCTGGCCCTGGGCGGCTACTCGTCGCGCTGGGACCGCCTTGCGCAGGTGGTGTCCCGGCAGTGGGACAAGACACAGGCACGACGCCCGCCGAGCTCGTGACGCGACGTGGACCCCGGCGAGACACCGGGGCCCACGTCTCTTCGGTTTTGGAAATGGTTCCTTAGGACGTCGAGGGGGGCGTGCCTTGGCCGCCGCCGTCGAATCCGAAGAACTCCTTGAGGCCCTCGGTGAACTCGGCCACCGAGCCGAGTTCCGCGATGGCGGGAGTCTCGTAGTTGTTCATCTGGTCACCTCCCGGGAAGAGTTGTCTGCACGTGCTGTTTCCTTGGCAAACTGCTCCACGTCACCCCAGCGATGTGCGACCTCAACTGCCCCGCACCCTCTGTGGTTTCCGCCCGCAGCGTGGCGTGAGTATTGCACGCTGCCACGCTCCGCGCAACCCGGATGCCGCGCTGAGCGTTCACCGAGGGTGAGGTTTGTACGCTTCAAGTAGGTTCGTACGATTGTTGCCGCGCGCGATGATCGCAGCGCAGCACCCTCCGTGGCAAGCCACGCAGTCTGGAGGAGCGCGGCGACGAGGAACGAGCCTTCGCCTCTCTGCCAGATCCTTCGAAGCTCGTCCGGGTCGACCAGATTCGCGTCGAGTCCTTCCCCGGTCCAACGCGCTGCGAACTCACGGGTCGGTCGCGCCAGGAAGGCGCCTCCGAAGCTTGCCTTGCTCGTCCGCGTGAGGATGGCGTCGGGCAGGAGATCGGGCACGAGCCTCCGGAGCACCGCCGCTCGATCGCCGCGCCCGAGCCACCCTCCGTCGCGGGCCAGTGCCTCCACGAAGCGAGGGTCGAGCAGCGGGCTGGTGAACCTGACCCCTCGTTGATCCGCGAAGAACTGGCGGTTGTGCGCCCACAAGGTGTCGCTGCGGGTGTGAGGAGCCATCCGAACACTGGCCGCGAACGACAGGGGTTCTGCTGCGGCGCTCGAGCCGAGAAACCGCACGAGCGCGTCCTCGACCTCCGGCCGCAACCAGCTGAACCCCTTGTCGTGGTACCCCCGCGTGATGTGCGACGCCCGGATTCGGGTGGGTGCGAGCGCGCCTCCCGCGGACCGCAGGCGCGACCACCGGAGTGGGCGAGGCGACCGGAGGAGTGTGGTCACGGGCGCGACCCGGTGCGCGGTGACCCCCAGGACCACGTCACCGCCCTCCCCGTCGAGGAGCGAGCCTCCAGGGCTGAGGGGTTCGAGGAGAGGAATGTCGCCGTGACCCGTCGGAGGCCAGCTGACACCGTGCTCCAGGAGTCGTGGCGCCGCCAGCTCACCGATGAGGTCGAGCTCGTCGGTGAGCTCGACGCGGTGCCAGTTGTCGAGTCCGAGGTGTCGGATGACGAGCTCCTGCCACTCCAACTCCTCGGCCCCGGGCACGCCGGGGAACACCCGCGTGATCGGGATCGGTTCGGGCAGCCCGTCGCGTCGGGCGACATGGGTTGCCACGGCCAGGACCGTGGACGAGTCGCGGCCACCCGAGAACGCGACACCACACGGCGCCCGCAGGAGCGCTCTCCGGACGATCTCCTCCAGGACCTGACGGGGGTCGGCGTCGGTATGCCCCGAGTCGGACGGCTCTGGCGTTGCGTACCCGAACACGTATCCGCAGAGCACTTCGACAGGCTGCATCACGTACAGCGGCGAGTCGCTCACTCGCGGCATCGTACCCGGGTCACCTCGGCGCTCGCGCGTCCCATGCGCGATGCTGCATCGAGGATCCTGCCGGTGCTGCCACGGAGCGTGACGGGATCGTCCCTCCCAGCGGATATCCTACGGGCCCGACGGGGCACCGCAGGGGTGCGCTTCGCTCCGGGACTGGATGGTGGCTATGCGACTGCGTCAAGACAATCTCACGTGGCATGTTGCCGGCGACGATGTCGTGGTCCTCGACCTCGAAGGGTCCGTCTACCTCAAGGTGAACGGCACCGGCCGCGTGCTGTGGGAGGCCCTGCAGGAGCCCAGCAACGAGGAAGATCTGCAGTCCGCGTTGATCGAACGCTACGACATCGACGCGCAGCGTGCCGCCGAGGACGTGGCGGGGTTCCTGGCGGAGCTCCGCCGACGCAAGGTGCTCGAGGACTGAATCGTGTTCACGTCGGCTCCCGGGCCGGAGTCCGAGCGGACGTTGGTGCGGCTCATCCTCCGCGGGCCGCTTGCGACGCTTCGCCTGCCGCTCCCAGAACTCCTCACGACGCTCCGAGCCGCAGGGCTCATCGTCGTCGTGGAACTGCTCGTGCGGTGGGTGAAGCTGCCCCGGTTGAGCCGCATGCTCGGGGTGCGGCTGAACCTCGAGCCGGCGCCCGCCGGCGTCGAACGCATCCGGGTGCGCGATCTGCCGCCCCGCGCCGCCCGGCAGGTCCGCTGCACCCGCCGGGTCGCCGACGCCTGGCCTTTCAGCCAGGGACCCTGTCTCCGGCGATCTCTGGTGGCTGGCCATCTGCTGCGCAATCTGGATCCCTCGCTCCGGCTGGGCATCGGCGGCACTGGCGACCAGCTCTTCGCGCACGCCTGGCTCGAGATCCGCGACCGGCCGCTCGAGGACGTTTCGAGCTTCAGTCGCTTCCAACAGGCGCCGATCGAACCTGCTGTATGACGTTCGACGCGCCAGTTGTCTACTCGCAGTGTGGTGTCCGCTTCCGTTCCGACGTCGAGCTCCACCTGCCGGTGGGCGGCGGATCGGAGTCGGACGTCGATGTGCGTTGGGGTGCCGACATCCTCGATTCGGCAGCCACGCCCCCAGGTGAGGTCGTCGCGGTGTGCGGCGCAGGGGACGCGAACTGGTACACGGCGACCCGCACCGGCTCGGGATATCTCATGCGCTTCCGCGAATGCGGTGAGTTCCAGATCTCGGGGGATCTCAGTGAGGTGGTCGTGCGTCGCGACCCGGCAGGACGCCACGAGCTGCTCCCCATCCTGATGGCGGGGACGGTCAGTGCGTTTCTCCTCGCGTTGCGGGGCCACCTCGTGCTCCACGCGAGCGCGGTCGTGGTCGACGGTGCAGCACTCGCGTTCGTCGGGCAGTCGGGCCGGGGGAAGTCGACCGTCGCTGCGCTGATGTGCGTCGACGGTGCCGAGCTCGTCACCGACGACGTGCTGAGCGTCGACCCCGGACCACCGGCGCGCTGCACCGGCGGATCCTTCGAACTGCGGCTGCGGGAGAAGGCAGCGAGCATCGCTGCCGCGCAACCCGACGGTGCGGTCCGCACCACGGCCGATGACCGACTCGCCTTCGCACCTCGCGTGGCGTCCCTCGATCCGTTTCCGCTCGCCGCGATCGTGGTCCCGGGTCCCTCCCGCACCGCGACGGAGGTCCAATCCGAGCGGCTGGATCCGGGCGCGGCCCTCATGGCGCTGCTCTCGTTCCCCCGCGTGCACGGCTGGCGCGATCGCGACGTGCTCACTCGTGACTTCACCATGCTGAGCAGGCTCGTGAACGGAGTGCCGGTCTACAACGCCGAGATCCCTTGGGGACCGCCGTTCGATCTGGCGACGGCCCGTGCTCTGCGTGCGTTGGCGGCAGATGTGGGGAGCGTCGCGTGACTCTGGATGGGAAGGCACTGCGTCGGGGCGCGCCCGTCTCGTTTCGCAGCGAGTCGCACGAGGGCCTCGATGCAGACGACCTCGTGCAGTTCTAGGGCGAGCCACCCCACGCCGCGGTCTGTTCCTCGATCGCAGCGCGAGAGCGCGCGGTCGTACACGCGTACGCCGAAGACGTCGCCGAGGAACGGCCGATCCAACGTCGCTTCGTTGCCGACCACGAGGGGAAACTGCGGATCCCAGTTGCCGAGCGTCCCGCGAAGACGCCATGCCGCCACGGGCGCACCGTCGACGTAGACACGCTCGATGCCCTCGGTGAAGGTCACGGCCAGGTCGACCGGGTCACACGTCGAGGTGAACACGTTCGGGACCTTCGTCCAGGTGAACTCTCCGCACGTCGCGCGCAGTCGAACGCTCAGCGAACGACCCTCCTGACCCAGGTGCACGTCCACCTGCCCGAAGTTGATGCCGGAGGAGATGGTCACGATTCGGGCCGGCCCCCCCTGATCGAGTTGTGAGGGCCGCACTCGTGCGAGTGCCGTCATCTCACCGGAAGCGCGAATGCTGCGCACGATGGCCGACGCGGGGGAGGTGCTCCGGGCCGCACCACCGGCGAGACGGAGTCCGCCCCCTCGGATCCACGACGTACGCCCGATGCGCTCGAGCGGGAGCGCGGGTGATCCGGACGAGTCGGCGACCGAGTCGCCTGAGGTCGCGTCGAACGCGTAGGCCGCGACGGGTTCCGGAACCGAACCTGAGGGCGCCACCGCCTCGGGGCCGCTCACCGCAACCTGCGCGACGTCGCACCCGGGCGACGCGTCGTCGGGGGTGGTCGCAAAGAGCAGGATCGGCACGGCGACGACCAGCATCAGAGCCGTGCCGACGGCGACGATCCGCACCCACGTGCCGACGGACACCCGGGGCCATGAGAGCACCACGACGGCCACCACCGCGCCGGCGGCGTCGACCAGCGCGTCCGCGATCGTGGGGTCACGCGCACCTCCGATCGCCTGCAGCAACTCGAGGAGGATGCCCCCCGCGACCGCGATCCCGAGTGCGAGCAGCGCGGTGTGGCGACGCGACCGGCCCCGCCGACCGACCAAGAGCAGGAAGACGAGGGCGGCGAACACCATCGTGCCGAAGGCGTGCCCCCACCAGGCGAACTTGCTGCTGTCGACGTTGCCGACGATCGGGAGGCGCGCCTCCAGACCGAGGTAGAGCAGACAGGCCGCCCATGCCAGGGTCACCAGCAACAGGGCACGATGCTCCCGGTGCGTCAGCTCCTGACCACGCGAGGCTGCTCGTGGCTGTTCGTCGGAAGCGGTCACCGGCGATCGGGCCGCCATCGTCCACGGTCGGGCAAGGGCGGACCCTACCTGTCACGGTGGCCCGACGGCGCTCGCGGGTCGAGCGCGCCCGAGGTCGAGCACGGACGGCCCGATCGGCATCCGAGTGGGGTGGTCGACACGGACGCGTCGTCGCCGGATCTCAGATGCGGACGACCACGCGGCCCCAGGTGCGGCGTTCGGCGAGGTCGGTGATGGCGGCGGGAACGTCGGCGAAGTCGACGACCCGGCTCACCAGCGGCCGGTAGCGGTCGGCTGTCATCAACGCGTCGATCTCACGCTGGGTCTCCTCGTGGATGCGCGTCATCTCCTCACGGGGGTACCCGCCGAGCGTCGCGCCCACCAGCGTGTGGTTGCGCACGTAGAAGTGCGGGTCGTGGGCGATCAGTCCGCCGGCGTGGCCGCACAGCACGTGGCGGCCGTCGGGCACCAACAGGTCGCGCACGCGCGCACCGACGTCACCCTGTACCGGGTCGACGATCACGTCGACGCCCCGTCCGGCGGTGGCGTGGCGGATCGCGTCGATCACGTCGCCGGCCGAGTGGTCGACCGCCCGCGCGCCCAACCCTTCGACGACTGCGGCCTTCTCCGCCCCGCCGACCACCGCGAGCACGTCGCACCCGGCGGCCACGCACAACTGCACGATCGCGGCGCCGAGACCACCAGCTGCGCCCATGACCACCACCGTCTCACCAGATCGGATGTTCCCCCGTCGGTGGACCGCGTGCCACGCGGTGTGCGCGGGGATCATGAACGCCGCTGCCTCCTCGTCGGCCATCGAGTCGGGGACCTCGTACATGGTCGAGATGCCCACCGACACCGGGGCCAGGCTCCCGAACGGCTGGATGCACACCGCGGCGACGCGCCGGCCGAGGAGCTCGGCGCGCTTGGGTGACGTCGCGGTCACCACGCCCACGCCTTCCTGCCCCGACACGTACGGCATCTCCACGGGCACCGGATAGGACCCGCGCGCCATGGTCACGTCGGGCAACGCCAGCGCGGCGACCGACATCTCCATGATCACCCAGTCGTCGAACGGCGCGATGCCCGGCTGCACCGGCACCCATCCGCTCATGTGCATCCCCAGGCCCTCGAGGTCGCCGGGTGTCGGCTCGGGGATCTCGTCGCGTTGGAACACGTCACCCGGCTCGCCGTGCCGGTGCACCCGCCACGCCTGCATCACTCCACCTTCGCCGGGTGCACGCCGATGCCGCCCGCCGCGCTGCTCTCGTACGCGGCGAGCGCGAAGCGCAGCACGTCGACGGCCTCCTCGCCGCTCCAGAGCAGCGGTCCGTCGCCGGTGTGCAGCCAGCGGAGCCAGTGACGACCCGAGTCCCGGAAGCTGCTGCCCCAGTCGTCGTCGAGATCGTGGTACGAGGTGAGCTCACCGTCGGTGTACACCTCGAGGCTCGGTTGCTGGATGCCGCGTCCGGTGCAGCGGTTGACGCGTGCGTACCCGCGCTTCCCCGTGACCTCCCACCGCTCGTCGTTGGTGTAGTAGTCGGACCGCAGGTAGAGGTCGGTGGCGAGTGTGATGTCCCACACGCCGCGCACGCCGCTGTCGTGCTCCCACGCGATCATCGTGGGCGCGTCCATGCTGATGCCGGGCACGACCTCGGTGGCGCCGATCCAGGCCCGCACCTCGGTGATCGGGCCGAACAACCAGAGCGCGGTCGCGAGCTTGTGCCAGCCGTCGTCGAACACGAGGATGCCGCGCGCGTGGTCGCGCATCTGCTTGAACTGCCACTCGTAGCTGCTCATCGGAACGTCCCAGCCGCCCCGTCCGCTCGCGACCATCTTGAGGTGATACCCGACGACATCGCCGATGGTGCCGTCCTCGATGGTGGCCTTGAGCTTCTGCAGCGGTTCGTAGAACAGATAGTTCTCCATGACGCGCAACACGCGGCCGTTCGCTGCCGCGGCGTCGAGCATTCGCTGCGCGTCGGGCAGCGTGTTGCACATCGGCTTCTGCAGGTTGACGTGCCACCCGTTGTTCAGCAGCTCGATCACGCCGTCGACGTGCAGCGGGATGGGTAGCAGTGCCTCCACCGCGTCGACGTCGAGTCCGCTGGCCGCGAGATCGGCGACCGACGCGAACGTCTGTGCCTCGGGCCAGTCGAGCGCGCGTTCCGCGCGTCGTTCCTCGCTCGGGTCGACGAGCGCGACCACGTGCACGTCGGGATTGTCGCGGTACGCGCGCACGTTGAGGTCGTAGATCCGGCCGAGGCCGACGAACGCGGCGCGGACCGGACGGTCGTACGGAGTGAAGCTCATGAGGGGTCCTGTTGCAGTTCGATGGTGTTGCCGGCCGGGTCGTTGATCCAGATCTGCACGTTCGACTCGCCCTGCACCCCGCGCTTGTACTCGATGCCCTTGGCGTCGAGCTCGGCGATCGCGGCGTCGAGGTCCTCGACCGCCAGGCAGTAGTGGTTGCCCGTCGAGTCGATGGATGTCGCGCGCGGCGGTGCGCCGACGATGTGCAGCTCGAGGTCGCCGACGCCCTTCCACGTGCCCGGCACGCCGGGGATCTCGGGACGGGGGACGTCGGCCAGTCCGAACAGGCCGCCGTAGAAGGCGGCCATGTCGTCGAGCGACGCGTCGTGGACGTTGACGGACACGTGGTGGAAGCGGGTGACCCTCACTCTGCGTCCCTTTCGATCGGGGCGTCGTCGAGTTGCTCCATGAACTCCAGCCGGATCCCCCCGGGTGCCGACACGAACGCGATCCGCCGCCGGCCGAACGGACCCTCGACGATCTCCGGACCCCACAGCACGTCGTGCCCGTCGCCTTCGTGTCGGGCCAACTCGGCGTCGAGGTCGTCGGTGAACAGCGCGGGGTGGAGGAATCCCTCGGGTGGGAGCATGACCGCGGCTTCGTAGATGGCGCGCGTGAAGAGCGTGATCTGCACCGGCCCGAGGAACACGTCGGCCCGCTCGGCGCCGTTCCACTCCATCCGGTCGCGGATCTCGCCACCGGCGCGCTCGTAGTACGCGCACGCGGCATCGAGGTCGACGACCTTCACCGCCAGGTTGGCCATCCCGGTCACTGCCATGTCACACCCACGTACGGACCTTACCGAGCCGCGTGCGCGTGGCGCCGCTACCGTCGCCGCCATGTCTTCCCCGCGACTGGCCCGCAGCTGGCGGCGACCGATGGTCGCGCGTGACGTGAGCGAGGAACACCGCGCGTCCACACCGCTCGAGTTGCTGTTCGATCTCTGCTTCGTGGTCGCGGTGTCGCGCGCCGCGTCACTGCTGCACCACGCGGAGGCGGACGGTCACGCCGGGAACGCAGTCGTGAGCTACCTCTTCGTGTTCTTCGCGATCTGGTGGGCATGGGTGAACTTCACGTGGTTCGCCTCCGCCTACGACAACGACGACGTCGTCTACCGGCTGCTCGTGTTCGTGCAGATCGCGGGCGTGCTCATCCTCGCGGCCGGGGTGCCGGAGGCGTTCGAGCACCACACCATCGACACCGTGGTCGTCGGCTACCTGGTGATGCGCGTCGGCCTGGTGAGCCTGTGGCTGCGCGCCGGTCGCCATGATCCCGAACGTCTGATCACGACGCACCGCTACGCGTGGGGCGAGTCGGTCTGCATGGTGGGTTGGGTCGGTCTGGCGCTGCTTCACGCACCCTTGTGGGCCTTCCTGCCGATGATGGCGCTGGAGATGTTGGTGCCGGCATGGGCCGAAGCGGCCTCGATCACGCCCTGGCACCCGGAGCACATCGCCGAGCGGTACGGGTTGTTCACCTTGATCGTCCTGGGGGAGACCATCCTGTCGTCCTCGGTGGCGTTCCAGGTCGTCGTCGACGAGAACAGCGGCGATGTCACGGCGATCCTCACCGCCGTCGGCGCGCTGCTCACCGTGTTCGCGATGTGGTGGTTGTACTTCGGCCGGCCGCACGCCGACGCGCTCACGGGCGGCGGGGTGGCGTTCGTCTGGGGGTACGTGCACTACCTGGTGTTCGCATCGGCCGCCGCGGTCGGCGCGGGGGTGGCGGTGATGGTCGACTCCGTCGTCGGCCACGCGCGCACGTCCGACCATCTGGCTGCCGCAGCATTCACCGTGCCGGTCATCCTCTACGTGCTCGCAGTGCTGTTCCTCCAGTCCTACCTGCACGGCGCGCAACCCGATCGTCTGCTCGCGTTCGTGGTCGCGCTCGTGCTCGTGGGTGCCGCGACCTTCTCCGGCCAACCGGTGTTGCTCACCGGGTTGGTGCTCGCGGTCCTCGTCGGTGTCCTGGTGGTGCTGCAAGAACGGGCCGCGTCACTCGAGGACTGATTCAGCGGGGATTCATCGGGCGTACGGCACGATGCGAGCATCGACACGTCCACCCTCCCTCCGCAGACCACACCGACCACCACGCTGGTGACGCGCCTCGTGCGCTGCATGGGCGTGTCGGTGATCACCACCATCGTCAGCCTCACCACGCTCGCGGCCACGACCGTCGGGCTCGGTCTCGCGGCATGGGTGGCCAACGTGCTCGCGACCGCCGTGGCCACCGTGCCCTCCTACCACCTCAATCGGAGGTGGACGTGGGGCAAGCGTGACGCGTCGGACCTGTGGCGCGAGATCATGCCGTTCTGGATCCTGTCGTTCGCCGGCCTCGTGCTCTCGACCCTCGCCGTCGCGCTCACCGACTCGTGGTTGCACGGCGCGCACCTCGGTCAGCCGCTGCACACCTTCGTGATCCTCGTCGCGCACCTCAGCGGATTCGGGATCCTCTGGGTCGCCCAGTTCGTGTTGTTGGAGCGGGTCTTGTTCTCTCGAGCGACGTAGCCATGTTCACGGTGTTGCTGCCGCGCGTCCCAGCCGGCGGCGGCGGCGGCGGAGCAGCCACTCGATGCCGCGTGCGCCGACGTACCCGATCGTGAGCACGATCCATCCGCCGACCGCGTCGAGGATCCAGTGGTTCGCGGTCACCACGATGCAGAAGAAGATGCTGACGGGGTAGAGCGCCCACAGCACCTTGGCCCACGTGCGGCGCAACAGCGGCCACACCGCGAGCACCGACCACGTCGACCATCCGACGTGCAGGCTGGGCATCGCCGCGAACAGGTTGCCGTAGGTCGCGATGGCCCGGGCCGACGGCTGGCCGTCGGGACCGAGATGCACGCGCACCTGCGGGCCGAAGTTGAAGAACTCGGCGGCGGTGTCGACGAACCCGTACCTCGTCGGCATCAACCGCGGCGGCATCAGCGGATACGCCCAGAATGCCAGGATCGACACGCCGAGCATCAGCACCAGCGTGTTGCGCCAACGCACGTAGCGCGCCGGCAGCTTGCGGTAGAGCCACACGAGCACGACCACCGGCATGACGAAGTGGATGGTGCCGTACCAGATGTTCCAGAACGCCATGAACCAGTCGAGGCCGATGAACGCCTGCTGGATCGAGTACTCGTGGTAGAGCCCGAGGAACTTCTCGGCGTCGACGATCTGCACCGCGTGCCGGTACGCGTCGACGCTGTTCCCCGTGACCTGCTCACGGAGCCAGTCGTAGAGGAAGTAGATGCCGATGCCGACCAGCACCTCGAGGATCCATCCGCGCTTGATGCGACCGGAGAGCGGGCCCGGGCGGGTGGCGGAGCTCGGCTCCGGGTCGACCGCCGGTGTGGTCGCGGTCACTGGGTCTTGCGGCGCACGATGAAGGTCGCCATCGCTCGTGACACGACGGCATCGTCGGCGTCGGTGACCGTCGACTCGGTGTAGGCGACCTGGCGCGTGAGCTGGCTGACCTCGCCGCGCACCCGGAGGGCGTCACCGACCTTCGGTGCACGGCGGGTCTGGTACGAGACGTCGAGCGTCGCGACCCGGTCGCCCGACTCGAGCGCGCTGTTCGCGGCGAAGTTCATCGCCGCATCGTGGATCACGCCGTACACCCCGCCGTGCACGATGCCGAACGGGTTGCCGGCGAGCTCCGTGGGGGTCCACGCCGCCTCCGCCCAGCCCTCGCCGTAGCGCTCGAAGGTCACACCGAGCTGCCCGAGCAGGGGCATGCCACCGTCGCCCAGCGAGCGGTCCATGTTGCGCACCGGGCGAGGCTACCGGGGACCACCGGTACCCTCGGGGCCGACCCGCCCTCACCGAGCTGGCCCAATCGAGCCGGAGCCCGCCATGCCCACCGCCGTCGTCGTCGACGCCATCCGCACGCCGCTCGGGAAGCGCAACGGGCAGCTCGCCGGATGGCATGCGGTCGACCTCCTCGCCCACGTGCTGTCGTCGCTCGCGATCCGCAGCGACCTCGATCCCGCGCTCGTCGACGACGTGATCACCGGGTGCGTGTCGCAGGTGGGCGAACAGGCGCTCAACGTGAGCCGCAACGCGCTGCTCGCCGCCGGCTTCCCCCACTCGGTGCCGGGCACCACCGTCGATCGCCAGTGCGGGTCGTCGCAGCAGGCGCTGCACTTCGCCGCCCAAGGAGTGATGGCGGGCGCGTACGACGTGGTGATCGCGGCGGGCGTCGAGAGCATGAGCCGAGTGCCGATGGGTTCGGCGGTGCTCGGTGCCGATCCGTTCGGTACGCGCCTGGTGGAGCGCTACCCGAACCTCGTGCCGCAGGGGATCTCGGCCGAGCTCATCGCCGAGAGGTGGGGGTTCACGCGCGATCAGCTCGACGCGTTCTCGCTCGAGTCGCAGCATCGCGCTGCACGGGCGACCACCGAGGCCCGTTTCGACCGCGAGCTCGTGCCGGTGCCGATCGTGGTCGACGGCACGTCGCGCCCGATGACCGCCGACGAGGGCATCCGTCCCGACTCCACCGCAGCACGGCTCGCCGCGCTCGAGCCCGCGTTCAAGCCCGACGGCGTGGTGACCGCAGGGAACTCGTCGCAGATCAGCGACGGCGCCGCGGCGGTGCTCGTCACCAGTGAGGAAGCAGCCGCCCGGCTCGGACTCACGCCCCGCGCGCGGATCGTGCAGTTCGCGCTGGCGGGCGACGATCCCATCCTCATGCTCACCGCGCCGATCCCTGCCACGGTGCGCATCCTCGAGCGCGCGGGGATCGCGCTCGACGACGTCGACCGGGTCGAGATCAACGAGGCGTTCGCCAGCGTGGTGCTGGCGTGGGCCCACGACTTGCGCGCCGACCTCGACCGGGTGAACGTGAACGGGGGCGCGATCGCGCTCGGGCACCCGCTCGGTGCTTCGGGGGCTCGGCTCAGCGCCAGCCTGCTCTGCGAGCTCGAGCGCAGCGCCTCCCGACTGGGGTTGCAACTGATGTGCGAGGGCGGTGGACAGGCCAACGCCACCCTGTTCGAGCGGCTCTGACCGGGCCCGTCGACGCCGCGTTCGCGTTCGGGTCCGCTGCGGCGCGAGCATCACGGCATGGCGTGGACGATTCTCCGCATCGTGATCGGCGTCGTGGTCGCCGTGATCGTCTACGTGATCGGGGCCAACATGCTGCGGAAGTTCCACGTGGCGCCCCCGGCCGAACCGGACCCCGAGGACATCAAGCCCGTCGACCTGCACTACCGCTGCATCGTGTGCGGCGCCGAGGTGACGATGACGGCGGCGCAGGACGATCCGGAAGCACCCCGGCACTGCCGTGAAGACATGGTGCTCGTGGCCGAAGGGCCGCCGAGCTGACGCCGTGGGTTTCTCCACAGACTGTGGAGAAACCTGTGTGAAGTTACACAACTGAGGTTCGGACAATTCGGACGGCTAGGGACAGGAGCCACCGACGAAGGGTGCGCGTCCACGTCCTGCTTCCGCACCGTCCACCGACGCGATGATGGTCGCGCACGTCGGTTCGCGGGCCACGAACCCGCCGTTGAACTGGATCAGCCCCTGCGCCGCCACACCGCACGCCGTCGGGCCCGGGAGGTCCACGGCCGTCGCACCCTCTGCGAACCGGTACCGACCGGCGTTCAGTCGCTCCAGATCTGCGTCGTCGTAGACGATGCGGACTGCATCGCGCGGATCGCTGACCGCCACGCGCACCGAGGGTGTGCTCGTGCCGAACACCGACAGGGGCACCTTGACGACCGTGACCTCCACCCGGTCGGCCAGCGAAGTCCGGTTGCCACCCTGTGGCTGGTTGATCCCGCCCAACAGGACCGGTCCCACCCGCAGATCGTCGGGCCGGTCGGTCCTGGGAGGCGTCGGGGCCTGGTAGATGCTCGTCGAGCACACCCGAGTGCCGACCGCAGCAGGACTCCCGGTGGTCGAGGTCGTCGCAGTCGTGGTCGTCGTCGCGGCCGCCCTCGGCGCGCGGGCCGAGTCACCGGTGGTGCCGCTGCTGCAGGACGCGAGCAGCACCGAGACGAGCAGGACGACGAGACGCCCGCAGGCTCGAGGGTTGGCGGTCATGCCGCGTCGACGCCGATGTCGCGGCCGTGGTTGCCTACGACACGTGAGGCGTGGCGGTCTTCGCCGCCGGTGCGCGCTACTTGAAGAACGTGGACAACACGAAGCCTGCGATCAGCAGCACGAGGCCGATCAGCAGGAAGTTGTTGCTCACCTCGCCGCCGGGCAGCAGCTCGAGGTAGTTGCCCGCGATCACGAGCACACCGAGCGCGAGGCACGTGAACATCGTGACCGGCACCCAGAGGTGGCTGTGCTTCACCTTCTTGGGCGCGGGCGGCGTGTAGCGCGAGCCCTTGGTGGGGCGGCGTGCCGGCGGCGGCGGAGCCTTCTTCGTACGGGCCACGGTGGGCGACCTTAGCGAATCAGCTGACCGCCGCGATCCCGGCCCCGGTAGCGTGCTCGTCGTGCGCGTGCTGGTCATCGACAACTACGACTCGTTCGTCTACAACCTCGTCCAGTACCTGGGTGAGCTCGGCGCGGAGCCGATCGTGCACCGCAACGACGCCGTGACCCTCGCCGAGCTGCAAGCGCTCGAGCCCGACGCGGTGCTCGTGTCACCCGGACCCGGCAGCCCCGACGAACCCGGCGACGTCGGCGTGTCGATCGACGCCATCCGCGCCTTCGGCGAGGCCGGCGTCCCGGTGCTCGGGGTGTGCTTCGGTCACCAGTGCATCGGTCAGATCTTCGGCGGCCGCGTCGTGCGCGCCCCGCACGTCATGCACGGCAAGACCTCGCAGATCACCCACGACGGGCGCGGCGTGTTCACCGGGCTGCCGTCCCCGTTCACCGCCACCCGCTACCACTCGCTGGTCGTGGCGCGCGACACCGTGCCCGACGTGCTCGAGATCAGCGCCGAGTCCGAGGACGGCCTGGTCATGGGCCTGCGCCACAAGGACCTGCCGATCGAAGGCGTGCAGTTCCACCCCGAGTCGATCCTCACCGAGGCCGGCCACCTCCTCCTCGGCAACTTCCTGGGCGTGGTCCGGACCTGACGCGGGACGGACGCGGGAGCGAGAGGAGCTGCGTCAAGGCAGGCGAGCCCGGCCCCGCACCACCACCGCGAGGCCGTCGTCGACCAACGACGCCAACGCGTCGGCGTCGAGCTCGCGTGCGGGTGCGGAGCCGGCGCGCAGGCGCGCCATCACCTCGCCCCGGCGTTGGCGGAAGCTGCCCGCGAACGGCGCCTGCCGGTGACGGGTCTCGTCGGGGAGCGGGCCACGCGTCGCGCAGCGTCGTCGCAACGGGCACTCGCCACAGCGCGGCTCACGCGGTCGGCACAGCAGCGCGCCCACGTCCATGAGCGCGAGGAGTCGATCGCGTCCGCGCAGCGGACGGCCGATGCGCACCGTCGCGTCCTCCGCCGCGCGCTCCGACAGCCGCTCGCCGCACACACGCTCGGCGACTCGCCGGATGTTCACCTCGATCGCGGGCACGTCGGCGTCGTCGGCCTGGGCGACGATCGCCGCCGCGGTGTAGCGGCCGACGCCCGGGAGCTCGGTCAGGTCGTCGGGCCAACCGTGGTCGCGCAGCACGACCGCGCTGTCGTACAGACGTCGCGCCCGGCGCGGATAGCCCAGCCGACCCCACGCTCCGATCACCGCCGCCGGTCCCGCGTCGGCCATCGCGGTCGGGGTGGGGAAGCGGGCGAGGAACTCGTCGTAGACCGCGGCCACCCGCGGCACCTGGGTCTGGTGGAGCATCACCTCGGACACGAGGATCGCCCACCGGTCGCGCGTCAGGCGCCACGGCAGGTCGTGGCGTCCGTGCTCTGCGTACCAGGAGGCGAGGGTCAAGTCCCCACGGAGATCGCGACGGTCGAGCCCTTGGCGACCTGCGTGCCCGCCGCCGGGTTCTGCGACACGACGATCCCCTTCTTCGTCGGTCCCGCGTTGACCAGGTTCACCTGCACACCCAATCCGAGGGTCTGGTTGAGCAGGGCCTCCGCCGTCGCCCGCGGCATGTTCACCACGCTGGGCATGGCCACCGTGTTCGGGCCGGTCGACACGAGCAGCGTGATCGCCGCGCCCCTCGGGATCATGGTGCCCGCCGGCGGGTAGGTGCCGACGACGCCGCCCTTCGGCACGGTGTCGCTCGGGGCGTCGCCACCGTCACCTGGAACCCGGCACCGCCGAGCGTCGCAGCGGCGGCGAACGGGTCCTGCCCGGTCACATCGGGCACGGCGACCAGCGGCTCGCGCGCGATCACGACCGACACCGTGGGCCGCCCGCCTGAGGCAGCTTGGCCACCGGGCCGCCGGCCGCGGGATCGGCTGCGCAGCACCGTGCCGGGAGGCTGGTCGCTGTCTTCTTCGACGAAATTGGGCGTGAGGTACTTCTCCGCGAGGGTCTGGGTCGCCTGGGCCTTGGGCTGCCCGACCACGTCGGGCATGGCGATGGTGGGGCTGCTCGTCGTGAGCGTGATCAGCCCGCCCTTGGGGATCTTGCGACCGGCCTCGGGGTCCTGGCCGAGCACGAGATCGGGCGCCTGCTGAGGTTCGTCGACGTCGTTGCGGGCGACGGTGAAGCCGACGGCCTTGAGCGCGGCCTCGGCCTGCCCGTAGGGGACACCGGCCACGCGGGGGACGTCGAGCTTCGTGACCGAGGGACCTTCTTTGCCGAAGTCGGAGTTGGCGAGGAGGATCACGATGAGCCCGACGAGCAGACGCGAGCGCGATGCCGATCACGACGGCGGGACCCCAGCGGCCGCGCTTGCGGCGGCGGCGGGGCCGGCGCGGCGGCGACGGCGGCGGCGGCGACCGGTGCGGCCACGCGCACCGACGCCGGCGCCGCGGTCGTCCGGCGCGCCGGCGAGCGGGCGTCCGCGCTCGAAGCGGAGGAGGTCGGCGCGGAAGTCCTGCGCCGACGGGTAGCGCTGCTCGACGTCCTTCGCCATCGCGGTGAGCACGATGCGATCCATCGCTCCCGCGAGCTCGGGCACGAGCGTCGACGGCGGCGCCGGTGTCTCGCGCACGTGCTTGTACGCGATCGACACCGGGCTGCTCGCGGTGAACGGCGCGACGCCGGTGAGCATCTCGTAGAGGACGACACCGAGCGCGTACACGTCGGAGCGACCGTCGAGCGCGAAGCCCTGCGCCTGCTCGGGCGAGAAGTACGTCGCGGTGCCGAGCACCGCGCCGGTCTTCGTGAGCGGTTCGCTCGTCTCCGCGCGCGCGATGCCGAAGTCGGTGACCTTCACCTGACCCTGCGGCGTGATGAGCACGTTGCCGGGCTTCACGTCGCGGTGCACGACGCCGTGCGCGTGCGCGAACGAGAGCGCGTCGGCGATCTCCGCCGCGATGCGCGCCGCGTCCATCGGCGCGAGGCGGCCGTACGTCTGGAGGATCTCGCGGAGCGTCTGCCCGGGGACGTACTCCATCACGATGAAGGAGGTGTCGTCTTCCTCGCCCCAGTCGTAGACCGAGACGATGTGCGGGTGATTGAGCCCCGCGGCCGCCTGCGCCTCACGCCGGAAGCGCTCGACGTTGGTGGCGTCGGACGCGAACTCGGGCAACAGCACCTTCACCGCGACGCGCCGGTCGAGCAGCCGGTCGTGCGCGAGGTACACGTCGGCCATGCCGCCGTGGCCGATCTCGTCGCCCAACTCGTAGCGGTTCGCGAAGACGCGGCTGGTCGGCGACATGGTCACGGCAGGCTACTCACGGGTTCGTGGCCAGCAGGTTCTGGAGTACGGCTTCGCCTTCGGTGCGGCGACTTGGCCACCGGTGGCCTCGTTGCCGTAGTTCCCGCCGTGTTCGACGATCACCGCGACCGCGTAGCGCGGCGCTTCGGCGGGCGCGAAGGCGATGAACCACGCGTGCGGCGACTCGCCTTCTGTGGTCTGCGCGGTGCCGGTCTTGCCGGCGACGGTGACCCCGTCGATCGCGCGCTCGTGCCGGACCCTGGTCCACGACCTGCACCATCATGTTGGTGAGCGCGGCCGCGGTGGTCGGCTGCATGCACGTCGTCCAGTCCTTCGACTCGATCGTGCGCACCGTCGTGCCGTCGCTGCTGCGCGGACCTCCGACACGACGTGGGGTTCCTTGATGACACCGCCGTTGGCGATGCCCTCGGCGATGAGCGCCATCTCCAAGGGCGACGTGGAGACGTCACCCTGGCCGATGCCCGCCAGCGCGAAGCGCGGCTCGTCGGCACCCACGTCGGGCCGACGCTCTCGGCCGCGGCGGTGAGAGGTCGATCGGCGGCGCCTGGTTGATGCCGCACTGGTCCATCGCGGGTGCGAACGCGTCGCCCATCTCGTAGCCGAGCTGCGCGAACGTCGCGTTGCACGACTCGACCAGGCTGTCGGTCAGCGTGCCCGCCACACGACCCGTTCCCGAAGTTGCGCAGCGGGTTCTGGATGCCGGGGATCTGGAAGCCGTCGCTGAACGGGAACTCGGTGTCGGGCGTCGCGGTGTTGGTCTCGAGCGCCGACTTGGTGGTGATGGTCTTGAACGTCGAACCCGGTGGATAGCGGTCGCGGTACGCCGCTGCAGCGCGGCCTGTCGTCGCCGCTGTTGATGTTGTTGAACGCGGTCTGCACGTCCTGGCGTGTCGTGTACCGACAGGCCGTTCGGATCGAAGCTGGGGTTCGAGTACATCGCCACCACCGCGCCGGTCTGCACGTCGAGCGCGACGATCGAGCCCCGCTGGCCCGCCAGCGCCTGCTCTGCCGTCTGCTGCGCCGTCTTGGAGAGCGAGAGCACGACGTCGTTGGTCTGCTCCTTCCCGCTGAGCACGTTGCCGAGGTTGTCGAGCTGCAAGCGGTGTCCTTGCCGGTGAGCACGTCGTTGTACGACTCCTCGACGCCCGTGCTGCCCACCAGGTTGACGAACGACTGGTAGCCGGCGACGTGCGCGAAGAGATCACCTGCGGGTAGAAGCGCAGGTACTTGAAGTCGCCGGTGGTGGGGATCGACTCCGCGACGACCTGGCCGTCGGCGGTGAGGATCTTGCCGCGGGCCCGGTTGTACTCCTTCAGCGCGTGCGTACGTTCTTCGGGTCGTTGGCGAGGTTGTCGGCGTCGACCACCTGCAGGTAGGTGAGCTGCGCGACCAGCAACAGGATGAGGACGGTCACCGCGTACGCCGACGCGGCGGATCGGCCGGTTCACCGGCGCGCCGGCGGCGTGGCACCGACGGCGTCACCTCCTTGTCCGCCGAGCCCGCCGTGGCCGCCGGCCCCCCCGATCGCGGTGCGCGCGGTCGCGACCGCGCCGGGTGCTTCGGCGCGCGCGACCGTCTCGTCGGAGATGCGCAGCAACAACGCGATGATCACGAAGTTGGCGATCAGCGACGAGCCGCCGTACGAGACGAACGGCAGCGTCACGCCGGTCAGCGGGATCACGCGGATCACACCGCCGACGATCACGAACGTCTGCACGCCGATGATCGTCGTGAGCCCGGCCGCGAACAGCTTCGAGAACGGGCGGTCGGCCTGGATGGCGATGCGGAACCCGCTGCCGACGAGCAGCAGGAACATGATGCAGACCGCGACGGTGCCGAGCAGCCCGAGCTCCTCGCCGATGGCGGACATCACGAAGTCGGTCGACGCGTTCGGGATCTTCTGGGGACTGCCGAGCCCGAGCCCGGTGCCCGCGAAACCTCCCGAGCCGAGCGCGAACATCGACTGCACGAGCTGGAAGCCCTTGGTCTGCGACACCGACCACGGGTCGATCCACGAGCTCACGCGGTCCTGCACGTGGCCGAACAGCTGGTACGCCACGAACGCGCCGGCGAGGAACATCGCCAGCGCGACGAAGAGGTACGACGCCGCGGTCGGTGGCGATGTAGAGCATCGCCGCGAACACCGCGAAGAAGAGCAGCGACGATCCGAGGTCCTTCTCGCGCACCATCACGAGGATCGAGAAGCCCCACGCGAGCAGGAGCGGACCGAGGTGCTTCGGGTCGGGGAGCCGGAGTCGGCCGATGTGGCGCGTGCCGGTGGCGAGCAGCTCGCGCTTGTCGACGAGGTACGCGGCGAAGAAGATGACGAGGAGCACCTTGGCCGCTTCGCCGGGCTGGAAGTTCACCGGGCCGATGTGCACCCACAGCCGCGCGCCGTTGATCTCCTGGCCGACACCGGGCAACGACGGCAGCAGCAGCGCGGCGACGCCGAGCAGCAGGAACGTGTACTTGTAGCGCTCGAGCGTGCGGACGTTGCGCACGACCACGAGCGTGAGCACGAACGCGGCGATGCCCACCGCGGTCCACACCGCCTGCACGCGGGCGAGGTCGCGGTCGAGGCGCGAGATGGTGAAGTAGCCGATGCCGTTGAGCAGGAACGCGATCGGCAGCAGCGTGGGATCGGAGCGCGGCGCGAACCGTCGCACCGCGAGGTGCGCGACCACGTAGAGGCCGAGCACCGCGAGCAGGAACACCCAGAGGTCGGCGGGGATGTCGGGGCGGTCGGCGAGGAGCAGCAGCACGTAGCCGGCGCCGGTGACGACGACGGCGAGGAGCCCGAGGCCGAGCTCCCGGCTGCGACGCCGTCGCGCGGTGGGTGACTTCATGCCGCAGGCGCGGGCGCGGCGGTCGTCGGTGGCGCGGTGGTCGTGGTCGTGGTCGTGGTGCTGGTCGTGGTGCTGGTCGTCGTCGTCCTGGCCTTTCAGCCGGGCGACGAACGCGGCGGCGTCGGCGCGCGACGAGAACGTCTGGTGCTCGCGCACCTGGGCCTGGGCGGCCGGGCGGAGGTCGGCGACGTCGAGCGACGTCCGCTGCTCGATGGTGGGGTTCCACCCCGCGAGCCCGCCGGGCACGCCCTTGTACACCGTGACCTGACCCTGGCTGGCGCCGACGTAGTAGTCCTTGCGCGCGTACCAGCCGACCGCGGCGACCGCGATGCCGAGCACGAGCACGATCGGCAGTGCCCACAGCAGCACCCGGCCGACCCCGCGCATCCCGCGCCGGCGCCGCTCGCCGGGTTCGGCTGGGGGCTCGTCGTCGACGACGGTGGCCTCGATCGGCTCGATCACCGTCGGGGAGCTCGCGGAGCGGCGCCTCGTCGGTGACCGCGACCACGACCACGGTGATGTTGTCCTCGCCGCCGGCCGCGTTGGCGGCGTCGACCAGCTGCATCGCCGCGCGTCCGGGTCGCTCTCGCGCCGCAGCGCGGCGGCGATGTCGTCGGGTTGCACCATGCCGGTGAGGCCGTCGGAGCAGAGCAGGAGGCGGTCGCCGGGCACGAGCTCCACCGGGTACACGTCGACCTCGACCGACGCGTCGACACCGAGCGCGCGCGTGATGATCGACCGTTGCGGGTGCACCGCGGCTTCGTCGGCGGTGAGCCGTCCCTCGCGCACGAGCTCCTCGACCAGGCTGTGGTCGTCGGTGACCTGGCGCAGCTCGCCGTCGTGCAGGAGATAGGCGCGCGAATCGCCGACGTGGCCGATGAGCACCGTGTCGCCGGCCACGAGCGTGCCCGCGGTGAGCGTGGTGCCCATGCCGCGCAGGCTGGTGTCGGTGAGCGACTTGGTGAAGACGGCCTCGTTGGCGTCCTCGATCGACTCGCGCAGCGGGCGCCCGCTGGTGATCGCGGCGCGCAGCGCCTCGAGCGCGGTGGCGCTGGCGACCTCGCCCGCGCGGTGCCCGCCCATGCCGTCGGCGACGGCGATCAGGCCCATCGCGTCGTCGACGAGGTAGGCGTCCTCGTTGCCGTCGCGGACCCGGCCGACGTCGGTGGCGGCCCCCATGACGAGCCTCACGGCGCCTGCTCCGTCCACCTGACTGCCTCCGCCACGGTCTGGCCGAACTGCACGTGGTCGCCGCGTCGGAGTTGCGCCGCGTGCACGAGCGGCTCGCCGTTGAGCAGCGTGCCGTTGCGCGAGCCGAGGTCCTCCACGTAGACCGCGCCGTCGCGCCGGAACACGCGCGCGTGCACGGTGGAGACGAACGAGTCGTCGGCGAGCACGATGCCGCACCCACCGCCGCGGCCGACGGTGAGCTCGTCGGTGAGCGCGAAGCTCTCGCCCTGGCGCGCCGGCGGCTCGAGGATCCGGAGCCGTCCGGGACCGCGACCCTTGGCCGGCTTCGCGGGGCGCGACGCCGGCACCGGAGCGGCGCTCGGGGGTGCCGCGGGTTGCTCGGGCACCGGCGCCGGGGCGCGCATCTCCTTCACGACCACCCGCACGACCCGGAACAGGAACAGGTAGAGCAGTGCGAGGAAGCAGAACTTCAGGATCGTGAGGACCGACTCGGGCACTACGAAGCCTCGAAGCGCAACACCGTCGCTCCCACCGAGATCTCGTCGCCGTCGTGCAGCACGCGTTCCTTGATCGCGGTGCCGTTGACCAGCGTGCCGTTCATCGATCCGAGGTCGGCGATGACGAAGCCGTCGGCGGTGGGGCGGATCTCGGCGTGGCGCCTCGAAGCCCGGGGGTCGGCCAGGCTCACGGTGCAGTCGGAGTTCCGGCCGAGCGAAGTGGTGTGCTCGCCGAGGCCGACCCGGCGGCCGTCGGGCAGCACCAGCGATCCCACGTGGCCGCCGGCGCCCTCGGCGATCTCGGCCACCACGTCGTAGTCGCCGGTCTTGAGGGTGTCGTCGGGCACGAGGGTGAGGGTCACCGGACCGACGAATTGGTAACCCTCGTCACGGGCGTGCTGGCGGGCGGCCTCGGCCAGTTCGCGGGCCAGCGCCTCGGCGAACGAGCTGAAGCGCTCGAAGTCGGCGGGGGAGAGGTACACCCCGATGTTGTTCGGTGCCACCGGGCGGCCGTTGACACCGAGCGCGCGGCCGTCGTCGAGCACGCGAGTCACCCGATGACCGATCTCGACGGGCTGGAGTCCGCTGCGGAAGGCCTTGTTGAAGGTCCCCTCCACCAGCCGCTCGAGCCTCCGCTCGAACCCCTGGAGTCCCACGCCGAGAGTGTACCGAGCAGGCCCCGCAACGAACCTGCACCTGCCCCGCGCGGCGAGCATCTCGAGGTTCGCTGGCGCCGGTGACGGTCAACTTCGAGATGTTCGGCGGTGGGCGTCGGGCTACCCTGTCGCACTCCGGGCGAGTGGCGGAATTGGCAGACGCGCAGGCTTCAGGTGCCTGTGTCCGAAAGGATGTGGGGGTTCAAGTCCCCCCTCGCCCACCGGAACGGTGCAGGTCACGGCATACGAGCGCGGCGCGATTCGGCGATCCCGGATTCGGTTGCTCGTCCACCACGAAGAGTGGTGGCCCGACGGACGGGAGAACCGCGACGCGTGCCTCATCGCTCGACACCCGAGGTGGCGTTCGCATCTGAGAAGAGCGCGACGACGACGTCACCGGTCCCGAAGGCTCGTTCCTTCGATGAGGTTGCCATCCTGAGCCGTTTGCGCTCGTCGATCACGAAGAGGACGACGCGATCGGCGTGGTCGCGCTCGTAGTCGTCGGCGGTGTACCGAGCGGTGATCTTCGTCGAGTGGATCTGCCACGAATCCGCGAGACGGGTTTCCAAGGCGGGAGTGTCGATCGAGGGCGCGAACAAGGGTTGACCGAAGGTGCCGACCGGCAGCACCGACCACCGCTGATGCTCACGTCGGTGGGGCACGGTCTGGAACACGGCGGAACGGCCGAGGATCGCGCCGGCGTGACGAACTGCGAGGGTGTTGAGCTCGTCGTTGGGCGTGACGGCCACGAACGCGGCCGCGTGTTCGAGCTCGACCGAGTTCCAGGTGTCGTCGGCGAGCACGGTGCCCGAGTAGGTGCCGAGACCGTCCATACGGGCCGCGCTGAGGTTGTCCCGGTCGATGTCGATGACGATCACCGGAACATCGTGTTCTTCGAGAGACCGCGCCAGCTCGCGACCGAGAAGGTTGGCTCCGAGGACGACGACGGTCGACCGTGTCGGATCGACCAGACCCAATCGCGTCGCGAGGGCACGCGAGCCGAGACCTGAGAGCAGCACGGTTCCCACGATGACGGTGAACGTCGCGGACACGAGCACCTGTGAGCCCGGGAGACCCTGTTCGGACAACGCGAGGCTGAACACGGATGCCACCGCAGCTGCGACGATTCCGCGCGGGGCAGTCAGACCGATGAACACGCGCTCCTGCCATCGCAACGGTGATCGGATCGTTGACAGCGCGACCGCCAGCGGGCGGACGACGACCACCAGGAACGCCAAGAACACGACGTTGCGCCACTCGAGCGATCCGAGCGTCGCGGTCTCGATCGCGGCGCCGAGCAGGATGAAGAGCCCGGAGACGAAGATGATGCGCAAGGTCTCGTTGAACTCCAACACATGGCGCACCACGACCCGCTGTTGTGCCGCGAGCACGAACCCCATCGCCGTCACCGCCACCAGCCCGGCCTCGGCCCGCACCGCGTCCGCGCACGCGAACGCCGCGAACACCGCCGCGAGGACGGCCGGATTGTCCAACTGGTCGGGGATGAGTCGTC
>CAVRGS010000005.1:0-198038 GCA_963720765.1 uncultured Actinomycetes bacterium
GAGTGGATCGCGTGGACCCCCATGCTCCTGCTCATCGTGGCGCTCGGTCTGTACCCGCAGCTCCTGTTCAAGATGACCGACCTGCCGGTGACCCACCTGGTCAACGGGTTGTCCAGGGCGCTGTAGGTGAATCCGCACGTCGACTTCCACGCGATCGCGCCGGAGCTCGTCCTCACGGCGACGATCCTCGTCGTCCTGATCGCAGACCTCGTCTGGCCCGAGCGTTCGCGGTTCACCAGCTCGCGGATCGCGTCGGTCGGCGTGCTCGCTGCGCTCATCCCGGTGATCACGCTGGCGGCCGACGGCACCGACCGCGTGATGTTCGGTGGCGCGTTCGTGGTCGACGGGTACGCGCTCGCGTTCCAGGGCTTCTTCCTCGTGGTCACGTACGTCGTGCTGCTGATGGCGTCGGACTACATCTCCGACGGCGACTACCACCAGGCCGAGTTCTACTTCCTGATGCTCACGTCGGTGTTGGGCATGCTGGCGATGGCATCCGCGCGCGATCTGATCTCGATCTTCGTGGCGCTCGAGACCATCACCATCCCCACGTTCGTCCTCGCGGGTTGGCGCAAGCACGACTCGAAGTCGAACGAAGCGATGATCAAGTACTTCATCATCGGCGTCCTGTCGTCGGCGATCATGCTCTACGGCATGTCGATCGTGTTCGGCGAGACCGGCGGTTCCACCTTGCTGGTCGACATCCGCCGCTCGATCATCGTGCACGGCACGTCACCACTGTTGGCGGTGGCGATCTTCCTCACCATCGGGGGCTTCGCGTTCAAGGTGAGCGCGGTGCCGTTCCACTTCTGGACCCCCGACACCTACGAGGGCGCGCCCACCCCGGTCACGGCCTTCCTCTCCACCGCGTCGAAGGCGGGCGGCTTCGTGGCCCTGCTCACGATCATCCGCTACGGGTTCTTCCCGGCGCAGGACTCGTGGGAACCGATGATCTGGGTGCTGGCCGCGGCGTCGATCATCTTCGGCAACCTGGTCGCGCTGCGCCAGACCAACATCGTGCGCATGCTCGCGTACTCGTCGATCGCGCAGGGCGGCTTCATCCTCGTGCCGCTCGCCGTGGCGGGCGACGGCGGCGCCGCGCGCGTGTCGTTCGAAGCGGTGCTCATCTACCTCTTCATCTACGCCGCGATGAACCTGGGTGCGTTCGCGGTGGTGATCGCGGTGGCGCGCCGCACGGGCAGCGCCGAGATCGACACCTATGCCGGGCTGGGTCAGACCGGTCCCGGCCTCGCGATCACGCTCACCATCTTCCTGTTCTCGCTGGCGGGCATCCCGCCGTTCGCGGGTTGGTTCGCCAAGTTCGTGATGTTCCGCGCCGTGCTCGACGCCAACTCGCCGTCGGCGGTCACGCTCGGCGTGATCGCGGCGCTCGGTTCGGTGATCGCGTTCTTCTACTACGCCGGTGTGGCCCGGAAGATGTGGTTCCACGACCCGGCGCCCGAGGCCGCGACCTCGTCGAAGCCCATCCCGGCTGCCCTCACGGTGGCCATCGGCCTGTGCGTGGCGTTCACCGTCGTCGTCGGCATCTACCCGCAGATCGTCGCCCGCATCGGCGAGCTCGCCTTCCCCATCTGAGTCACCACCCCTCCGGACATGCACCGAACGTGCGGCCGCGTGCCGCACGTTCGACGCAGGAATGCTGATGGACGCGTACGAGGAGATCGCCGAGCGGATCGGGCGGGAGGGACCGATCGGGTTCGACACGTTCGTGGAGCTCGCGCTCTACGGCGAAGGTGGGTTCTTCACCCGGGCCCGCGGGGCGGGGCGCGCGGGACGCGACTTCGTGACCAGCCCCGAGGTGGGCACGTCGTTCGGCGCGCTCGTCGCGCGTGCGCTCGACGGGTGGTGGCGCGCGGCGGAGGAGCCGGATCCGTACCTCGTGATCGAGGCCGGTGCCGGACGGGGCCGCCTCGCCGCCGACGTCCTCGCCGCCGGGCCCGAGTGCGCGAGCGCGTTGCGCTACGTGCTCGTCGAGCGCTCGCCGGGACTGCGGGCCGCGCAGCGTGACCTGCTCACCGTCGAGCCGTTCGAGGACGCGCTCGGTCCGATGGTGCGTGACGAAGAAGACGCGCCGGTGCCGGTCACCGGCATGGGACCGATCGTCACCGCGCTCGACGAGCTCCCGGAGGTACCGCTCGCGGGCGTGGTGTTCGCCAACGAGTTGCTCGACAACCTCCCGTTCCGGGTCGTCGAACGGCGCGACCGCACGTGGTGGGAGGTGCGGGTCGCGGTCGACGGCGACGGCCTGGTCGAGAGCGTGGTCCCCGCGCCCGGCGAGCTCGCAGCCGAGGCCGATCTCGTCGTGGCCGATCCGCCGGACGGCGCGCGCGTGCCGGTGCCCACGGCATTGGTGAGTTGGCTGCACGCGTGCGCGGTCGCGCTGCGCAGTGGACGGTTGGTCGTGGTCGACTACACCGCGACGGGCGCCGAGCTGGTGTCGCGTGGTGAATCGGGATGGTTGCGCACGTACCGTGAACACGACCGCGGGGTCGCCCCGCTCGCGGCCCCCGGCGCGCAGGACATCACGTTCGACGTCCCGCGGGAGTACCTGGTGCACGCGGCCGAGCGGGCCGGGTTCCGCCTCGAGCTCGACGTGACCCAGGCCGAGTGGCTGCACACGCTCGGGCTCGACGACCTCGTCGACGACGCGCGTCGCGAATGGGACGCTCGCGCCCACGTCGGCGACCTCGAAGCCGTGCGTCACCGCAGCCGGGTGAGCGAGGGTGCCGCGCTGGTCGACCCCGGAGGCCTCGGCGCCCATCGGGTGCTGGTCTTCACCCGCTGACCCGCGGACGGAGCGAGCGGGAGCGAGCGGGAGCGAAAACGCGCGTAGGGTGACTCCGCTTGCCCAGCCGGTGGGACCACGGGGGTCTGTGATGGTGGAGAAGTCGGACACGATCGAGTCGCTGCTCGCCGAGGGCCGCACGTTCCCGCCGCCGCCCGAGTTCGCCGCGCAGGCTCGCATCTCGTCCCCCGACGTCTACGCCGAGGCCAACGCCGACCCCGAGGCGTTCTGGGCGAAGCAGTCGGAACTGCTCGACTGGTTCGAGCCGTGGCACACGGTCCTCGAGTGGGACCTGCCCTTCGCCCAGTGGTTCCTGGGCGGGAAGCTCAACGCCTCGTACAACTGCCTCGACCGCCACGTCGATGCCGGTCGCGGCGACAAGGTCGCCTACCACTGGGAAGGCGAACCCGGCGACACCCGCACCCTCACCTACGCCGATCTCCTCCACGACGTCTCGCAGCTCGCCAACGCGCTCAAGGACCTCGGTGTGCAGAAGGGTGACCGGGTCAACATCTACCTCGGCATGGTCCCCGAACTACCGATGGCGTTGCTCGCGTGCGCGCGCATCGGTGCCGCGCACTCGGTGGTGTTCGGCGGCTTCTCGTCCGACTCGTTGCGCGACCGCATCCAGGACGCCGGGGCCAAGGTGCTCATCACCGGTGACGGCGCATGGCGGCGCGGGAGCATCGTCCCGCTCAAGGAGACCGCCGACATCGCGGTGGCGGAATGTCCCACCATCGAGAAGGTGCTCGTGCTGCAGCGCACGGGCCAGGACGTCGAGATGGTGGAAGGCCGCGACGTGTGGTGGCACGACCTCGTGCCTCAGCAGTCGCCCGACTGCGCGCCGGAGCCGATGGACAGCGAGGACCTCCTCTACCTGCTCTACACGAGCGGCACGACCGCGCGGCCCAAGGGCATCATGCACACGACCGGCGGCTACCTCACGCAGGTCGCGTGGACGCACCGGAACGTGTTCGATCTGCGGCCCGACACCGACGTGTACTGGTGCGCCGCCGACGTCGGCTGGGTCACCGGCCACTCGTACATCGTCTACGGACCGCTCATGAACGGCTGCACGGGGGTGCTCTACGAGGGCACGCCCGACCACCCGGGCAAGGACCGCCTGTGGGACATGGTCGAGCGCTACGGCGTGACCATCCTCTACATCGCGCCCACCGCCATCCGCACGTTCATGAAGTGGGGACGCGAGTTCCCCGACGGCCACGACCTCTCGTCGTTGCGCCTCCTCGGCAGCGTGGGTGAACCCATCAACCCCGAAGCGTGGGTCTGGTACTGGCAGGAGATCGGCGGCGGCACCTGCCCGATCGTCGACACGTGGTGGCAGACGGAGACCGGTGCCATCATGGTCACGCCGCTCCCGGGCATCAGCACCGCCAAGCCGGGGAGCGCGACCGGGCCCATCCCCGGCATCGGAGCCGACATCGTCGACGACGCCGGCGAGGCCGTCGGCATCCCCGGTGGCGGGTACCTGGTGCTCACCCATCCGTGGCCGTCGATGTTGCGGGGCGTGTGGGGCGATCCGGAGCGCTACCGCGACACGTACTGGAGCCGGTTCCCGGGCAAGTACTTCGCGGGCGACGGCGCCAAGCGCGACGACGACGGCGACTACTGGCTGCTCGGCCGGGTCGACGACGTGATGCTGGTGTCGGGCCACAACATCTCCACCGCGGAGGTGGAGCACGCGTTGGTCGGGCATCCCGCGGTCGCGGAGGCTGCGGTCGTGGGCACCAAGGACGCGACCACGGGCCAGGCCATCAGCGCCTTCGTCATCCTGCGCGCCGGCAACGACCCGACCGACGCGTTGGTCGCGGATCTGCGTGACCACGTCGGTCACACCATCGGCCCGATCGCGAAGCCGAAGTCGGTGCTGTTCACCGAAGACCTGCCCAAGACGCGGTCGGGCAAGATCATGCGCCGACTCCTGCGCGACGTCGCCGAGGACCAAGCCCTCGGCGACACCACCACGCTCGCCGACCCCTCGGTGGTGGAGGGGATCAAGGCTCGATACCTCGCCGCCGCCACCGACGAGGACTGAGGCGGTCGGAACGACAGTGTCGCCGTGCCCCGGGACCGGTCACGTCCCCGACTACTGGACCTGGCACGCGGGCCCAGTCGATCCCGGCCCCGCGGTCGTCGTCGACATCGACGGTGTGCTCTCCGACGCGGTCAGCCGTCAGCACTACCTGGAGGCGCCGCGACGCAACTGGAACGCGTTCTTCGAGGCGTGCGGCGACGATCCGGTCATCGAGGAGATGAAGGTGCTCCTCGACCTCCTCGATCCCGCGCTGCGCATCGTGCTGCTCACCGCCCGACCCGAGCGCGTGCACCACCTCACCGAGGCGTGGCTGCGCCGGTACCGCATCCGTTGGGATGTGCTCCTCATGCGCCCGTGGGGCGACTACGAGATGGCGCGCGACTTCAAGCAGGCGTCGCTGTGGGACCTGCGCAACTACGGCTTCGAGCTGCGTCTCTCGTTCGAGGACGACCGGCGCAACGTCGCCATGTTCCGCTCCGAAGGCGTGCCCTGCGTGTACTTCCACAGCGGCTACTACGACTGATCACCCTCGTTCGCTCCGCTCCCTCCGTCCCTCGCCCCGGCTCGCTCCGTCCCGAGGGCGAGCACCCGCGGAGCGGGCTGATCGCCCGGGAACGCGCGAGGAGGGCGCAGCGTTGCACCGACGTCGGGTCCATCCCCCGGACCCAAGAGGTGGAACACGATGCGCAACGCAGTGAAGACCGCGGTCCTGCTCGCCGCCCTCGGCGCCCTGTTCATGCTCGTCGGTGGCGCCATCGGCGGCAGCACCGGCCTCCTGATCGGCCTCGCCCTCGGCCTGGTGTTCGTCGGAGGCTCGTATTGGTTCAGCGACACCCTCGCGATCAAGGCGGCCCAGGCGAGGCCGGTGACCCGCGAGGAGCTCCCCGACGTGTACGCCATCGTCGAGGAGCTCACCCAGCAGGCGGGCATGCCGATGCCGAAGCTGTACCTGTCGCCCGCCGACCAACCCAACGCGTTCGCCACCGGCCGCAACCCGCACCACGCGGCGGTGTGCGTCACGCAGGGCATCCTGCAGGTGCTCGACCGTGACGAGCTGCGCGGCGTGCTCGCCCACGAGCTGTCGCACGTGGCGAACCGCGACATCCTCATCAGCTCGGTTGCGGCCGCGGTGGCGCTCGGCATCACGTTCGTCGCCCGCATGGCGATGTGGGGCGCGATCTTCGGCGGGGGTGGTGACCGGGACGGCGGCAACGCGTTCGGTGCGATCGCCATGGCGATCCTCGCCCCGATCGCCGCGGGCATGATGCAGATGGCCCTGTCGCGCAGCCGCGAGTTCCAGGCCGACGCGAGTGGCGCCGATCTGCTGCACGACGGCGAACCGCTCGCTCGTGCGCTCGAGAAGATCGAGGCGTACGTGAAGCAGCGACCGATGGATGTCAACCCCGCGCAGGCGCAGGCGTACATCGTGAACCCGCTCACCGGTCGCAAGGTCGAGTTCGCCAACCTCTGGAGCTCGCACCCGCCGACCGCGGAGCGCGTCGCGCGGCTGCGTCACCAGCACGTGCACGGCCGCTGACCCCGGACGGGCGCCCTGGGATCCCGGGGGTGCTCTGGTAGCGTCCGCCCGTCATGGTCGGGTCCGAGGCGACGGCAGTGCTCCGTGCCCGACGCGCTCGACTCGGCCTCTGGATCGTCGTCGTGGTCTCGGGCGCGTGGCTCGTCGACCGCAACTGGAACCTCTGGTTCGGCGGCGACGACTGGTTCATCCTCCTCGACCGGCGGGTGAGTCCGGGGCCGGGTCAGCTCGGGCTGTTCGAACCTCACAACGAGCACTGGTCGACGGTGCCGATCCTCGTGTTCCGCGCCCTCGACTCGCTCTTCGGCGTGCGCGAGTACTGGCCCTACGTGCTCCTGCTCGTGGTGGTGCACCTCGCGATCGTGGTGCTGTTGTGGCACGTGATGGTGCGGTCGGCGATCGACCCGTGGCTGGCGCTCGGGGTCGTGGCGGTCATCGCGGTACCGGGACCCGGCTTCGAGAACCTCACCAACGTGTGGCAGGTGCAGCTCATCTCTCCGCTCGCGCTGGGCCTCGGTGCGTTGCTCCTCCTTCCGGAGCGGGGCCCGCTCGGCTGGCGCGACGGCGTCGCGTCGATCCTCCTCACCGTCGCCATGGCGTGCTCCGGACTGGGCATCACCATGCTCGGAGTGGTCGCTCTCGTCGCGGTCCTGCGCCGTGGTTGGCGCGTCGCGTTCGCGGTGGCCGCGCTGCCCGCGGTCGCGTACGCGTGGTGGTACGTCGCGTACGGCAGTCAGGAGAAGGACGTCACCACGCTCTCGTACCGCGTGGTGCCCGGGTTCGTGTGGGACGGCCTCACCGACGCGGTTGGCGACGTGGCGCGTCTGCGCGCGCTCGGCGTCGTCATCGTGCTCGCAACGTTCGCGTGGCTGGTCTGGCAGCTCACGCGCCGCCCCGTGCCGCGCACGCTCATGTTCCCCGCGGTCCTCGCGCTCGGCGCGGTCGTGTCGCTCACGCTCACCGGGTGGCGCCGTGCCACCATCACCGAAGGGTCGCTGTCCCGCTACGCGTACATCACCGTCGTGCTCGTCCTCCCGGTGATCGCGGCCGCGCTGGACTGGCTCGTCCAGCGCTTGGCGCGAGCGAAGTTCGGCCAGGTCGTGCCGGTCGTCACCGGCGCGCTCCTCGTGATCGTCGTGATCGCGCAGGTGCGGATCTTCGACAACTACGTGGACAGCGTCGAGGAGAACAAGCGCGTGGAGAAGGCGGCGTTCCTCACCACCGCGCAGCTCGTGCGTGAGGGCCACCAGATCCTGGGCGGCCATCCCCTGTTCATGTTCGAGCCGCAGGTGTCGGTGGAGAAGATTGCCGCGATGGACCGCGACGGGAAGCTGCCGTCGCTCGACGGCCTCCGGGAGGACGACCGCCACACCGTGCTGGCGCGGCTCGACCTCCAGCTGCTTCCCGCCGCCATTGCCGGGCTCACCCGGAACCCGGCCGCGGTGCAGGTGGGTGAGGTGCAGGGCGCGACGAGCGCGCCGGTGAACGACATCCCGAACTGCGTGCTCTTCGACGCGCCGCGGGCCGGGGCGACCGTGCAGCTGCTCACGAAGGGGAGCGTCACGGTCGGCGTCCAGGGTGACGGCACGCTCAAGATGCGAGTGGAGCGACCCGACGGCTCGTTCGCGGGCGAGGATGTCGAGGGGATGCTCGACCCGACGGCGGACCTGGTGCTCAACATCGGGCCCCTCGACGGGCCACGCGACGGTGGCGCGGTCCTGCTCACGCTGCCGGGGGGCGCGACCCGGGTGTGCGGCGTCTCGTGACGCGGCTCGACGCCGGGACCTGAGTCCCGGCGCCGAGCGTCGAACCGTGGAACGCTTCGGTGGCTGCTACTTCACCTGGGTCTTGAAGGCGTCGAAGCGCAGCTGGCCGAGCACGTCGGGGGCGTACGCGACCTTCTTGATCTCGTCGGGGTTGTACACGTTCACCGCCGGCGACCAGATGATGAACTGGTGGAGGGCGTTGCCCACGATGTAGCCCTCCATGTCCTGCCAGGTCTTCGTGTACTCCTTGGACCCCGCGCCGAGCTCCTTGAGCTTGGAGACGTAGGCGTTGAGCTTCGGGTCGTCGTAGCCGCACGTGTCGCCGATGCTGCCGAGCTGCAGGTTGCGAGTGACCTTGTCGAGGCCGGCGCGGCGGAGCGGGATCAGTGCCGAAGGAGCCTTCTGGTCGGTGAAGAAGTCCTGCACGATGTTCGTCGTGTTGGTGAGGTTCAGCGTGATGCCGGCCTCGGCCATCTGCTCCTTCATGATCTCGCCCACCCGCGTCGTGTCCGGCGTCGAGTTGCTGATCAGGTCGTAGGTGAGGTTCTCGACCCCCGCCTCCTTCAGCAACTTCTTGGCCTTCTTCGGGTTGTAGGCGTAGAGCTCGTCGTTCTTCGGGTTGAAGTACGAGCTCTCGGTGGTCCAGTCACCCCACATCGGCTGGCTGGTGCCCTGGTACAGCAGGTCGTTGATCTGGTTGCGGTCGATCGCGTAGTTGATCGCCTGGCGGACCTTCAGGTTGTCGAACGGCGGCGTGCTCTTGCACAGCGCCGCGTAGATCGCGGTGGTCTCGCTCGGCTTCACGTCGAGCTTGATCCCGCCGCTGGTGAGCGCCTCGCTGCCGGTGAGGCCCTGCAGCTGCGCGGCGTTGGTGATGCCGTCGAGCAGGGAGTTGGGCGTCGCCTGGGGGTCGACGCCCGCCGAGGTGGTCTGGATCAGCTCGACCCCCTTCAGCTTGATCTTGTCCTTCTCGAAGTAGGTGGGGTTCTTCTTGAAGACGGCCTTGCCCTCGGGCGTGTACGAGTCGAGCAGGAACGGACCGGCGCCCACCGGCTTCTCGTCGAGCGACGTGCCACTCGCGACCGCAGTCGGCGACACCACGTACGTCTCACCCTGCGAGAGCAGGTTGTAGAACTGTCCGGCGATCGGCGTCTTCAGCTTGATGGTGAGCTTGGTGGGGCTGTCGACGGTGATGCTCTCCACCTCGTTGAGCTCCGCGCGCACCGAGCCGACGTTCTGCGCCGCGATGGTGCGCTCGATGCTGAACTTCACCGCGTCCGCGTCGAGCGGGGTGCCGTCGGAGAACTTGATGCCGGGCTTGAGCTCGACCACGATCGTCTGCGCGTCGGTCGCGGTGGCCGACTTGGCGAGCCCCGGCGAGTAGCTGCCGTCGGCGTTCTGGCGCATCAGCGAGTCGTAGATCCACCGCTGGGCGTACCAGATGTCGGGGTTCGTCGGCGTGGTGGGATCCCATCGGGCGCCGCCGAACGACGTGAGGTCGTAGGGGATCCGGAGGACCCCGCCCGAGGACTGGGCGCCGGCCGACGAGACCGGTCCCATGGCCAAGGCGCCGAGGATCAACCCGGCGGTGAGTGCGAGGACGAGCCCACGCGCCGAACGACGGCGTGTGGGCCGAACAGCGGCGCGGTGCGCCGGACGTCGTGCCATGAGTTGTGCCCCCCAGAGAGCTGCGCGTCGCCGGATCCCTCCAGAACCGGCTCAGGAGCGCGGAACCCTAGTTCTGGTCCGAGTCCGATTCCGCGCGGGCCAGACCCGACACCGTCAGACCGGCGAGGGCGGGGCCGGCGGGATGCGCCTCGGTGTGGAGGTGGCAGGCGACGAGCGTGCCGTCCGGGGTCGTGAACTCCGGTGGATCCACCGTCGCACAGGGCGCGAACGCATAGCTGCACCGCGTGTGGAAGCGGCATCCCGAGGGCGGTGCAGCGGGCGAGGGGATGTCACCCTGCAGCACGATCCGTTCCCGCGCGCGTTGGCGCGCCGGGTTGGGCACGGGGATCGCGGAGAGGAGCGCCTCGGTGTACGGGTGCTTGGGCTGGTCGTACACCGCTTCCGCGGGCCCCTGTTCGACGATGCGCCCGAGGTACATGACCGCGATGCGGTCGCTCACGTGGCGCACGAGCGCCAGGTCGTGGGCGATGAAGAGGTAGGCGAGGCCGAGTTGTTCCTGGAGGTCGCCGAGCAGGTTGATGATCTCGGCCTGGATCGACACGTCGAGGCTGCTCACGGGCTCGTCGAGGACCAGCAGCTTGGGGGAGAGCGCGAGGGCACGGGCGATGGCGATGCGCTGCAGCTGGCCACCGGAGAACTCGCGTGGGTACCGGTTGCGGTGGTCGGGATCGAGGCTCACGGTCTGCAGCAACTCGCACACCCGGTCCTCGCGCTGCTGCCGGTCCAGGTCGAGGTAGTTGCGCATGGGTTCGGTCATGCTGTCGGCGATGGTCGCCAGCGGGTCGAACGACGAGAACGGATCCTGGAACACGAGTTGCATGCCGCGGCGGCGCTCGCGCATCGCGCGCGACGACAGCGTGGTGATGTCGGCACCGTCGAACGTGATCGTGCCCGACGTCGGGTCGAGCAGCCGCAGCAGCACACGCCCGAGCGTGGACTTCCCCGAACCCGACTCGCCCACCAGCCCGACGGTGCGCCCCGGCTCGACCGCCAGGTCGACTCCGTCGACGGCGCGCACATGGCCGACGGTGCGCCGCAGCACGCCGCGCCGGATCGGGAAGTGCTTGGTGACGCCGGTGCCCGACAGGAGCGCGCCGGTGGCGACGATCGACTCGGTCATCGCGCACCTTCCAGCGTGAGGTCACCGACGCGGATGCAGCGCGCACGATGGCTGTCGCCGACGCTGGTGAGCTCCACCGGGGTGGTCTCGCACTCGGGGATCGCATACGGGCAGCGCGGGTGGAAGCGACATCCCGACGGCATGGCCGTGGCCGACGGAACGACGCCAGGGATCGATGCCAGTCGTTCGCCGGCCACGCCGGACTGCGGAATCGCCGCGAGCAACCCCTCGGTGTAGGGATGGCGCGGCCGCGCGTACAGCTCTTCGACGGTGGCCTCTTCGACGACCTGCCCGGCGTACATCACGATCACACGTGAACACAGGTCGGCGACCACACCGAGATCGTGGGTCACGAAGATCACCGCCATGCTCGTGCGCTCCTGGAGCGAGCGGATCAGGTCGAGGATCTGTGCCTGCACGGTGACGTCGAGCGCGGTCGTCGGCTCGTCGGCGATGAGGAGTCGCGGTTCGCACGAAAGCGACAGCGCGAGCAGCGCCCGTTGGCGCATGCCACCGGACAGTTGGTGCGGGTAGTCGCCGAGGCGGCGCTCGGGGTCGGGGATGCCGACCAGCTCGAGCAGCTCTCGGGCGCGCCGGCGTGCCGAGCTCTTGTTCATCGGGCGGTGCAGGCGGATGGTGTCGACGAGCTGCGTGCCGATGGTGAACGCGGGGTTCAGGCTGGTCATCGGGTCCTGGAACGCCATCCCGATCTGGTTCCCGCGCACTTCGCGCATCTCGTTGAACGAGAGCGACAGGAGGTCGCGCCCGTCGAACATCACCGATCCGCTCGTGATGCGACCAGGCGGCGAGGCCACGAGGCGCATCACCGCCAGTGAGGAGACCGTCTTGCCGGAACCGGACTCACCCACCAGGGCGACCACCTCACCGGCGTCGACGCCGAAGCTCACGCCGTCGACCACCGTCGCCGGACCCGCTTCGGTGAGGAATTCCACCGACAGGTCGGTGACCGACAGCAGTCGGTCCGACACGGGCGGGAGCGCGTGGTCGGCCGGTCGGGTCACGGTGGTGAGGCCGAGGCGACCCTTGATGTGCTGCTTGCCCTTGGCCATGCCGAGCCCGAGGGAGTCACGTATGCCGTCGCCGAGGGTGTTGAAGGCGAGGATCGTGAACACGAGGGCGAGGCTGGGGACGTAGACCTGCCAGGGGTGCTCGCTGAGGTAGATGCGGCCGTCCTGGATCATGGCGCCCCAGCTCGAGGTCGGCCGCTGCACGCCGTAGCCGAGCAGGCTCAGCTGGGCCTCGGCGATCAGCGCGAACCCGATGGCGAGCGACACGGCGACGATGAGCGGCGACGCGACGTTGGGGAGCACGCGCTTGCGCCGGATCCGACCGGGGCGTGTGCCCATCGAGTGCGACGCCTCGATGAAGGTCTCCTCGCGCACGGCCAGGGTCTGGGCGCGCGTCAGGCGCGCGAATCCGGGGATCATCACCAACGAGATGGCGAGGATCGCGTTCCCCAACCCGGCACCCAGCACGCCGACGACCGCGAGCGCGAGCACGAGCGGCGGGAATGCCGACAGGCCGTCCATCACCCGCATGAGCGTGACGTCGGTGCCGCCCCCTCGGAAGCCGGCGAGCAGACCGAGGGGAACCGCGACGAGCAGCGCGAGCCCGACGATCTGGAACCCGGAGCGCAGCGACACCTGCGCGCCGTACACGATCCGACTGAAGGTGTCGCGACCGAGGTGGTCGGTGCCGAAGGGATGGTCGAGGCTCGGAGTCTCGAACGGCGAACCGAGCGCGTCCGGATCGTGTGGCGCGATCAAGGGCGCGAACAGGGCCATGAAGATGATGAGCAACAGGAAGGCGAGGGCGAGGACCGCCGGCTTGTCGCGCAGGAGCCGCTTGCCGGCGCGCCGCCAGGGGCTCGGGGTGCGGGTGGCGACGACGGCCTCGTCGAGCGCGATGCCCGCGTCGTCGACGAGCTGCGGCGACGGGTCGCTGTCGCCCGCGAGCGGTCCCTGACCGAACATGTCGCTCCCGCTCACGACGCCCGCACCCGTGGGTTGAGGTAGCCGTAGCTGATGTCGACGATCAGGTTGAGCAGCACGTAGATCACCACGAACGTGATCGTGACCGCCTGGATCACCGGCACGTCGGGCAACGTGAGCGCGCGGAGCATGTAGGTGCCGAGGCCCGGGATCACGAAGATCTGCTCGATGATCACCACGCCACCGATGAGACCGGCGAGTTGCAGACCGAGGACGGTGACCGTCGGAATCGACGCGTTCTTGAACGCGTACTTCACGACGGCGCGTCGCGTGCCCGTGCCGACCGCGAACGCGGTGCGCACGTAGTTCGATTGCAACACGTCGATGAGGGCGGCGCGGGTCTGGCGCGCGACGGAGGCCGCTGCGATCACGCCCAGCGAGATCGCGGGCAGCGCGATCGACTCCAGCCATCCCGTCGGACTCTCGCTGAACTTCGTGTACCCCTGCGCGGGCAACCATCCGAGCGTCAGCGCGAACACCTGGATGAGGAAGAACGCGAGCACGAAGTTCGGGATGGCGAGACCGAAGCTGGTTCCCGTCACACTCGAACGGTCGATCAGACCCCCCGGTCGCATGCCGGAGAGGATGCCGAGGGGAATGCCGATGAGGATGGCCACGCAGAGGCCCGCCAACGCGAGTGAGAGCGAGACCGGGATCCGCTCGGCGAGCTCCTGAGCGACGTCCGGTGCCGCGACGTTGTTGTAGCTCGCGTACGACTTGCCGAAGTCGAGCTGGACCGCATCACCGAGCCAGTCGAAGTAACGGGTGAGCACGGGCCGGTCGAGACCCAGTTCGTGGCGCACCTCGGCGACCTTCTCCGGAGTGGCGTTGGCGCCGCCTGCGACGCTCGTTGCGGCGTCGCCGGGGACCAGTTCGACGAGCAGGAAGACGACGAACGTCACCACGAGCAGCACGGGGATGAGGCTCAAGAGACGCCGCGCGATCATCCCCAGCATTGACGTCCCCCACTCGCGCGCCTGGGTCGAGAGCGCGTCACACTATGCCCGTCGGGTTCGCGCGCGCCCGGGCGCGACACGCACGCGTCAGACGCGGAGCGTCAATCGCGGAAGTTCGTGAACTGCAGCGGCACCGCGAAGTCGTGGTCCTTCATCGCCGCGATCGCGCTCTGCAGGTCGTCGCGCTTCTTGCCGCTGATGCGGAGCTGGTCGCCCTGGATCTGGTGCGACACGCCCTTGAGGCCGAGCTCCTTCACGAACTTGCCGATCTCCTTGGCCTTGTCCGTGGAGATCCCGACGTTGAGCGTGACGGTCTGGCGCACCGAGCCCTTGGAACCCTCTTCGATCTTGCCGTAGCCGAGCGCCTTCAGCGAGACCTGGCGCTTGACGAGCTTCTCCTCGAGCACCTGGGTGAGCGCGGTGAGGCGACCTTCGCTCTCGGTGGCGAGCTCGATCTCCTTGTCCTTGAGCTCGATCGAGCTTCCGGTGTTCTTGAAGTCGAAGCGGGTGGAGATCTCGCGCGAGGCCTGGTCGACCGCGTTGCGGACCTCTTGCATGTCGAGCTCGGACACGACGTCGAACGTGGGCATGGGCTCGCCTCCGGGATGGTCGCGTGGGAGCGCTGGCCTGGGAGCGCTGTACGGACGGCCTGGTACTCTACGCGGCCCCGGGTCGGTACCCGAGTGGACAAAGGGGGCAGGCTGTAAACCTGCTGCGCAAGCTACGTTGGTTCGAATCCAACCCGGCCCACTCATCGGACGCCAGCAAGACCCCGCCCGCCTCCGGCGGGCATCGTTGTGTCAGAGCATCCTCTGCATCTCGACCACGTCGAGCCACTGGCCGAACTTCCGCCCCACCTCCCGCTCGGTGCCCACGATCGCGAAGCCGCAGGCGGCGTGGAGCGCGATCGAGGCCTCGTTCTCGCCCGTGATCCGGGCGATCACCGAATGGAAGCCGTGGGCCGACGCCAGTCGCAGCAGCTCCCCGAGCAGGAGCGTGCCGATGCCGCGGCCCTGGTAGCCGTCGAGCAGGTAGACGGAGTCCTCGACCGTGGTGCTGTAGGCGGGCCGGGACCGGAAGGTCGAGAGGGAGCCGAACCCCACGACCCGCCCGTCGAGCTCGGCCACCACCGCGGGATGGCCCCCGGAGTGCTCGTCGAGCCACTGCACCTGTTCGTCGAGCGTGCGCGGGACCATGTCGAACAGGGTCGTCGAGTGGTTGACGTAGTGGTTGTAGATGGTGCGGATGCCCTCGGCGTCGCGCCGTTCGGCCGCCCGGATGACCACGTCGCCCATCGCCCGCACGGTATCGCGCGCCTCAGACCGGGCCCGGCCCGAGAGTGCCGGGTCCGGCGTTGCTATCCTGACTCGTCCCGCCCCCTTAGCTCAGTTGGCAGAGCACTTCCATGGTAAGGAAGGGGTCTACGGTTCAAGTCCGTAAGGGGGCTCTGCGGTTCCGTCCGGAACCGTTGCACGGCGGTGTAGCTCAGTTGGTCAGAGCACGCGGCTCATAATCGCGGCGTCGCGGGTTCGAGTCCCGCCACCGCTACCACCGGCAAGTCCAGGAGCGAATCGAAATGGCGAGCGACAAGCGGGTCAAGGTGACCCTGGCGTGCGAAGACTGCAAACGCCGCAACTACATCACCATCAAGAACAAGACGAACGACCGCGAGCGGATCGAGATGAAGAAGTACTGCCGCTTCGATCGTCGCCACACCCTCCACAAGGAGACCCGCTGACCGCGGCCCCTCTCGGCCTCGGCCGCGGGCCCGTTGGTAACCCCCGCCGGTTCCGGTGAGTCACAGATGACCACCAACGAACTGCCGAGGGAGCCGAACGAGCTCGACCGGTTGGTCGCCGCCGCTCGCGACGGCGACCGTCCGGCGTTCGACGAACTGGTCCGCCGGACCTACGTCGACACCTACACGCTCGCGCTGCGTCTCACGGCCCACGAGGAGGATGCGCGCGACGTGGTGCAGGAGACCTACCTCCGAGCCTGGAAGGGTCTCGACGGCTTTCGTGGTGACGCGCAATTCACCACGTGGCTGTACCGCATCACGGCCAACACGGCCTACACCACGGTCAAGCGGCGGCGCCGCCACCGCGCCGACGCCCTCGACGCCATGCTCGAGGAGCCGATCGAGACCCGCATCGAGGCTCAGCCCGAGGCGTCGGCCGAGCAGTCGGCCGCCCTCGCCCGGCTCGCCGGCACGGTCGAGCAGCTCCCGCCCAAGTTGCGGGTGCTCGTCGTGCTGAAGGACGTCTACGGCCTGTCGCACGAAGAGATCGCCGAGGAGCTCGGGATCTCGGTGGCGGCCGCCAAGGTCCGGCTCCACCGGGGTCGCAAGCGTCTGCGCGACCTCCTCTACGAGGAACCGGACGGCGAGACGCGGGCCGAGGGGAAGCGGAGCGACCATGCGATGTGACGAGGTCGCCCGCATCCTCCCCGAGGCCGTCGACAGTGGCGCCGCGGTCGAGCTGTCGGTCCAGCGGCACATCGAGACCTGCCTGCGCTGCCAGGCCGAGCTGGCCCGCTACCGCAAGATGCTCCGGGGCCTCCAGCTGCTGCGCACCCGCTACCTCGAACCCGCGCCCGGTCTGCTCGCGCAGACGCTCGCCGCGCTCGAGGAGGCGGGCGAACGCGAGGCCCGTCGAGCGATCCTCTCCGGACGACGCCTCGCCTACGTCGGCGCCATCGGCGGTGCTGCGGTCGCAGCGGGCACCGCGGCGACGGTGATGATCGTGCACCGCTCGCGACGACGCGGGGCTCCCGTCACCAACTGACTCAGGCCACGCTGATTCAGGCCACGCTGAACACATTCGGCTCAAGCAACACGTGTTGCGGTCGATACCTGCTGGGTCCGCATCGTGCGGGCCGACGTGGGCAGGCCTGCGTCGTCAGCGCAGGAAGAAGGAGCGTCGGCTCACATGAAGAAGTCTCGTTTCGTCGCGCTCGCGGTCTTGGCGCTCGCCTTGGCCGTGGGTGGGATCGCGTTCGCGTACTGGACCCAGGGCGGCAGCGGATCGGGTGGGGCGTCGGCGGGCACGACCAGTGCCATCACCGTCAACCAGACCGGCACGCCGACCGGGCTCTACCCGGGTGGTCCGGCCGTCCCGCTGGCGGGCACGTTCGACAACCCCAACGCCCACCCGGTGCACATCAGCTCGGTCACCGTGGCGGTGACGCCGTTCTCGGTGCAGACCGACAACTCGAAGCCGGCGTGCACCGAGGCCGACTTCGCGGTCGGTGGCACCTCGGGTGCCAACGTCGTGCCCGCGGGCACGGGCGTCGGGTCGTGGTCGGGCCTCACCGTGCGTCTCGTCGACGGTGTCGCCAACCAGGACAACTGCAAGAACGTCGACATCACGCTGGACTACACGGCCAACCCGTAGTCCCGCACCCGTCGCGGAGGGTGGGGGCGTTCGGGCAGGGCGCCCCCACCCACCCGTGACCGGTCGAGCGCAGCGACCATGAACCCACGAACCCGTCGACTCGTCGTCGGCGCCCTCGCCGCCATGGTGTGGGGCGTGCTCGCCGTCGCCGCCTGGGCGTACTGGACCGACGACGGTCGGGGTACGGCCGGCGCAGTCGGTGGGTCGCTCGACGCACCGGTGCTGGCGGTTCCGGGCGTCGACGCGGGCACCGTCACCCTCAGCTGGACCCCCCCGCCCCCGCCGGGCACGGGCCTGCTCGACTACGTCGTCGAGCGTCGCCTCGTCGGTGACGAGGCGTGGTCGCCCGCGTGCGCGACGAGCGCGGCGGAGCACACGGCGTCGACGACCTGCTCCGAGCGGCCGGGGGACGGCGCGTGGCAGTGGCACGTCGTCGCGTACTTCCACACCTGGACCGCGACCAGCGATGCCAGCGACGCCGTCAACGTCGACGATCCCGACGCGACACCGCCGACGGGATCCGTGACCGCCCCCAGCTCGAACACCGGTGTGCGGGGCACCGTGGATGTGACCGCGAACGCGACCGATGCCGACTCGGGCGTCGCGTCGGTGCGGTTCCAACGCTCGGTGCACGCGGCCAACTCGTGGAGCGAGATCGGTGCACCTGACGTGTCGGCGCCCTACTCGGTGCCTTGGGACACCACCGCGGAGGTCGACGGTCTGTTCGACCTGCGCGTCATCGTCTCCGACAACGCGGGGAACACGCGCACGTCGGCGGTCGTCGCCCACGTGCGCGTCGACAACACCGCGCCGAGCGTGTCGTTCGCGCTCCGCGGCGCGAGGGGGGCAGTGGTGTCGGGCACGACCGTGTCGTTCGACCCAGCCACCGCAGGTCGGTTCCGGCTCAGCGCGATCGTCGTCGACGCCGGATCGGGCCCGGCTTCGGCGTCGTTTCCGGACCAGGTCGAGGTCGGATGGGCGACGCACGACGCCGAGATCGACACGACCCCGTCCGGCGGTCCGTACCTGTCGAGCAGGTTCCGTTGGACGGCCGGCGCGGCCACGCCGGCGCCCTACGTCGTGACCGTCACCGATGATGTCGGGAACTCGACGACGGCCACGATCACGTTCGTCGCCGACTCGACCGGACCGACGGCTGCGGTCACCGCGCCGGTCGCCGGCGCGAGCGTGCGCGGCAGCGCGGTGCCGGTCACGGCCACCGCCGCCGACGCCGCCGGGGTGAGCACGGTCCAGATCGAGACGTCACCCGCGGGCGCCGACACGTGGTCGGGACTCGGAGGCACCCTGACGGCGCCTCCGTACGCGACCACGTGGGACACGACGGCGTTTGCCGACGGCCGCTACGACGTTCGGGTGGTGGCGACCGACGACCTGGGGAACGTCGCGGTGTCCGACGCGATCACCGGCGTGCTGGTCGACAACACCGCGCCGACGGTCGCGTTGACCATGGCCTCGGAACCCACGGGCGCGTTCACCGACGGTGCGCGGATCTGGTTCCGGAGCAACGCCGTGGGGACGTACGCGCTCGTCGCCTCGGTCACCGATGGAGGCTCGGGCCCGGAGCAGGCGTCGTTCCCGGCGGTGTCCGCCACCGGATGGTCGCACCCGGCGCAGGTCGTGACGACGCCGTCAGGTGGTCCGTTCGTGTCGAGTGCGTTCTCGTGGACGAGCGGTGCGTCGACCCCCGCGACCTACACGGTGACGGTGGCCGACGCGGCCGGGAACACGGCGACGAGCGCGGTGACGTTCACCGCGGACCCGACCGCGCCGACGGGTGCGGTGACGGCGCCGGCGGCGGCCGCGAACGTGCGGGGCAGCGCGGTGTCGGTGACGTCGACTTCGGCGGACGCGTCGTCGGGGGTGGCGTCTGCGCAGTTCCAGATCTCGGTGGCGGGCGCGGCGACCTGGACAGACCTCGGCGCGGCCGACGGGATCACGCCGTACGCGACGTCGTGGGACACCACTGCGTTCACCGACGGTCGCTACGACCTGCGCGTGATCACGACCGACAACGTCGGCAACGCGTTCACGTCACCGACGATCACCAACGTGCGCGTCGACAACACGCCGCCCACCGGCGCCGTGACCGCACCGGCCACCGACGGCTTCCTGCGCGGCGCGATCAGCATGACGACCGACTCCGCCGACGCCGGAAGTGGCGTCACGTCGGTGCAGTTCCAGCGTTCGCCCGCGGGGGCCGACACGTGGACCAACCAGGGTTCGGCCGACACCACCGCGCCGTACGCGGTCACGTGGACCACCACGACGGGCACTCCCGACGGCCTCTACGACCTCCGGGCCATCACCACCGACAGAGCCGGCAACACGTTCTCCTCGGTGGTGACCAACCTGCGCGTCGACAACACCGCGCCCGCCGGCGCCGTCACCGCGCCGGCTGCGTCCGCGAACGTGCGCGGCGACGCGGTCACGGTCACGTCGAGCTCGGCCGACGCGGGGTCGGGCGTGGCCACCGTGCAGTTCCAGTCGTCACCGCGTGCAGCCGCGACGTGGACACCGCTCGGCGCCGCGCTCACCTCCGCCCCCTACTCGATGGCGTGGGACACCACCACGTTCGCCGACGGTCTCTACGATCTGCGCGTCGTCACCACCGACGCCACCGGCAACGTGAGGACGTCGTCGTCGGTGAACAGCATCCGCGTCGACAACACCGCGCCCACCGGTGCCGTCACCGCGCCCACCGCCGCGAACGTGCGCGCCACGGTGGCGGTGACCTCGAGCTCCGCCGACGGCGGCTCCGGGGTCGCGTCGGCCCTGTTCCAGCGTTCGCCGTCGGGCGCCGACTCGTGGACCAGCGTCGCGACCGCCGACACGTCGTCGCCGTACAGCGCGAGCTGGGCGACCACGGGTGTCACCGACGGTGTCTACGACGTGCGGGTCACCACGACCGACCGGGCCGGCAACACCTTCACCTCCCCGATCGTCACCGTGCGGGTGGACAACACCGCGCCCGCGGTCTCGACCGCAGTCGCGCCGGCTCCGACCGGAGCGTTCAGGAGCGGGACGCGGATCTACTTCAAGCCGAACGCGCCGGGCAGCTTCCAGTTGGTGTCGGCGGTGTCGGATGCGGGATCGGGTCCCGAGCGGGCGACGTTCCCGCAGGTGTCGACGGCGAGGTGGGCGCACGCGGCGGAGACCGTTTCGACACCGGTCGGGGGCCCGTTCACGTCGAGCACGTTCTCGTGGTCGAGTGGGGCGTCGACACCGGGGACCTACACGGTGTCGGCGGCCGACGCGGCGGGCAACACGGCGACGAGTGTGTTCTCGTTCGCCGCGGATGCGACGGCGCCCACGGGTGCGGTGACGGCGCCGGTGGCGGCCGCGAACGTGCGGGGCAGCGCGGTGTCGGTGACGTCGAGCTCGGCGGACGCGTCGTCGGGGGTGGCGTCGGCCCAGTTCCAGATCTCGACCGCGGGCGCGGCGACGTGGAACGACCTCGGCCCGTCCGACACGGTGACGCCGTACGCGACCACGTGGGACACGACCGGCTTCGCCGACGGCCTCTACGACCTGCGCGTGATCACGACCGACAACGTCGGCAACGCGTTCACGTCGGCGACGATCGCGAACGTACGTGTGGACAACACCGCGCCGACCGGCGCGGTCACGGCACCCGCGAGCAGCGCCTTCGTGTCGGGGGCGTCGGTCGCGGTGTCGGCGAGCAGCGCCGACACCGGCGGCGGAGTGGCGTCAGCACAGTTCCAGACCTCACCGCATGACGCCGGCACCTGGAGCAACCTCGGCGTGGCCGACACCACATCGCCGTACGGCGTCACGTGGAACACGACCTCCGGGTACCCCGACGGTCGCTACGACCTCAGGGTGGTCACCACCGATCGGGCCGGCAACACGACCACGTCGGCGATCGTGCCGGTGGAGGTGCAGAACTCGGCCCCCAGCGTGACCAGCGTGCAGCTGGTCGACGGCGCCGGCACCGCGGGGCGGGTGCAGCCCGGTGATCGCATCGTCGTCACCTACTCCCAGACCCTCGGCGTGGCCACGGTCTGCTCCACGTGGAACGGCAACCTCACCGCCCAGTCGCTCGGCGCGGCCAACGACGTGACCGTCACCCTCGCCGACGGCGGTGCCGGGAACGACGCGATCACGGTCACCAGCGCGACCTGCACGCTCCACCTGGGAACCCTCGACCTCGGGGCAACCGGCTACGTGAACGGCGGGAACCGCACCTTCTCGGGCTCGGGGCCGGGAGCTTCGACCGTGGCCTGGGACCCGACGAGCCGGACCCTGACCGTCACCCTCGGTGCGTCGACCGGCCTCGGTACCGTCGGGACCGTCGCCACCAGCAGCGCCACCCACACGCCCGACGCCGGGATCAAGAACGCGGTGGGCACCGCCATCACCGGGAGCTTCGCCACCGGGGCCGTCCCCCAGTGCTGACGCCGCCGCCTCGGACGCCTCCCGGGACCACTGCTATCCTTGCTGGTCCGGCCCGACCGCGCCCGGAGGGCAGTAGCTCAATTGGTAGAGCACCGGTCTCCAAAACCGGCGGTTGGGGGTTCGAGTCCCTCCTGCCCTGCAGCGAACGACGACTTGACCACGCGATCACCTGACCATGACCTGAGGACGGCGCCGCCGTGTCGATGAACCGACAGACCAAGCGCATGATGGCGAAGCAGGGCACCGACAAGCCCAAGCGCGCCGAAGGCGACAAGCGCCGTCCACCGTCCGCCGCGCCCAAGCGGGAGAAGATCGGCCCCAAGGAGTACCTGGGCGAGGTGAAGGGTGAGCTGCGCAAGGTCGCGTGGCCCACCAAGAAGGAAGTCGTGAACTCCACGATCATCGTGCTCATCGCGGTCATCGTCATGACGGCCCTGATCTTCGGCTTCGACTACGCGTCGTCCAAGTTCGTGCTGTTCCTCTTCGATTGAGTGACCTGATGACTGCCGTGTTCCCAGAACCAGCCGACGACGAGAGCGACGACAACGCAGTGGATGCCGTGGACGAGATCACCGAGACCGCCGAGACCGCCGAGACCGCCGAGGTCGACGAGGTCGTGGAGGTCGTGCAGGTCGTCGAGACCGGCGACCTCGCCGACGCCGAGCTCATCGACGTCCTCGACGACGACGACGAAGTGGTGGCGCCGCGCGAGCCGAGCCCCTATGAGCGACCGGGCGACTGGTTCGTCGTGCACACCTACGCCGGCTACGAGAACAAGGTCAAGCAGAACCTGGCCAGCCGCGTGCGCTCGATGAACGTCGAGGAGCAGATCTTCGAGGTCGTCATCCCGATGGAGGACGTCATCGAGTTCAAGGGCGGCCGCAAGGTGGTGGTGCAGAAGAAGGTGTTCCCCGGCTACCTGCTGGTGCGCATGGCCCTCGACGACGACTCGTGGTACGTCGTGCGCAACACGCCCGGCGTCACCGGGTTCGTCGGCAACGGCGCCCGGCCCACCCCGCTCTCGCGCAAGGAGGTCGAGAACATCCTCGGCTCCGGCGAGAAGGAAGAGGTCGGCGTCGAGAAGCGGGCGCGTCCGCGTCTCGACTTCGAGGTGGGCGAGCAGGTGCGGGTCACGACCGGCCCCTTCGCCGACTTCAACGGGGTGATCTCCGACATCGACGTCGGCCGCTCGAAGCTCACCGTGCTGGTGAACATCTTCGGCCGCGAGACGCCGGTGGAGCTCGAGCTCGGCCAGGTCGCGAAGCTGTAGACGCAGGCGCGAGCCGCACCCGACGTGCCGGCCCGCCAACGAGATCAACGAGGAGCCGGTTGTCCCGGCTCGCAGAGAGAGAGCGAAGGAAGATGGCGAAGAAGAAGCTCGCGGCGATCGTGAAGATCCAGATCCCGGCGGGCCAGGCGACCCCGGCGCCGCCGGTGGGTACCGCGCTCGGTCCGCACGGCATCAACATCATGGACTTCTGCAAGGCGTACAACGCCGCGACCGAGAACCAGCGCGGCATGGTGATCCCGGCGGAGATCTCGATCTTCGAGGATCGCTCGTTCACGTTCGTCACCAAGACGCCGCCCACGCCGTTCCTGCTGCGCCAGGCCGCGGGCATCGAGAAGGGCGCGGCGAACCCGCGCACCGACACCGCCGGCAAGGTGACGGCCGACCAGGTCCGTCAGATCGCCGAGACCAAGATGCCCGACCTCAACGCCATCGACCTCGACGGCGCCATCGCCCAGGTGGCCGGCACCGCCCGTTCGATGGGCATCCAGATCTCCGGCTGACGCCATCACATCTGGCTGACGCCATCACATCTGGCTGACGCCATCACATCTGGCTGACGCCATCACATCTGCCCCCGCCGGACGACCTCGCCGACGGAACCGGGTCACACGAGGGAGCTTCCTGAAGGAGAGCGATCACATGAGCAAGCCCGGCAAGAAGACCGTCGACTCGCAGCGCCGCTTCGACCGCGAGCAGCTGTTCGCACCGACCGAGGCCCTCGACCTGGTGCGGTCGATGGCCACCCGCAAGTTCGACGAGACCGTCGAAGCAGCGTTCCGGCTCGGGGTCGACCCCCGCAAGGCCGACCAGATGATCCGCGGCACCGTGTCGCTGCCCAACGGCACCGGCAAGAGCGCGCGGGTGGCCGTGTTCGCCCAGGGTGACGCGGCCCGTGAGGCGCAGGAGGCGGGCGCCGACTACGTCGGCTCCGACGACCTCGTCGCGCAGATCGAGGCCGGGATGCTCGACTTCGACGTCGCCATCGCCACCCCCGACCTCATGGGCCAGGTCGGCAAGCTCGGCCGCACGCTCGGCCCGCGCGGCCTGATGCCCAACCCCAAGACCGGCACCGTCACCAACGAGGTCGGCAAGACCGTGGCCGAGTTCAAGGCGGGCAAGGTGGAGTACCGCACCGACCGCTACGGCAACGTGCACGTGCCGATCGGCAAGGCCAGCTTCGACACCCCGGCCCTGGTCGAGAACTACCACGCGGTGCTCGACGAGCTGCTCCGGGCCAAGCCGGCGTCGGCCAAGGGTCGCTACGTGCGCAACGTCACCACCAGCTCCACCATGGGCCCGGGCGTGAAGATCGACCCCGCGTTCACGCACCTCGACGAGCAGGCGACCGCCGCCTCGTAGTACCCTTCGTCACTTCCACCACAAGTTCATCTGCCACAGACCTCCGGTCTCTTCGAGGTAATGGGTCGCAGCCCCTCACGGTGAGGAGCCTGCACCCTCCGGACGAGGCGCTCTCGTGCTGATCGGGACGTCCCGCGTGTCTGCGGCGACGTCCCTGTCCATTTCTGCGAGAGGCAACAAGATGGCGAGACCCGAGAAGGTCGCGGTCGTCGAGGAGATCCGCACCAAGCTCGACGAGTCCGACGCCGCGGTGCTCACCGAGTACCGCGGGTTGACGGTCCACGAACTGGCCGAGCTGCGCTCGACGCTGCGGCCGAGCGGCACCCAGTACAAGGTGTTCAAGAACACCCTGGCCCGCCGGGCGATCGAGGGCCGCGGGCTCGACGAGATCACCGACCTGTTCGAGGGCCCGGTGGCGATCGCGTTCGTGCACGGCGACGCCGCCGCGGCGGCGAAGGCGCTGCGCGAGTTCGCCAAGGTCCACGATGCCCTGGTCATGAAGGGCGGCCTGCTCGGCGAGCGTGTGATCACGCCCGTCGACATCGAGGCACTGGCCGAGCTGCCGTCGCGCGAGGTGCTCCTCACGCAGATCGCCGGGCTGTTCCAGCAGCCCCTCACGCGCGCTGCGGGTCTGTTCCAGGCCTTCCCCCGCAACTTCGCCTACGGCGTGAAGGCGCTCATCGACCAGCGCATCGCCGGCGGCGAGGAAGCGCCCGCGGCAGAGGAAGCGCCTGCGGCAGAGGAAGCGCCTGCGGCAGAGGAAGCGCCTGCGGCAGAGGAAGCGCCTGCGGCAGAGGAAGCGCCTGCGGCAGAGGAAGCGCCTGCGGCAGAGAGCCGAGGCGCCGAGCCGAGTCCGAGTCCGAGTCCACCGAGTCCGAGCAATAGGAAAGAGAGCATCCCATGGCAACCCTCACGACCCCCGAGCTCCTGGACGTCTTCAAGAACATGACGGTCCTCGAGCTCAACGACTTCCTCAAGGCCTTCGAAGAGGAGTTCGGCGTGACCGCCGCGGCTCCCGTCGCGGTCGCCGCGGCCCCGGCTGCCGGTGGCGGCGGTGGTGGCGCCGAGGCCGCCGAGGAGAAGGACGAGTTCGACGTCATCCTCGAGGCCGCCGGCGACAAGAAGATCCAGGTCATCAAGGAGGTCCGGGCGATCGTCGCGGGCCTCGGCCTGAAGGAGGCCAAGGACCTCGTCGACGGCGCGCCCAAGCCCGTCCTCGAGAAGGCTTCCAAGGAAGACGCCGAGAAGGCGAAGGCGCAGCTCGAAGAGGCCGGCGCCACCGTCACCCTCAAGTAGCCGGCGGGCTCCGGCCCGCACGAACCCCAGCCACGCCAAGAGGTAGCGATCTGTTTCACATCTGAAACACTTCGCTACCTCTTGCGTGTCTGGTGCTCGTTCCACGCGTCGAACGCCGTGGTCGCGTCCATCGCGGCCACCGCGAGACGCGTCAGGCGCGCCTCGTCCACGAGCGCGTCGGCGAGCCAGTCGGGCACCGGGGACGCGCACCCGGTCGCCGGGGATCGGCCGCACACCGGTGAGGCGGGCCAGGCGCTGCACCGACCGCGCCAGCGCGACCTGCTCCGACGGGTCGGCGGCCCGGACGCGTTCGAGGGCTTCGGCGTAGATCTCGCCGTCGGACCGCACGCCGCCGACCCACACCGCGTGCACGGTCGCGGTACCGGCGTCGACCCCGTAGACGATCCGGGCGTCGCCCTCCAGCGCGTCGAGCACACGAAAGCCGGTGCCCGGGTCGACGAGCGGGGGCGCCGTCTCGGGTTCCTGCTCGAGCACCCGCAGCCGTCCGAGCACCAGCGCGGCGGCCACCGGCCCCGCTCGGCGGAGGTCGTCGAGCGCCGGCTCGGTCAGCGTCACGGTGGTCACGATTCGCGGCGGGCGCGGCCGAACGCGTCGACGACGTCGTCGAGCGAGTGACGGGTGCCGTCGTCGTCGGCCCCGCGCCCGAGCACCAGGGCCAGGTCGCGCAGGTCCGCTCGCAGCTGCACCAGCTCGGTGTAGCGGTCGTACCCGACCACCGCGGCCAGCGGCATGCCGTGGCGTTCGACCACCACCTCGGTGCCGTGGGCCGCGTCGCCCACCAGGCGGGCGACGCCCCGTCGGCTCGCCTCGGTCACGCTCACCCGCTCGGCATCGGCCATCGAAGAACTCTACAGAATTCTGCACAGACCTGTCGGGGAACCTTGACCTGACCCGCGGGGCGTCGTATCCTGCCGCCAGCACGCAGACCCCTTCGGGTCTGACCCTTCCTGCTCTTGCACAGGAAGCAATCGGGCCATACACTGTCCAACAGTCGTGTCTGCTCTGCCGTGCCTTCGTTGAGTTCGTTCTCTCGGCCCGCGCGCGCCCGCAGCCCGATCACAGCTCTCTCGTTCCCTTCCCTCTGAGCACTCAGGAGTGACGTTGGCTTCTCTCGCGTCCCGCGAACGCCTTTCCTTCTCCAAGCTGCGTGAGGTGCTCCAACTGCCCGACCTCATCGCGGTGCAGCGGGAGTCCTTCCAGTGGTTCCTCGAGCAGGGTGTCGCGGAGGTCCTCTCCGACATCTCGCCGATCGAAGACTTCACCGGTCAGCTCAAGCTCGAGCTCTCCGACCACATCTTCGACCCGCCGAAGTACTCCGAGGACGAGTGCCGCGAGCGCGACATGACCTACGCGCGCCCGCTGTTCGTCACCGCCCGGTTCATGAACGCGGGCACCGGTGAGATCAAGGAGCAGACGGTCTTCATGGGGGACTTCCCGATGATGACCGACCGCGGCACCTTCATCATCAACGGCACCGAGCGCATCGTCGTGTCGCAGCTCGTGCGTTCGCCCGGCGTCTACTTCGGCATCAACCCCGACAAGACGTCGCCGGAGAAGGACGTCGTCGACGCCAAGATGATCCCCGGCCGCGGTGCGTGGCTGGAGTTCGAGGTCGACAAGAAGGACATCGTCTACGTCCGCATCGACCGCAAGCGCAAGCAGCCGGTCACGGTGCTGCTCAAGGCGCTCGGCTTCGGCGACACCAACGACGAGCTCGCGTACCTGATCACCGATTCGCAGGGGAACCCCTACCAGTCGATGCTCAACACGCTCGAGAAGGACCACACCGAGGACGCCGACGCCGCGTTCATCGACATCTACCGGAAGCTCCGTCCGGGCGAGCCGCCCACGCCCGACTCGGCGCGTGCGCTGCTCGAGAACCTCTTCTTCAACCCGAAGCGCTACGACATGGCCAAGGTCGGCCGCCACAAGGTGTCGAAGAAGCTGCGCGACGAGTACGCCAAGCTCCCGCTGAAGAAGTACGACCTCACGATCCCCAACGCCGACCCCGACGCCGGACCGGTCGACTACCAGCTCTCGAAGGCCGACATCCTCTCCACGGTGTCGTACATCGTGAAGCTGCACAACAACGACGTCGACTACTTCCCGGACGACATCGACCACTTCGGCAACCGCCGGGTGCGCTCGGTGGGCGAGCTCATCCAGAACCAGGTGCGCGTCGGTCTCTCGCGCATGGAGCGGGTCGTGCGCGAGCGCATGACCACCCAGGACGTCGAGGCGATCACGCCGCAGACCCTGATCAACATCCGCCCGGTGGTGGCGGCGATCAAGGAGTTCTTCGGCTCCAGCCAGCTCAGCCAGTTCATGGACCAGACCAACCCGCTGGCCGGCCTCACCCACAAGCGCCGCCTCTCGGCCCTCGGGCCGGGCGGTCTGTCGCGTGAGCGCGCCGGGTTCGAGGTGCGAGACGTGCACCCGAGCCACTACGGCCGCATGTGCCCGATCGAGACGCCGGAAGGCCCCAACATCGGCCTCATCGGTTACCTCGCGAGCTACGCGCGCATCAACCGGTTCGGCTTCATCGAGACGCCGTACCGCCGCATCAAGAACGGCGTGGCGCTCGACGAGGTCGAGTACCTCGCGGCCGACGACGAAGACCGCTACGTCATCGCGCAGGCGAACGCCAACATCGACGACAAGGGTCGTTTCCTCGACGACCGCGTGCTCGTGCGCGCCGGTCGCGGTGAGCTCGCGTTCGTGGCGCCGCACCGAGGTCGACTACATGGACGTGTCGCCGAAGCAGATCGTGTCGGTGGCGACCGCGCTCATCCCGTTCCTCGAGCACGACGACGCCAACCGCGCGCTCATGGGCGCCAACATGCAGCGCCAGGCCGTCCCGCTCCTGCGGGCGACCGCGCCGTTCATCGGCACCGGCGTCGAGGGCCGGGCGGCCCGCGACGCGGGTGAGGTGATCCTCGCCAAGCACGACGGCACCGTCGTCGACGTCACCGGCGACACGGTGGTCGTCGACTACGAGGGCCAGCGCGGCAGCACCACGCACCGCCTCTCCAAGTTCCGCCGTTCGAACCAGGGCACCTGCATCAACCAGAAGCCCCGGGTCGACATCGGCGACACGGTGAAGGCAGGCGAGGTCATCGCCGACGGTCCGTCCACCCACGAGGGCGAGCTCGCGCTCGGCAAGAACCTCCTCGTGGCGTTCGTGCCGTGGAAGGGTCACAACTACGAAGACGCGATCGTGATCTCCGAGCGCCTCGTGAAGGACGACGTCCTCACGTCGATCCACATCGAGGAGCACGAGATCGACGCCCGCGACACCAAGCTGGGCGCCGAGGAGATCACCCGCGACATCCCGAACCTCTCCGAGGACATCCTCAAGGACCTCGACGAGCGCGGCATCATCCGCGTCGGCGCCGAGGTGGGCCCCGGCGACATCCTCGTCGGCAAGGTCACACCCAAGGGTGAGACCGAGCTCACGCCGGAGGAGCGCCTCCTGCGCGCCATCTTCGGTGAGAAGGCCCGTGAGGTGCGCGACACCTCGCTGAAGGTGCCGCACGGCGAGACCGGCAAGGTCATCGACGTCCGCGTGTTCTCCCGGGAGGAGGGCCACGAGCTGCCGCCGGGCGTGAACCAGTTGGTGCGCGTCTACGTGGGTCAGAAGCGCAAGATCAGCGAGGGCGACAAGCTCGCCGGCCGCCACGGCAACAAGGGCGTGATCTCCAAGATCCTCCCGGTGGAGGACATGCCGTACCTCGCCGACGGCACGCCCGTCGACATCGTGCTGAACCCCCTCGGCGTGCCGAGCCGCATGAACGTGGGCCAGGTGCTCGAAGCGCACCTCGGCTACGCGGCCCGTCACGGGTGGGAGGGCACGCGCACGTCGCCGCCCGCGCTCAAGAAGACGCGCACGGTCACCGAGCCCGCGGTGTGGGTGTCCACGCCCGTGTTCGACGGTGCGCACTGGGACGAGGTGGAGCAGTCGGGCGAGCAGGGCACGATCAAGCACCTGTTCGAGACCATGCACAACGACGGCGCCGGCAACCTCTCGGGCACCGAGCACCTGGTCAACATCGACGGCAAGGCCACGCTCTACGACGGCCGCACCGGCGAGGCGTACGACAGCCCGGTGACCGTGGGCTTCGTCTACATCCTGAAGCTCTCGCACCTGGTGGACGACAAGATCCACGCCCGCTCGACCGGCCCGTACTCGATGATCACGCAGCAGCCGCTGGGTGGGAAGGCGCAGTTCGGTGGCCAGCGCTTCGGTGAGATGGAGGTGTGGGCCCTCGAGGCCTACGGCGCGTCGTACGCGCTCCAGGAGATCCTCACCATCAAGTCCGACGACGTGCTCGGCCGCGTGAAGGTGTACGAGGCCATCGTCAAGGGCGAGAACATCCCCGAGCCCGGCATCCCCGAGAGCTTCAAGGTGCTCATCAAGGAGATGCAGGCGCTCTGCCTCAACGTCCGCGTGATGAACGAAGCGGGCGAGGAAGTGGAGATCCGCGAGCTCGACGAGGACGCCTTCCGCACGACCGAGTCGCTCGGCATCGACCTCTCGCGGCCCGAACGGGGCACCGACGAGGAAGACGAGCAACGCCGTCGTCAGCCCGCGTTCTAGTCCGCACCCTCACTGACGCAGCACCACCAAGTCACGACGAAGAACGAAGAAGAAAGAGGCACCAGTGCTCGACGTGAACGACTCCGCCCAGCTGTCGATCGCGCTCGCCACCGCGGACCAGATCCGCACGTGGTCGAACGGCGAGGTCAAGAAGCCGGAGACGATCAACTACCGCACGCTCAAGCCGGAGAAGGACGGGCTCTTCTGCGAGAAGATCTTCGGTCCGACGAAGGACTGGGAGTGCTACTGCGGCAAGTACAAGCGCGTGCGTTTCAAGGGCATCATCTGCGAGCGGTGTGGCGTCGAGGTCACGCGCTCGAAGGTGCGCCGTGAGCGCATGGGCCACATCGAGCTGGCGGCGCCGGTCACGCACATCTGGTACTTCAAGGGCGTGCCGAGCCGTCTCGGCTACCTCCTGGACATCGCGCCGAAGAGCCTCGAGAAGGTCATCTACTTCGCCGCCCACATCATCACGTGGGTCGACGAGGAGCGCCGTCACAAGGACCTCGAGCAGCTCGAGGGTGACATCCGCGCCGAGATCGGCGACGTCGAGAAGGAGCGCGAGCTCGAGCTCCGCAAGCGCGACGAGGAGTACGAGGCCGAGCTCAAGGAGCTCGAGGAGCGCGACGCCAAGAAGAACGAGCTGGAGCGTGCCGAGAAGGCCCGCAACAAGGACTTCGAGGACATCCGCGCCCGCTCCGACGCGGAGATCGAGTTCCTCAAGACCGTGTGGGACACCTTCAAGGGCCTCTCGCCCAAGCAGCTCGTCGACGACGAGCGCGTGTGGCGTGACCTCGCCGACCGCTACGAGGAGTACTTCTCGGGCGGCATGGGCGCGGAGTCGATCAAGGACCTGATCTCCCGCATCGACATGGAGGCGGAGGAGCAGTTCCTCAAGGACACCATCCTCACGTCGAAGGGCCAGCGCAAGGCCAAGGCGATCAAGCGGCTCAAGGTCATCTCGGCGTTCAACCGCGTCGACGACGACGACCGCAAGATCAACTCGCCGATGGGCATGGTGCTCGACGCGGTGCCGGTGATCCCGCCCGACCTCCGTCCGATGGTGCAGCTCGACGGTGGCCGCTTCGCGACCTCCGACCTCAACGACCTGTACCGCCGCGTGATCAACCGCAACAACCGGCTGAAGCGACTCCTCGACCTCGGCGCGCCCGAGATCATCATCAACAACGAGAAGCGCATGCTGCAGGAGGCGGTCGACGCACTGTTCGACAACGGCCGCCGCGGGCGCCCGGTCACGGGCCCCGGCAACCGCGCGCTCAAGTCGCTCTCCGACATGCTCAAGGGCAAGCAGGGCCGGTTCCGTCAGAACCTGCTCGGCAAGCGCGTCGACTACTCCGGCCGCTCGGTCATCGTCGTCGGCCCGCAGCTCAAGCTGCAGCAGTGCGGTCTGCCCAAGCAGATGGCGCTCGAGCTGTTCAAGCCCTTCGTGATGAAGCGGCTCGTCGACCTCGAGTACGCGCAGAACATCAAGTCGGCCAAGCGCATGGTCGAGCGCGCCCGCCCGCAGGTGTGGGACGTGCTCGAAGAGGTGATCAAGGAGCACCCGGTGTTCCTGAACCGGGCGCCCACGCTCCACCGTCTCGGGATCCAGGCGTTCGAGCCGGTGCTGGTGGAGGGCAAGGCGATCCAGATCCACCCGCTCGTGTGCACCGCGTTCAACGCCGACTTCGACGGCGACCAGATGGCCGTGCACCTGCCGCTCTCCGCGGAGGCGCAGGCCGAGGCGCGCATCCTGATGCTGTCGGCGCACAACATCCTGTCGCCGGCGCACGGTCGTCCGATCACCGTCCCGACGCAGGACATGATCATCGGCGCCTACTACCTCACCGAGATCCGCGAAGACGTGCCGGCTCCGGCCACGCGTTCGTTCGCGTCGCTCGACGAGGCGGTGCTCGCGTACGACGAGCGTCTGTCGCCGGGTCAGGCAGTCGACGACCGACTCCCGCTGCACGCCAAGATCAAGGTGCGCATGCCGGGTTCGCGGTTCCCCGCCGCCGACTACCCCGAACGCGACGACGAGCACCCCGACGCGATCGTGGTGCGTCGCAGTGGCAGCAACGGCGACAGCAGCGTGCTGGTCGAGACGACCCTCGGGCGTCTGCTGTTCAACGAGGCGTTCCCGGCCGACTTCCCGTTCCACGACGCGCCGGTCAAGAAGCGCGACCTCACCGAGCTCGCCAGCATGCTGGTGGAGCGCTACCCGCGTGCGGTCGTCGCCGAGAGCCTCGACAAGCTCAAGGACCTCGGCTTCGAGTTCGCGACCCGTTCGGGTCTGACGATCTCGATCGCCGACGTCAAGACGCCCGCCAGCAAGGCGGAGCTGCTCGAGCACTTCGAGGCCGAGGCCGACAAGGTCGAGGGCCAGTACGAGCGCGGCGTCATCACCGACGACGAGCGGCGTCAGAAGGAGATCGAGGTCTGGAGCGAGGCCACCGCACGCGTCCGTGACGCGATGCAGGCCGAGATGCGCCAGGAGAAGTTCAACCCCATCGACATGATGGTGGGCTCGGGTGCCCGAGGCAACGTCATGCAGGTGCAGCAGATCGCCGGTATGCGTGGTCTGGTGGCGAACCCGCGTGGTGAGATCATCCCGCGCCCGATCAAGTCGAACTTCCGTGAGGGCCTCTCGGTCCTCGAGTACTTCATCTCCACCCACGGTGCTCGCAAGGGTCTCGCCGACACCGCCCTCCGTACTGCCGACTCCGGCTACCTGACGCGTCGTCTCGTCGACGTCGCGCAGGAGGTCATCGTGCGCGAGGACGACTGCGAGAGCACGCGCGGCATCTGGATCGAGAACGTCGACGGCGACCCGGAGACCATCCGGATCCTCGAGACCAAGCTGCTCGGTCGTCTGCTCACCGACGACGTCACGCTCGCCGACGGCACCGTCATGCCTCGCAACACCGAGGTGGGCGAGGCCGAGGTGCGCACGCTGGCGACCGACGAGGGTGTCGACCGCGTGCGAGTGCGTTCGGTGCTCACCTGCGACGCGCTCAGCGGCGTGTGCGCATCGTGCTACGGCATGATGCTCGCCACCGGCAAGCTCGTCGACCAGGGCGAGGCGGTCGGCATCATCGCCGCCCAGTCCATCGGTGAGCCCGGCACGCAGCTCACCATGCGTACCTTCCACACCGGCGGCATCGCCGGTGAGGACATCACGCACGGTCTGCCGCGCGTCGTCGAGCTGTTCGAGGCCCGCACGCCCGAAGGGCGCGGCGATCATGGCCGAGAGCTCGGGTGTCGTCCGCATCGGCGAGAACGAGAAGGGCGAGCGCGTCCTCACCATCGTCGCCGACGACGGGACCGAGGAGGAGCACGCGGTCATGCGCCGCACGCACTTCTTCCCCGGCATCGCCGACGGTGCCGAGGTCGTGGCCGGCGCGCAGCTCACCGGCGACCACAAGACGCCGCTCGACCCGAAGAAGATCCTCGAGGTCAAGGGCATCCGTCAGACCCAGCAGTACCTCAGCGACGAGGTGCAGAAGGTCTACCGGGAGCAGGGTGTGTCGATCCACGACAAGCACGTCGAGGTGATCGTCCGCCAGATGCTGCGCCGCGTCGGCGTGTCGGAGTCGGGTGACTCGGTGTACCTGCCGGGTCAGAAGGCCGACGCCCGCGAGTTCGCCAAGACCAACCAGGACCTGGTGGCCGAGGGCAAGCAGCCGGCCGAGGGTCGTCCCGAGCTGATGGGGATCACCAAGGCGTCGCTGGCCACCGATTCGTGGCTGTCGGCGGCGTCGTTCCAGGAGACCACGCGGGTGCTCACCGAGGCGGCCATCGAAGGCCGCAAGGACGGGCTCCTCGGTCTCAAGGAGAACGTGATCATCGGCAAGCTGATCCCGGCGGGCACGGGCATGCCGCGCTATCGCGACATCTCGACCACCGCGCCCGACTACGAGCCGTTGCCGTTCTACTCGTCGGACACCGACATGGAGAACGACCTCGACCTCGCGGCGTGGCTGGCGGACACCAGCGCGCCGGCTCCCGAGGTGCTCTCGGTGGCCGGTTTCGGTGCGGTCATCGGTGACCCCGCCGCGGCGGAAGCCGCGGTCGAAGCGCCGGCGACCGACTTCAACGCCGACCTGGGTGACGCCACCGCAAGCTGAAGCACGAGCAACGTGGTGTGAACGGGCGGTACCGGTGCGCACCGGTGCCGCCCGCTTCGCGCCCCGCGTGTCGTCACGGCGCGCCGAGTGCGGCGAACACGACCTGGCGACGGAACACGAACCCGAGCGCTTCGTACACGCGCCGCGCCGCGTCGTTGTCGGACGCGTGGTGGAGGAACGGCTGCTCGCCGCGATCGAGGATGCCGCGCGCGACGAGCGCGCTGAGCCCGGCCGCGAGACCACGCCCGCGGAACTCGGGGTGCGTGCACACCGCGCTGACCTCCCGGAACCCCGGAGGCGCGAGCCGCTGGCCGGCCATGGCGACGAGGCGGCCGCCGTCGAACACGCCCACGTAGCCGCCGAGCTCGATCGTGCGGACCGAGAACGGACCCGGCTTCGTGAGCTCGACGAGCGCGAGCATCTCGCCGACGTCGTCGGGACCGAGGGGACGGACCCCGCCCGGTGGGTCGACGGGCGCGAGCTCCCGCAGCAGCATCTGGTGGCCGCGGCCACCGTCGAGGCGGGTCCAGCCCGCGGGGAGCTGGGGCATCTCGGCGCGGAAGAGCACCGCGATGCCGCTGCTGCCGACGACGGTGGCGAGGTCGCGCCACCCGGCGCCGATGTCGTCGCCGAGCGCTCCGAAGATCGAGACGTCGGGGTCGTAGCGGGCGGCCTGCCCCTCGCGCTCGGCGAACTCCTCGTGGGTGTGGGCGAGCGAGTGCCACACCGCGTTGTCGAGCAGTGCGGCGTCGGTCTCGGTCATGGCCACCGGGCTATCAGACCGGTGCGTTCAACACGCAACGGCGGCGTTCCACGCTCGGCACGCGGCATCGAGCTGCGCAGGCTCGAGTCTGCAGATGCGTTCGACGAGCATCGACTGCTCGAGCACGGTCGCGTTGTCGAACGAGAGCGCGCACACGTCGGGCATGCCGTCGTCGGGTCCGAGCGCGACCTCGGTCGGGATGCCGCGCACCGTGCGCGTCGCCGGTACCGCGAGGACGGTGCGCAACACCGGGATCACCTCGTCGCGCGAGAACACGAGGAATGGGCGTCGGCCGGCAGATGGCTCCTCGGCCCACCAGATCTCGCCGCGCCGCGGCGTGCTCACCACGGCTCCGCCGCGATCCGCGCGTGCACCGGCCGCGCGTGCGACGGTCACCTCGTCCTCGGTCTGCGGGGTGCGCCGGTAGCCGGCGACGATCAGGTCGGTGGTGAGTCGTTCGCGAACGGCTTGAGCGAGCTGCTCCACGTCGGCAGCGACAGCGGCATCGACCGACGGGTAGACCCGGGCCTCGACCAACCGCTCGAGCACCGCATCGGACTCAGCCCGCACGGCTTCCATCGTGGACGCGAGCACCGCGACGGGCTTGCCGTACTCGGTGATCACGAACGACTCGCCCGCGGCAACCCGATCCAGGTACTTGCTCGCCTGCTGCCGCAGCTCCCGAACTCCGATCGACTCCAAGGTGCTACAGGGTAGCACTACTGGGTGGGGCGGGCCTGAGCTCGGCGAGCGCCGGACGAATTTCCCGCCTGGCGTGGGGGTCGGGGAGTCCGCTAGCATGGCAGGTCGGCCCGGAGTCGGTTCCCCCGCTGAACCGCCTGTGAACTGGCCAGACGTCCGCTCACCGAGATCTCGAAGTCTGTTCGACGCGCGTAGGAGTTCTGTGCCCACGATCCAGCAACTCGTCCGTAAGGGGCGGGAGACGAAGCCCGAGAAGTCGAAGACGCCCGCGCTCAAGGGTTCGCCCCAGCGCCGCGGCGTCTGCACGCGCGTGTTCACCCACACGCCCAAGAAGCCCAACTCCGCGCTCCGCAAGGTCGCCCGTGTGCGCCTCACCTCGGGCATCGAGGTCACGGCCTACATCCCCGGCATCGGCCACAACCTGCAGGAGCACTCGATCGTGCTCGTGCGTGGTGGTCGTGTGAAGGACCTCCCGGGTGTGCGCTACAAGATCGTTCGCGGTGCGCTCGACGCCAGCGGCGTCGCCAACCGCAAGCAGGCCCGCAGCCGCTACGGCGCCAAGAAGGACGCCTGAGATGCCGCGCAAGGGACCCGCACCGCGGCGCGACCTGATGCCCGACCCGGTCTACCGGTCGGTCGTCGTCACCCAGGTCGTCAACAAGATCCTGCAAGAGGGCAAGCGCTCGATCGCCGAGAAGATCGTCTACGACGCCCTCGCCGACATCGAGAAGCGCTCCGGCGGCGACCCGGTCGCGGTGCTGAAGCGCGCGGTCGAGAACGTGCGCCCGGCCCTCGAGGTGCGCAGCCGTCGCGTCGGTGGCGCCACCTACCAGGTGCCCGTCGAGGTGCGGCCGCGTCGCGCGACCACGCTCGCGATCCGCTGGATCGTCGGGTACTCGCGGCAGCGGCGTGAGAAGAGCATGGCCGAGCGGCTGGCCAACGAGCTGATGGACGCCAGCAACGGGATCGGCGCGTCGATCAAGCGCAAGGACGATCTGCAGAAGATGGCCGAGTCGAACAAGGCCTTCGCGCACTACCGGTGGTGATGCGGTTGACTCCGGACGTGCTCACGTACTTACGGCGCCTAGGTCTTCACGGTCCCGGCCGCCGGTGACGTCCGGCGTCCCGCTCGGGACGGCCCCTTCCTCCGGGCGAGCCCCTGCCGCTGCCTCCTTCGTCGGCAGCGGGCTCTTCGAGCCGGGTCTCGCCCGGCGGGGCCTACCCCCGATCGGTCCACCGCCCGCCTCCGGCGGCCTGGTGGTCGGCCGGGTGTGGAACACGGGGTCGATCCTGAATGTTCAACCATGTTCGCTCTCTCCGGTCCCCCCGGGGAGATGAGAAGAAGAGAGAACGTAGCGATGGCTGTTGCAACTGAAGTGCAGAGGTGATCCTGTGAGCCGCGAATTCCCGCTCTCGCGTGTGCGGAACATCGGGATCATGGCCCACATCGACGCGGGCAAGACCACCACCACCGAGCGCATCCTCTACTACACGGGTCGCACCTACAAGATCGGTGAGGTCCACGAGGGCGCCGCGGTGATGGACCACATGGTCCAGGAGCAGGAGCGCGGCATCACCATCACGTCCGCGGCCACCACCGCGAACTGGGCCGACTGCCAGATCAACATCATCGACACGCCCGGCCACGTCGACTTCACCGTCGAGGTCGAGCGCTCGTTGCGCGTGCTCGACGGCGCGGTCGCGGTGTTCGACGCGGTGGCCGGCGTCGAGCCGCAGACCGAGACGGTGTGGCGCCAGGCCAACAAGTACAACGTGCCGCGCATGTGCTTCATCAACAAGATGGACCGCGTCGGCGCCAACTTCGAGCGTTGCGTCGAGATGATCAAGGATCGCCTCGACGCCACCGTCGCCGTGATCCAGCTCCCGATCGGTTCGGAGAGCGACCTGCGCGGCATCGTCGACCTCGTCGCCATGGAAGCCAAGGTGTGGCCGGCCGACGACGACACCGAAGGCGCGCAGTACGAGGTCGTGCCGATCCCCGACGACCTGCTCGCCGCCGCGGAAGCGGCTCGGGCCGAGCTGCTCGAAGCGGTCGTGGGCGCCGACGACGACGTGATGGAGAAGTACCTCGGCGACGAGGAGATCTCCGTCGACGAGCTCAAGCGCGCGCTGCGCACGGGCACGATCAAGGGCGAGTTCGTCCCCGTGCTCTGCGGTTCGGCGTTCAAGAACAAGGGCGTCCAGCCCATGCTCGACGCGGTCGTCGACTTCCTCCCGTCGCCGATCGACATCCCGCCCACCGAGGGTCTCGACGTGAAGGGCGAGCACACGCTCGAGCGCGACGCCGACGACAAGGCGCCGTTCTCGGCGCTGGCGTTCAAGATCGTCGCCGACCCCTACGGCAAGCTCACCTACTTCCGCGTCTACTCCGGCACCGTCGAGAAGGGTTCGGAGATCTTCAACTCGACGAAGGACAAGAAGGAGCGCGTCGGTCGCCTCCTGCGGATGCACGCCAACAACCGCGAAGACATCGAGATCGCGTACGCGGGCGACATCGTCGCGGGGCTCGGGTTCAAGAACACCACGACCGGTGACACGCTCTGCGACCGCTCCGACCCCATCGTGCTCGAGACGATGGTGTTCCCCGAGCCGGTGATCTCGGTGGCCATCGAGCCGAAGACCAAGATCGACCAGGACAAGCTCGGCCGGGCGCTCAGCTCCCTCTCCGACGAGGACCCGACGTTCCGGGTCCACACCGACGACGAGACCGGCCAGACCATCATCGCCGGCATGGGCGAGCTGCACCTCGACGTGCTCGTCGACCGCATGATGCGAGAGTTCGCGGTCGCCGCCAACGTCGGCAAGCCGCAGGTCGCCTACCGCGAGACCATCACCGTCCCGGTCGAGAAGATCGAGGAGCGCTACGTCCGCCAGACCGGCGGCAAGGGCCAGTACGGCCACGTGGTCATCTCGCTCGAGCCCACCGGTCCCGGCGGTGGCTACGAGTTCGTCGACAAGATCACCGGCGGTGTCATCCCGCGCGAGTACATCCCCGCGGTCAACGCCGGCATCCAGCAGGCGATGGAGGGCGGCGTCGTCGCCGGGTACCCCCTCGTCGACATCCGGGTGATCCTCACCTACGGCTCGTACCACGACGTCGACTCGAGCGAGATGGCGTTCAAGATCGCCGGATCGATGGCGTTCAAGAAGGCCGCCCGCCAGGCCAAGCCGGTGCTGCTCGAGCCGATCATGGCGGTCGAGGTCGTCACGCCCGAGGACTACATGGGCGACGTCATCGGTGACCTCTCGTCGCGGCGTGGCCGCGTCGAGGGGATGGAGCAGCGCGGGACGTCTCACGTGGTCGGGCTCAGGTCCCGCTGGGAGAGATGTTCGGCTACGCTACTGACCTCCGTTCGCGCACCCAGGGTCGCGCGACGTACACCATGCAATTCGACTCGTACCAAGCGGTTCCCGAGTCGATCGCCGAAGAAATCGTCAAGCGCGTTCGCGGCGAATAGTTCACAGACAGATAGGGAGCAAGGGACAGCCATGGCCAAGGCCAAGTTCGAGCGGACCAAGCCGCACCTCAACATCGGCACCATCGGTCACATCGACCACGGCAAGACGACGTTGACGGCTGCGATCACCAAGGTGATGGCCGAGAACGACCCCACCAACAACTCGTTCTACGCCTTCGACCAGATCGACAAGGCGCCGGAAGAGAAGGCGCGTGGCATCACCATCTCCATCGCGCACGTCGAGTACGAGACGCCGAACCGCCACTACGCGCACGTCGACTGTCCCGGCCACGCCGACTACATCAAGAACATGATCACCGGTGCCGCGCAGATGGACGGTGCGATCCTCGTGGTCGCCGCCACCGACGGCCCGATGCCCCAGACGCGTGAGCACGTGCTGCTCGCCCGTCAGGTCGGTGTGCCGTCGATCGTGGTCGCGCTCAACAAGGCCGACATGGTCGACGACGAGGAGATCCTCGAGCTCGTCGAGCTCGAGGTGCGTGAGCTCCTCAACGAGTACGACTTCCCCGGCGACGACACGCCGATCGTGCGCGTGTCCGCGCTGAAGGCGCTCGAGGGCGACGCCGAGTGGAGCCGGCAAGATCACCGAGCTCATGGACGCGGTCGACAACTTCATCCCCGAGCCCGAGCGGGCGATCGACCTGCCGTTCCTCATGCCGATCGAGGACGTCTTCTCGATCACCGGTCGCGGCACCGTGGTGACCGGTCGTGTGGAGCGCGGCATGGTCAAGGTCGGTGAGGAGATCGCGATCATCGGTCTGCGTCCCACGACCAAGACCACCTGCACCGGCGTCGAGATGTTCCGCAAGCTCCTCGACGAGGGCCGCGCCGGCGACAACATCGGCGCCCTGCTGCGAGGCACGAAGAAGGAAGAGGTCGAGCGCGGCCAGGTGCTCGCCAAGCCCGACTCGATCACCCCGCACACCGGCTTCACCGCCCAGGTGTACGTGCTGAAGAAGGAGGAGGGCGGGCGTCACACGCCGTTCTTCGCCAACTACCACCCGCAGTTCTACTTCCGCACCACCGACGTCACCGGCTCGATCGAGCTGGAAGAGGGCGTCGAGATGGTGATGCCCGGCGACAACACGGTCATGACGGTCGAGCTCCAGAAGCCGATCGCCATGGACGAGGGTCTGCGCTTCGCCATCCGTGAGGGTGGACGCACCGTCGGCTCCGGCGTCGTCACCAAGATTCTCAACTAGTCACACGTCGTAGGCCGAGCAGGATCCGGAGACACACACGCAGATGGCAGCTTCACAGGGTCAGAAGATCCGGATCCGGCTCAAGGCCTACGACCACGAGATCATCGACCAGTCGACGAAGAAGATCGTCGAGACGGTCGTGCGCACGCAGGCGAAGGTGCGGGGACCGGTGCCGCTGCCCACCGAGATCCGCCGCTTCTGCGTGATCCGCTCACCGCACGTCGACAAGGACTCGCGCGAGCACTTCGAGATGCGCATCCACAAGCGCCTCCTCGACATCGTCGAGCCCACGAGCAAGACGGTCGAGAGCCTCCAGCGCCTCGACCTCCCCGCGGGCGTCGACATCGAGATCAAGATCCAGGCCAGCTGAACCGGCGCGTTCTCGCGCTGATCTCGCACCTCTCTCAGGTGGGGTGAAGGTCGGATCGCCATCCTGTCGGCATGACGGATGACGCCCACGAACCGCAGGGTGCCGCGGTGTACGTGTGGCACTGCGACCGCGACGGCAACTCCTCGATGTGCCAGAGCGCCTCGGAGGCGAACTCCCTGCGTGGAGTGCAGCCGGCCGACGGCGAACGGCGTGGTGACCTTCACCAGCATCTTCCCCGCCGCGTACTCGGGTCGGTGGCCGCCACGTGCACTTCGAGGTCTCCCCGAACGTCGACACCGCGACGGGCGGGAGCAGCGAGCTGGCGACGTCGATGACGGGGAACGTGACGAGTGGGTACGTGTCGTCACTCGCGGTCGGAGTGTCCGGCACGGTTTGAGGGCATCCGGACCTGGAAATCATGAAGGGGAGACGTCCACTGATCGGAGGCGGCGATGAGCAACGCAACCATGCAAGTGTTCTCCGGTTCGGCGATCACCCCTCAGGAGCTCTTGGTCCTGGCCGAGTTCGCCGCTCCCTCACATTTCGTGAGCGACGGGCACCTCCACGACGCGGCCGACAACCTCGCCGAATGGACCGACCACGATCCCAAGACCATCGTCGCCGCGCTGCACCTGGCGTCGCACCGGGACGTGCATCCCACCGTGATCCAGTTGTTGCGCGCGGCGGCGATGTCCAGCGGCGACGACGCGTGCTCGGCGCCCCGGCTCGCTGCGGTGTCCTGACGCTCAGAGCGCGAGGCCACCGCCGTCGAGCGCGATCGTGTGCCCGGTGAGGTAGCGCGAGTCGTCGCTCAACAGGAACGCCACCCCGGCACCCACGTCGTGTTCGGGGTCACCGGGTCGCCCCAGCGGGTTGAGGCCGTCGAGGTGCGCTTGGTCGACGGTGCCCGCGTCGACTGCAGCCCGCAGGCTCTCCGACATGGAGAAGGGGCACACCGTGTTCACCCGGATCTGGTCGCGTCCCCACTCGAGGGCGGCCGTGCGGCTGAGCAGGCGGACCGCCGCCTTGGCCGCCGAGTACGCCCCGCGGTCGGCCAGGCCTTCGACGCCGGCGCTGGAGCTGAAGTTCACGACGCTCCCGCCCCGCCCGCGCAGGTGCGGGTACACCGCCTGCATCGCGACCAGGCAGCCCACCACGTCCACGTGGAGCTCGCGCGCCAGCACCTCGGCAGGGAGCTCCGCGATCGGGACCGGACCCTCGTGGAAGTAGGCCAGGTTGACCAGGCCGTCGATCCGACCGAACTGGTCGAGCGCGGCCGTGACCAACGCGTCGACCTGGTCGCGCTCCACCACGTCGGCGCCCATCGCGATGGCACCCGGTCCGCGCGCGCTGGCTTCGGCCGCGACGTCCTGCGCGCCTCGCTCGTTCAGGTCGCCGACGGCCACGTGCGCGCCCTCGGCTGCGGCCGCGAGCACGCACCCCCGGCCGATGCCCTGCGCGCCACCGATCACGACGACGGTCCTGCCGTCGAGTCGTCCCATCAGTGGCTGAAGCCCGCGCCCGGTGATCCCGGGAGTGGCGAGGTCAGGGTGTCGCCGAACGCCAGGTGACGCTTGATGTCGGAGATCAGGAGCTCGGCGAGGTCGCGTGACATGCCGTTGCGGACGACGATCCGGAGCGCGTCGAGGTCCTGGCGGTTCTCCGGGAAGCTGTAGGCGGGTACCAACCATCCGCGATCGCGCAGGCGCTCGGACAGGTTGAAGACCGTGTAGTTCTGGATCTCGGAACTGAGCGTGAAGGCGAACACCGGCAGCTCGCTGCCGTCCGTGATCAACTCGAAGTGGTCCATGGCGCCGATCGAGTCCGCGAGGAACCGGGCGACGTCGCGCGACGCCTGTTGCACGCGGCGGTAGCCCTCGAAGCCCAGGCGGAGGAAGTTGTAGTACTGCGCCGCGATCTGGTTCCCGGGTCGTGAGAAGTTGAGCGCGAACGTCGGCATGTCGCCGCCGAGGTAGTTGACGTTGAACACCAGGTCGTCGGGAAGCGCGTCGGGGTTGCGCCAGATCACCCAACCGACGCCCGGGTACACGAGCCCGTACTTGTGGCCCGAGGTGTTGATCGACTGCACGCGCGGGAGGCGGAAGTCCCACTCCAGGTCGGGGTCGAGGAACGGCGCGATGAACCCACCCGAGGCGGCGTCGACGTGCACCGGGACGTCGAGTCCGGTGTCGGCCTGGAGCTTGTCGAGCGCGGCACAGATGTCGGCGACCGGCTCGTAGCTGCCGTCGAAGGTCGATCCGAGCACCGGGATCACGCCGATGGTGTTCTCGTCGCACTGCTTCACCGCGTTCGGCGCATCGAGGTGGTAGCGGTCGCCCTCCATGGGTACGAGGCGCGGCTCCACGTCCCAGTACCGGCAGAACTTCTCCCAACAGATCTGGACGTTGGAACCCATCACCATGTTCGGCTTGTCGCTCGGCTTGCCCGCCGCCTTGCGGCGGTCGCGCCATCGCCACTTCAGCGCCATGCCGCCGAGCATGGCCGCCTCGCTCGATCCCGTCGTGGACGTGCCGGTCGCCGTCTCGCCTTCCGGCGAGTTCCACAGCCGGCTGAGCATGTTGACGCAGCGCATCTCGATCTCAGCCGTGCGCGGGTACTCGTCCTTGTCGATCATGTTCTTGTCGAACGTCTCCGACATGAGCCGCTGCGCCTGTGGCTCCATCCACGTGGTGACGAAGGTGGCGAGGTTGAGGCGCGAGTTGCCGTCGAGCATGAGCTCGTCGCGCACGAGTTGGTACGCGACGTCGGGGTCGAGCTCGTGGAGCGGCAGCGCGTTGCGCGGCGCGTGACTCGCCTCCGCTTGTTGGGAGTACAGCGGGTTGAGCTCGAGCGGTGACGCGTCACTCGATTGCTTGTGCAGTGCCATGGAGACCTCCGGGTTCAGTGCAGTGTGGTCGACGGAGCGGTGGAAGGGACGTGGGTGCGTTCGGGGAACAGGAAGAGCGCACCGACCAGGAAGCAGAGACCACCGACTGCGGTCCCGAGGTTCACCAGCATGATGTTGCGTGGCTCACCGGTCGTCGTGACGATCTTCGACGCCACCGCTGACACCCCGAACGCGATCGAACCGGCGAGGTTGAGCGCGGCGATGCGCCACGAGATGCTGCGGACGTGCCACGACCACCAGCCGTGGCTCACCTCGAACCAGGCGAGGCCGCTGGCGACGAGGAAGCAGATCGACCCCACCATGTCGGGCACCCACACCAGGCGGTGGGCCTGGGTCGCGTTCAGGCTCGTGTCGATCGCCGCGAGGGTGGTGACGTTGAAGAACACGGTGCCCACGAGTTGCACCGCGCTCGCCGACCAGTCGATGCGGGACGGCTCCCACGTCCAGAAGCGGAGCCGCTCATCGGCGCCCGGCCGCAGCGCGTGCGGGGCGTTGAGGGTCTGCAGGTACTGCAGGTAGGCGGCGGCGGTGAAGAAGATCGATCCCACGAAGAAGGTGATCGCGTCGGCGTCGGGTCCGACCCAGCCGACGTAGCCGGGCAGCGCGCCGACGGTGAAGCACAGCGCGCCGATCGCGAACAGCGCGCCGATCCACCAGCCGACGGCGGTGGGTGCCCACCACGTGGAGCCGCGGCCGGCGTCGAGGCGACCGGCCTGCTTGCGGTGTTCCCGTGACGACCACTCGACCACGTGACCGTCGGGCGCGCGGAAGCGCTCACGCGTGACGAACGGACCGAGCCCCGCAGGGTCGGAACGCGACCAGCCCGCCGGAGGCGAGACGTAGGAGCCCGACAAGAGCGTCAACCTACGACGGTCGCCGCGGTGCCGCCATCACCCAGGTGGGGTGAGGTCAGGTGCGCGACTCGATCGAGCTGAGGCCGTCGACGGTCGCGTCGCGCCGCGAGCCTCCGGAGCGCGGCCTGTCGTCCGCGCAGGGTGGCGTCCCAGAAGTCGACGGTGAGCCGCTCACCGATCCCGTCGAACGGCGTCGGGTCGTTCTCCCATTGGGACGCGTGGGAGGCGCCGTGGAGGGTCACCAACCACACGGGCGCCGACGCCTCGTCGTAGGCGGCGCGGGCGAGCGAGTAGGGGAGGACGGGGTCGGTGTCGGAGTGCGCGATGAGGAGCGGCACGTGACCGTCGAGGCGCGTGGTGCCTCCGGTGGCCGCGCTGAACGGGACCTGTCGGCCGTCGAGCACCATCGCCGCGGTGACGCGGTGGTCGCGGCAGCAGTCGTCGAACGCCATGCCGTACGTCGTCACGCCGCCGAGCGACAGTCCACTCACCCCGACGCGGCGGGGATCGATGGCCCCCGCGAGGCGGCGCTTCGGGTCCCGCGCCTCGTGGAGCAGTTGCGTGAGCACGAAGGAGAGGTCGGCCGGCTGGTTGACGACGTCTCTGAGGTTGAGCGAGTTCTGCGCCACGGTCGTGTTGGTGAGTGGGAACGCGGGAGCGGCCACGACGTATCCGGCGGCGGCCCAGGTACCGAGCAGCTGCGTGAACTTGTCAGGATGGCCGTTCGACCCGTGGGCGAAGAGGATCACCGGGAACGGCCCCTTGCCCATCGGGCGGTAGATGCTGGTGACGAGCGTGCGCACGGGGCTGGCGGCGGTCGCGGCCCCGGCCGGGGTGGGTCGGCTGCGGTCGACGAACGTCTCGTTCCATGACGTGAAGGAGCGACGCGCGGTGGCGGCGGCGGCATGCGCAGGCAGCCCGGCGAGGAGCACCGACGCCGCCAGGACGATGCCGCGCAGGCGGTTCCCGGCGCTCCGCGGCATGTGCGGACGCTAGCGCGAGGCGATCCGACCGACTTGGCGGCCGCGGGGCCCAGGCTGTAGTCTTTCCGGGCTCGCCAGTCGGGTCGGCCAACGGCCATCCCACCGGCGCCTTCCTTGTTCGTCTTGTTCGCCAACCGACGTCTGCGCAGGCTGGGCGCGCCGCCCAGAACCGTGCAGCACAACCGATCGACGCTCCGCCGGGGTCCTTGCTCCGGGCGGAGCGTTCGCGTGAAACCGAAAGAACTCCGGGACTCACCATGTCTGCCAAAGGGATCCTCGGGCGCAAGCTCGGCATGACCCAGATCTGGGACGACGAGAACCGCGTCGTGCCGGTGACGGTGATCGAAGCCGGGCCGTGTCGCGTCGTCCAGCTGAAGACGCCCGAGCGCGACGGCTACTCCGCCGTCCAGCTCGCGTTCGGCGACACCAAGCCTCAGCGCCTCTCCAGGCCCGAGCTCGGCCACCTCAAGAAGGCCGACGCCGGAGCGTTGCGCCATCTCGCCGAGCTCCGGGTCGACGACCTGAGCGGCTTCGAGATCGGCCAGGTCATCGGCGCCGACGTGTTCGGTGCCGGCGAGCGGGTCGACGTGACCGGCATCAGCAAGGGCAAGGGCTTCGCCGGCGCGATGCAGCGGCACAACTTCAAGGGCCAGGGCGCGTCGCACGGTAACCACAAGAAGCACCGCTCACCGGGTTCGATCGGCGCGTGCGCCACTCCCGCCCGCGTGTTCAAGGGCATGAAGATGGCCGGCCAGTACGGCAACGGCCGCATCACCACCCAGAACCTCGAGGTGGTCGAGGGCGACGCCGAGCGCGGCATCCTCCTGGTGAAGGGTGCGGTGCCCGGCCCCAACGGCGGCCTGGTGTTCGTGCGCAACGCGGCCAAGCGCCCGGTGCGCGCAGATCGACCGGCAGCGCGGCAGGGGGTGCCGAGTGAAGCTCGACGTGAAGACCGCGACCGGCGCCGCCGCCGGGACCGTCGACGTGCCCGACGAGCTGTTCGGCATCGTGCCCAACACCTCGGTCATGCACCAGGTGGTCACCGCGCAGCTCGCCGCCGCCCGCTCGGGCACGCACAGCACCAAGACCCGGGCCGAGGTCCGTGGCGGTGGGGCGAAGCCGTGGCGCCAGAAGGGCACCGGCCGCGCCCGTCAGGGTTCGATCCGCGCCCCGCACTGGCGTGGTGGTGGTGTGGCGCACGGCCCGAAGCCGCGCGACTACCGCCAGCGCACCCCCAAGAAGATGATCACGCCTCGCGCTGCGTTCGGCCCTGTCCGACCGCGCGGCCGAGAACAAGGTGCTCGTCCTCGACGACTGGGGCATCACCGAGCCCCGCACCAAGGACGCGATCGAGGTGCTCGCCGCCGTCGGCCTGCGCACTCCCGGTGAGCGTGACGCCCGAGTGCTGCTCGTGCTCGACCGTGACGAGGACGCGGTGTGGAAGTCGTTCCGCAACCTCGGCGTGCGCGTGCAGATCGTCATCCCCGACGAGCTCAACACCTACGACGTGCTCGTCAACGACTGGCTCGTCTTCAGCAAGGCGACGCTCGAGGCTGCCGTCGCCCGCTTCAGCGGCAAGGCCGAGGCCGACGCCGACGACGGCGAAGTCGACGAGGTGCCGGTCGAGATCGCGACCGACGCAGATGCGGCTGGCGAAGAAGAGGGAGCGGGCGAATGAGCAACAAGAACCCCCGCGACATCATCATCAAGCCGGTGGTGTCGGAGAAGTCGTACGCCGCGTTCGACGCCAACGTCTACACGTTCGTCGTCGCCGGCGACGCCAACAAGATCGAGATCCGCCACACGATCGAGACGATCTTCGGCGTGAAGGTCACCAACGTGAACACGGTCAACCGCAAGGGCAAGCGCAAGCGCAACCGTCGCACCGGTGGCTACGGCACGCGCCCCGATTCGAAGCGGGCCATCGTCTCCCTCGCCGAGGGCGACTCGATCGAGATCTTCGGGAGCTGAGGATGCCGGTCCGCAAGCGCAAGCCCACCAGCCCGGGTCGCCGGTTCCAGACCGTCTCCGACTTCTCGGAGATCACCCGCGACAAGCCGGAGAAGTCGCTCACCAAGCCCAAGCCGCGCACGGGCGGGCGCAACTCCTACGGCCGCATGACGTCGCGTCACCGCGGTGGTGGCCACAAGCAGAAGTACCGCGTCGTCGACTTCCGTCGCAACAAGGACGGCGTGCCCGCGAAGGTCGCGTCGATCGAGTACGACCCGAACCGCAACGCGCGCATCGCGCTGCTGCACTACCTCGACGGCGAGAAGCGCTACATCATCGCCCCGCAGGGTCTCGAGGTCGGCGACATGCTGCAGAGCGGCCAGGGGTCGGAGATCCGTCCCGGCAACGCGCTGCCGCTGCGCTACATCCCGGTCGGTACCACGGTGCACAACGTGGAGCTGAAGCCCGGCGCGGGTGGCAAGCTCGGCCGGGGCGCCGGCGCCGCCATCCAACTCGTCGCCAAGGAAGGGCAGTTCGCCACGCTGCGACTCCCGTCCACCGAGATGCGCCGCGTGCCCATCGACTGCCGGGGCACCGTCGGTTCGGTCGGCAACAGCGAGGCCGGTCTGGTGAAGATCGGCAAGGCGGGTCGCAACCGCTGGAAGGGCAAGCGCCCGCACGTGCGTGGCGTTGCCATGAACCCCGTCGACCACCCGCTCGGTGGTGGCGAGGGCAAGAGCTCTGGTGGACGCCACCCGGTGTCGCCGTGGGGCAAGCCCGAAGGGCGCACCCGCAAGAAGGGCAAGAAGTCCGACGAACTCATCATCCGCCGCCGTCGTGGCCGCGGTGCTCGGAGGTAATCGATGCCGCGCAGCCTGAAGAAGGGGCCGTTCGTCGACGACCACCTGCAGAAGAAGGTCGACGCGATGAACGCGTCGGGCGACCGCAAGGTGATCAAGACGTGGTCGCGCCGCTCCACCATCACTCCCGACATGGTCGGGCACACGCTCGCGGTGCACGACGGTCGCAAGCACGTGCCCGTCTACGTCACCGAGGCGATGGTGGGTCACAAGCTCGGCGAGTTCGCACCCACCCGCACGTTCCGGTACCACGCCGGACAGGAACGATCGAGCCGTCGCTGATGCCCGAGACCAAGACCCCGGAGACGATGGCGCGCCTGCGCCATCACCGCACGTCTCCCACGAAGGTCCGTCAGGTCCTGCGCCTCATCGTGGGCAAGGACGTCGCCGACGCGCGCGAGACGCTGCGCTTCTGCGAGCGCGGCCCGGCGGAGACGGTGATGAAGCTGCTCGACTCGGCCGTCGCCAACGCCGAGCACAACGACAACATCCCGGAAGAAGAGCTCTACGTCTCGCGGGCGTTCGCCGACGAGGGTCCCACGATGAAGCGTTGGCGTCCGCGTGCTCGCGGCCGCGGCACGCGCATCCGCAAGCGCACCAGCCACATCACGCTGGTCGTGGCGCGCTACGAGGACGAGCAGCTCGACGTCCGCCGTCAGCGCGAGGCCGCCGACACGCAGGCGCAGCGCGCCAGCCGGCGTCGCCGGGTGCAGGCGAGCCAGCGCAAGGCCGAGCGTGAAGCCGCCCGGGAGGCGGAGCACGACCACGATCACGACGACCACGATCACGAAGGCGAAGACCACGATCACGAGCACGACGACGAGCTCGTCGACGAGGTCGAGGTCGACGAGGTCGAAGACGGCGACGTGGAGGTCGAGGAGGCCGAGACCGACGCCACCGACGAGACCGACGCCAGCGCCGAGACCGACGACGCGCCGGAGGCTTCCGGCGAAGCGCAGGCCGACGACGACGCTGCCGCCGACGAAGAGCAGGCCGACGACGAGACGGCTGACAAGCCCGAAGGGTCGAAGTAATGGGACAGAAGGTCAACCCGTACGGGTTCCGCCTCGGGATCACCACCGACTGGAAGTCGCGGTGGTTCGCCGAGGACGCGGAGTACCGCGATCAGCTCATCGAGGACTGGAAGATCCGCGACTACCTCAAGCGTCAGCTCGAGCGCGCCGCGGTGAGCCGGGTCGAGATCGAGCGCACGCGTGACCGTCTCCGCGTCGACGTGTACACCGCGCGTCCGGGCATCGTGATCGGCCGTCGTGGTGCGGAGGCCGACCGCCTGCGCGCCGGGCTGCTCAAGATCACGGGCAACCCGAAGATCCACTTCAACATCCAGGAGATCAAGCAGCCCGAGCTCGACGCCACCCTCATCGCGCAGGGTGTCGCCGACCAGCTCACCGGCCGCGTCTCCTTCCGACGCGCGATGAAGCGCGCGGTGCAGACCGCGATGAAGGCCGGCGCCCAGGGCATCCGCGTGCAGTGCAGCGGCCGCCTCGGTGGCGCGGAGATGTCGCGCAAGGAGTGGTACCGCGAGGGTCGCGTCCCGCTGCACACGCTGCGCGCCGACATCGACTACGGCGACGCCGAGGCGAAGACCACCTTCGGTCGCATCGGCGTGAAGGTGTGGATCTACAAGGGTGAGATCCTCCCCTACAAGTCGGCGGCCGAGGACAAGATCCAGAAGGAAGCGGCCATGGCCGTCGGCGAGACCTCGGGCCAGGGCCCGCAGCGCCGTGTCGTGAGCGCGGGTGGCGGTCGTCGCCGTCCCGCCGGTGAGGCCACGCCGGTCGACGGCGCGCCCGACGACGTCGTGGAGGAGGCCGCCCCGCTGGTGAAGGAAGCCGACCCCGAGCTCGAGCGACTCCTCGCCGAAGAGGAAGAGATCGAGCGGCGCACCCGCCAGGGTCAGCACCACGAGACACCGAAGTTCCACGGCGGGGAAAGCGACGACTGACGCATGACGAACGCTGCCCAGCACCACGAGACACCACCGCCCGTCCTTGGCGGCGAAAGCGACGACTGACGATGTTGATGCCCCGCAAGGTCAAGCACCGCAAGACCCATCGAGGCCGGATGACCGGCATCTCGAAGGGTGGCACGCGCGTGACGTTCGGCGACTACGGGATCCAGGCGCTCGAGCCCGGGTGGATCACCAACCGCCAGATCGAAGCCGCCCGTATCGCGATGACTCGCTACATCAAGCGTGGCGGGAAGGTGTGGATCAACATCTTCCCGGACAAGCCCGTCACGCAGAAGCCGGCCGAGACCCGCATGGGCTCCGGCAAGGGCAACCCCGAGCACTGGGTCGCCGTGGTGAAGCCCGGACGTGTGATGTTCGAGCTCTCGGGCGTGCCCGAGCCCACCGCGCGTGAGGCGATGCGCCTCGCGATGCACAAGCTCCCGATCAAGACCCGCTTCGTGGTCCGCCAGGACGAGGGCTGACATGGCGAGCAAGACCGCAGAACTGCGTGAACTGAACGACACCGAGCTCGAGCACCGGCTGGGCGAGGCGAAGGAAGAGCTGTTCAACCTCCGCTTCCAGAACGCCACCGGTCAGCTCGACAACATCGCCCGCATCCCGCAGGTGCGCCGCGAGGTCGCCCGCATCGAGACGTTGCTGCGCGAGCGCGAGATCACCGCCGCCGAGCAGCTGGAAGCGCAGGAGTAGGCCATGGCCGACGAGACCACGAGACGAACGAGGCACGGACCACCCGCCGCAAGGTGCGGGAGGGTCTCGTGATCTCCACCAAGATGGACAAGACGGTCGTGGTGGCCGTCGTCAAGCACGTCCGGCACCGCCGTTACGGCAAGACCATGCAGCGCACCAGCCACCTCTACGCGCACGACGAGAACAACGACGCTCGCGAGGGCGACCGCGTGCGCGTCTCCGAGACGCGGCCGATCTCGAAGCAGAAGCACTGGCGCGTCGAGGAAGTCCTGGAGCGTGCGCGGTGATCCAGCAGGAGAGTCGGCTCAAGGTGGCCGACAACTCGGGCGCACGCGAGGTGCTCTGCATCAAGGTGCTCGGCGGTACCCGCCGGCGCTACGCGGGCATCGGCGACATCTTCGTCGCCACCGTGAAGGACGCGGTGCCCGGCGCAGCGGTGAAGAAGGGTGACGTCGTGAAGTGCGTCGTCGTCCGGACCAAGAAGGAGCGCCGCCGTCCCGACGGCAGCTACATCCGTTTCGACGAGAACGCGGCGGTGCTCATCAACGACCAGATGCAGCCGCGTGGCACGCGCATCTTCGGCCCGGTGGGTCGGGAACTGCGCGACCGACGATTCATGCGAATCGTCTCGCTCGCACCGGAGGTGCTGTGAGCATGGCAACGAAGCCCAAGATGAAGCTCAAGAAGGGTGACCACGTGCAGGTCATCCAGGGCAAGGACATCGGCAAGCGTGGTGAAGTCGCACACGTCTTCCCCGAGCGCAACAAGGTGATCGTCGAGAGCTCCGAAGGCATCAACGTCGCCAAGAAGCACCAGAAGCCGACCAAGGCCACGATGCAGGGCGGCATCCAGGACAAGGTGATGCCCATCCACGTGTCGAACCTGATGCTGGTGTGCGGCAAGGACGGTCCGGTCAAGGTCGGGTACCGCATCGACCCCAACGGTGAGAAGCACCGCGTGTGCCGCAAGTGCGGAGCCGAGCTGTGAGCCCGCAGAGCACCACCACGCCGTCCGCGGCTCAAGGAGCGCTACCTCAGCGAGATCGTGCCCGCGCTCCAGAGCGAGCTCGAGCTCGGCAACGTGATGCAGGTGCCGCGCCTCGAGAAGATCGTGCTCAACTGCGGCGTCGGTCGCGCCACGCAGCAGGCTTCACTGCTCGACGGCGCGGTCGCCGACCTCACGGTGATCACCGGTCAGAAGCCGCTCGTCACTCGGGCCAAGAAGTCGATCGCGGGCTTCAAGCTCCGCGAGGGCAATGCCATCGGCGCCAAGGTCACGTTGCGGGGCGACCGCATGTGGGAGTTCTACGACCGTCTGGTGAGCGTGGCGATCCCGCGCATCCGTGACTTCCGTGGGCTCAACCCGAAGTCGTTCGACGGTCGGGGCAACTACACGTTCGGCATCACCGAGCAGCTGATCTTCCCGGAGATCGATTACGACAAGATCGACACCGTCCGCGGGATGGACATCACCATCGTCACCACGGGCACCACCGACGACCAGGGCCGCGCACTCCTGCGGGCACTGGGATTCCCGTTCCGCCGCGACGAGCAGAACCAGGGGTAAGGAACACATGGCGAAGAAAGCCCTTGTCCAGAAGCAGCAGCGCACTCCGAAGTTCAAGGTGCGCGGGTACACGCGGTGTCGCCGTTGCGGCCGCGCGCGCTCGGTCTACAAGCGCTTCGGCCTCTGCCGCATCTGCTTCCGCACCATGGCGCACGCCGGCGAAGTGCCCGGCGTCACGAAGGCCTCGTGGTGAGGTCGGCCGTGATGGAGGAGGTGCGCTCATGATGACCGACCCGATCGCCGACATGCTCACCCGTCTGCGGAACGCGAACACCGCGTTCCACGACGAGGTGCTGATGCCGTCGTCGAAGCTGAAAGAGGCCTTGGCCCGCATCCTCGAGCGTGAGGGCTACATCGCGGGTTGGGACGTCGCCAAGGACGAGAGGCGTCCCGGCAACCAGCTGAAGATCGAACTGAAGTACACGCCCGACCGCAAGCGCACCATCTCCGGACTGAAGCGGGTCTCGAAGCCCGGTCTCCGGGTCTACATGGGCTCGCACGACGTGCCCCGCGTGCTCGGCGGCATGGGCATCGCCATCCTCTCGACCAACCAGGGACTCATGACCGACCGCGAGGCGCGCCAGCGCCGCGTCGGCGGCGAGGTCCTCTGCCAGGTCTGGTAACGGAGCACCCGATGTCACGAATCGGCAAGCAGCCCATCACGATCCCGAGCGGCGTCGAGGTCACCCTCGACGGCAGCCACGTCACGGTCAAGGGCCCCAAGGGGACCCTCGAGTACGACGCGCCCGCCGACATCACCATCACGCGTGAGGGTGACGACCTCCTCGTGACCCGCCCCGACGACGAGCGCGAGCACCGTTCGCTGCACGGTCTCACTCGCTCGCTGGTCGCCAACATGGTGGCCGGCGTGTCGGAGGGCTACACCAAGGAGCTCGAGATCGTCGGCGTCGGCTACCGCGCCGCCGCCGCCGGGCCGCGTCGCATCGACCTGCAGCTCGGCTTCTCGCACCCGGTCGCGGTCGACGCGCCCGAGGGCGTGGAGTTCGAGGTGCCCAGCCCCACCCGCATCACGGTGAAGGGCTTCGACAAGCAGCTCGTCGGCCAGGTGGCCGCCGACATCCGCAAGATCCGCAAGCCCGAGCCGTACAAGGGCAAGGGCATCCGCTACGTCGACGAGCGCGTGCTGCGCAAGGCCGGCAAGTCGGCGAAGTAAGGGACCAAGATGCAGAACCGACTGGTTGCTCGCGACCGCCGTCATCGGCGGGTCCGCAAGAAGGTGCGTGGCACCGCGGCGCGTCCGCGTCTCGTGGTGTTCCGTTCCAACAAGCACATCTACGCGCAGGTGATCGACGACGTGCAGGGCATCACGCTCGCGTCGGCGTCGACCGCCGAGAAGTCGTTCAGCGGTGCCGGCGGCACCGTCGACGCCGCCAAGCAGGTGGGCAAGCTCGTGGGTGAGCGCGCCAAGGACGCCGGCGTCGACACCGTGGTCTTCGACCGTGGCGGCAACCGCTACCACGGCCGTGTCGCCGGCATCGCCGACGGTGCGCGCGAAGCCGGACTCACCCTCTAAGACGAGATCGAGGAAGAGGACACTCCCATGGCCGAAGGCCAGTTCGAAGAGCGAGTCATCGCCATCAACCGAGTCGCCAAGGTCGTCAAGGGCGGTCGGCGGTTCTCCTTCACCGCGCTCGTCGTGGTGGGTGACGGCGCGGGCAACGTCGGTCTCGGGTACGGCAAGGCCAAGGAAGTGCCTGCCGCGATCCAGAAGGGGATGGAGGAGGCGCGCAAGCGGCTCTTCAACGTGCCGCTCGCGGGCGACACCATCACCCACACGATCATCGGCGAGCACGACGCGGCGCGTGTGCTGCTGAAGCCGGCGGCGCCCGGTACCGGTGTCATCGCCGGCGGCGCCGCGCGCGCCATCCTCGAAGCGGCTGGCGTGCACGACGTGCTGGCGAAGTCACTCGGGTCGTCGAACGCGATCAACGTGTCTCGGGCGACGATCAACGGGTTGCGCGAGCTGCGTCGTCCCGAAGAGGTGGCCCGTCTGCGCGGCAAGTCGCCCGAAGAGGTGTCGACCGCAGGCATGCTGCCGCGCGTACCGCGAGCGCAACATGAAGAAGACCGAAGTCACCGAGGTGGCGTGATGGCGACGCTCCGTGTGACCCAGGTCAAGTCCACGATCGGCACGAAGCCGAAGCAGCGCGGCACCATCCGTGCGCTCGGGCTGAAGCGGATCAACCACACTGTCGAGCTGCCCGACCGCCCGGAGATCCGCGGCATGATCGCCCGGGTGCCGCACCTCGTCAGCGTGGAAGAAGTCGGCGAAGAGGTCTCCGCATGAAGATCCACGATCTGCAACCGTCGCCCGGGGCGAAGACCCCGCGGCGTCGCGTCGGGCGCGGCATCGCCGGCAAGGGCGGCAAGACCGCCGGCCGCGGTACCAAGGGTCAGGGCGCGCGCAACAACATCGCGCCCCGGTTCGAGGGTGGTCAGACACCGCTGCACCGCCGCACGCCCAAGGCGAAGGGCTTCAAGAACCCGTTCCGGGTCGAGTACGTCGTGGTGAACCTCGACACGCTGGAGTCGCTCGACGCCGGCAGCGAGGTCGACCCCGGGGTCCTGCGCTCGCACGGCCTCGTGGCCAAGCGGGGCTTGGTGAAGGTCCTCGGTCGGGGCGAGCTCACCAAGGCGCTGACGGTGCGCGCCCACGGCTTCTCGCAGGGTGCGATCAGCGCCATCGAGGGTGCGGGTGGCCGGGTCGAGGTCATCCCGGCGCCGTGGGGCGACGGGCGTCCTCCGGCCCGCGGGAACGCACTGACCAACCGATAAGCTCGCAGATCCCGCCCGCGAGCCCTTTCCCCATCTGACTTCGGACTGTCGAGAGGAGGTCGAGCCCCCATGCTGTCCCGCCTGCGGAACATGTTCCGGGTGCCCGACCTCCGCAACAAGATCCTCTTCACGATCGGGATCATCGCGGTCTACCGGCTCGGTGCCCACCTGCCGGTTCCGTACGTCGACTTCAGCGCGATCAAGCAGCTGCAGCACAACGCGGAGAGCACCGGCGGCGTGGTCGGGTTCCTCGACCTCTTCTCCGGCGGCGCGATCACGAACGTCGCGATCTTCTTCCTCGGGATCATGCCGTACATCACGGCGTCGATCATCATGCAGCTGCTCGGTGTGGTCATCCCGAAGCTCGAGCAGTGGCAGAACGAGGGACAGGTCGGGCAGAAGAAGATCACGCAGTGGACCCGTTACGTCACCATCGGTCTCGCCGTGGTGCAGTCCACCGGCTTCGTGTTCGCACTGCACCAGGGCAAGAGCGGCCTGCTCGGCTTCTCCGGCTTCCAGGGCCAGGACCTCATCCCGAACTTCACCGCGGGCAAAGCCGCGCTCATCGTGCTCACGTGGACCGCCGGTACCGCGATGGTCATGTGGCTCGCCGAGCTCATCACCCAGCGCGGGATCGGCAACGGCATGTCGATCCTGATCTTCGCGTCAGTGGTGTCGCGCCTTCCCGCGCAGGGCTCCGCGGTCTGGAGCCAGGGCAGCAAGTTCCAGTTCTTCACCATCATCGTCATCGGCGTCGCGATGGTCGTCGGCATCGTGTTCGTGGAGTCGGGGCAGCGACGCATCCCAGTCCAATTCGCCAAACGCGTCGTGGGCCGCCGCATGTACGGCGGCCAGAGCACCTACATCCCGCTGAAGGTCAACCAGTCGGGTGTGATCCCGGTGATCTTCGCGAGCTCGATCCTGTCGTTCCCCGCGCTCATCGCGTCGGCGCTCGGTGACAACTTCACGGGTGTCCAGCAGTGGATCAACGACAACCTGGTGAACCACCAGGGCTGGTGGTACATCGGCTTCTACACGTTGCTGATCATCTTCTTCTCGTACTTCTACACGGCCATCGCGTTCAACCCCGCGCAACAGGCAGACATCATCCGCAAGCAGGGCGGCTTCATCCCGGGCATCCGTCCCGGACCACCCACCGAGCGGTACCTGGCGAAGGTGCTTGAACCGCATCACGCTGCCGGGTTCGTTGTTCCTGGCCGTGATCGCGGTGACACCATTGCTGGTGTTCGCGTTCTGGGACATCGCCCAGTTCCCCTTCGGTGGAACGTCGCTGCTCATCACCGTGGGCGTCGCGCTCGAGACGATGAAGCAGATCGACAGCCAGCTCATGATGCGCAACTACGAAGGTTTCCTGGCCTGACATGAACGGCTCCGGGGTACGCCTCGTGCTGCTCGGCAAGCCGGGCGCGGGCAAAGGAACGCAAGCGGCTCTGTTGTCGACCCACTATGGCGTCGAGCACCTCTCCACCGGCGACGTGTTCCGCGCCGCGGTGGCGCAGGGCACGTCCACCGGGCTCGAGGTCAAGCGCTTCCTCGACACCGGCGAGCTCGTGCCCGACGACATCGTGATCCGCGTCGTCGACGAGCACTTCGCCGCCGGCGGGCCGCTCGAAGACGGCTTCATCCTCGACGGGTTCCCGCGCACGCTGGTGCAGGCCGAGGAGCTCGAGCAGGTGCTCACCGACCACCCGCTCGACGTCGTGCTCAACATCGAGGTGCCGACCGAGACCATCCTCCACCGCATCGCGGGCCGGCGGGTCTGCGTGAGCTGCGGCGCCACCTACCACCTCACGCAGCGGCCGGCGGTCAACTGGACCTGCGACGTGTGTGGCGGCGAGGTCGTGCAACGCGACGACGACACCGAGGCCGCGGTCTCCAACCGGCTCGAGGTGTACGAGCGCCAGACCGTGCCGATCATCGACTTCTACTGCAACCTCGGGAAGCTGGTCGAGGTCGACGGCGTCGGCGAGGGCTCCGAGGTGCAGGAACGCCTGATCAAGGAGATCGACGGGCGCTTCCAGCCCGGTCGAAGTTGATCACCCGCAAGAACGCCGAGCAGCTCGCGCTGATGCGACGCGCGGGTGCGGTCGTCGCCGAGATGCACGAGCGCTGCATCCGCGCCGCGGTGCCGGGCGCCACCACGCTCGACGTCGACGCGGTGGCGCGAGAGGTGCTCGCCAAGCGCGGCGCCCGCTCGAACTTCCTCGGATACCACGGCTTCCCGGCCGTGGTCTGCACGTCGCCCAACGACGTCATCGTGCACGGCATCCCGAGCGCCGACGTCGTGCTGCAGGAGGGCGACATCCTGTCGATCGACTGCGGGGCGATCATCGAGGGCTGGCACGGCGACGCGGCGGTGACCGTCCCGATCGGCGAGGTCGACGACGAGTCGACGCGGCTGATGGAGGTGACCCGACGCTCGCTCGAGGCCGCCATCGACCAGGTCGTCGATGGCCATCGCCTCGGCGACGTGGGCGCGGCGGTCGAGGGCATCGCCGAGCAGGCCGGGTTCTCGGTGGTGCGCGAATACGTGGGGCACGGCATCGGCACCGCCATGCACGAGGACCCCAACGTCCCCAACTACGGGCCGGCGGGCCGGGGCATGAAGCTGAAGCAGGGCCACGTCTTCGCCATCGAGCCGATGGTCAACGCGGGCTCTGCCGAGACCGAGGTGCTCGACGACGGCTGGACCGTCGTCACCGTCGACGGCAGGCGCTCGGCCCACTTCGAGCACACCATCGCCGTCACCGACCACGGTCCGGAGGTCCTCACCCTCCCGCGGTAGGGCTGCTCGCGGCGGGGTCGGGCGGCCGAAATGTCCGATTGTCGAAACGGGCCTGCTTCATATAGCATGGTCGGTCGGCCCTAGAAGGTTTTTGCGCGCATTTCCGCGCGCCCGGCACGAAGTAGGTGGAGAGTCCTGGCCAAGCCCAAGGACGACACGATCCTGGTCGAGGGGACGGTCGTCGAACCGCTGCCCAACGCCATGTTCCGAGTTGAGCTCGAGAACGGCCACAAGGTGCTTGCGCACATCTCCGGGAAGATGCGGATGCACTACATCAGGATCCTCCCGGGCGACCGTGTGCAGGTGGAGCTCACGCCCTACGACCTCAGCCGCGGCCGCATCACCTACCGCTACAAGTGAGAGAGAAGTTCGATGAAGGTCCGTCCCTCGGTGAAGAAGATGTGCGAGAAGTGCAAGGTGATCCGTCGTCACGGAGCCGTGCGCGTGATCTGCCAGAACCCTCGCCACAAGCAGCGCCAGGGCTAGTCGACACCATGAAGCAGCAGGAGAACTGAGTTGGCTCGAATCTCGGGAGTCGACATCCCCCGCGAGAAGCGGTTGGAGATCTCGCTCACCTACATCTTCGGCATCGGCCGCACACGCTCCAAGGAGATCTGCGACGGCGTCGGCATCTCGCGCGACACCCGCGTGCGTGACCTCACCGAAGAAGAAGTCGCCGCAACTGCGCGCGTACGTCGACGGCAACCTGAAGGTCGAGGGTGACCTCCGCCGCGAGGTCGCCGCCGACATCAAGCGCAAGGTGGAGATCGGCAGCTACGAAGGTCTTCGGCACCGCCGTGGCCTCCCCGTCCGCGGTCAGCGCACGCGCACCAACGCGCGCACGCGCAAGGGACCCAAGAAGACCGTGGCCGGGAAGAAGAAGGCCCGCAAGTAACCAGATCGCAGGAAGAGGAACTCGAGCATGGCCAAGCCGGCTGCCGGCGGTCGTCGTCCCAAGCGTCGCGAGCGCAAGAACATCGCGTACGGGACGGCGCACATCAAGTCGTCGTTCAACAACACGATCATCACCTTCACCGACCAGCAGGGGAACACCATCGCGTGGGCCTCGGCGGGCAACGTGGGGTTCAAGGGTTCCCGCAAGAGCACGCCGTTCGCGGCGCAGCTCGCGGCCGAGACCGCCGCGCGTCGTGCGATGGAGCACGGCGTGCGCAAGGTCGACGTGGTGGTGAAGGGTCCCGGCTCCGGCCGTGAGACCGCCATCCGCACCATCCAGAACACGGGCATCGAGGTCGTGGGCATCAAGGACGTCACCCCGATCCCGCACAACGGTTGCCGTCCGCCGAAGCGTCGGAGGGTCTGAGTCATGGCGCGTTACACCGGAGCCGTCTGCCGCCTCTGTCGGCGCGAGCGGATGAAGCTGTTCCTCAAGGGCGCCAAGTGCGACACCATGAAGTGCCCCGTCGAGCGCAAGCCGTACCCGCCGGGCCAGCACGGTCGTGGTCGCATCCGCGACAGCGAGTACCTGCTCCAGCTGCGTGAGAAGCAGAAGGCCAAGCGCATCTACGGCATGCTCGAGAAGCAGTTCCGCAACGTCTACGCGGTTGCGAACAGCGAGAAGGGCATCACCGGCGAGAACCTGCTGCGCATGCTCGAGCTGCGCCTCGACAACGTCGTGTTCCGCACCGGCTTCGCAGCCAGCCGCAACCAGGCGCGTCAGTTCGTGCGCCACGGCCACGTGCTCGTCAACGGCAAGCGCGTGACGATCCCGTCGTACCAGGTGCGCAAGGGCGACGTCGTCGAGATGTCGGCCAAGGCCCAGAAGATGATCGTGCTGCGCCACAACATCGACACGATCGACCGTGCGGTGCCGATGTGGCTCGAGGTCACCGCCGACGACTTCAAGGCGGTCGTGCGCGACCTGCCGCTCCGGGACCAGATCGACGTTCCCGTGCGCGAGCAGCTCATCGTCGAGCTCTACTCCAAGTAATTCCCCACAAGGATCAGAGGAAGTCCACCGTCTGCGGGCGGCCCGCGGACCGGACAGGCCAGATCACCAGATCAGAGGCGATGCATCCATGCTCATCATCCAGCGTCCCCAAGTCGAGGCCGGCGAGGCGGAGGGCAACCTCCAGCAATTCACGATCGCACCGCTCGAGCCGGGCTTCGGCCACACGCTCGGCAACAGCTTGCGTCGCACGTTGCTCTCGTCGATCCCCGGCGCCGCGGTCACGCAGGTGCGCTTCGACGAGGCCCTGCACGAGTTCGACGTCATCCCGGGTGTGAAGGAAGACGTCACCGACCTCATCCTCAACATCAAGGACCTCGTGCTGACGTGCTCGGCCGAGGAGCCGGTGACCCTTCGTCTCGACGCCCGCGGTCCGGGTGAGGTCACGGCCGGCGACATCCAGACCACCGCCGACGTCGAGATCCTCAACCCCGAGCTGCACCTCGCCACCGTCAACGCCAAGGGCCGCCTCGCCGTCGACCTCACCGTCGAGCAGGGTCGGGGGTACCTCTCGGCGGAGCGGAACAAGCGCACGTCGACCATCGGTCTCATCCCGGTCGACGCGATCTTCTCGCCTGTGCGCCGGGTCGCGTTCACGGTGGAGCCCACGCGTGTGGAGCAGGCCACGAACTACGACAAGCTCACGCTCGAGATCGAGACCGACGGCTCGATCTCGCCCCGCGACTCGTTGTCGTCGGCCGGTGACACGCTGCGCAACCTCGTGGCGCTGGTCGCCGACCTGAGCGACGAGCCCCGCGGCCTCGAGCTCGGTGAGGTGGCGCCGTCCACCGCGTCGCCCGACCTCGAGCTGCCCATCGAGGAGCTCGAGCTGTCGGAGCGTCCGCGCAACTGCCTGAAGCGCGCCCGGGTCGACACCATCGGCCAGCTCGTGACGAAGACGGAGGACGACCTCCTCGCGATCACGAACTTCGGTTCGAAGTCGCTCGACGAGGTCCTGCAGAAGCTCGACGAGCGGGGCCTGGCCCTGCGGACCAAGGAGTAACCATGCCGACCCCCAAGAAGGGTCCGCGCATCGGCCGCGACCCCGCCCACCAGCGCCTGATCCTGGCCAACATGGCGTCGAGCCTGTTCGAGGCCGGCTACGTGGTCACCACCGTCAACCGGGCGAAGATGCTGCGTCCCTACGCGGAGCACATCATCACCAAGGCGAAGAAGGGCGGCGTGCACCAGCGTCGCCAGGTGATCGCGACCATCCACGATCAGGACGTCACGCACAAGCTCTTCGCCGAGATCGGTCCGCGCTACCGCGACCGTCCGGGTGGCTACCTGCGCATCCTGAAGCTCGGCCCGCGTCCCGGCGACAACGCGCCCATGGCGCGCATCGAACTGGTGTGACGCAGCTTCCGCTCTCCGGAGCGGGGGACGAGCAAGCGCGCGACCGTGTGCTCAAGCTCACGGTCGCGTACGACGGCACCGAGTTCCGCGGGTTCGCCGCGCAACCCGATCAGCGCACCGTCGAGGCCGTGCTGCGTGACGTGCTGGAGCGGGTCGTGCGGCGCGAACCGCTGGTGCTCACCTGCGCCGGGTCGTACCGACGCAGGTGTGCACGCGTGGGGTCAGGTCGTGTCGGTGCCGATCGGCGACGCCGACGTCGACACCGACAAGGTCGCGTTCGCGGTCACTCGTCAGCTCGGCCCCGAGGTGGTGGTGCGCGACGCCGTGTCGGTCGACGCGCCCTTCGACGCGCGGCGCGACGCCAGGTGGCGCACCTACCGCTACACGATCGTCAACCGACCCGCACCCGACCCGTTCCTGGCCCGCACCGCGTGGTGGGTGCCGGAACCGCTCGATCTCTCGCTTGCTGCGTCTCGGCGCCGATCCGTTCCTCGGCGAGCACGACTTCGCCACGTTCTGCAAGAAGCGGGCGCAGCCGTCGACGACCACGCGACGCGTGCTCGAGTCCACGTGGCACGACCTCGGCGACGGCGTGCTGCGCTTCGACATCACCGCCACCGCGTTCTGCTGGCAGATGGTGCGCTCGATCGTGGGCACGCTCGTCGACGTCGGAGTGGGCAAGATCCGTCCCGGCGAGATCCTCGGCATCCTGCGCGCCCGCGACCGCAACGCGGCAGGAAGGGTAGGCGCACCTCAGGGACTGTGTCTCTGGGAAGTCGGCTACTCGAGCGCGTCGCCACTGCGAGCATCTCGAAGTTCGCGTACGTGGGTGACGGTCAACTCCGAGATGTTCGTGAGTGGCAGTGGGTAGCGTTCACGTCGTGGCTGATGCCGTGCCCGAAGCAACCTTCGACAAGACGCGCCTCGCACGTCTGCGCGAGATGTACGCCGACGAGATCAACGGCGGCGCGCTGTTCCGCGGCCTGGCCGAGTACGCGGACCCGTCGCGACGTGACGTGTTCCTCACGCTGGCCGCGGCGGAGGAACGTCATGCCGCGCACTGGGAGCAACTGCTGCGCGAGGCCGGCGTCGAGCCGCGTACGCCACGCACTCCGTTCCGCGTGCGCGCGCTGTGCCTCCTCGCGCGCTTCCTCGGCACCGAAGCGGTGCTGCCGCTGATGCTGCGCACCGAGGCCGCCGAGGCCGAGCGCTACCAATCCGACGTCGAGGCGACCGACGTCATGGCGCAGCAGGAACGGGCGGCCGGCCGCACGATCGCCGCCATGCAGGGCATCCCCGAGGGCGGACGCATCGCGCGGCTCCGAGGGTCGACACCGCGCCGAGGTGGGCGGGGTGCTGCGCGCCGTGGTGTTCGGCGTGAACGACGGCCTGGTGTCGAACTTCTCCCTGGTGATGGGCGTCGCCGGCGGCACGAGCAACAACAGCGTCGTGCTGCTCGCCGGCATCGCCGGGTTGGTGGCCGGCGCGTTCTCGATGGCGTCGGGCGAGTGGATCTCGATCCGGTCGCAGCGCGAGCTCTACGAGAACGAGCTGCGCATCGAGCAGGAGGAGCTGCGCGCGTTCCCCGAGGAGGAGCGCGACGAGCTCGAGATGATCTACCGGGCCAAGGGGACTCTCGGTCGACGACGCGCGAGCCCTGGTCGAGACCCTGATGGACCGCAACGACGTGGCACTCGACACGCTGGCGCGTGAGGAGCTGGGCCTCGACCCGCAGGCCCTCGGCTCGCCGTGGGTGGCCGCGAGCTCGTCGTTCGCCGCGTTCGCGCTCGGTGCCGTCCTTCCCGTCATCCCGTTCCTGTTCGGCAGCGGCACGTCGGCCACCGTCGTCGCCGCGGTGTTGTCGATCGTGGCGCTCTTCGGCGTCGGGGCGTCCACGTCGATCTTCACCGGTCGCCACGCCGGCCGCGCCGGTCTGCGCATGGCGCTCATCGGCGCGGTGGTCGCGGCGGTGACGTTCGGGATCGGCAGCGTGGTGGGCCAGGCGGTCTAGGCGGTCGACGTAGAGGAAGCTGTAGCCCTCGTCGCGCACCTCGACGCCTGCCTCGCGCAGCGCGACGTCCCAGTCGCCGGTCACCGCGGGGTCGGTCTCCTGCATGCCGTGGTCGGCCACGAGCACGAACGCCGCGTCGGCGAACGCGCCGGCGCGCTCGACGGCCGCGAGCACCTCGCCGACTCGCGCGTCGGAGTCACGCACCGATGCCGCAGCGATCTCGGAGAACGGCCCTCCTTCGTGGAACGCGGAGTCGGTGAGCGTGAAGTTGCACCACATGAACCGAGGCAAGCGGATACGACTGGTCGCGGTAGTGGCCGCTCCAGATGCCGACAGCCTGCTCGGTGCCCATGTGGTCGACGACCGACGACCACGAGTAGTCCTTCGACGGGCGCACGAACCGCTCGGTCGTGTGCGGCAGACCCTCGGGCGAGTCCGGGATCGGTGGCACCTCGCCGCGACGGAAGAAGTCGAACGTGGAGTAGTCGGCGCCAACGTCGCACGGTTCGTTGACCGACGCGGTGAACGCGCCGGGCTCGGCGCGGTGGATGACCTCGTGCAGCGTCTCGACACCCGGCGTGAGGTGGTCCATCGCCCATGGCCACGTGGCCTGCGAGTTGGTGATCACCTGCTCGCCCTTCGCCCGGTCGAACCACGCGTTGTGGAGGATGCCGTGATGGCCGGGGAGGCGCGCGGTGAGGATCGAGGTGTGATTGGCCAGGGTGACGGTCGGGAAGCCCGGCCATCGCGCCCCACTCGTACGCGGTGCCCATCTCGATCAGGCGCGCCACGTTCGGCGCCTCGCCCGATGCCGCCATCGCGTACAGCACGTTGGGATTCACGCCGTCGAACAGGAAGCCGACGACGTGACGCGGGCGGCCGGAGGTCGCGTCGAGCACGTCGTGGCGCACCACGCCGTCCTGATCCGCGAGGTGACGGCCGTGGTCGTCGGGCACGCAGCCGAGGAGCTCGGCGATGGTGGGCGCGACGTCGACCAGCCGAGCCGCACGCGGCACGAGGCGGTCGTTGCGCACGCCCTTGCCTGCGATCACGAACGGCGCCCGCGCTTGCACGATGCCCAGGGAGCCGTGCTCACCCCGGTGCCCACCCTGGTCCTCCCAGTTGTGGGCGGCGGAGTGCAGCACGCACAGGTCGGGCGCGGCGGGATGGTCGAAGAGCTGCGCCACGTGGTCGAACGCGTACGGGATACGAGTTGGTGTCGCGTGGCGGGTGCGGATCGGCGCGCTCGGCGTCGAGGCCCACGAGGCGGTCGGGCGACTGGTCGGCGAGCGGGTCGGTACCGGTCACGCCCGTCCGCTCGTAGCCGTCGGGGCCGGGACCGGTGCGCCGGAACGTGACGGTGCCCTGGGCACTCGCCACCTCGTACGCATCGACGTCGGCGTCGGCGCCGGGGTCGACGCGCCGCGCCACCATGTCGACGATGGGCGCCAACCGTGCGTCGAGCAGCACATCGAGCGCGCGGTCGAGATCGCTCATCCCGCGAACGCTACCCACCCCGTGTGCAGGGTTGCGTCACTTGACGTCGCTCAACGCTGTCAGGTGACGCACCCTCGTGCAGCGTGGTGGGGGATCAGGTGGGGGTGACCCGCCAGATCGCGCCGGCGCCGTTGGCGCCGTCGGTCACGACGTACAGCGCGCCGTCGGGACCCTGCACCGCCGAACGCAGTCGCACGCCGCGGGCCAGCGCGGTGACCGGCGGTGCGCTGAGCGCGGTGCCGGCGTTGTTCAGGTGCATCACGAGCAGCCGCTGCCCGACGTCGGGACTGCCGTCGAGACAGGCCACGACGAGCGCACCGTTCCAGTTCTTCCACTGTGCGCCCGACAGGAACGTGCCGCCCGACGGCGCGACCGTCACCCCTCCTGACTGCCACACCGGCGTCATCGTGTTGCCAGGCTCGAGCGACGGGTCGGTCATCGGCTTCGACTGGTCGTACCCACCGGAACCGTTGTTCGGGTTCCACCCGCCGTTGGCGCCGGCGACGAGCTTGTTCACCTCGTCGTTGACATCGGGTCCGTGTTCGATGGAGTACGGGTCGTTGGACCCAGGGCGGAACGCAACGCCTTGCGGGTTGCGGTGACCGCGCGTGTACCAGCGTGCGCCGGACGGGTTCCCGGGCCACGGGTTGCCGTCCTGGTCGATCCGCAGCGTCTTGCCACGCGAGCCCCGAGGTCGACTGCGGCGCGGTCGCGGAGCCACCGTCTCCCGTGGTCACGAACAGCGCGCCCGTCCCGGGTTGGAAGCGCACGCGGCACCCGTTGTGGAACGTCGCATGGGGGAGGCCGGTGACGATCGGCGTCCAGTTGGAGAGCGAGGCGTCGGGTGGCGGCGAAGTAGTCGACGTCGAAGCGCGCCACCCGGTTGTCGGTGGACGTCGAGTAGCAGACGAAGGCGCGGCGGTTGGTCGAACCGTCGAATCCGGGGCTCAGCGCGATGCCCATCAGCCCGCCCTCGCCAGACGGGTCGAAGGCGCCGTCGAACTGGGACACCGTGCCCATCGGACGGGCGGGGTCGGTGTTCCCGAACCGAGCGAGGATCGCCCCGGAGTCGTTCTCGGTGTAGATGGGCGCCAGCCACCCCTGGGGGAAGGCGATGTCCCAGATCTTGCTGCGCCCGGTGACCCAGGTGTCGAGGGTGACGAGGCCCGGCGCCCCCGGCTCGGCCGGTGGGAAGGAACAGGCGGTGGCGATGCCGGCGACGAGGAGCGCGGCCGCGAGGCCACGAACGAGGGGACGCACGGTTCGGCTCATGGGTGACCTGCCTGGGAGTGTGGGGGCGACCCCAGTATCGGCCCCGGGACGTCTCGGCCTGTAGCGGGCCGCGCACCTGCCGACCTGCCGGCGGCCCCGATTGCTGGACGACCCGCCCGCGGACTAGATTGTCCCTCCGCGTCCGACGCCGGTCCGGCATCCCAGACCAGGTTGCGACGCCTCCGCAATTCTTCGTGAGGATCCGTTGCGCACGTTCACCCCGAAACCCGCTGACATCAACCGCGCCTGGCACGTGATCGACGCCGAGGGCCAGGTGCTGGGCAAGGTGGCCACCGAGGTGGCGAACCTCCTGCGCGGGAAGCACAAGCCGATCTGGGCACCCCACGTCGACACCGGCGACCACGTGATCGTGGTCAACGCGGCCAAGCTCGACATCAGCGCCCGCAAGCTCGCCGACAAGCAGTACCACCGGCACTCGGGCTACCCGGGCGGTCTCACCACCGAGTCGCTCGAGCACCTCCTGGCCCGTGACCCCGAGCGCGTCGTGCGCCTCGCGGTGCGAGGCATGTTGCCGAAGAACCGCCTCGGGCGGGCGATGATCCGCAAGCTGCGGGTCTACGCCGGCCCCACCCACCCGCACATCGCCCAGCAGCCGCAGCCCCGGGCGCTGGCGTCGAAGCGTCCGGCATCGTGATGACCCGTTCTGCTTCGTTGCATCTCCTCGAGGAGCACTAGTGCCCAAGCCTCTCATCCAGAGCACCGGTCGCCGCAAAGAGGCCGTTGCCCGCGTTCGCCTGCGTCCCGGTTCTGGCGTGATCACCGTGAACGGCCGTCCGTTCGAGCAGTACTTCCCGATCCTCACCCACCGAGTGGTCGCGCTCGAGCCGCTGCGCCTCACGCAGACCGCCGACGTGTACGACGTCGACGCCACGCTCGACGGCGGCGGCGTGAGCGGCCAGGCCGGCGCCCTCCGGCTCGGCATCGCCCGGGCGCTCATCGCGCTCGACGAAGAAGCCCGTCCCGGGCTCAAGAAGGCCGGACTGCTCACCCGTGACGCGCGGGAGAAGGAACGGCGCAAGTACGGCCTCAAGAAGGCCCGCAAGGCACCGCAGTACTCGAAGCGCTAGGCGCGTCCTCCACCACGACATGAGCCCGACATGACGTTGCGATTCGGCACCGACGGGGTGCGCGGCGTCGCCAACGTGGAGCTCACGTCGGAGCTGGTCACCGCGCTCGGTCGCGCCGCGGCGCGCGTCCTCGGGAGCGACGAACCGTTCGTGATCGGCCGTGACACGCGCCGCTCGGGCCCGATGCTCGAGGCCGCGCTGGTCGCAGGTCTCTGCGCGGAAGGCGCCGACGTCATGCTCGCGGGCGTGCTGCCCACACCCGGCGTGGCCCACGCGGCGCGTGAGCGCGGCGCCCCCGCGGCCGTGATCTCGGCCAGTCACAACCCCTTTGCCGACAACGGCATCAAGTTGTTCGCGCCCGGTGGTCGCAAGATCCCCGAGCCGCTCGAGCGTGAGGTGGAACAGGAGCTGCGCGCGCTCGCGGTCTCCCAGCCCGAGCCCGGACCCGAGGGCTTCGGGGTCGGCGTGTCGAGCGAACACCGCACTGCGCTCGACGACTACGTCGCCATGCTCGTCGACTCGCTGCAGGGGCGCCAGCTCACCCATCTGCACGTGGTGCTCGATTGCGGCAACGGCGCCGCGTTCCGAGCCGCGCCCACCGCGCTGCGCGCTCTCGGGGCGACGGTCGACGTGATCCACGCATCGCCCGACGGCGTCAACATCAACGCCGGTTGCGGTTCGACCCATCCCCAGCAGCTCCAGGAAGCCGTGCTCGTCTCCCGGGCCGACGTCGGCCTCGCGTTCGACGGCGATGCCGACCGCATGATCGCGGTCGACGAACGCGGACAGCTCGTCGACGGCGACGAGATCCTCGCCATCGCGGCGATCGACCTCCACGATCGCACCCTGCTGCGCGGCAACGCGATCGTCGCCACCGTGATGTCGAACATGGGACTGCGGCGCGCGCTCGAGCCCTACGGCATCACCGTGATCGAGACCCCCGTCGGCGACCGGAACGTGCTCGACGTGCTCGAGCAGCGGAACCTCGCGCTCGGTGGCGAGCAGTCGGGCCACGTGATCTACGCCGATCACGCCACCACCGGCGACGGCACCCTCACCGGCATCTTCCTGCTCGACACCATGGCCCGGCGGGGGCGCAAGCTGTCGGAGCTGGCATCGGTGGTCACCCGGGTGCCACAGGTGCTGCGCAACGTGGCGGTCGAGCGGGCCGACGCGCTGGCTCGTGACGCGGCGTTCTGGAGCCGGGTGCGTGACGTGGACGAGGAACTGGGTGACGACGGCCGGGTGTTGGTGCGCCCGTCGGGCACCGAACCGCTGGTGCGGGTGATGGTGGAAGCGACCGATCCCGAAGCAGCCGAGGCCACGGCGGAACGGCTGGTCGACCTGGTGGAGCACGCGGCGGCGCGGTCCGCCCCGGCTCGTCTGTAGAATTTCGCCTCATGTGTGGGATCGTGGGCGTCGTCCGCCGGCGCGCGACGCGCCCGGTGCCCGATGCCGCCGCGCTGGTCAAGGACCTCGACCGTGCCCTCGCGGGCTTCGGGACGATCGGGAACGCCCTGGACGACGGTGGCGCCGCGGATGGCGCAGACCTCACCGGTCGTCTGCTCGCGACGGCGAGCGCCGTCGAGGTGGTCGATGCCGCGCTCCGCGGAGTGCCGGGAGTGCGTGCCCTGCTCGGTGATCCTCAGGCCGCGCTGCTGTTGGCCGACCGGGTCGAACAGCTGACCCTTCGGTTCGACGCCCTGGAGCGCGACCTCGACGACGGTCTGGGCGCCGAGCTCGCCGTGGCCGAGCTCGAACGCGTCAACGCCGCGCTCGGTGCGCGCACGCGACGCGGTGTGGGCCGTCGGTCGCGACCGTCTGCGCACCGCCCGGGAGGTCGCCGCGCTCGCCGGGGCCGATCCGTCGGTTGCGGCGCTCGAGGCGTTCCACTCGGTGCAGGTGGCGTTGTCGGCCATCGACCGGCTCGAGGTGCGCGGCCGCGACTCGGCCGGGCTCCACCTGCTCGTACGTCACCACGGCCTCGACCTCGACGAGCCGGCCATCGGTCGGCTGATCGACGCGCGCGCGGCCGACCCGTTGTTCGGTTCGGGGTCGGTGCGCGCCACCGACCGCGAGCTCGCCTTCGTCTACAAGGCCGCGGCCGAGATCGGTGAGCTCGGCGACAACACCGCGGTGCTGCGCAGCGCGATCCGCGACGATGCGTTGCTGCACCTCGCGCTCGCCCACGACGCCGCCGAGGTCATGGTGCTCGGGCACACGCGCTGGGCGAGCGTCGGCATCATCTCCGAGGCCAACGCGCACCCGCTCAACCACGAGGAGCTCGACGGTCAGGCGCGCCCCTACGTGGTGGGCGCGCTCAACGGCGACGTCGACAACTACGCCGACCTCAAGGCGCTCGAAGGTCTGCAGGTGCCGGCCGAGATCACCACCGACGCCAAGGTGATCCCCGCGCTCGTCGCTCGCCGCATCGAGAGCGGCGCCGACAGTGGAAGACGCCTTCCGCACGACCGTGTCGGAGCTCGCGGGCTCGATGGGCATCGCGGCCCAGACCGCCGCCGCGCCCGACCGCCTGCTCCTGTCGCTCCGGGGCAGCGGCCAGGCCCTCTACGTCGGCATGGTCGAGGACGCCTACGTCGTCGCCAGCGAGCCCTACGGCCTGGTCGAGGAGACGCCCACCTACCTGCGCATGGACGGCGAGACCCCGGCCGATCCCGAGCGCGCCGCCGCCACTCGCGGCCAGGTGGTGGTGCTCGACGCGAACCAGGCGGGCACGCTCGCCGGCATCGAGCGATACGCGTTCGACGGCACGCCGCTGCCGGTGCACGAGGGCGAGCTGCAGCACGCCGAGATCACGACGCGCGACATCGACCGCGGCGAGTTCCCGCACTTCCTGCTCAAGGAGATCTCGGAGGCGCCGGCGTCGTTCCGCAAGACGCTGCGCGGCAAGGTGGTCGAGCGCGACGGCCGGTCTGACCGTCGCGCTGGGTACCGAGACACTGCCCGAGTCCGTGCGCGCTCGGCTGCGCGACGGCAGCATCCGCCGCGTCGTGGTGATCGGCCAGGGCACCGCCGCGATCGCGGGGCAGAGCCTCGCCGTCGTGCTCACTACGCTCGCCGACGACCACGTGCGTGCCGACGCCGTCGTCGCCACCGAGTTCAGTGGATTCCAGCTGCGCGACGACATGACCGACACGCTCGTGGTCGCGATCAGCCAGAGCGGCACCACCACCGACACCAACCGCACGTCGGATCTCGCGCGTGCACGCGGCGCGGCGGTGCGTCGCGATCGTCAACCGCCGCAACAGCGACCTCGTCGACAAGGCCGACGGCGTGCTCTACACGTCCGACGGCCGCGACGTCGAGATGGCGGTGCCGTCGACGAAGGCGTTCTACGCGCAGATCGCCGCCGGGTACCTGCTCGCCATCGCCATCGCCGACGAGCTCGGAGCCAACGAGGTCGACTCGCCCGACGCCGGCGCGGTGCACGAGATCCTCGACGCGCTCCGGTCGCTGCCCGACGCGATGACACGCGTGCTCACGTTGCAGTCGACCATCGCCGGCATCGCGCAGCGGCACGCCGTGTCCCGCCGCTACTGGGCGGTGGTCGGCAACGGTCGCAATCGCATCGCTGCGGCCGAGGTGCGGGTGAAGGCGTCGGAGCTCTGCTACAAGTCGATCTCGTTCGACTCCACCGAGGACAAGAAGCACATCGACCTCTCGGCCGAGCCGTTGGTGCTCGTCTGCGCGGCGGGGCTGCAGGGTTCCAACGCCGACGACGTGGCCAAGGAGATCGCGATCTACCGGGCGCACCGGGCCGCGCCGATCGTGATCGCCACCGAGGGCGAACGCCGCTTCGGCGCCGCGCTCGAGACCATCGGGGTGCCCGCGGTCCACCCCGACGTCGCGTTCGTGCTCTCGGCCATGGCCGGCCACCTCTTCGGGTACGAAGCCGCCCTCGCCATCGACACGTCGGCGCGTCCACTGCGCGAGGTGCGCGCCGCGGTGGCGGCGGTGGTGTCGAACTCGGCCCTCGACCCGTCGTCGGGCGACGATCTGTTGGTGCGCCTCGGTCCGACGATCGAAGGGGCCGCGGCGACGTTCCTCGACGGGCTGCGCGTCGGCAGCTACGACGGCGACCTCGAGGCCGGCACCGCGGTGCGCATCACGTCGCTGCTGCGGTACGCGACCGGACTGCTCCCGCTCGACGTGTACCAGATCGAGCACGGCGCGGTCGGCACACCGAGCCGCGTCGTGGAAGACCTCACCGCCGCGCTCACGGCCGGCATCGAAGAGCTCACCCGACCGGTCGACGCGATCAAGCACCAGGCCAAGACGGTCACGGTCGGCATCTCCCGCTCCGACGAAGAGCTGTTGCAGGTCACCCTGGCCCGCGAAGTGCTGGCGGCGGGTGCGGCGCGCGACGCGCTCAGCTACCGCGCGCTTCGCACGCTCGTGGCGCTCGACCCCGCGGTCGAGCAGATCATGGGCTTCACCCGCTACCGCATCGAGGGAGATCTCGCCGGGGACGACGCCACCGTCCACGTCGTCGACCGCGGTGGCATCTCGGTCGAACTGCGCTCCCGCACCGACGACGACCCGCGCTTGCTCGGTACCAAGCACCGAGTGGCGACCCAGCGCGAGGTCACGGTCGCGCGTGGTCGCCGCGACGGCCGCACGATGGTGATCGTCCCCGAGGTGAAGGACAACGTCACCGTCGGTCTCACCCTGCTGCACGCGCGCTTCGCTCCGCACCTTCCTGCGGAGGTCGCCCGCACCGTGCTGCAGGGCTACCAGGGTCGGTACGGGGCGCTGCGCGACGCGGTCACCGAGACCACGCCCACGTTCGACGACGCGCGGCTCGCCACCTTCGACCTCGTCGACCTGCTCACCGAACCTGTGAACGTCCTCGCCGATCGTTGGCGGTGACGACGTGACCGGCGCGCCCCTCGGGATCCGCGGCCTCGGCACCGACCTGGTCGAGATCGAGCGCTTCCGACTCGTGCTGCAACGGCGGACATCGCTCCCGGACCGGCTGTTCACCGACGGCGAGCAGCGCTATGCCTACGAGCACCATGATCCGGTCTCGCGTCTGGCCGTCCGCTTCGGTGCGAAGGAAGCGGTGATGAAGGCGCTCGGAGCGGGCCTGGGATCCTTCGCGTTCCGCGACGTGGAGGTGGTGCGCGACGACGACAGCGGCGCGCCCTCGCTCGCGTTGCACGGCGCCGCCGCTGCGTTGGCCGAGGCCCGCGGCGTGCGCGCGTGGCAGGTGTCGCTCACGCACACCGACACGACCGCGATGGCGGTCGTGCTCGCGCTCGGCTGAGGCGCAGGTGGACGTCGTCCTCACCCCGGAGGCGATGAGTGCCGCCGACGCGCGTGCCATCGCCGCCGGCACCCCGGTCGACGTGCTCATGGACCGCGCCGGGCGCGCGGTGGCATGGGCGGTGCGGCGTGCCCTGCACGGGGTCTACGGCCGGCGGGTCGTGCTCGTGTGCGGCAAGGGCAACAACGGCGGTGACGGTCTCGTGGCCGCGCGCGTCCTCGCGAGTTGGGGGGTGCGCACGAGCGTGTTCGGGCTCGCGTCCGCCATGGACCGCCGACGGTTCGCTCGCGCACTGGCCGATGCCGACGTGGTGGTCGACGCCATGTACGGCACCGGCTTCCGCGGCACGCTCGACGGCGACGCCGCGTGGGTCGTCGAGCAACTGGGCGAGTTCGGGGGCGAGGTGATCGCGGTCGACATCCCGTCGGGGGTCGACGGGCTCACCGGCACGGTGTGGGGACCCGTCGTGCGGGCGACGCGCACCGTGACGTTCGCGGCGCGCAAGCCCGGGCTCGTGTTCGAGCCCGGGCGTGCGCTCGCGGGCGAGATCGTCGTCGCCGACATCGGCATCTCGGTCGACGAACCCAACGCCCGAGAGGGGGGCGCCGACTCCATCGGTCTCGTCGATCGCGACGACCTCCGCGCCTGGCTCCTGCCGCGCGCACCCGATGCGCACAAGTGGCAATCAGGTGCGCTGGTGGTCGGCGGGTCGGCGGGTATGACGGGCGCGCCGCTCCTCGTGAGCCATGCGGCCATGCGCGCCGGCGCCGGCATCGTGTGGTGTGCACTGCCGGGGGCCGACACGGCACGCCGGGCATCGGGTGGCGAGGTGATCACCAAGGGCCTGCCCGCCGACGCCGCCGGCTTCCTCGCCCGCAGCGCGGTGGAGACGTTGCTCACCGACGTCGGGCGATTCGCCGCGGTCGCGCTCGGGCCCGGGCTCGGGGCCGCCGGCGATCCCGATCTCCAGTTCGTGGTGCGCACGGTGGTGGCCGAGGCCCGCCCGCCGCTCGTGCTCGACGCCGACGGGCTGAACGCGCTGGCCGGCGACTTCACGTCGCTGCACGCCCGCCGCACGATGGGCGCGCCCGCGGTCCTGACCCCGCATGCGGGTGAGTACCAGCGGCTGATGGGGGCGCCGGTGGGGGGCGATCGCCTGGCCGCGGCTCGGGCGCTGGCGGCACGGTCGGGCGCGGTCGTGCTGCTCAAGGGCCCCGGCACGGTCGTGGCGAGCCCCGACGGGTGCGGTGGCGCTCAACCCCACCGGGAGCGCGGCGCTGGCCACCGCGGGGAGCGGTGACGTGCTCACCGGGATCATCGCCGGGTTCCTCGCCCGTGGTGTCGACGCGTTCCGCGCCGCAGCCGCGGCGGCGTGGGTGCACGGACGAACCGCCGATCGCCTGGTCGACAGCGACGGGCCCGGGCTCGTGGCGAGCGACCTGGTGGCGGGACTGGGTCGTACGCTGCAGGAGTTGGGAGAGAACCCGTGACCGGCCCCGACCGCGGCCAAGCAGGTGGCGCCGACGCAGCTCGTGCGGTGTGGAGCGATGTCGACCTCGATGCGATCCGCGCCAACGTCGCGGGCCTGTGCGCGGTCGCCGCGCCCGCCGCGTTGCTCGCCGTGGTGAAGGCGAACGGCTACGGCCACGGCGCGGTGCCGGTGGCGCGAGCGGCGCTCGATGCCGGCGCGTCGTGGTTGGGCGTCGCGCGGGTGGAGGAAGGCGAGCAGCTGCGCGACGCAGGGATCGAGGCGCCGATCATGCTGCTGTCCGAGCCCGCACCGCGCGTCGCGTCGCGGGTGGTCGCGGCGGAGCTCACGCCGGTCGTCTACACCGACGCCGGGATCGACGCGCTGGCGAAGGCGGTGGCCGACTCGGGACGCGACACACCGCTCGACGTGCATCTCAAGATCGACACCGGCATGCACCGGGTCGGCTGCGCCCCCGACGACGCGCTCGTGCTCGCGCACGCGATCTGCGCGCGCGCGACGAGATCGTCTTCGCCGGTGTGTGCACGCACCTCGCCGTGGCCGACGAACCCGACAACCCCTACACGAGCGAACAGCTGGCGCGCTTCGACGCGGTGCTCGACGTGCTCGACGCCGAAGGACTCCGCCCGCCGCTCGCGCATGCGGCCAACTCCGCCGGGCTCCTCGTCGTGCGGCGCTCGCTACGACCTCGCGCGCGTCGGCATCGCCTGTTACGGCCTGCCACCCGCGCCCGCGGTGGACGATCGGCGGGATCGCGCTGCAGCCGGCGCTCTCGCTGCGGGCACGGGTGACCCTCGTCAAGACGCTGCCCCGCGGCGCGCGCGTCTCGTACGGCCTGCGCTCGGAGGTGGGCCCCTCGGGTCGGGTTGCCACCGTCCCCGCCGGGTATGCCGACGGTGTGCCCCGGAACCTCGGAATGGTCGGTGGTGAGGTGCTGATCCGCGGCCGGCGCTGCCCGATCATCGGCATGGTGACCATGGACCAGCTGCTCGTCGACGTCGGTGACGTGCCCGCCGAGGCCGACGACGAAGTCGTGCTCATCGGCCGTCAGGGCGACGACGAGATCACCGCCACGGAGTGGGGCGAACGGCTCGGCACCATCTCCTACGAGGTGGTCACCGGCATCGGTGCTCGCGTCCCCCGGACCTACCACGGCCGGTCGGCCGCGGATGAGTCGGCGTTCGGCGAGCGGACGTAGGAGAGGCATGGCACCGACGGCACTCAAACGCACCGGGCTCGTCGCGGGCGCGACCGCAGGAGCGATCGGTCTCGCGTACGCGACCGAGCGTGCACTGGTCGCGCGGCTCCGCCACCGCGACGATCCCGACGCCGGCGACGACCTGGTTCCCGTGTTCGACGAGGCAGCGCATCCTCGACAGCCACGACGGCGGCACCATCTACACGATCTCGCGCGGCAGCTCCCAGCTCGGGACCCCGGTGGTGGTGTTCTGCCACGGCGTGACCCTCTCGTCGCGCGTGTGGGCGAAGCAGTTCGCGTCGTTCCCGGCCGCCGGCTTCCGCGCGGTCGCGTTCGACTCGCGTGGCCACGGCGAGTCGTTGCGCCGGCGACGACCGGCCACTCACTCGACAACCTCGCCGACGACCTCCGCACGGTGCTCGAGACGCTCGACCTGCGCGACGTGATCCTCGTCGGCCACTCGATGGGCGGCATGGCGGTGCAGGCGTTCGCCATCCGCCACCCCGACGTCGTCGACGAGCGAGTACGGGGCCTCGTGCTCCTCTCGACCTCGTCGCACAACCTGGTGAGCGACGCCAAGCGGGTGCGCGGCGCGATCGAGCGGGTCGTGAACGTCGGTCCCGACGTCGGCACGTTCATGCGGCAACGCAACCTCGGTCTCTTGCTCGCCCGCATCGGTTTCGGCAACGACCCGCATCCCAGTGCGGTCGAGGCCACGCGCGAGATGCTCGCGGCGTGCGACAGGGCCACCACCCGCGAGGCGGTGTCGGCGTTGTTGCACCTCGATCTCACCGAAGGGCTGCCGAAGCTGCGGATCCCCACCCTCGTCGTGGTCGGTACCGCCGACGCGCTCACGCCGCCCCGTGACGCACGCCGCATCGCCGAGCTGGTCCCCGACGCCCGGCTGGTGGAGTACCCCGGTGGCGGCCACATGCTCATGTACGAGCGCACCGACGAGCTCGACGCGTTGCTCATGGACTTCGCCCGAGCGTGCCAGGTGGGAACCGAGACCGACGACGCCGCGGCTGCGAACGCGGGTTGAGGTGATCACCGACGTTCCCGGCGTGCTCGCCGGGCACTGGACCGGCGCGGCCACCGGTGTGACCGTCGTCGTGTTCCCGCCGGAGACCATCGGCTCGGTCGAGATCCGCGGTGGCGCGCCTGCGACGCGCGAGACCGCGGTGCTCGATCCGTTCGCCACCGTCGAACACGTCGACGCCATCGTGCTCACCGGCGGGTCCGCGTTCGGCCTCGCCTCCGCCGACGGCGTCGTGCGCGCGCTCGCCGAGCAGGGTCGCGGGTTTCCGACACGCGGCGGTCCGGTGCCGATCGTCCCGGCGGCCGCCATCTTCGACCTCGTGGTCGCGGGCGACGAGCGCCCCGGCGCCGACGAGGGTCGCGCCGCGCTCGCCGCCGCGCTCGATCCGCAGGCGCCACCGCTCGCCACCGGACGCGTGGGTGCGGGCCGCGGTGCCAGCGTGGCGAAGTGGCGCGGCGGCGAACACGGCACCACCGGTGGGGTCGGCAGCGCGGCGGTGCGTGACGGGGAGCTGGTCGTCGCCGCGCTCGTCGTGGTGAACGCAGTGGGTGACGTGCTGGAGCCCGACGGCTCGCCCCTCGTGGCCTCGCAGGCGCCACCCGACGTCCCCGGATTTCCGGAGGAGGCACCGTTCGAGACGCCGGCCGACGGGAACGGCGTTCAGGGGAACGGCCAGCGGGACGGCGCCGAAGGGAACGGCGGTGCCGGCACCAACACGACGCTGGCGGTGGTCGCCACCAACGCACGGTGCACGAAGAGCGAGTGCCACCTGCTCGCGCGCAGCGCCAACCACGGGCTGGCCCGCGCCATCCACCCGTCGCACACGCGTCACGACGGCGATCTCGCGTTCGCGTGCGCGACCGGCACGGTCGACGCCCACCTCGACCGTCTCCGGGTGATGGTCACCGACGTGACGGCTGAGGCCGTGCGCGACGCGGTCGCGTACCATCGCGACACACCCTGACGAAGTCCCACCATCCAATGAGTGGTCTGCCGTGTCGCTGCTCGAACCACCTCCGTTCGCCTCGTGGGCCGACCTCGAACGCGAGGCGCTCGCGTGCACGAAGTGCCCGCTCGCCGGGACGCGCACGCAGGTGGTGTTCGGCGTGGGCGACCCGCACGCCGACCTCCTCTTCGTGGGCGAAGGCCCGGGGGAGCAGGAGGACCGCACCGGCGAGCCGTTCGTGGGCCGGGCCGGGCGCCTGCTGACCAGCCTGATCGAGGGGATCGGTCTCACCCGCTCGCAGGTGTACATCGCCAACGTCGTGAAGTGCCGCCCACCCGGCAACCGCGACCCGCTCCCGCACGAGATCGAGTCGTGTCGTCCGTACCTCGAAGCGCAGGTTGCGTTCATCGAGCCCAAGGTCGTCGTGACCCTCGGGAACTTCGCCACCAAGTTGCTGCTCGAGACCAAGGACGGCATCACCAAGGTGCGCGGCCAGGAGTTCCCGTTCCGCGAGGACGCGGTGTTGATCCCCGTGTTCCACCCGTCGGCGGTGTTGCGCAACGGTGGTGCCGCACTCGCACAAGCCCGGGCGGACTTCGTCACCATCAAGCGCGTGTTGGCGCGCGCCGCGGCGTCGTCATGACGGCCTGGCGCGCCACGACCCACGACGCCGTCGAGACGCACGCGCTCGGCCAGCGGCTGGGCGCACTGCTGCGCGCCGGTGACGTCGTCGTGCTCGACGGCGACCTCGGCGCCGGCAAGACGGTGCTGGCCAAGGGCATCGCCGTGGCGCTCGGCATCACCGAACCGGTGGTGAGCCCCACGTTCACCGTCGTGCGCGAGTACGACGCACCGACGCCGCTCGTGCACGTCGACGTGTACCGCCTCGACCACCTGCAGGAGCTGCACGACCTCGGGTTCGACGACCTGGTGGGTGGCGAGGCGGTGACGGTCGTCGAATGGGGCGACCGCGTCAGCGCCGCGCTGCCGAGTGATCGGCTGCGCGTGGTGCTCGAAGCGGGTGACGGCGACGACGATCGCATCGTGTCGGTCGACGCCGCCGGCCTGTCGTGGCGTGAACGGCGCGACGCGCTCGTTGCCGCGCTCGACGGTGTCGGGGGCGGCTGACGTGCTGCTGCTCGCGCTCGACACGTCGACCGCACAGGTGTCGGTCGCGTTCGGTGACGGCGGCGCTGTGCTCGGCTCGGTGGGGCTCGCGGGGGGCCGGCGCCACGCCGAGCAGCTCGCGCCCGCCATCCAGTACCTGCGCGGTGAATGTGGCGTGGCCCTCGACCACGTCGCGGCCATCGCGGTGGGAACGGGGCCGGGCCTCTTCACCGGTCTGCGCGTCGGGATCACGACCGCCAAGGTGATGGCGCAGGCGCTGCGCATCCCTGTGGTCGGTGTCCCCAGCCTCGACCTCGTCGCCTATCCCTTGCGCCACGCCGAGCGCACGATCGTGGCGGTGCTCGACGCCCGCCGCCGCGAGGTGTTCGCGGCCCGCTACCAGCCGGTGCCCGGAGGCGTGCAGCGGGTCTCCGACTATGCGGTGCACGCGCCCGCCGAACTGGTGGCAGACCTCGCGGCCGACGTGGCGGCGTCCCCGCACGGCCTGTTGCTCGCCGGCGACGGGGTGGCACGCTTCCCCGACGAGTTCGCCGCGCTCGAGCACGCCGAGCTGGCCGGGCCCGAGTTCGCGGCGCCGAGCGTGGCCGCGCTGGTCGCGCTCGCCACCGCGCACGCCGAACGCGAGGAGTTCGAGCAGCCAGGGGATCTGCGCCCGCTGTACCTCCGCCAGAGCGATGCCGAGATCGCGTGGGGCGACCGCGCCGGCAGCGCGGGCGCGCGCTGATGGCTGCCGAACCCGACATCGCCGCGCTCACGGTCAGCGTGCAGCCGATGCGTCGCCGCCACCTGCGGTCGGTGCTGCGCATCGAGCAGCAGGTGTACCCGCGCCCGTGGAGCTCGTCACTGTTCATGTCGGAGCTCGCGCTGCGCTCGACTCGGGCGTACTACGTCGCGCGCGTCGGCCGTGATCTGGTCGGGTACGCGGGATTGATGATGACGCTCGACGAAGCCCACGTCACCACGATCGCCGTCGACCCGAAGCGCCACCGCATGAAGATCGGCACCCGGTTGATGCTCGTCCTCGCCCGCGAGGCGGTCGCGCGCGGCGCGGTCGCCATCACGCTCGAGGTGCGGATGTCGAACGTCGGCGCGCAGGACATGTACCGCCGCTTCGGCTTCGGGCCGGTGGGGGTGCGCAAGAACTACTACCAAGAGGTCAACGAGGACGCGTTGGTGATGTGGGTGCACGAGGTCGACCGACCCGAGTACAGCGCGCTGCTCGACTCGATCGAGCGCATGCTCCCCGGAGAGACCGTGTTCGACGAAGGACGACGCTGGTGACGCTCATCCTCGGCATCGAGACGTCGTGCGACGAGACCGCGGCGGCAGTGGTGGAGGACGGCCGGATCGTCTGCTCGTCGGTGGTGTCGAGCCAGGTCGACCTCCACGCCCGCTTCGGCGGTGTGGTGCCCGAGGTGGCCAGCCGCGCCCACGTGGAGCTGATCACCCCGGTGATCGCAGAGGCGTTGGTCGAGGCCGGTGTCGAGCTCTCGGAGCTCGACGCGGTCGCGGCGTGCCACGGGCCCGGACTCGCCGGCGCGCTGCTCGTGGGCGTGGCCGCGGCCAAGGGCCTCGCGCTCGCCGCCGACCTGCCCTACGTGGGGGTCAACCACCTCGAGGCGCACCTCCACGCCGCCTGGCTCGAAGACCCGGATCTGCAACCGCCGCTCGCCGTCCTCATCGTGTCGGGCGGCCACACCATGACGGTCATCATGGAAGACCACGGCCGGTACCGTGTGGTCGGCCAGACGGTCGACGACGCCGCGGGCGAAGCGTTCGACAAGGTGGCGCGCCACCTCGGCCTCGGATATCCGGGGGGACCGGCGATCGACCTGCTCGCCCGCGAGGGTGATCCCACCGCGGTGCGCTTCCCGCGGGCGATGCCGGGCGACACCGCGTTCTCGTTCGCGGGCCTGAAGACCGCGGTGGTCAACCACACGCGGCGACGTCTCGACGGGGAGCTGGCCGACGTCGCACTGGCCGACGTCGCCGCGTCGTTCCAGGAGGCGGTGGTCGACCAGTTGGTCGTGAAGCTCCTCGCCGCCGCCGACGAGGCCGGTGCCCCCGTGCTGGCGCTCGGGGGTGGTGTGGCGGCCAACTCCCGCCTGCGGGCGAAGGTGGCCGAGGCCGGCGCCGCCAGCGGCCGGTCGGTGTTCCTGCCCCCGCCGTCGCTGTGCACCGACAACGGCGCCATGATCGCCGCCACCGCCTGGTGGCGCCTCCGTGCCGACGGGCCCACCCCTCTCGACGCGGGCGCCGACCCCAACCTGCGACTGGTCTGACCCTGGCAACTTGTCGGGGTGGGGGCGGTCCTGGTAGCTTTAGCACTCGCACTCGGCGAGTGCTAACCCATCGCCGACGTCCCTTTCCCCGTTCGTCAGCACCTGATGCGCCCTGTAGGAGGCACACCCATGAGTCTGCAACCGCTCGAAGACCGGATCGTCGTCCGCCCCGGAGACGCCGAGGAGACGACCGTGAGCGGCCTCGTCATCCCCGACACCGCCAAGGAGAAGCCCCAGCAGGGCGAAGTCCTCGCCGTGGGCCCGGGCCGCCGCTCCGAGCAGAGCGGCGAGCTGATCCCCGTCGACGTGGCCGTCGGCGACGTGGTCCTCTACTCGAAGTACGGCGGCACCGAGGTCACCGTCGACGGTGAGGACCTGCTCGTCCTCTCGAGCCGCGACGTCCTCGCCAAGGTCGGCGCCGGCAAGAAGAAGTAGTCACGAACCACGACTCGGGGGCCCGCGGCGGCCGCCAGCGCATCCCGCGGCCGGCAACGGCCCGGGCCGGCGAGGCGGCGCCCTGGGCCTCCTTCGCGTCCGGATCGCACCCGGCGCTCGGACCCATCACCGTCGAACGGGTGCGGTCCCGGTTCGCCGACTACACGCCGCCGCCCGAGCCGCCCCTCCAGCCCGGTGGTCGTGCGGCCGCGGTGCTCCTCCCCGTCTTCGAGGAGGACGGTGAGGCGCGCATCGTGCTCACACGCCGGCCCGAGACCATGCCCTCGCATCGCGGTGAGATCGCGTTCCCGGGCGGGAAGGTCGAGCCGACCGTCGACCACGACGCGCGCGACGCCGCGCTCCGCGAGGCGCACGAGGAGATCGGTCTGCGGCCCGAGTTGGTCGACGTCGTGGCGGCCCTCCCCACGCTCGGGACCGTCGTCGGCCAGTTCAACATCACGCCCTTCGTGGGCATCACCGACGGCCGGCCGATCGTGACCGCCGACTCGCGTGAGGTCGATCGGGTGTTCGACGTCGCGCTCGCCGAGCTCCTCACCGACGACGTGTACCACGAGGAACGCTGGTCGTGGGGTCTCGACGGCACCGAGCGGGCGATGCAGTTCTACGAGCTGGCCGACGAGACGATCTGGGGCGCCACGGCCCGGATCCTCACCGGGTTCCTGGCCCGGATCCTCGGCGTCGAGGTGACCGGCGACTGGGGCGACTGGACCCGGGCCTGACCCCTCGGCGGGAGTAACCTGGAACCTTTCCCTTCGGGGAGAAGTCCCCAGCGCTGCGGGAGGTACCGGGTTGGAAGTCGAGATCGGCATCGGCAAGTCGGGTCGACGGGCCTACGGCTTCGACGACATCGCCATCGTGCCCAGCCGGCGGACACGCGACCCGGAAGACGTCGACATCACCTGGGAGCTCGACGCGTTCAAGCTCGAGCTGCCGGTCATCGGTTCCGCGATGGACGGCGCGCTCGTCGCCGCGCACCGCGATCGAGATGGGTCGGCTCGGCGGCATGGGCTGTCTCAACCTCGAGGGTCTCTGGACGCGCTACGACGACCCCGACGTGCTCTTCGAGGAGATCTCCGAGCTCTCGAACGAGAAGGCCACGCGGCGGATGCAGGAGATCTACGCCGAACCGATCAAAGAAGAGCTGATCGGGCGGCGCATCCGTGAGATCAAGGACGCCGGCGTCGTCGCCTGCGCGTCGCTCACACCGCAGCGCGTCGAGATGTACGCGAAGCACGTGCTCGAGGCCGAGCTCGACATCCTCGTGATCCAGGGCACGGTCGTGTCCGCGGAGCACGTGTCGAAGACGAGCGAACCGCTCAACCTCAAGAAGTTCATCCGCGAGTTCGATCTGCCGATCATCGTCGGCGGCTGCGCGTCGTACTCCACCGCGTTGCACCTCATGCGCACCGGCGCGGTCGGCGTGCTCGTGGGTGTCGGCCCCGGCCACGCGTGCACCAGCCGCGGCGTGCTCGGCATCGGTGTGCCGCAAGCCACCGCCATCGCCGATGCCGCCGGTGCGCGCATCCGTCACCTCGACGAGACCGGCGTGTACGTGCACGTCATCGCGGACGGCGGGATGCGCACTGGTGGCGACGTCGCCAAGGCGATCGCGTGCGGTGCGGATGCGGTGATGATCGGTTCGCCGCTCGCCGCCGCCTACGAGGCACCCGGCCGCGGTTACCACTGGGGCATGGCGACCTTCCACCCCACGCTCCCGCGCGGCGCGCGGGTGAAGGCGTCGAACCGGGCCACGCTGGCCGAGATCCTCACCGGCCCCGCGCACGAGAACGACGGCACCCTCAACCTCTTCGGCGCCCTGCGCACCTCGATGGCCACCACCGGCTACGAGACGCTCAAGGAGTTCCAGAAGGCCGAGGTCATGGTGGCACCGTCGCTGCAGACCGAAGGCAAGGCGCTCCAACGCGCCCAGGGCATCGGCATGGGCCGATAGCCGAGACGGCTCTCCACGACACGCCAAGGAGCGGACCACCCCATGGACATCGCCACCCTTTCCGCCACTGCCAAGGCGCTCGTCGCGCCGGGCAAGGGCATCCTCGCCGCCGACGAGAGCGGCGGGACGATCAAGAAGCGCTTCGACTCGATCGCGGTCGAGTCGACCGAGACCAACCGGCGCGACTACCGCGAGATGCTGTTCACCGCGAAGAACGTCGGCGACTACATCAGCGGCGTCATCCTCTTCGACGAGACCATCCGCCAGGACGCCGCCGACGGCACGTCGCTGGTGAAGCTGCTCGAGGGGCAGGGCATCATCCCCGGCATCAAGGTCGACCAGGGCGCCAAGCCGCTCGCCGGCGCCGACGGTGAGACCGTCACGGAAGGTCTCGACGGCCTGCGCGAGCGTCTCGCCGAGTACCACTCGCTCGGCGCGCGCTTCGCCAAGTGGCGCGCGACCTACACGATCACCGACACCCTTCCCGAGCGCGTACTGCGTCGACGTGAACGCGCATGCGCTGGCGCGCTACGCCGCGCTGTGCCAGGAAGCCGGCATCGTCCCGATCGTCGAGCCCGAGGTCCTGATGGACGGCGAGCACACGATCGAGCGTTCGTTCGACGTGACGTCGGCCGTGCTCGACGCGCTCTACGAGGCGCTGTTCCTCCAGCGGGTGCGTCTCGACGGCACGCTGCTCAAGCCCAACATGGTGCTGTCGGGTTACGCGTGCTCGCAGCAGGCGTCCGTCGACGAGGTGGCGGAGGCCACGGTGCGTTGCTTCCGCTCGACGGTGCCCGCCGCGGTGCCCGGCATCGTGTTCCTCTCCGGCGGTCAGACCGACGAGCTGGCGACCGCGCACCTCAACGCCATGAACCGGCTGGGCGATCTCCCGTGGGAGCTGAGCTTCTCCTACGGGCGGGCGCTCCAGGCGCCGGCGCTCAAGGCATGGAAGGGCGACACGGCCAACGTCGATGCCGGCCGCAACGCGTTCCTCCACCGGGCCAAGCTCAACAGCGCCGCCCGCTCGGGGTCGTACACGGCCGCCATGGAGAAGGCGGCGAGCTGAGCGCTCGCAGTTGAAATTGCGTTGAACACCTCGGCAACATTTCTTCTCGAAGTCACAACATTTCAGTTGTAGAGTCGCCCGATCCATATGCGACGCATCGACTCGACCCACAGCACCTGGTTGTTCGACACGGAGCGGATGCGCTTCTGTCGTCTCCCGCGCGGGGTCGACCCGCAGTCGATCACCCTCGACAGTGAGTGGCAGTCCTACTTCGGGCTCGAGATCGAGGCGGCCGGCGCGTTCACGGTGGCGCTCAACGCCGACCACACCCGGCTGCTCCGGGCGTGGCGCGAGGAGCCCGAGCCCACCAAGGAGCTCGAGCTCCAGCCCGACGCGTCGTCTGACTGACGTCAACCTGCGCGTCCTCCTCCCGGAGAGAACCGAACACGCGTACGATCTCGGGGTGATCACCTCCGACGCCATCCTCGCCGGGCTCAACCCGGTCCAGCGCGAGGCAGCGTCGGCACCCGACGGCCCCATCGTGGTCATCGCCGGTGCCGGGTCGGGCAAGACGCGCGTGCTCACCCACCGCATCGCGTTCCTGATCGCGGAGCAGCGGGCGTCGCCGTTCGGCCTCGCCGCGATCACGTTCACCAACAAGGCGGCGGGCGAGATGAAGGCGCGCGTCGGCGAGCTGGTCGGTCCGGTGGCCGAACGCATGTGGGTGTCGACGTTCCACTCGATGTGCTCGCGCATCCTCCGCCGCGAAGCACCGTTGCTCGGCTACCGCTCGTCCTTCTCGATCTACGACCAAGCCGACGCCGTGCGCCTCGTCGACTACGTGCGTCGCGACCTCGACATGGACCCGAAGCGGTTCCCGCCTCGCCGCCTGCAGGCCGCGATCTCGGCGATGAAGAACGAGCTGGTGTCGTGGGAACAGGCGGTGGACCGCGCGTTCACCCCGCCGGAGAAGCGCGTCGCCGACGTGTACCGCGAGTACCAGCGCCGCCTGCTCGAAGCTTCCGCGCTCGACTTCGACGACCTGCTGGTGCAGACGGTGCACCTGTTCCGCGACCACGCCGACGCCAAGCAGCGGTGGGCCGGTCGGTTCCGCCACGTGCTGGTCGACGAGTTCCAGGACACCAACGTGGCGCAGTGGGAGCTGGTGCGGATGCTCACCGAGGAGCACCGCAACGTGATGGTGGTGGGGGATCAGGACCAGTCGATCTACAAATTCCGTGGCGCCGACTTCCGGAACCTGGTGAAGTTCGAGGAGGTCTTCCCCGAGGCGTCGGTCATCGTCATGGAGCAGAACTACCGCTCCAGCCAGCGCATCCTCGACGCCGCCAACGCGGTGATCGCCAACAACGCGGCACGTCGTCCGAAGCACCTCTGGACCGAGCAGATCGGCGGGGAGCTGATCACCCGCTACCACGCGGAGGACGAGCACGACGAGGCCGCGTTCGTGGTGCACGAGATCGGCCGCCTCGTCGACACCGAGCACCATCGCTTCGGCGACGTCGCAGTCTTCTACCGCACCAACGCGCAGAGCCGCGTCGTCGAGGAGTCGCTCGTCCGCGCCGGCGTGCCGTACCGAGTCGTCGGCGGCGTGAAGTTCTACGACCGGCGCGAGGTGAAGGACGTCCTCGCCTACCTGCGCGCGCTCGTGAACCCCGACGACGAAGTGAGCTGGCGGCGCGTGGTCAACACGCCCAAGCGCGGCGTCGGCGACACGTCGGTCAACAAGGTGGCCGCGCACGCGCAGGGCGCGGGCATCACGTTCCGCGACGCGCTCGCACGCGCCGACATCGCGGGGGTGAGCGGCAAGGCCCTCGGGGGCATCCGCGACCTGCTCGAGCTCATGACCGGCTTCACCGCCGTCGCAGTCGGCGGTGGTGGGGCCACGGGCGGCATCGGCCCCACCGTGGAATCGATCCTCGAGCAGACCGGCTACCTCGCCGAGCTCGAGGCGGAACGGTCGATCGAGGCGCGCGGGCGCATCGAGAACCTGCAGGAGCTCGTCGGCGTGTGCCACGAGTTCGACCAGGCGCTCGACGCCGGAGACGTGTCGGGTCTTCCCGGCATCGCCGGGGTGGGCACCGCCGACAACACCGCCGGCGACATCACCATCCCCGACGGCCTCCCGCGCATCCAGGCCTTCCTCGAGGCGATCTCGCTGGTCACCGACATGGACACCGAGAACGCCGATGGTGAAGGAGGCGCCGACACGAGTGCGGTCACGCTGATGACGTTGCACACGGCGAAGGGCCTCGAGTTCCCCGTCGTGTTCCTCACCGGCATGGAGGACGGCGTGTTCCCGCACACTCGCAGCCTCGGCGATCCCGACGAGCTCGAAGAGGAACGGCGCCTCTGCTACGTCGGCATCACACGCGCACGCGAACGCCTCTACCTCTGCCACGCGTGGAGCCGCATGCTCTTCGGCGCCACCGACTACTACCCGCCGAGCCGCTTCCTGTCCGAGATCCCGGAGGAGCTCATGCAGGTGCTCGGTGCGGGTGCGGAGCGCGGCCGGACCTACGGCGGCAGCGGCACGAGCCGTCGCCGGGATCCGGGGGAGCACCGGCGCGCGGTCGCGGAAGCGGCGACGCGTCCCTCGCCGTCCGCACCCAGCGGCCCGTCGGGTGCGCGCGGGCGCGGAGGGCATGGGCCTCCGCGTGGGCGACGACGTCAGCCACGACAAGTTCGGCGAGGGCGTCATCATCGAGCTCGTGGGCGAGGGCGACAAGACCGAAGCGGTCGTGCACTTCCGCGACGTCGGCGAGAAGCGGCTGCTCCTCGCGTGGGCGCCCCTCGCCAAGGTCTGACGGCGAGGGTCTCGTTCGCGGGGGTCTTGCTCGCGAGGGTCTAACCGGCGGAGCTCGCCGACGGCGCGGGCTTGCGGAGACGCAGATCGACCAGCAGCTCGCCCTTCTGGGCGCCGACCTGGCCGACCTCGGTCTGGTAGCGGGCAAGGTCGGTGCTCTGCAGCTTGTGGTCGTTGCAGTCGACGAACGAGTCGATCGAGCCCCGCCAGCGCACGCGGCAGTCCGTGGTTCCGGGCTTGATGTCGGCGAGCGCGACGACCTTGCCCGCTTCGAGCGCGAGCAGGATGCTGCGGTCGCCACCGAACGGATCGGGCACGAAGTACGGCCCACCGGACTTCAGGTCCTTGCGGATCGAAGCGGCGACGCCGGCGTCGAAGGCCACGTACTTGGTGGGGCTCCCGGCGCGGCTGGTGGTGATCAGCAGCACGGCGGCGACCAGGAGCCCGGCGACGATCACGGCGCCGGTGGCCACGAGCAGGATCTTGGCATCGGACCGTTGGAGGGCCACGGCAGACGGTGTACCACCCAGGTCCCCGATTCCCCGGTTTGTGGTCGGTCGTGCGCGTCGACCACGATTCCCCCTCGTGGATCTCTTCGAATATCAGGGCAAGCAGCTGTTCGCGCGCTACGGCATCCCCGTGTCCGACGGTGCACCCGTCACCACGGTGCCCGAGGCGGTGGAGGTGGCCGACCGCATCGGGTACCCGGTGGTGGTGAAGGCCCAGGTCCAGGTGGGTGGCCGCGGCAAGGCCGGCGGCATCAAGCTCGCGGCCAACTCCGAGGAGGCCCGCACCCACGCCGAGAACATCCTCGGCATGGACATCAAGGGCCACGAGGTGAAGGTGGTCTGGATCGAGACGGCGAGCGACATCGCCGAGGAGTACTACGCCTCCTTCACCCTCGATCGCGCCGCCAAGCTCCACCTCGGCATGCTCTCGGCGCAGGGCGGCGTGGAGATCGAGCAGGTGGCGGAGGAGAACCCCGACGCCATCGCCAAGATCCACGTCGACCCCGTCGACGGCCTCACGGAGGCGCAGTGCCGCGAGTGGGTGGCGGCCGCCGAGCTCAACCCCGCCGCCACCGAGGGGGCGGTCGACATCCTCATGAAGCTCTACGAGGCCTACGTCGACGGCGACGCCGACCTGGTGGAGATCAACCCGCTGATCCTCACGCCCGACGGTCGGGTGCACGCGCTCGACGCCAAGGTCACGCTCGACGACAACGCGATCTTCCGTCACCCCGACTACACCGACTACGACGCCACCCAGGTGCGCGACGCGCGCGAGTCGTTCGCCCACGAGCAGGGCCTGCAGTACGTCGGCCTCGACGGCTCGGTCGGCGTGATCGCGAACGGCGCCGGGCTGGCGATGAGCACGGTCGACATCGTCAACCAGGTCGGTGGCAGCCCGGCCAACTTCCTCGACATCGGTGGCGGCGCCAACGCCGACGTGATGGCGGGCGCGCTGAGCGTCATCGTCAGCGACACCAACGTGCGCTCGATCTTCATCAACATCTTCGGCGGCATCACCAAGGGCGAAGAGGTCGCCAACGGCATCGTGCAGGCGCTCGAGCGGGTGCAGATCGACCCGCCGATCGTGATCCGCCTCGACGGCACCAACGCCGACGAGGGTCGCGCGATCCTCGAACCGCACCTGTCCGACAAGCTGCAGATGCAGCCCACCATGCTCGACGCCGCCCGCACGGCCGTCGAGCTCGCCGGAGGCACCGTCAAGTGAGCATCTTCGTCGACGAGACCACCAAGGTCGTCTACCAGGGCCTGACCGGCGGCCAGGGCAGCTTCTACGGCAAGTTGAACCGCGACTACGGCACTCAGGTCGTCGCCGGCACCAGCCCCAAGAAGGCGGGCACCGACGTCGACGGCATCCCCGTGTTCGCCAACGTGGGTGACGCGGTCGCCGCGACCGGCGCCACCGCGTCGTGCATCTTCATCCCCGCGCCGGGCGTCCGGTCCGCGGTGATGGAGGCGGCCGAGGCCGGCATCGAGTTCGTCGTGTGCATCACCGAGGGCGTGCCCGCGCAGGACGAGGCGTGGTTCTTCAACAAGCTGCGGCGCGACTTCCCGAACACGCGGCTGCTCGGCCCGAACTGCCCGGGGATCATCAGCCCCGGCAAGGCCAACATCGGCATCACCGCCGGGCACATCGCCAAGGAAGGCGGCCCGGTCGGCATCGTGAGCCGCTCGGGCACGCTCACCTACCAGGCGCTCTACGAGCTGCAGCAGAAGGGCATCGGCGTCACCACGTGCGTCGGCATCGGCGGTGACCCCGTGCCGGGCACGAGCTTCATCGACTGCCTGCGTGCGTTCGAAGCCGACCCCGAGACCAAGGCCGTGATGATGATCGGCGAGATCGGTGGTTCGGCCGAGGAAGAGGCGGCCGACTTCATCAAGAGCTCGATGTCGAAGCCGGTGTCGTCGTACATCGCGGGCGTCACCGCGCCTCCCGGCAAGAAGATGGGCCACGCCGGCGCCATCGTCTCCGGCGGCAAGGGCACCGCGGCGGCGAAGATGGAAGCGCTGCGCGACGCGGGCGTCGAGGTGGGCCTCAACCCCACCGAGGCCGGCGAGCTCATGGCCGGCATCGTTTCCAAGCTGTAGGCGTTTCCAGGCTCTGGTCGTGCTGGAGCACGCGGCGCCGGTGCGGCGTCAGCGTGCCGATCGCGTGCGTTCCCCGCGCGACTCGCCGAACCGTGCCTCGACGCGCTTCGTAGCCCAGCGCGTCAGCGAGCTGCTCGACGGGATCGGTCGCAAGCATCACGTTCCCGCCGAGGTGCAGTGCGGGCCGATTCCGCGCAGCATCTGCCCGACGGCGCGACGGGTGGACATGGCATGTGCTCGATCGGCCGGCCGCGAGGCCATGGCCCGACATTGGATCGACCCCGCACGAGGGCGGGGTCGATCAGTGAGCCGCGCTGCGCCGGTCAGGCGGTCGGTGGACCCGGCGGGGGCGGAGGCGCGGAACCCGTGTTGCCGCTGCCGCCGAGCGCGCCGGGGAGGTCGCCTGCTTCCTTCGCCATCAGGTAGCCGCCGACGGTGAGGCCCGCTGCGGCGAGGAGGCCCAGCCACAGGCCGATCGCCACGTAGTCCGTGTTCGAGATCCACTTGATGAGGATGAACACGAACGCGACCGCGCCGCCGGCGAGGTGGACGACGCCCCAGCCGACGCTGCCGAGGCGCTCGGGCATGTCGACGTTCGCGAGCTTCTCGACGATCACGTGGGCCGCCAGCACGATTCCGAGGAGGATCGCGATCACGCTCCAGAAGGCGCCCGGGCTCTGCCAGCCGTTGCGGCTCACGCTCCCGAACGGCCCGAGGTCGACGCTGTACCAGTGGAAGAAGCTGAACACGAGCAGCAGGATCCCGGAGACGGCCGTGACCATCTCCCCGGGGGTCAATTTCTTCAGATCCACGCTGGGTCTCCTCTGCTGGGTGAATGCCATGCCCTGCCCGGGGCACATCGGCGCCTAGCCCATCATGGCTCGACCCACAATGCAAGGATCCTCGCCGAGACCAGCCCGGCGACAGGCGACTCGGCTACCTTCGCAGCGTGGCCCGTCTCGCGGTGTTGGCGTCGGGGAGCGGCACCATCCTGCGCTCCATGCTCGAGCACGATCTCCCCATCGCGGTGGTGCTCGCCGACCGCCCGTGCGGAGCGCTCGCCATCGCCGAGGAGGCCGACGTCGCCACCGAATTGGTCGAGCGCACCACCTTCGGGGCCGACTTCGACCGGGTCGCCTACACCCACGAGGTGCTCGACGCGCTCAAGCGTCACCAGGTCGATCTCATCGCCATGGCCGGCTTCGGCACCATCCTCTCGAAGCCGATCCACGACGCGTTCCCCGATCGCATCGTCAACACCCACCCGGCGTTGCTCCCCGCGTTCAAGGGGTGGCACGCGGTCGACGACGCGCTCGGCGGCGGGCGTGAAGGTCACCGGGTGCACGGTGCACCTGGCGCGCCTCGAGGTCGACGAGGGTCCGATCCTGGCGCAGGAGGCGGTCCCCGTCCTCCCCGACGACACGGTCGAGACCCTCCACGAACGGATCAAGGAAGTCGAACGAAGGATCTATCCCGAGGTGCTGCGGAAGCTCTCCGAAGAGAAGTTGGTGCAATGAGTCGAACCGAACGTCGAACCAAGATCAGCCGGGCCCTGCTCTCGGTGTACGACAAGACCGGCATCGTCGAGTTCGCGAAGGAGCTGCAGCACCGTGGTGTCGCGCTCGTGTCGTCGGGCGGCACCGCCAAGGCGATCGCCGAGGCGGGCATCCCGGTCACCGCGGTCGACGACATCACCGGCGTGCCACCGATCCTCGACCACCGGGTCGTGACGCTGCACCCGAAGATCCACGGCGGCATCCTCGCCGACCGCTCGAAGAAGACCCACGACGAGGACATGGCCACCTACGGCATCGAGCCGTTCGACCTCGTCGTCTCGAACCTCTACCCGTTCGCGCAGGACCCGGGCATCGAGACCATCGACGTCGGCGGTCCCACGATGGTGCGGGCCGCGGCGAAGAACCACGCGTACGTCACCGTCGTCACCGACGCTGTCGCAGTACGCGCCGTTGCTCGAGGAGATGGACGCCAACGACAACACCGTCGGCGACGACACCCGTCGCGCCTTCGCGGTCGCCGCGTTCGCCAGCACCGCGGCGTTCGACGCGCAGATCGTGTCGTGGCTCCAAGCGTCCGACGAGTCGGTGCGTGAACTTCCGACCTACATCGATCTCGCGCTGGAGCGCACCGGCGAGGCGCTGCGCTACGGCGAGAACCCGCACCAGCACGCGGCGCGCTACCGCGATCAGCGGCACGTCGAGCTGGTGGGATCACGTCGAGCAGCACGCGGGCCTCGCGCTCAGCTACCTCAACCTCTACGACGCCGACGCCGCGTGGCGCATGGTGCACGACTTCGGCGTCGTGAATGGAGGAGGCGGTCCCGCAGTGGCGATCATCAAGCACGCCAACCCGTGCGGCGTCGCGCTGGCCGACGACCTCGCCGGCTCGTTGGCCGAGGTGTACCAGCGCGCGCTCGAGTGCGACGAGCGCTCCGCGTTCGGTGGCATCGTCGCGCTCAACCACGAGGTCGACGCCGCGACCGCCGAGCGCATGGTCGCCGGCCCGCAGGCCGACCTGATCATGGCGCCGAGCTGGGCGCCGGGGACGATCGACTCGCTGATCGCCAAGCGCAAGAACACCCGCCTGCTCAGCGCCGGTCCGCCCGAGCCCCAGACCCTCGACTTCCGCCAGATCAGCGGCGGGTTCCTGGTGCAGGACGCCCACCACTTCGCCGCCACCCGCGACGACTGGCGCGTCGTCACCAAGCGGGCGCCCACCGACGCCGAGTGGCGTGACGCCGAGCTGGCGTGGCGCATCTGCGGGCACGTGAAGTCGAACGCGATCGTGCTGGTGAAGGACGGCCAGGCCGTCGGCATCGGAGCCGGCCAGCAGAACCGGGTGGAGTCGGGCGAGATCGCGGCGAAGAAGGCCGACGGACGAGCCCGAGGGGGCGCCTGCGCGTCGGACGCCTTCTATCCCTTCCCCGACGGCATCGAAGCGGCCGCGGCCGCGGGCGTCGCCGTCATCGTGCAACCTGGTGGCGCGATCCGCGACGAGCCCAACATCGAGCGCGCCGACGAGCTCGGCGTCGCCATGGTGTTCACGGGAGAAAGGCACTTCCTCCATTGAGCGCACGAATGCCGGCCAAGATGATGCCCGGTGGTCCGGTCGCCGACGCGGTGTTCGCCGACCTCGTCCCCCGCAGCGAGAAGCTCATCGGCAACGGTCACACACCGGGCCTCGGCACCATCCTCGTCGGCGACGACGGCGCCAGCGCGCGCTACGTCGGCATGAAGATGGAGAAGGCGCGCGAGCTCGGGTGGTCGGCGCCGCACCAGCACCTCCCCGAGCACGCCACCCAGGCCGACGTGCTCGCCGCGGTGCGCGCCTTCAACGACGACCCGCTCGTCGACGGCTTCCTGATCCAGCACCCCACCCCACCGCAGATCGACTTCGACGCCGCGCTGCTCGAGATGGATCCCGACAAGGACGTCGACGGCATGCACCCCGTGAACATGGGTCGCCTCGCGCTCATGATGTCGGGACCGGTGCCGGCGACTCCCGCGGGCATCGAGGCGCTGCTCGCGTTCTACGAGATCCCCGTGGCCGGCCACGAGGTGTGCATCCTCGGGCGCGGCACCACGCTCGGTCGTCCCCTCGCGCTGCTCCTCTCCCAGAAGCGCGACACCGCCAACGCCGCGGTCACCGTGGTGCACACGGGTGTGCCCGACTGGCCCGAGTACACGCGCCGCGCCGGCATCGTCGTCGCGGCCGCAGGCGTGCCCGGCATCCTCCAGCCCGAGCACATCACCCCCGGCGCGGTCGTCGTCGGCGGCGGCGTGCGCTACGAGGGCCGCAAGCTGCTTCCCGACGTCGACGAGACGTGCGAGGCGGTCGCGGGCGCGATCACGCCACGAGTCGGCGGGGTCGGTCCCACGACGATCGCGATGCTGTTCCGCAACGCGATCGAGGCGGCCGAGGCCAACGTGCGGCGCCGGGCCCAGTCGGGCACGGCATGACTGCGTTGCCCGATCCGCCGATCCCCGCGCCACGCGCCGAAGCGTGTCCGCTCTGCGGCTCGCCCGTGGACGCGCACGACGCACGGTGCCCTGAATGCAACATGACGCTCGACGGTCTCGGGGACCGTCCCGCGGCCTTCACCCGGCAGTCGGTCTGGTTCTGGGCGGCGGCGTTGCTGGTCATCTACCTGGTGGTCCTCGCCATCGTGGTGGCTGCCCGCTGACGCCTACGATCACTGGCCATGTCGAGCGATTCCTTGCCGAATGACGGCTACACCATCATCTACACGCACACCGACGAAGCCCCGGCGTTGGCCACGAGGTCGCTGCTGCCGGTCGTGAACGCCTTCACCCGCGTCGCCGGCGTCACCGTCGAACTGCGTGACATCTCCCTCGCGGGCCGCGTGCTCGCCACCTTCCCGGAGGGCCTCACGCCCGAGCAGCGGGTCAGCGACGACCTCGCCGAGCTGGGCGCGCTGGTCCAGCGACCCGAAGCCAACGTCATCAAGCTGCCGAACGTGTCGGCGTCGATCCCGCAGCTGAAGGCCACCATCGAGGAGCTCCGGGGCAAGGGCTACGTGCTCCCCGACTACCCCGACGAGCCGTCCACTCCCGAGGAGGAGGACGTCAAGGCCCGCTACGACAAGGTGAAGGGATCAGCGGTCAACCCGGTGCTGCGCGAGGGCAACTCCGACCGCCGGGCGCCGGCCTCGGTGAAGAACTACGCCCGCTCGCACCCGCACAAGATGGGCCCCTGGTCGAGCGACTCCAAGACCAGCGTGGCGACCATGGGTCACGACGACTTCCGGTCCAACGAGCAGTCGGTCACCTTCACCGCGGCCGACGACCTCAAGGTCGAGCTCGTCGCGCGCGACGGCAGCGTCACCGTGCTCAAGGAGTCGATCCCGGTGCTCGCCGGTGAGATCGTCGACGCCACGTTCATGAGTGTCCGCAACCTCGACGCGTTCCTCGCCGAGCAGATGGCCGCTGCGCAGGCGCAGGGCGTGCTGTTCTCGATCCACCTCAAGGCCACGATGATGAAGGTGTCCGACCCGATCATCTTCGGTCATGCGGTGAAGACCTACTTCGCCGACGTGTTCGCGAAGTACGGCGACACCTTCGATCGCATCGGCGTGAACGCCAACGACGGTCTCGCCGACGTGCTCGCGCGCGTGAGCGCCCTGCCCGAGGCCGAGCGCGCCGCCATCGAGGGCGCGATCACCGCGCGTCTCGACGACGGACCCGCGCTGGCGATGGTCGACTCCGACCGCGGCATCACCAACCTGCACGTTCCGAGCGACATCATCATCGACGCGTCGATGCCGCCGATGATCCGCGACTCAGGGCAGATGTGGAACGCGTCGAACGAGCTGCAGGACACGCTGGCGGTGATCCCGGACTCGTCCTACGCCGGTGTGTACGACGCGGTCGTGCGCGACTGTCAGGCCCACGGTGCGTTCGATCCCGCCACCATGGGCTCGGTGCCCAACGTCGGGCTCATGGCGCAGAAGGCCGAGGAGTACGGGTCGCACGACAAGACGTTCGAGATCCCGGTCGACGGCACCGTGCGCGTCGTGAACCGAGCCGGCGACGTCGTGATGTCGGACGAGGTCGAGGCGGGCGACATCTGGCGCGCCTGTCAGGTGAAGGATGCGCCGGTGCGCGACTGGGTGCGCCTCGCGGTGCTGCGCGGTCGGCTCTCCGGTGCGCACGTGGTGTTCTGGCTCGACGAGACCCGGGCGCACGACGCCCAGATCATCGCCAAGGTGCGCGAGTACCTCGGTGAGCACGACACCTCCGGTCTCACCATCGAGATCATGGCTCCCGCCGACGCGTGCACGTACTCGCTCGATCGCATCCGTCGGGGTGAGGACACGATCTCGGTGACCGGCAACGTGTTGCGCGACTACCTCACCGACCTCTTCCCGATCATGGAGCTCGGCACCAGCGCCAAGATGCTCTCGATCGTGCCGCTCATGAACGGCGGTGGGCTGTTCGAGACCGGCGCCGGCGGGTCGGCACCCAAGCACGTGCAGCAGTTCGTGAAGGAGAACCACCTTCGGTGGGACTCGTTGGGTGAGTTCCTGGCGCTGGCCGCGTCGCTCGAGTTCCTCGCGCAGAAGTCCGACAACCTCACCGCGCAGCTGCTCGCCGACACGCTCGACCGCGCCACCGGGTCGGTGCTCGACGAGAACCGCTCGCCGAAGCGCAAGGTGCACGAGCTGGACAACCGCGGCAGCCACTTCTACCTGGCGCTCTACTGGGCCCGCGAGCTGGCGAGCCAGACCGACGATCCCGCGCTGGCGGCCCGCTTCGCACCGATCGCCGAGGCGCTCGGGGCCGAGGAGGACGCGATCGTCGACGAGCTCAACGCGGTGCAGGGTTCGCCGGTCGACATCGGCGGGTACTACCAACCCGACGACACGCTGGTGACCGCGGCCATGCGTCCGAGTGCCCGCTTCAACGCCATCATCGACGCGATCTAGGCATCCGAGCGGCGCCGGGCGCCGAACACGTCGCGGAGGCTCCCCGTGTTGCTCGCCGAGCTGAACATCCGGCACACGCGCAGGCACATGCCGACGCGTCGCGTCGCGGTGGATCACGGCTACCTCCCGACCAGCGGTGCCGGGTTCGGCGGTGTGCTCATCGGCGCGGTGGTCGCCGAGTGCGTTCCGGGGCTGGACGAGGAGCAGATCGACGCGCTCGCGCGGCTGGTCGACGTGGCCCGGCGCGGCACCCTGAGCGTGCCTCGCATCGCGCTGCGCTACCGCCTCCAGCGCGACACCCATGGCCTCGACCTGTCTCGCCACCGGATCACCAGTGCGGCCGTCGAGCTCGGCTCGCTGCGCCCCGTCGTCGAGCTCGATCTCCACGGCCCGCCCGCGCCGCAGGTCATCGGTGCGCTCATGGCCGGCTCCCAGCTCCCCGCGTCGGGACGGACGGTGGCGTTCCGCTTCGTCGATGCCGCGCTCGCCCGTCCCGGGGAGCTGCCCGAGGGACTCGAGGTGCGGCGCCGCTATCAAGGCCTCACGGGCCTGCGCCCGCCCGGGCCGGGCACCACCACCACCGTCGGCGCCACCGAGGAGTGGTCGGGGGTGCCGTCTGAGCGGCGCTGGGCGATGGAGGTGCTGGGCCTGCAGGCCGGACACGCGATCGAGCGCAACGACGTGCAGCGCCGGTTCCGGCGGCTCATCCGGGTTGCCCACCCCGATCACGGTGGTGAGAGCGCGGGTGCGGCCGAACGCATGGCCGAACTGACGGAAGCGCGTGAGCTCCTGCTCTCGATGATCACCGACTTCGACGACGACGGTCCGTCGGACGCGGCCTCCGATGCCGCCTCGGGTGCGGCCTCGGCCGCCGCCGGATCGGGGACCGGCGGGTAGCGACGGGTAATTTCGCCCGCATGGCAGCCAACCCCCTCCACGTCACCGTCACCGGCGCCGCGGGCCAGATCGGCTACGCGCTCGTCCACCGCATCGCGACCGGTCAGCTCCTCGGGCCCGACCAGCCCGTGGTGCTGCGGCTCCTCGAGATCGAGCCCGCCCTCCCGTCGCTCGAGGGCGTGGTGATGGAGCTGGAAGACGGCGCCCATCCGCTCCTCGTGGGCATCGAGGCCACCGCCGACCTCAAGACCGCGTTCGACGGCACGTCGTGGGCGCTGCTCGTCGGTTCGATCCCGCGCAAGGCGGGCATGGAGCGCGGCGACCTCCTCTCGGTCAACGGCGGGATCTTCAAGCCGCAGGGTCAGGCGATCAACGACCACGCCGCGAGCGACGTGCGCGTGCTCGTCGTCGGCAACCCGTGCAACACCAACTGCCTCATCGCCCGGTCGAACGCGCCCGACGTGCCCGCCGACCGCTGGTTCGCGATGACCCGGCTCGACGAGAACCGCGCCAAGACGCAGCTGGCCAAGAAGGCCGGCGTGCTCTCGCGTCAGGTCAGCAACGTCGCGATCTGGGGCAACCACTCGGCCACGCAGTTCCCCGACTTCGCGCACGCTCGCATCGACGGCACGCTCGTGCCCGAGGTCATCACCGACACCGCGTGGCTCCAGGGTGAGTTCATCGAGACCGTGCAGAAGCGCGGTGCGGCCGTGATCGAGAAGCGGGGCGCGTCGTCGGCGGCGTCGGCGGCGCACGCGGCGATCGACTCCGTGAACAGCGTGCACTTCGCCACGCCGGGCGACGACTTCCACTCGGTGGCCGTGTGCAGCTCCGGCCAGTACGGCGTGCCCGAGGGTCTGCAGTTCGGCTACCCGATCCGCAGCGACGGCTCGTCGTGGACGGTCGTCGAGGGCATCGAGCACGACGACTTCGCCCAGGGCAAGATCGACGATCGACCACCAAGGAGCTCGCCGACGAGCGCGACGAGGTTCGCTCGCTCGGCCTCATCGCGTGACTTCACCGCCTTGCTGAAACGCTGGTCGTTGCAGTTCGCCGACGACCAGGGGTTGAGCGGTTCGATGCGTTTGCAGGTGGACGGTGTGACCGCGTCGTTCCACGCGCAGGTCGTCGTCCCCGACGTCGGCGTGCTCGTCGTGCGCGACGACGAGGTCGCGCCGCCGCGGCGCACGGACCTGCTCGTCGTCCGCGCCGAGGGACTCTGGGCCGAGCTGCTGTGCGAGACGCCCGACGAGCACTGGAGCTTCGGGCTCGAGGCGTTCGGGGTGCGCTTCGACGCCGAGGCCGAGGCGGCGTCGAGCGACCGCGGCGAGCGAGTGCGCCGTGGGCTTCGACCTCGAGTGGGAGACCCCCGACCGAGTCGTCGGCGAGATCCTCGTCGGCCGACGGAGCTACGAGCTCACGGCTCGCGGTACGTTCTCGATCAGCGAGGCGCGCAGCGGGTGCCGGGCGGAGGGAGGGCGCCGTCGACGAGGTAGGTGACGACGGCGTCGTCGATGCAGGTGCTGACGCCGCGGCCGAACGCGGTGTGCTCGGTGCTGTCGAACGTGAGCAGGCCGGAGCCCTCGATGCGTTGGCGCAGTGCCTCGGCGCCGACGTAGGGAGTGGCCGGATCACCGGTCGTGCCGATCACCAGGATCGGCGCGGTGCCGCGGACGCGGACGCCCCCGAGCTTGTCGCCCTTCGCCGGCTTCGGCATGCCGACACACGACGCGGTGGCGAACGAGCCACCCCACGGGGGGAGCTGCGACTGGAACGTGTGCACGTCGGCGAGCTCGGCCGCGCTCGTGGGTGTCGACTTCGACGGCCGGTCGACGCACGAGATCACCGAGTTCGCCTCGACCAGCGGATCCCAGTGGCCGTCGGTCGAGCGCCCGAGGTACTGGTCGGAGTACGCCAGCAGCGACGGCGCGGTTCCCGTGTTGACGGCTTCGCTGAGCGCGTCGGCGAGGAGCGGCCACCCGCGGGAGCGGTCGTAGAGCAGCGACAGCACACCGTTCTCGAGCAGACCCGATGTGAGCTCACCGTCGCGGGTGACCCCATCGCTGGTGTACGACGCGGGCAGTGGTTGCTGGTCGACGCGTGCGATGAGCTGCGTTCAGCTGCGTCGCGCGGCGAGCCCGACGCCGAGAGCGAGCACCCGGTCTGCTGACACCAGTCGAGGAATCCGCTCAATGCCTCCATGAACCCCTTGGCCTGGCGGTACGCGTAGTCGCGCGTGCTGATCCAGTAGTCGGGCGGGCCGTCGAGCACCAGGCGCCCGACGGTTGCCGGGAACATCTGCGCGTACGTCGCGCCGACGATCGTGCCGTAGGAGTAGCCGAGGTAGTCGAGCTTCGGATCGCCGAGCGCGATGCGGATCGCCTCGAGGTCACGGGCGACGTTGCGCGTACCGACCTGGCCTGCGTACGCGCCCATGCGTTGCGTGCAGCCGGCGGCGAACTGCGCGTTGGACTCGTGGAGCGCGTCGAGTTGCGCTTGCGTGGTCGGCACCGCGGCGATGGTCGGCCGAGTGGTCGAGGAACGCGTCGTCGACGCAGTCGATCGGGCGCGACGTGCCGGTGCCGCGTGGGTCGAAGCTCACGACGTCGAACCGGTCGCGCACGGTCTGCGGGAGCCGACCGGACGTGCGCCGCAGGTAGTCGACCCCCGACTCGCCGGGTCCGCCGTAGTTCACGACCAGGGAACCGATGCGCTGGTCGGGTGCGGCGGCGGGGAGGCGGGTGAGCGCAACGCCCATCGTGTCGCCGGTGGGCTTCGACCAGTCCACGGGGACGGTGAGGGTGGCGCACTGGAAGCCGTCGCCGCAATCGCTCCACGCCAGGGTGGGATCGAACGCGGGGAGCGGCGGCCACGTCGTGGTGGTGCTCGTGCCGGTGGACGACTTCGTCCTTCGCGCTTCGCGGAGGTCGCGAGCGCGACCGACAGCGCGATCGCCAGGACCGCCGGGAGGATCCGTCTCATGGCCAGGCGGGTGCGCCCCAGGGGCTGGGCAGGCCCAGCTTGCCGGGGTTGAGGATCCCGACGGGGTCGAGCGCGACCTTGGCCGCGACCAGCACGTCGTGCCCCGCGCCGAGCGCGGCGCGGGCGTAGCGGGCCCGGTTGAGGCCGATCCCGTGGTGGTGGCTGAGCGCGGCGCCGTGCGTCACCGTCGCCTCCATGGCGGCGTCCCAGGTGCGGCGGTAGAAGTCCTCACGTCGGTCTTTCGGCGGGAAGCCGCCGAAGGTGAAGTAGAGGCAGCCGCCGTCGGTGTACGCGTGCGAGAGGTGCGCCGACGCGACCGCGAGGTCGTCGAACTCCTGCAGTGCGCCGAGCACTGCGTCGTACACCGTGGGCAGCGCCGACCAGCGCGCCGCGATCTCCATGGTGTCGACGACCGCGCCCTGCTCGATGTAGTGGTGCAGCGCGGAGACGTCGTTGCGCTTCGCCAACCACGTGTCGAGCAGCGCGGGATCGTCGGCGCGGCGCGTCGGCGCACTCTTCGTGCACGACGCGCAGTACGCCGTCGATCAATGCGGGATCACCTTCGTCGAGCACGAGCAACATCGTCGCGTCCCCCGTGCGCGAAGTGCCGATCACTCTCGACCGCGTCGTAGAGACGCAGCACCGCGGGGGTGGCGCCGCGGCGGAGGATGCGGCGGCACGCGTCGAGGCCGTCGACGAACGTGTCGTACCGGAACGCGGCCCGTACCTCGCCGACCGGCGCGGGGTGCACGCGCAACCGAGCAGCGGTGATGATCCCGAGCGTGCCTTCGCTGCCCACGAACAGCTGCGTGAGATCGGGGCCGACTGCGGCGCGCGGCGCCCCGCCGGTGTGCACGGTGCGGCCGTCGGCGAGCACGACGTCGAGGCCCAGCACCATGTCCTCGATCTTGCCGTAGCGGGTGGAGAGCTGGCCCGCGCTCCGGCACGCCAGCCACCCGCCGACGGTCGACAGGTCGATCGACTGCGGCCAGTGCCCGAGCGTCACCGAGTGGTCGGCGCGCAGGGACGCCTCCAGCGGCGTGCCGAAGGTGCCCGGCGCGGACGTCGAGCACGAGCGACGTGTCGTCGACGTCGACGATGCCGTCGAGCGCGGTGAGGTCGAGCACCACGCCGCCGTGCACGGGCATGCTCGCACCGCACACGCCGCTGCGTCCGGCCGCCACCGTGAGGGGGACGCGTGCCTCGTTGCACAGCCGGGCCACCGCCGCGACCTGCTCGTGCGAGGCCGGAGATCGCCACCGCCGCCGCGGGCGTGATGGCCGTGCCGTCGTCGTCCCAGATCATCGCCAACGGCCACCAGTCGCGACTGACGGTGGCGACTGCCGCCGGACTCCTGGTCGACCGGGCACTCGAGCGCGAGCCGATCGAGGAGCGCGTCGGGCACCTCGGCGACCCGGCCCCGCAACGGGCTCACGAACGGGGGCTCACGAACGGGGGCTCACGAGATCTCGGCGCGTTCCGCTGCGATCGCGGCGCGGTACCCGTCGACCTGCGCGTCGCGCTCGGCGTCGGACCATCCCGAGCTCGGGTGCGAGCAGCTCGGCCACCGATGCCGCGGCGTCCGCCGACGCGTCGCGCGCCAGCAGCCGAGCGCGCGCGTGCGCCGCGAGAGCACGTCGTCGAGCGTGCGCGCCATCTCGTGGCGCACTGCGTAGACCGCCTCGGCCCGAAGGTACGGCAATCCGGGCACGAGCGGTGCGGCGAGATCGGGATCCTCGACGGTGAGCGCGCGCACGACCTCGGCCTCCGTGCCGTAGCGCCCGGTGAGGTGCTCGTGGGTGCTCGGTTCGAGTGCGGCGACCGGCGGTGCGATGCCCTCGCCCCCGAACAATCGCAGGTGCTTGGTGCGCGACCGCGGCGACCCGTCGCCCAACGCGTCGACGGCGGCGTCGACCGCGTCGGCGGCCATGCGGCGGTAGGTGGTGAGCTTGCCGCCGGTGACCGTCACCACGCCGCTCGGCCGCGACCCGCACGGAGTGCTTCCGCGAGAGGTCGGCGGTGCGGGTCGACCGTCCGGAGCGCAGGAGCGGGCGCAGTCCGGCCCAGGTGCCCACGACGTCGTCGGCGCCGAGCTTCTCCTCGCTGATCCCGTTGATCGCCGCGAGCAGGTAGTCGACGTCGGCCGGGGTGCACGGCGGATCGTCGAGCGGGCCGTCGTAGTCGGTGTCGGTGGTGCCGACGTAGGTGGTGTCGCCCCACGGCACCACGAACACCATGCGCTTGTCGCCCGGGACCGGGACGATCGCGGCGATGTCGTTGCGCACCTTCTCCCACGGGAGCGTGATGTGGATGCCCTTGGCCGGACGGATGGACGCCGGGTGCGTGCCTTCGTCGAGCGCGCGGACGTCGTCGGCCCACACCCCCGCCGCGTTCACGACGACGCGGGCGCGCACCTCGATCTCGTCGCCGTCGGCATCGCTGGTCACCCGTGCGCCGACGACCCGGTCACCGTCCTTCACCAGACCGCGCACCGCTGTGTGGTTGGCGACGACGGCGCCCTCGGCCGCCGCGGTGCGCGCGATGGTCAGCGTGAGGCGGGCGTCGTCGACCTGTGCGTCGTAGTACACGTACCCGCCGGCGAGGCGGTCGCGTGCGAGCGTCGGCATGTGCGCGAGCGCGGTGTCGACGTCGATGCGGTGGTGCCGCTTGCCGATGCGCAGGCCACCGGTGAGGTCGTACGCCCAGAGCGCGGTGCCGAACAGTCGCTCGAGCCGGCGATCCATCACCCCGCCCCGCGTCATCAGTGGAACGAGGAACGGCAGGATGCGCACGAGGTGCGGCGCGTTCTCGAGCGCGCGCTGGCGTTCGTAGAGAGCTTCGTAGACGAGCCGGACCTCGCGCTGCTGCAGGTAGCGCAGCCCGCCGTGCACGAGCTTGGAGCTCTTCGAGCTGGTGCCCGACGCGAAGTCGTCGCGCTCGACCAGTGCGGTGCGCAGCCCGCGGCTGGCCGCGTCGAGCGCAACCCCGGCGCCGGTGATGCCACCACCGATCACGAGGACGTCGAAGCGTTCGTCGCCGAGCTGGCGCAGGGAAGCCGCCCGATCGAGGGGTGGTCGATCGAGTGGGCGGCGATCGAAGGTGCGCCCCGATCCGGGCGCCGACCGGCTGGCCACCGGTCCAGGTTACCGGTCGGTAACCAGCTCCGTCGCAGCTGCGGGTCCGGGGCCCACCGCGGCGGAGGGTGCGGCGGCGCGGACCTTGGGGGCGGTCCGCCAGGTGAGCAGCATCGCGGCGCCGAACACCGTGGCCACACCGATGAGCACGATCGAGGTGGTCGGCAGCAGGTCGTTGGTGTCCGTGCCCGCGGTGAGGAAGTGGATGGTGACGAGGGCCAGCAGGACGTAGCTCAGCATGTGCACGCCCCGCCAGACCTTGGGTGACAGCCGCGCCCGCGCCAGCGACGTCACCTCCACCGCGACGAGCACGTACATCCCGACGATGCCCCATGCCACCGCGACCGGGTGCCAGGACGACACCAGGGGGACCAGCACGTCGGCGAGCGAGAACTGCACGAAGCCGTCGGCCAGGATCGACAGCACGTGCACGGCGACGAACGCGATCGCCAGCGCGCTCAGGTATCGGTGGGTGGAGAGCATCCACGACGGGGGACGGTCGCCGGCCGAACGCGCGCATCGCGTGCAGCAGACCCCATGTGCACGATGCGAGCACCAGTGCCCACGCGACGATGCCGCCGGCGCGGGCGACGTACCACCAGAAGTGCGACGACATCGACGTGTTCGCTAACTCCCGCCGGTGCGGGTCTGCGGTTGCGGTGAGAAGCCGGAGTTCCCGGTGGGGAAGTCGCGGTTGTCGTAGGGCGTCGCCCCCGCGCTGCCGCTGTCGCCCGTCGCCGACACCGACGACGTGTTGGTCGGTGACGCATCGGCAGAGTGGTCGCCGGCGGCCATGAAGCCGACGAGCGCGCTCCCGACCGCGATGCTCACGCCCGCGGCGAGGATCCGGCCCTGCGTGCTCAAGCTGCGACGCGCCATACGGCAATTCTCGCATCTCGAGATAAGGGTTCGCTGAGGACAGGGTCCGATCGGTCGGCGAGCACGGCGGTCTAGATGACCGTGCCGGGCAAGCCGTCGGAGGCGACCACGTCGTGGTCCTCGGCCGCCCACGCCCGCATGCCCCCGTCGAGGTTCACCGCGTCGAAGCCGGCGCCGAGCAGCACCCCGGCGACCCGGTGCGACCGAGCTCCCGAACGGCAGATGACGACGATGCGACGGTCACGGGGCAGCTCGTCGACGCGCGCCTGGAGCTCGCCCATCGGGATCCACACCGCCTCGGGCGCGTGGCCCGCGTCCCATTCGTCGGCTTCGCGCACGTCGAGCAGGTACCCACCGTCCTCGACCATCCCGTGGCCGTCCTCCACGCTCACGTCCTCGACGTTCAGGGCACTCACCGTCGTCGCCTCCTGCCCCGGGTCTGCTCCGGGTCTGCTGCGGGTCTGCTGCGGGTCTGCGGGTCTGGTCTGGGCTGGTCCACGGAGGTGATCGGCAGCCAGTTCAACGGCTCGTCAATTGGCCGGACCTTTGCGGACCTTTCCTTGAATTTCGAGGGCCAGTGTGACAGGTTTCACTCTAGGTAGTCGTACACTTGCTGAGAGTGAGAATCCACTCTGCGGGGAGGACGACCACGAACACGAGACATCTCGATCGCTTCCTGAACCCCCACGCAGGAGACACCTTTGGGCCCCCGGCGCATCTTCGCAGCCTTGGCAGTGCTGGCGCTCGCCGTACTCACCGTGACGGCCGGTGCCGCCGTCGCCAGCGACCCGACCGCACCCGGCCGGTGACCACGGCTGGCACGGCAAGGACGGCGAGATCCAGGCCGACGGTCCCCGGAGCGACGGCCCCCGCAGCGATGGCCCTCACGGCGGCGGTTCCCAGGGCGACGGTTCCCAGGGCGACGGTTCCCAGGGCGACGGTTCGCAGGTTGACGGGTCGCAGAGTGGCGGTTCCCAGGCCGGCGGCTCGCAGAGCGACGGGTCACAGGGGAACGGTCGAGGACATTCGGATGACGTCGGGAGCGCCGGCTCGGGATCGGGCTCCGTCTCGGGCTCGAGCAACGGCTCCGGCGGCGTCACCGGGTCGGGCGCCGGCACACCGCCGGCAACCGAAGAGGCGCCAGCCCCGGCCGCGAGCGGACCCGCCCCCGACGCGGCCGGGGCGGCGCCCGATCCTGCGCCCGTGGGGGACACGTTCGTCACCGCGGCAGCCGCCGACCCCCTCGGCGCGGCCGTGCCCGACACCGCATCCGCGGCCGTGCCCGACGCAGTGGTGACCGTGCCCGCCAACGAACTGCAGGGCCTCGACGAGCTCCCGATGCCCGGCCCGATCGGTGCGATCTCCAACCGCGTGACCGACGGGCCCTCGGCGGCGCGCGCGTTGCTGTCGACCGGCACCGGCCGGTCGCTGGCCGTGATCGTCGCGCTGCTCGCGGCCATCACGCTCTTCCTCGCGCTGCACCGACCGACCGACCGTGGTGACCGCAAGCTGGCCGCCGCGCGCAACGGGCCCGACGTCGCCCGCTTCCGGTGACCGCGGCCAGGAACGCGGCCGGCTCCCCGGTCTCCGACCGGCTGTTGGTGCTCCAGTTCCTGCGCCTGCTCAACCTCACCGCGCTCCTCGTGGTCCCAGCCCTGGCCGGGGTCGAGACGCGTCGCGCGGTCGGCAGTCGCGCTGGTGTACCTGGTGGTGGTGGCCGTCATCGAGGCGCTGCGGCGCCTGACGCCGTCGCACGCGGTTGCGATCGTGTCGTGGGGAGTGCTGCTCGACGGCCTCGCGGTCGCCCTCGGCGTCGCGGTCACCGGCGGCTACCGCAGCCCGCTGCTGTTCCTCGTGTTCCTCGACGTCATGGCGGTGACGCTCGTTGCGTCGTACCGCACCGGGTTGAAGCTCGCGGTCTGGTTCGCGTTGCTGCTCCTGCTGGCCCACGCCGCCGCCGACGCCGGGGTCGTGGAGGGTGCGAACGCGCTCGACGACCGCACCGCCATCGTCAGCGCGGTCGCGTTCCTGTTCTTCGCGGTGTGCGCGGCGCTGTTCTCGGCGGTGAACGAGCGCGCGCTGCGCAACAGTCGCGGTCATCTCGAGCAGCTGGTGGTGCTCGGCGCCGACCTCGAACGCGCCATCCGGCCCGACGACGTGCTCGCGACGCTCGTCCGTCACGCGTGCGCGCGTCTCGGCTTCACCCGCGCGGTCGTGATGGTCGCGCTCGGGCCTGGTGTGGGAAGGCGTGAGCGACGACGGGACGATCGAGGTGCACTTCCACGTGTCGGACCAGCCCGCACCGCTGGTCGACGAGGCATGGTCGTCGGGCGCGCCGATGCTCGTGCGCGCGGTCGACGACGACCTCCTCGACCTCGTGTTCCCCGGCGCCCGCAACGTCGTCATCACGCCGATCACCGCCGAGGGCGAGCACCTCGGGGTGGCGGTGGCCGAGTGGGGTGGCGGGAACGACGCCCGCATCCCGACGTCGACGGTACGGGCGCTGGCCCAGGCGTCGATGCACGCCGCGCTCGCGTTCCGCACCGCTCGTCTGCTCGGCGAGAACGAGCGCCTGGCCACCCGTGACTCGCTCACCGGCCTCGCCAACCGGCGGCTGTTCGACGAGTCGCTGCAGCGAGAGGTCGCCCGGGCGCAGCGCCTCGCCACCCCGCTCAGCCTGCTGGTGCTCGACGTCGACCACTTCAAGCAGGTGAACGACACCTACGGGCACCAGACGGGTGACGCAGTGCTGCGTGAGGTTGCCGACGCGCTCGTCGCGAACACCAAGAACTACGACGTCGCGGCTCGCTACGGCGGTGACGAGTTCGTGGTGCTGCTTCCCGGCTGCAGCCGCAACGACGCGCTCCGGTGTCGCGGAACGCGTTCGCCACGGGATCTCGCGCGCGGTCGGCGAAGCACCGGTGACCGTCAGCGCCGGCGTCGCCACCGTGCCCGACAACGCCAGTGACGCCGAGCGACTCATGGCCGCGGCCGACGCCGCGCTCTACGACGCCAAGCGCACGGGGCGCGACCGGGTCGCCGGATCGGGTCGCAACATCGACGTCGCGCCGCCGCACGCCGCCTGAGTTGGACCGCCCCGCTCGCGCGTGGCGCCTGACGCGCTGATCCGCCCGACGCCGCGTCAGCCAGGTGGCACGTCGTCGGCGAGGAGTTGCACCGCCAGCGCACGCAGTTCCTCGTGGTGGGCCTTGCCTGCGGCCGAGCGCTGGAGCGAGTCGACGAACAGGAAGCGCCGCGGTGACTTGTAGCCGGCGAGCTTGGCGCGACACCAGGCCTGCATCTCCGCCTCGTCGAGGTGGTGGTCGTCCTTGATCTGGACCAGCGCCACCACGCGCTCGCCGAAGCGCTCGTCGGGGACACCGACCACCACGCAGTCGACGATGCTCGGGTGCTTGCGCAACTCGGCCTCGACCTCCTCCGGGTAGACCTTCTCGCCGCCGGTGTTGATGCACGCGGAGCCGCGGCCGAGCAGGCGCACGGTGCCGTCCGTCTCCACCGTGGCGAAGTCACCGGGGATGGAGTAGCGGACACCGTCGAGCACGCGGAACGTCGCCGCGGTCTTCTCGAGGATCTTTGAAGTAGCCCACGGGGATGCGGCCGCCCATCGCCAGGAGCCCCACCTCGTCGGTGCCGGGCGTGACGTCGCGTCCGGTGGTCTCGTCGACGACGCGGATGCGGTCGTTCACCGAGAACTGCGCCGACGCGATCACGGTGTCGCTCGCACGCGCCGACTGGCGCGGGCCGAGCCCTTCCGACGCTCCCAGCGAGTCGACGATGGTGAGGCCGGGAAGCACGTCGAGCAGCCCGCGCTTCACGTCGGGGCTGAACAAGCACGCCCGACGACGTGATCGCCCGCAACGACGACAGATCCCAGCGATCGGGGTGCGCGCGGAGCGCGTCGAGCAGCGGCCGCGCGAACACGTCGCCCACGATGGTGAGCGTCTGCACGTGCTCACGCGCGACCGCGTCCCACACGAGCGCGGGATCGAGGCCAGGATGGTCGACGAGCACGACGGTGCCACCGCCGGCGAGCGCGGCGATGGTGGCGAAGAGTCCGGTGCCGTGCATGAGCGGTGCCGCCGGCAACACCGTCGACGCGCGCTTCCCCGCGCGCGCCGCCGCGAACGGATCGGGCGGGTTCGGCGGTCTGCGGGTGCGACGATGTCCAGAGCGCGACGTAGAGGTCGTCGTTGCGCCACATCACGCCCTTGGGCTGTCCGGTGGTGCCGCCGGTGTACAGGAAGATCAGGTCGTCGCCCGACGGGCGCCGGGAGGTCCACTCGCTGGCGGGCGCGGACGCCGCGATCGCCCGCTCGTAGGGCTCGCCCACCTCGAGGAGCAGTGGCCGCCAACGCCGGCCGATGCGCTTGGCGGCCTGCTTCGCCGACTTGGCGAACGCGAGGTTGTGGACGAGCGCCTTGGCGTCGGAGTTGTCGAGCAGGTAGTGGAGCTCGTTGGCGGTGTACCGGAAGTTCACGTTCACCGGGATGCAGCCCAGCTTCAGGGCCGCGTAGAAGGTCTCCAGGTATTCGGGGCGGTTCGTGACGTCGATCGCCACCCGGTCGCCGGGCTCCATCCGGGCTTCGGTCTGCAGGAACCAGGCCAGTCGGCTCGCCCGTGCCGCGAACTCCCCCCACGTGACGCGGCGGTCGCCGCACACGACGGCCTCACGGTCGGGGACGATGGCGGCGATGCCGTCCCACACCGACGCGAAGTTCCAGTCCGACACGTGTGCGATGCTACGGCAGGCCGTTCAGCTCGATCTCAGGTGGATCGGGCGACAATCCCGGGGGCTGCTCCGATGATCGAAGCGGCCGATCGAGGGGAGTGCCGTGCACGACGACCGCATCATGACCCGGCTCCGCGCGACCGTTGGGCACGTGGTCCTCTTGGTCGCGCTGGCCGTCGTGCCCGTGGTCGCCTTCAACTCGCTGGCGACGGCCGCGTCTGCTTCGGACGGCGGCTCCGGCCCGACCGGTGCGCGGCCCGGCCTCACCGACTCGCAGCGTCAGTGCCTGGCCGACCAGGGCGTCACCGTCCCGTCCGGCAGCAGCAACGATGCCAAGCCCCCGCTCACCCGCGAACAGCGCCAGGAGCTGCGAGCGGCGGGTCAGGCGTGTGGCGTCGGCGGCACGAGGGCGCGGGCGTTCGCCGGTGGTCTCGCTCGCGGTCTCACCGACGAGCAGCGCCAGTGCCTGGCCGACCAGGGCGTCTCCCTGCCTGCCCGCTCGACCGATGGGTCCCGTCCCACGGTGAGCGCCGCGCAGCGTGACGCCCTGCGCCAGGCCGCGGAGAGCTGTGGGCTACCGGCCCGCGGCCACCACGGCGGCGTGCCGGCACGATCTGATCCGGCTCAGTCCGAGCCGGGCTGCGGATCACCCACGTCGAACCACCAGCGCGCCAGCTCCTCCATCTCGGTGACCGCGGCGCGCAGCTCGTCGCTCAACGCCCCAGGGTGGCGCGCCACCAGGATCACCGTGAGCGACCGGTAGTACCACAGCTGGTCGATCGCACCGGCGTGGAACTTCTGCCACACCTCGGGTCCGTTGCGTCGGAGATCGGCCACGATCGAGCGGGCGTTGGCGAGCGCGTCGGCAGCCTTCACGCGCAGCACGGGCGTGGGCACGTCGGGCGCGGCGAGGTGGTCGATCGTGGCCTGCTTGCGCACCCGCCACGTGGACGCGTCGCGCGGTGCCTTCGACGATCCTGGGAGCTTGCCGTCGATCCTCTCGGTGCACGCCTTCACGATCTTCGACACCTTGCGGCCGTACCGCTTGCGGATCTTCTTGGGCTTCACGCCCGCGTCCTCGATCGCGTCGTGGAGCAGGCCCGCGATCGCCTCCGACTCGGTCCCGCCGTCGTGCAGGACCAACGCCGCGACCTCGATGAGGTGCGCGACGTACGGAACACCCGTGCCCTTGCGGGTCTGGCCGCAGTGGAGCTCCACGGCCCACTCGACGGCGCTCGCGAACCGGTGGCCCAGGACGGGCCGGAGGTCGGTGGGCCCGTGCTCCGGGGCCGCGTCGTCAGCCGGCATCACGCGCCTTCGCCACGTTCTTCTCGTGCTCGGACAGCGTGACCGCGTAGTAGGTCTTCCCCTTGGCGTCGGACACGTAGTACTTGTACGGCACCGGCGCGGGGTTGAGCGCGGCGCGCAACGCCACCTCGCTCACCGTCTTGATCGGTCCGGGCGGCAGGCCCTTGTTCTTGTAGGTGTTGTACGGCGAGTCGATCTTGCGGTCCTCGTCGGTGGGTACCGGCGGGCAGCCACCCTTCGCGTAGCAGAGCGTGGCATCGATCTGCAGCGGCATGTCGTCCTTGAGCCGGTTCACGATGACGGCCGAGATCAGCGGCGCGTCGTCCTTGGTCCCGGCTTCGGCCTCGATCAGCGATGCGCTCACGAGCGCCTGGAACGGCGTCATCCCGTTGTTGGCACCCGACGCACCCAGCCCGATCTCGTCGGCCTTGGTGTCGAACTGGGTCACGATCTTCTGGAGGATCTGTTGCTCGGTCTCGTTGGCCCCGATGAAGTAGGTGTCGGGCCAGGTGAAGCCCTCCAGCGACTGCGTGTCGTCGGGTTGGTAGCGCGAGCGGACGGTGTTGGACTGCGCGGCCTCCATGAAGCGCTGCGCGCTCTTGCCGTCGAGCTTGCCGACGCGGTCGGCGATCTGCTGCAGCGAGAGCCCCGGTGGGAGCAGCAGCTCGATGTCGGGGATGGTGCGCCGCGGACCGCCGCGGAGCGTGTCGAGGGCTTCCCGCGGTCCGCTGTTCTCGACGAAGTCGTAGTTGCCCGCCGACCACGACGTGAACTGGGCGCTGGCGGCGACCGCTTGGAACGCGTCCGACGACGCGATCACGCCCTTCTGCTCGAGCGTGTCGCCGACCTGGGCGGGGGTCCAGCCCTGCTGGATCTCCACCACGATGTCGGCGCTGCCCGCGGTGGAGCTGGCGACGTTGCTCAGCACCCAGAACGACGCGATGGCGAGCGGGGTGAGCATCGCGCCCACGACGATCAAGGTCATCACGTTGCGCCGGTACGTGCGGTTGCGCTCCCGGGAGCGACGGCTGCGGGCCGAGCGCCACTGGGGTTCGGAGGGCATCGGAGAATGGTACCGACCGCCCGGATGCAGGTTCTCGCGGGCAGAGCGCGACACCCATGCGCTTCACTGGGGACATGCGCTTCGCGATCAAGACGTCACCGCAGGACACGACCTGGGCCGACATGCTCGCCGTGTGGCAGGCCGCCGACGAGATCGAGCTGTTCGAGTCGGCGTGGACCTTCGACCACTTCTATCCGATCTTCACCGAGGAGATCGACGGCGACTGCATGGAGGGCTGGATCACGCTGGCCGCGCTGGCCCAGGCGACCCGCCGGATCCGGGTCGGCGTGCTGGTGACCGGCCTCCCGTACCGCCACCCGGCGGTGCTCGCCAACATGGCCGCCACGCTCGACATCGTGTCGGGCGGTCGGCTCGAGCTCGGGATCGGTGCGGGGTGGAACGAGGTGGAGGCCGACCGCGTACGGCATCGACCTGCACGCCACGCTCACCGAGCGCTTCGACGCGTTCGACGAGGGGTGCGAGGCGATCATCGGGCTGCTGTCGAACGAGCAGACGACGTTCACCGGTCGCTACGTGCAGCTCACCGACGCGTACTGCAACCCCAAGCCGATCCAGCGACCGCACCCGCCGATCTGCATCGGTGGGCAGGGTGAACGGCGCACGCTGCGTTCGGTGGCGCGCTTCGCGCAGCACTGGAACTATCCGGGTGGTCCGGTCGAGCAGTTCGCGTCGAAGCTCGACGTGTTGCGCGCCCACTGCGCCGACGTCGGACGTGACCCGTCGGAGATCACGCGTGTCGACGCACCTGCGCGGCCGGCCCGGACCCGAAGGTGTCGACGACGTGGTCGAGCAGGCGAAGCGCTACGGCGACGCAGGCCTCGATCTGGGCATCGTGTACCTGCAGCCGCCGCACACGCCCGCGGTGCTCGACGACCTCGCCACCGCGCTGACGCCCCTGGCCGGTTGAGTCAGGGGCGCGGGCTCAGAGCGTCCAGCCCGCGTTCTTGCGCTCGACGCAGGTGGGGCAGATCGGGTAGCGCGTGGGGTCGCGCGTCGGAACCCACTTCTTCCCGCACAACGCGGTGATGGCCTCGCCGGTGATGTACGCCCGCGTCACGTCTTCCTTGCGGGCGTAGTGGGCGAAGCGGTCGTGGTCGCCGCCGTCGGTGTCGAGCGGGACCCGCTCCTCGACGATCGTCTCGACCGGTGCTTCGACCGGTGCCTGGATCGGGGCTTCCACCGGTGCGGTGGTGGTGTCGCTCACCCGGCCAGAGTACCGAGCGACGGAGTCCGGAGCGAGGGTCCAGGTAGCCTCGCCCTGTGCCGGACTTCGCCGACGATGCGAGCAGCGAGCTCGAGCGCAAGGCCAAGGCGCTCAAGTTCATCGCCCTGTTCGAGACCGTCACGTACCTCCTGCTCTTCTACTTCTGGATCGTGTCCCCGAACGACGCGCTCAAGGCCATCGTCGGCTTCTTCCACGGTCTCGTGTGGATGGCGTTCGTGGCGATGACGGTGATCATCCGCCCGGACATCGGGTGGACATGGGGCTACACCGCCTTGGTGGTGCTCACCGGTCCGATCGGGGGCGTGTTGGTGTGGTGGCGGCTGCGGACGACCCCGCGAGAGCAGCTCGTACCTCACGCATCGCCGCCGCCAGATCACTGACCACCCGTTCGCGCGCGTCACCGTCGCCGAGGAACACGAAGACGCACTCCGCCACCGTCTCGCCCGTCGCCTGCTCGAGGGCGACCGCGTAGGCCGCGCCCTGGAGGCGGTAGCGCGCCACCTTGGCGTCGAGGTCGGCGTCGTCGGTCCACGCGTCGGTCTTGTAGTCGACGACGACCAGCCCGGCGGGACCGCGGTACACGAGGTCGACGTAGCCCTCGAGGGTCGTGCCGTCGACGGGCGTGGCGACGTACATCTCACGTCGGAAGCCGTGCACGACCGCTTCCTGGACGACGCGCGTCGTGAGCGCGACCCGGGCGCGGGCGGCGACGTCGTGTTCCCTCCCGACGATGCCCTCGGCCGCGGCTTGCGCGGCGGCGGCGTCGTCGAGGCCGGCGCCGGTCGCGAGGTCGACGGTCTGGAGCACCGCATGCACCGCACGCCCGAGTGCCGTGCCGTACCGGCCCTTGTTCCACGGCGGGAGCTCCAGATCGCGCGGCCCCTTGGCCAGGCCCGGATCGTTGCGGCCGGGGCCGGTGCGGGCTTCGGCCGCGCGGGCCAGCGCGGTGGCGGACCGCACCCGCGGCCGTGCCGACGCCTCCTGCGCCCGGTCCCGGGCGAGCACCCAGTCGTCCCACGGCGGAGGCACGGTTGCGGGGGTGGCGATCGTCCCGTCACCGCGGTCGAGCGCGACGAGGTCGTCGCGCTGGGCCACGAAGGCCTCCCACCCGGGCTGGTCGACCGCGGCGTGCCACACCAGTTCGGCATGGGTCCACTTCGTGCGGTCGCTGCCCGGCTCCTTGGCGGGCCGGTGCACCGACACGACGAGGTGGTCGCGCGCGCTGGTCATGGCCACGTAGAGGAGGCGCAGCTTCTCCTGGAAGTCCATCTGCTCGTCGATGGGTGCGTAGCGCTCGAACTCCTCGGTGGTGACGCGTGACGACACGCGCACCGCGTACGTGTCGTCGTCGTGCGGGAAGAGGAGCTGCACGCTGCGGGGGCGGCCCGAGGCCTTGGTGGTCATGCCCGACACGATGGTGATCGGGAACTCGAGACCCTTGGCGCCGTGGATGGTGAGGATGCGCACGGCGTCGTCGTCGGTCTCGGGAAGCACCGTCTCGACGACGCGTGCGCCCTCGCTGCCCTGGAGATCGGCCCACGCCAGGAAGTCGCGCACGCTGCCGCCCTCGGCGTCGGCGAAGGCGCGTGCCTGCTCCACGACGAAGCGCACACGGCGCCACAGGTCGCGCGGCCGCCCGTGGGCGAACCCGACCTCGAGCACGCGCCGTTCGCGCACGATCCGGTCGAGCAGCTCGCTCGGTGAGGACCAGTAGCGGGCGTCGTGCCACGCGGCCAACGCGCGCATGGCGTCGGCGACCGGGTGGTCGGGCGGCAGCGTGTCGGGCAGCGGACGACTGGTGGTCCCACCGACCGCCGTGTTCGACCTTGAAGGAGTACAGGTCGTCGTCGCCGCACCCGAAGATCGGCGACCGCAGCGCGCTCACCAACGCCAGCTCGTCGGTGGGGTCGTCGACCGCCTGGAGCACCACGAGCAGGTCGCGGATCTCCCGCGTGCTGTACACCAACGACGAGGTCTCCGCCCGGTAGGGGATGCCGCGCGGCGTCGAGGGCGTCCTCGAGCTGACCGAGCGACGTGCGCGCCGGCAGCAGGATGCACAGGTCGCCGAGGCGACACGGTTCGACGTGCTCGTCCGCCGGCGCCGCGCCGCACGACCGACCAGCCCTCGCGGAGCGCGCGCAGCACGATGGCCGCGACGTCGGAGGCCTCACGCTCGCGCAGCGGCTCGGCGGCCGAGACCTCGTCGTCGGGCTCGGCGCCGAGCAGCACCACCGCCGGCCCCACCGGCGCAGGCTCCCGCACCGGCTCGAGCGCGACGTACTCCGGTTGTGACTCGGGTTCGGCGATGATGAGGTCGCGGAAGATCGCGTTCACCACGTCGATCACCGGCCCCGCGGTGCGGAAGTTGCGAGTGAGGTGCCGTGGTGACGCGCCGAAGGCCGAGCGCGCCCGCAGGAACGCGGCGATGTCGGCGCGCCGGAAGCGGTAGATCGACTGCTTGGGGTCGCCCACCACGAAGAGTCGGCCCGGATCGACCGGCAGTTCGTCCCAGCGGTGGGCGCGGGCGTCGGGTTCACCCGACGCGAGCAACGCGGCGAGGTCGCACTGGATGGGGTCGGTGTCCTGGAACTCGTCGAGCAGCAGGCGGGTGTAGCGGGCGCGCAGACGCTGACGCACCTCCCAGCCGTGTTCGGGGTCGCGCAGCATCGAGCGGGCCAGCACGAGCAGGTCGTGGAACTCGAGCTCGCCGGCGAGCGTCGCCGGCCCCGGCCTCGCGCAGCGTGAACTGCGCCAGCTCCCACGCCAGACGGCGCACCACCACCTCGGCGAGCTGGCGCGGCGGTGACGCCGACCAGGTCGCGGAGCGCCTTCGACCTTGTCGCGCACCGTCGTCGACGGGCAGTCGTCCGCGGGCCAGTTGGTCCTTGCGGCCCTGGGTGACGCCGACCTTCGGCGTGCCCTGAGTTGAGCATCCGGATCTGCTCGTACTCGTCGGGCGCGGCCGAGGAGCTCGCCGTGCCACTGCGATCAAGAGCTGACAGTCCATCCGAGCAGCTTGTCGTCGTCGGCCGTGCACCACTCGGCCAGAGCGGGCAATTCCTCGAGTGCGGCGAGCACGGGACGCGAGCGCGCTGCGCGAGCGGCGGAGGGTCGGGCTCCTCGTGCATGCGCTCGGCCACGAGGTCCCAGTTGGCGTTGCACGCGAGCGCGAGCGTGCGCAGCACCGGGAGCGTGGTGTCGGCGTTGAGGGCGAGGAGGATGGTGCGTTCGAGCGCCGGGTCGTCGAGCAGGTCGTCGACGAATCGGGTCCAGCGCTCCTCGAACGCGAGCTGCGACGCGATGTCGTCGAGCACCTGCACCCGCGGCGGCAGACCGGCCTCGACCGGGTGCTCGGCGAGGATGCGCTGCGCGAACGCGTGCAGGGTGGACACCGCCGCGGCGTCGAGCTCCTCCAACGCCACCGTCGCTCGCGTCACCTCGACCGGGCCGCCCTCGCGCGCGACCACTTCCAGCGCGCGCCGGATGCGGTCGCGCAGCTCGGCGGCCGCCTTCTCGGTGAACGTGACCGCCGCGATCTCGCGCATCGGGCACGTCGCGTTCGACGACGAGCGCCACGATGCGGTCGACCAGTGCCTTCGTCTTGCCCGACCCCGCACCGGCTTCCACGAACAACGTCTCGTCGAGCGCTGCCCACGATCGCGGCGCGAGTGGCGAGGTCTTCGTCGAGCTCGTCGAAGGTCTGCTGGACCGCGGTGGTCACGGGTCGTGGCCCTCGTCGAGAGCGGCCTCGGGCAGCGTCGGGCTCGGCCAGGGCGACGTAGCCGCGCAGCTCGGGTGCCGGCGCGCTTGCGCAACCACTCGCGGTAGCGGTCGCGCGTGCCGCGAGCGTCGGGGTCGGTGTAGGTGCGCCAGTGCCGTCCCCAGCTGCTGGGCGGATCGACCCGACAGGGGAAGACCCCGCCACCGATCCCGTCGGCGATGGCGCGCAGCACCTCGTCGACCCGACGCGTCGACGGCTTCGTCGAGTTCGAGCTCTGCCCAGCCGAAGCGCCCACGAGTGCTCACCACCAGTAGGCCGCGGCGACCGGCGTGTCACGGCGTGCCGAACGAAGCTCGCGCCGCGTGCGCGTACACGGGAAGTTGCAGCATCGTCCCCGCCGCGGTCGGGTCGACGTCGTCGATCCGGTACCGGTTCGGGTTGCCGGTCTTGTAGTCGACGATCCAGAGCGCTCCGCCGTGTCGGTGACGTCGATGCGGTCGGCGGCACCTCGGAACCGCAGTGCGCGCCCGTCGGAGAGTGGAAGGTCGACGGCGGAGCGCGCCATCGGCGAATCCGAAGCGCAGCTCGGTGGCGATCGGGCGCATGCCCCACTCGGCGCGCACCGCGGAGTCGGCGTCGAGGAAGCGGTCGAGCTCGGCGAGGATGCGGCGGCGATCACGGTGCCAGAAGAGCCGGCGGCCGGTGCGGCCCTGTGCTTCGTACACCCCCATGCGGGCCTCGGCGAGATCGTGCATGAGCGGTCGCGATCGGCGTCCGTCCACGCGACGTCGGGCGCGGGCGCGCCATCCGGGCGCGCCAGCACCTCGGCGATGAAGAGCGTCGAGCGTCTCGTGCACCAGGCTCCCGCGGTCGATCGGGGTGACCTCGTAGCGCTCCTCGGGTAGCTCGGGGATCTCGACGCGCAGCACGTACTCGAGCAAGTAGTCGTGCGGGTTGAACGCGTAGGTCTGCAGCCTCGTCGGCCGACACGACGACACCTTCGTCGGTGATCGCCGGGAGCGTGTGGCCGGCGAGGTTGCCGTCGAAACGTGTGAACGCGGGGCCACGACGCGCGACGACGGTCTCCACACCGCGCGCGAGGGCGGGGTCGAGACGGGCGAGCGCGTGCTCGCTCGACCGTGGCCCCGCGCGCGTGTGGTCGAGCAGCGTGCGGAGTCGGTGCTCCTGGTCGGTGGCGGGGAACTCGACGCCGCGCCAGACCGGCGGCGAACGACGGGATGGGCATGTACCAGTCGGCGTGCAGCTCGCCCAGATCTTCAGGAAGTCGGTCTTCGGGCAGTCGCTCCGACTCGCCGCACTCGACGCACTCGGCCAGGAACCGCGACGGCACCCGTTCGGTCGTCCGCCGCAGGTCACCGCGCGGGAACAGCAGCACGCGCTCGCCCGACGCGCTCGCCAGCGCTGCGAGCAGGCGGCGGTGGTCGTCGTCGACCCGGGCGGCGCGGAGGGGGAGGGCGCCGTCGGTGGCGCGGCGGTCGGCGTCGGGGAGGAGCGAGTCGTCGCGCACGCGCGTGGGGAAGAGTCCCTCGGCCAGTCCGCACACGAACACCCGGTCGAGATCGAGCCCGACGCCGAGCGCGACGTGTCCCATGAGCAGGCCGTCGCCGAAGCGGCCGACCCGGCCGAGGTCGGCGTCGAGCTCCAGCTCGAGCGTGCGCCGGAACACGTCGACCCCCGGTGCCGCCTCGACCGCGTCGAGGCCGGCGAGGCGGGTCAGTGCGGCGTCGATCTTCTCCCCCGCCTGCTGCTCGGCTTCGGGCCACGACGTGCGCCGCGACTCCGGCGCCAGGTGGTCGCGCACCAGGCGCTCCGCCCACCCGGCGAGGTCGCGCCAGCTCGCCGCGGGATCGACGCGCAGGTCGCGCGCCAGCGTGGCGACGAAGTCCCGGAGGTCGCCGGTGTCGGCCAGCCGCCGCTCGTACCGCTGCGGCCGCGGCTCGCGGTCGGTGACCGCGCGCTCCGCCGCCAGCTCGGCCGCGACGATGCCGGCGTACCGCTCCAGCCGCTGCTGCCACTGCTCGGCGCCGCGCACGATCTCTGCCGCCCGGCTGATCCGTTCCCAGCTCGCGCTCGGCACGTCGCGGCCGTGTCGGTACACGGGGGTGGTGGCCAGGAGACGCATGACGTCGTGACGTTGGAAGTCGTGGTCGGGGAGCGCGAGCAACCCGAGCAGGCCGCGACCGAGCGCGCTGTCGGCGAGGGTGCGGACCGCGGCGCCGTTGTGCGGGATGCCCGCGGCGGCGAGGTGCTCGTGGACGAGCCGGGCGTACGGATCGGGCGCGCCGTAGAGCACCGCCATGCGTTCGAGCGGTGCGCCCTCCTGCACCGCGTCGACGACCAGTCGCACGACGGCGCGCACTTCGTCGTCGGGATCCGACGCCGAGACGACGCGCGTCGGTGGCGCGGCGACGCGCGACGCGCGCCGGTCGGGTGCCGTGAGCTCGAGGTCGAGGCGCGCGAGCGCGGCGCGCACCGGCGCGTCCGCGCGTGCGTCGCCGCTCGTGCCGGCGACCACGGTGACGGGGAGACGGGTGGCGAGCACCCGGAGCAGCCGGGCCGCCGGTGTCGACAGGTCTTGGGGGAGGTACACGACCACGGCACCGAGATCGGTGAGCAACGGCACACCCGCGGCGACCTCTGCGGCCGCGGCGTCCATGAGGTCGCGCTCGTCGTACCACCCGGTGGCGAGTGACGTGCGCACACGCCGGCTGATGCGCACGACGTCGGCCGCACGCGCTCCGGTGCGCACGAGCGCATCGAGCGCGCCGTCGTCGAGATCGGACAGCTCGCGGTGCGCCGCGACCAGCGCGGCTTCGGTCGCCGGGTGCTCGGCGACGGGGCGGAAGCGCCCGGGCGCCTCGGCGAGGACCGCGCGCACGCCCGCCGCCAGCACCGGCATCGACACCGGCCGCCGATGCGCGGCCGCGAGCTTCGGCGCGCCGAGCAGTTCGGCGAGACGGAACGAGGTGAGGAAGGTGACACCGGCGACGCCGTCGCCGGTGTCGGTGACCCGGCCGAGCGCGCCGCTGCCGAGCAGTCGGCGCGCGGCCACTCCCACGTAGTTGGTGGGGACGACCACGGTGACCGGCGCGAGCGGGTCACCCGCCTTCGCCGCCACCACGGCCGCGTGGAGCGCGAGCGACGTCTCGGGGCCGTACGGGACCGGCGTCAGCTCGATCGGCATCGTCCCGGATCGTACGGCCGGGGTGCGACACGCATCAGGGGATCAGCGGGCCAGTGGATTGGGGGTGGGCTCGCCGACCTTGTGGAGCACGTGGTGGTCGGTGTGGTGGAAGGGCTCGTCGCGGTCGAGCACCTGCAGCACCGTGTCCTCGTCGTACTCCCACGTGCCATCGGGGTTCACGGTGACGGTGACGCGGAACGACAACGTGGTGAACGCGTGCTCGAGGAACGGGTTGGAGCAGATCCCGTACTCGGTCTGCCCGCGCTCGGCGTGCAGCGTGAAGGTGGTGGCATCGGCGGCGACGAGACCCGACGCGAGCGCGACCTGGGCTCGGGGGATCGCGACGGTCTGCGTGACCGTGCCCTCGACCGGGTTCCAGAGCCAGTAGCCGACCTGGTCGTGGAACGTCTCCACCTCGCCGGGCTTGTGGATGTGCGTGTGGTAGCGGAGCCCGTAGAAGTACTGGGGACCGTTGGTCTGCGGATCGATGGGCTGGAGCTCGTAGTGCTCCACGAACACGTCGGACTCGGTGCCCTCGACGACCGGGTGGACGTCGGCACCCGCGGAGCCCTCCCAGATCCCCGCCAGCGGCGCCAGCGGCCCGAGGTTCGCCAGCCCGTCGGGATCGAGGTCGGGTTCGGTGAAGATGTCCTCCGGCATCGCACGAATTTAGAGCGCGCCGCCCGCCGAGGGAGCGGTCCGGCACTCGCCGCCGTCAGGTGGTCGGCAGGATCCGGGCCCGGGCCGCAACGACGATCAGGTCGCCGCAGGTGTCGAGGTCGAGCTCGGTGGAGTCGAGCACGAGGTGGTAGTGGCGCGCATCGCGCGCGTCGCACTTGTAGAAGTGCTTCACGTACGCCTCGCGCGCGCGGTCGGTCTCGGCCGCGAGCTTGCGCGCTTGTTCCTCGTCGATGCCCTCGAGGCCGATCGCGCGTTGCAGCCGCCCGTCGAGCGGACCGTCGAGGCGCACGTGCAGCGCGTTGGGCAGGTCGCCCAGCACGATGGCCGCCGCCCGGCCGAGGATCACGCCGCCGTCGGTCTCCGCGATCTGGTGGAGGACCCGCTCGGTCTGGTCGCGGAACGCCTGCTCCGGTTGGTCCCCCAAGGAGGTCCGGGTGGCCGTGGGCACGGTGCCGAACTCGGTGTCGGGGAGCGCCGCGGCGCGGGCGAGGTTGGCGAACAGGCGTCCGAACCCCGACGTGCGCCGCTCGTCGTGGGCCATCACGTCGGCCATGGGGACGGCGAGGGCCTCGGCGACCGCGACCGGGATGGCACGGTCGAGGAACGGCAGGCCGAGCTGCTCCGCGACCCGCGGTCCGACGACGCTCCCCCCGGCCCCGAACGACGCCGACAGCGTGACGACGGGAGCCATGGACCCCAGTCTGTCACCAGGTTGCGCGGCACGCGGCGCGAGACTCGCCCGATGGGCGTGCAGTCGTGGTTCGTGCACACGCATTCGGGGCGGGACCGGGTGCTCGCCGCGGTGGCCATCGCCACGGTGGTGGCGTTCGTGGTCGCCTGGTTCGCGCCGTGGCAGTTGACCGTGCTGGTGGCGTGGGACGTCACCGCGGTGCTCGTGGTCGGATCGGTCTGGCTGACCATCGGCGTCTTCACCGCCGACCAGACGAAGGAGTTCGCCACCAAAGAGGACGACACGCGCGCCGGCACCCACCTCCTCCTCCTCGGCGCCGCCCTCGTGAGCCTGGTCGGTGTGGTGCTCGCCTTCCTCAAGGCGAACCAGGGTGCGCACCGCGACGAAGTGCTCCTCGAGTCCTTCGGTGTCTTCACCATCGCCTGCTCGTGGCTGCTGGTGCACACGGTGTTCGCGCTGCGCTACGCGCACATCTACTACACCGAACCGGAAGGTGGCATCGACTTCAAGACGAAGGGCGAAGAGGACCCCGACTACGTCGACTTCGCGTACACCGCGTTCACCGTCGGGATGACCTTCCAGGTGTCCGACACCGACATCACGCGCCGCGAGATGCGCCACCAGGTGCTGCGGCACGCGCTCATCTCGTTCCTGTTCGGCGCGGTGATCCTGGCGACGACGGTCAACGTGGTCGCCAGCCTCCTGAACGCGTAGTCGAGGAGGCTGGCGCCACGTCGTGTTGCGATCGGTGCGTCTAGCCGAGGCCGTTCTTCTTCAGGAACGCAGTGGCCACGTCGGCCGGGTCTTGCTTGTCCTCGTTGATGCCGAGCGACATCTTGTTGTAGGCCGCGGTCGTCAACTTCGCCGACACCTTGTTCAGGATCTTCATCGTTGCCGCGGTGGCCTTGTCCTTCTTGATGAGGAACACCGGGTTGTCGGCCGGCTGCAGGCCCTTGTCGTCGGTCAGCAGCACCGCGTCCTTCGGGATCACGCTCGAGCCGGTGAAGAGCAGGGCCACGTCGATGTCACCGTCGTCGAGCGCCTTCACCGTGATGGGTCCGCCGGCGTCGAGCTTCTTGACCTCCGAGAAGTCGAGGCCGTAGAGCTCCTTGGACTTGGCGCCGAGGCAGAGGTCACGCTCCTCGCACTCGGGCGGTCCGCCGAAGGTGAGGTCGCCCGCGACCTTCTTCAGGTCGGACACCTTCTTGAGCTTGTACTTCTTGGCGGTGGCCTTGGTGACGTAGAAGCCGTTCACGTCGACCGCCGGAGCCGGCTTGCTCGCGACGATGCCGGTGCCGGCGAGCTTCTCGGTGAGTGCCTTGTAGGTGGTCGCCGAGTCGCCGGTCGCCTCGCCACCGAGGTACTGGAGCAGCGTGCCCTGGTAGTCGGCGTAGCCGTCGAGGTCGCCGTTCTGCAGTGCGGCGTAGACGATCTCGGTGGCGCCGAGGTTGTCCTTGAAGCTGATGTCGTAGCCCTTGTTCTCGAGCGCCTGGCCGTAGGCCTGCGAGATGGCCTGGGCGCCGCCGAAGTCCTTCGAGCCGACGGTGAGCGACTTGCTCTGGGCCGACGCGACCCCGCCGGCGGTGAGGCCCACCACCAGGGTGAGCAGGCCGGCCGTGAGCAGGGCCCAGGCGCGGCGTCGGAAACGAGCATGCGTCATCGGTACGTCCTGTCGTGAGTACGTGGGGCATTTGCCTACCCCCGAGCGATGGCGGAGAAACCTTAGCGAATCGGTCAGGTTTCCCGAGGGTCGGACCGACGAACTCCGGATCGTCAGAGGGCGGGGCCCAGCCCCGGCGGGACGCGATCGGTGGCCAGCGTCGCGCACCCTGACCTTCGCCTCGGAGCGGATGCCCGGTGACGTGATCGCCCGCTGGAGCAGGGCGAGCAGGAGCTCGAGCGCGATCGCCAGCAGCGCGACGAGCAGGCCGCCGGCGAAGACCTTGGCGTCGTCGTTCACGCGGAAGCCGTCGACGATGTAGCGGCCGAACCCGCCCGAGTCGACGTACGCGGCGAGCGTGGCGGTGGCGACCACGGCGACCGTCGCGGTGCGCACGCCCGCCATGATCAGCGGGACCGCGTTGGGCAGCTCGACCTGCCAGATCATCTGGCGCGCGTTCATGCCCATGCCGCGGGCCGACTCTCGGATCTCGTCGTCGACGCTCGCCATGCCCACGTAGGCGTTCGCCAACATCGGTGGAACCGCGAGGGCGAACATGGCGATGAACGCGGGGACCGACTGCACCGGCGTGAGCACACCGGTGGGATCGCCGATGCCGACCCACTGCACCGCGAGGATGAGGAGCGCGAACGCGGGGAGCGCGCGGTCCGATGTTGGCGATGTTCACCGCGATCGCGCCGCCCGTGCGCACGTGTCCGAGCAGGATGCCGATCGGGAGCGCGACCAGTGCGGCGACGAGCACCGACACCACCGTGAGCTGCACGTGCTGGCCGAGCAGGCGCGGGATCGACTCGTCGCCGTGCCACTGGTCGCTGTTGGTGAGGAAGTCGAAGACCTCGCCGAGGAAACCCATCACGCGACCGCCTTGCGACGCGAACGCTCTGCTCCGCCGCGCACGCCCACGGGTGTCGCGAGTCGCTGCGCGAGCACGAGGAGCAGATCGGCGACGACCGCGAGCGCGAGCGACAGCACGATGCCGACGGTCAGCGGCGTGCGGAAGTCGCGTTGCAGGCCGTCGTACATCAGCGCGCCGAGACCACCCTGGCCGATCAGCGCGGTGATCGCGACCAGCCCGATCGTGGTGACGGTGGCGATGCGGATCCCGGCCATGATCGCGGGGAGCGCCAGCGGCAGGTCGACGCGGAGGAGCTGGCGGTTGCGCGAGTAGCCCATGCCCACCGCGGCGTCGCGCACGTCGACGGGGACGCCGTCGAGACCGATCACGGTGTTCCGCACCAGGATCAGCAACGTGTACACGGTGAGAGGGACGAGGGCGGTGGTGCGGGACAGCCCGGTGAGCGGCAGCAGCATCGCGAACAGCGCCAGCGACGGGATCGTGTAGAGCACGCCGGTGATCGCGAGCACGGGACCGTAGAGGCGTCGGTAGCGCACGCTCAGCAGCGCGAGCGGCAGCGCGATCACGAGACCGAAGCAGCACCGCGAGCACGGTCAGTTCGATGTGCTCCGTCAACCGCTGGCGGATCTCGTCGGTGTGGTCCTGCACCCACGGCCAGTCGAGCCACTTGGGCCCGATGTTCTCCGCCAGCACGAGCGAGCGGCGTCATCGGGCGAGCCTAACGGCGCACGCGCTTCGCACCAGTTCGGCCCCGGGCAACCCGGGTAACTTCGGTCGATCACCTCCGCGCCCGTCCTGACCGAGCCGATGATCCGCCTCGACGCGATCAGCAAGCAGTACCCGAACGGCCAGCTCGCCGTGCGGGAGCTCTCGCTCGACATCCCCGCGGGCGAGGTGTGCGTGCTCGTCGGCCCGTCGGGCTGCGGCAAGACCACGACGCTCAAGATGATCAACCGGCTGATCGAGCCGAGCGCGGGCCGACTCTTCCTCGACGGCCGCGACGTCACCCACGCCGATCCCGTCGAACTGCGTCGTCACGTCGGCTACGTCATCCAGCAGGTCGGGTTGTTCCCGCACCAGACCATCGCCACCAACATCGCCACCGTCCCGAAGCTGCTCGGCTGGCCGAAGGCGCGCACCGAGGCACGGGTCGACGAACTGCTCGACCTCGTGGGCCTCGAGCCGGCGGAGTACCGCAGCCGCTATCCCGCGCAGCTCTCCGGCGGGCAGCGCCAGCGGGTCGGCGTGGCGCGCGCGCTCGCCGCCGATCCGCCCGTCCTCCTCATGGACGAGCCCTTCGGTGCCATCGACCCCGTCACCCGCGTCCGGCTGCAGGACGAGTTCCTGCGCCTCCAGGGCGAGGTGCGCAAGACGGTGGTGTTCGTCACCCACGACATCGAGGAAGCGGTGAAGATGGGCGACCGCATCGCGATCCTCGACGTCGGGGGCGTGCTCGAGCAGTACGCCACGCCCGCCGAGGTCCTCGGTCGGCCGGCGTCCGACATGGTGCGCGGCTTCGTCGGGCGCGACCGCGCGCTCAAGCGCCTACGGGTCACGCCCATCGACGCCGAGTGCCTGGAGCACCCACCGACGGTCGCGCCCGACGCCACGCTGGCCGAGGCGCGCGCCGCGATCGCGAAGTGGGACGCCGGGTGGGTCGCCGTCGTCGACGCCGAACGGGTCACTGCGCGGGTACGTCGACGACGAGCACGCCGCGGGCGACGGCGCGATCGGCGACGCGATCGACGGCGTGTTGCAACGGGTCGAGACGTGGGTGCCGGTCGACCACGACCTCCAGGACGCCCTCGCCACCATGCTGCTGACGCGCGAGGGCTGGGTGTCGGTGCTCGACGGCGACCGCTTCGTCGGCGTGCTCACGCCCGAAGCGGTCTACCGCACGTTGCGGCGATCGCTCGAGCAGGCACCCGACCCCGTCTCGCGCGACGGGGGGTAGCGTCGAGCGGGACGGAGCGAGCGATCGCGAGCGACGGAGGAGAGATGGCGATGGACGTGGCCGACTCGTTGCTCGACCTGGTGGGGAACACCCCGCTGGTGCGGCTCGGACGAGTGGGACGCGACCTCGAGTGCGACCTCCTCGCCAAGGTCGAGCTGTTCAACCCGGGCGGCAGCGTGAAGGACCGTCCCGCGGTGGCGATGATCGACGCCGCCGAGCGCGACGGCCTGCTCGGCCCCGGCGGCACCATCGTCGAACCGACGTCGGGCAACACCGGCGCCGGTCTCGCCATCGTCGCCGCGCAACGCGGCTACCGCTGCATCTTCGTGATGGCCGACAAGATGAGCGAGGAGAAGATCTCGCTGCTGCGCGCGTACGGCGCCGACGTCGTCGTGTGCCCGACCGCGGTGGCGCCCGAGGACCCGGCGTCGTACTACTCGGTCGCCGATCGCCTCACGCGTGAGACGCCGGGCGCGTTCCGGCCCGACCAGTACTCCAACCCGGCCAACCCCGCCGAGCACGAGCGTTCCACCGGGCCCGAGATCTGGCGGCAGACCGACGGGCGGGTCACGCACTTCGTCGCCGGCGTCGGCACCGGCGGCACGATCACCGGGGTGGCGCGGTACCTCAAGGCGCAGAACCCCGCGGTGCAGATCGTCGCCGCCGATCCCGCGGGTTCGGTGTACTCGGGCGGGACCGGCCGCCCGTACCTCGTCGAAGGGCGTGGGCGAAGACTTCTGGCCCACCACCTACGACCCGTCGCTGGTCGACCGCATCGTCGAGGTCAGCGACACCGAGTCGTTCGCGGCCGCCCGGCGCGTGACCCGAGAAGAGGGCCTGCTCATCGGCGGATCGTGCGGCACCGCGGTGCACGCCGCGCTCGTCGTGGGCGCGGAGCTCGGACCCGACGCGGTGATCGTGGTGCTCCTCCCCGACTCCGGTCGCAACTACCTGTCGAAGATCTTCGACGACCGCTGGATGACGCGCTACGGCTTCTTGCGCAACGACGGACCGACCGCGGGTGACGTGCTCGGCGCGAAGGACGGCGCCATCCCCGATCTCGTCGTCATCACCGCCGACACGCCGACGCGCGACGCGTTCGCGCGGATGCGGGAGCTCGGCGTGTCGCAGCTCGTCGTCGCCACCACCACCGACCTCCCGCTCGCGGCGTCGGAGGTGTCGGGCGCGGTGTCCGAGCTGCCGCTCATGGACAAGGCGTTCCACGATCCGGCGGTGCTCGAACGACCGGTGGGCGAGATCATGGAGCCCGCGCCGCCGATGCTCGGGATCGGTGAATCGGTCACCGACGTCGTCGAGCGGCTCGACTCGTCTGCGGCGGTGCTCGTGCTCGACGGCGGTCACCCCGTCGGCGTGCTCACCCGCTCCGACGTGTTGGCGTTCCTGGCCGACCGCGCGCCGTCCTAGGTTCTGCGCATGGCTGACGGTTCGGTGCCCGAACGGCGAGACGGTTTCGAGACGCGCGCGATCCACGACGGCCAGCCGCCCGACCCGACGACGGGCGCGGTGGTCACGCCGATCACGCTCTCGTCGACGTTCGTGCACGAGGAGGTCGGGAAGCACTCGGGCTATGAGTACGCCCGCAGCGGCAACCCCACCCGCCGCGCCTACGAGGAGTGTCTCGCGTCGCTGGAAGGCGCGCTCGACGGCTTCGCGTTCGCCAGCGGCATGGCTGCCGAGGATGCGGTGCTGCGGCTGCTCGCGCCCGGCCAGCGCGTGATCATCCCTGACGACGCGTACGGCGGCACCTTCCGCCTGGTGTCGAAGGTGCTCGGGCCCGCGGGCATCGACTGGACCGTCGCCGACCTCACCGATCTCGACGCCCTGGAACGCGACTGGCCCGAGGGCGCGGCGCTGGTGTGGGTGGAGACGCCGACCAACCCCGCGCTCACGATCGTCGACATCACCGGCCTCGAGCGCGATCGCGCACGAGCGGGGCGCGCGCGTCGTCGTGGACAACACGTTCGCCACGCCGTTCCTGCAGCGTCCGCTCGAGCTCGGGGCCGACATCGTCGTGCACTCAGCCACCAAGTACCTCGGCGGTCATTCCGACGTCGTCGGGGGCTTCGTGGCCACCAGCGATCCCGAGATCGCCGAGCGCGTCGGGTTCCTCCAGAACGCCGTGGGCGCGGTCCCGAGCCCGTTCGACTGCTACCTCGTGCTGCGCGGGATCAAGACGCTCGCGGTGCGCATGGAGCGTCACTGCGAGAACGCGAGCGCGATCGTCAGCATGCTGGTGCGCCATCCTGCGGTGTCACGCGTCCTCTACCCGGCCCTCGCCGACCATCCGGGCCATGCCGTGGCGCGCCGGCAGATGCGCGACTTCGGTGGGATGGTGAGCTTCCTCGCGGCCGGCGGCGAAGGTGCCGCGCTCCGGATCGTCGCCGCCACGCGGCTGTTCACGCTGGCCGAGTCGCTCGGCGGTGTGGAATCGCTCATCGAGCACCCGGCCCGCATGACCCACGCGTCGGCGGTCGACTCACCGCTCGCCGTCGACCCGGCGCTGGTCCGCCTCTCCGTGGGCATCGAGACCACCGATGACCTCGTCGCCGACCTCCGCCACGCGTTGGACGGCGCCGCGTCCTACCGCGAACAGCTCGAAGTTTGCGTGCGCCTGTGACCGCGAACCTCGAGATGTTCGCAGGGTCAGTCCAGCGCGCGGCGGAGGAAGTGGCCGAGGGGCTCCGACTCGACGAGGAAGCCGTCGTGGCCGGAGATGGTCTGCACGATCTCGACCGCCGACGACGGTGGGGACGAGCTCGCCGAGCTCCTGCTGCAGGCGCACCGGGTACAGCCAGTCGGACGACATGCCCGCGATGCTGACCTCGCGCGGTGATGGTGCTCAGCGCGGCCGCGATGCCGCCGCGGTCGCGCCCGACGTCGTGGTGGTTCATCGCGGTCGACAGCACGAGGTAGCTGTTGGCGTCGAAGCGACGCACGAGCTTCTGTGCGTGGTGGTCGAGGTACGACTCCACCGCGTACCGGCCACCCACGAAGGGTTCCTCGCCGGGCTGGTGGTCGCGCCCGAAACGGGCCGCCAGCTCGAGCTCGGTGCGGTAGCTGATGTGGCCGATGCCCCGCGCGATGGAGAGCCCCTCGTGCGGGCCGTCGCCCGGCTCGGCGTCGTAGTAGTCGCCCTCGCGCCACTTCGGGTCGGCGCGGATCGCGCGCATCTGCACGTGACAGAGCGCGATCTCCTCCGCGGTGGCCTGTGCGCCCACGGAGATCACGATGGCGCGCTCCACGCGGTCGCGCTGGCCGACGGCCCACTCGAGCACGCGCATGCCTCCCATCGAACCGCCCACCACCGCGTACCAGCGGTCGATGCACAGCGCGTCGGCCAGTGCAACCTCGAGGCTGACCTGGTCGCGGATCGTGGTGATGGGGAAGCGCGACCCGTACGGCCGGCCGTCCTGCGCATCGGAGGAAGGGCCGGTGCTGCCCTGGCAGCCGCCGAGCACGTTCGGACACACCACGAAGAACTGGTCGGTGTCGATCGGGCAGCCGGGTCCGATGGTGCCGTCCCACCACCCGACGTCGCCGTGCCCGGGGCCGGCTGGCCCCGCCGCGTGGCTGTCGCCGGTGAGCGCGTGCAGCACCAGCACCGCGTTCGACGCGTCGGGTGCGAGCGTCCCCCATGTCTCGTACGCGACGGTCGCGGTCTCCAGCCGGCCGCCCGCTTCCAGCTTCAGCCCGTCGGCGAAGGTGACGAACTGCCGGCGGCCGGGCTCGTCGCCCGGCCGCCAGGCGCCGGTGACGGGGAAGAGCTCAGTCACGGGGGGCCGCGTCAGCCCTTGGCGGCGCGGAAGCCGGCGTCGAGGTCGGCGAGGATGTCGTCGAGCGACTCGATGCCCACCGAGAGGCGCACGAGATCGGGGGTGACGCCGGTGGTGGCCTGCTCGTCGGCGACGAGCTGCTGATGCGTCGTGGTCGCCGGGTGGATGGCGAGGCTGCGCACGTCACCGACGTTGGCGAGGTGGCTCAGCAGCTCGAGCGAGTCGACGAACTTCTGGCCCGCCTCGAGCCCGCCCTTGATGCCGAACGCCACGATCGCACCCTGACCCGCGGGCAGGTACTTCTTCGCCCGCTCGTTCCACGGGCTCGACGCCAGGCCGGGGTACTTCACCCACTCGACTTCGTCACGCGCCTCCAGCCACTGCGCGACGGCGAGCGCGTTCGACGAGTGACGCTCCATGCGCAGCGACAACGTCTCGAGGCCCTGCAGGAAGAGGAACGAGTTGAACGGCGTGACCGCGGCGCCGATGTCGCGCATGTACTGCAAGCGCGCCTTGAGGATGTACTGCGCGGGACGCAGCGGCTCGGGCAGCTGCGAGAAGATCGCACCGTGGTAGCTGGGGTCGGGCTCGGTGAAGTTGGCGAAGCGCCCGCTGCCGGCGTAGTCGAACTTCCCGCCGTCGACGATGACCCCGCCGATGGACGTGCCGTGACCACCGATGAACTTGGTGGCCGAGTGCACCACGATGTCGGCGCCGTGCTCGAGCGGCCGGCACAGGTACGGCGACGCCAGCGTGTTGTCGATCACGAGTGGCACGTTGTTGTCGTGCGCGACCTTCGACACACCCTCGAAGTCGAACACGTCGCCCTTGGGGTTGCCGATGCTCTCGCCGTAGAACGCGCGGGTGTTCGGCCGCACCGCGGCCGCCCAGGCCTCGAGGTCGTCGGGGTCGTCGACGAAGCTCACCTCGATCCCGAGCTTCGGGAACGTGTAGTGCAGCTGGTTGTACGTGCCGCCGTAGAGCGATGCGGACGAGACGACGTGGCCACCGTTCTCGGCCAGGTTGGCCAGCGCCACGAACTGCGCGGCCTGACCGCTCGCGGTGGCGAGCGCACCCACGCCGCCCTCGAGCGCCGTCATGCGGTCCTCGAAGACGGCCTGCGTCGGGTTCATGATCCGCGTGTAGATGTTGCCGAGCTCCTCGAGACCGAACAGGGCCGCCGCGTGGGCCGTGTCGCGGAACACGTAGCTCGTGGTCTGGTAGATCGGGACGGCGCGGGCGCCGGTGGTGGGATCGGGCGACGCGCCTGCGTGGACCTGCTTGGTCTCGAAACCCCAGCTCTCGGACATGGTGGTGAACTCCTGACGTCGTGGGCGGGCGCGACCCTATGACGCGAATCCCGACCCATCAACCAGGTTTTTTGACGCGAGCCAGCAGGGGAACCACGCAGCCGACGGAATGCGTGGAGAACGGCTGGGTAACGTTGGTTCGTGGCGCCGGTCGCGGAACTCCTCGCCGACCGCTATGAGCTCGGGGTCCGACTGGGTTCGGGCGGCATGGGCGACGTCTACCGCGCCCGCGACCGTCTGCTCGAGCGGGTCGTCGCGGTCAAGGTGCCGACGTCGACCGTCACCCCGGCTTCGGCGGAACGGTTCAAGCGGGAAGCCCGGGCCGCGGCGCGCCTGAACCACCCCAACATCGTGGGGGTCTACGACTGGGGCGGCGGTACGGAGCCGTTCATCGTCATGGAGCTCGTCGAGGGCCGGAGCCTCCGGGCGGAGCTGCGGGCGCGCCAGACCCTGCCGCCGGCGGAGGTCGCCGCGCTCGGTGCCCAGATCGCCGACGCCCTGGCCCATGCCCACCACCACGGCGTGGTGCACCGCGACGTGAAGCCCAGCAACGTGCTGGTCACGCCGGGCGGCAGCGTGAAGGTCACCGACTTCGGCATCGCGCAGTCGGCGGCGCAGTCGGCTGCGGGCGAGGCGCTCACCGAACCCGGCGTGGTGCTGGGCACGGTGGGCTACCTCTCGCCCGAGCAGGTCGCGGGACTGCCGGCCGACGCTCGCAGCGACGTGTACTCGCTCGGCGTCGTGCTGACCGAGCTCCTCACCGGTGAGCGGCCGACGGGCGGTGAGGCCGAGCCCACCACCGAGCTCGAACGGGTGATCGCGCGGGCGCGCGAGACCGATCCGAACGTGCGCCACCAGAGCGCGGCCGACCTGCGCGACGCGTTGCGCGATGCCGGCGCGGCCGCCGGTGTCGCCGCCGCGGTCGCCGCCGCGACCGTGGTCGCGCCCGCCCCGATCAGCGAGTCGCCGCTCACCGCGGTGCCCGTCACCGCCGACACGAACGCCACCGCCCGCGCCACCGGTCACGCGGTCACCTCGGTGCTGCCGGCCGCGGCCGCAGTGGTCACGCCGCCGCCGCGCACCGGCGATGCCGTCGCGAAGCCGGGTCGGTTCGGTCGGCGGGCCAAGACCGCGTACCCGAAGGTTGCCAAGTCGCCGAAGCCGGTCAAGCCGCTGAAGCCACCGAAACCGAAGCGCCGGGCGCGGCGGGCGGCGGCGGTCACCGGCGCGCCGCTCGCTCCGGAGCGCACCCGGCAGCGCACGTGGAAGCTCAGGCACTGGCTGGTGATCTTCGCCGCGCCCCTGCTCCTCATCGTGGGTGGGATCGTGGCCTACGCCAAGCTCACCGAGGCGCCGCCGAGCAAGCCGGTGCCCGACGTCGTCGACCGCGACGTGTTCGCCGCCGCCGGGATCCTCTCCGACGCCGGCTTCGCCGTCGACTCCCGCGTGATCGACAGCCCCCGCCCCGGCGGCACGATCCTGAGCCAACGTCCGGGCAACGGCGAGAAGCTCGCAGAGGGTTCGACCGTCCGGCTCACGATCTCGAAGACCGATGCCGAGGTGCCCGACGTGAGCACGATGGACGTCGAGGCGGCCAAGGTGGAGCTGCGCAAGCGCGGCTTCTCCAACTTCGCCGTCACGCCCGACTACCGCGACGACGTCGATCCGGGCACGGTGATGAGCACCACACCGGCGGCGTTCCTGCGCTCGCGCAAGACCGACCCGCTCGAGTTGGTGGTGGCGACCGACCCGCACGTGAAGGTCCCCAGCGTGGTGGGGCAGGACCAGGCCAGCGCGACGTCGGCGCTCCAGGCCCTCGGCCTGGACGTCGCGGTGAAGACCGCGAGCAGCAACAGCGCCGCGGTCGGAGTGGTGACGAAGACCAGCCCGGGCACCGGCGACACCGTCGTGCGCGGCGACACCATCACCCTCACCGTGTCGTCGGGACCCAAGGAGGTGTCCGTGCCGATCGTCCTCACGTGGGATCGCGGTGATGCCATCTCGGAGATCGAGGACCGCGGTTTCGTGGTGAACGTGCTCACTGCGGTCGTCACCAGCAGCGATGCGGTCGACACCGTGGTGGCCCAGGATCCCGCCGGGGGAAGGGCGGCGGAGGGTTCGACCATCACGATCACCGTGGGGGTCCGCAAGCGGTAGCGGTTCCCGGGCAGTCGGTTTGCCAAGCTAATTAGTCATGCTAAACTTCATGGCATGAGCTCACGCACGGCCACCGGGACCGTCGGCGCCAGCCTCGTCGACGAGGGCGAGCTGGCTTCCCGGCTCCGCCTGGCCGTCGCCCGACTCACCCGGCGGATCCGCCAGCAGGCCGCGAGCACCGGGGAGGAGCTCACCGCGTCCCTCCAGGGCGCGCTCGCCACCATCGAGCGGCTCGGACCCATCACCCTCGGCGAGCTCGCGGCCGTGGAGCAGGTCCAGCCTCCGAGCATGACCCGCATCGTCGCCCGGCTCGAGGACGACGGCTACGTCACGCGCGTCGTCGACCCGGCCGATCGGCGCGTCGCGCGCGCCGCCATCACCGACGCCGGGCGCACCCTGCTCGCGCACAGCCGCACCCGCAAGGACGCCTACCTCGCGCGGCGCGTCGCCGAGCTCACCGACGCCGAGCGCGCGCTGCTCGCGCGCGCGCTGCCGCTGCTCGAACGGCTCCAGGACGACGTGTCGTGAAGACCTTCGCATGAAGTCTCTCCGAGGCACGTTCCAGTCGATGCACGTGCGGAACTTCCGCCTGTTCTTCACCGGTCAGCTCATCTCGCAGGGCGGCACGTGGATGCAGACGATCGCCCTCAACTGGCTCGTCCTGCACCTGTCGCACAACAACGGGTTCCTCGTCGGACTCGCCATCGCGCTGCAGTTCCTGCCCACGCTGCTGTTCGGGGTGTGGGGCGGGGCCATCGCCGACCGCTTCGACAAGCGCAAGGTGCTGCTCTGCACGCAGGTCGCGATGGCGGCCGTCGCGGTGGTGCTCACCGTGGTCGACGTCACTGGCATCGTCCAGCTCTGGATGCTCTACGTGCTCGTGTTCACCTACGGGCTGGCGCTGGCCGTCGACAACCCCACCCGGCAGTCGTTCGTGTCGGAACTGGTACCGGCGGCCGACCTGCCCAACGCGATCGGGCTGAGCAGCGCGATCTTCCAGTTGGCCCGCGTCCTCGGGCCCGCGCTCGCGGGCGTGCTGATCCTCGCCGGCGGCACCGGGATCTGCTTCGCGCTCAACGCAGTGTCGTTCGCGTTCGTGATCGGCGCGCTGCTCATGATGCGTCCGGAGGAGCTCCACCGCTCGAAGCCACTGGGCCGCGAGAAGGGCCAGCTCACCGAAGGGCTCCGCTACATCTGGCGCACAGCCGAGCTGCGCTGGATCCTGCTGCTGATGCTCGTGGTCGGGACCTTCGCCATCAACTCACCGGTGGTGCTGCCGCTCCTGGCCAAGATCACGTTCGCCGCCGGGCCCGAGGTCTACAGCTGGATGTCGATCGCCATGGGCGCGGGCGCCATCTTCGGCGCGCTGTTCGCCGCCAACCGCTCCGACACGCACGGGAAGCTGCTCTGCGGCACGGGGATGGCGTTCGGCGTGGCCATCTGCATCACGTCGTTCGCACCGTCGCTGGCGATGTTCATCGGTCTGCTCGTCGTCGTCGGCGCCGGGCAGATCGCGTTCCTCTCCACCACGAACTCGTCGCTGCAGCTCCTCTCCGATCCGACCATGCGCGGCCGGGTGATGGCCGTGTACACGATCACCCTGCTCGGTACGACCCCCATCGGTGGGCCGCTGATCGGATGGGTGAGCGATCAGTTCGGACCCCGTTGGGGCTTCGCGATCGGTGGAATCGCCACCATCGTCGGTGTGCTGACGTTCGGCACCGCGTTCCTGCGGGCGCGGCGAGTGAACCGAGACGGTTCGTTGGCGGAGCAGCCCGCCGACCTCGTGCTCGGCATCGACGGCGAGGCGATCCCCGCGTCCGTCAGCTGAGGGGCCCGTGCGTCAGGTGAGCCGCGTGTGCGGCAGGTCGCGCAGACCGCGGTCGCGCAGCTCGTGCACCGCGGGCACCGGGTCGGGATCGCCGAACAGCGCGGCGTCGTCGTAGTCGGTCGGACGGCCGGTGCCGTCGACGACCCACCACGACGCTTCCAGCGCGATGCCGTTCGGGTCGGTGAAGTACACGGAGCGGATGAAGCCGTGGTCCACGACCTCGGTGACCTCGGAACCGGCCGCGAGCAACCGCTTGCGCAGCATCTCGAGCGCGTGCTCGTCGGGCACGTCGAACGAGATGTGGTCGAGCTGGATGGCGCGGTCGCTCGGTCCACCCGCGGGCTTGGCGAACGTCTCGGCGCCGCCGACCTCGAAGAACGCGACGGTGTTGCCGCGGTCCATCTCGAAGAAGTAGTGGCGCATCGGCCCGGCCATCGTGGTCGCCGCGAGACGCATGCCCAACACGCCCACGTAGAAGCGCACGGTCGCGTCCATGTCGGGGGTGACGAGTGCGAGGTGGTTGATGCCCTGCCAGCGCGGGGCTTCCGGGAGCTCGTGGTGCGTGTCGGTCATGCATCGATCGTAGGCCCGACGTCCCCAGGTACCTTCGGGGCCGGTGCCGCTCCAGGGTCTGGCTTTCGACGACGTGATGATCGTCATGATCGCGGCGGTGGCGGTGCCGCTCCTGCTCGGCCTCGCACCGTCGCTGCCGATTCCCTCGTCGGTGCTCGAGATCGTGGCCGGGATCCTGCTCGGGCCGGCGTTGCTCAACTGGGTGACCGACGACGCCGTCATCACCGTGTTCTCGCAACTCGGCGTGGCGCTGCTGCTGTTCCTCGCCGGGCTCGAGCTCGACTTCCGAGAGTTGCGGGGACGGCCACTCAAGCTCGGGCTGATCGGCTTCGTCGCGTCGTTGCTCGTCGGATTCGCGCTCGCGCTCCCGTTGGGCGACATCGACGTGATCATCGACCCGCTCCTGCTGTCGGTCATCCTCTCGGCGACCTCGCTCGGCATCGTGGTCCCGGTGTTGAAGGACGCCGGGATCCTCGACACGCACGCGGGCACCTTCGTCGTCGCTGCGTGCTCGGTCGCCGAGTTCGGCTCGATCGTCGCGCTGTCGATGTTCTTCTCGCCGAGCGGTTCGACGGGTCTCGAGACCGTCCTCAAGCTCGGCGTCCTTGCGTTGCTCGTGGCCCTCATCGCGTACCTCGGGTCGCGCCAGGGCTCGTGGCGTCAACGGATCGATCAGGTGCTGTTCCGTCTGCAGGACAGCAGCGCCCAGCTGCGCGTCCGGATCGCGATGCTGCTGATGATCGCGCTGCTCGTGGTGAGCGAGGGCCTGGGCTTCGACGCGATCCTCGGTTCGTTCCTCGCCGGCGCGCTCCTCTCGGCGGTCACGGATCCCGCGCGTGAAGACGAGTTCGGGCAGGTGCGCCACAAGCTCGAGGGCATCGGCTTCGGGTTCTTCATCCCGATCTTCTTCGTGGCAACCGGCCTGTCGTTCCCGGTCGACCAGCTCTTCTCCGACTGGTCGACGTTGCTGCGGGTCCCGCTGTTCTTCGTCATGTTGCTGCTCGCGCGCGGGCTGCCCGTGCTCGTGTTGCGGCGCGACCTCACACGCGCGGAGTTGCTGCCGTCGGCGCTGTTGCAGGCGACGTCGCTGTCGTTCATCGTCGTCGCCACGCAGATCGGGGTGGAGCTGGGCGAGCTCAAGCCGATCAACGCGGCGTCGCTCGTCGCTGCCGGGATGCTGTCCGTGTTGCTCTTCCCCGTCGTCGCGCTGAAGCTGCTCGACCGCACCCTGCGGCGCACCGAACGAGGCACCGGACCCGACGGGCGCGCCGTCGAAGGCATGTGAGACGACGCCGACGGGTATCCCTGCGGTACCGCGACGAAGGGAGATCGTCATGAGCATCTACGCATTCCGGGCCGAGGTCTACGTTCCGGCCATGCCCGACCTGACCGGCTTCGACGTCGAAGCGACCGACGGGCAGATCGGGAAGATCGACGAAGCGACCATGGCCGACGGTGCAGCCTGTCTGGTCGTGGACACCGGCTTCTGGATCTTCGGTCACAAGCGCATGCTGCCGGCCGGCGTCGTGCGCAGCATCGATGTCGACGAGCGGAAGGTCTTCGTCGACATGACGAAGGACGAGATCAAGGGTGCGCCCGACTACGACGACGTGCACCACGAGCGCGACGAGCCCGGCGTACCACGACGAGGTCGGCGGGTACTACGACCCGTGGGGCGGCACGCCGCCGATGGAAGGTGTGTGACTAGGCGCAGCCGGCGGCGCTGAGCGTCGGCCACGGGTCGACGCGCGTGCCGTTGGGGCCGCCGAGGCGCAGCTCGAAGTGCAGGTGGTCGTAGCCGTTCGCGTTCCCGGTGTGGTCGACGAACTCGATCACGTCACCAGCCGTCACCGTGCGGGTCGTGTTCTCCCACGACGCGTAGTACGGCGCGAGGTGCGTGTAGTAGTAGGTGTTGCCGTCGTCGGCCTTGCAGGTACACCGAGTAGCCACCGACGTCGCCGGTGCTCCAGAACCAGAGCGTGCCGTTGCGCACCGCGTACACCGGCGTTCCCTGCGGCGCGCCCAGGTCGACGCCCGAGTGGGTCGGCGAGAAGCCCTGGCTGTAGGTGAACCCCTCCACCGGACAGTGGGCGATGGTCGCCTTCGGCGGCTGCGTGGTCGGCGGCGCGGTCGCCGGGTCGGCCGGAGGGAGGCACGCGGTGGCGGTCAGCGCGACCACCGCGAGCGCGGCGACGACGAGGAGCGATCGGCGGACCGCTCGCGGCGCGGAGGCGCACGGGCGTCGCGGGCAGGGGACACGGGCATCGAAGCAGTGTCGGCAGGCACGGGCCGACATTTGAGCCCTCGCCCTTCAACCGGCCGTCAACGCCGGCTCACGGCAACTGGGTGTCACGGCAGTCAGTTCGGGCGGGTTTCGGGTGCTGCCGGGCCCATGGCACCCCGAGCTCGACGAGGTCGAGCCGGTCGATGGCCTCGGCCTGGCGGCGGGCCCGGGCCCGCACCGCCGACTCGGCGTCGCCGCCGAGCGACCGCAGCACCCACTGGCGGGCGATGCCGCCGGCGGCGCGGCCGCTGGGGATCTCCAGGCTGGGTCGGCGGGCGGGGTCGAGGTAGAGCGAGAGGGTCAACGAGCGGACGAGGCCCCGATCGGGATCGACCCCGACCTCGCGCAGCCGCCAGATCACGTACGACGCCAGCAGCTGGAGCTCGCGCACCCCACGGCGAGAGGTGGTGCTGAGCCGCAGCGCCACCGGGATCGACGCCAGCCCCACCTTGAACGCCTTCGACGACGGCAGCGGCGCCTTGCCCGCGAACTTGCCCGACTTCGTCGCCAGCGCCAGCGCGCGGCGCGCCATCGGGCGTGGCCGCGGCGACGAACGCGGTGACGGTGGTGGCCGCCGGCGCGGCACCGACGCCGACCGGTCCCGCGGCCACGAGGTCCTCGAGCTCCTGCGCGCTGCGCACGTCGAACGGTTCGGCGAACACGCGGTCGAGCGCACCGTCGATCAGCGCGCGGACGCGCGCGGTGAGCGAGGTCAGCCACGGGCCAGGCCTCGGAACAAGCACGTCGAGCGCGCGCTCGAAGCGCGGCGTCGGGATCACTCATCAGCGGGTTGATACCCACGATCTCCAACATCACCAACCCGTGGATCGCCCCCCAGAGCAGCTCGGCGATCTGGTCGGGTGAGCCCTCGAGCAGCCCGGCGTCGGTGCAGCGCGCCACCTTGCCCACGAGGCCGTCGAACGCCGCGTGCGCGAGCTCGTGGCTGGCGTCCGACGGTTCGAAGCCGGGCACCGCGCCGCCGAACATCACCATGTAGTGCGTCGAGTTGGCGAGCGCGGTGTCGCGGTAGCAGTTGGCGCCGCCGGCGGAGGTCGGCGAGCGGGTCGTCGGTGGGCACGTTGGCCTTCATGGCGTCGACGAGGCGCTCGAACCCCTCGGCGTAGAGCTCGTCGATCACGCCGTCCTTGCCACCGAAGCGGCTGTAGAGGCCCATGGTCGAGCAGCCGGCGGCGGCCGCGATGCGTCGGACGCTGAGCGCGCTGGCCCCCTCCTCGGAGAGCAGCTCGCTGGCGGCCTCGAGGATCCGTTGGCCCTGTTCGTCGCGAGTCCGTGCCATCAGTTGCCCAGTTTCTTCCATCTCGCCAGTCCGCGCTCACCGGTCCGCGCTTGACACCGCAATAACGGCGTTATAGCATCACGACGATATCACGCTGTCATAACGTCGTCACACGAGCAGGGAGTTCCCCCGTGGCCGATGCCGCCTCCTCCGCCGAGTCCGTCTCCTCCGCCGAGTCCAGTCGCCTCCGCCGAGTCCGTCTCCTCCGACGACCGGGTCCACCGCCGCCGGTGGGCCACCCTCGCCGTCCTCTGTGTGAGCCTCCTGGTGATCGTGATCGACAACACGATCGTGAACGTGGCCCTGCCGACGCTCGTCCGCGACCTCGGCACCAGCATCAGCGACCTCCAGTGGGTGGTCGACGCGTACACGCTGGTGTTCGCCGGGCTGCTGCTCACGGCCGGGAGCCTCGGAGACCGCTTCGGCCGCAAGGGCGCGCTGACCGTCGGGCTCGTCGTCTTCGGCGGCGCATCGGCCGCCGCCGCGTTCTCCGGCAGCGTCGGCGCACTCATCGGCGCCCGCGCGGTCATGGGCATCGGTGCCGCCCTGATCATGCCGGCGACGCTGTCGATCCTCACCAACGTGTTCACCGACGCGCGTCGAGCGCGCGCTCGCCATCGGTCTCTGGTCGGGCGTCGCCGGCATCGCGGTCGCACTCGGTCCGGTCACCGGCGGGTTCCTGCTCGAGCACTTCTGGTGGGGTTCGGTGTTCATCGTCAACGTGCCGATCGTCATCGCCGCGATCGTCGCCGGCCACTTCCTCGTTCCGACGTCGCGCAACCCGAAGCAGCCGAAGCTCGACCTCGTGGGTGCGGGGCTCTCGATCGTCGGCCTCGGCGCGCTCGTCGCCGCCATCATCGAAGCGCCGAGCAACGGGTGGACCGACCCGCTGATCCTCGCCGGCTTCGCGATCGCGGTCGGTCGCGCTGGCCAGCTTCGTGTGGTGGGAGCGGCGCATCGACGAGCCCGATGCTCGACGTGCGCTTCTTCGCCAACGCCCGCTTCACCGCGGCGAGCGTGAACGTCACGCTCGTGTTCTTCGCCCTGTTCGGCTTCATCTTCCTCGCCACGCAGTACCTGCAGTTCGTGCTCGGCTACTCCGCGTTCGAAGCCGGACTGCGCACGCTGCCGTTCGCCTTCGCGCTCATGGTGATGGCGCCGCTGTCGTCGAAGGCGGTGCAGTGGTTCGGCACCAAGCGCGTCGTCGTCACCGGGATGCTGCTGTTCGCGTCGGGCCTCGTGGTCGCATCGACGTCGACGGTCGACACCGGGTACGGCCGCGTCATGATCGCCATGGTGTTGATGGGCGCGGGCATGGGTCTCTCGGTCGCCCCCGCCACCGAGTCGATCATGGGTGCGCTGCCGTTGCACCAGGCCGGTGTCGGCTCCGCGGTCAACGACACCAGCCGCGAGGTGGGTGGCGCGCTCGGCGTCGCCATCGTCGGCAGCATGCTCTCGTCGCTCTACTCGTCGGACCTCAACGCCAAGCTGCCCGGCGAACGTGCCGAGCCAGGTGCGCGACGCCGCCGACCAGTCGGTGGGCGCGGCGCTGCAGGTGAGCGCGCAACTCGGCCGTGCCGGGGCGCCGCTCGCCGACGCCGCCCGCGAGTCGTTCGTGTACGCGATGTCCCGGGCATCGCTGGTCACGGCGGCGGTCGCGGTGCGTGGGCGCGCTGCTGGCCTGGCGCTTCCTGCCTGCCCGCGCCGTCGAGGTGCAGCAGCTCGAGGCGCAGCAGCTCGAGGCGCCGGCCGCCACGGACGAGCCGACACCGGAGCTGGTCGAGGTGACCTGAGCGACCGGGGTCCGGGCAGCGCGGCCGCGCTACTTCTTCTTGTTCTTCTTCTTCTTCTTGCTTCTTCTTCTTCGAGTCCGTCGACTTCCCGTCGGCGCCGTGCTTCTTCTTCTTCTTCTTCTTCTTCTTGTCCTTCTTCTTCGAGCTCGTGGTCGTCGCCGTGCCGTTCGTGCTCGGCGGTGTTGTCACGCCCGAGGCCGAAGAGCACGTGCGTGGGCGGGGAATCGGCGGACTCGATGGGCGCGAGCGAGTCGAGCACGTCTTCCAAGCTCCGCCCGAGGCCTGCCTGGCGCTCCATCGTCCTCACGGTAGGCGCGCAGTGTGCGCGGAGCGTGTCACTCGGGCGCGTTGCGCGCCAGGCAGGCGGTGTCGCGCAGCGCTTCCTTCCACGCGCGGAAGCGGGTGTGCACGACGCCGTCGGGGCCGACGCCTTCGCCGTCGCCCGACGGATGCAGTCGGAAGGTGAACTGCTCGCGGAGGTCGTCGGCGGCGATCGCCGCGTAGCGCGCGTTCCCCTTCGCCGCCGGGCCGGCGCGCCAGAGCAACCACGGCCCGATGCGCCGCTTGTACGCGACGAGGTCGTGACCGAGGTCGCGTCCGAGCTCGAGCAGCGCGGCCGGAGCTTCGATCCACGCGGTGGCCGGGATCGTGCGGTCGCGTTGGGGTGTCGCGGGGAGGTCGACGGTGTGCACCGGCGTCGGGTCGATCGGTCGATCCTCGGCGGTGGCCATGCCTCCATCATGACGCCTGCTACCAGTGCTTGACGTTCCGAGCGCGTGATTCTTGTTGCCGCCTCGGTTCTTCGCACGTGGGTATGCGTCTCTCGCACTCCCGGTTCGTTTCCGGATCGGTGTTTCGGGGTTCGTCCACCCTCCCGAACACCATTCGCAACACGAAACCAGGAGATCCCCCCATCATGTCCACCACCTTCGCCGCGCTCGGCGTCCCCGCCGAGCTCGTCCGCACGCTGCACGCGCGCGGTCTCGACGACGCCTTCGACATCCAGACCATGACCGTGCCCGACGGTCTCGCCGGTCGCGACCTCTGCGGTCGCGCGCCCACCGGATCGGGCAAGACCAGTCGCCTTCGGCATCCCGCTCGTCGCCCGCGTCGGCAAGGCGCGCCCGAAGCGGCCGCGCGGCCTCGTGCTCGTCCCGACCCGTGAGCTCGCGGCGCAGGTGTGCGGCGAGCTCGAGTGGCTCGGCGCCGGTCGCAAGCTCCGCGTCGCCGCCGTCTACGGCGGCGCCGGGTTCGGCGCCCAGTTCAAGGCGCTCCGGCGCGGTGTCGACGTGCTCGTCGCGTGCCCGGGCCGCCTCACCGACCTCATCGAGCGGCGCGAGGTCGACCTCGACGAGGTCGAGATCGTCGTCGTCGACGAAGCCGACCGCATGGCCGACATGGGCTTCCTGCCCGCGGTGCAGGCGCTGCTCGACCGCACGCCCGCCGATCGCCAGACCCTCCTCTTCTCCGCCACGCTCGACGGCGCGGTCGACCGTCTCGTGCAGCGCTACCAGCGCGACCCGTCGCGCCACCTCCTGCCCGAGGCCGACCAGACCGCGGCCACGCACCGCTTCTGGGAAGTGGAGCGTTCCGACCGCGTGACGAAGACCGCGGAGATCGTCGACCGCCGCCGGTCCGACCATCGTGTTCTGTCGCACCAAGCACGGCGCCGACGCACTGGCCAAGAAGCTCGAGCAGCGTGGGCGTGAAGAGCGCCGCCATCCACGGCAACCGATCGCAGGGCCAGCGTGAGCGCGCGCTCGAGTGCCTTCGCCGACGGCAAGGTGCGCGCGCTCGTCGCCACCGACGTCGCGGCCCGGGGCATCCACGTCGACTCGGTCGCGTGCGTGGTGCACTTCGATCCGCCGGCCGACTTCAAGGACTACACGCACCGTTCCGGTCGCACCGCACGTGCCGGCGCCGACGGCCTCGTGGTCTCGCTCGTCTCGCGCGACCAGCGCAAGGCGGTGGCGCGCTTCCAGCAGGAGCTCGGCATGCGCCCGGGACTCGCCCGTCCCGACATCGCGCTCATCACCGATCCCCCTGCGCGCGACACCGCCGACGATCGCGACCAGCGCTCGGCGCGTGCGAGCCGCAACGCGGCTCCGGCGAGTGCGTCCGCCGACGGCTCGTGGCCCAGCGGCACCATCAAGTGGTTCGACGCCCGCAAGGGCTTCGGCTTCATCGAGCGCGAGGGCGCGAGCGACGTGTTCGTGCACTTCTCCGCCATCGAAGGCGACGGCTACCGCCAGCTCGAAGAGGGCCAGCAGGTCGAATTCGAGGTCGGACCCGGCCGACGTGGCGAGCAGGCCCGGAGGGTGCGCGTCCTCGTCGACGCCTGACGGCGGCCGCGTACGCTCTCGGGGTGGACCGGCTCCGCGCGATCCTGCTGCTCCGCGGCGCGCTGGCGCTGTTCCTGCTCGGGATCGGCGTGGTGCTGTTGGTCACCGGCAACGTGGTGTTCGGCGTGTTCGCGATCGTCGCGGCGATCGTGAACACGACCCTCATCGTGGTGATCGCCCGAAGGGCCCGACCGGCTCGGTGAGCGCCGCGAGTCGTGACCGATGACGCGCCCTGCGCTCGTCGACGGCCGCGACCCGACGCGTGTCGTCATGCGTCGTTGCGTCGCGCTGTTCGTCGACGCGTTCCTGCTCGCGGTCGTCCCGGTGCTGACCGCGCTCGTCGTCGGCCACGCCGATCTCCGCAAGGGCAGCTGTCCCGACCCGATTCCCGAGGGCCGCGACTGCCTGTCGTTCAAACACCAGGCGATGATCGTCGACAAGAGCGCGTTCCTCTTCTTCCTCGGCTTGCTCCTGGTCCTCTACCTCGTGGTGTTCGTGGTCGTCCAGGGCGTGACCGGCGCGTCGCCGGGCAAGGCGCTGCTCGGCATCCGGGTGATCCGCGTCGACCGCGCTGGTGTCGGCGCCGCCGCACCGGGGCGCCTGCGCTCGCTGGTCCGGGTGGCCGCTTGGTTGGTCGACGGGTTCGTGCTCCTCGTGCCGATCGCACTGTGGAGCGCATGGTGCACCCCGGGCCACCGGCGGGTGGGCGACTGGCTCGCCGACACCTACGTGGTGCGGGGGCGGGGCCGGCTCCCCGCGGCACCGGCGCCGGACCGGCCGGCCTCGGAGCGTCTCACCACGTAGGGTGACTAGAATCCCACGTGTGGTGGCAGATCCCGGGGGCAGGGCGAGCGCGCCGCGGGTGACGTTCGTGTGGAAGTGGCTCCGCTGGACGCGGTGGCCGCTCAGCCCCGCGATCGTCGCAGTCGCCGCCCTGACGGTGGCGTTCGACGTGCTCACCGCGTGGCGTCACGTCGACCTCGGCGACCTGGGCATGGTCCCGATCTCGCCGACCCTCCCCATCGAGATCGTCCTCGTCGTGATGGTCGGGTGGCGACGCCTCGGCCTCGACCGCACGAACCTCGCGGCGTGGCACGAGTTCCTCGCGGTCGGCACCGCGACGTTGCTCTTCGGCGTCATCCAGTACTCGCGCCACATCGGTGGCTTCGCCGAGGCGATGGGACTCGTCCTCGCGGCACTCGACGAGGAGATCGTCTACCGCCTCGCGGTGCTCATCCTGGTGGGCGCGACGGTGGCGAAGCTCAGCGGCCGCAACTGGCGCAACGCGGAGGACTGGGGCGTGGGTCCCGGCCTGGCTGCGATCATCGCATCGGGTGTCGATCTTCACCGTGCTCCCCGGCCACGTCGCGCAGATCAGCGACACGTTCCACGCCCTGCCGTTCGTCGCGCTCGGCATGGTGCTGGGCTACGCGATGTTGCGCACCGGCGCGCTGCTGCCGGCCGTCGTCGTGCATGCGCTCCTGAACCTCGCGACCATCGCCACGTTCAAGGGGGAGATCCCGCCCGCGCTGCGCTCGACCCTGGCCGCCTCGCTCCTCATCGCCCTCATCTTGGGCACGGTGGTGGCCGGCCGCCGGTTGGGCATCTTCCGGTTGGTGCCCGTGGCCGAACCGGTGCCGGTCGACGCATAGCGTTCACCTCGTATGAGCGACGATCCGAGGCGAGGGAGCCTGCGCGTCACGGGGCTCGACCACGTCGTGCTGAACGTCGCCGACGTCGAACGCTCCCTCGCCTTCTACTGCGACATGCTCGGGCTCGCGCCCGAGCGGGTCGAGGAGTGGCGGCGCGGCGAGATCCTGTTCCCGTCGGTGCGCGTCGACGCGCACACGATCATCGACCTGTTGGCGGTGCCCCGCACCGGCGAGAACGCCGACCACCTCTGTCTCGTGGTCGAACCGGTCGATCTCGACGCGGTCAAGGCATCGGGCCGCTTCGAGGTGGTCGACGGGCCGGCGACGCGCTTCGGGGCCCGAGGCAACGGTACGTCGCTCTACGTGGAGGATCCCGACGGCAACACCGTCGAGCTGCGGCACTACTGAGGTACGTTGCCGTGCATGGACGTAGGGGACGTGGTCGACGACTTCGAGCTGCCCGACGAGACGGGCACGCCGCGCAGGCTGAGCGACCTGCTGGCGAACGGGCCCGTGGTGCTGTTCTTCTACCCGGCGGCGATGACGCCCGGGTGCACGAAGGAGAGCTGCCACTTCCGCGACCTCGCCGCCGAGTTCGACGCCGCCGGGGGCCAGCGGGTCGGCATCAGCTTCGACCCGGTCGACAAGCAGCAGAAGTTCTCGGAGAAGCACGGCTTCGACTACCCGCTGCTGTCCGACTCCGACGGCACCGTCGCGCAGATGATGGGCGTCGCCCGCAAGAAGACCGCCCAAGCGGGTGACGTTCGTGATCGACCAGCACCGCAAGGTGGTCGAGGTGGTCAAGAGCGAGATCCGCATGAACGTGCACGCGGACCGCGCCCTCGACGCCCTCGAGAAGCTGCCGACGACCTAGCCGCTCGCGACTCGGCTAGTCGTCAGCTCCTCGATCACGACGACGTCTTCCTCGATCACCTCGAGGTCGCCGTCCTCGTCGGCGACCGCGATCACCTCGTCGATGATGATCGTGCCGTCGGGTGCTTCCACCGCGATGGTCTCGTCGGTGGCGAGGACGTTGCCGTCTTCGTCGACCAGTGCCTTCAGGTCGTCGACGACGACCGTGCCGTCGTCGCCGACCGCGGTGGTGACCACCTCGACCTCTTCGATGCCACTGGAATCCTCGGCGATGTCGTCGGGCACGGTTGCTCCTCGTTCACGGGATGGGGAGCCCGTAGTGTTCCACACCGTGGGCGTCCCGCTTCCCGGCTTCACCGAGTCGACGTTCACCCACGACGGCCTCACTCGCCCCGTGTACGAAGCGGGCAGCGGTCCCGCGGTCATCGTGATCCACGAGATCCCGGGACTGCATCCGCAGGTCGCCGCGTTCGCGCAGCGCGTCGTCGACGCCGGGTTCAGCGTGCGCATGCCGTCGCTGTTCGGCACGCCCGGTCGCGAGGTCACGGTCGGCTACACGATCGGCAGCCTCGCGAAGGTCTGCGTGGCGAAGGAGTTCTCCGCGTTCGCGCTCGACCGCACCAGCCCGGTGATCGGTTGGCTGCGTCGTCTTGCCGCCGAGGCCCACGCCGAGTGCGGCGGTCCGGGCATCGGCGCGGTGGGGATGTGCTTCACCGGTGGCTTCGCGCTCGGGATGATGGTCGACGACACCATGCTCGCGCCGGTCCTCAGCCAGCCCTCGCTGCCGTTCCCGGTCTCGGCGTCGCGTCGTCGTTCGGTGGGGATCAGCGACGCCGATCTCATCCGGGTGAAGGAGCGCGCGGCTCAGGGTGCCTGCCTCCTCGGGTTGCGCTTCACCGACGACAGGGCGGTGCCAGCCGCGCGATTCGACACGCTGCGTCGCGAGCTCGGCGACGCGTTCATCGCGGTGGAGATCGACTCGTCGAAGGGCAATCCGCACGGCATCCCGCGCACCGCGCACTCCGTGCTCACGCAGCACTTCGTCGACGAGCCCGGGCACCCCACCCGTGAGGCGCTCGACCGGGTGCTCGCGTTCTTCGCCGAGCGGCTGCAGCCGTCGGCGGCATAGGGCGGGCCGTGGCGGAACCGCACCAGCAGATCTCCTCCTACACGCTCGAGCAGATGGGCGTGTGGCTCGAGTTGTTCTACGACCTCGTCTTCGTCGCCGCCATCCTCGTGTTCAGCTCTGCGGTGTCGCACCTGCACGACGCGTCACGCATCGCGTGGGTCGTTGCAGTGTTCTGCCGCGGTCTGGTGGGTGTGGCTGTCGACGACGATGTTCACCAATCGCTTCCACATGGCCGACGTCGTCCACCGCGGCCTGGTGCTGCTGCAGATGATCTTGGTCGCCGTCATCGCAATGGAAGCGCGCGCGGGCGTGCGGGACGACGAGGTGCTGCTGCTCTGCACCTACGCCGCGTTGGTGGCGACGATCGCGCTCATGTACTGGCGCGCTGCGCGTGCACACGGCCCGCACGCGACGTTCGCCGCGCCACCTGGCCGTCATCCACGGGGTGGCGGCGATCTGCTTCGTCGCGTCAGCGGCGTTGCCCGAGAACGGACGCATCATCGGGACCGCGATCGGCATGGCGGTGATGATCGCACCCGCAGCCTGGCGTTCGATCCGTCTGGTCGACTTCCCGCCGCTCGACGAGGAGCACCTGGTCGAGCGGCTCGGTGCGTTCACGATCATCGTGTGCGGTGAGGCGTTCGTGAAGGTCGCCATCGCGGTGAGCGACAGCACGATCAACGGCATCGACGTCGTCGCGCTCACGTTCCAGTTCATCCTCACGTTCGCGCTCTGGGCGTCGTACTTCGAGGACATCCCGTTCGCCGGGATCGACCAGCAGCGGTTCGCGCCGTGGATCTCGTTCCACCTGGTCATGCAGCTGGGCATCGCGGGCACCGCCATCGGGGTGTCGAAGCTGGTGGCGATCGGACTTCTTCGAGCACCTCCCCGCCGAGGACATCCTCGAGATCATGGCCACGCTCTGCATGGTGTACGTCGGGCTCGCGGGCATCGGATTCGCCACTCGCCGCCGGCCTCGCCGCCCGCTGCTCCTCCTGCGCCTGGGCACCGCCGTCGTCGTCGCGATCATCGGCCTGGTCGCGTGGAAGGCGCCGTGGTTCGAGCTGCTCGAGGGGGTGGCGATGCTCACGGTCGCAGCGCTCGCGCACGCGATCCTCGTCGCGCGTCTCCGGTCCCGCACCGAGCTGGTCCCCGCGAACCTCGGCTGAGTGCCGGCGCTGAGTGCCGGCGGTAGGGTCCCGGCATGCCGTACTCCGTCGTCCGCTTCAACTGCATCCAACCCGGCCTCGAGCCCACCGAGATGTCGGCGCGCTACCAGGCATTCGTCGACATGGCGGGCTACGCCGACGAGCACGGACTGCAGGCGATCTCACTCGAAGAGCACCACGGTGCGACCAACGGTTGGAGCCCGTCGCCGCTCGTGATGGCCGGCCTCGTGTTCGGTCGCACCTCGACGATCATGGCCACCCTCAACGCGCTGCTCGCGCCGTTGCACGACCCGCTGCGGCTCGCCGAGGACATCGCGGTGCTCGATCTCGCCAGCGGCGGACGCTTCGTCGTCACCGCCGGCATCGGCTACCGCGAGAGCGAGTACGCCGCGCACGGCAAGGACTGGTCGGCCGTGGCGCGCTGCAGGACGAGGCGATCGACACGATGCTCAAGGCATGGACCGGTGAGCCGTTCGAGTACCGCGGCACGACGGTGCAGGTCACGCCGCGCCCCTTCACGCAGCCGCATCCCACGCTCATGCTCGGCGGGTCGAGCAAGGTCGCGGTGCGTCGTGCGGCGCGGTTCGGCCTTCCCTACCTGCCGCCGGCCAACCTGCCCGAGCTCGAGGCCTACTACTACGAGCAGTGCGCGGAGCACGGCACCCAGGGCTTCTGTGCGATGCCGCCCGAGCACACCGCGATGACGTTCGTGGCCGAAGACCCCGAGCGCGTCTGGCGCGACCTCGGGCACCACTTCTTCGAGGAGTCGTCCACGTACTCGTCGTGGCAGCCGCCGGGGCAGACCTCGTCGGTGCACTCGCACGCGACGAACGTCGAAGAGCTGCGGGCCGAGGGCATCTACGAGGTGGTGACGCCGGCGGAGCTCGTCGATCGTCTCGAAGGATGCGCGGTCCGGCCGCCACGTGCGCGCTGCACCCGCTCGTCGGCGGCATGCCCATCGACGAAGGGTGGTCGTCGCTGCGCCTCTACGTCGAAGAGGTCCTGCCCGCACTGGGCTGATCCACTGTTCCACGGGCAACGGGGAGCCACCATGAGCAGTTCGACGGTCAGCGGGGGCCGAGCGGCGGGGCCGCAGCCGCGGCAAGAGCCGTGCTCGTCACACTGGCCGCGGCGCAGTTCGTGATGATCCTCGACTCGTCGGTGATGAACGTGTCGATCGCCACGGTCGCCAAGGATCTCGACACCACGGTCACCGGCATCCAGACCGCGATCACGCTCTACACGTTGGTGATGGCGTCGCTGATGATCACCGGCGGCAAGATGGGCGCGATCCTCGGGCGCAAGCGGGCGTTCACGATCGGCTGCATCATCTACGCGTGCGGTTCGTTCATCACCGCGATCTCGCCGAACCTCGCGGTGCTGATGTTCGGCTGGTCGTTCCTCGAGGGTGTGGGCGCGGCACTGGTGATGCCCGCGATCGTCGCGCTGGTGGCGTCGAACTTCGTGAAGGCCGAGCGGCCGCGCGCGTACGGCATCGTCACCGCAGGTGGCGCGATCGCGGTCGCGCTCGGTCCGCTGATCGGCGGCCTGTTCACCACCTACTGGTCGTGGCGCTACGTGTTCGTGAGCGAGGTGCTCATCATCGGCGTGGTGCTGCTGCTGAACCGGCGCACCGCCGACACCCCCAAGGAGGAGGGCGCCCGCCTCGACCTCGTGGGCACGGCGCTCTCGGCGCCTCGGTCTCGGCCTGATCGTCTACGGCGTGCTGCGCGCCGGGACGTGGGGCTTCGTGAAGCCCAAGCCCGACGCGCCCACCTGGATCGGGCTCTCGCCGGTGATCTGGCTGATCCTCGGTGGCGGCGCGGTGCTGCTGCTGTTCCTCGAATGGGAGAAGCACCGCCGTGACACCGGGCGGGCTGCGCTGCTCGACCCCGCGATCCTGCGGGTCAAGCTGCTGCGCAGCGGGCTCATGGCGTTCTTCTTCCAGTACCTGCTGCAGGCGGGCCTCTTCTTCGCGGTGCCGCTGTTCCTCTCGATCGCGCTCGGTCTCTCGGCCATCGACACCGGGCTGCGCATCATGCCGCTCTCGATCACGCTGGTCATCGCCGCCGTGGGCATCCCCAAGCTGCTGCCGAAGGCGTCGCCTCGGCGCGTGACCCGCTTCGGGTTCCTCATGTTGTTCCTGGGGCTCGTCGTGTTCGTCGCCGCGCTCGACGCCGGTGCCGGGCCCGAGATCACGCTCTGGCCGATGCTGCTCGCCGGACTCGGCATCGGTGCGCTGGCGTCGCAGCTCGGTGCGGTCACGGTCTCGGCGCTGCCGGACGAGCAGAGCGGTGAGGTCGGTGGCCTGCAGAACACCTTCTCGAACCTCGGCATCTCGCTCGGTACCGCGCTGGCCGGCGCGGTGCTGATGTCGGCGCTCACCGCGTCGTTCTTCTCGGGGATCGCGAGCAATCCCGCGGTGCCGAACGACCTCACGTCGAAGGCGCAGACCGAGCTCACCAGCGGGGTGCCCTTCATCTCCGACGCCGACCTCCAGCAGGCGCTCGACGACGCGGGCGTGCCGCCGAAGACGGCCGACGCAGTGGTCGAGGAGAACGCCGACGCCCGCCTCGACGGGTTGCGCGCCACGCTCGGCGTGCTCGCGGTGCTGGCGCTGGTCGCGCTGTTCCTCAGCGGCAGCATCCCGACGACGCCGGTGGGATCCGAACCGACCGAACCCGCCGAAGCCGCCGTGCCCGCGTCGGCGGGGTAGGGCTCAGGAGTTCGTGGTCATCGGCGGCAAGCCCGTGGAACGGGCTGCCCGCGGCCTGCCACTCGGCGAACAGCTCCATGAACTCGGGACCGAACGGGTCGCCGCCGAGCAGCGGCATCGCGGCGCGGCGCACGGTGAAGTCCATCGGCGCCAGCTCGCCGGCGCGCTCGAGGTGACGGCGCGCGGTGGCGTCGTCGCCGCGTCGGCGGGCCTCGACGCCCGACGCGGAAGTGCAGCCGGGCCACGCACCTCGTCGTCGGAGAGGTCGGGCACCGCGGCGCGGGCCTCTGTCCTCGGTCATCGTGCTGGTGCCGTCGCGCACCCACGCCCGCACCGCGTCGAGATGCGGCGCCGACTCGACGCCGGTGAACTCCTTGAACAGGTCGTTCGAGAAGGCGACGCTGTTCGGCCGCACGATGGTGCCGTCCTCGTCGATCCACACCACCGCGGGAACGTTGCTGATCGCGTAGACCTCGGTGAGCACGTGCTGCGGGTCGATGAGCACCGGCATGGTGGTGACCTCGTCGGTCCACGGACGCACGTCGTCGGGTGACTCGTCGATCGCAACCGCGATCACGGTGAAGTTCTCGTCGCGCGAGCTCGTCCTGCAGCGCCTGCCACCCCGGGAGGTCGTAGCGGCAGCCGCACCACGACGAGAACGCGTGGAGCAGGCGCTTCTGCCCGCTCCAGTCGGACAGCGAGTGCTCCGCGCCGTCGAGGTCGCGCAGCGTGACGTCGGGCGCGGTGAGGTCGTCGAGCGCGGCGCGGCGCTGCTCCTGGTCGATCGCCACGGCGACGATCGCGGCATCGGCGTCGACCACGCTCGTGCGACCGAGCGCGTCGGCGACCGCCCGAGGTCGAGTCGCTCGCCGACGAACAGCGCGTCGCGATCGCGCACGGGCACGCACGTGTCGCCGCGGCAGAGGCCCTCGGGCTTCAACGTCCAGCCGAGCGCATCGGGCAGCGCGTCGGCATCGATCAGCACCCGGCCGTCGACGATGTCGCCCGACGATCTCTGTCGACTCGTCGCTCACGATCGTGATCATCCGGCGAGGCTAGATGCCGTCCTCGTACCATCTGCCGATGGATGCGAGCGAGTTCCTCGGGCTGCGCGCCACGCACAACCCCGTGCGGTGGTACCTCGACGTCGTGCCCGGCATCTGCACCGACGACCAGTTCCTGTTCGGGGGCTGTGGCCTCGGCGCCGCCATCGCCGCGCTCGAGCGCACCACCGGCCGACCGGCGGTGTGGGCGGTGGCGCAGTACCTCTCGTTCGCGCACCCGCCCGAGATCATGGACATCGACGTGACCGTCGCCAGCGCCGGGCACCAGACCACGCAGGCGCGTGCCGTCGCACACGTCGGCGACCGCGAGATCCTCACCGTCAACGCCGCGCTCGGTGAGCGCGACGGCGGGTACGACGGTCAGTGGGCGCGGTTTCCCGACGTGCCGATGCCCGACGACTGCCCGCCGCGCCAACGCATCTCGCGCGTCGACGACTCGCTCGCGCAGCGGCTCGAGATGCGTCTGGCGCGCGGACGCGACCTCGCCGCGCTCGACGGCGCGCCCGACGACGGCCACAGCGCGCTCTGGGCGCGGCTTCCCGGCCGGGCTCGAGGTGTCGGCGGCGTCGCTGGCGATCCTGGGCGACTACGTGCCGTTCGGCGTCGCGCAGGCACTGGGCCAGTTCGTCACCGGCAGCAGCCTCGACAACACGCTGCGGGTGTGCACGCTCGTGCCGACCGAGTGGGTGCTCATCGACGTGCGCGTCCACGCCATCGCCCGTGGCTTCGGCCACGGGCGAGTGGAGCTGTGGGCCGAGGACGGCACGCTGCTCGCGACCGCGAGCCAGTCGTGCGTCGTGCGCCCGCGCACGCTTCCGTCCCAGTGACTGCACCCGAGTGACGGAACCTCACGGATGAGGCGGAGCGCGGCTCAGGCGGTGACGATCTCCTCGATGCGGGCGAGGGTCTTGTCCATGTTCTCGGCCGTCTTCTTGCCGCCGCGCACGACCAGCGGCTTGCTCAGGGCTCGCCTCCTGGGAGATGTCCCAGGTCTCGCGCACCAGCGTGCCGCCGTCGACCGGTTCGAGGTCGTAGCGCCAGATCCGGCCGCCGCCGAGCTTGGCGCCCCACGACACCGGTGGCTTGGTCTGCCACGCGATCCGCCGGTTCTCCTCGAAGTCGATGACCTCGTTGACCATCGAATACGGGAGGCCCATCTTCATCGACATCCCGAAGGTCGAGCCCAGCGCCAGGCGCTCCGACCCCGACTTGGCGTCGCGCACCGTGCCCGAACCGTCGATGTCGCGGTGGCGGGCGGGGTCGGCGAGCAGGTCGAAGATCTTCTCGGGTGGGGCGGGGATGATCCGCTCGACGGAGACCGTGTCGGTCGTGTCTGCCATGGCGCGGGAGCGTACCGGTACCGGTGACAGAATGCTCGAGGCACACGACAGAGTGGCGGCCCGAGCGGCACCCGACCAGAGGAGCGCACCATGGCGCTGGCGACCGACGACATCCTCGCCATCCAGAAGCTGATCGCCGACTACAACCACGCGGTCGACGCCGGCGACGGGCCCACCTTCGCCGCGATGTTCGTCGAGGGCGGATCGCTCGACAGCGGCTTCAACGTGCTCAAGGGTCACGACGAGCTGCGCGACTTCGCCGCCATGGTGCCCACCATCGCGCCCGGCGCGCGCCACTTCGTGAGCAACGTGTCGATCGACGGCGACGGCGACGACGCCACCGCGCGCCTCTACCTCCAGATGTGGGCCACTGCCGGCGGCGCGGCCGAGTCGAAGCTGGTGATCTCGGGTCGCTACGAGGACACGCTCGAAGCGCGACGACGGCACCTGGCGCTTCGTCACCCGCAAGATGATCCCCGACACCTGAGCTGACGGGACGGCGAGCGAGCAGGCTGATCAGGCGTGCTCCCAGTGCCACGGCTCGGGTGACGATCCTCCGGGTTCGGCCCAGGCCGGGTGCACGAAGCCCCAGCGCCACGCGTTGCGCCTGCAGCCACCGGTAGCCGGGGGAGTCGAACGTGAGCTTGCCGTTGCTGTCCTGGAAGTCGACGGCGCGGCCCCAGCCGTGCACGCTCGTGCCCGGCACCGCCGCGTAGTCGCAGCTCACGAAGAAGCAGTAGAAGGTCCGCCACCACTCCTGCATCTCGTAGGTGCGGTAGCACGACTCGATCCGGGGCGGTCCCGGGAGCGGCGCGGTGAACGAGCTCTCCTCGGGGAACGCCGGCGTCCACCGTCCAGCCACGACGTCATCATGAGTCGGCGCAACGGATCGGCGAGGTCGTTGGCGACCCGGCAGGACGCGCGTGACCGTCGTGAGCGCACTGTCCGGGAGTCGACCGTTCTGGGCCGGTTCGGTCGGCGGGACACAGGCGGTCACCGCAGCGGCCAGGGTGAGGACGACGACGACCGTGGGCAGGAATCTGCGCACGGCGCGACACTAGGGGCCAGCGCTCCCTCCGCGTTCTGATCCGAGACGCGAGCGGAGCCGTGAGCGAGGAGGACGCGATGTTGATCGTGACCGTGCTCCGTACGAAGGCCGGCGAAGGGGCTGGCGCGGTGGTGACCGTGTCACCCGACTCGAGCGTCCGTGAGTTGTTGGAGACGCTCGCCCAGCACCGCATCGGCGCGGTGGTCGTGTCGTCGGGTGACGGCATCGTCGGCATCGTGTCCGAGCGCGACGTCGTGCGCCACCTGCGGGCCGTCGGGCGCGTCGATCCTCGACCGACCGGTGGCGCGCATCATGACCACCGACGTGATCACGTGTCGGCGCGAGACCGCGGTCGACGAGCTGATGGCCACGATGACCGACCGTCGCATCCGCCACGTGCCGGTCGTCGACGACGACGGCGCGCTCGTCGGCATCGTGAGCATCGGCGACCTGGTGAAGAGCCGCATCTCCGAGCTCGAGGGCGAGCGCGACGACCTCGTCGGTTACATCGGCGCGCGGTAGCGGTGCAGGTCAGGCCCGGTCGGGCCACATGCGCATGAGGTTCTCCTGCACGAGCGTGGCGAGCAGCCGACCGTCACGGTCGTGCACCGAGCCGCGGTAGACACCGCGAGCGCCGGCGGCCGACACCGGTTCGAGCTCCATGAACATCCACTCGTCGGCGCGCGCGGCACGGTGGAAGTACACGGTGTGGTCGAGGCTGCTCCCGCCGCGCGGCAGCCCCGGGACGTCGAGGTCGACGAACCCGCTGCTCATGTCGGAGAGGTACACGATCGCGGCGGCGTGCAGCACGCGGTCGTCGGAGAGCGTGCTCCCTCGTGCGCGCCCACATCCACCGTGACGCGCGTTGCTCCTCGGGGATGTCGGTCGGCGGATCGACCGCGCGCAGGTCCATGAGGATGTCGCGGCTGCGGATGCGGTCGTCGCCCATCGGGTCGAGCTCCTCGGGTGACGGACACGCCCGCCCGCATCGGGCACCCCCGACCAGTCGCCGCTCTCCTCGTCGACGTGGAACGACACCGACATGGTGAAGATCGCCTTGCCCCGCTGCAGGGCCTCGACCCGCCGGGCCGAGAACGACCGGCCGTCCCGGTCGCGGCTCACCTTCATGATCGTGGGGTGCTCGGCCTCGCCGGCGCGGAGGTAGTAGCAGTGCATCGAGTGGGGGTGGCGACCCTCGGGCACGGTGAGCCCGGCCGCCCGCAGCGCCTGGGCCGCGACCTGCCCGCCGTAGAGGTGGTCGGTGAACGGCCGGCGCGGGTTGTGGGCGCGGTACAGGTCGCGGTCGAGCTCCTCGAGGTCGAGGAGCTCCTCGAGGGTCTCGGCGCGGGGGAGCTCGGAGGAGACCGCCATCAGGTGACGGTATCCGTTGTCGCTCGGTCGGATGGTCGCCCCGTCACCATCGTCGCTAGCCTCCGACCCGCACTGACTGCACCTCACAGGGGAACGGATCGATGGGACTCTTCGACGGCAAGGTTGCACTCGTCACGGGCGCGGGACGCGGGATCGGGCGCTCCGAGTCGCTGCTCCTCGCGAGCGAGGGCGCGAAGGTCGTGGTGAACGACCTCGGCGGCTCCGGCTCCGGTGAGGGCGCCGACAGCACGCCGGCCCAGGAGGTCGTCGACGAGATCAAGGCCGGCGGCGGCGACGCCGTCGCCAACTACGACGACTGCTCGAGCTGGGCCGGCGGCGAATCGATGGTGCAGCAGGCCATCGACACCTTCGGTGGCCTCGACGTCCTCATCTGCAACGCCGGCATCCTGCGCGACAAGATGAGCTTCAACATGTCCGAGGAGGAGTTCGACGCGGTGATCCGCGTCCACCTCAAGGGCCACTTCGCGCCGATCCGCTTCGCGTCGTCGTACTGGCGGACGAAGGCGAAGGAGACGGGCGAGCCCGCCAACGCCGCCGTCGTCACCACCGCGTCGGAGTCGGGCCTCTACGGCAACGCGGGGCAGACCAACTACGCCGCGGCCAAGGCCGGCATCGCGTCGATGACCATCGTGCTCGCCCGCGAGCTCGAGCGCTCCGGTGTGCGGGTCAACTCGATCGCGCCGGTCGCCGCCACCCGGCTGCTCGGCACCGTCGCCACGCCCGAGCTCACCGAGAACCCGATGATGTCGCCCGACAACCCGGCCGCCGGTGCGGTGTGGCTGGCGTCGCCGCTCGCCGAGGGGATCACCGGTCAGGTGCTCAAGATCTCCGGTGGGGTGGCGCAGATCGTCGACGGCTGGCGCCCGGTCACGCAGATCAGCTCGGCCGACAAGTGGACGATCCAGGACCTCGCCGCCGGTCGCGACCGCCTGTTCAAGGACCGCGACCCCGGCGTGCCGTCGTTCCGCGCCTTCGACAAGTTCGACGACACGGTCCTCTAGGCGCCAGGGCGGCTCTCGGACCGGAACTCGGGCCGGACCTCAGGCCGGAGGCGCCCAGCCCGCGTCGTGGATGTCGTCGGCGACGACCGGCTCGGTGAGCTCGTCGACGTGGAGGAACTCGAACCCGGCGAGCAGCGCGTAGCGCTCGTCGACGTCGGTGTCGCCCACGTGCACGTAGCGGTCGGCGGGGAACTGCGCCTTCACCTCGTGCAGGTGGTGCTTCCCGCCCACGAACTCGGGTTCGACACCGTGGCGTGACCACAGCGGCTGCTGGCTCGAGCGCGGCCAGTCGGACGCGACGCCGACGATGTAGCCGCGGCCCACGAGCTCCCGTGCCACTTCGGCCGGCACCGGACCCGGCGGGTCACCGAACTCCATCGTCCCGTCGATGTCGAAGCTCACGAGGATGCGCAGTTCGGGTGGGGTGTCCTCGGTGTCGGTGGCCGTCACGCCGAGGAGCGTACGCGCGGCTCGCCGGGCTCCGGGGTGTCGGCGTCGCTCGGGAACACCGGCATGGCGCCGCCGAGGCCGAGCTCGGCCGCGTTCTCGAGCGCTTCGACTGCGGAGTGCATCGGTCCGACGTCGGCCACCGCACGGGGGAGGAACTTCCGGGTCACGAGCGCGGCGACGATCGCCAGCACGACGCCGAACATCGCGGCGACGTGGATGCCGTCGACGAACGCGGTCTGCGCCGCGGTGGCGAACGCGGCACCCGCGCGTGCGGGCAGCTTCTCCGCGACCTGCAGCGCGCCGGCGATCGACGAGCTCGCGGTGCCGCGCGCGGAGGCGGGGATCTTGGCCAGGGCGTCGTGGAGGTGGCTCGAGTACTGCGACGCCGCGATGCTGCCGAGCACCGCGATGCCGAGCGCAGCGCCGAGCTCCGCGCGTCGCGTCGTTCATCGCCGAGCCCGCACCGGCGCGACTCTCGGGCACGGCCGACATGATCGACGCCGTCATCGGCGCCATCGACAGCGACACGCCGGTCATCAGCGGCGCCAGGCACAGCCAGCAGTACCAGAACGGCGTGTGGATGGTGAGCTGCGTGAAGAGCCCGAACCCGAGCGCGATCAGGCACATGCCGAACCCGACCGACCGGTTGCCGCCGAAGCGCTGCACGATGCGCGGCGTGAACGGCGTGACGATCAGCATGATCAGCGCGATCGGCAACAGCCGGATGGCGGTGTCGAGCGCGGAGAACCCGAGCACGAGCTGGAAGTACTGCGTCATGAGCAGCATCACGCCGTACATGGCGAGGAACACCAGCATCATGGCGCCGCTGCCCACGCTGAACGCCGGGTTGCGGAAGTACCGCATGTCGAGCATCGGTGACGTCGTTGCGGAGCTCCCACAGCACGAAGAGCGTGAGCACGACGGCCGCGGTCGCGAACGCGGCGATCGTGACCGGCGCGACCCAGCCCTTGTCGGGCGCTTCGATGAAGCCGTACACGAGCGAGGCGATGCCGACGATCGAGAGCAGCGCGCCCAACGGATCGATCGCGCTCTCGTCGGGATCGCGCGACTTGGGCACGAAGAACCAGCCGCCGACGAACGCCAGCGCGATCACGGGGAGGTACACGAGGAACGCGGAGCCGAACCAGAAGTGCCCGAGCACCCAGCCGGTGATCGACCGGGCCGATCGACCCGGCGATGCCGGTGGTCGTCGCCCAGATCGCGATCGCCTTGGCGCGTTCGTGGGGCGGGAAGACGTTCACGAGGATCGACAGCGTCGCCGGCATGATGAACGCGGCGCCCACGCCCATCGCGGCGCGGCAGGCGATGATCTGCGTGACGTCGGTGGCCTGCGACGCGAAGAGGCTGGCGAGGAAGAACGTGGCGAGGCCGAACTGCAGCGCGCCCTTGCGGCCGAAGCGGTCGCCGAGCGCGCCCGAGGTGAACAACAGGCCCGCGAACACGAGCGAGTAGACGGCCACCACCCACTGCAGCTGCGACTCGGTGGCGCCGAGGTCGCGCGAGAGCGTGGGGAGGGCCACGTTGAGCGTGGAGTTGCCGCCGAACACGATGAGCAGGCTCAGACAGAGCACTGCGAGCGTCCACCACCGCCGGTCGTAGGCCTGCTCCTCGGTACGGCCATCCGTGGGGGAGGTCAGGATCGCCATCCCGCCATTATGTCAGCAAGTGACAGGTTTCGCAAGTTGACAAACTTCATCTGTTGCCAACCGGCGTGTGTGTCAGAATGTTGCCATGAACGCTGCTGTCGGTCACTCCTCCACGGGTCGGGGGGCGACGGGGCTGCGGGAGCGCAAGAAGGCCCGCACCCGCGAGGCGCTGCAGGAAGCCGCCATGGCGCGCTTCGGCCGTCAGGGCTTCGAGGGCACCACCGTCGAGGAGATCGCGGAGGCCTGCGAGGTCTCGCCGCGCACCTTCTTCCGGTACTTCCCCACCAAGGAAGACGTGCTCTTCGCCGACGCCGCCGTCCGCCGTGAGCGACTGCTCGGGGTGATCGCCGAGCGCCCGCCGGCCGAGCCCGCCTTCGTGGCGCTGTGCGCGGCGATGCGCGCACTCACCGACGACTACCGCGACGATCGCGACGCGCTGGTGGCGCGCTCGAAGATCGTCGCCGAGTCACCGCACCTCCAGGCCTACAAGGCCGACCACCAGCACGGGTGGGAGGTCGAGGTGGTCGACGTGCTCGAGCGACGCGCGCTCGCGCAGCACGAGGCCGTCGCGCGCGACGATCTGGTGCTCGTCACCGCGGTCACCACCGCCGCACTGCGTGTCGCGCTCGACGCATGGGTCGCGGACACGTCGGCGCCCGACCTCGGCGTGCTCCTCGACGACGCGTTCGCGCGCCTCGGAGCGGGATTCGACCCAGGCCGTGTGGGATAGCGCTGCGTCGTTCGACGACGCGACGAGAGGTGACCGGACATGGCGGGCAAGAAGGCCAAGGCCGGCGCCGAGAAGACCAGGGAGAAGGTCGAGGACGAGTTCCGCCGATCGTCACCGGCGTCAGGCGCGTCACCCGGTGCGCGTCACCCGGTGCGCGTCGATGCGGCGATGAAGTCGTCACGGTCGTGCGGATCGTCGAAGTAGACGAGGGTCCATGCGTGCGACTCGTCGGCGCGCACCAGCGCCTCGAACCTGTGGTTGCCGTCCTGGAGGACCAGCCTCCCCTCCTGGTACTCCGCGAGCAACGGGGGCGGCTGCCAGCCGTCGTCCAGGCTGTCGGTCATGGCGCCGACGTCGTCTTCCCACTCGTCGGGCTCGATCGTGCACAGCGCCTCGTCCTCGGGGCCGGCGAGGCGGATGAGATCCTCGAGCGGGATCTCCAGCGGCCCCAGCCACCAGTGACGTTGCTGCGCGAGCGCGGCGGCGAGCACCCCGTTGTCGCTGCCCGCACTGGCGAGGAAGTCACCGACCCACCGCGCGAGCGCGTCGTGCTCGGCCGCGCGGCGCGCACCGGCAAGGGAGAACTGCTGGGCATCGTCCATGCGTCGGTCGTGCCCAAGCGGACCGACGCGCCAAACCCGGGTCAGCCCTCGGTGACGCGTCGCGCGAGGTCCGTCAGTGACGAGACCCGGTCGTAGTCGGCGTCGAGGTGCAGCTCCAACGGATCGACCAGGAACGGGCGAATCCCGGCCCGGCGCGCGCCCACGACATCGATGCCCGGCATGTCACCCAGGTACCACGCGTCACCTGCGTCCAGGCCCATCGCGTCGAGCGCGAGCTGGAAGATGCGCGGATCGGGCTTCATGACGCCGACCGCGCCGGAATCGATGACGCAGTCCACCTCGACCCCGACCCCCGGTCCGACCTGCACGAGCTCGCGCTCACGGAGGCGCTGGCCGATCATGCCGTCGGCGTTCGACACGATGCCGAGGCGCACGCCGGTCGCGGCGAGCTCGGCGAGCCCGGCGCGACACCCCGGCACCTCGCGGTACCAGAGCGCGGCGTCGGCGAACTCGCTGTCGAGGTGCAGGTGGACGTCGTCCCGGACCCCGGGGGCCACGCCGCAGAACTCTGCGTACCCCTCGAGGTACGCGGCCCAGCACGCCGACCAGTCGGCCTCGGCGTCGAGGTCGATCCCGAACCGCACCGCGGCCGCATAGTGCGCGTCGTCGAGGATCTCGGCCGCGACCGGGTGCTCGGCGCGAGTGAACGCGCCGAGGATGCGGTGGTGCTCGGGCAGCAGGAACACGCCGCCCACGTCGAGCAGCACGGCAGTCGGTCGGGCCATGGGGGCACCGTACCCACCGGCGTTACCGTGGGCCCACGAACGGCACGTGGAGGGGACGCGAACATGGGGAAGCTCGACGGACGGGTCGCGATCATCACCGGCGGCGCGCGCGGGCAGGGTGCGGCCGAAGCCGCGCTGTTCGCGGACGAGGGTGCGACGGTGTTCGTCACCGACGTGCTCGTCGAGGACGGCGAGAAGACCGCGGCCGACGTCGGCGCGACGTTCGTGCAGCAGGACGTCGCCGATCCTGCGCAGTGGGATGCGCTCGTGGCGCGTGTGGTCGCGGAGCACGGTCGTCTCGACATCCTGGTGAACAACGCGGGGATCCTGCGGTGGGAACGCATGGCCGACACGTCGTTCGAGTCGTGGAACGAGGTCGTCGCCGTCAACCAGACGGGTGTGTTCCTCGGCATGAAGGCGGTCGCAGCACAGATGAAGGAACAGGCCTCCGGTTCGATCGTCAACATCTCCTCGGTCGGCGGGCTCAGCGGCGCGAGCGCGTGCTTCGCCTACGCCGCGACCAAGTGGGCGGTGCGGGGCATGACGAAGGGCGCGGCGATCGAGCTCGGTCCGCACGGGATCAAGGTCAACTCCATCCACCCCGGGATCATCGACACGCCGATGATGGCCGGCACCGACCTCGACGGCCTCGCCGACGTGATCGGCGTACCGCTGCAGCGCTACGCGCAGCCGGAAGAAGTGGCCAAGCTCGCGCTGTGGCTGGTGTCGGACGACAACTCGTACTCCACCGGCGCCGAGTTCGTGATCGACGGGGGCCAGACCGCGTGACGACGGTGTCGTGAGCCAGCCGGCCCCCGATCCGCGCCGGTGGATCACGTTGGCGGTCGTCGTCGTCGCCGCACTGATCGTCGTGCTCGACAACTCGGTGCTGACGGTCGCGATCCCGACGATCCTGCGCGACTTCCACACCACCCTGCCCGCGGTCGAGTGGGTGATCACGGGGTACGCGCTCACCTTCGCCAGCCTCCTCATCATCGGCGGGCGCCTGGCCGACGTGTTCGGTCAGCGCCGCATCTTCATCGTCGGCGCGTCGCTGTTCTGTGCCGGATCACTCCTCGCCGCGCTGTCCTGGAACATCCCGAGCCTGATCGTCGGCGAGGCGATCATCGAAGGCATCGGCGCGTCGTTGATGCTCCCGACCACGCTCTCGATCATCTCCACCACGTTCCACGGACGCGAGCGCGCCACTGCGTTCGCGGCCTGGGGCGGGACGGTCGGCGTGGGGGTGGCACTCGGTCCCGTGATCGGCGGGTTCCTCACCACCAACTACACGTGGCGGTGGGCCTTCGGCATCAACGTGATCGTGGCGCCACTCGCCATCCTGGGCGTGTTGCTGTTCGTCCGCCGCGATCGCCCGGCGACCAGGCGCACGAGCATCGACGTCCCGGGTGCGTGTCTGATCGCGCTCGGGATGTTCCTGTTCGTGTTCGCGCTCAGTGAGGGCGCGCGCTACGGCTGGTTCCGCCCGCTCCAGGCGCTCAGCATCGGCGGAGCCGAGGTCTGGTCCTCGGACCTCGGCGTCTCGTTCATCCCGCTGGTGATGCTCGTCGCGCTCGCGATCCTCTTCGCGTTCTTCAAGCTCGAACGGTGGAAGGAGCGCCACGACCGCAGTCCGCTGTTCGAATTCGGACAGCTGCGCCACCGCGGCTTCCGGTACGGGCTGATCACCACCAGCGCGCTGGCCATGGGCCAGATGGGCATGTTCTTCGTCCTGCCCGTCTTCCTGCAGGACGCCAAGCACCTGAGCGCCGAGACCAACGGCTTCTGGATGCTCCCGTTCGGCGTGTGCATCGTCATCGGATCCCAGCTCGGCGGCTACCTCACGCGGTACACGAGCGTCGCGCGCGTCGTGCAGCTCGGACTCGTGCTCGAGGTCGTCGGGCTCGTGTTCGTGGCGTTCGTCGTCGACCCGAGCATGAAGTTCGTCGACCTGTTGGTGCCCTACGGCCTCTTCGGGTTCGGCATCGGCTTCACGAGTTCGCAGCTCACCAACGTGATCCTCTCCGACATCCCACCCGAGAAGTCGGGGGTGGCCAGCGGCACCAACTCCACCGTGCGCCAGGTCGGCGCCGCGCTCGGCGTCGCGGTGGTCGGTTCGGTGTTCGCGAGCCTCACCGTGTCGCGCACCCTCGCGGCGGTGAAGTCGGCCGCGCTCCCGGCCTCGCTACGAGACACCGCGGTCGCGGGCGTGCACGCGCAGGGTGCGTCGTTCCCGGTACCGCGAGGCACCGGGGCCGTCGACGCCGCGACGCTCAGCCACGCGCTGGCCACCGGCATCACCGAAGCAGTGCGCCCCGCGCTGCTGCTGGCCGCCGGGTTCGTGGCGGTGGGAGCTGTCCTCTCGCTGCTGCTGCCGCGCACCCCGCCGATCACCGGCGAGCCCGAACCGCTGATCGAGGCGCTGGTTGCGATCGAGCCGGCGGAACCCGACCCCGAAGTGGTGCTCAGCCGGGAGGGATAGGCGTCGGGGCACACGGGGGAACTCCGACGCGGTGATCGTCGCCGACCCCGGCTGATCGCCGGGCGCCACCGCTCGGCCAGGTGCGCCTGCTCCGGGAACACGACGGTCCCCTCGGCACACCTCCGCACGACGCGCCGGAGGCACCGACCGCGGTGTGGGAGCGTTCACGCCCGACCGAGCACCCGTTCCACGCTGATCTCGATCGCCACCCGCTCCGTGCTGGGGCGGGGCTCCTGGTAGCGCGTGGTGTAGCGCGCCACCGCGTCCGCGACCTCCGGTGGCTCGCGTGTGACACGCGCCGGACCTTCGAGCGACAGCCACCGCCCGCCGTCGACCTGCGCCACCGCGCCGCGCCCGGTGCGTTCCACGTTGCGCACCTTCTGCGAGCCCTCGCGGGTGATCACGCGCACGAGGAGAGCGTCGGCGTCCCACGTGAACCCGACCGCACAGACGTGCAGCGTCCCGTCCTGCCTGGTGGTGCTCAGCGTCCCGAGGTGGCGTTCGGCGAGGAACGCGTGCGCTTCCGGGGTGAGATCACGGGGTGCGGGCATCGCACCAGTGGATCACAGCGCGCGCCGTGGGCCAGACTCCGCACCATGAGCACAGAGGAAGCGCGCAACCGGCAGGTGGTCGAGCGGTACTGGGAGGCGCACTTCCTGCGCGACTGGGACCGCATGGCCACGTTCTTCTCCGACGACGCCCACTACACGGACGTCGGCGTCGACGGCCAGGGCGCGCGCGGACCGCAGCAGATCGTCGACCGGCTCAAGATCGGCATCGAGCCGCTGTCGGGCTACTACCACCACCCGCGCCACATGGTGGCCGAGGGTGACCTGGTGATCCTCGAGCACGTCGAGGAGTGGCAGTTCGCCACCGGCGAGGTGATCCTCCATCCGTTCGTCACGGTGATGGAGCTGCGCGACGGCACGATCGTCCGCTGGCACGACTACTCGAACATCGGGAACGTGATCGACCACGCCCCGCAGTGGTGGATCGAGCGCATCGCCCAGGGGTACGCCGCGGTCGGGGCCGAAGCCGGAACGGGGGGCGAGCTCGCCTGATGGCCCTCACGGTCACCGACAACCCTTCCCGCTCCCGGTACGAGCTCCATGACGACGAGCATCTCCTCGGGTTCACCGAGTACCACGAGCGCGACGACGGCGCGCTCGTCTTCCCCCACACCGTGATCTCGACGCCCAAGCGCGGCGCAGGCTACGGCGCCACGCTGGTGCAGGCGGCGCTCGACGACGTCCGGACGAAGGGCCGAACGATCGTGGCCGAGTGCCCGTTCGTCGAGCGGTTCGTGGAGGAGCACCCCGACTACGCCGACCTGCTGGCCTGAGTCCACCCGGGCGTACCATTGTCACCATGACCGACGCGGGCGTGCTCGCGGGCCGGCCCCTGGGCGGCATGGTGCCGGCGCCGCAATTGCTCACTCCTGGGCGCGAGACGGCACTCGTGCGCGCCGACGGCCGTCCGCAGCCCGAGTTCCGCGACCGGTTGCGCAGCATTCCGTCGTGGCGCAACGCGCTGTCGGTGGCATCGGTGTGGCTGCAGGCCGATCGTGATCGTCGGTCTCGCGGTCTGGTGGGGGAACCCGGTCGGGTACGCGGTCGCGTTCCTCCTGATGGGGCGCACGCACGCGCAGCTCGCGTCGCTCATGCACGAGTCCGCGCACCGAGCTGCTGTTCGCGAACCGCCGCGCCAACGACGTCGTCGGGCGCTGGCTGCTCGGGTACCCCGAGCTTCACGTCGACCGACGCCTACCGCCGTGTGCACATGGCGCACCACCGCAAGGAATTCGGGCCCGACGAACCCGACATCCCGCTCTACGCGGGCTATCCGATCACCCGCGCCAGCTTCCGGCGCAAGCTGGTGCGCGACGCGACCGGCCGCACCGGCATGAGGCTGTTCCGCCAGCAGCTCGCCGGCTTCCGCTCGCCCGACGCGCGCGTGCGACACACGCTCTGGAAGATCGTGCTCGTGCAGGCCGTCCTGTTGGCCGCTGCCATCGCCGGCGGCGTGTGGTGGGTGTACCCGGCGTTCTGGGTGCTGCCCTACCTGACGGTGTGGCGGGTGATCAACCGGCTCCGCTCGATCGCCGAGCACGGTGGCATGGACGCATCAGCCGACCGGCGTGCCACCACGCACTCCGTCCGCCAGTCGTGGTGGTCACGCACGTTCCTCGTGCCCTTCCACATCGGCTGGCACCTCGCGCACCACGTCGACGCCGGGGTGTCGATGCGTCACCTCCCCGAGTACCACCGGGCGCTGCAGGAGTCGGGCTACGTCACGCCCACCCTCGAGTTCCCGAACTACCACGCGCTCTGGCGCGAGCTCCGCTCCGGGAACCGCGCTCGGAACCGGGCAGACGGGACGTCGAGTACGTAAGCTCAGGGCGTGGAGCAGTGGTTCCAGAACACACGAGGTGTGGTCATCATCGTGCTCGCGGTCATCACGGGCGCGGTGTTGCTCGCGATCGAACCCGGTGACGGGTTCCCGACCGCAGCCAGCAGCAGCGTCCGGTGGCGACACCGCGACCGTCACCACGATCACCACGTTGCCGCAGGTGACCACCACCACCGTCCCGGCGCACCCCACCATCCAAGAGGGCACGCCCGACACCGCGAACACGACGATCCTCCAGCAGCGCCTCAACGCCCTGGGGTACGACGTCGGCACCCCCGACGGCAGCTTCGGCTCCGGCACCAAGGCCCAGGTCGTCAAGTTCCAGACCGACAAGGGCATCACCCCGGCCGACGGCGTGGTGAACGCGGCCACGTGGAACGCGCTGCTGGCCGCTCCCAGCTCCGCCGCCACGACCACCACCACGGCCAAGTAACCGTCCGAACCGCGCGTCCCGAGACGCGACGACGGCGCCCGTCGGGCGGGCGCCGGCTTCTGTCGGTTGTCGGTGGTTGTCGGTGGCTCTGTCGGTGCGCCGGGCTCGACGCCGGTGCAGTCGACTCCTCAGTCGACTCGTGAGTCGGACCGGCCAGTTCGACCGGTCAGTTGACGGACGCGGCGCCGACGAGCACGAGGTCGGCGTGGACCCGGAAGTGGTTCGCATTCGACACGCGAGGTGACCGGGGGGCACACATCGCGAGGTAGTTCGCCAGGGGGCTGGACATCGGGCCGGGAGCAACGAACTCGGCGTCGCTCTCCCAGTTGGTGGGCGGATACTCGGTCGTGGGCTCGAAGTGGTTGCTCACGATCGCTCCTCTCTGCAGGTTCCCAGGAGTCACAGTACGGACGGGATGTAAACGCAGCGTGTCGAGCCCGCGACGGGCGGTCGACCAGTGGGGAACGAGTTTGTGGCAACGCGGGCGCCGCCGACCTGGGAATTCGGCGCCGGTGTCACAGCCAACCGTTACTGTCGCCACCGATGGAGCCGGTCATGGAGCAGGCGTCGTTCGGGTTCACGGAGCCCGTCGCGGAGGACCCCACCTACTCCGTCGTCGAGCTGAACTCGCTCGTGCGCGACGCCATCCGGCGCGCCCACCCCGACGAGCTCTGGGTGAAGGGCGAGGTCCAGAACCTCAGGAAGCGCAACGGCCACACCTACTTCAAGCTCGTCGAGAAGGCGGGCCGCGGCGACCGGATCCAGGGCCGCCTCGACGTTGCGCTGTTCAGCGACGACGCTCCGAAGGTGCGCCGTGCCCTGGCCGAGGTCCCGGGCGCGACATTGGGTGACGACGTCGAGGTGCGCATCCGGGGCCGGGTCCGCGTGCACCCGCCCACCGGTCAGTACCAGCTGGTGATGACGGGCATCGACCCCGTGTTCACCGTCGGCCGGCTCGCGGCCAACCGTGAACAGGTGCTGCGGGTCCTGTCGGCGGAAGGTCTCCTGGGCGTCAACGGTGCGCTCGAGCTCGCACCGGTACCGCTGCGGGTGGGGCTGATCACCAGCGACGGCAGCGCCGCCTACCACGACTTCGTCGACGAGCTGGAGCGCTCGCCGTACGCGTGGCGCGTCGGCGTCGTCGACGTCGCGGTGCAGAGCGCGGGCGCGCCTCAGCGCATCAAGTGGGCGCTCGGTGAGCTGTCGCGGCTCGACCTCGACGTCGTCGTGCTCGCGCGGGGCGGCGGGGCTCGTGCCGACCTCGCGCCGTTCGACACCGAGCTGGTGGCGCGGGCGATCGCCGCCATGGACGTGCCGGTGTTCACCGGTGTCGGCCACGAGGTCGACCGCAGCGTCGCCGACGAGGTCGCCCACACCGCGTGCAAGACCCCCACGGCGTGTGCCCAGCTGCTCGTCCGTCAGGTCGACGAGTTCGTCGGTGCGCTCGATCACGCATCGCAGCGTGTGGCGGCGCGCGCCCGGCAGCGGATGGCCGTCGCCGGACGCGAGCTCGACGATGCCGCGCGCCGGGCCCGTCGGAGCGCCACCACCGCCGTGGTGCGCGAGCACACCCGCCTCGACCGTGCCCACGGCCGCCTCGACGAGCTGGCCCGTCGTCGCACCGTCGACCTCGGCGCGCACCTCGACACCTGCGCGCGCCGGGTCGCGGAGCTCGGTCGGCGCGCCACGCGTGACCGACGAGTCGCCGTGACGGCCCGCGAGCGAGAGCTCGTGTCCCACTCGCAGCACCACCTCGAGCGGGCGGCGATGCGGCTCGATCGCAGCGAGGCGGTCGTGCGCGCGCTCGATCCACGGCGCGTGCTGGAACGGGGCTACTCCATCACCCGCGACGCCGACGGCCGCGTGCTGCGCGCCAGCGACGCGATCGCCGCAGGCGCGCTGGTGGAGACCGAGCTCGCGAGCGGACGTGTCACCAGCCGCGTCGAGACGATCACCCCGACGATCGCACCGACGATCGCACCGACGATCGCACCGACGCAGACTTCCACGCAGGAGAGCACCAGTTGACTGACGAGATCGGCTACACCGACGCCATGCGCGAGCTCGACGACATCCTCGAGGAGCTCGAGCGCGACGACCTCGACGTCGACGTGCTCGCCACCCGCGTCCAGCGGGCCAGCGAGCTGATCCAGCTCTGTCGCGGTCGCATCGCCCGCGCCCAGGCCGACGTCGACCGCGTCGTCACCGACCTCGAGTCGCTCGCGCCCGAGTGATGGAAGTCAGGACTTCTGGCCGGTGAGCTTGCGGTTCTTGAACTGCGCCTTCACGTAGTCGCGGTTGAGGAGCGCGATGAAGTCGATGCTGATCTCCTTCGGGCACGCCTTCTCGCACTCGCCGTGATTGGTGCAGGAACCGAAGTAGCTCTCCATCACCTCGACCATGTTGATCACCCGCTCGTAGCGCTGGGGCTGGCCCTGCGGGAGCAGGCCGAGGTGCGCGACCTTGGCCGCGGTGAACAGTTGCGCGGCCCCGTTGGGGCACGCAGCCACGCACGCGCCGCACCCGATGCATGCAGCGGCGTCCATCGCCGCGTCCGCAGCTTCCTTGGGCACGAGGATCAGGTTGGCGTCGGGAGCGCTGCCGGTCGGCGCGCTGATGTAGCCGCCGGCCTCGACGATGCGGTCGAAGGCGCTGCGGTCGACCACCAGGTCCTTGATGATGGGGAAAGCCCTTGCTCGCCACGGCTCCACGACGACCTCGTCGCCGTCGTTGAACTTGCGCATGTGCAGCTGGCACGTCGCCGTGCCCTCCGACGGCCCGTGCGCGCGGCCGTTGATCATCATCGAGCACGAGCCGCAGATGCCCTCGCGGCAGTCGTGATCGAACGCGATCGGCTCGCGGCCCTGGGCGATCAGCCGATCGTTGACGACGTCGAACATCTCGAGGAACGACATCTCGGGACTGATGTCAGTGGCGTCGATGTCCTCGAACGCGCCGGTGGCGTCGGTGCCGGCCTGGCGCCAGACGCGGAGCTTGAGATTCATGCTGCCTTCCGCCTACTTGTACGAGCGCTGGGCGAGGTGGACGTACTCGAACTCGAGCGGCTCCTTGTGGAGCGTCGGGGCGCTGCCCACGCCTTCGAACTCCCACGCGGCGACGTGCGAGAAGTGCTCGTCGTCGCGCAGGGCCTCGCCTTCCTCGGTCTGGTGCTCCACCCGCAGGTGGCCGCCGCACGACTCCTCACGGGTGAGGGCATCGAGGCAGAGCAGCTCGCCGAACTCGAGGAAGTCGGCCACGCGCCCGGCCTTCTCGAGCGACTGGTTGAGCGTCGCCCCGCTGCCGGGCACGCACACGTCGGCGTAGAACTCCTCGCGCAGCGCGGGGATGTCGGTGAGCGCCTTCTCCAGCGACTGCTGGCTGCGCGCCATCCCGCAGTTGTCCCACAAGATGTTGCCGAGCTCGCGGTGGAAGTGGTCGACCGAGTGCTTGCCGTTCACCGACAGGAACCGCTTGGTCTGGTCGGCGACCGCCGCCTCCGACTCCTTGAACGCGGGATCGTCGGCGGGCACCGGCTCGCTGCCGAGCTGCGGCGCGAGGTAGTCGGAGATGGTCGACGGGAGCACGAAGTAGCCATCGGCGAGGCCCTGCATGAGTGCGCTCGCCCCGAGGCGGTTGGCGCCCTGGTCGGCGAAGTTGGCCTCGCCGAGCACGTACAGCCCGGGCACGTTGCTCATCAGGTTGTAGTCGACCCAGAGCCCGCCCATCGTGTAGTGGATGGCGGGATAGATCCGCATGGGGACCTTGTACGGGTTCTCGTCGGTGATGCGCTCGTACATCTCGAAGAGGTTGCCGTAGCGCTCCTCGACGACGTCCTGACCGAGGCGCTCGATCGACTCCTGGAAGTCGAGGTACACGCCGTTCTTCTGCGGCCCGACGCCGCGGCCGGCGTCGACCTCGGTCTTGATCGCGCGCGACGCCACGTCGCGCGGCACGAGGTTGCCGAACGCGGGGTAGCGACGCTCGAGGAAGTAGTCGCGGTCGTCGACCGGGATCTGGTCGGGGGAGCGCGGGTCGTCGAGCTGCTTGGGGATCCACACCCGACCGTCGTTGCGCAGCGACTCCGACATCAGCGTGAGCTTCGACTGGAAGTCGTCGCTGCGCGGGATGCACGTGGGGTGGATCTGGGTGAAGCAGGGGTTGGCGAAGAGTGCGCCCTTCCGGTGCGCACGCCACGCGGCAGTGACGTTGCTGGCCTTGGCGTTCGTCGACAGGTAGTAGGCGTTGCCGTATCCGCCGGTGCAGAGGGCGACGGCGTGTGCCGACCACGACTGCACCGCGCCGGTGGTGAGGTCGCGGGTGACGATCCCGGCGGCGCGACCGTCCTTCACCACGAGATCGAGCATCTCGCTGCGGGTGTGCAGCTCGACGGTGCCGCGCGCGACCTGGTGCGAGAGTGCCTGGTAGGCACCGAGCAGCAGCTGCTGGCCGGTCTGGCCGCGGGCGTAGAACGTGCGTGACACCTGGGCGCCACCGAACGAACGGTTGTCGAGCAGGCCGCCGTACTCGCGTGCGAACGGCACGCCCTGCGCCACGCACTGGTCGATGATGTTGACGCTCACCTCGGCGAGGCGGTACACGTTGCCCTCGCGGGCACGGAAGTCGCCGCCCTTGACCGTGTCGTAGAAGAGCCGGTAGACGCTGTCGCCGTCGTTCGGGTAGTTCTTGGCTGCGTTGATGCCGCCCTGCGCGGCGATGCTGTGCGCGCGCCGCGGTGTGTCGTGGAACGTGAACAGCTTCACCCGGTAGCCGAGCTCGCCGAGGGTCGCCGCCGCGGCCGCACCCGCGAGCCCGCTGCCCACGACGATGATCTCGAACCGACGCTTGTTGGCGGGGTTCACCAGCTTCACGTCGAACTTGTGTTGCGACCACTTCTCGGCGATCGGCCCTTCGGGGATCCTGGCGTCGAGCTCACCGATCATCTGGTCACGACTCCCGTGGTGATGAGCAGGGGCATGCTGATGTTGCCGACGGTGATGAGCGACCGCGAACCCGATCGCGAAGTAGCGGCGCCAGATGTTCCACCGCGGGTTGTTGAGCCCGAGGCTCTGGAACATGCTCCACGCGCCGTGGAAGATGTGGAACCCGAGCGCCAGCATCGCCACGATGTAGATGATCGCGACGGCCGGGCGGTCGAAGCTGGCGAAGAGGTTGTCGTACGGGTCGCCGCGCACGAAGTTGGGGTTCGCAGAGCCCCACGTGAGGTCGGCGAGGTGGAAGACGAGGAACAGCGCCACGATGATGCCGGTCCAGCGCATCGTGCGCGAGGCGAAGTTCGCCGCGATGTAGTCGCGCTTCGACTGGTACTTCGTGGGCCGGGCCTTCTGGTTCATCCGGGTGAGCTGGTACGCGGCGACGATGTGCCCGAAGAACGCGCCGATCAGCCCGATGCGCAGCACCCACAACAGGAACGAGCGCGGGAACGCCGGTTCGCCGACGTCACGCAACCACTCGCCGTAGACGTTCAGGTGCTCCTTCCCCAGGAACACCTTCGAGGTTGCCGATCATGTGTGCGAGCACGAAGCCCAGCAGCATGATCCCGGTGATCGCCATGACCCACTTCTTGCCGACCGCCGAGCGCCAGAACCGCACCAGGAAGTGACCCTGGGGTCGCGGAGCCGGGACCGGGGGACCCGTGTACCGCGCCAGCACGTCGGCGTCGTCGGCGCCGGCGTCCTGAGCAGCGGTCGAGAGCTCTTCCTCCACCTTCGCCATGTCCGAAACGTACCTGGCACCGCTTGTGAACATGGGATTGTGAGAGTTTTCTCAAATGGCCGGCCGCGGATACGGTGGCCGAAGAGGGTCCTGGCGACCTTCCCCGACCCCAGGAGCGCGCGCATGACCCGTCCCGGAACGCTCGGCGAGCTCAAGAGCGACGGGTGGGTGTCGCGCCCGGTCAAGGAAGAGGTGCGGTCCAACGCGCTCGCCCGCATCGGCGAGGGACGGCCGTTGGTCGAGGGTGTCATCGGCTACGAGGACACCGTCCTGCCCCAGCTCGAGAACGCGCTGATCGCGGGACACGACGTGATCTTCCTGGGCGAGCGGGGTCAGGGGAAGACCCGCATGATCCGGTCGCTCACCGCGCTGCTCGACGAGTGGATGCCGATCGTCGCCGGGAGCGAGATCAACGACGACCCGTACCACCCGATCTCGCAGCACGCGCGTGTGCTCATCGCCGAGCGCGGAGACGACGCGCCGATCGAGTGGGTGCACCGTGACCGTCGCTTCGGCGAGAAGTTGGCCACGCCCGACACGTCGATCGCCGACCTCATCGGTGAGGTCGACCCGATCAAGGTCGCCGAGGGTCGCTACCTCTCCGACGAGCTCACCATCCACTACGGCCTGGTGCCGCGCACCAACCGCTCCATCTTCTCGATCAACGAGCTCCCCGACCTCGCCGAGCGCATCCAGGTGGGTCTGCTGAACGTGCTCGAGGAGCGCGACGTGCAGATCCGCGGCTACAAGGTGCGCCTCCCGATCGACCTCATGCTCCTCGCCTCGGCCAACCCCGAGGACTACACCAACCGCGGTCGCATCATCACCCCGCTGAAGGACCGCTTCGGCGCCCAGATCCGTACGCACTACCCGCTCGACGCCGAGCTCGAGGCCGCGGTCATCGAGCAGGAGGCGAGACCGCTCACCGCCGACGGGCTCAACGTGCAGGTGCCGTCGTTCATGGCCGAGATCGTCGCCGAGATGAGCCAGCAGGCTCGACGTTCGCCGCACATCAACCAGCGATCGGGCGTGTCGGTGCGGCTCTCGATCGCCAACTACGAGACGCTCGTCGCCAACGCGACCCGCCGCGCCCTGCGTCACGGCGAGACCGAAGTGGTGCCGCGCGTGAGCGACCTCGACGCGCTGGTGGCCAGCACCGCGGGCAAGGTGGAGTTCGAGACCGTCGATGACGGCCGCGAGGAGCAGGTGCTCGACCGCATCGTGAAGGCGGCGATCCTCGAGACGTTCCGGGCGCGCACTCGGCCCGAGAAGCTCACCGACGTCGTCACCGCGTTCGAGAGCGGCCTGGTCGTGCACACCGGCGAGGACATCGCGTCGTCGGAGTACGCCAAGCTGCTCACCGACGTCCCCGCACTCCGCGCCACGCTCGCCGATCTCGAGGTGGGAGAGACACCTGCCGGAGTCGCGTCGGCCGCCGAGTTCGTCCTCGAGGGCCTGCACCTGTCGAAGCGTCTCAACAAGGACGCCCTCGGAGGTCGCGCCGCCTACCGCGGGCGCGGGTAGCGACGCGGCGGGTCAGATGCCGCCGCTGCCGTCCTTGTTCTGCTTGTAGAGCTGGCAGCCGTCGGCCGCGCGGCGGTTGACGTTGTCGACCGCGGTCTGGATCTTCGGGTTGTCGACGACGCTCTTGTCGCCGTTCGCGCGGCGCTGCATGGCTTCGAGGTAGGTCTGCGCGTCGGCAGCGATGTCCTTCGGCGCGTGCTCGGCGAGCTTCTGCACCAGCGCCGTCTGTTGCTGGATCTTGCCGATGAGCTTCGGCAGGTTGGTGTCGTAGTCGTAGGCGGCCTGACAGAACGCCTTGCTCGGCGTGGGCAGCGACTTCTCGGAGTCGCCCGAGCACGCGGTGAGGGCGGCGAGGAGCCCGATGACGACGACCACTCGCAGGCCGACTCCTCGCAACGCGTGCATGCCCGCATTGTGGTCCCTCGCCGGGCCCGATCGCGAACCGGTACGGTGGGTCGATGGCCCGCAACCGTCCCGGATTCCGGTACTCGAGGTGGGACGGGACGCAGACCGGTTTCGACCTCGACGCCGAGTCGCTGCTCGACGAGATGGCCGACGATCTGCTGTACCACGGCGACCTCAACGCGGCCTTGCGGCGGATGATGCAGCAGGGGTTCCAGGACCGCAACGGCGAGCAGCTCATGGGCCTGCGGGAGATGCTCGAGAAGCTGCGCCAGCGTCGCCGTGAGGAGCTCGAACGCCGCGATCTCGGCGGCGTCTACGACGACATCGCCGACCAGCTCGACGAGGTCGCCGACATGGAGCGGGAGGGCATCGACCGGCGTGTCGACGAAGCCACCCGTTCGGGTGACCAGCGCCGCCAGGAGCTGGTGGAGGACGTCGCCGAGGAGCGTCGTCGCCAGCTCGACGAGATGCCGCCCGACCTCGCGGGCCGCGTGCAGGCGATGCAGAACTACGAGTTCATGGACGACGCCGCGCGCGAGCGGTTCGAGGAGCTCATGGACCAGTTGCGCGAGCAGCTGATGCAGAGCTACTTCAACCAGCTCAGCGAGGGCATGCAGAACATGACGCCCGAGCGCATGGCGCAGATGAAGGACATGCTCAACGAGCTCAACCAGATGCTCGAGCAGCGCGAGCGCGGCGAGGAGCCCGACTTCGACGGGTTCATGGAACGCCACGGCGAGTTCTTCCCCGGCAACCCGCAGACCCTCGACGAGCTGCTCGAGCAGATGGCGCAGTCGATGGCGCAGATGCAGCAGCTGATGAATTCGATGTCACCCGAGCAGCGCGCGCAGTTGCAGGCGCTGTCGGAGTCGCTGCTCGAAGACATGGACCTGCGGTGGCAGGTCGATCAGCTGTCGCGCAACCTGCAGGGCGCGTTCCCCAACCTGCCCTGGCAGCGGTCACAGAACTTCAGCGGCGACGACCCGCTGCAGTTCGGCGACATGCCGTCGTTGCTCGACACGCTCGGCGATCTCGACGCGCTCGAGAACCTCATGAAGTCGGCCACGCAGCCGGGTGAGCTGGCCGAGGTCGACCTCGACCGCGCTCGCGAGCTGCTCGGCGACGATGCCGCGAAGTCACTCGACCGCCTGCGCGAGCTGCAGCGGATGCTGGAGGACGCGGGCCTCATCGAGCAGCGGGAGGGCCGGCTCGAGCTCACCCCGCGTGCGATCCGCGCCATCGGCAACAAGGCGCTCTCCGACCTGTACCGGAAGCTGGTGAAGGACCGCGCCGGGCGGCACGAGCTCGAGCGCACCGGCTTCGGCAACGAGCACGCGCACGAGCACAAGCCCTACGAGTTCGGCGATCCGTTCCACCTCAACGTGCAGGAGACGGTCAAGAACGCGATCTGGCGGTCGGGCGCGGGTACGCCGGTGCACCTGAAGCCGGAGGACTTCGAGGTCGAGCGCACCGAGATGCTCACGCGCTCGGCCACCGTGCTGCTCCTCGACGTGTCGCTGTCGATGCCGATGCGCGACAACTTCCTCCCGGCGAAGAAGGTGGCGATGGCGCTGCACGCGCTCATCACCAGCCAGTTCCCTCGCGACTACTTCGGACTCGTGTCGTTCGGGCGCGTCGCCCGCGAGGTCAAGCCCGAGCTGCTGCCGGAGATGAGCTGGGACTTCGAGTGGGGCACCAACATGCAGCACGCGTTGCTGCTCGCGCGCAAGCAGCTGTCGCGCCAGACCGGTACCAAGCAGATCATCATGGTCACCGACGGTGAGCCCACCGCCCACATCGAGAACGGCGAGGCGTACTTCCAGTACCCGCCGTCGCCGATCACCATCGAGGAGACGCTCAAGGAGGTCATGCGCTGCACGCGTGACCGCATCCGCATCAACACCTTCATGCTCGACGAGAGCTACTACCTCAAGTCGTTCGTCGAGCAGATGATGCGCGTCAACGGCGGTCGCGCGTTCTTCACCAACGCCGACACCCTCGGCGACTACGTCCTCGTCGACTTCCTCGACCACCGCCGCCAGCAGCAACGCCGCGCCGGCTGACTCACCCTCCGTCCTGCCCGACGTCGGGGCCGGTGTAGGTGGCGCGGATGCGGTAGCGGAGGCGGTGGGGATACTCCTCCAACCCGTGCGCGATCCAGCCCGCGCTGCGGGCGACGGCGAAGATCGTCTCGCCCGCGCCGTGCACCATGCGCGTCGCCTCGCCCAGCACGCCGAGCGCGAAGTCGACGTTGGGGTACGGACCGCCGTCACGTGCCATCACGTCGAGCACCCCCTGCGCGGCGCGCCACAGCTCGCGCGGCGGCTTGCACCGCTCCACCGCGTCGAGCAGCACCGGGGCTCGTGGGTCGGGACCTGTGTAGACCGAATGCCCGAACCCGGGCACGTGCTCGCTCTCGCGCAGCGCCTGGCCGATCGCGGCTTCCGGAGTGGTCGCGACCGCGTCGCGCAGCAGCGTGCGCACGAATTCCGACGCGCCACCGTGCAACGGACCGCCGACCACGGCGAGTCCGGTGAGCAGGAGCAGGTACGGATCGGCCCACGTCGACGCGGCGATGCGCACGCCGAAGGTCGAGGTCGCCAGCTCGTGGTCGGCGAGCAATGAGAGGGCACGGTCGAGGGCGCGCACGCGCGCGGTCGTCGGCTCGAGCGGTGACACGCGTGTCCACAGCCGCCGCGCGATCGATCCGGTGGCCGTCGGCTCGTCCCGTGCATCGACGGGGGGCAACGCCTTCACCATCGTGGCGATGATGGTCCCTGCCCGCGCGGCCACCGACGCGGGCCGACGGTCGTTGCGGAGCGGATCGGTCGAACGCAGCGCGGCGACCGTCACGCGCAGGCGGTCGGGCAGCGGCGTGTCGGGCGGCAGCGCGGCCTGCACCTGGCGCGCGACCGCGAGCTCGGCACGGTCCGAGCTCCAGTGCTCGTTCGGCCCGATGGTCACACCCCAGAGCCAGGCCGCGACCTCTTCGTAGCGGGCGCTGGTCGCGGCCTGCGCGACGTCCCACCCGCGGTACGTGAGGTGGCCGCCGGGGTCGAGTGACGTCACCGCCTGGTCGATGGCGATCTCGGGCGCGCCGTCGCGCGTCCGGGGCCGGCCGTGGTCGGCGAGGCGCTCGACGTCGGCACGCGAGTAGCGGCTCGTGCGGCTCCCCGGCGGGCGCTCCCGGCGCACCAGGCCTCGGCTCACGTAGGCGTAGAGCGTCTGCGGCTTGACCCCGAGGCGGGCCGTCGCCTGCGCCGCGGTGCACCAGCGCTCGTCGCTCACCTCGCCATCATATTGATGAGTAATCAACGTTGACAAGCAGTCGGTCAGGGCGGACGCTCGGGACGACTGACCACGAAGGAGATGGCACCGATGACCATGACCCACCCGGCGGCCGATGCCGCCGCCCCCCGCGGCCTGAAGGGCGTGATCGTCGCCGACACCGAGCTCGGCGACGTGCGCGGCCGCGAAGGCTTCTACCACTACCGCCAGTACTCGGCCCCCGAGCTGGCGGCGGTGCGCACGTTCGAAGACGTGTGGTACCTGCTGTTCGAGGGCGAGCTGCCCACGGTGGTTGCCCGCGACGCCTACGCCCGTCGCATCGCCGCGGCGCGCCACCTGCCCCCCGAGGTGGCCGAACTCCTGCCCGCGTTGGCGGCCGGGAACCCACACCCGCTGGCGGCGTTGCGCACCGCGCTCTCGCAGCTGGCCGCGGTCGAGGGCATGCCGCCCACCTACGACGCCGACCCGGAGACGATCCGGGAGAACGCGATCCGGCTCGCCGCAGCCACCCCGGTCCTGATCGCGGGCTTGCACCGTGCGTCGCGTGACCTCGCACCGATCGCGCCCCGTGACGACCTCGGGCACGCGGCGAACTATCTCTGGATGATCGACGGGGAGGAGCCCGACCCGCGTCGCGCCCGTGCGGTCGAGCAGTACCTGATCCTCGGGATCGATCACGGGTTCAACGCGTCGACGTTCACCGCGCGCGTCGTCACCTCGACCGGGGCCGACGTCGGTGCTGCGGTCGTGGCCGCGCTCGGAGCACTCTCGGGCCCGTTGCACGGAGGTGCACCGAGCCGGGCACTCGACACCCTCGACGCCATCGGCTCACCCGACCGCACCGAGGCGTGGGTGCGCGATGCGGTCGCCGGCGGTGACCGCATCATGGGCTTCGGCCACGCGGTCTACAAGACCGACGATCCACGCTCGGTGATGTTGCGCGACATCGCTCGTTCGCTGGGCCAGTCGTTCGGTGGCGACCGGGTCGAGTTCGCGGTGCAGGTGGAGGAGACCGTGCAGCGGGTGCTGGCGGAGCTGAAGCCCGGCCGCGACCTCTACACCAACGTCGAGTTCTACGCCGGTGTGGTGATGGAGCAGTGCGGCATCCCGCGCGAGCTGTTCACCTCGACCTTCGCCGCCAGTCGCGTCGTCGGGTGGTGTGCGAACGTGCTCGAGCAGTCGACCGAGACCGCGATCATCCGTCCGAGCGCCCGGTACGTCGGCCCCGAGCCGCCCCAGCCGGTGCCCGTCGCCTCCTAGGACTCGGGGAGGTAGCGGCAGCAGAGCACGCCGGTGTTCGCCTGGGTCACCGACTCCAGGCGGAACCGGCGGGCGATGCCGTCGGCGGAGTAGATGCTCTTGCCGCCGCCGAGCACGATCGGCTCGATCATCAGGTCGAGCTCGTCGACGAGGTCGTTGGCGACCAGCGCCTTGGCCACCGTCGCGCTGCCCATGACGTTGATGTCGCCACCGGGCTGCGCGCGCAGCTCGCTGACCTGCTGCACGAGCTCGTCGCGACGGATGATCGTCGTCGGCGACCACTTCGCCACGTCGTGGTCGCCCAGCGAGTCGGACACGACGTACTTCTGCACGCCGTTCATCCAGTCGGTGAACGGGTCGTCGTCACCGGTGCGCGACGGCCAGGCGTCGGCCATCACCTTCCAGGTGCGTGCACCCTGGAGGATGGCGTCGGTGTGCTCCATCGCACCACCGATGAAGCCGCCCATGATCTCGGGGTCGAAGAACGGCATCGACCATCCACCGTGCTGGAACCCGCCGTCGGTGTCCTCTTCCGCGCCGCCGGGAGCCTGCACGATGCCGTCGAGGCTGATGAATTCACTGATCACGATTCGCATGCAGGTAGGACGATGCCACGGATCGGAACTCATCGCTCACACGGCCAGCGTGAGCCCGTTGGGTCCGCGTTCGAGCTTCCAGCCGCCTTCGTGGACGGCGACGTGGTGGCGCCGGCACAGGAGTGTGCAGTTGTCGAGACTGGTGGCGCCACCGCGGGTCCACCAGACGAGGTGGTGTGCGTCGCACCAGGCGGCAGGGGCACGGCAGCCGGGGAACTGGCAGTGCTCGTCGCGGAGCACGATGGCGCGGCGCAGTCGGTCGGGGACGGTGCGGGTGCGGCGGCCGAGGTCGAGGAGGTGGCTGCGGCCCTTCATCACGACGCGTCCGAGGGCGCAGTCGCACAGCAGTCGCTCCACGGTCGACGTCGGGACCGGCCCGAACCCTTCGATCTCGCATCGGAGACCGTCGTGGTCGAACACCGCCTCGACGCCCGCGACGGGCCGGGAGGTCGGGAGCTCGCCGCCCCGACACCGCTCACACAGGAGCACGAGAGCGTCGGCGCGGCGTTGCGCGACGGAGCGGGTGTCGGCGGCACCGTCGGGAGGTTGCAAGGCGTCGAGGGTCTTGGTGACGTTCACCGAGGCTTCGGGGTCGAGGAACCCGCTGAGCACGCTCCCACCGGTGGTGGGGGCGAGGGTGAAGCCGCGGCGGTTGAACGCGTACCGGGCGTCTTCGCGGGCGAGCTCGTCGTCGGCGAGCGACATCCACCGTGCGGATCACCGTGGGGAAGTCCTGGACCTCGACGGTGGTGGCGGTGTCGAGGAGCACGTGCTCGTCGCGCTCGTACAGCCCCTCGCGGTGGCGCACGGCGGTCGCGAGCTGTTCGACGTGGGGGACGGTGACGTCGCCGGCGTCGAGCGCCTTCGCGGTTTGGGCGTGACGGCGCACGAACCGAGCCGTGCGCACCAGCCGGGCCGCGGCACCCCGCACCAGACCGGTCTTCGACGCCAGCCACGACACCGCACCGAGGCAGTCGAGCTCCCAGGCGTCGACCGCATCACAGTCGCCGATCAGGCGCAGGACCTCGGCGTCGAGTCGTTCCTGCAGCGGCGCGGAGCTCGACCAGGCGGGCCAGGCGCGCGGCGGCCGACCACGACGATCGGTCCTCGGCAGCGAGCTCGGCGACATCGAACACAGGTTCGATGGAAGCACCCTGCAATCCGAACTGCAAGCCCCAATTCGGCGAATTGGGGCTTGACTTCTACCCGGCGATCTCGCGCTCGTAGCGCTCGTGCACTGCGGGGTCGAAGCACACGAAGCGGACCGAGTGGACGCTCGTGATCGTCGAGCGCACGGTCTCGACCGCGATCCTGGTGGCCTCGGGCACCGGGTAGCCGTAGGCCCCGGTGCTGATGGCGGGGAAGGCGACGGACTCGGCGCCGATCTCGTCGGCCACCTCGAGGCAGCGCCGGTAGCAGCTCTGCAGCAGCCGAGCCTCGCCCGCGCTCCCGCCCTGCCAGATCGGGCCGACGGTGTGGATCACGAAGCGGGCCGGCAGGTCGAAGGCGGGCGTGGCCTTGGCGTCGCCGAAGGCGCAGCCGCCGAGCTCGCGGCACGCCTCCTTGAGCCGCGGGCCGGCGGCCCGGTGGATCGCGCCGTCGACGCCCCCGCCGCCGAGCAGCGAGGAGTTCGCGGCATTCACGACGGCATGGACGTGTTCGGTCACGATGTCACCCAACGCGACCTCGAGATGAGGGCCCACGAGGCGGAGCGTAGGTCCCCGGACGCTGGCGCTACAGGGTCCGAGCGCGCGGACTCCATGCTGGGCGCGTGCTTCCGTGACCCCCGCAGCCGTTCCCGACGCGAGGAAGAAACCCCTTGCGCTCGGGTTCACGACAAAGCATAGTAACACCACTGTAATTCCAGCGGCGTCATTTCGACGTCCCCCGCGTTTTGCTTGGCAAGGGAGCACGCCGATGCCCGAACCCCTCACCATGAGCCCGATCACATCCAGCCTGGCCGCCCTGGTGGCCACGCAGCGATTCACGTCGGCCGACGGCGAGCGTCGCTGGCAGGAGGAGGCGAACTGCCTCGGGGTGGACCCCGACCTCTTCTTCCCCGAGCGGGGGGCCTCCACGCGGGAGGCCAAGGCGGTGTGTCGGAGCTGCGAGGTGCGGGTCGACTGCCTCGAGTACGCCCTCGCCCACGGCGAGAAGTTCGGGATCTGGGGCGGTCTCTCCGAACGCGAACGCCGCCGCGTCCGCCGCCAGCGTGCCCTCGAGCGCCGCACCGCGCTCGGCGCGTAGGCCGGTCCCTGGCGTAGCGCGCCGCGCTACCTCCTGGCGAGGCGCGCTTCGATCGTGTCGTCGGGCCCGATGCCCGACCACTCCCTGAACTCGTCGTCGCAGCGCGCCAGTTCGGCCGCGCTCACCAGGCCGACCAGCTCGACGCGCGCCACCTCGGTGCCCGCATCGCGCGCCAGTGCATCGACCGCGCGACATGCGTCCTGCAGTCCGGTGCGCTCGAGTGCCACGAGGTTCATCGAGACCTGCGCACGCCCGACGGATTCGAGGTACAGGCCGAGTGCACGCACGCCCGGGAGGCCACCGTCGCGCTCACGCACGCGCGTGCGCGATCGCGCGCGCGAGTCGCAGGTCGTCGCGCGCGAGCTCGCAGTTCACCGCCACCAGGGGCGCACGCGCGCCCACTGCGATCGCACCGAGCGTCGGGTGCGGTCGCGCCGGGCCCACGTCGGGAGCGCGCGCGTGGAACGAGTCGCGTCGTGTGACGGGCAACGTGCGCGCGGTCACGTCGGCGTCGTCGTAGAAGAACACCGGCACGGCCAGCGTCTCGGCTGCCCAGGCCCCGAACGCGCGGGCGGCGTCGATCGCGTCGGCACGCGCGTGTCCGTCGAGCGCGACGAAGGGCACGACGTCGAGCGCGCCGAGGCGCGGGTGGACGCCGGCGTGCCGGGTCAGATCCACGCGCTCGGCAACCGCCAGCGCCAGTGACCGCAACGCCTCCGGGGTGTCGTCGCCGGCCAGGGTGAACACGGAACGGTGGTGGTCGGCATCGACGTGCAGGTCGAGCAGCGCTACGCCGCACGCGGTGGCGAGCGCGTCGAGCACCTCTGGGTCGCGGCCCTCCGACACGTTCGGCACGCACTCGAGCACTCGTGCAGGGTACGGCCGTGCGCGCCCGAACACGCCGGTAGAGTGCCGCGCGATGCGTCTCGGCCTCGCGCTCCCGCAGTACGACTACTCGGTGGCCGGCGAGTCGCCGTTGCCGTGGACACGCGTCGTCGAGTGGGCGCGCGCCGCCGAAACCGCCGGGTTCGACTCGCTGTGGCTGTCCGATCATCTCTTCCTCGACGTGGCCAAGTACGGCGGCCCGCCCGACCGCGAGGGATGTCTCGATCCGATCGTGGCCTTTGCCGCGCTCGCCGGCGAAGTGACGCGCGTCCGTCTCGGCACGCTGGTGTTGTGCGAGGCGTTCCGACCGGCCGCGGTGCTCGCCAAGGCGCTCGCCGGCCTCGACGTCGTGTGCGACGGTCGGCTCGACGTCGGCATCGGCGCCGGATGGTACGAACCCGAGTACGCGGCGATCGGCATGGACATGCCGCGCCCGGGTGAGCGACTCGATCGTCTGCGCGAGGCGATCACCATCCTCCGCGGGCTGCTCGGCGGTGGACCGTGCACGTTCCACGGCGAGCACCACCGCGCCGACGGCGCCCGGAACGAACCACCCGCGGTGCAGACACCGTCGCCGCCGATCATCGTCGGCGGCAAGGGCGACCGTCTGCTCTCGTTGGTGGCCGACGTCGCCGACGGCTGGAACACGTGCTGGGTGTGGACGCCGGCGGCGTATCAGGAGCGACTCGACGTCCTCGATCGCGCGTGCGACGAAGTCGGGTCGTGATCCCGAGTCGGTCACCCGGTCGCTCGGTCTCTACACCCTGTGTGGCGAGGACGAGCGTGATCTCGCCCGCCGCTTCGAGCGGCTGCAGGCGGCGTCGCCGCCGGGAGTGCTCGACGGGGTCACCCTCGACCAGTGGCGCGAGGGCCGTCTCGTCGGGACGGTCGACCAGATCCGCGCCCAGGCCGACGGCTGGGCGGCGCTCGGGGTGGAGACGCTGATCGTGGGTCTGGGGGCGGTCCCGTTCGCGGTGACGGCCCTCGACGACCTCGAATTGGTGGCCCGGGCACTTCGAGGCTGACCATGGTCTCCGACCCAGGTACGCTGGTGGAACTCCCTCGAAAGGGTCCTCGCCATGAACCTCGGCGCCACCGAGCTCCTCATCATCCTGGCCGTCGTCCTCCTCCTGTTCGGCAGCACGCGCCTGCCGAAGCTCGCCAAGTCCCTCGGGCAGGCCAGCAAGGAGTTCAAGAAGGGCGTCGACGGCGAGGACGACGACACCAGCGAGACCAAGAGCGCCTGAGCGGGCCGTCCCCGAGCCGGCCTGAGCCCTCGGGAACCGAGCACCCCCATCCCGTCGTTCTGATCCATGGCTGACGGTGTCCCCACGTGGGAAGAGGTCGCGCGCGACTACGGGCGCTTCCTCTACAACGTGGCGTACCGCTTGGCCGGCAACGACGACGACGCACAGGATCTGGTCCAGGAGTCGCTCATCAGGATCCGCAAGGGCCTGGAGCGCTACGAGCCCGGGTCGTTGGAAGGCTGGTTGGCTCGGATCGTGACGAACGTGTTCCTCGACGAGGTGCGTCGGCGCAAGCGTCGACCCGCTGACGCCCTCCCCGACGACCCCGAGCGGGTGCTCCCCACGAGCCCGGCGGCCGACGAGGTCCCCACCGGTCTCTCCGACGAGGTGCAGCGCGCGCTCGGCACCATCCCCGACGACTTCCGGGTGCCGGTCGTGCTCTGCGACGTCAGCGACCTCTCCTACGAACAGATCGCCGACGCCACCGGCGTGCCCATCGGCACCGTGCGATCGCGCATCCACCGCGGACGGCGCCTGTTGCGCGCCGCGCTCGTCGCCGACGGGGTGACCGGGCCATGAACGACGCGCACGGCGACGCCCTCGATCCCGACATGCTGTCGGCGTACCTCGACGGTGAGCTCACCGCCGCCGAGCGTGCCGCGGTCGACGGGCGGCTCGAGTCGTCTGCCGAATGGCGCAACGAGCTGGCCGAGGTGCGCACCGCGCGCGACGCGTTGCGCGGCCTCCCTGCTCGCGACGCGCCCGCGGGCTTCTGGGACGCGGTGCGCGCGGGCGTGGCCGCCGACGACGAAGCGACGGACGCCGGCGACGTGGTGGTGCCGATCACTGCTGCGCCCTCGCACCCGCGCCGCCGCCGCTGGGCGTGGATCGCGGCGTCCGCCGCGGCGGTCGCGGCGGTCGTGGCGATCGTCGTGATCCCGCACCGCGACGAGGTGTCACCCAACGTCGCGGCGGTCGTCGCGCAGCACGGCGCGCAGGGTTCCGACAACGGCGACCCGGTGAGCATGCTCGCACCGGTCGGTCCGTTGGCGGGCTTTCGCCGATGATCGTGCTCGATCGAGCGCTGCTGCGGCGGCCGGTGACGGTGGCGCTGTGCACGCTCGCGGCGTTCGCAGTCGCGTGGCCGTTCGCGGCGTCGGCCGGCTCGGCGACGAGCGCCGACGCCCAGGAGGCGATCCGGCTCGTGCGCGGCACCCGCGACGCGGCCGCCGCCCTCGACTTCACCGGCGTCGCCACGATCACGTGGGCCACACCGGCGGGCAAGCGGTCGGCGCGGGTGCGGGTGAGCGACGTCGGTGGTGTGGTCTCGGTCACCGCGGCTGACGGCAACACCGTCGTCGACGAGGGTCGCCGCACCTACCTGCGCGACCACCTCGGCTGGACCGGTCTGATCGTCGAACCGAGCGCGCGCGAGCTCCCCGAGCCCGACCGGCGCTGGGCGCTGTCCACCGGCGGGACCCGCACCGTCGCTGGGCGTCCTGCCACCCTGGTGGTGGCCCTGCGCTCGGGAGGCGACCCGGCCCAGCGGCTGGCGGTGGACGACGCCACCGGGTTGCTGCTCGCTCGCGAGGTGCTGGGCCCGAACGGCCGCGTGGAACGGTCCCTGCGGTTCTCCAGCATCGACGTCGGCGAGCGCGACACACATGCGGTGTCACCGCCGGCCGACCTGCACACCAAGAGCGCCGAGAAGCTCACGTCGGTGCCCGACGGGTACCGCGCGCCGGGCGCCCCCGCAGGTTTCGAGTTGGTGACGCGCTCGCGCCACCCCGACGGCGTGTCGCTCTTCTACAGCGACGGTGTGTTCACCGCGTCGGTGTTCGAGCAGCAAGGCGATCTCGACTGGGGCGCGCTGCCGGGCGGCGGCAACGACACGCAGCTCGCCGACACGCGGACGCGCACCTACCACGAGGCGAGTGGCGACGTCGCGGTGTGGGAACGCAACGGGCTCGTGTACACCTGCGTGACCGACGCCCCGAGTGACGTGTTCGCGCACATGGTCGGCGCGCTCGCGTCCGACGCGCGCTCCACACCCGAAGCGGTCGTCGACTTCGTGCTCGGCCCGTTCGGCTGGGGCTGAGCCGCGACCGAGCTCACACGCGACGAACCGGCGTCACCGAGGTGACGCCGGTCCGGGAGCAGCTCGGCTAGCGGGCGATGGAGACGGGCGTCTCGATGCGGCGCCGGCGGAGGATGCGGCGTCGCTCACGCTCGGATGCGCCGCCCCACACGCCGTGGTCGATGCGGTACGTCAGCGCGTACTCGAGGCACTCGGGCTGCACCGTGCACTGCGCACAGATGCGGCGGGCCTTGTCGACCCCGACGCCGTCGGACGGGAAGAACTCCCCCGGCGCGAGCGAGCGACAGCGAGCGTGGAGCATCCACTCCTGCTCGTTGTGGTCGGGGGGAGGGTTCAGGTCGTCCATGTGCACCCCAGTGCTTCGGCTCAGAGTCGAGTGGAGCGGGTCGTCCTGTTCAACGGTCCGGACCGGAGTCCGGTTCCCGTAGCCTGACAGAGATCCTACGCCGCGTCCCGTCAGGTCCCGGCAACACTCGCTGCCCCGTCACAGGTGCCCCCGTGTCCGACGTCCCCACGGAACCCACGCCCAGCGAACACCCCCCGTCGTACGGTTGGGGCAGATTCGCGGCTTCTGGCCCGGTGGGTCCGGGCCCGACGGTCCCGGACCCCGACCCGCGCCGGCTCGCGCCCCCGCCGGTGCCGCCGCCGGCACCGCCTGCCGGAGATCGGAGCGGAGATGAGCGGCGGTCGGAGCGGAGATCGGCGCGGCGGTCGGAGCGGCTGGCGCTCGGCCGTGGTCGGGGGCATCGTCGGTGCGGTGGTCGGCGCCCTCGTGGCGGGAGGGATCGTCGCGGTCGCCGTCGACGACGACTCGGGCTCGAGCGGTGCCGGCGCGACCTCAGTGGTGCTGCGCCCGTCCGACCGCATCGGGCACACCAGCGACATCGCCCCGATCCTGCAGGCCGCGATCCCCGCGGTGGTGGCGATCGTCGACGACGGCGGTCCCGACTCGGGCGGGGCGGCCGGCACCGGATTCGTCATCTCGTCCGACGGCGTGATCGTCACCAACAACCACGTCGTCGAGGGCGCACGCGACATCCAGGCCGTCTTCTCCGACGGCACGCCACGCGACGCCACCGTGCTCGGCCACGACCCGAACAGCGATCTCGCGGTGGTCAAGGTCGACGCCACCGGTCTCCCCACGATCGAGCTCGGCGACTCCGACCGAGTCCAGGTGGGCGACGACGTGGTCGCGATCGGCAACGCGCTCGCGCTGCAAGGTGGGCTCACCGTGACGCGCGGCATCATCTCCGGCCTGCACCGTGAGGTGGGCACCAACACCGGGAGCGCGCTCACCGACGTCATCCAGACCGACGCCGCGATCAACCCCGGCAACTCGGGCGGACCGCTCGTCGACGCGCAGGGTCGCGTCATCGGCATCAACACTGCGATCGCGGATCCCGGCAGCGCGCAGAACGTCGGGTTCGCGATTCCGATCACCAACGCCAAGGCGATCATCGGGCAGCTCCGCCAGGGCCGTCAGCCCGCGTTGCTCGGCGTGAGGACCGTCGACGTCGACCAGGCGAGGCTCGATGGCAAGTCGGTCAACGTCGACCAGGGCGCGTTCGTGCAGGACGTCACCAGCGGGACGCCGGCGGCGCGGGCAGGGATCGAGGCGGGCGACGTGGTCGTCGCCGTCGACGGCAAGCGCGTCACCAGCGCCGCCTCGCTCGGGGGTGCGATCCGCGAGCACAAGCCCGGCGACGAGGTCGAGATCGAGCTGGACCGCGACGGCGAGTCGGTCACCGTGCACGCCACCCTCGCCGAGGCGCCCACCTCCTGACCTCGGAGCAGCGGAAGCGACGCCCGCTACGCTGGTTCACATGTCGATGCAGTCCGAAGAGCTCGAGCAGGTACCCCCGGTCGGTCACGTCAAGGTCGTGTACCTCGGCCCGGTTGCACCCCACTGGGAGGTCCACGGTGTCTTCGGCGACGGACGCATGATCGACGAGTTCCGTCAGCGCGCGGTCGCCCGCCTGCAGCTGCTGCCGCCCCACGACCCGCAGTTCCGCCGCAACCGCGAGCGGGTGGCACGCGACGCCGAGCGTGAGCACCTCATCCTCGAGTGGGACCTCGGGTACGACGAGGACAACTGAGCCGCCAGCTCGTCAGCGCGGCGACGCCTAGGCCGCGGGGCCGGGATCCATTTCGGGATTGGGGTGCTCGCCGGTGACCATGAAGCCGACCCGTTCGGCGATCGTGACCGCGTGGTCGGCAATGCGTTCGTAGTGCCGACCGACCAGCGCCATCTGCACTGCGAGCAGCACCGCGCCTTCGTCGCTGCCGTCGCCGGAGAGCACGTGGCGGAACAGGCTCTTCGTGAGCTCGTCCATCGCGTCGTCCATGTCGGCGAGCGCGGCGGCCCATGACGGGTCGGCGTCGGCGAACGCATCGATGGCGACGCGCGTCTGGTTGCTCGCCTGCGTGCCCATGCGGTCGATGATCCCGCGCAGCTTCGGATCGAGCTGGTGCGGATAGAGGCGACGCGTCGTCTTCGCCACGTTCACCATCAGGTCGGCGCTCCGCTCGAGCTCGTGCGCGACGCGCATCACCGTCACGAGGAAGCGCAGGTCGTTGGCCAGCGGCTGTTGGCGGGCGAGCAGGAGGAACGTGCTGTCCTCGATCGTGTGCGTCAGCTCGTCGATGACGTCGTCGGCTTCGATGACGTCTTCGGCCGCGTTCAGGTCGCCGTCGAGCAGTGCTTGGGTGCCGCCCGCGATCGCTTCGGTGGTGAGCGCAGCGAGGCGGATGACGTCGGTGCGGAGCTCGTCGAGGCTCTCGTGGAACGACTTGCGCGCGTCGCCCGCGGCGTCGCTGTCACTCAGTGGGGATGTGGTCACGACGCCTCCGATGGGTCCGGTCCGGACGATCTTGTCGCGCGTGGCAGCAGCAGAGCCCGGATGCACCCTACGGCGCGTCGTGTCTTCAGCGCCCGTTTACCTGCCCGCCACATTGAGGCAACGGCGTCGAAACCCCGCGCCCGTACTGTGACTGTCAACCGAGAGCGGCTTTCGGATCCCCCCTCCGAAAGCAGTTCCGGGATCTGGCTCTTCTCGGTTGGGAGTGCGTGGCCGACGAAGAGTCGTACGGAGAGTGCGGGGCCGGGAAATCCCCCCTTCCCGGCCCCCCGCTCTCCGAGGGATGCGTGCGGCCCACGGCACGGGAAATCCCCCGCCGCCTTCCCGTACCGGGCCCCCCGCTCTCCGAGGGGCGAGTGCGGTGGACGGTGCGGGAAATCCCCCGCCGCCTTCCCGTACCGGGCCCCCCGCTCTCCGAGGGATGCGTGCGGCCCACGGCACGGGAAATCCCCCGCCGCCTTCCCGTACCGGGCCCCCCGCTCTCCGAGGGATGCCGCTGCGGGGATCAGCGATGGCACATGCGCCCCGTCATCGCCGGAACCTCCGCGCGTGGGAGTGTTCACCGGTCGCGACGAACTGCACCTGTTCCGCGATCGTCACGGCGTGATCGCCGATGCGTTCGTAGTGGCGAGCGACGAGCGCAAGTTGGACGGCCGCGTTGAGCCGCGCTTCGTCGACTGACGCGCCGCAATCGACCTCCAAAATGTGACGGAAGAGCCGACGCTCGAGCTCGTCGGTCGTGTCGTCCATGTCGGCGAGCGCAGCCGCCCACGACGGGTCGCGGTCGACGAACGCGTTCACTGCCACCCGCAGCTGCACGACGACCTGACGGCTCATGCGGTCGACGAGCGGTCCGGCGACGGCGTCGAGGCGGCCGGGGTGGAGACGCCAGGTTGTGCGCGCCACGTTGACCATGAGGTCGGCGCTGCGCTCCAGTTCGTGCGCAATCTTGAGAGAGACGCCGACGAAACGGAGATCGGCAGAGCACAGGCCGGGGAGGCCGATGATGCGGAGGCACTCGTCCTCCACTGCATGGCGCAACGAGTCGATCGCGTCGTCGTCCGCCACGACTCGGTCGGCGTGGTCGAGGTCGCCATCGATGAGCGCTTCGGTCCCCGACCGGACCGCGTCGAGGGTCAGCGATGCCAGCCGTACGACCTCGAGGCGCATCTCGTCGACGCGCTCGCTCACCGAGACGTCAGAGTGGGTCGGGACGACCTCCGAGGAGACCACTCCGTGATCATCGTTGTGGTCAGCGGTGCAAGCTTGGCACTCCTTCCACTGTTTCCCCCCTGTTCACCTTGCGGACACCACGCGGCTACGGCACGGCCATGGGATCTCCGTACGCTCCGCGTCCAAGCAAGGCTCAGTCCACGTTCCAGGAGGAACACCCACATGCTTCGTTCGTTCGTTCGCCGCGGGAGTCTCGTGCTCGCCGCGCTGGCATTGCCGGTCTTACTGATCGGAACCGGCGCCTCGGCCGCACCCAAGACCGACAAGCTCGCCTCGGCGACGCTCAACGGTGACGGCTCGACGTTCCAGCTCGGCTTCAACCAGGTCGTGATCGGCGCCTTCAAGCCGGTGCAGAAGTCGGTCACGATCAACTACCAGGGCAACGGCTCAGGGGCCGGTCGGACCGACTTCGTGAACGGCGTCGTCGACTTCGCGGGTACCGATGCTGCGTACAAGGCCACCGACCCGCAGCCGCCGAAGCCCTTCTTCTACTTCCCGACCGTGGTCGCGCCGATCACCGTGTCCTACAACGTCTCAGGCGTTTCGGGCCTGAGGTTGTCGGCTGACACCATTGCCAAGATCTTCCAGGGCGAGATCACCACCTGGGACGACGACGCGATCAAGAGCGACAACCCCAAGGCGAAGCTGCCGAGCACGACCATCACCGTCGTGCACCGCAGTGACAGCTCGGGAACGACCGCCAACTTCACCAGCTTCCTGACGAAGGCCTCACCTTCGGTGTGGACGCTCGGGAGTGGTTCGACCGTGAGTTGGCCGTCGGGCACCCAAGGTGCCACGGGTAACTCGGGTGTGGCGAAGCTGGTCGGCGACACCGACGGTGCCGTTGGCTACGTGGACTACTCGGACGCGATTGCCAGCGATCTGACCTTCGCGGCGGTCAAGAACTCCAGCGGCAAGTTCATCAAGCCGACCCTGCTCGGTGCGAGTGCGGCAGCATCAGGTGCGACGATCAACGCCGACCTGACGTTCGACCCGCTCAACGCCTCTGGTGCGGCGGCGTACCCGATCACGTCCCCGACGTGGATCATCGCCTACCAGGATCAGACCGACGCCAACAAGGGCGCCGCGTTGGTGGCCTTCTTGAACTACATCTACAAGGACGGTCAGAAGCTCGCGGAGTCGGTCGACTACGCACCGCTGCCGAAGCCGTTGCTCAAGAAGGCGATCACACAAGTCCGGAAGATCACCGTTCCGGCATCGTGATCTCGGGCGGGCTGCGCACGGGACGGGTGACCCCCCACCCGTCCCGTGCCCCCGCTCGACCCTCCCCATCTCGCCGAGATCCCGGATCCCCACGATGGCTGTGAGTGCCCCACCCCGAGAGGACGAGAGTCCGGCCCCGGCGCCGCAAGGCCTGGGCACCGGGCCGCGCCCGCCGGGCCGCATCACCGACCGGCTCTTCGGGTGGGTCGCATTGGCGAGCGGCCTGCTCGTGCTCGCCATTCTCGGACTGATCACGTACACCACCACCAAGAACGCGTGGCCGTGGTTCCGCGAAGAAGGCTTGGGGATCTTCGCCGACAACTGGGACCCCGCCAAGCACCAGTTCGGCGCCGGCGCGATGATCTACGGCACCTTCCTCGTGGGTTTCATCGCGTTGCTGCTTTCGGTGCCGATCAGCCTCGGGATCGCGCTCTTCGTCACCGAGATCGCACCGCGTTCCTTCCGCAAGCCGATCGTCTACGCCGTCGACCTGCTCGCCGCCATCCCATCAGTCGTGTACGGCCTGTGGGCGCTGGCGGTCCTGACCGGACCGCTTGCCGACATCTACGACAGCATCTCGTCGGCCACGTCGGGCATCCCGATCATCGGTGACCTCACTGCTGAACCCAGCCCCACCGGGCTGAGCTACATGACCGCGGGGATCATCGTCGCGATCATGATCACCCCCATCATCACGTCGTTGACCCGCGAGGTGTTCGCCACGACGCCGCAACCCCTGAAGGAGGCCGCGTACGGGATGGGTGCCACCCGCTGGGAGATGATCCGCGGGTCAGTGTTCCCGCACAGCCGAGGCGGCATCGTGTCGGCCGTGATCATCGGCCTCGGGCGCGCCATCGGCGAGACCATCGCGGTGGCGCTCCTGATCGGTAGCTCGCAGCACATCAGCGCGCACATCTTCGGGCCCGGCGACACGCTGGCGAGCATCATCGCGAACCAATTCAACGAGGCGGTCGGCATCCAGCGGGCCGCGCTCATCGGCATGGGCGTCGTGCTCCTGGTCCTCACCGTCGGCGTCGGCATCCTGGCCCGCGCGTTCGTGAACCACTACGACCGCAAGTCGGGGGCGATCGTATGAACATGGTGATGACCCCGCCGAATGGCCCATCCCTCACTGCGACTCCCCGTTCGCGGCGACGCAAGATCACGAACCTCGTGGCGGCGGCGGCGATCTCCCTCACGTTCGTCGTCGCGATGGTGCCGCTGGTGTTCCTGGTCATCTACGTGGTGCAGCAGGGTATGAAGGTGATGAGCTGGTCGTTCCTCAACGACGACCTGCCGTACGTCGACCGGTTCCCGGGTGGCGGAATGGGTCCCGCGGTCGTGGGCACGTTGCTGATCACCGGAGCCGCGTCGTTGATGGCGATTCCACTCGGTGTCCTCGGTGGCATCTACCTCAACGAGTACGGAGGGACGCGCCCGCTCGCCCGGTTCATCCGCTTCCTCTCCGAAGTCATGACCGGCGTGCCGTCGATCGTGATGGGCCTGTTCATCTACACCTTGGTGGTGCTCAACACCAAAGAGAAGACGGGTTTCGCCGGCGCGCTGGCGCTCGCCTGCCTGATGCTTCCGATCGTGATCCGCACCACCGATCAGATGCTCTCGCTGGTCCCGGGCGAGCTGCGGGAGGGGAGCTACGCGCTCGGGAGTCGCAAGATCCGCACCATCCGCACCGTCGTGCTGCCCAGCGCGGCCGCCGGGATCACCAGTGGCGCGCTGCTCGCGGTCGCGCGGGCGGCGGGCGAGACTGCACCGTTGCTGTTCACGATCGGCATCGTCACCGAGACGAACACCAGCTTGTTCCACGGTCAGAACACGGCCCTCTCGGTCCAGATCTTCCGGAACGCGACATCACCCTTCTCGGCCCAACAGGACCGGGCATGGGGTGCGGCACTCGCGCTCATCGTCATCGTGTTCGTGTTCACCATCCTGGCCCGGTTGGTGACCGCGTTCTTCTCCCGCCGGCAGACGGCATGACCCCCGAGGACGGATCCATGCCCACGCTCGTCGACACCGCCGCTATCGTCGTCGATGTGACGACCGACGTCGGCATTCCCGCGCCCGGCGTCGACGCCCCCGACACCCCGACGCCGGTTGAGGAACCCGAGCGCGAGCGAGAGTTGGTGTTCCAGCTGCGGGGCCTCGAGGTGAAGTACAGCGGTCACACGGCCGTGCGCGAGGTCGACCTCGACATCGCGGCCCATGAGATCACCGCGTTCATCGGGCCGTCGGGCTGTGGCAAGACCACGGTGTTGCGTTGCCTGAACCGGATGCACGACCTGACCATCGGTGCGGAAGTGATCGGAAGCGTCACGTATCACGGGGAGGATCTCTACGCGCCCAAGGTCGACGCGTCCGAGGTGCGACGTCGCATCGGGATGGTGTTCCAGAAACCCAACCCGTTCCCGAAGACGATCTTCGACAACGTCGCCTACGGCCCGAAGCTCAACGGGCGCAAGCGCTCGGAGATGTCCGACATCGTCGAACACGCGCTGACGCGCGCGGCGTTGTGGGACGAGGTCAAGGACAAGCTCAAGGACAGTGGGTTGTCTCTCTCGGGTGGTCAGCAGCAGCGGCTGTGCATCGCGCGCGCCATCGCGGTCGAGCCCGACGTCGTGCTCATGGACGAGCCGTGCTCCGCGCTCGACCCCATCGCGACGGCCCGCATCGAAGACCTGATGGAAGAGCTCAAGGAGGAGTTCACCATCGTCATCGTGACGCACAACATGCAGCAGGCCGCCCGCACGTCGGACCGCACCGCGTTCTTCACCGCGGAGGTCGACGACCAGGCCCGCCGCGTCGGCCGCCTCGTCGAGTACGACGTGACCGAGAAGCTGTTCACGGCACCGGCCGATCCTCGCACCGAGGGCTACATCACGGGACGCTTCGGTTGATGGCATGAGCCCCCAGCGACGTGACCAGGCCGCCGAGCTCGAACAGGCGCTGGCTCGGGCACTGCAGGAGACCGACACCGTCGTCGGTCAGCGCGATCGTCTCCTCGCCGCATTCGACGAGCTGCGCCAAGGCGTGATCGTCCTCGACGCCGACGGGATCGAGGTGTTCCGCAACGACGCCGCCGAGCGGTACCGCGACGCGCGTCACGCCGACGCCGTGGTGGCCGGGGCCCTCGACGTCCTGATCTCGCGGGCGCTCAACGGCGAGCGGTGCGAACGGGAGCAGCAGCTGCACAGCCCGCCGCGGGCGGTGGTCCACCTGATGGCGGTGCCGATCGGTTCGCCCGATCGTCCGCTCGGCGTCGCCGCGTTCGTCAACGACGTGTCGGAGATGCACCGCGTCGAGAGCGTGCGGCGCGACTTCGTGGCCAACGTGAGCCACGAGCTCAAGACGCCGATCGGCGCGCTCGAGGTGCTCGCCGAGACGCTGGTCGCGGAAGACGACCCCGCCGTCACCCGTCCGCTCGCCGAGCGCATCGTCAAGGAGGCCGAACGCCTCGCCCGCATCGTCGACGATCTGCTCGACCTGAGCCTGATCGAGACCCAGGAATCACCGCGGCGCGCCCCGGTCCTGCTCGAAGCGCTCGTCGACGACGCGACCGACCAGCTCCGCCCGGCCGCGGCTGCCGCGGGGATCAACCTCCAGGTGCACCCGGGCGCCACCGGGGCACTGGTGGCGTGCGACCGCCGGCAGGTGGTGAGCGCGATCGCCAACCTCATCGACAACGCGGTGAAGTACTCGGAGCAGGGGAGCCCGGTCACCGTGAGCACCGCGCTGCACGTCGACGAGGTGGAGGTGGCGGTGCGCGACGCCGGCATCGGGATTCCCAGCCGCGACCTCGAACGCATCTTCGAACGCTTCTACCGCGTCGACCAGGCCCGCAGCCGCGACACCGGCGGCACCGGCCTCGGGTTGTCGATCGTGCGCCATGTCGCGCGCGCACACGGCGGCGACATCACCGTGGAGTCGGTCGAAGGCCAGGGTTCCACCTTTCGTTTCGTCCTCCCGCTCGAACCCGGATCGGCCGCGCTGCGGACACCGCAGCAGGAGATCGTCTGATGGCCGAAGCCCCGTTGGTCCTCGTCGTCGACGACGAGCAGTCGTACCGCGACGCGCTGCGCATCGCGTTGGAGCGCGAGGGGTTCCGAGTGGAGGTCGCGGCCGACGGCGCCGAGGCCATCGCCCGCTTCGACGCGGTGCGTCCCGCGCTGGTGTTGCTCGACGTGATGCTGCCGCGCATCTCCGGCGTCGACGTGTGCCGCGAGATCCGGACCCGGTCGCAGGTGCCGATCATCATGGTCACGGCGCGCAACGCAGAGATCGACGCCGTCGTCGGCCTCGAGGTGGGCGCCGACGACTACGTGACCAAGCCGTTCCGGTTGCGCGAGCTGGTGGCCCGAGTGCGCGCTGCACTCCGCCGTGGTCGGGGTGAAGACGCAGGCGTCGCGCAACCCGACGAGGTGATCGAGATCGGCGACGTGCGCCTCGACGCGGCGCGGCATGAAGTTGCCGTGCGCGGCGAACGCGTCGCGCTCCCGCTCAAGGAGTTCGAGCTGCTCGAACTGCTGCTCGCCAACGCCGGGCGCGTGTTCGACGCGCGACGTGCTCATCGACCGGGTGTGGGGTCCGAACTACTACGGCGACACCAAGACCCTCGACGTGCACGTGAAGCGTCTACGGGCCAAGGTCGAGGACGATCCCGGTCACCCGGCGCGGATCGTCACCGTGCGGGGCGTCGGTTACCGCTACGAGAAGGTCTGAGTCGCCGGTACGCCGAGCTCGGCGAGCAGGGTACGGACCCGCTGGCCGATCTCGTCACGAATCGGGCGCACCGCGTCGACGCCTTGTCCGGCCGGGTCTTCGAGTGCCCAGTCCTCGTACCGCTTCCCCGGGAACAGTGGGCACGCGTCCCCGCAACCCATCGTGACCACGACGTCGGCGGCCTGCACGATCTCATCTGTCCAGGGCTTCGGGAACTCGCCGCTGATGTCGATACCGATCTCCTTCATCACTGCAATGGCAGCGGGATTCACTTCGTTGCCGGGTTCAGAGCCGCCCGACCACGCGACCGCGCGGTCACCGGCCAGGTGGTTGAACCACCCGAGCGCCATCTGGGAACGGCCCGCGTTGTGGACGCACAGGAACAGCACAGTCCGGAGCCCGTGATCCGCCTTCCCCTCGACCCGCGCGAGTGCGTTGAGGCGCTGGCGAGCGAAGCGCTCGGCCATGATCGGGAGGAAGTTCGTGGCGGACGCACGGGTGGCGAATTGGTCATAGCTCGAGGTCAGAAAGCGCTCGATCGTCTCGCGACCAAACACGTCGTCAAACTGTTCGGCGAGGCGAGCAGCAGCGGACCGCAGTGCGAGTTGTTGGTCGGGGGTCAGCACAGCGTCGGTCACGATGCCTCCGGTGATTCGTGAGGGACCACCAGATCGGTGGCCGGGATGTTGGGGAAGAGGAACAGTCCGAGCGCGACCGCGAGGAGCGCGCCGAGCACCTGCATGACGATGAACATGGGCACGCTGCTGGGCGCGATGCCGGCGAAGGTGTCGCTGAGCATGCGCCCCACCGTGACCGCGGGGTTGGCGAAGCTCGTCGACGACGTGAACCAGTACGCAGCTGCGATGTAGCCGCCCACCGCGAACGCGGCCACCGACGCGCGCCCGGCGCGCACGACGCCGAGGATCACGAGGAGGAGGCCGAACGCGGCGACGGCTTCTCCGAGCCAGAGCCCGCTGCTCGAGCGGGTGTGGCTGGAGATGTCGATCGCGGGCAGGTCGAACATGAGATTGGCGACCATCGCGCCGACGCATGCACCTGCGGTCTGCACGACGATGTACACCGCGGCGTCGCGGTTGGTCGTCCCGCCGAGGATGCGGTCGGCCATGGTGACGACCGGGTTGAAGTGCGCGCCCGACACCGGACCGAGCGCCAGGATGAGCGCGACGAGTCCCGCGCCGGTGGCGATGGAGTTCTCGAGCAGATCGAGTCCGATGTCGTGCGGGGAGAGCCGCTGCGCGTAGATGCCCGAGCCGACGACGATGGCGACGAGGAACGCGGTGCCGACGAACTCCGCCGTGGCGCGCCGCGCGAGATCACGATCCACGCGCGTTGCTCAGCAGCAGCGAGCGGCCGATTCCGGCGCCGCCGCGCAGCACGTCGAGTCCTGAGCGGGATCGACCGTGCGCAGCTCGCCTGCCGCCATCTCGACGTCGGACAGCACGGTGTAGATCTCCCACGGCTCGCGGTCGGGGCCGTCGACCCACACCTTGTCCTGCACCGCGTAGCAGCACGCGACCTCGTCCTCGGTCGCGGTGGCGAGGCCCTCGCCGGCGAGGCGGGCCTGCGTGGCGCCGACCTCGTCGGTGGTCTCCACCTCGATGCCGAGGTGGTTGAGGGTGCCGCCCTCGCCGTGGCCCTCGATGAGCACGAGCTTCAGCGGGGGCTCCGCCACGGCGAAGTTCGCGTAGCCGGGGCGCACCTTCGCCGGTTCGGTGCCGAAGAGCTTGGAGTAGAAGGTGACGGCCTCGTCGAGGTTCGAGACGTTGAGGGCGAGTTGGACCCGACTCATGACGGGCTCCTCCCGGGGGCGGTACATTGGCGGTTGTCACATTGGCAGACGTCGATGTGTCGATGATCGCAGATCAATCGAAGGTTGTCAATATGAACATCGAGTCCGGTACGTGCTGCCCGACGGTGCTGGGCGAGCCCCTCGCCGAAGCCGACGCCGAGGATCTGGCCGCGGTGTTCGCCGCGCTGGCCGACCCGGTGCGGCTCCGCCTGCTCAGCCTCGTGGCCGATGCCGGAGAGCTCTGCTCCTGCAACCTGCAGGAGCCGCTCGGGAAGTCGCAGCCGACGATCTCACATCACACCAAGGTGTTGGCCGAAGTCGGCCTGATCCAAGGTGAGAAGCGTGGCCGGTGGGTCTGGTGGCAGATCGTGCCGGAGCGGCTCGACGCGGTGCGCGACAGCCTCTCGGCGAAGGTGACTAGCTGACCTTGGCCAGCGCGTCCTCGTACTCGGCCTTGGCGCGCGGCGTGCCGAGATCGGGGGAGGAGAACGTGGAGCTCACCACTCCCGAGCCATCGAGCACGAACGTGGCTCGGTTGGCACAGCCCAGCGCGTCGTTGAACACGCCGTAGGCCTTCGCCACCTCGCCGTGGGGCCAGAAGTCGCTCAGCACCGGGAACGTGAAGCCCTGCTCCTCGGCCCAGATGCGTTGCGAGTGGCGCGAGTCGCACGAGATGGCGAGCACCTGCGCGCCGCCACGCTCGAAGGCGGACGGATCGTCGCGGATCTCGCACAGCTCACCCTGGCAGACGCCCGTGAACGTGAACGGGTAGAAGACGATCACGACGGGCTTGCCGCGCAGCGCGGACAGCGTGACCTCGTTGCCGTCTTGATCCTTGAGCGTGAAGTCGGGGGCGACGTCGCCGACTGCGACCATGGTGAGCTCCTCGGGTCGGGGAGCCCGCACACTACGCGCAGTGGGTCAGTCGGCCGGGAGGCGGACGTCGAGCGCGGCTTCGATGCGTTCGTGCAGTTCGGGGATGTCGCCGACGAGCTTGGCGAAGTCGGCGCCGAACATCGCGAGCACAACTCCGGGCGCGAGGACGGTGACGGTGGCGGTGCGGCGGCGCGCGCGGAAGATGGCACCCTCGCCGAAGAAGTCGCCCGGCCCGAGCTCGGCAACCGGCTCACCGTGCTTGACCACCTCGGCCAGGCCCGATTCGATGACGAAGAAGAAGTAGCCGGCGCCGCCCTCCGAGCTCAGGTGCTCGCCGATGTGGGCGTCTCGCTCCTCGAGCTTGGCGGCGATCGCACCGAGCTCGTCGGCAGACAGGCCACTGAACAGC
>CAVRGS010000006.1:0-98802 GCA_963720765.1 uncultured Actinomycetes bacterium
TGGGCGTCGTGGATGTGCGCGTGCTCGAACTCGGGCTTCACCTTGCCCATGGCGACCCGCTGGAACATCCACAGCAGGTAGCCGGCGGCGAGGACGGTGCCCACCGCCGCGATCACCATGTAGACGCGGAACGTGGTGAGCGTGCCGTCGAGGCCGTCGAAGAGACCGAAGGGCAGCTTCGGCTGGTAGGCCGACAGGATCGCCGGGAACTCGCCCCAGAAGCCGGCGAGGCCGGGCAGACCCAGGGAGGCCATGGCCGAGAACCCGAGCAGCCAGCCGATGTGGGGCGCCTGCGTGAGCACGCCACCGAGGCGGCTCATCTCGCGAGTGCCGTAGCGCTCCTGGATCGAACCGGCCAGGAAGAAGAGCATGCCCGTGATCAGGCCGTGGGCGACCATGCCGAACACCGCGGCGTTGATGCCGAAGCTGGTCAGCGTGGCGATGCCGAGCATCACGAAGCCCATGTGCGCGACCGACGAGAACGCGATGAGACGCTTCATGTCGCGCTGCGCCAGACAGCAGAGCGCGCCGTAGATGATGCCGATCACCGCGAGCAGGCCGATCCAGGGCGCCCACGACTGCGCCGCGCTCGGGAGCATCGGCAGCGCGATGCGGATGAAGCCGTAGGTGCCGAGCTTCAGCATGATCGCGGCCAGCAGCACCGAGCCGACCGTCGGCGCTTCGGTGTGCGCGTCGGGCAACCAGGTGTGGAACGGGAACATCGGCACCTTGATGGCGAAGCCGAGGAACATGCCGCCGAACACGAGCAGCTGCGTGCCGTGGACGATGCCGTCGCCGTGCAGGCGCGTGAGGGTGACCATGTCGAAGGTCTGCACCTTGGACAGGAAGAACAGCGCCAGGAAGCTCAGCAGCATCAGCGCCGAACCGAACAGCGTGAACAGGAAGAACTTGATCGATGCGTACTCGCGGTTGGGACCGCCCCACACGCCGATCATGAAGAACATCGGGAGCAGGACGACCTCGAAGAAGATGAAGAAGAGGATGAGGTCCTGGGCGACGAACGTGCCGATCATGCCCGTCTCGAGCAGCAGGATCAGTGCGAGGAACGCCTTCGGGTTGTGCGGCTCCGGGAAGTGGTTCCAGGAGTAGATGATGCAGCAGACCGTCACCAGCATCGTGAGGAGCACCAGCGGCAGCGAGATGCCGTCGATCCCCACGTGGTAGCGGCTGTGGATCACGGGGATCCACGACTCGTTGGCTTGGAACTGCAGTCGCCCGGTGTCGAGGTTGAACCCGGCAAGGATCCCGATGCCGACCGCGCCGGTCAGCAACGTGGTCAGCAGCGCGACCACCTTGATCAGGTTCTCCTCGGCCTTCGGGATCAACAGCACGATCACCATGCCGACGATGGGGATGAAGACCGCCAGCGTCAGGGCCCAGTTGTCGAACCAGTCCATTGGAACGATTCCCCTCGGATCAGGAATTGGCGAGTAGCAGGAAGAGGCTCAGGAGCCCCACCGCACCGAACAGCAACAACGCGTAACGCTGGACACGACCGGATTGCAGGTAGCGCAGGAGGCCACCGCTCTCGCCGGTGATCTCGGCGACACCGTTGACCGCACCATCGACCCCGCGCTGGTCCAGCTTCTCGTAGGTGAACTTGCCGGCGCCTCTCGCGCCCTTGGCGGCGCCGTTGACGACTGCGTCGATCACGTGCTGGTTCACCCAGTACGCGGCCGTCGCCATGCCGCCCTTGATCGACGACACGATGATGTTCTCGTAGAGCACGTCGAGGTAGTACTTGTTCTCGAGGAACGAGTAGCCCGCGTGCGCGAGCTTGTTCCGCTTCGTGAGGTCCTTCAGCGCGCCGAGCTCTTCACGCTTGAACCAGAAGTACGCCGCGATGCCGATGCCGAGCGTGGCGACCGCGAGCGAGATCGCCGCCTTCGAGTAGTCGAAGCCCGGGTGCACGACGACCGGGAACGACACGCGTGGCTCGACCCACTCCTTGAACTTCTCGAGGTGGAACGGCCACGCCGACCACGCGAGGACACCGGCGAGGACGGAGAAGAAGGAGAGGACGATCAGCGGCCCGGTGATGACCCTCGGGGACTCCTCGGGGTGGCCGTGGCCGCGGTACTCGCCGAAGAAGGTGAGGTACACGCATCGAGTCATGTACGCCGCGGTGAGGAACGCACCGACCAGACCCACGACCAGGAAGAGGTCGTAGCCCGACCTGCCTGCCGTCACGAGGATCTCGTCCTTGGACCAGAATCCTGCGAACGGGAAGATCCCCGCGAGCGCCAAGCTGCCGATCATGAACGTCCAGAACGTGATCGGCATGAACTTGCGCAGGCCGCCCATGTCCTTCTTCATGTCGAACGAGTGGTGCGAGCCCGAGTGGCTCACCGACCCGGCGCCGAGGAAGAGGAGCGCCTTGAAGAACGCGTGGGTGAAGAGGTGGAACACCGCCGCGACCCAGGCACCCGATCCCAGCGCCATCACCATGTAGCCGAGCTGGGAGATGGTGGAGTACGCGAGGACCTTCTTGATGTCGGCCTGCACGAACGCGAGCAGCGCACCGATGATGATCGTGATCCCGCCGATCAGCACCATGAAGTTCACGCCGCCGGCCGCGATCGAGAACCCGTTGAAGAACACCGGGTACAGGCGGGCACCCAGGTAGACGCCCGCGACGACCATGGTGGCGGCGTGGATGAGCGCCGACACCGGCGTGGGACCGGCCATGGCGTCCGGCAACCAGGTGTGCAACGGGAACTGGCCGCTCTTGCCGATGATGCCGATGAACAGGCACGCGGAGGCGGCGAGGAGCATGCCGTGGTCGGCGCCGGGGCTCAGCGCGTAGACGTTGCTGCGGCCGATGTCGAAGCTGCCGACGGCGAAGTACAGGATGATGATGCCGATCATCAGGCCGATGTCGCCGGTGCGGGTGGTGAGGAAGGCTTTGAGGGCGGCGCGGCTGTTGGCGCCTTCTTCCCACCAGTGGCCGATGAGCGCGAACGAGCAGAGGCCCACGCCCTCCCAACCGAGGAGGATCTGCAGCGTGTTGTCGGCGACGACGAGCGTGAGCATCGCCGCGGTGAAGAGGCTGAGCATCGCGAAGTAGTGCGTGTACCGGACGTCGTTCTCGAGGTACGCGGTGCTGTAGATGTGCACCAGCAACGAGATCAGCGTGACGACGAAGAGCATCATCACCGCGAGGCCGTCCATGCGGATGCCGACGCCGAACTCGATGCCGCCGTTCTGCCACCAGGTGAAGTGGTGCAGCACCGGCGTGACGACTGCTTCGCCGTGACCGCCCTCGGCGCCGAACACCCCGCGACCGAGCGCACGGAGCCCGCTCTCGTGACCGCCGCTCGCGCTCTCGACCCGGTCGATCCACTGGTACACCGCGACGCACGACAGGATGAACGACGCGCTCAGCGCCACGATCCCGATCTCCGAACCCTTCTTCGGGAGTCGCTTCCCGAACAGGAGGATCAGGATGAACGAGACCGCGGGGACCGCGGGGATGATCCAGCCGTAATTCAGCACGTCGAGATCAGCCCTTCAACTGGTCGGCATCGTCGAGATCGACCGTGTGCGCGTTGCGGTAGATCAGCAACACGATGGCCAGGCCGATCCCGACCTCGGCGGCCGCGATCGTGATGAGGAACAAGGCGAAGACCTGCCCGGCGACCACGTGGTGGAACGCGGAGTACGCCACGAGGTTGATGTTCACCGCGTTGAGCATCAGTTCGATGCTCATCAGCACGAGCACCGCGTTCTTGCGTGCCAGCACTCCGTAGATGCCGGTGCAGAACAGGAACGCGCTCGAGGATGAGGAAGTTGTTGAGAGCCATCGCGATCAGTCCCTCCGCGCGATCACGACGGCGCCCACGAGGGCGGCGAGGAGGAGCATCGACACGACCTCGAACGGCACGAGGTAGTCGCGGAAGATGCTCGACGCGATGGTGCCGGACCGGCCGATCAGCACGAGGTCGTCGGTGAGCTTGATCTCCTTGCCGCCGTACGCGTCGACGAACAGCGCGGTGATCACACCGAAGAGGAAGAGGCTCACGACAGCCGCGGCGAACCGTTGGCTGTTGTCCATGCTCCCTTCGGACCGCATCGGCGCGCGGGTGAGCATGATGCCGAACAGGAAGAGGATGACGATGGCGCCGATGTAGATGAGCACCTGCACCCATGCCACGAACTCGGCCGCGAGCAGGATGAACTGCGCGGCCGCCCCCGCGAGCACGACCACGAGGTAGAGCGCGGCGTGCACGACGTTCTGCGAACGCACGACCCCGATGGCCGCACCGGCCATCGCGATCGCGAGGATCCAGAACGCGACGTTCTGCGCGACCACTACTTCTTGACCTCGGCGCCGATCTCGAGCGGCTCGGGCTCGGGAACCGTCTCCATCCACTCGCCCAGCTTGCGCTTGTCGTGCAGCAGGTTGGCGATGTTCGACTCGGAGTACTCGTAGTCGGGGCTCCAGAAGAGCGCGTCGAACGGGCACACCTCCACGCAGATGCCGCAGTACATGCACAGCGCGTAGTCGATGTCGAAGCGGTCGAGCACGCTCACCGTGCGGTCGCGACCACCTTCACGCCGAGGCGGACGCTTCTCCTTGTGCCCCTCGATGTAGATGCACCAGTCGGGACAGGAGCGCGCGCACAGCATGCAGACCGTGCAGTTCTCCTCCTTCAGCGCGATGACGCCGCGCGCCCGCGTGGGCGGATCTTCCCGCTCGTGCGGGTACTGCACGGTCACCGCCGGCTTCAGCATCGTCTTGAACGTGATGCCGAGACCGCCGATCACGCCGGGGAGCTTGGGCTTCTTCATGAGCTAGATCGCCACCTTGAAGACACCCGTGAGCAGGATGTTGAGGAGGCCGATGGGAATGAGGAACTTCCAGGCCAGGGCCTGCAGCTGGTCCTCACGGAGGCGCGGATAGGTGAAGCGCACCCAGAACATGAGGAACGCGACGGCCATGATCTTCGCGAACAACACGAGCGGCCCGAGGAAGCGCATCACGCCGGGGTCGATCCCCCACGACGCCGGCAGCGCCCAGCCACCGAGGTAGAGGGTGGCGGCGATGGCCGAGAAGGCGAACGCGGTGCCGAACTCGCCGATGAAGAAGAAGAGGAAGCGGAAGCCCGTGTACTCGACCATGTACCCGGCGACCAGCTCGCTCTCGGCGACCGGCATGTCGAACGGGGTCTGGGTGAGCTCGGCCTGCGAGGCGATCAGGAAGAGGAAGAAGCCGACGAACTGCGTGAGGATCAGCGGGAAGCCGATGCCGTCCCAGCCGAAGATCGAGCCGGTGCTCTGGAAGGCGACGATCCCCTGCAGGTTCATGGTGCCGCACTGGATCACGACGCCGACGACGGCGAGCAGCAGCGGCAGCTCGTAGGCGATGAGCTGCGCGGCGGCGCGCAGAGCACCCAGCAGCGAGAACTTGTTGGCGCTCGCCCAGCCGGCCATGAGCACGCCGATCACCGACAGGCTCGAGACCGCCAGCGCGTAGAACACCCCGACGTTGAGGTCCTTGACGACGATGTCGGGACCGGCCGGGATCACCAGGAACACGAGGAACGTGGAGATCACCACGATCGCGGGCGCGAGCGCGAACACGCGCTTGTCGGCCTGTGCGGGCGTGATGTCTTCCTTCTGGATGAACTTGATCCCGTCGCCCACGAGCTGGAACCAGCCGTGGAAGCCGCCGGGGTCCATCGGACCGAGCCGGCTCTGCATGTGGCTCATCATCTTCAGCAGGAACACGTAGCCGAGGATCAGCGCGGTGAGCGGCACGAAGGCGAGGATGACGATGGTCTTGATCGCCAGGGTGGTGCCCCAGCCGATCTCGAGCGCGAGCACGGCGGTGCTCATCGGTCGATGTCCCCGAGGATGAAGTAGAGCGACGCCAGGATCGTGATCACGTCGGGCACGAACACGCCGCGCAGCAACCACGGCAGGATCGACACGTTGCTGAACGACGCCGAGCGGATCTTCACGCGGAACGGGCCGGTCGCGCCCTTGGAGACGACGTAGTAGCCCATCTGCCCGAGCGGGTTCTCGGTCTCGGTCCAGGCCTCGCCCTCGGGCACCTTGATGATGCGCGGCACCTTGGCCATGATCGGCCCGGCCGGCATCTGGTCGAGCATCTGCAGCACCATGCGGCAGGACTCGCGCGTCTCCTGGAGGCGCACCCAGTAGCGGGCGAACGAGTCGCCGTCGGGATGAGTCCACACCTTGAAGTCGAGCTCGGGGTACACGAGATAGGGCTTGCCGTCGCGGCGGAGGTCCCAGTCGACGCCCGAGGCCCGCAGGTTGGAGCCCGACACGCCGTAGGCCGCGCCGAGCTCGGCGGGGATGATGCCGATCGAGCGGGTGCGGGCCTCGAAGATCTCGTTGCCGGCGACCAGGTCCTCGAACACGTCGCAGGCGTCGAAGATGAGCTTCATCACGCGGCGGGTCTCGTTGACCCAGCCCCACGGGAGGTCGTCCTTGATCCCGCCGATGCGGTTGAAGTTGGGGTGGAAGCGGCCGCCAGTGGCCCCCTCGATGAGGTTCAGCACGTGCTCGCGGTCGCGGAAGCCGTAGAACGCGGGCGTGAGCGCACCGACCTGCAGGCCCATCTCGCCGAGGAACAGCACGAAGGTGGCGATGCGGCTGAGCTCGGTGAGGATGGTGCGGATGTACTGCGCGCGCGGCGGCGCCTGGATGCCCATCAACTGCTCGGCGGCGTCGATGAACGGCACCTCGTTGGCGAAGCTCGAGAGCCAGTCGATGCGGTTGATGAGCGTGGTGATCTGCGGGTAGGTGCGGAACTCGGCGAGCTTCTCGTAGCCGCGGTGCATGTAGCCGATGATGGGGTCGGCCGAGACGACACGTTCGCCGTCGAGGCGCACCACCAGACGCAGGGTGCCGTGGGTGGCCGGGTGCTGTGGCCCGAGGTTGAGGATCATGTCGCCGGTGTCGAGCTCGACGCCCACCTGCCGCGTCGGCGAGGTGCCGGAACGCGCGGGGATCGATGTCGAATTCGGGCAGCGGCGGGTTGGTGGTGCTCATGCCGACGCGCCCTCCTCTGCCGTCGCTTCGTCGCCGTCGCCCGGCATCGGCTCGACGTCGACGAGGCCCGGCCACGGCTTCACGACGCGCGACAGCAACGGGTAGTCCTTGCGCAGCGGGTGCCCCTCGAACTCCGACGGGAGGTAGAGGTGGCGCAGCGCGGGGTGGCCGTCGAACACGAAGCCGTACATCTCCCAGCACTCACGCTCGTGCCAGTCGGCACCTGCGTAGACCGGGACCCAGGACTGCACGAGCAGCGACTCGTCGTCGACGTCGGCCTTGAGCGTCAAGCCCCAGTGGCGCGTCGTCGACTGCACTCGGGCGAACACCTGGAAGCGACCCTCGGAGCCCGCAGCCCCGTAGGTGGTCTCGGTCGGCTGCACCGGTGACGAGGTGTCGCCGCCGGCGTCGTCGCCCCCCTCCTTGGGGGCCGGCATCCAGTCGAGCCCCGCCACGAAGGAGAGGAAGTCGCACTCGAGCGCGGCCTTGGCGACCTCGGCCGCGGCGCGCCAGTCGATGCGGCGGACGCGAACCACCGGCATGCCGAACACGTTGGCGCGGTCGAGCACCGCCTCGCCCAACTCGGTCTCGAAGCGCGCCACGAGCTCCTCGTGGTTGGCGTCGAGCACGTGCGGGTCGGGCGCGACCTCTTCGGTCGGCTCGGCTTCCACCGCCGCGTCCACCGCCGCGTCGACGGGCGCGTCGACGGGCCCGTCGGTGGCGGGCTCGGGAGTGCTGGTGCCGCTCACGTCACTCAACGACGATCGGCTCCCCGCGCCAACGCTGCTCGAGCTCGTGGTTGCCGATGCCCTCGTTCTGGATGCGCTCCTGCAGCAGCACGATCCCCTGGATCAGGGCCTCGGGCCGCGGCGGGCAGCCGGGGACGTAGACGTCGACGGGCACGATCTGGTCGACGCCCTTGGTCACCGAGTACGAGTCCCAGTAGGGGCCGCCGCAGTTGGCGCACGAGCCCATGGAGATCACGTACTTGGGGTCGGGCATCTGGTCGTAGAGGCGACGGACCGCGGGAGCCATCTTGTCGGTGACGGTGCCCGAGACGCAGATGAGGTCGGCCTGGCGGGGGCTCGCCGGGAACGGGATGACCCCGAGGCGCATGACGTCGTAACGGGGACTGGCCAGCGCGGCGCCCATCTCGATCGCACAGCACGCGAGGCCCCACTGGAACATCCACAACGAGTACTTGCGGCTGTAGTTGAGGAGCCAGGTGAGGGGCTTGAGCGCGGGCTTCGAGAGGGTGCCCTTCTCGACTAGGCCCACCGCAGCACCCCCTTGCGCCACGCGTACACGAGCCCGAGGGTGAGGATCACGATGAAGGCGGCCATCTCGACGAGGCCGAACACACCGAGCGAGCCGGGACCGTTGTCGAGCTTCACCGCCCACGGGAAGATGAAGACGGCCTCCACGTCGAACATGACGAAGAGGAGTGCGTACACGTAGTAGCGCACGTTCGACTGGCCGAAGCCGAGGACCGGGTCGGAACCCGCCTCGTAGGGCATGAGCTTGGCCGCGTCGGGGTGCGACGGACGGAGGAGGCGTCCGACCCCGAGCATGGCGCCGACCATCAGCAGGGCGGCTCCGATGAACACCGCCACCGCGAGATAATTCCGATAGAACTCGCTCACGCGTGGGCCTCCCGCCCCCTCGCTGGAATGAGGCGTCGGTGTGGGGGGTTGGATTGCGGGCGCAGCATAGCTCCGGCCTTTCCGCGGTCGGCAAACCGTGCAGTGACCCGTCGACGACCGAGAATGGACCCCATGGCAAGGGAATCCGACCGCTCCGTTCCTGCTCCGATCAGCCAGCTGCGCCAGCGTCTCGCACGTTCGTCCCGCACCGCGTTCGTGTTGTCCGGAGGCGGCAACCAGTCGGTCGCGCAGGTGGGCATGCTGCGCGCCCTGATCGAGCGCGACATCGTCCCCGACGCCATCGTCGGCTGCTCCGCAGGGGCGTTCAACGGGGCCACCATCGCCGCCGCGCCCAGCCTCCGGGGCGTCGAGCGACTCGAGTCCACGTGGGGCGCCCTGCGCGGCGAGGAGGTGTTCCCGGGCGGACGGCTGTCACGGGCGTGGAACCTCCTCACCCGCGACGACCACCTCTTCTCCAACCAGGGGCTGCGCGACATCTTCATGCGTGGTGACACCCCCGACACCTTCGAGGAGCTCGTCATCCCGCTGCGGGTCGTGGCCGCCGACCTCGACACCGGTGACGAGGTGGTGTTCTCGTCGGGCCCGCTCCAACCCGCCCTGCTCGCCAGCGCCGCCCTGCCGGGGATCTACCCACCCATCCGCCACGACGGACGGACCCTGGTCGACGGCGCGGTCGTCGACACCGTGCCGCTGTGGCACGCGCTGTCCGGGCCGGTCGACCGGATCTACGTGATGAACGTTGCGGGCGACCTGCTCGACCGGCCCCTGCGGTCCCCGATCGACGTCGCGGTGCGGGCCTTCGCCATCAGCCGCAAGCAGCGCTACGAGCTCGAGGTGCGCAGCGTGCCCGAGTCGGTGGAGCTGATCCAGCTCCCCGCACCGGTGGACGAGCGCGAGCTGTTCGACTTCTCGGGCGCCGAAGCGCTGATCGAATCGGCCTACGAGCTCGCCAACGCCGCCCTCGACGACGCCGAGGCCGCGCGCACCCGGCGTCGCCAGCTCCGGCGCCACTGGTGGCGCCGCGACGCCGGATAGGGGATCCCCGAGCATCTCGAAGTTGACCGTCGCATGTGCACGCGAACCTCGAGATGTTCGGGGTACGCGCTACCAGATCCAGGTGATGACGTGGGTGAGCAGCGTCGCGTCCTGGGCCCAGTGGACGAACACCGCGGGCACGATGCCGAGCACGATGGTGACGCCGGCGGTGATCGCGAGCACGATCCAGGTGCCGGTGTCGACGCGGGGGCGGCGCTCGCGCTCGACGGCCTCGCCGTCGCTCGACGGGGTCGCGACCGCGAGCGCGACGCGCAGGTACGCGAACGTGGCGATCACGGTGGCGACGGCGCCGATCACCAGGAGCACGTAGTCACCGGCACCGGCCGTGGCCGAGAACACGTCGAGCTTGGCCACGAACCCGCTGGTGAGGGGGATGCCGGCCTGCGCCAGCATGAACAGCACGAGCAGGCATCCGATGACGGGGCGGCGCGAGGCCAGCCCGCGCAGGCCGTCGATCGAGTGATCCTCGTCACCCTGCTTGCTCAGCACGGTGACGACCGCGAACGAGCCGATCACCATGAACGTGTAGGCGAACAGGTAGAAGAGCGCGGCCTCGCGGCCCTTGGGCGTGCCGGTCTCGACCGCCATGAGCAGATAACCGGCGTGGGCGATCGACGAGTACGCGAGCAGCCGCTTCAGGTCGACCTGGAGCAGCGCACCGACGCTGCCGACCAGCAGGGTCAGCGCGGCGAGGCCCCAGACCACGGGCTGCCACTGGTCGCGGTACGTGAGGAACGCGCCGTCGAAGATGCGCAGCAGTGCCGCGAACGCGGCGACCTTCGTGGCCGACGCCATGAACGCGGTGACCGGTGTGGGCGCGCCCTGGTACACGTCCGGGGTCCACATGTGGAACGGGACCGCCGCCACCTTGAAGCCGAGGCCGACGAGCAGGAGCACGAGGCCGGCTTCGAGCGTGCCCGGCTCGAACAGCGTGTGGGCTCGCAGGAACGTGTCGATGCCGGTGAGCGACGTGGAACCGGTGGCGCCGTACACGAGCGCGATGCCGTAGAGGAAGATCGCCGACGAGAACGCGCCGAGCACGAAGTACTTGATGCCGGCTTCCTGCGAGGTGAGGCGCCGGCGGTGGTACGCCGCGAGCACGTACAGCGGGATGGAGAGGATCTCGAGCGCGAGGAAGACGACGATGAGGTCGTTCGCCGTGGTCATCACCAACATGCCCGTCGCCGAGAAGAGCATGAGCGACACGTACTCGGCGACCTCGAGCTGTTCGCGCCGCAGGTAGCCGATCGCCACGAGCAGCGACATCGCGGTCGCCGCGAGCACCACGACGCCGAGGAACACGCCGAACGCGTCGACGCGCACCATCTCGCTCATCGTGACGATGGGCGTGTGGTCCTTCACGTCCTGCCACTGCCAGAACAGCATGGCGCCGCACGTGACGATCCCGATGGCGGCGATGACGTAGCTCACCGGGGTGGCGACGGGACGACGCCGCAGCAACGCCTTCGCCAGCACGACGAGGACGGCCGCGCCACCGAGCGCGAGCTCGGGCGCGATGGCGAGCCAGTCGACCGACGGCGGCGTGATCGGGGAGACGGCGGCGAAGCTCACTTGCTCTGCTCCGGTCCGCCGGCCTTGATCTCGTTGCTCACCGTGGCGGTGCCGTTCTCGATCTGCCGCTCGACCTTCTGGATCTCCTTGGCGATCGCCGGCGGCTCGGGCTGGCGATAGTCGCTCTTGCGTTCGAGGTTGTGCACCCGCAGCTCCACCGCCGGCTGGATGCGCTCCAGGACCGGCTTCGGGTACAGGCCGAGGAAGAGGCTGGCAGCGAGGAGCGGGACGACCACGATGAGCTCGCGCAGCGAGACGTCCTTCATCCCGACGTTCTCACCCGACGGCTTGCCGGTGAACGCCCGCTGGAACGCCCACAAGGCGTACACCGCGGCGAGGATGACCCCGAAGGTGGCGACGATGGCGTAGGGACGGTCCCACACGAACGCTGCCGAGGAGCGACAGGAACTCGCCGACGAACCCGGAGAACCCGGGGAGCCCGATGCCCGCGAACAACGCGGTGAGGAACAACCCGCCGAGGACCGGCGTGGCCTTCCACACCCCTCGGAACGCCGACAGCTCCCGCGTGTGACGGCGTTCGTAGAGGAAGCCGATCACCAGGAACAGCGCTCCGGTGGTGAGCGGGTGCGACACCATGGTGAACACGGCGCCGTCGAGGCCGATCACCGACAGCGAGAAGATGCCGAGCACGACGAAGCCCATGTGCGCGACCGACGAGTACGCGATGATCCGTTTGAGGTCGGTCTGCATGGCGGCGACGATCGCGCCGTAGATGATCCCGATGACCGCCAGGATCATCATGATCGGCGCCATGTCGACCGACGCCTGCGGGAACAGCTCGAACGAGAACCGCACGAAGCCGTACGCGCCCATCTTGATGATCACGCCGGCAAGCACGACCGAGCCCACGGTGGGGGCCTCGGTGTGCACGAGCGGCAGCCACGTGTGGAACGGGAACAGCGGCGCCTTGATCGCGAACGCGGCCATGAACCCGAGGAACAGCAGCAGCTCGGCGGTGCCCGACAACCCGTTCCACTGCGCGAGCACCCGGTAGTCGAACGTGAGGTGGCCGGTGTCCTGCTGGTGCAGGAACGCGAGCACCAGCGTCGACGCGAGCATGAAGGCGGAGCCCGCCGCGGTGTAGATGAAGAACTTCATCGCCGCGAAGTCGCGCCGCTCGCTCCCCCATCCCTGGATGAGGAAGTACATCGGGACGAGCAGCAACTCCCAGAAGATGAAGAACGCGATCAGGTCGAGGGAGAGGAAGATGCCCATGATGGCACCCTCGAGCATGAGGAACCACGCGATGTACGCCTTCACGCGGTGCTCGATGTACTTCTCGGAGGCGAGCATGCCGATGGGGAACAGCACGGCGGTGATGACCACCATGAAGAGACTGATGCCGTCGACGCCGACGATGTAGCGGACGGCGATCGCGGGGATCCAGCGCTGGTTCTCGACGAACTGGAACGTGCCCCGCTGCGGGTCGAACTGCCAGAGCATGTAGAGCGCGAAGCCGAGGGTGACTGCCATGGTCGCGTAGGCGACCGCCTTCACCTGTTCGGGCCGGTGGGACGGGAGCAGGAGGCAGATCACCGCGCCGACGAACGGCGTGATCAGGATCGCGGAGAGGATCGGGAAGTCCACCGTCTACCGTCCCAGCCAGATCACGACGTAGAGGAGCACCGCGGCCACGCCGATGGTGATGCCCAGCGCGTAGCGCCGCACCCGGCCGTCCTGCATCTGTTGGACGCCGCGCGACAGGAGCGTGAACACGCCGCCGACGCTGTTCACCGTGCCGTCGATGATCTTGTTGTCGACGACCCGGTCGAGCCAGCCCGCCAGCGCGTGCCCCGGACCGCCGACGAGGCGGGACACGCCGGCGTCGTAGTAGTAGGCGTTGCCGAGGACCGGTGCGAGGCGCCCGAGCTTCTGGTCGAGGGGATCGCGGTCGGCACGCTCCAGCCCCTTCTTGTAGAGCGTGTACGCGAGGAAGATGCCGAACGCGGCGATGGCGAAGGTGAGCATCTCGAGGCCGAGGCCGCCGATGAAGGTGTCGGGGTGCACCTCGGGCACGCCGCGGAACGACGACTCCAGCCACTTGTCGAGCCACTCCATGCTGGAGAACGGCAGGTTCATGAGCCCGCCGACGGCTGCGAGCACTGCGAGCACCATGATCGGGAACGTCATGATCGGCGGCGACTCGTGCGGAGCACGCCCGACGGGCTCGGCCACCGGATCGCCGTAGGACACCGTCGGCGACGGGTCGGAATCGGGATCGCCCTCGGCGGCCGACTGTCGCTCGTCGGTGGCGACGTCCTCACCCGAACCACCGGAGACGATCGGGATCGTCGTCGGCGGGATGGTCGACGGCGGGATGGTCGACGGCACCGTCTCGTAGCGCTCGTTGCCGTAGAACGTGAGCCAGATGAGACGGGTCATGTAGACCGCGGTGAAGCCGGCGGCGATGATCCCGACCACCCAGAGCCCGTAGTCGTCGCGCAGGAACGCCTGGCTGATGATCTCGTCCTTGGAGAAGAAGCCCGACAGCGGTGGCACGCCGGCGATGGCCAGCCACGCGACCACCATCGACAACGCGGTGTACGGCATGAACTTGCGGAACCGGCCCATGACCCGCATGTCCTGCACGTCGTGGTTGCCGTGGATGACCGACCCGGCGCCGAGGAAGAGGCAGCCCTTGTAGAACGCGTGGCACAGCACCATGAACACCGCGGCGGTGTACGCGTGGATGCCGACGGCGAGGAACATGTACCCGAGCTGGCTGACGGTGGAGTACGCGAGCACGCGCTTGATGTCGGGTTGCAGGATCGCGACGGTGCCGGCGAGCAACGCGGTGATCCCCCCGACCCACGCGACGACGGTCCCGGCGTCGGTGCTCAGGTCGAGGAACACATGGGCACGACACAACAAGAAGACGCCGGCCGTCACCATCGTGGCCGCGTGGATGAGCGCCGACACCGGCGTGGGACCTTCCATGGCGTCGGGCAGCCAGAGGTGCAGCGGGATCTGGGCGCTCTTGCCGATCGCGGCCACGAGGAGCAGGAGCGCGATGGCAGTGGCAGTGCCGCTCGAGATCGCGTGCGCACCCACCGGGATGGCGGCGTAGTTCAGCGAGCCGTAGGACGCGAAGATCAGGAACATCGCGAGCAGGAAGCCGACATCGCCGACGCGGTTGGTGACGAAGGCCTTCTTGCCCGCCACCGCGGCCGCGTTGCGCTCGAACCAGAACGACACGAGGAGGTAGGAGCAGAGGCCGACGCCCTCCCACCCGAGGAAGGTGACGAGGAAGCTCGATCCGAGGACGAGCATCAACATCGAGAAGATGAACAGGTTCAGGTAGGCGAAGAAGCGACTGAAGCGCTCGTCGCCGTGCATGTAGCCGATCGAGTAGAGGTGGATGAGCGAACCCACGCCGGTGATCAGCAGGATCCATGTGACCGAGAGCGTGTCGGCGTAGAAGCCCATGTCGACGTGCAGCGCCCCGGCCGGCAGCCAGGTGTAGAGGGTGATGACGTTCACCCTCACCTCGCCCGGCAGGTCGAGCATGGCGAAGAACATCACCAGCGATGCCACGAACGAGAGGCCGACCATCGTGGTGGCGAACCAGCCTGCGAACGGCTCGCCGATGCGCTTGCCGAACAGCAGCAACACCACCGCGCCGAACAACGGCAGCGCGGGCACGATCCAGATCAGGTCGAGGAGGTCGCGCGCGCTCATTGCCCCACCTCGTCCATGGTGGGCTCGTCCATGGTGGGCTCGTCCATGGCGGGCTCGTCCATGACCGGGTCCCTGAGGAGGTCGAGGTCGTCGGCGGTGGCGCCGCGGCGACGGCGGAAGATGGCGACGATGATGCCGAGGCCCACCGCGACCTCGGCGGCCGCCACCGACAGCACGAAGAACACGATCACCTGGCCGCGGATGTCGTTGAGCTCGTTGGCGAACGACACGAACGTGAGGTTCACCGCGTTGAGCATCAGCTCGACGCACATGAACATCACCAGGACGTTGCGCCGCGTGAGCAGTCCGACGGCGCCGATGGTGAAGAGCAATGCCGCCAGCGTGAGCGGGTAGGTCGCGGTGATCTGGATCGATGCGACGGTGAGGGTCACGACGGGTCCTCCGCCAGCGCCTCGTCGGCGTTGCGGCTGCGACGGGCGAGCACGACCGCGCCGATGACCGCGAGCACCAGCAGTGCCGCGGTGATCTCGAACGGCCAGAGGAAGTCGGTGAACAACGAACGAGCGACGCGCTCGACGTTGTTGCCGAGGCCGGGGGGACCACCCCGGATCGAGTCGGACGCCGGGGCCTTGGCGCCGGTGGCCCAGTGGTGGCCGGTGAGGAACAGCACCTCGGCCAGCAGCACGAGCCCGAGCACGATCGCGGCGACGCGTTGCGCCTTGAGGGGATCGTGCAGCGTGTCGGGATGATCGACCCCGAGCAGCATGATCACGAACAGGAACAGCACCACGATGGCGCCGGCGTACACGACCACCTGCACCGCGGCGAGGAGGTGGGCGTCCTGCTGGATGAACAGCACCGCGACGCTCACCAACGTGACGACGAGGGAGAGCGCGGCGTGCACCGGGTTGCGCGCCAGCACGACGCCGAACGCGCCGGCGAGGGTCAGCGCGGCGAAGACGAAGAAGATGAACGCTTGCATCGTCAGTGCCCACCAGCATGGTCGGGCGCGGTGGCGCCATGCTCCACATCGGCCGTGCCGACGGGTTCCGCGGGCGGGGGCTCGGTGAAGGCGCTCTCGTCCTCTGTGGCCGACTGACCGACCTCGGGTGCGCGCACGCCGAAGCCGAGCTCGCCCGACCAGCCGACGCGTCCCTCGTAGACCGCCTGTCCCGAGGGAGCGGTGGCGCGCATCCACACGCTCGTGTGGTCGTCCTCGTTGCCGAGCCAGAGCTCCCACGGTTGGCGACGGGCGCGGCCGTCGTCATCGACGAGGAGCTCGGCCTTGGTGTAGATCGCGTCGTCGCGGTTGGCGAACGAGAACTCGAAGAGCTTGGTCTCGGTGATCGCTTCGGTGGGGCAGGCCTCCACGCAGAGGTCGCAGTGGATGCAACGCAGGTAGTTGATCTCGTAGACGAATCCGTAGCGCTCGCCCGGCGAGACCGGCGCGTCGACGGGGTTGTCGGCGCCGCGCACGTAGATGCACTTCGCCGGGCACACGCCCGCGCAGAGCTCGCACCCGATGCACTTCTCCATGCCGTCCTCGTAGCGATTGAGCACGTGACGGCCGTGGAAGCGCTCCGGCTTGGGCCGCTTCTCCTTGGGGAAGTGCTCGGTGACCTTCGGGCGCCCGATCTGGCGCAGTGTCACCCCGAACCCGCTCAGCCAGCCCACTACCGGATCTCCTCGACGAGTTCCGTCTTCTTCGGCACCGCGAGGTAGAGCGTGGTGCCGACGACGAGCGCGCCGGCGATGGCCGCGGGCAGGACGATCCACATCGACCAGCCCTCCTCCTTGGCCACGATCACGACTCCCGAGATCATCACCCAGAGGAACGCGATCTCGATGAGGAACTTCCAGCCGAGACCCATGAGCTGGTCGTAGCGCAGGCGCGGGAGCGAGGCCCGCAGCCACACGGTGCCGAACAGCAGCACGATGACCTTGAACATGAACCAGAACACCGGCATGATCCACACGTTGAACCAGCCGTTGGCGGGCAGGAAGCCGAGTCCGGGACCGTTGGGACCGCCGAAGAACAACGTGACCGCGATGGCGCACATCGTGATGATGTTCATGAACTCGGCGAGGTAGAAGATCGCGAACTTGATCCCGGTGTACTCGGTGAAGAACCCGCCGGTGAGCTCCTGCTCGGCCTCCACGAGGTCGAACGGCGGGTGGTTGGTCTCGGCGACGGCGGCGATCACGAAGATCACCAGCGCGACGATCGCGGGCAGCCAGTACCAGTCGCCGTTGAAGATCGACTGGACGCCGTCCCAGCCCTGCTTGATGACGATGCCGCGCGTGGAGAGCGTGTTCGACTGCACCAGCACGCCGACGATGGCGAGGCCGAAGGCGGCTTCGTAGCTGAGCAGCTGTGCCGACGCGCGCACGGAACCGAGCAGCGGGTACTTCGAGCCCGAGGCCCAGCCCGCGAGCAGCACGCCGTAGAGGCCCAAGCCCGACATCGCGAGCAGCCACAGGATCCCGAACGGGAGGTCGGCGAGCTGCAGGAACGTCTCGTGGCCGGCGATGGTGACGACGCCGCCGATGGGCACGATGCTGAACGCGAGGAACGCCGGCAGCAGCGCCAGGTACGGCGCGAGGCGGAAGATGCGCCGGTCGGCGGTGTTGGGCTCCGACTGCTCCTTGAAGAAGAGCTTGATGCCGTCGGCGAGGCTCTGCAGCAGACCGAACGGTCCGGCGCGGTCGGGACCGATGCGGTTCTGCATCTTGGCGATCACCTTGCGCAGGAACCAGATGTACATCAGCACCGACAGGAGCAGCAGCACGAACACCGCGATGGTCTTGCCGATGATGATCAGCACGACCGTGGTGTCGACCCCGCCGTCGAACAGCGGGTCGGTGAGCGCGAGCACGGGGTTCATGGCCGCGTTCACCGAGTGGTCTCCACCCGGAGCTCGGTGACCGCACTGGCGATGTCGACGATGTCGTTGGGACCGACGTCGCCGCCCTGCGCGAAGGCCATGAACGCGGTGCCGGGTGCCGTGGCCGCGTCGGCCAGCACCGGGAGCCGGACCGTGCCCCGCGGCGTGGTGACGAGGACGTCGTCGCCCTCCCCGTGCACACCGATGCGGCTGAGGTCGCTCGGGTGCACCACGAGTGCGACGCCGGTGGCGAGCTCGGTCAACGAGGGGCTCGACGAGACGAGGCGTCCGGCGTCGTAGAGCGTGCGGGCGGCCACGAGGCGGAGACTGTACGCGTCGGGCGGCGTCGGGACCGCCGGCGTGACCGCGCGGTCCCACACGTGCAGCGCGGGTCGTGTCGCGAGCGCCTCGACGGCGGTCTCGACGGCCTCTTCCGCAGACGCTTCGTCTTCTTCCGGACCCTCGCCGCTGGAGAGGCCGGGCTTGATCGGGTCGGACCCGCTCCCGCCGGCGGCCACGGCGCCGGTCCCGATCGACGAGAGGTGCGACTCGTCGGCGGCGACACCGGGCTTGATCGGTTCCCACGAGCGCCCGGTCGTGAGGCCGAGCACCTCCTGGAACACGATCTCGTCGGGGAACTCGGCGATCGGCAGCACCGCGCCGTCGCGGGCGCGGCGCACGAGCTCGGCGTCGACCCCGGCGAACGACGGCGCCACGCGCGCGATCTCGTCCTGCACGTCGTCGACGGTCTCGAAGCCGAAGACAGCACCGAAGCGCGTCGCCAGCTCCTGCGCGATGCGCCAGTCGTCCATGGTCTGGCCCTCTGGCGTGATGAGCCGCGCCATGCGCAGCACACGACCTTCGAGATTGGTCGTGCTCCCACCCTTCTCGCCCCAGACCGACGTGGGAAGGAACACGTCGGCGCGCGCGGCGGCATCGGTGGTGAACGCGCCGACGGCGACCACGAAGGGCACCGCATCGAGCCCGGCGCGCATGCGGATGCGGTCGGGGAAGTCTTGTTCGGGCTCGGCACCCAACAGCACGAGCGCCCGGATGCTCCCTGCGGCAGCGGCCTCGAGGATGCCGGCCGCGTCGAGGCCCGCACGGGCCGGCACCGAACCCCACTCGCTCGTGTAGTGGTCGCGTGCGGCGTCGAGGGTGACCCGGCCGGGCAGGAACCCCGGCGTGAGGCCGAGCTCGAGCGCGCCGCGCACGTTGCCGCGCCGCAGCGCGGAGAGGAACTTCACGTTCGGCAGTGCCGCGAGCGCCGCCGCGGCCTGCACCACCGACGCCGGCGACTCGGCCAGCGACTGACGGCCGACGACCACCACGAGGTCGCCGTCGCGACCGTCGAGCGCGCTCACCGCCTTCTCGATGGAGCCGCTGCCCGACGCGGTGCCGTCGCCGGCGAGCGCGCGTGCGAACTGCTCGGCCATGGCGCCGGCTTCACCCGGCGCGTGACGCAGCACCGCGGTGACGTCGCGCGTCAGCCCCGTGGCACGCGGCGCGAGCTCGATGACGGGAACGCCCAGCTCCACCGCGGCGCGGCGCACGCGCAGGTGCAGCACCGGGAGCTCCTCACGGAGGTCGGGCGCGACGAGGACGACACCGCGGGCGCCGTCGATGTCGGCGATGGTGGCCCCGGGCAGCCCGAGCACGACCTCGGCCGGAAGGCCGTCGCCGAGCTGCGCGTCGACGTTGTCGGTGCCGAGCACACCCTTGGCGAGGCGCGACCACGCGTAGGCGTCCTCGTTGGTGCCACGCGCGCCGCCGAGCACGGCGACGGAACCCGGACCGTCGGCGTCGAGCGCAGCCCGCAGACCCTCGGCGGCGGCGTCGAGCGCCTCCGGCCACGACACCTCGACCATCTCGCCGTTCTTGCGCACCATCGGTGCGCGCACTCGATCTTCCGAGTGCACCCACTCGTAGCCGTACCGACCCTTGTCGCAGAGCCAGCCCTGGTTCACCGGCTCGGAGTCGACGCCGAGCAGACGGACGACCCGGTTCGACGTGCTCTGCAGCGCGCCGCGGCAGCCGACCGCGCACGTGGTGCACGACGTCTCGACCGTCTGGAGGTCCCACGGTCGTGCCCGGAAGCGGTAGGCGCTCGCGGTGAGCGCGCCCACCGGGCAGATCTGCACGGTGTTGCCGGAGAAGTAGGAGGAGAACGGCTCGTCGGGATAGGTGATGACCTGGGTGTCGGCGCCACGCTCACCGAAGTCGATGAGCGGGTCGCCCGCGATCTCGGCGGCGAAGCGCGTGCAGCGGCCGCACTGGATGCAGCGCTCGCGGTCGAGGAGCACGAGGTCGCTGATCGGGACCGGCTTCTCGAAGTGACGCTTCTCCTCGACGAAGCGCGACTCCCCGGGGCCGAACGCGAGGGTCTGATCCTGCAGCGGGCACTCGCCGCCGCGGTCGCACACCGGGCAGTCCAGCGGGTGGTTGATGAGCAGGAACTCGAGGACGCCGTCCTGCACCGCCTTCACGTTCGGCGACTGCGTGTTGACGACCATGCCGTCGGTGACGGGCGTGGCGCACGAGATCTGCATGCCGCGCATGCCCTCGACCTCGACCAGACACATGCGGCACATGCCGACCGGCTTCATCCGCTCGTGCCAGCAGAAGCGCGGGATGTAGGAACCGTGCTCCTGTGCGACCTTGATGAGGAGCTCGCCGCGCGGCGCCTGCACCTCTTTGCCGTCGATGGTGACGGTCACGACGTCGGGGCCGGGAGCGACGGGGATCACGTAGCGCTGATCCGACGGCCACTGGCTCATGCGGACGGCATCGGTGCTCATGTGCTCACCACCGCCGGCTCCGCGCCCGAACGGACTGGGATCTCGCCACGGGCTTCCGCGTCGCGCGCCATGCGTTCCTTGATCTCGTCGTACCAGAAGTTGCGCAGGCTCTGGGTGGGCGACATGACACTCGGGCCCAGCTGGCAGATGGTGGTCATGCCCGGTGGCCACGACATGCCCAGCGCGAGGTTGTTGCCGAACCCGAGCAGCAGGTCGAGGTCTTCGGGCCGGCCGTAGCCGTGCGACATGCGGTAGAGCACCTTCTCCACCCAGCCCGAGCCCTCACGGCAGGGCGTGCACTTGCCACACGACTCGTGAGCGAAGAACTTGGCGATGCGCCACGCGACCAGCAGCGGGTCGACGGTCTCGTCGAACACCATGACCGCACCGGAGCCGAGCATGGTCTTGAGCTCGCTCTGCACCGAGTCCATGTCGAGCGGCGCGTCGAGGTGCTCCTCGACCAGCCACGGCGACGACGCGCCCCCCGGGATGAAGAACCCGAGACCCTTGCCGCCCTTGATGCCCCCGGCGAGGTCGTAGATCAACTCTCGGAACGTCATGCCGAGCTCGATCTCGTAGTTGCCCGGCTTCTCGACGTTGCCCGACACCGAGAAGATGCGGGTGCCGGTGGAGCGGTTGACACCCATCGACGCGTACCACTCACCGCCGCGGTTGATGATGTGCGGGACGGTCGACATCGTCTCGACGTTGTTGACGATGGTGGGAGCCGCGTACACACCCTGCACCGCGGGGAACGGCGGCTTGATGCGCGGCATCGCGCGCTCACCCTCGAGGCTCGACAGCAATCCCGTCTCGTCGCCGGCGATGTAGCAACCGGCGCCGCGGTGCAGGACGACTTCGAGGTCGAAGCCCGAGCCCAGGATGTTCTTGCCGATGAAGCCCTTGTCGTAGGCCTCGGCGATGGCGCGTCCGAGGCGCTCGGCCCCGAGGCCGAACTCACCGCGCAGGTAGATGAACGCGTGGTGGCACTGGATCGCGAACGACGTGATGATCACGCCCTCGAGGATCTGGTGCGGGTCGCCCTCCACCAGCATGTGGTCCTTGAAGGTGGACGGCTCGCCTTCGTCGCCGTTGACGGCGAGGTAGCGCGGGAACACGTCCTTGGGCAGGAACGACCACTTCTGCCCGGTGCCGAAGCCCGCGCCACCGCGACCGCGCAGGCCGGAGGTCTGCACCTCGGTGATGATGTCCTCGGGCGTCATGGTGAGCGCCTTCTTGAGGCCCTCGTACGCGCCGTTCGCGAGCGCGGCGTCGATCGTGAACGAGTCGTCGGGATGCTCGCGCAGGAACTTGGTGATGATGCGCGTCTCGTGTGCGGCCATGGCGTTCAGCTCTTCACTCGCGTGCCGGAGATCGTGCGCGCCACCCGCTTGCCCGCCTTGTACTCGTCGATCATCGTCTCCGCGTCGGCACCCGTGACCGGGCCGTGGAACTCGTAGTTGACCTGGAGCACCGGCGCGAGGTCGCACGCGGCGATGCACTCCACCTCTTCGACGGTGACGTCGGCGTCGGCGGCGTAGCGCCGCTCGAGGTGGTCGAGGAGGTCGGGGCCGCCGTTCACCAGACAGCTCACGTTGGTGCACACCGACACCAGCAGCTTCCCCACCGGCTCGCGCTTGAACATCGTGTAGAAGGAGCACGTTCCGAGCACGACCGCGGGCGTGAGGTCGAGGAGGCCGGCGATCTCCTCGATGGCCGCCGGGGTGACGTGACCGTCCTGGTCCTGCGCGAGGTGCAGGAGCGGCAGCGTCGCCGACTTCTTCTGGGGGTACTTCGCGATGATGTCGCGCGCGAGGTCGAGGTTCGCAGGAGTGAACGGCACTAGCGGTCGACCTCCCCCATGATCGGATCGATGCTCGAGACGACCGCGACCGCGTCGGCGAACATCCCGCCGGGCACCATCGCGTCCATCGACTGCAGGTTGTAGAACGACGGACCGCGGATGTGGAGCCGCGTGGGCTTCGCGGTGCCGTCGGACACGAGATAGCACCCGATCTCGCCGCGCGGCGACTCGACCGCGACATAGGTCTCGCCCGCGGGCACCCGGAAGCCCTCGGTGAAGAGCTTGAAGTGGTGGATCAGTGCTTCCATCGACTCGTCGATGCGGGCTCGCGGAGGTGGCGTGACCTTGCGGTCCTGCACGCGGTAGTCACCGGCCGGCATGCGCTCGACGCACTGACGCACGATCTTGATCGACTCGAGGATCTCGTAGAGGCGGATCTGATAGCGGTCGAAGACGTCGCCGTTCGTCGTGTAGATCACGTCGAAGTCGACGTCGTCGTACGCGAGGTACGGCTGCGCCTTGCGCAGGTCCCACGCGAAGCCGGTCGAACGCAGGATCGGGCCGGTGGCGTTGAGCGCCAGCGCCTCCTGCGTGGTGAGCACGCCGACGCCGACGGTGCGCTCGCGCCAGATCGGGTTCTCGGACAGCAACGTGTCGTACTCGGCGACGCCGCGCTCCACCTGCTCACAGAGCTCGAGCACGTCGGCCTGCCAGCCGTCGGGCAGGTCGGCGGCCACGCCGCCGGGTCGGATGAAGTTGTGGTTCATCCGCAGGCCGGTGATGGACTCGAGCAGGCGCAGCGTGTATTCGCGCTCGCGCCAGCCGTAGATCATCATCGACACCGCACCGAGGTCCATGCCGTTGGTGGCCTGGAACAACAGGTGCGACGAGATGCGGTTGAGCTCGACGAGGAGCATGCGGATCCACACCGCGCGCTCGGGGAGCTCGAGGTCGAGGAGCCGTTCCACCGCGAGCGAGAACACGAGCTCGTTCGACAGCGGTGACGCATAGTCCATGCGGGTCACGTTGGTGGAGCCCTGCACGTAGGTGAGCTCCTCACCGGTCTTCTCCATGCCGGTGTGCAGATACCCGATCACGGGCTTGGCCCGCAGCACGGTCTCGCCGTCGAGCTCCATCATGATGCGCAGCACGCCGTGGGTCGACGGGTGCTGGGGCCCCATGTTGAGGATCATCGTGTCGTCGACGTCGGGCCACGGCCCGCCCGTCAGCACGAGCTCCTGCGTGCGCGACTCCCCGGCGAGCGGGCGAAGCAGCTGCGCGCCCTCGTCGGTCTGCGCCTCGAGGCGGCGCTCCTCGGGGTCGTCGGCGATCTCGGCGCGCTCGAGGCGGTCGGAGTCGTCGACCTCGACCAGCTCGTCCACGGAGTTCTTCGGCTCGCTCGTCATCGCGGACTCGGATCGCCCTTGAAGGTGACGGGCACGCGCGCCGGCGCGTCGTCCTTGCGCAGCGGGTGACCCACCCAGTCGTCGGGCATGAGGATGCGGGTGAGGTCGGGGTGCCCGGTGAACTCGACACCGAAGAGGTCGTAGGTCTCGCGCTCGGCGAAGTTGACCCCGGGGTAGAGGTCGCTGATCGACGCGACGGTCGGGTCGTCGACCGGCAGCTGCGCGATCACGCGGATGCGCCGGTTGCGCGCGTGCGACAGGAAGTTGGCGACCACCTCGAAGCGCTCGGCGGTGACACCCGGAGGGATCGCACGCGCGGGGGCGACGAGCTGGTCGACGGCACAGATGTCGACGCACTGCGTGAACTGCTGCTCGTCGCGCAGGAACATCGCGACGTCGTGCCACTGCCCTCGTGGCACGTAGACCACGGCTTGGCCGTGCGATTCCGTGAAGACGCCATCGGTGAACTTCGCCACCAGCGCCGCCGCGACCTCGTCGCTCGGCACCGGCGGTCCGGGCACCTCGGATTCGGCTGCCCCATCCTCGTGAACTTCTTCACGAGCTCGGGCGTCGTCGTCGGCCATGTCGTGCTTCGTGCCCCTCAGACGCCTGACGGGATGCTGGACGGGACGCCGGCCTGGACACCGGCCTGGACACCGGCCTGGACACCGTCGCGCTGGTCGATCTCGATCGCGGCGCCCCCACCACCCGAGGCGGCGCGGCGCTTGAAGATCTCGCCGTTCTGGATCTGGGTGTGGAGCGTGAGGATGCCGTGCATGAGCGTCTCGGGCCCGGGGGGGCAGCCGGGGACGTACACGTCGACCGGCACCACCTGGTCGACGCCCTGCACGATCGCGTAGTTGTTGAACATGCCACCGCTGCTCGCGCACACGCCCATCGAGATGACCCACTTGGGCTCCACCATCTGGTCGTAGACCTGGCGCAGCACGGGGGCCATCTTCTGGCTGACCCGACCGGCGACGATCATGAGGTCGGCCTGGCGGGGGCTGGCCCGGAAGATCTCCATGCCCCACCGCGAGAGGTCGTAGTGCGCGGCGCCCGCGCCCATCATCTCGATCGCGCAACACGCGAGACCGAAGGTGGCCGGCCACACCGAGCTCTTGCGCGCCCAGTTGACGAGGTCTTCGACGCGCGCCGTCATGAAGTTGTAGTTGACCGCTTCGAGTCCCACTATGCGGCCTTCCCGGGCTCACTCGGCACCTCGGCGTCGGGCGCGCCGACCATCGCGGGATCCAGGCCCTCACGTCCGGGCGCGCCGACCGCGCGCAGCACGGTGGCGCCGAGCCGGGCCGTCGCCTGCTTCACCGGGCCCCACTCGAGCGCGCCGGTGGACAGCAGGTAGGCGAAGGGCACCAGCAGGATGAGCAGGAAGAAGCCCATGATGATGAGCCCGTACGCGCCGAGCGAACGGAACACGGTCGTGAAGGGGTAGAGGAAGACGATCTCGACGTCGAGGACGATGAACGCCATCGCGACCAGGTAGAACTTCACCGGGAAGCGCTCGGCCGGCTCGTACTCGGGCACGATGCCGCACTCGTAGGGCGCCTGCTTCGCCGAGGTCGGTCGCTTCGGCCCCAACAGCTTCGACGCGACGAACGACAGGGACGCGAACAGCACGACGAGCACGATCATGCAGAGGATCGGCAGGTAGACGCGCACGCCCGGCCACTCCCTTTCTTCGCGTTCTCGATCGAGTGCGTCGAGACGACAGGCGTTGTTGCGCGCAGGCTATCCGAACCGCGGCGCGGATGCCCGTTCGGTCGATCCGTCGATCCGCGTCTCGCCGCTACACGAGGTGGAGCGACCTCACCCGTTCGAAGCGGGACGCGACGTCGGGCCAGTTGACGAGGTTCCAGTAGGCGTCGACCCAGTCCTTCTTCACGTTCTTGTACTGCAGGTAGTAGGCGTGCTCCCACATGTCGAGCACGAGGAGCGGCGGGCCGCCCTGGCCGACGTTGCCCTGGTGGTCGTAGACCTGTTCGACGATGAGCCGGCCCGCGAGCGGCTCCCAGGAGAGCGCACCCCATCCGGAGCCCTGCACGTTCATCGCCGCCTGGGTGAGCTGGGCCTTGAACGCGTCGTAGGAGCCGAACCACTCCTTCACGGCCGCGGCCAGTTCGCCGTCGGGCTCGCCGCCGCCGTCGGGCGACATGTTCGTCCAGAACAGCGAGTGCATGACGTGGCCCGACAGGTGGAACGCCATGTTCTTCTCGAGCTGGTTGATCGTCCCGAAATCGCCGGATTCGCGGGCTTCACCCAGCTTCTCGAAGGTGGTGTTCGCGCCGTCGACGTAGGCCTTGTGGTGCTTGTCGTGGTGCAATTCGAGCACTTCCGCCGAATAGTGCGGCTCGAGCGCGGAGTAGTCGTAGGGCAGTTCGGGTAGTTCGTACTTCGGCACGGAACCTCCTCATCGGGTGCCCCCATCGGGCACCGGTCAAGCTCCAACCCCCCGGTGGACGCTACCTCTCGAACGGGTCGATCAGGGCTGCACGCCGACCAGCGGTGGCACGGCGCCAGCCCGACCCACTGCTAGCGTTCCCGGTTCCCCGGGCATTCAACCGCCGGCGATTCCTGCATGCTCCGCACCCGCCGCACCCTCGTCTCCTTCCTCGTCGCGGTCGTGGTCGCGGTCGTGGTCGCGAGCCTCACGGCACTGGCGCTCGTCGCGCTCCCCACGACGCCCGCGGGGGCGGTCACCTCCGACGATCTCGACGCCGCGAGACAGAAGGTCTCGGAAGCCCGCGCCGCCGCCAACGAGACCGCCGCCCAGTTCTCCGCGGCGGACCATCAGCTCGAGCAGACCCGCGCGGAGGTCGCCGAGCTGGCGGACTCGATCACCACGACCAGGACCAAGGTGCAGGAGCTGCGCGAGTACGCCCGCCAGCGCGCGGTGTTCGCGTACACCCACCCGGGGACGTCGCTCGAAGCGCTGGTCGACGCCACCGACGCAGTCGACGCCGCCCGCCGCCAGCAGTTGCTCGACCAGGCGAACCAGACCGACGACGACATCGCCAAGCGACTCTCCTCCCTCACCGCGCAGCTGAAGAGCCAGCAGGCGGACCGGGAGCGCCAGGCGCGCGATCAGGCTCAGATCAGCGACCAGCTCGACGCCAAGCTCGCAGCCCTGCGCGCGAACCAGCACGACGTCGAGCAGGCCGTCACCGATCTCCAGGCCCGCCTGGACACCGAGATCAAGATCGCTGCGCTCGTCGACGCGCAGCGCACGGCAGAGCTCGAAGCCGAGAAGGCTGCGCTCCGACAGCAGCAGACCATCTCGTCGGCTGGCTCCGGCCAGATCATCACCCCACCCGAGACCGGCCCGTTCCAGTGCCCGGTGCAGGGCGCCGCCTACAGCGACGACTACGGCGGTCCCGCCGGGCACCCCGGCATCGACATGTTCGTCCCCACCGGCACCGTCGCGGTCGCGGTGAAGGCCGGCACCGTGCGCTTCGTCCCGAACGAGGGGGCCGGCGGCAACGCCGCCTACCTCGCGGGTGCAGACGGCAACACCTACTTCTACGCCCACTTCTCGCAGTTCATCGGCGAAGGCCGCACCGTCGCGCAGGGAGAGGTCATCGGGCTCACGGGCATGACCGGCAACGCGAGTGCGCCGCACCTGCACTTCGAGGAGCGCATCGGGGGCGACAGCGGCTCCACCGCGGATCCGTACCCGGCGCTCACAGCAGCTGCGTGTTGAGCCGGAGAACGGCGCAACCACGCGCCCGGGCGACGGGGTCGCTTGGTACCGTGAGTCGAACCAGGGGGAACGCGTGAGCAACGGAACCGCGAGGTAGGCATGGCCGAGGCATACGACCGCAGCGCACGCGTCCTCGACCCCGAGTACGTCGCGGCACTCGATGGCAGCAGCATCGAGGAGCTGCGCACCAAGCACGCCGAGTGCGTCGAGCTCGAGACCGAGGTGTCCTACGTGCGCCGCCTCACCCAGGCACGCATCGACATCCTCGAGGCGGAGGTCCAGCGCCGCACCACCGGCGGCTCGCTCGAGGACCTCATCAGCCGGCTGCCGCAGATCCTGGCCGATGCCGGCCCCCGGGGAAATCCGGCATCCAGCCGGCTGCCGTTGCAGATGGCACCCGAGCAGGACTCCGAGTGGGCACCCGAGCTCGGGCGCTTCGACGGCGTGCTCGCCAACCTCCCCACCCTCAGCGACACCGAGCTGACGGAGGCGATCGCCGGTCTGCGGACGCTCGAGCGTGAGGTCTCCGACCAGCGCCGAGAGCTGTTCGCGGTGATCGACCGCATCGACACGTCGCTGGCGACGCAGCTGCGCTGACCCTCCCCCGAGGGACGGCGCAGCTGCAATCCACCGCCCGCCGCGCCGATAGGATCGTCGGCGCTATGCAACGGGTGGCCATGTTGAGCGTGCACACCTCGCCGCTCGCACAACCAGGGGCCGGCGACGGCGGTGGAATGAACGTCTACGTGCGGGCGCTCGCGTCCGCACTGGCGCGCGCGGGTGTGGAGGTCGACGTGCTGACGCGCGCCGAGCACCCCGAGCAACCGCCGCGCGTCGACGTGGAACCGGGCTTCCGCGTGCTGCACGTACCGGCCGGTCCGTGCGCGCCGGTGCCGTTGCGCGACCTGCCCGACCTCGTCGGTGAGTTCACCGACGCGGCCCGTGACGTCATGGCGCGCGCCGGCGGTCACGACGTGCTGCACGCGAATTACTGGGTGTCGGGCGCGATCGGCCACCGGCTCAAGCACGAGCTCGACCTGCCGCTCGTCAGCACGTTCCACACGCTGGAGCGCGTCAAGGCCGAGGTTGGTCTCGGCGACGACGTGCCGCTGCGGCCGCGCGTCGAGGCGGAGGTGGTGCGCTGCGCCGACCTGGTCGTCGCCTCCACGCGCGAAGAGCACGACCAGCTCGTGCGCCATTACGGGGCCGACCCCCAACGCATCGAGATCATCACGCCCGGCGTCGACCACACCGTGTTCTCGCCCGGCGACCGCGCCCGCGCGCGTCGGCACGTCGGTCTCACCCACGGACCGGTGTTGCTCTTCGTCGGGCGCATCCAGCCGTTGAAGGGTGCCGACCTCGCGGTGCGCGCCCTCGCCGAGGTCCACGACCGCCGCGCCCAGCTCGTGGTGATCGGCGGGCCGAGTGGTCCCGACGGCGTGGGCGAGGTCGAGGCGCTGCACGCGCTGGTCGCCGAGCTCGGTCTCGAACACCGCGTGCGCTTCGTCGCGCCGCAGCCGCACGACCAACTCGTCGAGTACTACCGCGCCGCTGACGTGTGCGTCGTCCCGTCGCGCACGGAGTCGTTCGGGCTCGTTGCGCTCGAAGCCGCCGCGTGCGGCACACCGGTCGTCGCCGCCAACGTCGGTGGGCTCCGCCTGCTCGTCGACGACGGCGTCACCGGATTCCTGGTCGACGAGCGCGATCCCGCGGCGTACGCGGCGCGCATCGATCGTGTGCTGCAGGACGACTGCGGCGAGCTCGGCACGGAGGCGTACGCGCGATCGACGCGCTACCGCTGGAGCATCGCCGCCGCGCGGCTGCGCCGTCACTACGACGACCTCACCGTGCGCGCGACGGTCAAGTGCAGCTAGCCATCGAACGGGCCCACGAGCTCGTCGCGAACCACCTCGAGGGTCCGGTCGCGGCGGAGTCGTACGTCCAGACCGTGGAGTACGACCCCGAGCTGCGCCGCTGGTACGTGCGCTTCACCTGCGACGGCCGTGATGCCACCACGATCTACTTCGACCTGCACGAGCGCACGCTGCGCTACGAGGTGTACTTCCTGCCGCTGCCGCCCGAGCACCACCTCGAGCTCTACGAGTTCCTGTTGAAGCGCAACCACTCGATGTACGGGGCACGCTTCTCGCTCGGTCCCGACGGTGACGTGTACCTCGTCGGTCGTGTCGCGCTCGAGCACCTCACCGTCGACGAGCTCGATCGGATCATCGGCGTGCTCTACGAGCTCACCGAACGGTGGTTCCAACCCGTGGTCCAGCTCGCCTACGGGAAGCGCACGCGTCCAGGCGCGTGACGCGCGCACCGCGCCGGCGTCTGTGAGGGCGCCGGGCCCGACGGGGTCCGTTGGGTCCGGGTCCGAGGGGCCGGAGGACCGTCCCGTTCGGGGAAGTACGGGGCGGGACCGAACGTTCCTCGGGCTCGGCCCGCTCGCGTGAGGCGCGCGCGTCCGTCCGCGCGACACCGCAGCGGCCACGGTTAGCCTGCTGCGGATGCGCTTGGCACTGGTGGGCGGCGGACGCATGGGCGAGGCCCTCGCGGTCGGGTTGCTCGACGGCGGCTGGGAACCGGAAGAGCTCGCGGTCGCCGAGGTCGACGCCGACCGCCATCACCTGCTCGAAGCGCGCCTCCCCGGAGTGCGGGTCGTGCGCAACCCGGCGTGGGCCGCGGGCGACGCCGAGGTGCTGGTGCTCGCCGTGAAGCCGGCCGTCGCGGTGGCCGCGCTGGCGAGCTGCACCGAGGTGCTGCCCGACGGCGCGCTCGTGCTGTCGATCGCGGCCGGCGTCACCATCGCCGCGCTCGAAGCCGCGGCACCCGGCCGACCCGTGGTGCGCGCGATGCCCAACACCGGCGCGCTCGTCGGACGCGGTGCGGCTGCCATCGCACCCGGCCAACACGTCACCGAGCTCGACCTCGAGGTGTGCGAACGCATCCTCGGCAGCGTCGGCGTCGTCGTGCGCGTCCCCGAGGGCCAACTCGACGCAGTCACCGGCCTGTCGGGCTCGGGCCCCGCCTACGTGTTCATGGTCGCCGAGGCGATGATCGAGGCGGGCGTGCTCGTCGGTCTCCCGCGCGACACGAGTGAGCAGCTGGTGCGCCAGACCATCCTCGGCGCGGCCACGTTGCTCGCCGACGGTGAGACGTCACCCGAGTCGCTGCGCGCGGCGGTCACGTCGCCGGGCGGCACCACCGCTGCCGGTCTCGCGGTGCTCGAGGCGCACGGAGTGCGCGGCGCGTTCCTCGAAGCGATCGTCGCGGCGACGCGCCGCTCCGAGGAGCTGGGGCAGGGGTGAGCCGCAAGCCGCGGTCCCAGCGACTGCCGCCGAAGCTCCCCGATCCCGCGAACGAACGGCCGGAGCGCGTCGACACCGGACCGAACGCGCGCGAGCTCCTCAAGCAGCACCACGTCGCCGGACGCAGCATGCGCTACGGGCGCGACGAGGTCCTCGGCATCATGCGGCGCGTGGAACACGGCGCGCCGAGCGCGCTGTGCGGACTCCGGGCGTTCCCCGGTCTCACCCGCGAACAGGTCGCGGCTGCCGTCGAGGTCGAGTACGGCTGGGAAGGCGACGGGCCCCGCGCTCGCATCGCGCCGGCGCGCACCGTCGACGGCTTCACCGCGGCAGTGACGCGGGTGCTCGAGGTCGCGCGCGGCGGAGGGCGGCTCGCGTTCGCGACCGCGCGCCCGGCCGCACTCCTCCAGCTGTACCGTCGCCTCGCCGTGCGCGCCGCGGCCGAGGGCGCCGAGGTGCTCACCGGACAGGAGACCAGCGGCTTCGGTCCGTCGGGTCGGCGGGTGCGGTGGATCGACCACGTCGCCGTGCTCACCGACGGCGCCGCGCTGCTCGCCGACGACAGCGTGGAGGGAGCCGAGGAGTGGCTCTTCACACTGGCGCACCCCGATCTCGTCGTCGCCGACCACTCGTATGCCGGGGTGGCTTCGGCGGCGGGCCTCGAGGTGGTGGCCTTCGCCGACCTCGACGCGGTCGCGTTGGCCGTGGCCGCGTGGCAAGGCCGGGCCCTGCGGATCGTGCCGCTCGACGACCGTCGGCCCCCCAGCGCGTACGCCGGACTGCTCGATCTGCTCGAATCCCTCGCATCGGCCCCCGTCGACCCATTCGGCGCGCCGGGAATGGCTGCCAACACCGGCTCGTAGCTGCTCTTTTGCAACACCGGCCGCAGAGGCCTACGCTCACCCCGCGGAGAAGCGGGGGATACGGAAGGGGTGAGCGGTGGCGCAGTCATTCGCCACGGCGCGATTCCTGACAGTTCAGGAAGTCGCCGATCTCATGCGAGTGTCGACCATGACGGTCTATCGCATCATCAAGTCGGGCGAACTGCCCGCAGTGCGCGTCGGGCGCTCCTTCAGGGTGCGCGACGTCGACGTCGACACGTACCTGGGGAACCGCTACACGCAAGCCGGCTGACGACCCCCTCGCGGGGCCACGGGTCCGGCTGCGGGCCCGACCACGGCGGGCGTTTAGTGTCGAACGGTGCTCATCGCATTCGCGTCCGACTACGGCCTCACCGACGAGTTCGTGGGTGTGTGCAAGGCCGTCATGCTCGGGCTCGCGCCTGACGTCCGCATCCTCGACGTCGGACACGACATCCCGGCCCACGACGTGCGGGCCGGTGCCCTGCTCCTCGTCCGCTCGGTGCAGTACCTGCCCGACGACTGCGTGGTGGTGGCGGTCGTCGACCCCGGCGTGGGGACCAGCCGTCGGCTGGTGGGCGTCGAGGTCGCCGGCGGCGTGCTCCTCGGCCCCGACAACGGCCTGCTCGCCCCGGCCGTGGCCATGGCCGGCGGCGCCCGCTCGGTGATCTCCCTCGACAACCCCGACTTCCACCTCCCCGCCCCCGGCCCCACGTTCGCCGGCCGCGACATCCTCGCTCCGGCCGCCGGCCACCTGGCCGCCGGCGTGCCCTTCGCCGACCTCGGCACGGCGGTCGACCCGGCCACGCTGGTGCCCGGGCTGGTGGCGCTCCCCGAGGTGCGCGACGACGGCGCGATCGTGGGCGAGGTCTGGTGGGTCGACCGGTTCGGCAACTGCCAGCTCAACGTCGATCCCGGTGAGCTCGGCGCCGGCGGAGCGGGTGGTGTGGGTGCCCGGGTGGAGGTGCACGCCGGTGGCGAGATCCGCGCCGCCCGGTGGGTGCACACCTACGCCGACGCCAAACCCTCGGAGCTGGTGCTGCTGGTCGATTCCTACGGGTTGCTGGCGCTGGCGCTCGACCGCGACTCGGCGGCCGCGACCCTGCGGCTCAAGGCCGGCAGCGGCGTCACCCTCGTGCCGGAGCAGCCCAGCACGGGGCCGACGTGAGACGAGGCACGACGATCATGATCGTCATCCTCCTCGTCCTCATCCTCGGCGCGGCGCTGGCCCAGTTCGTCCTGCGCCTCGGCCCCTAGAGCCGCGCGCGCGGAGACGAGGAACGAGACCCGCGGGCGCGAGCGCGGCGAGCAGGCAACCGGCCGTGGGCACGGGCGGGCTTGGGGCGGGCTGGGAGGCTCGTGGAGATCGGCGAACCGTTCTCCACGCCACCCACACCCACGGGCCGGATGCCGTCGAGCTTCCCCCCGGGGGACGCTCGTGCACCCAGGATCGACGGGCCTCGGGAATGTCTTGAGTTAAAGATCACTCTCCGTGGGATTCTGCCACTACGAGTGACTTCCGCCGGCCGCCCCCTCCGCCGCGGCCGCTGGCGAGCACGAAGCCGCAGTACACGATCGAGATACCGACCGCGAGGCTGAGCGCGAACGCCTCGTCGTGGCCGACGACCCCCTGCACCAGCCCGCCGCTCGAGAGCACGAGCACCCCCAGCGCGATCAGGGCGTTGGCGCCGGCGAGCCGGCCGTGGTCGGGCAGACCGGGGTTGCGCAGGAAGCGCCACGCCGACACCAGCGCGCCGCCGATGATCACCACCGCCGCGACCCCGCTGCCCACCGCGGCGAGGATGCGGGGCAGGGCACCGAACACGTCCTTGCCGACGGGGATGGCGGTGCCGTGCACGGTCTCCATCGGGCAGCTGAGCAGGACCCCGGCCGCGAAGCCGCTGAACAGGACCAGGCCCCAGTGGATGCGCCGGGCCAGCTCGGCCCGGGCGAGGAGGTACACGGTGCCCATCGCCAACCAGGGGACGTTCACCACCGCCCCCAGCAGGTAGAAGGCCCGGAAGGTGCCGTTGTCCCATCCCGTCGCCGTCCCCGAGGCCAGGGCCACCGACGCGAGGGCGAACATGCCCAGCGCGATGGCCCACGCCCGGTGCTGGGGCTGATGGTTGGCGGTGTAGCGCACCAACATCGACTGGGCGAACAGCGTCGAGACGACCACCGCCACGAACGCCAACCCGACGACCATCTCTACGGTCGATTCCGCTCCGGCGCGCGCGTGCTCGACCCGCTCGCGCCACGCCTCCGCTGCATCGCCATCGTCCGCGAGCGTAGAGCAGCGCCACTTTGAGAATTTGTGCACAAGCGAGCGTTACGCTGGCCTGGTGTCCGATGCGCGACGCATCCCGGAAGCGACGGTGCTGCGCCTTCCTCTGTACTACCGGGCCCTGCTCGAGACGGCCGATCAGGAGATCGGGACCATCTCGTCGGAGCGCCTGGCCGAGTTGGCGGGCGTCAACGCGGCCAAGGTCCGCAAGGACCTTTCGTACCTGGGTTCCTACGGGACCCGCGGGGTGGGATACGACGTCGAGCACCTGCTCCACGAGATCTCGCGCGAGCTCGGCCTCACCCACGACTGGCCCGTCGCGATCGTGGGCGTCGGCAACCTCGGCCATGCGCTCGCGAACTACCGCGGGTTCGGCGCACGCGGCTACCGCGTCGTCGCCGCGGTCGACGCCGATCCCGAGAAGGTGGGGCAGAGCGTCGGCGAGCTCGTCATCGAATCGCTCGACGACCTGCCGAAGATCACCCGCACGCGCGGCGTCGCCATCGGGATCATCGCCACGCCCGCGCATGCGGCGCAGGAGGTGGCCGACCGATTGGTCGACGCGGGCGTCACGTCGATCCTCAACTTCGCCCCCACCGTCGTGAGCGCGCCCGCCGGCGTCTCGCTGCGCAAGGTCGACCTCGCGATCGAGCTCCAGATCCTGTCCTTCTACCAGCAGCGGCGCGACGACGCGCCGGTGCTCTCCGACGAGCCGCGCAACGGCGAGACCGCGGCGCGGCGCTGAGTCCCGTGGACGAGACGCGCGGATGACCCGACCTGCCATCTCCGGCTACCCGGTGAACCTCGTCGTCGCCGGCCGACGCTGTGTGGTGGTGGGCGCGGGACGCATCGCCGCCCGCAAGATCGAGGCCATCCTCGCCGCGGGGGCACACGTCGAGGTGATCGCGGTCGAAGCCGGCGACGAGGTGCGAGCGTGGGCCGACGAAGGGCGCCTCACCCTCACCGAGCGGGCGTTCACGCCGGCCGACCTCGACGGCGCCTGGCTGGCCACCACCGCCACCGGTGTGCCCGCGGTCGACCGCTCGGTGTTCGAGGCGGGCGAGGCCCGCCGGGTGTGGGTGAACTCGGCCGACGACCCCACGAACTGCTCCTTCACCCTCACGTCGGTGGTGCGCCAGGGCGATCTGGTGGTGACCATCGGCACCGGGGGCCGCAGTCCCGCCCTCGCCACGTGGCTCCGCCGGCGCCTGGGTGAAGAGCTGGGCCCGGAGTACGCGACACTGTTGGACGTGTTGTCGGAAGCCCGGGAAGCGCTGCGGGCCGAGGGACGTTCGAGCGAAGAACCCGATTGGCAGTCGGCCCTCGATTCCGGCATGCTCGACCTGATCCGGGCCGGGAACGTGGAAGAAGCCAAGGAGATCCTCCGGGCATGTCTCTGGTCGTAGTCGGTCTGAACCACCGCACCGTGCCGGTCGGGCTCCTCGAACGGCTGACGGTCGCGCCCGAAGCCCTGCCGAAGGCGCTGCAGTCGCTCGGCAGCGCCGAGCACCTCGCCGAGGTGGTGCTGCTGTCCACGTGCAACCGCACCGAGGTCTACGCCAAGGCCACGTTGTTCCACCCGGCGATGCAGGAGGTGCGCGACTTCCTCGCCGACTCGTCGGGCGTCGACCCCGACGAGTTCTCCGACCTGATGTACACGTACCACGACGACGCCGCGGTGGCGCACCTCTTCGGGGTGGCTGCGGGCCTCGATTCGATGATCATCGGCGAGGGTGAGATCCTCGGCCAGGTGCGCGAGGCGTGGAACGCGGCCGAACACGAGTCGGCCAGCGGGCCGTGGCTGTCACGCACGTTCCGCCACGCGGTGGAGGTGGGCAAGCGGGCGCGCACCGAGACCGCCATCGGCCGTCACGCGGTGTCGGTGTCGTCGGCCGCGGTTGCGCTCGCCACCAGCCGGCTGGGATCGCTCGACGACCGCCGCGTCCTCGTGCTGGGCGCGGGGAGCATGGGCGAGGGCATGGCCCTGGCGCTCGCCGGTGCGGGCGTGCAGGAGATCGTGGTTGCGAACCGCACCGCCGAGAAGGCCCACGAGCTCGCGACGCGCGTCGGCGGGCGCGCCATCACCCTCGACGAGATCCCCGACGCGCTCGTCGCGTGCGACGTGCTGCTCGCGTCCACCGGCGCGCAGGACCTGCTCGTGGAGCGCAGCGCGATCGAATCGGTGATGGCTGCGCGCTCCGGCCGCGCGCTCCTCGTCGTCGACATCGGCGTCCCCCGCAACATCGACCCCGGTGCGGGCGAGGTCTTCGGCGTGACCCTGCTCGACATCGACGACCTCCGCGCGTTCGGTGAGCAGTCGCTCGCGCAGCGGCGCCAGGAGATCGGGCACGTGCGCGAGATCATCGCCGAGGAGCTCGATCGACACCGCATGGATCGCACCGCGCGCGAGGTCGCGCCGATCATCACCGCGCTGCGCGCCCACGTCGACGACGTGCGCGCGTTGGAGCTCGAACGCCACCGGGCCAAGCTCGACGCCCTCGAACCCGCGGCACGCGACGCGGTCGAGCAGCTCACCCGCAGCATCGTCAACAAGGTGCTGCACGAACCGACGGTGCGGGTGAAGGACGCCGCCGGTTCGGCGCGGGGCGAGCTCTACGCCGACGCCATCGTCGAGCTCTTCGGACTCGACGTCGACGTCGCCGATCCCGACCACTGATGCCCCGCCCGCTGCGCGTGGCCACGCGCGGCAGCGAGCTGGCACGGTGGCAGGCACACCGGGTGGCGACGCTGCTCGGCGCCGGCACCGAACTGGTCGTGGTGTCCACCGCCGGCGACCAGCGGACCGACATCCCCATCCACGCGGTGGGTGGTACCGGCATCTTCGTGAAGGAGGTGCAGCAGGCGGTGCTCGACGGGCGCGCCGACGTCGCGGTGCACTCGGCCAAGGACCTCCCCGCGTCGGACAACCCCGAGGGGCTCGTGATCGCGGCGGTCCCCGAGCGCGCCGATCCTCGGGACGCGCTCGTGGGTGCGAGCCTCGATGCGCTGCCCGCGGGTGCGCGCGTGGCGACCGGCTCGGTGCGCCGACGCGCGCAGCTCGCGTCGCTGCGACCCGACCTCACCTTTGCCGAGCTGCGCGGCAACATCGCCACCCGGCTCGGGCGCGCGGCCGACTACGACGCGATCGTCGTCGCAGCCGCGGCGCTGGTGCGCCTCGGGCTCACCGACCAGGTCGACGAATACCTCGAGCCGTCGGTGCTGCTCCCCCAGGTGGGACAGGGTGCGCTGGCGGTCGAGTGCCGGACCGACGACGACGAGACGCTCGCCCGCGTCGTCGCCATCGACGACCGGCGTGTTCACATGGCTCTGGCCGCCGAGCGCGCGTACCTTGCCGAGCTCGGCGGCGGGTGCGACCTGCCGTGCGGCGCGCTGGCAGACGTCGACGGCGACGAGATCACGATCGAGGCGCTGCTGGCAGCGACCGACGGCCACGTCGTGCTGCGCGCGACGGCCCGCGCCAGCGACCCCGTCGTCGCCGGGCGCGCCGTCGCGGCCGAGCTGATGGGACACGGCGGTCGCTCACTCCTCGAGGACAGCTCGTTGCTCGCGGGCGGCGCGCCATGACCGTCCACCTCGTGGGCGCGGGCCCCGGTGATCCGGGACTCCTCACCGTGCGCGGCGCCGAGCTGCTGCGGCGCGCCGACGTGGTCGTGTACGACCGCCTCGCCTCGCCGGCGCTGCTCGCGCTCGCACCGGACGGCGCCGAGCTGATCGCGGCGGGCAAGTCACCGGGCGATGTCGACCTCACCCAGGACCAGACCAACCAGCTGCTCGTCGAGAAAGGCCGGCGCGCGGGGTGCGTGGTGCGACTCAAGGGCGGCGACCCGTTCGTGTTCGGGCGCGGTGGCGAGGAGGCGGAGGCCCTGGCGGCAGCCGGGGTCCCGTTCGAGGTGGTGCCCGGCATCACCAGCGCGATCGGGGCCGCGGCCTACGCCGGCATCCCGGTCACGCACCGCGGCGTGTCGACCCACTTCACCGTGGTCACCGGGCACGAGGACCCGACCAAGGACACCACCGACGTCGACTGGGCCGCGCTGGCGCGCGCCGGCGGCACCCTCGTGATCCTGATGGGCGCGGGGCGCATCGGCGAGATCGCCCGTCGCCTGATCGAGGGAGGGCGGGCGCCCGACACGCCGGTCGCCGCGGTCCGCAACGGCACCCGCGCCAACCAGACGACGGTCCGGGCGACGCTGGCCACGATCGCCGACGCGGGGGTGAAGGCGCCGAGCGCGATCGTCGTCGGTGGCGTCGCCGCCCTCGACCTCTCGTGGTTCGAGGCGCGCCCCCTGTTCGGTCGCACGGTGGTGGTCACCCGGGCGCGGGAGCAGGCGAGCGGCCTGCGGCTCCGCCTCGAGGAGCTCGGCGCCGAGGTGCTGGAGCTCCCCGCCATCGAGATCGCGCCCATCGACGTGACCGTGCCCGATCTCACCGCCTACGAGTGGCTGGTCTTCACGTCGCCCAACGGCGTGCGCGCGTTCTTCCACGACGGCCTCACCCCCGCGGGGCTCGACGCCCGCGCGCTGGCGGGCCTGCGCCTCGCCGCCATCGGCCCGGGCACCGCGCACGCGCTCACCACCCGCGGTCTCCGCACCGACCTGCTGCCCGAGCGCTTCGTCGCCGAGTCGCTGCTCGAGGCGTTCCCGCCGCCTTCGGCACCTGGGGCGCGCGTCCTGTTGGCGCGGGCCGAGGTGGCGCGGGACATCCTCCCCGAAGGACTCGCCGAGCGCGGCTACGAGGTCGACGTGCTCCCCGTGTACCGCACCCGACCGGCCACGCCCGATCCCGCGTTGGTGAAGCGAGTCGCCGAGGGTCGGTTCGACGCGGTGACGTTCACGTCGTCCTCGACCGTCGACAACTTCTGCGCCCAGATCGACCCGCGGCCCGACCCGTTCCCGATGGTCGTCTCCATCGGCCCCGTCACCTCCGCCACCGCCACCGAGCGCGGCCTGCGCGTCGACGCCGAAGCCGATCCCCACACCATCGACGGCCTCGTCACCACCCTCCTCCACGCTTTCGGCGCCCCGACGGCGTCACTGTGACGGCGTCGGGGCGCCAAAACAGAGGGGGGTAGCCTGGTTGGCGTGACGTTTCCTGCTCGGCGCATGCGCCGGCTGCGCCGCACGCCCGCGATGCGGCGGCTGGTGGCCGAGGCCCGGTTGTCGGTCGACGACCTGGTCGCGCCGCTGTTCGTGAAGGAAGGCCTCGACGCGCCGGAGCCCATCGGGTCGATGCCGGGCGTCGTGCAGCACACCCAGGAGAGCCTGCGCAAGGAGGTGCGGGCGCTGGCCGACCTCGGCGTGCCCGCGGTGATCCTCTTCGGCGTGCCCGCGACCAAGGACGCCCGCGGCTCGGGCGCCGACGACCCCGACGGCGTGGTGCAGGTCGCGCTGCGCAACCTGCGCGACGAGGTGGGCGACTCGCTCGTGCTCATGGCCGACGACTGCCTCGACGAGTACACCGACCACGGCCACTGCGGGCTGCTCACCGACTCGGGCGAGGTCGACAACGACTCCACCCTGGAGCGGTACGCGTCGATCGCCATCGCCCAGGCCTCCGCCGGGGCCGACGTGATCGCGCCGTCGGGGATGATGGACGGCCAGGTCGGTGCCATCCGCGACGCACTCGACGAGACCGCGAACGCCGACGCCGGCATCCTCGCCTACGCGGCGAAGTACGCGTCGGCGCTGTACGGACCGTTCCGCGACGCGGCCGAGTGCGCGCCGCAGTTCGGCGACCGGCGCGGCTACCAGATGGACCCGCCCAACGCCCGCGAGGCGCTCGACGAGACGGCGCTCGACGTCGCCGAGGGCGCCGACATGGTGATGGTCAAGCCCGCGCTGCCGTACCTCGACGTCGTGCGCGCGCTGCGCGACTCGTTCGACGTCCCGGTGGCGGCGTACCACGTGAGTGGCGAGTACGCGATGCTCAAGGCCGCGGCCCAGCACGGTTGGCTCGACGGCGACGCCGCCGCGCTCGAGATGCTCACGTCGATCAAGCGCGCCGGCGCCGACTTCGTGCTCACCTACTTCGCACGCGAGCTCGCCGAACGTCTCTCGTGAGCGCTCCTTCCGGGAGCGAACTGTTCGATCGCGCGCGGGCACGCATCCCGGGAGGCGTCGACTCGCCGGTGCGTTCGTTCGCGTCGGTCGGGGGTCAGCCGTTCTTCGTCGCACGCGCCGATGGTCCGTACCTGTTCGACACCGACGGCAACCGATACGTCGACTACGTGCAGTCGTGGGGCGCGTCGATCCTCGGTCACGCGCATCCGGCGGTCGTCGACGCCGTGCAGCGCGCCGCGGCCGAGGGGACGTCGTACGGCGCGCCCACCGAACGCGAGGTCGAACTGGCCGAAGCCATCGCCGCACGCGTGCCGTCGGTCGACAAGGTGCGCCTGGTGTCGTCGGGCACCGAAGCCGCGATGACCGCGGTGCGGCTCGCCCGCGGCGTCACCGGCCGCGCCAGGATCCTCAAGTTCGCAGGCTGCTACCACGGTCACGTCGACGCCCTGCTCGTGGCCGCCGGCAGCGGCGTCGCCACCCTCGGCCTCCCGGGCTCGGCCGGCGTCACCGAGGGCACCGTGGCCGACACGGTGGTCGTTCCCTACAACGACGACGCCGCGCTCGACGCCGCCTTCGACCGCTACGGGTCGGAGCTGGCGGCGGTGATCGTGGAACCGGTCGCCGCCAACATGGGCCTCGTCCCGCCGATCGACGGCTTCCTCACCCGCCTGCACGACCGCTGCACGACCGCCGGCGCACTCCTGATCTGCGACGAGGTGATCACCGGCTTCCGCCTCGGCTCCGCCGGCGCACAGGGCCGCTACGGCATCACGCCCGACCTCTCGATGTTCGGCAAGGTCGTCGGCGGCGGCCTTCCGCTCGCCGCGGTCGCCGGCACCGCCGAGGTCATGGACCACCTCGCCCCCCTCGGCCCCGTGTACCAAGCCGGCACCCTGAGCGGCAACCCACTCGCCACCGCCGCCGGCCTCGCCGTCCTCGCCGAGCTCACCGACGAGCGCTACGCGACGCTCGAGTCCAGAGCAACACGCTTCGCCGAAGGCCTCACCAGGGCACTCCCCGAGGCCCAGGTCACCCGAGTAGGAACCCTCACCGGCCTCTTCTTCACGCCCGAGCCGGTCACCAACTACGACGAGGCTCAGAAGGCCGACCACGCCCGCTACGCCCGCCTCTTCCACCACCTGCTCGGCGCCGGCCACTTCCTCGCGCCCAGCGGCTACGAGACCCTGTTCGTCTCCCTCGCACACGCCGACGAACAGATCGACGAGACCGTGGCGGCCGCGCAGCATTTCAGCGACGGCGCCTAGCGCCGCGTCACCCGAGTGCTACTGCGCGTCGTCGTCCTGTGGCAACCGGTTCCGGCGCACACGGTCCATGAAGAACAGCGCGCTGCCGATGCTCACGATCACGACGACCATGATCACGAAGGCGAGGCCTCCGGAGCCGTCACCCTCTTTCCCGGCGTCGACCAGCTGCTGCGCGCCCGCAGGCACCGCCAGCGCGAGCAACGCGCCGACCGTGCAGAGCGCGACACCGAGGATCGAACGGAGACGCCGCATCACATCCACCCTCATGATCAGACCTTCGTCAGTTCGGGCTCGTCGACCGCCGCCACCGGACGCGCGGCCTTCGCCTCCGCGGCCGCCTTCGCCTCCTGCTCGTCCTTCTCACGCCAGTGCAGCATGAGGAGCCCGAGCCCGAAGAGGAGGCCGGTGATCACCAGGACCACGAACGGAGGCAGGCGCAGGGTGCCGTAGTCGTACTTCACGACGAGGAAGCCGCGCTGGGCGTCGGCCCCGCTGGCGCACTCGGGCGGGAGCGGGGGAAGGCCGAAGGTCTGCTCCACGGTCGCGGTCTTGCAGTACTCGACCACTGCGTACTTCGTGGCGTGGTTGAACTCGCCCTTCCAGATCTGGGGGTCGCTGCCGCCGACGGTCCACGCCTGGAGGACCATGAAGTCGGTGATGCTCTCGAACTTGGCGAACCGGTTGTCGTTGGGCGTGTACGTGACCGTCGGCGTCGACTTCTTCGTGATCAGGGCGGCGTCGACCGCGGCGTTCACGTTCGACGCGTCGGTCGACGATGCCCGGTTCGCCTTCGTGTTGGCACCGTGCACCGCGGTGGTCTTCGCCTTGGAGAGATCGCTCACGTTCTCGATCACCGACCACGACGAGACCCGCCCCTTGGGTGACTCCAGCGGCGACGCGGTGGTGAGCCAGAGGACGCTCAGGATCATCAGGAAGCCCATGAGCGACGTGAAGGTGACGAGGAAGCCCAGTCGGGCACCGACGTTGGTTCCGAGCAGCACGTAGACCGAGCCCATGAAGAGCACGATCGCGGAGATCACGACGAGGATGCCGAGGATCGTCGGGTACCAGATGCCGTTGCCGGTTTCAGCGAGGATCGATGTCACAGCAGCACTCCTACAGCGATCGCTCGTACGCCATGATCGACTCGATGTCGGTCTTGGAGAGGACCGCACCGAAGTGCGGCATGCGTCCGGACGAGATGCCCCGGATCCCGTACTGGTCGTTGGCGGGCACGCCGATGCCGATCCACTCCTGCAGCTGCGCTTCGCCGTTGGGCGGCGGGAACTGGTTGTTGACGTCTCCACCGGTCAGGTTCGGGCCGTAGGCACCGCCCGCCATGATCCCGGGTGGGTTGGCCCCCGGGTCGGTGATGTCGAAGTACGACCACCCGCGGGTGTGGCAGCGCGCACAGTTGTTCATGAAGAGGATGGCGCCGTCGGAGGCGGACTGCGTGGTCTGCTGCCAGGCGAGGGCGGCCTGCAGGGTCTCCTGCTTCTGCTGGACCAGCTTGGTGTTGGTCGCCACGTCCTGCACGCCCGAGTTCGCGAGGAGCGCCTGGGCGGCGTCGAGCTCGGCCTGGGCGTCGACCACCCACTTGTCGGCCGCGGCCTGGGTCTTCGGGTCCTGGAGCTGCTTGCGCCCCACGCACGCGGCGCGGTTGTCGCAGCTCGCGACCTCCTTGCTGCCCGCGGCCTGTGCCTTGGTGGACGTGGTGGCGAGGCTCTCGACGTAGTTCACGAGGTCCTGGATGCTCTGGGCCTGGAGCGCGCCCTTCCCGGACGCGACCCCCCACGCCGGCATCGGTGTGCCCGGTCTGCCGTAGGTGATGATCTGCGTGAGCTGCGCTCGTGAGTACCGCAGGGGCGCGAGCTGCAGGCTGGGTGCGGCCCACGCGACCTGCTTCGGCAGGCAGTACGTCGGCGTGGCGTCGGTGACCTTGGCGGTGGGATCACAACGCGGGTCACTGCTCTGCACGGTGAAGGTTGCGGTACCGCCACCACCGTCGGTGCCGTGGCACGTCGCGCACAACAGCGACTTCGTGCTGTCGTAGGCCGGCAACTGGTCGTTGGCGAACAGCGTCGCCCCCCGCTCGACCGACCGCTCGTGGAAGCTGCTCGCGGCGGCGGTCTCCCGGAACGGCTCCCAGATGAAGTAGGCGAGCAGGCCGAGGACGACGACGACCAGCGCGATCAGCGACACCCCCAACACGCGCTCGAGGTGGGGGCCCTCGAGCACGTCGTCATCGAAGAACGGGGTGAGGTTCTTGGGCTCCTGCTCCTTGTTGTACTTGAGCCGGAGGACGCGCACCGCGACGAAGACGAGGAACGCGACGACGAGGGCCGCGTTGAGCAAGATCAGGACGGTACGGAAGCTCATGCGGGCCGGGCTCCAGGACGCGCGATGGTCGAGGGGAGGGCGTCAGACACAGAGGGGCCCTTCCGGGCTCTGGTTGATGGTGTTGGTGCCGATCGGCGGCCCGAGCACGAGGTTCCCCGTGTCGACGACGATGTTGCCGCCCGAGACCTCGAGCACGAAGCGGTCGAGACCACGCGGCGCGGGCCCGCCCACCTTCTCACCGACCTTGTTGTACTTCGATCCGTGGCACGGGCACTCGAACCACTGCGAGCTCTGGCACCACGGCACCCGGCATCCGAGGTGCACGCACTTCTGGTACAGCGCGACGTACCCGGCCTCCATGCCCGCGAGGATGGGCGGCGTGTAGGCCGACACCTTCTTCGCCGCTCCGAGGTCGGCCTTCGGGTAGGCCACGATGTAGGTCTTGGCGGTGGCGTTGTAGAAGGGTTGCTTGTTGCCGATCGCGGTGTTGGCATCGGCCACCGATCCGACGACGATCTTGCCGCCGAAGCCGGTGCTGGCCCCCGGCCACAGGAAGGCGAGGGCGGCCACCCCGAAGGCACCGAGCCCGAGACCCGAGCCTGCGAGCAAAGAGCGGTTGAAGAACTGACGTCGGGTGACACCGAGCTCGTCGAGGTCGACCGGCTCGTAGACCGCAGCGGTGCCGGCGGAGCGAGCCTCGGGCACCTGCGAGGAGCCCGACTCGATCGCGCGCCGAGCTTCGTCGGCGCGCGCGCGTCCCTCGGCCGACTCCTGGGCGACGGACGTCTCGTCGGCGGGGGCCACTGATTCGGGCACCGCCGAACCGCTCGCCGCCTCGTCACGCTTGCGCGTCTCGCGACTGATCCGGCCGGTGGTGGCTCGAGAGCGCGCCGTCACCAGAAGCGCGACCACCGCGAGGGCGATCACGACGACGATGGCTATGGCGATTCCCATGAAGAGGTTCTCCTACAACTCGAAGAAGATCCCGTCCTTCCAGGGCAGGATGAAGTTGAATCCAGGCCCTCGGAAGAACGAACCGAGAATGACGAGCACTGCCCACATCAGCATGAAGAGGGTGAAGATCGCGATCGCGAACTTGCGATCGGCCGGCTTGTTCGACGGGTTCTTGTCGACGAACGGCGCCAGCATGAGCAGCACCAACGCGATGCCGGGGATGAGCACACCCGCGATCTGCGGGTTGAACATCGTGAGCAGTTCCTGCAACCCGAGGAAGTACCACGGGGCCTTCGACGGGTTGGGCGTCTTGTTGAAGTCGGCGAGCCCGAGCAACGGTGCACGCACGAGCGCCGAGAAGATGGTGACGCCGGCGAGCAGGATCAGGATCGACGCGAACTCGATCACCAGCAGGTGCGGCCAGGTGTGCACCTTGTCCTGCGCCTCGGCACGGGTCTGCTGGATCGAACCCGACTTCACCACGGTGAGCAGCCGCTGCGTGTGACCGCCGGGACCGGTGGTGGTGGGCGCGGGGAGCGTGGCGGTCGCGGCGGCTGCCGCGCCCCCGCCCGCGGCCGCGACGTCGCCGCCACCGCCCGCGGCGGCCTTGCGGCGCTTCGCCCGCTCGAGCAGGTGGGCCGGGATCTTGGTACCGCTCTCGGTGGTGACGTCCTCAGCCGGCGCGGACGCCGCGGCCGGCGCGTCGGCGCCCGCCGCCTCGACCGCGGGCGCGTCGGCAACCGGCGCGTCGGCAGCGGCCGGGGCTTCTGCTTCGCCGCCTTCTTCGCCGGGCACAGGGAGGCCGAGCGCCTTGCGGCGCTCCTTGCTCCGCTGGAGCAGGTGTTCGGGGATGTCGACCATCTACAGCTCCCCTCTCCTACAGCGGCCCGGAGATGCCGCCGTCCTTCCGGACGCGCCAGAAGTGGACGGCCATGAAGATGACGATGACGAACGGCAACAACAACACGTGGAGCACGTACCACCGCAGCAACGTCTCGTTGCTGATCTCCTTCGACCCGAGGAGCACGTACTTCACCGAGGATCCGAAGACGGGCGTGTAGCCCATCATGTTGGTCCCCACCGTGACGGCCCACAGCGCCAGCTGGTCCCACGGCAGCAGGTATCCGGTGAACGACAGCAGCAGGGTGAGCGTGAGCAGGACCACGCCGATCACCCAGTTGAACTCACGCGGCGCCTTGTACGCACCGTGGTAGAAGACGCGTGCCATGTGCAGGAAGACGGTGAGCACCATGAGGTGCGCCGCCCATCGATGCATGTTGCGCACCAGCGAGCCGAACGTCACCGCCGTCTCCAGCGTCTGCACCGACGGCCACGCAGCCGCGGCCGTGGGCCGGTAGAAGAACATCAGGAAGATGCCGGTGACGGTGAGCAGGATGAACAGGAAGAAGGAGAGACCGCCGAGGCACAGCGTGTAGGACACCTTCACCGCGTGCCGCTTCACCTTCACCGGGTGAAGGTGGTACAGCACGTTGTTCATGATCACGTAGGACCGGTTGCGGGGGCTGTCGGTGTAGCCACGCCGGAACACCGAACCGGGCCGGAAGATGGCAGTCCACGCCTGCGACCCCCGGACCTTCTCGTCGGTCTTCTCCAGCGCTTGACCGACCTTCACGCCGATCCCGCCAGCCCCGTTGCTGCCGTTGCTGCCGTTGCTGCCGTTGGCCACGAACCTGTCTCCTCGAAACCTGACTAGAACCGCACGCCGTAGGCGTAGCCGTTGCGCGGCGTGCGGACGTGGCGATCGCCGTCGGCGATGTCGGGTGAGAGCTTGCCGAGGATGATCACCCCGGTGGGACAGCGGTCGACGCAGAGTGCGCACCGCGTGCAGATGTCTTCGTCGACGATGAACGCCACGTGGTCACGCGGGTCCTCGCCGGGCTGCTCGGTGTTGATCGCGTCGTTGATCGCGTTCACCGAGACCATGTGGATGCACTTCCACGGGCAGATGTCGACGCAGCCCTCGCAGAGGATGCACTCGGCCTGGTCGATGTGGAGGAACTGCTTCGGCTTCACCGACGCGGTGAGGTAGGAGGGGTCGACCTCCTGCAGCTCGTAATCGGTGGCGAAGTCGGGCATGGGCGGGTTGGCGTCGGTGCGGGCCATCAGGCGTCACCACCGTTCGCGCCCGCACCTGCGGTCGCGGGCTCGGGCGCGGCGCGACGGCGGACCGGGCGGCCGAAGCGCGACTTCTTGGGCGCGCGCTCCTCGGCTTCCGGCTTCTCCTGTCCCCGCTTCTGCCACATGACGAACAGGCCGACGTTCAACCCGATCGCGATGCCGTAGATGACGATGCCGATGATGTCGCGGATGTTGTGCTTGTCGAAGTTGAACGGCCAGTTGACGATGCCGAGGCCGAACACGTCCTGGTTGTTCCGGAACACGAACTGCGTCGTGTCCCACTGGAGATACTTGTCGGAGAAGGTGATCCACTCGTGCGGGATGACCGCGTACGCGAGCGTCATCATCGCGAAGACGCCGACCGCACCGGCGATGCACTCCGACCACGTCGCGGGGCGATCGGGCTTCGGTCGCCGCATGAGGACGAAGACGACCACCAGCCCGATCAGGAACAGCCCGACCGACCAGATCAGTCGACCGGCAGGCTGCATCCACGGCAACCAGTCGGGGATCACGTTGGGCATCGGGCCCGTCGTCCTCCGGGAAGCAAGCGGGTGGGGTAGAGAGTGAGTCGGTTTCCTATCACGCTATCTGAGCGCGGGGCAGATCGTGGGGTCGTGGCGTCGTCGTTTCGCGTCAGTGGGTTCACGGAGTGTTCGGCGCGCGACGATGCACGGGTGAGGTCCTCTTCGGCGATCACAAGCGCACAAGCATGAGCTCGGACGAAACCTGGGACGTGCTCGTCGTCGGGGGCGGGCCCGCAGGCGCCGCCACCGGGTACTGGTTGGCCCGGGCAGGTCACCGGGTGCTCGTCGTCGAGAAGAAGCGCTTCCCCCGAGAGAAGACCTGCGGCGACGGCCTCACCCCGCGGGCCGTCCGCCAGCTGGAGGACATGGGGCTCGGGCCCCAGCTGTCGGGATCCCTGCGCTACGACGGCCTGCGCTCCATCGCCCACGGCGTGACCCTCGAGCTCGAGTGGCCCCAGCACCCCGACTTCCCCGACTACGGCTACGTCGTCCGCCGCCGCGACCTCGACCGCATGGTCGCCGACGGCGCATCGGGTGCGGGGGCCGAGGTCTGGACCGGGACGGAGGCCGTCGCCCCCCTGGTGGAGGACGGTCTGGTCGTCGGCGCGGTCGTTCGCCGTGACGGTGGAGCCGAACCGGTGCGGGCCCGCTACGTGGTGGTGGCCGACGGCGCCAACTCCCGCTTCGGGCGCGCGCTGGGCTGCGCGCGTGACCGTTCGTACCCGTTGGGCATGGCGGTGCGGGGCTACTTCACCAGCCCGTTCCACGACGAGCCGTGGATCGAGAGCCATCTCGACCTGCGCGATCGCGACGGCAACCACCTCCCCGGCTACGGCTGGATCTTCCCGGTGGGCGACGGCACCGTGAACGTGGGCGTTGGCCTGCTCTCGACGTTCACCGGGTGGAAGTCGATCAACACCAGCACGTTGATGGACGCGTTCGTGGAGACCGCGCCGGCCCGCTGGGGCATCTCGCCCGAGACGTCGTGCGGCCCGCCCACGGGCGGCAAGTTGCCGACGGGCGGCTCGGTGGCGCCGAACATCGGACCCACGTGGTTGGTCGTCGGCGACGCCGCGGGATCGGTGAACCCGTTCAACGGCGAGGGGATCTCGCTCGCGTACGAGACCGGACGGCTCGCCGCCGATGCGGTGTCCACCGCGCTCACCACCGGCGACGGCCTCGCGCTGGCGCGCTACCCCCAGCAGGTCGAGGAGATCTACGGCCTGTACTGGAAGGTGGCACGCGCCTTCGTGCGGGCCATCGGCAACCCCGCGGTGATGCGCGAGCTGACGCGCGTCGGCATGCAGTCACGCCCGCTCATGGAGTGGGTGCTGCGGATCATGGCCAACCTGTTGCGCCCCGACGAGCTCGGCCCCGCCGAAGCCGCCTACAAGATGGTCGCCGCCCTCGTCGCGGTGGCCCCCGAGCCGTAGCCCGCCTCCACCCGGCGTTCCTGCGTGGGAGTTGCGACGCGGCGTACGACGCGGCGTACGACGAACGACGGCGCGACGTCGGCGCGACGTCGACGCATGTCGGTGGGGGCGTTGGATCAGCCGCCGCTGACCGGAGGGAGGACGGCGACCTCGTCGCCGTCGCGAAGCTCGGTGAGGTCGCCGGCGAGGGGCTCGTCGCCGTTGACCCAGACGCGAGCGGTGTCGAGCACGTCGGAGAACTCGGGGCCGTACGACCCGCGCAGGTCGTCGAGCAGCGCGCCGAGCAACCCCCCGAACGCCGTGGCGTCACGTTCGTCGTGACCGCGACCGGCGGCCTCGCGCGCCTGTGCGAACAGGCGGATGCGAACGCTCAGTGCTCGGCTCCGTCGATGTTCGTGCGCGCGGTCGGGAACGCTTCGAGGCGCGCGGGATCGATCGGTTCGCCCGTCTCCTCGTCGAGGCCGTAGGTGCCGGCGTCGACCCGTTCCAGCGCGGCCTGCAGCTCGGCGAGCTCGCGCTCGAGCTGGTCGAGGATCGACAGGTCCTTCTCGCGCTCGAAGGTGTCGGACGCGGTGTCGGCGGGGTGCTGGTCGTAGTCGGCGAGCTCGTCTTCGCTCTCGGCCGTACCGAGCTCGCCCCTCAGCTCCTCGACGAGGCCCTCGACCCGGGTCTGCTCGGCCTGCAGTCGTTCACGCGCGTCATCGCTGTCCACGGCGATCAGGCTACCCAGGCACTGCGCCCAGGGATGCGGGTTCAGCCTCCGGCGAGGCGCAGCTGCAGCACCTCAGCGGTGTCGGTGAGCATCGACTCGAGCCGTTCGAAGCGCTCGCCCGGATCGTCGAGCTCCAGCAAGCGCTGGGCGTCGAGGGGCCCGAGCGGCGCCCGCGCCGCGGCTTCGTACGAGGCCTTGACCGGGTCGTCGTCGAGCGCGGCGGCACCGACCGGCGCGGCGGGATCGCCGAGCTCCGCGCTCATCGCCAACACCCGACCGAGCAGGCGTTGCACGTCGTCACGACGGGCGCCGGCGTCGTCGGCCACGCGCCTGGGCTCACCGAGCACGTCGATCTCGGCCCGTGGGAACGGATCGTCGTCGAGCCACTTCTTCACGCGGAAGCGCTCGGTACCGATCGTCGCCAGCAGGTACCGGCCGTCGGGGGTGCGGGCGGCGTCGACGATGCGGGCGACGGTCCCCACCGCGAAGCGCTGGTCACCCCCGCCGACCTCGAACCCGCGTTCGATGAGCACGACGCCGAACCGGCCGTCGCCGCGCAGGCACGTCTCGGCCAGCGCGCGGTACCGGTCCTCGAAGAGGTGGAGCGGCAGCTCGGCGTGCGGGAAGAGCACGGTGCCGAGCGGGAACATCGGCAGCGCCTTGGCCATCACCACGGTCCATTCCGCTCCGGCGGAGACGGGCCAGCCGAACGGCCACGTCTCCGCTCCATGTGCTCACGTCACCCTAACGACCGACCGTCACCCTAACGACCGACCGTCGCTCAGTTGGCGCGCGCCCGGAGGCTGGCGGCCGCCTTCGCAGCCTGCTCCCCGCCCTCGCCGGGCAGGAGCTGCGCGAGCACGTCGAGCTCACGCGCCGCCTCTGCGAACTGCCCGAGCCGACCGAGGAGCCCCGCGAGGTCACCGCGCTGACTCAGCGTGATGCCGGGCACGCGCAGCCGCAGGCGCGCGACCCACACGACGGCCTTGGGGTCGCGCTGCATGTAGGTGTGCTGCAGGTTGGCGAGCATGCGTTGCACGATCGCCCGAGGGCCGACCGGCATCAGGAACTGCGCGCGGAAGCGGGCGCCGGCGTGCTGCTGCGCGAACAGCGCCGCGCACCCGGCGAGGTCGAGACGGGCGCCGTCGTGGAACGGATCGAACCACTCGCCGGGCCCACCCCCCACGAGGAAGTGCCCGGGCATCCCCACGCCGTGCAGTTGGAGTCCGCAGCGACGCCCGACCTCGAGCATCACGACGCTGAGCGTGATGGGGATGCCGAGGTGACGATCGAGCACGTCGTCGAGGAACGAGTTGCGCGGGTCGCCGTAGTCGGTGTCGTTGCCGCGGAATCCCTCCGACACGAACAGCAACGTCGACAGCTCACCGGCCGAGAAGCCCTCGGCGCGCGTCGCGAGCGAGTCGAGTTGCCCGAGGCGCGCGTCGAGGTCGAGGTCGGGATGCGCGTGCGCGGCGACGAGCAGCGCCGCCTCGTCGAGCGCGATCTCCGGCTCCGCGCGCGCCATGAGCTCGCTGAAGCGCTCGGTGACGTCCAAGGTTCGACGGTAGTCCCGTTCGGTAGGCTCGTGGCCATGTCGGGCTCGGCCGCGCCTTCGTCGGAGCAGGTGTGCAAGGCGGTGACTGCCCGGTTGCGAGCAGTCGGCCAGCGCCTCACCACCAACCGTCAGGCGCTGCTCGACGCGCTCACTGCAGCGGCGCGCCCGCTCACCATCCCCGAGATCCTCGACGAACGGCCCGACCTCGCGCAGAGCTCGGTGTATCGCAACCTGGTGGTGCTCGAGGAAGCCGACGTCGTGCACCGCGTCCTCGGCACCGACGAGTTCGCGCGCTGGGAGCTCACGGAAGACATCGCCGGTCACCACCACCACCTCATCTGTGCGCAGTGCGGGCGGGTGGAGGACGTCCCTGCGTCGGCGGGGCTCGAACGTTCGGTGGCCGCAGCCGCGGCGGCCATCACGCGCAGCACCGGCTTCCGCACGCAGCACCACCGACTCGACCTCGTCGGGGTGTGCGAGAACTGCGGCTAACCCGCTGACGAGCTCTTGCTCGACGAGCTGATCGGCAGCTCGTCCCCCGCCTTCAGCGCCATGATGTTGGCCTTGATCTGCTCTTCGCTGACCTCGCCGGTGGCCCGACCGACGACCTTGCCGTTCGCGTCGACCAGGACGAAGTAGGGGTACGCGCTCAGTCCGTACGCCTCGGCGGCGGTCGCGGTCTTGCTGTCGGCCATCACCGGGAACGGCCAGTCGACGTCCTTCAGCCATGCCGACGGAGGGAAATTCGGATATGTCGGAATTCGTGCCCGTGGCCACTGCGCTCACCTTCACGCCGTCGAAGACACCAGCCTTCGCCAGCTTGACGAGCAGCGGCACCTCGCGCCTGGCAGTGCGGGCACCAGTGGGCGACAAACACGATCGCCTGCGGTTCGCCGTCACCACTGTCGGCTCCGATGGTCACCGGGCTGCCGTCGTACACCGACTTCCCCTGCAGCGTCGGGATGGTCTCGCCGACCGCGGGATCGGGAGTGACGGCGGAGTCGTACGCGCGGAAGGGGCGTGCCGTTGACCTTCACCGGCGCGGTCTCGTACTTGGTGGCGTTCGCGCTGTCGCCACCACCGCCGGCGACGAGGGCCACCACGACGGCGATCACCACGACCACGGCGAGTCCACCCCAGAGCACGATGCGGTTGCGCCGCTGCTTCGCGGCTGCGTCCGACGCCCGTTGACGTTCGGCGACTGCCTGCGCCCGCAGCTGCGCCTTGGTGGGCTTCTTCGTCACGTTTCCTCCATCGAGGCCACGGTATCGGTCGAGGGCTCGACGGCCCGGTCGCGGGAGCCGAGCAACGTGCACACCATCAACACGCCGATCAACAGGAACGCGCTCATCGCCATCCACGCGAGCGTGACGAAGCCGAGCTTCTCGAACCACGGCGCGCTGCACGGGGTGACCGCGGAACACGAACTGCTCTCTTCGAACGCGGGGACGCGTTCCACCAGCCAGTGGTACAGCGACAACGGCGCACCGATGACGACGAACACGAGCGTGGTCATCCAGATCCCGCGGTCGCGTCGCAACGCGGCGACGCCGAGCACGATCACGAGCGGATACATCACGATGCGCTGGTACCAGCACAGTTCGCACGGCACGAACCCCGCGTGCTCGGAGTAGTAGAGGCTGCCGAGCGTCGAGACGGTCGCGACGATCCAGGCGAACGCGACCGACTGCGGCGCGACCGCGCGCGCCCACGACAGCACCGACGCGCGCGCACGGGGCGAGACCAACGCCGCGCCCGCGCACACGACGGCCATCGCGACGAGCGCGTCGGCGACGAGCGTCAACACCAGGAAGAAGTTGGTTGCGACGTCGACGTCGGGCATCAGCGCGGGCCGGCTAGCGAACCGTGAACGGACTGCTGAGCACGGCCTCGTCGGTCTGCCCGAGCTGCACCCGCACGGTCATCTGCCACTTCCCGGAGTACGGGATGTCGTAGAGCGGTGCGTAGTAGTGACCCGCACCGAGCTTCTGCAGCGGCACCGTGAACGGTGGGAGATCCTCACCCGGGCGCGTGAGCTGCACCGTCATGTCGCTGATCGAGGCGGGGCCACCTCCCGTGGGCAACCCGGTGAAGTGCATGTCGTTCGGGCCGGCCGCGCCCGGCGCGACGTCGACGTACACCCAGACCTGCTGCGACTTCAGCGTGAGCGCAACCGGCTCCGTGTTCTGCGAGCGCGCCGGTGCCGCGTTCACGAGGAGCGCGGTGATCGCGATGATCACGGCGGCGATCGCCACCTCGGCCCACGCCGAACGGCGGAGGCGCGTCATCTCCTCCTGGTCCTCGGCTTCGTCGTCCCAGTCGTCGTACTCGTCGTCCTCGTCGTCCTCGTCGTCGCCGCGGTACCCGACGCCGCTCCCCGGACGACGGTCGACGATCACCGGGCCGCCCGCACCCACGAGCACCGGGTCGCCGGCGGCGACGAGCTCCTCGTCGGGCGGGGGGAGCGCACGGAAGCGGCGGTTCACCACTTCCCGACTGAAGGCGGCGGCCACGATCAACGCCGCGAACACCACGAGCTTGGCGATGAGGAGACGCCCGTAGTCGGTGCTCTTGAGCTCGTCGATGCTGCCGACCTGACGCCACGCCTGGTACGCGCCCGACACGACCAGCGCCGCGATCGCCCCCAACCCGAGCGCGGAGTAGCGGGGCAGGACCAGGCGCAGCTCGTCCACGTCGCGTCGGGGCAGCACCGCGACGCACAGCACGACGAGCCCACCCAGCCAGCACGCCATGGCCGCGACGTGCACCAGGTCGGCCGGGATCGCGAGGCCGGTCTGGATCCCGGTGGAGGCGTGCCCGGCGATGCCGGGGGTGATCGCGATCCCCGCGCCGACCACCACGGCCGGGAGCGTCCACCACCAGCGCAGTGGGTGCTCGGCCTGGGGACGCCGATGCAGCAGGACGCGCAACAACGGGAGGGCGAGGACGAGCAGCGCGAGGCGAACCAGCGCGACCTTGCCGTAGCGCGTGTCGAGCACGTCACGCAGCACCGTGGTGTCGAACACGTCGGCGAGCGGGAGCCCGGCGGCATACACCCCTTCCAGCGCGATGCCGAACGCGGTCGTGACGAACACCGTGATCCAACCGCTCCACACCAGCCACCTGGCGCGGCGGTCGTCACGGCCGGCCGGCCACACCGCGGCGACGAACACGGCGCCACCGAGCAGCAGGGCGATGCCCCCGTACAAGAACCCCCGGTCGATGCCGTAGACGACACCGACGGCGCGGCTGCCGCCCGTCGTGGCCAGGAGCGACGCCGCCGCGTTCTTGGCGTTCTGGTCGCTGAGCGTCGCCTTCGAACCGACCTGGAACGTGTACGCCCCTTCGACCGGGTGCGAGTCGGCCGACGTGACCCGCCAGGTGACCACGTAGGTGCCGTCGTCGAGCTTCGGCAGCGACGTGGTGACCACGCTCTGCTGGCCGTTCGGGTGCTCCGGCTTGCCCGTGACCAGGCGCGATCGGTCACCCGTGTACACGCGGATGCCACCGAGCGACACCTCCACGCCTTCGCTGAAGCGCAGCGTGATCTCCTTGGGTGGCGTGTCGTAGACGCCGCCGTTCGACGGGTCGGTCGACAGCAGCGACGCGTGGGCCGACGCGGGCGCGGCGAACACCGCGAGCAACGCGACGACGAGCGCGCCCAGCGCGACGGCGCGCCGAAGCCGGAACGAGGTGATCACGCGAGCTGCACCCGGCGCGTGACGGGCCGGCTCAACAGCCACACCACCGCGAGACCCACGAAGTCGAGGACGTGCTGTGCCTCCCCCAGTGCCCGCGTGCTGCCGGCGGCGACGTCGAGGAGCGACGACCCCACGAGGCACACGACCAACGCGGTGACCACGGGCAGCAGGCCGGGGATGCGCGACGGCTTCCACGCCGCGTAGAGGAACCCGACGCCGAGCGCGACGTCGAACGAACCGATGTGGCGGGCGGTGTGCACGGGGAGGCCGGCGTCGCTGCCGAACACCAGCGCGGGGATCGCCACCGCGATCTGCGCCAGCGCGATGGCCACGAGGATCCAACGCAGGGCGAGGTTGGTGTCGGGCTCGGCATCTCCGAGGGATTCGGCACCGATCGCGGTGAGGATCCCTGGCGTGAGGTCGGGGATCTCGGGCGCGGGCGCGAGCCGCACGCTGCGGTGCAGCGCCTCGGCGTCGTGGGCGAACGCACGGCAGTCCGCGCACCCGGCGAGGTGCGCGTAGACGCTCGACTCGTCGAGCCCCGGGGCCTCCCCGTCGAGCCGGGCCGAGATCGCCTGGTGGATCTGCATGCAGGTCATACGGGGTAGTCGCCGCTGAGGATCGAAGGGTTCCCGCCAGTATCGTCGGTCGACGTGGACGAACTGACGCGGCTGTTCCTCGCCGCGCGCGACGGCGACCGCACTGCGCTCCTCCACGCCATTCGCACCAGCCAGGCCGAGGTCTGGCGGCTTGCCTATCACCTCGTGGGCGCCGACGACGCCGACGACGTGACCCAGGACGCGTTCGTCCGGGCGTGGAAGGCGCTCCCCTCGTTCCGCGGCGACTCCAGCGCCCGCACGTGGCTCCTCTCCATCGCCCGCCGGGCGTGCGCCGACCAGGTGCGGCGCAACGTGCGTCGCCGCCGCCTGGCCGGGCGGCTCGAGCACCGCGCCGCGCTGCCGGGCGCCGCGAGCACCGTCGACCCGAGCGACGCCCACGCAGTGTCGGCGCTGGTCGATCAGCTGCCCGACGACCAGCGCGCCGCGTTCGTCCTCACCCAGGTGATCGGGTGCTCCTACGAGGAGGCCGCCGAGGCGTGCGGGGTGCCGATCGGCACCATCCGCTCCCGGGTGGCCCGCGCCCGCGAGCACCTCGTCGACGCGGTGCGCCGGTCGGAGACGGGATGACGCGCGCCGCGCGCGGCCGTGGTCGTCACGGCACTGGTGCTCGGGATCGTGGGCGTCAGTGCCGCACCGGCCGGTGCCCACGGGCTCGGTGGCCTGAGCCCGACCAATTACGAGTCGGTCCTGCGGGCGGTGACCCCGGACGTGCCCGGACTGCACGTGCACATCACCGATCTCGGCACCAAGGTCGAGCTCACCAACACGGGCCCACGCGACGTGGTGGTGCTCGGCTACGCGGGTGAGCCGTACCTGCGCGTCGGGCCGACCGGCGTGTTCGAGAACGTGCGCTCACCGGCGACGTACCTCAACCGTTCGACCTCGATCACCGGCGCGGCGCCGAAGTCGACCGATGCCAAGGCGACACCGGTGTGGCGGCGCGTGTCGACCGGCACCACCGCGAGGTGGCACGACCACCGCGCGCACTTCATGGGGGGTGACGACCCACCGGAGGTGGTGCGTCACCCCGATCAGCGACACGTGGTCGACAACTGGAAGATCCCGATGCGGGTGGGCAGCGAGCGCGTCGTCGCGCGCGGGCAGTTGATCTACGTGCCCCCGCCGTCACCGTGGCCGTGGGTGGTGGGCGCCGTGCTCATCGCCGCGCTCGTGGTCGTGCTGTCGCGCACGCGCGGGTGGCGCACCGTCTTCGTCGTGGCGCTGGCGTTGCTCACCCTCACCGAGATCGTGCACGTGATCGGGTTGTGGGACGCGTCGACCGCGTCGTTCGGCACCAAGCTGGGCGAGAGCGCGTACTCCCTCGCGGGCATCGCCCTCGGGCTGGTGGGCCTCGGCTGGATCTGGCGCAAAGGCGCCGAGTCGGCGGTGCCGTTGGTGCTCGTCGCCGCGATCTTCTTCTTCGTGGCCGGGGGCCTCTCCGACGTGACGAGCCTCGGCAACTCGCAGATCCCGAGCAGTCTCTCGGCTGGGTTCGCACGCGTCCTGGTGATGGTCACGCTGGGCCTGGGCGCCGGTCTCGCGGTAGCCGCGGCGTGGCGCTTGCGGCCCTCGTCGCCGACCCGGCCGGCGGCGCGCCCGCCCCGCCCACGACCGAGGGCATCCGTCACCGGTTGAGCGTCACCAGTTGAGTTCGGCGCACCCTGCGTGGTCGTCGGGCTCCACCTGGATGGTGGCGTGCGCGATCTCGTGCTCGAGCAGCAGCACACGCGCCTGGTCGAGCACACCGTGTGCATCGGCGTCGGGGCCGACCATCACGTGCGCGCTGGCGACGTCCATCTCCGACGTGAGCGTCCACACGTGGAGGTCGTGCACGTCGACGACTCCCGGCAACGCCATGAGCTCGCGGCGGATCGCGTCGAGGTCGAGGTGGGCGGGCGCGACCTGCAACAGCACTCGGAGCGCGCTCGCCGCCAATCGCCACGCGCGCGGCAGGATCCACACGCCGATGATGGCGGCGACGATCGGGTCGATGGGGTCCCAGCCCGTCACCGCGATCACCACTGCCGCGATGATCACGCCGACGGAGCCCGCGGCATCGGCCATCGCGTCCACGTACGCACCGCGCACAGCCAGGCTGTCCCGCACGCCGGCGCGCAGCATCGCGAACACGACGAGGTTCACACCGAGGCCGCCGATCGCGACGACGAGCATCGGACCCGCTTCGACGCTGCTGTCGCCCTGGGTGAGCCGGACCACCGCCTCGAACAGCACGTAGCCCGCCACCGCGAACGTGAGGATCGCGTTCACCAGCGACGCCAGGATCTCGAGCCGGAAGAGCCCGAAGGTGCGGGCTCCGTCCTTCGAAGCCTTGTTCGCCACCACGATCGAGCCGAGGGCCAAGGCGATGGCCACCCCGTCGGTGAGCATGTGGGCGGCGTCGGAGAGCAGGGCCAGTGATCCGGCGACGAACGCGGTGATCGCCTCCACCACCACGAAGGTCACGGTCAGCGCCAGGGCCATCCACAACCGGCCCACGTTGCGGGCCGCGGTCCGTCGCAACGCGTCGCCGTGGTCGTGGCCGTGCCCGCGTCCTGGTTGGGGCTCAGCGTGGTCGTGGGACATCGCACCCATTCTCGCGGTCCCGGGCGGCATCCCCCGCCGACCGACCATAATGAGAATCATGCTCAACTCCGAAGCGGCGCCGGTCGTGCTCGCGGCCGACGACGTGTCGTTCGCCTACGGCGCCGAAGTGGTCCTCGACCACGTCGGCCTGCAGGTGCGGGCCGGGGAGTTCGCGGCGCTGGCCGGGCCCAACGGATCGGGCAAGTCGACGCTGCTGAGGATCCTGCTCGGGCTGCTCACGCCCCAGGGCGGCGCGGTGGAGGTGTTCGGCGTCGCGCCGGCCGACCTCCGTGACCGTTGGCGGGTCGGGTACGTGCCGCAGCGGCCCCGCATCGCACCCGACCTCCCGGCCACGGTCGAGGAGGTGGTCGCCACCGGACGGCTCGCGAAGCGAGGGTGGTGGAAGCGCCGCACGCGCGCCGATCGCGACGCGGTCGACCACGCGATCGAGTCGGTTGCGCTCACGGAGCACCGACGCAAGCGGCTCCACGAGCTCTCTGGTGGTCAACAACAGCGCGCGCTGATCGCACGCGCCCTCGCCGCCGATCCGGAGCTGCTGGTGCTCGACGAACCGATCGCCGGCGTCGACGTGGAGTCGCAGGAGCTCTTCCGCGACTCGTTGGTGCACCTGGTCGAGCACCACCATGCCGCCGTGCTGCTGGTGTCCCACGAGCTCGGCGCGGTGGCCGACGACCTCGACCACGTCGTGGTGCTCAAGCACCGCGTGGTGTTCGACGGCGTGCCCGCCGACCTCGCCGCCACCGGGGTGAGCCTCGGTGTGCACCGCGACGACCTCCCGCTCTGGCTCGAGGAGCTCGGGGACATGGGGCCGAAGTGACCGGGCCGACGTGATGGGCGGCTTGCCGGGGATGCCGTGGGACCTGCCGTGGCCGTTCGACCGCACCTACATGCAGCTCGCGCTGCTCGCGGGCATCGTCGTCGGCGCCACCGCGCCGCTCATCGGCGTCTTCCTCGTGCAGAAGGGGCTGTCGCTGATGGGCGACGGCATCGGCCACGTCGCCGTCGCCGGCATCGGGGCCAGCCTGCTGCTCGACACGTCGCCGACGTGGACTGCGCTGGTCGTCGCGGTCGCGGCCGCGCTGGTGATCGAGTTCCTGCGGACGCGCGGCAGCGCCACCGGTGACCTCGCGCTCGCGCTCGTGTTCTACGGGGGGATCGCCGCCGGCGTGGTGCTCGCGAGCCGATCCGCGACCAACACCAACCTGCAGCCGTACCTGTTCGGGTCGATCCTCACCGCGACCGCCGACGACGTGTGGACGGTCATCGGTCTCGGCGCGGTCATCGCGATCGCGATCGCCTTCACCGGTCGGGCGTTGCTCGCGGTCGTGCTCGACGAAGACTCGGCGCGCGTCGCCGGCATTCCCGCCCGCACGCTGAACACCATGCTCGCGGTGCTCACCGCCGTCACGGTGGTGATGGCGATGCGCATCGTCGGCGTGTTGTTGATCGCCGCGCTCATGGTGCTCCCCGTCGCCACCAGCCGCCTGCTCGCCCGGTCGTTCCGCACCACCCTGATCGGCGCGGTCGGCGTGGGAGTTGCGTCGGCGCTCGTCGGGTTGTGGGCGGCCCGGCAGTGGGCGCTCGCCGCCGGCGGGGCCATCGTGCTGGTGGCCGCGGCGCTGTTCGCGCTGGCGTCGATCATCGCCGGCGCCCGACGCGCCGGCGCCCAGGCCGACTCGCTCCTCTCCGGACCCCATTGACGTCTCGCCGCCCCTCCGCGTCGCCCTGACGGCGGAGGGGTGCCAGACAGGGGGTGGGTAGCCTGGCGGGGCATGGCGACGCTGTTCACGCGCATCATCGACGGTGAGATCCCGGGCGTCTTCGTGTGGCGTGACGACCGGTGCGTGGTGTTCCTCTCCATCAACCCGATGCACACCGGGCACGCGCTGGTCGTGCCGCGCGCCGAGGTCGACCACTGGATCGACCTCGAGCCCGACCTCGCCGCGCACCTCTTCCAGGTGTCCCAGACCATCGGCAAGGCGCAGATGGCGGCGTTCACGGCCCGCCGCATCGGCGTGATGATCGTGGGCGACGAGGTCCCGCATGTCCACCTGCACGTGGTGCCGTTCGACTCGGTGTCGGAGCTGTCGTTCGCGCACGCCGATCCGAACCCGCCCGAAGGATCGCTCGACGCCGCCGCGGCCAAGATCCGCGCCGCGCTCCGCGACCAGCTCGACGCGGCCGCCGCGGACCACGTCAGCGAGTAGTCCCATGGGACGCCACGACGAGTGGGTCGCGCGCGACACCGCGGTCGTGTGGCACGGGTTCACCCAGATGGACGCGTTCGCGGAGAGCGCGCCGGTGCTCGTGGAGCGGGGTGAGGGCCACGAGCTGATCGACGTCGACGGCCGTCGCTACCTCGACGCCATCTCCTCGCTGTGGGTCAACACGCTTGGCCACCACGTGCCCGAGCTCGACGACGCGGTGCGAGCGCAGCTCGAGCGCGGCGCGCACTCCACCATGCTCGGGAACGGCAACGTCGTCGTCGTCGAGCTCGCCGAAGCACTTGCGCGCGTGGTGCCGGTCGACGACCCGCACTTCCTCTTCGCATCCGACGGCGCGGCCGCGGTCGAGCAGGCGCTGAAGATCGCGTTCCAGTACTGGGCCAACCGCGGCATCGCCGGGCGCACGCAGTTCCTCGCCTTCGGCGGCGCTTACCACGGCGACACGATGGGCGCGCTCTCGCTGGGCGACGGCGGGTTCGGCACCGCGCTGTTCGATCCGCTGCGCTTCCCCGTGCTGCGGGCGCCCGCCTTCACCGACCCTGCGTGCTTCGAGACCGCGTGCGGAATGGTCGCCGCGCACTCGTCGACGCTGGCCGCGGTGATCGTGGAACCGCTGGTGCAGGGCGCGGCCGGCATGCAGCTGGCCGACCCCGACGGCCTGCGCGCGCTCGGCGCCTCGTGCCGCGAGCACGACGTGCTGCTCATCTGCGACGAGGTCGCCACCGGCTTCGGTCGCACCGGCTCGCTGTTCGCGTCGGAGCAGTGCGACCTGCGCCCCGATCTCCTCGTGCTCGGCAAGGGCCTGACCGCCGGCTACCTCCCGATGTCGGCGACGGTCGCGAGCGGGCGGGTGTTCGACGCCTTCCTCGGTCCCGATCTCTCCGAGCGCACGCTGTACCACGGCCACTCGTACTCGGGGAACGCGCTCGCGGCGGCGGTCGCGCTGCGCCATCTCGAGCTGCTCGACGCGTGGTCGGTGCTCGACAACGTGCGCGCCCGCAGCGAGGAGCTGCGCGGCCTGCTCGACGACCGCGTCGCCCCGCATCCAGCGGTGACCGAGGTCCGCCTGCGCGGGTTGATGGGCGGCGTCGAGCTGGCACCCCCGACCGACGGTCTGCGCTGGGGTCGACGGGTGTGCGCGGCCGCAGTCGAACGCGGCGTGCTGCTGCGCCCGCTCGGCGACGTCGTGGTGCTCATGCCGCCGCTCACCGTCACATCGGAGGAGCTGCACCGCACCGTGCGCGCACTCACCGATGCACTCGACGAGGTCACCACGTGACACGCGACTGGGACGAGTGGACGGAGCTCGCGACGCAGCAGATCGCCGACGCCGGGCAGTGGCGCGCGCCGCGAGCGTTCGACCCGTCGGCACCCGACGGGCTCGTGTCGTTCGCGTCGAACGACTACCTGGGCCTCACCCACCACCCCGCCGTCGTCGCCGCCGCCCACGACGCCATCGACCGTTGGGGCACGGGGGCGGGCGCGGCGCGCCTCATCGTGGGTTCGCGCCCGGTGCACCACGAGCTCGAAACCGAGCTCGCGGCGTGGAAGGGCACCGAGGCGGCGGTGCTGTTCACCACCGGCTTCGCCGCCAACCTCGGCGTGCTCACCACGTTCGCCGGTCCCGACACGCTGGTGTGCTCCGACGAGCTCAACCACGCGTCGCTCATCGACGGTCGCCGCCTCGCCGGGGCGCCCCTCGCCGTCTACCGCCACCTCGACGCCGCCCACGTCGACGAGCTGCTGCGCGCCAACACCCGGGCGCGCGCCATCGTCGTCTCCGAGACCACCTTCTCCATGGACGGCGACGTGGCGCCGGTCGACAAGCTGCTCGACGTGTGCGCGCATCACGGCGCGCTGCTCGTGCTCGACGAGGCCCACGGTGTGCTCGCTCCCCCCATCGAGCTGCGGGACGATCCGTCGGACCATGTCGCGGTGCTGCGCGTGGGCACGCTCTCGAAGACCCTCGGCGCGCTCGGTGGCTTCGTCGCCGGACCACGCCGGTACACCGACCTCCTCGTCAACCGCGCCCGCGCCTACATCTTCACCACCGCGTCGAGCCCGGCCGACGCGGCGGCGGCGCTCGCGGCGGTGCGGGTGCTGCGTTCCCCCGAGGGCGACGCCCTGCGCGCCCAGCTGCGCGCCAACGTCGACCGGCTGCGACCGGGACATCCGTCGCCGGTCATCCCGTACGTGTGCGGCAGCGAGCAGCGCGCGCTCGACGCCGCCGACGCCCTCGCGGCCCGCGGCTTCCTGGTCACCGCCATCCGACCGCCGACGGTGCCGCCGGGCACGTCCCGCCTGCGGGTCGCGCTGTCCGCCGACCACACGCCCGACCAGGTCGACGCGCTCGCCGCCGCGCTCACCGAGCTGTTCCCGGGCGGCGAATGAACGCGACGCGGCCGCCCACGCTGGTGTTCGTGGCGGGCACCGCCACCGAGATCGGCAAGACCTGGTGGACCGCCGCCGTCGCCCGGGAGCTCCGCGTCGCCGGGGCGCACGTCGCCGCCCGCAAGCCGGTGCAATCAGGCGATCCCGGCGACACCACCGACGCCGAGGTGCTCGCCGCCGCCACCGGTGAGGAGCCCGACACCGTGTGCCCACCCGGGCGCACCCTCCCTCTCGCGTGGGCCCCGCCCATGGCGGCGCGCGAGCTCGGTCTCCCGTCGTTCTCCACCGCCGATCTCGCCGGTGGGATCGACTGGCCGGCATCGGTCGACATCGGGTTGGTGGAAGGGGTCGGTGGTCCGCGCTCTCCGATCAGCGCCGACGGCGACAGCGTCGCGCTCGCGCACCTGCTCGCGCCCGACGTCGTCGTCCTCGTCGCTGATGCCGGGCTCGGCACCATCAACGCGGTGCGCTTGTCGGTCGACGCGCTCGCGGCGTTCCCGGTGATCGTCGCGCTCAACCGCTACGCCGTGGAGGGTGACGACGATCCGCTGCACGCGCGCAACCGCGAGCACCTCGTGACCGTCGACGGCCTCGACGTCGTCACCACCCCCCGCGAGCTGGCCGACCGGCTCCGGCGACGGACATGACGACGACCACGGACATGACCGCGGCCACGCCGCTCGCCGTCGGCGTCCCGCGCGAACGCAAGGACGGCGAGCACCGTGTCGCGATCACACCCGACGGCGTGCACGAGCTCGTCGTGCACGACGTGCCGGTGATCGTCGAGCACGACGCGGGCGCGGGGTCGTCGATCAGCGACGACGACTTCCGCGCCGCGGGGGCCGAGATCGTCACCGACACCGACGACGTGTGGGCACGCGCCGATCTCGTGCTCAAGGTCAAGGAGCCACAGCCCGAGGAGCTCGACCGGCTCCGCCCCGGCCTGGTGCTCTTCACGTACCTCCACCTCGCGGCGTACCCGCACGTGGCCGACGCGCTGCTCGCGCAGCGGGTCACCGGCATCGCCTACGAGACCGTGCAGGTCGCGTCGGGCGCGCTCCCGCTGCTCGCCCCGATGAGCGAGGTCGCGGGTCGGATGGCGCCGCAGGTCGGCTCGCACTTCCTCGAGCGCGAGCACGGAGGACGCGGGGTGCTGCTCGGCGGTGCACCCGGCGTGCGACCGGCGCGGGTCGTCGTGCTCGGTGCCGGCAACGTCGGGTGGAACGCGGCGTGGATCGCGCAGGGCATGGAGGCCGAGGTCCTGCTCCTCGACAAGAACCTCGACCGGCTCCGCTGGGTCGACCAGATCCACCGGGGTCGGATCATGACGCTGGCGAGCAATCGCCTCGCGGTCGAGCGCGCCGTCGCCGATGCCGATCTCGTGATCGGCGCGGTGCTCGTGCCCGGCGGGCGCGCACCCGTCGTCGTCACCGACGCCATGGTGCGGTCGATGCGTCCCGGGTCGGTGATCGTCGACTGCGCCATCGACCAGGGTGGCTGTGTCGAGCACGTCCACGAGACCTCGCACGCCGAGCCGGTGTACGAGGTGGCAGGAGTCCTGCACTACGCGGTCGGCAACATCCCCGCCGCGGTGCCGCACACGTCGACGTACGCGCTCACCAATGCCACGCTGCCCTACGCGGTCGCGCTGGCGACGCACGGCGTGCGCGATGCGACGACGAGTGATCCCGAGTTGGCCAGAGGTGTGAACACCGTCGACGGGCAGGTCGTGAACGCCGCGGTCGCCGACGCGCTGGGGCGCGAGTGCGCGCCCTTCCCTGCTCGGTGAGGCAGGGCACAGCGCCCGGCACGCCGAGCGTTCAGCGGTTCAGTCGTCGGCGGCCAACATCTGGATCAATTCGCCCACGGGCAGCGAGCCGGGCTTGTCGCCCTCACGGGCTGCCGTGGTTGCCAGCTGTTGCAGCAACAGGTTCACCGGGGTCGGCACCCCGAACCGGCGGCCCAGCAGCACGATCTCGCCGTTGAGGTAGTCGGCCTCGATCGACCCCGTGCCCCGGGCCAGGCTCTGCCACGACGACGCCCCCGGGCGGGAGCGGGCGGCGTCGCCACCCCACTGGAAGCCGTCGCCGCGGCGGGCGGCGTCCTCCTCGGGAGGAACGGCGTCGATGTCGGCGGCGGCGAGCACCGCCGCGCCTTCCTGCCACGCCCGCTGGTGGACGACGCGCGCGTCCGGATCGGGACCGCACAGCGCGTCGACCGCGTTGCCGAGGTTGTTGAGGAGCTTCCCGTACTTCCAGCGCATGATGTCGCCCCGCGGCACCGACTCGAACGTCGCGCTCTCGAACGCGGCCGCGATCTTCTCGCCGCGCGGTCCGACGCCGTTCGGGAACCGGCCGATGTCGAGGATGCCCGTCACCGGACTGGCGTGTGCTTCCACCACGCCCGGCTCGAGGTGCAGTGCGGGGCAGACCACGCACACGCCGTACACGTCTTCGAAGAGGCGCAGCGCGGCCGGTTCGTTGGCCACGCCGTTCTGCACGCACACCACCGAGACGCTCCGGGGCGCTGCCGCGAGCAGCGCGCTGAGCGCCTTGCCGGTGTGCTGGCTCTTCATCGCGAGGAGCACGACGTCGTCGGCGCGGAAGTCGATCCCGGCGGGGTGCGACACCACCGGGATGGAGAGGACGAGCGGTTCGGCGTCGGGGAGGACCAGCCGCAGCCCCTCGTCACGGATCGCGTCGTGGTGCTCACCGCGCGCGATGAGGACCACCTCGTGTCCGGCTTCGGCCAGACGACCCCCCACCACCCCGCCGATCGCTCCGGCGCCGTAGACCACGAATCGCATGGGCCGCACTCTCGCACACCAGCGGGGGCACGCCCGTCTTCCGCGGGCACGGCGAGCGGGCGGGACCGGAGGTGAAGGGCGGGCGGGACCGAAGGTGAATTGCCAGTGCCGGTGCCACCGGGAGGGGGGCGGTGGCACCGGCACCAGCGGGCACGATGGACGGGGGGAGACAGGATCGATGGGGATCGATGGGATCGATGGGGATCGATCGGGAGTGATGGGAGTGATGGGAGTGATGGGAGTGGATGGAGAGTGATGAGAGGTGCGTCGCTTCCGGTGCGGGTCCTTTCGTCGTTTCGGGGCTTCGCTTCCGTGGTGACGAGCCCATGGTGCGCCCCGCAGGTAAGAGCTTCCCTCGGCCGGAGTGAGAACTCCCCGAACATCTCGGCATCGACCCCACCGGTGTACGTCAACCTCGAGATGCCCGGAGGAGAGGCGCGGATCAGAGCGAGAGGCGGGCGACGGTGCCGCCGCCCTCGCGGGCGTCGAGGGTGACCGTGCCGCCGTGGAGGGCGGCGATCTGCGACACGATCGACAACCCGAGGCCCGAACCGGGCAGCGTGCGCGCACTGGTGGCCCGGTAGAAGCGATCGAACACCCGGGCACGGTCCTCGGCGTCGATGCCGGGCCCGCGGTCGGCCACCTCGACCGTCGTGCCCCGCACGGTGACGTCGACCGCGGCTCCCGACGGGCTGAACTTCAACGCGTTGTCGACCAGGTTGGAGACGGCACGGTCGAGCATCGCCCGCCGCCCGTCGACCACGCCCGGGTCGCCATCGGGGGTGTCGGGGCCGCCGGCGGTGTCGACGACGTCGACGTTGATCTCGGTCCCGGTTCGGCGGCGGAAGCGGGTCGCCACGTCGTTGACCACGTCGGCCAACACGATCGGCTCGACCGCTTCCTCGCTGCGCACGTCGGTGGCGAGCTCCACCATCTCGCTCACGAGGTTGGTGAGCTCGTCGAGCTCGAGGCGGGTCTCGGCGATGAGCTGCGCGCGCTCCTCGGCGTCGAGCGTGGTGGCGTGTCCGAGGAAGTCGATGTTGGTGCGCACCGCGGTGAGGGGCGTCCGGAGCTCGTGACTGGCGTCGACGACCAGCCGCTGCTGCTGCTCGCGCGACGTGTCCAGCGCGATGAGCATCGTGTTGAAGCTCGCCGCCAGCCGGCCGACCTCGTCGTCGCCCTTCACCGGGATCGGGGTGGCGAGATCCTGGGTCTCCGCGATGTGCTCGGCGGTGTCGGTGAGCTGCTCGATGGGACGGGTGGCGCGCCGCATCACCAGCCACGCCGCCAACGCGGCGAAGGCGACACCCGCGAGGGCGATGATCACCAGGCGCGCGCGCAACACGCCGAGCACGTCGTCGGTCTCCGACACCTTGCGCGCGATCTGCACGGCACCGCCGTCGCGCAGCGACGCGGTGATCATGCGGTAGCGCTCGCCGTCGACGGTGACGTCGCGGTAGTGCGACTCGTCCTGCGAACGCGCGATCTCACGGTCCCGGGCGTCGATCGGCAGGGGTGACTGGTTGGGCAACGAGTTCGTGATGATGCCGTTGCGATCGATCGTCTGCTGCAGCGCGTCGAATTCGAAGTAGTGGCCCCCGTGGTCGTCTTCGTCGGTGGGGGCACCTCCGAAGTCACCGCCGAGATCGCTGGGCGGTTGCCGCACGAAACCCGCGGCACGGTCGTGGAGGAATTTGTCGGTCTCGTCGCGCAGCGCGTGCTGCGTGCTCAGGTGCGCGGCGTACGCGCCGCCGACGACGGCCACCGCCACGATCACCGCCACGATCACGGTGAGGCGGGTGCGCAAGCTCACGACGGTCGGGCCGTGTACCCGACTCCCCGTACCGTGTGGATCAGGCGTGACTCGCCCGCCTCTTCGGTCTTGCGCCGCAGGTAGCTGATGTACACGTCGAGCGACTTCGACGACGTCTCGAAGTCGAAGCCCCAGATGCGCTCGTAGATCTGTTCACGGGTGAGCACGATGCCCGCGTTGAAGAGGAGGAGCTCGAGCAGGTCGAACTCGGTCTTGGTGAGCTCGAGCTCGCGGTCGCCGCGCCACACCTGGCGCCGCGCCGGGTCGAGTGAGAGGTCACCGACACGGAGCACCTCGTCGTCACCCGACATGCTCGTGCGCCGCAGCAGCGCGCGCAGGCGCGCCAGCAACTCGTCGAGCGCGAACGGCTTCACCAGGTAGTCGTCGGCACCGGCATCGAGGCCGGCCACGCGATCGCTCACCTCGTGGCGGGCGGTCAGCATCAGCACCGGCGTGCGGTCACCGCGCTCGCGCAGCTTGCGACACGCAGTGAGCCCGTCGACATGGGGCATGAGCACGTCGAGCACGATCACGTCGGGCTGGGTGTCGAGCACGGCCATGAGCGCTTCAGCGCCGTCGGCCGCGATGGTCACGTCGTAGCCCTCGAAGGTGAGCGCCGCGCACCAGGGAATCCCGCACGCTCTTGTCGTCCTCGGCGACGAGCACCCGTCCCGACACCATCTCCTTGATTCCCCACCCTCGGTCGACGGGCTTGATCGCCGGAAGGTCCTGCATCGCAGGATCATCGATGAACATCGTAAGAGGAAGGTGAGAGGGACGATGCGTTCACGAAAGAACGTGCCGCAGAGAAACTCCGGGGGCATGTGCGTCGGTGCACACGCCCCCGGAGCCGTGATCGAGCTGGGGAGAGGGAGTCAGCTCGACTGCACGCACTTGGACGGACCGTGCTTGAAGCCCGCACGGAACGCCGCCACTCGTTCGAAGGCCGTCCCTCGATCGGTGCTGCCGTGGCCGGCCGCGACGAGGACGGTGACCGCCTCGTCGAGGTCGCCGGGCGACAGCGACGACGACAGGTCGGACGCCCACGCACCGGCCAGGCACTCGGCCCCACGACGCGCCGCGTCGGTGCCGAGGCTCGTGCCGAGCTGGTGCTCCACCGACGACGCCCACGCGGTCGCCACGAGCATCCCACTGGCGAAGTCGCCGATGTTGTCGTGCACGTCCTGCATGCGTCGTGGCGTCGTAGGTCACCGCGTTGGTCGACGGGTCGTAGGTCACCGAATCGGTGAGCACGCCACCGTCGGTGCCGTCGGTCGTCGTCGCGCCCGCGGTCACGGTTGGTGCGGTGAGCTTCGACGACTGCGAGGTCCAGTAGCTCGTCGAGGCTCGACGTGACGGTCGGGACCAGGTCGGCGAGGGGCAGGTTCCCGTCGGACGCCTGGTCTGCGTAGCTCGTGTAGCCGGACTCGGTCACGGCCGGCGGGTTGCTCTGGTAGTCGGCGCACGCCTGCGCGCCACCCTCGTAGCCGTCCTGGAACGCACCCACGCGGTCGAAGCCGTTGCCGTGCGCGCCGTCCTGTCCGCCGTCGATGCCCGACGGGTCGCTCAGGGTGAGCAGTCCGGCGAGCGCGTTGTCGAGGTCGTCCTTCGAGAGGTGGACGTTCTCGTCGTCGCTGGTCGCGACGTGCTGCGCCCACGCCCCGGCGAAGCAGTCGGCCTGCTGCTCGAGGTACACGGTCGCCGACGGGTTGTACCCGACTCGCGCCTGCACCGCGTGGCCGAGCTCGTGCGCGAACACGAGACCCACCGCGAACTCACCGAAGTTGTCGCGCAGCTTGGGCAGGAGTCCCTGCTCGTCGTAGGCGACGAAGTCGCCGTTGCTGCAGTAGAAGGCGTTGCCGGCGACCTCGTCGTACGGGGCCTTCGTCTGCCCACCGTCGTCGCAGTTCGGCGGGGGGTTGCTCTGCGAGTACGGGTACACGCGATCGGCGGGGATCGCTTGGTACTGCTGCCCGTACGCGTCGGGCATGGCCGTCGACCAGAAGTTCTGGATGTCGGCGAGGGTGGCGTCGATCGACGCGTCGTACTTCGACGACACCTGCGCACTGGCGGAGCCGCCACCGACACCGGCCACGACCGCAAAGGCCATGACCGTCGCCATCGCGACGCCCGCGAGCTTGTTCCTGAGTGCTCTCCCGTTCCTGTCCATCGGGTGCACAACGACGGGTGGTCGCGTGCGAGTTCTCCCGCGCCTCTCAGGAAGGACTCAGGCGCCGTCGTAGCTCGGGGCGCGCGACTCGTCGGCGACCGCGCCGGGCACCGGTGGCAGCGACGACCACGGGAACATGATCCAGTCGTCGGTGCGCCGCCACACGTAGTCGCTCTGCACGATCGAGCGCGTCTTCTCGTAGAGCACGGCGGTGCGCAGCTCCTGCACCTGCGGCCGCACCGTCTCCGCGACGAGGTGCAGCGTCTCGCCGGTGTCGGCGACGTCGTCGACGATGAGGAGGTGCGCGCCGCTCAGGTCGACCACGTCGAGGTGAGGCGGGAGGATCACCGGCACGTCGAGTCGCTCGTCGACGCCGGTGTAGAACTCGACGTTGATCACGCAGCAGTTCTTCATGCCCAAGGCGTACGACATCACGCCGGCGATGAGGAGACCCCCGCGGGCGATGGCGAGGATGAGGTCGGGGCGGTAGCCGTCCTCGACCACCGTGCTCGCGAGCTCGCGGCCGGCGGCCCCGAACTGCTCCCAACCGAGGATCTCACGCCGTACGTCGTCCGTCATCGGTAACGAATACTGCGAAGCGATGCGCCGTGTCGAGTCGGCGCGCTACTGGTCGCCTTCCTCCGCGGCGAGCCGGTCGTCCTCCGCGTAGGTGAGGATCTCGCAGTGGACGACCTGCCAGGCGGGAAGACCCGCGGCGATGGCGGCGTCGTGGAAGATGTCGAGGCCTTCCTCGAGCACCTGGATCGGGTTGATGGCATCGGTGTCGTACGAGAAGCGCGCGCCGAAGTGATCACGGGCGTCGCTCGCGGCCACCGCGCCGCCCCACGGCTCGAGCGCCTGCTCGAACTCGGTCATCCGGTCGTCGAAGTGCTCGTCGCCCTCGGCGGGGTCCCCCGCGGCGTCGATGTCGATCGTCCACCCGTCGCTCATGGCCGGGCAGCGTACGTCGGGTGCCCCTCACGTCTCTGGACGACCCCGGGCGTGTCGGACACCGGTCGCGCCACCGATCGTCGTGGCGGCGCCTGCACCTCATGACCGAGTACACCTAGCGGTGGAGCGGGTCGTGGTCGGGGGCGACCCGCCGGGCTCGGTCACGCCGGCGCAGGAACCAGACGACGGCCGCCACGAGGATCGTCGCGTTCACGACGACGATGACGGTGACGACCACCGCGATTGCCGCACCGCTCACGTTGTCCCCTCCCTCTCGAGTGGCGACGGTATCGGGCTCGCCACGCGCATCCGTCGCGCGGTGGGCGCCGACGCGTCGGAGCCCCGGGCGGGTGAGCGCACCGGGGCTCCTCGGCCTGTTGTTGTCGGCACCATCGGTCACGGCCTCCGGCGTCGACCGGCGATCTACCCGGCGTGGCTCACATCGGAAACCTGAGATCCCGGTCGCGCCGGACCGACGGCGAACACCGGCGTGAGGGGAAGCAGCGGCGAGAGGACAAGCGGCGAGAGGACAATCGGCGAGACGACAATGGTGGGCCGCCAGGGACTCGAACCCTGAACCTGCGGGTTAAAAGCCCGATGCTCTGCCAGTTGAGCTAGCGGCCCGACGCCACATTGTGCCCGAGCGACCTCGGCCCCCGGTCAGATGTTCGACCACTCCTGGTCGAACCAGCGGCGGGCACGGTCGGCACCGAACTGCGACTTGTCGCCGGCCAGCGCCACTGACGGGCCGTCGAGCGTGCCGACGGGCGGTTGCCCCGGAGCGAACAGCACGTCGACCTTCCCGACCTTGCCGTCACCGAACTCGACGTAGCAGATGCCGCGCCCGTCGTAGCCCTCGGCGCCGGCTCCGCGGTGACGGGCGACGATCTCGTCGGCGACGACCTTGGCCTGCCCCTCGGAGAACACGCCGGCTTTCGGCGTGCCCACGCTGGTGACGTCGCCCACCGCGTAGACGTCGGGGTACGACGTCAGGAGGGTGACGGGATCGACCGGGATCCAACCGTCGACGGTGAGTCCCGACTCGACCACGACCGGCGGTGCGACGTGCACCGGAACGGCCAGCAACAGATCGAAGGGCATCTCGGAGTCGTCGGTGAGCACCGCGACGTGTCGCGCCGCGTCCACCTCCCGCAGGCCGCGTTCGGGCATCCAGCTGATCCCGCGTTCCGCGAACGCCCCGAGCAGCGCCCGCGACGCATCGGGCGACGGCGGGACCGGCGCGGGGAAGGGCATCACCAGCGTGATCTCCGACCGCTCGCGCACGCCCTTCGCCACGAGCAGGTCGTGCATCATCAATGCGGTCTCGCTCGGGGCCGGCGGGCACTTGAACGGCGGACGGGTCACGGCGATGACGACGCGGCCGCCGTCGAACGCCGCGAGCACGTCGCGCAGCGCGAAGGCGCTCGCCTCGGTGTAGAACTCGTTGCCGCCCTCGGGCAACCCGGGCGTGGCGCTCGGATCGAGATCGGCGCCGAGGCCGATCACGAGGATGTCGCCCTCGAACGTGCCGGCGTCGGTCTCCACCCGCTTGGTGGTGGGATCGATCGAGCGCACCGCCGCCTGCACGAACTGCACGCCGGGCTTCACGAAGCCCGTGTACGGGTGGAACACCGCGTCGGCCGTGGTGCGCCCGAACATGACGTCGAGCTTCGAGAAGCCGAAGACGAAACCCGGGGACTTGTCGATCAGCACCACGTCGGTGTCGTCGCCGAGCTCCTCCGACAACCGCGTCGACAGCTCGAGACCGGCGAACCCCGCGCCCAGCACCACGACTCTCATGTTCACGCCCCTCGTCGGCGACTCCGATGCTTCGACGCTACAGGCGCACCCCGACCTCGACGACGCCCACGATCGCGCCGACCGTCACGCCCGACGCTCCGACGATCGGCGTCAGGCGCGGAGCTCGGCGTCGAGGGAGTCGAGGGTCTCGTGCACCTCACCGACGAGGTCGCGCACCTGGTCGGCGGCCTGGTCGATGCTCTTCTTGGCCTGGGTGTGGAAGCGCTTGATCGCGGTGTGGCGCTCGAGCGCGCGGGCGGCGTCGTCGAGCAGGCAGCGCACCCGCTCGAGGTCGACCTCGGCCTCCTCGCTGACCGCCAGACCCTTGCGGACGGTCCAGCGCGCCCACATGTAGGCGAGGCGCAACGCCGACTCGTCCCCGTCGTCGGGATCGAGCACCGCGATCGCCTTGTCGTCGAAGTGGGCGAACGGCACCGCGGTGGGAGCCTGCTCCTGCGAGCGGAACACCGCGATGGCCGCGAGCGCGTCTCGGTTGCCCAACGCCTCGTCGAGCTCCGCCATCGTCTTGCGCATGTTGAGCGGGCGGTTCTTCATCTCGAGCACGAACCGCGCTTCGGTGCCGTGGGTGTCTTCGCGGTTGAGCGTGACCACTTCGTCGCCCACCTGCGACGCACGCGACCCCGACTGCTTGGCGGTCACCTCGGCGAGGTCGCCGTAGCCCGCCGCCAGCGTGGCGACGCACTCGTCGACCAGGTCCTCGTAGTCGAAGCCCTTGCCGGTGGTCTGCTCGTACACCTCGTCGGTGGCGTCGAGGATGCCGAGGTGGTCGGTGACCCGGCGCACCTCGTCGGCGATCTCACCCACCTCGCGCTGCACGGTGTCGACCAGCTCCGCCTTCAGCCGGCCGATGGGGCTGTCGGCGATCTCCGGCGTGATCAGCCCCTTCATGGTGCCGAGCACCAACGACTCGATGTTCGAGAGCACGCTCGACTTCGAGTCGGCGTCGAACGTGTCGCCCAGCAGCTGTGAGAGCTCGGTGTGGAACGACGACAGCGTGCCCGTGAGCGCGCCGTCCTCCGAGTCGAGCAGGCCGGCCGACGCGCGCGCGATCTCGTCGACCGCGTCGCTCACCTGCGCTTCGAAGCGCGACTCGAGCACGGAGAACGACCGTTCGATGACGTTCACGTCGACGCTCACGTGCGCGGCTCGCAGCGCCCGCGCCCCCACGCGGAGGCAGTGGCCGACCGCGGCGACCGGGTCTTCGGACTCGGCGACCACCCGCACGACCTCGTCGTCCGCCTCGTCGAGCTCGCGGACGTAGACGACGCCGTCGGCCACGAGGACCCGGCCGGTCTCGAACAGAATCGGTTGTGCACTCATCGTCATCTCCTGCACTCGGTGGCGAGCGCCCGCTCGAGCTCAGTGTGCACGGGGGGTGTGACAGTCTTCGGCGACCCCACGACCGTGATGCCCCAAGGGGATGAGCGGTCCTCGTGCTGGCCGCGTCCGCGGGCCGGTCCCCGGCGTGGCGGGTGGTGCGCTGCGGGTCGCGCTGGTCGCGCTCATGGTGGGCCCGGACCGCGCCGACTCACCCCGGGCACCGTCGGTGAACGGGCACCGACCTCCTCCTCCCCCCCCCGGACGATCCGACAGGGCGCCGAGCCACCAACCACGGCGACGCCGGCGATGCCGCGGTCCAAGCCGCGGTCCAAGCCGCGGTCCAAGCCGCGGTCCAAGCCGCGGTCCCGTCGGTCGAGTGGGACGTCGGAGGGCCCGCACGCCTGCGAGTGAGCAACCACCATCGGAGGTCGACCTCGAACCCGCAGGCACCACCGGTCGTAGCATCCCGGCATGGTCGACCACCTCGCGATCGAGCGCCGTGACGTCGCCACCGCGGCGTCGTGCCACGTCGCGTCCGGGCGCAGCCAGCTCGCTGGATGACCGACCGCGACGAGCTGATCCGGCGCGCCCGCGCCGTGCTCGACCGCAACCGGGCCGGCGACCACACGTGCCCGTCGGTGCGGCTGTACCCGCACCAGTGGTTGTGGGACTCGTGCTTCACCGCCATCGGCATCGCCCGCTTCGATCCACCCCGCGCGGCCGACGAGCTGCGCGCGCTGTTCCGGGGGCAGTGGGACAACGGGATGCTCCCGCACATGATCTTCGCCCCGGGTTCACGCGACGTCGGCAGTCGGCGCGTGTGGCGCTCGCGCACCCGACCCGGCGCGCCCCGTGACGTCGCGACCACCTGCATCACCCAACCCCCGCTCGTCGCGATGGCGGTCGAGCGCGTCGCCGCCGCGCTCCCGCGCGACCAGGGAGGTGCATTCGTCGCCGAGCTCGCGCCGAAGGTCCTCGCCTACCACCGCTGGCTGTTCCGCGCGCGGCGCGTCGAGGGCTCGCCGCTGATCACGCTCATCCATCCGTGGGAGTGCGGTCTCGACTCGACCCCGCCGTGGATGCGGGCACTCGCGGAGATGCGCATGCCCTGGTGGATCCGCACCGCGGAGAAGTTGCGGCTCGCGTCGCTGCTCCGCTCGCTGCGCTACGACACGCGCCAACTTCCCGCCAGCGAACGTGCGTCCGACGACGACGGCCTGCGCATGCTCGCACTCGCGGTGCATCTGGCGCGCCACGACTTCGACCTCGCGCGCATCCCGCGCGACGACCGCGCCGTCCTCGTGGAGGACCTCGCGTTCAACGCGTTCTTCGCCGCCGCCAACCAGTCGCTGCGCGCGCTCTGCGCTGACGTGGGCGACCTGGACCCACTGATCGACGCGCAGGCGGAGGCACTCGAGCTCCTCTGGCACGCGCCCACGCACGAGTACTGCTCCCGCCACGCGGTGACGCACGCGCCGATGAGCGACCGGACCATCGCCACCTTCCTCCCCCTCCTGACGACCGGAGCGCACCGTGACGAGCTCGTCGCCCGGCTGCGGGATCCCGCCGCGTACTGGTCGGCGCACCCGGTGCCGAGCGTCCCGCTCGAGGCCCGCCACTTCCAGGACCACCGCTACTGGGCCGGTCCCACGTGGGTGAACACGAACTGGACCATCATCCGAGCCCTCGAACGACGGGGATCTCCGGACCTCGCCTCCGACCTCCGGGAGCGCACGATCCGGATGGTGGCAGAAGGGGGCTTCGCCGAGTACTTCTCGCCGACCACCGGTGCCGGCCACGGCGCGCCCGACTTCTCCTGGACCGCCGCGCTCACCATCGATCTCGCGTCCGACTGACTCAGCCGGCGTCGAGCTCGCGCAGGGTGAAGCGCACCACTTCGTCGTCGCTGAGGGTACGACCGAGCTCGACGGCGTCGGCGAGCACGGTGGGGTCGAGCCGCTCCGTCACCCTCTTCACGACCATCGCGAACTCGTCGGCGCTCGAGGGCTCCAGCGGCAGCGCGACGATCGCGCCCGCCGACTCGAGCGCGCCGTAGAGCACCGCGGCGGGCTCGTCGCGCTCGAGCGACGCGAGGATGGCGGCGACGTAGCGCAACGAGAGCCAGAGGTTGGCGGAGTCGCTGCCGCGGAACCACGTGTCGATGACGTCGCGGTACCCGGCCAACGCGCCGACCGGGTCGCCCTGCTGCGACCGAATCCAGAGGCTCTCGGTGAGTGCGAAGGCGCGGATCCACCGGTTGCCCACCGATTCGCCGCGCTCCGCACTGCGGTTGAACAGCGCGAGCGCCCGCGCCGGATCGTCGGCGGCCACCGAGATCGCACGCGCGTAGTCGGCGAGCGCCAACGCAGTGGGGCTCCCGCTCTCGATCGCCGCCGCCGCGCTCTGCGCCGCGAACTCTCGCGCGCGGTCGAGATCACCGATCGACGTCTGCGCCACCGCGCACATGTAGTAGGCGTGCGCCAGGATCGCCGGCGCGTTCGGTGGCGCGCGCCGCCGAGATCATCTGCTCCATCAACGCGATCGCTTCGGCCTGCTGCAGACGGAAGAAGTAGGCGTTGCCCAGCGCGCGCTCGGCCAGGCCCGCGGTGAGCGACCCCAGACGCTCCGCCTCGGCGGCGGCGAGGCGGCCGACCTCGATGGCGGTCTCGAGGTCGCCGCGCACGAAGTGGCCGTACGCGACCACGCCCAGCAAGACCGGGTAGAGCTCGTGCTCGCTCGCGCCGGGCATGGCGACGGTCACGTCGGCCCACGTCAGGTGCTCGTAGCGGATGCGTCGCCACGCGTACTCGCGCACGCCGATCACGATGCGGACAGCGGAGTCGACGTCGCCGGCCGCGACTGCGGCGCGATGGGCGTCGCGCACGTCGTCGAAGCTGGCGGTGAGCTCCTGCATCCACTGGCCCTCGTGCGGGCCGTTGAGCCCGCGCGCGGCCTCGCGCGACATCTCTGCGTGCACCGCGACGTGCGCCCTGCGGATGGCGTCGGCATCGGGGCGCGTCGAGAGCTGTTCACGACCGAACTCGCGCAGCGTCTCGAGCAACCGGAACCGACCGCCCTGCGTCGCCAGCATCGACTTGTCGACCAGCACGCCGAGCAACCCGGCGATGTCGCGCTCGTCGAGGCCGCCCACCTCGCCGTGAGTGTCGGCCGCGACGCGTTCGGCCTGTTCGAGCACGAAGGGCCCCGCGAACACCGACAATCGGTCGAAGAGCAGCTGCTCGACCGGCGTCAACAGGTCGTACGACCACTCGACCAGGTCGCGCAGCGTGCGGTGGCGGGGGTCGGTGGCCCGGCGTGATCCCGCGAGCACGCGGAAGCGCTCGGGGAGTCGTTCGGCGAGCTGTGTCGGGCTCATCGAGCGCATGCGCGCGGCAGCGAGCTCGAGGGCGAGCGGCACGCCGTCGAGCCGGATGCACAGCTCGGCGACGGCTTCGTGGTTTCCGTCGTCCAGGGCGAAGTCGGGTTGGGCGGAACGAGCCCGTTCCACGAACAGCTGCACCGCCGCCACCTGTTGCAGTTCGGCGAGCGGGAGATCGACCCGCGCCGGCACCGGCAGGGGCGGCACCGACCACACCACCTCGGCCGGGATGCCGAGCGGCTCGCGGCTGGTGGCCAGCACCTGCACGTCGGGGCACCACTGCAACACCTGCTCCACCAGTTCGCTGGTGGTGTCGAGGACGTGCTCGCAGTTGTCGAGCACGAGCAGCACCGACTGCGGCCCCAACACCTCCACGATCGACTCGTCGAGGGAGCGGTTCGCTCGCTGTTGCACGTCGAGCGCGGCGGCGACCGCGGCCGAGACCGCACCTTCGTCGCGCACGGGGGCCAGCTCGACCAGCCGCACCCCGTCGGCGAACTGGTCGGCGATCATCCCGGCGAGCCGGTGGGCCAGGCGCGTCTTGCCCACGCCACCGGGACCGAAGAGCGTGAGGATGCGACCGGTCTCCAGCAGTCGCCCCGCCATCTCGAGGTCGCGCTCGCGCCCGACGAGCACCGTCGTCTCCATCGGCAGGGTGTCGCGCCCGCTGCTGGCGCGTTCGCGCTCGGCGGACATGACGGGCGCGGTCCACGTGAGCGTGTCGGACTCCTCGAGGATCGCGGCTTCGAGCGCGCGCAGCTCGGCGGACGGTTCGAGGCCGAGGTCGTCGCGCAACGTGGCACCGAACCGATGCGCCACCCGCAACGCTTCGGCCTGGCGACCCGACCGGTAGAGCGCGAGCATCGCCTGGCGGGCGAACTGCTCGCGCAGCGGGTGTTCGAGCATGAGCGCATCGACCTCGCTCACCACCTCGTGATGACGACCCACGCGCAGTTGGGCGTCGACCCGCACCTCGGCGGCGACGAGGCGCAGCTCCTCCAAGCCGCACCGCCTCGGGTCGGATCCAGTCGGTCTCGGCGAACTCGGCGAACGCGTCGCCCCGCCACTCGGCCATGGCGGCGTCGAGCCGGTCGAGCGCGGCCACGGGATCCGTGGTCAGGAGGTCTCGGCCCTCGGCGAGTCCGAGCTCGAAGCGGCCCGCGTCGACCGCGGTGTCGACCACCTCGAGCACGTAGCCGGGGGCCCGGTTCACCAGCGTGGCGGTGGCGTCGAGCTCGACGAACCGGCGCAGGCGCGAGACGTAGCTCTGGAGGGTGGCGGCGGCGGAGTCGGGCGCCGTCGTCCCACAGCACCTCGCAGAGGCGGTCGGTCGACACCACCGAGTTCCGGTAGGCGAGCAGGACCGCGAGGAGACGCCGCGGCATCCCTCCCCCGAGGGGCAGGAGCGCGGTGCCATCGACGATTCCGACCGACCCGAGGACGCGAAAGTCCACGTCAGCAGTCTGCCCGACGCCCTTGCAAGGTGCTTGTCCAGCGCTTGCCCGTCGACCTCCCCGGGACGCGCAAGGGCCGCGCTGCACGGTGTGCAGGCCAGGGACGACCGAGGCAGGTCGGGGACGACCGAGGAGGAGACATGGCAGCGAACGCGAACCAGGAGCTCTGGGAGAAGGGCGACTTCACCCGCATCGCAGCGACGATGCGCGACAGCGGCGAGGAGCTCGTGAAGGAGCTCGGCATCACCAACGGGATGGCCGTCCTCGACCTCGGCAGCGGTGACGGCACGACCGCGCTGCCCGCAGCCCGACTCGGCGCCGAGGTGGTGGTCGATCGACATCGCCCGCAACCTGGTGGACGCCGGAGCTCGGCGCGCGGCGGACGAGGGCCTCGACCAACATCCGCTTCGAGCAGGGCGACGCCAGCCATCTCGACGCGGTGGCCGACGACTCGTTCGACCTCGTCGTCAGCATCTTCGGGGCGATGTTCGCCCCCGACCCGTTCGCGGTGGCCGCAGAGATGGTGCGGGTGACGAAGCCCGGCGGTCGCATCGTGATGGGCAACTGGATCCCGGGCGACCCCACGCTGGTCGCGCAGATCCTCGAGATCAGCGCGGCGTACGCCCCGCCGCCCGCCGAGGGGTTCGTGAGCCCGGTGACCTGGGGCGTGGAGGAGCAGGTGGTCGAGCGGTTCACCGCCGCGGGCGTGCCGGCGTCACACATCACCTGCGAACGCGCCACCTACACGTTCGACTTCCCGGGATCGACGAGCGAACTGGTCGCGATGTTCCGCTCGTACTACGGGCCGACGATGAACGCGTTCGCGGCGGCGGAGCAGCACGGGCGAGCCCTCGAGCTCCAACGTGAGCTCGAGGAGCTGTTCAGCCGCGCAGAACACGACCGGGACCGACGACGCCACCGTCATCCCGGCCACCTTCTTGCAGGTGACCGTCACGGTCTGAACCCCAACCCAACCCAACCAACCAACCAACCAACCAACCAACCACAAGGAGAGGAGCAAGCCATGCCGTTCGTGAACGTGAAGCTGATCAAGGGTGTGTTCGACGACAACCAGAAGCAGGAGATGCTGACCCGTCTCACCGAGACGATGGTCGACATCGAGGGCGAGGCCATGCGCCCCGTCACCTGGGTGACCATCGAAGAGGTCGCCAGCGGCGAGTGGAGCCGTCGGCGGCAAGGCGCTCACCACGCAGGACGTCAAGGACCTGCAGGCGAGCTGATCGCCATGTCCCCCCGACTCGAACTGGTGACGAGCCGCGGTCCCGGGCACGGGCCCGGTCTGGTGCTGCGGCCTGCGGTGCCCGACGACGCACCGCGGCTCGTCGCCATGTTCGAGCGGTGCAGCCCGGCTTCGCGCTACGGCCGGTTCCTCGCACCGCTCGCGCACTTCCCCGCCTCCCATCTCGTCGACGTCGTGCGCTCGTCGCCGATCCGGCGTTCGTGGGTGATCGACGACGTCACCACCGGCAACGTCGTCGGCGTCGGCAGCTGGTTCCGCAACGGCGGTGACACTGCGCCGAGGTGGGCCTGCTCGTCGAGGACGAGTGGCAGCGTCAAGGCCACGGCCCGCGCTGCTCGACACGCTGGTCGACAGCGCACGGCACGCCGGCGTCACGACCTTCGTCGCGCACTCGCTCGCCGACTCACGCCACGTCCACCGCATGCTCCGCCGTCTCGGGCCGACCACCACCGAGTGCGCAGGCCACGTCTGCACCATGCGTCTGTCGCTCGACCATGCCGCCGACGCCCTCGTGGGCTGACCCGCCGTCCAGGAAGCACCGACGGCGCGGACGCGCGTGCTGGCGCCCCTCTGACACCCATCGGTTGACACGCATCCGCTGACACCATCCGCTGACACCCATCCGCTGACACCCATCCGCTGACACCCATCCGCGCCGACTTGTACGCTCGGCCGATGGCGAGCGCGCTGATCGGACGGCGGGCCGAGCTCTCCTGGCTGCGCGCCCGCGTCGACCTCGCGCTGGGCGGGTTCGCGCACCTCGTCATCGTCGAAGGCGAGTCGGGAATCGGCAAGACGCGCCTCGCCCACGAGGCACTCGAACACGCGCGCCGACGCCGGGCCGCGGTGCAGCGCGGTCGCTGCTACGACAGCCTCGACCTCCCCTACCTGCCCCTGCGCGACTCGCTGTTCACCGCGGTGACGGAATCGCTGACCGCGCTCGGCGACCGCGCCGCCGACATCGCCGTCGTCGAACGGGCCCGGACCGACCTCGGCGAACCGCTCGCCGACAACTCCCCCGAGGTCATCCAGCGCGAGCGCACCCGCCAGCTGTTCGCGCTCGCCGACCTCGTGCTCGAGCACGTGCGCACCTCGCCGACGGTGGTGTTCGTCGACGACATCGACTGGGCCGACTCCGCCACCGTCGACCTCCTCCGTCACCTCCTCTTCCGGGTCGACGACGAACAGGTGCCACTGCTCGTGCTGGCGACCTCGCGCGCCGACCCGTCGGCCCGCGCCGCCGACGGCGTGGCCCGCCTCCGCTCGGAACCGCGCACCGCGGTGGTGCACCTCAACCCTCTGACCTCCCTCGAGACCACCGAGCTCCTCCGCCAGCGCGAGCCCTCGGCGCCGCTCGACCGTGCCCGCGACCTCGCCGCCGCGAGTGGAGGCAACCCGCTCCTGGTGGAGGCGCTGGCGCGCGACGGCCGCGGCAGCGCCGGGTTCGGTCCGGTGGCCACGCACCCGATCGTCGCCGCCATCACCAGCACCCTCGACGCTCTCTCGCCCGACGCCGCGCGCGTGGTGCTCACCGTCGCGGTCCTCGGCCCCGACGCCGAGCATCGCAGGGTCCTCGCCATCAGCAGCGCGCACGACGCTGCGATCAGCGAAGCGATCGACGCCGGTGTGCTGATGGAGGACGGCACCCGCATCGTGTTCCGTCACCCCGTGTACGCGCACACCGTGTACGACCGCGCGCCGTCGAGCACACGACGCGAGCTGCACCGCGAGGTCGCGGCGGTCCTGCTGGATCCGCACGCGGTCGCGCACCACCTCGTCGCCGGCGACGCGGTGCACGACCCGGACGCGTTGGAGCGCGTGCGCGCCGCGGCCAACGACGCGCTGGCCCGCGGTGAGTGGAGCGAAGCGGCGCGCTACTACGAGGCCGCGCTCGGCGCACCCGCAGGCGCCCGAGGAACAGGCCGAGCTCCACCGCCGGGCCGGCCTCAGCCGGCGCGGCAACCTGCAGCTGGCGCCGGCCGTCGCCCACTTCGAGGCCGCGCTCGAGCTGCTGGGCGACGACGCCGACGCCGAGACCCGCATCGAGCTCCACCTCTGGCGCATCCGCTGCGCGATCGGCACGCACGAGCTGCTCGACGTCGTGCGCGACCGCGGTCCGCTGGAGGCGCTCGTCGACGAGGTGGAAGCCGACTCGCCGGAGCTGGCGGCGGAGGCGTTGGTGGAGCTGTCGCAGTCGTACTGGGTGGAGTGGCGCATGAAGCAGGCCACGCAGTGCGCCGAGCGGGCGATGACGATCGCCGCCGCCAACGACGACCACTCTGCGTACGCCCGCGCCACCACCACCATCACCGTCCCGCAGTGGGCGCGCTACGACCTGCACGGATCGTTGGCGACGTTGGAGGACGGTGTCGCGCACGCGCGCGCCGGGCACGACGACTCGCTGCTGGCCGGCGGTCCGGTGTTCCGTGCGCCACTGGTGCTCGCATGGCTCGGGCGCTTCGCCGAGGCCGAACCGCGCGCGCTCGAGTGCATCGACATCGCCGAGCGCACGCAGTACCCGCTCGAGCTCGGTCTGCCGCTCGCCGCGCTCACACAGCTCGCGGTCGCACGCGGTCGGTACGACGATGCCGAGCAGTACGCGCACCGCGCGCTCCTGCTGCAGCGGCTCTCCGGCTACCACTGGGCCGCCGGGCTGTTCCTGCCCCCGCTGGCGTGCGCCTACGTGGCGCGTGGCCAGTACGAGCAGGCGCACGCGGCGCTCGCCACCTGGGCCGAGACCGCCGACGCGATGGAGCAGGCGAGCGTCGACCTCTTCTCCCGCTGGGTCACCGCCTGCGAGCGGCACCTCGCGGTGCTCGGCGCACCCCTCCCCGGGTTGCCGCTGCACCCGATGGTGGGTGGCGACGCGTGGGCGGTCCTCGCGGTGGAGCTCGCCCAGCGCGAGGGCGCGACCGGCGACCTCCGCGCCGCGCACGATCTGCTCGCGGAGACCGAGGCACTGGGGGGCGTGCTGATCGGCGGCACCGCGTCGCTGGCCGCGCGTCACCTCGGCGTCGCCAAGGACCTGCTCGGCGACGAGGACGGTGCGATCGCCACGCTGTCGCGGGCCATCACCCTGGCGGAGTCGCTCGGCGCGGTGCCCGAGCTGGCGCGGGCCGCGCACCGATCTCGCGGTGATCCGGCTGCGGCGCGGTGAGCAACGCGAGGGCTTCGCCCTGCTCGACGCCGCGCTGCGCACGTTCCGCGAGCTCGACCTGGAGTCCGACGCGGCGCGCGCCGAGCAGCTCAGCGGCACCGCGCCCGAGCGGGCGGTCGAGCCGATCGCGCCCGACGCGTCGTCGATCATCCTCTTCACCGACGTCGTCGACTCCACCCGTCTCACCGAGGAGCTCGGCGCCGCGCACTACCGCGCCCGCGCCCGCCAGGCCGAGCGGGCGATCACCGGCGCGATCACCGCCCATGGCGGCACCATCGTCACCGGCATCAGCCTGGGCGACGGGTTCATCGGGCTGTTCCCCACCGTCGGGCAGGCCATCGCGGCGGCGCGCCGCTGCACGACCGACGTGCCGCCCACCGGCCTGCACCTGCACGTCGGCGTGCACCAGGGCGAGCTCATCGTCGACGGTGACCGCATCTACGGCCCGGCGGTGAACCTGGCGGCGCGGGTGTGCGCGTTGAGCGGCCCCGACGAGATCCTGGTGTCGGAGCCGATCCGTGCCGCGCTCGACGACTCGCTGACCGGACGCGACGACCTGCACGTGGTCGACCGCGGCGAGCACGCGCTCAAGGGCATCGCCGCCGCGCAACGTGTGTACGCGGTGGTCGCGGCAGTCGATGCCGAGCCGTCACTGGCGTAAGGTCGCGACCCATGGGAAGCATGCCGAATTGGTTCGCCAAGACCAAGGAGATGGCGGCGTTCGACCGCTACTTCAGCACCCGTGACGTCAGCGACAAGGAGCTGCTCGACCGGTACCTGCGCGCGCTGGCCCGCATGCAGGGAACGGACTTCTACAGCCGCGCCGACGCACTGCAGACGCAGTGGGCGCTGCGGCCGAACCCCGCCCGCATGATGCGCATGTCGCTCGACGAGCACTTCCGCGGCGACTGGATCCACCACCAGTACCCCGACGACCCGGTGAAGTACGGCGACCGGGGCGGGCGGTTCTGGCCGCAGGTCGCGTCGCACGACGTCATCGACCGGCTGCGGGCAGGAGTGGTGTTCGCGATCCACAAGGCGATGGGCGACACCGAGCTGGTCAACCTCGGCCTGCCCGAGGAGTACCGCGACCGGTTGTGGAAGGCCGAGCGCGACAACGACATCGACGTCGACGACGGGATCCGCGGGATCGCGCTGTCGTGGAACTGCGTCGCGCCGGCCGGTGACGACTACTTCGAGGTGGAGGCGTTGCGGGGCCCGACGGTGGTCGAGTTCGCGATCGCCACTCCGCGCCCGTACGGGCACGGTTCGGTGATGGCGCTGGCCGACGACGTGCGCACCGGGCGCCTCGCGTTCGCGCCACCCGACAGCTCCGAGTCGTAGCGTCGCGCACGCCCGTCGACGATCACGGCACTGCCCGTTCACCGGGACGACGCGCCGGCGGATCAGTCGACGCGGCCGTCTGAGCTACGCGACATCGGCGATCACAGCGGCGACGGCGGCGGGTTCCTCCACCTGCGGCAGTCCACTGTCGAGCTCGACCACGCGCGCACCTGCAGCACGCCACCGGCCGGCCTCGGCCTGGTCGACGAACTGCTGCGCGCGCGCCCAGATCACCGTGGGGTGCACCGCGTCGACCTCGTCGGACGAGAGGTCGACGGCCAGACGACCGAACACGAACGCCAGTTGGAGGTGCTTGGCGTTCGGGAGCCGTCCGGCGCGACGCGTCTCGACCAGTTCGTCGTCGTCGAGCACCGACGGGTCGCGGTAGGTCTTGTGGGTCTGGAACCAGCGCACGGACGGCGCCGACGTCGAGCGCGTCGACCAGGAGATCACCGGCCGGGGTGTGGCGGGCCACCGAGTACAGCGCGCTGACCGCGCGGTTCGGCTCCTGTTCACGCCGCGCGCCGAGCCCCGTCGGCGTGATGAGGGTGAGCGCGCGCACCGGCGCACCCGCGGCGACCGACCGCAGTGCGTACGCACCCGTCAACGAGCTCGCGACCACGTGGGCGCCGGCGCCGGCATCGAGGATCAGCGCGTCGACGGCACCCTGCACGACGGCACGCGTGTACTCGAGGTCGGGGCGGTCGCTCTCGCCACTGCCGAGCAGATCGGGCACCCGCACGCGGAAGCGGTCGGAGAGGTGCGGGATCAGCGCACGCCACTCGTACGAGTGGGCGCCGGCGTAGATGCCGTGCAACAGCACGACCAGGGGCGCGTCGGCGGGTCCGGTCTCGTGCCACCTCATCACGAACGGTCCGTACGCAGTCGTTCCTCCGGTGTCCGTGGTCATGGACCAGTTGTACCCGCCGTGACCCGGGAGAAGAGCGGCGAGCGGGACGCTTCGACCCGCAGGCGAGTAGACAGGCGTGATGACCACACTGCCCACCACGTACCGGGAGATCGATGCGAACCCGATCGAGATGGAGCAGGCGCAGCAGGAGTGGGCGCGGGCGGCCCGGCCCGAGCTCGAGCGGATCGCCACGTCCTACGGCGAGGTCATCCGGACGGCCGAGCTCGCCGACGCCGTCCAGGCGAGCACCGGGATCCGGACCCGCAAGCTGACCCACCACTGGATCGGCGCCGTGCTCCTGCTCGTGGGCGAGGACTGTCACGCGCGTGGCGAGCCGCTGCTCTCGGCGTTGTGCGTCCAGAAGGACGGCGCGATCGGCGATGGCTACGGCGTGGCGCTGGTGAAGATCCGCGGCGGTGCACCGCCCGCCGACCTCGAGCTCGAAGCGGCCGAGGAACGCCTGCGGTGCTACGAGAACTTCGGTGCGGTGATGCCGGCCGGCGGCGGTCGCCCCCAGATGACCCGCGAGGTGACGGCGCGGCGGCGCAAGGCAGCCAAGGTGGCGAAGGAAGACGCGCCGAAAGCGACGTGCCCGAAGTGCAACATCGTGCTGCCCGCCATGGGCAGCCACTGCTACTACTGCGACGGCTGAGCGTCGTCGGGGTCGGGGTGGATTCGCCCGGCGTGCCCGAGTCGTGCCGCTGTCGATGCGCCGACTCCCCGATCGTCGTGGGGGCATGACCAGGAATCCGACCCGATCCGGAATGATTCGACGAACGTCGAACGTTGGGGACATTCGATGAGCATCGAACAAGGCACCGTCCAGGACTCCGGCATCCCGCAGGACGTCCTCCCGGGCGAGACGCCCTTCGAGCAAGAGCTGGACCGCCAGCAGACCGCCGACGAGCGGGAGTACGAGCGCCGTTGGTGGACGCTCGGCGTGCTGTGCATCAGCCTCGTGATGATCGTGATGGCCAACGCCAGCCTCAACGTGGCGTTGCCCACGCTGGCCGAGAGCCTCCACACCGGCGCGAGCGGCCTGCAGTGGATCGTCGACGCCTACTCCCTGGTGTTCGCCGGCCTGCTCCTGACCGCCGGATCGCTCGGTGACCGCTACGGACGACGGCTCGCGCTCAACGGCGGCCTCGTCGTGTTCGGCGCGGCGTCGCTGTTCGCGGCGTCGTCGAGCTCGGCGGGTGCGGTGATCGGCGCCCGCGCCGTGATGGGCGTCGGCGCGGCGTTCGTGATGCCGGCGACGCTGTCGATCCTGGCCCACGTGTTCCCGCCCAAGGAGCGGCCACGAGCGATCGCGATCTGGGCCGGCTTCGCCGGGGTCGGCGTCGCGATGGGCGGCGTCGTCAGTGGCGCGCTGCTCGAGAACTTCTGGTGGGGCTCGATCTTCCTGATCAACGTGGCGGTCGTGGTGATCGCGCTGGTGGCGGGCTTCTTCCTCATCCCCAAGTCGCGCGAGAAGATCCACGCGCCGCTCGACCCGCTGGGTGCGCTGCTCTCGATCGTCGGGCTGGCCGCGCTGGTCTACGGGATCATCGAAGGTCCCGACAACGGCTGGGCGTCGACCCAGACGCTGGTGACGTTCGCGTTCGCGATCGCGGTGCTGGTCGGGTTCGTGCTCTGGGAGCTCAAGGCGAAGGAGCCGATGCTCGACCTGCGGTTCTTCAAGAACCCGCGGTTCACCGCGGCGACCACGGCGATCACGCTCGTGTTCTTCGCCATGTTCGGTTCGTACTTCCTCTTCACCCAGTACCTGCAGTTCGTGCACGGCTACGACCCGCTGTCGGCGGGCATCCGGATCCTGCCGTGGGCGCTCGCGTACCTCGTGTCGGCGACGCAGTCGGCGAAGATGGTCGAGAGGTTCGGTCAGCGCGCGGTCGTCGCGTCCGGATTGACGATCGCCGGACTCGGCATCGCGCTCCTCGCGGTGACGAGCACGGTGACGTCGAGCTACTGGTGGTTCGCACTCGCGGTCGTGGTGCAGGCGTTCGGCATGGGTCTCACCACCGCGCCGTCGACCGGGGCGATCATGCGGTCGCTGCCGCTGCACAAGGCCGGCGTCGGTTCCGCGGTGAACGACACCACCCGTGAGCTCGGTGGTGCGCTGGGCGTGGCGGTGCTGGGCAGCCTGGTGTCGTCGCACTTCCGGTCGTCGATGCAGGGCGCGGTGAGCGGTCTGCCCGAGAAGGCGACGCACTCACTGGCCGACGCGCTGCAGTCCGCCGCCGCGACCGGCGGCGCGAAGGGCGGCGCGATCGTGCACGCGGCGCAGACGTCGTTCGTCGACGCGTTCACGTCGACGTTGTGGGTCGCCGCGGTGGTCGTGGTGGTCGCCTCCGGACTGGTCGCCTACCTGCTGCGTCCGAAGGCGACGGCCAAGGCCGACGCCATGGTCGAGGCCGAGGACGCCCGGGCCCAGCTGGCGATCGACACGGTGGCGGTCGAAGGGGTCGCGTCGAGCCGAAGGAGTGGCGTGATGCACGCACGCAGGCGTCCTCGGAGGTCCGTCGGTCGACGAGCTCGACCTGGTCGAGGTGCTCCAGGCCCTCGGCGACCCGGTACGTCTGCAGATCGTGCTCTTCCTCGCCGAAGCGGACGGTGCGGTGGCGTGTCACGAGATCCCGGTGCCGGTGAGCAAGTCGACCGGGAGCCACCACCTCAAGGTGCTCAGGGAAGCCGGCGTGGTCGAGGCGAAGGTCGACGGCACCCGCAAGTACCACACCCTCCGTCGCGACGATCTCGACGCCCGCTTTCCCGGGCTGCTCGACAGCGTGCTGAGCTCCTAGTCGTCGCCCTCGGCGCGGCGCGACACGCGCACGCGGTCGATGATCCGCCACTCGGTCCGGTCGTTCGACACCTTGGCGCACTCGGTGGCCGACGTCGGTGCTGCGCCCGTCGAGCGTGTCGACGAAGTCGTGCGCGCCTGCACCGACGGGGTCGTCGATGTGGGAGGCACATCTCGCGACGTACCGCTCCTGACGACTGTGGCCCAGTGACCGAGGACCGCACGTGCCAGCGGTCAGGACTTCTCGAAGACGATGCGGTAGTGCTCGAGCAGCTCACGCTCGAAGCAGACGCTGTTGGCGCTGACGCCCGACGTGAACGCGAGGCGGAAGTCGGCGCTGGTGGCCCAGCGCGGCGCGAGGCGCAGCTTGAGCAACGACTTCTGCAGGCTGCGCTCACCGAAGCGCTGGCGCCACTGACGGATGGTCTCGAGGTAGTCGAGGCGCCCGCTCGTCGCCGACACCATGCGGAAGTGCGGTTCCGCGCACGTGACGACCTGGTCGAGCCCGAGCGGCAGCCAGGAGCCGGGGAACTGGTGGCCGAGCAGCGCGAGGTACCACGCGTCGGACTCGCGTGGTGCGTCGATGCTGACCTGCTCGAGCGGGATCATGTTCGGCCCGAACACCATGGTCTGGAGGTAGAAGCGGCCGTCGTCGGGCAGCACGTCCGCGACCCGGGCGAAGAGGTCGCGATAGATCGCCTCCTGCTGCCCGGCGAGGTACTCGTCGGGTGAGCAGAAGTGCTCGAAGGCGCCGAGGCTCGCCACCGCGTCGAACGGGCCGAAGGTCTCGGGGGTGAGCCGACGCGCGTCGAAGAGCTGCACGTCGAGACCGTGACGGCGACACGCGGCGAGCTGCGCCGACGACAGCGTGACGCCGACGCCGGTCGCGCCGCGGCGGCGCACGAAGTCGAGCAGCGGGCCCCAGCCGCAACCGAGGTCGAGCACGCGCCGGCCGGGTCCGATCCCGATCTCCTCGGCGACGAACTCGTGCTTGCGTGCCTGGGCCTGCTCGAGGGTCAGGGAGAAGTCGCCGTCGTACTTGGCGCCGCTGAAGTCGGCGGTCTCACCCAGGCTGAGACGGAACATGCGATCGATCAGCGAGTAGGTGAACTCGAGATCCTTGCGATCAGCCATGCGCCCCGTAGCTTCGATCGTCGCCGCCGCGCCGTCAACGAGGACGCTCGGTTGACGGCGACGCCGACGTGTCCCAACATCGGTGGTGGAATTTCGCTCGCAGCGTCAGGAGGGGTCATGACCCGATACCTGATCCAGGCCGCCTACACCTCGGACTCGTGGGCAGCGCTCGTCCGCGACCCGGAAGACCGCTCCGCCCCGGTCCGCGCGATGGTCGAGAAGGCGGGCGGTCGCGTGGAGGAGTTCTACCTGTCGTTCGGCGACTTCGACGTGGTGTGCATCGTCGACCTTCCCGACAACACCTCCGCAGCCGCGGTGTCGATCGCGGCGTCGGCGGGTCGGGGGCTCAAGGCGATCACGACCACGCCGTTGCTCAGCGTGTCCGAAGGCATCGGTGCACTGCACCAGGCGCAGGCACTCGGCTACGAAGCACCCGGGTACGACGCAGAGATCCAGAGCCCCATGTACGCGGGGTGAAGCTCCCGCTCGTCGCTCACGCGTGAGCACGGGCGCCAAACGGTTCGCCACACGGAGAGGGCTACGCATGCGCATCATGTTGCACGTCGCAATGGACACCGAGAGGACCAACCAGATGGTCCGAGATGGGACGATGGGTGGTGTCCTCGAGCGGATCCTCGGGACGTTGCAGCCTGAAGCGGCCTACTTCCATGCCGCGGACGGTTGCCGCGCGTTCACGCTGGTCGTCGACGCGCCGGACGGTGCGACGCTTCCCAGTCTCGCCGAGCCGATGTGGCTCGAGCTCGGCGCCACGGTCGACGCCGTTCCGGTCATGAACGCCGAGGAGCTGGCCGAGGGCCTCTCCCGCCTCGGCTGACTCGCGCACCGCAGGGTCCACCGCGTGGTGGGGCCGTGCTCCGGTCACGACAAGCGGCAGCGCGTCGGACCGTTCGCGTCGGACCGTTCGCGTCGACCGGCCACGCGCGCCTCCTCGAACAGGTCGCGTTCGAACGGCTCCAGATCTCGAGGCGCGGTTCCCTGCCTGCTCGACGGCATGTCGCACCCGAACACGTCGCGCGCGATCGCGAGCCACCGGCCCCTCCGACGAGCGCGGCGCTCCACCACTTGGCAAGCACCGGTCGGTCACGTACGGTGACCCGGTTCCGCACCGGCGGCGAGGGCGGAGGCGGGGACACCACGTTGCGCTCGCCACCATCCCTGGGAGCCGCCGTGAGTGAGCTCGAAGCGGTGATGCTCGCAGAGGTCGAGGACCTGCTCGCCCGGTGGCGGCGCGAGTACGCGGGTCGTCCCGACGACGAAGCCGAACACCTCTGGTTGCTCGCGCTCGAACGCGAGCAGATCGTGGCGGTGGCGTACCGAGAGGAGTCGGTGGCGGGGCGCATCGACGGGCTCGCGATCAGCGACGAGCTGCGCGCCGTGCTCCGCCAGACGTTGGTGTGGATCTGGAAGGACGAGGAGCTCCACGCCGAGTACCTGCGGGGCATCCTGTTGCACCGCGGTGGGTTCGCGTCGTCGATGGTGGTGTACGGCCGACAGCTCCAGGGCGCGCTGTCGGGATGGGTGACCGCGACCGAGCACCATCGCGACCCGCGCACCGCGCCGTTGCGCACGGGTGCCGCCGGCGCGCTGGTCGCGATCGCGGGGATGACGGGCCGGATCCCGCAGGTGATGCAGCGCGAGCTGCGCTTCCAGACGTTCCGCCGCTACTGCGAGCTCAACGTCGTGCTCGAGATGACGGCCGAGCTCGCGTACCGCCGGCTGGTGGAGCTGGCGGCGAACGACGACGAGCGAGAGATCTTCGCCCGCATCCGCGACGACGAGCAGCGCCACACCGACGCATTCCGCGTGCTCGCGGCCGCGCTCTCCGACACCGGTGAGCTCGTCGACGGCTGGGCCGACGCCGACGTCATCCGCGAGCTGGGCGCCATCAGCGAGTGGTTCCTGCCCGCGACGATCCGGCCCCCGAGCGAAGCCGCGCCGACGGCCACGCGGGCCGCGCACGTTCGGGACCCACGCGGCGGTCGTGGTCGGCAGCGGGGCGACGGACCGCGACAAGCTCGCCGTCCTGGAGGACTGCCTCGACCGGGCCGGTCTGGCCGAGCGCTGCGCGGGCGCGCGCACGGCGGCGATCCGGGTGTCGTTCATGCTCGGCTACGACCGCGCCGACCGTTCCAACGTCAACGACCCCGACCTGGTGGAGGGGGTGGCGCGGTACCTGCGGTGGCACGGCGTCGACGACGTCGCGGTGCTCGAGGCGCCGACCGTGTACGGCAACCTGTTCGCGCACCGATCGGTCGCCGAGGTCGCGGACTACTTCGGCTTCGACTCCCCCGAGTACCGCGTGGTCGACATCGGCAGCGACCTGCGCCCGTTCCACTTCGAGCGGGGCCTGGTGCAGGAGGCGATCAGCGCGACGTGGGTCGACGCCGACGTGCGGATCGTGATGCCCAAGCTGCGCACCGATCCCACCGAGTTCGCGCACCTCTCGCTGTCGACGCTCGAGGGCACCAGCGGGCCGATCGACGACACGTTCTACGCCGGCCGCCGGGTCGACTTCCGCACCGCCACGATGATGACGCTCGACGTCGCCCCGCCCGACTTCGCGGTCGTCGACGCGTGGGCGCCGGTCGCCGACGGGCCGTTCGGCGTGATGGGGTGCCGTGCTCCGGCCGAGGTGCGTCACCTCTACGCAGGGGTCGACGCGCTCGCGGTCGACGAGGCGGTGCTCGCCGACCTCGGTGTCGCCGATCCGCGGCAGGCGCCGATCGTGCGGCGCGCCCACCACTGGTTCGGGATCCCGGTGGAGCCGGTCACGGTCGACGGCGATCGCCCACCGCTGCGCACCGAGCTGCGGGGCGCGCACGCGTCGGCGCCGCTGCGGGCGCTGGGCACGATGTCGTATCCGATCTACGTGTACCTCAGCAATCGGGGAGAGCTGTTCGTGCCCGCGATGGACGTCGACGCGTTCCCGCCGATCGAGACCGCGGGTCCGGTGACGCGCGCGGTGCGCTGGGGCTCGCAGCGCGCGTTCGGGCTGCGGGCACCGGCCTGATGCTGCGTTCCCTCACCGCGCAGGCGCGCGGCGTGGCCGGCGCGGTGCGGCGCGGGCACGCGGGTGCGCTCGCGCTGGCGATCGCCGACAGCCGCGCGCTGGTGCGGTCGCTGTTCCTGGCGTCGGCGGTGCGGGTCGACGTGCTCGGGTTCCTGGTGCAGCCGCGCTCGCTCGACGAGGTCGCGGCGCACACGGGAGCGACGCGCACCGATCGGCTGGCCGCGTGGCTCGACGTCGGCGTCGCGCTGCACGAGCTGCGCGTGGACGGCGACGGCCGGTACGTGGTGCGGGGTCGGCGGGCGCGGGCGCTGGCCGACGGTGACCCGGTGCTGCTCGCGCACTACCGGTCGATGCTCGACTACCAGCCCGGCCCGTACGACCAGCTGGCCGAGCTCCTGCGCGGCGCACCGGGCGAGGGACGCGACGACCTCGACCGTCACGCCACCGTGATCGCCGACGTGTCGCGCGCCGCGCAGTCGTTCGTGACGCCGTACCTCGAGGAGATCGTGCGGGCGGGTGTGGCGGGTCGCGCGGGTGTGCAGGGTCGGGTGGGTGTGCCGGGTCGGGTGGGTGTGCCGGGTCGGGTGCTCGATGTCGGGTGTGGCACCGGCGTGTACCTGCAGGCGATGCTCGAGGCCGCGCCGCACGCGACCGGCGACGGCATCGACCTCGCCGCCGACGTGATCGACGATGCCCGCGCCCGCATCGACCGCGCCGGCCTCGCGGGGCGCGCCACGCTCGCGGTGGGCGACGTGCGGACGTTCGCGGCGGCGGCCGAGCACCGCTACGGCGTCGTCACGCTGATCAACAACATCTACTACTTCGACCGCGACGAACGGGTCGCGCTGTACCGGCAGCTCCGTGGGATCCTCGACGACGACGGTGAGCTCGTGGTGGTGACGATGGTGTCGCCGGGTTCGCCGGCGAGTGCGCACCTGCACCTCATGCTGGTCAGCCAGGCCGGGCATGCGTCCCTGCCGCGCGACGGCGAGGTCGAGCGCGACCTGCCGCGCCGCGGGGTTCACCACGGTGGAGTCGACCCGGCTGGTGCCGACGGAGCCGTTCGTCGGGGTGCGGGCTCGCTGAGGTCGGCGCTGGTACCACGTAGATTGCTCCCATGCGGGCATGGCGGATCTCGATGGTGGGTGTCGGTGCGGCGGTCGTGCTGGCCTTGGTCACGCCGGCGGCGGGTGCGGCGTCGACCGGCAGCGCGACCGACAAGCAGATCGCGACCGCGGGTGTGCTGGTGGCGAGCGACTTCCCTGCCACCTACGTGCAGTCCGCGCGCGACTCGTCGTCCGACGCCAAGACCGACAAGCAGGCGAGGAAGCTCGCGGCGTGCAAGAAGGTGGTCGCGTTCAAGAAGGCGGTCGAGCAGAACACCGAAGTGAAGTCGGACGAGTTCAACGACGGCCAGACCCAGATCGACAACACGGTGACCGTGTTCCCCACTGCGGCCAAGGCGAAGGCCGCGGTCAACAGCTACGCGGCCACTGGCGTCCCCGCGTGCTTCCGGCAGCTCCTCGGCAAGCTCGCGCAGCAGGCCGGCGGCAAGGCCACCGCCGACATCAAGAAGGTGCAGGACGTCACTGCCGGAGACCAGGCGCTCGCGTACGAAGGGCCCGTGCAGATCACCGAGTCGGACGGCACCCAGACGACCCTGGCGTTCGGCAACCTCGTGATCCGCGTCGGGCGCGGCGTGGCGGTGTACTCGTACAACCACGACGCGAACACCAGCATCCAGACCGAGCTCAAGGACGCAGTCTCGAGCTCCGGCGGACGGCTGCAGCAGGCGCTCGCGAGCACCTGACCGGTGGTCACGTCCGCGGCCACGGTCGTCAGACCCGGGGCTCCCAGCGGAAGTAGCGCATCGCGATCAGCAGGCCGCCGACTCCCCACGCGGCGACGACCAGCACGTCGGTCCAGTGGAAGGCGGTGCCGAGGAACCCGGCCTGCATGCCGGCGGCGAAGTGACGGATGGGGAACACCTTGGCGATCCAGATGATCCAGTCGGGCGTGCTGTTGCCGAACGGCACGAAGATCCCCGACAGGAACAGCAGCGGGAGGATGGTGGCGTTGACGACCGTGGGCGCGGCGTCGGCGTTGGGCACGAACCCCGAGACGGCGAGGCCGAGCGCGCAGAACGCCATCGCGCCGACGACGAGCATCACGAGGAAGCGCACGAGCGAGAGGCCGCTCGGCACCGTGACGTCGTAGAACAGCGCGCCGAAGCCCGCGGTGATGACGACGAGCAGGATCCCCATGAACAGCGCGTGGACCACCCGCGCGCCGAGGAACGCCGCGCTCGGCAGCGGCGTGCCGTGGATGCGCTTGAGGATCCCCGACTCGCGCTGGAACGTCATGGTCATCGCGATGTTGCTGTAACACGCGGTGATGAGCCCGAAGGCCGCCATCGCCGAGACGTAGTAGGTGGAGGTCGTGATGGTCTTGTGGCCGATGTGCACGGTCGAGTTGCCGAGCAGCGCGGTGAAGATCACGAGGAACATCAGCGGGAACGCGAAGGTGAAGAACGCGCGCGACGGGTTGCGCCAGAACGCCTTGTTGACGAAGTTCACCTGCGAGATCGTCGAGCTCACCGCGTTCACTGCTGCGCGTCCTCCTCGGTCGAGCGGGTGAGCGAGAGGTAGACGTCTTCGAGCGACGGTCGCAGCACCTCGAGGCCGTCGAGCGCGACCCCGGCGTCGAGCGCCCAGCCGGTGAGCGCGTGCAGCGACGCGACCGGGTCGTCGACGGTGAGCTCGCGGAAGCCGTCGGTGGTGGGCCGGCCGGTGAACTCCGCCGGGAGCTCGACGCCGGCAGGAGCACGGAAGCGCACGCGGGTGAGGGTCTGGTCGCGCGCGGCGAGCGTGGCGGGCGTGCCCTCGGCGACGATGCGGCCGGCGGCCAGCACCGCGACGCGGTGCGCGAGGTGCTGCGCCTCGTCCATGTAGTGCGTGGTGAGCACGACGGTCTTGCCGAGGGCGGCGAGGTTGCTCACGATGTCCCACGCGTCGCGGCGGGCGGCGGGGTCGAAGCCGGTGGTGGGTTCGTCGAGGAACAGGAGCTCGGGGTCACCGACGATGGCGACGGCCATGTCGAGGCGACGCTTCTGTCCGCCCGAGAGGTGCACCACGCGCTCGGCGCGCTTCGACGTGAGACCCACGAGATCGATCACCTCGTCGATGTCGCGTGGGTGCGGGTAGAAGCCGGCGTACATGCCGACGGTCTCGCGCACGGTGAGGTACGGCTCGACCGCGGTCTCCTGGAGCGCCATCCCGATGCGGGACGCGAGCGCGGTGCGCTCGCGGCCGGGATCGTGGCCGAGCACGGTGACGTCGCCGGCGTCGCGGCGGCGATAGCCCTCGAGGATCTCGACCGTCGTGGTCTTGCCGGCGCCGTTGGGTCCGAGGAGGGCGAAGATCTCGCCGTGGCGGATGTCGAGGTCGATCCCGTCGACGGCGGTCTTGTCGCCGTAGGTCTTGGTGAGCCCGCGGATGCGCACCGCGTCGTGGGTCGCCATCGCCGAACATCTTGGTGCGGGCCGCGGTGGTGGGTCACACCCGGCGGAGGGTTTCGGCGCCGGACGACCGGGGTTACGCTCGCGACGTGTGCATGATCGTCTACCTGCTGTCCCGCGGCCTGGTCGTGCTGTCGGCCCGAGCCCTGGAGCGGCGGCGTCGGCGCAACCGTGGTGACGGGCCCGACGAGGGTCGCGGTGGTCGCGGTGGTCGCGGTGGTCGCGGCGGGTCGGGCGGCGGCGACGGGGCCGAACTCGTGCTCGCAGCCTGACCCGCGAGTCGGCGCAACGGCGTCGGTCAGCCGTCACGGCGGCACCCACTCACCGGCAGCGATGAAGCGCATCCGGCCGGGTTGACCGACGAGGCGCAACCGGTGGCGGTGCTTGTGCTCGTGGTGGTGACCACAGAGGCGATCGAGGTTCCAGATCGCCGTCGGGCCACCCTCTTCGATGGGGAGGTTGTGGTCGATCTCGAGGTGGCGGGTGACGTGGCAGCCCTCGACGTCGCACTCCGGGTGCAGCTCCTCGATCGCGCTCCGGAGCCGCGCAGGAATCGTGCGGCCGGGATGTGACACCGCACGCACGTCGGTGCCGTCGACGAGCAGCAGCTTCACGAACGAGTCGTCGAGCAGACGTTGCGCGACCGACACCGGAATTGGACCGCCACCCACGATCTCGCAGAGCTCACCGGGTTCGGTCGCGCCGCGGACGAGCGCGGCGTAGTCGACGCGCACCACGGTGGTGACCGCTCGCGGAGTCTCGGTGGCAGAGCAGGGCGCAGCGGCAAGCGCGACGAGCGCGTCGAACGCGAGCGCGTCGGACCGTTCACGACGACCCGCGACGCGAGCGTCCTCGAACAGCTCGCGCTCGAACGGCTCGAGCGCGGCCATCACCTTCGCGGTGGCGTCGACGGGGCCGCGGATGTCGATGCGGCCGGTGCCGTCGGCGTCGGTCCAGTGCCGCAGCGACCGCGCCGCACGGATGCGTGCGTACTGCGCCTCCTGATCGACGCAGGCGGCAGCCTTGACCCGCGCGCACGCGGTGCGCAGGCCGCGCACGCCGTCGTGCTGCGCACGCTCGAGCAGCTCGGCCTCGGCGTCGGGATCGGCGGTCGCGGCGTCGGCGATGGCGCCGACCTGGGTGAGCGACAACGCACCCTCACGCATCGCGGCTTCGGTGCTCGGCAGCTCGGCGAGGCGGGCGGCGGTGTCGACGGTCGCGCGCGCGGCACCGACCGTGGCGCACGTGGTGTCGGCCAGCCACGAAGCCGCGTCGCGGTGCGCGCCGTCGTGCTTCCACGCGCCGGTGGCGACGACCTGGCGGGTGGCGAGCGCCTTGCCGGCGGCGCCGAGGCGCTCGACCTCGTCGAAGAGCTCGACCAAGGTGCGAGCGCCGGGACCGTCGAAGCGATCGGGTTCGAGATCGGCCACCAACCGGCGGACCTGCGCCACCGCGCACCGCAACTGCTCGAACACGACACCTCCCCGGGAGCTTCGAAGAACCGTCGGGGAAGTTGTCGTCACACCATAGCGAACGTACGTTCGGTGTGCAAGAGGAAATCCCGGGATGACGCCCCACCGCGCTGACCGAGCCGGCGGTTCACTCGGCTTCGAAGAGGTCCTCGCCGCGGCGGAGGCGGGTGGCGATGTCGACGACGCGGGAGAGCTCGCGGCGGGTCGGGGTGTGGGCGGCGAGGAAGCGGGCGAGGCCGGCGAGGATGAGCACGCCCTCCTCGGACCCGGCGGGCCACAGGTGGTGCTCGGCGACGGCGGCCTCGAACACCTGGTACCAGTGGAACTCGGCGTCTTCGCGCAGCAGCGCGTGGCCGAGCGCGGCGATCAGCAGCGCGGGGTCGCCGCCGCCTCGCAGGTAGCCGGCGGCGACGGTGCCGGCGCGGTCGACGGCGCCCTGGATCTCCCAGCACTCGTCGAGGTCGGCGAGGTCGCCGGACTGCGCGTCGGGCAGGCGCGCGGCGGGCACGTTGAGGAAGCGGTCGAGGTAGACGCGCAGCGCGCCGTGCACGAGACCGCGCAGCAGCTCGCGCGTCGGCATGCGCATGAGCGCGGCGTGCAGCGCGTGCGCAGCGGTGAAGGCGTGGTGGACGGTGTCCCAGTCGCCGAAGTCGTTCTGCACGTGGAAGCGGGTGATGCGCAGCGCGGCGGCGTAGGCGAGGGCGCGGCCGAGCTGGTCGGGATCGGCGCCGGCGGTGAGCGCGTCGAGCAGGGCGTCGACGACATGCTCGGGGTCGTCGTCGAGGAGCTGCCAGGCGAGGCCGGCCACGTCGGTGAACGCGCCGTGCCGGGTGGCGCCGGCGTCGATGGCGGCGTCGAGCCGGGGCTGCGTGCGCGCGATCAGCTCGGCGAGGTCGTGCGGGTGGCGCCAGGTGCCGCTCTGCTCCGACCAGGTGGCCGACGCGGTGCCGCGCACGAGGGTGGGCAGCACGTCGGCGGCGGCGTGGCGGCCGACGTAGCCGAGCGACTCGAAGGCCTTGTTGGTGAAGTCGATGGTGTGGCCGCCGTCGACGAAGACGTGGTCGGTGACGGCGGCGAACATCATGCGCTCGGCGTCGCCGAGCGGACCGGGTGCGGCGAGCGCGGTGGTGAGCACGAGCTCGGCGGCGTCGGCGGAGCGGGTCTCGACGAAGCGCCGGTACCACGACGCGAGCCGCGTCAGTTCGTGCTCACCGCTGCCATCCTCGGAGAAGGCGTCGAAGGCGCGCATCGGGAAGCGGGGCGGGTGGTTGCGGGTGTCGCGGGCGACGAAGGCGAGGCCGTGCACGAGCGCGAGGGCGCGGTCGTCGGGCGCGAGCGACGGGAGCACGTTGGCCATGGCGACGAGCACGGTGAGGCCGGCACCCCAGCCGGCGTCGCGGTAGCGGGTGCCGAAGGCGATGCCGCGGCGCACGATCTCCTCGGGCGTGATGCCGGCTTCGAGGAGGCCGAGCACCGACTTGGCGAGCACGAGCGAGAGGCCGAGCTCGAGGCCGTCGTCGAGCCGGGCGAAGAGGTGCGCGACGGGATCGTCGCCGCGGCGGGGTTCGACGAGGACGTCGTCGCCGTCGATCGTCACCTGGAAGCCGCGGGCGTCGTCGGCGAAGGGGTCGAGGGTGCAGCCGGTGACGAGGTCGAAGCGGGCGTGGTGCCAGTGGCAGGTGACGAGGCCCGACTCGACGGTGCCCTGGTGGAGCGGGAAGCCCATGTGGGGGCAGCGGTCCTCGATCGCCCAGGCGCGGTCCTCACTCCAGAAGACGACGACCGGCAGGTTGGCGACCTTGGTCAGCAGCCGACCGGTGGACTGGAGCTCCTCGAGCGACCCGGCACGCGTGGGCACGA
>CAVRGS010000007.1:0-229308 GCA_963720765.1 uncultured Actinomycetes bacterium
GCCACGTCGCCCCGGTGTCCTGTGTCCCGCGTGACTCAGAGCGTGCGGGCGATGGCCGAAGCAACCGCCTCTTCCGCATCGGTCTCGATGCGGCCGTCGCGCATGTGCACGATGCGGTCGGCGGCGGCGGCGACATCGTCGTCGTGGGTCACCATCAGGATGGTCTGACCGCCGGCGTGCAACCGCCGGAACAGTTCGAGCACCTCGTGGCCGCCCTCGGAGTCGAGCGCGCCGGTCGGCTCGTCGGCGAGGACGAGCGTCGGTTCGTTGGCAAGCGCCCGCGCGATCGCCAACCGCTGTCGTTGGCCACCGGAGAGCACACCGGGTGCATCCTTGGCCTTGTCGGCGAGGCCGAGCAGGTCGAGGAGGTCACGCGCGCGCGTCTCGGCCCGCTTGCGGGGCGCGCCCGCGATCACCGCGGGAAGCGTGACGTTCTCGAGCACGCTCATGCCCTCGAGCAGATTGAAGAACTGGAACACGATGCCGATGTGACGCCGCCGCAGGATCGCGAGCTCGTCCTCGGTCTTGCCCACGAGCAGCTCACCCGCGAGCGACACGTCTCCATCGGTCGGCGTGTCGAGGCCGGCGACGATGTTGAGGAGCGTCGACTTGCCGCAGCCCGAGGGCCCCATCACCGCCACGAACTCGCCCCGCGTCATCGTGAAGTCGACGCCGCGCAGCGCGCGTACCGGGGCGCCCTCCGACTCGAAGGTCTTGCGCAGTCCGTGCGTCTCGACCACGAACTCGGTCATCTCTCCCCCTCTCGGCGCCCGCGCCGGACCGTTCGGGCCTTCGCTGCTCGACCCGATCTCCGCTTCCCGGCGCTCACTCATCGGCCAGTCCCCGTTCCATGTTGTCGAACACGTCGATGCGGTACGCCCGCACCGGCGAGTTCCGCCCTTTGACCGTCGTCTCCTCGAGGCGCACGTACTCGCCGTCCGAGTGCAGTGCTGCGTACGTGCTCTCGTTGAGCACGATCCGGCCCGACGGCCGGGCCAGATCCTGCAACCGCTGGGCCAGGTTCACCGTGTCGCCCACCAGCGTGTACTCGACCCGCTCCTCCGAACCCAGCAGCGCGGCCGCCACCGGACCAGTCGAGATGCCGATGCCGATCCCGAACGGCGCCTTGCTCGCGGCGAGCCACCGCTCGTTGAGCGCGCGCTGGCGTTCGAGCATCGAGTGCGCCGCGCTGACCGCGCGGTCGGCGTGCTGCTCGAGCGGCACCGGCGCACCGAAGACCGCCATCACCGCGTCGCCCACGAACTGCATCACCGTGCCGCCCTCGTCGAGGATGGCCTTGTTCATCTCGGCTCGGTGCTCACTGAGCTGTGACGCGAGCTGGGTGGGGTCGCTGCGCTCGGCGATGCCGGAATAGCCGCGGATGTCACCCATCAGCACGGTGACCTCGAGCTCCTCGGTCTCGCCGATGGCGCGACCCTCGTTGCGCACCTTGTCGGCCAGACCGCCGGGGAGCAGCCGGCTCAGCTTCTCGCCCTGCTCCTCGCGGTCGACGATCGCGGTGTGCAGCATGCGCAGCCGCTTCAGCGCCCCGGCCGTGCCCGTGCTCGCACCCTCCGACAACTTCAGGAAGAGGTTCTCGACCTCCTCGGCCACCGCCGCCGCCGTGGTGCCGTGCGCGCTGGCGATGGCCTTGATCGGACGACCCTCGGCGACCTCGTGGAGCAGCTGCTCGTCGGCCTCGGTGAGCCCGGCGTCGTCGGTGACCGGCTGCACCAGCGCTTCGACGATCTTCGGGTCGATCACCGACCCGCCCGTGGCCACCTCGCGCACGGCCCGGGCGAGCTGGTTGCCTTCACCGACCCGGTCCTTGAGCAGGTACGCGTACCCGGCGGCGCCGTCACCGAGGAGTGCGATGGCGTAGTCGGGGTCGTCGTACTGGGAGAGCACCACCACCCCGGTCCCGGGGTGACGCTTGCGCAGGGCCTTGGCCGCGTCGATGCCCTCGCTCTGGAAGCTCGGTGGCATCCGGATGTCGGTGACCAGGACCTGCGGGGCGGCCGCTTCGGCTCCCGCGACGAGGCTGTCGTAGTCGTCGGCCGTGCCGACGACGACGAGGTCGGGCTCGAGCGCCAACAGCGCCCGTACCCCCTCGCGGACGATCACGTTGTCGTCGGCGAGGAACACGGTGATCACGCCGTCGATCGATCCGTCCCCCATGAGCCTCCATTCCAAGCCGTCGGGACGTTCCCGACAAGGTGGGCAGTCTCCCGTGGACAGGGGTGCAGGCCCCCTCCGGTCAGGTGGCCAGCTTCTCCTTCGCCGGATGGCCAGCGCCCTCGCCCCCGCAGGCATCGCGACCTACTCTCGCACGTGCAGGTCGCCGGAGAGGACCCAACATGCGTGTCGAGTCGTCGGTCACCAGTGTCTCGTGGATCCCGTCGGAGGCGGTGACGGGCGCGGTCCTGAAGGGCACGTTCGATTCGGGCATCACCAGCTACGACGACCCACCGCCCGACGTCATCGACGACCTCGACCGGTGGCGAGCCGAGGGGAGGTTCCGCTTCGCCAACCGGCTGCAAGCGTGGGCAGACATCGAGCACGGCAAGATCGTCGACGCGGGCTGCGGCGGGGGCGGGCTCATGGGTGCCACCACGGTGCGCCTCGCCAAGGTGCGCGCCACCTTCCAGCCGGTCGAACTCCCCGACCTGCGCCCCGAGCCCACGCGGACCGACACCGAGGTCACGTTCGTGCAGACCACCGGCGGCCGCACCGGGTTGCCGGCCCCGCGGCGGGTCAAGCACCCACCGTTCCTGCAATTCCGTGCGCCCACGGTGTGGACGACGCTCGCGCTCACCATCCGGGCCGACGGCACGTCGACCTTCGAGGTGCTCGGGGCGAGCAAGTTCCCCCGGCACTGGGTCTACGACCACGACCAGCAGATCGCGGCCAAGGTCGGCCTCGCGAACTTCAAGGAGTGGTACCGCGACGCCTTCGGCAAGCACACGCCGTGGGGCGACCAGGACTCGAAGGCGCTGGTCACCGCGGTCGAGACCGCGCTCGAACGCCAGCTGTCGGTCACGATCATGTCCGGCGGCGCGCGGCCCGAGATCCGCACCCTCAAGGAGGGCGAGTTCCTGGTCCACCAGGGCGACCCCGGCGACTCGCTCTTCCTCCTCCTCGACGGCGTGCTGTCGGTGACGATGGACGGCGAGAACGTCGCCGAGGTGGGGCCGGGCGTCGTGCTGGGTGAGCGGGCCGTGCTCGAGGGCGGGATCCGCACCGCGAGCCTCCAGGCCAGCACCCCGGTGCGCGTCGCGGTGGCGCCCGCCGACCACATCGACCGCGAGGCGCTCCTCGCGCTCCGGGAGCACCACACGCCCAGGGCCCGGTAGGCGAAGACCGCTGCGCTCGGGGGCCACTGAGTAACGTCGCCGGGTGCGCATCGCCACCTGGAACGTCAACTCGCTGAAGGCGCGCCAGGAGCGGGTCGAGGAGTGGCTCCGCTACGCCCGCCCCGACGTGCTCTGTCTGCAGGAGACCAAGCTCTCCGATGACGCGTTCCCGCACCTGAGCTTTTCGGCCCTCGGCTACGACTCCGTGCACAACGGCCAGGGGCAGTGGAACGGCGTCGCCATCCTCTCGCGCGTCGGTATCACCGACGTCACCAACGGGTTCGACGACGACCACGTCGATCCGTACGAAGGCGACGCCCGCGTGATCGCGGCCACGTGCGACGGTGTGCGCGTCGTGAGCGTGTACGTACCCAACGGCCGTGAGGTCCCCAGCGAGTTCTACGACCGCAAGCTGGTGTGGCTCGACACGTTGCACGACTGGCTGGCAGCCACGCAGTCCCCGGACGACGACGTCGTGGTGCTCGGTGACTACAACGTGGCGCCCGAAGACCGCGACCTGTGGTCACCGAAGGCGTTCAAGGGTGCGACCCACGTCACCGCGCCCGAGCGAGCACGCGTGGCTCGGTTGTGCGAGTGGGGCATGGTCGACGTGTTCCGGTCGCGCTACGACGACGCCGAGCTCTTCAGCTACTGGGACTACCGCCGAGGCGACTTCCACGAGCACCGCGGGATGCGCATCGACCTCGTGCTCGCCACGAAGCCGTTGGCCGATCGGACCCGCTGGGCCGTGGTCGACCGCAACGCCCGCAAGGGCAAGCAGCCCTCCGATCACGCCCCCGTGATCGCCGACTTCGACGACAGGAGCTGACCGTGGCACGCGGTGCACACAGCCCGAGCGGTGGAGGCCGCAGCAAGGCCTGGTTCTGGGTGCTGGGCGCGCTGATCGTGGCCCTCGTGGTCGCGCTCGTCGTCGTGCTGCTCACGCGCGACGGCGATGACGACAAGACCAGCCCCCCGACCACCACCGCCGCCCGGGTGACCACCACGACCGCGCCGGCGACGACCACCGCCCCCGCCACGACGGCGCCGGCGACCACCACCACCGTTGCACTGCCGGTCATCACCGACGACCCGCAGACCTACGCGGAGTACCTGTTCGCGTCGTGGCAGAACGACAACCGCACCGATGCCGCCAACGTCGCGAGCGCCGACGCGGTGACGCAGATGTTCGCGCAGGCGTCTCCGGCGAAGGGGCCCTACACGTTCTCGAACTGCGACCCCGCGGCTGGATCGCTCTACTGCACGTGGAACGGCCAGAACGGCGCCACCATCCAGATGACGGTCCGCACGCTCACCGGCGGACTCCCCATCCAGGTGCAGTCGGTCACGTTCTCGCCCTGACCTGAACGCGGGTTGAACCGCCGGGGGTTCCCTCGGGGCGCCCGTCGTCGTATGGTCGAGGCAGGCTCGTTTCAGACCTCGAAAAGGGCGGGTAGGAGGCGGGCATATGGCTGCCGTCACCCCTGTGCCATTCGCCATCGCGCTGCTCATCGGCGTCGGGCTGTTCGCCGCGCTGACGTGCTACCTCGTGCAGGATGCGCGCCGACCGCTCAACTGGTCTGCCATCGATGCGCGCACGATCCCCCGTGCCGAACCCCGCGTGTCGCACACCCGGGTCGTCGCCGTGTCCTTGGTCTTCACCCTGTGGTCGCTGTGGGCGACCGCGCGTCCGGTCAGCGGGTGGCGCTGAGCGCGAACGCCCCGGCGATGCGCGTGTACGACGCCACCCGCTCGTCGTGGGTCGGCGCCATCGTCGACACCATGAGCTCGTCGACACCGGTGCGCTCGACCAGAGCCCGGAATCCGGAGCGCACCGTGACCTCGTCGCCGATCACGTGCGAGCGGGTCCAGTCGTCGACGAACTGCCGCTCGTTGGGAGTGAAGGTGTACTCCTGCGCCTCGTCCGCACTCGGGTAGACATCGGGGCGCCCCTGTCGGAGGCGGAGGAACGCGAGCTGCCCCGGTTTGGCGAGCCGGTGCGCCTGCTCGTCGGTCTCGCCGCAGATCGCGCTGACCCCGAGCATGACGTACGGGGCGTCGAGCTCGGCCGACGGACGGAAATTGCGGCGGTAGACGTCGAGCGCTTCGTCGAGCATCGCCGGCGCGAAGTGGTAGGCGAACGAGAACGGGAGCCCGAGCACGGCCGCGGCCGACGCGCCGTACGTGCTCGACCCGAGCATCCACAGCGCAGGCTTGTAGCCGCGTGCGGGGACCGCGGTGATGCGCTCGTACCGGTGCCCCTCGGGGAGCGCGCCCTCGAAGTAGCCGATGAGCTCGGTCATCTGCTCGGGGAAGTCGTCGGCACCGAGGAGCTCGGGACCGCGCCGCAGCGCGGCGGCAGTGAGCTGATCGGTGCCGGGCGCGCGGCCGATGCCGAGATCGATGCGGCCCGGGTGCAGGGCCTCGAGCATCCCGAACTGCTCGGCGACGGTCAGCGCCGAGTGGTTCGGCAGCATCACACCACCGGAGCCCAGTCGGATGGTCGAGGTGACCGACGCGAGGTGAGCCAGCAGCACCGGCGGCGACGAGCTGGCGATGCCCGGCATGTTGTGGTGCTCGGCCACCCAGTGCCGGCGGTAGCCGAGGCGCTCGGTCTCCTGCACCAGCTCGATCGAGTTGTGCAGCGCATCGGCGGGCGTGGAACCCCGCCCGACCGGGGCGAGATCGAGGACGGAGAGGGGAAATTCGGTGTTCGCGGGATCAGGCATCTCGTGGTGCAACCGCCTGGAACGTGTATCCGTTCCCGGACCCCACGAGATGTCCCGCGCACGGTGGTGCGAAGTGGGTGCCGATGACCAGCACGTCGGTGTCGCCGTGCTCGGCGAGGAGCCGGCGGCGGGTGGCCGACGACCGCTCACGGTCGGTGTCGGGATCGGCGAACCAATCGGGTTCGGCGAACTGCACCGGGTGGTGAGCGAGGTCGCCGGTGATCAGCGCGTGCTGCCCGCCTGACTCCACGTGCACGGCGACGTGCCCCGGGGTGTGCCCCGGCGTCGCCTCGAGGCGGATCTCGTCGGTGACGCGATGGTCGGACGGCACGAGGTCGGCGAGGCCGGCGTCGACGACCGGACGCACGGCGTCGTCGATGGTCGCCGCGTACCCGGTGCCGGCGCCGGAGCCCTCCGCGTTCCAGTGCGCCCACTCGTCGCGGCACAGCAGGTAGCGCGCGTTCGGGAACGTGGGCACCCACTCACCGTCGACGAGCATGGTGTTCCAGCCGACGTGGTCGAAGTGGAGGTGGGTGCAGATCACGGTGTCGACCTCCTCGCGCGGGAATCCGGCGTCGGCGAGGTCGGCGAGGAACGGCGTCTTGCGGTTGAGCGCTTCCATGCCGGGAATCTTCCGGTCGTTCCCGATGCACGTGTCGACGATGATCTTGCGATCACCCACGGTCATGGCGAACGCGTGGATCGACAGCACGAGGTTGCCGTCGTCATCGACGAAGTGCGGACGCAGCCAGGACGCGTGCGACGCGATCACCTCGTCGGACGCGCTCGGGAAGAGTCCACCCGCCGAGATCGGAGTGATGCTCTCCTGCACGCGCGTGATGGTCACGTCGCCGATCTGCCACTGCAGCTGTTCGATGCTCGTCTCGGTCACGCTCGTCTCCCCCCGAGTCAATGGTCATTGGTTCAATGGATGGTGCGACCCTCTTCGAGCATCGTCACGAATTGCTCGATGCGACGCGCTCGGGTCTCCGGACGCTTGGCGTCGTGGATGCGGAACAAGATCGAGTAGCGGTTCGTGCTGTCGAGCGACTCGAAGGCGCGTCGCGCCTTCGAGTTGCGGCGCAGGGCCCGCGTGAGGTCGTCGGGGACCTCGATCGTGCGCGCACCGGCGTAGGCGGCGTCCCAACGCCCGTCGGCCTTCGCCGCATCGACCTGCTCCTGGCCGGCAGGACGCATCCGACCCGCGGCGATCAGGGCCTCGGCGCGGTCGCGGTTGATCTGCGACCACTTGCTGCGCGACGTGCGCGGTGTGAACCGTTGGCGGAAGTACGTGTCGTCGTGGGCATGACGCAGGCCGTCGATCCAGCCGTAGCAGAGTGCGACCTCGATGGCGTCGGCGATGTCGACGGTGACCACACCGGTTCCCTTCTTGGCGAGCTTCAGCCAGAGGCCGGGGGCAGTCGCGTGGTGACGGGCCAGCCAGCGCTCCCACGCCTTCGCCGCCGCGAATTCTTCCACCGGGAGGTCGGGCACCTGCGGGGGCATCCGTGCAGTCTCCCGCATTCGAAGCGAGCCCGTGACGGTGCTCGGGGTCCGTGCGCTGCGAGACTCGTCGAGCCCACCCCGCACCTCACTCCCCCGGAGCCATCCGTGAAGCATCACCAGCGCCGAGCCCGCGCCACCATCCGGCTGGAGCGCCGCCTCGAGATCGCGCTCTGGTACGGCCCGACCGGCCAGACGCCCACCGTCCCGAGGTCGTACCGCTTCCCCGCCGGCCTGTAGCAAGATCGCCGCGCGTGTTCCGACTCCGCACCCCCGACGCCGAGCAGCTCGGTCACTTCCTCGCCCGCCAGCGGACGTCGCCGCTCACCTACGCCGAAGTCGGCGCGAGCTTCGGCGCCGAGCTCCCCCCGGGGTACCACCACGTGCGCGAACGCGTCGTCCTCGGCGTCGGCGACGACACGTGGACGCGCGCCTGCGATGGCATCCGCGCGTGGGCCGCGCATCGCGGCGCGGGCATGACGGTCGTCCCGTCCGACGCGCCGATTGCGGAAGACACCACTGTCGCAGTCGTCACGTCGCTCGGACCCCTGAGCGTCGTCGCCGCGTGCCGCGTCGTGCGCGTCGTCGACGAACCCGGCCGCTACGGGTTCGCGTACGGCACGTTGCCCGCGCACCCTGAAGAGGGCGAGGAGCGATTCGTCGTCACTCGCGACGAGCACGACGCCATGGTCGCCTTCGAGGTCGTCGCCTTCTCCCGACCGCACGACCTGCTCACCAAGCTCGGTGGACCGGTGCCGCGCGCCATCCAGACGCGCGCGACCGCGCGCTACCTCGAGGGCATGCGCGGCTTCGTCGCCTGAACCTGCTGACCGAACGTCTCGGGGTTGACCCTCACCTACGTACTCGACGTCCGAGATGTTCGCCTGAGGCAGCGCTACTTCGCCTTGAGCGCCTCGATGAGCTTCGGCACGACCTTGTGCACGTCACCCACGATGCCGAGGTCGGCGATGCCGAAGATCGGCGCCTCGCCGTCCTTGTTCACGCAGATGATGTTGTCGGAGCCCTTCATGCCCACCATGTGCTGGGTGGCACCGGAGATGCCGAGCGCGATGTAGAGCTTCGGCTTCACGACCTTGCCGGTCTGTCCCACCTGCTTGGAGTAGGGCACCCAGCCGGCGTCGACGATGGCACGCGACGCGCCCGACGCACCGTTCAGCAGCTTGGCGAGGTCATCGACCAGGGGCTCGTAGGCCTCCGCGCTGCCGATGCCGCGGCCGCCGGACACGACGACCGTCGCCTCTTCGAGCTTCGGCCCCTCGCGCTCCTCGACGTGACGCTCGAGCACCTTGGCCTCGCCGGCACGCCCCGCGTCACCCGCGGCCACGGTCACGACCTCCGCCGCGCCACCACCGCTCGGCTCCGCCGCGAAGGACTTCGGCCGGATGGCGCCGAGAAACGGACCGTCGGCCTCGAACTCGGTGTCGACCAGCGTCACGCCCCCGAAGATGGCGGTGCCGACGATGAGCTTGTCGCCGTCGACCTTCAGGTCCGTGCCGTTGGTGAGCACCGGGCGGTCGATCTTCACCGACAGGCGGGCGATCGCGTCACGGCCGTCGTAGCTCTGCGCGAACAACACCGCGTCGGGCGAGTGCTCACCCACGAGCGACGCCAGCGCGGCGGCGCCCACGACGCCGGGAAGGGCGTCGCCGGGATCGACCGCGTACACCTTGGTCGCGCCGTACTCGCCGAGACCGGTGGCCAGGGCGTCGGCGTCGGCGCCGACGTACACGGCCTCGACGGTGTCGGCCAGCTCGCGGGCCTTGGTGAGGATCTCGAGGGTCGCGCTCGCCGGCTTGTCACCGTCGGCTTCGGCGAAGACCCAGATCTTGGAAACTGCCATTGCTCGTTCTCCTGCTTGTCCTGGGTCCGGTCAGACGACTTTGAGCTGCTCGAGGAACTGCACGATGCGCTGGTACGCCTCGCCGTCGTCCTCGATCTTCTCGCCGGCCTCGCGCTCGGGCGCAGCGCTGACGGACACGATCTTCTGGCGGGCACCGGCCCAGCCGACCTGACCGGCGTCGAGCCCGAGATCGGCCACCGTCACCTGGTCGACGGGCTTGTTCTTCGCCGCCATGATCCCCTTGAACGAGGGGTAGCGGGGCTCGACCACACCGGCGGTCACGCTGACGACCGCGGGCAGCGACGCCTCGACCTCGTCGAAGCCGGCCTCGGTCTGGCGCTGGATGGTGACCTTGCCGTCGCCGATCTCGACGTGCTTGGCGAAGGTCAGCGACGGCCAGCCGAGCAGCTCCGCGACCTGCGCGGGGATGGTGCCGGTGTACCCGTCGGTCGACTCGGTGGCGGTGACCACGAGGTCGATGCCACCCGCCCGCTCGACCGCCTTGGCGATCACCTTGGCCGTCGACAGGGAGTCGGAGCCGGCCAGCGCGTCGTCGGACACGAGGACCGCACGGGCCGCGCCCATCGCCAGCGCGGTGCGCAGGCCCGAGACCTCGCCGTTGGGCGCCATCGAGATCAGGACGACCTCGCCACCGCCGGCCTTCTCCGCCAACTGGAGCGACATCTCCACGCCGTAGGCGTCGGAGTCGTCGAGGATGAGCTTGCCCGAGCGGCTCAGCGTGTGGTCACCGTCGAGGCTGCCGGGGACGGCCGGGTCCGGGATCTGCTTCACGCAGACTGCGATGTTCATTCGTTGCTCCGTGCCTAGTCGAGTGCCGTGCGTGCGGGCGCGCGACGTGCCACCTCGGCACTGCCGCCACGCCTGCGGATGACCTGATTCTTGCCGCGATCAGGCCACCGGTGCGAAACGTGGGTACCGTCGGTCACTTGACGGGCACCGATCTCGACGTCCTCATCGTCGGAGCCGGTCCCGCCGGGGTCGCGGCGGGACTCGAGGCTCGCCGGCTGGGTCTCGACGCCCTCGTCGTCGACAAGGCCGGCTTCCCCCGCGACAAGACGTGCGGCGACGGCCTCACCACCGGGGCGTTGCGCGTGCTGGACGAGCTGGGGTTCGACGTCCGGACGCTCCCGTCGTGGGTGGCGGTCACCGACACCGTGATCGTGTCCCCCACAGGTCGTGAGGTCGAGGTTCCTCTGCCGCCCGACGGCGCCTACGCGGGCGTGGTCCCCCGCGTCGAACTCGACGCGGCGCTGGTCGCACACGCGCGGGCGCGCGGCGTCGACGTGCACGAACGTGCGGGCGTGACCGGGATCGAAGCTGGCGAAGACACCCTCACCGCGTCGTTGGCCGCCCCAACCAACGAAGGCGGCACCGAGGTGACCGCACGCTTCGTCGTCGCCGCCGACGGTCACTGGTCGCCCGTGCGCCGCATGGTCGGCGCCGAGTCGGCGACCCCGCTCGGAAGTTGGCACGCGTTCCGCCAGTACTTCACCGGCGTCGAGGACCGTCGCCTCTGGGTGCTGTTCGAAGAGGACCTCCTGCCCGGCTACGCGTGGGTGTTCCCCGTCGGAGGAGGCCGCGCCAACGTCGGCTTCGGCGTGCTCCGCGCGAACGACGAGTCGACCAACGGCAAGGCGCTCGGGGCCCTGTGGCGCGATCTGGCCGACCGGCCGAGCCTGCGCCGCGCGCTCGGTCCCGACGCCGAGGCCGAGGGCACCGTGCGCGCGTGGCCGATCCCGGCGGCGTACGACCGCAACCGTCTCACCCACGGCCGCGTGCTGTTCGTCGGCGACGCCGCCAACGTGGTCGATCCCATGACCGGCGAAGGCATCGCGCAGGCGTTGGAGAGCGGCATGCTCGCAGCGCGTGCGATCGCGGCGTCACCCCGCGACGCGACTGCGGTCACCACCCACTACCGCAACGGCGTCGACGACACGCTCGGCGCCGACCTGCGCTTCGCCGCGCTGCTGCAGCACGTGCTGCGCGTGCCGCTCGGGGCGCGCGCCGCCATCCGCGCCGCGTCGCTCACCCCGTGGACGCGCCGCAACTTCGCCCGCTGGATGTGGGAGGACTACCCCCGCGCGCTGCTGCTCACCCCGCGCCGCTGGCGCAAAGGCGCGCTGAGCGCATCAGGCGCCTACCCCGACGCGCCTTTCCCTGACGCGGCCTTCCCTGACGCGTTGGTGTAGACGTCCTTTCCGAAGCACGCCAGGCCCGACTGCGCGGCGTAACCGAGGTGCTTCACGCCGAACAGGTCTTCGAGGCTGCAGAGCAGCGCGAAGTGGTTGTAGGGCGTCGTGCTGGTCGAGCCCGGCTTGATGAACGGCGAAATCAGCACCGCACCGATCCGGCCACCGCCGGGACCGGGCACGACGGAGCTCGCACTCTCGACGTTCGGGTAGGTCGGAGTGTTGCAGCAGGTCGTCACGTCGGCTGTCTCCCCCGTGCCCTCCGCCTCGTCGAAGGTCACGACGAGCAGCCCGTCCTTCTTGAACGCGGGCGAGGCGAGGATCTTCGGCACCCAGGTCTGCAGCCACGTGTTCGCAGACACGAGCCCCCCGGCGCCCCCATCGGGACACGTGTTGTCGTGTCCGTCGTTGCACAGGTTCGGGGTGATCATCGAGTAGTTCGGTGTGGTCTTCGCCGATGCCAGGTCTCCCTCGAGCGCGGTGAGCGCCGACCACGTTCTTCTCGCAGCTCGGCGAATCGACGATCGAGTGGAAGTACACGAACGGGTTGTGTCGCGTGGCGTACGCGCTCGACGGGTTCGATGCGCCGGCGACGACGTAGGGGTCCTTCTCGCCGATCGACGGGTGCAGACACGGCGACGACATGTCCTCCATGTAGCCCTTCCACGTGAGCTTCTTCGCGGCGAGTTGGTCGGCGATGGTCTTGACCGACGTCGGGTACACGCAGCCGTCACCGAGCGCCTGACCCAGGTCACCCGTGCCCGTGCTCACGAAGTCGGTGTACGTGAAGCAGTCGAGCTGCGTCTGCTTGCTCGGACCCTGTCCGCTGACCTCGGCGATGTAGTTGTCGAGGCTCACGTGGCCGATGGCGAAGTACTGCTCCAGCAGCACACCCTTGGCCACGAGATCCTGGCTCAGGTACGGCGCGGGCGAGTCGGGCCCGAAGGTCTCGTCGTAGTTCTCGTTCTCGAGGTTGACGACGAAGACGTGCTTGATCGGCGGCGGCTTCGTCTTCGTGCTCTTGGCGGCGGCCCCGGACGGCGCCCCCAACAACGCCGATCCGATGAGCGCGACCACGACCAGCACCACTGCGCGCGTGAGCTTCATGTCGATTCCCCCAGGGTCGATCCGCCGACGGAACCTACCTGCCGGTTCGGCGTCGAAATGGTCGCCTCGGGACCTTCGACCCTTTCTCCCGTTGGTGCCGTCGTCGGCGACGCCCCGTCCCTACACTTTCGGGATGGCCGTCACCGACCACTGGCTCTCCACGCCGCACTGGTCCACCGACATCCCCCTCGACACGCGTCACCCGCGTGTCAGCGCGCTCGCCGAGCACGGCTACGTCGTGCTGCGCGACGCCGAGCCGATCCCCGAGTCGGAGTACATCGACCTCGAGTACATGGACTGGAAGAGCGGCGGCGACACCAACTTCGCGCCCGTCGCCACCGCCGACGGCGAGCTCGACTGCCGCGGCTTCTGGAAGCCGGGCGACGAGCGGGCCGACAAGGGCGGGCGGTTCACGTCGAACGCGCAGCACTGCCCCCGAATCGTCGCCGAGGTCGAGTCGGTGGGCGCCGACTTCGGTCGCGTGCGCGTGATCAAGCTGGAGCCCCAGGGCTACGACGACGCGCTGCGCCAGATCCACCGCGACGACAACAACCGCTTCAACCCCGACACCGACGGCTGGGTGGTGCGCTCGTGGATCGAGCTCACCGACAACCCCGACAGCTTCATGGTCCTCATGGAGCAGGGGCCCGACGGCCTGCCCGACCCGAGCACCGAGGTACGCGTCCCGCTGCATCGGGGCGCGCGCTTCGTCGTCGACACGCAGCGCCTGTGGCACGTCGTGTGCCACACCGGCAACGAGCCGCGCTACGCGCTCATCTCCAGCTTCGAGAGCGGTCCCGCGCTCGAAGCCTGGATCGAGTCGCAGCAGTAGCACACCGATCGCTCCGCACCTCGCTCCCCGGCCGTCGGCAAGAAGCTGGCGCGAGGAGCGCGCTCGCCGACCGGTCTCACGTGAGCGCGATCACCAGGTCTGCGCCGACGCTCGCACCAGCAGCTCATTGATCGCGACGCGACGATCACGGGTGACGACGAAGGCGATCGCGTCGGCGACGTCCTCGGGAAGAAGTGGTTCGATGGCTGCCACCTGCGACTCAGCGGCACGGCGGACGTCGTCGGGCAGGTGCGAAGTCAGCTCGGTGTCCACCGTGCCCGGCTCCACGACACTCACCCGTACCCCCTGGTGCAGCATCTCCTGACGGAGCGCCTCCGAGAACGCGACGACGCCCGCTTTGGTGAGGTTGTAGACGGAGCTCCCCGGCCGAGCGACGCGACCCGCCGTTGAGCTGATGTTCACGAGGTCCGCGACCCCGCGCGATGAGGTCGACGCCGCGGCGGCCAGATGTGGGAGCGCCGCATGGGTGACGTACAGCAGGCCTTGCACATTGAGCGCCAGCATTCGGTCCCATTGATCAGTCGTCGCGGACATCGCTTGACCGAGCAGCATGATCCCCGCGTTGTTCACCAGGACATCGAGGCGTCCGAGCTCCGCGACACTGCGCTCGACGGCGCCGATCGCCTGCTCCGCGTCGGTGACGTCAGCCTCGACGACCACTGCTCTGCCACCTGACGACTCGATCCTCGCCGCCAGTTGCTCGAGCCTGTCCCGACGGCGCGCAACGAGCGCGACAGTGGCACCGTCCGCAGCGAGCCGCCATGCCGTGGCTGCTCCGATCCCGCTGCTCGCGCCCGTGACCAGCGCCGCCGTACCGTCCAACACGTCAGCTAGCCCCGGAAACCGGTGAAGCGTGGTGCGCGACCATCTCCCACTGCGCGCCCTCGGCGCGCACGACCACGTTGATCGTCGTGCCCTTCGAACCCCCGAGGTCGTCGCTGGTCGCGCGCTGCAGGATGTTCTCGTCGAGCGTGTTCCATTCGCTGTCACCCGCCACGGTGACCTGCTCATCGAGCACGAACTGAATGTACCCGGTGTTGAGGAAGACGGCGTCCACAGGTCTGAGCCAGGTCGGCCGTACCCACCGCCTGGGGCGACACCCCGCCAGCGGGTACCAGGACTCGGATCGGGCGCGAGCGACGCGTCAGTACTCGCCCTTGATCACGAAGTAGGAGCCGCGGATGGTCCCCGCGAGCTTCGACTTCTGACGCGCGAACTTGAACTTCTCGGCGAGCTCCTCGGGGACGTCCATGCCGTCGGAGAGCTTGAAGCCCACCGCGCGCTTCCCGCCGTCGTCGAGCCCGTACATCACGTTGATCGAGAGGCCGCTCTCGTAGAACACGTACGCGAACTTGATGCCGTCGGCCTCGAACTCGGTCGCCTCGAGCGGCGTCGACGCGATGACGACGTCGCGCTCCTCCAGGATCTTCGCGATCCAGGCGACGGTCTTCTTCGACTTGCTCGCGGGCTCCACGGTGAACACGTGGTCGTACTTGTTCTTGAAGTAGCGCGCTTCGTTGGCACGCAGGCCGGCGAGTGCGTCGGCGACCGGCGACGATTCCAGGCCCACCGTCGAGACATCTTTGAAGTCCACCTCGTACGACATCGACAACTCCTCGTCCTGTTCAGCCGTCACCGGCAACGGGCGATGCGTGGTGCACCACCATCTTCCAGTTGTCGTCGCCGGCGTCGGAATCGTGACTGCGCACGAACACGTTGATGCTCGTGGCCTTCGAGCCCGAGAGGTCGTCGGACGTCTCCATCCCGCCTGCCTGCAGGATGTTCTCGTCGAGCGTGACCCAGGCGCTGTCGCCTTCGATCGTCACCTGCTCGTCGGTCAGCACGAACTGGATGTACCCGGTGTTGCGGAAGATCGCGTCCCACGATCCCGCGACGCGCGCCCAGCCACGCAACATCGGCCACCCGGGATGGGTCACCACGATGCGGTCGGAGTGCTCCCAGACGTCGGCCATGGCGTCGAGGTCGCGCGTCTCGAGCGCGGCGTAGAACGCGGAGTTGGCCGCGCGGACACCTGCCTCGTCCGCGTCGGTCAAGCCGCCACCTGCGCCATCACGCCGTGGCCTTGAGCTGCGCGAGCACCGACGTCCACACCTCGGGATCCGACTGGTACGGCGCGTCGAAGTTGAGGCGGTCGAGGATCTCGCCATAGCGGGCGAGGATCGCGTCCGCGAGCGCGTCGGGCGCGGCCACCACTGCGAAGGTCTCGAGCATCTCGTCGGTGATCAGCTCACCCATCGCCACCCACTCCCCCTTGCGCGACAGCTCGTTCAGCTGGGTGCCGACGTCTTCCCAGCCGTGCAGGCGCAGCACGCCGTGGTAGCCGGGCGTGGAGCCGTAGAACGCGATCTGCTGCTTCGTGCCGGTGCGCGCGGCTTCCCACTCCTCGTCGGTGGTGCCGGTGACGACGAACACGGGGAGGCTGAGGGTGAAGTCGGCGCGGGAGCGCCCGCTCGTCACGAAGCCGCGCTCGATGCCGGGCAGCGTGACCTCGCGCACGTAGCGCTCGGTGGTGAACGGATGCAGGATCATGCCGTCGGCAACCTCGCCGGCGACCTCGGTCATGAGGTCGCCGACCGCCGCCAGCATCACCTTCGGCGGACCGTACGGGTTGGGGCCCGGGTCGAAGAACGGCGTCATCAACGTGTGGGTGTAGAACTCGCCCTTGAACGCGAGCTTCTCCCCGCCGTTCCACGCGGCCCAGATCGCGCGCAGGCCGAGGATGAACTCGCGCATGCGCGCCGCCGGGTGCGACCACGGCATCGAGAAGCGGCGCTCGATGTGCGGCTTGATCTGGCTGCCGAGCCCAAGGGTGAAGCGACCCTTCGACGCGAGCTGCAGGTCGTTGGCGATCGACGCCATCGTCATCGGCGTGCGGGCGAACGCGATCGCGACACCGGTCGACAGCTCCAGGTGCTCGGTGGCCCGCGCCGCGAGCAGCAGCGGGAAGAACGGATCGTGACTCGTCTCCGCGGTGGCGCCGCCGTCGTAGCCGTCGGCCTCGAGCGCCCGCGCCCGGCCTTCGATCTCGTCGAACGACCCACCCAACATCCCGTCGATCTTCACGCCCCGCACGCTACCCAGAATCTCCCGGCCATCCGCTTACCTGTCACACCCCCGCGGTACCGTCGATCCCGTGAGCCTCGCACCCCCCTGGTCGCTGTCACCGAGCTCCTGCTCGTCGTTCAAGGAGTGCCCCCTCGCGTTCAAATTCTCGTACCTCCAGCGGCTCCCCGAGCCCCCGTCCGTCTGGACCACCAAGGGCACCCTCGTGCACCGCGCGCTGGAACTGCTCCTCGACCGTCCGGCCGACGAGCGCTCGGTCGACGCCGGCCTCGCCGACCTGGCCCAGGCCCGGGTCGAGCTCGCGCCCCACCCCGACTTCGCCGATCTCGACCTCACCGGCGAGGAGTGGGCCAAGTTCGACGCCGACTCCGAGTCGCTGGTGCGCAAGTACTTCGAGCTCGAAGATCCACGCACGATCACACCCATCGGCCTGGAGCTCAAGCTCGAGGCCGATCTCGGCCGCACCCGTCTCCGCGGCATCATCGACCGCCTCGAGCTCGACGAGAACGGAGAGTTCGTGGTCACGGACTACAAGACCGGCTCGGTGCCGTCCGAGTTCTGGGAGGCGAAGAGCCTGGCCGGGGTCCACATCTACGCCCTGCTGTGCGAGCGCATGCTCGGTCGCCGACCTTCGCGGGTGCAGCTCTTCTACCTGTCGAAGCCCGAAGCGATCATCGCCACACCCACCGACCAGTCGATCAGGGGCGTGGAACGTCGCACCTCGGCGATGTACGACGCCATCGCCACTGCGTGCGAGCGCGACGACTTCCGGGCCAAGCCCGGGCGCCTGTGCGACTTCTGCACCTTCAAGCCCTATTGCCCCGCCCACGGCGGCAACCCGGTCGACGCCGCCGAACTGCGGGGGCCGGGCACGATGATCGAAGCGCCCCTCCCGTTGGCGACTCCGCTCGTCGGCGCGAGCTGAACCGCCGACCTCCTCCGACTTCGGATCGGTAGCCTCACCCGATGCTCTCGCGGGTGCACGCGCTCGATCTGCGGATCGACGCGTGGGTCGAGCGGGTCCGGGGGCCCCGGCTCGACCCGGTGTTCTACGGCTTGTCCAGCGCCGCCGACCACGGGCTCCTCTGGCTGCTGGTCGGTTCCAGCCGCGCCGCCCGCCGCGGTGATCCGGCGGTCGCGCTGCGCATGGGGGCGGTGCTCGGCGTCGAGTCGCTGCTCACCAACGGACCGATCAAGGCGATGTTCCGGCGCGTGCGCCCGGAGGGTGACCACCCACCGGAAGGACCCCTCCCGTATGGGATGCACCGTCCCGTCACGAGTTCGTTCCCGTCGGGCCATGCGGCCTCGGCGTTCACCGCGGCAATCCTCCTCGCCGGCGGTCCGGCCACCCCGGTGTGGTTCGCGCTCGCCGCCGCGGTCGCGTCGAGTCGGGTGTACACGCGGATGCACCACACCTCCGACATCGTCGCCGGCGCCGCGCTCGGCGTCGCGCTGGGCACCATCGCCCGACGAGTCCTGCCGCTCACGTCCTGAGCGTGTAGCCAGGAATACCCGGACCGCTCGTCGGGTATGGTCGTTGAACCCGCAACGATCGGCACCAGCCGACCGGCGTCCACCCGGGAGGTTCCCCGTGGCCCGTTCCATCGCCGTCACCTTCGACTACCGCTGCCCCTTCGCCTACAACGGCAACGCGGCGGTGATCGCCGCGGTGCGGGCCGGCAGCGACGTCGAGTTCCGCTACACCCCCTTCTCTCTCGACCAGGCGCACACCGAAGACGGCGAGGCACCGGTCTGGGACCGCGGCCCGGACACGTGGGGCACCGGCACCCTCGCGCTCCTCTACGGGCTCGCGGTGCGCGACGCGTTCCCCGACCACTTCTTCGACGCCCACCTCGCGCTGTTCGCCGCCCGCCACGACAAAGGCCTGAAGCTCGGCCACGAAGACGTCGTGCGCGCCGCCGTCGCCGAGGCCGGACTCGATCCCGACGCGGTGGCCGAGGAGGTCGCGAGTGGACGGCCGCTCAAGACCCTCGCCACCGAGCACTCCGAAGCGGTCGACCGGTGGGAGGTGTGGGGGGTCCCCACCTACATCGAAGGCGAGGAAGCGGTGTTCGTGCGCTTCATGGAGCGCGGCCGGGTCGACGACCTCGAGCGGACCATCGACATGTTGCAGTGGTCGCGCCTCAACGAGTTCAAGCGCACGCGCATCTCGCGCTGACCGCCCGTCGCGCTCCGGCGACCACCTAGCGGATGATCGCCGGTCCCGAGAGTTGCACCATCACCTCGGCCCACTCCTCCGCACCCGGATCGCGCCACTCGCGGTGCGCACACCGCTGCGCGAGGTCGCGGACGTAGACGTGCAGCGTGGGTGCCTCGTCGGCCAAGTCGACGAGCTCGCCTGACCGCGCGAACGGCGGCGCGTCGTCGAGCAGGTCGCTCAACGCGACGACGGCCAGGATCCGGCTGCGACAGCTCGGACATGCCGACACGGTGGCACCTTCGAGCCCGCCGGTGAGGGCGTGCAGGTCGCGCGCTTCGGCGGCGTCGAACACCACGTCATGGCCGTCGGCGTCGAGCACGACGAGGTCGACGACGGGGCGATCGGCAGCGGGCACGGCCGCACCGTAGCGCCGGCGGGCTCATCCTCCCTCGCCCGGCGCTACCGTCGCCGGCATGCGCGCACTCGTGATCGCCGATCAGCAGGTACGGGTCGAGGAACGGCCCGATCCCCGACCCGACCCCGGTGAGGTCGTCGTGCGCGTGCACGGTGCCGGCCTCAATCGCGCCGACCTGGTGCAACGCGCCGGCTTCTACCACGCACCCCCGGGATCACCGGCCGACATCCCCGGCCTCGAGTTCGCAGGTGAGGTGGTGGCCCACGGCGACGGTGTCACCGAGCCCGCACTCGGGACGCGGGTGTTCGGCATCGCCGGTGGTGGCGGTCAGGCCGAGCTGCTCGCCGTCCCGGCGTCGCAGTGCGCGCCGGTGCCCGACTCCATCGACCTCGTCACCGCGGGCGCCATCCCCGAGGTGTTCGTCACCGCGCACGACGCGCTGGTCACGCAGTGCGCGATGCAAGCCGGTGAGGTGCTGCTCGTGCACGCGGTGGGTTCGGGGGTGGGCACCGCGGCGGTCCAGCTGGGCGCGGCGGCCGGATGCACCGTGGTCGGCACCGCCCGTACGGCCGTGAAGCTCGAACAGGCCCGCGCCCTGGGCCTCGAGCACGGCGTGCTCGCTGCGCGCGAGCTCGATCCGGTCGCGTTGGCGGCCGACATCACCGCCGCGGTCGGCAGCGTCGACGTGGTCCTCGAACTGGTGGGCGGCGACTACCTCGTCACCGACCTCGCGGTCACCGGACCGCGCGGCCGCATCGCCCTGGTCGGGATGATGGCCGGCCCCCGCACGCAGGTCGACCTCGGTGCGTTGCTCATGAAGCGCATCCGCATCTACGGCACGACGTTGCGGGGTCGCTCGGTCGAGGAGAAGGCGGACGCCACCGCCGGCTTCACGCGCGACGTCGTGCCGTTGCTGGCCAGCGGCGCGATCGTGCCGGTGATCGCCCGCACGCTGCCGCTCGACGAGGCCCCCGCCGCCTACGAGCTCCTCGCGTCGGACGCGGTGTTCGGCGGGATCGTGCTCGACCTGCGCTGACAGGGTGTCGACAGGACGCGCTACCCGATGAGGATCGTCACGCGCGGCGGGTTGTCGGCGCGGTCGACGCGGAACGGTCGCAACGAGTCGAGCCCGATCACCCAGTTCACCGTGTCCTGACCGGCGGCGTCCTTCCCGTCGGGCAGCTCGCGCACGATCACCAGGTGATGGTGGTCGCCGTAGTCGAGTGAGAGGTTCCCGGTGTAGGTCTGCTGCGGGCTGTCGGGCACGCTGAGGTCGGTGCTGGCGGCGGGCGCGATGCTCACGTCGAGGTGCGCGGCTCCCGGCACGTCGATCTCGGTGTCGCCGTCCTTGTACGGCTCGGCCTTCGTGTCGCGGTAGCGGACGGTGTAGCCCGGCGGTGTGCCGTCGCCGCGCGTCTGGAACGTGAGGGTCACGACGTCGAGACAGCCCTGGGCGCCCGCGGTCGCGTCGATCAGGAACGCGGGCGCGGTCGGTCCGCTCGAGACGATCGACGTCGTCGAACCGTGGAACCCCGGGCAGGTGTCGGAACCCCCGGCGACCGTCGTGACCGGTGCGAGCGTCGGGGACACGGTGGTCGTGCTCGACGACGCCGCGTCACCACCACCGGAGCATGCGGCAAGACCCACCGTGGACACGCCGAGCACGGCGACGGCTGCCGTGAAGGCACGGGCGCGCGACGAGAACATCGGCGCGGAGGCTACCCACGCCCGACCGACCGGCCCGCTCGCGTACGCTGATCCGCCGATGACCTCGCTCGCCGAGCGCCTCGGGTACCCCACCGACGCCAAGTTGCTGATCGTCTCCTGCGACGATCTCGGCCTGACCCACGCCGGCAACGTCGCCACGTACGACGCGCTCCGTCACGGACTGGCCACCAGCGCCTCCCTGATGGTGCCGTGCCCGTGGGCGCGCGACGCCGCCGGCGGTTACCGCGGCGAGGACGTCGGGGTGCACCTCACCCTCAACGCCGAGCTCGAGACCTACCGCTGGGGGCCGATCACCCATTCACCCAGCCTGCTCGACGGCGATGGTGGGTTCCCCCGCACGGTCGAGGACGCGTGGGACCACGCCGACCTCGACGAGGTGCGACGCGAGTGCCGGGCCCAGATCGAGCGGGCGATCGTGTGGGGCTTCGACGTGAGCCACCTCACCAGCCACCTCGGTGCGCTCCAACCCCGGCCCGAGTTCTTCGACGCCTACCTCGAGCTCGCGATCGACTTCGGGCTTCCACTCCGGCTCGGCGGCGACCACGCCGAGCACGTCGCGGGCTTCCCGTTCCGTCGCCTCGCCGCCGACGAGGGCGTGGTGTTCCCCGACCACGTGGTCGCGTGTCCGCCTGGTGCGCGCCGGCGCGTCGAACGCGCCCTGTTCGAGCTCGAGGCCGGGGTCACCGAGCTCGCGCTGCACCCTGGCATCGACACCGACGAGTTGCGCGCCGCCTGCAGCGAAGACTGGTCGGGCCGCGTCGAGGACCACGCGCTGCTCTCGCGCGATCCGTCGTTCCGCGACCTCGTGACGCGTTCCGGTGCCGAGATCATCGGCTGGCGCGCGCTGCGCGACCTGCAGCGCGCCTGACGGGATCGCGCCTGACGGTCAGCTGCGCGAGTCGACCGCGGCCAACACGTCGAGGACGAGCCCGAGATCGCCTGCGGTCTTCATGCGCCCCTGCATGAACGCCGCGCTCGCGGTCGACGCACCCTTCGCCACCTCGCTCGCCAGCGCGGCCGGGAGCGTGAGGGTGACGTCGGCGGTCGCGGGTGCACCGGACCCGACTGCGGCGACCACACCGTCGGCAACCTGCACCTGCCACGAACCGTCACCGTCGGGCAGACCGGTCACGACGACGTGCACCGCGCCGGAACCACCGGGTGCGTGTCCGCGGCCCACCCAACCGTCGAGCCAACTGTCGTCGACGCCCGCGTCCCCGCTCACCTGGCACCTCCGGTCATCGATCTGGTCGTCGAGGTCGTGTCGGCGCGCAGCCCGGCGAACAGGTCGTGCTCGGGCGCGTCGGGCGTGGGACTGGCCAGGTCGGGCACCAAGGAGCGGGCCAGCACGTACTCCTCCCACGGAAACGTCTCGCGCAGCAACTCGTCGGGCACGCGCATCCAGTGGCTCTCGGGGTCGATCTGCGTGCGGTGTGCGATCAGGGCCTGCCGCCGCGCCTCGAGGAAGTCGCTCACGTCGATCAGCGTGGTCGGCGGCGTGATGGGCAGGTCGGCCGCGCCCAAGCGCTCCTCCATCTCCGCGATGCGGTCCGCATAGGGGCTCTCCTCGCCGATGCGCTCGTAGGCCTCGTGCAGCGCGCGTATGCGGCGGAACGAGAAGCCCGAGTAGTACAGCTTCGACGGCTGCCACGGCGGTCCCGCGTCGGGGAAGCGATCAGGATCGCCGGCGGCGTCGAACGCGACCACCGAGATCTCGTGCACGCGGATGTGATCAGGGTGCTCGTAGAAGGCCCGCTCGTCGCCGTAGGTCACCAACACCTGTGGCTGCTCACGACGGATGATGGCCACCAACTTGCCCACCGCGTCGTCGAGCGGCGCGTTCGCGAAGTTGTCTGCGCGCGCGTTGGCCTCGGTGCCTGCCATGCCCGAATCGCGATAGCCCAGGAGGTACAGCTCGGCGTACCCGATGGCGTCGACGCTCGCGCGCAGCTCCGCCATGCGCACCGCACCGAGATCGGCGCGCACCTCGGGCGTGTCGGCTGCCGGGTTGAGGATCTCGCCTTCCTCGCCACCGGTGCAGCACACCAGCACCGATCGGATGCCCTCGGCGGCGTACCGCGCGACCGTGCCCGCACCCTTCGACGCTTCGTCGTCGGGGTGGGCGTGCACCGACACCAGCCCGAGCGGGTGGCCGACGAGATCCGAGGGGCGGGTGTCGAGGGGACGCGACATCCCCTGCGACGCTAGCGGCCGCGCCCGCGGCCTCGGTGCAGAGGTCGCCCGGTACCCTGCCGGTCATGCCCCGGCGCCTGTTCGCGTGCCTCGTCGCGCTCGCGTCGGTGACCGGTGCACTCGCCGCCGTCGCGACCACGGCGACCACCGCGACGACGGCGACCGCCGCAACGACGACCACCCCCACGACCACCCCCACGAGTAGCGCCACGACCAGCGCCGCGGTGCCGTCCACCGGGCTCTCGGCGTGGCGCCGGTGCGGCGACAAGCTCCAGTGCGCCACGCTCACGGTGCCGGTCGACTACGCCCGACCCGACGGCGAACAGGTCGACATCGCAGTGGCCCGTCGGCGCGCCACCTCTTCCGCGCCACGCCTCGGGTCGCTGGTGTTCAACTTCGGGGGACCCGGCGACGCCGGGACCGAGACGCTCCCCGGGTACGCCGCGCAGATCCCGGCCGCGGTCCGCGCCCGGTACGACCTCGTGAGCTTCGATCCCCGCGGCACCGGCAAGTCGCGGCCGGTCGAGTGCATCGACGACGCCACGGCGGATCGGCTCAACGCCGTCGACCCCACCCCGAACTCCGACGCCGCGCTGCACGCGATCTACGACGGCACCTACGACCCCGTCGACGTGGTCGCACAGTGCGTCGCCCACAACGGCGCATGGCTCGCACAGCTCGGCAGTCGCAACGTGGCACGCGACCTCGACCGGCTGCGGACCGCGCTCGGCGAGGAGACACTCGCCTTCGTCGGGTACTCGTACGGCACCGTCATCGGCTCGGTGTACGCGCAGATGTTCCCCGACCACGTCGGACGCATGGTGCTCGACTCGCCGGTCGATCTCTCGGCCGACGCGCTCACCGAGCTGCGGGGCAACTCGCAGGGCTTCGAACAGGCGCTCGACGACTTCCTCACCGACTGTGCGAGGAACTCCAACTGTTCGTTCCACAGCGGTGGCGATCCGACCGAGGCCCTCGCCACGCTCGAACGCCGCTTCGAGCAGGGCCTCGAACTGCCGACCGTCGACATCTCCACCGGAGCGAAGACGAAGCGCAAGGCCGGCGTCGCCGCGTTCTACACCGCACTGATCTCCGCGCTCTACGACCGCCAGTTCGGTTGGCCCGAGCTCGCCGACGCACTGCGCGACGCCCGCTCGGGTGACGGCAGCTACCTGCTCGCGCTCGCCGATCTGTACAACGGCCGGCGCGCCGACGGCACCTACGACAACATCGACGAGGTCATCGGTGTGATCCTCTGCGACGACCGCGACGATCCGGTACCGAGCTTCGACGACTATCGCGCCGAGTACGAACGCGAAGTCGCCCAGTACCCGCTGCTCGGCGCCTACGTCGGCAGCACGCCGCTCGGCTGCGACCCACGACTCCCTCGTCCACCGGCGACCGAGCAGCTGGGCGACGTGCGCGTCGACAACGCGGCGCCGATCCTCGTGGTGGGGACGACCCGCGACCCGGCGACCCCCTTCGCGGGTGCGCAGGACCTCGTCACCCGACTTGCCGGCTCCCGTCTGCTCACGTTCGACAGCACCGAGCACACCGCGTATTCGAAGAACGCGTGCATCGACAAGGCCGTGGACGGCTACCTGTTGCGCGGGACGTTGCCCCCGGAGGGCACCGTCTGCAAGGCCTGAACCACCTCGACCTGCTTCACCCCGAACGCGGGACGACCTTCCACGGCACGTCGCGCGACTGGTCGGGATCCTTCGGGAGACCGAGGACGCGCTCACCGAGGATGTTGCGCATGATCGCCGAGGTGCCCCCCTCGATCGTGTTCGCCTGCGCACGGAGGAAGCCGCGGGCCACGGTACGCGGTCCCTCGGCGCTGCCGGCCGCGAAGCTGAACGTCGCTTCGCCGACGAGACCCTTGCCCTCCCACGCGATGCCGTCGGCGCCCTCGAGGTCGACGGCCAACTTCTGCAATCGCTGGTTGAACTCGGCGCTCTGCAACTTGGTGATCGACCCTTCGGGCCCGGCCTCCGCGCCGCGGCGACGGCGGTCGGCGGCGCGCTGGTTGTTGAGTGCGATCAACCGGTGGTCGATCCACGCGGCGACGAGCCGCTGGCGCAGCACGGCGTCCTCAACTGGCGCGAACCGGTCGATCACGCGCTGCACGGGGCTCCCGCCGATGGTGTCGCCGCTCACCGAGCCCGGACCCGACAGCGACACTCGCTCGTTCATCAGCGTCGTGATCGCGACGCGCCATCCCTCGCCGACCGGACCGAGACGCCACACGTCGGGGACGCGCGCGTTCTCGAAGAACACCTCGTTGAATTCGGCGTCGCCGGTGATCTGGCGCAGCGGCCGCACCTCGACACCGGGTTGGTGCATGTCGACGACGAAGTAGCTCAAGCCCTTGTGCTTGGGCAGGTCGGGATCGGTGCGCGCCAGCAACATGCCGTAGCGAGCGAGGTGCGCGAGCGAGGTCCACACCTTCTGACCGTTGACGACCCACTCGTCACCGTCGCGCTCCGCGCGCGTCGCCAGACCGGCGACATCGGAGCCGGCACCGGGCTCGCTGAAGAGCTGGCACCAGATCTCTTCGTTGGTTGCTATGCCCCGCAGGAACTGCTGCTTGAGCTCCTCGCGTCCCCACGCGATCACCGTGGGGCCGCCCATGCCGATGCCGATGATGTTGGTGGGGCGGGGCACGCGGTACTGGTTGATCACCTCGTTGACCGCCCGGGCCTGGCCCGGCGCCAGGGACGACCCGGCGCCGTACTCGGCCGGCCACGTCGGGGTGGCGAAGCCCGACTCGCCGAATGCCGTGCACCACGCGTCGTAGTCGAGGGCAGCGCGCAGGGCCGTCACCGTCGCGGTGTCGCCGTTGTCGACGGCTTCCATCCATCCCGCCGGCAGGGTGTCGGCGAGCCACTCTCGCGTGCGGTCGCGCAGTTCGTCGCCGGAGAGCGCGGACAAGTCACTCGACATGGCGCCGAGCGTAGGCTGCGCGCCGTGCTCCGTGCGTGGCGCTACGTCGCCGGCAAACCCGGTCGCGAGGAAGCTCCGGTCGGCCATCTGCGCGACCTGTCGGACCCCGACCGCACGGTCCTCTGGATCGATGCCGAAGGTCCCGCGGACCGAGAGCAGCTCGAGGGTCTGAAGGCCGAGCTCGGGATGGGCGTGACCGTCGTCGATGCCATCCTCAACCCGCGCGAACGCACGAAGCTCATGCGCTACGGCGACTACTTCCACGTCGCGGTGCACGATTGCAATTGCTCCCGCGGTGTCGTGACCAGCCGCGAGATCGACATCGTGACCGGACCGGGTTGGCTGCTCACGGTGCGCCATCCTGCCAACGACGGCTCGCAGGTCGATCTCGACGAGGTGGCCCGCCGATTCGAGCTGCAGCGCGCCGAGCACAGTTCGACCGAGCAGGGGTTCCTCCTGTGGGCGATCTTCGACGTGCTGGTGGACGGCTACTTCGACGTGACCGACATGGTCGATGACCGTCTCGACGAGATCGAGCAGATCGTGTTCCCCGATCCGCCCGACGACAGCTCGACCCCCGCGGTCCCGCGTGCGATCTTCGCGGTGCGCAGTGACCTGACGACCGTGCGGCGCGCGGCAGCACCGCTGCGTGAGGTGGTCAACGCGATCATTCGTCGCGAGATCGAGTTCGTCGGCGACGAGGCGATCGTCCACTTCCACGACGTCTACGACCGGGTGCTGCGCGTCGGCGATCTCGTGGAAGGCCAGCGCGACCTGCTGACCGGACTCCTCGAAGCCAACCTCGCGGTGACGTCGAACCAGCTCAACCAGGTGATGAAGAAGATGACGTCGTGGGGCGCGATCCTCATCGTCGCCACGCTCATCGCCGGGATCTACGGCATGAACTTCCGCAACATGCCCGAGCTCAGCTGGGAGTTCGGGTACCCGCTCGCGCTCGGCGTCATGGCCGCGATCACCCTTGCCCTCTGGTGGTACTTCAGGCGCAAGAAGTGGTTGTAGGCGCGATCAGCTGGCGCTGCGCGCCAGGGCTTCTTCGTCGTCGGGATCTTCGTCGACCACCTCGTCGAAATTGCGTCGGCTCCCGATCACGCGACTGAAGCGCCAACCGATCTCGAGCAGCACGATTGCGACTCCCGCCACGATCGCGGCCTCACCGAGCACCCGGGCCGGCGGGAGCTGCACGGCGTAGAAGTCGCGCAGCGCCGGCACGAACAGGATCAGCGCCACCGAGCCGACCATCGCCGCGACGAGGATCGCCTTCCACCCGTTCTTGTGCAGGGGCGTGAACGGACGTGCCTGCAACACCAGCACCCACAGCCCGACCGCGATGAGGACCAGGGCAGAGGTGGTGCGCACCTCGCGCGTCGGGAGGTCGTGGCCGTAGCGCGCGATCGCGTAGGCGACGAGCGCGGCCGACGCGGCGACGATGCCGGCCGGAATCGTGAACCGCAGCACGCGCACGATGAAGCCAGGGATGTAGCGACGCGAGTTGGGCGCCAACGCGAGGAAGAACCCCGGGATCCCGATGGTGAAGGTGCTGATGATGGTGAGGTGCCGCGGCAGATAGGGGTACGGCCAGTTGGCGATCACCACCGCGATCGCGAGCAGCACGGCGTAGACGGTCTTGGTGACGAACAGGTTCGCCGAGCGCTCGATGTTGGCCATCACGCGCCGGCCCTCGGCCACCACGCCCGGGAGCGTCGAGAATTCGCCGTTGAGCAGGACGAGCTGCGCGACCGCGCGGGTGGCGGCGGCACCCGAGCCCATGGCCACGCCGATGTCGGCGTCCTTCAACGCCAGGGCGTCGTTCACGCCATCGCCGGTCATCGCCACCACGTGACCCTTCGATTGCAGGGCCCCGACCATCGCCCGCTTCTGCTGCGGGGTGACCCGGCCGAACACCCGGTGCTGCTCCAGCACCTCGGCCATCTCGTCGCGATCGTCGGGGAGCTCTCGTGCGTCGTATCCCCCACTCGGGTCGTCGAGGCCGACGCGCCCGGCGACGGCGGCAACCGTACGCGGGTTGTCACCCGAGATCACCCGTAGCTCCACCCCCTGGGCGGCGAAGTACGCGAGGGTCTCGGCGGCGTCGGGCCGCACCTTCTCCGCGAACATCACCAGCGCGACCGCGATGAGGTCTGCGGGCAACGTCTCACCGGTGAGCGCGACGTCGCTGCGCGCGAGCACGAGCGTGCGCCGACCGCTCGACGCGAGCTCGTCGGCGCGTGCCCGCACCGGCGACGCGTTGTCGGTGACCACCATCTCCGGTGCGCCCATGATCCACGAGCCGTGACCGTCGAAGCTCGCCGCACTCCACTTGCGGGCCGACGAGAACGGCACCGCGCCGGTGCGAGTCCACCCCGGCGACGCGAACTGCTCGGCCAACGCGACCGCGGTGGCGTTGCGATTCGGATCGTCGGCGAGCGCACCCAACGCCTGGCCTGCGACCTCGGCGCCGTCCACGCCGTCCCCTGCGCCGAGCGCCTCGAGCTCGTCGAACACGATCGTGCCCTCGGTGAGGGTGCCGGTCTTGTCGAGGCAGACGATGTCGACGCGTGCGAGACCCTCGACCGCAGGCAGTTCCTGCACGAGCACCTGGCGCCGCGCCAGGGTCACCGCCGCGAGCATGAAGGCGACGCTCGTGAGCAGCACGAGTCCTTCGGGCACCATCGCGACCACGCCGGCGACGGTCGAGCGCAGTGCGGTGTCGAGCTCGTGGTCGCGCAGCTGGCTCCAGAGCAGCAGCGCCGAGACCGGGATGAGCACCCACGTGATGATCCGCAGGATGGTGTTGATGCCTTCCATCAGCTCGGAGCGGGTGAGCTGGAACTTGCGCGCCTCGGTGGCGAGCTTCGCCGCGTACGAGGCGGGGCCGACCTTGGTGGCCTGGAACCGGCCCGACCCGGAGGCCACGAAGCTGCCGGAGAGGATGTCGTCGCCGACGTCCTTGTTGATCGGATCGCTCTCGCCGGTCAACAGCGATTCGTCGACCTCGAGCCCGTCGACCGCGCACACGACGCCGTCGCACGGGATCTGGTCGCCGGTGCGGACTTCGATCAGGTCATCGAGCACGACCGCCTCGGTGACGACCTCGTGCTCGGCCCCGTCGCGCAGGACGCGCACCGGGGCCGCGTTGCGCACCGCGAGGGCGTCGAGCTTCCGCTTGGCCCGCACCTCCTGGAAGATCCCGATGCCGGAGTTGGCCACGAGCAGGAGCGCGACGGTCGCGTCCTGGATCGGCCCGATCACGAGGATCACGGCCACTGCAGCGCCGAGGATCGCGTTGAAACGGGTGAAGACGTTGGCGCGGATGATCTCCGACAACTTGCGGCTGGTGCGCTCGCCGGTGTCGTTGGTCTGGCCGCGAGCGACGCGCTCCTGCACTTCGGCCGCGGTGAGGCCGGTCGGTGCGGTCGTCACGTCCACCCGACGACGCTACTGGCAGCGGCTACGTCTCGACGCGAACCAGCGCGATCTCGCCGGTGGCGTCGTCCTCCAGCACGCGGTAGCCGCCGAGCTCGGCGAGGCGTGATCGTCCCTCGTCGGGACCCGAAGCGATCAGCTCGTCGCCCGCCTGCATCTCGACCGAGCCCCGGGGCCGGTAGAGGTAGCGGCCCGCGCGTCGGATGGCGAGGAGGTAGTAGCCGGTCTCCAGCTCGAGGTTGATGGCGGAGATCGCACGGCCGTCGAGGTAGGACCCTGGCGACACCGGCACGCGGACGATCACCTCGTCGGTGTCGCCGAACGCCAGCGCGAGCACCGGGTGCATCTCTTCGTTCTCCTCGACCAGCCACACCATCTGCTGAGCGGCGTCGCCCAGCTCCTCCGCGGCGGCCCCGAGGTGCAACAGCCCTCGCAACGGGGATGGTTCGACCTGCTCCGCCGCGCCGCGCAGCACCCAGACCTCGAGCCGCTCGCGCATCTCGTCGAGCCGGTCCTCGAGGTGGCTCACCTCGGCCGCGAGGCCCTGGTCGTTGAACAGCAGCGCGGAGTACGCGAGGCCGATCGCGACCTCGGACACGTTCTTCATCTCGACGAGCACGTCGACGGCGCGGTCGAGGTCGGTCGGGATGGCGGGGTCGTCGTCGGTGCCGGGTGGGCGCCACTCGGGTGCGCCGGCGAGCACGCGCAACTCGGGGATGCCCCCGGGCGCGCCGCGAAGGATGAGGACGTCTTCGGGCAACAGCACTTCGTCGCCGTCGGGGTCGATCACCCACTCCTTGCCGCGCCGGATGGCGACGACGCGCATCCCGACCTCGGTGGGCAGGCACGCGGTCGCCAGCGATCGGTGGGCGAGGGCCGCGTCGGGACGGACGCGCACCCGGTGCGAGACCTCTTCGGCGGCGGCGAGATCGGCGACGAGCGCGGCCGGGATGCCGAGGTGGTGGGTGACGATGCGGGCGATGTCGACGGCTGCGTTCCCCATCCGTTCGATCGCCGAGAGGACATGCAGCACGCTCGACATCTCCTCGGCGTCGCGCGGTGAGCGCGCCGCGAGCACGCAGACCTCGCGCATGGTGTGGGCGAGGTCGGAGAGGAGCTCCTCGAGCTCGTGCACCTCGTCGGCCATGCCCGAGTCACCGAAGAACAGTGCGGCGTACGCCAGGTCGACCATGAGCTCGGACGTGTCCTTGGCCTCCGAGAGCATGGCCTTGAGATTCCGGGGTTGTTCGTCTTGTCCCACAGTTGGGTTCTGAGGATATCCGCGTCGAAGGGTCCCAACGACAGATGCACGGAGGCCGGATGCGCGCGAGAGTCAGGACATGACCGACCTCACGCTCACCCTGCCCGCTTTCACGGTCGCCCCCGCCGCCGACGCCGAGCGGCGTGGCCCCGGGATCATCGTCGTGCACGAGGGCAACGGCATGTCCGCCCAGCTGTTGCGCTTCTCCGAGCGCCTCGCCGATCAGGGTTACCGCGTGATCGCGCCCGACTTCTTCGCGCGCTCCCACGACGTCGACCCCACCGACTTCGGCGCGGTGATCGGCTCGATCACGCCCGAGAACCTGAAGGGCGACTTCGCCGCCGCCGCCGATCAGCTGCGTGCCGACGGCGCCACCTCGATCGGTGTGACCGGGTTCTGCATGGGGGGCTGGTTCACCTACCGCGCCGCGATGTGGGCCGGCGACCTCGGTGTGTCGGCGGCGGTGCCGTTCTACGGGGGCGGCATCGCCCGCGAGCTCGGCGAACCCGCGTGCCCGACGCTGATGTTCTTCGGTGGCAACGACCCGTACATCCCCATGGCCGACATCGAGAAGGTGCAGGCCCACCACCCACCCAACGCGCGGGGAGACGCGGTCGTCGTGTACCCCGGCGCCGACCACGGCTTCATGCGTGACGGCTCCGAGAGCTACGACCCCGAGTCGGCGGCCGACGCGTGGTCGCGCATGCTCGAGTTCTTCGCGACCAACCTCACCTAGGTCAGCCCGAGGGCCACGATCACCAGGATCAGCGCGACCGCCCCGAGGAGGTCGAGGCTCGAGGTGACGATCGGGATCCCGTGGTTGTCGGGATCGAGCCCCAGCTTGTGCGCGGCGACGGCGCCGTAGAAGCCGACGAGCACCGCGAACGTCGTTGCGATCACCCCCGCGAGCATCGACACCGCGATCATCTCCAGGCTCCCGGGCGACTTGAGCCCCGCGACGAGCGCAGCGATGTCGGCCGACACACCGAGCAGGAGGAACACGGGAACCGCGTACATGTACACGAGGAGGAAGTCCTCCCCGATCGAGCGGAGGCTCCCCTTGCCGGGCACGAGCGTGCCGAGGTGGAGCTTGGTCGAGACTCGCGCGCTGAGGATGCTGCCGAGGGCGCCGGAGTCCTCGAGGAACGGCGGCACCAGCACCAGCAGCGCGGGGTACACGAGGAACGACTCGAAGCGCTTCTCGATGGTGAGACCGGCGATGACGTCGATGGTGCCCGCGAGCACGAGCACCGGCAGTGACTCACGAGCGATGCGGCGCAGGATCGGGTACTTCGATCGGATGCTGGCGAACAGCGCGACGAGCGCCACCGCGGCGCAGAGGATCGCCACGATCGTCGTGAGCCACGGGATGCCGACGAGGTAGGTCGCGAGGAACAACGCCGGCAACGTCACCATGTCACCGGCGGCGGTGACGATCGGCGCGGTGACGTTGTCGAGGTCCCAGTTCCGGCGAACCCCGACTTGGGCCACGAACACGGTGATCCCCATCACGACCAGCGAGGAGAGGAACCCACCGATCACCGAGATCACCACGAAATCCGCGATCGAGATCGTGTTCTCGAGCCCGAACGCCACGCAGATGACCTTGGCCAGGATCGCGAGCACCAGCGACACCGAGAGCGACATCGACAACGACGCCGCCAGGTTCTGCCCGACGAGGGTGTTGCGCCGGCCCGACATGCGGAAGGTACCGGTGTGCACCGCGGTCCCCAGGCGACTGCCGAGGGCGCCGAACACGTTGCCGCGCATGCCGATGGCAGCGGGGACGAGAACGAGGAGGCCGGGCAGGCTCTCGAGGGTGCCGGTGATCGAGCCGAGCGTCAGCCCGGCGACCAGGTCACCGCCCGAGCTGAGAAGGAGCGCGTAGAAGCCGGCTCGGACCCCGGCGGCGTCCGAGCGCAACAGCGCGCGAAAGCGCGTGAGGACCGCTCGCCACGACTGCAACATGGGTACTCGGAGGCTCGTTCATTTCCACCGCTCCTGGACGAGGACCCAGGCTACCCGCCTTCGCGAGGGTGATCTCGGCTCGGTGCACGCGCACGTCTTCCGTTCCATCACCTGCTTCCTGCGTGAACGGTCCGGCGATCGATGAGCACGCCGAGGACGACGGGGTGCGCCGCATCGCCGGTGCTGCGTGCCCGACGGCGGCGGCGCGACCCCGACGATGTCGCCCCGAACGAGGGGGCGCATCGGTACAACGGCAGCGACGTCGGCAGTTGATCGACAGCACTGGGGAGCGCGGCACCGGGAGTGGCCGCCTGGTCATCGATCCCGCGGCCCTGCAGACGAAGGCGAGCCTCGGGTTCGACGGCAGGATCCTCGGCGGACCGGCTTGTCGAAGCAGTCGATGACCGTGGACCTGAGCCGGTACGACCACGACAGCGACACCTCGACGACGCCAAGGCACTGCCGGAGCCGGTCGTGCCGTCGTCGGCGTCGGCGTCGGCCGGCGGCCTCGCCACAAGCGCGTACGACGGATTCGTTCGGTCCGGTTCGACCTCGTCCTCTCGGCCGATGCACGCGCGTCAGCCGGCCATCTGCGCGATCGAGTAGAGCACGAGGCCGGCGAGCGCACCGACCACCGCGCCGTTGATCCGGATGTACTGCAGGTCGGGCCCGAGCAGCAGCTCGAGCTGGTCGGCGGTCCGCTCGGCGTCCCACGAGGCGATCGTCCCCGTGACCAGGGCGTCCACATCCGCACCGAATCGCCGCATCGTGCGATCCACCGTCGTCTCCACCGCCTGCTCGATGCGCACGTGGAGGGCGGCGTCGTCACGGACGCGCGCCGCCATGTCGGTGACCAGGTCGACGAGGCGCTCCTCCAGGTGTGATCCCGGGTTGCTCGCTTCGATCCGCATGCGGTCGACCACGCCCGCGACCATCTCGGCGAGCACGGCGTCGACGCGCGGATCCTCGGCGACGGTGCGCTGCACATCGCGCCAGCGATCACCGAACGCCGGATCGTGCTCGAGGCGATCGACGAGATCCACCAGGGCAGTGTGCAGCTGTTGCCTGGTCGGATGGTCGGGATCACGTGCGATCGCGTCGAGGGTGTCGACGGTTCGGTCGACCAGGTGCTCGAAGAGCCGGTGCTGCAGGGCCTCCGGAAGCCACCAGGGCCGTTCCGCGGCGAGCATCTCCTCGAGCCGGTCGCCGTGTCGGGAGATGACACGCCGAGCGGTGCCGCACGTCGCCACGATGCCGTCGTCGAGCTGGGGGCTCTCGATCGCGGCGCGCAGGATGCTCGCCGACATCTCGGTGAGGGGCGCGCCGGCGGCGGCGCGGCACAGTTCGGAGACGATGACCTGCTCGTGGTGGGCGTCGAGCGCACCGACACTCCGGTCGAGCACGTTGCGGACCATCGTCGTCGCGTGCTCGCGCTCGGCGAGCCACGTCGACGCTCGCATCACCGCGGCGGAGCTTCGCATGCGTTCCGCGACCGCGGCGCCGCTCAGGAAGTTCTCACGGAAGAAGGTGGCGAGCGTCTGACCGAACTGCTCCTTGCGGGCGACGACGATCGCAGTGTGCGGGATCGGCAGTCCCAACGGGCGGCGGAACAGCGCGGTGACCGCGAACCAGTCGGCGAGGGCACCGACCATCGAGGCTTCGAGCGCGGCGCGCACGTAACCGGCCCAGTCCCCCGCCGGCGCGACGAGCAGGATCACCAGCCATGCGGTCGTGACCGCGACGAGCGTCCCGGTCGCCCACCGCCGCATCACGGTGAGCCGGTGGCGCCGATCGGCTTCCCGGGCGAGAGGTGGCGGCACGGGGATCGATGCTCGTTCCGGCCCTTCGACCGGCCCTTCGACCGGCCCTTCGACCGGCCCTTCGACCGGCGTGTCGACTCCTGTCACGGACTGCTCCTCGGAACCAGGTGATGCGGGGCGGCTGCTGGGCTCCCCTGCCCGAACTCTGCTCGGCGCACACCTTCCGCCGCGAGTCAGTGGAAGTCGCGGGACTTGAGCAGGTCGGTGAGACCGAGTGGAAGGGCGACGATGCGTCGCGCCAGCACGTTGACGACGCCCTGGTACTGCTCGAGCAAACCGCGGATCTCGAGCGCGGGCGCGGTACGGGCGACGGCGCGGTAGCGCTTCCACACGTCGGGGGTGCAGATGACGTTGACCAGCCCGGTCTCGTCCTCGAGGTTGAGGAAGATCACGCCCTTCGCCGTCGACGGCTGCTGACGGTGGGTGACGACACCGGCGACGTCGACGACGGTGCGGTCGGGCAGCTCGCGCAGCTGCGCGGCGGTGACGATCCCCCGCGCCGTCAGCTGCTCGCGCACGAGCTCGGTGGGATGGCGCGCCGTCGACAGGCCGGTGGCCCAGAGGTCGGCGGCGATCTCCTCGAACTCGTGCATCCCCGGCAAGGTGGGTGCCTCGGCGCCGGTGACCACCCCGGGGAGCTTGTCGGGACGCGCGTCGCGCAGCGCCCCCGCCGCCCACAGCGCGGAGCGCCGGTCGTGGTCGAAGCACGCGAACGCGCCGGCGGTGGCGAGCGCCTCGAGCGCGTCGGTGGGCGCGCTCGTGCGCCGGGTGAAGTCGGCGAGGTCGGTGAACGGTGCCTCAGCGCGTGCTTCGTCGATGCGGTCGAGCAGCGAGTCACCCACTCCCCGCACGTAGCGCAACCCCACCCGCATGGCATGGATCGACGGGTCGGCGTGCCAACCCGGTCCGGGTCGACCGACCGGACCGGCGGACTCGGTGCGTGGCTCGAGCGTGCAGTCCTTGCGCGACCTCTCCACGCACGGACCCAGCACCTCGACGCCGTGGCGGGTGGCGTCACGCACGATGGTGTGCGGCGAGTAGAAGCCCATGGGTTGCGCGTTGAGCAGCGCGCACGCGAACTCGGCCGGGTAGTGCAACTTGATCCACGAGCTGGCGTACACGAGGTAGGCGAAGCTCACCGAGTGGCTCTCGGGGAAGCCGAAGTCGGCGAAGCCCTCGATCTTGTGCACGATGTCGTCGGCCACCTCGCCGGTGATGCCGCGCGCGGCCATCCCGACGAGCAGCCGATCACGCATCGCGGCCATGCGGGCGCGGGACCGCTTCGACCCCATCGCCTGGCGCAGCCGGTCGGACTCCCCCGGCGTGAACCCGGCGACGTCGATCGCCATCTGCATGAGCTGCTCCTGGAACAGCGGTACGCCGAGCGTCTTCTCCAGGCACGGCTCGAGCAGCGGGTGCGGATAGGTGATCTCCTCCTGCCCGTTGCGCCGGCGGAGGTAGGGGTGGACCGAACCACCCTGGATGGGACCGGGACGGATGAGCGCCACCTCCACCACCAGGTCGTAGAACTTCTCCGGCCGCAGCCGCGGCAACGTGGCCATCTGCGCGCGGCTCTCCACCTGGAACACGCCGATGGTGTCGGCCGCGCTCAGCAGCGCGTACACCTCAGGTTCCTGCGGGATGGTGGCGATGTCGATGTCGACACCCTCGTGGTCGCGCACGAGGTCGACCGCGAGGTGCAGCATCGTGAGCATGCCCAGGCCGAGCAGGTCGAACTTCACCAGGCCGGCCGCCGCGCAGTCGTCCTTGTCCCACTGGAGCACCGATCGGTGCTCCATGCGCGCCCACTCGATCGGGCAGCACTCGGTGAGCGGACGGTCGGCCATCACCATGCCGCCCGAGTGGATCCCGAGGTGTCGCGGGAAGTCGAGCACCTGCTCGGCGAGCTCGAGCGCGAGCTTCGGGACCGGCGGCGCGCCGGCGTCGTGGTGGTCGCGCAGCGTGTCGAAGCTGCCCGAGTCGTGACCCCAGCGGTCGATCCACTTGGTGAGCGCGTCGGCGTGTCCCGGTGAGAGGCCGACCGCTTTCGCCATCTCGCGCAGTGCCGAGCGGGGTCGGTACGTGATCACGTTGGCCACCTGCGCAGCGCGCTCACGTCCGTACTTGCCGTAGACGTACTGGATCACCTCCTCGCGCCGTTGGTGCTCGATGTCGAGGTCGATGTCGGGTGGACCGTCGCGTTCGAGTGAGAGGAAGCGCTCGAACAGCAGGCCGAGCTCCACCGCGTCGGCCTTGGTGACGCCGAGCGCGTAGCACACCGCGCTGTTGGCGGCACTCCCTCGCCCCTGGCAGTAGATGTCGTGGATGCGACAGAACTCGACGATGTCGACGAGCACCAGGAAGTAGCCGGGGAAGTTGAGCTGCTCGATCACGTCGAGCTCGTGCTCGATCTGCGCCATCGCCGCCGTGTGCTTCGGATGGGTCGACGGGTAGCGCACGCGCGCGCCGCGCGCGGTCAGCTCGCGCAGCCACGTCATCTCGGTGTGACCCTCCGGCACGTCGTGGTCGGGCAGCTCCGGTGCTGCGAGGCGCAGGTCGAACGCGCACGCGCGCGCCAGCTCCACCGTGCGCGCCACCGCGCCGGGCCACCGAGCGAACCGCCGCTCCTGCTCTCCCGCGCTGCGCAGGTGCGCGAACGGCGCGGCCGGCAGCCAGCCGTCGATCTCGTCGAGCGATCGACCGGCGCGCACCGCAGCGAGCGCAGTGGCCAGCGGACGCTGTGCAGGCGTGGCGTAGTGCACGTTGTTGGTGGCGACGACGTCGACGCCCGTCGCCATCGCGATGCGCGCCAGTGCGTCGTTGCGGTGCCGATCGAGGGGATCGCCGTGGTCCCACAGCTCCACCAGCACGCGGTCGCGACCGAAGGCGACGACGAGCCGGTCGAGCGCCGCGCGCGCCGCGCTCGGGCCGTCGCGCACCAGGGCTGCGGGCACGGTGCCCTTGCGACATCCGGTGAGCACGTACCAGCTGTCGTTGCGTGCACTCGGCTCGGGATGGAGGTGCACAGGGGCGCGAGCAGCCCCGCTCAACGCGTCGACGGTGATGCTCGGCGCGCCCTTCTCCCCCGCCATCTGCGCTTCGCTGATCGCGCGCGCGAGGCGCGCGTATCCGACCGGCCCCTCGGCCAGCACGAGCAGGTGCTCACCCTCGGGGTCGGGCTCGCCGTTCGCCGGCCGGGTGATCCCGAGTGTGAGCTCGGCGCCGAAGACCGTCGGGAGATCGTGGTCACGTGCGGCGAGCGCGAAGCGGACCGCGCCGTAGAGGCCGTCGTGATCGGTGACCGCGAGCCCGGCCAACCCCAGGCGCGCCGCCTCGTCCGCCAGCTCCTCAGGATGGCTGGCCCCGTCGAGGAAGGAGAAGTTGGTGTGGCAGTGCAACTCGGCATAGCCGGAGTCGGAGAACACGGAGGAGGCGTACGCCGACATGTCGACCATGGGACCCGCGACCGTATCGAACATGTGTTCGTCTCGGCAACCTCCCGGATGGGCCGACAACCCCGCGTACCATCGGCTCATGCTCCTCTCGGGCATCAACCACGTGGCCGTGCTCACCCAGGACACCGAACGGTTCCACGCCTTCTATCGAGACGTGTTCGACGCCACCGTGTTCGCCGATCAGGTCATCGGCGACGGCGAGAAGGAGGGCCGCCTCTCCTTCGTGACGATCGGACCCCACACCGAGCTCAACGTCTTCGAGCTGCCCGGCACCGAGGCCGCGCACACGCCGATGTTCGGCCGCGGCCCGATCGACCACATGGGCCTCCAGGCCGAGTCGCAGGAAGCGTTCGACGAGATCCGCCGGCGGTTGATCGAGCGCGGTTGCACCGACGGGTTCGTCACCGACTTCGGGGTGGCCATCAGCCTCTTCTTCATCGACCCCGACGGACTCGAGGGCGAAGTGGTCCTCGGCAAGCCGGGGACCGGGCCCGCCGACCTCAAGCCGCCGGGCACACCGGCCGCGGGCTACGAGCGCGTCCTCCCGGAAATGTGACGGACGACTACTGCTACCTCACGACGCACGGGCGCGTCACCGGCACCGATCACGAGATCGAGATCTGGTACGTGCGCGAAGGCAACACGCTGTTCCTCCTCGCAGGCGCTGGTGAGCAGTCCGACTGGGTGCGCAACCTGCAGGCCGATCCCGCGGTGCGCGTCCGCATCGACGACGCGACCCACGACGCGCGCGGACGCGTGGTGACCGACCTCGACGAGGACCGACACGCGCGCACGGTCGTGTTCGAGAAGTACCAGCCGCGCAACGAAGGCGAGCTCGTCACCTGGCGCGAGCGCGCGTTGCCCGTCGCGGTGGAACTCGACTAGCGAACCCGTTCCGCGATCATGGGGTAGTCGTCGACCAGGCCTGACCCGTCGAACCGGATGACGGTCTCGAAGGAGAACTGCGGCGCCTGGTACCGGTAGCGACTTCCGCCGTCGCGGTCGTCGAGGTGCTCGTAGACCTGCTCGAGTCGGCCGACACGCAGATCGGGCGCGCTCACGTAGACCGCCGGCGCGTCGGCCCGCGCGCCCACCGGAAGCGCCATCCGATGCAACGGAAACGCGTTGGTGCAGGCCGACGCCTCGAGATCGAGGTCGTCGCACCCGTCGAGCTCGGGCGCGTGCTGGCCGTCGACGAACCACTGGGATCCGGAGTGCTCGAGCTCGAGGACATCGACGCCGCGGGCTGTCCGCACGGCGAGGCGCGCGGCACGGGTACGCCAGCCGTCGTCGATGCTGATCGAGTACCCGACCGACCAGACGTCGTCTCGGTCGAGCGCGATGGTCTGGCCCTCCACGACCAGCAGGCCGTCCTCGACCCGGAAGAACGCGCACTCGAACCCGTCGGGTTCGCCGACGTGACGCCACACCGCGTGCAGAGGGAACCGAGCGAACACACCTCCATGCTGCCTCAGACCGTCGACGTTCATTCCGTCGGGCCGTGGACCGGAGACGTCGGTCAGTCGTAGACGGCCTCGACCGCGGTCCGGCCGCGCTCGAGCACGACCAGACACGCCACCCCCGAACCGTCGGGGCCACCCTCGACCACCACCTGCCACAGCGCGCGTCGGCGACGGACGTCCCACCAGCGCAGGTCGTGGGCCCACGGTCCACTCCATGCCGCCAACGGTCCTCCGCCGTCGGGCAACGCCGTGCAACGCAGACCCGCGGGCGGGGCCGAGGGCTCACCCCGCCCCGACACCGCGACCGGTGCGCCGCTGGCGTCGACCAGCTCGGCCGACACCGGTGGGTCGAACACGCGGGCCGGCGCGGGACCGGGCACCGCTCCCGGCCACGGCGGCAACGTCTCGACCTCGTCCCTCGGTTCGCCCCACGGCACCCAGCGGATCCGCTCGACCGGGGTGCGCCCGCCACCGTCGAGCGCGGTGACGACCGCGTCGGGCCCGAGCATCCCCTGCACCCGGGCCAGCGCGCGTCCGGCGCGGTCGGCGGCCGCGGGATCACCGCCCCAGAACCCGAGCTGGCGACCGACCGCAGGACCGAGGTCGTCGGGCGCGAGGACGAGCCGGGAGATCCCCGCGGTCACGGTCTCGGTGAGCAACCACGCGTCGAGCTGCCAACGCACGCGCGCGACCAGGGCCGACGGCGTGAGCGCGCCCTCGTGACGCCACGTGCGCGACAGGTGCTCGCCGTGCTCGGTCTCCGCCTCCACGATCACACGCGCGCACGAGAGGCCGAGCGCGTCGAGCCGTGCCAGCAGCCGGTCGGCGAGCATCTTGGCCACGAACGCAGCTTCGTCGACGCGCGTCGCGGGAGGATCGAGCTCGATCGCCTCGAGCAGCTCGTCGGGCGGAACCGTGGCAACTGGTTCGTGCTCGACCTCGCCCCGCGCGAGCCGGTGGGCCAGCGCGCCGGATGGACCGAAGCGACCGAGCACCGCGGCCGGCGGCAGCTCGGCGAACGCACCGAGTGTGCGCAGCCCCAGTCGGGCGAGGAGATCGACCAGGTCGGCACCGCCGCCGTACGCGGCGTCGACTGCACCGGCGAGGACGGTCACCGGCCACGGCGCGAGGAACGTGAACGTCTCGCCGACCGGCACGACGACCGTGTCGCGTGCACGCTCCTCGCCCCGATCTTCGTGAGTGGCCCGTGCCGCGAGACCGGCCGCGAACACGCCGTCGGCGATGCCGGCGCGCACGTCGGTGACCTCGAGCTCGCGCACGCACGCGATGATGCGCGCCGCAAGCGCGTCGTCACCTCCGAAGTAGCGCGACGGACCGCGCGTCGGGAACGACAATTGACCCGGTCGTTCGAGCACGAGCCGTGGCACCAGCTGCTCGACCGCGCGGACGACCAGCTCGAACGCGCGCGCGTCCGCGGACTCGTCGGCGTCGAGGACCACCAGACCGGCGCAGCGGGCCTCGGCCTCGCGCACGCGCAGCCCGACCACAACCCCTTCGGCCCGCGCCTCCGCCGACGCGGACACCACCACCTTGCCCGCGGACCGGCTCCCCGTCGATGGTCGTCGACCACCACCGCCGGAGTGCCGACCAGCCCGGGCTCCAGACGGCGTGCCGCGACCACCGGCCAGTCGGGACACCACAGCGCGCAGGTGCGCTGCGGGGTGGTCACGCCCGCTACCCCGCCCGGGCGAGCTCGCCGATGCGCGGACGGGCGGCCGCGCCGCGGCCCTCCACCTCCACCCGCAGCCGGCGGGCACCCAAGATGCCGTCGAGGACACCCGCGCCGTGGTCGCCCCACGCCGAGCCGGCCGCGTGGAGGGTGCACAGGGCGCTCCCCGGCCACACCGCGCCGCGGGTCTCGGTGACCACCAGCACCGACTCACGTTCTCGGGCGCGTGCCTCGAGCCGACGGGCGTCGCCCAGGACCACCCCGCGCGGCACCTCCGCCAGCACCAGGCTCACGCCGTCGAGCAAGGCCGCGACCACGGTGGCCCAGCGGGCGGGGGGCACCCGCCGAACCACCGCGAACCGCTCCAGGGCCACTCCGGCGTCGGCCGCGGCGAGGACCCCGAGGGTGGCGTCGACGTCGACCGCCGCCGCCCACTCCCCCAGTGCGGTCACCGCGGCTGCGAGCTCGAAGCCGACGGTGGTCGCACCCGCGCCTGGCCGTCCGGTGACCCGCAACACCGACCCCCGCGCCACCGTCCCTTCCGGGACGAGGTCACCGAGCCCGCCTGCGAGCGGCACCGCCCGGTCGCGCGCCAGCACCACCGGTGCCGCGCCCCGCGCCACCTCGTGCAGGCGCGCCCGGGCTTCGTCGTCCCGTCGAGGGAGGTTGTCGCGGGGAAGAGCGACGATCGCCATCACCCCCACACTATCGAACGTATGTTCGATTCGTCAAAGACGCGTGACACGACCGCCCGGGAAGCGGAGAGTGGAGGCAACCCCGGTCCCCCACGCCACTGCACCTGCCCGCGGGAGGCGTGCCGGGACCGGGGCGGCCACGGACGCGCGCCGCCACTCACAGGTTGCGTCACTCAACCGCCTATAACGCAGTCAGGTGACGCAACCTCGCGGTAGGGAGGCTCAGCCGGGGGCTTCGAACAGGATCGGAAGCGGTTCGACGCCGATGGCACGCAACGAGTCGGCCGACCAGCCGGCATCGTCGCCGTAGTAGCCGAAGAGGTGCTCGATGGTCTCGACCACCTGGGGCTGCAGCGCGGGCCACAGATCGGCCGGGGCCACCACGGCCACCGCGCTCGAGTACACGGTCGCCGACGTCACGCCGAGGTCGAACAGGCGCTTGGCCAGCACCGCGGGCGGGCGGTGGTCGCCCTCCTTCACGTCGGCGGCCGACGCGTACCGCTCGATGGCCATGCCGGTGAGCGAGCGGTTGAGGTCGAAGATGCGCACCGACGGGGACGAGCCGACACGCACGGTCACGGTGATGAACTGACCCATGCCCCAGACACTACGGCGTCAGCCCTGCTCATTCGCATCTTGGCGACCGAGCAGCCCGAGCAGTTGGGCCTGGCGGCCGGCGTCGTCGGGCAGGTCGATGCGGTTCCCGAACATGCCGCTGGCCGCGAGCATGTCCATCTGCGGCTCGATCACCGCGAAGCACGCCTCGACGAGGTCGGGGTCGAGGGTGGTGTCCTGACCGGTCGAGACGGCGATGTCCCAGCCGTGGATCAGCACGTCGAGGAACCGGTGGCCGCAGTACACCGAACCGGGCACCGGTCCGTACGAGACCGCGCACGGCTGCTCCATGGCACCCGGCGCGCGGAACACCGCCGCTGCGACGAGCGACGAGTCGTCGTAGACGCGCAGCGGATCGGTGCGCAGCACGTCACCGTCGAGCCGATCACCCACCTCCTCGATGGTGAGGCCGGCGCCGAGCTCCGCCGCCCAGTAGTTGCCGGTGACCACGTGGTTCACGAGCTCCCGCACCGTCCAGGGATCGCAATCAGACACCAGGTCCCACTGCTCGGGACCGACCCCCGCCACCGAACGGCGGGCGTGGTCGAGCGAACGGGCGTGCACCTCGGGGAGATCCACCTCAGGGCGGTCGGCGTCCATGTCGCACACCTCCGGTTCGGCCTGCCTGCGGCAAACCCTAAATGAAAAGACGTCCTGGCGCAGGTGGCACGCCGCGCCAGCAGAGCGACTCCATGAAGATCCACGAGCGCCGGTGGATCGCACTCGGGCCGTAGCCCGCGAGCGCGAGCTTGTGCGCGGGCGCGGGGTAGCCGACGTTCGACTCGAAGTCGTACATCGGGTAGTGCTCCGCGGCGTCGATCATCATGCGGTCGCGGGTCACCTTCGCCACGCACGACGCCGCCGCGACCGCGAGGCACTTCGTGTCACCCTTGATCACCGTCGTGACCTTGGTCGGCATCTTCAGGTAGTCGTGGTTGCCGTCGAGCACGATGCGGTCGGGGACGAAGCCCTGGTCGTCGAGCTCGGCGAGCGCGCGCATGGCGGCGACGCGCAGCGCTTCGGTCATACCCCACTCGTCGCACTCCTCGTACGACGCATGGCCGACGCCGACACCGCGCGCCCAGCGGCGGACGGCGCGCGCGGCCTTGTCGCGCTCGGCGCGGGTGAGCTGCTTGGAGTCGCGCACGCCGCGCACGTGCTCGGGTGCCGGCACCACCGCGGCCACCGTCACCGGACCGGCCCACGCGCCCCGGCCGACCTCGTCGATGCCGACGACCACCTCGTCGCCTGCCTCCCAGAATTTGCGCTCCAGCCGCAGCGTCGGACCCATCTTGCGGGTGGGCGGCGTGCTGGCGGCGGACTCGGCGGACGTGGCAGTCACAGCGCCGAACCTACCCGCGTGGGTCCCGGAGCGGACGCGCTTCCAGCGTCGAGATCACATCGACCTCATCGGGATCGACCGCGGTGGCGAACCAGGCGTCGAGCATCTCGGTCGCGACCTCGGGGCTGGTCAGTCGCAACCCCATCACCAGCACGTTGGCGTCGTTCCAGGTGCGCGCCCCAGCCGCGGTGGCGGCGTCGGTGCACAGCGCGGCGCGCACGCCCGGCACCTTGTTGGCCGCCATCGACGCCCCGGTGCCGGTCCAGCAGAACAGCACCCCGGTGTCGCAGCGTCCGTTCGCGACCGCCTCCCCCACCGCGTGGCCGACTTCGACCCACTGGCCGTCGCCGACCGCGACGACAGTGTGGCCGCGCGTCTCGAGATCGGCGCGCACCGCGTCGGTGAGGGTGGTGTGCTCGTCGGTCCCGAACGCGACCTTCATCACGACACGGCGTTCACGACGACGGGAACAGCATCCGGTGGACATCGCCGAGGGTGGTGAACGGCGTGAACTCCACCCCGAAGGCCGCACACCACGACGCCAGCGCGTCCTTGGCGAACACCACGTCGGCGAGGAGCGCGGCCTTGCGATCGCTGGCGCCGTCGCCGATGAGCATCGTGGTCTGGCCGCGGTACGCGGCGTCCTTGATCGGCGCCTGCTTGCACGTGCCGCACGACGCGCAGGGGCAGCAACGGTCCTCGTTCGGGAACAGCAGCTCACGAGTGGTGAAGTCGACCGCATTGGTGAGCACGTCGAGTCCGAACGGCTCGACCGCGTCTTCCACGTAGAACCCGAAGCCGTCCGACACCACGGTGAGCTCGGCGCCCGCGGCGCGCAGCGCATCGACCAGCGGCCCGACGCCGGGATCGAGCGTCACCTCGGCGGCGATCGCACGCAACGTCGCCTCGTCGCCTTCCACGAGCTCCCACTCGTCGAGGATGCACTCGCGGCTGTCGATCACGCCGAGGCGGAACTGCTCGTCGATGGCGTGCCACGAATCGGGTGCGGCCTTCGAGAGCACGTGCACACCCACGTCGGTGGTGCTCATGGTGCCGTCGAAGTCGAGGAACACCGACGTGCGGGACAGATCGAGTGCGTCGACGCCGGGCACCGGTCGACGTTAGCCGTGGCGCCGAGCGTGCGCACCGTCGTCGCCTGAGCGCGCTCGGAACGGAGCGAGCGGATGCGAGCGAGGGCGCGAAGTCAGCGCTTCACCACCTCACACGTGGTGGGGCACCGACACCACGGCCACACCGGGCTCGAACAGGAGCCGCGCCTTCATCTGCAGCGCGCGGTGGTTGTGCAGGCCGTGCTGCCACCACTTGGGCACGAACTCGCCGATCACCACGGTGATCAGGTCGGCGCCCTCGGCCTTGAGCGCCTCGACCTCGTGGAGGAGCGGCTCGCCCAGTTCGCGATAGGGAGCGGCGACGATGTCGAGTGGCACCGGGAGGCGCTGCTCCGACCACTGCTCCTCGATCGTCTCGGCCTCTTCGGGAAGCTCGGCGATGTGCACCGCGCGCACTCGGTCGGGACGCAGCAGTTCGGCGACCCGCAGCGCCTCGCGCGCACCTTCGTGGAGCGTGGCCACGGGGACCAAGGCCACGTGGCGCCGCGGCGGACGGTGGAGGAGCGTGTCGTCGGCGTCGGTGGTCGGGATGTTGACGACGACGATGCCCTTCTCGAACAGCAGTCCGGCCTTGAGCCGCAGCGCGTCGTTGTGCTTCAGCACGTGGCGCATCCGAGCCTCCTCGATGGTTTCGGGCACGACGACCGCGCACAGATGCTCGGGTTGTTCGGCCCGCTCGCTCTGGACCAGCGCGCGCGCCGTCTTCACCAGGCCACCCTGCGATTCCACGAACTCGAGCTTGCAGCCGTAGCGCGCCCAGAAGGCGGCGCCGAGGCTGCGGTCTTCGGCACCGACGTGCACCGCTCGCACCCGGTCGGCGTCCAGGTGATCGACGTAGCGCATCGCTCGGTCGAGTCCGTCGTCGACGCGCGACACCAGGACCACCGCACCGAGGCGGTTGCTCGTGGCGATGGCCAGCTCGGGGTCGGGCTCGTCGAGCTTCGTCGCCACGTGCTCGTAGTGCTTGTTCACCCGGACCAGCACCGCGACCGTGACCGGCACGACGATCATGATGATCCACGCACCGTGGGTGAACTTGGTGACCGCGATCACGATGCCGACGACGAGGGTGGCGACCGCACCGGTGCCGTTGATCCAGAGCCCTGTCTTCCAACCCTCCTCCCGCAGCGTGAGATGGCGCTTCGCCATCCCACCCTGGGAGAGCGTGAACGACGTGAACACACCGATCGCGTACAGCGGGATCAGGTGCGCCACGCTGGCGCCGAAGATCACCGTGACCAGCGTCGCCAGGCCGGCCAGCACGACGATGCCGTTGGCGAACACCAGTCGGCGGCCGCGCTTGGTGAGCGGGGTCGGCAGGAAGTGGTCTTCGGCGTGGAAGCTCGCGAGCCGAGGGAAGTCGGCGAAGGACGTGTTCGCCGCCAAGACCAGGATGAGCATCGTCATCGCCTGGATGACGAAGAACGCGATGTTGCCCAGCGCGCCGGTGCCCATGACGGCACGGGTGATCTGGCTGAGCACCGTCTCCTTGGAGCTCGGGATCGGGTGGAGCTTGAACGCCAGGAAGGAGATGCCGATGAACATCGCGCCGAGCAGCACGCCCAACCAACCGAGGACCTTGCGGGCGTTCTTCCACTCCACCGGCCTGAACGCGGGAACTCCGTTGGAGATGGCTTCCACGCCGGTCATGGCCGTGGAGCCGCCGGCGTACGCCTTCATGAGCAGGAAGATGCCCAGGGAGCCGCCGGCACCGGCGGCGAGCTCGGCGTGCTGCACGTGCACCGGGTCGAGCCCGCCGACGATCGCCTTGATCACGCCGACGATGATCAGGCCGAGGATGGACACGACGAAGCCGTAGGTGGGAACGGCGAAGATCCGGCCCGACTCCTTCACCCCGCGCAGGTTCATGAACGCGATCAGCCAGATCAGTGCGACCGCGATGCCCACCCGGTAGGGGTACGCGCCCGGGAACGCGGAGTACATCGCGGCCACACCGGCCGAGACGCTCACCGCGACGGTGAGGATGTAGTCGGTGAGCAGCGCGACCCCGGCGATCTGCGCGGGCAACACCCCGAAGTTGTCGCGGGTGACGATGTACGCGCCACCGGCGCTGGGGTAGGCCTTGATCGTCTGGCGGTACGAGAACACCAGGATCACGAGCAGCGCGACGATGCCGAGCGTCAGAGGGACGAGCGTCCCGAACGCCAGCAGACCGGCACCGCCGATGAGGAGGACGGTGAGCATCTCCTCGGTCGCGTAGGCCACCGACGACAGCGCGTCGCTGGCGAACACCGCCAACGCGGTGGGGTTGTCGAGGCGCTCGTGGATCTCCTGGTCGGTCCGGATCTTGCGACCGAGCATCATGGTGACGACGTCGGGCCGACGCGAGCGGCCACCGACCGCGGGCGTTTCGCCACGCGTCGGCGGCTCACCGCGGTGGTTGGCACCACCTGCCGGCGCAGGGGACGGACCTAGGCTCGGATCGGTGACTGTCGTGGCCATGCGCCCATCGTCGTGGGGCATTCGTCAAGAGGCCGTCAGCGCAAGCCCGTGACGCGTCAAGATGCCGTCAAGAACGGCGCCCGGGTGGTGCTCGCACTGGTCATCGTCGTCGCGACCACCGTCGTGGCGCGCGTGTTCGAAGCCGACCTCACGACCGCCGCGCTCCTGTTGCTCCTGGCCGCGCTCGTCGCGACGCTGCTCGGACGCCCCGCTGCAGTCGCGGGCACCGTCGCCGCGTTCCTCGCGCTCAATTACTACTTCACCGCACCGACCGGCAGTCTCGACGTGCAGAAGGAGGACGACCTCGCCGCGCTCGTCGTCTTCGCCACCGCGTCGGCGGTGCTCGGGTGGACGGTGTCGCGGCTCGACGCCGCCCGCCGCACCGCCGAGCAACGCGAACGCGAGACGCACATCCGCCTCGACCTCACCACCCGCCTCATGGCGGGTGAGGACCCGGCCGCGGTCGTCGCGGGCGCGGCCGACGCGCTCGTCGCCCTGTTCCGACTCGTGCGCTGCACGGTGCGCGCGTCCTCGGCATCGACGACCGCCGAGGGTCCCGGCACACCCGGCGCGATGTCCGTCGTGCGGATCGCCCCTCTCGAGGTCGAAGTGGTGCCCAGTCGGGAACACCCGCTGGCGGGCTCCGACCGGGCGTTGCTCGAAGCGCTCGTCGCCGGGCTCGCGGCGGCGATCGATCGCCTCCGGCTCGAGAGCGAAGCCCGCGACGCGCGCATCGACGCCCAGGTCGGGCGCACGCGTTCGGGGTTCCTCTCCGCGGTCACGCACAACCTGCGCACTCCGTTGGCCGCGATCAAGGCGGCGTCGTCGACGTTGCGTGCACCCGATCTCGACCTCTCCCCCGCCGACCGCACCGAACTGCTCGACACCATCTACGACGAGACCGAACGGCTGGAACGGCTGGTCACCAACATCCTCGAGCTGAGCCGCATCCGCGCCGGCGGCCTCGAGGTCCACCGCCAGCGCGTCGGCCTGAGCGATCTCGCCCAGGCCGCGATCCGGCGACTGCGCCCGCTGGCGCGCGCCCACCGCGTGCGCCTCGACATCCCGGCCGCGCTCGGCGACGTCGAGGTCGACGTGCAGATGATGGAACAGGTCTTCGGCAACCTGCTCGAGAACGCGCTGCGCTTCGCGCCGCCGGGTTCGGAGATCCTGGTGTCGTGCTGCCCCAGCCCGTTGCACGACGAGGCGATTCGTGAGGTCGAGGTGCGGGTCGCCGACCACGGTCCCGGGGTCCCGGCGGAGGAACGCGATCGCATCTTCGAGGAGTTCGCCCGTGTCGACGCCCGTCCCGATGCCAGCGGCACCGGCCTCGGGCTCGCCATCGTGCACGCACTCGTGACCGCGCACGGCGGCCGCGTATGGTGCGAGGAGACCCCAGGCGGGGGCGCGACGTTCGTGTTCGTGATGCCGGCGGGAGCGCGATGACGACGGTGCTCGTGATCGAGGACGACACCTCGCTACGTCGCGCCTTGCGCACCAGCCTCAAGGCGCGCGGGCTCGAGGTGCTCGAGTCGCCCAACGCCGAAGACGGACTCGTCCTGGTCGCCGACAACCGGCCCGATGTCGTGCTGCTCGACCTCGGCCTCCCCGACCTCGACGGCATCGAAGCGTTGCGGCGCATGCGCTCGTTCAGTGACGTGCCCGTCGTCGTGCTCACCGCGCGCGACCGCCAGCAGGACAAGATCGAGGCCCTCGACGCCGGCGCCGACGACTACGTGACCAAGCCGTTCGACGTCGAGGAGGTGCTCGCCCGGGTGCGCGCGACACTGCGACGGGTGCCCCAGGCGTCGTCCGTGCCCGCGGTCGTGCACGTCGATGGGCTCGAGGTCGACCTCGTGCGCAAGCAGGTGCGTCTCGACGGCGAGGTCGTGCACCTCACCAAGACGGAGCTCGCGCTCCTCGAGCAGCTCGCCACGCAGCCGGGCAAGTTGCTCACGCACGAGTACCTGCTCCGCCAGGTGTGGGGTCGCGGCTACGGCTCGGAGAGCAACTACCTGCGTGTCTACGTGGGTCAGCTGCGGCGCAAGCTCGGCGACGACGCCACGAGCCCACGGCTCATCGTCACCGAACCCGGCATCGGCTACCGCTGGATCGGCAGCGACTGAAGGATCCCGAGCGCGAGAAGGCCGGCGGACCCGAAGGTCCGCCGGCCGTTCCCGAGTCCTGCCCTGGGACTACCGTCCGGTCGTCGGGTCCTGTGAGGGGCCCCCCGACATGACGATCTCCTGCTCGACCCCGACCACGTCGAGCTCGCGCACCTGCAGGTTGTCGTAGGCGAGTGCGCCCATCTCCGGCAGGTCGAGACCAGCGATCTCGTCGGCCTCCTCGGAGCGGATGCCGCCCTTCATCAGCTTGTCCTGCACCTTGAAGAACAGGTAGGCGATGCCGCCCATGACGAAGATGATCACCAGACAACCGATCGCCTGTGACGCCAGCTGGCCGAAACCGAGCTTGCCGAACGATCCACTGCCGAACAGCTTGCCGTCGCCGTAGAGGATCCCGGTGACGCCCTTGCCGTCGGTGGTCGAACCGGCGGTGCCGTTCCAACCTGCGCCGTACCGGCCGTCGGAGAAGATGCCGATGCAGAGGACGCCGAAGATGCCGCCCACGCCGTGCACCGAGATGGCGCCGACCGGGTCGTCGATTCCCCTGCGCTCGAAGAAGAACACCGACTCGACGATGATGATCGCAGCGAGGCCGCCGATGACGGCAGCCGCCCACGGCTGCACGAAGGCGCACGGGGCGGTGATCGCCACCAGGCCGGCGAGCATGCCGTTGACCATCATGCCCGGGTCGGGCTTGCCCATCCGCTTCTGGCAGTAGAACATCGCCACCGTTGCTCCGAACGCCGCGGCGATCGCGGTGTTCACCGCCACCACGGTGAAGCGCAGGTCGGTGGCCGCGAACGTCGATGCGGCGTTGAACCCGAACCACCCGAAGAGCAGGATGAACGTTCCCAGCATGGCCATGGGGATGTTGTGCGCCGCCAGCGTGCGCGGCTTCCCGTCCGGACCGAACTTGCCGATGCGAGCACCGAGCACGATTGCGCCCGCGAGGCCGGCGATGCCACCCATGGCGTGCACCACGCCGGATCCGGCGAAGTCGACGTAGCCGAAGCCGAGGTCGAGGCTGTTCCCGAGCTTGGAGAGCCAGCCACCGCCCCAGGTCCACCCGCCGAAGATCGGGTAGTAGAGGGCGCCGCAGAAGAGGCCCCAGCCCACGAACGCCTTCCACTTCCACCGCTCGGCCATGGCCCCGGTGGGGATGGTGGCCGTGGTGTCCATGAAGGCCACCATGTAGAGGAAGAAGGCGGCGACGGGCACGCTGTACGCGAGACCGCCGAGGCCCCAACCGCTCTTGCCCCAGAGGAACACCCAGTTGCCGCTGTCACCGAAGTGGATCAGCGACTGGGTGCTCAGCGGCGCCGTCATGCCGAACGGCGCGTAGCTGAAGCCGCTGAACATGAGAGGGAAGCCGACGAGGAAGAACGCCACGAAGCCGACGCCGAACACGGCGAAGTTCGTGCTGACCACGTGCGACGCGTGCTTCGCGCGGCAGAAGCCGGTTTCGACGAGCGCGAAGCCCGCCTGCATGAAGATCACGAGCACCGCGCCGATGACGACCCACAAGTTGTTGAGGCCGAGATCGGTGTGCGAGATGCCCTTGATCGGATTGACATCGATCGACGGGTCCACCGCGAATGCGGCGACGTTCGTCATCAAGACGAGCGCGGCAGCGATGGTCGCGACGATGCCGATCCGGCGTATCGTCCGTTTCACAAGGTCCTCCTGAGAGTGGTCCTGAGAGAGGTGTTGCTCCACCGGACGTGTGGCCCCGTTGCCCGCTCCGCCTGGCTCAGAGAACGTTAAGGAAGCGCAGTTTCCCGTTTGACGCGGTGACGTGAACGAAGTGCGACACGAACCTGTCGACTTCCTGACACGACGGTCCCCGAACGGCCTCGCTCGTATCCTGAGCCCGTGAATGCGGCACCCCGACAGGTAGGCATCGTTCCCCACACCCACTGGGACCGGGAGTGGTACGCCCCGTTCCAGCGCTACCGGGTGCAGCTCGTCCACCTGGTCGACGACCTGCTCGACCTGCTCGAAGCCGATCCCTCGTTCACGCGGTTCCTGCTCGACGGCCAGACCGCGGTGCTGGACGACTACCTCGCCGTGCGGCCCGAGGCGGAGCCCCGCCTCCGTGCGTTGGCCGCCGCGGGACGGTTGCAGGTCGGGCCGTGGATGATCCTCATGGACGAGTTCATGGTGTCGGGCGAGACCATCATCCGGAACCTGCAGCACGGCCTCGACCGCGCCTCCTCACTCGGCGGCGACGCGGGCATGCGGGTCGGGTACCTCCCCGACATGTTCGGTCACATCGCGCAGATGCCCCAGTTGCTGCGCCTCGCCGGCCTCGAGCACGCGGTGGTGTGGCGCGGGGTGCCGTCGGAGATCGACCGGACCGCGTTCTGGTGGCGCGCCCCCGACGGCTCGACCGTGCGCGCCGAGTACCTGTTCGGCTCGTACTCGAACGGCCGCGACATCCCGAAGGACCCGGCGCAACTCGTGGCCCGCGCCCGCGGGTACGACGCCGAGCTCGGCACCGCAGCCCTCCGCGGTGGCGACATGCTCCTCATGAACGGGTCCGACCACCTGCTCCCCCAGCCGTGGCTCGGTGAGGTGGTGGCGGCCGCCAACGAGCTCCAGGACGACTATCGGTTCGTGGTCACGTCACTTGCCGAGTACGTGGGCGCGCAGCCCACCGACGGACTCGCCACGTGGGACGGCGAGCTGCGTTCGGGCGCGCGTGCCAACGTACTGATGGGCGTGGCATCGAACCGCGTCGACGTGCACCAACTCGCCGCGCGCGCCGAGCGCAGCATCGAGCGCTACGCCGAACCGCTCTCGGCGTTGCTGCTCCCACCCAGCCAGTACCCCACCGCCCTGCTCGACATCGGGTGGCACCAGCTGGTGCTCAACAGCGCGCACGACTCGTCGTGCGCGTGCAGCGCGGACGACGTGGTGGAGGCGGTGCGCGTGCGCTACCAGGAGGCGCGTCATGTCGGCGAGGCCCTGACGCGTGAGGCGGTGCGCACCCTCGCCACCACCGTCGACGTCCCACCCTCGTCGACCATCGTCGTGAACAGCACCGCACGCGACCGGAGCGGGGTCGTGAGCGTGCCGCTCCCGGGCCGCGGTCCGGTGCACCTGGTCGCGCTCGACGACGGCGGCGCCTGCGCCACGCAGGTGGTGCACACCACCACCACCGACGAGGGCATCTCGACCGTCGTCGTGGGTCAGAAGATCCGCTGGGTGCTCGAGATGATGCGGGGCCCGGAGCTCGCCGGCGCACGCGTCAACCGGGTCGAGCACGAGACGCTCGCCGACGCCACCGAAGAGTTCACCTTCCACGACGCTGCGCCCGGTGAGGCGGAGGTCGACCTCGAGTCCACCAAGGAGCAGCTGCTCGCGCTGGGCGAGGCGGGTGCCACCATCTCGATCCGTCAGCGGCGTGCCCCGGTGCGTGAGGTGCTGGTGGCGACGAGCGCGGTGCCCGGCTTCGGCTGGCGGTCGTACCGCGTCGTCGAAGGCGACGGCCCGCGCACTGCTGTTCGGGCTGCGGGCCTCGCGCTCGAGAACGAGCACGTGCGCGCGGTCGTCGATCCCGTCGACGGCTCGATCTCGGTGACGTGCGACGGCGTGACCGTGGCCGGGTGCAACCGCTACGTCGACGGCGGCGATGGTGGCGACACCTACAACTACTCCCCGCCCGTGATCGACACCGTGGTCGACCGACCCGAGTCGGTGACGGTGTCGATCACCGAGTCGGGACCCGTGCGCGCTCGCATCGAAGTCGTCGCCCGCTACTCGCTGCCCGCGCGCGCGATCGGCGACGAGCGGGCATGCGACATCCGCAGCGACGAGCGTGTCCCCACCGATGTCGTCACCACCTACGAGGTGCGCGCCGGTGAGCGCTTCGTGCGAGTCCACGTTGAGCTCGACCACCGCGTCCGCGACCACCGTCTGCGAGCTCACTTCCCATTGCCCGCACCCGTCGACGGATCCGACGCCGACTGCGCGTTCGCCATCGTGCACCGTGGGCTCACCGCTGAGGGCGGTCCCCACGAATTCGGTCTCCCCACGTTCGTGTCCCGCCGGTTCGTCGACTGCGCCGGCCGCGACGGAGAGGGGAACATCATCGGTCTCGGACTGTTCCACGACGGACTCCTCGAGTACGAAGTGGTCGGAGACGGCACCGAGCTCGCACTCACGCTGCTTCGGGCCACCGGATACCTGTCGCGCTCGGAGCCGCGGCTGCGGCCCAACCCGGCCGGTCCGCTCGACCGGCTCGACGGCCCCCAGCTCCAGACGGCGGTCACACTCGACTACGCGGTCCTGGTCCATCGGGGCGACGTGCACACCGTCGACCTCCCGGCGGTCGCCGACGACGTGCTGGTGCCCTTGGAGCGGGTGCGCGGCGGCGGCTGGCCGGGAGCGTCCGGGCCGGCGCGGGGAGCGCCCTCGACGTCGACGGGGCCGAGGTGTCGGCGCTGTTCCGCGACGACACCGGTGCGCTCGTGCTGCGGCTGGTGAACCGCACGCCCGACGGCGCCGAGGTCACCGTCGCGCGCGACGGCCGCCCGCTCACCGGCGTCGTCGTCGACCTCACCGGCGTCGAGCTCGCACCGTTCGCCGGTCGGACGGCGCTACGACCGTGGGAGCTCCTCACGCTCCGACTCGCCCACGTCTGACCCGATCGCGGATCCGGGCCGGCCGAACCGCCGCTTGCGATGGTCCTCGAAGCGGAACCAGGCCCAGACGAGCAGCGCCACCACGGTGAACGTGACGAACAGGATCAGCATCGACCAGAACGTCGCTTGTGAAGAACCGCCGTACTCCTCGCTGGTCGGGTGCACCAGCGTGGTCACGAACACGAACATCGCGGCGAGGTAGAGGAGCAACCAGCAGACCCGGCTCCACTTGATGACACGGTCACCGTCGAGGAAGCGCAACGGGATCAGGCTGAAGACCACGGTCTGGATGGCGAAGATCCACACGAACGCGAACAACGCGTCGAACCAGATCGCCACCGCGCCCGGGTGCGGGAGCGTCGCCGCGTCGCGCACCGGGATCCACGCCAGCCAGGTGACGAGCGCGAGCACGAGCGTCGCCAGCGACGCCACCGCGAGACTCTTGCCCTCCTCGCGATCTTCGACCCCGCCCCGGAACGCCACCCCGGCGACGATGCCGAACACGTAGCCCGGCTGGAAGTGCGCGACGCGCGAGAAGAACACGAGGATGACGGCGAGGAGGAGACCGAGCGGGAACGTCTCGAAGTCCGCGGGCACGTCGAGGAACCGCTTCACGTACCACGCCCGGACGTACTCGTGCGCGAACGTGATCATCCCCAGGCCCACGAAGATCGCCGAGACCATCAACACCGTGGTCTGGTTGAATCCGAAGTGCGGATCGAGCAGCCCGTAGATGACCGCGCCGATCAGTGTGAAGCCGATCACGAGCACCGGCAAGGGCAGCGAGTGCACGCGCGCCTCGGCGCGGTCGAGCCACGATCGCACCTTGCTCTTCCCGCCGAAGCGATGGCTGTGCTCCTTGAGCACGCTGTTGATGAGCTCGGCGGGGAACCACGACAGGAGGATGAAGAGCAGGGCGAGCGAGAAGTTGGCCGCGAGGTGCTTGGCCCCGAAGTCGACGTCGCCGGGGGCGGCGATCGATTGCACGATCGTGGAGCGTTGCAGTGGAGCGAAGAAGCCGGAGTCCCCGACGCTCCCACCGTCGCCGGTCGGACCGGTCGCCTCCTCGCTCGAGCCACTGTTCGCCGATCGGTCGCGCCGCTCGGCCGACTGTCCGTCGACCGTGCTCCCGGGCGCGGCGGTCGACGTCGTCGGGCTGGCGGTCTGGGTCCCCCGAGCGGCGGTGGCGCCGCCGACCGCGGGCGGCACCACCGTCGTACCGCCATCAGGGGTGCCCGGAGCCGGGGTCGGAGTTGTCGGATCGGAGGGCGGCGGGGTCGGAGTTGTCGGATCGGAGGGCGGCGGGGTCGGAGGAGGAGGAGGAGGAGGAGGCGGAGGAGGCAGGAGGCGGCGGAGGCGGCGGAGGAGGCGGTCCACTCCCGCCGACGGTCAACGGGAACGGGTCGGTGCTGCTTCCCGTGTAGCTGACGTCACCGGGGTATGAGGCGATGATCGACAGGTCGACCGACTGCACGCTCACGTCCCCCGTGGCCGTCGGCTCCGTGACGACGTCGAGCGGTGCGGTCGTGAACGTCGCCCGGCCGGCGCCGTCGAGTGCGACGCTCCCCAGGGTGGTCGTCCCGTCCAGGAAGTCGACCGCGCCGGTCGGCGCCGCGGCGTCGGAGTGCAGCACGGTGGCCGTGAACGTCGCCTGGTCGCCGGGCTCGAGCGGCGCCAGCGGGCCCGAGAGCACGATGGCAGTGGCGCCCGGACCGGGCAGCGCGGGCGGGTCCTGCGCACTCACGACCAGGACCGGCGACGCGCTCGTCGCGAACGTCGCCGCACCCGTGTAGGCCACCGAGATGGAGTGCGCTCCGACGACGAAACCGCTGGCGGTCCACACCGCCTGGCCGGAGCCGTCGAGCGGCTCGGTCGCGAGCACCGACGTCGCGTCGCGGAACTGGACCGAGCCGGTCGGCGTACCGCTGCCCGAACTGACGGTCGCCGTGATGGTCAGCGAGTCGCCGGTGAACACCGGGTTGGCACTCACCGAGAAGGTCGCGGTGGTGACGATGGGCGGGTCGACCGTGTACGACAGCACCGGTGAGGTCCCGCTCGAGTACGTCGCGTCGCCGAGGTAGCGCGCGGTGATGTCGTGCGTCGCTGCGGTGAGGCTCGACACACCGAGCGACGCGTTCCCCGACGCGTCCAGCGTCGACGAACCGAGGACCGTCGCACCGTCGAGGAACTCGACGGTGCCGGTCGGGGTGCCGACCCCGCCGCTCACGGTTGCAGTGAAGGTGACCGTCTGCCCCACGATGATCGCCGCCGGTGTGCCGATGACACCGACGGTCGCGATGCTGCTGCCGGGGTCAACCGTGTACGACAGCACGGGCGAGGTGGCACTGGCATAGGCCGCGTCGCCGAGGTAGTGCGCGGTGATGTCGTGCGTCGCCGCGGTGAGGCTCGACACACCGAGCGACGCGTTGCCGGAACCGTCCAGCGTCGACGAACCGAGCGGCGTGGCACCGTCGAGGAACTCGACCACCCCCGTCGGTGTCCCGACGCCGCCGCTGACGGTGGCGGTGAACGTGACCGTCTGCCCCACGATGATCGCCGCGGGGTTCCCGACCACCGCGACGAGAGCAGTGCTGACCGGGCCCACGGGGTACGACAGCACGGGCGACATCGCGCTCGAGTACGTCGCGTCACCGAGGTAGCGCGCGGCGATGTCATGGGTCGCTGCGGTGAGGCTCGACACAGCGAGCGACGCGTTCCCCGACGCGTCGAGCGTCGACGAACCGAGGAACGTCGCACCGTCGAGGAACTCGACGGTGCCGGTCGGCGTCCCGATCCCGCCACTCACGGTTGCCGTGAAGGTGACCGTCTGCCCCACGATGATCGACGCCGGATTCCCGACGACGCCCACGGCGGGGACGTTGCTGCCCGAGCTCACCGTCACCGATGTGCTCGGCGTGTTGTCGGGAGAGAAGTTGTCGTCACCCTCGTAACGCGCGCTGATCGAGTGCGCACCGGACGTGAGCGTGCTCGTGGTGTGCGAGGCCTGTCCGGCGGCGTCGAGGGCGACGGTCGCGATCGGCGTGAGGCCGTCGGAGAAGACGACGTCGCCGGTGGGCGTCCCCGACGCCGGCGACACTGCGACCACGGTCACGGTGAAGGTGACCGGTTGTCCGCTGAGCACCGTGCTGGACGACGCGAGGATGGTCGCGTCCGAGTTGCCGGGCACCAGTGCCACGAGCGTCAGGTTGTTGCCGTTGTACTGGATTCCGTAGCCCTGACCACCGAAGTCGCGAGCGGCGAACGTCCCCGTCGCCGACGCATAGCCGAGGATGGGGTAGGTGGTGCCGGTGGGCTGCACCGCGCCGCCGTCGACGCCGACGGTGCCACCGAGTGTGACCGCACCCAGGCCGGTCCAGCGACCGAACGCTCCGCCGCCGTTGATGGTCGAGCGCAACTGCCCGCTGGCCGACTGGACCAGCGACATGCTGGCGCTGCTCAGGTTCACGCCCGCATCGAGCGAGATCGTGCCGTTGTTCAGGAACGGCCCACCACGCAGGAACCGGGAGCCGCCACCTCCTGCGGTGACGGAGAAGAGGCCGTTGTTGGCCAACGTGTGGCCGGCGAGCTCCAGGTACGAGTACCCACCGCCGGTCGACGTGAGCTCGAGGGACCCCGAGTTGGTCACGTCGCCGCCCAGTGTCACCTGGGTGTTGACCGAGTTCGTGCCCTGCACGACGAGCGACTGCCCGGCGGCGATGGTGCCGTTCAACGTGATCCCGCCGCGCGCCGCGATGGTCGACACGCCGGTACCCGTGTAGTTCACGGTGCCGGCGGTGACGAGGATCGGGTTCCCCGACGTCGTCCCCCCACCCTGCGTGTACGTCCCGTTCGACACCACCTCACCCGAACCCGACGACACCACCGACCCCGACGCGTTGTTGAACGACGTGTTCAACGACCAGTCACCCGCCGTCACCGTCACCGCGCCTTGATTGACGAACGACAAGCTGTTCGACTCCAACGCCACCGACGTCGCGAACGAACCCGTGTTCACGAACGGACCGCCCCGCAAGTAGCGGTTCCCACCCGAACCCGGGAGCACAGCGAACGAACCCGAGTTCGTCAACTGGTGACCGTTCTGATCGATGTACGACCACCCACCGCCCGTCGATGTCATGGTGATCGACCCCGCGTTCACGACGTCGCCCCCGAGGTTGACCGTCGTGTTGATCGAGTTCGTGCCCTGCACGACCAACGACTGCCCCGAGACCAGGTTCCCCGTCAACGTGATCCCGCCACGCGCGACGACCGCCGACGCGCCACCACCGCTGTACGCGAGGTTCCCGCTCGCCACCAGGACCGGGTTCCCCGACGTCGTCCCCCCACCCTGCGTGTACGTCCCGTTCGACACCACCTCACCCGAACCCGACGACACCACCGACCCCGACGCGTTGTTGAACGACGTGTTCAACGACCAGTCACCCGCCGTCACCGTCACCGCGCCTTGGTTCGACGAACGACAGAGCTGTTCGACTCCAACGCCACCGACGTCGCGAACGAACCCGTGTTCACGAACGGACCGCCCCGCAAGTAGCGGTTCCCACCCGAACCCGGGAGCACAGCGAACGAACCCGAGTTCGTCAACGTGTGGCCGGCGAGCTCCAGATACGACCACCCACCCCCCGTCGACACCAACGTGATCGACCCCGAGTTGGTCACGTCGCCGCCCAGTGTCACCTGGGTGTTGACCGAGTTCGTGCCCTGCACGACCAACGACTGCCCGGCGGCGATGGTGCCGTTCAACGTGATCCCGCCGCGCGCCGCGATGGTCGACACGCCGGTACCCGTGTAGTTCACGGTGCCGGCGGTGACGAGGATCGGGTTCCCCGACGTCGTCCCCCCACCCTGCGTGTACGTCCCGTTCGACACCACCTCACCCGAACCCGACGACACCACCGACCCCGACGCGTTGTTGAACGACGTGTTCAACGACCAGTCACCCGCCGTCACCGTCACCGCGCCTTGATTGACGAACGACAAGCTGTTCGACTCCAACGCCACCGACGTCGCGAACGAACCCGTGTTCACGAACTGCCCGCCCCGCAGGAAGCGGGTGCCGCCGCGCACCTGCGGTGACGGAGAAGAGGCCGTAGTTGGCCAACGTGTGGCCGGCGAGCTCCAGGTACGATACCCACCGCCCGTCGACATGAGCGTGAGGGACCCCGAGTTGGTCACGTCGCCGCCCAGTGTCACCTGGGTGTTGACCGAGTTCGTGCCCTGCACGACGAGCGACTGCCCGGCGGCGATGGTGCCGTTCAACGTGATCCCGCCGCGCGCCACGATGGTCGACACGCCGGTACCCGTGTAGTTCACGGTGCCGGCGGTGACGAGGATCGGGTTCCCCGACGTCGTCCCCCCACCCTGCGTGTACGTCCCGTTCGACACCACCTCACCCGAACCCGACGACACCACCGACCCCGACGCGTTGTTGAACGACGTGTTCAACGACCAGTCACCCGCCGTCACCGTCACCGCGCCTTGATTGACGAACGACCAGACTGTTCGACTCCAACGCCACCGACGTCGCGAACGAACCCGTGTTCACGAACGGACCGCCCCGCAAGTAGCGGTTCCCACCCGAACCCGGGAGCACAGCGAACGAACCCGAGTTCGTCAACGTGTGGCCGCCCAGCTCCAGATACGAGTAACCACCTCCCGTGGAGGTGAGGGTGACCGCGCCGTTGGCGGTGACGGCCGAGTCCGCGCCCAGCGACAACTGGGTGTTGACCGAGTTCGTGCCCTGCACGACGAGCGTCTGGGTCCCGGTCGTCATGCTCCCGACCGTGAGCGCGTGCACCCCCACCGAGCCCGTGAAGGTGACCGTGTAGGTGCCTGCGACGTCGATGCAGACGTCATCTCCTCCGGTCGGCGCCGTGCCGCCCGTCCACTTGGTGCCGTCGGTCCAGTCGCCACTGACCGCGCTGACCCACGACTTCGTGCACACCGCTGCGATGGCGCGGTCGCCGCGACCGCCGAACACCGCGCAGGCCACGGCGCCGAAGAGCAGGAGCGCCAACGCCGCGGCGCGGCCTCGCGTCACCGCACCAACTTCTCGCACAGGTGGTCGATCTCCTGGTCGTGATCGCGCACGAGGTTGGCCGCGTCTTCCATCAGCCCTTCGATGTTGCGATCGCTCGCGTCGTCGAGGTGGTGGCTGCCGGTGTCGAGCGGCGTCTGGAAGCGGTGGTAGCGCTCGGGGCCGAGCAGGTGACGCAGCTGGTAGTCGATGCTCTCACCCATCGCGTCGAACAGCACGTTGAGGATGGGACGCGCCCACTGCGCGAGTCCCCAGTCCTTCACGTCTTCCCAGTGCATCGACTCGACCTCGTCGCCGGTACCGAGCGACACCACGACGACGTCGTCAGCGCCAGCGCGTGTTGCCTCGACGAACGCGATCATGGCCGGGTTGTTGGCGTAGAGCGCGCCGTCGAGGAGGAGGTGCTCGGAATCGTCAGCCGAGTAGACGCGCGCCGGCTCGAAGAACGTCGGTGCAGCGGTGGCCGCGCGGATCACGGTCTTCATGTGGAAGTCCCAGTTCGGATCGCGCTTCGCTTCGTCGCTGTCGAAGTGGTGCACCTGCCGCAGGCGCAGCGAATACGCGGTGGCCATGCAGCGGACGAGCGCCTCGCTGAGCATGGCCTCGCCGAACGCTTCGTCGAGCACGCGCTCGAACGACTCGTGGTGGTACTTCTCGTGGAACAGACCGATCGAGAACTTCCCCTTCGAGAAGATCTCGCGCCCGCGCGTCGTGTAGAGGTCGACGCCGTCACGCGCCTTCCACTTGCCCTTGCCGTCGGGTCCGGGGGTGGCGGCGCCGAGCGCCAGGATCGCGCCGGTCGAGGTGCCGGCGAGGAAGTCGAAGAGCTCGCAGGCCTGGCGGCCGGTGCGCTCCTCGATCTCGGCCAGGATCAGCGCGGGGATGATGCCGCGGATGCCCCCACCGTCGATGGCCAGGATGCGGACCGTGTCGCCGTGATCCGCGGCGCCGCGATGCCGGTGGTACAACGACGCACTGGCAAGTTCTGTACGCCACTCAGTCCGCGCGCCGTCTGCCACCGCCCAGCCCTCGCCCCATGTCGCCCCACCCGGTCACCCCAGGGTAGCTGGATCACCACGCTCCGTGCACGGCGGCTGACCGCGGAGCGCGCGAGGCTCGCCGACGGCGCCGCGGGCCACCATGCGTCGCCGATGGCGTGCGGTCCAGTGGTCGACCAGCTTGGCCAGGGCCCATCCCGCAACCAGGCTGCCGACGAGGTACGCGAACAGCACCGGGATCGCGGTGCCCAGCCCAGAAGCCGTGCGGCTGTCGAAGAAGACGATGCTGCGGGCACCGTCGGTCTCGAAGCGCATCGGGTGCCAGTCGGAGATGAACCGGAACAAGGGTGGCAGCGCGTACTGCGGGTACACCCCGAGCGCCGACGGCACCCCGAAGATGGTGATGAAGATCACCGCGACCAGCTCGCCGATGATGCCGAACGCAACCAGGAACACGAGCGAGAGCGCGGCCACCGCGGTGATGCCGAGCCAGGCGAACAGGAAGAGGTTCCACCAGCTCGAGGTCTGCATGCCCAGGATGTTCACTGCCATCACCGTCTCCGCCAACGCCGCCAGCGGCGCCATCACCACGATGATCACCGCCTTGGCCCCCCAGCGATCCGACTCGCTGGCGCCGCGGTCGGGGAGCCGGATGATCCGACCGAGGACGTCGAACTCCTCATGGCCGGCGAGCACGTCGATGCCGATGCTCACCGCTGTCGTGGTGGCGAAGCCGGCGAGCGTCATCATCAGCGCGAAGTAGAAGGGAGCGAGGCCGCGCCCCGACACGTCGGAGATCGGTACGAGGTCGATGGTGCGCGCGACCACCGGCGTGCCGAGGGTCTTGACGCCCGCGGGCGGCACCTGCGCGTTCGCCGCCTGCAACTGTTCGACGACCTGCGTGCGCACGTTGGCCGATGCCTCCGGCACCAGTGTGGCGGTGACGCGCTCGAACACCGCGGTACCGAACTGGCCGGTGCCGGAACTGGCGAGCACCTCGAGGCGCGCGGGCGGCGCAACCCCACGAGCCGTGCCCAGCGCCACGATCTCCTCGGAGAAGTCGGCGGGGATCACGAACCCGCCGTAGAGATCGAAGTTGCGGATGTCGCGCACCATCTCGGCGCGCGACCGGTACTCCACCCACTTGACCGGTTGCTGGTTGCCGGGCTGTGGCGCGGTCGCTTCCGCGAGCACCTCCTCACCTGCGTCGAGGTGCTGACCCAACGCGTCGGCACCACGGTCGAGGTTCACGATGCCGATCGGCAACCCTTCGAGCCGGTTGGTCGGTTCGAGGAACGCGTGCAGGTAGCTGAAGCTCATGATCAGCGCGAGCACGCCGCCGAGACCGACGAGGCTCCACGCGAACCAGTGACGGAGCAACGACCGCGCGCCAACTGATCCCGACCCGGATCGACGCCCCGCGTCCTGCCCCACGCTCCGACCTTATCGGGCCGGTCGCCTCATCGGGCTGGTCGTCAGCGCCGCGGGACGAACGCGGCCAGGAGCGCCTCGCCGCGTGCCGCGGTCGACGACCATGCGGGATCGAGACCTGGCGCGGTGAACGTCGCACCCTCGGGTCCTTCCCACAAGAGCGCCGGGCGTCCACCGTGCCACCGCACTGAGCACGACACGGGGCCGCGCCGCGTCGGCGCGTCGCGCACGTCGAGCGGTTGGCCCGTCCACTCGGGTGGCCAGTCCGCGAGCAGGGTCACGCCGTCGTCGTGGTCCTGGACGAGCCACGAGCGGAGGACTGCGAGCAGCCGCGCGTCGGGGATCGCGGCGCACGCGCGCAGGTCCGACCACGTGGCCGGCCGCGCATTGCGGCGTCGGAGGCGGCGGCGGGCGCGGCCCGTGAGCCGTCCCCACGCGATCGCAGCTTCCGCGTCGAGGCCCCAGTCCTCGAGCGCGGCCGCCACCTCGGGCTCGACTCGCCACGCCTGCCCGGCGAGCACGGTCGCGACACGCGCGGTCTCGACCGCCCGCTGCAACGACTCGTCGGGCAGTTCCACCCGCAGCCCGCGATCGAGTTGTGCCCGCCAACCGCGGGCGACCGCGGCCCCGTCGGGCAGCGCACCCGGTTCGGTCGCGCCGATCCCGTGCGTACCCAGGCAGACGACGGCACGGAGCGTGGTGCGGTGTGCGACGGGGTACAAGAACGCGCCCACCAGACGCGCGCCGCGGTCCTGACGGTGCGGGAACGGTCCATCAGACGCCTCGCCGTTCGTGACCGTCTGTTCGGTGGAGCCGTCGATGCTCACCGCCCAACGCGACGGTGGACGCGACGTACGGAGCACGCTCCGGCCGTCGGCGTACGCGGTCGCGCCCACGAGATCGAGTGCGGCGGCACCTCGCACGACGAGTGCGGCGACGAAGGGCGCAGGCGACTCGTTGCTGATCTCGACCACGGCGACCTCACCGACGTCGCTCGCGGGCGCGCCGTACACCCGTTGCACCGCGTCACCGCTCGGCACGCGCATCGCGGTCTGCACCACGGGCATCCCGTCGACGAGGTGCTGGCGCACGGCCGCCTCTCGTCGGGGCACGTGCCACCGGTCGTCAGCCCCGATCCACCAGTCGAGCTCCCACGTCGTGGCGCGCGGTGCCACCATGCCGCGGCGGTCGACGGTGGCGTCGCGGTTGCCGCCGAGCACGCCGATGGTGGTCGAGCGCTCGGAGAGGTCGGAGCCGGCTCCGCTCACGCGGCGTCGCTCATGAGCCGGCTCTCACGAGAACCCGTGCAGTTCTGCCTTCGCCTCACGCAACATGAGCTCGGGCACGAGGTCGGCGGGTTGACGGCCGTCGTACAGCACGGCGCCGACCATCGATGCGATCGGCATCTCGATGCCGACGCGCGCTGCGAGCTCGAGCAACGCCGCGGTGCTGCGCACGCCCTCGGCCACCGTGTTCGTCTGCTCGACGATCTCGTCCAGCGAGCGACCGAGACCGAGCTCGAAGCCGACGCTCCGGTTGCGACTCTTCGCGCTGGTGCACGTGGCGACGAGGTCGCCGAGCCCGGCGAGCCCGGCGAAGGTCATCGGTTCGCCACCCAGCGCGACGCCGAGACGCGCCACCTCGGCCAGCCCGCGGGTGATCAGCGCCGCCTGGGTGTTGTCCCCGTACCCGAGCCCGGCGGCGGTCCCCGACGCGATGGCGATCACGTTCTTCATCGCGCCCGCGACTTCGCAGCCGATGACGTCGGGGTTGGTGTACACCCGGAAGCTCCGGCTCATGCAGAGCTGCTGCAGATCACGCGCGGTGTCCTGGTCGGTGCACGCGATCACCGATGCCGCCGGCTGTCCGTCGGCGACCTCCTTGGCCAGGTTGGGGCCAGTGAGCACGGCCACGCGGTCGACGTCGTGCTCGACGAGCACCTCGAGGGTCACCTCGGTCATGCGCAAGAGCGTTCCCTGCTCGATGCCCTTGGCCAGGCTCACGACCGGAGCGTCGCGCCGGATCGCGGGTGCAGCGCGCTCGAGCACTGCCCGGTAGCCGTGCGACGGCACCGCCATCACGACCACGGTCGCCCCCGAGCAGGCCGCTTCGAGGTCGACGGTGGCGCGCAGTGCACTCGGGAGGGTGACGCCACCGAGGTAGCGGGAGTTGGTGTGTCGCTCCGCGATCTCGGCGACGAGCTCGGCGTCGCGCCCCCACAACGTGGTGGGCGCGTGCTCGCTCATGATGGCCGCAACGGTGGTGCCCCACGACCCGGCGCCGATCACCGCCACGGATGTCGGGGCCCCCACGCTCGGTAGCATACGTGGACCGATGTTCCCCGACGTCTCCCGCGCCCACACTTCCGGCGCGGTGATCCCGATTCGCGCGTTCGCGCTGGGCAAGGCTCGCCTCGCCGCATCGCTCGACGGCGCCGAACGCGCCGCTCTGGGTCGCCGATGGGCCGAACAAGTCGTGCACGCGGCCGGTGACCTGCCGATCGTCGTGGTGTCGTCGGATCCTGACGTGCGCATCTGGGCCACCGACCTCGCCCTCGACGTGCTCGACGATCCCGGCTCCCTCGACGAGGCCGCCCGCGTCGGACGCGATCACCTGCGTGACCGCGGGTGCGGTCGCGTCGTCGTGGCTCACGCCGATCTCCCACGTGCGCACGATCTCGCTCGCCTCACCCGCGACGCTTCCCAGCCGGTCGTGGCGCTCGTGCCCTGCCATCGCGACGACGGCACCCCGGTGCTGTCGGTTCCGGCGACCGCCGACTTCCACTTCGCCTACGGCCCGGACTCGTTCCGCCGCCACGCGGCAGAGGCGCGGCGGCTGGGCCTCGGCCTTCGGGTGGTGCGCGACCGCGACCTCGCGTTCGACGTCGACATCCCCGCCGACCTGGTCGCACTCGGCCCATCGCTCGAACCCGCGGCGTCGTGACCACGACCGAACCCGAGATGCGCGCCCGGGTGCTCGGAATCGGCGCGCATCCCGACGACATCGAGTTCGGGTGCGGTGCGACGCTCGCGAAGTGGGCGCGTACCGGCTCGCACGTCGAGCTCCTGGTGCTCACCGACGGCTCGAAGGGCACCTGGGAACCCGACCAGGACCTCGCCCTGCTCGTGGGCACGCGCCGCGACGAGCAACGCGCCGCTGCACGCACGCTCGGCGCGCGTGAGGTCCACTTCCTCGATGCGGTCGACGGCGAGCTCGAAGCCGATGTCGCGCACCGCGAGCAGGTGTGCGCAGTGATCCGCGCCACCCGGCCGGACGTGATCCTCGGTCACGATCCGTGGAAGCGGTACCGCCTGCATCCCGACCACCGCCGCGCCGGCGAGCTGGTGATCGACGGGATCGTCGCCGCCCGCGACCCCCACTTCTTCCCCGCCGCCGGGGCACCCCACCGCCCGAAGCAGCTCCTCCTCTTCGAAGCCCAAGAGATCGATCACGTCGAACCTGTCGACGAAGAAGACGTGGAGGCCAAGATCTCCGCACTGCTGTGTCACAGGAGCCAATGGCGATCGACCATGGGAATCGAAGAGACCTCACCCGACGCCAAGGAGCAAAGGGCGGCCTTCGAAGCAATGATCCGAGCCGAGGTCGACACCGTAGGTGGCGAAGGGTTCAAGCTCATCACTGAGCTCTGAGTCACTCGCGCGCTGCGGATGCGGGGAACGCGACGAAGGGGCCCCGAGGGCCCCTTCGCAACAACGCAGGTGGTACCGGCTAGCGACGCTTGGTGGCGCGACGCTTCGCGGGCGCCCGCTTCTTCGTCGCCTTCTTGACGGTGCGACGCTTCGCGGGCGCCTTCTTGGCCGCAGCCTTCTTGGCGGTCCGACGCTTCGCGGGTGCCCGCTTGGTCGTCTTCTTCGCCGCCTTCTTCGCGGTCCGACGCTTCGCGGGTGCCCGCTTGGTCGTCTTCTTCGCCGCAGCCTTCTTGGCGGTCCGACGCTTCGCGGGCGCCTTCTTCGCTGCCTTCTTCGCGGTCCGACGCTTCGCGGGTGCCCGCTTGGTCGTCTTCTTCGCCGCAGCCTTCTTGGCGGTCCGACGCTTCGCGGGTGCCCGCTTGGTCGTCTTCTTCGCCGCAGCCTTCTTCGCAGTGCGACGCTTGGCCGGCTTCCGTGCCGTCGTCTTCTTCGCAGCTGCCTTCTTGACGGTGCGACGCTTGGCCGGCTTGCGGGCCGTCGTCTTCTTCGCCGCTGTCTTCCGTGCTGTGCGTCTCTTTGCGGGAGGCACGGTCACCACCTTTCGCTAGGGATTGTCAGAGTTGCAGGAACAGGCGGTTGCCCGGACCTACTTGTTCACGGCTGACTTGAAGGCGGCTCCTGCAGAGAACTTCACGCCCTTCGATGCCGCGATCTGGACCGGCTCACCCGTGCGCGGGTTGCGACCCGTGCGTGCAGCGCGGGATGAGCGGGAGAACGAACCGAAACCGGGAAGGGTGACCTTGTCGTCATTCGCGACCGCGCCCTGCACCGCGTCGATGAGCGCGTTCAACGCGCGCTCAGCGTCGGCTTTGCTGAGCCCGGCCCCCTCCGCAATGTTGTCGACGAGCTCTGACTTGTTCACGCTGGCCTCCGAGATGTGTGCGTGTTCCAGGGAAGTTGAACGCATTTACGACGACACGTCAAGCATTCCGACATCGCGCGTACGCACGAAGTTCATGATCGACGTTCCGTCACACGTTCTTGAACGTTGCGTTTGAGTGTTACCCGCTTCTCGATCTTGCATTCGAACAATGTTCGATCGTGATGAGCACGCGCATGCGCGCGCGTGCGCGCGGCTCGTTGACGAGGGTACGACAGTGGACGCGCGAAGTGGTGGATATCGTGCGTGCACACGATGCACACGTGCGCGCGACACCGGCGCGCGACGTCGCGGTCGACACCTCGCAGACATGCCGAAGCATCCGCCGCGCACCCGCCGCGCACGCGTCGTCGTCACGCGTCGACACGCTTCGCCAGGGTCGCGACGCGGCGTCGACAGGCCGCGACGCGCGTGCACTCACGGACGTGGATCCGCAGACAGAAGTGCCACGCGACCTGCGACGACGCGCGAACGCGCGGCGCAGTGACCGGGGCGCGAAAGAGCCCGGCTCACACGAGCCGGGCTCCTCTGGCGCAGCCCCGAGCAGATTCGAACTGCCGTTACCGCCTTGAGAGGGCGGCGTCCTAGGCCACTAGACGACGGGGCCAGATGGGTTGCTTTGCTGCGAGCTCGGGGGGGAGGACTCGAACCCCCAAAGGCAGGACCAGAACCTGCTGTGTTGCCGATTACACCACCCCCGAAGGTCCGATCAGGTTAGCGGACCGGCGCCTCACTCATCTCAAGCGTTCGCGGGCCCGGGCGATCCGATGGAGGGTGCGGGGGCGCCCCAGGAGCACGATCGACTCGAACAGCGGCAACCCACGAGCAACTCCCTCGACGACCGCGTAACAGGATCCCATGACGCCGCGGATCTGCTTCTTGGAGAGTCCGAGGTCGGTGAGCACGGCACGGAAGTCGACCGCGTCGTGGGTCCAGTCGCAGGTCTCGAGGTGAGCCGCGACCGCGTCGAGGATCTCACCGATGCGTTCGGTCGTGACGACCTTCTCCCACGACGCCGGCTCGATCTCGAACTGGTCGTCGCGGACGAAGAGGAACGCCATCTGTTCGACGATCTGCACCAGCGTGACCGCACGCTCCTGTGCGAGTGCGACCGCGGCAGCGATCACGTCTGCATCGGCGCCACCATACGCATCCCCGGCGAATCGCTCGTGTGCCATCGGGACCACCCGCGACACCAGGTCGTCGAGCGCGATCCGACGGATCCACTCGCCGTTGAGCCAGTCGAGCTTGTCGCGGTCGAAGCCGGCGGCCGCGTGGGTGACGCGGTCGAGATCGAACTCGGCCACGAGCTCGGACGTGTCCATCACCTCGTGGCCGTCATCGGCGGGGGCCCACCCGAGCAGGGCGAGGTAGTTGGTGAGCGCCTCCGGCAGGTAGCCGGCGATGACGAAGTCCTCGAGTGCGACCGCGCCGTGCCGCTTCGAGAGCTTGGCGCGCGATTGGGCGTCGACGATGAGCGGGAGGTGGGCGAACTCGGGATCGGCGGTGTCGGCCGCGTCGACGAGCGCGTGACGCAGCGCGAGCACGCGGTGGGTGGAGTCGATGAGGTCCTCACCCCGGATCACGTGCGTGATCCCCATGTCGAGGTCGTCGACCGCGTTGGCCAGGAAGAAGATCGGTTCGCCCCCGGAACGGACGATGACGAAGTCGTGGATGAGCGACCAGTCGACCCGCACCTCACCGCGGATGAGATCGGTGAAGCTGCTCACACCTTCGTCGGGGGTGCGGAACCGGATCGTGCGCGGGCGACCTTCGGCGGCGAGCGCAACCCGCTCGTCGGGGGTGAGCGCACGACATCTCCCGTCGTAGCCGGGTGGGCGACCGGCGGCGACGGCGGCGTCGTTGCGCTCCTTCACTTCGTCCTCGGTGCAGTAGCACTCGTAGGCGTCACCCTGCTCGAGGAGCCGCGCCGCGGCGTCGCGGTAGAGGTCGAAGCGCGTGCTCTGCAGGTACGGCCCTTCGTCCCAGTCGAGCCCCAACCACCGCAGCGTGTCCTGGATCCCGACCACCCACTCCTCGCGGGAGCGGGCGACGTCGGTGTCCTCGATGCGCAGCACGAAGATCCCGCCACCGCCGGCGGAGGCGTGGTGACGCGCGTACAGCCAGTTGAACAGCGCGGTGCGCGCGCCGCCGATGTGGAGCGACCCCGTCGGTGCGGGCGAGAACCGGACCTTCACACCTCTGGTGGTCGACGCCGCGCCGCCGGCCCGCTCTCCGACCATGAACTGCTCCGTCTCTTTCGCAGCCGCGGTCAGTGCGAGAGCGATTGCTGGAGCTCGACGCGGAAGTCGTCGAGCAGCGTGGGCACCTTGGGCGGGAGCCGCAGCACCGCGTCGGGCACCGCGTCGACGAGGGTCCGGCGGACGCCGTACTCGTGGCCGGCGCCGTCCGCGATCTCGCCTCGCCATGCCGCGAACGTGGGGGCGACCTCTCCCTGGTACCCGAGCAGGGTCGCCGCGATCTCGACGTCGGCGAGCATGGGGGCCCGTCCGTACGACGCGGCGCGCTTCATCGCCAGCTCGGCGATCACGGCGAGCGCGTCGGCGAGGTGCTCGTGCGGCGCGAGCTGCACGGAATCACGCAGGCGGCCGGCAAGGGTGACCGCGTAGCCCACGTTGGGGCCCGGACGTCCGAGCAGGTTGCCGGTGGGCTGGCCGGCGACGAGATCACCGGGGCGGTCGGCCTTCCACGCGTTGGCCGCGGGCAGGTGGACACCCGGCGCCAGGTTGGTCTCCTGGCGGGGGCGGTCGTCGAGCTCGGGGGCAACGAACGGGTCGGTGGGCATGGGTGAGTGCTACTGCTCACCGGACTCGGCGGGCAAGCCGAGGAGCAATCCGTAGACCAAGGAGTCGTAGAGCGCCTGCCACGATGCCTCGATGATGTTCTCGCTCACCCCGATGGTGGTCCAGCTGCGATCACCGTTGGTGGAGTCGACCAGGACCCGGGTGACGGCACCGGTGCCACGGGCGGTGTCGAGCACGCGCACCTTGTAGTCGGTGAGGTGCACCGAGGTGAGCGCCGGATACCGGTCGCCCAACGCAGTGCGCAACGCCGTGTCGAGGGCGTTCACCGGGCCGTTGCCCTCGGCGGTCGCGATCACCCGCTGACCGTCGACGTGCACCTTGATGGTGGCCTCGGTGGTGACACCACGCGTGACCGCGGTGGCGAAGGGATCGTCGTCGTCGGTGATGACCCGGAACGACTCCACCTCGAACCAGCGCTGCTCCCAGCCGGTGGCCCGGCGCATCAGCAACTCGAGCGACGCGTCGGCCACCTCGAAGTGGTAGCCGTCGTGCTCCATCCGCTTCAGGGTGTCGACGAGGTCGTTGAGCTGCGGGCCGTCGAGCGAGATGCCGAGCTCCTTGCTCTTGAGCGTCAGCGTGCTCTTGCCCGCGAGCTCCGACACCACGAAGCGGGTGCCATTGCCCACGGAGTCGGGCGGTACGTGCTCGTAGGCGTCGGGCCGCTTGGCGATCGCGCTCACGTGCAGGCCCGCCTTGTGCGCGAACGCCGACGACCCCACGTAGGCCGCCTGGGGGTTGAGCGCCATGTTCACCAGTTCGGCCACGTGGTGCGCGACCGGCGTGAGCCGCTCGAGGCGATCGCGCGGGATGGTCTCGATCCCCATCTTCAACGTGAGGTTCGGGATGATCGTGGTGAGGTTGCAGTTGCCGGTGCGCTCGCCGTAGCCGTTGATGGTGCCCTGCACCTGGATCGCGCCGCCGCGCACACCGGCCAGCGCGTTGGCGACACCCGTACCGGCGTCGTCGTGGAGGTGGACGGCGACGCCCGCGTCGCTGCCGAAGTAGGCAACCACCTCCGCGACGATGCGCTCCACCTCGTTCGGCAGCGTGCCGCCGTTGGTGTCGCACAGCACGAGGCGCGACGCCCCCGCCTGCACGGCACCCTCGAGCACTCGCATCCCGAACTCGGGGTTGCGCTTGTAGCCGTCGAAGAAGTGCTCGGCGTCGTACATCACGTCGCGGCCGTCGGCGTTGAGGAACGCGACCGAGTCGGCGACCATCGCCACGCCCTCGTCGAGCGTGGTGTTGAGTGCTTCGAGCACGTGGTAGTCCCACGACTTGCCGACGATGCACACTGTCGAGGTGTTCGCGGCCAGCAGGTTGCGCAGCGTGTCGTCGGAATCGACCTTTCCCTTGACCCGCCGAGTGGAGCCGAACGCGACCAACGTGGACGTGTCGAGCGACAGCTCCGACGGCGCGCGTGCGAAGAACTCGTCGTCCTTCGGGTTCGCGCCCGGCCAGCCGGCCTCGATGAAGTCGACACCGAGCCAGTCGAGCTGCTCGGCGATGCGCAGCTTGTCGTCGACGGTCAGCGAGATGCCCTCGAGCTGGCTCCCGTCGCGCAACGTGGTGTCGTAGATCTCGACGCGGGCGGGCCAGCTCGGGTCGCGTACAGCAGGAACGTCGTTAACGGACATACTCCAACCAGTCCTTGTAGCGCTCCACCTCGCCGCGCACCGCGGCGAAGTACGTCTCTTGGAGCGTGCGGGTGATCTCCCCCCGGTTGCCGATCTCGCGATCGTCGACGGAGCGGATCGGCACCACCTCCGCCGCGGTGCCGGTGAGAAAGGCCTCGTCGGCGAGGTAGAGGTCGTGCCGGAGCATCTGCTCCTCGCGCACGGTGATCCCGAGGTCACGGGCGATGGCGATGACCGAGTCGCGCGTGATGCCGGCCAGCGCGCCGCTCGACGGCGGCGGGGTGATGAGCTCGCCGTTCTTCACGATGAAGATGTTCTCGCCGGTGCACTCGGCCACGAAGCCCTGCGTGTTGAGCATGATGGCCTCGTCGTAGCCCGCCTTCACCGCTTCGACCTTGGCCAGACTCGAGTTGATGTAGATGCCGGTGCCCTTGGCCGCGACCGGGTTGACGTTGGGATCCATGCGCCGCCAGGACGACACCTTCATGCGGACTCCGGCTTCGAGGCTCTCCTCGCCGAGGTAGGAGCCCCACGGCCACACCGCGATCGACACGTTCACCTCGCAGGGCAGCGGGTTGAGCCCGATCTCCCCGTAACCGAGGAACGCGATGGGGCGCACGTAGCAGGAGTCGAGCCCGCTCTCGCGCACGGTGAGCTTGCACGCGTCGACGAGCGCGTCGCGCGTGTAGGGGATCTCCATCATGATGAGCTTGGCGGAGTCGAACAGCCGCTGGATGTGGTCGGTGAGGCGGAACACGGCAGGGCCGTCGGCCGCCGCGTAGGTGCGGATCCCCTCGAACACACCCGACCCGTAGTGCAGGCTGTGGGTGAGCACGTGGACGCGCGCTTCGTCCCACGGGACGAGCTCGCCGTCCATCCAGATCTTCTCGGTCTTCTCGAAAGGCATTAGATCCTCCCCGCGATCGCGTCGCCGATCTCGGCGGTCGATCCTCGGACGTCGTCGGACTTGTCGACCGCCGCGCGTACTCGGGCCCCGGCGTCGCTCTCGCCGAGGAACTCCAACATCATCGCGGCCGAGATGATCGCGGCGCGCGGATCCGCCTTCCCGGTGCCGGCGATGTCGGGGGCCGAACCGTGGACGGGCTCGAACAGCGAGGGCCCGGTGCGGGCGGGGTTGAGGTTGCCCGAGGCGGCCCGGCCGATGCCACCGGAGACCGCTCCGCCGAGGTCGGTGAGGATGTCGCCGAAGAGGTTGTCGGTGACGATCACGTCGTAGCGCGCGGGGTCCTGGACGAAGTAGATGCACGCGGCGTCGACGTGGTGATAGGCGGTGTCGACGTCGGGGTACTCGGTGGCGACGTCGTCGAACGCGCGCTGCCACAGGTCACCGGCGAACGTGAGCACGTTGGTCTTGTGCACGAGCGTGAGGTGCTTGCGTCGGCCCTGGGCCAGATCGAACGCGTAGCGGATCGCCCGTTCCGCGCCCATCCGCGTGTTCACCGAGCCCTGGGTCGCGACCTCGTGCGGCGTGTGCCTGCGGAGGAAACCGCCCTCCCCCGCGTAGGTGCCTTCGGTGTTCTCGCGGATGACGAGCATGTCGACGCCGTCGTTGAACCGGTTGGGGCCCGACAGGAAGGGGCGCAGGTTCACGTAGAGGTCGAGCTCGAAGCGCAGCGTGAGGAGGAGACCGCGTTCGATCACGCCCGGCGGCACGTCGGGGGTGCCCACCGCGCCGAGCATCACCGCGTCGAGGTCACGGATCTGCTCGAGGTGCTCGGGGTCGAGCACCACACCGTCGCGCAGGTAGCGGCTGCCACCGAGGTCGAACGGCACCGCCTCGTAGTCGACTCCCGCCGCGTCGACCACCTTCATCGCCTCGTCGACGACCTCGGGACCGATGCCGTCCCCTCCGATGATCCCGATCCGGTAGCTCACGTGCCGTGTCCCTCGTAGCAATGGGTGCAGAAGAATGGTCCGCAACGAAAAACCGTCCACCGAAGTGGACGGTCGGGAGCGGACGCCGGTGGTCGGCGTCCGCTACGGAATGACGATGACGACGGTCGAGGTGGGGCGTGCGTACGTCATGGACCCACGATCATACCAGCCTCCTGCGCCCGCACCAGCGAGTTCGCGACCAGCGGACGCCCTGACCCTTCTGTGACAGACCGAGATCCCTTCGGGCAGCCTGCCCGTACCCTGAGCGACCGATCCGCACGGACCTCGGAGGGATTCGCATGCGTCTCTGGAAGTGGCTGCTGGTGGGCCTCGTGGTGGTGGTCGGCGTCGCCTTCGCGGGCTGGTACTTCTTCCTGAAGAGCGACCCCGAGCCGCGAGCGGCGATCAAGCTGACACCCATCGTCACCACCACCACCGTCGCCGGCGCGGCGTCGCCGGCAACGGGATCGGGTGCCGACGGCACGTGGACGGTGACGCCGGGCAACTCGCAGAACTTCGTGGGCTACCGGGTCACCGAGAAGCTCCTCGCCAACATCTCCGAAACCGAAGCCACCGGGCGCACCGACAACGTGGAGGCCACGATGACCATCGCCGGCACCGCGGTGCGCGACGTCACCGTCACCGCCGACCTGCGCGACCTCGAGTCCGACAACAGCTTCCGCGACGGCCGGATCCGGAGCGAGGGCCTCGAGTCGGACGAGTTCCCGCAGGCGAAGTTCGTGCTCACCGAGCCCATCTCCCTCGCAGCGGTGCCCACCGCGGGTGAGACGGTGAAGCTCGACGCCACCGGCAAGTTCACCCTCCACGGCGTCACCAACGACGTGACCATCTCGCTCGAGGGCCGGTGGGACGGCAAGCAGGTGCAAGTGGTCGGGAACATGCCGATCGTGTTCTCCGACTACGGCATCACCGCGCCCAAGGCACCCGCGGTGGCATCGGTCGACGACCACGGCGAGATGGAGCTGCAGCTCTTCTTCGACCGCACCTAGACGATCGGCCGCCATTCACCGGACAACTTCGACTGCGTGGACGGGCGCTTCACCATCGCCGCGCGCTCACTGCCCGGGAAGACTCGACGTTCGCCTCCGCGCGGGGTCATCGGCTCGCGTCGGGTCCACTCAACCCATTCCTTCGTGACGCGCGTCGCAGTCGCAGAATTTGGTTCAAGTGGCCCGACGGGGGCTCCGATTGTTCACATGCGGTGACCAGACCGTTGGCTCCCGAGCACGCAGGAGCCGATCGCCCTGCCGGACTTCTGAAAGGTCTCCTGAACCCATGAACCTCTTCGTGTTGCGCACGTGGCTGGAAGCAAAGTTCGCGAAGGACGAGCGTGGTGCCTCGATGGTGGAGTACATCCTCCTCGTCGCGCTGATCGCGCTCGCCGTGATCGCGGCCGTGGTCTTCCTGAAGGACCAGGTCAACGGCAAGTTCAACGACGCCGGTTCGAAGCTCTCGAGCTCGGGCAGCTGAACCGACGCCGACGCCCTCGACGAGGGCACGCGTTTCGAAGGGCCCCGTCTCCGGACGGGGCCCTTCTTCGTGCGCGAACGCACCCGGTAGCCTGCAGCGATGGCAACGTCGCATCTCTCGCAGCAGGCCTACGACCGTCTCCAGGAGGAGTTGGCCGAGCGCTCGGGACCGCGCCGGGTCGAGATCTCCCAGTGGATCGAACGTGCGCGCGAGCACGGCGACATCAAGGAGAACGCCGACTACGACGCCGCGAAGAACGAGCAGGGCCACAACGAGGCGCGGGTCCGCCAGCTCGAGGAGATCCTCCGCACCGCCGAGGTGGTCGCAGGGCAGTCGGGCGACGTCGTCGCACCGGGCACGATCGTCGAGGTGAAGATGGAGGGCGACGACGACACCACCTCCTACCTCGTCGGCTCCATCGAGGAGCGCAGCGACGAGTTCGAGGTGCTGTCCACCTCCTCCCCGCTGGGCCAGGCGCTGCTCGAGCACCGACCGGGCGACACCGTGTCGTACGCCGGACCCCGCCGCACCTTTGCCGTCGAGATCGTCAGCGTCCGACCCGTCGGCTGAGCCCCGTCGCGGTGCCGCGTCGGTACCCTTCGGCGCATGAACCTGGTCGGGCACGTCGCGGGTCGCGCTCGCGCCCGACGCCGCGCCCCCGTCGACCGAGTTCCTGGTCGGGTGCATGCTGCCCGACCTCGCCGCCATCGCTCGCGTGCGGGTGAGCCGGCCAGAGGGTGAGCTCGGTGCGGGAGTGGCGTTCCATCACGCGTGCGACGGTGCATTCCACGAGTCGGCGTGGTTCCGGGCGACGAATCGGGCGTTGCGCGACGCGCTCGTCGACGCCGGGGTCGACTCCGGTCCGGCGCGCGCTTGTTCGCACGCCGGCGTCGAGATGCTGCTCGACGGTCGACTCGTCGCCGACGAGGAGGTCGACACCCACGCCCGCGTCGTGCTCGACGCGGTGCACACGGGCGCGCACGCGCTCGCGCCACTGGCGCCGACCGATGCGCGTGACGCGTGGGTCGCGCGCCTGCAGATGATCGGTTCGTCGCTCGATCCCGCGCGCTACCGGGACGCGCGGTTCGTCGCCGAACGACTGCAGCGCATGACGAGCGGGCGTCGGCGCATCGAATTGCGCGGCGACCAGGTCGACACCGTCACCGGTGCGCTGCGCGACTTCCAGTCCGGCATCAGCGACGCCGCGCTCGACGTGGTCGCACAGGTCAGGGAGACGGTGACGCCGCAGGCCCCCATCCTCCGCCACCCGGGGTGAGGACGCGCAGCACGTCGCCGGGCGCGAGGTGCACGGTGCACTTGTCGGGAAGACGTCGAGCACGCGATTCGTCGCCGCCGGGGAGCAACCAGTTCTCCCCAACCGCGCCGGGCTCACCGCCGGCGAGCCCGGGTGGCGGTGTGGCGCGGCGTTCGGTGACCAGCGACACCTCGGCGGGCGCGAGCACCTCGAGCTCGCGCCAGATGCCGTCGCCACCCGCGTGCGTGCCGGACCCGCCGCTGCCGCGCCGGAGGCCGTAGCGCCGGACGCGCAACGGGAGCGCGCGCTCGAGCGCCTCGACCGGGGTGTCGAGCGTGTTCGTCATGGCGGTGTGCACGCCGCTCATGCCGTCGGCCCACGGCCGCCCGCCCTGCCCCCCGCCGATCGTCTCGTAGTACACGAAGTCCCGCCCGGCTGCGCTGCCGCCGAGCAGCACGTTGTTCATCGTGCCTTGACTCGCGGCCCCGACCCGGTCGGGCTGCGCCTGGGCCAGCGCGGCAAGGCACACGTCGGCGACACGCTGGCTCACCTCGACGTTGCCGGCGCCGACGGCGACCGGCGGGCGCGCCGCGATCACCGTGCCTGGTGGCGCGACCACACGCACTGGTCGGAGCGTGCCACCGTTGGCAGGGAGCGAGGGATCGGTGACGGCGCGGATTGCGAACGCCACGGCGCTCACCGTGACCGCCTCGACCGCATTCACGTTGCCGGGCCGCTGCGCGTCGCTACCGGTGAAGTCGAACGTGACGTCCTCGCCCTCGACGCGCACCTCCACGACGATGCGCGTCGGGGTCTGCTGCTCCGGACGCGGACCGGCGGAGTCGAGGACGTCGGTCGCGACGAAACGCCCGTCCGGGAAGTCGCGCAGCGCAGCCCGCATCCGACGTTCGCCGTAGTCGAGGATCTCCGCGAACGCGCCGGTGTCGACCGCCCGTACGAGCTCAGTGAAGCGTTGCACCCCGAGACGATTGGCGCCGCGCTGCGCGTCGAGATCGCCGCGCCGCTCGTCGGGCGTGCGCGACGAGGCGACGACCAGGGCGAGCGAGCCGGCATCGACGCGCGTCGGAGCGAGCCGCAGCCCCTCCTCGTCGACCGTCAGCGCGTCGGGGGGCATGGAGCCGGGTGCGGTGCCACCGACGTCGGCGTGATGCGCGCGGTTGGCGACCCAGCCGACGAGCACGCCGTCGACGACCACCGGGGCGACCATCGTGAGGTCGTTGACGTGCGTGCCGCCGGCGAACGGATCGTTCAGCATCAGCTCCGTCTCGAGGCCGGTGGCGAGTGCCGCCGCCACCGAGGCCGGCATCGACCCGAGATGCACGGGGATGTGCTCCGCCTGGGCCAGGAGCTCGCCGTTGGCGGTGAACAGCGCGGCCGAGCAGTCGGCGCGCTCTTTGATGTTGGGGCTCGAGGCGGCGCGACGGAGCACGGTTCCCATCTCGTCGGCCACCGACGCGAGCCGGGAACCGAGGATCTGCAGCTCGGCCGGGTTCACGTGTGCTCCACGATCCACGCCCCCGCCGCGCCCGGGGTCGCGACCCAACCCTCCGGCACCCACAGCGTGCAGTCGAGCTCGGCGACGACCGCGGGACCGCGTGCCGCGGCCCGCGGCGGTTCCGGGAGATCGGTGATCGTGAGCGGCGCGGCGCGCGAGACGCGTGCTCGCAGCGCAACGACCTCGATCCCGACGTCGGGGCGGGTGTAGCCGTTGCGCCGCGCGTGCTCCGCCGGGAACTCGTCCGCGTTCGCAACGACCAACTCGTGGCTCTGGCCGGCGTAGCGACAGTCGAGCCAGTGCTCGACGTCGCCTCCGGGGACGAGGGCGGCGACCCGCGCCGCCAGCGAGGCGCGAGCGTCGTCGAGACCGGCGCGCGACGACGGCGTCGGCCACGTCTCGACCAGTTCGCGCTGCTCGGGCGCACACAGGATGCCGAGCGCCGAGAACACTCCCGCCCGCGCCGGCACGATGACCGTGGGCATGCCGAGCTCGGCCGCCACCGCGCACGCGTGCAGCGGACCCGCGCCTCCGAACGCGATGAGAGCGAGGTCACGCGGGTCGACCCCTTGTTCGACCGTGACCGCGCGCACCGCACGGGCCATCGCCGCGTCGACGACCGCGACCACCCCGTCAGCGGTCACGTCGGCGCGATCGAGCGCCGCGCGCGCGGCGGCAACGTCGAGACGACCGAGGCCCGGCAGTTCGGTGGTCGCCGGGATGCGCCCGAGCGCCACGTCGGCGTCGGTGACCGTGGCGGCGATCCCTCCGTGGCCGTAACACGCTGGACCGGGATCCGCGCCCGCACTCTCCGGTCCCACCACCAACGCACCTCCCGGGTCGAGCCGCGCCACGGATCCACCCCCGGCACCGATGGTGTGGATCGCCAACGACGGCAAGCGCACCGGCAGCCCGGCCACCCGTCGCGTGCTCGTGGGCGCCGGGACCCCGCCCTGCACGAGGCACACATCGGTGCTGGTGCCACCCATGTCGAACGCGACTGCGTCGCCGAATCCGCACGATCGAGCCAGTGCAGCCGCGGCGCGCACCCCACCCGCCGGGCCCGAGAGCAGCAGGCGCGCCGGGTGGGAGGCGGCCTCCGCCACCGGCACCAGCCCGCCGGCCGACGTCATCACGGCGACGTCGTCGGCGAGGAGCGCGAGGCTTCTCAGGTAGGGACCGCACACGGAGCGCAGCGCGGCATCGGCGGTCGTGGTGATCATGCGCTCGTACTCGCGGAACTCGGGTGACAGCTCGTGCGAGCAGACGACCTCGTGGCCACGGGCGCGGAGCACGGCGGCGACCGCGCGTTCGTGCGTCGGGTCGAGGTCGGCGTGCAACAGGCACACGGCAACGGCGTCGACACGCCCCACCTCGGGTACCACGCCGTCGAAGGGCTCGAGCTCCCGGCGCTGCGCATCGAGTCGCCCGGCCACCTCGAACCGCAACGCGCGCGGCACCAGTGGCGCGGGACGGTCGACGTGTGCGTCGTAGAGAGACGGACGCGCCTGCCGCGCGATCTCGATGACGTCGGCGAAGCCGCGGTTGGTCACCAGCGCGACACGACCCAACTGACGCTCCAGGAGCGCGTTGGTCGCGATCGTCGTGCCGTGGGCGAGGACGTCGGGCGTGAGATCCGCGCACGCGTCGACGACCGCGCGTGACGGGTCGTTCGGGGTCGACGGGAGCTTGCGCACGTCACCCGTCTCGGTGACGACGTCGGTGAAGGTGCCACCGGTGTCGACGCCGATCCGCATGGGTGCGACGTTAGGGGCGGATCTCCGGATGCCTGGCTAACGACGACGGCTCAGCAGCCGCCGCTTCGGCGTCACGCCGTCGCGCACGGCCCGCAACACAGCATCCTTCACGTCGTCGTCGAGCTTGCCCTCGTGGCGGTCGGTGAGCTCGAAGCGGTCGACCGCGGTGCCGTCGATGGTGACGAGGCGAGCGGAGTGGACGTTGGCACCGGCACTCGCCATCGCCGATGTGAGGCTGTGCAGGAGGCCGCGCCGATCCGGACTGCGCACCTCGCAGATCGTGTACCAGGGCGACGCGTGGTCGTCGAAGCGCAGGTCGGCGTCGGCGTTGGGCGCCGATTCGAGCTGGCTGTCGAACGCGGCGACGATCGCGGCCTCGAGCTTCACCGGATCGGGCGGGAGCAACCCGCCGAGGTCGCCCGGTGACGACGCCGTCCGCTTCACGAGGATGGTGTCGAGCGCAGCGCCGTCACCCCAGGTGGCGACGGCGGCATCGAGGATGTCGAAGCCGGCATCGCTGATCACGCCGGCGATGGTGGCCAGCAGGCCGGCACGATCGCGCGCCGCGATCTCGATGCGCCAGCGTGCGTCCGGGTCGGAGACGTCGCCGACCGGCAGGACCGCGACGCTGGCGTCGCCCTTCGACGGCACCGGTTCGACGAACGCAGCTTGGCGTGCGACGTCGGACGCTTCTTGGCTCAGCAGGTAGGCACGCGGAGCGTGTTCGATCCGGTCGACCACCCGGGGGTTGTCCTGGGCCAACCGAATGGCCTCCGACCGTCGCCGTTCGACGAGGTTGCGGGCGTCGAGCCCGGTGACGTCGGGTTGCTCCATCAGCTGCACCACGACCCGGAACAGCTCGTCGAGGCGCTCGCGATCCCAGGGCTCGAGATCGCCGAGCGCCAGCGACAACAGGTAGAGCGCACGCGCGCGCTCGGGCGTGTCGAGGTGGATGGCGATGGGCACGACGCGCTCTTCGTCGAGACCGTCGACCTTGCGCGCCGCGGCGCGGAGCAGGTCGGAGTCGCCCACGAGCAGCGCGATCTCCTGCTCGGCCTGGGCACCGAGGTCGAGGCGATGCGCGATCCGCCGGGCCAGCTCCACCGGGCTGGAGTCGTCACCGGCGGTGTCGAGGATGAGGGCGCCGAGCAGCAACCACTCGGGGTGCGTCATCGCGGCGTGCGCGGCCGCGGCGCGGTCGTCGGTCGCGACGAGGTCCTTGATGCGGTCGACGAGCGAGAAGCGCAAGACCTGCGCGGGGTCGATCAGGAACGGGTCGCTGCGGCGGCGGTCGACGGCGTCGGCGAGCTCGGGCAGGGTGCGTTCGAGCACGCCCGTCGTCTCGAGGAACCGCCATGATCGCACGTCGCCCACCTGCAGGACGTCGAAGAGCTGCTTGGTCGCGTCGGTGTTCCACCGCAGCGGGGCGTCGCTCCATTCACCGATCCAGTCGAGCAACCGGGGTCCGGGGCGTGCGCCCTGCGCGACCAGCCCCGCGGCTTCGAACGACACGTCGAGTGACAGGCGCGACGGCGGATCGGCGACGAGGTCGACCACGCCGTCGTCGACGTGGAGCCAGCCTCCTTCGGGCCGGGTCGCGGTGCTGTCGACCCGTTCCCGGGGCCCGCTGCGGATCCGGTTCAGCCGCCAGCGCAGCAGCGGCGGCGTCATGATGGTCGTGATCAGGACCACCAGCAGCAGCGCGGCGTAGAGGTTCCCTCCGAGGATGCCCTCGTTGAGTCCGATGGTGGCGAAGATCAGCCCGACCTCTCCCCGGGGGATCATGCCGATGCCGATGAGCCACTTGTCGCCCGGCGAACCGAACACGCCGACCGCGGCGGCGAGCTTGCCCAGGATCGCCACCACGAGCAGCGCGCCGGCGATCCCCAGCACCTCGGGGTTGAAGAACTTCTCCACCTGCGCTTCGATCCCGATGCCGAGGAAGAACACCGGGATGAAGAGGTGACCGATCGGCGCCAGCTCGCGTTCGATGCGCTCCTTGGCGCTGCTCCCCGAGAGCGCGAGGCCGGCGACGAAGGCGCCGACGATCGGGGCGAGCTTGGCCGCGTCGGCGAGTTCGGCGAACGCCAGCGTGAACGCGAGGGCCAAGGCAACGAGGGTGCCGGCCGATTTGGCGTGCCGGTCCACGAACTGGAAGAAGCCGGGCGCGAACTTCGAACCGAGGAACGCGGTCACGACGAGGAACCCGACGGCGACCAGCACGATGACGGCGACGTCGAGGATCGACACGCCGCCTTGCGACACGAGGCGCACCACCACCGTGAGGATCACCAGACCGAGCACATCGTCGGCCACCGCGGCACCGAGCACCGTGCGTGCCTCCACCGTCGCCAGCGCGCGCAGATCGCTGAACACGCGCGCGGTGATGCCGACGCTGGTCGCCGCGAGCGCGGCACCGATGAAGAGTGACTGGTTGCTGTCGTGACCGAGTGCCGACGCGACGAAGTACCCACTGACCATCGGCACCGTCACGCCGACGACGGCGACGGACATGGAGGCGCGGCCGACCGCTCCCAATTCGCCCAGGTCCATCTCCATGCCCACGCCGAGCAGCAGCAGGATCACGCCCAGTTCGCCGAGCACGGCGAGGGTCTCGTCGCCGCCGACCAGGCCGAAGACCGAGGGACCGATGATGCAGCCGGCAACGATCTCGGCCACGACGGCGGGAACGTTGATCCGCTCGGCGATCTCGGCCGCGATCTTCGCCGCGACCAGGACGATGAGGATGTCGAGGAGGACGTCGGTGACGTCCACGTCAGCTCACGCCGATGGGCTCGAGTGCTTGGAGGAGGTACCCGCGAGCTCGGACGGTGCGGACCTCGAGCCCGAGGGTCGAGATCCGGCGGCGCAGCCGGAGCATGTGCACGTCGAGCGCGTTGCGGGTGGGGCTGCCTCCCGGCCATGCCCGGCGCACGAGGGTGTCCCGGCCGACCACTGCGTTGAAGCGGTCGATCAACGCGGCCGCGAGGGCCCGCTCCACCGGCGACAGGGTGACCCACCGCCCCCGATATCGGAGGAGCCCGTCGTCGTCGACCGTCGGGGCGACCGCGGTACGGCCGGCCCGGGAGGCCAGCGTCGACACCCGCACACGCAGGTCGTCTTCCGCGGCCGGGAGCCGGATCCAATCCTCGAGCGTGTCGACCGGCTCGGGGGCGGCAAGCTCCTCTCCCACCAAGAGGAGACGGGGCGCGCCCGCGGCGCGCAGCCGCTCCAGCCGCTCGGTTTCCTCGGGCCATCGCACCAGGACGACGTCGGTCATCTGCGCACCGTACGGAGGGTTCGTTACGGATCGGTTACGCCGCAGTGAATGCCGGCTTGCCTGGGCACCGTAACAGGATCTGGAGACATTCTGACGGTCATCTTACATAAGTAGGATCACGAACCATTCGGTAGCATCGCGGCGTGGACGCCGACCTCCTCACGCTCGCCCGCCTGGCCCGGCTGCTCGAGCACGCCTGCGGTGACCTCCATCCCCCGCTCACGCTCGCCCAGTACCGCCTCCTGGCGATGATCGGGAGCGGGGCCGACCGCGCCAGCCACCTCGCCGGCCGGCTCGCGCTGGCCAAGCCCACGGTCTCCGCGACCGTCGACACGTTGGTGGAACGCGGCCTGGTCGAGCGGGCGACGTCGCGCGACGACCGTCGAGTGATGACGCTCACCCTCACCGCGGGCGGTCAGAGGGAGCTCGGCGCGGCCGAGACCGCCATGCGCGCGCGGCTCGACGACGTGCTGGGGCGCCTCGACGACCCGGCCGCGGTGTCGCTCGCGCTCAGCGCGCTGCGCGGCGGTCTCGACGAGCGTCGGTCCGAACGACGGTCGTCACGGCGCGCCGAGCGGGCCCCGCGGTGACCACGAGCTGGATCCGAAGGCTCTGGCCGTTCCTCGCGCGCCATCGCCGGAAGGTCTTCATCGCCTTCGGCGTGTCGCTCGGCACCACCCTCATCAGCGTCTGCATCCCGCTCATCGAACGCGCGGTCGTCGACAACGTGATCGTCACCGAGCAGCGTGCCCTCTGGCCGCTGCTCGCGCTGCTCGTGGGCCTCGGCGCGGTGAACTTCGTGCTCTCGTACGTCCGTCGCTTCGTCGGCGGTCGGTTCGCGTTCGACGTGCAGCACGACCTGCGCACGACGATCTTCGAGCGCGTGCAACGACTCGACTTCGCGCACCACGACCAACTCCCCACGGGACAGATCGTGTCGCGCGCGAGCTCTGACCTCGCGTTGGTCCAGGCACTGCTCAGCTTCCTCCCGCTGGCGACCGGGAACGTGGTGTTGCTCGTGCTGTCGCTGATCGTGATGTTCGTGCTCTCACCGTTGCTGACGCTCGTGGTGCTCGCCATCGTCCCTGCGCTGCTGTTCGTGTCGCTGCGACTGCGACGGGTCATGTTCCCGGCGCAGTGGGACGCGCTGCAGCGGGCCGGCGAGGTCGCGGGCGTGGTCGACGAAGCGGTCAGCGGCGTGCGTGTGGTCAAGGGCTTCGGCCAGGAGGACCGCGAACTGCGGAGCCTCACCGACGCGTCCGAGGCGCTCTACCGATCGCGGGTGCGCACGGTGCGCCTCCAAGCGCGGTACCAGTCCGCGTTGCAGGCGATCCCGGCCCTCGGTCAGGTCGCCGTGCTCGCGCTCGGCGGTTGGCTGGCGATCCAGGGCGAGATCAGCATCGGGACGTTCCTCGCGTTCTCGACCTACCTGGTGCAGCTGCTCGCGCCGGTGCGCATGTTCGCCGGCATGGTCGCAGTGGCGGAGCAGGCGCGCGCGGGGACCGAGCGCATCTTCGAGCTGCTCGATTCCAACCCCCTCGTCACCGAGAAGCCGGACGCGAACGACCTGCCCGCGGTGGCTGGTGAGGTGACGTTCGACCACGTCAGCTACGGGTACCTCCGTTCCGAGCCGGTGCTCCGCGACTTCTCGTTGCGCGTCGCGCCGGGCGAGACGGTCGCGCTCGTCGGCGCGTCGGGTTCGGGGAAGTCGACCGTGAGCCTGCTGCTCCCCCGCTTCTACGACGTGCAGGAGGGCGCGATCCGCATCGACGGTGTCGACGTGCGCGATGTCACGCTCGACTCCGTACGAAGTGAGATCGGCATCGTGTTCGAGGACGCCTTCCTCTTCTCCGACACCGTGCGCGCCAACATCGCGTACGGACGTCCCGACGCCACCGACGCCGAAGTCGAACGCGCTGCACGCGTCGCCGGGGCGCACCAGTTCGTCACGGAGCTCCCGCTCGGGTACGACACCGTCGTCGGTGAGCGCGGGCTCACGCTGTCCGGCGGTCAACGGCAGCGCATCTCGATCGCGCGTGCGGTGATCACCGACCCCCGGATCCTGGTGCTCGACGACGCCACGTCGTCGGTCGATGCTCGCACCGAGGAGCAGATCCACGCCACGTTGCGCGAGATCATGGTCGACCGGACCACAGTGCTCATCGCGCACCGCCGTTCCACGCTCCGCCTCGCCGATCGCATCGTGCTCGTCGCCGACGGACGTGCGTTGGAGAGCGGGACCCACGAGGAGCTCCTCGTGTCGTCGGCGCGGTACCGTGCCCTGCTCCAGGGTCCCGGCGACGATCTCGAAGGCGCCGACGACGAAGGCGTCGCACCGGTCGACGCCGACGTGGACGGCGCGGCCATCGTCGGCCCGGTCGCCCATGGGGCAGCTGTCGACGGTGTCACGGCCGCGCTCTGGGACCGCACCGAAGACGGCGAGACCGTGCGGGCGTTCGTCGCGCCGGCCGGCCCCGCCGTCGCGCGCAGCGGCATGGGCGGGAGTGGCGGGTCGGCGCGTGGCATGGGCGGCGGCCTCGCGCTCGCGCCAACTCCCGAGCTGCTCGCCCAGGTCGACGCGCTCCCGCCCGCCGACGACGATCCCGAGGTCGACGTCGTCGCCGAGGCCGCGGCCAGCGAGGGGTTCCGGCTCCGCAGCTTCCTGCGCCCCTACCGCCGCCCGCTCGTCGTCGGCTTCGCCCTCATCGTGGTCGACACGCTGCTCACGCTGGCCGGCCCGTTCCTGGTCCAGCAGGGCCTCAACCAAGGCGTGCAGCAGCACGCCACCGGCGCGCTGTGGGCTGCGTCGGCTCTGTTCCTCGGCACGACGTTGATCGACTGGTTCGTGACCTGGGCGTACTCGCGGTACACCGGTCGCACCGCGGAACGACTGCTGTTCGCGTTGCGCATCCGGATCTTCTCGCACCTGCAGCGACTCGCGCTCGACTACTACGACCGCGAGCTGTCGGGCCGGATCATGACCCGCATGACCACTGACGTCGACGCGTTCGCGCAGTTGCTGCAGACCGGCCTGATCACCGCGCTGGTGAACGTCATGAGCTTCGTCGGAGTGCTCGTGGTCCTCAGCCTCATCAGCTGGCCGTTGACGCTCGGTGTGCTCGTGCTCGTGCCGCCACTGGTCATCGCCACCGTGTGGTTCGGGCGTCGTTCGGCCCAGGCCTACGCGCACGCACGCGAGACCATCTCCACCGTCAACGCAGAGTTCCAGGAGAGCATCTCGGGAGTACGAGAATCGCAGGCGTACGTGCAAGAAGACCGCGCCGTCGACTCGTTCCGCACGACGGCGCGCCGCTACCTCGACGCCCGCTTGCGCACCCAGGTGCTCCAGGCGATCTACTTCCCCTTCATCCTCTTCCTCGCCACCTGCGGCGACGCCATCGTGCTGGGCCTCGGGAGCGTGCTCGTGCACGACGGCACCATCGCCGCCGGCACCGTGATCGCGTTCCTGCTCTACCTCGACCAGTTCTTCGCGCCCGTGCAGCAGCTCTCACAGGTCTTCGACCAGTGGCAGCAGGCGGTGGCGTCGATGACGAAGATCAACGAGCTCATGCAGACGGAGATCGCGACGCCCGACGCCGCCGAACCGGTCGTGCCCGAGCAGGTGCGCGGCGACGTGCGCTTCGACGGCGTGCGCTTCTCCTACCCCACCACCGGACGGGAGACGTTGCACGGCATCGACCTGCACGTGCGCGCGGGCGAAACGGTCGCGTTGGTCGGTGAGACGGGCGCGGGCAAGTCGACCTTGGTGAAGCTGGTGGCTCGCTTCTACGACGCCGACTCCGGCGACGTGCTGATCGACGACGTGCCGGTACGCGATCTCGACGTGCGCGCCTACCGACGCCGACTCGGGTACGTGCCGCAAGAGGCATTCCTCTTCTCGGGCACCGTACGCGACAACGTCGCCTACGGTCGGCCCGACGCCACCGACGCCGAGGTCGAGCGCGCGGCGCGCGCGGTGGGTGCGCACGAATTCATCGCCGGTCTGCGGGGCGGATACCTCCACCCGGTCACCGAGCGCGGCCGTTCGTTGTCGGCGGGCCAGCGTCAGCTCCTCTGCCTGGCGCGTGCGCTCCTCGTCGACCCGGCGATCCTCCTGCTCGACGAGGCGACCGCCAACCTCGACCTGAGCACCGAGGCCCGGGTGCAGCGCGCCATGGGTGTCGTGTCACGCGACCGCACCACGCTCCTGATCGCACACCGCCTGCAGACCGCGCGCACCGCCGACCGGATCGTGGTCGTCGACGACGGGCGCGTCGTCGAGACGGGAACGCACGACGAGCTGGTCGAACGGGGCGGGAGCTACTCGGAGCTCTGGAAGCGCAACTTCGACGCTTCGATCTCCGCGTAGGCGGCGTCGCGGCCCTCGTAGCCACGGGTGATCGAGTTCTTCTCGGGCTCGAGCATCTTGTAGACGTCGAAGAAGTGCTCGATCTCGTCGAGCAGACGTTGTGGGAGGTCGCTGATGTCGTGGACCGTGTCGTAGTTGGGATCGTGCGACGGCACACAGAGGATCTTGGCGTCCGGGCCCTTCTCGTCCTCCATCCAGAACACACCGGCCGCACGCACCTCGACCCAGCAGCCGGGGAACGTCGGGTCCTCGAGCAGGACGAGCACGTCGAGGGGGTCACCGTCGAGCGCGAGCGTGTCGGGCACGAAGCCGTAGTCGGACGGGTACACGGTGGCCGAGAAGAGTCGACGGTCGAGCCGGATGACGTGCTGCTCGTGGTCGTACTCGTACTTGTTGCGGCTGCCGCGCGGGATCTCGATGACGACGTCGAAGGACGATCCCGGTGTGAGCGGCGTGGGCGCGGCGGTCATGCCGCTGATCCTGCCACGCGCGACTCGCCCCCGTAGCAGGGAATGGCCGGATTGCCGTGGACGACGGGCTCGACGTACACCGCCCGCCGGATGGTCCAGAACGCGAGCACGCCACCGCTCGCGGCCAGCGCGGCGGCGATGTACATCGCCCGCGCGAACCCGGCGTCGAGGTCGAGGCCTTGCGCGGCGGTGAGGCCGGCTGCCGCGGGGAGCACCGCGACCGCCAGGAGACCCGCGATGCGCGCGACCGAGTTGTTGATCGCCGACGCGATGCCGGCGTGGGCGTCGTCGACCGCACCGAGCACGGTTGCGGTGAGGGGCGCCACCGTGAGCGAGAGGCCGAGTCCGAGGACCAGGAGCGCCGGGAACACCGTCGCCCAGTAGGTGGTGCCGGGGTCGACCCGCCCGAGCAGCGCCATGCCGACCGCCACGACCAGCGGTCCGATGGTCATCGGCCACCGCGGTCCGATGCGTTGCGCAAGTGCACCCGCGCGCGCCGAGAACAGCAACATGCAGACGGTGATCGGCAAGAGCGACGCGCCGGCTTCGAGCGCCGAGTAGCCGAGGTCGGTCTGGAGGTGCACCACCAGCAGGAAGGTGACGGTCCCGATCGCCGCGTACACCGCGAAGGTCACCGCGTTCGCGCCCGAGAACTGCTGCGACTTGAAGATGCCGAGCGGCACCATCGGATTCGCGATGCGCGCCTCCACGAGCAGGAACGTGACGAGCGCGACGACGCCGATGACACCCAGCGCGACCGCGTTCACGGTCCAGCCGTGGCCCGGGCCCTCGATCAGCGCGTAGACGACGCCCGCGAGACCCACGGTGAGCAGGACGCTGCCGACGACGTCGAGGTGGGCGCCCGCATGCTCGTCGCGCGACTCGGGCACGTGGCGGAGCGCGATCCAGATCGCAGCCGCCGAGATCGGCAGGTTGATCACGAAGACCCACCGCCACGACACGGAGTCGATGAGATAGCCGCCCAGGAACGGGCCGATGGCGGTGGCGATGCCGCCCAGGCCCGACCACGCGCCGATCGCGCGGCCACGGTCGTCGACGTGGAACGACGCCGAGACGATCGCCAGGCTGTTGGGCACCAGCAGCGCGGCCGCGATGCCCTGCGCGCAGCGAGCCGCGATGAGCATGCCGGTGTCGGGTGCGATCGCGCACAGCAGCGACGTCGCTGCGAACGCGACCAGTCCGATCACGAAGACCTTGCGTCGCCCGTACCGGTCGCCGAGCGATCCGCCGAGCACGAGCAAGGAACCCAACGTGAGCAGGTAGCCGGTCAGCACCCACTGCAGGTCGCCGAGGTCGGCGTGCAGATCGCGGGAGATCGCGGGGAGCGCGGCGTTCACCACCGTGCCGTCGAGGAACGCGACACCGGAGCCGAGCACCGCAGCCGCGACGACCCACCGGCCCTTCGCAGTGCCCATCCTCAGATCCGCAGCCGCCACACCGCCAGAAGCCATGCGAGCAGTGAACCACGCGCCTGGCAGAATCAGTTCATGGCCAGCACACCAGCCGATGGGTCGAACGCGGCACGTACGTTGAGCGAGAAGGTGTGGGACCACCACGTCGTCCGTCAGGGCGAGGGCGAACCCGACCTCCTCTACATCGATCTCCACCTGGTCCACGAGGTGACGTCGCCCCAGGCGTTCGACGGTCTGCGCCTGGCCGGGCGCCCGGTGCGACGGCCCGACCTCACCGTGGCGACGATGGACCACAACGTCCCGACCGAGAACATCCACCTCCCGGTCGCCGACCCGATCTCCCGGAAGCAGATGGAGGTGCTGGCCGCGAACTGCGCCGAGTTCGGCATCCGCCTCTACGCGATGGGCGAGGCCGGGCAGGGCATCGTGCACGTGATCGGGCCCGAGCTCGGGCTCACGCAACCAGGCATGACCATCGTGTGCGGCGACAGCCACACGTCGACGCACGGCGCGTTCGGCGCGCTGGCGTTCGGCATCGGCACCAGCGAGGTGGAGCACGTGCTCGCCACCCAGACGCTGCCGCAGGCCAAGCCGGGGACGATGGCCGTCACCGTCGACGGTGAGCTGCCGCGCGGGGTCACCGCGAAGGACATCGTGCTCGCGATCATCAATCGCATCGGCACCGGCGGCGGCATCGGGTCGATCATCGAGTACCGCGGTGCTGCGATCCGTGCGCTGTCGATGGAAGGCCGCATGACGGTGTGCAACATGTCGATCGAGGCCGGCGCGCGTGCCGGGCTGGTCGCGCCGGACGACACGACGTTCGCGTACCTCGAGGGCCGCGAGTTCGCACCGACCGGCGCGGGATGGGAGCGCGCGCTCGACGACTGGCGCGGGCTCGTCACCGACGACGGTGCGTCGTTCGACAAGGAAGTCGTGCTCGACGCGGCCTCGCTGCGGCCGTCGGTCACCTGGGGCACCAATCCCGCGCAGTCGGTGTTCATCGACGAGCCGGTGCCGTCGCCCGACTCGTTCGCGGACGCCGACGCGCGTGACAGCGCCGAGCGCGCGTTGCGCTACATGGGCCTGAAGGCGGGCACGCCGATGCGCGACGTCGCCGTCGACACCGTGTTCATCGGCTCGTGCACCAACTCGCGCATCGAAGACCTCCGGGCCGCGGCCGCGGTGGCCGCGGGTCGTCGCGTACGCGACGGCGTGCGCACGCTGGTGGTGCCGGGGTCGATGGCGGTGAAGGCGCAGGCCGAAGCCGAGGGGCTGCACGAGGTGTTCACCGCCGCCGGCTTCGACTGGCGCGAGGCCGGGTGCTCCATGTGCCTGGCGATGAACCCCGACAAGCTGGCGGTCGGCGAGCGTTGCGCGTCCACCTCGAACCGCAACTTCGAGGGGCGCCAGGGCAAGGGCGGACGCACCCACCTGGTGTCGCCCGAAGTGGCCGTCGCCACGGCGATCGCCGGCCACTTCGCCACCCCCGACGACCTCGACTGAGGAGCCGATTGTGGAACCGGTACGTGAGATCGTGGCCCGGGCGGTCCCGCTCGACCGCAGCGACGTCGACACCGACCAGATCATCCCGAGCGACTGGCTCAAGCGGGTCGAGCGCACCGGGTTCGGCGAGGGGCTGTTCTCGGAATGGCGCGAGTCGTCCGACTTCGTGCTCAACCAGGAGCAGTTCGAGGGCGCGCAGATCCTGGTGGCGGGGCCCAACTTCGGGACCGGGTCGTCACGCGAGCACGCGCCATGGGCGCTCGAGGACTACGGCTTCCGGGCGGTGATCTCGCCCCGATTCGCCGACATCTTCCGCAACAACTGCCTGAAGATCGGCCTGCTCCCGGTGGAGCTCCCGGGTGACGTCGTGACCCGGATCATGCGGACCATCGAGGACGACCCGACCGTCGAGATCGTCATCGACGTCGTCGACCGGCGTGTGGCCGTGCCCGCCATCGACCTCGACGAACCGTTCGACCTCAGCGACTTCCACCACTACCGGCTGCTCGAGGGCCTCGACGACATCGGCGTCACCCTCCGCCACACCGCCGACATCGACACCTTCGAAGCCCAGCGCCCCACCTACACCCCCCGAGTGGTGGCATAACCCACCCCACCCAGCGAACTTGCGTGACTCGGGCACATCCTGTGTGCCTGATCCGCTGAACTTCATCGGGCGAGGTGCATGTCACACGCTGGTGGTTGAGTCCTGACATGGACGAACACGTCGCGGCGCTGGCGCGCCGGCAGCACGGCCTCGTCACGCTCGCTCAGCTCGACGAGATCGGAATCACCAGACGTCAGCGCCAGTGGCGGCTGCGCACCGGACGCTGGGAGTCGCCGTACACGGGTGTCTACCGCATCGCCGGCATCCCGCCGTCGTGGCGCAGCGACCTGCTGGCGGCGTGCCTGGCCGGCGAGGGCGTGGCGTCACACCGTTCAGCGGCCGCGGTGTGGGAGCTTCCCGGCGCCCACCTCGACCGCGTCGAGATCATCACCGAACGGTGGGAGCGCGAGCAGCACGCCGGCTTGGTGGTGCACGAGTCGCTCCGGCTCGACGACTTCGACAAAGCCGTGGTCGACGGCATCCCGACGACGACGATCGCGCGGACCATCTTCGACCTCTGCCGCGTGCGCTCGGAGGTCGTCGTGGACATGGCGATCGATCGCGCGCTCGCTCGTGGGCAGATCGACCACAGCGGGTTGGTCGCCACCGAGTCACGCCTCGCGACACGCGGCCGCCCCGGCGCGGCGAAGTTCCACCGGATCGTGGCCCGTCGGTCGGAGGGCGCGCCGACGCCGGAGAGCGCGGCGGAACGGCAGCTCGCGCGAGCGCTGGTCGATCAGGGACTCCCGGAGCCCGAGGTGCAGTTCGTGGTGCGCGACACGGACGGTCGGCTGGTTGCGCGCTGCGACCTGGCCTACCCGCAGTGGCGCATCGTGATCGAGTACGACAGCGTGCAGGAGCACACCGGTCGAGGCGCGCTCCTCCGCGACAGCGCCCGGAGAAACGCGATCGCCGCCCTCGGGTTCACGCCGGTCGTCGCGACCGTCGACGACCTGAACAACCACGCGGTGCGCCTGGCGTCGATCGTCCGACAGATCCGCGATCGCGCGGCCTGACCCGGCGAAGCTCAGCGGATCGAGCACACCTGCTGTGCCCGAGTCACGCAACCTCGGGGGCGGGGGCGGGTCGTGAGGGCGGGGCGGGGTCGTGAGGACCTCAGGGTTGGAGGAGGACCCGGAGGCGGCGGGTGGCGATCTGCAGACCGACGATGCCCATGATGGTCAGGTAGGCCACGTTGAGGAGCATGGTCCAGGTGAGCTGGCCGGTCGTGAGCCCGCGCTCGAGGGCGACGCCCTGGTAGAGCGGGGTGCAGCGCACGACCCACTGCAACCCCGTCGGGTACTGCGAGAGCGGGAAGAACGTCGCCGCGAACAGGAACATCGGGATCAGGGCGAGGTTCACGAAGTCGAAGTCGGTCCACGAACGCATGAACGTCGTCGCCGCGATTCCGGCCCCGGCGAACGCGAACGAGATCAGCACTGCGGCCGGCAGCGCGAGCAACGCCCACCACGATCCGACCAACCCCATGAGCAACATCGTCACGAGGAAGACGGCGGAGTAGACGCTGCCGCGGATCAGCGCCCACGCGACCTCGCCGCGGGCGACGTCGCCGACTTCGAGCGGGGTCGCGAGCATGGCGTCGAAGGTGTGCGCGTACTTGAACTTGAAGAAGAAGTTGAACGTGGTGTCGAGCACGGCACCGTTCATCGCCGCCGCCGCCATCAGCCCCGGCGCGACGAACTGGTCGTACGGGATCGGCTGACCGCCGGGCCCGGGCACCTTGCCGACCAGCCCACCCACGCCGATGCCGATCGACAACAGGTACAGCAGGGGCTCGACCAACCCGGTGATGAAGGCGAGCCACATCCGCCGGTACGCGAGCGTGTTGCGCTCGACGACCCGCATGGCCCGACCGCCGCTGCGACGTCGCCCGGCCTCCTTCACCGCGATCGCCGAGATCACGTGGTCAACGCCTTCGTGAAGCGACGCACGCCCCACCAGCATCCCGCGGCGAGACACACGACCAGGAACGTGACGTGCCCGATCACCGAACCGAACGACGGCGCCGAACCCGTCGTGGCGGCGCGGCACAGCTCCACCGCGTGCCACAACGGCGAGCACCACGCCACCGGCTCCAGCCAGTCGGGCAACCGGCTCACCGGGAAGAAGGTGCCTGAGAACAGGAAGAGCGGGAACAGCCCGATGCGCATGATGACGGCGAAGGGGATGTCGCTCTCCTGCGTGACCGCATAGCCGTTGAGCGCGGCAGCGAACACCGACGCGCCCAGCACCGCGGCCGGTATCGCCAGCACTCCCCACGCCGACGGCACACCGCCGAGGATGGCGGCGACGATCAGGAACACCGTCGCCGAGAAGAGGACCCGCAGGCAGGTCCAGGTGACGTGACCGGCGAAGAGCGCGCCTGCGCTCACCGGCGTGGACACCGCGGCGTGGTACGTGCGCAGCCACTTCACCCCGCCGAGGACCGGCCAGAGCGACTCCCCCGCCGCCTGCATCATGGCGCTCGCCGCCATCAGGCCGGGAGCGACGAAGACGAGGTAGTCGACGCCGTCGACCCCACCCGAACCCTTGTTGACCAGGTCGCCGAGGCCCAGCCCCATCGCGGCGAGGAACAGCAGCGGCGAGATGGTGGCCTGGAACACCGACGCCTTCCAGAGCCGCCGCCATGCCACCCACTCCTTCTCGACGACGCGCAGCGCGGCGGGCGTGGCCACGTCAGTCGTCCAGGGTGCGGCCGGTGAGGATGAGGAAGACGTCCTCGAGCGTTCCCCGTCGCTCGTACACCGACTCGGGGTGCAGTTCGCCGTCGGTCACCAGCGCGACGACCTTGTCCGCGTCGTGGGTGTACACGAGCACCCGGTCGGTCAGCGCCTCGATGCGCTCGCCGAACGCCGCCAGCCGCGGGAGGGCGGCATCACGCTCCTCGGGTGTGGTGAAGCGCAGTTCGACGACCTCACGCGTCGCGTGCTCCGCGACCAGGTCGCGCGGCGAGCCTTCGGCGACGATGCGACCGCCGTCCATGATCACGAGCCGGTCGCAGAGCTGCTCCGCCTCCTCCATGTAGTGCGTCGTGAGCACCATGGTCGTGCCGGACCGCTTGAGTTGGTAGAAGCGGTCCCACAGGAGGTGCCGCGCCTGCGGGTCGAGCCCGGTGGTCGGCTCGTCGAGCAGCAGCAGGTCGGGCTGGTTGATCAGCGAGCGCCCGATGGTGAGACGGCGCTTCATCCCGCCCGAGAGCGGGTCGACGAGGTCGTTGCGCCGCTCCGTGAGCTGCATGAACTCGAGCAGCTCCTCGCTCCGGCGACGGATCTCCGGTCGCGGGAGGTCGAAGTAGCGCCCGTAGATGAGCAGGTTGTCGAGCACGGTCAGCTCGGTGTCGAGGCTGTCTTCCTGCGGCACGACGCCCAGTCGCGCCCGGATCGCCGGACCGTCAGCGGCGGGATCCATGCCGAGGATGCGCAGCTCACCGGTGGTCGGCTGCGACACGCACCCCACCATCCGCATGGTCGACGTCTTGCCCGCGCCGTTCGGCCCGAGGAACCCGAATGCCTCTCCCGGTTCGACGTGGAAGTCGATGCCGTCGACCGCGACGAAGCTTCCGAACCGCTTGGTGATCTGGGTGCCCTGGATCAGGGGATCGGCGCTCGCGACAGACACGAACGCCGACGCTACCGGTTGAGCGCGAGACCGCGCCGGGCGAAAAGCCGGCGCGGTCGACGCTCGCGTCGATCAGGGACCGACGTCGGTGACGGCGCGCTGGTCGGGACGCTCGCGCAGTCGCACGATCTTGTTGACCGCGGCGAGATACGCGCGTGCGGACGCCTCGACGACGTCGGTGGCGACACCGCGACCCGACGCCTTCAGCCCGTCCGACTCGAGCTGCACGACGACGTCGCCGAGCGCATCGCCACCCTTGGTCACCGACGACACCTTGAAGTCGAGCACCGCGCCGCTGACGCCGGTGGCGCCGGCGATCGCCTCGAACGCGGCGTCGATCATGCCGTTGCCGGCACCGTCGGCCTCGACCTTGCCGTCTCCCTCGGCGAGCACGACGTGCGCGGTCGGCAGCGCGGCGGTCCCGCCGCGCAGCTCGAGGCTCGCCATGGTGTACCGGCTCACGTTGCTGATCCCCAGCTCCTCGGCGACGATCGCCTCGAGGTCGAACTCGGTGATCTCGACCTTGCGGTCGGCCAACTCCTTGAACCGGGTGAACGCCTGGTTCAGCGCGTCCCCCTGCACGTGCAGACCGAGCTTCTCCAGCGAGTCGGCGAACGCGTGCCGCCCCGAGTGCTTGCCCAGGACGATCTGCGCGGCTTCCTGACCGACGGACGAGGCATCGATGATCTCGTAGGTCTCGCGGTCTTCGAGCACGCCGTGCTGGTGGATGCCCGCCTCGTGTGCGAACGCGTTGCGCCCGATGATGGCCTTGTTGTACTGCACCGGGTAACCGGTCAGACGGGCCACCATGCGCGAGGTGCGCGCCAGCTCGTCGGTCTTGACCGTCGTGTGCACACCGTCGAAGTAGTCGGCGCGCGTGCGCATCGCCATCACGATCTCCTCGAGCGCGGCGTTGCCCGCCCGTTCGCCGAGTCCGTTGATCGCGCACTCCACCTGTCGCGCGCCGGCGGCGACACCGGCCAGCGAGTTGGCCACCGCCAGACCGAGGTCGTTGTGGCAGTGCGTCGACACCTCGAACTCGCCGTCGACGCTCTCGATGACGTGACGGATCAGTGCCGCGTACTCCTCGGGGACGCCATAACCCACGGTGTCGGGGATGTTGAGCGTGGTGGCACCGTTGCTCACCGCGAGCTGACACACCTCGACGAGGAAGTCGACGTCGGAGCGACTGCCGTCTTCGGGCGAGAACTCGACGTCGGCGCAGTAGCTCTTCGCTCGAGAGACGGCGCGTACCGTCTCCTCCTTCACCTGCTCCTCGGTCATGCGGAGCTTCTTCTTCATGTGGATCGGCGAGGTCGCGATGAAGATGTGGATCCGCGGCTTCGCCGCGTGGTGCACCGCTTCCCACGCGCGGTCGACATCCTTGAACGCGGTGCGCGACAGCGCCGCGATCGTCGAGCCGTGCACGGCCTTGCTGATGGCCTCCACCGCTTCGAAGTCGCCCTGACTGGCGATCGGGAACCCGGCCTCGATGACGTCGACCCCGAGACGCCCGAGCTGCTCCGCGATCTCGAGCTTCTCGCCGACGTCGAGCGAGATGCCCGGCGACTGCTCACCGTCCCGCAGGGTGGTGTCGAAGATCTTCACGTGGTCGCTCATGGCTGTGCTCTTTCCGGTGTGTCCCAGGAGGTGGCGTGACGCGCACCCGATTCGGCAAACAAAAGCCTCCTCGGCCGTGAGGCACGAGGAGGCGTCCGCGAGCACCGAAACGGGTGCCCGCAGCTACGTAAGGAGGAGGCTCTGGGTGCGCAGTTCCTTCGTCATGAGCCCGCAAGTCTGCCAGACGGCGCCTCCCGATGCAACCACCATGCCCGGTGCTGCTCTCCGAGCGCGCGAAACTGGGAACGTGCACACGACGGTCCGCCGCCTCCTCGGGATCGGCCTGCTGGCCGGTGTTGCCTACGCGCTCTGGCGCAAGCTGCCGACCCGGTCGGAGACCGGCACGCACTGGGAGACGCAGCCGTTCCCGTTCCCGCCGCAGATGGCGGTCGATCTCGACGGCGGCGACGCACCCTGGATCGACGCCGCCGAGTCGGGTGCCTGCCCGGCGCACCACCCGGTGAAGGCGAAGCTGTCGAGCGGCATCTTCCACGTGCCCGGCGGCGCGAACTACGCCCGCACCGTTGCCGACCGCTGCTACCTGTCCCCCGAGGCCGCCGAATCCGACGGTCTGCGGGCGTCGAAGAACTAGGTCGATCGAGTTCGCGTCGCCCAGTTCGCCTAGTCCAATTCGATGGCGCGGGCGTCGACGACGCCCTCGGTGGCGCGGAGTTCGGCGACGACTTCGGGTGGCACCGGCGACGATGTCGCCAACAACATGAGCGACACGTCACCGGCCGGACCGCGACCGAGGTCCATCTCGTCGATGTTGATGCCGTGGTCGATGCCGAGGATGGTGGCGACGCGGGCGACCATGCCCGGACGGTCCTCGTTGCGCACGACGAGCATGTGGCTCGACGGCGGCAGCTCCACGATGTAGTCGTCGATGGCGACGATGCGCGGCGCGTCATGCTTGCCGTACAGCGTGCCGGCGACGTGCGTGGCGCGCTCCGCCGTGTGCCCGCGCAGCTCGATGAGGTTCACGTAATCGCGCGCTGACGACGACGTGGTCTCGCGCACGACGAGCCCGCGCTCCTCGGCGAGCTGCGGCGCGTTGACGAACGAGACCGGCTCGTCGACCACCGGACCGAGCACGCCCTTGAGCACCGAGAGCGTCAGCACGCGGCAGTCGTAGTCGGCGATCTGGCCTTCGTAGGAGATCTCGAGCGTGTCGACGGTCCCGCCGGCGACCGACGTGAAGAGACGACCGAGGCGTTCGGCGAGCGGCATGTACGGCTGCACCGTCGCGCTCGCTTCCGACGCCGCGAGGTTGACCGCGAACGGTACGAACTCGCCGCGCAACGCGAGCACGACCTGCTCGGCGATGGTCTGACCCGCCTTGTCCTGCGCCTCCACCGTCGACGCACCGAGATGCGGCGTGACCACCACGCTGTCGAGCTCGAACAACGGCGATTCCGTCGTGGGCTCTTCGAGGAACACGTCGAGCGCAGCGCCCGCGATGCGGCCGTCGCGCACCGCGTCGGCGAGCGCGGCTTCGTCGATGATCCCTCCGCGCGCGGTGTTGACGATGCGCAGCGAAGGCTTGGCGTGCGTGAGCAGCTCGGCGTTGATGAGCCCGACGGTGTCGGGCGTCTTGGGCAGGTGGACGGTGAGGAAGTCGGCGCGGCTGACGAGCTCCTCGACCGTGGGCACGAGGTCGACACCGAGCTGGCGGGCTCGGTCGGCGCTGACGTAGGGGTCGTACGCGGCAAGCTGCATGCCGAACACGTTGGCCCGCTGCGCGACCAGGACGCCGACGCGACCGAGGCCGACGATGCCGAGCGTCTTGTTGTGGAGCTCGACGCCTTCCCAGCGGGTGCGGTTCCACTGGTGGTTGCGGAGATCGCGGTCGGCCTGGGGCACGTTGCGGGCCTGCGCGAGGAGCAGGGCGATGGTGTGCTCCGCTGCCGACAGCACGTTGGACTGCGGCGCGTTCACGACCATCACGCCGCGGCGCGTGGCCGCTTCGACGTCGACGTTGTCGAGACCGATGCCGGCCCGGCCGACGACGACGAGCTCGTCGGCCGCCTCGAGGACGTCGGTGGTGACCTGCGTGGCGCTGCGGATCACGAGCGCCGACGCGCCCCGGACCGCCTCGAGCAGCTCCTCGGGACTCAGGCCCAGCCGGACGTCGACCTCGAGCCCGGCGGCGCGCATCGCCTCGAGCCCGCTCTCGGCAAGTTGCTCGCTGACGACGACGCGCCTCGTCATGTCGTCACGGGCTGTCTGGCGGTCGGCGTCACGCGTTCGAGGCTATTCGCGGCTCCGGGCGCGGCCCGGAACGGATTCAGCCGGTGAACGCGCGTTGGGCGACCACCCGGGGGCGCTGGCTGCGGCCCGGGCTCGGCGAAGGTGTTGTGGATCGTGACCGTGGTTCCCTGGTTCTCGAACTCGATGTTCACGGCGATCGGGTCGACCGGGCCGGTCGTGGCGCACACCGAAGGCAGCACGTCACTCGTCGGAGGCCCGAACGACTGTTTGACCGGTTCCTCGGTGAGCGTGCCCGGGACGCCTTCGTACGCGTCGGCGACGGTCACGGCCCCTCCGTGCCCGCACGTCTGCGCTCCAGACGATCCAGCACCTGGCGGCGATCAGCGCGCCAGCAACTTGGCGATGCGTTCCACGCCGTCGACGAGGGCGTCGTCGGAGAGCGCGAAGCTCAGGCGGGCGTAGCCGGGTGCGCCGAAGGCCTCGCCGGGAACGACCGCGACTCGGGCCTCTTCGAGGACCACCTCGCACAGCTCGAGCGTGTTCATCGGCGTGCGACCGGCGATGTCACGACCGAGCACACCTTCGAACGAGGGGAAGCAGTAGAACGCACCCTGCGGCTCGAGGCAGGTGACCCCGGGGATCTGCACCAGCAGCTCGTGCATGATCCGGCCGCGCCGGTCGAACGCGGCGCGCATCTCGGCGACCGCGCTCAGGTCGCCCGACACCGCGGCGAGCGCGGCGCGCTGGCTCACGTCGGCGACGTTCGAGGTCTGGTGCGACTGCAGGTTGACGGCCGCCTTGGTGAAGTCGGCGGGACCGATGGTCCACCCGACGCGCCAGCCGGTCATCGCGTAGGTCTTGGCGACGCCGTTCAACACGACGCACTGCTCCGCGAGCTCGGGCACGACCACCGGCATCGACGAGAACTCGTGCCCCCCGTAGGTGAGGTGCTCGTAGATCTCGTCGGTGAGCACCCAGATGCCGTGTTCGACTGCCCAACGCCCGATCGCCTCGACCTCGTCTCGCGGGTACACCGCGCCCGTGGGGTTGCTGGGCGAGACGAACAGCACTGCCTTGGTGCGTGGCGTGCGCGCGGCCTCGAGCTGCTCGACCGTCACGCGGAACTCGGCCGACTCGGGCGCGAACACCGCGACCGGCACGCCGTCAGCGAGCTTCACCGCCTCGGGATAGGTGGTCCAGTACGGCGCGGGGATGATGACCTCGTCGCCGGGGTCGAGCAGCACCTGGAACGCGTTGTAGACCGCGTGCTTGCCCCCGTTGGTGACGACGACCTGACCGGCGTCGACCTCGTAGCCCGAGTCACGCAACGTCTTCACGGCGATGGCGGCACGCAACTCGGGCAGACCTGCGGCCGGCGTGTACTTGTGGTTGCGTGGATCGGCACACGCCGCGGCCGCGGCCTCGACGATGCTCGCCGGCGTCGGGAAGTCGGGTTCACCGGCGCCGAAACCGACGACGTCCTCTCCCGCGGCCTGCAGCGCCTTCGCCTTCGCGTCGACGGCCAGGGTGGCGGATTCGGTGATCGCGCTGACACGACCGGAGATGCGGCTCATGACGCCATGGTCGCGCGCGGCGCCGGTGAGGTCCCCATCGTTTTGGCGTGGTGGGTGTGCCGCAGTGGCACACCCACCACGCCGAAACAGGACGGGCTAGGCGTCGGCGAGCTCGCTGGTCGCGAAGAAGTTCGGGAGGTCCTGGAGACGGGGGTCGTTGGAGAAGATCTCGACCACCGGGATCTGCAGGCCGAGGCGGCGCTGGATGACGCGGATCTCGTTCTCCTGGTTCCACAGCATGAGCGTGACCGCCACACCGCTCTCCCCACGCGGGCGGTGCGGCCCGAGCGGTGGAGGTAGGCCTTCTCGTCCTCGGGCGGGTCGTAGTGGATCACGACGTCGACCCCGTCGACGTGGATCCCGCGGGCGGCGACGTCGGTGGCGACGAGCACCTTGACCTTGCCTGCCATGAAGTCGGCCAGCGCCTTCTCCCGCGCACCCTGGCGCAGGTCGCCGTGGATGGCGAGGGCGCGCACGCCCTCGCGACCCAGCTGCTCCACCAACCGGTCGGCGCCGCGCTTGGTGCGCATGAACATCATCGTGCGGCTGTTGGCGTTGGCGATCGCCGCCGCCACCTTCACCTTGTCCATCTGGTGGATGGCGAGGAACACATGGTCCATCTCGTCGACGGTGGGCTCGTCCTCGCCGGTCTCGTGCGAGACGGGGTCGTTCATGTAGCGGTCGACCAGGCGCTTGACCGCGCCGTCGAGCGTGGCCGAGAACAGCATCGTCTGGTGCGGCGCGGTGATGCCGTAGAGGATCTTCTGGACCTGGGGCATGAAGCCCATGTCGGCCATGCGGTCGGCTTCGTCGACCACGAGCACCTCGACCGCCGCCAGCGACAGCTCCTTGCGCTCCAGCAGGTCGATGAGACGCCCGGGGGTGCCGACGACCACGTCGACGCCCTTCTGCAACGCAGTGACCTGCGCGTCCATCGAGACGCCGCCGTAGACGGCCCGCACCTTGAGGTCGCGCACGTCACCCAGTGGGCGGAGGGCGTCGGTGACCTGGGTGGCCAGCTCGCGGGTGGGGACGAGGATCAGGGCCTTGGGCCGACGGGGCTCGGCCTTGCCGATGCGCCCGAGGAGCGGGAGGCCGAAGGCCAGCGTCTTGCCGGATCCGGTCTTGGCCTTGCCCAGCACGTCGCGCCCGGCGAGGGCGTCGGCGATGGTGAGCTCCTGGATGGCGAAGGGTTCGGTGATGCCCTGGCGGGCCAGGGCCGCGACCAGATCGGCATGCAGGCCGAGGCCCGCGAAGGTGGCGGTCATTGAGTGTCACTCGCTTTCGTCGATTCGGCACGGGGTGCCCGCCACACTGCGACCTGTCTTCGGGAAGACTCCTCCACAACGGAGGTCGGTGGCGGTGGGTCGAACCTCGGTGCCGCGACGCAAGCCCGAAATTCCGGGGAAGCCGGTGACGATGAGGAAGGACCCGCGAGTGCCTCCCACCCGTGACAGGGGGCAGGGTGCTGCTCGCCGAGAGCCAGCCTACCCGGGTTTCGGACCTCCATCCGGCACCCGCTCCTGTGAACCTCCTGAGCGATGGTGCGGCAGGAGGGCTCCCGGACCGGCACAATCCAGTGGTGCGCGTACTGGTGGTCGAAGACGAGGAACTGCTCGCGGCTGCGGTCGCCGACGGTTTGGTCGCCGAGGGGTTCGACGTCGACGTCGCCCACAACGGCCCCGACGGCCTCTGGCGGGCCCGGGAGGGCTCCTACGACGCCATCGTCCTCGACGTCCTCCTTCCCGGCATGCACGGCTACAAGGTCTGCCGCACGCTGCGCGACGAGGGCGTGTGGACGCCGATCCTCATCCTCACCGCCAAGGACGGCGAGTACGACGAGGCCGAGGCCCTCGACACCGGCGCCGACGACTTCCTGTCGAAGCCGTTCTCGTTCGTGGTGCTGCTGGCCCGCCTGCGAGCGCTCATCCGCCGGGGGGCTCCCCCGCGCCCGACGGTGCTGTCCGTCGGCACGCTCGAGCTCGACCCGGGCGCGCGGCGCTGCCGGCGCAAGGAGACCGACGTACGTCTCACCGCGCGCGAGTTCGCGCTGCTCGAGTACCTCGTGCGCAAGGACGGCAACGTGGCGTCGAAGACCGAGATCCTCGACCACGTGTGGGGCATCGACTTCGCCGGCGACCCGAACGTGGTCGAGGTCTACGTCGGGTACCTCCGCAAGAAGATCGACGCGCCGTTCGGCGTCGAGACGATCAAGACGGTGCGCGGCGCGGGCTACCAGCTCCTCCCCGATGAGTGACGATGTCGCCGCCGCGCCGGACGTGCCGCGGCGGTCGTGGTGGCCGCAGACCGTTCGCGTCCGACTGACCATCGTCGCCACACTCGCGTTCGCGATCGCCATCAGCCTCGCGGCCTTCGGCCTCGTCCGTCTGGTGCACAACAACCTGCTGGACAAGATCGACGAGACGAACCAGCAGCAACTCGACGATCTCCAGGCGGCGTTCGATCGCGGCGACCTGCAACCGTCGGAAGCCAACGCAGTGTGCGGCTACGACTTCCGCGGCCGCCCCGTCTGCGCCCCCGTTGCACCCTCGCAGCGGAGCGGATACGAGGCAGCGCAGCGCGAGGTCGGGAACATCACCCTCGTCGCGCAGAACTCGACCGCCGAAGTGAACCGAACCGTCGAATCCGTCACCGATGTGCTCCTGGTCGCGGTGCCGCTCATGATCGCTCTCGTCGCTCTGGCGGCGTGGTACTTCACCGGCCGGGCGCTCAAGCCGGTCGAAGCCATCCGTCTCGAAGCCGAGTCGATCACGGGTCGGACCATGCACCGGCGCGTGCCGGAGCCCGACACCGACGACGAGGTCGGCCGTCTCGCGCGGACGATGAACGCGATGCTCGGCCGCCTCGAGACCTCGGCGCAGAAGCAGCGGCAGTTCGTGTCCGACGCGTCGCACGAGCTGCGCAGCCCGCTGGCGTCGATCCGCACCAACCTCGAGGTCGCACTGCACAACCCCGACCGCGCCGACTGGCCGGAGGTCGCGCAGCGAGCGCTGGCCGAGGACGTGCGCATGGAGGACACCGTGAGCGAGCTGCTCGACCTCGCCCGGCTCGACGAGGCTGAAGGCCCGGCGCCGCTCGACACCCTGCCGGAGGTCGACCTCGACGAGCTGGTCCTCGACGACACGGTGCAGCAGCGGCGCGTGCCCGTCGACACCGGTCGGGTCTCGGCCGGGCGCGTGCACGGTCGGCGCGATCAGCTGCAGCGCGTGGTGCGCAACCTCCTCGACAACGCGGCGCGTCACGCGAGCTCGACCGTTGCGGTCGGACTCGTGACCGCCGACGACGTCGTGGAGCTCACCGTCGACGACGACGGCCCCGGCATCCGGCCCGAGGACCGCGACCTGGTGTTCGAGCGCTTCACCCGTCTCGACGACGGTCGCGCCCGCGACGCCGGTGGCCTCGGCCTCGGGCTGTCGATGGTGAAGGCGATCACCGAGCACCACGGTGGCACGGTGGTGATCGAGGACGCGCCCGTCGGTGGCGCCCGCCTCCGAGTGCGCTTCCCGGCCGCATGACCCCTACCGTGCACCCGTCGAGAGAACGAGTCGCATGACCGAGCTGAAGATCACCAGCTTCAACTGCCACGCGGGGCTGCAGGCCCGGCGCAACGGCGTGTGCGAGCCCTATGACCTCGACGCCGTGCTCCGGGGCTTCGACGCCGACGTGATCGTGCTGCAGGAGTCGTGGACGCCCGACGGTGGCACCGCGGCGGTGCGGGGCTTCGGCGAATCGGTCGGCGCGCGGGTGTTCGAGCTGCCGTTCGGACGGGCCCGCCTCGAGCCGTGGCCGCACGTTCCGCGCGACGGTGGCGGCGTGGGCGACGTCGGCCTCGCCATCGTGAGCCGGATCCCCGCCGAGGTGCGGGGCCGCCTCGCGGTCGGCACCGTGCCCGGTGACCCCACTCCCGAACGCGGCGGGCTCCACGTGGTGCTCGACGTCGGCGGGACCGAGGTCGACCTCGTGGGCGTGCACCTCACGTCACGCCTGCCCTACGGCCCGCCGACGCAGCTGCGGCGCCTCCGCCCGCAGCTGCCCGACGAACAGCGACCCGCGATCGTCGCCGGCGACTGCAACTTCTGGGGCCCCGGCGTCAGCACGTTCCTCCCCGGGTGGACACGCACTGTGCGTGGTCGCTCCTGGCCGGCCAAGCGTCCGCACAGCCAGATCGACCACATCCTGGTGCGCGACGGGCACGCGGTCGAGATCATCGACAGCGCAGTGCTGCCCGCAGTCGGCTCCGATCACCGGCCGGTGCGGGCAACACTGCGCGTGCCCTGACCATCCTCCGAGGCCGCGTCAGTCCCCCGTGGTGGGGTCGAAGAAGCTCTTGACCTCGGCGACGACGGTGGCCGGGAAGCCGCCGCCCTCCGCGTGCGCTCGGATCACGTCCTCGCTGTCACCCCGGTAGATGCAGTAGATCTTGTCGGCGGTCACATAGCTCTGGACCCACTGGACCCGGGGCTTCAGGTCGGCGATCACCGCGTTCGACTTCGTGGCGATCGTGTGCAGCTCGGCCTCGGTCAGCTGACCGGCGCCGGGAAGCTCCCGCTCGATCACGTACGTGTGCATGGTCATCTCGGTTCCTCCAGTTGGTGTGTGCGTGTGGCTGAGTGCCACTCGCATCATGCGGAGGAACGGGGTCGGGTGGCATCGGGCGGGATACCCATTCGCGGATGAGGGTCAGTGGGGAGAATCACCCACGAGGCCGTGCTCGTATGCGAACGCGGTGGCGGCCGAGCGCGACGAGACCCCGAGCTTCGTGAAGATGTTCGACACGTGCCGGGCGACGGTCTTCTCGCTCAGGAACAGCTCGGCGGCGACGTCGCGGTTGGTGCGGCCGGCGGCGACGAGGGCGAGCACCTCGAGCTCGCGTGGACTCAGGCCGTGGGTGCTCACGACGGCGGGGCCGCCCTCGTCGCCGTCGAGCGCCCGGAGCGAGGCCGCGGCGCCGAGCCGCGCGAAGCAGCCGCGCGCCGCGGCCCGTTCGCGCTCCGCCGCGTCGAGGTCGTCGAGCTCCTCGTACGCGTCGGCGAGGAGCACACGCGTACGCGCGGCCTCGAAGGGCGCGTCGAGCTCGTTCCACGCCGTGCACGCGGCACGCAGCGACGCCAGCGCGGTGACCGCTTCGCCGCGAGCCAGCGCGACCGAGCCCTGAGCCCGCAGTCCGACGGCGCGCAGCCCGATGCTCTCGAACCGCTCGGCCGTATCGGTCACCTCGTCGGCCGACGCGAGCGCGGTGTCGAGGTCGCCGGCGGAGAGCGAGATGTCGACCTGCGCGGCGTGCAGGGGCGCGCACTCGAGCCGGCTCCCAGCGAAGGTCGCGATGGCGGTGGCGATCGACGTGCGCGCCGCGTCGACGCGGCCCTGCGCGAGCCGGAGCAACGCGAGTCCGGGTTGCGGATCTCGACCCAGCGCGTGCGCTTCGCGGTACGCGTCCTCGGCGCCGTCGAAGTCGCCGCGCGCCCGGCGGACCTCCCCCACCTCGTACCAGCCGCCGGCGACGGCGAACACGTCGATGCGCACCATGTCGGAGCAGGCGGCGAGCGCCTCCGCCTCGGCGGCGTCCCACGCGCCCTGCAGCTGGAGCATGCCGGCCTGGTGGACCCGGCAGATGCCGGGGTAGAGCGAAGCCGTCGGCAGGGGTGAGCACCAGCGCGACGTCGCGTCGGTCCACTCGTGGGCGCGGCGCACGTCGCCGAGCTCGTGGCACGCGTCGAGCAGCCCGCAGTAGATGGCGCCGGTCCACATCGGCTGCAAACGATCGGACAGCGCCGCGAGCATCGCTTCGTCGAGGAGCGACAGGCCTTCGGCGACGCGCGCCTGCTTCACGAGCACGCGGCCCTCGAAGAAGATGCCGAGCGCGACCAGCGTGTCGTCGCCGAAGCGGCGACCGAGCTCCTGCATCCGGCGGGCGCCCGCGCCGGCCGCGTCGAGGTCGCTCTCCATGAGCCCGGCGACCTCGAGGTACAGGGGGTACCCGTGCTCGGCACCCTCGTCGGTATCAGCGAGCAACCGGATGGCCCGCGACTGCCAGCCGTCGGCCATGGCACCCTCGCCGCGCAGTCGCAGGAAGATCGCGGTCATGAACGCCGACAGCGCAGCGCGGCGGGCGTTGCCGTCGGCGAGGTGGAGCTCGTAGGCCCGTTGATAGGCGGCGATCGTCTCGTCGGGGAGACCGATCCAGTGAGCAGAGTCGGCGAGCACGTCGAAGTCGGAGGCGGTCAGCGCATCGCACGCGGCCAGCGCGTCGTACGCCTCCTGCCATTCTCTCCGGCGGTACGCCTCCAGCGCGCGCTCTCGGTCCTGCACGGCGGACATTCTTGCAGTCGGGGCGCAACGACGATCGGTGAGGTAGAACGGCGTCATGGCAGCAGCAACGGTCAAGGGTGTGGTCGCGATGGCGAAGGGTGCGCCGGTCGAGGTGCGCGAGATCGTCGTGCCCGATCCGGGTCCGGGCGAGGTGCGCGTCACGGTCCAGGCGTGCGGCGTGTGCCACACCGACCTGCACTACCGCGAGGGTGCGATCAACGACGACTTCCCCTTCCTCCTCGGCCACGAGGCAGCGGGGGTGATCGAGTCGGTGGGGCCTGACGTCACCGAGGTCGCGCCCGGCGATTTCGTCGTGCTGAACTGGCGCGCGGTGTGCGGTACGTGTCGGGCGTGCCGGCGCGGACGTCCGTGGTACTGCTTCGCCACCTTCAACGCCACCCAGAAGATGACGCTCACCGACGGCACCGAGCTCAGCCCCGCGCTCGGCATCGGCGCCTTCGCCGAGCAGACGCTCGTGGCCGCGGGCCAGGCCACCAAGGTGAACCCGGCGGCGAAGCCCGAGACCGCCGGGCTCCTCGGCTGCGGCGTGATGGCTGGTCTCGGCGCGGCCATGTACACCGGCGAGGTCGGGCGCGGCGACAGCGTCGCGGTGTTCGGCTGCGGTGGGGTGGGCAACGCCGCGATCGCAGGGGCGCGCCTCGCGGGCGCCAACCCGATCATCGCGGTCGACATCGACCCCGCGAAGCTCGCGTGGGCCACCGACTTCGGCGCGACCCACACCGTGAACTCTCGCGACTCCGACCCGATCGACGCGATCCGCGCACTCACCGACGGCAACGGCGCCGACGTGTGCATCGAAGCCGTCGGCCGTCCCGAGGTGCTGGAGCAGGCGTTCTACGCGCGCGACCTCGCCGGCACCGTCGTGCAGGTCGGTGTGCCCGATCCGTCGATGACGATCGAGTTGCCGATGATCGAGTTCTTCGGACGCGGCGGCGCGCTCAAGCCGTCGTGGTACGGCGACTGCCTGCCGTCGCGCGACTTCCCGATGCTCATCGATCTGTACCTGTCGGGCCGCCTCGACCTCGACCGCTTCGTCAGCGAGACCATCTCCCTCGACGCGGTGGAGGACGCGTTCCACAAGATGGAACGCGGTGAAGTGCTCCGCAGTGTCGTGGTGCTCTAGGCCCGAGCAGCGGGTACGAGCGACGGGGATCAGTTCGTGAGCTGCGTGCTGCCGTCGTTGCGCAGGAGCAACGGCTTCCCGCCGTAGATGGCGATCGCGCGCCAGCGGTCGCGGAAGAGCGTGGCCGCGGGGTTCGTGCGCGCCGGGAGGCCCGAGGTCCCGTTGACGCCACCCCAGGCGTCGAGCACGTAGTAACCGAGCGCGCCACCGAACGCCGAGACGATGCTGATGTCGCGGCCGAGGTCGGTGCCCCAGTACGGCGTCGAGCCGGTGCCGACAGGGCCCTGGAGCGCACTGCCGAACTTGTTCACGCCGCCGAGCTTGTCGAGCACGACGTAACCCTGGCCGTCGGGCATCACCGCGATGCTCCGGCCGAAGTCGTCTCCCCAGAGCACCTGGCCCAACCCGCCGATCGCGCCGGTGGCTGCCGACCCGAACTTCAGGATCGCCCCACTGCCCAGCAGGATGAGGTATCCCTTGCCGTCGGGCATGACCGCGATCGAACGGGCGGTGTCCTGTCCGGGGAAGTACCCCATCCCCAACGAGCCGACGGTGTCCGCCGACGCGGCGGAGCCGAACTTGTAGACGAGACCGTACTGGTCGAGCACGACGTAGCCCTGGCCGTCGGGCATCACGTCGACGTCGCGGGCGGCGTCGGAATCGGCGGGGCCCGGCGATCCCAATGCCGGCCCGCCGTTGTACGCGGACACCGTTCCGTTGCCGTTGAGCACGTACGTTCCACCGGAGATCGTGGTCGCGAGCGCGCGACCCGGTTGGCGGAGGCTCACCGGACAGGGGCCCGCCGCGGTCAGCGGGCCGAACAGCAGGCCGTCGGCCGGGCACTGGCCGGGCTGGCCGCTGTCGATCAGCATCTGGTTGTAGACGCTCAACACGACCGTCGCGTAGTTGGGTGCAGTGGCCCAGTTGCCGTTGCCCATGTTGTTCCAGAGCGGCGCGCGCCCCTTGGCGAAGTAGTGGTCGAAGTTGTACGCCGCGGTGACCGGGTTGCTGCCCCAGAGCTCGGGCACCGGGGGATCCGGGATGTTGGTCACCCTCGATGCGCCGTCGGCGTAGTTCCGCAGGAGCTGGAGCTGCGCGCGCACACCCGAGAGCGCGCTGCTGAACTGGAAGCCGTTGCCACACGTGTCGCACGCGCCGATGCCGGAGAAGTTGTTGTTGTAGGTCCGCACCATCCCGTTGTCGGGGAAGTTGAACCACGCGGTCTCGACGATCGACTGCGCGAACGCGATGTCGCCGCGCACGTTGTATCGGTTGCCCTCGGTGACGTACATCTGCGCGAGCTCCTGGAGCGTGGCACCGGAGGCGCGGTACGCGAGCCCGCTGCGCTTCTGGTAGTACGCGACGAGCTGGTCGGCGGTGAGCCGCGACTGGCCCATGACCGGCACGCCGGCCGATCCGGGCGAACCGTCCGACGGCGGTGGCGGCGGCGGCAGGCACGACGTCAGCGCGAGCGCGACGAGCAGCACCGGTACGAGGAGCAGCGCAGCGCGGGAACGGGGCCGGGACGGCCTGCGAAGCAGGAGGGGGCGGCGGCGCATCTCTGGTCGCATCAGAAAGAGATCGGAGCCGGCATGCCCCGCATTGAGGGAGAACCAACTGTATGGGTTTCGCTACCCTGCGCCCGGGATGATCGCCGTCGTCGACTACCGCGCCGGAAACGCACCGAGCGTACTGTTTGCCCTGGAACACCTCGGTCTTCCGGCGCGCCTCGTCGACACCGCCGACGAGATCTCCCGAGCCGAACGCATCATCCTCCCGGGGGTGGGCGCAGCTCGGGCCACCATCGATTCGTTGGTCGAGCAGGATCTCGTGGGCGTCCTCGGCGACCGGGTTCGGGGTGATGCCGTGCCGTTCCTCGGGATCTGCATCGGGCTCCAGGTGCTGTTCGAGCACAGCGAAGAGGGCGACACCGACGGCCTCGGGTGGATCCCCGGGAAGGTGCACCGCTTCCCCGACACCGGGCGAGTCCCGCAGATCGGCTGGAACCGTGTGCGTTTCACCCGTGAGCACCCGCTCGCTCCTCGTGGTGAAGATGGTCGCGCGCCGGGGGACGGCCACTACTACTTCGTGAACTCCTACTACTGCGCGCCGGACGATCCGGCCGACGCACTCGGGATCACCGACTACACCGTCGACTTCTGCTCGGTGGTCGCGCGCGACAACATCGTCGCCACGCAGTTCCATGCCGAGAAGAGCGGGCCGCTCGGCTTGTCGCTGTTGCAGCGCTTCGCCTCCTGGCAGCCCGAGGTCGAGGGACGCACGTGCTGACCAAGCGGCTCATTGCGTGCTTCGACGTCGTGAACGGGCGCGTCACCAAGGCGCAGCAGTTCCAGGACAACATCGACGTCGCACCGGCTGAGGAGCTCGCGCAGCAGCTCTACGCCGACCAGATCGACGAGATCGTCTTCTACGACATCAAAGCGAGTGCGGAGAAGCGCAAGATCGATCTCGACACCGTGCGACGCGTCGCGCACCACGTGTTCGTACCCTTCACCGTCGGCGGTGGCATCCGCGACGTCGACGACATGTTCGAGGTGTTGAAAGCGGGCGCGGAGAAGATCAGCGTCGATTCGATGGCGGTGCGCAACCCTGAGATCATTCGCGACGGCGCGCGCGCGTTCGGACGGCAGTGCGTCGTGCTGAGCACGCAGGTGAAGCACGTCGGCATCCGCGACGGCATCCCGAGCGGCTACGAGGTGTTCATCGACGGCGCGCGCCTCGCCACCGGTCTCGACGCCCTCGACTGGGTGCGACGCGGCGAAGATCTCGGCGCAGGTGAGATCGTCGTCAACAGCATCGACAACGACGGGACCGCGTCGGGCTACGACCTCGACATCACCCGGGCGGTGGCCGACGCGGTGAACGTGCCGGTGATCGCGTCGGGCGGCGCGGGCACGGTCGACCACATCGCCGACGGGCTCACCGCGGGCGGTGCGCAGGCCGCGATCATCAGCTCCATCCTCTACTCGCCCCGCCTCGACCGCAACGTCGGCGTGCGCGAGCTCAAGACCGGACTGGCCGAGCGCGCGGTGCCGATGCGGCCCTACCTCGACTGACGGTGACCCGGCTTCAGGTGTAGGCGGGGAGCGACGTCCACTCGACCACGGGAGCGTCGGCCCACAGGCGGTCGAGGTCGTAGAACGCGCGGGTCTCCGACAGGAACACGTGCACGATCACGTCGCCGTAGTCCATCAACACCCAGCTGGAGTCGTCGAGGCCCTCGACGCTGCGGGGGCTCTCGTCGTCGGCCAGCTTCAAGGCCAGTTCGACCTCGTCGACGATCGTGCGCACCAGCCGGGTGTTCGACGCGCTCACGAACACGAAGACCTCGGCGATCGAGAGGATCTCGCCGACGTCGACGACGCGGACGTCCTCGCCTTTCTTGTCCGCGGCGGCGTGCGCGGCGATCCCGGCTCGGCGGTGGGCGTCCGAAAAGGCCGGCGAGGGACTCAAGCGGCGGGCTCGGACGCGGAAGTCATCTGGCAGCAGTGTAGATCCCACGTCGGTGGATCTCGTGCACGACGTGCGGAGGGACGAGGCCGTCGATGGGGCGGCCGGCGCGCAGGCGGTCCCGCAGGTCCGTCGAGGAGATGTCGAGGCGTGGGATGGACACCCGCTCGACCCGCCAGCCCGGCCCCGGGGGCTCCGAGTGCACGTCGCCGGCCCGTTCGACCACCACGATCGTGGCGAGGTGGCGGGTCTCGTCGAGTCGCCGCCACGTGGGCATGTTCGCCACCGCGTCGGCGCCGAGGACGAGGTACAGGTCACGCCCCGGCTCGCTGAGCGCCTCGAGGGTGTCGGCGGTGACCGACGCCTCGCCGCGGTCGATCTCGATCGCCGACGCCTCGATGCCGTCGATGCCGTCGACCGCCGCGGTGGCCAGCGCGAGTCGGTCCGCGGCCGACGCGACGACCCGACCCCGCTTCTGCCACGGGTCGCCCGCCACCACGAGGAGGACGCGGTCGAGACCGAGTTGTGCGCGCGTCTCGGTGGCCACGACCACGTGGCCGGCATGCACCGGGTCGAAGGTCCCGCCGAACACGCCGAGCTTCATCGGGGGGAGCCGAGCTTCATCGGGGGGAGCCGAGCTTCATGGGCGGGAGCCGAGGTTCATCGGGGCGAGCCGAGCTTCATCGGGCGGGAGTCTACGGGCGCGTCGTGTCTTCACTCGCGCGAAACATTCGCGTCATCTCCCCCCGTAGCATCGGGCCTGTGAGCGACGCACCCGAGCCGATCACCCACGTCCTGGTGCGGGTGTGGCTTCCCGACCGCCCCGGCGCGCTCGGGCTCGTCGCGTCGCGCATCGGTGCAGTCGACGGCGACATCGTCGGCATCGACGTGCTCGAGCGCGGCGACAACGTCGCGGTCGACGAGTTCGCGGTGCTGCTGCGCAAAGAGATCGCCCTCGACCTCCTCGTGCGTGAGATCGAAGAGGTCGACGGCGCCAGCGTCGAAGAGGTGCGCACGATCGACCACTTCCCCGACCCGCGTCTCGACGCGCTCGAGTCGGCGAACACGCTGTGCGCGGCGACGAGCCACGACGGACTCCACGAAACGCTCGTCGGCCAGACCCAGCACGAGTTCGCCGCCGACTGGAGCGCGTTGCTGCTCGAGGGCACGGTGCTCGCGTCGGCCGGCCACGCCACGCCCGACGCGTCGGTGCTCGAGGCGCTGGTCGCCGGGACCGCGGCATCGCCGCGTGTCGCCGACGGCACGACCGGCCCCGACGACCTTGCGGTCGCGTCCTTGCCCGAGCACGGCGCCGCGCTCCTCGTGGGCCGTGACGGACGCGCCTTCCGTCGCCGCGAACGCGCCCAACTCGTGGCGCTGGCGAACATCGCCGACCGCACCTGGTCGTTGCTCGGCTGACGCTTCGTCTCCTCGCTCGCTTCCGCTCGCTCCGTCCTGCCTCCCCCCTCGCTCGCTTCCGCTCGCTCCGTCCTGCCTCCCCCCTCGCTCGCTTCCGCTCGCTCCGTCCTGGGTAACGTCCGACCATGACGTCGGTGGCGGTGGTCGTGTTCACGCGCGACCTGCGCGTCGACGACCATCCCGCGCTCGCCCGCGCGGCCCGAGAGGCCGAGCACGTGGTGCCGTTGTTCGTATTCGACGACGCCATCCTGAGGTCGGGGTTCAACCGGCCCAACCGAACCGGGTTCCTGCTCGAATCGCTGCGCGACCTCGACGACGCGCTGCGCCAACTCGGGGGACGACTCGTCGTGCGCCGGGGCGACTGGGTGCGCGAGGTCGCCCGGGTGGTGCGCACGGTCGGAGCCGCGTCGGTGCACGTGAGCGACGACGTGAGCGTGTACGCACGGGCGCGCCTCGACCGACTCGCCGACGCGGTGACCGTCCCGGTGGAACGCGCGCCGGGGATCACCGTCGCGGCACCGGGCGAGATCGTGCCGGGCACTGCGGGAGACCACTACAAGGTGTTCACGCCGTACTACCGCCGCTGGTTCGAGGCCCGGCGCCGCCACGTCGAAGCGGCACCCGACCGCGTGCGGCTGCCGGCTGGGCTCGACGTGGGCGAGCTGCCGGAGCTCGGGGACCTGGTCGACGGTGCTCGCTCCCCCGACGTCGCTCCCGGCGGGGCTCGCGCGGGGAACGCTCGCCTCGACGCGTGGATCGAGTCCGGCCTGCGCGGCTACGCCGAGCGCCACGACGACCTGCCCGGCGACGCCACGTCACGCTTGTCGGCCTACCTGCACCTCGGGTGCATCTCACCGCTGGGGGTCCTGCGCTCCGCGAGCCTGCACCAGGGCGAGGGAGTCGACGCGTTCGTCCGCCAGCTGTGCTGGCGCGACTTCTACGCGCAGATCCTCGCCGCCCGACCCGACGCCGGGTGGTCGGACTACGTCGATCGAGGCGACCGCTGGCGCGTCGACCCGGCCGCCGAGCAGGCGTGGAAGGACGGCCGCACCGGGTACCCGGTCGTCGACGCCGCGCTGCGCCAGCTCCGGGCCGAGGGGTTCATGCACAACCGCGCCCGCATGGTGGTGGCCTCGTTCCTCACCAAGGACCTGTACCTCGACTGGCGCGTCGGCGCCCGCCACTTCCTCGATCTGCTCGTCGACGGTGACCTCGCGGAGAACAACCTCAACTGGCAGTGGGTCGCCGGCACCGGCACCGACACCAACCCGAATCGGATCTTCAACCCGACCGTGCAGGGGCAGCGCTTCGATCCCGACGGCGACTACGTGCGCCGATACGTGCCCGAGCTGCGCGCGATCAAGGACGGGTCGGTGCACGACCCCGACGCCAAGGTCCGCCGCGCCTACGACTACCCGGCCCCCATCGTCGACCACCACGACGCCATCGCCGAATACAAGGCCCGCCGCTGACCCCCCTCACGAGGTTGCGTGACTGAGGCACACTGGATGTGCTCGAGTCACGCAACCTCGGAGGAACTCGAGGAAACTCGAGGAAGGGTGCGCTACCCGTCGGCGATGGTGCCGACGAACTGGGTGAGCTGGCGGAGGTTGCGGCACTCGAACACGCCGTCGCAGTACTTGCCGTACTCGGAGACGATGGAGTCGCCGGTGTCCCAGTAGCCGCGTGGCTCAGGATCGAGCCAGTACACGTGGCGACCGCGCTTGCGCATCTCGTCGACGACCCACGCTTCCGACACGTGGTAATTGTTCCGCGCGTCACCGAGCAGGATGATCGATGTCTTCGGCGTGATCTCGTGGAAGTGACGCTGATGCCATGTCTCGAACGCGTGGCCGTAGTCGGAGTGGCCGTCGACCCAGATCACATCGGCTTCGGTGTTCACGCGTTGCACCGCGTCGGTCACGTCTTCCGACTCCTGGAAGAAGCGCGTGACCTCGTCGATGCCGTCGATGAACACCCACGACCGGACCTTCGAGAACTGGCTCGCCATCGCGTACACGAACTGCAGTGTGAAGCGGGCGAAGCTCGCCACCGACCCCGAGATGTCGGCGACCACCATGATCTCGGGCTTCGACGGGTGCGGGTTCTTGAACTTCGGATCAGCCGGGACACCCCCGTACGAGAGCGACTCGCGAATCGTCTTGCGGAAGTCGAGGTGCCCACGATGACGGCGACGGCGTCGCTGCGCGAGCCGAGCCGCCATCGCACGCGTCAGCGGGTAGACGGCCTGTTGCAGCGCCAGCATCTCCTCACGCGACGCGTGCATGAACTCGATGTCTTCGGGCAACGGCTTGCGCAACGTGCGCGCCATCGCCTCGACGCCACGGTCGGCCACCAGGCGCCGGCGGATCTCTTCCTCGATGAGCTCCCGCAGCTCCTTGAGTCGCGCCTGGTACTCCTCGTGCGCGAGCCGGTCGGCGAGCTCGCCTTCGTCGACTTCGCCCCGGTCGCGCGCGTCGGCCATGAGCCGCGCCTGCAGGTCGTCGAGGTCGAGCTGCCGCAACGTGCGGTACAGGTAGTAGGTCCCGCCGACCGGACGGCCCGGTTCCATGCCTGCGAACTGCTGCACCGCGGCGGCCGCCAACCGACGGAGCGCGTCGCGGTCCATGTGCTGCAGCGCGTTCATCAACATGGCGATGAGCTCTTCGCGCGACATCGGGGTCCCGCCGCCACCGGCCTGGGCCTGCCCGTCCTGGAGCGCCGCTTCGTCCGAGTCGCTGAGGTCGCCGTCGCCATCGTCGTCGCTCTGCACGCCGTCGCTGAACAGCGAGAAGTACACCTCGAAGACGGTCTCGAACGCCTTCTGGTGACGCTCGTGCTTCACCAGCGTGGCGCTGAGCACCGCCTTGAACATCTCGCGGTCGTCGATGTCGATGTGCTGCAACCCGCGGATGGCGTCCAGGTTCTCGGTCATCGAGACCGGGAGCCCGGCGGTGCGCAGCTCGTGGACGAACCCCTGGAGGACGTCGAGCAACGACGGCGTGGCCGACGGAACCGGCGACGCGATCTGGGTCAGACCGAGCCCGCAGTGTCAGGCACCTGCAGCTCCTTGCGGGCCTTGGTGATGTCGGACTGGTACTTGAGCAACACGTGCAGCGTCTCGCCGATGACCGCGGGGTCGATGTCGGACTTGCCGAGGTAGAGCAGCGTGCGCGCCCAGTCGATGGTCTCGGAGATCGACGGAGCCTTCTTCAGCTCGAGCGCTCGGATCGAGCGCACGACGCGGGCGATCTGGTCGGCGAGGTGCTCGTCGACCTCGGGCACACGCACCCGCACGATCTCCTTCTCCCGCTCGATGTCGGGGTAGTCGATGTGCAGGTAGAGACAGCGACGCTTCAACGCCTCCGAGAGCTCGCGGGTGTTGTTCGACGTGAGCAGCACGATGGGCCGCTGCGACGCGCCGACGATGGTGCCGAGCTCGGGGATCGACACCTGGAAGTCGGAGAGCACCTCGAGCAGGAGCGCTTCGGTCTCGATCTCGACGCGGTCGACCTCGTCGATGAGGAGCACCACCGGCTCCTCGGAGCGGATGGCTTCGAGCAGCGGACGGGTCAGGAGGAACGGCTCGGAGAAGATGTCGGACTCGACCTCCTCCCAATCGGAGTCGTGGCCCTTGTCGACCTGGATCCGCAGCAGCTGCTTCTTGTAGTTCCACTCGTACAGTGCCTTGGCCTCGTCGAGACCCTCGTAGCACTGGAGGCGGATGAGCCGGGAGCCGGTGACCTCGGCGATGCCCTTGGCCAGCTCCGTCTTGCCGACCCCGGCCGGGCCCTCGACCAGCACCGGCTTCTCGAGCCGGTCGGCGAGGAAGACGACGCCCGAGATGCCGGCGTCGGCCAGGTAGTCCGCCCCACGCAGGCGGGTGGTGACGTCGTCGACCGATGCGAATCGTTCAGCCATGAGGCAGTGGTCTAGTCGCGAATCTGGCCGTCGCCCCATACGACGTACTTGTAGGTGGTGAGCTCGCGGAACGCCATGGGGCCGCGAGCATGGAGCTTCTGGGTGCTGATGCCGATCTCGGCACCGAAGCCGAATTCGGCCCCGTCGGTGAAGCGGGTCGACGCGTTGACGACCACGGTGCCGGCGTCGACGGCGTCGGTGAAGCGGCCGGCGGCGCCGAGATCGCGGGTGAGGATGGCCTCCGTGTGGCCGGAACCGAACCGGTTGACGTGGTCGATGGCGGCGTCGAGCGACGGCACCACCGCGACGCTCATCTTGAGGGCGAGGAACTCGCGGCCGAAGTCGTCGTCGGTGGCCTCGCCGATCGCCGGCACCCGGGCGCGGGCGCCGGCGTCGCCGACCAGCTCGACGCCGAGCTCGACCAGCGCGGTCGCGACGACAGGGAGGAAGGCGTCGGCCACCGACTCGTGCACCACGAGGGATTCCGCGGCGTTGCACACGCTCGGGCGCTGGGTCTTGGCGTTCACGACGATGTCGAGCGCGTTGTCGAGGTCGGCGCTGGCGTCGACGTAGACGTGGCAGTTGCCGTCGCCGTCGATGATCACCGGCACGGTGGCGTTGTCGCGGATGCTCTGGATGAGCGCGGGACCACCACGCGGGATGAGGCAGTCGACGACGTCGGTGAGCTGCATGAGCTCGACCGCGGCCTCGTGGCGCACGTCGTCGACGAGCAGCACCGCATCGGCGGGGAGCCCGGCCTTGGTGAGCCCGTCACGCAGGACCTCGGCGACGGCGAGGTTGGACCGCAGCGCGCCGGCCGAGCCGCGCAGGATGGCGACGTTGCCCGACTTGAGGCAGATGCCGGCGGCGTCGCTGGTGACGTTGGGCCGGTTCTCGTAGATGATCGCGACCACGCCGAGCGGCACGCGGCGACGCTCGATCTTCAGCCCGTTGGGACGGCGCCAGCCGTCGAGCACCTCACCGATCGGGTCGGGCAGGGCCGCGACCGCGCGCAGGCCCTCGGCCATGCCCGCGATGCGCGCGTCGGTGAGGCGCAACCGGTCGAGCGGCCCCGCGTCGAGGCCCGCGGCATCGGCGGCCTCGACGTCGAGCCGATTCGCGGCCAGCACCTCGCCGGCGCGCTCCTCGAGCAGGTCGGCCGCCGCGCGCAGGGCGGCGTCCTTCTCAGCAGTCGACGCCGACGCCAGCGCGCCCGAGGCCGCCTTGGCCCGCCGCCCGAGCTCGGCGACAGGCGTGGGTGAGGACATGGGGGGAGATTCTACGCCCGGCCCATCGCGCGGCCGCCCGGCCATTCCCGCAGGGGACGGGAAGGATTCGGGAGGGGTGAGGCCGTGTCGCCCAGCAGCCGCGCTTCCCGGATGGGTGCAGCGGCCGAGGCGACCCGGCCTCACCTTCCTCCCGCTCCTCGCCGACTGTCGAAGCCCCCGAAAGGACTCTCCCCCCGCCAGTCGACGACGAGCTCGTGAGGCAAGAGTGTGACGGACCCGGGCCCGGGGCGCAAGAGCGGGTGCGGAAAAGTCCGGGGATCCCGAAGACCTGGATCAGGGCAGGACGACGAGGTCGTCCCGATGCACGACCTCGTGGGGCACGCCGTCCTGGAGCTCGGACGTCTGCTGCCCGGCGACGCCCCGGAGGACCGCCGCAGGGTATCTGACCAGGCCTTTCGCGAACGGCAGGCCGTCGGGGCCCACGATCTCGACCGCATCGTCGGCGTCGAAATCGCCCTCCACGCCGCGGACCCCGGCGGGCAGGAGCGAGCGATGGTGCTCGCACAGGGCGCGGCGGGCACCGTCGTCGACGACCACCCGGCCGGCCGGATCGCGGGCGAAGGCGATCCAGAGCTTGCGACTCGAGAGGCGCTCGCCCCGGGCCGGGAAGGCGGTGCCCACCGAACGCCCGGCGATGGCGTCGGTCACCACGTCGGGGGCGTCGGCCGCCGCGATGACGGCCCGGACGCCGGACCACGCCGCGATCTTGGCCGCCGCGAGCTTGGTGGCCATGCCCCCACTCCCCCGCTCCGTCCCGCGGCCGCCGGCCAGGGCCTCGAGCGCGGCGTCGACCTCGACGATCTCCTCGATGAGGGACGCCTCCGCGTCGATCCGGGGGTCGGCGGTGAACAGGCCCGCGGTGTCGGTGAGCAGCACGAGCAGGTCGGCAGTGACCAGATGCGACACCAGGGCGGCGAGGCGGTCGTTGTCGCCGTAGCGGATCTCGTCGTCGGCGACGGTGTCGTTCTCGTTGACCACCGGCACCACCCCGAGGTCGAGGAGACGCCGCATCGCCTCTCGGGCGTGGAGGTACTGCGAGCGCACGCCGAAGTCGTGGGGCGTCAGGAGGACCTGCCCGGCGAGGAGGCCGTGGGTGCCGAGGATGGCGCCGAGGCGTTCCATCAGGCGGGGCTGACCGACCGCCGCGACGGCCTGCAGGGTGCCGACGTCGGTGGGCCGCGCGGTCATGCCCAACGCGGGCAACCCGGCGGCGATCGCGCCCGAGCTCACCAGCACGACCTCGTGCCCGGCGGCGCGCGCCGCCGCGATCTCCCGACACAGCTTGAGCAGGGATGCGTCGTCGATCTCGCCCGTCGCCGACGTGATCGACGACGTGCCGACCTTCACGACGACGGTCGTCGCGCTGCTCATCCGAGGCCTTCGACGTAGTCGAGCTCGACCGGGCCGATGCGCACGACGTCGCCCTCGCGCGCCCGGCACGCGCCAGCGCGCGCTCGACGCCCATCGTGCGCAGCCGGTACTGCACGTACTCCATGGCCTCGACGTTGGTGAGGTCGGCCATCGCGACGACCCGCTCGGCGCTGCGACCCGAGACGCGCCACGCGCCGTCGTCGTCGCGCACCACGGTGAAGCCCTCTTCCGCGGGCCGCAGCACCACGAACGGCTCGGGCTCGGGCTCTTCGGCCCGCGCCTCGCCGATCAGCGTCCCCAGCCGGCCCAGGAACTCGTCGAGTCCCTGCCGCGTGACGGCGGAGATCTCCAGCGCGTCACGACGGCGTCCGTCGGCGTCCTCGTCGGCGAACTCCTCGCCGAGCTCGAAGAACGCGACGTCGGCCTTGGTCCCCACGACCAGGCGAGGACGTTCGAGGAGCTCGGGTCGATACCGACCCAGCTCCTCCAGCAGGATCCGCGCCTGCTCTTCGGGCTCACGCTCGTCGGTCGGGGCGAGGTCGAGCAACAGCACGAGCACCCGCGCCCGTTCGACGTGACGAAGGAACTCGTGGCCCAGGCCGCGGCCCTCGGCCGCGCCCTCGATGAGCCCGGGGATGTCGGCGACCACGTACTCGTGGTCGCGGAAGCGCACCACACCGAGGTTGGGTTCGAGCGTGGTGAACGGGTAGTCGGCGATCTTGGGCTTGGCCGCGCTCACCGCCGCGATGAGGGTGGACTTCCCGGCGTTGGGGAACCCGACGAGCGCGGCGTCGGCCAGCAGCTTCACCTCGAGCCGCAGCCAGAGCTCCTCGCCGTACTCACCCTGCTCGGCGAAGCCCGGTGCGCGCCGGGCGTTGGACAGGAACTTGGCGTTGCCGCGCCCACCCTGGCCGCCGCGGGCCGCGAGGTACCGGTCGCCGTGACGGACGAGGTCGGCGAGCAACTCGCCGTCACGGGTCTTGACCTGCGTGCCCTCGGGCACCGTCACCACGAGATCGCTGCCGCTGGCGCCGTGGCGCTTGTTGCCCGACCCGTGCTTGCCCGACTCGGCGCGACGATGGGGGTGGTCGCGATACGAGAGCAGCGACGCGGTGTTGCGGTCGGCGAGCAGGTAGACGTCGCCGCCCGAGCCACCGTCACCGCCGTCGGGCCCACCCTTGGGGACGTGGGCCTCGCGCCGGAACGAGACCGCGCCCGCGCCGCCGTCGCCGCCGCGCAGGTTGACCTGGACGAGGTCGACGAACGACGACATGTGATCAGCCTACGGACGGCGCCCGTGGCGCCACGCGTATTTGGCCGAGCGCTATTCGGCCGAGGCCGGCACGATGTCGACGAGCTTGCGGCCCTTGCGGAAGCCGAACTTCACCGTGCCGTTCGCCGTGGCGAAGAGGGTGTCGTCGCTGCCCTTGCCGACGTTCTCACCCGGGTGGAACCGGGTGCCGCGCTGGCGCACGATGATCGTGCCCGCGTGCACGTCGGTGCCGCTGAAGACCTTCACGCCGAGCCGCTGGGCGTTGGAGTCACGACCGTTGCGCGAAGACGCCGCGCCCTTCTTCTTCGACATCTCGGGTCGCTCCTACTTCTGTGCGCCCGCCGGCGTGATGCCGACGATCTCGATGACCGAGAGGTCCTGGCGGTGGCCGTACCGGCGACGGTTGTTGCTCTTCGGCTTGTAGATGAAGCCGTCGATCTTGGGGCCGCGGGTCTCGCCGACCACGCGGGCCTTGACGACCGCACCGTCGAGCTGCGACGGCGTGGCGTGCACGGTCTCGCCGTCGACCACGAGGATCGGCGCGAGCTCGACCTCACTGCCGTCGTCGAGTCCGAGGCGCTCGACCTCGAGCTGCTCACCGGCCTCCACCTTGTACTGCTTCCCACCGGTGCGAATCACTGCGTACATAAGGCGACCATGCTACTCCATCGACTCCAGCAGCGCCTCGTCGAGGAGGAAGCCCCGACCGTGGCACGACGGGCAGGTGCTGCTGAACGACTCCACCAGACCCTCGGAGATGCGCTTGCGGGTCATCTCGACCAGGCCCAGCTCCGACATCTCGAACGCCTGCGTGCGGGTCTTGTCGCGGGCGAGGGCGTCGCGGAAGACCTTCATGACCTCGTCGCGGTTCTTCTTGATCTCCATGTCGACGAAGTCGATCACGATGATCCCGCCGATGTCGCGGAGGCGCAGCTGGCGGGCGACCTCCTCGGCTGCCTCGAGGTTGTTGCGGAAGACGGTCTCCTCGAGGTTCGACTTCCCGACGTTCTTGCCGGTGTTGACGTCGATCACCGTGAGTGCCTCGGTGCGCTCGATGATGAGCGATCCACCCGATGGCAGCCAGACCTTGCGGTCGAGCGCCTTCAGCAGCTGCTCGGAGATGTGGAACCGCTCGAAGATCGGCAGGCCCTCTTCCTCGGCGTCGTAGAACTCCACCCGTTCGGCGAGCTCGGGCGTGATCGCCTCGACGTAGCCGCGCACCTCCTCGTAGAGCGCGCGGTCGTCGATGACGACCCCGCGGTACTCCTTGGTGAACTCCTCGCGGATGCGCCGGAGCACGAGGTCGGGCTCCTGGTAGAGGAGCTTCGCCGACTTGGACTGGGACGCGAGCGCCGAGATCTGCTCCCACTGGTTGCGGAGGCGGCGCACGTCGCGCTCGAGCTCGTCGCTGGTGGCGCCTTCTGCCGCGGTGCGCACGATGAGCCCCGCGTCGTCGGGACGGATGCCGTCGAGGACCTTGCGCAGCCGCTTGCGCTCGTCGTCGGGGAGGCGCTTCGAGATGCCGTAGGTGTCGGGCTCGTTGGGCACCATCACGAGGAAGCGCCCGGCGAGGCTCACCTCCTGGGTGAGACGCGCGCCCTTGTGGGCGATGGGGTTCTTGGTCACCTGCACGGTGATCATCTGTCCGTTCTTCAGCGCCCGCTCGATCTTGGGCTTGTTGCCACCCTCGAGGTCGGCCTTGTCGAACGCGACGTCACCGCGGTAGAGCACGCCGTTCTTCGGCGTGCCGATGTCGATGAACGCGGCCTCCATGCCCGGGAGCACGTTCTGCACGCGCCCGAAGTAGATGTTGCCGTCGATCGACTCGTTGCCCGTGGGCGTCGCGAGGCTGTGCTCGACCAGGCTGCGGCCCTCGAGCACGGCGATGTGCGTGTGGCCGCCTTCGAGCACGTGCACGCACATCAGGTACCGGCCCGCGGGACGTCCCTTGCGGGTGCGACCGCGGCGTCGCTCGAGCACGTCGTCGTCGAGCGGGGCGACCGGCGCTTCACCGACGCCGAGGTCGGCGCGCACGACGTCGCCCTTGTCGCGCCGCTGCGGTTGCTGCTGACGACCGTTGCCACCCCCTCCGGGAGCGGTCCCGCCACCTCCCGCGCCGGTGCCGCCACCGCCCGCACCACCGGTGCCGCGACCGCGACCGCGTCCACCGCGCCGACGGCGCCGCTTCGGCGCCGTCGTGCCGTCGCCGGACGCAGCCGTGCCACCGTTCGCGGCCGCGCCGCCGTTGGTGGCGCCTCCCGAGGCTGGCGGTGCGGCGGGGGCCGGACGGGAGTCTCCGATCCGCGGCTTCGGTGCGTCGTCGGGTGCTGGCGACGCGGGAGCAGCCGTCGGGCGAGTGGGACGCGGGGTGCGCGGCGCGTGTTCGATCCCCGCGTCTTCCATTGCGACTTCCGCGACGTCGTCGGTGGTCATGCCGCGGTCGGCCGCGGCGGCGGTGTAGTCGTGACCGAGGTTGGCTTCGTCGTCGAACTGGTCGTCGTCGTCACCGTCACCGTCCGAGGCCCCGGGCGAACGGTCGCCGTTGGCGCCGGCCGCACCCGGCCCGGCATCCGGCTTGCGGCGGTTGCGGCCGCCGCGCGAGCCACGCCGGCGGCGCCGCTTCGGCGCGCCACTCGGGTCGGTGCCGTCGGCTCCCCCAGGGTCGCGCGGCGCCGACGCGTGGGCTTCCGCCGCGTCAGCCGGTGCTGATGGGGGTGTGGAGCTGGACGTGGGGGTGGTTGCGCCCGTCGCGGCAGCAGCCGGACCGGAGGCGACTGCCGCCTCCGGCGTCGTCTCGTCGGACATCGGTTCCTTCTCTCATGATGCGCTCGTCTCGAGGACGGGCGCGAACGCGTCGGCTTCCAGCGGCTCCAGCCGCGCGCCGCCGCGTTCGATCCATTGGGATGTTCTCAGCGCGCGGTGCTCGGTGAGACCGACGCCGACGAACGAGTCGAGGGCGTCGAGGACCTCACGGGTGCGGGCACCGCGGGATTGCGTCAACAGGGTGAGCTCGAGCACGGGCATCTGGCCGTCGTGCGCGACCTCGATGTTGCGGATCGCGGGACGGAGATCGTCCACGCTCTCCTTGCCTTTGCGGGTGCGGGTGACGAGCAGCTCGTCGGACGCCAAGGCGGTCGACGCTGCGGTCTCGAGCACCGCACCCGACACGGGTCGGCCGAGGCCGTCGACGGCCTCGACCCGGTACTGGACTTCGGTGATCGATTCCTGGAGAGCGGGGGCCCGGTCGACGAGCCGCACCGCGCCGGTGGCGGGCATGCCCTCGGGCAGCACGGGGGTGAGGTGCTCGGCGAGGACGTCGGTGTCGATGGGATCGGTCAGCTCGACGTCGAGGTACTCGGCGTCGCTCTCGTGGCCGACGGAGAGGGCCAGGCCGAAGCTGACCTTGGGACGGGGCGAGAAGCCCTCGGTGAACGCGAGCGGGAGCTGTTCGATGCGGAAGGCCCGCTCGAGGGCGCGGGCCACGTCGCGCGCGGAGATGAACCGCACCTTGCCCCGCTTGGCGAAGCGCACCCGCACGGGGAACCCGCTGTCACCTCTCACTTGGTCACCAGCTGGACGGGGACCGAGATCGGCGCCGCCTCCCGCCCGCCGCCTCCACCATCGAAGGCGAGGCCCTGGCCGGTGCCCTGGCTGCCACCCGCGGGCGGGACTGCGGAGGCCACCACGTGTTCGAGGGCGTAGTCGGTGCACACCCCACAGTCGTAGCAGGGAGTCCAGCGACAGTCGGGGAGGCCATGGGCGGCGAGCGCTTCCTGCCAGTCGTCCCAGAGGAAGTCACGGTGCAGGCCGGCGGCGATGTGGTCCCACGGAAGGATCTCGTCGGCGGTGCGGTGGCGGGTGACGTACCAGTCGGGATCGAGGCCCTCGGCCGCCATCGCGTCGAGCCAGCGGTCGAGCACGAAGTGCTCGCTCCACTCCTGGAACGTCCCGCCTGCTCGCCACACGCGCTCGATGACACGCCCGATCCGCCGGTCGCCGCGTGACGCGATCCCCTCCGCGTACGTGGCCGACGGATCGTGCCAGCGGAGCGTGGCACCGGACTTGCGGAGGTCGTCGCGCAAGAGGTGCACCTTGCGCTGCAATTCCTGGACGCTGTTCTGCCCGAACCACTGGAAGGGCGTGTGCGCCTTGGGGACGAAGCCGCCGACCGACGCGGTCGCGCTCGCCTTCTTCGTGTACTTGCGTCCGATCTTCACGACCTCACGCGCGAGGTGCGCGACGCCGAGGGTGTCTTCGTCCATCTCGGTGGGAACGCCCATGAGGAAGTACAGCTTCACCCGCTGCCAACCCTGCGAGTACGCACCCTCGACCGCGGCGTAGAGGTCGTCGTCGGTGATGAGCTTGTTGATCACCTGGCGGATCCGCCAGGTGCCGCCCTCGGGCGCGAACGTGAGCCCGGTGCGGCGCACCTTCTGGATCTCGCTGGCGATGCCGACGGTGAACGCGTCGACCCGCAACGACGGGAGCGAGAGCCCGACGTTGCCGCAGCCCTGCTGCTCGTTGACCAGCCCGGCGACGAGTCCGTCGATCCCCGAGAAGTCGGCGGTCGACAGCGACGTGAGCGCGACCTCGTCGTAGCCCGTGCGCCGGAGGCCGTCCTGCACCATGGTGCGCACCTGGTCGGCCGGACGCTCGCGCACCGGGCGAGTGATCATGCCTGCCTGGCAGAAGCGGCAGCCACGCGTGCAACCGCGGAACACCTCGACGTTGAGTCGGTCGTGCACCACTTCGATCAGGGGGACGAGCTGGTTCTTCGGGTAGGGCCACTCGCCCAGGTCGGCGACCGTGCGCTTGTCGACCCGCTCGGGCACGTCGGGGAACCGCGGCCGCACCTCGGCGATGCACGCGCCGTCGTAGCTGACCTCGTACATCGACGGCACGTAGACGCCCGGAATGGTGGCGAGCTCGCGCAGCACGCCCTCGCGGGCGGTGCGCCCGGAGCGCTTCCACGCTCCCACGACCTCGGTGATCTCCCCCACCGCCTCCTCGCCGTCGCCGATCACGAAGGCGTCGACGAAGTCGGCCATGGGCTCGGGATTGAACGCGCAGTGCCCGCCGACGACCACCAACGGATGCTCGGGGCGGCGGTCCTCCGAACGAACCGGGACGCCGGCGAGGTCGAGGCACTCGAGCACGTTGGTGTACACGAGCTCGGCGGCCAGACCGAAGGCGAAGACGTCGAAGTCGGCGGCGGCGTGATGGGTGTCGACCGAGAACAGGGGCACGCCCGCGGCGCGCATCTCGGCGGTCATGTCGAGCCAGGGCGCGTAGCCGCGTTCGGCCACCGCGTCGTCGCGCTCGTTGAGGATCTCGTAGAGGATCTGGAGCCCCTGGTTGGGTAACCCGATCTCGTAGGTATCGGGATAGACGAGGAGCCAGGAGGTGCTGGATGGCCGGTGCTCCGGCCGGAGGCTGCCCCGCTCCATCCCGATGTAGCGAGCAGGCTTCTCGACCCTGGCCAGTAGGGGCTCGACCCTCGGCCACAGGTTGGACATGTGCGCTGGACTCTACCAGAGGGCGGATTTTCCACAGCCCCCGACCACGAAGGTCAACGGATCGGGCACATCAGCTGTGCCCGAGTCACGCAACCTCGGTCAGTCGAAGCGGCGCATGCTCACGTTGGCGACCAGGCCCGTGCAGGCGAGCGTGGTGATGAGGGAGGAACCGCCGTAGCTCATCATCGGCAGCGGGATGCCGGTCACGGGCATGATGCCCATGGTCATGCCCATGTTCTCGAACATCTGGAACGCGAGCATGGCGAGGACGCCGACGCACACCAGCGTGCCGAAGAAGTCGCGGGAGAGCTGGGCCGTTCGCCAGGTGCGCCACATCACGATGGCGAACAGGGCGAGCAGCACGACCGCCCCGAGGAAGCCCAGCTCCTCCCCCACCGACGTGAAGATGAAGTCGGTCTGTTGCTCGGGGACGAATCCCCCCTGCGTCTGGGACCCCGACAGGTAGCCCTCACCGGTGGTGCGGCCGTGGGCGATCGCCTGCTTCGACTGCTCCTGGTTGTACGCGGTGCCCTGGCTGGTGCCGCTCTCGGGATCGAGGAACGTGGTGAGTCGGTCGAGCTGGTACTGCTTCAACAGCCCGAGCCCCACCACCGCGTAGACGCCGGTGACCGCGAGCAGGCCGAGCACGATGAGTTGCTTCCCGCTCACCCCGGCGACGGCCAGGATCGCCACGATGATGACGGCGAGGACCATCACCGTACCGAGGTCGGGTTGGAGCAGCACGAGACCGATCGGCACGCTCACGAGGCCGATGATCACCGTGAGGCGCCAGGCGTCGAACTCGCCGCGGTAGTGGTTGCAGTAGCCGGCCAGGAACACGATGAGACCGAACTTGGCGAGCTCCGACGGCTGCAACGTGAAGCCACCGGGCAGCTGGAACCAGGCCTGGTGGCCTTTGATGTTCGAGCCGATCGGCGCGAGCACGGCGAGCAGGATGAACACCGTGCCGCCGTAGAAGAGCATCGTCAGGTCGCGCAGGCGCCTGTAGTCGATCACCATCACCACGACCATCGCGACGATGCCGATCGCCGCGAACAGACCCTGGCGCTTCACGAAGTAGTAGGGATCGCCCGGGATGCGCTGATGAGTGGTCGAGTAGATCATCAGCAACCCGATGGCGGTGATGCAGAGCGACGCGCCGACGAGGAACCAGTCGAAGTGCTGCAGCGGCGACGCCTCCAACCGCGACGGCTCACCGAGACCTCGGCGCGCGTGCGCCCGGGCGATGCGGTTCGGGTTGATGGTCGACATCAGTTGCTCTGCTCGACGCCCTCGGCCGGGTTGACCACGACCGGAGGGAGCTGCGCGTTCGGGTTGTTCATGAAGTCGATGACCCGCCGCACGATCGGCGCGGCGGTGCTGGCGCCGAAGCCACCCTGCTCGACCATCGCCACGATCACGTACTGCGGCGCCGCCGGGTCGGTGCTGTCGGGGTTGGTGACGGCGGCGAACCACGACGTGTCCTGCTTGGGACGCCGCTCGGCGGTGCCCGTCTTGCCGATCACCGGCATCGAACCCTGGTAGTCGGCGAACGCGCCGGCGGCGGTGCCGCCCACTTTGGTCACCCCGGCGAGGCCCTGCTCGATCACCGAGCGCACCTCGGGGGTGAGCCCCGTCGTGCGCGTCACCTTCGGCCCGAAGGTGGCCACCGGCGTGCCGAACTGGCCCTCGGGAAGCCCTGCGCTGCTCTGGGTGACCTCGTCGGCGAGGCGCGGCTGGTAGAGGGTCCCGCCGTTCGCGAACGCGGCGTACGCGTTGGCGAGCTGCAGGGGCGTGACCAGCACGTCGCCCTGGCCGACCGCGAGCGCGGTGTTGTCGCCGCGGCGCCAGATCTGCAGGTCCGGGTTGTCGGCGTTGAGCTTCACCCGGAACTCGTGGTCGGGAATGCGGCCCGACTGGTCGCCCAGACCGAGACCGGTCGACTCACCGAGGCCGTAGGTGCGGGCGGTGTGCTGGATCGCGTTGCCGACCGGGTGCTGCGCGTCGGGGATGGCGTCACCGGCGAGGTCGCCCGGCTTGCCCGCCGCGTGACCCTCGTCGCGGTACGCCTTCCAGAACTCGTTGCCCGCCGTGTAGAAGTACACGTCGCTCGACACCGTCAAGGCCGCCGGCAGGTCGACCGCGCCCAGCACCGCACCACCCGCGTTGCAGGCCTTCTCGCCCTCGGCACCGAAGTGGAAGCACCCGTCGGGGTAGTCGCTGTAGGTCGTGTTGGGCCCGTCGGGGAACAACGAGGGCGTCTGGAGCATCGCGAGCGAGGTGATCAGCTTGAACGTCGAGCCTGGCGCATAGGCGTTGAGCGCACGGTTGAGCAGCGGCGGGTTCTCCGGGTCCTTGAAGTACTGGTCGGCGTTGCCGGAGATGAAGTCGTTCGGGTTGAAGCTCGGGTTCGACGCCATCGCCACCACCGCGCCGGTGCGGGCGTCGAGCACCACCACCGCCCCCGCGTTCGCTGCGAAGTACCCGGTCTGGTTGTCGACCAGCCCGCGCGCGCCGTCCATGCCCTGCTGCAACGACTCCTCGGCGACGTGCTGGATCGGCAGGTCGACGGTGAGGCGCACGTCGTGGCCGGCCTGGGGCTGCGTCACGGGCACGACGTTGACGCGGCGACCCTGGTTGTCGACCTCCACCTTGTCCTTGCCCGGCTTCCCCCGCAGCTCGGATTCGAACATCTCTTCGACGCCGATCTTGCCGATGGTGTCGCGCGCGTCGTAGCCGTCGCTCGCGTGCGCCTTCAACTCGTCGGCGTTGATCTGCCCGAGGTAGCCGACCACGTCGGCGGCCTGGAAGTCCTGCGGATAGCGACGCTCGGTGGTGGTCGACACCGACACCTCGGGGAACTCGCTGCGGTGTTCGGCGAAGTAGATCGCCGTTGCCTGATCGATGTCCTTCGCCACCGGGACCGGTTCGAACGCGGCGTAGTTGGTGTTGTCGATGAGCTTGGCGACGTCGTCCGGTGTCGTGTGCAAGAGGTTGGCGAGGTTGGTCTCGAGCGTCGTGCGCTCGCGGCTCGACAGCTGTTGGCGATTGACCATCAGCGAGGTGACGGGCACGGTCTGCGCGAGCACGATGCCGTTGCGGTCGTAGATGGTCCCGCGCATCGCGGGCACCTTCACGAAGCGGTCGCGCTGTCGCTGCGCCGCCACCGCGAGCTTCTCGCCGCCGGTGACCTGCAGGAACCACAACCGAGTGAGCAGTCCGGCGAAGAGCGCCAGGACCAGCACCCCGACCATGGCGAGTCGGCGGGCGCTGTTCGGCTCGGTCATGCGGTTGCCCAGTCTCGCCGATGGCGATCCGCGGTGGAGGTCGCGCGGTCGGAGATCCGCGCGGTGGAGGTCACCGGATCCGCCAGTTCGCCGGGGCTTCGTCGCGCCGGGCCGCTCTCCTGACCAGCGGGAACACGATCGGGGCGATCACCGCGTCGTAGATGGCGGCGATGATCACGATGCGCAGGCTGTCGAACGACAACATCCCCGACTGACCGACGATCGCCCCCGCGGTGATGAACACCAGGCCGCCGAAGAGGCCTCCGAGGCCGCCGAGGATCGGCGCCAGCCACGGGGTCGTGCGCACGACCCCGTGCTGGAAGACGCCCACTGCGTATCCCGTGACCGCGAACGAGAGCGCCGAGAGGCCCAGGGGCGTGGTGAGGAACAGGTCGACCGCCAGCCCCATCAGGAACCCGTACAGTGCGCCGGTGTCGGGACCGTCCTCCCACGCCACCGCCAGCACCGCGACCAGACCGATGTCGGGCGCGACGCCGTCGATCTGGAGGTGCGTGAACAGCGTGGTCTGCAACACGACGCACACGAGGATGACGAGACCGAGGCGGATGCGGCGGATCACGGGATCGCCACCGGCGCCTTCAGCACCTTGACGAACGTGAGCGAGTCGAGGTCGACGACGGGACGCAGGTCGGCGTTGCGGGCGATGGCGCCGCCCGCGGCGACGCCGCGAACCACGGTGCCGATGACGAGTCCGCGCGGGTACTTCGCGTCGATGCCGCCGACCGTGATCGCGACGTCACCCTTCTTCGGCACGCTCGCGGTGGAGCTGTTGTCGGTCGCCGAGAACCGGAGCAGACTGCTGTCGCGCTGACCGACGGCGATGCCCTTGGCCCCTTCGGCGCCCGCGGGCATGAGCTCGGCCCCGGCGCCGAACCCCGGATCGTCGATGCGCTGCACGATCGCTTCGTTCGCAGACACACGGACGATCGTGCCCACGAGTGCCGCCTTGCCGTTGATGCCCCACACCACGGGCTGCCCCGAGGCGATGCCCGACGACGAGCCCTTCGAGATGCGCAGGCTGCGCGAGAAGTTGCCCGCGCCCGGACCGACGACCTCGGCGGTCACCGCATCACCGTCGGCCACGTTCACGAGGTCGTTGTTCTCGCGGAGCTGGTCGAGCTCGGCCTGGTCGGCCTTCCCCGCAGCGACCTGCGCCCGCGCCGCGTCGAGCTGGCGCCGGAGCTTGTCGTTCTCGTCCTGGAGCTCGTTGGCGCGCCCGAGGCCGTCGAGCCAGTTGGCAGCGGGGTTGAACACGTCGTCGGCGAGGCTCTGGATGGGCGCCACGACGTCCTGCGCCGCGGTCCGGGCCGAGTTGATGACCCCCGAGCCCCGCTCGTCGAGCGACACCAGAGCCAGCGAGGTGATCACGAGGAGGACGAGCATCAGCCTGCGACGCCGGTCGTGCCGAGAGATGTCCACGGTGCTCGCGCGCCCCGGCGGGGGCGGTCAGTCCTGGGGCGAGGAGCTCAGGACCTGCTGCAGCACGTCGAAGTTCTCGAGGCACTGACCCGAACCGAGGACCACCGAGTACAGCGGGTGCTTCGCCCGGTGCACCGGCATGCCGGTCTCCGCCTGGATCGCGTTCTCGATCCCGATGAGCATTGCGCCGCCACCGGTGATGACGATGCCCTTCTCCATGATGTCGGCCGCGAGCTCGGGAGGCGTCTGGTCGAGCGTGACCTTCACCGAGTCGACGATCGACGCGGTGGGTTCCTCGACGGCTTCACGGATCTCGACGGTGGAGAGGACGATCGTCTTCGGGAGGCCGGTGACGAGGTCACGACCGCGCACTTCCGCGTAGAGCTCCTCCTCGAGGGGCCACGCGCTCGCGAGCTGCACCTTCACTTCTTCCGCGGTGCGTTCGCCGAGAGCCAGCGAGTACTCGCGCTTCACGAAATTGATGATCGCTTCGTCGAACTCGTCGCCGCCGACGCGGCTCGACTCGCTGACGACGATGCCGCCGAGTGAGATCACCGCGACCTCGGTGGTGCCACCGCCGATGTCGACGATCATGTTGCCGGCCGGCTCGTGCACGGGGAGTCCAGCGCCGATCGCGGCGGCCATCGGTTCTTCGATCACGAGGACGGGCTTGCGCGCGCCGGCGAACTCGGCGGCTTCCTGCACCGCGCGCCGCTCGACGCCGGTGATGCCCGACGGGATGCAGATGACCATGCGCGGCTTCGCCCACCGGCGCTGGTGCACGCGCTGGATGAAGTAGCGGAGCATCTTCTCGCAGATGTCGAAGTCGGCGATCACGCCGTCCTTCAGCGGACGCACGGCTTCGATGTGTCCAGGAGTACGGCCGAGCATGCGCTTGGCCTCGGTGCCGACGGCGAGGAGACGGCCGTCGCGCGTGTTCATCGCGACGATCGACGGCTCGTCGAGCACGATTCCCTTGCCACGCACGTAGACGAGCGTGTTCGCCGTGCCGAGGTCGACGGCCATGTCACGTCCGACTACGGAGGAGAACCAGGGCTCAGACACGGGGAACGGGGCTCCAGGACGGGCTCGAGGGAAAGCGGGTGGGCTCGGTGGAGAAGTCGGGCTCGGTCCGCGACAGGCTAGCGAACCCACCTGCCGCGCGCGAGGGGCGCGGCAGAACTTCGCGCGATTACTGCGCGAGCTGAGGGAAGAACAGCGCGATCTCGCGCTCGGCGGACTCGGGTCCGTCCGAGCCGTGCACGAGGTTCTCACCGGTTTCGAGTGCGAGATCGCCCCGGATCGTGCCCGGCGCGGCCTCCCGCGGGTTGGTCACACCCATGAGATTCCGCACCACCTGCCAGGTGTCGGGACCGCCCTCGATCACCATCGCCACCAGCGGGCTGCGAGTGATGAACGACACGAGGTCACCGAAGAACGGGCGATCCCGGTGCTCGTCGTAGTGCCGGCCTGCGAGCTCGGCGTCGATGGTGCGCAGCTCCAGCGCGACGATCGTGAGGCCCTTGCGCTCGAGGCGGCCGACGATCTCGCCGACGAGGCCACGCTCGACGCCGTCGGGCTTGCAGAGGACGAGGGTACGGGTGCTCATGGGCCAGGCAAGCTAGCGGACTGCCTCCGGAGGCCTTCAGTCCACGAGCACGGCGCGGGCGGGGCTGACCACGTAGAGCGAGCCCGTGATCACGACCTGACCATCGGGCGGCGTGACGTCGACGGCGAACGCCACCGCGTCGCGCACGTCTTCGATCACGTCGACGGCCCCGTGTTCGACTCCCAGGTCGTAGGCCGCGTCCGCGACGACGTGCGGGTCGTGCCCGCGCGGGCTGTCGGGGCGACAGCACACGAGTCGAGACGCGTCGAGCGCCCCGAGAGCTTCGAGCATCTCGTGCGGTTCCTTCTCGCGCATCAACCCGACGACGAGTGTGCGTGGTGAATCGGCGAACTCGTCGGCGAGCGCGGCGCGCAACGTGTGCGCGCCCGCGACGTTCTTCACGCCGTCGAGCAGCACGAGCGGTTGGTGACCGACGACTTCGAGTCGTCCGGGTGTGCGCACGTTCGCGAACGCGTCGGCAACGAGGTCGGGGTCGAGCGCGCGTCCGAGGAACGACTCCGCCGCGGTGAGCGCGATCACGGCATTGTCGGCTTGGTGGGCGCCGTGCAGCGCGAGGAAGACGTCGTCGTAGGACGCGTGCGGCGTGTACAGGTCGACGACGCGTCCGCCGATCGCGAGTCTGTTCGCGCGCACACCGAAGTCGATGTCTCGACGCGCGACCGACGCGGGGTCGCGCGCGAGGAAGTACGGCACGAGCGCGGGATCGGTCTCGCCGAGGACGAGGGCCGACGTCGGCTCCACGATGCCCGCCTTCTCCGCCGCGATGTCGGCGAGCGTCGGGCCGATGTACTCGACGTGGTCCATGCTCACATTGGTGACGACGGCGACGTCGGCGTCGACCACGTTGGTCGCGTCACCCGTGCCGCCCAACCCGACTTCGACGACGGCCACGTCGACCGCGATGTCACCGAACCACCGGAGGGCGGCGGCGGTCAGGATCTCGAAGTAGCTGGGTGCGTCGGGAAGCAGGTCCTCGACCGACGCGACCGCGACCAGCAGCTCGTCGAGCACGTCGTCGGCGACCGGCTCGCCGTTCCAGACCATGCGCTCGTTGACCCGGGCGAGGTGTGGGCTCGTGTAGGCGCCGACCGAGAGCCCAGCGGCTTCCAGCAGGGCGGCGGTCATGCGCGCCACCGACGTCTTGCCGTTGGTCCCCGTGAGGTGCACCACCGGGTACTCCTCCTCGGGGGAACCGAGGAGGTCCATGAGCGGACGCTCACGTTCGACTGCGAGCAGCCGCTTCGCGGGCCGCCCCGCCGAGTCCGTCCCGCCCCGCGCCGGCACTCCGACGCCGGTCTCGAGGTTCGTGTGGTCGTCGAGCCAGACGCGAGCGTGGCGCGGATCGATCGTCACGCGGCGGGCGGCTCGTCGGGGGCCGCGAGGATGACGTCGACCGCGAGCTCGGATCCATCCGCGAACTCGACCTCACCAACGACCCGACCGGCACTGCGCACGTCTTCGAGTGCAGGTTCGAGCGCGCATCGCAGCTCGGCGGGCGCGTGCACGACGGCGTGCGTCACGTCGGTGCGCATCGAGCGCTTGGCTTCGCTCTTGGCCTTGCGGATCGCGCCGAGCACTGCGGCAGCGGCGGGATAGATCGCGAGGTCGTCGGCGGCGAACGGCGAGAGGTCGTCGGGGCTCGGCCACGGCGCGCGGTGGATGGAACCATCGCCGCGCCACCACGACCACACCTCTTCGGTCACGAAGGGCATGTGTGGCGCGAACAGCCGCAGCAACGTGTCGAGCGCAGTGGCAAGCGCGGCGCGCGCCGAATTGGAGCCGTCATACGCGCGGGCCTTCACCAGTTCGAGGTAGTCGTCGCAGAAGCTCCAGAAGAACCGTTCGGTCGCGTCGAGCGCGCGCGCATAGTCGTAGCTCTCGAACGACGTGGTCGCGTTCGCCACGAGTGCGGCGAGGCTGGCGAGCATCGACCGGTCGAGCGGCTCGGAGATCGCGTCGGCACCAACCACGACCGGCTGCACGTCGTCGCCGATCACGCCGAGGGCGAACTTCGACGCGTTGAGGATCTTGATCGCGAGCCGGCGACCCACCTTCATCTGGCCCTCGTCGACCGCGGTGTCGACCCCCGGACGGCCGCTCGCCGCCCAGTACCGCATGGCGTCGGCACCGAACTGCGTGATCGGCTCCATCGGGGTGACGACGTTGCCCTTGCTCTTCGACATCTTCTTGCGGTCGGGGTCGAGCACCCAACCCGAGATGGCGGCGTCGGTCCAGGGCAGCCCGTCGAACTCGAAGTGGGCGCGCACGATGGTGGAGAACAACCAGGTGCGGATGATCTCGAACGCCTGCGGACGGAGATCCATCGGGAACACGCGGGCGAACAGATCGGGATCGTCCTCCCACCCGGCGGCGATCTCGGGCGTGAGCGACGAGGTGGCCCACGTGTCCATCACGTCGGGATCGGCGACGAAGCCGTTGGGCTTGCCCCGCTGGTCCTCGGCGTAGCCCGCAGGCGCGTCACTGGTGGGATCGATGGGCAACCGCGCTTCGTCGGGCGCCAACGGGTTCGAGTAGTCCACCTCGCCGTCGGCATCGAGCGGGTACCACAGTGGGAACGGCACGCCGAAGTAGCGCTGGCGGCTGATGAGCCAGTCGGAGTTGAGACCCTCCACCCAGCTCTCGTAGCGGCTGCGCATGTGCGTGGGATGCCACCGCAGCTCGCGTCCTCGCTCGAGGAACGCGGCGCGCAGTTCGGGATCGCGCCCGCCGTTGCGGATGTACCACTGGCGCGACGACACGATCTCGAGTGGGCGATCACCGCGCTCGTAGAACTTCACCGGGTGCGTGATCGGCTTGGCCGCCCCGACGAGATCGCCGTGCTCGTCGAGCAGCTCGACGATGCGCGCCTGCGCCTGCTTGGCGGTCTTGCCCGCCAGCTCCGCGTAGCGCGCCTCGGCATCGGGCCCCGCGTCTCCCCACTCGGGGGGCTGAGGGAGCAGACGACCGTCGCGCCCCATCACGGTACGCGTCGGCAACTGCAGTTCGCGCCACCACACGACGTCGGTGGTGTCACCGAACGTGCAGATCATGGCGATGCCCGAACCCTTCTCGGGATCGGCCAACGGGTGCGGCAGCACCGGCACGCGGACACCGAACAGCGGCGTGGTGACGAACGAGTCGAAGCGCGGCGAGTAGCGCTCGTCGTCGGGGTGCGCCACCAGCGCGACGCATGCCGGGATGAGCTCGGGACGCGTCGTCTCGATCACGATGTCGGCGTCGCCGTTCGTGCCCGCGAAGCGCACCGCGTGGTACGCACCCGGGAGCTCGCGGTCTTCGAGCTCGGCCTGCGACACCGCCATGCGGAAGTCGACGTCCCACAGCGTGGGCGCCTCCGACTGGTACGCCTCGCCGCGAGCCAGCATGCGGAGGAACGCACGCTGCGACGCGCGCCGCGCCCGCTCGCCGATGGTGGTGTACGTCATCGCCCAGTCGACGGAGAGTCCGAGCGTGCGCCACAGCTCTTCGAACTTCTGCTCGTCCTCCACCACCAGGCGGTCGCAGAGCTCCACGAAGTTCTGACGGCTGATGGGGATCTCCTGCTTCCCGGGCTTCTCCGGCGGGGCGAACCCGGCGTCGTACGGCAGCGACGGGTCGCAGCGCACGCCGAAGTAGTTCTGCACCCGTCGTTCGGTGGGCACGCCGTTGTCGTCCCACCCCATCGGGATAGAAGACCTCGCGCCCGCGCATGCGCTGGAAGCGGGCGATGGTGTCGGTGTGCGTGTAGGAGAACACGTGACCGACGTGGAGCGAACCGCTGACCGTGGGTGGCGGCGTGTCGATCGCGTACACCTGCTCGCGGGTCTTGGTGCGATCGAAGGTGTACGTCCCCGTCGGCGTCCCAGGCGGACGCCCACTTGTCCTCGAGCCCGTCGAGGCTCGGCTTCTCCGGCACCATCATGCCGCTCCTGGCGACTGCGTCGCCGGGCCGCTCGGCCACGCTCGCTGCTCGACGGGACAGCCGCCTCGCGTTTGCTCGCTCGTCATCCCGAGGAGTCTAAGGAAGCAACCGCTCCGGGCTCGACGACTCGGGGTCGGAGAGCTTCGCGCTCGACCTCGGCGCGGATCATGACGCGGAGCGAGATCCAGATGAGCAGGTTGAGGGCGAGCCCGAAGATCCCCGCGAACTGCTCCTGCGCGAACTGGAACACCTGGGTCACGAAGATCTGCACGAGGATGCCGCGCTCGAACCACCGGTACGCCGACAGCCGGTGGTGACGGAGCCGCACGACGCCGATGACGATGAGCACGCCCGACACGCCACTCGAGACGACGGTCGCCCACTCCTCGAAGCCCCGGATCGCACCGTGGTCGGCAGCGAGGAACAACACCACGAGCAACTGGCCCGAACCGATGACGACGAACCACCAGGTCACCGCGCGCTGGAACCAACGTTTCGTGGCGCGCTCCAGGTACCACGCCCGGATGCTGCGCCCGGCGCGCTCGAAGGCGTTCGGGCGAGGGTCCGGGAGCCCGGACTCGTCGGCGAGCAGCGCGTGCACCTGGATGGCGATCGCATCGTCGGCACCGGTCTCGTCGAGGAGTGAGATCGCCGACCGGCGCCGCGGTTCGCTCAGCTCACCGATCGCCGCGGCCTTGACTGCTTCGAGCCCGTTGAGCACCGCTTCGTCGGCCGTGTACTCGCGCCGCTGGATGCCACGGAACAGGAGATACATCGCGATGAAGACGAAGTAGATGAGCGCGATGGCCGGCTTGAAGAAGTAGTTGACGTCGCGAGTGATGAACTTGCCGAGCTCGTCGATGAACCAGCCGAAGCCACATCCCCCGATGAACGCGATGAACGTGCGGTTGTTGGGCGCCAGGAACGAGATCGAGAAGATGACTGCGGCCGCCATCATCAGCGCACCCCAGATCGCGTGCGAGATGTGGAGGGTGCCGTTGCCCAGCTGCGGGTATCCGGTGACGATCAGGAAGACCCGGTTGCCGATGACCGAGCCGACCGCGCAGACCAGGAACAGGTCGAGCCGACGTCCTGAGTCGTAGCTCCGCAGCGCGAAGCGCGGGATCGTCCTGCTCATCGGTTGTCGCAGACCGCGGCGTCGATTGGCGTTCGCCTGCGGCTCACTATGCGGATCGGCGCTCGCCCTCGTCGGTCGTGATCAGCGTCGGGTGCACGCGGTCCATGACCACCGCCCGGTCGACCACGCACCGACTGATGTCGTCGCGGCTCGGCAGGTCGTACATCACCTCGAGCAGCACACCTTCGAGGATGGCGCGCAGACCACGAGCTCCGGTGCCGCGCTTGAGCGCTTCGTCGCCGACGGCGTCGAGCGCGTCGTCGGTGAACACCAACTCGACGTCGTCGAAGTGGAAGAACTTCTGGTACTGCTTCAGCAGCGCGTTCTTCGGCTCGACGAGGATGCGGATGAGCGCTTCCTTGTCGAGGTTGTTCACCGCGCTGATGACCGGGAGACGACCGACGAACTCCGGGATGAGCCCGAACTTCAGGAGGTCTTCGGGGAGCACGGACCGCAGGATGGTGCCGACGTCCTTCTCCTCGGAGCGGCGCACGTCGGCACCGAAGCCGATGCCCTGGTTGCCGGTGCGGGTCTCGATGATCTTCTCGACGCCGGCGAACGCGCCACCACAGATGAAGAGGATGTTGGTGGTGTCGATCTGGATGAACTCCTGGTGCGGGTGCTTGCGGCCGCCCTGGGGCGGCACCGACGCGGTGGTGCCCTCCAGGATCTTCAGCAGCGCCTGCTGCACACCTTCACCGGAGACGTCGCGCGTGATCGACGGGTTCTCGGCCTTGCGGGCGATCTTGTCGATCTCGTCGATGTAGATGATGCCGGTCTCGGCCTTCTTGACGTCGTAGTCGGCGGCCTGGATCAGCTTGAGGAGGATGTTCTCGACGTCTTCGCCGACGTAGCCCGCCTCGGTGAGCGCGGTGGCGTCGGCGATCGCGAACGGCACCTTCAGCAGTCGGGCGAGCGTCTGTGCGAGCAGCGTCTTGCCGCAACCGGTGGGACCGATCAGCAGGATGTTCGACTTCTGCAGCTCGACGTCGGGGTCGCCGTACGCGCCGGCCTGCACCCGCTTGTAGTGGTTGTAGACCGCGACCGAGAGGATCTTCTTGGCGTTCTCCTGTCCGATCACGTAGTCGTTCAGGTACTCGTAGATCTCACGCGGCTTCGGGAGCTCGTCGAACTTGACCTCGGAGCTCTGCGAGAGCTCCTCTTCGATGATCTCGTTGCAGAGGTCGATGCACTCGTCGCAGATGTAGACGCCGGGACCGGCGATGAGCTTCTTGACCTGCTTCTGGCTCTTCCCACAGAACGAGCACTTCAGCAGGTCGCCACCGTCACCGAACTTGGCCACGTGTCCCCCTCCTGGTCCTGCTGGATCGAGTCCGACGCTGGAGCGTCAGGTCAGCTCACACCTGCCGGCACGCCGACAGCCGCGAGTTCACGGTTGGAGATCACCTCGTCGACGATCCCGTATTCCTTCGCCTCCGCCGCACCGAGGATGAAGTCGCGGTCGGTGTCCTTGGCGACCTTTTCGACGTCCTGCCCGGTGTGGTGGGCGAGGATCTCGTCGAGCGACTCGCGCATGCGCACGATCTCCTTGGCCTGGATCTCGATGTCGACCGCCTGGCCCTGACGCACCACCGTGCGGCTGGTGGATCAGCACCCGCGAGTGCGGGAGGATGTAGCGCTTGCCGGGCGTCCCGGACGCGAGGATCACGGCCGCCGCCGACGCCGCCTGCCCGAGGCAGATGGTCGAGACGTCGGGCTTGATGAACTGCATCGTGTCGTAGATGGCGAAGAGACCGGTGATCTCGCCGCCGGGCGAGTTGATGTAGATCGAGATGTCCTTGTCGGGCTGCTCGCTCTCGAGATGGAGGAGCTGGGCGATCACGATGTTGGCGACGACGTCGTCGATCGGCGTGCCGAGGAAGATGATCCGGTCCTGCAGCAGCCGGGAGAAGATGTCGTTGCGGTCGGGTCCGCGCGGGGTGTCCTGGGTGACGTTCGGGACGTAGACGTTCTGGAAGTTGCTCACGACGCTGGCTCCTCTTCGGTCTGCTGATTCGTCGCTGTCCGTGCCGGCGCCGGGGCCGTCGCTTTCCGTTCCCTCCGATGTCTCCGTGTCGGAGACCGGCGGCTGTGGGAGCGACAGATCGACGGTGTTGCCGTCGGCGTCGACCACCTCCGCGTGGTCCATCAGGAACGCGAGCGCCTTGCCTCGTGCGATGTCCGAGCGTACCGCCTCGATCACGCCCCGCCGTTCGAGATCCTTGCGGACCTTGGCCGGCTTCTCGTCCATCTGTTGCGCGATGCGTTCGACCTCGGCGTCGACCTCGTCGTCGCTCGCCGCGATCTCTTCCTGGGTGATCACCGCACGCAGCGCGAGGTCGGCGCGCACGGCTTCGGTGGCGCCGGCGCGCACGCCGTCGACGAACTCCTGCTGGTCCTGGCCGGTGGCGGCGAGGTACTGCGGGATCGTCATGCGCAGGCCCTGCTCCTCGAGCCGGTGCGCGAGGTCGTGCAGGCGCCGTTCCATCTCGCTGTTGACGAGCGTCTCGGGCACCTCTTCGGGCACGAGCGCCGCCGCCGCTTCGAAGACCTTCTCCCGCATCGCCATGGATGCCTGCACGCGGGCGTACATGTCGAGCCGCGTGCGCACGTCGTCCTGCAGCGCGTCGACGGTCTCGAACTCGCTGACCTCGCTCACCCAGTCGTCGGTGAGCTCGGGCAGCACCTTCTTCTTCGCTTCCTTCACCAGCACCTGGAACGCGACCTCGTCGCCGGCGCGTTCGCCGAAGCGCTCGGGCAGCGTGTCGTCGAACTTCAGGATGTCGCCGGGACGCTTGCCGTGCAGCTCTTCGTCGAGCTTCGGCACCACGATCCCCGACCCGACCTCGTAGAGGTAGTCGGTGGCAGTGAGGCCCTCGACCGACTCCTCGTCGACGAAGCCCTTGATGTCGATCTCGGCGTAGTCGCCGTCGGTGAGCGGCGCCTCGCTGTCTTCCAGGTCGGCGAAGCGGTCACGCAGCTGGTCGATCTGCGTCGCCACGTCGTCATCGCTGACGTCGGGCTTCTCGATCTCGATGACCAGCTTGTCGTGACCCTCGACCGTGAAGACGGGGCGCACCTCGACGACGGCGTCGAACTCGACGTCGCCTTCTTCTTCGCCGGCGGTGATGTCGATCTCGGGCGCGGCGATGACGTCGACGTCTTCCGCGACGACTGCTTCGGCGTAGTACTCGGGGAGCGAGTCGCGCAGTGCCTGGTCGCGCGCCATCTCGGTCCCGAGCCGAGCTTCGAGCAAGCGGCGCGGCGCCTTGCCGGGACGGAAGCCCGGCATCTTGACTTCCTTCGCCAGCTTGCGGAACGCGGCGTCGATCGCGCGCTCGAAGTCTTCTGCCGGGATCGCGACGTGCAGGCGGACCTTGTTGTCTTCGAGCGGTTCGACCGACGTGGAGAGTGACATGGGGCTGCGCAGTCTATTGGCTCGCTTCGCCCGTTCCGACACCCCGGCTGCTCGGGCGCTCAGATGCCGAGCTTGCGGAAGTCCCAGCTCGCGATCTTGGTGGGCGTGACCTTGAGCCAGGCGTGACGGCCGTCGTGGAACATGCCGTCGCCCGCGCCACCCTGGTACTTCGCGTGGAACAGGCGCTCGGGCTCGGCGAGCGCGTCGACCGGTTCGCCGGTGCGCGGCACCTCGCCGGTGGGCTCGACCCGCCCGTGGATCTCGACGCCCCGCAACTCGTTGTACTCCTCGCCCGCTTCCACCAGGATCGCCACGCGGGGGTCGCGCTCGAGGTCGGTCCAGCGCTGGCTGCGCGTGATGGAGTAGAGCCACACGCACTCGCCGTCCCAGACGAACCAGAGCGCGGTGACGTGCGGACCGTCGTGGCTCACGGTGGCCGCCGTGCACGTGCGCTCGCTCCCGAGGTACTCGTCGACCTCCTCGGGCGTCATGGCGATCTTGCGGCCTCGCTTCTGCTCCTGCATGGCGCGCACCGTACAACGACCACGGCGGCTCTCGGGCCGTGTCGTAACCTGATGCGCTCCGGGGAGTGGCGCAGTTCGGCAGCGCACCTGCTTTGGGAGCAGGAGGTCGGGGGTTCAAATCCCCCCTCCCCGACGCCACCAACGGTGGATGTGATGCACGACACGCGGGCGTAGCTCAATGGCAGAGCCTCAGACTTCCAATCTGATGACGCGGGTTCGATTCCCGTCGCCCGCTCTCATGGAATACGCCGAGATGCTCGTTGGTTCGGCGCACCGATGACGAGTCCGATCACGCCCGTCCCGTTCCCCTCGCCCGAAGAGGAATGGACGCACCGACCAGACGCCGACGAGGTGCGCCTCACCGCCGCGGGCATCGTCGGCGCCGCCACGCCGCCCGACGGGCTCACCGAGGTGCAGCGCGCGGTGCTCAACGCGCACGTCGCGTCGATGACCGAGCACCCCGTCGACGTCACCGCCGTCACCCCACTCGGGCCCGAGGAGTTCGCCGAGGCGCTCCGCTACCGCAACCGGGCGTTCCGCGAGCGCATGGTGCAGATCATGCTGTTGTCGGAGATGCTGCTCGTCCCGATCCCCCGCGAGGTCTCCGAGCGCGTCGAGACCTACGCCGCGTGGCTGGGCGTGGGCGACGACATGATCCGCGTGGTGCGGCGGATCGCCAACGGGTCGTTGGGACTCGCGCTGATCGACTTCGAACGCAGCGGCTACTTCGAGCAGATGCTCGCCGAACCACCCGAGCACCTCCACACCTCGCGCGCGCTCGACGAGGCGTGGGAGGCGGCGTGCTCCGACGACGACCTCTACGGACGCTGGGCCGCGCTCGAGCACTGCCCCGAGGGCTCGCTCGGCCTGGGTGTCTGGCGCTTCTACCGCGCCCGCGGCTTCACCTTCCCGGGCCGCCCCGAGAGCGCGCCTCCAGCGCTCGCGCAGCACGACTGGATCCACGTGCTCGCCGACTACGGGTCGACGGTCGAATCGGAGATCGAGGTGTTCGGTCTGATCTCCCGGGCCAACGACGACCCGGGCGCCTTCTCCCTCCTCGCCATGGTGCTCGGGCTGTTCGAGACCGGGTACCTGTACGGCGCGGCCAAGGGGTTCTTCGAGTACGACCGCGGGCACTTGTCGCGCGACGTCGACCGGATGGCGGTGCGCCTCGCCGACGCCACCTATCGCGGCGCCATGCTCGCGACGCATCTCAACGAGACCGGCCGCGGTTCGAAGGCCACCGACCTCCTGGCGACCGACTGGTTCGCGCACGCCGACCGTCCGGTCGACGAGGTGCGCGCCGACTACGGCCTCCCGCCGCGCTCGGCGGCGGCGATCGCCGCGGGGTCGAGGACCGCGTGGGAGCCCGGTGGCATCTCGCCGTTCCAGTACGCGCACGGCCGAGACGTCGCGCACGCCGAGGAGCACGAGTACGACTCCTACGGCGCGGAACCGGCGTAGCGGCTCAGCGACTCGCCTGCGCCCCCGGCAGGACTCGAACCTGCGGCCTGAAAGTTAGAAGCTTTCTGCTCTGTCCAGCTGAGCTACGGAGGCAACGCGAAAAACTGTATCTGCCAATCCGCGCGGTCCATTCGTACTGTCGTTCGTATGCGACCTCACCACACCAAGGACAAGGGCGACATCGGCGTCGCGCACGCGATCGCAGATCTGGCCGACCACGGCTTCGTCGTTCTGAGCGCCCTGTGCGAACACGCACCGTTCGATCTCGTCGGCTATCGCGATGGCATGTTCCTCCGCGTCTCGGTCAAGTACCGAGCACTCTCGTCACGAGGAACGATCGACGTCAGGTTCTACAGCACGTACTCAGATTCGAACGGCACGCACTCGCGTCCCACCGACAAGGACGAGGTCGACGTCGTGTGCATCTATTGCCCGGACACTGGTGCCTGCTACTACATCGACCCCAAGGCCTTCAACACCGCCGTGTCGCTGAGAGTCCGACCGAGTCGCAACAACCAGTCGCGGAACGTGCTCGTCGCGGAGGACTACCGGGGTCTTCCTGCCGCCGTGGGAGTCCGCCAGATTGGGACCGTGCCGGGCATCCCGACGGTCTCGTAACCTCGCCTTCATGCGTCGCACGCAGTTCACCGAGGAACACGACCTCTTCCGCGAGAGCTTCCACACGTTCGTCGAGCGCGAGATCGCGCCCCACGACCAGGAGTGGAACGACGCCGGTGTCGTGTCGCGTGACCTCTTCACCAAGGCCGGTGCCGCCGGGTTCATCGGCATGGCCGTCCCCGAGGAGTTCGGCGGCAGCGGGGTCGACGACTTCCGCTTCAGCCAGGTGATCGCCGAGGAGCTCCAGTACGCGGGCGTCGCTGCGGCCGGGCTCGGCCTCACGCTGCACACCGACATCTGCCTCCCCTACTTCCTGTCGCTCGCCGACGACGAGCAGCGCGCGCGCTGGCTGCCCGGCATCGCGTCGGGCGAGCTGATCACCGCCATCGCCATGACCGAGCCCGGCATCGGGTCCGACCTCGCGTCGATGAGCACGTCGGCGATCCGTGACGGCGACCACTACGTCGTCAACGGCGCCAAGACGTTCATCACCAACGGCATCAACGCCGACCTCGTGATCACCGCGGTGAAGACCGACCCCACGCAGAAGCACGCGGGCATGAGCCTGCTGGTGATCGAGCGCGGCATGGACGGCTTCGAGCGCGGCCGCAACCTCGACAAGGTGGGGCTGCACGCGCAGGACACCGCCGAGCTGTTCTTCACCGACGTGCACGTGCCCGTCGGCAACCTGCTCGGCGTCGAGGGCAAGGGCTTCGCCCACCTCGTCGACAACCTGCCGCAGGAGCGACTGTCGATCGCGGTGAGCGGCGTCGCCGCCGCCGAGGCCGCGTTCCGCTGGACGCTCGACTACGTGAAGCAGCGCACCGCGTTCGGCTCGCCGGTCGCGTCGTTCCAGAACACGCAGTTCGAGCTGGCCGAGATGCGCACCGAGATCGACGTCACCCAGGTGTTCGTCGACCGCTGCGTCGAGGCGCTCAACGCGGGTGAGCTCTCGGTCGAGGAAGCCGCCGAGGCGAAGTGGTGGTGCACCGAGCTGCAGAAGCGCACCGTCGACCGGTGCGTGCAGCTGCACGGGGGCTACGGCTACATGCTCGAGTACCCGATCGCGCGCGCCTACCTCGACGCCCGCGTCACCACCATCTACGGCGGCACCACCGAGATCATGAAGGGGATCATCGGGCGCAAGCTCGCACGGGGGTGAACGTGGACGACACCAACGACGAGGTCGAGCAGCTGCTCACCGACTGGTGCCGCGACGCACCTCGGGGCCGAGGTCACCGCCATCCGCCAGCAGGCGCGCTGGCGCCCGGTGTGGTTCGTCGACATCGAGCGCGACGGCGAGGCGACCACCGTGATGGTGCGCGGCGACCGCACCGACGCCGCACCGCTGTTCCCGCTCGAGCACGAGATGCGCTTCCAGCAGTTGCTGGAGGCCGACGGCATTCCGGTCGCGCACGTGTACGGCTGGGTCGACGACCCGCGCGCGTTCGTGATCGACGTCGTGCCCGGCGAGAACAACTTCGACGCGTCGACCGACGACGCAGCGCGTCGCGGTGATGGACGAGTACATGGGCATCCTCGCCCGCATCCACGCGCTCGACCCCGAGCCCGTACGCGCGACGCGGGCATCACCCGTGCGTCCACGCCGAGCGGATCGGGACGAGTGGGTCTCGACGTGTACCTCGCGGGATACCGCGCCACGAAGGTGCGGCCCGATCCGTTCCTCGAGTTCTGCCTCGGGATGGATCGACCGCAATCCGGTCGACACACGCGGCCGCGAGGCTCCGGTGGTGTGGGACTCGGGGCAGTTCCACCAGCAGGACGGTCACGTCACCGCCATCCTCGACCTCGAGCTCGGACACCTCGGCGACCCGATGATGGACCTCGCCGCGTTCCGCATGCGCGACACCGTGCTCGGCTTCGGCGACATGAACGTGCTCTACGACCAGTACGCCGAGCACTCGGGCGCACCGGTCGACCTCGACGCGATCATGCACCACCACTTCGTGTTCGCGCTGACCAACCAGATGGTGTTCCACGCCGCGCTGGCCGAGCCGCCGGCGGCGTCCGACTACATGACCAACATGCAGTGGGCGAGCGAGACCAACCTGTTCGCGCTCGGAGGGCCTCGCCGAGATCATGGGCGTCGACGAGCTCGACACCGTCGAGATGCCGGAACCGCGCGACTCCCCCGTCGCGAACGCGCACGAGCACCTCGTGCGCTCGCTGCGCACGCTCGACCTCGCCGACGAGTACGAGCGCCACCAGCTCCGCATCGCGTTCCGGCTCGCGCGTCACCTGCAGCGCTTCGACGAGATCGGCGACGCGTGCACCGCAGCCGACCTCGACGACCTGCGCGCGTTCCTCGGCCGGCGGCCCGCGACCTGGCAGGAGGGCGACGCCGCGCTGGAGGAGTTCGTGCTCGCCGACGCGCGGCGCCCACGACGAGGAGCTCCTGCAGCTCTTCCACCGCCGGTACCTGCGCTACAAGATGCTCTGCGGTCCGGAGGGTTCGGCCATGGCCCGGCACGAGCCCATCCAGAAGTTCCGCTCCCTGACGGCGCGTTCTTGAGCAGTTCTCACGTCGGTCCACACCGGGGCTTCACACTCGGGGCGCAGGGTGAGGGTGCACAACGGAACCCCCACCGATCCCCACCGAATCGAGGCGCCATGACCGCTCTCCACGAACCCGCCGAGGCCACCGCCGCATCCGCCGAGTCCGCTCGCTACCGCCGCTTCCGCCTCATCCGCGGCGGGGCCCGCGGTCACGACCACGTGATCGCCGAGCCCCCGCCCAAGCTCGTGCTGCTCTCCCCCGCGTCCGCCCGCTGGCTGCCGGCGCTCACCGAGGCGCTCGGCCCGTCGTACCGGGTCTCCACCGAGAGCATCGACACGCCCGGCCGCGATCGTCGTCGACAGCCGCGACGACGAGCTCGTGCACCTGATCCAGGACCAGCGCAGCTCGACGCGCGTGATCGTCGTGCACACCGGCCACCCGTCGGAGCAGCCGATGGCCCCGTCGGAGATCCTCGACCTCGGCGCCGACACCTACCTCGCGCCGGTGTCGCTGCCCGCGCTGGCTGCGCACCTGAAGGCGTTGACCAGATCGTGGGACGCGTTCCCGCCCCGCCCGGCGGGACCAGCCGCCGGTCAGATCGCGTAGACCGACACGTCCGTCGCCTTGACCGTCGCCCACACGTCGACGCCGTCGTGCAGCCCGAGGTCACCGACCGCCCCTGCGGTGACCTCGGCCACGATGGGCACGGCGCCGTCGACATGGATGCGGACCCGGTCGCCGAGGAGATCCACGCCCCGTACGCGGCCGCTCCAGACGTTGCGGGGACTTCCCTCGGGCTGCGCCCGGTGCAGGCTCACCGAGTGCGGCTGGATCGCGACGTACACGTCGCCCGCGACCGGGTCCGCGGTGATCACCACGCCGCCCTCGCCGAGCGTGACCTCGTGTCCCTGCGCCACGCCCCGCAGCAGGTTCACGCCCACGAGGTCGGCGACGTAGCGCGATCGGGGCCGGGTCGTCACCTCGTGCACCGGGCCCGACTGCGCGACGCGGCCGTCCTCGAGCACGACCAGCCGGTCGGCGAGCGCCACGGCGTCGAGCAGCTCGTGGGTCACGAGCACCCGCGCGCCGCCGAAGGTCGCGAGCTGCGTGCGCAGCTCACGGCGCAGCTCGGTGCGCGTCCCGACGTCGAGCGCGGCCAACGGTTCGTCGAGCAGCACGAGGCGCGGTTCGGTGACCAGCGCGCGCGCCAACGCGACACGCTGTTGCTGACCGCCCGACAGCGACACCCGGCTTCGCGCTCGCCGCGATCGGCGAGCCCGACCCGCGCGAGCCACTCCTGCGCCCGGCGACGCGCGTCGCCGCGCCCGACGCCGCGACTCCGCAGCCCGAACGCCACGTTCTCGAGCACCGTGAGGTGCGGGAACAGGAGGTAGTCCTGGAACACGACGCCGACGCCGCGACGCTCGGGCACGACGAACGTGCCCGCCGCCGGATCGTCCATCACCAGTGTCGTCGATGCGCGATCGAACCCTCGTCGAGGGGCACCAGACCCGCGAGCGCGCGCAACAGCGTCGACTTGCCCGCACCGTTGGGACCGAGCACGGCGACGGTCTCGCCGTCGGCGGCGTCGAGCGCGACCGACAGGTCGAAGCGCCCGAGCCGCACGCCGACGTCAGCGCGCAGTGTCACGCCGACTCCCTGTCACGCCGTCTCCGGTCACGGAGGCCCCCGAACCAGTGGTCGCGCAGCGAGACGAGGATCACGATCGAGATCGCGAGCAGCACCAGGCTGAGCGTGATCGCGACCGGTTGCTTCGTCTCGAGGAGGTTGTACACCGCGAGCGGCGTGGTCTGGGTGCGGCCCTGGATGTTGCCGGCGAAGGTGATGGTGGCGCCGAACTCGCCGAGGGCACGCGCCCACGCCAGCGCGGCGCCGGCGATCAGCGCGGGCGCGATCATCGGCACGGTCACGCGACGGAACACCGTCCACCGACCGGCGCCGAGACTGGCGGCGGCGTCCTCGTAGCGACGGTCCATCGATCGCAGTCCCGCTTCGACGGTGATCACGAGGAACGGCATCGCGACGAACGTCTCGGCGAGGATCACGCCCCACTTCGAGAACGTGAACTGGAAGTCGAACAGGTCGTAGATCAGCCCACCGACGAGGCCGTCGTTGCGTTGGAACGCGAGCAGCAGCGCGACACCGCCGACCACCGGCGGCAACACCATCGGCAGGACGACGAGCGCACGCACGAACGAACGGCCGGGGAAGCGCGCGCGCGCGAGCACGTACGCGAGCGGCACGCCGAAGAGCACCGAGAAGAACGTCGACCAGAGCGAGCACTCGATCGACAGGCGGATCGCGTCGCGCGCCGCCGGTTCCTGCAGCGTGCTCCCGAGATCGCTCCACGGCACCCGCCGCAGGAGCCCGATCAGCGGGAGCGCGAAGAACGCGATCGCGACGACAGCGAGGAGCACCGCGACCAGCGGCACTCCCCGCCCTCGGCGCCTCACCCGGTGGGAGGCGGCGGGAGGAACCCGAAGCTCTGCAGCGTCCGCTGGCCGGCCGGCGAGACCGTGTAGTCGATCCACGCGCTTCGCGAGGTCCTGGTTGGTGGACGCCGCGATCGGGCGCGATCGGGTAGATCGCGTAGGCGTTCTGCCACGCCGGGATGGGCACGGCGGTCACAGCTCGCACCGGCCGCCTTGGCGTCGCGTGACGTACACGATCGCGGCGTCGGCGTCGCCGGTGGTGACCGCGGCGAGCGTGGTCTTCACGTCGGCGCCGCGCGTGATCTTCGACGGGTCGATGGTCACGCCGGCACCCGACGAGGATCTGGTCGGCGTACTTGCCGCACGGCACCGTCTCACCGCAGAGCGACACGACGTCGAGCTTCGCGAGGTCGGCGATCGACTTCACCTTCTGCGGGTTGCCCGGCTTCACCACGATCGTGAGCAGGTTCGACGCGAACACCGTCGGCTCGGCGGTGACCTGTCCGCCGTTCACCAACTTCTGCATGTTGGCGCCGTCGGCCGACGCGAACACGTCGGCGGGCGCGCCGCCCTGGATCTGCGCGGCGAGCGTTCCCGACGAACCGAAGTTGAACGTGACCGTCGTGCCCGGGTTTCGCTGTCTGGAAGTCGGCGCCCATCTTGGTGAACGCCTCGGTGAGCGACGCCGCCGCCGACACCGTGATCGTCCCGGTGACCTTGTTCGCCTTCGCCGCGTGTGCGACGCCGACGCCCCGACGAGCGCCGATGCCGGCGATCAACAGCCGCCGACGAAGCCGCAACGAATCGCGTCGCTTCACGATTGCTCCCGATCTCATTCCGGTCGTGGGACTTCCACGACCACGTTCGTCGACTTCACGACCGCGACCGCGAGATCACCGGGCTCGATGCCGAGGTCGTCGGCGGCCTCACGCGTCATCAGCGACGTCACCCGGTGCGGACCGGCCTGGATGTGCACGACCGCGACCAGGCCGTCCTTCTGCACCTGGGTGACGACCCCGGGAAACCGGTTCCGGGCCGACTCCAGCACCGGCGGCTCGTCGCTCACCGGCGCGGTCTCGGTGAGGAAGCGCGCGAGCTCGGCGCCCTCGATGAGCCGCTCGCCGCCCTCGGGCGCGAGCCGAACCTGCCCGTCGTCGACCCAACGCCGGACGGTGTCGGCGCTGACCCCGAGCAGCTCGGCCACCTGACCCACCCGATACGTCGTCACAGGTGCGAGACCATACTGCGTCTCAGCCCAGTATATGCAAGTTAGACATGCGACTTGTACCTTGCATCTGCCGCTATGGGCACGAGCGAGGTCCGCCGCGTTAGCGTTTGGGCGCCGCACAACAACCAGGGAGCACCGTCATGGCCACCACCGAAACCGATCGCCCGGCCGCCGTTCAGGGCGAGGTCCGCATGCTCATCGACGGAGAGCTCGTCGAAGCCAGCGTCGGGCAAGACGTTCGACAACATCAACCCCGCCACCGAAGAGGTGCTCGGCCAGGTCGCCGACGCGTCGGCCGAGGACATGCAGCGCGCCATCGCCGCCGCCCGCCGTGCGTTCGACGAGACCGACTGGTCGACCAACCACGCGTTCCGCAAGGAGTGCCTGCTCCAGCTCCAGGCGGCGATCGAGGCCGAGGCCGAGGAGCTGCGTCAGGAGCTCGTCGCCGAGGTCGGCTGCCCCATCGCACTCACCTACGGTCCGCAGCTCGACGCGCCGCTCGGCGACGCGCTCCGCTGGCCCGCGGAGTTCATCGACCAGTTCGAGTGGAGCCGCGACCTCCCCAACGGCACCGCGTTCGGGGGCAACTCCAAGCGCTGGGTCGCGCGCGAGGCCGCGGGAGTCGTCGGCGCGATCGTGCCGTGGAACTACCCGTTCGAGGTGTCCTCGCAGAAGATCGGCCAGGGTCTCGCCACCGGCAACACCGTCATCCTCAAGCCCGCACCCGACACGCCGTGGAACGCGACGCGCATCGGCCGGCTCGTGGCCGAGAAGACCGACATCCCGCCGGGTGTGCTCCAGGTCGTCACCTCGTCCGACCACCTCGTCGGCGAGGAGCTCACCACCAGCCCGCTCGTCGACCTCATCTCCTTCACCGGTTCCACCGTCACCGGCAAGCGCATCTTCGAGAAGGGCGGCGCCACCATGAAGCGCCTCTTCCTCGAGCTCGGGGGCAAGTCGGCCGACATCGTGCTCGACGACGCCGACCTCGAGGCGAAGATGGGCATGGCGTGCATGGTCGCGGTGCACGGCGGTCAGGGCTGCGTGATGGCCACCCGCATGCTGGTCGACCGCAAGATCTACGACAAGGCGATCGAGATCGCGACACCCGGCTTCGAGAACTTCCCGTACGGCGACCCCAACGACATGGGCAACCTGATGGGGCCGCTCGTGAGCAAGAAGCAGCGCGAGCGCGTGCTCGGCTACATCGAGAAGGGCAAGGAGGAAGGTGCGCGCGTCGTCGCCGGCGGCGGTCGTCCCGAGCAGTTCGACAAGGGCTGGTTCGTGCAGCCCACCCTCTTCGCCGACGTCACCAACGACATGACCATCGCCCGCGAGGAGATCTTCGGGCCGGTGCTCATCGTCATCCCGTTCGACGGCGACGACGAAGCCGTGCGCATGGCCAACGACAACCAGTACGGCCTCGGCGGCTACGTCACCTCGGGTTCCGAGGAGCGGGCGCTGGCGGTCGGGCGCCAGCTGCGGGCCGGCACCGTCAGCATCAACGGCGGCGTCACCTACGGCGCCGACGCCCCGTTCGGCGGGCTACAAGGCCAGCGGTATCGGCCGCCAGAACGGCATCGAGGGCTTCCAGCAGTACACCGAGGTCAAGACCTACGGCGTCAACATCCCGGCCGAAGAGTCAGGCGAGCCGCCGTGCGGGTCAGCTTCGTCGGAGCGGGCCAGATCGGCGCCCCCATGTCGGAGCGCCTCCTGGCCGCCGGCCACGAACTCACCGTCTACGCCCGCCGGGCCGAGGTGCGCGAGCACTTCGCCCGGCTGGGCGCGGCGGTGACCGAGTCCCTGGTCGAGGCGGCCGAGGGGGCCGACGCGGTCCACCTCGCCCTCTACTCCGACGAGCAGCTGGCCGAGGTCACGCTGGGCGAGCGGCGGGTCTCGTCCCTCACCTCGGGCGCGAGACCCTGCTCGTGTCCCACACCACCGGCTCGCCCGCCACGATCCGGCGCATCGCCGACGCGGGGAACGGTCACGTGGTCGACGCCCCGTTCAGCGGCGGCGCCGACGACGTGCTCGCGGGTCATCTCACCGTGATGCTCGGCGGCGCGCCCGACGACGTCGCACGCGCACGCGACACCGTCGGCGCGTACGCCGACCCGATGGTCGACATCGGCGCACTCGGCAGCGCGCTCGTCGTGAAGCTCGTCAACAACGCGTTGTTCGCCGCGAACATCCAACTCGTCGCGCAGGCAGAGCAGATCGCGAACGACCTCGGTGTCGAGACTCCGACGCTCGCGCGCGTCATCCAGGAGTCGAGCGGCGCGAGCTACGTGATGGGATCTGATCGCGATGATGGGCTCCACGACGACGCTCGTCGACGCCGCGGGTCACTACATGCGCAAGGACATCGACGTCGTGCGCGAAGTGGTCGACGGCCTCGGTGTCGACCTCGGGATCCTGGGCACGGTGCTCGACGGCGGGCCCGCCCGGTTCACGCGCCCGTTGACCAGGTCGCGCACCGCAGCTGAGAGCCCGCTGACCAGCACCGATCCCTTCGACGGCAGAAGGTCCGGTTCGGGCCGGTACAGTGAATCTCCCGGCGCGCAGGGCGGTGCGCCGACATGGTGGCCGTAGCTCAGTTGGCTAGAGCGCCGGGTTGTGGTCCCGGAGGTCGGGGGTTCGAAACCCCTCGGTCACCCCAGCGCGGACCCGGCTGCGGCGAACGTCACGCCGCAGCCGGTGCCGCCAACACCGCGCGCAGCGCGTCGTCGAGCTGCGGGTGCACGAACTCGTAGCCGCTGCTGCTCGAGCACCCGCGGCACGACACGCTGTCCCTTGACGAGCAGATGCTCCACGAGCTCCGCGCCGTACACGGCCTTCAACGGGAACAGCGGCGTCGGCAGCACGGTCGGGCGGTGCACGCGCGTCACCGAGTGCCTTGGTGAACTCGACGTTCGTCGCCGGGTTCGGCGCGGTGAGGTTGGCCGCGCCCCGCACCGACTCGGCGGTGAGCAGGTGGCGCATCGCACCGACGTGGTCGTCGAGGGCGATCCAGCTCATGTACTGATCGCCCGATCCGATCCGGCCACCGAGACCGAGCTTGAACGGCAGCAGCATCCGCTGCAGGGCGCCCCCGTGAGCGGCCAGGACGATGCCGGTACGGAGATGGACGACCCGGATCCCGGCCTCCTCCGCAGGTGCGGTGGCGGCTTCCCAGGCGACGCAGACCTGGGCCGGGAAGTCGTCACCCGGAGCCGACGTCTCGGTGATCTCCTCGGCACCCCGATCGCCGTAGTACCCCACCGCCGACCCGGAGAGCAGCACCTTCGGCGGACGGCCGAGGCCGGCCAGGGTGCGGGCGAGGAGGTCGGTGCCCTGGGTGCGGCTCTCGAGGATGAGCTGCTTGCGCGCCGGGGTCCACTTCTTGTCGCCGATGCCCGCCCCGGCGAGGTGCACGACGGCGTCGACCCCCTCGATGCCGGCGGCGTCGATGGTGCCCGCGGTCGGGTCCCAGCGGACGTCGTCGGAACCTTCCGGGTCGGTGCGCACGAGCCGGACGACGCGATGGCCGTCGGCACGCAGGCGAGGGATGAGCGCGGAAGCGATGAGACCGTGGGCACCGGTGACGAGCACATCCATGTTCGCACCGTACCCCCGGTGTCGCGCATTCGTCCCCGCTTGCTCGTTCAACGACCGATGTCGGACTGCTTCGCCGCGCGCACCAACTCCTTCGCGTCGGCGTCGACGAGGAATCCAGCTCGACGCGCCGCGTTCGTCGCTCGGGTCCACGCGACCACGAACGCGCGATGGTCGGGGTAGAGCGCGGTGAGTTGCTCCGACGTGAACGGCGTGGTCGACCCGAACAGGAAGCAGAACGACGTCCCACCCGCGCTCACGCCCGTGAGGGTGGCGACGGGCGCGTCGACCGCCGGGGTGCGTCTGCCACCCAGCGTGTAGCCGTGCGCGTCGACCGCAAACGTGAGCGGCGTGTCCGACGTGGTCCGCATGCGCGGTGCCGTCGGCGGTTCCTTGCCCTTCCCCACCCACTGGTTGAGCCTTCCCCACCCACTGGTTGAGCCTTCCCCACCCACTGGTTGAGATGGTGACAGGCGGCGTCGAGGACGTAGTGCGCGGGTCCGGTGTTGATCGGCGCCGCGCACGTGAAACCGCCGACCGGCTCGCTGGTCGGGTGCAGCATCGCTTCGAGCACCGCGGCCCCGGCCTGGCCGTGACCGGTGTCGGAGGGACCGATGCTGAGGCCGTACTGGTCGTAGTGCGCGGTGCCGGGCACCTCCCAGAGGCGGTAGGTGCTGGTGTCCGGTTGGCGCGCCGCACCGTTGCTGAAGGTCGCGTCGGTCTCGGTCATGAACACGAGGACCGGCACACCGACATCGTCCCGGATGGGAGCACCATCGGCTCGCGAATGCAGCAGGAACCCGTCGTACACGTGGGCGAGCGGGTGAACGGCGTCGATGTAGGTCGTCAGCAGGACCGCCGACTGCGATACACCCGCAGCGATGAGATGGCGAGGATGCAGACCGCTCAACAGCGTGCGGGCGTCGTCACGCACGGCCTCCCCGGCCTGCGAGCAGATGTCGTACGAGAAGTCGTCACCCGGGTGCGACAGACCGGCGTCGGCATGGCGACCGCGCACGCGCCCAGTGCCGCCGCGCACCTCGTCCACCAAGGTCGACCACCCACGCGCATCCCCCCTGGTGCGGCCCCATCCTTGCCCGTGGGAATCGGTGAGGTCAGGGCACCACGCGGGCCTTCCGCGCGTGCGCCCCGACCACGCCCAGCGCCACATCGGCGGACGCGGGCGCCGGGTGACGTTTCCGAGGCTCGTCGGGGAATCCCGAGCGAGTAGATTCGCACCTCGCACCAACGAGCGCCCCTAGCTCAACTGGCTAGAGCAAATGACTCTTAATCATTAGGTTCCGGGTTCGAGTCCCGGGGGGCGTACCACTCCTCGATCTTCCCGCGGGCGCGGGCGAACGACCCCGCCGATCACGCGAGGACCTCACCTGCGACGACCGTCGCCGCCAGCGCGGTGCGGTGGTCCTTGGTCCAGGGCGGTCCGAACGCCGCGCGCGGCCCGTCGAGCACCGCGTGCATCCGGTCCCCGAGCACGGCGGCAGCCTGCCCGATGACGGCCTTGGCCTCGTAGCAGTGGATCGCCCACCCTCGTTCGCGCGCGAGCTCGACGAGCACCTGTCGGTACATCACCGCGTCGGCGCGGGCCTCGTACGGCGCGCGCCGCAGCACCGCGATGTCGACGGGGAAGTTCGCGGGCAGCGCCCGGAGCGAGATCGAGGCCACCGGTCCGGTGACCGATCCCGCGAGCTCGTCGAGCGCGTCCCCCGTCGCGCGCGCGACCGAAGCGCGCACCTCTGCGACCAGGGCCGCGGCGCCTGCGTCGTCGAGGTGCTTGCTCTCGTAGTGGATCGGCGCCTCGGTGACACCGGGTTCCACCAGCGCGATCCGTCGACGGTCGACGACTTCGTGGCGATCGGTCGCCGTGATCGCCACGGCCCACCCGAAGTGATCGGCGACGCCCACTCGCAGCACGAGTCGGACCCTACGCGACGCATTCGGTACACGTAACGTTCCGCGATGGAGCTCGACCTGGAGTTCGACCTGGGTGGGGGCGGGGTCAACGTGCCGCTGCTCGTGTGCTTCGCTGCGTTCGTCGTGACGTTCCTCGTGACCCGCACGATCACGCGGATGATCCGCGCCGGCAAGGGGCCGTTCCGGGACAACGTGTCGAGCAGCGGGCTGCACGTCCACCACGCCGTCCCCGGCATCGTGCTCCTCGTCATCGGCGCGTTCATGGCCGTCGCCACGACCGGGTCGGGCTCTGCGTGGCCGATCGTTGCGGCGCTGCTGGTCGGCGTGGGCACGTCGTTGGTGCTGGACGAGTTCGCGCTGATCCTGCACCTGCAGGACGTGTACTGGGCCGACGAGGGTCGGATCTCGGTCGAGATGGTCAGCCTGGCCATGGCGTGCCTCGGGCTCGCGGTGGTCGGACTCACGCCCTTCGACGTGCGCGGCGTCCAAGGCGGGGTCGAGGGTGCGGTCGCGCTCGTGCTCGCGATCGCAACCGTCCTGTGGCTCATCGTCGTGAGCGTGATGAAGGGCAAGTACAAGCTCGCCCTCTTCGGCGCGTTCATCCCGCTGATCGCACTCGTCGCCGCAGTGCGGCTCGCCCGGCCTGAGTCGCGCTGGGCACAGCGTCGGTACGGACCCGAGAAGCTCGCTCGCGCACGGCAGCGCGCCGCTCGCTACGACGCGCGCTTCGGTCCAGCCACCGCGTGGATCAGCGATTTCGTCGCCGGGAAGCCGTCGGCAGCAGATCCACCGCCGAGCGCGCGTCCGGCGCCGCGCGAGGCCTGAGCGTGCAGCATGGCGTGCGGTCACGATGCGCCGCCGGCCGACCCGCGCGTACCGTCGCAGTGCTCGAGCCGATCGCCGACAGGTAGGTTCTACCGAGATCATCGCCGCGCAGGAGGACGCACATGACGCCGACCACCTCGCTCGAGTCGCAGCTCGACACGATCGCCGCGCAGCTCCCCGGCGCCTTGGCCGAACGGATCGCGGCGGCCGCGTCCGAGGTCACGGCGTCAGGCGTCGCGAACGGCGTCGCGGTCGGAGAGCGTGCCCCTGCGTTCGCCCTTCCGGACGCGAGCGGACGGGTGGTGACGCTCGACGACCTGATCGCACGAGGTCCGGTCGTGGTGGTCTTCTACCGGGGGGCATGGTGCCCGTTCTGCGACCTCACGCTGCGTGCCTTCCAGGCTGCGCTCCCCGATCTCCGCGCCCGTGGTGCGTCACTCGTCGCCATCAGCCCGCAAGCACCCGATCGTGCACTCTCGGCAGTCGAACAGGCCGCGCTCGAGTTCCCCGTGCTGAGCGACGTGCAGCAGCGCGTGATCGGCGAGTACCGCGTTCGCTTCGAGATCCCGGCCGACCTCCAGGCGCTCTACCTCGACGACTTCGGGTTCGACCCACGCCGGCAGACCGCTGACGGAAGCTGGAACCTCCCGATCCCAGCCATCTTCGTCATCGGTCGCGATGGGATCGTCGTCGCGAGCCACGTCGACGCCGACTACCGGCACCGGATGGAACCCTCGGCGGTGCTCGACGCGCTCGACTCGACACCCTGAGCCGTCGACCCGAATCAGGTTGCTACGGCTGACCGATCGGGTACCACACACACATGGCTGACGACGAGAAAGCGGTCATCGCGCTCGAACGCGCCGGTTGGGACGCGTTGGCGACCAGCGGTGACGCAGCGTCGAGCTTCTACGACGACGTCCTCGCGCGGGACGTGCTCATGCTGCTCCCGGGTGCCACGGTGATCGAGGATCGCCACGAGGTCGTCGCCTCGATGGGCGGCGCACCGTGGGACGACTACGAGCTCGGTCCGATGCGAGCGCTCACGCTGCACGAGGACTGCATCGCGCTCGCCTACCGCGCGGCCGCGCGCCGTGGCGAGCACCGCTACGACGCGATCTTCTGCAGCGTCTACGTGCGGACCGCGGGCGACTGGCAGCTGGCACTGCACCAGCAGACACCGACCTGATCGCTCAGGGCCGTGGCTCCCTGGGGAGACCCAGCACCTTCTCGCCGATGGTGTTGCGAACGATCTCCTCGGTGCCGCCACCGATGCGCGCGCCCGGGGTGGAGAGCAGGAACTCGTCCCACGCGTACGTGCCCCACTCCCCGGTGTCGGCTGCGAGACGCGACCCGAGGACCTCGGTGAGCAGGTGCACGAGCTCCACGTTGACGCGGCGGTTGTGCAACTTCAGGATCGACATCTCCGGACCCGGTGTCATCCCCGGTTCGAGCGCGGCGCGCCACCGCTCGATGAGCAGCTCCTTCACCCGGTCGAGGATGAAGAGCTGCGCGAGGCGCTGGCGCGGCCAGGGGTCGCGGCGGTCGCCGAAGTTGTCCACCAGGCCGAGCAGCCGCTCGTACGGGCCGATGCCGCGACCCGACGACGGCGCTCGCGTCGCGATCGTGCGCTCGTTGCCGAGCGTGGTGAGGATGACACCGAAGCCGTGGTTGAGGTCGCCCACTCGATGCGAGTCGGGGACGCGCACGTCGGTGAGGAACACCTCGTTGAAGTTGGCGCTGCCCGTCATCTGTCGCAACGGCCGAACGTCGACGCCCGCTGCGTGCATGTCGACGAGGAACGTGGTGAGCCCCTGGTGCTTGGGCGCGTCCGGATCAGTGCGACACACCGCGAGCGCAACGTCGGCGACGTGTGCACTCGACGTCCAGACCTTCTGACCGTTGACGACCCACTCGTCGCCGTCGCGCACCGCCGCGTGCTCGCCGACGCGAGATCGGATCCCGCGTTGGGCTCGCTGAACAGTTGACACATGATCAGGTCGCCGCGGTACAGGCGGGGGAGGTACTGGGCCTTGAGCTCGGGTGCTGCGCACGCGAGGAGCGCAGGTCCGACGAAGCCGACCGCGATGGTGAGGATGGAGAGGTCGGGCAGGTCGTAGGTGCTCTCGAGCTCCTGGTACGCCCGGGCGTGGTCGAGGCTGAGCCCGCGACCGCCGAACTCGACCGGGCCGTCGACCCATCCGAACCCGGCGTCGAAGCGCGCCGCGGCGTACTGCTTGGCCGCGGCGAGCGTCGTCTCCATCTCGGACGCTTCGGTCTCCTCGAGGATGTTCACGCGGTCGGAGCCTTCGCCCCACACGAACCTCTCGTCGGACTCCGTCCGCGGTTCGAGGTGGGCGTCGAGGAAGACGCGCGCGTCGTCGAGCAGCTCGTCGATCGAGATCACCGCTCGCAGGCTACGGGTCCCCTGACGCGCACCCCCTGGCGCACCTCTCTCTCGGTGACCTCTCTCGGTGACCTAATGGGCCGTCCAGCGCCCTGCTGCGGCGACCCAGGCGGCGAAGCGGGGGCGGATCGCGTCGAGGTCGAGCCCGAAGTCGGCGGGATCGCGTGCGGGTGACGGTTCGCGGTTCTCCGCGTTCGCCGTCCACCACTGCTGCATGCGCGACTCGAATTCGTCGTTGACCGGCTCGCCGAGCCAGTCGTACAACCCGCGCACCTCCCCGATCGGGTCGGCCTGCATGGCCCGGAAGTCGATGTCGTAGAAGCGGTCGTCGTTGCCCGCGGCGCGGAAGGCGAGCGCTCGATCGGTGGCGAGCGACCACTGCTTCACGTTGAGCTCACCGATGAACTTCTTGTCGAGGTCGTCGGTGAACGTGCCGCAGATGTCGGCGTACACGTCGCACACCGACAGCATCACGTCGGTGGGATCGCGGTGGGTCATCACGAACCGCGCATCGGGGAACACCGCGTCGAGGTTCGGGAGGTACAGCATGTGCATCGGCGTCTTGAGCCGCCACGGGCGCGTCGGCTGACCCCACTGCAGGAGCTTCAGCACCCGCAGCTCGTAGCGGTACGCCGACGACAGGTCGGCGTCGAGCAGCCAGTCGGCGTACGACGGGATCTGCGCGAACGCGAGGAACATCTGCGATTTGAAGTCGAGCGCCAGGAGGTCGAGGCATTCGAACGGTCCCTCGATGTCGCTGGGCACGTGGTCGCGCGTGCCGACCTTCTGACCCTGGCCCGACCCCTGGGGGATGCGCGCGTCGTCGCCCACGACCGTCGACGGCGGTGGGCACGGTGTGGCCGACTCCCACATGTGCAGGTAGCGGACGTCGGGATCCTGCGCGAGCAGGAAGGAGAGCGCCGTCGAACCGGTGCGCGGCAGGCTCAGGCCGATGAGCGGCGCCTCGACGCGCTCGTCACCGATCTCGGGGTGACGCCGGTACCAGTCCTCCACCTGCAGACGTTGCGCGAGGTATCCGGTGACGCGCGGGTAGAGGTATCCCTCGCCGGCAGCGTTGAGCCGGGCCTCGTCGCGCGAGCGCGCGCACGAGGAGCTCGAGCCCTTCGCGGAACGAGTCGTCGCCGAAGTCGTCGAGACCGGTCTCGGCGCTCGCGGCGTCCATGAGCTCACCGTGCGACACCATCCGGCGCCTCCCCCAAATTGGCGGCAGTACGATGCCACCATTGTGAGTGGCCCGTCAACCACCGAAGGTCGACGCCCGTACGACAGCCCGGTGCGTCGCCAGCAGCTCGCGGCCACCCGCCTGCGCATCGTCACCGCCGGATCCGAGCTGGTGCACGAGTTCGACTCGTGGCGCTGGGACGCGCTGACGTTCCGCGCCGTCGCCGAGCGTGCCGGGGTCGGCGAACGCACCGTGTACCGCCACTTCCCCACCGAACGTCATCTCCACGACGCGGTGATGGCCCGCCTCGAGGAGGAAGCCGGCGTCACGTACGAAGGCCTCGATCTCACCTCGCTCCCCGAGATCACGGCGCGCGTGTTCTCGTCGCGGCGGTCGTTCGCGGCCCACGCGACGATCGACGTCACCGAGGATCCGGTGCTCGGCGAAGTCGACCAGCGACGCCGCGACGCGCTGCTGCACGCGGTGACCATCGCGACGCCGGACTGGACGGAGACCGAACGGCGCCGAGTCGCCGCGTTGCTCGACGTGGTGTGGAGCATGCCCGCCTACGAGCGGCTGGTCGGCGCGTGGGACCTCGACGGCGACGACGCCACCGAGGCGATCACCTGGCTCATGTCGTTGCTGACGCAGGTGATCGACGAGGGCCGTAGCATCGCGGGGTGAGCGCACCTCGGAGCGCAGACCCGCCGGTGTACCTCGCGGGGCCCGACGTCTTCCTGCCCGACTCCACCGCGGTCGGCCGTCGCAAGCAGGCGATCTGCCGCGCGCACGGACTCGAGGGGCACTACCCAGGCGACGCGGTGGATCTCGCCGGGCTCGAACCGACCCAGCAGGCCCGGGCGCTGTTCGAGTCGTGCGTGACGATGATGGACCGCTGCGTCGCCGGGCTCGCCAACGTCACCCCGTTCCGCGGGGTCAGCGCCGACGTCGGCACCGCGTTCGAGATGGGCTACCTCTTCGGACGCGGCTGTCCGGTCTGGGGCTACACCTCGCATGCGGCCGACTACGCGAGCCGCATGTCGGCCGACGTCGCCGACGACGGCGACCAGCTCGTCGAAGCGTTCGGATTGGCCGACAACCTGATGCTCGAGGGCCCGATGCTGCGGCGCGACCACACGATCGTTCGGGTCCCCGAGGCGGGCCCGGACTCCGCCGCTGCGTTCGAGGCGTTCGAGCTCGTGGTCAGACTCGCGGCCGCGGAGCTCCTCGCGTGACCATGACCACCCGGCGCGTCCTCGTCGCGGGTGCGTCGACCGTGGTCGTGGTCGTCGTCGCGATCGTGATCTCGTTGCGGAACGACGACGGTGTCGACGACCACGCGTCCGTCGCGACCCCTGACTCGACCGCGGTGAGCACGCCGGCCACGACCGCGCCGACGACCACGACGGCCGAGAGTGCGACACGTGGCCCGCGCGGCAACGGCAACGCGGTGACGTTCGCGTTCGCGGGTGACGTGAACTTCCCCGAGGTGTGGGACACCGAGGACGGCCCACCGCCGAACGCGCCGCCACTCGCCGAACAGGTGCGCGCCGACCCGCACCACGTCCTCGACGCCATCACGCCCGTGCTCTCCGACGCCGACCTCACGATGGTGAACGTCGAGACCGCGATCACCGACGGCGGCGAGCCCGTGGCGGGGAAGAACTACCACTTCCGCTCCCCCGCCCAGACCTTCGAAGCGCTGAAGTCGGCGGGCGTCGACGTGGTGAACATGGCCAACAACCACTCGCTCGACTACGGGACGAGTGGCATGCGGGACACGTTCGCGGCGATCGCGGCGGCCAAACTGCCGGTGACCGGCCTCGGCCACGACGCCGACGAGGCCTACCGCCCGTACCGCACGACGATCAAGGGTCAACGCATCGCGATCGTCAGCGCCAGCGATTGGCTCGAGCCCGCGCTGGTCGACTCGTGGTCGGCCACCGACACGCAAGCGGGCATCGCGTTCTCCATCGACCGCACGCGTCTCCTCGCTGCCGTGCAGCAGGTGCGACCCGAGGTCGACACCCTCGTCGTGTTCCTGCACTGGGGCACCGAGGAGACGTGGTGCGCCTCGGGCGAGCAACAAGATCTTGCGACCGCGCTGCTCGGCGCGGGCGCCGACATCATCGTCGGCAGCCACGCGCACCGGGTGTTCGGCGCGGGCAAGGTCGGGCCCGCGCTCGTCGCCTACGGGATGGGCAACTTCGTGTACTGGCGCGAAGACGGCGAATCGGGACGCAGCGGTGTGCTCGAAGGTGACCGCCACCGGACGCGAGGTCGACGACTACTCGTGGATCCCCGCCCGCATCACCAACGGGGTGCCGGTACCGGAATCCGGTGCCGCCGCCGACGCCGATCTCGCCGAGTGGAACAGCCGTCGCGCGTGCAGCGGCATCTCACCCTGACGTCAGATCCCGGGACCGATGAGTTCGCGCCGTGCGTGCGGTCCTCACTGCATGACGCTGACCCAGGGCTACCCTGCGAGCATGACCGAGGTCGCCGAGACCGGACTCGACGAAGTCCTCGAACGCCACCGGCGCGAGCTGACGGCCCACTGCTACCGCATGCTCGGCTCGTCGTTCGAGGCCGAGGACGCGGTCCAGGAGACGATGGTGCGAGCGTGGCGCTCGTACGGCGGCTTCGAGGGCCGATCGCAGCTGCGGTCGTGGCTCTACCGCATCGCCACCAACGTGTGCCTCGACATGCTCAACGGCCGCAACCGGCGCGCCCGCCCGATGGACCTCAGCGGGCCTTCGACCGCCGACACGCCCGCCGCCGCCCAGCTTCCCGAGTCGGAGTGGGTGCTCCCGGTGCCCGACAACCGCGTGCTGCCGATCGACGGGGACCCCGCCGAGCTGGCCGAGGCCCGCGAGACCATCCGGCTGGCGTTCATCGCTGCGCTGCAGCATCTCCCGCCACGCCAGCGCGCGGTGCTCCTGCTCCGCGACGTCGTCCGTTGGCACGCGACCGAGGTCGCCGAGTTCCTCGACACCAGCGACGCGTCGGTGAACAGCGCGCTGCAACGAGCGCGCTCCACCATCGCCGAGCGCAACATCACCGACACCGATCCGGTCATGCCGATGGACGATGCACAACAGCACTTGCTGGAGCGCTACGTCGATGCCTTCGAGCGCTACGACATGGACTCGCTCACGTCGCTCATCCACGAAGACGCCACGCAGTCGATGCCCCCATACGAGCTGTGGCTCCGCGGCCGCGACGAGATCCTCGCCTTCTGGCAGACCCAGGGCGCCGAATGCGCCGGTTCGCGCCTCGTCCCCACCGTGGCCAACGGCAAGCCGGCCTTCGGGCAGTACCGCCGCAGCACCACCGGCGACGGCCACGACCCCTGGGCGCTCCAGATCCTCGACATCGTCGACGGCGAGCTCGTCGAGCTCAGCTTCTTCCTCGACACCGCGACCCTGTTCCCGTTGTTCGGGCTGCCACCCCACCTCGACCCCGAGCAACTGGCGTCCTGACCAGACTCGTTTAGGATCGGCAGCTTCGAGGGGGCTTCCGATGCCTGCGGCACGCGACACGAAGAGTTCCAACCCGGCCGACGCCACACCGGCCAACGGCAACGGGGACGGCCCGCGCCGTTCCTCGCTGGTGCAGGAACGCTCACGCCGCACGCGTCAGGAGCTGGTGAACGCCGCGGTGAAGCTCTGGACCGAGCGAGGGTTCGAGCACGGCGTCGAGAACACGACCGTCGAGGAGATCGCACGCGCCGCCGGCGTCACCAAGGGCACGTTCTACTTCCACTTCGCGCACAAGGAAGACGTGCTGCTCGAGATGAGCCTCACGACGAGCGACGCGGTCAACGACATCGCTCGGCGGGCCGCGGAGCAGGGTGCGACCATCGACGAGATCGTGCAGCAGGCGTTCAACGAGATGGCCCGCCGCACCGAGCGGCTCCCACGCGCGGCGATCGCCCGCACCATCCGCGAGTTCTACAGGTACCCCACCCGCGCCCGTGAGCTGAGCATGACCCGGCGCGCGTGGCCCGAGATCCTCGCCAACGCACAGGCGCGCGGTGAGCTGCCCGAAGGCATCGACCCCGAGGACATGAGCGACATGATGAACGCGCTCATGATCACTGCGGTCGAAGGGTGGGTGCACAACGCGCACGACGCGCTCGCACCCGAGTTGGCGTACCGCATGCGTGTGCTCCTGGCCGGCGTGCGCGCCGAACACGCCGGCTGAAGCGGCGGACGCCGCGTGCCCCGTCTCCCGCTCGACCCCCGTCACGGCACGCACGAACCGACGACGTCGGTCCCACCGCGGGCGCGGGGTTCGGTGCGGCGCACCACCTCCATCGACATCCTTCGCCCCAGTGGTGTCGACGCCGAACTCGTGCTCATCGGCCGCGCCCGCGACCTGCTGACCGCCGTCCACGGCACGGCGCACGTCCTCGAGACCGCCGCGGTCGAGGCCACCATCGACTTTCCCGACGCGCAACGCGTCACCGCGATCTCCTCGACGCCCGAGATCCCCAGCCTCGAGCAGCTCGTCGGCCGTTCGGCCTCGACGGGGTTCCGCGGCGCCATCGACGTCGCCGTCGCCGGTCACGACGTCGTCGGCCATCCCGTGTACCAGCTGCTCGACGATCTCCCCGTCGCCACACTGATCTCGGGCTACGCGCCCAGCACGCACGCGCGCCGAGACCATCGGTCGGGCCGAGGCGAAACTGCAGCAGCCGTTGCAGAAGACCGCACCCGCCGGGCTGGCGATGCTGCAGCAGGCCGATCTGTGCGCGGGCTGGAAGGCCGGCGGCACGATCATGCAGGGCTTCGCCGAGAACAACCCGCCCGTCGTCACCGGCCCCGCCGCGCCGTCGCTCGACGATGGTGACGACCCGTTGGCCTGGCACGAGCTCCCGGGCCCCTTGCCGGTGCACGGCATGCGTCGCCGCCGGCGCATCGACGTGCTGCCCTCGCCCGACGGTGAGGTCTTCGCCGTCGACGCCCACTTCCGTGACTCGTACGTCGACGAAGAGGGCGAGACGGTCGTGCACGAGTACACCGTCGTCGCCCGGGTCGACGTGGCCAGCGCCACCGTGCTGGAGGCTGGTGCCACCGACCACGTCCTCCCCTGGTTCGAGTGCCCCGAGGCGGTCGCCAGCGCCGGTCGCTTGGCCGGGCGCACCCTGGACTCGCTCCGGGCGGGGGTGCGGGCGGAGTTCCTCGGCGCCTCGACCTGCACCCACCTCAACGACATGCTCCGGGCCCTGGCCGACGTCGCCGTGCTCGGTGGCCGAGTTGTCACGCCCTCGGGCCACCTGCCATAATCGTACTCAGCCTAACTTTCGCTCCGCCCGAACACTTGCCCCGACAGCCCTTCACAAGGAGGCCGGCCCGTGCCGTCACGCATCCTCGACTATCCGATCTTCGACGCCGACAACCACATGTACGAGACCCCCGACGCGCTCACCAAGCACCTCGAGGACCCGTACAAGGAAGTCATCAAGTACATCGACATCTCGGGTCGCACCAAGATCACGGTGAAGGGCCAGATCAGCGAGTACATCCCCAACCCCACGTTCAACGTGGTGGCCGCGCCCGGCGCCCAGGAGGAGTACTTCAAGAACGGCAACCCCGAGGGCAAGTCGCGGCGCGAGATCCTGGGCAAGGCGATCCGCTCGCCCGAGGCGTTCTTCTCCCCCGAGCCGCGCATCAAGCTCATGGACGAGCTCGGCATCGACCGCGCCATGATGTGGCCGACCCTCGCCAGCCTGGTCGAAGAGCGCCTGCGTGACGACCCGTTCGCCACCGCGGCCGTGATCAAGGCCCTCAACCGCTGGATGTACGAGCAGTGGTCGTTCAACTACGAGGACCGCATCTTCGCCACGCCGGTCGTCAACCTCGCGCTGCTCGACAACGCGCTCGAGGAGATCGACTGGATCATCGAGCACGGCGCACGCGTCGTCCTCATCCGTCCCGCGCCCGTCACCACGCTCTACGCGACGCGCTCGATGGCGTTGCCCGAGTTCGACCCGTTCTGGGAGCGCGTCGTCGAGGCCGACCTCGTCGTCGGCATGCACGCGTCGGACAGCGGCTACCAGCGCTACATCAACGAGTGGGAGGGCGTGCCCGGCGGTGAGATGCTGCCGTTCAAGGACGGCTCCGGCTTCGCCGCGCTGAGCACCATCGGCCACCGCGCCATCGAGGACACCATCGCCGCGGTGATCGGCCACGGTCTGCCCACGCGGTTCCCGACCATCAAGATCCTCCCGGTCGAGAACGGCAGCCACTGGGTGCGTCCGTCGATCGAGCACTTCAACCAGGCCTACGAGCTGCAGCCGCAGCTCTTCGACGAGCACCCCGTCGACGTGCTCAAGCGCAACGTGTGGATCCACCCGTTCCACGAGGAGGACCCGAAGGGGCTCATCGACCTCGTCGGCGTCGACCACGTGTGCTTCGGTTCCGACTACCCGCACGCCGAGGGCATGTCCGACCCGATCACCTACGTCGACGACCTCGAGGGACTCCCCGAAGAGGACAAGGCGAAGATCATGGGCGGCAACCTCGCCGGCCTGATGAACGTGGGCGTCCCCGCGTAGTCGTCAACACGCGCGTCGCCTGACGCGAGCGGCGCAACGAAGACGGAGCGAGCGGAGCGAGTGACGGTGACCAGGAGGCACCCCTCGGTCGGGCCCGGGTAAGTTCCGGGTTCGACCGGGGGGTGTTTCGTCCATGGCAGCAGGTCCGCTCGCAGGGCTCAGAGTCGTCGACCTCTCGACGACGCTCACCAGCACGACGGCCAGCGGATTCCTCGCCGACTACGGCGCCGACGTCGTCGCGGTGGAACCACCGGGCGGCAGCCCGCTGCGATCGCAGCCCGCGTTCCCGTTCTGGGGTCGCAACAAGCGCAGCATCGCGCTCGACCTCCACGACACCGACGACGCCGCGGTCGGGCGGGCGCTGGCGTCACGCGCCGACGTGGTGATCGAGACGTTCCGCCCCGGCGTCGTCGAACGCTTCGGCCTCGGGTACGACGACCTCGCGGCCACCAACCCGGGCCTCGTGTTCGCGTCGGTCACCGCGTTCGGGCGCACGGGCGAGCTGGCGCAGGTGAAGGGCTACGAGGGCCTGGTGATGGCCCGCCTCGGTGGTCACGACTCACTGGGCGTGATCATCGACCGGCCCGGGCCCGCGTTCTGCTCGCCCCCGTTCGCGTCGTGGAGCGGCGCGCAGACCGCTCTCCACGGCATCCTGGCCGCGCTGTTCGAGCGCGAGCGCAGCGGCCTCGGCCAGCGCGTCGACACCACGCTGGTGCAGGCCTTCGTCGCGCAGGATCCGTGGAACGCGATGATCCACCACATCGCCCGGCAGTACCCGGACGCGTTCACCCAGGCCGGGCTCGCCGACGACGGCGCGTCGGTGCCGAACAACTCGCTGTTCTTCCGGCTGCTCGTGGCGTTGTCGGCCGACGGCCGCTGGCTGCAGTTCTCCCAGACGACGCCGCGACTCTTCGAGGCCTTCATGCGGGTGCTCGGCCTCGACTGGATGTTCGACGACCCGAAGTGGAAGACCGTTCCCGACTTCGACGACATCGACCAACGCACCGAGTACTACGAGATGATGCTCGCGGCGGTGCGCGCCAAGACCGCCGCCGAGTGGCAGGAAGTGTTCGACCGCGAGCCGAACGTCTGGGCGGAGATCTTCCGCCGCGGCAGTGAGCTCCTCGATCATCCGCAGATGGTCCACGACCGCGCGGTGGTCACCATCGACGACCCGACCCTCGGTCGCGTGCGTGCCCCGGGTCCGATGGTGAGCCTCGCGGCCACCCCGGGCGAGGTCACCGCGAGCGCGCCCCAGCTCGACGAGCACGCGGCGCAGGTGCGCGCCGACGCAAACGAGACCGAGCCGGCGACGACGTCGAGCACGGCCTCCGAGACCGCCACCACGACAGATGGTGCACCCGCCACGCCGCCACTGGCCGGCGTGACCGTGATCGAGCTCGGCACGTACTTCGCGGCCCCCTACGGGGCGACGCTCCTCACCGACCTCGGTGCCCGCGTGATCAAGGTCGAACAGCGCGACGGCGACCCCCTCCGGCACATCGTGCCGTTCCCCGAGGTCGGCGCGGTCAAGGTCCTCCAGGGCAAGGAGTGCATCGCGCTCGACGTCCACTCCGACGCCGGGCGCGCGATCGTGCACGAGCTCGTGCGCCACGCCGACGCCATCCTGGTGTCGTTCCGCGCCGGCGTCGTGGAGCGCCTCGGGCTCGACCCGGCCACCCTGCTCGCGCTGAACCCCGATCTCGTGTACCTGACCGCGCCCGGATACGGCAGCGACGGCCCGTGCGGCCACCGCCCGGCGTTCGCGCCCACGATCGGCGCCGGCTCCGGACTCGCCATGCGCAACCTCGGCGAGTCGGCGCCCTCGGGTCCCGACCTCGACGTCGAGGTGGTCAAGCCCACCGCGCTGCGGGTGGCGCAAGCCGCGATGTCGGTGGCGAACGCCGACGGCTTCTCGGCCCTCGGCGTGGCCACGGCGCTGCTCCTCGGCCTGGTCGCCCGCGACCGCGGCGCGCCGGGCCAGGCGATGCAGACGTCGATGTTGCGGACGTTGTCGCACGTCCTCGTGGAGGACATGGTCGAATACGACGCCCGCCCGGCGCGACCGATCGCCGACTCCGGACTCCACGGTCTCTCGGCGCGCTACCGCCTCTACGAGACCAGCGAAGACTGGGTGTTCCTCGCCGCGCCCGCCCCGTCGGAGTGGGACGCGCTCACCGCAGGTCTGCTGCCCCACGCCGACCTCGCCGCCGACGCGCGCTTCAGCGACGAAGTCGAACGCACGAAGCACGACGACGAGCTCGCCCAGGTGCTCGCCGCCGCGTTCATGAGCCAGCGCGCGTCGGAGTGGGAGGAGCAGCTGCTCGCGCGCGACGTCGGCTGCGTGCGCGTCCGACACGGCTCCGCCGACCGGCAGATGTTCGTGGAAGGCAGCATGGGTGACGCGAAGGGCTGGGTCACGGAAGTCCCCCACCCCACCTTCGGCACCGCCCCGCGCCTGATGCCCCTCGTCGAGTTCTCCCGTTCCGCCACCGTCGTCGGCACCAGCGCGCTGTGCGGCACCCACACCGAAGCCGTGCTCACCGAGCTCGGCTACGACCGCGACCGCATCGACGCCCTGCGCACCGCCGGCGTCATCAACTGAGGAGCACCCCGATGTCGTATGCAGAGCCCACCGCATCCTCCGCCGAAGGCGCTCCTGACGGCGCCGAGCTGTTCTCGCTCGACCCCGAAGCCAACCGGCACCCTCAGGAGATGTACCGGGCGTTGCGCGACACCGCGCCGGTGCTCAGCCTCGACGGGATGGGCCACGTGCTCACCACCAAGGAAGCGGCGATGGAGGCGTTCCGCCTGCCCGAGGTGTTCTCCTCGGCCGCGACCGTCGACGTGTTGGCGATGGGCGCGGTGCGCCCGCTCATCCCGCTGCAGATCGACCCGCCCGACCACGTGAAGTACCGCAAGATCCTCGACCCGCTCTTCGCGCCGCGGAAGATGGCGGCGCTCGAGGCCCCGGTTGCGGCATTGGTCAACGATCTCATCGACGGCTTCGTCGAACGGGGCGAGGTCGACTTCGCCCAGGAGTTCTCGGTGCCGATGCCCACGCAGGTGTTCCTCACCCTGCTCGGCTTGCCGCTCGCCGATCTCGACCTGTTCCTGAAGATGAAGGACGGCATCATCCGCCCCGACCACGTGATCGGCAAGCCCCGCGACGACGAGGAGACCCTCGCCTACCAGAACGCGATCGGGCAGTCGATCTACGACTACTTCAACCGCGAGCTCGACTTGCGCGAGGCGGAACGTCGTGACGACCTCCTCAGCGGCTTCCTCGACGCCGAGGTCGACGGTCAGCGTCTCACCCGCGAGGACATCCTCGACATCTGCTTCCTGTTCTTCATCGCCGGCCTCGACACCGTGAGCGCGTCGCTCGACTGCTTCTTCGGCTACCTCTGCGAGCACCCGGAGCAGCGGGACAAGCTGGTGGCCGACCCCACGCTGGTGCCGTCGGCGGTGGAGGAGCTCCTCCGCTGGGAGACGCCGGTCGGTGGCATCATGCGCGTCGCCGCCGAGGACACCGAGCTGCTCGGCTGCCCCATCACCAAGGGCGAGATGGTGAGCATCAGCCTCGGCTCGGTCGACACCGACGAGGCCGCACTCCCCGACGCCTACGACGTGCGCTTCGACCGCGAGGTGAACCCGCACAACGCGTTCGGTGGCGGCGTGCACCGCTGCCTCGGCTCGCACCTGGCACGGCTCGAGCTCCGTGTGGCCCTGCGCGAGTGGCATCGTCGCATCCCCGAGTACGCGGTGAAGGACGGCCACGAGCTCGTGTACACGCCGGCCATCCGATCGCTCGAGACCTTCCCGATGGTCTTCCGCGCTGCCGATTGATGGCGCGTCGCCTCTACCTCCACGAGACCGTCGACGTCGTCGGCCAGGGTCAGTACGAGTACATGGAGCACCTCTGGAAGGACCCGGTGCTGCGGATGCCCGACATGTTCGGGCTCCAGGGTTCGTTCTACGTGTGTGCGGCGGGCGGTGGTCGGTGGCCGCGGGTGATCAACATCTGGGACGTCGGGTCGCGCGGGCTGGATGGGTTGGGCGTCCAACGTCGACCGCATGAACCTGAAGCGGCGCAAGGCGTTCTACGGCGAATGGTGGGACGAGGCGGCCAAGTGGCGCACCGGCGGCTTCGACCGGTTGTGCGGCGCGGTGCCCGGCTGCCCCACCAGCGAGGAGCTGATGGACGCGGGGGTGCGCGGCACGTTGTTCGTGCACGAGGCGCTGACCGTGCGTCCAGGTGCCCCGCTCGACTTCCTCGCCGCGGTGGCCGAGACGCGGGTGCCGCTCATGCGTGAGTACGGCCACGAGGTCACCGGCCTCTACGAGGTGCTCTCGAACCAGCACGAGGTCGTGATGGTGTGGGCCACCGACATCCCCTCACAGGTGCGGCTGCGCCGGAACCGCGACGCTGCCCGCGGTCTCGACGACGACGGTGAGGCCGACGACCGACTCGTCGCTTGGGAGCGCGCCGCGGCCGAATTCGTGACCGGCGGCGACACCCACATCATGACCCCCCTCCCGCGTACCGTGTACGGGCCTCCCGACTGGGAGGACGCATCGCTCGAAGACTGGCTGGAGAGCTGAACGTGAAGACCGAGTTCGAGACCCTGCTGTACCGCGAGGAGAACGGCGTCGCGTACGTCACGCTGAACCGGCCCGAGGTGCAGAACAGCTTCGACTACGTCATGATCGACGAGCTCGCCGAGGTGTGGCAGGCGCTCCGCGGGAACGACGACGTCCGGTGCGTGGTGCTGACGGGGGCGGGCGACCGCGCGTTCTGCACCGGGAACGATCGCAGCACCATCCCGTTCGACGTGAAGTGGGATCCGTACACCTACGACGATCCCGGCCTCACGATCGGCCCGCGCGTGAACCGCATGTGGAAGCCGGTCATCGCGGCGGTCAACGGCACCGCCGCCGCCGGCGCGTTCTACCTTCTCGGTCAGGTCGACTTCATCATCGCCGCCGATCACGCCACGTTCGTCGAACCCCATGTCACCTACGCGATGCCGGCGGTGTACGAGCCGATCGAGGCGCTCGCCAAGATGCCCTTCGGCGAGGCGATGCGCATGGCGCTGCTCGGCACCCACGAGCGCATGTCGGCGCAGCGCGCCCACGAGATCGGGTTCGTCACCGAGGTGGTGCCGCTCGACGAGCTGATGGCCGCGGCCACGTGGGCGGCCGAAGCCATCGCGGCGCAACCACCCGCCGCGATCCAGTCGACGCTGCGCACGCTGTGGGCCGCACGCGACATGTTCCCCTCGCAGGCCACGGCGCTCGGCAACACCTTCCTCCACCTCGGCATGGACGCCGACAAGGAGAACCTCAAGGAGGGCGAGGAGGCGTTCGCCAACCGCCCGAGGAGCAAGCCGCGAGTGCGCTGAACGTCGCAGACCGGTAGATGTCGAGTGTGTCTCCTGCGGTTCCGCGGGGCCTGTCCACCGGCGCGCGGAGCGGAAGCTCTGGCGTTGCGATCGTGTCCGCCGATCAGGGCCTCGGCTCCCGCACTCCGGTTACCCACCACCAGAACGTGAGCCGCCGACCATAAGAGTGCGAGGTCAGTTGCGTCGCTCTCGCTGCCGTCCATCCGCTCCATCGCTGCCTTGTACGTCGCCCGGAGCGGACGTTGTTCACGAGAACTCACCCGGTCAGCATGGCTGATCGGTCAGTTCAGCGCGGGAGTCATGGCACCCTCTTCGCCTTGGGCGGCTTCCTGTCGCATGAGGAGCCTGCGCCGAGGCAGATCACACGCCATTCCTCCGGTGTCGCTTCGTGGAAGGTCGCGTTCGCGATGTCGAAGGCTCCGGCGTTGGCGGTGACGATCACGAACGTTGCGTTGTCTTGGTCGAACTGCCGCGCCGTTGCGTTGCGAGGCGTAGTGGAGAAGACCGCGCTGTAGCGGCTCGCCTGATCGCCGCGGATTTCAGTGATGCTCGCGCTCTGTCCCTGTTGGTTGTGGCAATCCGACGTGGACACGGTCACCGTGCCGGTCATTCCGAGTGACACGAGGCCTTGAGGAAGCGAGGCGGCCCCTGCGTCGAGTTGCTCGGCCACCGCGCGCATCTCATCCTCGGTGAGCCCCTGCTGCTCGAGCAGCGCCGACCCTCCAGACGAAGCATCCCAGTTGACGCCACCGTACGTGCCGTAGAACTCGACGTCAGCGTCGCGCCCGTTGACGTGGGAGTTCGCGATCTTGCCGCCCGCGGCGTCCCCATCACCCGTGGGCAGCAATGCCCCCGAGCCTCTCTCGAAGACGACGAGTGGCCCGGAGACGCCTCGTGCGGGATCTGCGAACACCTCCGCAGGAACCGGATTGAACCAACTCGCGCCACCGACCGCCTCCCTCGCGCTCGTCGTCGTGCAACCATCGAGCACCGGTCGGGCTGGAGAGACGCTCGGGACGACAGTCGACGGGCTTGTGCCCGTGTTGATGCGTCGACTGGAACTCCGGTCACGGGCGACGACAAGGAGACCTCCTGCGACGAGGAGCACCACCACGGCAACGGCTCCGCCGAGGAGTCGTCGCGCGGTGCTGCGCCGACGCGTCCGCGCGGTCACGTCGTCGAGATCGGGCTCAGGAAGTTCGCCGCCGTCGCCCGCCTCATGGAGGGTCGTGACGAGCCGTGCTTCGAGGTCTTTCATTGCAGGGCCTCGCGAAGTTCGCGCAAAGCTCGATGCAAACGTGATTTCACGGTGCCAGGCGCGATGTTCAGCGTTCGTGCGATCTCTGCCTCCGGCAGATCGAGGTAGTAACGCAACAACACGACATCCCGACGATCGCGGGGCAACCTACGCACCGCGTCGATGATGTGATCCGCGCCGAGGTCCATGCGATCCAAGAAACCTGGGCGGTGGAGTAGCGACAGTCGACGCCGTCGGAGGTGTCGACGACACCCGTTGAGGACCGCGGCTCGCAAGTACGCGTCTCTGCTCTGAGCCTCGATGCGATCGAACTTCGGGTAGATGCGCGAGAAGGCGTCCTGAACGACCTCGACGGCGTCTTCTCGATCGTCGACGAGCAGCCGCGCCAAACGCACCATCAGGCCCCACGTCCTCCGGTAGAAGTCCTCGAACGACTCGACCGCGACGACCTCAGGCGACAGGTCGTCGCCACACTCGATTCGTCCCACTACTTGATGAGAGACCCGAGCCACCCTGCTGGTTCCCGACCGGCGAAGATTCTCCCGGAGCGGTTGCCCGAGATGCCGCACAGATTGCCTCGCCTGGCGAGCCGGTGCGCCAGATCTGGCGGGCCGGGTCGCGGCTACTGAGGCACGTGGAAGCCCGCGTCCGCTCGCTGATCAATGAGTGACTTCACATCGAAGTACTCGCGCATTTGTGCGATCTTGCCGTTTGGGGCGAGCTCGAACGTGGCCATGACCTTCGCATTGACGGCCGAGTCGCCTGCCAGAAACCCGCCATGCCATTCGACCATGACCCGGGCCAGTGCGCATCCGTTCTGGCGTACCGGGCGGGCTATCAGGAATCCTCCCCGCGTGGCCTCTTGTAGAAGCCAAAGTCCCGGTCGTTGGCGATGTTGAAGCCCGCCAAGTACTTCTGCTCGCCGCCGTCGTCTTCGCTGGCCCGGTAGTCCGGCCCGCGCACCGGGCGGTTCCGCCACGCCCACACGATTCCGGAGAGCAGCAGCAACGCGCCCCCTCCGACCAGTATCCACGTGAGCACCACGCCATGAGCCTATGGGCGCGTGATCACCGTGGGCCTGTACGGTCCGTCATTCGCACTGGTTCCTCGGATGATCTCGCGGATGTTGGTCCGCGCGGTCGCGCGGTCATCGGTGAGCAGGTCGACCACCGCGGCCTCGACGACCCCGGCGCGTACAGTCACTCCCTGGCGGAGGGCGATAGTGCGCGTCGATGATCACGACTCGGCCGTCGTCGAGCGAAGAGACATCCACGTTTTCGTGGACGTCCAACCCGCGGCCGAGATCCAGACCGAACTCGAAGAGCGCGACACCGTGACGGCCTTCACCGGAGGTGTACACCGGGCCCGATAGGCGGTGGCTCCGCATGACACCCGAGGCGACCTCGAAGTACGCGCGGATGGCTTCGATTCCTTCGATTGCGGGGTTGGAGACCGGATCGCGGAGCACCGCGCCCGGAGCCAGCAGCGCGCACACCGCATCGAGATCACACTTCGACCACGCAGCGGAATACTGCTCCGTGGAGTTGACCCGCGTCGGGTGGCACGGCTGGTCGCGAATCCGAGGCTGGATGAGCCACCGATGGAGCGACAAGACCTCGCGGGCCCGAGCAACGCCAGAACTGCTCGGCCGCGGCGGATCGAGCAGTATGCGTGGGTGGGCAGACGTGTGGCCTGTGCGCTGTCTGGGGTGCTCGTGGCGATGGCGGTCGTCGTCTCGTGCTCGTCGACGGACTCGGCGGACAAGGCGACGAGGTCTGGGCAGGTCGAGGCGGCGGTCGATGGGCTGACGCGTGGCGCGCGCCTGCCCCAACAGCCTGTTGACGTTGTTGCTTCTGGCGTTCCTGCGCGCAGCGACCTACTCGCGAACAATGTGGTCGGCGTGAGGCTTCTGCGGCGACTGGAGAACCGAGACTGTGGTCCAGGCGGCACGCTCGATGTGTACGCGGTGACCCGAGACGCAGACGCATTGTGGCGACGAATGCTCCGTCGATCCAGTGACGGCGAGCTGACGAAGGCCGAGACAGAGGCCGACGGGCAACGCATTCGATACCTGCGCCAATCGGGCTTCGACTACGACACCGAGGTGGCGATGAGCGGAAGCTCCCGCGGGACGGTGCTCGCGCTGCGGACTTGCAGTTGACTCGACCTCGAAGGCAGCACCCTCTTCGAGAGCCGGGGACTGCTGCACTGGCGGCGGGGTCGGGCATCATGTACCTGTGACACGCGCTCGGTTGACGGCCGATTCGCTGGCGTGCGCCGCGCCATGACTGACCGTTCCTGACCCCCGCGGCGCGCGCCAGGACGGCCGCTACGCGCTCGGCAGTTCGCGTGAAATGCAGCGCGCCGTTCGCAAGCCAGACGACATGATGGTCTGGGTATGGCAGTGCAACTCGTCCTCCGCCCCGTCCGCGCCTCGGACGAGCAAGATGTCCTCGCCGCGCAGCGGACACTGCAAGCTGAGGGCTTCAACTTCGCTGTCGGTCTCTCCGGCATGCGCTGGACCGACTACGTAGCCTTCCTCGACGCGGCACGCTGCGCTGGAGAGCTACCGGCACCTTGGGTGCCCTCAACGTTCCTGCTCGCCGATGTCGACGGCGCGATCGTGGGCCGCACGTCCATCCGGCACAGCCTGACCGACCGACTCCTGCGCATCGGCGGACACATCGGCTACGCCGTTCTCCCCCCGTATCGGCGTCGCGGGTACGCAACCGAGATACTCCGCCAGAGCCTCGTCATCGCTCATTCGCTGGATATCAGCCCCGTTCTCGTGACCTGCGAAGAAGGCAACGAACCTTCAGCCCGGACCATCGAACGCTGCGGCGGCACCCTGGAGAACGTCGTCGACAATCCAGACGGCGGCTCCCCCGAGCGGCGCTACTGGATCGATTGACCTCGAAGAAGACGAGGCGTCGACGATCGCCCGGAACTGCCACCCGGCCCGCGGTCGCTTCGGGCAGTCTGTGAGTGTGCAGTCGGTGGAGGGGTTGACGGGCCAAGTGGCATTGGTGACCGGCGTGAGTCGCCGCGCCGGGATCGGATTTGCTGTGGCGCGGCGTCTCCTCGGCGATGGGGCCTCCGTGTACTGCCAGTCTTGGTCCCCTCATGACGCAGAACGGAGTTGGGGTGCCGATCCTGCAGGAGTAACCGGCGTCATCGCTGCTCTCGGTGCTCCAGAAGAGCGCGTCGCGCATGCCGAGCTCGACCTTGGCGACGCGGCGAGTGCCGAGGCACTGATCTCGAGTGTCGTTGACACGTTCGGTGGTGTCGACCTGCTGATCGTGAATCATGCACGCAGCTCCGCACAGTCACTCTCGTCGATGACGGTGGAGGAGCTCGATCGGTCGTGGGCCGTCAACGCGCGAGCTTCGGTGCTGCTCGTGCAGGCATTCGCTGCTCAGCACGACGACGATCGACGTGACGGACGAGTTGTGCTCTTCACGTCTGGACAGCATCGAGAACCAATGAGCGGCGAACTCCCGTACGCGATGAGCAAGGGAGCGATTCACCAGATGACGCTGTCGCTCGCCGATGCGCTTGCGGACCGTGCCATCACCGTCAACACGTTGAACCCCGGTCCCACGGACACCGGCTGGGCATCTCCCGAGGTGGCTGCCAGAGTGACGGCATCGATGCCGCGGCGTCGCTGGACGACGCCCGACGAGATCGCTGCGGTGGTCCGTTGGCTGGTGAGCGAGGACGCCGCCACCGTCACCGGACAAGTGATCGACGCGGAAAGCGGGTTCAGGCGATCGGCCAGGTAGCGAAACGAGCAGCCGTCTCGTGCGCCGGAACCGCCGGTCGGCATTGCTCGCGGCGGCGTTGCAGGGGGCGCGCTACTGCTGGCCGACCACATCCGCCAACAGGTCGCCGATGCCGTCGGCCGACATCATCGGGCCCGGCGGCACGATCGTGAGCTCGGGGATGGTGAGCTTCGGGTGTGCGACCAGCATCGCCAAGAACTCGGCGATGGTGCGCCCGAGGTCGTCCGACTCCATGTGGTTGGCGTAGATCACGCTCGCCGCCAACCACTTCGGGAACAGCGCGCCCGCGTGGTCGGCGTCGAAGTCGCGCGCGAAGTCGGTGCCGAGGGTGTCGCCGACCGCCATGCACACGAACCGCTTGTCAGGCCGCTCCATGCGCCACGAGCGCACGGTGCGGTCGAGCGCGGCCTTGCTCGCACCGTACGACGCGAGACCGTGGTGCCCACCGCCGACGGTGATCGACGACAGGAAGATGATCACGCCGTTGTCGGGAATGTGCTCGAGCGCGGCCTGCGCGACGAGGGCGGGCGCGATGGCGTTGGTGGCGATGACGTCCTGCCACGTCTCGGCGCTCACCTCGTCGAGCGGGGCGAGCGGCGAGACCGCGGTGGAGAACACCAGCGCGTCGAGACCGCCCATCGCATCGACCGCTTCGGCGACGATCCCCGAGCAGCGCTCCGGGTCGCGCACGTCGGCGGCGATGCCGGTGCCCTTGCCCGCGGTGGTGACGACCTCGCGCAGCTTCTCTTCGCTACGACCCACGACGGCGATGTCGGCGCCCGCCGCGGCGGCGGCGAGCGCGGTGCTGCGCCCGATGCCCGACGATCCCCCGACGACGAGCAGGCGCTGGCCGGCGAGGTCGATGTCGACCGACATGGTCAGCGGGCCTCGATGATCAGCGCCGATCCCATGCCGCCACCCGCGCACATCGCCAGCAGGCCGTGGGTCTTGCCCCGACGGCGCAGCTCGTGCGCCATGGTGACGACCATGCGTGCGCCGGTCGCTGCGATCGGGTGACCGAGGCTGCAGCCGCTGCCGTTGACGTTGACGATGGAGGGATCCAGGCCGAGCTTGCGGATGGCCGCCACCGGGACCGAGCAGAAGGCCTCGTTGATCTCGATCAGGTCGATGTCGTCGACGGTGAGGCCGGCCCGCTCGAGCGCCTTCGGGATCGCGAGCGTCGGGCCCATGCCCGTGCGGGCCGGGTCGATCCCCGCGTTGGCCCACGACACGATCCGGGCCAGGGGGCTCAGACCGTGCGACTCGGCGAAGGTGTCGCTGGTGAGCACGAGCGCGGCGGCGGCGTCGTTGATGCCCGACGCGTTGCCCGCGGTGACCGTCGGCGACTCGAGCTCGGGGTGGATGGGCTTGAGCTCCGCCAGCGTCTCGACCGTCACCCCGCGGCGCGGGTGCTCGTCGACGGCGAACGTGCGTGCCATGCCCTCACGGTCGAGGTACTCGACCGGCACGATCTCCTCTTCGAACGCGCCCGAGTCGATCGACGCGATGGCCTGACCGTGGCTGTACGCAGCCCACTCGTCGACGTCGCGCCGGGTCAGACCCATCTCGTGCGCGGCGTTCTCGCCGACGGTGATCGACATGTCGAACGCGGGCGCGTCGGGAGTCTCGGGGTGGCTCGGCGACATCCACATCTGCGGCTCGCCGCCCGGCTCGAGCACCCGCCACGACTGGGGCGCGGTGCTCATGCTGTTCGTCCCGCCGGCGACGACCACCGTGTCCATGTCGGACTTGATGCTCCCCGCGGCCAGCTGCACCGCGCTCAGGCCTGACGCGCAATGACGGTTGTCGGCGATGCCGGCGACGTTGTCGAGGCCGAGGACCACGGCGGTGTGCCGGGCGATGTCACCACCGCCGTAGAGCGCCTCGCCGAGCACGATGTCGTCGATCTCGGCGGCGTCGATGCCCGAGCGGGCGACCGCCTCACCGACGGCGATCTCCGCGAGGCGGAACGCGTCGACGTCGACGAGCGAACCCTTGCGGGCCCGACCGATGGGGGTGCGGGCGGCGGCGACGATGACTGCTTCGGTCACGGGTGGCTCCTCGAGTGCGTGGTCGGGGTGCTCGCACTGTAACGCCGCGCCCGATCTCGGGCCCCGGCTCAGCCACCGACCCGGGCCGTCTCCTCGGCGGTGAGCCGAGCCAACTCGGCGTCGACGTCGGGCCCCGCTTCCACGTGGAGACGGGGGATGACCCGGTCGAGCCAGCGCGGGAACCACCAGTTCCGGTCGCCCAGCAGCTCCATGGTGGCGGGCACCAGGACCATGCGCACCACCGTCGCGTCCACCAGGATCGCCGTCGCCAGCCCGACTCCGAAGAGCTTCACCAAGGTGGCGTCGCCGAGGACGAAGCTGCCGAAGACGCACACCATGATGAGGGCGGCCGCGGTGATCACGCGTGCGGTCGAGGCCAGGCCGTCGGCCACCGCGACCGCGTTGTCGCCGGTGCGGTCGTACTCCTCACGGATGCGCGACAGCAGGAAGACCTCGTAGTCCATCGACAGCCCGAAGAGGATGGCGAACATCATCATCGGGATGAACGGCGCGATGGGCCCGGTCTGCTCGACGCCGAGGAGGCCGTTCCCCCATCCCCACTCGAAGACCGCGACGACCACGCCGTACGCGGCGCCGATCGACAGCAGGTTCATGACGACGGCCTTCAGCGGGACCAGCAGGCTCCGGAACACCGCCATCAGGAGGAGGAAGCTCAACACGAGCACCGCGCCGATGAAGATCGGGAGGCGCGCCGCCAGTCGTTCCGACACGTCGATGCTCGACGCGGTGAGGCCACCGACGTGCACCTGCACATCGGAGCCGCGCACCGAAGCCGGGATGACGTCGTCGCGCAGCGCACCGACGAGATCGGTCGTCGCGACCGACTGCGGCGAGCTCTTCGGGATCACGCGGATCACCGCGGCGTCACCCGACGGGCTCATCGTGGGCCCGACCACGGCGGCGACGTCGGGCGTCTGCTGGAGGCGCGTCGCAAGTTGGTCGAGCGCCTGCGTGTCGCTGCCCTTCGGGAACTCGGCGGCGAGCACCAGGGGCCCGTTGAAGCCGGCCCCGAAGCCCTCGGCCACGAGGTCGTAGGCCTGGCGCGACGTGTCGGCCTTGGGGTTCCCGCCCGCGTCCGGGAACGCGAGGCGCATCGACAGGAGCGGCACCGCGAGCAGGAGCAGGAACGCGAGCCCGGCGATGGCGGCCGGCCACGGGCGACGTTGCACGACGCGACTCCACCGGTACCACATCGTCCGGTCGGCGGGCTTGGGCACCTTGCGTCGCCGCACCGAGAAGCGGTCGATGGTGCGCCCGGCGAACCCGAGCAACGCGGGCAGGAGCGTGATCGACGCCAGCATCACGATGGCGACGGTGACCGACGTGCCGAGCGCCATGCCGTTCACGAAGTCGACGCCCATGAGGAACAGCCCGAGCAGCGAGATCACCACTGTGGTGCCGGCGAACACGACCGCCCGGCCCGCGGTGTCGATGGCGCGCACGACGGCATGCTCGGGCTGGAACCCCTCCTCGAGACCCTGGCGGTAGCGGGTGACGATGAAGAGCGCATAGTCGATGCCCACGCCGATGCCGATCATCGACGCCAGCTGCGTGGCGAAGTCGGGTGTCGCGATCGTGTGGCTCAGCAACTGGACGAGCCCGAGACCGATGCCGATGCCGAACAGCGCGACGAGGATCGGGAGACCCATCGCCAGCAGCGAGCCGAACGCCACCAGCAGGATGACGATGGCGGCGAGGATGCCGATGAGCTCAGCGGGACCGAGGCCGCCGGGTTCCTGGAACATGCGGCCGCCGAGCGCGACGCGCACACCGTCACCGGTAGCGGCGTCCTTGAGGTCACGGATGCGCTGGATGGAGGAATCGGAGATCTTCGACGCCACGCGGTCGAACTGCACGGTCGCGTACGCGATGTCACCGGACCGGGCGACCTGCTGCGCGCCGTCGGCCGAGTAGGGGCTCACGACCGCGGTGACACCGGGGACCTTCGCGACGTCGTCGAAGAGCTGCTCCATGCGGGCCTGGACACCCGCGTCCTGCACGCCGCCCCCGTCACCCGTGGCGTCGTGGGCGAAGACGATCTGGCCCTCGTCGCCGGCGCGGGCGGGGAACCGGGTCTCGAGCAGCGCGGCGGCCCGGTGCGATTCCGTGTCGGAGAGGTTGAAGCCCTGGGAGAAGGACGAGCCGACGTTCGATCCGATCACGCTCACCGCGACCAGGGCGACGACCCACAGCACGACGACCGTCCGACGGCGTCCGTAGCACCAGGCGGCCAGTCGTTGCAGCATTGCCGTCCCTCCCGTACAATGGATGGAGCAATCATTGGGTTGCTCAACCATTGACCGTAGCACAGGAGTTCAGGGTGTCTGGCACCGGGGGGAAGACAAGGGGCGCACCGCTCTCACGTGAGGTGCTGGGTCACCTCATGGGCGTGATGCACGCCATGAAGGACCACGTGGCCACGCTCGCGGCGACCCTCGACCTCTCCCCTTCGCAGCTCGCCGCGCTCAGCCACCTCGACGAACCGTGCTCGCAGCGGGAGCTCGCCGAGTTGCTCCACTTCGACGCGTCGAACATCACCGACATCGTCGACCGCCTCGAGGCGCGTGGCCTCGTGGTGCGCACCGTGGACCCGAACGACCGTCGCGTGCGGCGCATCGTGCGCACCCCCGAGGGCGATGCGCTCCGGCACAAGGCACTGTCCGAGGCGATCGCCTCGGCGCCCACCGTCGCGCCGCTCAGCGAAGCGGAGCAACGGAAGCTGTGCGAGCTGCTCGGCAAGATCGCCGAGCCCGTCGAGCTCCCCTTCTAGCTCCAGAGCTCCACGAGCTCGTCGGTGGTCGTGATCTTGGCCACCAGCGAGAGCGTGTTCTTGATGATCACGTCGGTGTAGTCGACCGGGTACCCCGTGATCGCGTCGCGTGGGATCACCACGTTGAACCCGAAGTTGACGCAGTCGAGTGTGGCGTTCGGGATCGCGACGTTGGTCGAGACGCCCGCGATCACGACCGTCTTGGCGCCGAGGTTGCGCAGCAGCGTCGGCACGTCGGTGCCGTTCACCGGCGACAGCCCGCCGATGCGGGTGGAGACGAGGTCGCTCTCGGCCGCTTCGATGCCGTCCATCAGCTCGGTGCCCGGGCCACCAGGGCTCATCGGGCCGGGACCGGTGTTCTCGCCGCGAGCGGTCCCGCGGAACAGGGGTGCGTTGGTGCTGGCGCCGCGCCGGTCGTCGCGGGTGGCGGCGATGCAGTGCAGGATGCCGCAGCCTGCCGCCCGCCCGGTGGTGACCAGGCGGTTGACGTTCTCGACCAGCCCGATCACCTTCGCCGACTCCGCCAGCGCGGGGAGCAGGCTCAGGTCACCGATCACGCCCTTCTGGCACTCCTGCGTGAGGACGACGGTCGACTCCGGCGCCACCAGTTCTGCGAGCTTCATGGCCGCACCGTATCTGCTTCTCGGCGGGTCTTCACGATGCTCGCCCCGATGGCGCCGGTGACGATGGCGACGATGACGCCGAGGGACGCGACGGTCGGGAAGTGCCACCAATGGGACACGATCATCTTGACGCCGACGAACACCAGGATCGCCCCGAGCGCGTGCGCGAGGTAGTGGAACCGCTCACGGGCGTCGCCGAGCAGGAAGTACATGGCGCGCAATCCGAGGATCGCGAACGCGTTCGACGCGAACACGATGAACGGGTCGCGCGACACCGCGAGGATGGCGGGCACGCTGTCGACCGCGAACACCACGTCGGTCACCTCGACGACGACCAGCGCCGCGAGCAGCGGCGTCGCCACCCACCGCACCTTCTGGCCCGGGCTCGGCGCCTCCTTGACCACGAAGTGCTGCTCGGCCAGCTCCGAACGCACGGGCAGGAACCGCCCCAGCAGCTTGACCGCACGGTCGTGTTCGTGCTCGCCCTCGTCGTCCTTGTGGCGGATGACCTTGAAGCCGGAGACCAGGAGCACGACCCCGAACACGAGGAGCATCCACCAGAACTCCTCGATGAGCGCGGCGCCGGCGAAGATGAAGATGGCGCGCATCACCAGCGCGCCGAAGATGCCCCAGAAGAGCACCCGGTGCTGGTAGCGGGCCGGGATGGCGAAGCTGGAGAAGATCACCGCCCACACGAACACGTTGTCGATGCTGAGTGACTTCTCGATCACGTAGCCGCTCAGGTACTCGGAGAACGCCTGCCCGCCCATCCACACGAGCACGACCACCGCGAAGCCGAGACCGCACGCCACCCACGCCGCCGACTCGATCAACGCGCGCTTGGTCGTGGGCTCGTGGTTGCCGCGGTGCAGCAGCAGGTCGACCGTGAGCAACGCCACGATCACTGCGATGAGGACGACCCACTCCATGACGATCCCTTCGAAACCGGCCCTGTGCAAGGCGCTGTCGGGTTTCGAAGGTCTCTCCCACCACTCGCTGGCGAGTGGCACGGGCGCCGGGCCTGCCCAGCGGCATGACCGTGATGACGACGTCCCGTCGGGGGGATACTCCCCTTCACGTGTCCGCCCATCCTACCGGGCCGCGCCGCCTGAGTGACGCTCTGCGAGTTCGTCCGTCTCATCGGACCCATGGGTCCATGACGCCCACGAAATCGGAGAGGCATGCCGAGACCACGCCGCAGCCACGTGTTCCGCCTCGATGCGGCGGTGCTCGACGTCGGCGCGTACCTCGCCACCCGCGAAGCGCGCGAACGCTGCTACGGCCTCGAGGCCGCGACGCTGCTCGAACGCGAGCGCAGCACCGTCGACACGTCGCTCCACCGGCTCGTGACCCTCGGGTTGCTCGAGGACGAGTGGGAGGGCGGCCGCCGCTACCACCGAGTGACCGAGTTCGGGCGTCGATCTCTGCCACGCGCTCGCGGCGGCGCTCGGGTCTTCGGGCGCACCGACGAGCGTTTGCGTAGGGTCCGAGGCATGGAGCTGCTCCCCGAATTCACGGCACGACGGGTGGTCACCGGACACGACGCCGAGGGTCGGGCGGTGGTCCGCTCCGACGGTGCGCCGCCGAACACGATCCGGGCCAACGGGTTCGCAGTGGCCACGTGGTTGTGGCTCGACGGGCCGCCGGCCACCGTCGACGACGGCGGCGACGAACCGGAGGGTTCGATCCGCCTCGAGCCACCGGTCGGTGGTTGCTCGGTGCGGATCATCCGCTTCCCCGGCGCGCGCGAAGGCGGCGGCGAGTGGATCCGGGTGGAGAACGACGACCCCGACGAACCCGGGATGCACGCCACCGACACCCTCGACTTCATGGTCGTGATCGACGGCCGCATCGTGCTCGGCCTCGACGACGGCGAGCACGAGCTCGGGCCTGGCGACGTGGTGATCCAACGCGGCAACCGCCACCGCTGGCGGGTGGTGGGCGACGGCCCGTGCACGTACGTCGTGTGCATGCTCCGCCCCGATCCCGACGCGCCGCCGCCCGCGCAACCGCAGCTACCCGCGACCAGTGTCGAGGGTGACGGACCGCGCCGCCTGGTCGCCGCCACCGACGCCGACGGTCGCTCCCACGTCCTCGCCGACGGCACACCACCGTCCGCGATCGGGGGCGGCGGCACTGCGCTGGTCGAGCTGTGGCAGACCGGCGGCGCACTGGGCGCGCCCGACCAGGGCGGCGACCCCGAGGGCGGATGGGAGCTCGAGCCCCGAGGTGGCCCTGGATCGGCTGGCATCTGCTTCCGCACCGTCGAGCACCCACCCGGGTTCGACCCCGGTGAGGCGGGGTGGCACACGACCGCGACCATCGACGTCGACATCGTGCTGTCGGGGCAGCTCGAGCTCTCGCTCCCCGATCAGCGGCCGGTCGTGCTCGGGCCCGGTGAGGCCGTCGTGCAGCGCGGCACCCACCACCGGTGGCGCCCGGTGGGTGACGAGCCGGTCGTGTGGGCCGCGCTCATGCTGGCGCTTCAGTGACGGCCGTAGGCTGACCGGCCATGTTGACCGACATTCTGATCGGCGAAGACCGCGACCACGTCCGCCTGCTCACGTTCAACCGCCCCGATCGGGCGAACGCGTTCAACGAGGAGCTGTACCATGCGTCCGCCGACGCACTGCGCGCGGCAGCCACCGACGACGACGTCGCGGTGGTCGTGTTCACCGGCGCGGGCAAGGCGTTCTGCGCCGGCACCGACCTGCTCGAGATGGCGGAGACCGTCGACGCCGGCGTCGGCGGCGACACGGTGTCGCGCAACGGCTTCCCCGCGTTCGTCGACGTGCTGCAGGAGTTCCCCAAGCCGCTGCTCGCCGCGGTGAACGGAGCGGCGGTCGGCCTCGGGTTCACCATGCTCGCCCACTGCGACCTCGTGTTCGTGTCCGACAAGGCGCGCCTGCTCGCGCCGTTCACCAACATGGGGGTCGCGCCCGAGGCCGCGAGCAGCTACCTGTTGCCGCGCCGCATGGGCCGTCAGCAGGCGTCGCTGTCGTTGTTCACGTCCGACTGGATCTCGGCGGCGGACGCGGTCGCCACCGGGCTCGCGGTGCGGCAGTGCTCGCCCGAGACCCTGGTCGACGACACGATGGAGCTGGCCACGCGCATCGCGTCGAAGTCGCTGCCGTCGCTCAGGGCCACGAAGCGCCTGCTGCTCGACGCCGAGCGGGAGGGCATCGCCCGCGCCCGCACGCTCGAGAACGCCGCGTTCGCCGAGCTGCTCGCGCTCCCCAACGCCAGGGACGGCGTGCTCGGTCAATTGGATTGACTCGCGCCCATTCTGGGCACGAACGCGAGATGAAGAATCCGAAGCAGCTGGCCTGGCAGGGTGTCGCCATCGCGTCGGGAACGCTCGCGGCGGCCGCAGTCCGACGGGTCGCGACCACCACCTGGCGCACCGCCAAGCACGAGGACCCGCCCGAGAACCCGGCGGCGCGTGACGTCAGCTGGCCCGACGCGCTCGCGTGGACGATCGCGGTGGCGGTCGGCGCCGCCGTCGCCCGTCTCGTCGCACAACGCGGCGCGGCGGCCGTGTGGGAACGTGCTACGGGCGAGTCAATTCCTGTTCCAACTGATGCTTCATGACCTTGCCCGTCTGGGTGTAGGGCAACTCGGTGCGGAACTCGACGTACGCCGGCACCTTGAACCGGGCGAGTCCCTCCGCCACCCACTCCTGCACCGCGGACGGTTCGAGTGACGCGCCTGGCTGCAGCACCACGACGGCCATGACCTCCTGGCCGAGCGTGCGATGCGGGACGCCGATCACCGCGGCATCGGCGATGTCGGGGTGCTCGATCAGCCGGTGCTCGATCTCCATCGGGTAGATGTTCTCGCCGCCGCGGATGACGAGGTCGCGCATGCGGCTCTCGAGCCAGAGCACGCCATCCTCGATGCGGCCGTAGTCGCCGGTGTGGTACCAGCGCTCGTCGTCGAGCACCTTGGCGGTGGCCTCGGGGTCCTCCCAGTACCCGGTGAACACCACGCCGCCGCGCAGGCAGATCTCTCCCACCTCACCCTCGGCGAGCGGGTTGCGATCGTCGTCGCGGATCTGCACCTCGATGGTGGGGTACGGCGCGCCCACCGACTCACGGTGCGTGAAGTAGCGCGCGCCCGACAGCAGCGTGCCCGCGCCCATCGACTCGCTCATGCCGTACCCGTTCGACAGGTTGGCGGTGGGGATCTTCTCGTTGAGCACGCGCATCAGCTCGGGCGGGAAGGGCGCGCCACCCGACGACACCATCGTGAGACACGACAGGTCGAACGAGTCGAAGTCGGGGTGTTCGAGCATGCGCCAGAACTGCGTGGGAACGCCCGACCACGCCGACACGCGGTTGTCCGCGGTGAGGCGCAGGTGCACCTCGGGGTCCCAACGCCCCGGGGGCGGGAACACCAGCGACGACCCGAAGCGCGCACCGGTCATGAACAACGGCGCGGTGCCGGAGATGTGGAAGAACGGTGTCGCGCAGATCGACGCGGGCGGCGGCGCGTCGGGCGGCGGAGGCGGGACGTTGTTGAGGATCATCGTGACCGCGCGCCCGTACGCCATCGCCGAACCCATGTGCACCATGTTCCGGTGGGTCAGCGTCGCACCCTTCGGACGTCCGGTGGTGCCCGACGTGAAGAGGATCATGAACGGATCGTCTTCGTCGATGGCGACGTCGGGGAGCTCCGCCCGTTCTTCGGCCGCGACGTGCAGCATCGGTGTGCCTTCGATGCCGACCTCGGCCAGCCGTTCGAGGCGGACCTCGTCGCCGAACAGCACCGTCGGCCGTGTGAGCTCCATGCCGTACGCGAGCTCGGGCCCCGTCCACCAACCGTTCAGCCCGACGATGATCGCCCCCAGGCTCACCACCGCGAGCTGCGCCAGCGCGTAGTCGAGGCTGTTGGCGCTGGCGAACGCGACGCGATCGCCCTTGCCGACCCCGTACTCGTCCGCGAGCACGCGCGCGATCGCGCCCGCGCGCCGGCACCTCGCCGAACGTGATCACTTCATCGGGAAACACCAGGTACGGACGATCTCCGAACTGCTCGGCGCTCGTGCGCAGCACCTCGACCAGGTCGTGCGGGCGCTGCACGAACACCTCGCACTCGGCCCCGAGCACCACTTCGGTGGCGCGCTCGAACATCGCGCCGGGCCCGCTCAGCGCGGCGCGCTGCTCGGGCGTGAGCCGCTCCTCGTCGTAGTACCGGAGAGTCGTCACCTCAATGCAGCTTGAGGACGCGCTCCGCGTTCTCCTTGAGGAACTTCGGCCACACGTGGTCGCGGAACGGCACGTTCACCATGTCACCCATGATGCGGTCGAGGGTGAGCCCCATCGGGTAGTACCCGGCGTAGATGATCTTGTCGGCGCCACGCGTGTTGGCGTAGTCGATGATCGCCTTCGGATAGTGCTTCGGCGCGAACGCGCTGGTGCAGTAGTGCAGGCCCGGCCACTTGAGCATGAGCTTCACCGCGAGGTCCTCCCACGGCTCGCACCCGTGTCGGGTCACGAACACGAGGTCGGGGAAGTCGTACATCACGTCGTCGATGTACTCCACCTTCTGCGGGTCCATCTTCAAGCGCGGCCCCGGCACGCCCGCATTCACGAACACGGGGATGCCGAGCTCCACGCACTTCGCGTACACCGGGTACATCTGCGGCGCGTTGATGCGGATCTGCGGGAACAGCCCGCACGGGAAGATGTCGACGGCGCGGATGTCCCACTGCTCGTGCGCCTCGGTGATGCGGCGAAGCACGCCCATGATGTCGTTGGGGTCGACGCTGATCGCACCGACGAAGCGATCGGGGTGGTCCTTCAGCGCACGCTCGGAGTTGCTGCTCCCGATGCCGATGAGGCCGCGCTCGATGTTGTGCTTGTCCATCTCGCGCAGCGTCACCGCGACGGGGTCCTCGCCGTCCTTGTTCTCGTCGGGCACGTCCTTGAACATGTACTCGACCGGGAACTGGTACTCGTCCTTCGACTGCGAGTCCTTCGTCTGCTTGGTGATGAACTCGTACAGCTTCTTCTTGTCCTCGATCGGGAAGCTGATCATGCAGTCGATGATCGGGACGTCGGTGGGCATCGCCATGGGACGGTTCGCTCCTCGGAGGGACGACTACTTGATGGGCCCGAACACCATGCCGCGATGGCGGGTCTGGAACAACTCGGTGGCCATGGTCATCCCGAGCTTCTCGGCGTCCCACGGCTTGCCGTCACAGCTGACGTCGGCGCGCTCGTACCAGCCACCCATCCAGATGAGCTTGTCGTGGATCACCCGGATCACCTGGCCGGTCACGTAGTCGGCCTCGTCGCTCGCCAGCCAGGCCACCACCGGCGAGCTGTTCTTCGGGTCCATCGGGTTCCACTCGCCCTCGGGAACGTCGTTCGGCTCGAACGCCTCGCCCGAACCCGGCATGGTCGCGGTGATGCGGGTGAGCCCCGCGGGACCGATGCAGTTCACGGTCACGTTCGAGCGGTAGAGCTCCTGCGCGAGCGTGAGGGTGAGGCCGACGATCGCAGCCTTGGCGGTGGCGTAGCCCGACTGCCCGAAGTTGCCGCCCAGACCCGCACCCGACGTCGTGTTGATGATGCGGCCGTGGAACGTGTCGTCGTTCTTCGCCCGGTCGCGGAAGTACTTCGACGCGAAGTGCGAGGTGGACCACGTGCCACGCACGTGCACCCGCATCACCAGGTCCCAGTCGTCGACCGGCATGTTCCAGATGGCGGCGTCGCGCACGATGCCGGCGTTGTTCACGACGATGTCGAGCTGACCGAACGTGTCGATCGCCTGCTGGACGAGCTCGCCGCACTGATCGTGGTCGCTCACGTCGCCGTAGTTCGACACCGCTTCACCGCCGGCGTCGACGATGAGCTGGACGGTGTCGTCGGCCGCTTTGCCGGTGCCCTCGCCGCGCTCGCTGCCACCGAGGTCGTTCACCACGACCTTGGCGCCGTGCCGGGCCATCTCCATTGCGTGACCCCGACCGATGCCGTGGCCCGCGCCGGTGACGATCGCTACCTTGCCGTCGAGCAGCCCCACGGCTCCCCCTGTGATCTCGAGTGCGTGCGTTTCTGACGGGTCGTCAGGCGCCGGATTGTATATTCCGCCCCGTGAGCACCCACATCCCACCGCCGGACACGGTGCCGGGCGTCGTGCACCGCGCGGCTGCTCTCTGGCCCGACGACGAGGCGGTCGTCGACCGAGCCACTCGCTTGACGTTCGCGCAGCTCGACACCGCGGTGCGCGAGGCGGCCAAGGCCTTCGTGGCCACCGGCCTGCAACCGGGGGACCGGGCGTCGGTGTGGGCGCCCAACATGCACCAGTGGATCGTCACCGCCCTCGGTCTCTATGCCGCAGGCGGTGTGCTGGTACCGCTCAACACCCGGTTCAAGGGCACCGAGGCCGCGCACGTGCTGCGCACGTCGGGGGCGCGCTTCCTGTTCACCGTCACCGACTTCCTCGACACGAACTACGTCGAGCTGCTCGATGACGCCGGCGCGCGCGACCTGGTCGAGGAGATCGTCATCCTCGAGGGCTCGGTGCCCGACGGCACCGTCAGCTGGGGCGACTTCCTCGCTCGCGGCGCGCCCGTCGCTGATGCCGACGTCGACGCGCGTGAAGCGACGCTCACCGGCGACACGATGTGCGACATCATCTTCACGTCGGGAACCACCGGCGCACCGAAGGGCGCGATGCTCCGCCACGGTGCGAGCGTGCGGTTGTACGCGTCGTGGGCCGAGGTCGTGGGACTGCGCCACGGCGACCGCTACCTGCTGATCTACCCGCTGTTCCACACCGCGGGACTGAAGTCGGGTCTGCTCGCGTCGTTGCTGATGGGCGCGACGTTGCTCCCTCACCTCGTGTTCGATCCGCAGACGGTGATGGCCACGGTGCAGGCCGAACGCATCTCGATGCTGCCGGGGCCGCCCGCGATCTACCAGACCATCCTCAATGCCGACGTCAGCGAGTACGACGTGTCCTCACTGCGCCTGGCGGTGACCGGGGCGGCGGTCGTCCCGGTCGAGCTGGTGGTGAAGCTGCGCAACGAGCTCGGGTTCGATTCGGTCGTCACCGGTTACGGGCTCACCGAGACCACCGGCACGGTGGCCATGTGTCGCCACGACGACGACCCCGAGATCATCGCCCACACCTCGGGCCGGCCGCTCGACGGCATCGAGATGAAGATCGTCGACGCCGACGGCGACGAGGTGCCCACCGGCGACCAGGGCGAGATCGTGACGCGCGGGTACCAGGTGATGATCGGCTACTTCGACAACCCGGAAGCGACGGCAGAGGCCATCGACGCCGACGGCTGGCTGCACACCGGCGACGTGGGGTACGTCGACGCGCAGGACAACGTCACCATCACCGACCGCATCAAGGACATGTTCATCGTCGGTGGCTTCAACGTGTACCCCGCCGAGATCGAGGGACTCATGCTCGAGCACCCCGACCTCGCGCAGGTCGCGATCGTGGGCGTGCCCGACGAGCGCATGGGCGAGGTGGGCATGGCGTTCGTGGTACCGACCGCCGGCCACGCCGTCGACCACGACGCGGTGCTGTCGTGGGCGCGCGAGCACATGGCCAACTTCAAGGCGCCCCGCTACCTCGAGGTCGTCGACGCGCTCCCGCTGAACGCGAGCGGCAAGGTGCTGAAGTTCGAACTGCGCGAACGGGGGCGCGAGCTCACTGGTTCCTGAGGTCGCGTCGCAGGGTCGCCTTGCCGTCCGTGGCCTTCACCACGTCGACGATCTGGTGCGCGGCCGCCGCGTCGCCCTTCAGGGAGTGGTTCCAGAACAGGACCGTGGTTGCGTCGACGATCGCGCTGGAGGCGTCGCGAGGGACCTCGAACGGCGGCGAGTGGCCCTCCTCGTGCAGGGTGATGAACCACTTGGGCGGCGCGAGCTGCGCGTACGCGCTCTGGCTGTTGTGCAACCCGACGTCGGCGTCGCCGTGCAGCAACAGCACGGGCACGTCCTGGTGGACGTACCTCCCGGTCGGGAACACGTCGTGCACGCCGGCCATGACGACCGCGGCCGTGATCCGGCCGTCCTGGCAACAGGTGTGCGAGATCAGTCCGTACACCGTCATCCCGCCGAGCGACATGCCGGCGGCCCCGACCTCGTCGGGATCGATCCCGAGGGCGCGGGCACGGTCCAGGACCTCGTCGAGCACGAAGCGCGCGTCGGCGGCCTGGTCGACGACCTCACTGCGCAGTGCCTTGCCGCGTGCGTCCTTCGTCGTCGTGGGGAACGTGGGAGCCACCACCACGTAGCCCGCCCGCGTCCACCCGTCGAGCAGTGGCGCCAGTGAGCTCGGATTCCCGTCGAGCCCGTGGATGGCCAGGATCACCGGCACCGGAGTCGCGGGTGACGGTGCGGGTTCGCGCACCTGTGTCACAAGGGTGCGACACCGGCCGCGGACGCGATGAGCGAAGGTGTAGTCGGTGCGCGTGACGCCCGCGCTCGCCGGCTTCGGCGTCCCCGACGCAGGGCCGTCGACGCATGGGCTCGACACCGCCGCCGATGCAGGCGCGGCGGGCAGGGAGGCGCAGCACACGAGAACGGCGATCGCGAAGGGCACGGCGCGCACGCGCCCGACGGTACCGACGAGACCTGTGAACCAGCCGAGTGTGGTTCGCGGCAGGCGCGCCTCTCAGCTCTCGACGATCTCGCTGGTCTGCATGACCGGCTGGATGTCGGTGTAGTTGGCCACGTCGGCCATGATCGCCCCGGTGCCCTCGGCACCCATGGCTTCGCCGATGGCGTCGGTCGACGGGAAGAAGAAGTGCACCGCAGCCTCGTACGGGCCGTTCAGGCCCTTGTCGATCTCGACGCGCTCGACGCCCCAGGTCGACACCGCGAGCGGCACGTGCTTGTCGCGGTAGTAGTCGTGGTCGAACCTCGCACCGTCGGTCTTCGGGTACAGGACGCTGAGTCGGATCATCGCCGGAGTCTCGCACAGGAGCGGGCCGGGCGGCCATGGCCCGAGTCGCTCATCCCCACGTAACGTCGGATTCACCGGACGCGCACCACTTCGTCACAACGCCTGCGTACGGTGCATCCCCAGGTGAGCCGGGAAGTCTGGTCGGCCTGCTGCCGGGGTGCACTCGGCGGCAGCACATCCGTCGAATGATGGGGTTGCAGCTCGATGCCGGCCACCACCACCGACGCGCCCGCGCGTCCCCGCCGCCGCCGTCCCTCGGCGGTCGGCGAGTTCCTGTCGACCGAGTCGCTCGGCGGCATCGTCCTCCTGACCGCGGTCGCAGCTGCCATCATCTGGGCGAACACCGCGCCGGGTGCGTACGGTGCGTTCTGGTCCACCGACCTGACCCTCGGCATCGGTGACCTCGCCGTCACCGAGACGCTCGCACACTGGGTGACCGAGGGGTTGATGACGATCTTCTTCTTCGTCGTCGGCCTCGAGATCAAGCGTGAGCTCGTGCGCGGCGAGCTCCGCGATCCTCGCCGGGCCGCGCTGCCGGCGATCGCGGCGGTCGGGGGCATGGTCGTGCCGGCGATCTGCTTCGTGCTGTTGAACCTCGGCAAGCCGACGGCCGACGGGTGGGGCATCCCGGTGGCCACCGACATCGCGTTCGCGGTGGCGGTGCTCGCACTGTTCGGCTCGCGGATCCCGCGGCCGCTCAAGGTGTTCCTGCTCACGCTGGCGATCGTCGACGACATCGGCGCGATCGTCGTGATCGCGATCTTCTACTCGCGCGGCGTGTCCGGCGCGTGGCTGCTCGCCGCGGCGCTCGTGGTGATGGGGATCGTCGCGATGCGACACCTCGGTGTGAGCCGCGTCGCGTGGTTCGTCGTCCCCGGTGCGGCGCTCTGGTACTGCTGCCTCGAGTCCGGGATCCATCCGACCATCGCAGGCGTCGTCCTCGGCCTCCTGGCCCCCACCGGAGACGTCGGTGGCCGTCCGTTGCTGGAGCAGCTCGAGCACCGCTTGCACCCGTGGTCGAGCCTGCTCATCGTGCCCCTGTTCGCACTGGCGAGCGCAGGCGTCGTGCTCGACGTCGAGTCGCTGCGTCACGCCGCCGGGAGCTCGGTCACGTGGGGGGTCGTCGTGGGGCTCGTGGTCGGCAAGCCGCTGGGGATCCTCCTGGCGTGCGTCGTCGCGCTCCGGCTGCGGATCGGTCTGCTGCCGTCGCACGTGCGCCACTCCCACCTGCTGGGCGCTGGTTGCCTCGCCGGCATCGGCTTCACGGTGTCGCTCTTCGTCGCCGATCTCGCGTTCCGGGGCGTGTGGTTGCGCGACGCCAAGCTCGGCATCCTCGCGGCGTCGATCACCAGCGCTGCGATCGGCGCCCTCGTGCTCGCCGTCCTCCCGTCGAAAAGGTCTGGCGCCCACGAGGAGGTGACGCCATGAGCACCGTCGAGGTCCGCACACGCGACGACGGTGCGCAATGGCGCCTCGCCCGGTTCGTGGTCGTCCAGCCCGTCGACGACGCCGCCGAGCTCGATCCGCCCGTGGAGCGGGCGATGCCCTTCGACGACGTCGAGCCGTGGCCGGTCCTGGACGCTGACGGGCTCCTGCGCTTTCGTGGTCGTTGGGTCGCGGTGCCTCCCGCGCAGGTCGCACTCGTGCGCGTCCTGCTCCACCGCTTCCAGTCCACGGTGTCGGACGACGAGCTCCTGACGACGTTCGCCACCGGCTCCTCGGCGGGATCGGCGCGCAAGCTCGCCGGTGCGATGCACCGGCTGCGGGGCCGGGTGGCGGAGTGCGGTCTGGTCCTGAGCCGCGTGCGCGCCCGCGGATACATCCTCGACTACGCGCACGTACCCGTCATGGAGCCGTCAGAAGACGGTGCCACTCCGTCAGGTTCGGCGGTGAACCTGTCAGTCGACTGACGCTGATCTGACATCGACCTGAGACGGCGGCGTCACCCACCGTTCGTAGGTTGCGGAGCGTTCCGTACTTCCGACTCGAAGGGAACGCTCGGCGTGAAACTCAAACTGCTCCTGCTCCCGGCCCTGGCCCTCACGGTGCTCGGCGCCGGCGCATCACCCGCCTTCGCGGCGGACGGCGCCGCGAAGGTCCAGTCGATCCTCGACAACGTCTGGATCCTCGTCGCCGCCGTGCTCGTCATCTTCATGCAGGCCGGCTTCGCCCTGGTGGAAGCCGGCCTCACCCGGGGCAAGAACGTCAGCAACATCATGATGAAGAACATGATGGACTTCTGCTGCGGCGTGCTCGCGTTCGCGCTGGTGGGCTTCACCATCGCGTTCGGCAAGGGCAACGACCTGTTCGGCCACACCGGCTGGATGCTCGACAGCAAGCAGTACGACTTCGGCAACCTCACGTTGCCCACGTACTTCATCTTCCAGGTGGCGTTCGCGGCGACGGCGGCAACCATCGTCTCCGGCGCGATGGCCGAACGGACGAAGTTCAAGAGCTACATCATCTACTCGGTGTTCATCACCGCGCTGGTGTACCCGGTCGTGGTGCACTGGGTGTGGGGCGGCGGGTGGCTCTCGCAGCTCGACACCCCGTTCGTCGACTTCGCCGGCTCCACCGTCGTGCACAGCGTCGGCGGCTGGGCCGCGCTGATGGGTGCGATGATCCTCGGACCGCGCATCGGGAAGTACGGACCCGACGGCAAGCCGCGTGCGATCCCGGGGCACTCGGTGCCGTTCGCCATCGTCGGCGTGTTCATCCTGTTGGTCGGATGGTTCGGGTTCAATCCCGGTTCCGAACTGGCAGCCGACCTGGCGGTGACGACGATCGCCGTGACCACCGTGCTCGCGGCCGCCGCGGGGGCGGTGACCGGGATGATCACCATCTGGCTCATCAGCGGCAAACCAGACGTCGCCATGACCGGCAACGGTGTGCTGGCCGGGCTGGTCGGGATCACCGCGGGCTGCGCCAGCGTCAGCAACTGGGGTGCCGTGATCATCGGGGGCATCGCCGGCGTGATCGTGGTGTTGGCGGTGCTGTTCTTCGACCGCATCCGCATCGACGACCCGGTCGGCGCGGTCTCCGTGCACGGTGTCTGCGGTGCATGGGGCACGCTCGCGGTGGGGCTCTTCGCCACCGAGGGCGGGCTGTTCTACGGCGACGGGGCCGACCAACTCCTCACCCAGGCGATCGCCGTGGTGGCGGTGTTCGCGTTCGTCGTGATCACCACCGGTGCGCTGTTCCTCGCGCTGAAGCACACCATCGGACTCCGGGTCAGCCCGGAGGAGGAGCTCGAAGGACTCGACGTCCACGAACACGGGGCGGCCGGCTACGGCCTCGAAGTCTTCCCGAGCGGTCCCGAGCCCACCCCCGTCGGCGCCTGATCGAGGAGGATCTGTGCAGCTCATCACCGCCATCATCAAGTCGTACAAGATCGACGATGTGAAGGAGGCGCTCACGACAGCCGGTGCGACCGGCATCACCGTCAGCGACGTCAGGGGCTTCGGCCGCCAGGGCGGGCACACGGAGACCTACCGGGGCGCCGAGTACCGGGTCGACTTCCTGCCCAAGACCAAGCTCGAGGTCGTCGCCGACGACGCGCTGGCACCGGCGCTGGTCGAGGTGCTCGTCGCCGCCGCCCGGACCGGCAAGATCGGCGACGGCAAGGTCTGGGCGACCCCGGTCACCCGCCTGGTGCGGGTGCGGACCGGCGAGGAGGGCCCGGAGGCCGTCTAACCGGGGCCCGGGCGCACGGCGCGGTCGACCAGCTCGCGCAGCAGGACCTTGCCCACCTCGTTGCGCGGGAGGTCGGCGACGGCTTCGAAGCGAACGGGGACCTTGTAGGGAGCGAGGTGCTCGCGGCACAACGCCGCGAGCACCTCCGCGTCCACCGTCGCACCCTCACGGGGGACGACGAAGGCCCACGGCACCTCACCGAGGCGGTCGTCGGGGACGCCGGCGACCGCGCACTCGGCCACGTCAGGCGAGAGACGGATCACCTCGGCGACCTCTTCGGGAAAGACCTTGAGCCCACCGCGATTGATCATGTCCGAGACCCGACCCTCGATCCAGAGGAAGCCCTCGTCGTCGAGGCGACCGAGGTCGCCGGTGTGGAACCAGCCGTCGACGAGACGCCCGTCCATGTCGTCGCCCGCCGCGGTGCGCTCGTCGATCATCGGGGTGCGCACCAGGATCTCACCCAGGTCGTCGTCGATGCGCAACTGCACGTTCTCGTGGCCGCGGCCGACCGCGCCGAGGTGCGTGTCGCCGAACTCCTTGGCGTCCTGCGCGCTCCACCCGACGATCTCGCCACCGATCTCGGTCTGACCCCAGCCGTTGAGCACGAACACGCCGAAGCGGTCGCGGAACCGGCGCGCCTGCAGGGGCGACAGCGGCGCGGTGATGCTGCGCACGTACTTCAGCGGCGCGAGCGAGGTGATCGACTCGTCATCGACGAGCATGGTCATCGCCGCCGGCGGGAGCACCGTGGAGCGCAGTTGGAAGCGTTCGACGAACCCCGCGAAGGCCTGCGTGTCGAAGCGGTCCATGATGATCACCGCGGCGCCGGCGCGGAAGGCGAAGATCACGTTGTAGATCCCCGCCCACAACGACAACGACGTCGGGATCAGGTTCGGCATGGGAGAGCGCTTCGGCGTGTCGGATCTCGGCGTGGCGCTCGTGGCACCTCCACGCAGGGTGCCCAGCACACCGTCGATGAGACCGAGCACGTTGTCGTGCACGAGCGGCACCGGCTTCGGTCGGCCGGTGGTGCCGGACGTGAAGGAGATCGCGGCGACTCCCGCGGGCGATGCCGGCGCGTCGGCATCGAGCGGCACCGGTGCGTCCCAGGTGCCGTCGCCGGAGGCGAGCACGACGGGGACGTCGACGACGCGCGCCGCGTCGTCGGGCTGCGTGATGATCGCGGCCGGGCGGTCCTCGGCGATGACGTGCGCGAGCTCGTCGCGCGAGAGGCGAGGGTTGAGCGGGACGTACACACCGCCCGCGAACCAGACCCCGAACAGCGCGGCCACGATGTCGGGTCCGTTCGGCAACATCACGCCCACCGCCTGGCCCGGTCGCAGACCGCGGTCGCGCAGCAGCGCGGTCAGCGCCTCGGCCCGTGCGCGCAGCTCGGCGCGCGTGACCTCCGTGGTGGTGGTGTAGATCGCGACGGTGGTGGTGGCGTCGTCGTCCCGCGGGCCGAGGACGTCGGCGAGATTCACAGGGGTGGGGTCACGTCACGGCGCCCAGCGGGGTTCGCGCTTCTCGGCGAACGCCAGCGGGCCCTCGGTCTGGTCGGGGTGGCCCCACATCGACACCAGCTGCTGCGCGCCGGCGCGGCACCCGTCGGTGAGCCCGTGCTCGAGCGCGCCCCACAACGCCTGCTTCGTGGCACGCATCGCCGCGGGCGAGTTCTTGGCGATCGTCTCGCCCAGCTCCTGCGCGACCGCGCGCAGCGTGTCGGGCGGATCGACGATCTGCGAGATCATCCCGAGCTCGTAGGCACGCTGCGCGTTCATGCGCTCGTAGCGGCCCACCAGCGCCATGCGCATCACCGCCTCGAACGGCATCTTGCGGAGCAGTGCGATCGCTTCGATGGCGACCACCTGCCCGACCGACACGTGCGGATCGAAGAACTGCGCGTCGCTCGCCGCGATCACGATGTCGGCCTCGGCCACCCAGTGGAACGCGCCACCGGCGCAGATGCCGTTGACCGCGGTGATCACCGGCTTCTGCACGCCCTGCTGCCACGCGGTGAAGTGCAGGTCCCAGTTCTCCACCGATTCCCGGTAACGCTCCATGCCCATGCCGTCGGTGGCGAGCTCCTGCACGTCGACGCCGGTCTGGAACGCCCGACCCTCGCCGGTGTGCACGATCACCTTGACCTCGGGGTCGGCGTCGAGCTCGAGCCACGCGTCGCCGAACTCGTCGCGCATGTGGCTGCTCATCGCGTTGAGCTGCTCGGGCCGGTTGTTGATCAACCAGCCGACCGGACCGTGGCGCTCCACGATGAGCGTGTCGAACTTCGAGAAGGTCAATGGGTCTCCCATTCGGGCGCGCGCTTCTCCGAGAACGCGAGCGGGCCTTCGTTCTGGTCGGGGTGGCCCCACATGTCGACGAGCTCCTGCGCGCCGGCGCGGCACGCGTCGGTGAGCCCGTGCTCGAGCGCGCCCCACAACGCCTTCTTGGTCGCGCGCATCGCCGCCGGCGAGTTCTTGGCGACGGTCTCCCCCAGCTCCTGCGCGACGTCGCGGAGCATGTCGGGGGGATCGACGACCTGCGAGATCATCCCGAGCTGGCGTGCGCGCGACGCGGGCATGCGCTCGCTGCGGCCGACCAGCGCCATGCGCATGATCGGCTCGAACGCCATCTTGTGCGACAGTCCGACGCCCTCGTACGACATGGCCTGCCCCACCGACACGTGGGTGTCGAAGAACGTCGCGTCGCTCGCCGCGATCACGATGTCGGCGTCGGCGACGAAGTGCAGGCCGCCGCCCGCGCAGCTGCCGTTGACGGCCGCGATCACCGGGGTCCACACCTGGTTGTGCCACGCGGTGAAGCGGAGCTCGGCGTCGCGGTGCGACGCGACTGCTCGGTCATCGCCTCCTTGTCCCGACTCAGCGCGGCGACGTCGAGCCCGGTCTGGAAGTTTCGCCCGTTCCCCGTGTTCACGATGGCGCGGACCGCGGGGTCGTCGTCGAGCTCGCGCCACGCCTCCTCGAGCTCGGTCATCATCCGCGCGTCCATCGCGTTGCCGACGCCGGGGCGGTCGAAGATCAACCACCCGACCGGACCGTGGCGCCGGACTTCGAGACGCTCGTACACGTCAGCGCCCGCCGAACTCGGGTGACCGCTTCTCGCCGAACGCCTTCAGGCCTTCACGGAAGTCCTCGCTGCGCGACGACAGCTCCATCGCGAAGGCCTCGTTGCGGAGGTGCTCCTCCAGCGGTGTCGTCGCACCCACGTGGAGCAGCCACTTGGCGAGGCCGAGGCCGACGGTCGCGCTCCGCGCGAGGGTGGCGACGAGCTCGGCCACGGTGGCGTCGAGCTCGGCTTCCGGAACGGCCCGGTGGATCATCTGCCAGTCGGCGGCCTCGGCCCCGTCGACGACGCGACCGAGGTGGATCATCTCGCGGGCGCGCACGTCGCCGATGCGCCGTGGGAGCAGCCAGGTGGCGCCGCTGTCGGGGGTGAAGCCGCGATCGACGAACGGCGCCCAGAAGCGGGCGTCGCCGGCGGCCACGGTGAAGTCGGCCGCGAGCGCGAGGTTCAAGCCGATCCCGGCGGCCCAGCCCCGCACCGAACAGACCACCGGCACCTGCACACTGCACAGCAGCGGAACCAAGCGGTGCGCCTGTGACGGCAAGCGGCGCTGGATGCTCCCTGCACGGGGCTTGACGCCGGTCTCCTTGGTCTCCTGGTTGCGCGCCACCCAGTCGAACCCGGAGCAGAAGTGCTCCCCCGCGCTCGTGAGCAGGATCACCCGCACCGCTTCGTCGCGCCCGGCGAGATCGACTGCGTCGATGGCCGCGTACATCATCGTGTCGTTCATCGCGTTGCGCTTGTCGGGCCGCGCCAGGCGCAACGTGAGCACGCCGTCGGCGAGCTCGATGTCGAGTCCGTCGACCGACGCGTAGGCGCTCATCGAATGCCCTTCATCGAGCTGCGAACGCTTCGCTGATGGCGGTGAGTGAGGTTTCGAGGTCGGTGCCGGGTGGGTCGGGGAGCCGCACGGGGCCGTGGTCGCGTGAGGGCAGGAGGATGGTGGCGGTGCCGGGGGTGGTGACGGTGCCACGCTGGTTGGTGGCGGTGAGTTCGAGATCGACCGCGGGCCGATCGCCGTCGGTGAGGTACTTGCGCACGACGGTGCCGCTGAGGTGGTGGACGTCACCGACGTAGTTGAACCCGCGGAAGGAACACTCGAGCTTCCAGAGCCAGGCGTCGTCGCCCATCCAGTCGGTGCAGAGGTGGATCAACCACGTTTCGCGCATGCGGCCGTAGTCGTAGGTGGTCGGGTTCCCCGCCTGGCGGGCCCACTGCGGGTCCCAGTGCACGCGTTGCATCACGTCGGGGATGCCCTGGTCGTCGTCGTGGAAGAACCTGGGGATCCGCCGCCGGTTCGCGACCCCGAGCGCGAGGGGTTTGACGTCGTAGAGGCCCATGCCCATCCCGACGTGCCAACACACCATGTCGGTCACCAACAGCGGGCCCTTCACCATCGGCCCGACCGGGTCGCCTTCGTCGACATCTTCCCAGAACCTGGGTTCGCCACCCCGACGCGAGGACGCGGCGTACTCGGCGTCGAGCTCGGCGATCTGCTCGGCGCTCCAGTGCGCGGGTTCGATGGCGTCGTACTTCTTCTTCTCCCGCGCCTTCTTCCGCTCCGTGCGGATCATCAACCGGTACTGGCCCGACAACACCGTCCCGTCGTCGTCGCGGAACACGTTCGCCGACCACTCGTGCACCGCCCGGCCCGCGAACTCGCTGGACTTGTCGAGCACCGCCACCATCGCGTTGCGCCGCCACACCCGCCGGTCGGCCCGCAGCGGCGCCCACCACTCCCGCGCCGACGCCGAATAGAACGCGTGCACGCCGCGCAGCGGGTCACCCTTCATCAGATCCTTCTTGTCGTCGGCGACCGCAGTGACCTCGTCCTCACCGATCAGGCTGTCGCCCCCCACCAACGGCGGCGGCGCCAACGGCCCACCCCACACCGACGCCGCCGCGTACCCCGGATCGCACCACAACGGGTTGTCGTCGCCATAGGACTCCGCCACGATCCGGAACGCATCGGTGTTCGGCCGCAGATAATGCGGCCGACGCGTCCACGGCTCCGCCACCCCCACCCGCGCCCGCAACCGCTCCACACCCTCATCCGTGATCTGCGGTTCGCTCGTCGCGTTGCTCGTCGTGCCGGTCACAAGAACACGGAATATACAATCTGCCGGCTCGGACCACCGGGCCTCGCCCCGGGCCGCGTCCCGGGCATCCAGCAGGAGCTCCCGTGACCTACTCCGACGAATTCGAGGGCGTCCGCTTCGACGTCGCCGACGGCATCGCCACCATCACCATCGATCGCCCCGAGGCGGGCAACGCGCTCACCTCGGCCCAGCGCGTGCGCATGGGTGAGTGGCTCGGCCGGGCCGACGAGGACCTGGCGATCCGCTGCGTGGTGCTCCAGGCGACAGGCCGGTTCTTCTGCACCGGCGCCGACCTGCGCGGCGGCACGACCATCCCCGACGCGCCCGAGCGTCCGGCCGACGCACCCGACGAGGTGATCGGCGACCGCAGGCGCATGATGCTGCGCGGCGCGATCAAGACGATCAACTCGATCCTCGACTGCGAGGTGCCGGTCATCGCCAAGGTGCAGGGCACCGCGGCCGGCATCGGCGCTCACCTCGCGTTCGCGTGCGACCTCGTGGTCGCGTCGGAGAACGCCAAGTTCATCGAGGTGTTCGCACGGCGCGCGCTCGCGGCCGACGGCCTGGGCACGTGGCTGTTGCCCCGCCTGGTCGGGTTGCAGCGAGCCAAGGAGCTGATCCTCCTGGCCGAGGACATCGGCGCCCAACGGGCCTACGAGATCGGCCTCGTCACGCGGGTGGTCCCCGCCGACGAGCTCGACGCCACGGTCGCGCAGATGGCGCGCAAGCTCGCCGACGGCCCGACCCGCGCCCACGCGGTCAACAAGTGGCTGCTCAACCGCTCGCTCGACGTCGATCGCGCCACCATCGCCCAGGAGGAGGCGTGGATGGTCGACGTCATGGGCCGCAGCCTCGACAGCGAAGAGGGCGTGAGCAGCTTCATCGAGAAGCGCGAGCCCAAGTTCCGCGGGTACTGAACCGCGGCGCCATGACCGAGTTGCCGCTCGACGCCATCGAGCGTGCGCAGCTCTGTGCCCGATTCGACGAGCTGGGACCATCCGCGCCGACGCTGCTCGCGCCGTGGACCACGCTCGACCTGGCAGCCCACCTCGTGCTGCGCGAACACGATCTCGTCGCTGCACCAGGGCTCGTCGTGCCCGGCGCGTGGAGTCGATTCGCCGAGCGGCGCCGAGTCGCGCTGAAGGCGACGAGCTTCGGCCAACTCGTGGGCACGTTTCGATCCGGGCCGCCCCGGGGGTTCTTCCGCATCGGATGGGTCCGACGCGTCCCGAACCTCAACGAGTGCTTCGTCCATCACGAAGACGTGCGCAGGGCGAACGGACTCGGACCGCGGGACACGCCCCCCGAGGAGGACGCGGCGCTCTTCCGCAACGTCGCACACGCGGCTCGGCTGCTGTCACGACGGGCCCGCGGCTTCGGGCTCGATCTCGCGTGGGCCGGCACCGACCAGGTCGTCACCGCGCGTCGCGGGCAACCGACGGCCCGCCTCGAAGGACGACCTGGCGAGCTGTTGCTCTTCCTGTTCGGGCGCAACGACGCGGCCGAGGTCGAGATCACCGGCGCACCGTCCGCGGTCGACGCCGTTCGCCACACCCGCTTCGGCATGTGACGCGAGCTCAGATCTCGGCGAACATCCCGCGTGACGCGAGGAGCTTGATCACCAGGTCGCCCTGCTCGGTGAGGAGCTCGACGCACGCGTCAGCGGCACGGTCGGCGTCGTCGGCCTCGATGGCGTCGACGATCGCGCGCGCCCCGCGTTGCTGGGTGAGCCCGCTCCCCGGCACCAGCTCGAAGAAGTTGCCGGGGACGACGGTCGACATGTTGCGCATCACGTTGCCGAGCCGCGGTGAGCGGGCCATCGCCAGGAGGGTGCGTAGGAACACGTCGTTGGTCTCGTGCAACTCGTCGGGCGTGGACGCGGCCGCGAGCGCTTCCTCTGCCGCCCGCAATCGGGCACGGCCGTCGGCGGTCGCTCGCGAGACGGCGCGCCGTGCCGCGAGGCCGTAGACCAACCCGAGCAGCTCGTAGTGGTCGCGCAGCGAGTCCTCGTCGAGGCCGTGCACGAACGCCCCACGGTGCGGGGTGATGGTGAGCCAGCCCTCGCGGTCGAGGGCGATGATCGCCTCCCGCACGGGGATGCGGCTCACCCCGAGCCGGCGGGCGATGTCGTCCTGGTGCACCCGGTCGCCCTGGCGCAGCTCGCCGTTGAAGATGAGCGAACGCACGTGGATCGCGACCAGGTCGCCACTGCTGGGGCGCTCCATGAGCGGCACCGGCGCGAACCCGCCGACTTCCGGCGGGGAGGTCTCCTCCTCCTGCTTCGCGGCCACGTGTATACGTTATGCGGACGACACGCCGATCCCATGCGTCAACCTTCAGGCGACGGCGCCGGACTCCCGCAGGTGTGCGACCTCGTCGGCGCTGAACCCGAACTCGCCCAGCACGGTGTCGGTGTCGACACCGGGATAGGCGTACGAGTCACCCGGCTCCGCCACCGTGCGGCTGAAGCGCGGGGCCGGCGCCACCTGACGACCGCCGCCGGGCGCGGGGACGAAGAGGTCGCGCGCCACGTTGTGCGGATGCTCGTGCGCCTCGCCGAAGCGGTACACAGGCGCGAAGCACACGTCGGTGCCGCCCAGCTGCGCTTCCCACTCCGCGCGCGTCTTCGTGCGCACCGCCGCCGCGATGCGCTCCTTCATCTCGGGCCAGCGCGTGCGGTCGTACTGCTCCGGCAGGTCGTCACCCACGATCTCGAGCTGCTCGAGCAGCTGCGCGTAGAAGTGCGGCTCGATCGGCGCCAGGGTCACGTACTTGCCGTCGGCGGTCTCGTACACCGAGTAGAAGGGTGCGCCACCGTCGAAGAGGTTGGTGCCGATGTCCTCGCTGTGCATGCCCGAGCGGGCCATGCCGTAGAACACGGAGAAGATCGACGCCACCCCGTCGATCATGGCGGCGTCGACCACCTGCCCCTTCCCGGAGCGTTGCGCTTCGAACAGCGCGCACACCACGCCGTACGCCAGGTGCAGTCCCCCGCCGGCGAAGTCGCCCAGCACCTGGAGCACCGGGATGGGCGCGCCGCCGGGCGCGCCGACCGAACCGATCGCACCCGTGAGCGACTCGTAGTTCAACGAATGGCCCGCGCTGTGCGCGAGCGGACCGTCCTGCCCCCACCCGGTGAGGCGGCCGTAGACGAGCTTCGGGTTGCGCGGCGAGCGCGACGTCGGGACCGACCCCGAGGCGCTCGGCGACCCCGGGCCGGAACGACTCGAGCAGCGCGTCGGCGCGTTCGGCGAGGCGCAGCACCACCTCGACCCCGTCGGGGTGCTTCAGGTCGACGCCGATCGAGCGCCGGCCACGGTCCCACTCGGAGAACCCCTTGGGCGGATCGGGCGGCGCACCCGGGACCTCGACGGCGCGGTCGACGCGGATCACGTCGGCGCCCATGTCGGCCAGCTTCAACGTGCCGAAGGGCAGGGCACCCAGCCCGGCCAGCTCCACCACGGTCACGCCCTGCAGCGGTCCGCTCATGGAGCGGTACGGTACGGCCCGCGCACACACCAGCACCAGCACGCCGACATCGGCACGCCGCACCAGGGGGACACAGAGGATGAGCGAGGCACGCTTCGACGGGAAGGTCGCGCTGATCACCGGCGCCGGATCGGGCATCGGCCGCGCCGTCACCCTGCGCCTCGCGTCCGAGGGGGCTTCCGTGCTGTCCCACGACCTCAACGGGGACGCCCTGGCCGAGACGGCCAAGCTCGCGGCCGAGGCCGGCTCCACCATCAGCACGCGCACCGGCGACATCAGCAACCGCGACGAGTGCGTCGCCACCGTGGCCGCCACGGTCGATCAATTCGGTGGCATCGACGTGCTCGGCAACGTGGCTGGCATCGCCCGCGCCGAGCACTTCCCTGACGTCGAGGAGCGCGCCTACCGCCAGATGATGGGCGTGAACGTCGACGGTTGCTTCTTCCTGGCCCAGGCGGCGATCCCGCACCTGCTCGAGCGCGAGGGCAACATCGTGAACATCGCGTCGAATGCAGGGCTCATGGGCCAGGCGTACACCGTCGCCTACTGCATGACCAAGGGCGCAATCGTGCAGTTCACGCGCGCGCTGGCGATGGAGTACGCCAAGGCGCCGCTGCGCGTCAATGCGATCGCACCCGGCGGCGTCGACACCTCGCTGAGCCGCAACTTCGAGATCCCCGCCGACCTCGACTTCGAGCTGATGGGTCGGTACACGGGGTTCCGATCGATGGGATCCGCCGACGACATCGCCGCCATGTTCGCTCTCGTCGCATCGGACGAAGGCCGCAGCATCCACGGCGCGATCCTCTCGGTCGACCGCGGCATCACCGCCGGCTGACCTCACTCGCGGGGGTTGCCGAGCGCGCCTCGGCCAGGCGACGGCGTACGCCGTACGACGCGTCGCCGGGCGCGAGCTGCTCGGCGCGACCGAACGCGTCGGCCGCGTCGGCATCGTCACCCAGCGCGAAGCGGCAGAGACCCAGCAACGCCCATGCCCACTCGCCGAACACCCGCTCGTCGTACGACGCGCCGGTGGCGATGATCGCGTCGTCATCGAGTCCGAGCAGCCAGTCGAGCGGTTCCAGCGCGTCGCGCGGTCGACCGGTGGCGAACGCGAGCCGCGCCGCGGCGAGCTCGATCGAGGGCGTGCGGATGAACTGCTCACGCGCTTCGTGCACCAGCACCTCGAGCTCGTCGTCGATCACACCGTTCGCGAGCAGATGGTGGATGAGGTCGATGTAGAGCACACGGTCTTCGGGGAGCAGATGATCACGGGCACGGACTCGCGCGATGCCTTCCTTCCACGTGTCCACTGCGCGTTCGCCGTCGCCGGCAGCTTCGTAGACGCGGGCGAGGTGGTCGTAGACGAAGGGGCGATCGGGACGGCGGGCCAGCTCGGCGACGAGCAACGGCTCGTCCCGCACGCGCTTGTCGGCGCGATCGCCCTCGTAGCCGAAGTGGCGGATGGTGATGCGGTCGAACGGCTCGATCTGCAGGGCGTAGGCATCGGCCACGGCGCGGAGCGAGGGCACGACCGTCTCGTGGATCTGCCCCTGGAACCGGATGTCAGGCCGGTTGCGCCACAATCGGTACTCGCGGAAGGGCGTCCAGCCGACCCGGGGGACGAAGCGCACCCGGAACCCCACGCACGCAGCCGCGCGGTCGAGGTAGGCCCGGGCGTCGTCGAAGTCGCCCTCCACCTGCTCGTCGGCATCGACGGAGAGCACCCAGTCACCGGTGGCGAGGTCGAGACTGCGGTTCCGCGGCGCGGCGAAGTCACCCTGCCAAGGCTCGTGCGTCACGATCGCGCCGTGTCGTTCCGCAACCGCGACCGTGTGGTCGGTGGAGCCGGTGTCGACGACGATGATCTCGTCGACCAGTCCCCGGAGGGACGTCAGGCAGGCGTCGAGGCCGTTGGCTTCGTCCTTGACGATGATCGCGGCCGACAGTGACACCGCACCCGATCGTGGCTAGGGGAGATCGACTGCGGTCTGGTTCGGCAGCGTGGTCGTGGACGTCGTCGATGTCGACGTCGACGACGTGGTGGTGCTGGCGGTCGCGTTGTTGCCGCTGACCTGCCGACCGCTTGCCGTGGGCGTCTGCGCGTAGACCGCCCGGATGCCGGTCATGGTGAAGGAGGAGACCACGGGCACGGTGAACCGGCACCGATCGCCAGCTTCTCGAGGGAGGCACGACTCCCGTCGCCCAATCCCACGGTCACTGCTCCGAAGTCCTCGGACACCTCGAACCCTCCCACTCGTGAGCGTGCCAGGCGCGTGGTCGTGACACTACCTGATCGCGCCGCGCAACGCTTCGACCATCGCCTCGGTCGCGCCCACGGTCAGCGGTGCCCGTGCGCCGTGACGTCCGGCGTCGTGGTGGACGGGCGTTCAGCCGCTGACCGGAGGTGTTGTCTCGAGGATGCCGGCAGCGAGGAGACGGTCGATCTCGTCGTCGTCACGCCCGAGCAGGTCGCGCGCGATCGCCCGGGTGTGCTCGCCGAGCTCGGGTGCCTGGTGCACGTCGGGGCCGACCATGTGCTCGCCGCGGAACGCGCCACCGTCGAGCCACAACGGGCCGACGCCCGGCTGGTCGATCTTCACCGCGAACCCGCGCGCCTCGTACTGCGCATCGCTCACCTGTTCGGCACCGGTCAGCATCGGCGCCGCCGGTACGCCCTCGCGCTGACATGACGCGGCGACGTCGTCCTTCGTGCGGTGCGCGGTCCACTCACCGATGCGCTCGTCGAGCTCGTCGGCGCGCGCCCGGCGGCCGTCGACGTTCGCCAGCGCGGCATCGTTCGCCCACGCCGGGTTGTCCATCGCCGCGATCAAGCCCTGCCAGTCGGCGTCGTCGCGACACGTGATCGCGACCCACTGCTCCTCACCGTCGCAGCGGTACAGACCCCACGGCGCGCCCACCTCGCTGCGGTTGCCGAGCGGCACCACCGAACCCGCAGTCACACCTTCCGCGGCGATGAGGTCGCCGAGCATGCCGACGACCGTCTCGACCTGTGCCACCTCGACGTGCACCCCGCGGTTCACGCCCCGGGCGCGCCCGACGAGCGCGGCCAACGACGACACCGCGCCGAGGCACCCGGCCACGTGGTCGGGATAGATGGACGTCGACCCGGCAGGCGCCTCGGTGTCGGCGTAGTTCCACAGGTGCACGAGCCCACCGGGCGGCTGGGTGCTGGGTCCGTAGCCCCGCCACCACGACCACGCGCCGTGCGAACCCATGAGCTGGCTCGACACCATCACGAGATCGGGGTTCACCGCCTGCAGCGCCTCGAAGCCGATCCCGAGCTTGTCCATGGTGCCGGTGGAGTTGTTCTCGACCACCAGATCGGTCTTGGCCGCCAGCTCGTGCAGGATCGCGACGCCCTCGGGCGTCTTCGCGTTCACGCCGAACCCGAGCTTGCTGCGGCTCGACGAGGCGAACGACGGGTTGGTCTCGCCGCCGAGCTGCAGGCGCATGAAGTCGGTGTAGGTGCGCGACTCGACCTTCATGACCTCGGCGCCGTACTCGGCGAAGCGTCGACCGACCTCGACGCCGACCGCGCCGTGGCCGAAGTCCATGACCCGCAGTCCCTGGAGGGGCGGAGCGGCAACCGGGGCTGCCGCCGATCCGTCGCGAGCCTCGCCCAGATCGGCGAACACCGCATCGGTGTGCTCCCCCACTCCCGGCGGAGGCGCGGCCGGGCCGGCGCGATCGCCGTCGACCTCGAAGAAGCCCGACGGGATCGGCGCCGTGACGCCCGGCGCCACCTCGCACTCGACGAACGTGCCGCGCGACCCGAAGTGCTCGTTGGTGATGATGTCGGCGGGCGTGAGCGCGGGCGTGCACACGATGCCCCGCTTCTGGGCCTCGACCGACACCTCCTCCATGCTCATGGTGGCGAAGTGCGCCTCGAACAACGGGTTGAGCACGGTCTCCGAGATCTCGCGCCGTGCCATGAAGCCGTCGAACGCAGGGTCTTGGAGGTAGTCGGGCTCGCCCAGCCATTCGCGCATGGCGTGCCACTGACGGATGCTGAGGATGATGAGACGGACGTAGCCGCCCTTGCAGGCGAAGATCGGGTAGATCGGTCCGTTGCCGAACCGCACCTCTCCCGCGGGGAACCCGGCTTCGATGCGCGCGGTCGCGTTCGGCAACGCCCAGTCGGCGATCTGCGCGATGGCCTCGTTGGTCGACACCTCGACGAACTGGCCGGCGCCGGTCTGCTCGCGCTGGTACAGCGCGCACAGGAGCCCGAACGCGCTGGTGACCGACGCGGCGTCGTCGACCAGGTGACCGGGCGGGAAGATCGGGGTGCGCTCCGGGACGCCGGCTTTGAACGCGATGCCACCGGTGGCCGAGAGCGTGGCGCTGGTCGCGACCCACGCGGCATACGGGCCGTCGAGCCCGAACGGAGTGAGCGCCCCCACGACGAGGTGCGGGTGACGCGTCGTGAGGTCGCGCACGTCGAACCCCGGCGCCAGCTCCGCGCCCGACGTGACGAGCACGTCGGTGTGCGCGAGCAAGTCGTGGAACCGTTCGCGGTCGGTCGTGTCGCCGAGGTCGAGCACGACCCCACGCTTGCCCGCGTTGCGCACCGCGAACGCAAGCGACACGCCTTCGCGCACGGGCGCCAGACGGCGGGCCGGCGAACCGCCGGGCGGCTCGACCTTCACGACGTCGGCGCCGAGGTCGCCGAGGAGACGGGCGGTCAGCTCACCGCGTTCGACCGTGCAGTCGACCACGCGCAGACCGGACAGGGGCAGAGGACGCTCGCTCATCGGCGCATCTCACCACACCCCGGCCCGGCTGCGCGCAGCCGGGCCGGTTCCGCCTCAGTGATGGTTCGTGCTGGCGGCGGTGAGCGTCAGCGTGGGAGCCGGGTGATCGGGCTCGGGGGCGCCCTTCACGGTCTGCTGGATCCAGCTCACGACGTCGCCGTTGCTGTAGGTCTGGATCGCCTTGAACGTGAGCTTGCCGGTCTTGGTCGGCAGCGGGCCCGCGGAGATGGTGAAGAGGTCGAATTCGCCGGGGTTCAGCCCACCATCGGTGGCGGTCCACGTGATCGTGGAGACCGACTCGGTGACGTCGCCGTCGTCGGTCCGCACCGGCTTGGCCAGCGTCGTCTTCTCGACCGCGACCGTCCAGCCCGGCATCGGCTTGGTGCTGACGGAAGCGATCGGGTACTTGGTCGGGATCGTCACCTCGAGCTTGACGGTGTTGGCATCCGGCTCCTCATTGGGCACGTTGAAGCTCAGCACCTCGAAACCACCCTTCGGCGCGCTCGACGGCGTGACGCTCACGTGGGCCCCGGCCGGAAGCGCGGCCAGCGCCACCACCCCCGCCACGAGCGCAGCGAGCACGACGAGACGATTCTTCTGCACGGATCTCCACCCCTCTGTGGTCGATGTCGACGATTCAGTCGACCGACGGGGCGGAAAAGTTCCCGGCCTTGGACGGAACGACGACGAGGCGCGAGCGACCGACGGAAGTGTCAGTGGCGCAGCGTGATGAGTCGACCCGACTCGGTCACGTCGAACACCTGACGGATCGAGGCGGCCGGCGACTTCACCGTGAGCGCGATCCCGTGCTCCTCCGCGAAGCGCCAGGCCTCCACCAGCACGGCCACGCAGGACGAGTCCATCAGCGCGAGGTCGTCCATGTGGATGGCGATCGACGCGGGATGCTCCTTCGCGAGGGTGAGGAGCTGATTGCGGAACTGGCCCGCCGAGCTGCGATCCATCGCGCCGATCACCTCGACGTCGACGTCGCCCGCGCGACGAGCGATGGAACACGAGAACACGGTCTGCGTCATGTCCGAGGCCCCCTGGCCGTGCGGCGCCCCTGTGCCCGACGCCGCGTTCGTGCAGGTCAACGGCGCATGCATGCCGTTCCTTGACGCTTTTCCCCAGCACGGTCGCCGCGATGTGACCCACGCCACCGGCCTGACGCTCGTCCCGCGCGAGCTGTGGTGGACTTCGGGCGTGGACGACACCGACGCGGGCATCCGACGGGTCCCGCTCACGCCCGACAGCTACGACCGACGCTGGGAGGACCTGGCCGCCGCCGGCGCCGAGGTGCACGGCGAGGCCGACCTCGTCGACGCGGTGCTGCAGGAGGGGCGCGGGGTCCCGACGGGCCCGATCCTCGATGCCGGGTGTGGCACCGGCCGGGTCGCGATCGAGCTCGCCCGCCGCGGCCACACCACTGTGGGTGTGGACGTGGACGACGCGCTCCTCGAACGGGCGCGGAGCAAGGCACCCGACCTCGAGTGGCACCTCGGCGACCTCGCCACCCTGCCGGACGACGTCGCGCCGGGGCCGTTCGCGGCGGTGGTGCTCGCGGGCAACGTGATGATCTTCGTGGCGCGCGGCACCGAGGGTGCGGTCCTCGCCACGGCGGCGTCGCGACTCGCGCCCGGTGGTCTCGTCATCGCCGGCTTCCAGCTCACCGGGCGCCTCACACTCGCCGACTACGACGTCGCGGCGGCGGCGGCGGGGCTCGCACCGGCCGCGCGCTTCGCCACGTGGGAGCGGGCTCCGTTCGCGAACGGCGACTACGTCGTGGCGGTCGACTCGAAGCGGTAACCCATCCCCGGCTCGGTCAAGAAGTACCGGGGTCGGCTCGGTTGGGGCTCGAGCTTGCGGCGAACGTTCGCCATGTGCACCCGGAGGTACGCCGTCTCGTCGTGGTACTCGGGCCCCCAGACCTCCTGCAGCAGTTGGCGCTGCGACACGAGCTTGCCCTGGTTGCGCACGAGCACCTCGACCAGGTGCCACTCGGTGGGCGTGAGACGCACCTCGTCCCCGCGCTCCCCGCCGACACCCCGGTGGACGCGCTTCGCGCCGAGATCGATGGTGAAATCGGACGTCGTGACGACGGGCGCCTCCTCGGCGGGGGTGGCGCGTCGGAGTGCGGCGCGCAGGCGAGCCATCAGCTCGTCCATGCCGAACGGCTTGGTGACGTAGTCGTCGGCGCCGGCGTCGAGGGCCGCGACCTTGTCGGCTTCGCCGTCGCGCACCGACAGCACGACGATCGGCACCGTGCTCCAGCCGCGCAGACCGCGGATCACGTCGACACCGTCGATGCCCGGCAACCCGAGATCGAGGACGACGACGTCGGGGTGGTGACGGGCCGCGAGCGCGAGTGCCTCCTCACCGTCCGCCGCGAGGTCGACCTCATAGCCGCGGGCGCGCAGATTGATGCCGAGGGCCCGCAGGATCTGCGGCTCGTCGTCCACCACCAGCACGCGGGTCATGCGGCTGCGTCCAGGCTGATCACCATGGTGACGCCGCCTCCCGGCGTGTCCTCCACCACGATGCGACCGCCCATCGCCTCGACGAAGCCGCGGGCCACCGCGAGGCCCAACCCGACCCCACTGCCGTTCGAGCGGTCGCCGAGCCGCTGGAAGGGTCGGAACACGTCCTCGCGGCGCGCTGACGGGATCCCCGGACCGCGGTCGACCACCTGCAGCTCGACTCGGTGCTGCGCCGCGCACGCCTCGATCCGCACCCTGGCATCCCCGGGTGACCACGCGATCGCGTTCTCGACCACGTTCGCGATCGCCCGTTCGAGCAGCGCGGCATCCGCGCGTACGTGCGGCAGCGTCTCGTCGACGTCGACATCGACCCGGTCGGCCTGCGTGAGCCCGGCGATCGCGACCGGGAGCACCTCGTCGAGGCCGACGTCGCGCATCACGAGCTGCAGCGCTCCCGTCTGCAGGCGGCTCATGTCGAGCAGGTTGCCCACGAGGTGGTTGAGGCGGTCGGAGCCCTCGTCGATGGTCTCGAGCAGCTCGCGCGTCGCCGACGGGGTGAAGTCGACGTCGCGCTGCAGCAGGCTCGTGACCGACGCCTTGATCGACGACAGGGGTGTGCGCAGGTCGTGCGACACGGCCGCGAGCAGCGCGGTACGGAGCTCGTTGGCTTCGGCGAGCCCCTCGGCGCGCTCGGCGTCGGCACGAAGCTCCCGTTGCTGCACCGCGATCGCCACCTGACCCGCGAACGCCTTGAGCACCTCACGGTCGTCGTCGCCGAGCGCCTCGCCGGAGAGCACCAGCACCTCGGTGCCGTGCAACGGAACCACCACGTCGGCGTCGTCCGGACGCGCGGGCGCCGTCTCGCCGGCCGAGGCGAGCACGGTCCAGGTGTCGTCGGGCTGCTCACCCAACACGGCGACGTGCGTGGCGTCGAACGCGACCTGCAGCTGGCTGACCAGCTGTGGGAGCGGGTCGTCGGACGCCGACAGAGTCCCGCTCAACGCGGCGAGGGTCTCGGCTTCGGCGCGCGCTCGCGCCGCGTCGGCCGTCCGACGCGAGGCGGTGTCGACCAGCAGGCTCACCACGCCGCCCACCACGAGGAAGATCACCAGCGCGACGAGGTTCTCGCCCTCCGAGATCGTGAACTCGTAGTACGGAGGAGTGAAGAACCAGTTGGCGAACAGGAACCCGGTGATCGCGCACACGAACGCGGGCACGAAGCCGCCGAGCGCGGCGACCACCACCACCACGAGCAGGAACATCAGCAGGTCGCTCGGCAGCGAGAGCGCATCACGCACGTTCGCGAGCACGAGCGTGAGCAGTGGTGGAGCGATGATCGCCAGCGTCCACGCAACGAGACGACGCCGGGGCGACAGCACCGCGCCTCGCGGGCGGCGCCGGGTGACGTCGATCACCTCGCGCTCCACGTCGTCGCGCTCCGGATCGGACGAGATGACGTGGACATCGATGTCGCCCGACGCGCGCAGCACGTTGGTGATCACCGAGCCGCGGAGCAGGTGGGTCCACCGCGACTGACGGCTGGCACCGAGCACGATCTGCGTCGCGTTCTCCGCTCGGGCGAACTGCACCAACGCGCCGGCCGGGTCGGCGCTGGCCAGCTCGTGGTACTCGCCGCCGAGCTCCTGCAGCAGCGCACGCTGCACCCCGAGCGCGTCACCCGAGGTGCCGCGCAGACCGTCGGCCGAGCGCACGTGGACCCCGAGGAGCTGGCTGCGCGCACGGGCGGCCATGCGCGCGGCCCGACGGATCACGTCGTCGCCGCCGGGCGCACCGGTGATCGCGACGACGACACGTTCGCGCGTCTCCCACGGGCGCGCGATCCCGTGCGCTTCGCGATACGCCGCGAGCGCTTCGTCGACCCGGTCGGCCACCCACATCAACGCGAGCTCGCGCAGCGCGCCGAGGTTGCCTTCGCGGAAGTAGTTGGCCAGCGACGCGTCAACCTTCTCCGCCGGGTAGATGTTGCCGTGCGCCATCCGCCGGCGCAGCGCCTGCGGCGTCATGTCGACGATCTCGATCTGGTCAGCCGCGCGCACCACCGAGTCGGGGATCGTCTCCCGCTGCTTGATGCCGGTGATCTCCTCCACCACGTCGTTCATCGACTCGAGGTGCTGCACGTTCACCGTCGAGACCACATCGATGCCGGCGGCGAGGATCTCGTCGACGTCCTGCCAGCGCTTCTCGTTGCGTGACCCGGGCACGTTGGTGTGCGCGAGCTCGTCGACCAGCGCGACCTCCGGCTTGCGCGCGATCACCGCGTCGACGTCCATCTCCTCGAACGCCGCGCCGCGGTAGGTCACGACCTGCCGGGGGACGATCTCGAGCCCCCCGATCTGGGCCGCGGTGTTCGGCCGACCGTGGGTCTCGACGAACGCGACGACCACGTCGGTACCGCGGTCGCCTCGTCGCCGGCCCTCGTTGAGCATCGCGAAGGTCTTGCCGACGCCGGGCGCAGCACCGAGGTAGATGCGGAGCGTGCCGCGAGCCATGATCGAAGCCTACGGAGTCCGGAACTTCGGGATCACGAGCTCAGACGATCGAGTGCGCGGTTGAGCGCGAGCACGTTGACCGTCTTCTCGCCCAGCACCCCGAGGGTGCGGTCCGAGGTGTTGTCGTCGATCGCCTGCTGCACCTTCGCCAGCGGGATCCCCCGCTGCTCGGCGATCCGCGGGGCCTGCAGCCGTGCGTTCGCCACCGAGATGTCGGGGTCGAGTCCCGATGCCGACGCGGTCACCGCGTCGACCGGCACCTGCGCGTCCGCTGCGAGGCCGTTGAGCTTCCGGTACGCCTTCACCCGCTGCGCGACCAGCTTCAGGAAGTCGGGGTTCGTCGGGCCGAGGTTGGAGCCGCTGCTGGAGGTCGGGTCGTAGCCGGCAGTCGTGTCGCCCGACGCGCCGGCCGCCGCCGACGGCCGGGACTGGAAGTACTTCGCGATCGGCTTGCCCTTCGCGTCGGTGAATGCCTGGCCGATGAGCGATGACCCGATCTTCTTGCCGTTCTGTTCCACGATCGAGCCTTCGGCCTGGTCGTGGAATGCGAGCTGGCCGATGCCGGTGATCACCAGCGGGAACACCAGCCCGAAGACGACGGTGAACACCACCATCGAGATGACGGCTGGGACGAGTTGACGACGCATCACTTCACCCCCAGTGCCGTGAGCACCATGTCGATGAGCTTGATCCCGATGAACGGCGCGATCACACCGCCGGCTCCGTAGATCAAGAGATTCCGGCGCAGCAGCTGCGCGGCACCAGTGGGCACGAACTTGACCCCGCGCAACGCGAGCGGGATCAGCATCACGATGATCAGCGCATTGAAGATGACCGCGGCGAGGATCGCCGAGCGCGGGCTCTGCAGGTCCATCACATTGAGGTCGTTCAGCACGCTCACGCTGGCGAAGCCCGCGAACATCGCAGGGATGATGGCGAAGTACTTCGCCACGTCGTTGGCGATCGAGAACGTGGTGAGCGAGCCGCGGGTGATGAGCAGCTGCTTGCCGATCTCGACGATGTCGATGAGCTTCGTCGGGTCGGAGTCGAGGTCGACCATGTTCCCGGCTTCCTTCGCCGCCTGCGTGCCGGTGTTCATGGCCACGCCGACATCGGCCTGCGCGAGCGCGGGCGCGTCGTTGGTGCCGTCGCCCGTCATCGCAACCAGGTGACCACCTCGCTGCTCGGCCTTGATCAGCTCCATCTTGTCTTCGGGCGTCGCCTCGGCCAGGAAGTCGTCGACTCCCGCCTCCTGCGCGATCACCGCCGCGGTGCGCGGGTTGTCACCGGTGATCATCACCGTGCGGATGCCCATACGGCGCAGGTCGGCGAACCGCTCGGCGATGCCGGGCTTGACGATGTCCTTGAGGTAGATCACGCCCAGCGCGCGCGGGGGAACGGAGGACTGCTCCCCCAGCACGCCGGCCTCGGCGACGACCAGGGGGGTGCCGCCTTGCGCCGAGATCGAGTCGACCGCCTCCCCCAGCTGTGTCGAGACGGAGCCGCCCTGCTCCTCGACCCAGCGCCGCACCGAGTCGGCCGCGCCCTTGCGCACCGCGCGACCGTCCATGTCGACGCCGCTCATCCGGGTCTGCGCGGTGAACGCGATGAGCTCCGCGCCCACCAGCTCGCGCTCGCGCAGGCCGTAGCGGTCTTTGGCCAGCACCACGATCGACCGGCCTTCGGGTGTCTCGTCGGCCAGGCTCGAGAGCTGGGCCGCGTCGGCGAGCTCCTGCTCGCTCACCCCGTCGACGGGGAGGAAGGCGTCGGCCTGCCGGTTGCCGAAGGTGATGGTGCCGGTCTTGTCGAGGAGCAGCGTGGCGCAGTCGCCCGCCGCCTCGACGGCACGACCGCTCATCGCCAGCACGTTGCGGCGCACGAGCCGGTCCATGCCCGCGATGCCGATTGCCGACAGGAGCCCGCCGATCGTCGTGGGGATGAGGCACACGAGGAGCGCGACCAGCACGATCACGCTCTGCTCGGCGTCGGCGTAGATGGCGAAGGGCTGCAGCGTCACGGTGGCGAGCAGGAAGATGATCGTCAGCCCGGCCAACAGGATGTTCAGCGCGATCTCGTTGGGCGTCTTCTTCCGCTCCGATCCCTCGACGAGGGCAATCATCCGGTCGATGAACGTCTCACCGGGACGAGCGGTGATGCGCACCACGATCTCGTCGGACAGCACGCGCGTGCCGCCGGTGACGGCGGACCGGTCACCCCCCGACTCGCGGATCACCGGTGCGGATTCGCCGGTGATCGCCGACTCGTCGACGCTGGCGATCCCTTCGATGATCTCGCCATCGCTGGGGATCACCTCGCCCGCCGCCACCACGACCTCGTCACCGAGATCGAGCGCGGTGCTCGGCACCTCCTCGAGGAGATCACCGACTCGACGGCGGGCGACCGTCTCGGCACGCGTCTTGCGCAGCGTGTCGGCCTGTGCCTTGCCGCGTCCCTCGGCCACCGCCTCGGCGAAGTTCGCGAACAACACGGTGAACCAGAGGAACAACGCGACCAGCCCGGCGAACACGTTCTCGTCGTGGGACGACGAGCCGAGATCCTTGACGAAGAGGATGGTCGTGAGCACGGAGCCGATGCCGACCACGAACATCACCGGGTTCTTCATGAGGGTCCGGGGGCTGAGCTTGATGATGCTGTCGCCGACTGCCCGTCGCAGGATCTCGGGCTCGACCAGCTTGCGCTTCTCGTCAGTCATGTCATCGACCTCAGTGCAGGATCTCGAGCTGCTCGACGATGGGGCCGAGTGCGAGGGCGGGCAAGAAGGTCAGCGCACCGACGACCACGATCACGCCGATGACCAGCACCACGAACAGGGGCGTGTGCGTCGGGAACGTCCCCGCCGACCGCGGCACCTTCTGCTTGCGCACCAGCGACCCGGCCAGCGCGAGCGTCGGGATGATCAGGAAGAACCGCCCGAACAACATGGCGATGGCAAGCGTGCTGTTCATCCACGCGGTGTTCCCGGTCAGGCCGGCGAACGCCGACCCGTTGTTGTTGCCCGCCGAGGTGAAGGCGTAGAGCAGCTCGCTGAAGCCGTGGGCGCCGGGGTTGAAGATCGAGACGTCCTTGACCGAACCCACGAACACGGACCCGGCGGTGAACCCGAGGACCACGATCGGCATCACCAGGATGTAGATGGCCACGAGCTTCACGTCGACCGCCTGGATCTTCTTCCCCAGGTACTCCGGTGTTCGTCCGACCATCAGGCCGGCGATGAACACGGCGAGGATCGCCATCACCAGCAGGCCGTTGAGCCCGACGCCGACACCTCCCGGGCTCATCTCACCGAGCTTCATGTTCACCATGGCGACGAGTCCGCCGGCCGGCGTGTAGCTGTCGTGCATCGAGTTGACCGAGCCGTTCGACGTCCCGGTCGTCGACGCCCCCCACAGCGCCGAGGACGCCGCCCCGAAGCGCAGTTCCTTTCCTTCGAGGTTGCCGCCCGGCGAGGTGCCGGTGACGGTCTGGGTGACGCCCTGGGCGTCGAGCTTCTCGTTGCCACCGGTCTCGAGGTACTGGAGGGTGACCGCGGCACCGAACCAGAGCACGGCCATCACCGCCACCACGGCGTAGCCCTGACGCTTGTCCTTCACCATGCGCCCGAAGGTGAACGCGAGCGCGAACGGGATGAGCAGGATCGAGTAGAGCTCGAGGAAGTCGCTGAACTTCGTCGGGTTCTCGAACGGGTGGGCGGAGTTCACGTTGAAGAACCCGCCGCCGTTGGTGCCGAGCATCTTGATCGATTCCTGGCTGGCCACCGGTCCGCCCGGGATCTTCTGCGTGGCGCCGGCCACGGTGTGCACGTCGGTGAAGCCGTGGAGGTTCTGGATCACCCCCGTCGCGATCAGGGCGATCGCGAACACGAACGCGATCGGGAGCAGGATGCGCAAGGCGGTGCGGATCAGGTCGACCCAGAAGTTGCCGATCGTGCGCTGCCCGGCGCGGGACAGGCCACGGATCAGTGCGACCATGACGGCCATCCCCGCCGCCGCGGACACGAAATTCTGGACCGTGAGGCCCGCCATCTGCGTGAGGTGGCTGAGCGTCGACTCGCCGCCGTAGTTCTGCCAGTTGGTGTTGGTGACGAAGCTGACCGCGGTGTTGAACGCCAGCGCGGGCGTGACGTTCACCATGTCGGTGGGGTTGAACGGCAGATCGCCCTGCAGCCGCTGCATCACGTAGAGCAGCAGCACACCCACGACGCTGAACGCGAGGAACGACAGCGCGTAGATGTTCCAGCGCTGCTCACGGTCGGGATCGACGCGACAGAGCCGGTAGATGAACCGCTCGACCGGGCCGAAGACGCGGTCGAGCCGCGACGGACCACCCTCGTAGACGTGGGCGATGTAGCGGCCCAAGGGCGGTGCCGTCACCGCGAGCACGATGATCAGCGCGATGAGTTGTCCCCATGCGGCGAAGGTCATCAGAACCGCTCCGGGAACAGGAGCGCTGCGACCAGGTACACCGCCAGGAGGACCGCGAGCACCAGACCGACGATGTTCTCGGCGTTCACTGCACCACCGTCGGTTCTGCGGTCTCGGCGCGGTCCGTGTCCTCGAGCTCGTCGGGTCCGATGATCCGGTCGCAACCCCACACGAACGCCACGCACAACCCGAAGAAGGCCAACACCGTCACGACCACCAACACGTCTGCCATGGGTCCGTGGTACTCCCCCATCCGAGCGCCGAACAGGGCCTTGATGCCTTCTTGACGCGCGCGCCGAGAACCTTGACGCCGCGTGGATATCGCTCGCGGCCGCGCGGGCGTACAACAGAGACATGGCACGACGAACCCCTGCTCCAGACGACATGTCCCGGGCCCTCGGGCTCGTGATCGCAGCGTTCGGACCGCTCCTCGTGGCCGGGCTGCTGGTGCCCTTCCGCGAGGATCTCGCGAGCGCCAACGTGGTGTTGGTGTTCGTGCTCGTCGTGGTGTTCGGCGCGGCAGTGGGCACGCGCTGGAGTGGCGCGCTCGGCGCGGTCGTCGCCGCGATGTCCTACGACTTCTTCTTCACCCGGCCGTACCAGTCGCTGAAGATCGACAACGCCAACGACTTCGAGACGACCGTGCTGCTCCTCGCGATCGGGTTGGTCGTGGCCGAGCTCGTTGCGTTCACCCGCCGGCACCGGGCCCACGCGGCAACGCGCGGCGACGAGATCCAGATGCTGCGCCGTACGGCCGAGCTGGTGGCGTCCGGAGCGAACACCGACGACGTCCGTGAGACCGTGCGGGGTGAGCTCGTCGAGCTGCTGTCGCTGGTCGAGTGCCGCTACGAGCCCGCGCCGGTCGCCTCGACGCTCCCGCGCATCGAACGCTCGGGTGCAGTCGAGGGCGAGCACCGACGGTGGATCGGCGGCGAGTTCACGCTGCCCGGCCTCGGCGCCGAGATACCCGTCGCCGCGCGCGGCCGCACCTACGGACGATTCGTGCTGATCCCGAGCCTGTCGACCGGGGTGTCCATCGAAGAGCGCATCGTCGCGGTGGCCCTCGCCGACCAGTTCGGGGCTGCGCTCGCGGTCGAGGCTTCCGCGGCCTAGACCTGCTCTTCTAGAGCAGGCCCGCGAGCGCGAACCCGGCGGTGGCCGCGAGCAGACCGGCCGCGACGCTCCCGAGCGCGTTGCACCACGCGGCACGCGTCGCACGCGCTTCGAACAACCCGAAGGTGTCGTAGGAGAACGACGAGAACGTCGTGTAGGCGCCGATGAAGCCGGTGCCGACGACCGTGCGGATGTCGGGATCGAGTCCCTGGTAGATGAACAGTCCCGCCACCAGACCGAGCGCGAACGATCCAGTGACGTTGACGACCACGGTGCCGTACGGGAAGCGCGACACCGCGCGGGACTGCACGAGGCCGTGCACCCCGTAGCGACCGAGCGCGCCGAGCGCGCCGGCCAACGCGACCAGCCCCAGCATCAGTCGTCCTGCTCCGGGTCGAACACGGGGACCGGACGGTGCAGGACCCGACGCGCGCCGGCGACGCCGAGCGCAACCGCCGCGAGCCCGGCCACGAGGCTCACGACCAGGTAGGCGGCCGCCAGGCCGCCGTCACCGTCTCGGGTGAGCAGCACGGTCTCGACCATCCAGCTCGAGAAGGTGGTCAGCCCTCCGCAGATGCCGACGGCCACGAACGCGCGCGCGACGCCGGCCGCGGCGCGTTCGTCGGCCCACACCACGACCGCGATCCCGAGCACGAGTGAGCCGACGACGTTGGCGCCGAACGTCGCCCACGGGAACCGTCCGCTCCCCACCGGCTCGGCGAGGGCGAGCTCGTAGCGCGCCATGGTTCCGAGCGCGCCGCCGATTGCCACCGCCACGAGCATCCACATGCGGTGCCCGGACGTCACAGGGGTGACGCTACGCGCCGAGGATCTCGTACTCGCTGATCTCGCGCGCTTCCTCTTCGTCGTCGTGGGTCGCGAACTCGTCGTGGCCGTGCGCAGGGAGGAATCGCCAGGCGATGATCGCGGCCAGGACGATGAACGCCGCCGCGATCGGATACGTGATCCGCATGGCGTCGACGAAGGCGTCGTGAGACAGCTGCACGAGCGCGGCGCCCTGCTTGGCAGGGAGCCGGTTGGCCAGTTCGAGCGCGCGCCCGACCGAGTCGTGCAGGGCAGCCGACGAAGCAGCAGAGAGATTGGCCGCCTTGTCGGCGTAGTGGTGATACGCGGCGAGGAACACGCTCCCGATGATGGCGACACCGAGCGCCCCACCGGTCTGGCGCGTGGTGTCGTTGATCGCCGACCCCACGCCGGCCCGGCTCGGGGGCAGCGACCCCATGATCGATTCGGTCGCGGGGGCCGAGGTGAGTCCGAGTCCGACGCCGAACAGGAAGCGCACCGCGCAGCCCCCGACGAACGACGACATGATCATGTCGGACGCGTAGCAGAGCATCGCCAGCGCGGCGATGAGCAGCCCCAGCACGACAACCCACTTCGTGCCCCAGCGGCGCACGAGACGTGGGGCGTTCGGCGACACGACCATCATCGCGATCGCCACCGGCATGGCGAGCAGGCCGGCCTCGAGCGGCGAGTACCCGAGGACGAACTGGAAGTACTGGATCAGCAGGAACACCGAGCCGTACAACGCGAACGACGTGAGCGTGAGCACGCTGGATGCGGCCGAGAACCGGGCGTTGCGGAACACTCGCACATCGATCATCGGCTCCTTCGCGCGCATCTCCCAGAGGGCGAACACGGTGAGCAGCAACAGGCCGGCGAAGAACGAGGCGACCACCGCGGGCGCCGTCCACCCCTTGTCGGGCGCTTGGATGATGGCGTAGAGCAGCGCAACGAGGGTGAGGATCGAGAGCAGCGCACCGATCGGGTCGAGCGGTCGGTTGTCGGGGTCACGCGAGGTCGGGATGAAGAAGTACCCCATCACCAGCGCCGCCGCGCAGATCGGCACGTTCACGAAGAAGACCGAACCCCAGTAGAAGTGCTCGACCAGGATGCCCCCGAGCATCGGCCCGAGCGCGACGCCGATCCCCGAGACACCGGCCCACACCCCGATCGCCTTGGCCCGTTCCCTCCCCGTGAAGGTGTTGGTGAGGATCGACAGCGTGGTGGGGAAGATGAGCGCGGCGCCGATGCCCATGAGTCCGCGCGCCATGATGAGCATCGCGGGCGTGGTGGCCAAGGAGGCGAGCCCCGAGCACCCTCCGAACAGCAGGAGGCCGACGGTCAGGGCGCCCTTGCGTCCGTACTTGTCGCCGAGCGCGCCCGCGGTGAGCAGCAGACTCGCGAACACGATGACGTAGGAGTCGATGATCCACTGGAGGTCGGAGCCGCTGGCGCCGAGATCCCGGACGATGGTGGGGAGCGCGACGTTGAGGATCGAGTTGTCGACCGTGATGACGATCAACGACATGCAGAGGACGGCCAGCGTGTACCAACGACGCTCGTAGGCCTTCTCCGCGCTGAGCATGCCGTGCCGCCCGGCCCCTTCTCCCCCGCTGCTACTATTAACTACCTAGTTAACAACTTTACCCGGCGGAGCGACGACGTGGCAAACCGCGATCCCGAGGCCACCAAGGCACGGATCCTCGCCGCCGCAGTGCGCGAGTTCTCGGCCAAGGGGATCTCCGGAGCGCGGGTCGATTCCATCGCCGAACGGGCGCGCGTCAACAAGCGGATGCTGTACTACTACTTCGAGTCGAAGGAGGGTCTGTTCCGCGAGATCCTCCGGCGCCGTCTGGCCGAAGGCGCGGAGAAGCTGCGCGCCAGCAACGTGTCCGACCCCGACCGGCTCGCCGAGCGCACCGCGCGCCTCCCCGGCCAACGGGAGTACACGCGCCTCACCATGTGGGAGGCGCTCGAGACGGACACCGACCGTCCGGTCAACGAAGAAGAGCGGCGCGCGCTCTACACCGACTGGGTGGATGCCGTGCGAGAGGAACAACGCGCGGGCCGGATCCCCGACGATCTCGACGCCGCGCAGCTCGTGCTCAGCGAGGTGTGCCTCACCATGGGGCCGTTCCTCCTCCCCCAGCTGACCCACCTGGTCACCGGGAAGTCGGTGAAGGACCCGGAATTCCTGGCCCAACGCGAGGAGTTCCTCCGCACGATCGGGCAGCGGCTCGCGACCTGACGCACGCGCAAAAGGTAGCGACCCGTTTCAGCCGACCTGAAACGAATCGCTACCTTTAGGCGGTGCTGGAGTCGGGCTAGAGCGCAGCCTTCTCGAGGATGTGGATGCCGCAGGACGAGCCGAGGCCGATGACGTGGGCCATGCCCACCTTGGCGCCCTCGATCTGACGGTCGCCCGCCTCGCCGCGTAGCTGCGTGGTGATCTCGAACACGCCGGCCGCGCCGGTCATGCCGATCGGGTGGCCCTTCGACAGCAGACCGCCCGACACGTTGACCGGCATGGTGCCGTCACGCCACGGGGCCTTCTTGTCGATGAACTCACCCGCACCACCGGGCTCGCAGAGCCGCAGGTTGTCGTAGTGGATGAGCTCGGCGGTGGCGAAGCAGTCGTGCAGCTCCACCAGGTCGAGGTCTTCCGGGCCGACGCCCGCGAGCTCGTAGGCCTTGTCGGCTGCGTTGCGGGTGAGCGTGTTGACGTCGGGCTGGCTCTCGCCGCCCTCGGACCAAGGATCGCTGGTGAGCACCGATGCGCTCACCTTCACCGCGCGCTTCTGCTGTTCGAGCGACAGCGTGCGGAGCTTCGACTCCGACACGAGCACGATCGCCGCGGCACCGTCACCGGTGGGGCAGCACATCGGCAGCGTGTTCGGGTACGAGATCACGCGGGCGTCCATGATCTCCTCGAGCGTGAACACCTTGTTGTACTGCGCGAGCGGGTTCAGTGCCGAGTGCTCGTGGTTCTTCTGCGCGACCTTGGCGAACTGCTCGAAGCCCACGCCGTCGTTCTCGTACGCGTACTCCATGCCGGCCTGGCCGAACACCGCCGGCATGGTGCCGGAGCCGAGCCAACCGTCGACCGGCATGACCCCGCCGAAGCGGCCCTCGGGCTCGAACTTGTTGGCACCACCGCGCGCGGCGTTGCCGGCGAGGAGACCCATCTTGCCCATCTGCTCGGCACCGATCGCCAAGCCGAAGTCGGCGTTGCCGGCCTGGATCTCCACCAGCGCGGTGCGAACCGCGGTGGCACCGGTGGCGCACGCATTGACGACGTTGTAGATCGGGATGCCGGTCTGGCCGACCTGCTTCGCGACCGACTGGCCGATGCCGCCCATGTTGAACATGCTCCCGGCCGCGAGGACCTGGATGTCGAAGATGCTCACACCGGCATCGTCGAGGGCGTTGAACGTGGCCTCTGCGGCAAGGTCGATGACGTCCTTGTCGGGGTAGCGACTGATCTTGGTCATCGAGGCGCCGAGCACCCAGACGGATTCACCCATTGGAAGATCCCTTCTTCTCTCGGTCTCTCTGACTCAGACGGGCTCGAAGCCGAACACCACGGCCTCGGTGCCTTCGTCGTCCGTACCAGCCACGAACGTCGTCAACTGCACCTTCATTCCGAGCTTCACGTGCTCCGGGTCGGGCTCGATGTTGACCACGTTGGCCTTCACGTCACCCCCGCCGTCGAGGTCGACCACGGACGACACGTAGGGCACCGGCACACCCGGCGCAGCCTGGTGCACGATGGCGAAGGATCGCACCACCCCCGTGGTGCCGACACGCTTCTTGGTGAACTCGCGGTTGGCGCAGCGACCGCAGGCGTTGCGCCGGTCCCAGAACAGCGCACCGCACTTGGTGCACTCGTTGGCTTCCAGGTGCGGGTCGCCGTCGTCGAGGACCAGGTAGTCGACGATCGGGATCTGGTTTGCCATGGATGCTCTGCTTCCCCCGGAATCAGGTTGACGCCAATTGAGGTGATGTAGGCATACGACGCTAGCCCTTGGCCCCCGACCTGACCACCTCCGGACCCGTGTCGCGGCCAGGATCGGCGTCGGTCCCGAGGTGGGCGATCCACGCCTCGAACATCTCTGCGTAACGCCCGCCAGGACGGTCGACGAGCTCGGAGTGGGTGCCCAGCTCGATGATCTGGCCGTCGTCGACGACCGCGATGCGATCGGCCCGCATCGCGGTCGAGAGGCGGTGGGCCACGATGATCGCGGTGCGGCCCTCGAGCACCGCGTCGAGGCCGGCCTCCACCTGGGTCTCCGACTTGAGGTCGAGGTTCGACGTGGCTTCGTCGAGCACGAGCACGCGCGGCGACGCCAGGAAGGCGCGGGCGAGAGCGACGAGCTGCCGCTCTCCCGACGACATCGACACACCACGCTCGTGGACCGGCGTGTCGATTCCTTCGGGGAGACGGTCGATCAGGTCGGTGAGGCCGACGCGGTCGATCGCCTCGGTCACCTCGTCGTCGGTCGCGTCCGGCTTGGCGAACGCGATGTTGTCGCGCATGGTGCCCGCGAAGAGGAACGGCTCCTGCGGCACGACGCCGAGCTGGCGGCGCAGCGAGTCGATGGTGATGTCGCGCAGGTCGTGGCCGTCGATTGCGACCTGTCCTTCCGTCGGGTCGTAGAAGCGCGTGACCAACTTGGCGATCGTCGACTTGCCCGCGCCGGTGGGACCGACCAACGAGATGGTCTCGCCCGCGGCGATGTCGAGGTCGACTTCGTGCAACACGCGCTTCGCCGGGTCGTACCCGAACGAGACGTGCTTCAGCGTGACCGCGCCCTCGATCTGCGGCAACGCCGTCGCGTGCTCCGACTCCTCGACCGTCGGATGCGTCTCCAGCAGCTCGTCGAGCTTGGTGATCGCGGCCTGACCCTGCTGATACAGGTTGTACTGCTGCACCAGCGACTGGATGGGTCCGAAGAACGAGTTCAGGTAGAGGATGAACGCGGCGAGCACGCCGACCGAGAGCGTGCCGTCGCGCACCATGTTGCCGCCGACGAGGAGCAACGCGGCCTGGCCGAGCAGCCCGACGAACTCGGTGCACGCGCCGTAGGTCGCGGCGATGTGCGCGGTGTGGTCGTTGGCGTCGCGGTAGTGCCCGGTGACGTTGCGGTGCTGCAGCACGTTGTGGCGCGACCGGTTGAACCCGGTGACGACCCGCACGCCCGACAAGCTCTCCGACAGGTCGCTGAGCACGCTGGCGATGCCGTCGCGGACGCGGTTGTACCCCTTGTCGGACGCCGACCGGAACCACAACGAGAGCCCGGTGACGATCGGGACGATCAGGAGGAGAGTGAGCAACGTGAGCTCGACGTTGTAGAAGAACAACACCACGGTGACGATGACCATCGTGAGCCCCTGCAGCGCGAACTGCGGGAGCCCGTCCTGCAGCAGCTGCTGGAGCGACTCGATGTCGCTCGTCATGCGGGTCATGATCACGCCCGCCTTCTCGTCGGTGTAGTAGTCGAGCGAGAGGCGTTGGAGGTGGGCGAAGGTGCGGACGCGCAGTTCGAACATGACGCGCGACGCCACGCGGCCGGTGGTGGCGACGCGTGCACCGCTGGCCAGCGCCGACACGACGACCGCGAGGATGGCGAGGATCCCGATGATCGTCAGCGCAGTCCAGTCGTGCGGGGTGATGCCGTCGTCGATGCCCAACTTGACGAGAGCCGGTCCCGCCTGCACGCACAGCGCTTCGATCAGGATGAAGAACCCCGAGATCGTCATCATCCCCCGGTGCGGACGCAACATCCGCCGCAGGCTGATCCCGGTCTCCTTCATGCGGTGGGTGAACGTGCCCTCCGTCGCCTGCCAGCGCGGGTCGACCTTCAAGTCGGGTTCGTCGGCCAACAGCTTCTCGACACCTTGACGCATCTCCCACGGGATGCCCGCGAACGGCAGCCCGTTGCCCGGGTTCCCCGGCGAACCGCCGACGGCGCCGCCCATCGGCGCGCCCCCCGTGATGGTCCCTCCGCCCCACGCCATCGCTAATTGCCTCGCTCACTGCGCTGGGAGACGACACCGGACGAGGTCTGCCTGCGGCCGTTCGCTCGGCAGCGAGCGGCTGCGCTCCTTCGTCCCTCCGCCGCCGCGTGCGCGTCGAGGTTCGTCGCTCGCATCAGTCTTCGTCCCGCATCTCGCCGATGTCGGCGTCGAGCACACGGGAGCGTTCGACGTCGTCGGCCACCACCGCGTCGAGATCGGCGTCGACCACATCGTCCGGCAGATCGGCGTCGACGTCACTCTGGGCCAGGATCTCGGCGTACCGCGGCTCGGTGGCCAGGAGCTCGGTGTGCGTGCCCTCGGCGATGATTCGTCCGCCCTCCACCACCGCGACCCGGTCGGCCAGGCTGATGGTCGACAGGCGGTGGGCGATGATGAGCGTGGTGCGGTCGGTCATGAGCCCACGCAGTGCCTCGTGGATCTGCTGCTCGATCTGCACGTCGATGGCCGAGGTCGCGTCGTCCAGCACGAGAATCGGCGGGTTCACCAGCAACGTCCGGGCGATCGAGAGTCGCTGGCGCTGCCCACCGGAGAGCGTGAAGCCGCGCTCCCCCACCACCGTGTCGTAGCCCTCGGGCAACGCCCGCACGAACTCGTCGGCCCCCGCCGCGATCGCCGCCGCACGCACGTCGTCGAACGACGCGTCGGGCTTGCCGTAGGCGATGTTGTCGCGGATCGACACCGAGAAGAGGAACGGCTCGTCGAGCACCATGCCGATGTGGTGTCGCAGGCTGGGCAACGTGAGGTCGCGCACGTCGTGACCGTCGATGCGCACCGCGCCACCCGAGACGTCGTAGAAGCGCGCCAGCAGGCGCGACGCGGTCGACTTGCCGCTGCCGGTGCGCCCGACGATGGCGACGGTCTCGCCGGGCCGGAGGTGCAGTTCGAAGCCTTCGAGCACCGGGGTGCCGCCGCTTCCAGTCGAGGAGGCGTAGCCGAACGACACGTCGTCGAAGTGCACGTCGCCGCGGCACTCGACCAGGTCGACCGCACCCGGCCGATCGACCACGTCGGGCTGTTCGTCGAGCACTTCGTAGATGCGCTGGGCCGACGCCGACACGCGCTGTCCCATCATCAGGATCATGCCGAGCTGGCGGAACGGCGGCTGCAGCATCAGGACGTAGGCGTTGAACGCGATGATGTCGCCGGGGGTGGCCTGCCCGTGGATGGCGAGGTACCCGCCGTAGAACAGCACGATGGCCTGGCCGAGGCGGGGCAGGTTCTCGAGCAGCGGCGACCACTTGGCCCGGATGTCGGCGTCCCTGACGTTCGCCCACTCGGCGCGCATCGCCGCGCCGGTGAGGTGCTGCAGCTGCTGGTCTTCCGCCGCGAACGACTTCACCACGCGCACGCCGTTGATGTTCTCGTCGACCACCGTTGCGACATCGGCCAGGCGCGACTGGATGAGCCACGAGACGGGGAACATCTGCTTCCGCATCCGCACCCCGACGATGTAGACGAACGGCATCGTCGACATCGTCACCAGCGCGAGGGGCACGTTGATCGAGAGCATCTCCGCGAACGCGAGCACCGCGACGCTGCACTGCACCAGGATCGACGGCGCGAACGTGAGGTACATCTGCACCGAGCGGATGTCGGAGTTCGCGCGCGAGATCAGCTGACCCGACTGCACGCGGTCGTAGAACGAGAACGACATGCGGCTCAGGTGCTCGTACATGATGTTCCGGAGGTCGTACTCGATGCGGTACGCCGTCTTGAGCAGGTAGTTGCGCGACAGGTAGGTGAGCACGAAGCGGATCGCCGCGAGCACCACGATGACCGTGACGAAGTACTCGAGCGAATTGCCCGTCGACTTCCCCAGCGAGTCGATTGCCTGACCCACCTCGTTGGGGATCTGGACCTGCACCGCGAGACCGATGAACGACGCGAGCAGCGAGAAGCCGAACATCCACTTGTGTGCGAGGACGATCGGCAGCATGCGCCGGATCCACGAGGTGCTCTTCCCGCCACCTTCCTCGCCGAACGCGTCGCCATCCTTCTTGGGCGCGATGTGCGCACGCGGCGGTGCGTACTCGGGCGTGACGCCGACGGGGACGAACGGAGACGTCACATCGGCGCCGAACGCGCCCATCTCGATGGTCACTTGTCCTGCTCCAAGCGCGCTTCCCGGTTGCGATCGAGCGCGAGGTTCCAGCGGTCGAGCCCCGTGGGCGCGGCGTCGAAGTAGCCGGCGATCTCGTCGAGGCGCGCCTCGGCGGCGGCGTCGGCCGCCGCGAGCAGCTTGGCGCCGTCGCGGGTCAGCAGCAGCGTGAGGCGGCGGCGGTCCTCGGGGTCGGCCTCGCGCTCCACCAGGCCGCGCCCGACGAGCCCGTCGACCACGGCGGTGACCGACGGCGGGCTCACGGCGAGGCGGCGAGCCAGCACCGACGACGCGGTGGAGCCCTCACCGAGGAGGGCGAGCACGCGGTACTGCGGGAGCGAGAGGTCGAGCGGCCCCAGTGCCACCTCGACCTGCTTGGCCAGGCGGGCGACGGCACGGGCGGCGCCCGTGATCGTCTTGGCCCGGCTCATCGGCCGCCGACACATCCTTCGATGACCACATGGTTAGGGTATCGAAGGATTTCTGCAGCGTGCCAGACTGATCGGGCGCGAGCGTGGCGGAACCGGCAGACGCGCCA
>CAVRGS010000008.1:0-99141 GCA_963720765.1 uncultured Actinomycetes bacterium
GACGCCACAGCACCCTGGCTTCACGTGAACACCTGTGTCAGATAGTGTCGTCGGTAGATCGAGTTGACGAAGGGGAGGGCACATGGCCGAGGCACCGAGCTTCACCGGCGAGGTCCGCATGCTGATCGACGGCGAGCTCGTCGAAGCGGACTCGGGCAAGCGGTTCGAGAACATCAACCCGGCCAACGAGGAGGTGCTCGGCGAGGTCGCCGACGCGTCCGCGACCGACATGCGCCGTGCCATCGCCGCCGCCCGCCGGGCGTTCGACGAGACCGACTGGGCGACGAACCGCGCCCTGCGCAAGCGCTGCCTCGAGCAGCTGCAGGAGGCGCTCGAGGCCGAGCGGGAGGAGCTGCGCGAGGAGCTCATCGCCGAAGTCGGCGCGCCCCGCATGGTGACGTACAGCGTGCAGCTCGACGCCCCCCTCGAGGACGGCCTGCGCTACCCCGCGAAGATGATCGAAGAGTTCCCGTGGGAGCGCGACCTGCCCAACGGCGCGGCCTTCGGCATGAACAGCCAACGCCAGGTCTGGAAGGAGCCGATGGGTGTCGTCGGCGCGATCGTGCCGTGGAACTTCCCGTTCGAGGTGACCATCGGCAAGATCGGCCAGATCCTCGCCACCGGGAACACAACCGTGCTCAAGCCGGCGCCCGACACGCCCTGGAACGCCACTCGGCTCGGTCGCCTCGTCGCCCAGAAGACCGACATCCCGCCGGGTGTGTTCAACGTGGTGACGTCATCCGACCACCTCATCGGTGAAGAGCTCACGCTGTCGCCGCTGGTCGACATGATCTCCTTCACCGGCTCGACCGTCACCGGCAAGCGGATCATGGAGAAGGGCGCGGCCACGATGAAGCGCGTCTTCCTCGAGCTCGGTGGCAAGTCGGCGATGATCGTGCTGGACGACGCCGACTTCGCGACGGCGGTGCCCAGCGGCTCGATGGTGTGCATGCACGCCGGTCAGGGTTGCGCCATGCAGAGCCGGATGCTGCTGCCGCGGTCCCGCTACGACGAGGGCGTCGAGCTGATCACGCAGGCCATGAGCATGGTGCCGTACGGCGACCCTTCCGACCCGAACGTGATGATGGGCCCGCTGATCAGCGCCAAGCAGCGCGATCGCGTCCTCGGCTACATCGCCAAGGGTCAGGAAGAAGGGGCCAAGCTCGTGCTCGGTGGCGGCCGGCCGGCGCAGTTCCCGAAGGGCTACTGGGTGGAGCCGACGCTGTTCGTCGACGTGGACAACTCGATGACCATCGCCCAGGAGGAGATCTTCGGCCCCGTCTTGGCCGTGATCCCGTACGAGGACGACGACGACGCCGTGCGCATCGCCAACGACAGCGGCTACGGCCTCTCGGGTGGCGTGCACTCGGGGAACGAGGCGCGGGCGACGGCCGTCGCGCGCCGCATCCGTACGGGGTCGATCAGCGTCAACGGCGGGATGTGGTACGGGGCGGACTCGCCCTACGGCGGATACAAGGCCAGCGGCGTCGGCCGCCAGAACGGTCTCGAAGGCTTCGAGCAGTACCTCGAGACGAAGGCCATCGCCTGGCTGCGGCCCTGACCGCGACGCATCTGCGGTGAGCGACGACGCGAAGGCCGCGTCGCCGTCGTTGCCGCACGAGGGACATCCCCCTGAAATGTGACACGACCGTACGCTCGCGTCGGTCGTCGGTCGCACCCGCGCCGGACCAGGAGAGGGTGTCATGGAGGATCGCTTCCGCTACGACGGCAAGCGGGTGCTCGTCGTCGGCTGCTACTCGGGCATGGGTGCGGCGGCTGCGAAGGTGGTCTCGTCGCTCGGCGGCGAGGTGCATGGTGTCGACTTCCGGGATCCCGACTACGAGCTGGCGTCCTTCACGCGATGCGACCTCCGGGATCGCGCGGCCATCGACGACGTCCTCGCATCCCTCTCGGGACCGATCGACCGGCTCTTCTACTGCGCGGGGCTCCCGCAGACACGTCCCGCACCGGAGGTCTTCGCGGTGAACTTCGCGGCGATGCGCCACGTCGTGGAAGGCGTGCACCCCTACATCCCGAAGGGCGGCGCTGTTGCCATCATCTCGTCGAACGCCGGGTTGCAGTTCATCGAGCACATGCCGCTCCTCATGGAGGTGCTCGGTACCGACGGCTACGACGGCGCGTGCGCCTGGGCGGACACGCACCCCGACGAGCTCGGCGACGGCTACTCGCTGTCGAAGGAGGCGATCATCGTCTACACGATGAAGCGCGCCATCGATGTCGTCGGGGACGGCGTCCGCGTCAACTGCATCAGCCCGGGACCGACCGCGACGCCGATGATGCCGGAGTTCGAGAAGGCCGCCGGCGCCGAGTTCATCGCCAAGTTCAACGGGCCGATGGATCGCCAGGCCCAGCCCGAGGAGCAGGCGTGGCCCCTGGCGTTCCTGAACAGCGATGCCGCCAGCTTCGTCACCGGGTGCAACGTCGTCATCGACGGTGGGTTCCTCGCCGGGGTGATGACCGGCGCCATCGACGTGGCCAAGCTGGTGGAGGAGGGCGCGGCAGCGCTCGCAGCTCGCCAGGGGTGATCGGACCACTTGGAGGGTCCGGATCAGGTCGGCCCATTTGATCAAGAGCTTGATACAAGACGTCTGAATCCAGGGGGACAGCATGGCGGGTCGGCTGCGTGACAAGGTCGCACTGATCAGTGGCACGGCGGGTGGCCAAGGCCGTCGGGCGGCAATCCACTTCGCGGCCGAGGGCGCCAAGATCGTCGGTTGCGACGTCAAGGTGGCCGAGGCCGAAGAGACCGTCGCCATGGTCCGGGCCGCGGGTGGAGAGATGGTCTCGTTGCAGCCGGTAGACCTCACCGACGAGAACGCAGTCGAGGCGTGGATCGCGTACGCGGTCGAGGCCTACGGCGACTTCGACATCCTCTACAACAATGCGGGGGTCGCGAAGGCGACGAACGTCGACGACGTGTCGCGTGCCGACTGGGATTGGAACTTCGCGAACGAGTTGACACTGGTGTTCCTGTCCGTGCAGCACGCGCTACCGGTCTTCGACCGGCGCGGCGGTGGAGTCATCATCAACGTGGGGTCGATCGCGGGCATGGTCGGGTCGGGGTTGCCGGGAAACGCGGGCGGCAATTTCGTGCACTGCGTCGCCAAGGCTGCGGTCATCCGACTGACCGAGAACCTGGCGATCGAGCTCGCGAGCCGCAACATCCGCGTCAACAGCATTTCCCCGGGCGTGATCGACACACCGCAGCTCCGGCCGTTCCTCGGCGACGCGCCCGACGCGCCCGTGCGCGCGCTCTTCGCGAGCAAGTGTCTGATCCCGCGCATCGGCGAGGTCGAGGACATCGTGAACGCCGCGGTGTTTCTCGCGTCCGACGAGTCGGCGTACATCACCGGGGTGAACCTGCCCGTAGACGGCGGGTTCAGTTGTTCGGGAGGCGTCGGTCGCCCAACCACCGAGGTCGAGGAGGCCGTCGCCAAGGCCATGGCGCGCTACTGAGCCAAATGTGTTCGTAGGTCTGGGATTCCATCAGCCGGGAGCACCTTCGCCGCGCCCAGGGCGATGTCCCGTGATCTCCCCGATGTGATCGACGTAGTTCGCCCCGCGCAGTACAACGTCGGTGCGCAACCGGGGGCAGATACTCGACGCCGCCGAACCGGTAGAGGGTGCTGAAAAACCCCGTGTGAGTGCTCGCGATTGGGTTGGGGTTCGTCATGCTCGGGTGATGCGTGGAACTCCGAGCGGCAGATGGCGATGTGACGACGTTGAATCCGGGGGATCTGATCCCGCGGATCATCCGATCCGTGGATCGCGACGTGGTCGACGCGGTGCTAGCGAGCTCGATGGCGAGTTCGACGTGATGTACGCGGTGAGGGTCGGCCGAGTGTGCCGCCGAGCAGCTGCTCAAAGCAACGGTGCTGATGGCGATGTACTCGATCCGTTCGGAGCGGGCGTTCTGCGAACGACTCAACTACGACTGTTGTTCAAGTGGTTCCTGGATCTCCCGATCGACGCGAAGGCGTTCGACGCGACACGTTCTCGAAGAACCGTCGACGCCTCCTCGATCACGACATCGCGGACGGTCTCGCCGCGGTGTCGGTCAGGCGAAGTGCGGCGTACGTGTCGAGTGATCACTTCTCCGTCGATGGCACGTGGGAAGCGTGGGCTCGCACAAGAGCCAACCAAAGACGGGCCGCCGGCGCCGCCAACAGCGGGACGAACGCGAGGTCAGTTCCACGGGCAGAAACGTCGAACAGACGCACTGACACGGATCCTGAAGCGCGCATGGCCCGCAAGTCCAACGCGACCGCGCGAAGCTCTCTAACGGGGCATCTGTTGATGGAACACCGCAACGCGTTGCTGGTCGACATCGAACTGTGCGAAGCGAACGGTTACGCGGAGCGTGACACCGCCCGAGAGCTCGGGCGACCGCGAGAGGCGGCGCGACGTCGAGGGCGACAAGGGATATGACACCAGAGACCGTCGCTGATGGCGGAGCTGGGCACGCCGCACATCGCGCCGAACACGACCAGGCAACGCTCACGATCGATGGGCGCACCACCCGCCAGAAGGGCATGCGGTGAGTCAACGGATCCGGAAACGGATCGAGGAACCTTCGGCTGGATCAAGACCATGGGCGGGCGCAAACTGCGCTACTCGGCCGGCAACGGACGAGCGTGGTCCTCATGACCGCAGCCGTCTACAATCATCGTCGCCTGGACGACCAGCTGACGGCAGCAGGGGGAGGCAGAAAAGGATGGGTTAGGCGGAGAGGTCGACGAGATCGGTGATCTCGGTGACTTCGGTGCCGTCGCGTTCGTCGCTGCCATCGGCGTTCACGGCTGGCCGCCACGCCGTTTCGGGCACACCGACCAGCACGGTTGCGAGCTCGGCGGTGAGAGTGGAGGTTGAGGGAGGTCGTCGTCGCCGCGATCGCGCGGGAAGCTCGATCGGCAGCTGCCGTGTCACCGGTAGAGCGTCTGCATCCGGTAGAGCACAGCGGGCTTCTCGGCGTCGACGACGCGGATGTCCCACTCGACGGTCACGAGCGTGCCGCTGGACTTGCACTCCGCCCGCACCACTCGGTTGCGGGCGTGGAGGTTCGCCCCGGCTGGCACGGGGGAGAGGAAGCGCAGCGATTCGGCGCCGTAGTTGACGGCATTGGTGTGGCCCGTGACCTGGAGCGACGCCCCTGCCGCCATCTTCGGGAGGAGCGAGAGCGTGAGGAAGCCGTGGGCGATCGGACCGCCGAAGGGGCTCTCGCGCGTGGCCCGCTCGACGTCGACGTGAATCCATTGGCGGTCGCCGGTCAGCTCGGCGAAGGCGTCGATCATCTGCTGGGTCACCTCAATCCGCGGACCGAAGTCCCCGAATGCGTCGGACGCGAGCGCCTGGAGGGCGTCGAGGTCATCGAACCGGGTCGGCTCCACGGCTGCTCCTGAAGGTTGGTTCGCGAAGGGCGGGGCAGAGCTCATCGGATGTGAACAGGGCCTCTGACCTGCACTTTCGCGGTCGCCTAGGTGACGAAGGACCCGAGGGAACGGGCCAGCGCTTCGGGTTGGTCGAGCATGACGTAGGTGCTGGCGTCGGGGATGATCTCGAGTCGGGCGTTCGGGAAGTCGGCTTGGAGGCGGCGGGCGTGGTCGAGCGGGAAGAGCTTGTCGCTGTCGCCCCACGCCAGCAGCACCGGTTCGTCGAAGACCTTGAGCGCGGGCACGGCATCCATCGTGACCGAGGGCTCCAACGACGCCGTCGTGCGGAGCGCGTCGTGACGAGCAGCGCTGCTCGTCGAGAACGCCTCGAACACCCGGCTCGCGGCGTCACCGGTAGGAGGGTGCTTGCACACGGACTTCAAGAACAGCCGCTGCCCGGGCTTCGAGGCGAAGAAGCGCAACATGAGTCTCACGACAGGCGGCGCCTTGCGGGCGAGGTCGGCGACGGTGTCGAAGCCCTTGGGCGGGAAGTGCTCGTAGCTGTCGCAGTTCGTGAGCACCAGACGGCCGATCCGGTCGAGGCCGGGGGCTTCGGTGCCGAGGCTGGCGAGGCAGAGGCCGCCGCCGGTGTCGTTGCCGACCAACGTGACGTCGCGCAGGTCGAGCGCCTCCAGGAACGCTGGGATGCGCCGGGCGGTGGCGCGTGCGGAGAGGTCGGCCGCCGGCGCGGGGTCGCGGTGGGCGCCGAGCGGCCAGGTGGGGATGACGCAGCGGACGCCTTCGAGTCGCGCCGCGACGTCATCCCACAACGACCCGCCGACGTAGACGCCGTGGACGAACACGATCGGACTGCCTTCACCGTGCGTCCGGTAACGGATGCCGACGCCGTCGATCTCGACGGACGCCTCCTCCCACACGACTGCGCTCACCGCGCCGGCATCAGTAGGTGGGGACGAGCTCGGAGGTGTCCTCGCCGGACATCATCTTGCCCAGGAGGCCGGTGTCCCAGTAGTCGGTCCAGCGAGTGATCTTGCCGTCCTTCACGATGAAGGTGCCCATGACCGGGAGCTCATGGACGGTGCCGCTCGGGCCGCGCACGCAGTCGAGGCGCTCGTTCATGACCACGTTGCCCTCGGCGGCCACAGTGATGGTCTTGTACTCGTAGGAGTCGGCGAACATCGCGAACTGGCCGGCCAGGTCGGCGATGACGTCCTCGATGCCCTTCGCCGCCGGCATCCCTGCGTTCTGGTAGGTGGCGTCGTCGGCCAGGTAGGGCCGGAGCAACTCGGCATCGCGCTTGACCATCAGGTCGCAGAACTCCTGCACCACTTGCTTCTCGTCCGACATCCGACCTCCGTTCAAAGTTCACCTACAACGTGTAGGTGAACATATGGCGGCGGCGAAGATCGCGTCAAGCCGATGAGGCAGCGAGGCCGGAGAGCAGCGTCTCCAGCGCCCGACCCGCCTCTGCCCGCGCCACCCGCGGCTTCGGCGCATGGGCGATGAACAATGCTGCCTCGTCGACGACGGACAACAACAGATGCGCCATCGCCCCGCCGTCGACGACCCTGACGCTGCCATCGCGCGTGCCCTCGTTGAGCATGTGCTCGATGACGCCCAGTCCGTGCTGCGCCTCGATCGCCCGCCACACGTCCCAGCCCAGAACCGCGGGCCCGTCGATCAGGATGATCCGTCGCACTTCGGGGTCGAGCGTCGCGTCGAGGAAGGCGTGGAGCGCCTGGCCGAGCCGCTCGAACCAGGTTTCACCGGTGACCGCCGCGCCGGCCTTCGCACCCAGGTCGGTCTCGACATCTTCGAACACGGCACGGAAGAGCGCTTCCTTGTCAGCGAAATGGTGATACGAGCGCGCCGCGCGTCCCGACGCCGGCCGCTTCGACGATCTCGTTGGTGCCCGTCGAGAAGTAGCCCTGCTCGCCGAACAGGCGGCGCGCCGTCGCGAGCACCCGCTGGCGAGTCGCTTGGGCTTGCTGCTGGCGAGCACCGGCCACCGCCGCACGGTACCGGGCACGGCGATGGCTTGCAGCGGCTCGGGTGACAGCCTCCTGCCAGTTGGCGTAATACCAGCACTTGACAGTCGACTGCCATTTCCTTAGCGTGGTCTCGGTTGAAGGGGGCGCAGATGGGCGACAGCAGGCGCGTGGCCGTGTTCGCGAAGCGCGAGCGCAAGGGAAGCGAGAAGCGTCAGATCGGGATCCTGAACATCCAGCGGATGCTGCCGGGCGCCGCCCACGGGATGCACGGCGGGAACATCCCGCCCGGGTCGTTCTCCGGGGACACGGCGCTGATGGCGATGGAGGACTCCTACTGCGACATGTGGGACCGCGACGACATCATCGATCACCGCACACGAAGCCTGTTCAACGTCGCGTTGATGATCGGCGTTGGCAACGTGTCCAACCAGTTCGAGCTCGAGTTCCACGCTCCCGGCGCGATCTACAACGGGGCGACGGTCGCCGAGCTCGAGGCGATGATCGTGCACGCCCGTGCATACGTCGGTTCACCGTGTGCTGCCCACGCCATGATGGCGATCGTCGGTGCGCTCACCAAGCACGAGCTGATCAAGGAGCCTCTCCCCGAGGCCGACGTCGCCCGCAAGGAGCGCACCGGCAGCGAGAAGCGCAAGATCGCCAAGGACGTCCTACGCGAGATGGACCCCGCCAACCCGCTTCTCGACCTTCCCGACGAGCTCCCGGAGGACGCCTTCGCACCGGAGCTCGACTACATGATCCTCGAGAACATGTACTTCGACCTCTGGGCGCGCACCGAGGTCCTCTCCCGCCGGGACCGCAGCGTGGTCACCCTCGGCCTGATGGCCGCCCTCCCAAACCACGACGCCCTCCGCGACCATGTGGCCGTCGCGATCCGCAACGGGCTCACCGTCCCCGAGCTCGAAGAGCTCGTGTACCAGGCGTCCACCTACCTCGGCTACCTCTCGGGCCAGTCGATCCGCAAGACCATCGGCCAGGGCCTGAAAGACGCTGGCATCACGTGGTGATGGATACGCCCCAACCCGGACTCCGCGAGCGCAAGCGCGCCCGTGTGGAACGAGACCTCGCCGACGCCGCCCTCAAGCTGTTCGCCGACAAGGGCTACGACAGCACCACCGTCGAAGAGATCGCCGCGCTGGCTGGCGTGTCACCACGCACCTTCTTCCGCTACTTCGCCTCCAAGGAAGAGCTGCTCTTCAGCTTCCCGAACCGCGAGCACCCGCTGTTCTTCATCAGCGACGACCGCTTCAAGACGGCCCTGTCGAACATCCTCGCCCGTGACCCCGCCATCGACGACCTCACCGCCATCGGCGACGCCCTACGGACACTCGGACCGGAGATCGAAGACTTCCGCGACCGAATCGCGATGCTCTACGCCGCCTGCGCCACCTCAGCCGCCCTCCGAGGACGTGGCGGCGACGCCACACAGGAGCTGACCCGATGGGTGGCTGACGCCGTTGCGCAGCGGCACGGCGAACCGGACGTCCACGGCCAGGCCGTCGCCCGAGTCGCCATGGCCCTGTTCGGCCTCGCTGTCGAACGGTGGTTGACCGCCAGCGGTCACGACCTGGCGACCTGCATCGGCGCGGCATTCGACGAGCTCAAGCAGCTCACCGGGCCCGCAGCCGGGACTCGTCCCGTCAAGCGACGCTCGGCCTCCTGACCGCAGATCGTCTCAGTTGAAGAACCGGAGCACCCGATGACCGACGTCGCCACACCGTCGCCCGAAGTCCTCGCCAACGCAGCGAGCGCGGCCGCCGCCGCCACATACGCCCCGTCAAGGGTTCCGCAGATCGGTGACCGTCCTGCCCGTCGGGCCCGGCGGTACACGATCATCTCGGTCGACGATCACCTGGTTGAGCCACCCGACATGTTCGAAGGACGTATGCCGGCGAAGTTCGCCGACCGCTCGCCCCGCGTGGTGGAGACGGCCGATGGCAATCACGCCTGGGTGCTCGACGGCACCGTGTTGTCTCAGATCGCGATCAACGCTGTCGCCGGGCAGCAGAAGGACAGCGTCTTCGTCGAGCCGACGCGGTTCGAAATGATCCGTGCTGGCGCCTACGACGTGCACGAACGGATCGCCGACATGGACGTCGATGGCGTCTACGCGTCGTTGAACTTCCCCTCGCTCGTCGGCTTCGCCGGAGTCCGCCTCCAGGGCCTCCCTGACCAGGAGTTTGCGCTCGCCACGGTCAAGGCCTGGAACGACTGGAACGTCGAGGTGTGGGCGGGCTCGTATCCCGACCGGCTGATCGCCTGTCAGATCCCGTGGCTCAACAACGCCGAGGTCGCGGCGGCCGAGATCCGACGGAACGCCGCTCGTGGCTGCAAGGCGGTCACCTTCCCCGAGCTCCCGGGAAAGCTCGGCTTCGAACCGCTTTCTTCGCCGTTCTGGGACCCGTTCTGGGAAGCCTGCGAAGAGACCGAGACGATCATCTGCGTTCACACCGGCTCATCGGGCCTTCCGGCACTCACCGAGAAGACCGGGTCCGTCGGCGCGATCTTCGGAGCCGGCTACGCCATGTTGACGGCGATGGACTGGTTGTTCGCGCGTATGGCGTTGCGCTTCCCAGGCCTGAAGATCTGTCTCAGCGAAGGCGGTATCGGCTGGGTGGCTGGCGTGTTCGACCGCCTCGACCACGCCGAGGGCTACCGCGACTCCCGCACCAGCTGGCCCGACCACATGCGGCCCGCCGACGTCTTCCGGCGCAACTTCTGGTTCTGCACGCTGAACGACCCCTCCGCCATGTCGCAGCGGCATCGGATCGGTCTCGACAAGATCACCTACGAGGTCGACTACCCGCACGCCGACACCGGATGGCCCGACAGCCAGCAACGCCTCCATCGCCTCATCGGCGAACTCCCGAAGGAGGAGGCCGACATGATCGCTTGGCGCAACGCGTCTGAACTGTTCCGCCACCCCGTGCCCGCAGCCATGCAGGACAACCCCGAGGCGGACGGCAATGACTGACGTCGTCGCGGAGTCACTCGCCGGTGAACTCCGCCGGGCGCTGTTCCACCAACGCCTGCACGCCCTCGCGCCGGTCGCGCGTCGTCGAGATCAGCGCCTGGGCCGCGCGTTCTTCTTCGAAAGCGGTGAGCATGTCGCTGTCGAGCGAGCGTCGATAGAGGCGCTTGGTCATGCCGAGCGCCCGGGTCGGTCCCGCCGCCAACCGCACCGCCAGCTCGGTCGCTGTCGCCACGACGTCAGCGGCTGGGACGCAGCGGTTCACAACGCCCCACGACGCCAGCGTCTCCGACGTCACCGGTTCGCTGAGCATGGCGATCTCGTTGAGGCGGTGGAAGGGAATGACCCGCGGGAGGAAGTACGGGTCGCCGGCATGCGGGACCATGCCGCGCCGCGTGAACACGTGCGTCCACCGGGCACCCTCCGCCGCGACGACGAGGTCGGCGAGGAGCGCCAGCATCCACCCGGCACCGGCGACCGTGCCGGTGACCGCTGAGACCACCGGTGTCTCGGTCTCCCACAGCTGCTGGAACAAGCGTTGGTAGTCGACCGTGAGATAGCGGTAGTCGAGCGGAGTGAGATCCTTCGCGGCGTCAGGACCGGCGGTGATGTCTGCGCCCGTGCAGAAGTCGCGCTCGTTCCCCGCGAGGACGATTGCCCGCACGGTGTGGTCGGCATCGGCCCGCTGCAGGAACGTCCGCAGCGCGTTGCAGCTCTCGAAGTCGATGGCGTTGCGGCGGGCAGGGCGGTCGAGCGTCAACACTGCCACCGCACCGGTCGTCTCGAAGCGCACACCCTCGACTGTCACAGAATCTGACACTAGCGTCTACCGCCGATGAACCTCGCCGGCCTCCTTCGCCATGCTGCCACGTGCTTCCCTGAGCGACCCGCGGTGACGTGGCGGGACACGACGATCGACTACGCCGAGCTCGAACGCCGAGTGGCGGCGATGGACGGGTGGCTGCGGTCCGTCGGCGCGGGACGCGACACGCGCGTCGCGCTGTTCTTGGACAACCGCCTCGAGTACCTCGTCGCCATGTTCGCCACGTGGCGGTCGGGCGCCACCCTCGTCCCGTGCAACGCGCGCCTGACCACCGACGAGCTGGCGTTCCTGGTCGGTGACGCCGGCGCCACGGTCGTTCTCACCGACGGCGCGCACGAGCAGACCGCCAGGGCAGCAGCCGGCGCGAGCGGGAACGCCGCGACGGTGGGTGTCGTCGGCGTCGACCGCCTCGAGGGTCCGCCTCCGCCCGACGAGGCCGACGTCGACCCCAGCGACGTGGCCTGGATCTTCTACACGTCCGGCACCACGGGACATCCGAAGGGAGCGATGCTGTCGCACGCGGTCCTGCATTTCGTGACGGTGTCGTGGCTGGCCGACCTCACGCCGCTCGACGAGACCGACGTGACGCTGCACGCCGCGCCCCTCAGTCACGGCGCGGGGTTCCACGCCATCGCGGCCACCGCCCGCGCCGCCCACCAGGTCATCACGCCGACCCCGAGCTTCGACCCGGCCGGCGTGCTCGCCCTGGTCGACGACCACGGAGTCACCAACACCTGGATGGTGCCGACGCAGATCGTCATGCTCACGGACGCCGCGCCCGCCGACGTCGTCCTCCCGACGCTCGAGTACGTCGTCTACGGCGGTGCACCCATGACGCCGGCGGCCACGCAGCGAGCCCTCGATCGGTTCGGGCCGATCTTCGTGCAGCTCTACGGGCAGGGCGAGACGCCGATGACCGCCACCGTGCTCCGTCGCCAGGACCATCGCCCGGACGCGCTCGGCTCGGCCGGCCGCGCCCGTCCAGGCGTCGACGTGCGGATCATGAACGAGAACGGCGAGCTGGCACCGCCCGGCACGGTCGGCGAGGTCGTCGTGCGCGGTCCATCGGTGATGAGCGGCTACTGGAACCGACCCGAGGCCTCCGCCGAGACGCTTCGCGACGGCTGGCTCCACACCGGCGACCTCGGGCGCATCACCGACGACGGTCTGCTCCACCTCCTCGACCGCACCAAGGACATGATCATCTCGGGTGGCTCCAATGTGTACGCGGTCGAGGTCGAGCAGGTGCTGAGCGCCCATCCCGACGTGGCCGATGTCGCCGTGGTCGGCGTGCCCGACGACTTGTGGGGCGAGCTGGTCGTCGCCGTCGTCGTCCCCGCCGCCGGCGACGGTTCGCGGCTCGACACCGCCGCGCTCGAAGCGCACTGCCGCGCCGCGCTGGCGGGCTACAAGATCCCACGACGTTGGGAACAGGTCGAGACCCTCCCGCGCAATGCCTACGGGAAGGTGCTCAAGCGTGAGCTGCGCGGGGAGCTGGGCACGAACGCATGACTTCCCTGACTGCCTCCCAAGCCACCGGCGGTGTGACATGAAGGCGGTCTTCTTCGAAGCGCACGGCGGCCCGGAGGTCTTGCAGTACGGCGACGTTCCGGACCCGGTCGCCGAAGCGGGCCAGGTCGTGGTCGACGTGCACGCCGCCAGCGTGAACGGTGCGGATTGGCGGGTGCGGCAAGGGGCGTACCGTCCCGGGACGTACCGCGTCGCTCCCGACCTTCCGCACATCCTCGGGCGGGACTTCTCCGGCGTCGTGAGTGCCGTGGGCGCGGACACCGACCTCGCGATCGGGGATGCGGTGTTCGGCGTGTGCGACAACGCGGGTGGTGTCCTCCTCGAGGGCGCCTACGCGGAGAGGATCGCCATGAGGGCCGCGATCCTCGCCCGGAAGCCCGACGCGCTCACGCACGTCGAGGCGGCGGCCGTCGCACTGATCGGTCTGACCGCGGTGGTCTCGATCGAGGACACCCTCCAGCTCCGAGCCGGCGAGACCATCCTCATCCAGGGCGGCGCCGGGGGCGTGGGCGGATTTGCCGTCCAGGTTGCCAAGCACCTCGGTGCCCGGGTGATCACCACCGCCAGCGCCGCCAATTACGACTATGTGCGACAGCTCGGCGCCGACGAGATCATCGACTACCACGAGGTCGACTTCGCCGAAGTGGTCTCCGACTGCGACGCGGTGTTCGACACCGTCGGCCTCGACGTCATCGAGCGGTGCTACACGGTGGTCAAGCCGGGCGGTCGGGTCGCGTCCATCGCGGTGGGATTCGAGCTGCCACCGACCTCACGTGACGACATCGTGCGCCTTCGACCGTCGATCCTGCGGGATCGGTCTCACCTCGCACACGTCGTCGATCTCGTCGAGTCGGGCGCGGTCGCCCTCCCGGAGATCACCGTCTACCCGCTGCGCGACGCGGCGAGCGCTCACCGCGTGAGCGAAGGCCGGCACCTCCGCGGCAAGCTCGTCCTCGCGGTGCGCTGAGCTGACCTTGTGAGGACGGTCGCTTCCCACGCATCCAGCAGGAGCACGGCGGCCGCCGCCGGCGACGACGTCGCGTCGCCAGCGGATCGCCCGGCTTCCGCGCGAAGCCGTCGTACTGAACAAGAGATCGGTCGATGCGGTCGCCGATGCGTCGGGGGACGCGGCCGCACGGCTCGTCGGCCTCCCCCAGGATGTCCTCACTCTGGCTCACAGCGCTCGCGCAACTGCTCCCGATGGTCGAAGCTTCGCGGACATTCGCCAGACCGAGGGAGTCGCGGGCATCAAGCGAGCACAAGGGGCCCAGTACTCGTCAGGATGGCTGCGATGACGGACACGATTCCAGATCGCACCGTTGCAGACGACAGCCTCGGGGTGAACTTGTCTTCGGAACCCGGAGTGTCATGACCGCTTTCGGTATCCATGGTTAGCCCAGCGGACACCAGGGCACGGTTCCGGAAATTAGTCGAGTCAGGCCGCGCAATCGTCGTACCGGGCGCGCCCAATGCACTGACGGCGAGGTTGATCGAAGACGTCGGCTTCGAGGCCACGTATGTGACAGGAGCAGGGATCGCCAACACCTACTTGGGTGTGCCAGATATCGGTCTGCTGTCCTTACCTGAGATCGCGTCCCACGTCGAGGCCATCAGCAGCATTGTTCAGACACCACTGATCGTCGACGCCGACACAGGTTTCGGTAATGCGGTCAATGTTTGGCACACGGTGCGCAGGCTCGAGCGCGCTGGAGCGAGTGCAATACAGATCGAAGATCAGACCTTTCCGAAGCGTTGTGGTCATTTCGAAGGGAAGTCCACGGTGCCGGCCGAAGAGATGGTCGAGAAGATTCATGCCGCGGTCGAGGGCCGGGAGGATCCAAACTTGTTGATTGTCGCGCGGACCGATGTCCTTGCTGAACTCGGATTGAAGGAGGCGTGTCGTCGCGCCCAGCTCTATCGCCAGGCGGGCGCCGACATCACGTTCGTGGAAGCGCCGGTTTCCGAAGAGGAGATCATCATCGTCGGGCGAGAAGTGCCCGGACCGAAGGTGCTGAACATCGTGCAGGGAGGCAAGACGCCGGAGCTGCCTGTGCATCGGATCCAGGAACTCGGCTACTCGATCGCCCTCTATGCGAACTTCCCGCTGATCGTCAGCATCGAAGCGGTTCGGAGCGCCTTGCGCACGCTCCACGTCACAGGAACCAGTGACGGTACGGCCTATGCGACGTGGGATGAACGGCAGGCGCTCGTGCGAAAGGACTGGTTCGATTCGTTGGGCGACCGGTACGCCGCAGCTCCACCTCACGACAGCGCGGACTCGACTGCGGGCAGGCAGCCGGGGCACTGAAGGCCGAACTCTGCGGGTGTCGTCGCCGAGCGACCACCAAAGACGCGGCCCGGCCATCCGCCGGGTCGAAGGCGCAGCACTGCGTCGCCAACCCGGCTCGCCTCGCGGGGAATCTTCTTCCCAGTTGAAGGGATCCGCGAGTGAAGGGATTCGCGAGACCCGCACGGCCCGATGACACCACCATTTCCGGGGAGTGTCGGTGACCGAAGGAGCGGTTGACGACTCTGTGAAGCCGTCTAGCCTCGCTCCTGTGCGCGCCGGTACTTCCCCGATGGGCAGAATGGCGAGCGACCCGCCGCTTCGCGGCGAGCGCGACTCCGTGAGTCAGGCGCTCGAGGCGGCCGGCCGCCAGTTCTGCGATCACGAGGCGTACGTGGACGGCCCGGAGCCATTCACCTTCGGCGAGTGGCTGGTCCGCTCCCGCGGCGTGGCCGCCAATCTCACCGCCGCCGGGGCACGGCACGACATCGACCGTACCCGCTCGTAACCGGCAGCGTTGCGAAGACCGGTTCATCACCGCTCGACTGTGCGCAACGCCAACACGATGAAGGAGAAGCAACATGGCACGCTTGCGAGAAGTCTCGCGAGGCGAAGTGACGTCGCAGGAAATCCTCGACATCTACCAGAAGCTCTTCGGTGATCGCGATCCCGTGTCTGAGCCTGGGACGGCGACTGGGACACCGGGAGATTGGTGGACGGTCTTTGCTCTGGATCCCGAACTCTTCCACATCATGCGACTACGGCATATGTGGCAATACGGCCCCAACCGGGAGCTTGATCCGGTCTTGCGTGAGATCGCGCTGGCTCGTACCGGATGGATGGTCGGATCGCAGTTCGTGTTCTCTCAGAAGTGCAAGTCCATGCGTAATGTTGGCATCTCCGACGAGAGGGTGGCCGCGATACCGACGTGGTCGAGCTCGACCTGTTTCACCGCGCTCGAGCGTCAGGTCCTCGCCTACACCGAGGACCTGATTCGCGGCGGACGCGTGCCGGAGCAACGTATGACGGCGCTCAAGGAATCTCTGTCAGACGTCGCAGTGCTGGAGCTCACGTTCATCGTGACGACCTATATAGGAAGTTCCATCATCTGTCAGGCGCTGCATCTTGAGTACGACAACCGGGATGATCCAGTGGTCGAGGTGCCGGCGCCGACGGGGCAAGTCGAGGGATGGTTCGACAGAATGCACAACGACATCGCCGGGCTCGATTCTGAATCGGCTGTCTGAGCCATGCCACTGGACGCCGTGACGAGCGAGGTCTCGGCTGGCGTATTCCGACCCAAGGTTTGCAAGGAGGCGCAGAGTGGCTGGCTTGCGTGACGGAAAGATCGCGTTGGTGACCGGCGCCGGACACGGCATCGGCCGTGGACACGCCCTGGAGCTGGCGGCGCAGGGCGCCACGGTCGTGGTCGATGACCCTGGGCAGTTCGGTGCACGGCGAGCACGCAAAGGTAGGTGAGCAGCCGGATCCGGCTGGTGGCGGCGCGGCGAAGGGCAGCGCGGCGAACGGATCGAGCGTCTGATGACCCCCGGGCGTCCAGCCAGCGGGGGCCGGGCGCCGGGCGCTCGGTGAAGGCCAGCCGCTAGAAGCCGACCTCGGCGCGGTCGTCGCTGCGCCTGAGCTAAGGACCGAGGAACAGCGCGTTCTCACTTCGGCCGTCGATGGTCACCCGCCGGTTGGCGAAGCGCCACACGCCGTCCACGGTCCGGTACTGGTCGATGTAGCGGCCCCACTGATCCAGGCCGATGTCCGTGATCACCGCGTAGTAGCACCGGCTCGTCGCCGACGACCGGTCGACGAGATCGATCTGAAGCGTCGAGGTCATGTGGCGCAGGTACTTCGGATGCTGACCGAACTGGGCCACGCGCTCCGTTGCGACGGTGAAGATGGTGAGAATGGCCTCTGGGCCGGTGAGGATCGGCCCGTCACCGACCTGCATCGCCGCGTCGGGAGCGAAGAGGTCCATGACCTGATCGAAACGTCCGCTGTCCCCGTTGGCGTTGTAACGGGCGACGAGATCGCGGATGCTCTCACGTGCTTCGAGCTCCCACGTATCCACCATTGCCTCCCGCCCCTCGGCTCCCTACCCGGCGTCTTCCGAGCTCCGATCGGCTGGCGCGTCAGCAAGGCTGAAGCGTCGAGCGGCGGGGCGCTCTTCGTATGACCGGACTGATCCACCGTCTTTTCTAGCACGGCGGTTGAACAGTTCAAGCGGCACACTCACGGATCCGTTGCCGTTTGTTCATCGCCCGGCGACAGAGATCTTTTGTATATAGATCGGTACCAGGCTCGACGAGAATGACCGCCCGCACCCATCTCAACATGTGTCGACCGATCCCGAGGATGGGCAACTACAGCGTGGCGGGCGGCGCGCTTCGTCACTGGCTGCTCAACTTGCACGAGGCGTTGGCCGGCACGGGTGTCTATGTGGCGCATGTGCCCATCGCCGGGTTGATCGGACCGGAGTTGGACCCTGACACGATCGCCCAGCTCTCTTGGGAGCTGTACACCAAGCGTGACGAGGCAGAGCACCCATACGGCCTGCTGGACAAGTACTCGTCGGGCAAGCTCTCATCGGCCAAGGTCCTCACCGTTGCGCGGGTCCTTGACGTCCTACGTCGAACTGCGTATCGCGACGATCGGTCACGGGCGCGCGCGGCTGTCACCGCGTGCGAGGTGTCGATCACGGGTCAGGTCGACACCGGATGGGACATCAGGCCGAAATGAAAGCGTCGTTACGATCGACTTCCGTGACTGCCTCCCAAGCCATCGGCCTCGAGGAGATCGGTCACGACGTGGGTGTCGATGATCTCGATACCGTGCTCGGCGGCACGGGGTTCACGTTCGAGCACGACGCCAACCTCTGCGTCGAGCGCGCCCACCTCCTCGGGCATGCGTTCGGCGACAGCCGCGATGTGCCGTCGCGGCTCATCCGTCTCCCCGCGGCGGTGTGATGGCGCGGCGGGTGGCGATCGCCGGGGTCGCCCTGGCCGGGAGCGCGCCGGCGACACCCTTCGAGCTCGTCGCCCGGTCGAGTCGTGCCGCGTTGGCCGACGCCGGGCTGACGCGAGACGACGTCGACGGTGTCGCATCGACCGCGCTCGGCACGATGGCACCGATCGACGTGAGCGAGTATCTGGGGCTGCAGCCGCGGTGGATCGACTCGACCGCGGTCGGCGGCGCGGCGTGGGAGGTGATGGCGGCCCACGCGGTGGACGCCATCGCCGAGGGTCACGCCGACGTCGTGCTGCTGACGTACGGCTCGACCGCTCGTTCCGACCTCCGCAACAAGTTGCGCACCGCATCGCTCGACTGGGGGTCGCGCGGCCCGCTGCAGTGGGAGGTCCCGTACGGCCACACGCTGATCTCGAAGTACGCCATGGCCGCCCGCCGCCACATGCACGAGTTCGGGACCACACTGGAACAGCTGGCCGAGGTCGCGGTGTCGGCCCGGGCCAACGCCGGTCCGAACGAGGAAGCGTCGTTCCGCGACCCGATCACGGTCGACGACGTGCTGTCGGGTCCGATGATCGCCGACCCGTTCACGAAGCTGCAGTGCTGCATCCGCTCCGACGGCGGCGCCGCGGCAGTGCTGGTGGCCGAGGACCGGGTCGCGGACCTGGCCAAGCCGCCCGTGTGGGTGCTGGGCACGGGCGAGCACGGCTCCCATGTGTCCATGAGCCAGTGGCCCGACTTCACGACCGGTCCGGCGGCGGTCGCCGGTCGGCTCGCCTTCGCCCGCGCGGGCGTGACACCCGCCGAGATCGACGTGTGCGAGCTCTATGACGCCTTCACCTACATGCTGTTGATCACGCTCGAGGATCTCGGGTTCTGCGCCAAGGGTGAAGGTGGCCCGTTCGTGGAGGACGGACGGCTGCGGGTCGGCGGCGCGTTGCCGACGAACACCGACGGCGGCGGCTTGTCGGCGTCCCATCCGGGTCAGCGTGGCCTGTTCCTCCTCGTCGAAGCGACCCGTCAACTCCGCGGCGAGTGCGGCGAACGCCAGGTTCCCGACGCACGGTTGGCGTGCGTGAGCGGCACGGGTGGGTGGTTCTGCTCGAACGGCACCATGATCCTCGGCGTCTGACATGCCCGAATGTCCGGTCGCAGTCGACTTCGACCCGCTGGATCCGGCGGTCCTCGAGGATCCGTTCCCGTCGCTGGAGCGGCTCCGGTCGGCAGAGCCCATCTTCTTCCTCCCTGCCCTCGGCCACTACATCGTCACGCGATACGAGGACGTCGAGCAGATCCTCTTGGATCGCGCCACCTGGTCGGCTGCGAACGCCTCCTCGCCGCTCGTGCAACTCTGCCCGGCAGCACAACGGGTCCTCGACAACGGCTTCACCCGGGTTCCGACGCTCAACAACGCCGACCCCCCGCGTCACGCCCCGATGCGCAAGGCCGTCCTGTCGGTGATGACGCCCGGCCGACTCCGGTCATTGGAAGCAGGCATTCGCGCGTACGCGCAGGACCTGATACTTGGTTTTCGAGATGAACCAGTCATCGACTTCGTGGAGAGGTTTTCGTTCCCTCTTGCCGGCTTCGCTGGTTTCAACCTGCTCGGCTTTCCCGCGTCTGATTCCGACATCCTGAAGGAGTGGGGTGATACCCGCGCGCTGTTGACCTATGGTCGAACGCCCGAGGAAGACCAGGTCGCGGCCGCCGAGGCTGTGCTTTCCATGTGGAAATATGTGGAGGGCCACGTAGCAGCCCGTGAGGCGGAACCGCACGAGGACCTCACGAGCGACCTGATCCGCCTCTCGCGCGAGAAGCCGGAGCAGCTGAACGAGGCCGACATCGTCAACATCATCTACTCGATGGCGTTGGCAAGTCAGGAGACGACGTCCAGTTCATTGAGCAACGGCCTCTTGGCGCTCCTCCGGAACCGCGACCAGTGGGAGCGGCTCCTGGCTGAACCCGAGCTGATACCGGACGCGACCGAGGAGATCCTGCGTTTCGACGGCAGCGTGCTGAGCCACCGTCGCGTTGCCAAGGTCGACACGAAAGTCGGCGAGTTCGACGTTCCCGCTGGGTCCCCGATCATGATGTGCTTCGCATCCGCAAATCACGATCCCGTGCAGTTCGGACCGGATGCCGACGACTTCCGGGTGGATCGCCAAGGAGCCGAACGCCATCTGGCATTTGGCCGAGGCCCGCATCTCTGCCTGGGGGCGCCGCTGGCGCGCCTCGAGATCCGAGTCGCCCTCGAGCTGCTCTGTGCGCTGACACCTCGCATCGATCTGGTTCCGGGATCGAAGCACGAATACAGCCCCAAGGCGCTCTTTCACGACCTGCGCTCACTGCCGGTGGCCCCTCAGGGAGTCGCCGGTTGGCGAGCCGCGGATCAGCTTGCGGTGCCGGAGCCATCGCAGTGCGATTCGTCACGACGTTCAGTCACCTGAGGGAGCGAACGGTTGGTGCATCTCGACGAGATCAGCTACGAGAAGGCCAACGGAGTGGCCGAGGTGACGTTGGACCGTCCTGATCGGCTCAACCCGATCTCTGCCCGCGATGGTGGGACACGGGATCAGATCCTCTGGGCGCTCGGCGACGCAGAGGCCGATGAGGCGATCGGATGCGTGCTGATCAGGGGCGCGGGAAGAGCGTTCTCCGCCGGAGGCGACCTCGCCGGGAACGCGCCGCGAGAGACACCTTTCGAGCACAACCAGTTCCTCGAGCGTGCGGAGCGGTTCCATGATCGAGTTCGCGGGGCGACCCTTCCAGTGGTGGCGGCGGTGCACGGGTACTGCCTCGGGGCGGCGATGCAGCTCGTCGCCGCCTGCGACTTCGTCGTCGCGGCCGACACTGCCCGCTTGGGATTCCCGGAGGGCCGCATGGGTCTTGCCGGAGTGAGTCCGCTGGTCACCACTGTCGGTCGGCAGTGGGCAAAGTTCCTGATCATGACGGGGGAGTTGATCGACGCCCATCAGGCGCGGAGCATCGGCTTGGTCCTCAGCGTGGAGCCTGAGGAGGAGCTACTCGACCGGGCGAGAGACTTGTGCCAGCGGATCGTCCGGCTTCCGCGCGAAGCCGTCGTACTGAACAAGAGAACGGTCGATGCGGTCGCCGATGCGTCGGGGGACGCGGCCGCACGGCTCGTCGGCCTCCCCCAGGATGTCCTCACTCTGGCTCACAGCGCTCGCGCAACTGCTCCAGATGGTCGAAGCTTCGCGGACATTCGCCAGACCGAGGGAGTCGCGGGCATCAAGCGAGCACAAGAGGCCCAGTACTCCTCAGGATGGCTGCGATGACTGACACGATCCGGCCCGGCGATCAGAAGGAGACGAAGAGTGACTGGCTTGCTTGACGGAAAGATCGCGCTGGTGACCGGCGCCGGACACGGCATCGGCCGTGGACACGCCCTGGAGCTGGCGGCGCAGGGCGCCACGGTCGTGGTCAACGACCTGGGCAGTTCGGTCCACGGCGAGGGCAAGGGTCGCGACGCGGAGCAGGTCGTTGCCGTCATCAACGAACGGGGCGGTAAGGCCATCGCCGACTTCGGTGACGTCGGAGACGAGGAGCAGGCCACCGCCATGGTGGACCGGGCATTCAGCGACTTCGGCCGTCTCGACATCGTGGTCAACAACGCCGGGATCGTTCGCGACCGAGCCATCTGGAACATGTCCGCGGACGACTTCGACCTGGTGATGCGAGTACACGTCCGCGGCTCGTGGCTCACCACCCGCGCCGCCGCCCGCCAGTGGCGGAAGCAAGCGAAGGAGGGCGGTCTCGGCCAGGTCTACGGACGCGTCATCAACACGACGTCGGGTGCCGGGCTGCTCGGCAATTTCGGCCAGACGAACTATTCCACCGCCAAGGCCGCGCTCGTGGGCCTCACTCTGACGGCGAGCCTGGAGCTGGCCGGCATCGGGGTCACGGTCAATGCCATCAGCCCGGGCGGCGTCACCCGTCTGTCGGCCGGCAGCGCCGGATTCGACGGCAGTCCGCTCGAGGCGGATGAGCGTGATCCCGACGGCTTCGATCCGATGGACCCGTCGAACTCCAGCCCGGTGGTCGCCTGGTTGGCCAGTCCCGAGGCGGGCCATGTGAGCGGTCAGGTGATCCGCTGTGTCCGTGAGGAGCTCGCCGTGGTCGAGGGGTGGCACGTCGTGCGGTCGATCAGCGCCGGCGGCAAGCGCTGGGAGGCGGCCAAGCTCGGCGACCTGTTCGCGAAGCAGCTCCTCGGAACGAGAGCTCCCGGTCTCACGATCTGAAGCTGAGCTTCAGGTCCACCGGCCTGTCGCGGGCGTAGCGCTTCGGCAGGTGGTCGGTCCAGGCTGGACTCTCGTAGAGGTGGTTGTCGGCGTCGAAGACGGGAAAGCCGGGATCGTTCATCACTGCTCCACGTCGGGAGAGTTCGCCGACGACAAGGAGGTGCTCTCGATGTGGTCGACCTGCCCGGCGATCTCGGCGGCCGGTCCGCTCGAGGTGATGGTGCCGCGATCCATCACGCACACCCGATCGGCGATGCGCAACGCCTGTCGGAAGCGAGGGCGGCGACCGAGGGCGATGTGATCAGCGCGTCGGCTTGATCCTGCAGGTCCAGCGTGGGGTTGGACCCGGGAATGATCGATCCGACCTTCACCTCGCTCAACTTCTTGTCGCACGGACCCTCGTGCTCCTGGCTCGTGACGACGCGGAGATGTCGGGTCGGTGTCAGTCGATCAGGCGTCGCCGACGATGCGGCGCGTCGTGCGCGTCGACTGTCCGTGCGGCCCGGCCGCGCGCACGACCAGCGTCTGGGTCGCCATGCCCAGGAGCACGCCGTCGTCGGACCAGAGGTGCGCGCCGGCGTGGGCGTACCCGTGCGCGGCCGCGTCGATCCGGACGTCGAGCCGCACCCATTCGGTGGGCGCGCGCTCCACGATGCGGATCGTGTTGTCGAGACTGTTGGCGGTGGTCGGCGTGCCGAGTGCGTCGGAGAGGCCGAACATCACCAGGTCTCCCATGAACGCGACGTCACCCGCGCTCACGGGACGGCGGCCGTCGGGCAGTCGGCACCACAGGACGGAACGACCGGGGCCGCGAGTGCCGTCGAGCTCGTCGCCCGTTCGTCCCGTGGCCATGCGGATGTCGTAGTGGTCGAGCACCGACTCGGTGCCTGGCGGCGCCGGCGGCAACCGGCGTGCGTCGCCGGGCCCCGGCGCGAGGGAGGGCTGCACCCACCGGCCCGGGCTCGTCTCACCCCGCATGCCGAGCGACGCGACGGTGAGGAGCACCTCGACATCGCCGAGGTGCAGCACGGCGCGCGCCTGCGTGGTTTGGTGCCCGGCCACCTCGATCGACACGTCGACGTCGAGCAGACCGCGGGGTCCCGCGTGGGTCAGGTAGTGCGCGGTGGCCCATACGAGCGGTCGAGCGGTCGCGACCTCGAGTGCCTCGACGGTCGCGGCGAGTGCCGCCCCGCCGTGCATCGCGCCGGTGGGTGTGAGCACGCGGGGCGTGAGCTCGAGCTGCCAGCGGTTCGGGTCGTCGGTCGAGCGCAACCCGAGGTAGTCGCGCATGGTCACGCGGCTGCGATCCACTCGGTCATGGCATCGAGCGACTCGGCGAGGAGCTCGGCCTGCGCCTCGAAGTAGTACGTGGCACCTTGCGCCATGACTGTCGCGGCGGCGGGCCACGGCGTCGGGCTGATCACGAGGGCCATGCCCAACGCTAACTGTTCCCACAGCTTCGCCATGTAGCCGGCGTGCGCGAAGGGCGTCGGCACCAGGCGGCGGTCGAGGGGCGCGCGCATCGCTCGTCGAAGCGAGGCAGGCTTACGACCTTGCCCCCGGACAGGGCGTCGAGCGTCGCCACCGACCGCAACGAAATGACGACGGGTTCGAGGCCCTCAACGCCCACCGGCCGGGAGCCCGATGTCAGACCGCTGGTGCGGGGTCTGTTTGCTTGCCGCCGAGGTATGCGTCTTCGAGGAGTTCGGGGCTGCGTTGGAGTTCGGGGGCGCTTCCTCGGAGGGCGATTTCGCCGTGGACGAGGACGAGGGCTTCGTCGGCGATTTCGAGGGCGAGGCCGACGTGTTGTTCGACGAGTACGACGACGGCGCCGGTGTCGTCGGCGACGCGTCGTACGACGGGGAGGAGGTGTTCGACGATGAGGGGTGCGAGTCCCATGCTCATTTCGTCGACGAGGAGGACTTTGGGTTTTTGCACGAGCGCGCGGGCGACGGCGAGCATTTGTTGTTCGCCGCCGGATAATGCGCCGGCGTGGAGTTTCCAGCGTGCTCCGAGCGCGGGGAAGAGTTCGAGTACTTCGTCGCGGGGGTCGTGTCGGCGTGTGCAGGCGGCGCGGATGTTGTCGCGCACGCTGAGTGATGGGAACAGGGCGCGGTCGTCGGGGACGAGGACGAGTCCTGCTCGTGACGCGGCGGCGGCGCGTCCGCTTTTGAGCTGGTGGTCAGCGACGCGTACGGTGCCGCTTTGGCGGGGGAGCAGTCCGCAGATGGTGGAGAGCAGTGTGGTTTTGCCTGCGCCGTTGGGTCCGAGGATGGCGACGACGGTGCCGGCGTCGGCGGTGAGGTCGAATGGTCGGACGATGTTGACGTGGCCGTAGCCGGCGGTGAGGTTGCGACACTCGAAGAGTGGTGGAGGTGTCGGGGTGGGTGGCTGATCGGCGGGTTCGTTCATGCGGTCACCGTGGCTTGTTCACCGTGGGTGCTGCCGAGGTAGGCCTCGGCGACGCGGCGGTCTGTTTTCACGACTGCGGGTGTGCCGCTGGCGATGAGTACGCCGAAGTCGAGGACGTGGATCTGTTCGCAGAGGTTGAGTACGAGGTGCATGTCGTGGTCGACCATGAGGATGGTGACGCCGCTGTCGCGGACGCGGCGGAGACGTTCGCCGAGCCATTGGCTTTCGGCGGTGTCGAGGCCGCTGGCGGGTTCGTCGAGGAGCACGACGCGCGGGTTGCCGACGAGCGCGCGTGCGATGGAGACGAGTTGGCGTTGTCCTTGTGATAGTTCACCGGCGGGTCGTTCGGCGACCCCGTTCAGGTCGAGGAGTTGCAGGACGCGTTCGAGGTCGGCGTGCGACGCGCGTTTGCCTTCTCGTCCCGCGAGTCCGACCGCCACGTTCTCGTGGACCGACATGTCGTCGTAGAGCTCGATCTGTTGGAAGGTGCGGCCGAGTCCGGCGCGGATCCGTTGGTGGGGTTTGAGTCGGCCGAGCTCTCGGCCGGCGAGTCGGATCGATCCTGATGCGGCCGCGAAGCCGCTGATGGCGTCGAGGAGGGTGGTCTTGCCGGCGCCGTTGGGGCCGATGAGTGCGACGATGCTGCCCTCGGCGACGTCGAAGCTCAGGTCGTCGACTGCGACGACGCCGCCGTAGGCGACGCGGACGTCGTGGAGCGACAGCAGCGCAGGATCGGGAGCTGTCGCGCGCTCGCGGTGGTGTCGACGGCGCGCACCGGGGTTGGTATCGACACGACGGTGGCGTTGCGGCGTGTCCGCAGTTTCTCGAGCATGACGTGGATCGGTCCGACGATGCCTTCGGGGTTGAGCACGACGGTGAGCACGAGACCGACACCGGTGATGGTCCCGTACCAGTCGCCCAACTCGAGCCATTGGGTGGTCGCGTAGTAGACGATGCCGCCGGCGGCGAGCATCCCGGCGAGGATGCCGCCGGAGACCGACGTGATGCCGGCGAGGTAGGCGGTGGCGAACACGCCGATGCCGATGAGGACGTCGAACGGGTCGAACGTGAGGTTGCCTTGTTTGTAGCCGAGCATGGCGCCACCGAGGCCGGCGATGAACGCGGCGATGGCGAACGCGAGGATCTTGACCCGCACGACGTTGATGCCGGCACCGGCGGCGGAACGTTCGTTGGCGCGCACCGCGAGCATCGCGGAGCCGAGTCGGCTGCGGCGCAGTAACGCGACCGACACCGCGACGACCACCAGCACGGCGAGCACGACGAGGCAGAACTGGATGCGTGGGTAGTCGGTGCCGACGCGTGAACGAAGATCGAGCCCGAAGAACTTCGGGCCGCTGATGTTCCTGCCTTCAGCTGGCACGTAGTCGGAGTTGTGGAACCACACGGCCTGCACGGCGTAGGCCATCGCGAGCGTCACCACCGCGACGAACAGGCCGCGGACACGGATCGCGGGGAGACCGACGATCACACCGACGACCATGGCGCCGAGCGCGGCGACGATCGGTGCGATGGGGAACGGGATCGACCATTCCGTCGTCAACGTCGCGAGCAGGAACCCGGCGACACCGGCGAGGGTGAGCTGCGCGAGCGACACCTGCCCGGCGTAGCCGGTCACGACGACGAGCGACAGGCAGATGATCGCGAAGATGAAGCTCGTGACCAGCGCGGCGCGCCAGTTGTGCTGCAACACGACCAGCGCGACCACACCGGCAATCGTTCCCAGTACCGTCGGCGCGACGATGCGTTGCGGACGCGGCGCGCGTCCGAGCGTGCGTTGCAGGATGACACCGCGACTCGGCAGCGGTTTGGCCCGCACGACCAGCACCAGAAGGATCAGGATCAGCGGGATCAACTCTGGTAACCCCGAGCCCGGCAGCCAGGTGTGCTGGCTGCGGAAGTACGTCACCTCCGACTGCAACATCCCGATGAACAGCCCCCCCAGCACCGCGGGGATGACGTATTGGAAACGGCCGAGCACCGCAGCAGCCAGCGCAGGGACGATGAACAGCGTGTAGGAGATCGGGACCAGCGGCACGATCGGCGCGATGAGGATCCCGGCGATCGCGGCCACCGCCGCGCTGATCATCCAGTTCGCGGCCGCGACCCGGTCAGGTGCGATGCGGCTGACGAGCGCCCCCTTCTCGGTCTCGGCCGCGGCGCGGGTGTGCAACCCGAAACGGGTGAAGCGGAACGCGAGCGTGATCACGATCGCGATGCCCAGCACCGCAGCCGCGAACCACACCCGATCACTCGAGATCCGGACCGAACCGAGGGTCCAGACGTTCGTCGGCAAGATCGCGTCCACCGACACCGGCGCGGTCCCCAGCCGCTGCGACATCAGCCCGGTCATGACGACCATGACCCCGATCGACGCCACCGCCTTCGCCACCGCCGGCGCCGCCCGCAACGGGCGGAACACCACCAAGTAGAGCAACAGACCCAACAGCGCGGTGATGAACAGCGTCAGCAGCGTCGCCGGCCAGAACGAGAGATCCGACCCGAGGTCGACCTTCTCGGGGAGACCCGGGATCAACACGAGGAGCTGACCCTGACGTAAGAACGCGTACGTGTACGCGCCGTACAACGCGATCGTCCCCGTCGCGAAATTCAGAACCCCGCTGCTGCGATACGTCACCACCAACGCCATCGCCAACGAAGCGAACACCGCCCCGTTGGCGAGCCCGAGCAACAGGAAGATCAGATGCTGATCCATGGTCCTCCTGCGACTCGGGTCTCGCCTCCGACTCGGGACTAGCCGATCTTCACGAGGTCGGACGTGTCGAACACCTTGAAGCCCACGGGAATCGCCTTGGCGGTGTACTTCGCCTTGAGCACCTGAGTGGAGCAGATCGGCGGCGCCAGGCTGACCTGCTTGCCGTCGCACTGGAAGGTGATGCCGCCACCGAGCGGGAGCGGCGTCGGCGGCGCGGCGGCCAACCCCGCAGAGATCGTCTGCGCGGTGACATCACCGGTCAGGTTCGGCAGCGCAGCGACCAGCGCGAGGACCGACGCGTAGCCGCCCGGCGCGACGCCGCCGGTGTCGACACCCTTGGCGTACTTCTTCATGACCGCGACGTACGTGAGGTACTCCTTGTTCGAGGAGTCGAGCGTGGTGAGCACGTTGACGCCCTTGTACCCACCGTTCGTCGCCTTCGCGCTCGTCGAGTCCACGCACTGCTGGATCGCGGTGATGGGACCCTTGAACCCGACAGTGGTGAGGCCCTTGATCGCGCTCGTACAGAACGCAGGGTTGCCCACCATCGCGAACGCGCCGTCACCGTTGCTGATCGCGGCCTGGATCTGCGGCGTCATGTCGGCCTGCCCGACCGGCACGGTGATGACGTCGGCCGTGACGCCGGCGTTCTTGTAGAACAGCGGTGCCGCTTGCGAGACTGGTCCCGCGGCGGCCGGCACGTCGGTGACCAGGATCCCCGCCTTCTTGACCCCCGCGTCAGCGGCGATTCCTGCTGGACCCGCGAGCGCGGTGCCGATGCCGTTCGTCAGCACGAACACGCTGGTTGGCGGAGCCGCGAGCTCCGCCTGGTCGAGCGACCCGTACTGCAGATAGGGGATCCCGGCATCCTTGATGCCCTGGTAGATGGTTCCCGACTGCCCGGAGACGGGCGTGATCACGATCGGGACCTTCGCCTGCACCATGTTCGTCGCGCAGTCGGTCGCGCCCGACGGCGTCTGCTTCGTCTCGCACACGTTCAACGCGATCTTGTGCCCGGCGAGCCCGCCGAGATAGTTGTTCGCGTAACTCACCGCGGCCTGCGCAGCCTTGATCTCGGGCGTGTTGTCGATCGCGTCCGACTTGCCGTCGGACACGAACCCGAGCGTGACCTCGGACCCGGTCGCCTTCTTCGGCGTCCCGAGCGGAGATGCCGCGGCGGGTACACCCGCACTTGCACTGCTGACGGTCGCGAGCGCGGTGCCGACGAGCAGCCCGACGCACGAGATTCCTACAAGCAACTTGCGTCGCATCGACGCCCCCCTCTTGATCGAATTGCTTTCCGCAGGTACCACGCTGCCAACTCGGTGGAGCGTGAGCACCGGCGAGACGGTACCGAGACTTGACACAGTCGTCAAGTCACCTCACGACGTCAACCGCGATCGGCCGTGAGAAATGCAAATGTAACTTGCAAAGAGCGATCGCGCCGCGCGATCCGGACGCATCGAGCTCACGCGGCCATCGGTACGCCGAGCAGCGCGTTGGCGTTCGTGCTCATGACCTGGCGGATCGTGGTGTCGTCGAGCTGCGCGTCGCGCAGCGTGTCGAGGTAGTCGAGCGGCTCGGCGAGGCCTTCGGGATGCGGGTAGTCGGAACCGAACAGCACGTGCTCGACGCCGCAGAGCTCGATGACGTCGGCAACGTCGTCTTCCCAGAACGGGTTCACGTACACGTTGCGCCGGAAGACCTCCACCGGATGTTCGGTGAACTCCTGCGGCATCTTGCGGTACGTGGCGTCGAGCTGGTGTTGGAGGTGGCCAACCCAGTCGGCGCCGTTCTCGACGCTCAGGATGCGCAGGTCGGGAAAGCGTGACAGCGCACCCTGGCAGATCATCGCCGCGATGGCGTCCTCGACCTCGCGATGCTGCAGCAGCAGCTGCTTCAATGGGCTCGGCTTGAACGCGCTGTCACCGGTACCCGGCTCCCACGTCTCGTAGTAGCTGGTGAGCGGAGGGAACGACGCGTGCATCGCGACTGGAACCTTCGCCTCCTGGATCCGAGCCCAGATCGGGTCGAACTCGGGCAGCGCGATCGAACGCGGCCCCCGTAGCCCGTTGGCCGGCGCCGGGCGGATGAGCACGATCTTCGCCCCGTTCTCCAGCACCCAGTCGAGCTCGGTGATGGCCTCCTCGACGATCGGCAGGGTGATCACCGGGGTGGCGAAGATCCGGCTCTGGTAGTCGAACGTCCACTGGTCGAGCAGCCACTGGTTGATCGCGTGCACCGCGGCGTGGGTCAGGTCGGGATCGTCGGCGACCGTGTACTCGATGAGGTTGGCGATCGTCGGGAACATGAGCGTGCGGTCGATCCCGAGCTCGTCCATGAGATCGACGCGTGCCGCGGGATCACGAAACGCGGGCACGCAGTCGATCGGCTGCCCGCTCATCTCCCGGAGGCTCAGACCCTCCGGGTTGTTGCCGGAGTAGAAGGCGATGTGCGCGCCCGGGCGCGCGACGCGTTCGAAGGTCGGGTTCGGGATGAACTCGGTGAGCTTGCCCTTCATCGCCAGGCGAGTGCGGCCGCGCACTTCGACGAACTGGATGTCGCGGGCGTAGCGGCGGGGAAGGTACTCGAGCCACGTCGGACTCTCGTAGAGGTGGTTGTCGGCGTCGAAGACGGGGAAGTCGGGCTTCGTCATGTTGACTCCAGGTGCGGCGTTGTCCCGAGCCGGCGCGTCGGCCCGTTCGAACGATCAACGTAGGGACACTTGACACTAACGTCAAGTCTGCCTACCGTGCCGCGTTTCCCGACCTGAGTGAGGACTGAAGTGGTTGACGACATCCGCACCGTCGGTTCCGACGAGCACTGGGCGAAGTTCGAGGAGGCGTGGACCGCGCTGAAGACGTATCGCTACCTCGGCAAGCGGAGCCCCGATCTCGATGTCGGCGTGGAGCGCGAGTGCATGCCGCTGCGCCACGACATGCGCAACCGCAGCGGCGGCATCCTCGCGGCGCCGTTGTGCATCGCCTCACCCGAGCCGTACTGGCTCGACTCCGAATGCGTGCCCGCGCCAGTGGTGATGTCGTACGAGATCCTCGACCCCGCGCGTGACGTCACCGAGATCGTCGTCGAGCGAGACGTGATCCACCTGGGCCGCACCATGGGGTTCAGCCGGTCGCGTCTGACCGATGCCGACGACCCGGGCCGCGTGATCGCGGTCTCGTCCGGCATGGGGGTCTCCTTGGGCGACGTGCCCGACGGCTACGAGAAGGTCGAGAACCCGCCGGTCCCGGTCGAGGACTCACCTTCCTTGCCGCCGCTCCAGGTGGTGTTCGGCGCCGAACAGGGTGACGACGGCTCCTGGCGCCTTCCGTCGCTCGTGGCCGAGCTGTCGGCACCGCACGCGGCGCTGCACCTCGGTCCGATCTGCATCGTGCTCGAGGTCCAGGCCATGGACGCGGCGGCAACGCACGCCGGCACCGACGCACTGCAGATCGAGAGCTGGCACGTGATGATGGAGCGGCCGGGCGTGGTCGGCCCCTTCCACGCGCGAGCGGAGGTGAGCGGGGTCGGGCCGGAGCGCATCACGGTCGCCGCGACGCTCCACGACGAAGGGCGCGACGACCGCGTCATCTCGACTGCGATGGCCGCGTTTCGTCCCGTGTGACGACGGAGTTCTCAGGTCGTCGACGCCCACAGCTCGCGCAGCGCGGCGGCACGCTCGCGGTCGTCGAGGCCACGGAGGTCGACGGTGCCGTGCTCGTTCACGACGACGTCGACGTCGGCGCGCGGTGTCGTGGTGGGCGCCGACAGCGCGTCGACGAGGGTCGGCACGGAGCGGTGCGTGCTGGGCAGGGCGATGATGCTGACGCCGTGGCGCGATCGCGACGCGGACAGCGCGAAGTCGGCGTGGCCGCCGATACCACCGACCGGTTGGTCACCGACGCGTTCGACGTTCACCTGCGCCACGGCGTCGATCTCGAGCGCGGTGTTGATGGCGACGAACGCGTCGTGACCGGCCAGGCGACTCACGTCGTGGGTGACCTCGACGCGCTCGACCACGCCGCGTTCGTGGCTCCAGTCGTAGAGCGCGCCGGTCCCGGCCAGGTAGGCGCCCCGCGGGGTGCCGAGGAGCAGCCCGCGGGCGTCGAGGTCGAGGACGGCGTCGCCCACCAACCCTGAGTCGACCTGTACGGGGACGTCGATCGCGCGGAGGACGGCGTCGGTGATGGTGCCCGGTCCGTACTGGAGCGCGGCGCCCTCCGGGACGAGTCGGGCGACGTGGCGGGCGATCGCGAGCGCGTCGCCGCTTGCAGGCGCGGTCGTGAATTGATGTGGTGGACGCTCCACTTCGTCGACGACGACGACCTGCACGGCCGGCACGGGCACGCCGTCGGTCGCGTCGGGGAGTCCGTGGTTCACCTGTGCGAGGACGGTCGCGCCGGTCTCCACCGCGGCGCGCATCCAGCCCACCTCGCTGCCGAAGACGAGGCCGCGGGCACCGGGCCGGAGCGCGGCGACCACGACGTCGGGGCGCCACGTGGTGGCGAGGAGCGCGGGCACGCTGCCCAGCCGGACCGGCAACGACCGCACCCTTCCCTCGCGCAGCGGGTTGCGGAGCGCGTACCCGCCCATCACCGTGCGGACGTCGGGGAACGCGGTGGCGTCCGAGACGTCGATCGACGAAGTGAGCGTCCACCCCAGGAGGACACGCACACCGTCGACGGCGCGTGCTGCGCGCGACAGCTCCGCCGCGAGCCCGATCGGCGCGCCGCACCCGTCGGCGATCGCGACGCGGCACCCGTGGGTGAGGTGTCGCGCGATCGGATCGGGCACGAATGCGATCCGGGCTCAGCCGGCCTCGGCGGGTGCGCCCTTCGCGGCAACGGCCGCGGCGCGGCGGGGGCCGGGCGTGAACGCGACCGGGAGCTCCCGCACGGCGTACACGTCGCCGGCGTCTTCGAAGCGCACGATCGGTCCGGCGATGCGGAAGTCAGGAAGCCGGGCGAGCACCTCCTCGAGCATCACGCGGAACATGACTCGTGCGTGGTGCGAACCGAGGCAACGGTGCGCGCCGAGCCCGAACGCCATGTGCCGGTTCGACGTGCGCGCGAAGTCGATCGTGTCGGGATCCTCGAACGTGGCGGGATCGAGGCCGGCGGCCGGGAACATCAGGATGGCCCGGTCACCCTGGCGCAGCTGCTCGCCGTGGAAGACGGCGTCACGGGTCACGGTCCGGTAGAGCCCGAACGACGGGCTGTCGTGGCGCAGGAACTCCTCCGTCGCCGCGCCGATGAGCGCCGGATCCTCGACGAGCTGCTGGCGCAGCTCGGGCCGGCGATCGAGCTCGACGATCACGTTGCCGGTCAGCCCCGCGGTCGTGTCCATGCCCCCCAGCAGCAGCAGGAAGCCGTAGCTCATGACTTGCTCGTCGGTGAGCGGCGCGCCGTCGACCTCCGCGCGCAGGATGTCGCTGAAGAGGTCGTCGCCCAGATCGGCGCGGCGGGCGACGATCTCGGCGCCAATGTTGCTGAAGATGTTCGTGACCGCGTCGACCGCGCGCTCGGGGTGTTCGGTGCGGTCGTGCACCGTCGAGTGGATCCACTCGATCCACTCGGGCCACCGGTCGGCGTCCCAACCGAGCATCTCGAGGATGAGCCGGGCGGGGAGCGGGGTGAAGAGCTCCCGGCTCAGGTCCGCCTGCCCGCGTTCGATGAAGGCGTCGATGAGCTCGGTGGTGAGCTCGCGGATGCGCGGTTCGAGTGCCTTGGCGCCGCCCGGGGAGAACCAGGAGAGCACCACGCGGCGGTACTCGTGGACGAGCGGACCGTCGATGTCGATGGGGATCAGCGGATCGTCCTGCGTGGAGCGCGGCACGCCCTTCGGCTCGGTCGCGCTGTGCGCGGAGCTGAACAGCTCGGCGTCCTGCACCGCGTCGTAGAGGGCGTCGTAGCCGTAGATGGCCCAGAAGCCACCGTGCGCGTCGGACCAACCCAGCGGCCGCCCGCCAGCGTGGAGCCCGGCGATGACCGCGGGGCACTGCTCGCGGAATTCGGCCGAGTGGTGGTCGAAGTCGATCTCGTGACGTTCGGTCGCCGTCATGACCGGTCCACCTCCACGGTGATGGCGCGCTCGGGGCACTCGCGCTCTGCCGCCAGGAGCAGCTCGAGGGGCACCTGGTCGGCGCCGGGCCGCACCTGCGACCGGTCTTCGAGGTCCACGAACTCGAACGCGTCGGGTGCGCGCCCGAGGCACAGCGCGTGGCCCCGGCAGCGGGTGGGATCGATGGTGACCTTGACCGTCACGGCTGCTCCTTCCGGGTGATGACCACGTAGGTGGCGTCGGCATCGGCGACGACCGTTCCGTCGTCGGCGCGGCTGATCTCGGCGTGGACGTGGAAGCGGCGGTCGGTCGAGCTGGTCGAGCGGGCGCGACAGACGAGCTCCGTGCCCAGGGGAGTCGGGCGCCGGTACCGGATGGTCAGCTCGGTGGTCAGCCGCACCACGTTGCCGCCGTGCTGCACGTACCCCATGACCTCGTCGGCCAGCGTCGCCAGCAGCCCACCGTGCACCAGCCCCGGTGCGCCCTCGCTGCCGTCGTCGAAGCGCACCCGCCCCTCGGCGCCGTCCGCCGACGAGGTGATGCGGATGCCGAGCGCGTTCGGGCTGGTCGCGCTGCAGCCGAAGCAGGTGTCCACGTGTCGGAGGGACGGCACTCGCGCCACGCTTCCCGAAGTTGACGATGCTGTCAAGTCGAGCGACACTGGCGTGATGACCGAGGAAGTGCTCGTCGACCTGGACGCGTTCCGGCGCGCGCTGGCCGACTGGCTCGACGGTCGGGCTGCGCTTCTCGCGCGCCGAGCGCGACGTGTTCTCGCTCGAGCTCACCGACATCGTCGCGGTGCAGCAGGAACTGCAAGAGGCGCTGTTCGCCGACGGATGGGTGCGCCACGGCTGGCCGGAGGATCTCGGCGGCCTGGGTGGGGACGCGCGCCACCGCGCGGTCCTGTACGACGAGCTCGGCCGGCGGCGAGTGCCGATCCCCGAGTCGTACCTCACCGTCGAGACGCTGGTCCCGATGCTGAGCGTCTACGCGCCGCACCTGGCGCAGCGGCACCTGAGCGATCTGCTGTGCGGTGTCGAGCGCTGGTGCCAGGGGTTCTCGGAGCCCGACGCGGGAAGCGACCTGGCCTCGTTGCGCACGAAGGCGGTGCGCGACGGCGACGCGTGGATCGTCGACGGGCACAAGGTCTGGACGTCGCAGGCAACCGTCTCGCAGCGCTGCGTCGTCCTCCTCCGCACCGGTACGCCCGAATCCCGCCACCGCGGGTTGTCGATGCTGCTCGTCGACCACGACACGCCCGGAGTGGAGGTCGCGGGCATCCGCACGATGTCGGAGCGCGACGAGCTGGGCGAGGTCCGGTTCGAGCACGCGCGGGTGGATGGTGATCGCCTCATCGGCGGCGAGGGCGACGGATGGGCGCTCGCGATGTACCTGCTCCAGTGGGAGCGGGGCATGTATCCGTGGCAACGGCAGGCGGCGCTGCTGGCGACGCTGGACAGCCTCATCGAGCACGCGCCGCGCGACCCCGGTGACGGCGCGCTCGAGCCGCGCGCGCTCGCCGACGCGTTCCTCGCGGTGCTGCCGATGCGGTGCTCGGCGCGGGAGACCATCCGGCAGCTGGCCGCGGGTGGGATGCCTGGGCCCGAGGTCTCGGTCGACAAGGTGCTCCTCGCCCGCGCGGAGCTCGCGGTGTTCGACCTCGCGCGCGACGCGCTCGACGGCGCCATCGAGCTCGGCGACGATCGCGAGGCACGCGAATGGCGGCACGACTACTTGTTCAGCCGATCGGCGCCGATCTACGGAGGGTCGTACGAGATCCAACGTCAGATCCTCGCCGAACGGGTGCTGGGGTTGCCGCGTGGTTGAGACCACCGCCATCGACCACGAGGCGCTCGAGCTCTTCGAGCGTTCGTTGCGCGGCCTGCTGCCGTCAGCCGGTGCCGCGGTCGACGTCGCGCTCGAGCAGGTGGGGTGGCGCGACTTCCTCGGTGAGGACGCGGCCGCGGTCGTCCCGCTCCTGTTCGCGATGCACGGGGAGCTCCTGCTCGCCAGCACCGCGCTCGACGACGTCGCGTTCGACGCGCTGCAGCTGGATCGCACCGGAGACGCGACCGGCGCGTTCGCGCATCCCCGCCGCGGTGACGCCGCGGCGGTCGTTCGTGACGACGAGCTCGTCGTCGACGCGCTCGTGCTCGGGAACCGCGGCGGAATGCCCCTGACCATGGTGCTCGGCAGCGACGCGGTGACCGTTCCCGCAACGGCGCTCGAGCGCGCTCCGGTCCACGGCATCGATCCGTCGCTCGGACTGGTGCACGCCCACGGCGTCGTCGCGCGCGCCGACGTCACGATGCACCGCGACGCGGCCGGCGCCGCCGTCGCGTTGGCGTGCCGGCGGGCGCTCGCCTACGAGGTGCTCGGCGCGGTCGACGCGATGCTCGCGACCGCGGTCGAGTACGCGCAGGTGCGCCACCAGTTCGGTCAACCCATCGGCGCGTTCCAAGCCGTCAAGCACCGCCTGGCCGACGTGTACGTCGCGCGCCGGGCCGCCGGCTCAGTCGTGGCCGAGAGCTGGCACGCCGACCCCGAGGTCATGACGCTCGCCGCCGGCGCATTGGCCGGGCGCGCGGGCGCGCTCGCCGCGGAGCACTGCCTCCAGGTGCTGGGTGCCATCGGGTTCACGCTCGAGCACGACCTGCAGCGCTTCGTGCGCCGGATCCGAGTGCTCGACCAGCTCTACGGCACGGAACGAGACACGCGCACCACGCTCGGCCGCGTGCTGCTGGCGCGAGGCAGTGTCCCGCGCCCGGGTACGGTCTGAGCCCGGTGCCGATGCGATTCGGGTTCTCTGCGTTCGACGACCGCGAGCGCGCGCTCCAGCACGAGGTGCGCACGTTTCTCGCCGAGACGTTGCCGCGTGGATCCTTCGAACCCGGACTCGGGATGGCCGGACGCAAGGACCCCGCGTTCTCGAAGCTGCTCGCGGCGCGGGGATGGGTCGGGATGTCGCTACCGCGCGAGTACGGCGGCGGCGACCGGCCTGCGGTCGATCGGTTCATCGTCGCCGAGGAGCTGCTGCGGTGGGGCGCCCCGGTCGGTCACCACTGGGTCGCCGATCGCCAGAGCGGACCGTTGCTCGCCAAGGTGGGGACCCCGGAGCAGAAGGACCGCTTCCTCCCCGCCATCTGCCGCGGCGAGCTGTCGTTCTGCATCGGGATGAGCGAACCCGACTCGGGCAGCGATCTGGCGTCGGTGGTGACGCGCGCCGTGCCCACCGACGGCGGGTGGATCGTGAACGGCACCAAGGTGTGGACGACGGGCGCGCACGAGCACGACTGGATGATCGCCCTGGTGCGCACGAGCGAGGGTGCCGATCGACACGACGGGCTGAGCCAGGTCCTCGTCGACATGCGCGCGCCGGGCGTGGAGGTGCATCCGATCCCGTTCCTCGACGGGACGAGCGACTTCAACGAGGTCGTGCTCGGCGACGTGTTCGTGCCGCACACCGATCTCGTCGGCCGCGAAGGGAACGGCTGGCGACAGATCGGTCAGGAGCTGGCGTTCGAGCGGGGCGGACCTGATCGCTGGCTGTCGACGTACCTGGTCCTCGAACAGCACGTCCGGGAGCACGAGGAGTGGTGTGCCGATCCCGCGTTCGTCGAGCTCGTCGGTGCCGCGGCCGCGCGTTTCTGGGGCTTGCGACAGCTTTCGCTGTCGGTCGCGCGCGAGATCGACCGCGGCAGCGAACCCGCGGTGGAAGCCGCGCTGGTGAAGGAGATGGGGACCCGCTTCGAGCAGGACCTCCTCGAGGCGTTGCTCCGCTTCGTCGACGTCGAACCGGTGGTCGCATCGGCGTCGCTCGCGGAGCGCCTCCTCGCCACGGCCGTCCTCACCGCACCCGCGTTCACCATTCGAGGCGGCACGATCGAGATCCTGCGCTCGGTCGCGGCGAAGGGACTGCGCGCGTGAGCGGAGTGGATCCGCTGCTGTCGGAGACGGCTTCGCGCGTCTTCGCCGATCACGCCACATTCGCCGCGATCGAACGGGCGGAGGCGGACGGGTGGGCACCCGAGATGTGGGCCGCGGTCGCCGACACCGGGCTGCCGTGGGTCTCGGTGCCCGAGAGCGCGGGCGGGTCCGGCGGCACGGTGGCCGACGCGATCGAGATCCTGCGCCTCGCCGGGCGCCATGCGGTTCCGCTCCCGTTGGCGGAGACCGGCCTCCTCGGCGGGTGGCTCCTCGCCGGCGCTGGCATCGACCTGCCTGACGGACCGGTCACCGTCGTGCCCGGCAACACGGCGGACACGATGTCGCTCGACGCGGGGCGCATCCACGGCCGCGTCGCTCGTGTCCCCTGGGCGCGTTCGGTCGACGGCATCGTCGCGCTGATCGACGACTCCGGCGGTGCGACCGTGGCGCTGGTCGACCCCGCCGACGTGAAGATCGAACCGGCCATGAACCTCGCCGGCGAACCGCGTGACACCCTGCTCTTCGACGGTGTGGTCCCGCGCGCGATGGCACCGGCAGCGTCGGGTGTCGGCGCTCAGGTGCTGCGCGATCGCGGCGCGTTCGCCCGCACCGCGTCGATGAGCGGCGCGCTCGAAGGCCTCGTGGAGATCACGCTCGAGTACACGACCGCGCGCCACCAGTTCGGCCGCCCGGTCGCGCAGTTCCAAGCCGTCCAGGCTCACCTCGTCCACGCCGCGCAGGAGTGCGAGCTGGTGAAGGTCGCGCTCGCCGCCGCGGTGCACGCGTCGACGCACGGATCGGCGTCGTTCGAGGTGGCCTCGGCCAAGCTCCTCGCCGACCGGGCCGCCAACGACGCGACCCGCCATGCCCACCAGGCGCACGGCGCGATGGGCATGACACGCGAGTACCCGCTCCACCATCTCAGCCGTCGTCTCTGGGCGTGGCGGGCCGAGTACGGCACCGAGCGGTCGCTGAGCGCACGGATCGGGTCGATGACGCTCGCGGCGGGTGCCGACGAGCTCTACCCCCTGATCACGGGCGGTAGCGACGTGCTGGGGTCACTTGCTCCGAAAGGGCCGCCCGCCTAACTTGACACTACAGTCAAGTTCGTCGAAGGGGGAAGCGCGCATGTTCCGTCGTCCGCCGTTGCACTACCCGGAACGCCCGGTGCACCACTTCCTGCAGGACGCGGCCGACCGGCATCCGGAGCGGGTGGCGCTGCGCTTCGCCGACGACACCTACACCTACCGTGAGCTCGACAGCACCGGCAACTCGCTCGCGAACGCGCTCGTCGCACGCGGGTTCCAGCCGGGCACGAGAGTCGCGCTCGCGGTCACGAACCGCCCCGAGTGGATCATCGCCGAGCATGCAGTGAGCCTGGCCGGCGGCGCGGTCGTGCTTCCGAACCCGAGCTGGAAGGTGTCGGAGTTCGAGCACGCGTTCGCGTTGACGCAGCCCGACGTCGTGATCGCCGATGCTGCAATCACCGACGTGCTCGAGCAGGCCGGCGCGCCCGCGACGCGCATCTGCGTCGACGCCGAGACGCCTCCCGGGTGGATTCCGTTCTGGGACCTCGTCTACGGCACGCCCGGCCAGCGACCGGCCGCGTTGCCGGACACCGCGCTCGACGCCGACTTCGCGTACCCGTTCAGCTCGGGGACCACCGGTCTGCCGAAAGCGGTGCGGCACACGCACCGCTCGCTCGTCGCCGCGATCATCAACTGGAACTCGGCGTGCGCGGTGCGTCACGAGGACCATCTGCAGTTCTTCCTGCCCCTGTTCCACATCTACGGCATCGCGATCACCGGCTGCACGTGGACGTCGGCGGCGACGTTGACGCTCATCCCGCGCTTCGACGTCGACGGGATGCTGCGACACATCGCCGACGAGCGCGTGACCCTCGCCTTCGGCGCGGCGCCGATCGCGGTGGCCATGGCCAACCACCCCGATCTCGAGCGCTACGACTTGTCGTCCCTCCGCTACATGATGTGGGCGGCCACGCCGATCACCGAGGGCGTCGCCCGCCGCGTCACCGAGCGGACGGGCATCCGGTGGGTCGGCGCCTACGGCGCCACCGAGGTCCCCGGCCTGCACTGCAATCCGGTGGACTACCCGGATCGGTGCCGCCTCGACACGCCGGGCCTGCCCGTCTCCGACCTGGAGGTGCGCATCGTCGACCTGGAGACGCACGAGGACGTCGCGGCGGGCGCCGAGGGTGAGATCGTCGTCCGCGGCCCGCACATGATGGCCGGCTACCTCCCGGCGGAAGCCGACGAGGGGGTGTTCCTCGACGGGTTCGTCCGCACCGGCGACGTCGGCTGGGTGGAGCCGGAAGGGTGGATCCACATCACCGACCGGGCCAAGGAGATGATCAAGGTCTCGGGATTCTCGGTGTCGCCGGCCGAGATCGAGGCCGCGTTGCACGCGCATCCCGCGGTCGCCGACTGCGGCGTCTACGGCGTGCCGCATCCGACAAAGGGCGAGGCCCCGAAGGCAGCGGTGGTGCTCGTCGCGGAGGACGCCGCGACCGACGACGAGTTGCGCGCCTACGTGGCCGACCAGCTCGCGGGTTACAAGCACGTGGAGGAGTTCCTCTTCGTCGACGTGATCCCCCGCACCGCGTCGGGGAAGGTGCTGCGCCGCGAGCTCAAAGCCGCGGACACGTCGACGAGCGCGGCCCGATGAGCGTCGTCGCGCTCGGGACGTACCTCCCGCCCTGCGGAACGCCGGCGGTCCGGACCGTCGGTCTCGACGAGGACGCGCTCACCATCGCGGTCGACGCCGGCCGCGCCGCGCTGGCCGGAGCCGACGCCGACGTGCACCGCGTCGTGCTCGTCACCCGCGACCTGCCCCTGCTCGAGGGCGGCAACGGCGCCGCCCTCGTCGCCGGGCTCGGCCTGTGTGCCGGCACCGAAGTGGTCGAGCAGGTAGGCGGTGCGCCGGCAGCCCTCGATGCGCTGCTCGCCGCGGAGTCGGGCACCCTCGTCATCGGCGCCGACGCCGGCACCGGTGTGGGCGCGGGTGCCGCGGCGGCGGTGGTGAGCGACGCTGACGGCGCGACGCTGACACCGGTCGCGCGGGCGCAGCGCAGCCTGCCGATGCGGACGCGCGACCGCGAAGGGCGGGTACACGAGTACGACGACGCCCGTCTGCTCCGGGAGCGCGGCACCCGCGCCGTGCTCGACGAGTCCCGCATCACCGCCAAGGCCGTTGCCGCGGTCGGCCTCGGCGCGCGCGACGCCGCTGCGCTCTGCGAAGGCGGCGCACCGCGCGTTCCCACGACGGGGGCCAGCGCGCCGCTCTTCGCGCTCGCCGACCTGACCGAACGCCGCACGGCCGGGCTCGTGCTCGCCTTCGAGCAGGCGACGATGACCGCGGCGGAGCTCGACGCGGGGACGACGCGCGTGCAGCGGGTCGAGCCCGACGCGCAGATCCCGGTGGCGACGAGCTCACCACCCGGACCCGACATCAAGATCTCGCTCGCCGCCTACGACCGCGCCTTCGACGCCAAGGTGCGCCTCGAGGCCGGTCGCTGCCCGCACTGCGCCACGCTCGCCCTGCCGCCGCGTCACCGGTGCCTGGGCTGCGGCGCCGAGGGCGACGCCGAGCTCGTCGCCCTTCCGCGCGACGCGACCGTCTACACCACCACCACCGTGCACACTCCCGTCCCCGGCCTCGCGACGCCCTACACCATCGTGATCGTCGAGCTCGGCGACACCGGCGTGCGTCTGCTCGCGCGAGTGACCGGCGTGCCCGCCGGCGAGGTCGGCATCGGCGATGGGGGAGCGATGGTCCTCCGCCGCGTCGCCGTGCGATCCGGCGTTCCCGACTACGGCTACGCCTTCGCACCGACCGCGGCGGGGGTGACCCGATGAGGCGGGTGGCCGTCGTCGGCGCCGGGATGACGCCCTTCGCCGAGCACTTCGACCTCGGTATCAAGGACCTCGTCCCGATGGCCGTCAGCGAGGCGGTCGAGCGCGTCGACAAGGGGTTCGACCGCGCCGACATCGATGCCGCCTGGTTCGGCGAGCTCACCACCACCGACGGGTTCCCCTCCGGCATCCTCGCCGACGCCTGCGGCCTCCTCGACATCCCGGTGACCCGCGTCGAGAACGCGTGCGCGACCGGCAACGACGCGGTGCGCAACGCGATGTTCGGCGTCGCCAGCGGGCTGGTGGACGTCGCGTTGGTGGTCGGTGCCGACAAGGTGCGCGAGTCGTCGGCGCGCTCCACGTTCTGGGAGTGGATGGGCCTCACGCGCGACGTCGCCTGGGACTACCCGATCGGCGTGGTCGCACCCGCGAACTTCGCCCTGCACGTCAACCGGTACCTCCACGAGTCGCCGGCCACGCGCGAGCACATGGCCATGGTCGCGGTCAAGAACCACCACCACGGAGTGAGCAACCCCAAGGCGCAGCTCCGCTTCGAGATCACGATCGAAGACGTCCTGGCGGCGCCGATGGTCGTCGAGCCGTTCGGCCTCTACGACTGCACGCCGCAGAGCGACGGCGCGGCTGCGCTGCTGCTCGTCGGCGAGGAGGTCGTCGACCGCTACACCGATCGGCCGGTGTGGGTGCGCGGCATCGGGCTCGGCCTCGACCGGGTGATGCACCAGCACAAGACCGACATGACCACCTTCCCGCCGACAGTCAAGGCGGCGAAGCAGGCGTACGCGATGGCGGGCATCGGCCCCGACGACATCGACGTCGCCGAGGTGCACGACTGCTTCAGCGGCGTGGAGCTCATCGACTACGAAGACCTCGGGTTCTGCGACCGCTTCGGCGCGGCGGCGCTCGTCGCGTCGGGCGCGACCACGGTCGGTGGGCGGCTCCCGGTCAACCCGAGCGGGGGCTTGAAGGCGAAGGGCCACCCGCCCGGCGCCACGGGCGTCGCGCAGTGCGTCGAGCTCTTCGACCAGTTGCGCGGCGAATCGACGAACCAGGTCGACGGCGCGCGCATCGCGCTCGCCCAGAACATCGGTGGACCCACCGCGGTGGCCGCGGTGACCATCCTGAGCTCGGAGCGTGGCTGATGGACCGTGCGGCGATGGAGTACGTGACCGTCGAGATCGAGGACCGGATCGCGACCGTGACCTTCGACCGTCCGCCGGTGAACGCACTCAACGCGCAGGCCTTCCGCGAGATCGAGCGCGCGTTCACCGAGCTGCGCCACGGGACCGACGCGCACGTCGCGATCTTCACCGCACCCGGCGAGCGCGCCTTCTGCGGCGGTGTCGACCTGTACGACTCGGCACGGAGACACGGGCGCGAAGAAGGCGATGGCGACAGCATCGTCGACCTGCTCGATCCCGGCAGCATCGTGCGCGACTGCTTCTGGGCGCTGAGCGACTGCCCGCTCCCGGTGATCGGCGCCATCAACGGCGCTGCAGTCGGTGCCGGCTTGGCGCTCGTCGCCTGCTGCGACGTGATCATCGCGTCGGAACGCGCGCGGTTCGCGCTGCCGGAGATCAACGCGGGAGTCCTCGGCGGCGGACGGCACCTGCAGCGCATGGTCGGCCCCTACAAGACGCGCAAGATGTTCTACACCGGCGAGTTCGTGGGGCCAGACGAGTTCCACCGCCTCGGCGCGATCGAACAAGTCGTCGCGCCCGACGAGCTGATGAACGCGGCTCGTTCGCTCGCGCAGGTCATCGCCACGAAGAGCCCGATCGGTCTGCGGTTGGCCAAGGAGTCGCTGAACCGCGTCGAAGACCTCGGCCTCAAGGACGGCTACCGATTGGAGCAGGACTACACCGGGCGGCTCACGCGTTACCGCGACTCCGCCGAGGCGCGACGCGCGTACCTCGAGAAGCGCGAGCCCGAGTGGACGTGGACGTGAACGTGCGCGTCGACCGCGCCGTGATGAAGGCGGCCAGGATGTCGCCGAGCGTCTCCACCACCTGGTCCTCCGAGAACGGGAAGCCGTTCACCCGCCAGTACGACCAGTAGCGGTCGATCATCACGAGGATCGCGAGCCCGAAGCGCGCCGGCTCCTCCGCGGGATCGACCGTCTCGCCCGAGACGCGCTGGATGAACTCGCCGAACCGGCGCGCGTTCACCAAGCGGGTGCGCGTGCCGGCCTTGGCCAGCGCCTCGTCGCCGTAGGTCGCCTGGCTCCAGACCAGCATGAAGGCGCCGTGCTCCTCGAGGAAACGCACGTAGGTCCTGATGACCTCGTACACGTCGTCGGTGGTCCAGGTGGCTTCGAGCGCGCGCATCTCGTCGAGCGTCGCCGCCATCGCCTTGTACGTGTCCTTGCCGAGCGAGTACAGCAGGTCGCGCTTGGAGGGAAAGTAGGTGTAGAAGGAGGCCCGCGACACGCCCGCCGACTCCGCGATCTCCTCGACGCTCGTGCCGTAGTAGCCCTTGGCCAGGAACACCTCGCGGGCGTGCTGCTTGATCAACCCCGACGTCCGCAGCGCCCGCGGGCCCATCGTCTTCGCGGGGCTGCGGAACTCGCCCTGCAGCTTGAAGTCGTCGGCAGCTGCCATGGGTCTACTTCGAGAACCTGTCGATGGTGGCCTTGATCTCGGGCGTGGCGAACGATTCGGCTTCCGCTGACAGCGCGAACGGAAGCACCGACGCTACCGCCTGCTGGAGGTGCACGTTGAGGGCCCGCTTGGTCTCCTGCAGCGACTGCGGCGGGAGCTCGGCGAGCTTGTGGGCGAGCGCGACCGCTTCGCTCATGAGGGCGTCGTCGGCGACGACGCGGTTGGCGAGGCCGAACTCGACCGCGAGCGCGGCCGGGATGCGCTCGCCGGTCAGCAGGTACTCCTTGGCGCGCAGCATGCCGATGAGCAACGGCCACGTGGCCGCTCCACCGTCGCCCGCGGTGAGGCCGATGTTCACGTGCGTGTCGGCGATGTACGTGCTCTCGGCGATGAGCACGATGTCGCACGTGACGGCAACGCTCGCTCCGAGTCCCACCGCGGGTCCGTTCACCGCCGCGACCACGGGAAGGTGGAAGCGCAGCATCTCGTCGACGAGACGCTGCGCGTCGCGCAGGGACTGGCGTCGGTGCTCGGGGTCGTCGTAGTCGCGGATGAAGCCCGGCACGTTCCCGCCCGCGCAGAACGCCGATCCCGCGCCGGTCAACACGACCGCGCGTGCGTCACGGTCGCGCGAGATCTGGTACCAGATGTTGCGCATGTCCTGGTGCAGCGGGTCGATGAACGCGTTCCGCATGTCGGGGTTGTTCATCGTGAGGATGCGAATCGGGCCGTCGACCTCGACGAGGAGGTGCTCGGAGACGTCGTACATGGCAGGCTTCCTCTCGGGGACGAGACGTACCCGCCCAGCTTGATCGAAACTTGACACTTGCGTCAACTCATTGGGTAGCCTGCGCCGAGTGGACCTCCGCGCGAGCCCCGAGGCCGAGGCGTTCCGCGCCGAGGTGCGGGCGTTCCTCACCGAGCAGCTGCCCGACGACTGGCCCGGCATCGGCGCGCTGCCGGCCGAGGAGGCGGCGGCGTTCGTCGCCCGCTGGCGGCGCACGCTCCACGAGCACGGCTTGCTCGGCCTCGCGTGGCCGGCCGAGTACGGCGGCGGTGGCCGGACCAAGCTCGAGCAGGTCGTGCTGGTCGAGGAGTGCGCGACGGCCATGGTGCCGCTCGGTCCCGCCAGCGACACCGTGAGCGTCAAGATGGTCGGCAACACGTTGCTGAGGTGGGGGACCGAGGAGCAGAAGCGCCGCTTCCTGCCTCGGATCCTGTCCGGCGACGACGTGTGGTGCCAGGGGTTCTCCGAGCCGAACGCGGGCTCGGACCTCGCCGGTCTCTCGACCCGTGCCGTGCTCGACGGCGACTCGTGGGTGATCGACGGCCAGAAGATCTGGACGTCGTTCGCCACGCAGGCGAACTGGATCTTCGTGTTGGCGCGCACCGATCCGACCGTCCCCAAGCACCGCGGCATCACGTTCCTGCTGTGTCCGATGGACACGCCCGGCATCGAGGTGCGCCCGATCCGCATGCTCACCGGCGGGAGCGAGTTCAACGAGGTGTTCTTCGACGGGGTGCGCGTCCCGGCCGACCAGGTCGTCGGGCCCGTGCACGGCGGGTGGGCGGTCGCGACGTCGCTGCTCGGTCACGAGCGCGGCGAGGAAGCCGCGTTGAACCCGATCATGTTCCGCCACGAGTACGACCGACTCGTCGCACTGGCGCGCGACCACGGACGCCTGGACGATCCCTGCGTGCGCGACCGACTCGCGTGGTGCTTCGAGCGCGTCGAGATCATGCGGCTGCTCGGACTGCGCATCCTCACGCAGTACCTCCGCGACGGCGATCTCGGTCCCGCGGCGTCGATCTCCAAGCTCTACTGGAGCGAGTACCACAAGGTCGCGGCCGATCTCGCGATGGCGATCATGGGTCCGGTCGGGCTGGTGCCGGAGGGTCACGTGCCCCCGCGCGCGTATCGCACCGACGATCCCGGCGCGCCCAACTCGACCGCGTCGTGGCAGCACGTGTGGATGCTCAACGCCGCGAGCGGCACCGTCTACGCGGGCACGTCGCAGGTGCAACGCAACATCCTGTCCGAGAGCATCCTGGGACTCCCGAGGGAACCACCGTCCCCGTGAGCATCGAGGCAAGCCGCGCGCCGACCTTGGCTGCCTTCTGGGAAGGCATCGCCGGAAGTCGTTCGACGACCGTCCTGTGCACCACCCGCGCAGCGATACCGTGGCGCACGATGGAGGAGAGCTCGAGCGCCCGGCCCGTGGGTCGACCGCGACGCTACGACGAGGGCACCGAGCGCAAGTTGCTGCTCGACGCGGGCATGAAGGTGATGCGGCGCAACGGGTTCGCCGAGGCATCGCTCGCCGAGGTGCTCGAGGTCGCGGGCGTGTCGACGCGTGCCTTCTACCGGCACTTCGCAACCAAGGACGCGCTCCTGATCGCCATGTTCGATCGCGAAGCGGAGGTCGTCGCGGTGCGTCTCCGCGACGCGGCCGCCGCCGCGCGATCGGCTCCGCGTGCGGTCGAGGCCTGGCTCGACGAGTACCTCGACCTGTTTTCGAGCCCGCGTCGCGTCGCGCGCGTGCAGCTGATGACGTCGGAGGCCGCGCGCGGCGCGGCGGGCTATCGGGACGCGACGGAACGCATGCTCGACCTGCACGCCGAACCCCTCGCCGACGCGCTCGCGCGAGGAACAGACGACGGAACGCTCACCTCGTCGGAGCCGTACGTCGACGCGAGGAGTGTGCTGGCGATCGTGGAAATCGTCGGCGAGCGCGTGCTCGCGCGTGAATGGACGCTCGAGCAAGCGCGCTCGCACGTGAAGAAGTTCTGCTGGCCGGCGCTGGGTCTCCCTGTCTAGTTTGAGTGTGGTGCTTGCATAATGCGCCTGCCGCGCTCTACGGTGAGCGCCCGGCACGTCGGCACCCGGGGGTACAGCTGTGAACGCGCTCGATGGTCTTCGGGTGGTCGACCTGTCGCCCACCCGGCTCGGCGCCCAGGTGAGCCAGGTGCTCGCCGACTTCGGTGCCGACGTGGTGTGGGTCGAGCCGCCCGGGGGAGCAGTGCTGAGAGAGGCGGCCGCGTTCCCGTATCTCGCGCGCGGCAAGCGCAGCGTCGTCGCCGACCTCACTCGACCGGACGGCCTCGAGGCCGTGCGCCGGTTGGCCGACGACGCCGACGTCGTGATCGAGACGTTCCGTCCGGGGGTCGCCGAGCGGCGGGGCCTCGGCTACGAGCAGCTCGCGGCGCGCAACCCGGGTCTGGTGTACGCGTCGATCACCGGCTTCGGCCGTGAGGGGCCGCTCGCGCAGGTGCCCGGCTACGAAGGCGTGGTCATGGCCAAGCTCGGGGGCTTCGAGCTGTTCCGCCGGATGCACGACGCGCCCCATCCACCGTTCGTCGCCGTCCCGTGGTGCTCGTTCCCCGCGTCGGCGCTCGCGCTGCAGGGCGTGCTCGCCGCGCTGTACGAGCGCGAGCGGAGCGGCCTCGGGCAGCGGATCGAGGCGAATCTGGTGCAGGGCTTCGCCGCGCTCGACACTTGGAACTGGTTCGTGCGACTGGTCAACGAGCGCTTTCCGGATGCGTACCCGGCGGCGGAGACGTTCGACGAGGACGGCGTGCCGGCGAGTCCGTTGACGCTCATGCTCCTGATCGCGTTGACCGCCGACGGTCGCTGGCTCCAGTTCGCGCAGGTCGCGCCGCATCTGTTCGCCGCGCACCTGAAGGCGCTGGGTCTCGACTGGGCGATCGGCCATCCGGACTGGCCGGGCCTGCCGGCCCTCGATCGGCCGGAGCGGCGCCTGGAGTTCTGGACGATGATGCTCGGGGCCGCGCGGCGCCGGACGTTCGAGGAGTGGCAGGCGGTGTTCGACGCCGATCCGGACGTCTACGCCGAGCTCTTCCGTAGCGGCCCCGAAGTGCTCGACCACCCGCAGCTGGTGCACGACCGCTTCGCGGTGGAGCTCGTCGATCCGGAGCAGGGTCGCGTGCGCATGCCCGGTGCGCTGGCGCGCATGCACGCGACGCCGGCGGTCCCGGACCGGTTGGCACCCTCGTTGGGGAGCACCGACGCAGAGGACGTCGAGTGGGAAGCGCGGTCGCCCGTGGAACGGCACGGTGCGGATCCTCGCGGCCTTCCCCTCGAAGGAGTCACGATCCTCGAGCTGGCCGTGCTCTACGCCGCGCCCTATGCGACCACGTTGCTCACCGACCTCGGCGCGCGGGTCGTCAAGGTCGAGGCGCTCGCCGGCGACCCGATCCGCACCATGGTGGGCTTCCCCGAGGCCGCCGGCGCCAAGGTCATGCAGGGCAAGGACAGCATCTGCGTCGACACGACCACCCCTGAAGGCGTCGAGATCGTCCTGCGCATCGCGGATCGTGCGGACGCGGTGCTCCAGGGGTGGCGCGCCGGTGCCGCGGCGCGCCACGGGCTCGACGCACCGGCGCTGCTGGCTCGGAACCCCGCCCTCGTGTATCTGCATGCGCCCGGCTACGGAGACAGCGGTCCGTGCGGTCATCGACCCGCGTTCGCGCCGAGCATCGCGGCCGCTGGAGGGGTGGTGCGCGCCGCCGCGGGGAGCAGGGTTCCCGAACATTCGGACCTCACCATTGACGAGATCCGCACGCACGCGCGCCATCTCCAACCGGCTGGGACGGTGACGCAGGCGCAACCGGACGGGCTCGCCGCGGTCGGCGTGAGCGGCGCGCTGGTGCTCGGACTCGTCGCGCGCGATCGCGGCGCGGGGGGCCAGGAGATCGCGACCTCGATGCTCACGACCGTGGCGGGGGCGATGGCGGACTTCGTCGTCGAGCGTGAACTCGGCGGCGGACGAGTGGGGCCCGATGCCGATCTCCGAGGCCTGCACGCGCTCTACCGGATCTACGACGCCGCCGACGGCTGGGTGTTCCTCGCCGCGCCGGAGGAGCGCGAGTGGCCGCGCCTGGCCAAGGCGCTCGACACGCACGTCGATCTCGCAGGTGACGGTCGCTTCACAACCACCGAAGCTCGTCGAGCGCACGACGACGAGCTCGTCGAGATCCTCGCGACCGTGTTCGCCAAGGCTGACAAGGACGACTGGGAGCGCGATCTGCTTGGTGCCGGCGTCGCCTGCGTCGCGGTGTCGACTGCGCCGGTCGAGGAGCTCTTGCAGAGCGACGAGGTCGGGAAGGCCAGCGGGTGGGTGACCGAAGTGGTGCACCCCACGTTCGACGCGCACCTCCGACTCGCGCCGCTGGTCCGCTTCTCGCGGTCGGCGACCCAGGCCAAGCCGGGTGTGCTTGCGGGGTCGGCCACCGATGCGGTGCTCCGGGAGCTCGGCTACGACGACGTCGCCATCGCCGACCTGCGCGCCCGTCGGATCGTGGCCTGACCATCAGCATTTGAAAGCTGCACTTGCATTTAGGCCCGACCAGCCGTACCGTGGTGCCATGGACGACAAGATCTGGGCGAACTCGGGCGACTCCCATCTCGTGGAGCCGGCCGACCTCTTCACCGACGGCCTTCCTCGCGCGCTGGCGGATCGGATGCCGCGGAGCGTCAAGGACCACGACGGCAAGTGGGAGACGATCCACGTCGACGGCCAGGAATTCCGCCGGCGCATGCCCAAGGCCCTCGGTCTCACCGACGAGCATGGGCGCACGGTGGAGCAGCGCGCACCCGGCGCCAACGAAAAGGAGCTGCGTCTGCGTGACCTCGATGGTGAGGGCATCTGGGGAGAGCTCGTGTTCCCGTCGATCGGCATCTGGATGTCGTCGATCCAGGATCCCGAGCTCATGGCGGCCGGCGCGCGCGTGATCAACGACTGGGCGATCGAGTACCAGCGCTTCTCGCCGCGCTACGTGTGCACCGCGACGATCCCGCTGCTGACGGTCGACACCGCGGTGGCCGAGGTCGAGCGCGCAGCCGGGTTGGGCTATCACGCGGCGTACCTCTCCGTCGCGCCGGCGCTCGGTGGCGACGACTGGAACGCCGACAGCTGGGAGCCGCTCTGGGCCGCGCTCGACGAGACCGGGTTGGTCGGTGCGTTTCACATCGGCACCGAGCCGCACGACGCGTCGAGCTTCCACGGCGGGTACTTCCGCGGTCCCGGTGGTGCGCTGATCAACTACATGGAGACGACGTACGGCGGTCAGCGGGCGGTCACCAAGATGATCGCCGCGGGTGTGTTCGACCGCCATCCGACCCTGAAGGTGATCGTGTCGGAGGGCGGTGCGACGTGGGGGCCGTTCGTCGCCGATCGGCTCGACGAGGCCTATCGCCAGCACTCGTCGCAGGTGCGGCCGCAGCTGAGCCGTCTGCCGAGCGAGTACCTCTACGAGAACGTCTACGCATCGTTCCAGCACGACCGGTCGGCGGTCGCGGCGATGACCGCGATGGGGTGGCGCAACGTGTGCTGGGGGAGTGACTACCCGCACATCGAGGGCACGTTCGGTCACACGCAGAAGACCCTGCACGAGCTCTTCGACGACGTCGACCCGTCGGCGCGCGAGCGGATCACCAAGGGCGCGTTCGCCGAGCTGTTCCCGCACGTCCCACCCGCGCCCGCGTCATGAGTCTCGACCGTTTCTCGCTCGACGGCAAAGTCGCGATCGTCACCGGTGGTGCCGGTGGTTGCGGCGAGGAGTACGGACGTGCGTTGACCTCGGTGGGCGCGCAGGTCGTGCTCGCCGATCTCGACGGTGAGCGTGCCGAGCAGCACGCCAAGGAGCTGCGCGACCAGGGCCGCCAGGCGATCGGTGTACGCGTCGACATCACCGACCCCGAGGCCGCGGCGGCGATGGTTGGTCGCGCCACCGACGAGTACGGCGGCATCGACATCCTCATCAACAACGCGGCGTTGATGAAGGAGATCCCCATGGGGTCGGTCCTCGACCTGCCGCTCGAGTGGTGGGAGCGGGTGATGCGCGTCAACGTGATGGGCGCGCTCGTCTGCGCGCGGGCCGCGGTGCCGTCGATGCTCGAACGCGGCGGCGGCCGGATCATCAACCAGGTGTCGGGTGGTGCGTTCATCCCCGGCGGCGTGTACAGCGTGAGCAAGCTCGCGCTCGTGAGCCTCACCACGTGCCTCGCCACCGAGCTCGGCCCCCGGAACATCAACGTCAACGCCATCGCGCCAGGGTTCGTGCAGGACGACGCGGGCTACGAATCGCTCGCTGAGGACGACCCCATGCGTGCCGCCTTCCTCGCCGCGGTCCCGGGCAAGAAAGAAGGTCCGCCCGACGACCTCGTCGGCACCATCCTGCTGCTCGCCTCGCACGCCGGCGACTGGATCAACGGCCAGGTCATCAGCGTCGACGGCGGCTGGATCATGCGGGTCTGAACACCGGCAACTTCCAGCCGTCGGCGATGTCGACGAACGTGACGTCGACCGCCATCCCGATCGAGACGTCTTCGGGGGCCACGTCGACGACGTTCGACACCAGATGAATGCCGAGAGCGTCCGGGAATTCCAACACCGCCGGGACGAGCAGGAGCCCGGGCTGACCGGGCTGACCGCGCACCACGCTGAAGCTGAACACCGACGCCCGCCCCGAGAGCTGCACCCACTCGGTGTCCTGCGACCGGCACTCCGGGCAGAAGGGCGACGGCGGGAAGCGGAAGGTGCCACACGCGCGGCACCGCGGCGCGACGAGTGCTTCGCGCTGCGCGGATTCCCAGTACGGCAGCGTCCAGCTGTCGGTGGTGATCCGGATCGACTCCGGAGGAGTGGTGGTCGCAAGCGCCGTCATGCCACCTTCCCGAGGAGGAGTCCGCTCACGGGGATGGTGGCCGGGCCACCGGTGACCAGCGCGAGCTCGGCGCCGGCGACCTGGTTGATCGCGTCGCCGCGGATCTGCTCGACACCTTCCATGACGTGGGTCATGCCGATGATGTACGCCTCGGACAGTTGGCCGCCGTGCGTGTTCACCGGGATCGAGCCGCCTTCGTAGCGGATCGCGCCGCTCTCGACGAACGGGCCGCCTTCACCGCGTTCACAGAAGCCGTAGTCCTCGAGCTGCATGACGACCATGGGCGTGAAGTGGTCGTAGATCAGCGCCACGTCGACGTCGTCGGGTCCGACGCCTCCCTTCTGGTACAGGCGCGCGGCGACCGGTGCGTGGCCCGACGACGCGAAGTCGGGGTCGGGCATCGAGAAGCCGGCGAACGCTCGGCCCCATTCGCGCCGTCCTCCGTGCGCTGCGGCGACCACGTGCACCGGGGGCTGGCGAAGGTCGCGTGCGCGATCCATGGTGGTGGTGATCACTGCGACGGCCCCGTCGGTCTCCAAGCAGAAGTCCAACTTGCAGAGCGGCTTCGCGATGAGCGGCGCCGCGAAGTACTCCTCGAGCGTCAACGGCGTGCGCTTGCGAGCCTTCGGTCGGTTCTTCGCGTTCTCCCGCGTGGAGATCGCAACCTCGGCAAAGGCCTCCCGCCGCGTTCCGTACAGGTGCATGTGCCGGCGTGCGAGCACCGACATCAGATGACCCGGCCCGACGAGGCCTGAGGGCTGGATGAATGAATTCTGCGGATCAGGGGCCATCGCCCCGAACACCGTGCCGAGGCGCTGCTTCAGCTGCTGCAGCGCCATGACGGTGACGACGTAGGTGGCGTCCCCAGCCACCAGCGCCGCGCGCGCGAGGCCGATCGAGCCCGCCGAGCCACCGCCACCCGATGTGAGCGCGGCGGTGAAGGTGACCTCGGGGATCCCGAGCGTCTCCATGAACGTGGCGGTGTCCATCTTCGCGGTGTAGCCCGCGCTGGCCTCCGAGTAGTAGGCGAAGCCGTCGAGCTGGGTGACGTCGAGGCCGGCGTCGTCGCACGCGGCGAGGATCGCCTTGCCGCCGAGCTCGAGCGTCGTCTGTGGGTGCGACTCGCCTCGGAAGTAGTAGGGGGTCGCGCCGATGCCGACCACGGCGACGTCGGGGCTGCTGACCATGACGGGACTCTACGGTGGACCGTGCCTTTTTGCAAGTGCTGATTGCAAACCTCCGGCAAAGATCCGCCCGCGGGTCCGGAGTCGAACGCGCGCGATCCCGATGTGACCGATATCAGCCGGGGAGTGCGAGCGTTCGAGCTGACGCGGATATCGGGCCCCGCCACGACGTGCCAGGTCAGCGGCCCGTTCCGGGCGATCGGGGAGGGCCTCTAGATGGTGTCGACGGCGGGGCGGGGCACGCCGGGCGCGACGGTGCGGGCGAGAAATGCCCAGCGTGGCCCGCAGCGCCGACTCGGGGACCACGGGGAAGATGCCGCGGGCCTTGCCCTCCTCCGGGATGGCCGACCAGTCGTAGTACTGGGTGACGATGGTCCCCTCGTCGATCGCCTCGAGGCGGTAGCCGTAGACGTGCCCGACCCCTTTGCCGCTGGAGGCGATGGTCCAGGCGATCTCCCGGTCGGGCTCGTAGGCGACGAAGGTGCCGTCCACGTCGTAGAGGTCGATGGGGAAGTCCCGGAGCGAGTCGCGGTCCATGTGGACCACGAACGAGTCGCCCACAGCCGACGCCGGGGAGCCGGTGGCCGACATCAACATCCCCGACGCTCAGTACGTTCCTGTCTTGGCTGACTCCACAAAAGTGCAGGTCAGACATGGTGCGAGCGGGGAGACTCGAACTCCCACGTCCTTGCGGACACCAGGACCTAAACCGGGCAAACAGAATCTTTCGGGTAGACTCGAATCTGCTCCGTGTGCTCTGATCAGGACTTTCTCGGGCGTGCCGTCTACCGGCTCCGGGGAGTTATCCCTGCTACGCGGGAGTTCCGTTAGCAATCCGTTAGCACGAGCCCGGCGTGACAGCCCGGCGTGACAGCCCGGCGTGACAGCCCGGCGTGACAGCCCGGCGCGACAGCCCGGCGCGACAGCCCGGCAGCCCGGCGCGCGGACAGCCCGGCGCGGACTTCAGCCGAAGCGCTGTTGCGCGGCCTGTTTCGAGACGCCGAGCACGGCGCCGATCGAGGCCCACGAGTAGTTGGTGGCGCGAGCGGCTCGTACGACCGCGTGGAGCTCCGCATCGGCGGCGTCGAATGCGCGGACCGCTTCCTCGATGGCGCGAAGCTCGGTACCTTCGCGCCATTCGTGAGCCGATGGGTCGCGTCTCGAGAGCTCCTTGTCAATCCGTTCGGCTCGTTCCTGATTGGTGATCGTGCGCGGCATGGGCATCACTCCGGGGGGAACTTGTGCGGCCGGGCGGGTCGCATCGCGTGGATGATCGCCGGGCCGTCATCGGTGTCGAGCACGCCGACTTCGATCATGTTCCCGGCTTGGTCGGGCCCGAGGAACAGGGTGACGTCGTCCTGGCTGTCGTTGACCTGCACCCAGTTCCGCAGGGCGTGGCGGATGTCCTCTTCGGTGACCTGGTGGCGGTACGCCGTACTCCAGATCGGCGCATCGGCCAGGCCCACAGCGTCAAGGTTACCTTGACTAGACGAGGCGCGTCAAGATGCGGTTGACGCTCGGGACGCAGGTGTTGCTACCCGAGGTCGATGCCGAGGTCGATGTTCGTTGTCGTGCTGTCGATCTTGGTGATGAGCTCGTCGAGCCGCAGTTCGTCCACGTGCCAGAGCAGCTCGAGCTCGTCGGACGGTTGTGGGCCGAGCGGTTCGGTCGAGTCAGTGATGTCATGTTCGGCTCGGTGGCGTTCGATGTATCGGGCGGCGTGCCGCCAGCGGTCGAGGGCTGCGGGTTCGACAGGGGGAGTGCCGAGGTCGTGCAGGTAGGCGGGCGGGTCGTGGGTGTCGGCGTCGACGAGTTGGTCGACGCGCGCGTCGATGGCGCGTTCGATGTGTGGAAGCCGGCGGAGTTCGTCGCCGTGACTGACGACGTAGTTCTCATGCCGATGGTGCTCGTTCCGGGCGCGTTCGAGGGCGTCGTCGAATTGCGAGAGCCGCGCGGAGAGGTCAGTCGTCTGGTTGGCGAGCACGAGTCGGCGTGCAGTCCGGTCCTTGCGGTTGCGCCATCCGTGCATCGATTCGAGTGCGCGGAGCTCATCCTGTGCGTTCACGAGTCGATCGGCGACGTCCCCGCGTTGCCTGGTGAGCGCCGTGATCTCGTATGCGCGGGATGGCGGGCACGCTCCTCGCATCGCTCGGAGACCGTCGCGTTCGCGGAGGAGCACCTGAAGAGTGTCGCGGATCGCGTCGCGGTCGACCCCGGTGTCGACGGCGAGGCGTTGGGCATGACTGATGCTGAGCGACCGCGCGAACGCGCCGAGGGGCTCGGGCGACTCGACTTCGGGTGTGTGTGCTTCGGGGCGAGGGTTGCTGTCGACGAGGTAGATGCGGTTCTCGACGCGGCCGCGTGAGAGCGCGACGTAGCCGGCTTCTTGGTAGAGGGTGTCGGAGCCGAGTACGAAGGCCCGGTCGACGGCCTGGCCTTGTGCTTTGTGGATGGTGGTCGCGTAGGCGTGGCGGATGTGTCCGGCGTCGAGGTAGTCGGCGGGGAGATCGAGCACGACGCCGGCGTCGGTACGGGCTCGCATCGTGCGGGCCTGCTCGTCGACGTGTTCGATGGTGGCGCAGGTGCCGTTGCGGGCGCCGAGGCGTCGGTTGTTGCGCAAAGTCATGATCCGATCGCCGGCCTGGTAGGGCCGCTGGTCGATGGTGAGGATCGGGCCGGTGAGTTCACCGGCGGCGTGGCGGTGGTGGCGGGCGCGGGCGTTGAGGTCGTCGACGTCGGACCAGCGACCGGCGAGCATGAGGGCGCGGTCGCCGGCAAGGGTGGCGGCCCACCAGTCGGCGGTCATCGCGTCGTGTGCGGCGACGGCGGTGTCACTGGTGTGGATGCGGCCGTGGTCGTGGTAGGCGGCGACGGCATCGTCGACGTGCCCGTCGCGGAGTTGGGTCAGCGCGGCGCGTTCCCAGGCTTCGTGTTGGCGACGGTTCTGGGTGAGGCGGATCGGTTCGAGACGCGCGCCGAGCCCGCGCAACAGCCCGCCGGCGTCGATCTCGGGAAGCTGGCGCGGATCGCCGACCAGCACGACCTTCGCACCGGCGGTGTCGGCATGGTCGAGGACTCGGGCGAGGAGGCGGGTGCCGACCATGCCGGCTTCGTCGACCACGAGCACCGTGTTCTGGGGGAGCGGCCCGTGGCCGGGATCGTTGAGGGTGCGAGCGGGGAGACTCGAACTCCCACGTCCTTGCGGACACCAGGACCTAAACCTGGAATCGCGGGTCTAGTGCGACGGAAGGAGTCCACCGCGTGACGTCAAATCAGCGCTGCGCGGCGCCTTGCGTCCACCTCGTGCAGAGGGTGAACCGACGTACGAAGGAATTTGGTTAGCAATCGGTTAGCACGAGAATCGAGTTTCCAAGGACGCGCTGGCAGTTCTTGCCGGGGTGGTCGAACCGGCACAACTCCTACGCAATGGGCGTGGCGCCGCCGGAGTCGTGCACGCACTCAACGCCCCACCGCCGTTTCACACAGGGCCGCAACGTGTCTGCCGATGTCGCTTTGCCGGTCGACGACTACTTGACAGCGACTGTCACGCGCTTCCATCATGTGCGCGGTGGAGAGCGCGAGGTGCCCGTCACCAACCTGCGCGAGCGTCGCCGACATCGGATGATGTCGGACATCGAACGCTGCGCGCTGCGGTTGTTCGCCGAACGCGGCTTCGACGCCGTCACGGTCCAGGAGATCGCCGACGCTTCGGACATCTCCGAGCGCACGTTCTTCCGGTACTTCCCGACCAAGGAAGCGGTGCTGCGCAGCGAGCTCGATCTCCGGGTCGCGGAGTTGGAGGCCGCGCTCGATGCTCGGCCCCCGGAGGAACCGGTCATGGTCGCACTGCGTGGTGCGCTGCTCGAGCTGGCGGAGCGGTACGAAGCCGATCGTGAGACCGTCCTCACATGGACCGCGGTGGTCGCCGCGGCACCGAGTCTCGCTTCTCGCCTGGGCGCATACCAACACGCCTTCTCCGAGGGTCTCCTCGAGTTCGTGCGCGAGCGGCTTCCCGTGGACGACGACAACGAACTGGACGTCTTCGTCGCGATCAGCGCCGTGCTCGCGGCGACGTACGCGGCATCGACCTCTTGGGTCGAAGCCGGCGCCCGAGGACCGCTCGTTCCCATGGTGACTCGCGCCCTCGATCTCGTCGAGGGCGGTGTCGCGAACCTGGCCGCACCACAACAGCCGCGTCGCCGCAGTTCGCGGTCGATGAATTTCAGCGAGACGCGGATCCGAACTTCGACAGGGGGTGCAACGTGGACACACTGACGACCACGCTCGACCGGGACGGCATGGAGCATGTGGCCGACGGCGAACCGCTCGTCCTCGTGTCGTCCGACACGCACATCGGTCCTCGCATGGTCGAGGATCTGCGGACGTACTGCCCTGAGCAGCACCTCGGCGCGTTCGACGAGTACGCGAGCCAGTCGTCGGTGATCCGCGAGTTCCTCCGGGCCGCCCGGGACGCTGAAGACTCCCCGCTGGGGCGCAACGCCACCGATGGCCATCACGACATGCACGCGCGTCTTGCGCGACCTCGACCGCGACGGCGTTGCCGTGGAGATCATCTTCCACGGAAGCCAGAACGGCGAGGCGATCCCGTTCGCACCGCCGGCGCCGTGGAGCTCGGCGCATCGTACGGTGGCGACCTCGAAATGGTCGCGGTCGGCTTCCACATGTACAACCAGTGGCTGGCCGATGTGACTCGATCGAGCCGGAGCGTCACCTGGCCTGGCCCAGCTCCCGATGTGGGACATCGAGCTCGCGATGGAAGAGCTCGCCTGGGTCCGTGAAGCCGGGATCCGTGGCATCAACTTCCCCGCGCCCAGGGCGCACCGACGCCCTACAACGACCGGAGCTGGGACCCGTTCTGGGTCCATGTGCGAGGAGCTGGACGTGGTGCTCGCGAAACCACGGCGGTGCCGGCGACCCGCAGGGCTTCGAAGGTGTGGGAGGGTTCGAGATCCAGACGTCGGAGCTCGCGGCGACGAGCAAGGTCTCACCGATGAACCACCTCATCTTCGGTGGGGTCTTCGAGCGACACCCCAAGCTTCGCCTCGTGATCGTCGAGTTGCCCGGTGCGTGGTGGAAGCCCGTGGTCAACGAGCTCGACTCGATCTACCTCATGAGCAACCGCCGTCCGGGCGGTTTCGGCGACAAGATCAGCGACCACGTTCCTCGCCTTCCCAGCGAGTACTTCGCTTCGAACGTGTTCATCGGGGCCAGCTTTCTCTCGCGACGAGGCCGAAGCCGCGGTGCGCGACGGTATGGATCACAACGTCCTCTGGGGCTCCGACTACCCGCACGTCGAGGGAACGTGGGCGGGTGCGCGGTCGGACGAGGAGGAACCCATGACCTGGCGTGCTCTCCGCCGGACGTTCGCCGGGCTCGAGAGTGCTCCGATTCGCCGGATGGCGGGGGTCAACGCGGTCGAGGCGCTCGGCCTCGACGGCGAGAACCTCACGGCGGTCGCGCGCCGCATCGGAGCTCCGAGCGTCGACACGATCTCGCGCCCGCTCGACGAGTTGCCCCCCGACGGGGGTCTGCTCGCATTTCGGACGTTCGGTCCGTGGGCGTAGGGCTCGAGGGGCGAGCTGGGTGATCCTCGACCGGTTCCGGTTGGATGGGAAGACGGCGATCGTCACCGGCGCGGGCAAGGGCATCGGGCGCGGGATCGCGCGTGCCTTCGGCGAGGCGGGTGCTGACGTCGTCTGCGCGGCGCGTACCCGTGCCGATCTGGATCTCGTCGTCGACGAGATCCGTGGTCTCGGGCGCCGCGCGTTGGCCGTGCCGACCGACGTCACGATCACGCAGCAGCTCGACGCGCTGGTCGAGGCCGCGCTGAACGAGTTCGACCGCCTCGATATCCTCGTCAACAACGTGGGCGGAACCATGCCGAACGCGGCCATGACCACCTCCGAGGAATTCTTCGAGGCTGCACTGCGCTTCAACGTGACGTCGGCGTTCCTGCTCACACAACGCGCGGCACGCGCCATGGTCGACACCCAGGGAACCGGCGCGGTCGTCAACATCTCGTCGCGTTCGAGTGACATGGTCCAGACCAGCTTCGTCGCCTACGGCGCGGGGAAGGCGGCGCTCAACAAGATCACCCAGAACATGGCCGCCGAGCTCGCGCCGCGGGTGCGGGTCAACGTGATCTCGGTCGGCGGTGTCGCGACGCAAGCACTTGATGTCGTGCTGACCGACGACACACTGCGCTCGCAGTTCATCGACGGCACGCCGATGGCGAGAGCGGGTGATCCCGAAGACATCGTGTGCGCGGCGCTGTTTCTCGCGTCGCCGGCGTCCGCGTGGGTGACCGGGAAGATCTTTCAGATCGACGGCGGCGTCGAGGCACCGGCAATCGGGGTTCCGGCGCCGCCATTGGAACCAATGGCGACTACTGCAGGGGGGACGAGCCATCGTGAGGACCACGCGTCGTAGCAAGGGTGAGCAGGGGTTGGTGGCCCACCGCCGCAGCCGCGGAGGGCGTGCAGTCGCCGCGGCTGCAGCCTTCGTGCTGCTCACCGGCGTGGTCGGCAGTGCCGGCGTCGTGGGCGCCGCGTCGGGAGGTGGTGCGAACTCGGCGGCCGGCATCGGATCCGCCGCCGCGGTCGCGGGTCCGAACTGCGACGCCAAGACGAAGTCGGTGAAGATGAGGTACTACGCCGCACCGCCGTGCGTCCGTCCCTGGAAGTCGGGGGCCAAGAACGGCGGAGCGACCATGCCCGGCGTCACCGCGACGACGATCAACGTCGTCGTGTACTCGGGTTTTCCCGCGGACCAGGCACCGGAGAGCGCGAGCGACATGAGTCTCGGACAGCTGGCCGTGAACCTCGCGAGCGATCAACCGGGCCGCATCCGGGACGCGATCAACGACACCCACGCGGCGACGGTGCACGCGCTCGAGAACTACGGCCGCGACGTCAAGTTCACCTACCTCACTCGCAGCGGCACCGACGAGGCCTCGCAGCGGGCCGATGCGATCACGGCCACCGAGAATCAGCCGTTCGCGGTGTTGGACCTGGCGGGTGCGGAGACGTTCTGCACCGCGGTCGCGCAGCGCAAGACGATCTCGATCTGCGCCACCGGTACCAACGAGGCGATGGATGCGCAACAGCCGTACCGCTACTCGACGTACATCGACTACTGGGCCAACACGATCGGAACCGCCGAACTGATCGGGAAGGGGTTGGCTGGGAAGCCGGCACGTTGGGCCGGCGACGACACCCTGAAGCGCACCCAGCGCAAGTTCGGCGTGGTTCTCCAGAACGGTCAGACCGGCGTCGACGAAGACCTCTGGAAGCGCTCCCTCGCGAAGTACAAGGCGCCGGCGATGGCGGTCCAACTCGGGTACGACCCGGGCACCGGTTCGGCCCGCCGGCAGCCCCCAGGTGGCCCAGGAGCAGGCGCCGACGATGATCAGCAAGCTCAAGTCGGGTGGGGTCACGACGGTCGTGCTCTTCACCGATCTGAGCATGAACCTCGCCCTCATGAGCGCAGCGAACCAGCAGGACTACCACCCCGAGTGGCTCCAGACCGGCTTCCTGTTCTCCGAGATCCCGCCGATCGGGCGGCTCATGAACCAGGAGCAGTGGAGTCACTCCTTCGGATTGGGCACGCTCAACGTTCCCGTGGCCAGCCGCGGGGTCGGAGAAGAGCTGCTCGTCGTGGTACTGGGGTGCCCAGAACTACAGCTACAACGCGGGTGTCTTCGGCGAGATCGTCATCCTCGACGAGGGCATCCACGCGGCCGGTCCGAAGCTCACCCCCGAGAGCTTCCGCGCCAGCGTGTTCGGCTCGGCGCGCACGGCGGCGCAGCCGCGGACGATCCCGGCCACGATCATGTTCGCCCGCGGGAAGGCGCCAGGGGTGCCGTACACCGAGTACCTCTTCGGTGGTGACCACTCGCTGATCTGGTGGAACCCGGACGCGACGACCACGAGCACGCAACTGCTGAATCAGAAGCCCGGAGCCCCGATGTACCTCGAGGGTGGGCAGCGGTACCTCCAGGGCAAGCTGCCGAAGGGCGAGCCCGCGTTCTTCGACAGCAAGACTTCGGTGGCCGAGTTGCCGACGGACCCGGTGCCCATCCCGGACTACCCGTGCGACGACTGTCCGAGCACCGGCAACGGGCAGACGCCGAGTGCGTCGTCGTAGATCACCCTTGAATCGTGCGAGGCGAAGGAGCTCATTCGGTGCACTGATCGCCGCCGCGTGCGTCGTGTTCGCGGGCTGCGCGCAGGCCAAGAGTCCGACCTACGACGTCGGCACTCTCGGCTGCACGTCAGCATCGGACGCGACGCTCGCGGCGGCGGCCTCGAAGCTGACCGTCCCGGGCACGCTGCGCAACGGGATGTCACTCGTCGGCGACGACGGCTACCGGATGTTGTCGGCCGAGCTCCATCGCCCCGATGACGATCCGCACGCAACGGGTGATCTCCTCACCTTCGGGAGCCGTGACTCGGACACCACCGAGTTCCTCGCCGTCGACGTCAACGCACGCGAGGACTCGTCGTGGCCTGGTGCACCGTTCGACGTGCGCGATCAGGGCGCACGGGAATCGCGCGCCTGCGCCGACATCAGCCGCGGCAAGACGAAGGCGCAGATCGAAGTGTGAGCGTGAGCAGATCAACGCCAGTGGCCAGGCACCGGCGAGGAGAACTGTTCGGACCGGTGACGACCGTGCTGGACGACTGCGCGAGCTCCGCGACCACCGTCGTCTGCGCACGACGTTCACCGTCGTCACGATCGCGGTCAGTGGGGATACTTCGTGCCCGCAGTGGGTGTGGGGTTGGAGCATCCCCGCGCCGCAGGTCGTCTTCGGCATCATCATCGGCTCGTTGATCGCGCTCTCGTCGTTCGGCCTCGCGCTGATCTACCGCTCCAACCGCGTCATCAACTTCGCGCAGGCCGACCTCGGCGCGGTGCCCGCGAGCCTCGCGCGTCGGGCCTCGTCGCCGCTCGGACGTGGTCGTTCTGGGTCGCGCTCCCGCTCGCGCTGGTCGGCGCGGTGGTGCTGGGCTCCGTGATCGAGCGGGTGGTCATCCGCCGGTTCGCCAAGGCGCCGCGCCTGATCCTCATGGTCGTCACCATCGGGCTCGCGCAGTTCTTCGCCGGGCATGCGGTTCGGCCATGCCCGTTCTGGCTCGGCGAACCTGATCGTCCCCCCGCAGCCGCTCCCGCAGCCGTTCGACTTCAGCTTCGCGATGGGCACCCGATCATCTTCCACGCCAACGAACTGATCGCGGTCATCGTCACGGTGCGTCGCGATCGTCGGGCCTGTTCGCGTTCCTCCGCTTCACGAGCATCGGCATCGCGCTCCGTGCGAGCTCGGAGAGCGCGGACCGGGCGTCGCTGCTCGGCGTGAACGTCGGTCTCACCCACAACGTCGCGTGGATGATCGCGGCGTTCCTCGCCGCGGTCACGCTGATCCTGCGGGCGGCCACATCGGCACTACCGCTCGGGCCCGCGCTCGGGCCGTCGATCCTCCTGCGGGCGCTCGCGGCCGCGGTGATCGGCCGCATGGAGAACTTCCCGGTGATGTTCGTCGCCGCGTGCGGCATCGGCATCGTCGAGACCGTCGATCATGTGGAACACAGGCGAGCAGACGCTCGTCGATCCGGTGCTGTTCGTCATCGTGATCGCGCGCGCTGCTCCTGCAGCGCCGCACGCGGGAGTCCCGCGTCGAGGACCAGGCCGATCTCGAGCTGGCAGGACGCGGCCAACGTCCGCCCGATCCCCCGCGAGCTCGCGCGGCTTCCCGAGGTCAAGTGGGCGCTGCGCGCTCCTGCGCGTCGCGGTCATCGTGGCGCTGGTCGCACTGCCGTTCATGCTCGACGACCAGCGACACGAACCTCGCGGCCGCGGTGGCGATCTACGCGATCATCGCGGTGTCCTTGGTGCTGCTCACCGGCTGGGCGGGTGAGATCAGCCTCGGCCAGGTCGCGTTCGTCGCCATCGGCTCCGCGGCCGCCGGCGCGGCGAACGTGCACTGGCAGCTGGACCCCGCTCTGAGCTTCCTGCTCGCGGGCGTGGTGGGCGCGGTCGCGTCGGTGATCATCGGGCTTCCCGCGCTGCGCATCCGCGGGCCTCATGCTCGCGGTCACCACGCTGGCGTTCGCGGTCGATGACGCCGTCGTTCCTGCTGAACCGGGATCAGAGCTTCCTCGGGATCTCGTTCGACTACCTGCCCGACAACCTGATCGACCGGTCGAGCGACATCCGTCTTCCGCATCAGACGCCGTTCGGCGATCGTCGCCGACGGCGACGCGAACGAGACGGTATGTACTTCGTGTGCCTCATCGGGCTCGGCCTCGTGCTCCTCGCGGTCCGCGGGCTCCACCGGTCGCGCACCATGCGCGACCTCGTCGCGACCCGCGAGAACGAGCGCAACGCGCAGGCGTTCGGGCTCAGCCCCGGCCAAGGCCAAGCTGCTCGCGTTCGCGATCTCGGGTTCTTCGCGTCGTTCGCCGGCGGTCTGCTCGCGCTGCAGCAGCAGGCGCTCGGCCAGGAGATCTACGCGCCGGTCGAGAGCATCCGCGTGCTCACGATGGTGGTCGTCGGTGGCCTCGGCTCCGTCCCCGGCGCAATCCTCGGCGCGATCTTCCTGCAAGAGCACCGAGTGGTTCAAGGACTGGGTGCCCGACCGAGTACCAGTTCATGTTCCAGTTCGCGGGAGCCGGCATCGGCCTGATCCTCGTGCTCTGGTTCCTGCCCGGCGGTCTCGGGTCGCTGCTCTACCGAATCCGCGACGCGTACCTGCGCTCGGGTCGCGCGGCGACGCGAGCATGGTCGTGCCGTCACTCATCGCCGACGCGTCGCGATCCCGAGGTGCTCACCGGCGCACGAAGCGCGCCCGCGGTGGCGCCGGTCATCGACGAGCCGGCGCCCGCGCCGACGGCGCACCGGCGATCTTCAAGTACTTCCGCGAAGCGCCCGATCCCCGATGTCGACTACTTCAGCTACCCCGACCTCGCTCTGAGCGGAGGCACGCCCAACCTGCTGAGCCTGCGCTCGGTCGACGTCGCGTACGGGCAGGTGCAGGTGCTGTTCGGCGTGAGCCTCGAGCTGCGCGAAGGCGAGACGATCGCGCTGCTCGGCACGAACGGCGCGGGCAAGTCGACGGTGCTGCGCGCGATCTCCGGGCTCGTCGGCGCCGAAGCACGGCAGCATCAGCCACCAGGGCGTCGACATCAGCGGGCTCGCGCCGCACCGCGTCGCCGCGCGCGGGCATCGTCCAGGTGCCCGGCGGGCAAGGGCGTGTTCCCGTCGCTCACCGTCGCGGAGAACCTCCGGGTCGGCGTGTGGATGCACCGACGCGACCGTGCGTGGTGTCAAGGAAGCGACCGCGCAGGTGCTCGAGCTCTTCCCCGGCTTGAAGAGCCGCCTCGGTGATCCTGCCGCGCAGCTCTCGGGCGGTCAGCAGCAGATGCTCGCGCTCGCGATGGCGTTCCTCGCCAAGCCGAAGGTGCTGATGATCGACGAGCTCTCGCTCGGCCTCGCGCCGCTGGTGGTCGAGCAGCTGCTCAATGTGGTGCGACGAGTTCAAGGCGCAGGGGATGACCGTCGTGCTCGTCGAGCAGTCGGTGAACGTCGCGCTGACCGCCGCCGACCAAGGCGTTCTTCATGGAGAAGGGCGCGATCCGCTTCCACGGCCTCACCGCCGAGCTGCTCGAGCGTCCCGAGCTGCTGCGCTCGATCTTCCTCGAGGGCGCCGCCGCGCACGCGAGGGACGCCGACGGCCGACGCCGCGGCCACGGCGCGCGGTCGAGCCAGCCGAGGCGTCGTCGGGTCAGTCCGCGTCGACGACGAACGGCGGCGAACGCCGCGTCGTCCTCGAGACGCCGGACATCACGAAGCGGTTCTCCGGGCATCACCGCGGTCGACCACGTGTCGATCAAGCTCCACGAAGGCGAGATCCTCGGGATCATCGGCCCGAACGGCGCGGGCAAGACGACGCTGTTCGACCTCATCTCCGGGTTCCTCGGCCCGACGAGGGCCGCATCGCTGTTCGAGGATCGCGACGTCACGCAGCGCTCGCCCGCAGAAGCGCGCGCAGCTCGGCCTCGGCCGGTCGTTCCAGGACGCGCGGCTGTTCGGTGCGCTCACCGTGCACCAGACGGTGTGCGTCGCGCTGGACCGCAGCTCAGCGGTGTTCGACCCGATCACGGCGAGTCACTCCACTTCCCGAACGTGTACCGCGCGGAGAAGCGAGCTGGGGAAGCGCGCCGACGAGCTCATCGAGCTCATGGGCCTCGGACGACTTCCGCGACAAGTTCGTGTCCGACCTCTCCACCGGGAGCCGGCGCATCGTCGACCTCGCGTGCCAGATCGGCATCGACCCGAAGGTCATCCTGTTCGACGAGCCGTCGTCGGGTATCGCGCAGCGGGAGACGGAGGCCCTCGGGCCGCTGCTCGTGCGCATCCGGGAGCACACCGGCGCGAGCCTGCTGCTCATCGAGCACGACATGCCGCTCATCACGCGCGTCTCCGACCGCATCGTCGCCTGGACCTCGGTCGGGTCGTCGTCGACGGCAGCGCCGAGACCGTGTCTCAACCACCCGCAGGTCGTCTCGTCGTACCTCGGTGTCCACTCGCGAGGTCGATCGACGGTCCGGCGCCGCCCGCGAGAGTCCTCACCGCCGTCCGGAGGCGGCGAGCCGATGACCATCACGGATCTCGCAGCGCCGTGCGCCCGGAGCCGACGATCGCGAACCTGCCGAGAACGGCGGCTGGTTCGCGACTCGATGCCGCTACGAACGCGTCTCAGCATCGCACGCACGTCGCTGTTCTGGGCGTGCCTGTTCCGCCAGCGCCGCACCATGTGGTGGCTGTTCGCGTTCCTCGCCGTGTCGTCGGTCGGCCTCGCGCTGCAGGCCGTCCTCGTGCTCGACATGGTCGACAACGCCATCGTGGCGCAGACGGCACCGCTCTGGCCGTACGTCACGCACATCGCGTTCTGGGCGCTGTGGTCGCTCGTGTTCGGCTTCGTCGCGCTGCAGCTCGGTGAACGGTTGTCGTACTCGATCGAGTTCGACCTCCGCGTGTGGCTCTACACGCACGTGCAGTCCGCCGAGCTGCGCAGCCTCGATCAGGTGGCGTCGGGCCAGCTCGTCACGCGGTCGATCACCGACCTGCAGCTCATCGAGCAGCTGCTCCGGGTGTTCCCCCAGCTCGTCGGACTCGCGCCGCTGCTCCTCGTCCTCGCCGTCTACCTGGTGATCCTCAACCCGATCATGGGCATCCTGGCGATCCTCGCGCTGCCGGTGAACCTGCTGCTGCTCCGCCGCTTCAGCAAGCGCCTCCGTGCCCTGAGCTGGGCCGAGCTCAACGAACGCGCCGAGGTGGCGCGTTCGATCGACGAGCCCGTCCGGGGCATCCGTGTGGTCAAGGCGTTCGGGCGCGAAGACCGAGAGGTCCACCGGCTCGAGCAGATCACCGACCGGGCGTACACGTACGCGATGACGCGGTGGCGCCTGCTGGCCAAGTACGACGCGTTCATGAAGATCGTGCCGATGGAGGTCAACGCCGTGCTGCTCGGCGTCGGCGCCTGGTTCCTCAGCGAGGGCCGGATCACCGCCGGGACCTTCCTGCTCATCTTCCGGCTGTCCACCGGCCTCGGAGCGATCGCGCGCGTGTTCGACGAGCTCAGCAGCGCGTGGCAGTACCTCCGCGGCGCGCAGGATCGCCTCGCCGAGATGCTCGCGCTCAGCACCCGTCCGGTGACCGACGGCCGTATGGCCCCGACACCGTCGAGCGGTCTCGAGCTGGTCGATCTCGAGGTGGGCTTCGGCGATCGCCAGTTGTTCCACCAATTCAGTGCGACGGTCGCACCGGGCACGATGGTGGTCGTCACCGGCAAGCCGGGGTCGGGCAAGTCGACGCTCGCCGGCATCGCTTCGGGGCTCGTCCTGCCCGACGCGGGCGAAGCGAGACTCGACGGGCTTGCCCTCTCCGACTTCGATCCGCAGGAGCTGCGCCGCGCCGTCCGCGTGGTCTCCGAGGAGCCGCTCCTGCTCGCCACGACGTTGCGCGAGAACCTGTTGCTCGGCGCATGGGGCGAGATCTCCGACGAGCAGCTGCTGGAGGCGCTGCGTCTCGCCGGGGCGGAGGACGTCGTCCACGACATCGAAGGCGGGCTCGACGGTGTGGTCGGCGACCGCGGGCTCACCGTCTCCGGCGGGCAACGACAGCGCATCTCGCTGGCTCGCGCGCTGGTGGCCCGACCCCGCGTCCTGATCCTCGACGACGCGCTCTCCGCGGTGAACCCGTCGCTCGAGATCGAGATCATGCGACGAGTCCGCGAGGCACTTCCGGAGTGCTCGATCCTCTACATCACGCCGCCGGCAGGGCCTCACCGCGCTCGCCGACCTTGTCGTCGATCTGCCGAGTCCCGAGCGGGTGACGTCCATGCCCGACGTCGTGCCCTTCGGCGAGGATCTCCCGCCGGGGGCCGGTGCGGCCGAGGTCGGCGACGCCGCCGACGCGGTGATGGCGGTCGAGGAGCTCGGCCTCGCCGCCGATCCGACGCACCCAGGCCACCGCCGACACCTCGGGGCTGCGCGCGCCTGGATCCCGAGCTGGCCGCGATGGTCGACTCCCTGCAGCTCGACGACGAGCGGGTCGACGCTGGACCCGGCCGTCGTCTACCGGGACGAGCTCGGTTCGTTCCGGTCGGTTGCGCAGCCGTTCCGTCGCGTCACTCCTCGTCGCGCTCGGACTGATGTTCCTCGTGGCGTTGGCCCAGATCAGCCCCGACCTCGTGTTCGGTCGGATCAACAACCTGCTCAGCAACTCGAGCGACGCGCACCTGGGGACCGCGCTCGTCTTCGCCGGCGCGTTGGCGGTCATCGGGGTGCTGTACGGGCTCCTGGCGTGGCAGTTGCGGATCTTCGCCCAGCGGTTCAGTCAAGGCATGACGCTCGTGCTCCGGCGCCGCGTCTTCGACCGGTTGACGAAGCTCGGCGTCAACTACTACGACCGCGAGCTCCCGGGCGACGTCGCGACGCCGGGTCGTCGCCGACCTCGACCGGATCCTCTCGTTCGCGCAGAGCCCCGCGTTCATCGTGGCGAGCAGCATCGCGCTGATGATCGTCGCCCTCACGGCGATCATCGTCATCGTGCCGGCGACCTGGGTGATCGTGGTCGTCATGCTCGGCCTCATGCTGCTCGTCACCGCGCTGCAGTTCCACCCGGCGACCACGCGCGCTGGACTGGGCGCGCGACGAGTTGCAGGTCGTGACCCGCACGTTCCAGGAGGACTTCTCGGCTCGTGCACGAGATCCGCAACCTCGGCGCGCACACGATCCGGACCCAGAAGTTCGTGGAGGCGTGTTGGGAGCGGCGTCACGCCCGCTGGTGGGCGGCGACGGTGCAGAACATCCAGTCGTCGCTGATCTCGTTCCTCGCGGTCATGATGAGTGCGTTGCTGCTCTGGAAGACGGGATCGCTCGTTCTGGGGCTCAGCCTGGGCATCGGCTCGGCGCTCGCGGTGCAGGTGCTCTCGAGCACGGCGACGCTGCCGCTGCAGACCGCGGGCCCGCTGTACAACCAGTTCCTCGATCCGCGCGCGTGTCGTGGCGACGCCTGCACAGTCCGTTCGCGGAACCGATCCTCCCGTCGAGGCAACGCGACGCTCGGACATGCGCGGGTCTCGAGGTCCAGTTCGCTTCGACTCGATCGACTTCACCTATCCGGCGACCGGCGCGCCGGGTGCTCGACGCGACATCGTTCACGATGGAGCCGGGCAAGGTGACCGCGCTCGTCGGGTACACAGGCGCGGGAAAGTCGAGCATCGCGAAGATCCTGATGCGCACGTACGATCCGGACCGGGGCGCGTGACCGTGGCCGGCGTCGACGTCCGCGACTACTCGCTGCGCTCGTATCGCGAGCGTCTCGGTGTGGTGCCCCAGGATCCGTTCGTCTTCCACGGCACGGTGGCGTCGAACATCCGCTACGGCCGGCCCGATGCATCGGATGACGACGTCGACGCCGCCGTCCGGGCGGTCGGGGCGCACGACATGCTCTTCTCGCTCGAGGGTGCGCTCGCGCACCCCGTCGAAGAAGAAGGCCGCAACCTCACCGCCGCGCAGCGCCAGGTCATCGCGCTCGCCCGGGCGTGGTTGGCAGCGCCCGACGTGCTCGTGCTCGACGAGGCGACGTCGTTGCTCGACGCCGAGGTCGAGGACCACATCATCGCGGCCATCCACGAGCTCGGCTGCACCACGCTGATGATCACCCACCGCGAGAACGTGGCTCGCCGCGCCGACAACATCGTGGTGCTGAAGGACGGCGTCGTCGTCGACGAGGGTCCCGAAGCAGCCGTCGCGCGGCCGGGAGGGCCCTACGACCGACTCTGGCGGGTCGCAGACGAGCTGTGATCGCCTCAGGTCAAGAACGCGTCGGCCCACGCCTCCATGGCGCCGACCTTGGCCGACAACGTCGTGTACGCAGGATCGGTCGGGGTCCAGGGCATCGCGATCGTGGCCGTGACGCCAAGGTCGTGCAGGCGCTGCGTACAGCTCGCGGCTCGGCATCTCGCGCGCGACCACCATGGTCTGGTACGCCGCACGCGACGGTCCGTGTTCGTCGGTGTGGCGCTGCCGTTCCCGTTCCAGGATCGCGAGCAGGTCCTCGAGCTCGTCCATCGGGTGGTCCATCCCGACCCAGCCGTCGCGATCGGGCCGCCCGCCGCAGGGATGCGCGCCCGCCGCCGATCCAGATGGGTGGCGGCGGGTGCGGCGTCGGCGTCATGGTCGCGGGCGCGAAGTCGTAGTGATGGCCGTGGTACTCGAACGTGCCGTGACTGCCAGAAGCCCTGAATCACCTCGAGCATCTCGTCCATCCGGGCGCCCCGCGACCGGGGGTCGTGCCCGAGGAGCGAGATCTCCTCCTCCAGCCACCCCACGCCGCACCCGAACCCGAACCGACCACCACTGAGGGTCGAGACCGAGCCGGCCTGCTTCGCGACGGTGAACGGGTCGCGCATGGTGAGCACGTAGACGTAGGTCATGTACCGCAGGGTGGAGGTTGCTGCTGCCATCGCCGTGATCGTCGTGAACGGATCGGGATGGTCGACACTGGCCGTGAACGGATCTCCCACCCCAGGATGCGCCGGCACGAAGTCGCGCGGGACGGCGACGTGATCAGGGAGCGCGATCCCCGTGAAGCCGAATTGCTCGGCCGCTCGCGCCACGTCGACGTACTGCCGCACGTCGCGCTCGAAGATGAGGGGCAGCCAGAACTCCACGGGACTCCATTCTGTTCGGGACGCTCACGTGAGACGACCCATGAGACTGAACACCTGGCCGGTGGTGCCGTCGGGTGGCAGGGGTCGCGAGGTACACCGCGAGCTCGGCGACGTCCTCCGGTTGCTTGAGCCACTCGCCGGTGCTCTCGCGGAAGCGGCGTCGCGACCTCGTCCTCGGTGAGTTCCCGTACCGAAGACCGCTGATCGCTTCGGTGTAGACCGGTCCGGGAACGATCTCGTTCACCGCGATCCGGTGACCGCGCAATTCGGCCGCGAGCACTCGTGTCAGGGCGCGGCGCTCCGCTTTGGCAGCGGAGTACGAGCCCAGGCCTCCCGCGTTCGCTCGTGCGGCACCCGATCCGATGGTGACAAACGTGCCGCCGCCGTGCGCCACGAGCGCGGAACGGTGGCCTTGGCGGTGATCCAGACCCCAGTCAGGTTCAGGTCCACAATCGCCCGCCACGACGCTTCGTCGGAGTCGAGCACTCCGCCCATCGGTGGTGCAGCGCCCACGTTGCGCGACGACGAGGTCGATGTGCCCGAACGCCTCGACCGCTGCGGATGCGGCGTTGTTCATCTGATCCAAGTCGGTCACGTCGCCCGGACACACGCCGCGGCCGCCCGGTCGCGGTGATCTCCGCGACGACGGCGTCAAGCGGCGCGAGCCGACGGCCGACCACCGTGACGGCCGCTCCTGCACTCGCGTACCTCGCGCGCGATCGCGGCGCCGATCCCTGTGCCGCCACCGGTCACGAGCGCTGCCTCGTCGATGGAGCGTGTCCATGCCTGCTGTCACCGAGGTCGGCGCAGGAACCGAGTCGCGAACGAAGCGGTCTGGTCGCGACGCGCCGCGGCGCGTTCGCTGGGCTCACCGCTGGGAGGCCGGTGAGCGAACGCGACCTCGCCGACCGAGACGACGCCGCGTCGCGGGGATCGGCAGGTTGCCCTCCGACAGCTGGTACCGCAACGCGATGTGGCCCTCCGATGGCCGGCGGCCTCCAGCCAGTTCGCGGTGCCCGGATCGCGATCGGCGACGACGAAGGTGACCGAACCGTCGTCGTCAAGGTGCGCGTTCTCACACGTGAAGCCCGAGAACACGTGCTGGTAGTCGAACGACTCGTACCAGACGTTGCCCACCTGGACGTCCCGATACGCGCACGGCTGCGGCGGTACGACCGTGACGATCAGCGCTTCGTCCGGCTCGATGCGCCATCGGGCGACCACCGCGTTGCCGCCCGGCACTCCTCCCGCGTCGCTCGTCGGCGCACCGACGTCGGTCGTGAAGGCGTTGATCCAGCCCTCCTTCTCGCGCATCTCGCCCTGGAACAGGGGGAGGAGCAACTCGAACGTGCGAGTCGCCCGATCGAGGCCGGCGACCGCGTCGTCGACGGTGAGCACCGACGGCACCTCGGCACCACGGGTCACGTTCTCGATCTCCAGTTCCATGAGCTCCACATCGTCGGGAGCACCGAAGAACTGCCGGATTGGATGGCGTCCCTCTCACCGACACGACGCTCTCGGCGATCTCGAGATCCTCCGGCGCGGCTTCCATCATGTCCGCGGCCACGGTCAGGACCTTCACGCCACCACGACGGTCGCCTCGCCCGCCGCTCCGCCTGCCACCACCGCCGTGCGGCTCCCTCCGGTACCGGGGCCGTAGGGCGTCGACTGCGAATCGGCCTGCCGATGGTGACGTCTTGGTCCGCGACGCCGAGGTGGTCGGCGACGATCTGGGCCATCGTCGTCTCGACGCTCTGACCGTGTGAGGTGGTGCCGAGGTAGGCCACGACGCGCCCGGAGGCGTCGACCTTCACCGTGGCCGCCTCGGTCGCCAAGGTGTTGCTCCCCATCGAGGTCGGTTCCACGTACGCGCAGATCCCCACCCCGAGGTACCGCCCCGCCGCGAGCGCGGTCGCCTGTTCCTCGCGGAACGCGTCGTAGTCGAGGAGCTCGAGCGCCTGCTCGAGGGTCTCCAACGGGGTGATCTCCTGGAACACGTTGCCGGTGGGTGCGGTGAACGGGAGGTCGGACGCCGAGAGCAGGTTGCGGCGGCGGAACTCCGCAGCGTCGAGACCGATCTCGTGGGCCACGTAGTCCATCGCGACCTCGCCGCGGTGGTTTCGAACATCCACGGACCGCGGTACGCCGCTTTGCCCATGGTGTTCGTCCAACTCATCTCCATGCCGAAGCCGTAGCGCGGGATCTTGTACGGCCCCGGCACCAGCATCGGGTCGATCGCCGCTGGGCACACCGCGTATGCGCCGACGTCGGCCTTGGCCTCGGCGGTGATGGCCTGGATGATCCCGTCGCCGTCGACCGCCATTCGCACGTGGGCGTACTCGTTGCGCGAGTGACCGGCCGACAGCAGGTTCTCGCGCCGGTCTTCGATCCACTTGACCGGGCGACCGAGCAGGTACGACGCCAAGGCGACTGCGCATTCCTCGCGGTACACGAACATCTTCTGCCCGAACCCGCCACCGACGTCGCGCGCGGTCACCCGTACATTGCCGTCGGGCACCTGCAGGTACCGCGCGAAGAAGTTGCGGGTCTCGTGCACCGACTGGCAGGCGCACACGATCTCGAGCTCGTCGCGGCCCTGGTGGTAGGACACGACGATCCCGCGCGTCTCCATGGGCATTGCCACGTAGCGGTTCTGGACGACGTCACACTCCACGACGTGGGCCACGTTCGCGAACGCGTCGTCGAGGTCGGGGGACAGCGCCATGAACGGCACGGCCGCCATCGCGTTCGACTCGAGTCCCCAACCCGCGTGCACGACGTTCTCGGTGTCGGCGGCGGCGACCATGTAGTCGACCACCGGCTGTTGCGCCTCGTAGTCGACCTCGATCGCCTCGCACGCATCCTCGGCGAGGTAGCGGCTCTCGGCGATCACGATCGCGACCGGGTCGCCCGCGTAGCGGACGTCGGTGATCGCGAGCGGCGGTGGCACGACCAGCTCCTCGCCCAGCATGGCGTGGTAACCGGGACCCGTGATCCCGTTGAAGTCCTCCCACGTGTAGACGGCGACGACGCCCGGCATCTCCTTCGCCGCACTCGTGTCGACGCGGGTGATGGCGGCGCGGGCCAGGTCGCTGCGGAGGAACGCGGCATGAAGGGTTCCCGCCACCCGCACGTCGTCGACATAGAGGCCGTGGCCGGTGAGGAGGCGTTGGTCCTCCTTGCGGGTGACCGACTGACCGAGGTAGCGCGCGGCGACGGGCGAGCCAGGGGTCTGCGTCATGCGCCCGGAGGGTACGCGCCTTGCGCAGACGCTGCAGTCGGACGCGTTCCCGTCACGGTGGCACGGGACCGTACGCGGCCGGATCGGCACCCAGCCCGCGCAGCACGAAGCACCGGAGGTGCTCGGCCAGCTCGTCGTACGACAGCGGTCGCGACGGGTGGAACCAGTGGCTCACGCCGTTGAGCATCTCGAAGACGCTGTTGGTCGCGACGCCGGGATCGATGTCCGCATGGAAGTCGCCCTCGGCGATGCCGCGCTCGATGATCTCCCGGGCGTACCGGTGGATGCGGCCCCGCTTCGCCATCACGATCGCCTGGCGGTCGGGGCTGAGCCGGCGCAGATCTCGCTCCGACACCGACGAGTAGCCGCGGTTGGCCGACAGGATGCCGGTCCAGCGGGTGATGAAGGCGCCGAGGCGCACTGGCGGCTCCGCGCCGTCGAGCGCGGCACTCTTCTCGATCACCGCGATGCCCCGACTGTGGTCGCCGTCGACGATGGCGAAGAGCAGATCCTCCTTGCTGCCGATGTAGTAGTAGAGGCTCCCTTTGAGGAGTCCGACCCGGGCGGCGATGTCCTCGATCCGGGCGGCGGCATAGCCTTTCTCGTCGAACTCCTCGCCCGCAGCGTCGACGATCTCCGCCCACCGTTCGGGATGGAGGGTCCGGCGGGCTCGATTGCCCTCGCGGACCGGACTGCTCGGTTCGTGCTCCTCGGGGGCCAGCGCCACGTCTGCTCCGCATCGTCGGCCGGGGACAGGTTCACCGTACAAGTCGCCCCAGTTGGTCACGAGCGCTCCGTGTTCGGGCGCCATTCGTGTTCTTGACACAATCATTCAACCTATTTATCCTCTACCCGCGGTTTGAATTCACTCACTTGCGGGGGGACCAGATGGCGACGACTCTTGTGACGAGGCCCGGGCGACTGGTGCTCGCTGGGGATGCCGAAGTTCGGCTCGACGCGCTCGAGGTCGGGCCGTCTTTGCGGGAGGAGGGGCTCGACCCGCGGCACGTCGAAACCCTCGCCGAGCTCGACGGTTCCTGGCCGCCGATCGTGGTGCGTCGTGAGGACTGTTCGGTCGTCGACGGGCAGCACCGTGTCGCGGCCGCCCGTCGCCTGGGGCTCGCGACCCTCCAGGTCACCTGGTTCGACGGGTCCGCCGAGGATGCCTTCGTCGAGTTCGTCCGCTGCAACGTGGGGCATGGATTGCCCCTCGGGCTCGAGGAGCGCCGGTCGGCAGCCAGCCGCATCCTGGGCTCGCATCCCGAGCGATCCGACCGGAGCGTCGCGTCGCTCTGCGGCATTTCCCCCAAGACCGTCGCCCGGCTGCGGGACGACCTGGCCCGCAGTGCACCGCAACTGGTCCGCGAGTGTCGCGTCGGTCGAGACGGGCGCGTCCGGCCGGTCGATCCCACCGAACTGCGGGCGCGCATCGCGGACGAGTTGACCCGTCGGCCCGATGCGTCGCTTCGCTCGATCGCCACGGCCGTCGGCTCGTCGCCCGAGACCGTGCGCAGCGTGCGGGCGAAGCTCCAGGTGCCCGATCGCGGACCGGTCGAGCGCGGGCGCGCGCGCGAGGTTGCGACCGTCGACACCGATGCCATCGTGCTCGGGCTGCTCACCCGACGCGCTCAGTCCGGCCACCGGCTCGAGGGCGACCAGGCGTTCAGCACGCGGGAAGGTGGTCGTGAGTTCATCGAGTGGTTCGACAACTCCACGGTCGACTCCGCCGACCACTGGGCCCACGTCGGGAGCGTGCCGCGGAGCCGGATCTACGAGGTGGCCGACGAGGCCCGCCGTCGGGCGACCTTCTGGAGCCACTTCGCCGACTCGCTCGAAGGTCAGGTTCGTCGCCGCGCCTAGGGCCCACGGGACGCGCATCCGAGAGTCACGTCGCCGAGGAGGCGCTGATGCCCAAGGTCGAGCTGCCGTACGCGATCAACGACGCCGACAACCACTTCAACGAGCCGCTCGACCTCTACGAGCGCTACATCGACCCCAAGCTGCGCGACTTGGCGATCCGCTACGTCACCGACGCCGACGGTCGTGAGCTGCAACTGTTCGCGGGTCGACCGTCGAAGTTCGACACCAGCCAGATCACCTATTCGCCCGACGAATTGACCAGGATGCTCGGCGACGTCTCGGCGCACGACGACGGTGACGAACCCGTCGGGTCGGGGAGCGCGCTGCCGGGCATGCTGCTCAACCGCCTCAACCCGCTCAAGGGGCTCAGCGACGCCGAACGCAAGGACCTCATCGCGCAGTTCCGCGAACAGCGCGAGGCCTACGGCAACCGCGACGTGCGCCTCGCCCTGATGGACGACCAGGGCATCGACAAGGCCCTGATGTATCCCGCGAGCGCGCACGACATCGAGTTCGAGTTCGCCGACGACCTCGAGGCGCTCTACGCGAACGTACGAGCGTTCAACCGCTGGATCCACGAGGAGATCGGGTACGCGTACCGGGGCCGCATGTTCCTGCCGCCCTACCTCGCGCTCGCCGATGTGGATCTCGCGCTCGCCGAGCTCGAGATCCTGCTGGACACGGGTGCACCGATGGTGCAGTTCAAGTCGGGCCACGCGCACGGCGGGCGTGACAACCCCTTCGGCGGCCGCTCGATCGCCGATCCGGTGTTCGATCCCGTCTGGGCGCGCATCGACGAGGCGGGCCTGCGCGTCGCCGTGCACCTCGGGGCCACCGACTACCAGAAGTACGGCGCCGAATGGAGCGAGGATCCCGAGGTCACCTTCGGCGGCTTCGACGCGTTCCAGTGGGTCATGTACTGGGGTGACCGGCCCGCGATGGAGCTGACCGCGGGCATGATCCTGCACAACCTCTTCGGGCGGTTCCCGAACGTCCGCGTCTGCCTCTCGGAACAGGGCACGGTGTGGCTGCCGTACACACTGCGCAAGATGGACCACGCGTTCCTCATGGGCCGCAAGGCGAAGTGGGGGGAGCTCACCGAGCGCCCGAGCGAGATCTTCCGCCGGCACTTCGTGGTCGCGCCCTTCCCCGAGGAGAACGTGGAGCGCGTCGTCGCCGAGGTCGGGATCGAACCGATCGTCTTCGGCTCCGACTTCCCACACGGTGAGGGGCTCGCCTATCCGTCCGAGTACGTCGGCGCGCAGCTGCAGTCGTTCACCGACGACGAGAAGCTCGCCATCATGCGCGACAACCTCGAGCGCTACCTGCCCGTCGCCTGAATCAGACTGGCGGTGCGCTCACGTGCGGGAACAGCTCTTCGAACGCGCCGCGGGTGATGCGCTGGCGAACCTCCGGCGCGACGTCGTCGAAGAGCTCGTGCAGCGTCTTCTGGGTGTGGCCGAACGTCCCTTCGAGGTGCGGGTAGTCGCTGCCCCACAACACGTTGTGATAGCCCATCGCCCACAGCGCCGCCGGGGCCGACTCGTCGTGCTGGAACGACGCGTAGACCTGACGGAAGAGGATCTCCTTCGGCAGGCGTGACAGCTGCGGCCGTACGAACATCCCGTGCTGGCGGTAGCCCTCGTTCATGCGGTCGCCGAGGAACGGCACCCAGGTGGCGCCGCCTTCGGAGATCAGGACCTTGAGCTCGGGATGACGGTCGAGTGCGCCGCCCGCGACCATCTTCATGGCCGCCTTCTGGCCGCCGTAGGTGGTGTCGACGTAGTTCAACACCGCGCCACCGGGGCCGCGGTAGGCGGTCGCCTGGTCGCTGCCGTCGGTGCCGATGTGGAAGCCGATCACCATCCCCGCTTCGTCCGCGGCCGCCCACAGCGGCTCCCACGAGTCGTGGTTCCAGTCGTCCGTGCCCGGCGGGTTGCCGGTGGGGAGGCTCACGATCTTGAGGCCGATCGTGGCCGCGTGCTCGAGCTCCCGGACCGCATCGTCGACCTCGAGCATCGGCATCAGCGCGGCGGGGACCAGGCGGTCGGGGGCGACGTTCTGGACCTCGGACACCAGCCACTCGTTCTGCGCGTGGGCAGCTTCGCGGACGAGCTGGGGATCCTCGATCATGTTCGACCACAGCCCGATTGACGAATACATCACCTCGCCCCACACGCCCTCCTCGTCGAGGTCCTTCAGGCGGGCGACGGGATCACGGGTGCCGGGCGGCCGCACGCTGAGCTCGTAGATGGTGAGGCCGTCGTCACCCTTGGCCGTCATGACCTTGGGCAGCTTGCGGTGGAAGCTCTTGCCGTCGACGTGGACGATCTCTTCGTTCTCGCCCACCTTCTCGGAACGGGGCATCCGCTCGGCCTGCTTGGCGGGGAGGATCTGGTGCCACAGATCGTCGGGCTCCAGGAAGTGCGAATCGCCCGAATGTGCCCAGATCTTCTCAGCCATGGTTGCAGCTCCTCCGTTGGTCTACTTAGTAGAACACAGGTGGCCGGGAGGTGCAAGACTCGGCGGCATGAACGTCGGCGTGTACTTCGACCTCCGGAACGCGCCAGGCTGGCGCCAGGACCCGGCCCGCCTCTACGGGTACACCCTCGAGCTGTGCGAGGAGGCCGAACGGCTCGGCGCCCACTCGGTCTGGCTCTCCGAGCACCACCTGTTCGACGACGGCTACCTGCCGCAGCCGCTCACCTTCGCGGCAGCGGTCGCGGCGCGAACGACGCGGGTGCGGATCGGCACTGCAGTGTTGCTCGCGCCGCTGCACTCGGCGGCCGAGATCGCCGAGCAGGTCGCCGTGGTCGATCTCGTGAGCAACGGGCGCGTCGACCTGGGCCTTGGCGCCGGGTACCGGGTGCCGGAGTTCGAACTGTTCGGTGCCGACATCACGCGGCGCTACGGACTCACCGACGGACGCGTCCGCGAGCTCCGGGCGCTCTGGGCCGAGGGCCAGGTGACACCCGCTCCCGTCCAACCGCGCGTGCCGATCTGGCTCGGATACCAGGGTCCGAAGGGCGCTCGGCGCGCCGGGCGGTTGGGGGAAGGCCTGCTCTCGGCCAACGGCGCGCTCTGGGAGCCGTACTCGGAAGGTCTGCGCGAGGGTGGCCACGAGCCGACGTCGGGTCGGATGGCGGGGTCGTTCCAGGGCTTCGTCACCGACGATCCCGACCGCGACTGGCCCGTGGTCTCGCGACACCTCGCGTACCAACTCGACTCCTACCGCCGCTACATGGTCGAGGGGACGGATGCCCCGATCCCGAAGCCGGTCGATCCCGAAAGGGTCCGGGCCCGCGACTCCGACGCACCGCTCGGGTCGTTCGTCTACGGCACTCCGGACGACGTGGCGCAGACCGTGCGCCCGCGCACCGCCGGCGCGCCGGTGGAGACGCTGTTCTTCTGGGTGTCGATCGGTGCGATGTCGGAGGATCTGTGCGCGCAGCACGTGCGGATGCTGTGCACGCAGCTCGCTCCGTTGCTCGCCGACGTGTAGCTCAACTCGCGGACGCTCACCGATCCGCGAGGATCAGGTCGGCGGCGCGCGCGGCCATCGCCATCATCGGGCCATTGAGGTTGCCGGCGACCATCACCGGCAGCACCGAGCAGTCCATGACCCGCAGGTGCTCGACGCCGCGTACGCGGAGCTCCGGATCCACGACGTCGTTCTCGTTCGGGCCCATCGCGCACGTACCGATCGCGTGGTACCCGCAGTACCCGTCGGCGAGGTTGCTCTCCATCACGTCGTCGTCCGACTGCACGTCCGGTCCGGGCGCGGTCTCGCGCTCGATCCGAGCGGCGATCGGGTCGTGGCTGAACAGCGCCCGCATCTTCTGGAAGGTGCGCAGGCCGATCTCGCGGTCGTGGTCGGAGGCGAAGAAGTTGCTGTCGATCTCGAGCGGTGCATCGGGCACGCGGCCGGTGATGTGCACGGTGCCTTCGCTGTCCGGGCGCAGCACGTAGCCGATGCACTGGATCCCGGGCTTGCGCTCGAGCCCGACGGCCTGACCGGGCATGACGGGAAGCGCCGTCCAGGGCGCCATGAGGATCTGCGCGTCGACCCGATCGAGCTCGGGCTTCGTCTTGAGGAACCCGACGATGTCGTATGACGGCGCGGCGAGAGCGCCGCGTTTGGTGGCGAGGTACTGGACGCCACTCATCGCCTGCGCCAGCGGGCTGCTGAGCTTGCGGTTGTAGCCGAGGTTCTCGCGCAATCGGTACTGCACCGCGAAGCAGTGGTGCTCGCGGCATGCGCGCACCGACGTTGGGTTGGTCGATGCGTACGTCGATGCCGGCGGCGCGCAGCACGTCGGACGGACCGATGCCCGAGAGTTGGAGGAGCTTCGGCGTCTGGATGCTCCCGAGCGCGAGGATCACCTCGCGACTCGCGCGGTGCTGGACGACGGTCGCGCCCTCGCCGATCTGTACGCCGACCACCTTGTCGCCCTCGAAGACCAGCGATGTCACCGTCGAGTCGATGGCGACCGTGAGGTTCGGGCGCTTGGCGACGGGGTGCAGGAAGGCCGCGGCGGCGCTGACCCGTTGGCCTCCCTTGATGTTCGCCATGGCGTACCCGATGCGTTCGCCGTCGACCTCGTTGAGGTCGTCGACGCGCTGCAGTCCGATCCCGGCGCCGGCGGCGATCATGTCGTCGGTGAGCTCGCTGCGGATGGTCCCGCTCGAGAGGCCGAGCGGGCCGCCCACTCCGCGGGTCGGTGACGTGCCGAACTGGTTGTCCTCCATTGCCTTGTAGTGGGGGAGGATCTCGTCCCACCCCCACGCCGCGTTGCCCGACGCGGCGGCGAGGCCGTCCCAGTCGGACTGGACGCCGCGGTTGTAGACCATCCCGTTGACCGCGCTGGAGCCGCCGAGCGTCTTGCCCCGCACCCAGACCTCGACGTGCTTCGACCTCCCGATCGGCTCGGTGGGGAAGAACCATGCGAAGCGCTCGTTGCCGAGCAGCTTCCCGAAGCCGCGCGGGATGCGCACCATCAAGTTGTTGTCCTTGCCCCCGGCTTCGAGGAGCAGCACGCGGTTCGCCGGGTCCGCCGACAGGCGGTTGGCGAGCACGCAGCCCGCCGATCCTGCGCCCACGATGACGTAGTCGAACGCCTTGCTGTCGCCGTCCACGCGGCCCCCCTTCGTCGGGACGATTCACGCTAACGACTTCGAGGAGTCGTTTCAGTTGGACGAACAGCACGATGGGTCACATCTCGGGTTGGATGGAGGAGCATGATCATCGCCGAACCCACCGCTGCGCAGGCCAGTGACGTCATCGCCATCAACCACCTGGCCGTGTCGTACGCGGAGGCGGTTTCTCGACTCCAGATCGAGGAGGCGGTCGACACGTACGCCGTCGACGGCATCCTCGCGTCTCCGACGACCGAGGACGCGATCGGGCGCGCCGCCATCGTCGAGGTGCTCAGCGCCGCGACCTCGTCGCTGGAGTTCGTGTTCCAAACGGTGCACGGCGGACTCGTCGACGTCGACGGCGATCAGGCATCGGCGCGGTTCCCAGTCACCGAATGGTCGCGACGGAAGCGCGACGGGGTCACGATGCTGTTCCTGGGTCTGTACGAGGACGACCTCGTGCGCACCCCGGAGGGTTGGCGGTTCGCCCGTCGTGAGCTCGTGGCGAGGACGCTCGGCAAGGCCGAGCTCTTCACCGGTCGGATCCACGATCCGGCGCTGCGGCCGACGCTCGAACCGCGGATGGACGCTCCTTGACTTCCCTAGGTGCGTACGTAATCCTCTGATTCATCACACTGAATGAGCGTCCTGCTTTCCCCGCGCTCCTCGAGTGTCGCGGACTGTCCGCCGGCTACGGCGGCATGGCGGTCGTGCGCGGGCTCGATCTCCGCGTCGAATCCGGCGAGGTCGTGGCGCTCATCGGCCCCAACGGTGCCGGGAAAACCACCACCCTGCTGACGCTCTCGGGTGAGCTGCCGCCGATCGCCGGTGAGGTGCGCTTCAACGGCGAGGTCACCAAGGCGCCCCTGTTCCGGCGGGCGCGACGCGGGTTGGGCTTCGTCACCGAAGAGCGGTCGGTCTTCATGCAACTTTCCACCGCCGACAACCTCCGCCTCGCCCGCGTGCCGCGTGGCGACGCCACCGCCCTGTTCCCCGAGCTCGAGCCGCTCATGGGGCGGCGTGCCGGGCTGTTGTCCGGCGGCGAGCAGCAGATGCTCGCGTTGGCCCGCGCGCTTTCCCGGAAGCCGACGATGCTCCTCGCCGACGAGCTGTCGCTCGGCCTCGCCCCACTGGTGGTCCAGCGGTTGCTCCGGGCGGTGCGCGACGCCGCCGATGCGCGCGGGCTCGGTGTGCTCCTGGTCGAGCAGCACGTCCGCCAGGCGTTGCAGATCGCCGACCGTGTCTACGTCATGCAACGCGGCGAGATCGCGATCCAAGGCACCGCAGCCGACGTGCACGGACGGCTCGACGAGCTGGAAGCGACCTACCTCGCCGGGACGACGAGCGGGTCCGATCTGGCCTCAGGCCAGTAGCTCCAGCACCGTCGTGGCGTCGTCCCCGTGGAGCACCATCTTGGTGACTTCGTCGAGGTGGTGGCGCCAGAGCTCGAGCGCGGCGTCGGTGTCGTGATCCTCGATCAACGCGAGCAGCCTGGCGTGGGTGCGGGCGCCGCCGATCGCGTTGGCACGAACCTCGAGCTCGTCGTGCTGCGCGACCTCGTACTCCCCGTGCAGCTCGATGATGTGGTGGATCATCTCCTCGAAGATGGTGAGCGTCTGGTTGCCGCCGATCTGCACCAACAGCCGGTGGAACTCGTTGTGCAGCGTGACGAATGCCAATGGGTCGGCCGCCGCTTCCATGGCCGCGACGTTCTCGTGGAGAGCAGTCAGGTCGGCGTCACCCGCGCGCTCGAGGATCATCCTGAGCGACGCGAGGTCGAGTGCCGTGCGCGCGCGGTAGACGTCGGCCACGGTGGCGCCCCGGAACTGGAGCGCGAGCCCGGCGTACCGGGCCGCGGCGTCGCCGTCAGGTGTGTGGATCCGGGCACCGCCGTGCGCGCCGCGCTGGATGCTGAGCAACGACTCTCCCTCCAGCACTCGGAGAGCCTCACGCAGCGTGGGTCGGGAGACGCCGAAGCGCTGCATGAGCTCGTGCTCCGGTGGCAGTGCGTCACCTTCACCGAGCACACCGCGCACGATCTGTCCGCGCAGTTGGGCGGCCACGAGCTCCGCTGCCTTCGGGACCCGTACCTGGGTGGCGACGTCCGACGCCCGGACGGTGTTCGTCATCGGAGAGATCCTGTTCCAACGGTCGCTACTTGGACATCGGGCGCTAGCGCGCCCGACGAGCCCGCACTGCTCCCTTGTAGTGTAATCATCCAGCGGAATGTCCCGAACCCGTCTGCGGGGGAGTCGATCGGGTGAATGAGTTCCTGCAGTTCGCACTCCTGGGTCTTGGCTTCGGCGCGCTCTACGCGTTGGCCGCGCAGGGTGTCGTGCTCATCTACCGCGGCTCGGGCGTCATCAACTTCGCCCAGGGTGCGATGGGCATGATGGGAGCATTCGTCTACTACACGCTGCACTACCACCCGGTGGAGCCCGGCGGCATCATCCCTACCCAACGATGGGGGTTCTGGCCGTCACTGGTCGGGGGCGTCCTCGTGTCCGCGCTCCTCGGCCTGTTGACGTACGTACTGGTGATGCGGCCGTTGCGACGGGCATCGCCGCTGGCCCGGCTGGTGGCCACGCTCGGCGTGCTCACGATCCTGTCCGCCCTGGCGGCGACGGGCCCCAAGATCGGTGAGCTGTTCGAGTGGGGATCGACCCCCATCCTGTTGACGAGCTTCTTTCCGCGTGACGTCATCGACCTCGGCGGAGGTGTGACCCTGTCGAGCGGCGCCGCGATCGTGCTCGCGGTCACGGTCGCGCTCACCGCGGTGTTGTGGCTGGTCTACCGGTTCACCCGCTTCGGGCTCGCCACGACCGCGGTGGCCGAGAACGAGCGCGCGTCGTCGGCGATCGGGTGGTCCCCCGATCTGATCGCCGGCGCGAACTGGGCGTTGGGCGCCGGGCTCGCCGGCCTGGCCGGGGTGCTGATCATCCCGTTCTTCGGCGGGTTGAGCGTCTACCAGCTCACCAGCCTGGTGCTCGCGGCCCTTGCCGCGGCGCTGGTCGGGCGCTTCACCTCGTTCCCGATCACCCTCGCGGCCGGGCTCTTCATCGGGGTGCTCCAGTCGACGCTCAACCACTACCTCACCGATGTCAGCTGGCTCAGCGGGGCCGCGCTCGGTATCAGCGTGTCGGCGCCGTTCTTCGTGATCGTCATCTATCTCATGGTCAGCGGCACGGCGTTGCCGGTCCGCGGCTACGTGTTCGATCGTCTCCCCGCGCTCGGGGACCGGTCGGCTCCGTCCGGGGGTCATCGTGGGGGTCACCGCCGCCACGACCGCGCTGCTCTTCGTGCTCTCGCAGAAGTGGGTCGACGCGATCACGACCTCGTTGATCTTCGGCATCGTCCTGCTCTCGATCGTGATGGTCACCGGCTTCTGCGGGCAGATCTCGCTCGGCCAGTGGGCGCTCGCGGGCATGGGCGCGTTCATCGCCGCCCGCCTCGTCGCCGCGTCCGGAGTCCCCTTCGAACTCGCGGCATTGATCGGGATCGTCGGCACCGTCCCACTCGGCCTGGCGTTCGCTCTCCCCGCCGTGCGCACCCGCGGGGTCAACCTCGCGATCGTCACCCTCGGTCTCGGGCTCGCGGTGCAGGCCATCGTGTTCGACAACTCGGAATGGAATGGGGGGATCGGCGGCACCGTGATGGGTCGCCAGACCGTGTTCGGGATCTCGATCGACCGGATCGATCACCCCGAGGCCTACGGGATCCTCACCCTCGTCTGCTTCCTCATCGTCGCGATCATGGTCGCCAACGTCCGGCGCGGGAGGGTGGGCCGTCGGCTGATCGCAGTCCGCACCAACGAGCGCGCCGCGGCGGCGTTGGGCATCAACATCGTCGGCGCCAAGCTCTACGCGTTCGGGCTCGCCTCCGCGTTCGCTGCGCTCGGTGGCATCCTCTACGCCTTCCGCAGCCGGTCGGTCGACTTCTCCACGTGGAGCTTCGGCGTCGACTCGATCGTGCTCGTGGGCTTGGCCGTCATCGGAGGGATCGGCTTCACCATCGGTCCGCTGTTCGGTTCGATCCTGGCGGCCGGCGCCATCGGGGCCGCGGTGTCGTCCGAGTTGTTCTCGGGACTCGAGGACTACATCGTGCTGATCGGTGGGATCAGCCTGATCGCCATCCTGCTCGCCGACCCCGATGGCCTCGCCAGCCAGAACACGAGACTCGGCCATCGGATGCTGGCGCGGTTCCGGCGGGCCGCACCGCCCGTTCCGGTGATGACCCTGCCCGAGCGCGGTGAACGCCACGTCGTCGTCCCACTCGTCCTGCGCGTCGACGACGTGCAAGTGCGTTACGGAGGCGTGGTGGCCGTCGACGGCTTGTCACTCGAGGTCCATCCGGGCGAGATCGTCGGCCTGATCGGTCCCAACGGCGCGGGGAAGACGTCCGCCATCGACGCCATCACCGGCTTCGCGCGCATCAACACGGGAGACGTCATGCTCGGCGGCTCGAGCATCCGGCGTCTGCCTGCCTTCCGGCGGGCGCGCGCGGGTGTGTCGAGATCGTTCCAGTCGCTCGAGCTGTTCGAAGACCTGACCGTGTTGGAGAACCTCCGCACCGCGTCGGATCAGCGCGACTGGCTCGTCGGGGCTCACCGGGCTCGTATGGCCGGCGGATCCGCCGCTGCACTCCGCTGCGGTGGCCGCCATCCGCGAGTTCGGGCTCGAGGACGATCTCCATCGGACGGTCACCGACCTGGCGTTCGGGCGCCGTCGCCTGGTCGGGATCGCGCGAGCCGTCGCCACGCAGCCGTCGATCTTGTTGCTCGACGAACCCGCCGCCGGTCTCGGCGATGCCGAGAGCGCCGAACTGGCCGCCCTGGTGCGGCGGCTGGCCGACGAGTGGGGCATCGGGATCCTCCTCGTCGAGCACGACATGCGCTTCGTGATGGACGTGTGCGACCGCATCGTGGTTCTCGACTTCGGACGCACGATCGGGAGCGGCACCCCCGAGGACATCCGGCGTGATCCCGCGGTCGTGGCGGCGTACCTCGGCGAGCCCATCGAGGCACTGGTGTAGCCGGCCGACGCCGCTCCTCCGGTGTCCAAGCGCGGCGTCAGTTCCGAAAATTGCTCTGATACATTCAGCGGATTGTGCGACTTCGGGGGACACGCTCCGGGTCGAGTTCCCGAGGGGGGAAGCTCATGCGACGGAAGTGGCTCGCTGCGGTTGCCGCAGCTGCTCTGCTGGCAACGGTCGGTGTGGCGACGGCGGGTGGCTCCGGCGCGTCGACGCCGAAGGCGTCGTTCACGGGATCGCCGATCAAGATCGGTCTGACCTACGTGTGCAACGCCGCGCAGCCGCCGTCGGTGTGCGAGATGGCCCCGTCGGCGCAGGCCGCGGCGAAGTACTTCAACGCCAAGGGCGGCGCCAAGACCGCCGACGGCAAGACCCACGAGTTGTCGATCTTCGTGTGCAACAACGAGAACGACCGCACCAAGACCGCCGACTGCGGCCGCCAATTCGTGGACGCCAAGGTCACCTTCGCCACGGGCGGCGCGGTCAACGCCGACGAGATCGTGCCCGTCCTTGGGGCAGCGGGGATCGCGTACTTCAATCCGACGCCACTGGGCACCGGCACAGTGGAGGGCGCGGAGAAGAACTCGTACCTCCTCGGCAGCACCCTCAGCCTGTTCCAGGGCCTCGTGCAGCAGTTGGGCAAGGACGGGAAGAAGACCATCGCGGTCGTCGCGCAGGGTGCGGGTACCGCGATCGCGGGGCTCACCAAGAAGATCGCGGCCGACAACGGCGCCCAAACGACGTTGATCGAAGTCGCGCAGACCAACCCGAACTGGGCGCAGGCCGCCGAGCAGGCGTCATCGGCGGACATCGTCATGACGGTGGCCGACAAGTACGGCACCAAGGCGTTCCTCGACGCCATGACGCAGGCCGGCAAGACCACCCCGGTGACCAGCGTGATCGGCATCGTCGGCGACCAGCTGGTCCAGGCGACTGGCGGCAAGGACAGCCCACTCTTCGGGCAGATCTCGACCGGGTACTTCCCGCCGGTGCCCGACAAGGCCTGGGCCGACTACCGGGCGGCGATGAAGAAGTACTCGCCCAAGACGCTCCAGGAGCCGTCGAGCCAGAGCATGTTCATGTCGGTCCAGCTGGGGAACGAGGTCATCAAGACCATCGCCAGCGACCCCACGGCTGCGAATTTCATCACCGCGGCAGACGCGATGACCGACATCCCGACCCTCGGCGGGAAGCTGCCGTCGGGCCTCAGTTTCCAGAAGCCGCAGGGCCTCTACCCCCGCCAGTTCAACAACACCTTCTGGGGCAACCTGAAGATCACCGCCACCCAGGTCGACAACGCCAAGGGCGCCACGTTCCTGCCGGTCCCCGCCTGGGTAGCGGCTCACGTAGGGACGACGGGGGACGGCAATCGATCGACCGGCCGTCGCCTTCGGGCGGCGATCGACGCCGTCGCGGGGCCGGTGCGCCGTAGTCGACGCTGTCATGGATCGACACGGCGCACCTCGGGCACGACCTCGTGCATGACGCGTTCCGCCCCTTGCACCGCGTCCGCGTCGCACACGGTGATGACGAAATGTCGGGCACCGGCGTCCGCGAATGCGGACAGCTTCGCCGCCACCTGCTCGGGGGTGCCGACCACCGCGACATGCTCGATCGTCGCTTCAAAGCGTGCGCCGTCGCCGGCCTGCGCGTTCCCGACGAATGACACGGCCTTGCGGCGCGCTTCGGCCGCATCGTCGTCGACACTCACGAACACGAAACACATCCAGGCGAAGTCGCCGAGGTCGCGTTCGATCGAGACGGCATGGCTGCGCACGGTCTCCACGGACGCGGCGTACTGCGCGGGGGAGTAGAGGAACGGCATCCAGCCGTCGCCCGAGGCGGCGGCGCGCCGCATGGCCGGGGCCTTGCGGCCGGCGACGATCACCGGCGGGCCGCCCGGCTGCACGGGTGGCGGATCGATGCGGATGGGGTCGAACGGCCAGGTGGGCCCGTCGTTGCCCACCGCCCCGCCCGACCAGAGCCGCTTCAGCACACCAATCGCCTCGTCCGTGCGGGCGCCCCGCTCCGTGACCGGTGTCTGCAACGCCTGGAACTCGTCCGGGTACTCGCCGCCGACACCCACTCCGAGCATCATGCGGCCACCGGTGGCGCGATCGAGCTCGGCGAACTGCTTGGCCACGATCACGGGGTGGTAGAGCGGTGCGAGCAGGACGGCCGTCCCGATCCTGACCCGCTCGGTCTGACCGGCGAGGAGCGCGGCGCCGACCACCGCCTCCGGCACCGGGCGGCCGTTGGCGAGATGCCCCGCCGACCAGAGCGAATCGATGCCCAGCGCTTCGAGCCGCTCGACGTCAGCGCGACTGGTGGACTCGCCCGGTCGGCCTCGGGCCAGGAAGCCGAACTCCAGGTTCAACGCGCGAGCCACTCGGCGATGATCTCGTCGTGGTGCACGCCCAGCGCCGGCGGCGGTGCAAGACCCGAGCCGGCACGTTCGCCGGTGTGATGCCACCGGATCGCGCTGGTGATGTTCGGCCACGAACCCGGTGCGCCCTCGACGATCCCACGCGCTGCGAAGTGCTCGAGCGCCATCACTTCGGGGATTTCGAGGATCTTCGAGCCGGGCACATCCCACTCGAGGAAGCGACGGTCCCATTCGTCGGCGGTGGCAGTTGCGAAGATGTCGGCAAGCTCCCGACGGAGCTGTTCGTCGTCCCATCCGAAGTGGATCTGCGCGTCGGCGTCCCGCAACGGAACCAGGTCTTCGCGTCCGACGCCACGGCAGAAGGCCTCCCAGAACTTCTGCTCCAGCGCGGCCATGAGGAACGGCTTGCCGTCCTGCGTGAGGTAGGCGTTGTACATCTCGCCGGTCGAGGTGTCGTGCATGCTGAACGGCGCGCCATCGACGTTCGTCATCGCGATCTCGGTGCGGTGCGACTCGACCAGCGCGTCCCAGCACGAGAGATCGATCCACGCGCCCTCGCCGGTCGTGCGGGCCGAGAGCACCGCGGCGACGATCGCCAGTGCCGCATACGCCGATCCCAACTCATTCCCCCAACTCGTGTACGTCCAGTCGAGTCGCGGTTCGCCACCGATCCAGTCGAGCTTCAGGGTGTCCGCCAACGCGTCCATGTTGAGTCCGTGCGACGGAAGGGTGGCGTACGGGCCGGTCTGGCCGAAGCCGGTGATCGAGCACACCACGAGCTCGGGCCGCTCGGACCGCAAGGTTGCGAAGTCGATGCCGAGGCGCGCCCACGAACCGGCGAGCTGGTTCTCCACGATCACGTCGGCGACGTCGGCGAGCCGGAGGAACGTCGCGCGCCCTGCTTCGTCGCCCAGGTCGAGGGCAATGGAGCGCTTCCCCCAGTTCTGGGCCATGTGCTGAGGGCTCTCGCCGTCGCTGCCGTACGGGGGGATGGCACGGATGCGGTCGCCCCACGGCGGCTGCTCGACCTTCACCACGTCGGCGCCCAGCGCGACCAGCTTGGCCGACGTGAGCGCGGGTGGGATGAGGATCCCGAGGTCGAGGACCTTGACGCCGGCGAGCGGCTGGTAGCTCGCGATCATGGCGCTCCTTCAGGTGACGTTCGACTGCGAACGGAGGCCACGCAGCAGCGCGGCGAGTCCGTAGTCGAAGTACTCGTCGGCAGGGAGGCGGGCGCCAGGTGGTTCGGGCGTGCCGGCGCGGGTGGCCCGCAGCTTGGCGAGGCGCGCGCCGCGCAGGGTCGCTTCCACCGAGAGGCGTCCGAGCAGGTAATTGTGGACCGCGGTGAACGCGAGCGCCGCTTCTCGGGTCGAGAACCCCGCCGACTCGAGCATCGCGACCGAGCTGGTCACGAGCCGGTCGGCGGCCGGTGTGAGCACATCGCTGCCGAGGAGGTAGGCGCCGACGCCCGGAAACGCCGAGACGCGACCGCGGAGCTCACGGGCCATGGAGGCGAGCCGCACGTCCCATGGACCGACTTCCGGTCCAGGCAGGTCGACGTCGTCGATCACCGCGTCGGCCACCAGCTGGAGCAGAGCGTCCTTGTTCGGCACGTGGCGGTACAGCGCCATCGGCGTGACCCCGAGCTCGGTCGCGAGCGCCCGCATGGTGAGGCGGTCGAGGCCGAGCTCCTTGGTCACGCGCATGGCGCCGGCGACGACCTCCTCCCGCCCGAACGGTGTCCCCTCCGATGCCCGTGTCCGTGCCATCACCCGCCAGTCTCGTCCGCGGTTCCCTGTTCTACTTAGTATATTGGTCCGATGGCATCGACGGAGTGGGCCGGTTCGGACTTCCAGGAGCCGCCACGCACCGACGGCGGGGTCGCGCTGTGCGCCGCGTGCCGCCGGACCGGGGCGTGCCGGCTCGGGCTGTCGACCGAGGTGCTCGGCGCCGACGACGTCGCCCGGTTCGACATCGTGTGCCCGCCAGAGCACGAAGGTGGACCCGGCGTGGCTCACGGAGGGTGGACGGCCGCGGTGCTCGACGAGGTCCTCGGCCACGTGCCGCTCCTCCACGGCACGCTCTCGGTGACCAAGAAGCTCGAAGTGGAGTACCTCCGGCCGGTTCCCATCGGCCGCCCGCTCGTCGCGTCCGGATGGGTCGAGCGCACAGAGCCCGGCTACTGGCACATCATGGGCGAACTCGTTCTGGTGGCGACGCACGCGCCACTCGCCCGCGCCCGGGGAGTGTGGGCGTTGCGCGACCGGTCGCACTTCGCGCGCTACGAGCGCTGGCTGGCCGAGCAGGACGACGGCGGCGAACGAGCAGTAGCACGGCATCAGTCGCGCACTTCGGCGCAGCCGAACACCACCTGCCTGGTCTTCAACTCCGCGACCTGTTCGGTGGAGTACCCCAACTCCTCGAGGATCAGGTCGGTGTGTTGGCCGATCAGGCATCCGGGAGCTGCCCGGCCGGGCGTCTCCGACATCGCGACGGGCGGTCCGGCGCGGACGATCGTGTCGAACGCCGGATGGTCGACCTCGACGACGAGCCCCGTCTCGCGGAGGACCGGATCGGTGCAGGTGAACTCCGAATGGCTGGCGTCGAACGCCTCCACGCAGGCGACGCCGGCCGGAGTCAGGAGGTGCTCCCACTCGCCGGCGGGGCGCGTCGCGAAGATTTCGGCGAGGAGGGTCGCGAGTGCGCCGTCGTTGGCGAGACGCGCCGCCTCCGAGGTGAAGCGCCCATCGTGAGCGAGGTCGCCGCGATCGAGCGCCGCGATCAGGGCCTCCCATTCGCGTTGACGGGGCGAGGCCAGGAAGATCCAGCCAGAGGCAGCCCGGTAGAGGCGGTACAGCGCGTGCAGGCCATGGTTCTCCTCGTCGGTCACCCGGAGCGTCGCCTTGCCGTCGTACCGGACGAAGTCGTCGGCGTACGCCAACGCATTGCCGCCGATCATGGTGGTGGACAGGAACTGTCCCTTGCCCGTGCGGCGCTGGTCGTAGAGGGCGAGCAGGATCGACGAGAGCACTGCGAGCGCGGCGTTGGAGTCGCCGTCGACGACGCCGCGCAGCCGGGGCAACACCACGATCTGCGCTTCGATCCAGCTCAAGGTCTTGGTGAAGTCGGGGTCCAGCCAGCGGCCGCCGTAGCGGCCGATGCTCCCGGCGACGGCCTGCGCGACCTGCGCGTAGATCGGGCGGTGGGCGAGCGGACCGTCGACGCCGTAGCCCGCGGCGTGCACGTAGACGAGACGGGGGTTGAGCTTCGACAGCGTCGCGTAGTCGAGGCCCATGCGTTCGGCGACCCCGGAGCGGAAGCCGTTGACGAACATGTCGGCGCGCGCCGCGACGTCCTGCACGATCTTGCGACCTTCGGGGGTCTGCAGATCGACGGCGAGGCTCTCCTTGCCCTCCATCGTCTTCGCGCCGCCGACGTCGGGCGCGCCGAACGCGGAACGCATGGGGTCGCCCGCCGCACCTTCGAGCTTGATCACCCGCGCGCCGAGCGCCCCGGCCATGGTGACGCCGTAGGGCATCGCGTAGAAGTAGCCGAGCTCGACGATCGTGATGCCGTCAAGCGCGTGGGCCGGAGCCGGCGCGGTCGAGGGAGATCGAGCGGCCAGCTCCGAGAAGTCGTCGCCGTGTTCGTCGAGCGCAGGAGCCGACCGATCGATGCGTGACGGCGTTGCTGTGAAGGCGGCGACGGGACCGACCTGCTCGATCGCGCCCCGCACGGTGTCCCGCACCGTGATCGCCTCACCGTTGTGACGGATCTGCTGGTGGTCGAGACCCTCCTCACTGAAGCGCGCCAACTCGAACGCGATGTCGTCGTCGGCCAGGAAGACCTTCTCCCAGTGCTCGTACGGTTGCTCCGACATCGCCTCCCAGAGGAGGTCCTCCCAGGCCTGGGCGTCTTCCGCGGTGGCGAACTGCGGCTGCTTGTCGAAGCGGGGATCGTCGAAGGTGTGCTCGATCCCGACCGCCCGGCTGAGCGCGTGCGCCTGGTGGGGGAGCATCTGCGTGAAGATCACCCACCGGCCGTCTTGCGTGGGGACGAAGAAGCTGTAGCGGCTGGCGCCCATCACGGCCGACATCGCCGACGAACCTGCTGCTGATCCGGTGGTTCGCTGCGTGTGCTGCCAGGTCATGGTGCCGAAGTAGTCGAGCGGGTTGAAGCCCTGGACCATGGTCGCCTCGACCACCTGGCCGCGCCCCGTGGTCTCCGCGCGAGGAGCGCAGCGAGGATTCCACTGCACGCCATATGGCCCGTGCCGACGCTGCCCAACGGCGCGTTGACGAAGATCGGACCGGACCGGAACCCGAACGGCCCGAGGTTGTAGACGCCGGCCTTGGCGGCGACGATGCCCTCGTACGCGGGGAACGTGGCGTACGCCCCGCTCGAGCCGAAGCCCTTCACCGAGCAGTAGACGAGGCCCGGATTCGACGCGCGGACGGCTGCCGCACCGAGGCCCCAGCGGTCGGCAACCCCCGCGCCGAAGCCCTCGATGACGACGTCGGCCCGATTCGCTAGGTCGGCGACGAGTGCGCGCCCGTCGTCGGTCCGCAGGTCGGCGACGAGGCTCTCCTTGCCCCGGTTCCAGACCACGAACCCGGCGGCATGTTGGCGGCGGAGCCGATCTCCTTCCGGCGGTTCCACCTTCACGACGCGCGCGCCGTTGTCGGCGAGCAACATGCCCGCCAACGACGCGCCGATGCTCCCGGCACCCATCTCGATCACCTGCAGGCCTTCGCAGATCGTGCGGGTCATCGCCCATCACCTTCCTGTCGGATCGCGCGAGCGCGCAGCAACGCGACCGCGATGACCTGTCCGTCGGCGCCGTCGTCACGCAGTTCGGCCCGACACGCAGCATGCCGTCGCGCGACGCGGTGGTCTCGGCGTGGGCGACGAACGGGCCGACGCGCCCGGCCTTCACGAATCGGGTGGTGAAGTGCTCGACGCGGAGCGCGTCCGTTTCCGCCTGCGCAGCGGCGACCTCCAGCGCGGCGGCTTCGAGGGCGACCAGGATCGGGCCGTGGTGCAGTGTGTCGACGCCCACCCGGGTCGACAGGCCGTCGATCACGAATCCACCGCCGGCGCTGGGGTGCGCGTCGTACGCGTCGCTCAGCGGCGGGAGGTCGGGGGTGTCGGGCACGCCGGGACCAGGATCGGTGTACACGAAGCCCTCGGGTGTGGGCGCCAGGATCGCCCAGTCGGCGGTGGCGAACGCAACCACTCGGCGGGCGTCGGACTCGTCTTCGATCGTTGCTTCCGTGAAGACCTGGGTACGCGCTTCGCGCAGCACGGTGCCGACGACCCGCACCTCCTCGAGCCCGGCACCGTCGTCGAACACGTGCACGTCGATACGGGTGAGCGCGAGGTGGTGGAAACGGTCGATGTTGATGCCCGCGGTGTCGAGCGCGGCGATGGCCAGTGGCGCCCCGCGGACTCCGGCCGGCGTGCGCAGATCGCGGCGGATCCGCATTCGTCCCTCGGCGTGGGTGCGATCCCGGACGATCGAAGAGCAGCCGAGGTAGCGGTAGCTCACGAGGTCGTCCATGGTCCCGGTCCACACGCCGTAGATCTTGTCCGCCGATCGGGATGGGCTGTTGGGCATCAGTTGGACCCCCAGGGGACGCTCCCGAATCCCCGATATTATCTGAACAAGTTAACGGAATAGGAGCCGTCCATGACCAACCTCGGACTCTTCGACTGCGACACCCACTGCTACGAGCCGCGGGACGCGTTCACCCGCTACCTGCCGAGTGAGTTCGCGACCGGGCCATCCTCCCGGCGCGAACGGCAAGGGCGAAGAGGTCATCCTCGTCGGCAACCGGGTCGCGGTGTTCAACAGCGAATCGGGCCTCGGGTTCGACATGGCCTACTGGCCCGGTTCGCTCAAGGAGATGCTGCGCCAGATGGGCTCGGGAAATCCCGACGAGACCTACGAGCCCGAGCCGATCCGCCCGGAGTACCTCGACGCGGCCCCCGCCTCGAGGTGATGGCCCGACAAGGCGTGGAGAAGACCGTGTTGTACCCCGCGGGCATGGCGCTGGCTGCGGAGCACTACTGCGACGACACCGAGGCGCTCTACGCCAACCTGCGGTCGTTCAACCGCTGGTACGACGAGGAGTGGGGCTTCGATCGCGACGGCACGATCTACGCGGTGGGCATGCTGTCACTGCGCGACCTCGACTCGGCGGTGGCGGAGACCGACGCCCTCATCGCCGCCGGCGCGCGCGTGGTGCTCATCCCCACCGGCCCCGCGTACGGCCGTTCGCCGGGCGACCCCTACTTCGATCCGGTGTGGTCGCGGCTCAACGAAGCGGGCGTCACCCTCGCGCTGCACATCATGCCGTTCTGGTACTTCGACGCGATCTCGCCCGCGTGGGGTCACAGCTCCAACCCCGCTGCGTGGCACATGTCGGCGTGGCAGTGGAACAACATCTACGGCGAACGCCCGGTCGAGGACACGCTCTCGGCCCTGATCTTCGACAACGTGTTCGGTCGCCATCCGAACATGCGCGTGGTCGTGTCCGAGCACGGCGCTGAATGGGTGCCGCACTTCCTTCGTCACATGGACAAGAGTCGCGGCATGGGACGCAACGGTCCATGGAAGGGCGGCACGCTCTCGGAGCGGCCGAGCGAGATCTTCCGACGCCACGTGCGCGTCGCGCCGTACCCCGAGGACGACATCCCCTGGATCGTCGAGAACCTGGGCTACGACGACTGCATCGTCATGGGCTCCGATTACCCGCACGCCGAGGGGCTGGCCGAACCGGCCGACTTCGCGAAGCTGCTCGATCCGCTCCCGGCCGATGTGCAGGCGCGGATCCTGCGCACCAACGCCGACGACGTGTTCGCGGCCACCGGCTGACGCGCGACGTGCCTGACGAGACCGACCACGGCGCGTCGTCGGAGCCCTCGACGACCTGCTCACGCGGTTTCCGATCCGCGCACCGCGGACCGCGAGACGTTCCTGCGTGCCCGGTACGACGCCGGGCTCGGATGGGTGCACTTCGAGCCCGGGTTCGGTGGACTCGGTGTGGCGGCGTCGTGGCAGCAGGTGGTGGAGGACCGCCTCGGACTCCTCGGCGCACCCGCACCCGGCTCCGGCGACTTCGTCGGCATGCACCAGGCGGCGGCCTCGATCAATGCGGTCGGCAGCCACGAGCAGAAGGCCCGTTTCCTGCCGCCGATCTTCACCGGCGAGGAATCCTGGTGCCAGCTCTTCAGCGAGCCGGGGGCCGGTTCCGACCTCGCCGGCCTCTCGACGATGGCGGTGCGCGACGGCGACGAGTGGGTGGTGCACGGCCAGAAGGTGTGGACCAGTGGCGCCCGCGCCGCGTGCTGGGCGATCCTCGTGGCGCGCACCGATCCCGACGTCCCCAAGCACCGCGGCCTCACGTTCTTCGTGTGCGACATGCAGCTCGCCGGGATCGAGATCCGCCCGTTGCGCCAGGCCGACGGCGCCGCGCACTTCAACGAGGTGTTCCTCGACGGTGTGCGCCTGCCCGACGACCTGCGCCTGGGCGACCCCGGTCAGGGGTGGGCGGTCTCGCTGGTGGGGCTGCACTCCGAACGTGAGGGAGTCGGCGAGGTCATGCCGACGCCGATCGGCGACGTGCTGGCGGAATGGTCACGCCCCCGCGCGCCCGCGGCGATCGACGACGTCCACCGGCAACGCATCGCCGGTGCATGGATCGAGGCGCGGCTCCTCGAGCTCTCGAGTTCGAACGCAGCCGCGCCGCGCAGGGCCGGGTCGGCGCGACGCCGTCGGGTCCCTGCAGAAGGTCGCGCGCGCGGCGGCGAACCAACGCACCAGTTCGCTGCTCGTCGACCTGATGGGGCCGGCCGGTCAGGTCGGGTTCGACTACGACGCCGCGCACCGCGACGACGTGCCGTGGCCGACCCGTCGCCGTCGATGCAGGTCGTACGCTCGCGCGCCAACTCGATCGAGGGCGGCACCGACGAGATCCAGCGGAACATCATCGGGGAGCAGCTTCTGGGCTGCCCGGTGACGTGCGGGTCGACAAGGCAGTGCCGTGGAAGGAGGTGCCGCGCTCATGACCGACGAAGCTCTCGTGCACTACGAGGTCGCCGACGGCGTCGCGACGGTCACGCTGCACAACCCCGATCGGAAGAACGCGTGGAGCGTCGCGATGGAGCACCAGTACTTCGCGTGCCTCGACGACGCGGCGGCCGACGCCCCGGTGCGCGCGATCGTCGTCACCGGCGCCGGGAGCGCGTTCTGCCCGGGTATGGACATGGCCGCGCTCGAGCAGACTGCCGCCGCCGGCGAGCTCGTACGCGCCGGGCGGCGCCCTATGCACTACGCGTCGAGCATCCCGAAGCCGATGATCGCTGCGGTCAACGGCGCGTGCGCGGGCATCGGCCTGATCCAGGCGCTCTACTGCGACCTGCGATTCGCGGCTCGCGGCGCGCGGATGTCGACCTCGTTCACCCGGCGTGGCCTGGGCGCCGAGTACGGCACGTCGTGGATGCTGCCGCGACTCATCGGCGTCGAGCGCGCCCTCGACCTCCTCCTCTCGGGTCGGACGTTCGACGCCGAGGAAGCGCACGCCATGGGGCTGGTCGGCGCCTCTGCGATCCGGCCGACGTGCTCCATGACGCGCAGGCGTACGCGGCTGACCTCGCGGTGGTCGTCGCCGCGCGCGATGGCGGCGGTCCGCCACCAGGTGTACGCGGATCTCGACGACGACTTCGAGACCTCGTGGGACCGCACGCTGGGGATCATGCAGCGCATGAACGCGGACGCCGATTTTTCCGAGGGTGTCGCCAGCTTCACCGAACGGCGAGAGCCTGTGTTCGATCCTCTGCCTGCCGGGTTCGGCGAGTCGCTTCGCGACGCGTAGCCGCGCCGTCAGTTCAGGCCGTCAATTCAGGAGGTCGAGCACGGCTTCGTGTCGGCCCCGCGGAGCACGACGTCGGACGCTTCGACCAGGTGACGCTCCCACAGCTCGGTCGCTTCGTCGTGTCGCTGCTCCACCACGAGGTCGAGGAAGCGCCGGTGGGCGCGAGTGCCGATCTTCGCCGCCTTCGTGGCGTGCGGTTCGTCGAAGTGCTGGGCGACGTACACGCGACCGTGCAACTCGATGATCCCCTGGATCATCTCCTCGAAGATGGTCAGGGTCTGGTTGCCGGCCGCCTCGACGAGCAGGCGATGGAACTGCTCCTGGAGGACGACGACGCGCGTCGGGTCGCCCTCGGCGGCCTCGCACTCTTCGAGGTTCGCCAACAGCGGCTTCAGCGCCGCGTCGGACCGCCGGTGCTCCAGCGCTCCGAGCGCGGCGAGCTCGATCGCCTTCCGTGCCGCGTAGACGTCGGCGAGGGTGGCTCCCCGGAACTGGAGCACCAGCCCGGCGTAGCGGGCGGCGACGTCACCGTCGGGGGTGTGGACGCGCGCCCCGCCCCGGGCCCCGCGCCGAACGCTGATCAACGCCTCCGATTCGAGGACCCGGAACGCCTCCCGCAGGGTCGGTCGTGACACGCCGAAGTGCTCCATGAGCGGCGCTCTCGGGAGGGAGCGCGTCGCCCTCCTTGAGCTCCCCGCGGACGATCTGGCGGCGCAGGTGGAGGCCACGAGCTCCGCGGTCTTCGGCACGCGGACTGGCGCGGCGACGTCGGCCAATCGTGCCCTCTCGCTCATTCAATGGTTCCTTCGAACGGTTCCGGCGATGGTAGGCGCGTGCCTGGCGCGCCGATCGCATGGGGCCACGGCGTTCACACCGTCGTCGCGCCCATGTCGACCGGCAATTGGATGCCGGTGACACAACGGGCCGCGTCGGACGCGAGCCCACGACCGCGTTGGCGATGTCGCTCGGCTCGGCGGGCATCGGCGACGGGAGGATCGAGCCGAACGACCCGGCGTAGGTCGGGTTGGCCTCGAGCATCTCGAAGACCTCGGGGTCCTGCGCGAGACGTGTGTTGATGCCCCACGGGTGCACCGAGTTGACCCGGATCTGGTGCGGGCCGAGCTCGATGGCGGCCGACCGGACCAGCCCGACGACACCGTGCTTGGCCGCGGAGTAGTGGGCCTGACCGGGGAGTGCCTTCAGACCCGCGACCGAGCTGATCGCGATCAGCGAGCCGCCGCGACCCTGCTCGAGCAGCGTGGGCGTGCCGGCCTTGAACGTGCGCCACACTCCGGCGAGGTTCACGTCGATCATGGTCTGCCACTGGTCCTCGGGCATCTCCCAGAACTTCGACCACGTCGAGATGCCCGCGTTGGCGACGATGATGTCGAGCCGCCCGAGCTCGTCGACGCCGGCGCGGACGACCTCGTCGAGCGATGCCTGGTCGCGGACGTCGGACGGGCGGGCGACAACGCGCCGGCCGAGGTCCTTCACCGCGGCTGCGGTCTCGTCGAGGTCGGACAGATCGGTCGCGATGACGTCGGCGCCGGCGGTCGCGAGCCCGTGGCAGATCCCCTGCCCCAGCCCCCGGGCCGCGCCCGTCACCAGCGCCACCCGACCTTCGAGATCGATTCCTTGCATCTTGTCCCCCGGTCGCTCAATCAGTATGATGATTGTACGGCATTATCGGATGTCGTGCACCACAACGAGGGGGACAGGATGCGCGACGACGTGGTCGAGACGACGTTCGACGCGATGAGCCCGGAGCTGCGGGCGCTCATCGTGTACGACCCGAACGGGGCGCTCGACGTCGAGGTGCCGCAGGACGCGCTCGACGAGGTGCGCCGGACCATGCCGGTGGTGCGGTGGGAGATGGGCGTCGGCTTCTTCGGGATGGACGACGTCGTCGCCGCCGGACGCAATCCCGACATCGGCTCGGTCGTGATGGGCATGGGGACCGACGATCCGCTGATCCCGCTGCACCTCGACGGCGACCTGCACCGTCACTACCGCAAGCTGCTGGACCCGCTGTTCACGCCGAGGAAGATGGCGGCGCTCGAGCCCGACATCCGCAAGCTGGCCGACGAGCTCGTCGACGGCTTCATCGGCGACGGGCAGGTCGAGTTGCACGACGCGTTCTGCGTCCCGCTGCCTTCGACCATCTTCTTGCGGATCTTCGGGCTGCCGGTGGAGGACGCGCCGTTCCTCATCTCGATGAAAGATCGCATCCTCAAGAACGAAGCGACCACCCGCGACGAGGCCGAGGTGATCGGTCGGGCCGCCGGACGCGAGCTCCGCGCGGACTTGCGCGCCCGGCTCGATGAACGGCGCGCCGACGGTGCGCGCCACGACGACCTGCTCGACCAGTTCATGCACTTCGAGCTCGACGGGCATAGCCTCGACGACGACGAGGTCGTGAACATCATGCACATGTTCACCATCGCCGGCCTCGACACGGTCACGTCGTCGTTGTCGTGCATCGTGGCGTGGTTCGCGACCCATCCGGAGTTCCGGGCGCGTGTCGTCGCCGAACCCGAGCGTCTGGCCGGCGCGATCGAGGAGATCATGCGCTACGAGAGCCCGGTGCCGTCATCA
>CAVRGS010000009.1:0-20932 GCA_963720765.1 uncultured Actinomycetes bacterium
GCCCGATGTCAGACCGCTGGTGCGGGGTCTGTTTGCTTGCCGCCGAGGTATGCGTCTTCGAGGAGTTCGGGGCTGCGTTGGAGTTCGGGGGCGCTTCCTCGGAGGGCGATTTCGCCGTGGACGAGGACGAGGGCTTCGTCGGCGATTTCGAGGGCGAGGCCGACGTGTTGTTCGACGAGTACGACGACGGCGCCGGTGTCGTCGGCGATGCGTCGTACGACGGGGAGGAGGTGTTCGACGATGAGGGGTGCGAGTCCCATGCTCATTTCGTCGACGAGGAGGACTTTGGGTTTCTGCACGAGCGCGCGGGCGACGGCGAGCATTTGTTGTTCGCCGCCGGATAATGCGCCGGCGTGGAGTTTCCAGCGTGCTCCGAGCGCGGGGAAGAGTTCGAGTACTTCGTCGCGGGGGTCGTGTCGGCGTGTGCAGGCGGCGCGGATGTTGTCGCGCACGCTGAGTGATGGGAACAGGGCGCGGTCGTCGGGGACGAGGACGAGTCCTGCTCGTGACGCGGCGGCGGCGCGTCCGCTTTTGAGCTGGTGGTCAGCGACGCGTACGGTGCCGCTTTGGCGGGGGAGCAGTCCGCAGATGGTGGAGAGCAGTGTGGTTTTGCCTGCGCCGTTGGGTCCGAGGATGGCGACGACGGTGCCGGCGTCGGCGGTGAGGTCGAATGGTCGGACGATGTTGACGTGGCCGTAGCCGGCGGTGAGGTTGCGACACTCGAAGAGTGGTGGAGGTGTCGGGGTGGGTGGCTGATCGGCGGGTTCGTTCATGCGGTCACCGTGGCTTGTTCACCGTGGGTGCTGCCGAGGTAGGCCTCGGCGACGCGGCGGTCTGTTTTCACGACTGCGGGTGTGCCGCTGGCGATGAGTACGCCGAAGTCGAGGACGTGGATCTGTTCGCAGAGGTTGAGTACGAGGTGCATGTCGTGGTCGACCATGAGGATGGTGACGCCGCTGTCGCGGACGCGGCGGAGACGTTCGCCGAGCCATTGGCTTTCGGCGGTGTCGAGGCCGCTGGCGGGTTCGTCGAGGAGCACGACGCGCGGGTTGCCGACGAGCGCGCGTGCGATGGAGACGAGTTGGCGTTGTCCTTGTGATAGTTCACCGGCGGGTCGTTCGGCGACCCCGTTCAGGTCGAGGAGTTGCAGGACGCGTTCGAGGTCGGCGTGCGACGCGCGTTTGCCTTCTCGTCCCGCGAGTCCGACCGCCACGTTCTCGTGGACCGACATGTCGTCGTAGAGCTCGATCTGTTGGAAGGTGCGGCCGAGTCCGGCGCGGATCCGTTGGTGGGGTTTGAGTCGGCCGAGCTCTCGGCCGGCGAGTCGGATCGATCCTGATGCGGCCGCGAAGCCGCTGATGGCGTCGAGGAGGGTGGTCTTGCCGGCGCCGTTGGGGCCGATGAGTGCGACGATGCTGCCCTCGGCGACGTCGAAGCTCAGGTCGTCGACTGCGACGACGCCGCCGTAGGCGACGCGGACGTCGTGGAGCGACAGCAGCGCAGGATCCGGCGCGGCCGGCGCCGCCGCCTCGACGAGCTCACCGCCGTTCCCGTCGCCGTTCCCGTCGGCACCGCCGTTGCCGTCGGCACGGGCACGGGCTTGGCGTTGCGGCGTGTCCGCAGTTTCTCGAGCATGACGTGGATCGGTCCGACGATGCCTTCGGGGTTGAGCACGACGGTGAGCACGAGACCGACACCGGTGATGGTCCCGTACCAGTCGCCCAACTCGAGCCATTGGGTGGTCGCGTAGTAGACGATGCCGCCGGCGGCGAGCATCCCGGCGAGGATGCCGCCGGAGACCGACGTGATGCCGGCGAGGTAGGCGGTGGCGAACACGCCGATGCCGATGAGGACGTCGAACGGGTCGAACGTGAGGTTGCCTTGTTTGTAGCCGAGCATGGCGCCACCGAGGCCGGCGATGAACGCGGCGATGGCGAACGCGAGGATCTTGACCCGCACGACGTTGATGCCGGCACCGGCGGCGGAACGTTCGTTGGCGCGCACCGCGAGCATCGCGGAGCCGAGTCGGCTGCGGCGCAGTAACGCGACCGACACCGCGACGACCACCAGCACGGCGAGCACGACGAGGCAGAACTGGATGCGTGGGTAGTCGGTGCCGACGCGTGAACGAAGATCGAGCCCGAAGAACTTCGGGCCGCTGATGTTCCTGCCTTCAGCTGGCACGTAGTCGGAGTTGTGGAACCACACGGCCTGCACGGCGTAGGCCATCGCGAGCGTCACCACCGCGACGAACAGGCCGCGGACACGGATCGCGGGGAGACCGACGATCACACCGACGACCATGGCGCCGAGCGCGGCGACGATCGGTGCGATGGGGAACGGGATCGACCATTCCGTCGTCAACGTCGCGAGCAGGAACCCGGCGACACCGGCGAGGGTGAGCTGCGCGAGCGACACCTGCCCGGCGTAGCCGGTCACGACGACGAGCGACAGGCAGATGATCGCGAAGATGAAGCTCGTGACCAGCGCGGCGCGCCAGTTGTGCTGCAACACGACCAGCGCGACCACACCGGCAATCGTTCCCAGTACCGTCGGCGCGACGATGCGTTGCGGACGCGGCGCGCGTCCGAGCGTGCGTTGCAGGATGACACCGCGACTCGGCAGCGGTTTGGCCCGCACGACCAGCACCAGAAGGATCAGGATCAGCGGGATCAACTCTGGTAACCCCGAGCCCGGCAGCCAGGTGTGCTGGCTGCGGAAGTACGTCACCTCCGACTGCAACATCCCGATGAACAGCCCCCCCAGCACCGCGGGGATGACGTATTGGAAACGGCCGAGCACCGCAGCAGCCAGCGCAGGGACGATGAACAGCGTGTAGGAGATCGGGACCAGCGGCACGATCGGCGCGATGAGGATCCCGGCGATCGCGGCCACCGCCGCGCTGATCATCCAGTTCGCGGCCGCGACCCGGTCAGGTGCGATGCGGCTGACGAGCGCCCCCTTCTCGGTCTCGGCCGCGGCGCGGGTGTGCAACCCGAAACGGGTGAAGCGGAACGCGAGCGTGATCACGATCGCGATGCCCAGCACCGCAGCCGCGAACCACACCCGATCACTCGAGATCCGGACCGAACCGAGGGTCCAGACGTTCGTCGGCAAGATCGCGTCCACCGACACCGGCGCGGTCCCCAGCCGCTGCGACATCAGCCCGGTCATGACGACCATGACCCCGATCGACGCCACCGCCTTCGCCACCGCCGGCGCCGCCCGCAACGGGCGGAACACCACCAAGTAGAGCAACAGACCCAACAGCGCGGTGATGAACAGCGTCAGCAGCGTCGCCGGCCAGAACGAGAGATCCGACCCGAGGTCGACCTTCTCGGGGAGACCCGGGATCAACACGAGGAGCTGACCCTGACGTAAGAACGCGTACGTGTACGCGCCGTACAACGCGATCGTCCCCGTCGCGAAATTCAGAACCCCGCTGCTGCGATACGTCACCACCAACGCCATCGCCAACGAAGCGAACACCGCCCCGTTGGCGAGCCCGAGCAACAGGAAGATCAGATGCTGATCCATGGTCCTCCTGCGACTCGGGTCTCGCCTCCTGGGGGGGTCAACCGAGCTTCAAGAGACTCGACGTGTCGAACACCTTGAAGCCCACGGGAATCGCCTTGGCGGTGTACTTCGCCTTGAGGACCTGAGTGGTGCAGATCGGCGGCGCCAGGCTGACCTGCTTGCCGTCGCACTGGAAGGTGATGCCGCCACCGAGCGGGAGCGGCGTCGGCGGCGCGGCGGCCAACCCCGCAGAGATCGTCTGCGCGGTGACATCACCGGTCAGGTTCGGCAGCGCCCTCACCAACGCGAGGACCGACGCGTAGCCGCCCGGCGCGACGCCGCCGGTGTCGACACCCTTGGCGTACTTCTTCATGACCGCGAGGTACTGCGCGTACTCCTTGTTCGTCGAGTTGCGCGACGAGAGCACGTTGACGCCCTTGTAGCCGCCGTTCGTCGCCTTCGCACTCGTCGAGTCCACACACTGCTCGATCGCGGTGATGGGACCCTTGAACCCGACAGTGGTGAGAGCTTTGATCGCGCTCGTACAGAACGGAGCGCTTCCAAACAAGGCGAACGCGCCGTCACCGTTGCTGATGCCGGCCTGGACCTGCGGTGTCATGTCGGCCTGACCAGGCGGGACGACGATGATGTCGGGCGTGACACCCGCGTTCTTGTAGAAGATTGGTGCCGCCTGCTTGGCCGCCCCCGATGCCGACGGTACGTCGATGACGAGGATGCCGGCCTTCTTGACCCCTGCATCAGCGGCGATTCCGGCTGGACCCGCGATCGCGGTGGCGATGCTGTTCGTGAGCACGAAGACGCTGGCGGGCGGCCCGGCGAGGATGCCCTGATCGAGCGCCCCGTACTGCAGATAGGGGACGCCGGCATCCTTGATGCCTTGATAGATCGCTCCGGCCTGACCGCTCACACCCGAGAGCACGATCGGGACCTTCGCCTGCACCATGTTCGTCGCGCAGTCGGTCGCGCCCGACGGCGTCTGCTTCGTCTCGCACACGTTCAACGCGATCTTGTGCCCGGCGAGCCCGCCGAGATAGTTGTTCGCGTAACTCACGGCAGCCTGCGCCCCGTCGATGTCGGCCGAGGCGTCGATGGTGTCCGTCTTGCCGTCGGACACGAACCCGAGCGTGACCAAGGACCCGGTCGCCTTCTTCGGCGTCCCGAGCGGCGACGTCGCCGCCCGCACGTCGGCACTCGCGGTGGTGACGGTCGCGACGAGCGCCGTCCCGACGAGCAGCGCAACACCCATGATCCCTACGAAGAACTTGCGTCGCATCGACGCCCCCCTTGTATGAACGGGCCGAACCCGCGGCCGAGACCAACGCCCCCGCGAAGAAGGAGCGTAAACGTCGAATTGTGTCGACAGGATGTGCGGGCTCGACAGATCCAGCGGCTGGTCCCCGGTCACCAGCGTCCATCGATGGTGGCAACACTGCCCGTGCACCGTCTCGAACGACGCCCCACCGTCGCATCGGGTCACCGCCCTTGGGGGACTCCACCTTCAGGACCTCAGCACCGTGATCGGCGACCAGCTGACCGGCGAAGAGGCCAGCGAGGAAGCTGCCCAGCTCCAAGACGCGTACTCCGTTCGACGCTCCCACGGCCCAGGTCTGAAGGACGACGCGTTTCGGAACGATGTCGCTCGGCCCTGCGCAGTCGACCCCGAGGGCAGCACGATGTCGGTTCGCTGTCGCCGGGACGCGAGCCGGTGACGCCGCCGCCCGCTCCGGTACCTTCGCCGCTGATGGACATGGAGCGCCATCGGCGCGGTCGCCCTCTCCGATGTCGGCGACATCGTCGCCGTCACGCCCTCGTCGCCTCGCCGTGGCACGCGCTCGTGCCGACGCCAGCCTCGGACCAGCCGACGTGCGCGGGGTGGGCTCGAACGTGATGCTGCGGCCGGGATGACGTCCGCTGCATCGCCACCGTTGCGAGGTCGCTTCGCAACCGTCGACGAGGCGATGGATGCTGCGGCCGACCAGTTCGGCGACCGCGAGGCCTACGTCGACGGTGACCGGCGATGCACGTTCGGCGAGTGGATCGCGGCGGCGGACACCGCCGCCGCCGACCTCGTGGCCGCGGGCGTCCGCCCGGGCGACGTCGTCGCCATCACGTTGCCACCGTCTCTCGACTACGCCATCGCCTACGCCGCGGTCGTCAGGGCCGGTGCAGTCGCCACGGGCCTCAACACGCGGCTCGGTGTGCGAGAGGTCGACGCGATCGTGGAACGGTCGCAGCCCGCGGTGGTGATCAGCGAGCCGCCGGTCGGCGACGCCCGGTCCCGCCTCGGTGACCGCCGCCCGCGACGGTCACCAGACGATCCCGCCGTGATCATCTGGACGAGCGGGACGACAGGGCTGCCGAAGGGCGCGTGGTTCGACCACCGCGGGCTCGAGGCCGCGGTCGCAACCGCTGGCGTCATGGCGGCGCCATTCGACCGCCGGCTCGTTGCCACGCCGTTCGCGCACGCCGGCTACATGGCCAAGCTCTGGGAGCAGCTCGCGTGGGGGATCACCGTCGTCATCACCCCGCAGCCGTGGTCGGTCGACGAGATGGTTCGCCTCCTCGAATCCGAGCGCATCACCGTCGTCGGCGGGGTGCCGACGCAATGGGCCAAAATCGTCGAGCACCCGGCGCTCGCAACCGCCGACCTCTCGTCGCTCCGCCTCTGCCTCAGCGCGACCGCGCCCGCCCCGCCCGAGCTGGTCAAGCGCATGCGCGAGCGCCTCGGGTGCTCGGTCGTCGTCCGCTACGCGATGACCGAGTCGCCGTCGATCACGGGCACCGAGCCGGGTGACGCACCCGAGGTGCTCTACCACAGCGTCGGTCGCCCCCAGAAAGGCGTCGAGGTCGAACTGCGCGACGACGAGGGGCGTGCAGTCGCCGACGGTGACGTTGGGCGCGTGCACGTCCGGTCGGCCTGCGCCATGCGTGGCTACTGGCGCGACGAGACCAGCACGGCCGAGGCGTTCACGGGCGACGGGTGGTTGCGCAGCACCGACCTCGGCCGGCTCGACCGCGACGGCAACCTCGTGCTGGTCGGCCGCGTCAGCGACATGTACATCCGGGGCGGTTACAACGTGCACCCGCTCGAGGTCGAGCACGTGCTTGCTGAGCACCCGGCCGTGGCCCAGGTGAGCGTCGTCGGCGTTCCCGCGCCCGTGATCGGCGAGAAGGGCGTCGCCTTCGTCGTCCCGGCGACCGGCGCGGCGCCACCGACCGCGGTCGAGCTCAGGTCCTGGTGTCGTGAGCGGCTTGCCGACTACAAGGCGCCCGACGACGTGGTCATCGTCGACGCGCTGCCGGTCACCTCGATGATGAAGGTCGACAAGGCGGCACTGGCCGCGACGGCGCTCGCGCGTGACGCGGGGCTCGGAACGGTTCCGTCACCAGGTCAGGTCGACGCCGGATGGGACATCAGGCCGAAATGAAGGCGTCGTTACGATCGATTCCGTGACCGCCTCGTCGTTCCGTGCCTTCCTCGCCGACACGAAGGGCGAGGCCGTGCAGCGCGGCGTCGCGACGCGTACGCGCGACGACCTGCCGGCCGACGGCGTGTTGGTCGAGGTGCACTGGTCGAGCGTCAACTACAAGGACGGGCTGGCATCGACGCCCACCGGGAGGGTCGCGCGCATCTCGCCGATCGTCCCGGGGATCGATCTCGCCGGCGTGGTGGCCGAGAGCGACGACGACCGGTTCCCCGTCGGCGCCGAGGTCCTCGCCCACGGGTACGACCTCGGCGTCTCGCGCCACGGTGGGTTCGCCGAGTATGCACGGGTCCCGGCCGACTGGCTCGTCCCTGTCCCGTCCGGTCTCACGTTGCGCGACACCATGGTGATCGGCACCGCCGGCTACACGGCCGCGCTCTCGGTCGTCGCCCTCGAAGAGCGCGGTCTCACACCGGCCGACGGCCCCGTGCTCGTCACCGGCGCGACCGGCGGCGTCGGCAGCACGGCGGTTGGCATCCTCGCCAATCGTGGCTACGAGGTGGTGGCGAGCACCGGCAAGGCCGACGCCGAGGCGTACCTGCGGAGCCTCGGCGCCAAGGACATCCTCGACCGTGCGACGCTCAGCGAGGGAACGAGCAAACCGCTCGAGACCACGATGTGGGCGGCCGCGGTCGACTGCGTCGGGAGTACGACGCTGGCCAACGTGCTGCCCAAGATCCACTACGGCGGGGCGGTGGCGTGCAGCGGCGTGACCGGCGGTGGTGACCTGCCCACGACGATGATGCCGTTCGTCCTGCGCGGGGTGTCGCTGGTCGGCATCGACTCGGTGCAGACGCCGATCGACCGTCGCCGCGGCGTGTGGGAGCGACTCGGCGGTGATCTCAAGCCCATCGGGCTGGCTGAGATCGGCCACGACGTCGGTCTCGACGAGCTCGATGCCGTGCTCGACGGCATCCTGAAGGGTGCGGTGACCGGCCGCACGGTGGTCGACGTGCTGAGGTCATCATGAAGCGCGCCCGCCCGACGATGTTGAGCCATGTCGCGTACGTCACGCACGACACCGCGGCCACCGCCCAGTTCTACAGCGACGTTCTCGGCATGGAGCTGGTGAACGCCGTGCTCGACGACTCGATCCCCTCGACCGGCGACCCGGTCGCGTACTTCCACTCGTTCTTCCGCATGGCTGACGGGTCGACGGTCGCGTTCTTCGAGGCGCCCGAGCTGCCGCCCGAACCGGCCCCGTCACATCCGGCCTACGACATCTTCCGCCACCTCGCCATGCAGGTCGACACGACGGAGGAGGTGGACGGCTGGCGCGAGTGGCTGGTCGAGAACGGCGTCGATGTGCTCGGTCCCGTCGACCACAAGATCGTCTACAGCATCTACTTCCACGACCCCAACGGGAACCGGCTCGAGATCACCGCGCCCCTCGACCCCGACTGGAACAACATGGGAGCGCGTGCCCGCGAGTCGCTCGCGGAGTGGGAGCAGGTGAAGGCGACGGCGCGCCAGAGCGGGCGGGACATGGCAACCGTCCTCAAGGACCTCACGGTCCAGCGGAGCCACCGCCGCGCCGCGGGGCTGCAGATCGACTGACGCGGGAACCGAACGACATGGACGAAGCGTCGATCCCGAAGATCATCAGCGTCGACGACCACGTCGTCGAGCCGGCCCACGTGTGGGAGCGGTGGCTTCCGGCCAAGTACCGCGACCGCGGCCCACGGGTCGAGCGCAGAGGTGTGGCGAGCATCACGTTCGTGCGCGGCAACGCCATCGACCTGTTCGAGCTCCAGGGCTTCCAGTAGTGGACCTGGCCTTCTCCGCGGAGGACGACGAGTTCCGCGACGAGGTCAGGACGTGGCTGGCAGAGAACACGCCGAGCGAACGTAGGCCCCGCGAGGGCCAGGCCATGCGCGACTACGACCTGGCGTGGCAACGCCTGCAGTACGAGGCGGGTTGGGCCGGCATCTCGTGGCCGGTCGAGTTCGGTGGCCGGGGCCTTGCCCTCACCCAGCAGCTCATCTGGTTCGAGGAGTACGCCCGCACCGGCATGCGGGGAATCGATGCCCGCTTCGTGGGGCTGTCGCACGCCGGGCCGACGCTCATCGCCCGAGCGACCGAGGAGCAGCGGGCGTTCCACCTCCCGAAGATCCTCCGTGGCGACGTCGTGTGGTGCCAGGGCTTCTCCGAGCCCGAGGCCGGCTCGGATCTGGCGTCGTTGCGTACGCGGGCGGTCGTCGACGGTGACGAGCTGGTCGTCACCGGGCAGAAGATCTGGACCAGCTTCGCCGATGTGGCCGACTACCAGGAGCTGCTCGTCCGCACCAACACCGAGGTGCCCAAGCACAAGGGCATCACCTGGGTCATCTGCGACATGCGCAGCCCCGGCATCGACGTCCGTCCCATCAAGACGATGGAGGGTGGAACTGACTTCTGCGAGGTCTTCTACGACGAGGTGCGAATCCCACTCTCGAACGTCGTCGGTGTGATCGACAACGGATGGAGCGTCGCCATGTCGACCCTGTCGTTCGAGCGTGGCACGGCGTTCACGGTCGACCAGGTGCAGCTGTCATCCACCGTCGAACGTCTCATCGAGATCGCGCGCGAGAGGGGCCTGCTCGACGATGACGAGATCGCTCGCGCATTCTCGCAGGCCCGGGCCGACGTCGCCGCGTTGCGAGCGCTCACCTATGTCGGCATCTCCCGCAACCGGCGCGCACCGGTTCCCGGCCCCGAGGGATCGATCATCAAGCTCCACTGGGCCGACCTCAGCAAACGCATCGCGCGGCTGGCGGTCGAGATCGTCGGGCCCCGATCGCTGGCGCTCACCGACGACGACGACGGCCGTTGGGCCGACCGCTACCTGGCGTCGTTCGCGCACTCGATCGGCGGTGGCACCTCCGAGATCCAACGCAACATCATCGCCGAGCGAGTGCTGGCGCTGCCCCGCTGATGGATCTCCTCCCGTCAAGCGAGCAGGAAGAGATCATCTCGTCGGCCGCCCAGTTCCTCGCCGCCACCGTCCCGATCCTGCGCACCCGTGAGCTCATCGACGACCCGTCGAACGTCGACGCGAAGGCGTGGACGTCGGCGGCGGAGCTGGGATGGTTCGCGCTGGGACTTCCCGAGGATGCTGCCGGCGTCGGCTGCGGCCTCGCCGACGAGACGCTGGTGTTCCGCGAGATCGGCCGGGCGCTCGCGAGTGGTCCGTTCCTCTCGACGACGTTGGCGGCGCGGGTGGCCGCCTTCGGGGGTGACGCCGAGCTGGCCGCGGCCGCTGCTTGCGGGCAGCGGGTCGCCCTCGGTCTGCTCGGTGCGGACGCCTCGATCGATTCGGCTTCGGGCGCGGTCGACGGTGACGTTCAGCTCGTCGACGCGGTGGATGCCGATCTCGTGCTGGTGGCGGGTCCCGACGTGGCGTCGTTGGTGGCGGTCGGTGACCTCGAGGGTGTCGCATCGGTCGAGTGCATCGACCCGACGACCCGACTGTCGCGGGCGACGGCATCGCGTGTCCGCCCGTTGGTGAGCGTCAGTGCGGATGTCGACCCGGTGTACCGGCGCGGTGCCGTGCTCGCCGCCGCGTCACTGACCGGGATCGCCGAGGCCACACGCGACATCAGCGCTGCACACGCCGCGTCGAGGTTCCAGTTCGACCGGCCCATCGGCGTCAACCAGGCGATCAAGCACCCGTGCGCGGACATGGCCGTACGAGCCGAACTGGCGTGGGCCCAGACGCTCTTCGCGGCGCTGGCGACGGACGAACGTCGCCAGGACGCCGAGTTCCACGCGATCGGCGCCAAGGTCGTGGCCGCCGACGCGGCGGAGCGCAACGCGGCGGCGACCGTCCAGGTGCTCGGCGGCATGGGGTTCACCTTCGAGCACGACGCCAACCTCTACGTCAAGCGCGCCCACGTTCTCGCGCACGCCTTCGGCGACACCCGCGACGCGCTGTCTCGGCTCATCCGTCTCCCCGCAGCCGTGTGACGGCGCGGCGGGCTCGGGTCAGGCCGGGCGGAACACCGGTGCAGTGATGTCGTCGGTGAGTGACCGAAAGTCGACGACGAGGTCCATCCCGATGCGAAGGTCGGCAGGGTCGCAGTCGACGATGTTCGTCATCACGCGCGGGCCCTCCTCGAGGTCGACGACGGCGGCGACGTAGGGGAGCCGTTCCGGGAACGGCGGCAGGTCGTTCGCGTACACGACCGACCACGTGTACAGCGTGGCCCGGCCACTCGCGTCGACCCATGCCACGTCGTCGCTCCAGCACGACGGACAGAACTGTCTCGGGTAGTGGTGCACTGCGCCACACGCACGGCACCGCTTGACGAGGAATCGTCCCTCGCCGGCTGCGTCCCAGAACGGGCGGGTGTCGTCCTCGATGGTGGGCAGATCGGTGCGACGCGGCGGGCTCGGCCATGGAACGGCGCTATCCCTTGGTGGCGGTCTGGGCGACCTCGTCGTAGCTGCCCACCATCGTCTGGCCACCGTCGACGGTGACCTCGCTGCCGGTGACGAACGCCGACTCGTCGGAGGCGAGCCAGAGTGCGGCGTAGGTGATGTCGCTCGGGAGCCCAGGACGGTCCGAGAGGATGCCGACGGGGGGCGGGCCGGCGTCCTTGCTGTTGATGATGATCCGGCCGACGATGATGGTGTTGCTGCGGATGCCTTCGCGCCAGTACTCCGTCGCGATCGATCGGCTGAGCGAGTTCATCCCGCCCTTGCCGGCGGCGTAGCCCGCATGGCCGGGAAAGCCCTGCACCGACACGCCGGACGAGCAGTTGATGATCGAACCGCCTCCGGCGGCGATGAGGTGTGGGATCGCGTGCTTGGACGACCAGAACATGGGGCCCGTGAGGGTGCCGAGGAGGATGCGGTCCCACTCCTCGTTCGTCCATTCGTGCAGGCGCTTGATCGTCTGCGAGATGAGCTCGGTCGGGGCGGCGTTGTTGACCAGGGTGGTGAGCGACCCGAACCGATCGACGGTGGCGTCGATCGCCGCCTTCACGCTGCTCTCATCACTCACGTCGAGGCGCACGAAGTCGGCATCGCCGCCAGCCTCACGGATCCGCTCGACGACCTTCTCGCCCTTCTCGACGGTTCGCCCGCTCACCATCACCTTGGCGCCCTCGGCCGCGAAGACCTCGGCCACCGTGCGACCGATCCCGCGCGTCGACCCGCTGACCAGCGCGACCTTGCCGTCCAACCGCATGACCGAACCCTACGGGGAGGGAGCTTTCGGTCGGATGTCGAGGCGAACTCGTGCCGGCCCGGCACCGCTCTGGACCGTCGATGCTACGGTCCGTTCGCGCACATCTGACAGGGGCGTTCACTCACCTGGAGGCACCGCCCATGCATGGTGGACCGAGCATCGTCGACCTCGAGGATCTCCCCTGGATGGAGGTGTCGAAGATCCGTCTCTCGGACGGCCGTGTGGTCGGCATCAAGGAGAAGTGGATCGAGCTCAGCCCTCGCTACGTCGCCTTCTTCAACGTGTGGGATCCCGGCGCGATCACGCCGCCGCACGGGCACACGGGCGACCACGGCATCTACATCGTCGAGGGCTCGGTCACGTCGCCGCAGGGTGAGGCGCGCGCCGGCTCTCACATCATGCTCGAGTGGGGCGATGTCTTCGGACCGTGGACTGCGGGTGACGAGGGCTGCACGATGTACGGCTGGGTCGCCGGCAACGGCGCGCCGTTCTTCGACAAGGAGAAGTGGCATCAGTACCTCGACGAGATCGGCGCCGAGGAGCTGTCGGTGCCCCGGCCGACGATGCCGATCTGGATGGGGACCGGCGACGTGCTCCCGAAGAGCGAGTAGCCGATGCCCGTGGAGGATCTCGGCCGGGTGATCTACGAAACGGATGGGCCGGTCGCCGCGCATCGTCCTCAACTGGCCGGACAAGGCCAATGCGCAGTCGTCGGAGATGGTGTGGCAGGTCGACGCCTGCCTCGACCGTGCCGAGGACGACGCCGCGGTCAAGGTCGTCATCTTGAAGGGAAACGGCAAGGGGTTCTGCGCCGGCCACGCCATGGGTGGCCCGGACGCCTACCCCGAGTTCCTGGCGTCGGACGAGGCGATCGGCTCGAACTGGATCGGCAGCCGCAAGCTGTTCCTGTGGCCCACGCTGCGACTGTTCGAGTTCCCGAAGCCGATGATCGCCCAGGTCCACGGCTACGCCGTCGGCGGCGGCACGTACTGGGCGCTGCTGCCCGACATCACCATCGCCGCCGACGACGCGTACTTCCAGATGCCGCTCGTGCAGGGGCTCGGGTTCCCGGGCGGCGAGACGATGATCGAGCCGTGGACGTTCATGAACCGGAAGCGGGCAGCGGAGTACCTCTACACCGCGCAGACGCTGACCGCCGACGAGGCGCTCGCCATGGGTCTCGTCAACCGCGTCGTGCCCCGTGACGCGCTCGAGTCGACGGTCGAGGACATGGCCGCCCGCATCGCCCGGGCACCGCTGTCGACGCTGATGGGCACGAAGGCGCTGCTCGTCCACGCGTGGGAGGCGATGGGCATGCGCCAGCACCTCCAGATGTCGGCCGACGTCATGTCGATCATGGAGAAGACGTCCGACGCGGTTGCCGTACGTGAGCGGCTGCGGGCGTCGGGCATGAAGCCTCGTCAGCTGGCCGAGGACTGAACCGACGTACCGAACGTGGCTGCTGCGAACCCCTACGTCGCGACGAGTCCACGCGGCAGCGGGAGGGGCAGGTCGTTGTAGGTGACGATCCCGGGTGGCGCGGCGACGACGTACGGGATCGCGTAGATGGCCGGCATCGCCGTCGTGATCATCATGAGCGCCATGAAGTCGGCGAACGTCGTGCCCTCGAAGTCCGGCGGCGGCAGGTACTCCAGTCGGGCTCGTACCGTCGGGCGGCCCTCGACGGTGATCACGTGTCCTTCCTCGATGGTCCAGTCCGGCTCGAGCGTGTGGCCCTTCTTCCACGTGATGTCGAGCTCCACGATGGTTCGGCCGCCGCGCCGGCCCTGCCAGCTGATGGCGATGCCGGCGACGCAGCCCGCCGTGATGGTCCACGAGTCCATCACGACGTCAGCGGTCGTCTTGGCGTACTCGGCTTCACAGACGATCTCGTCCAGCTCGACGCCGAGGGCATCGGCAACGAGAGCCACCGCCTCACCGAAGACGGCGGAACCGTGGGCCGTCATGGCCGGAAGCTCGGGATCGTCGATGGGGCGACCGAACCCGATGGGCTGCTCCGTCTCGGGGGAGTCGTACGCCGTCGAGTCCGCCGCTTCCTCGATCGTGATCTTGTCGACGCGGTCGCAGATGGTCGCGGTGGCGATGGAGATCAGCTCGACGAAGCCCGGGCTGATGCCGGAGCCGAACATGGAGACGCCGCCGCGCTTGCACGCATCGAGGATTCGCTCGCGGTCGGCCGGATTGCCACGGCCGTTGATGAAGGCGGCGGTGCTCACGACGTTGACGCCGGCCTCGAGGATCCGAACGAGCTCGTCCGGATCCGGCCACATGGGGTTGTAGACGACGCAGTCCGGCACGAGCGCGAGCAGACCGTCGATGTCGTTCGATGCGGTGATGCCGACGGAAGTCGATCCCGCAGAGCTCGCCGACGTCTCGTCCGACCTTGTCCGGCGACCAGGCGTAGCAGCCGATCAGCTCGAGGTCGGGATGTGCCACCACCGCTCGAACCGACCGCTTGCCGACGTTTCCGGTGGTCCATTGCACGATCGTTGTCGTCATCTGGTCCGGTCCTTCCTGTCAGGTCGAAGTCCACGGACCGGCAGCACCCGCCGGACTCGAACCGTCAGACCGAGATCGGCAGCTTCGCGGGGCCGCGCACGGTGCTGGTGTGGACGAGCTCGATGCGGTCCTCGTCGACCTCCCACTTCGGGAAGCGGGCGAGGAACTCCTCGATGCCGACGCGGCCCTCCAGTCGCGCCAGCGCGGCGCCGAGGCAGAAGTGCACGCCGAACCCGAGCGCCATGTGCTGGCCGCCGCGCCGCACGTCGAAGCGATCCGGATCGGTGTACTCGCGCTCGTCGCGTCCGGCGGCGCCGGTGAGCAGCAGCATGACCGCACCCTCGGGCACCGTCTGGCCGTGGACCTCGACGTCGCGCATCACTCGGCGCGCCTGCACCGGTGACGGCGGCTGGTACCGCAGCAGCTCTTCGACCGCGTCGGGGATGGCGGAGCGGTCATCGACCAGGATGTCGCGCTGGTCGGGGTTGTGGGCCAGCGTCAGCCCCGCCCATCCCATCAGCCGCGCCACGGTCTCGTTGCCGGCGCCGGCGATCAGCGTGATGAAGTTGAGCAGCTCGTGGTCCTCGAGCTTGCGGGTTCCGTCCGGCGTCTCGATGTCGGCGTGAGTGAGAACGGAGATGAAGTCGTCGGTCGGCGTCTTGCGCCGCTCGGCGACCAGCCCCGTCATGTACTCGGCCATCTTGATGTGCGGGCTCATGCTCGTCATCGACTCCCCTTCGTCGATGTGGAGCAGCTCGTCGGCGGTCTGGCGGACCATCTCCTGGTCCTCCTCGGGCACGCCGAGCAGCGCCCCGATGACCATCATCGGGAGCTTCATCCCGAAGTCCTGCACGAAGTCGAACCCGCCGGAGCCGACGAACGGGTCGAGGAAGTCGGCGCACAGCTGGCGGACGCGTGGCTCGAGGTCTGACACCCGCCGCGGCGTCAGGGCGCGACTGAGGATCGCGCGGTGGATGTCGTGGATCGGGGGGTCCTCGAACAGCATGTTGCGGATCTGCTCGAGCATGGCTGGATTGCGAATGATGTCGAGGACGCTGCCGTACGCGCTGCTGTAGGTGTGCCAGTCGACCGACATGTCGCGCACGTCGGCGTACCGCGTCACCGCGTAGAAGTCGTACTTCTCGTTGTAATACAGCGGCGCCTCGTCCCGCATCCGCTTCCAGACCGGGTACGGGTCGGCGTCGATCTCGTAGTCGTACGGGTCGTAGTAGATACCGGTCAATCGAGACCCCCCATTCGGCAAACGCCGACGAGTGTACACTCGTGTCAGAATCACAGCGAGTGATGGGAATTCGGGGGAAGATGGCGATCAGCGCAGACGTGCTCGACGCACCCGGTCGTCCCGTGACGCCTGCGGAGCCGATCCGAGAGATGGTGCCCGACCAGCCCGTGCTCCTGGTCGGGCCGGCGACGACGTGGGACGCCTTCGGTGTGACGGCGTGGCTCGAGGCGCGCGGGTGGTCGCTGCGCCGCAACTTCTCGGCGACGTGACCGCGCCGCATCGGGTCGTCCACTTCGGCACCGGCTTCGCCGGGGTCCACGCCCTGCGGGCGATCATCCAGCGGCCCGACCTCGAGCTCGTCGGCCTCGTCGTGCACAGCGACGCCAAGGCGGGGCGCGATGCCGGCGAACTCTGTGGGCTGGCGCCGACGGGGATCTTCGCCGTCCAGGACATCGACGAGGCGATCGTGCTCGGCGCTGATGTCTTCAGCTACATGGCCTCGAGCCACGGCCGTCTGAAGGTCACGGTCGGTGAGCTGTGCCGCATCCTCGAGTCCGGCATGAACGTGGTCACGACGTCGGTCGGGGCGCTGATCCACCCGCGTACGGCCCGTCCCGACGTCCTGGCGCGCCTGGAGGACTCCGGACGCCTCGGCGGGACCACGCTGTTCTCGACCGGCGCCGATCCCGGGTTCTTCAGCGACTACCTGCCTGTCATCCTGAGCGGGTGCTCGCAGCGGATCGACTCGGTCCGCGTGTACGAGCTCGCCGTCTACGAGTCCGGCCATCAGAGCGACGAGGTTGCGTTCGACATCTTCGGATTCGGCAACCCGGTGGACTCGCGACCGCACATCGTCGACGAGGCCGGACTGATCGGCAACTGGGGCGGCGTCGTGTCGTCGATGGCCGAGCAACTGGGACTGGAGCTCGACGGCATCGAGAGCAGTTACGAGCTGTTGCCCGCGGACGAGGGGTTCGACTTCCAGGGCCGGCGCATCGAGGCGGGCACGATCGCCGCGATGCGCTTCGAGATCGTCGGCGTCGTCGGCGGGCAGCCGAAGGTGGCCATCGAGCACGTGACCCGGACGAAGGCCGACCAGGCGCCCGAGTGGGCGCGGGCGAAGGCGTCCGATGCCTACCGGATCGTCATCGAGGGGTCACCGAGCGTCGACTGCGAGGTCCAGTTCCGTGAGGGCGATGACGTCCCCGCCGGCGCCTTCAACATCACCGCCATGCGGGCGATCAATGCCATTCCGCTGGTGTGTGAGGCCGAGCCCGGCGTCGCGTCGGTCTTCGACCTCCCGCCGATCACGGGGCGCGGCGGGGTCAGCTGAGCTCTTCCCGGTGCTCGCGCTTCAGCACCTTGTGTCGGTCAAGTGCCGGGGTTGAGGAAGCCCCGCTCCATCACAATCGCCAGGGTGTCCAGGAGCCGGCCCGGCGGTCGCTCGTCGCGCGTCCCACCAGGCTGGCCGGGCAGGCGCTCCAGCAGCCCGAGGACCATCAGGGCCGACGCGCCGAGATCGAGCGCGTAGGCGCGCTCGACGCGGGAGAGGAGCCGAGTGATGCCGGCGAGCGCGGAACCGATGGCCACGGTCGAGGTCTCCCGGACGGCGGGGTCGTCGACGACCTGCTCGAGCCACACCCGGAACACTCCCGAGTGGGTCTCGTGCAGCGCGAGGAAGTCCGCGAGCCAGGCGCGCAGCTCGCCGGAGGTGCCGACTCGTCCCAGCCGGTCGCTGAGCGCCCGGATGTTCTCTGCGCACTCGCGCGCCAGCGTCAGCAGGAGATCGAGCTTGCCGTCGAAGTACTTGTAGAACGTTCCCCGAGACCGGCCCGCCTCACGGACGATCTTGTTGACGCTGGTGTCGTGGTAGCCGCTCGTCGCCAAGAGGCGCGCGCCGGCATCGAGGAGGTCGCGCACCGTGGTGAACGCCCCGTCGCTCAGGCTGGCGAATCGCCCCGCACGTGGCTGCCAATCCGGCCTCGCCTCGAACACCGCAGCCGCCTGCGCCCAGTCGCGACCCAGGGTCATGCTGTGGTCGCGCACGGCGAGCAACGCCGACGGTGTTTCGGGAAACACGATCAGCTGGGCGACGACCGCCAGATTGTCGACCGCAGCATCGTCGGTGAGCCCGGTCGCACGAGTGTGCCGGTAGTAGTTGAACCGCTCGATCATCGACCACAGCGCGAGGGCGAGGTCCTCCGAGTCGACGCCGACGACGCCGCCTTGCACCAACCGCTCCGAGAGCCTCGTCGTGTACGTCTCCAGGAAACGGCCGAGCATCGGGCGCAGCGGTCCGTCGGGCGTGTCGACGTTCGCCCACTGGACGAACAACGTGGCGTACTTCTCGTAGACCCACGTGACCTCGCCCAACCACCAGTGGAGGTCGTCGAAGCCCTCGGCTGTGGGGCCCAGTCGGCCGAGCCTGCGCATCACCCGGAGCTGCGCCGATCCTGACTCCTCGACGAGCTCGCGGAAGAGCTCCTCCTTGCTCGCGAAGTACTGGTAGAGCGTCGCCCGCGAGATGCCCACCGAGCGGGCGATGTCCTCGACGACGGTGCCGTGGAAACCGCGTTCGGCGAAGAGCTGGAGCGCCACGTCGACGATCTGCTGGCGTGTGCGGGCGCCCCGGACGCCCACCACCGGGCTCGCGGCGCCATAGCTCGCCCGGCGGACGCGCTCGGGCTCAGCCATCACCGCACGTTAGTGATCGGTTTCGGTTCGATGTCGCCATCGTTCAGGACGGGCACGTGCCTGCGGTGGACCGTACGGTGAGGCCCGAAGGTGTCGCGATCCAGGAGGACGCATGACGGCGACAAGCCACGCCCGGCGCGAGGACAGCGACGGCGTCATCACGGTGACCTTCACGCGCGACGACAAGCGCAACGCGGTCAGCCTGGAGATGTTCGACGTGCTGCAGGCGGCGGTGCTCGACCTCGCCGACGATGACCGCCACCGGGTTCTGGTCGTCACCGCCGAGGGGCGGTACTTCACCGGCGGCCTCGACATGGCGGACCTTGTCGGCCCCCTCGGTGAGGGCACTGAGGGAGTCGTGCGCGGATCGAACATCCGACGCGAGTACCGCATGAGAGCCCACCATGACCTCTTTGACGAGATGGAGCAGGTCGAGAAGCCGATCGTGCTGGCGGCGCAGGGCCCGTGCTTCGGCGTTGGCGTCGAATTCGGCGTGTCGTGCGACTTCCGCCTCGCTTCGGATGCGACCACCTTCGCCCTTCCCGAGGTCGCCAAGCTCGGGGTGCTGCCCGGCTCGGGCGGCATCAGCCGCCTCACGCGGATCGTCGGCCCGCACTGGGCGCGGTGGCTGACGATGGCGGGCCAGGTCATCGATGCGGAGCAGGCCGTCAACATCGGGCTCGTGCACGCGGTCTATCCGGCGTCCGAGTTTGCCGAACGGGTGCAGGCCTTCGCCCGACACCTCGCAAGCCTGCCTCGTGAGGCCGTCGGGTTGGCGAAGATCGCCATCGACGCCGCGGCGAGCATCGACCGTCGCACGGCGCGGGAGTTCGACCGGCTCGCCCAGAGCGCCTTGTACTCGTCGTCCGGGTTCAGCGAGCACGTCGACGCCTTCCTGTCGAAGAAGGACGGCTGAGCCCGTAGGACGCGGCCGAGGAGCCTGCGCGTCTCCGGAGCAGACGGGAGGCTCAGTTGCGAGGGAAGTTGAAGACCCGCCGGGTGTTGTCCTCGGCGATCTTGCGGGCCTCGCCGTCGGGGACGTTGGCGAGCATCTTCTCGAGGACGATCCGGCTGGAAGGCCAGTTGGAGTCGGAGTGCGGGTAGTCGCTCTCGAACATGATGTTGTCGACGCCGATGCGGTGCCGCTCGTCGATGCCGGCGTCGTCGGAGATGAAGCAGCCGAAGATGTGCTGGCGGAACAAGTCCGACGGCCGGACGTCGGGGTTGCAGCCCGTGTAGTGGCGGTGGCGCTCCCACGTGTAGTCGATGCGCTCGAGCAGCCACGGCATCCAGCCGATGCCGCCCTCGGAGAGCGCGACCTTCAGGCGCGGGAACTTGTGGAACACCGGTGAGAGCAGCAGCTCGGTCATCGTGAACTGAGAGTTCGTGCCGAACAGGGCGATCGCGACGGCGAAGTTCGCGTCGGGCGCGACGTTCGGTGCGCCGCCGCTGCCGAAGTGGAGGCACACCGGCAGGTCGGCATCCTGTGCCGCGGCGAGGAGGTTGTCCCAGTGGTCGCTGTGCCACGACGGGAGGCCCGCGGCGTGGGGACTCTCAGTGAACGACACCGCCTTGGCGCCCTTCGCCGCGACCCGCCGCACCTCGGCGGTGCTCAGGTCGGCGTCCCAGTAGGGAAGGATGGCCAGCGCGATCTGGCGGCCCGGGTACGCGGCGCACCACTCGTCGATGGCGAAGTCGTTCCACGCCTGGACGCACGCGTGCGCGAGCTCCTTGTCCGCCATGTCGAAGAACGTCGAGCCGGCGAACCCCGGCAGCGACGGGAAGCAGAGCTGGGCATGGACGCCGTCCTGATCCATGTCCTTGATGCGCTCATCGATGTCGTAGCAACCGGCGCGCATCTCGTCGAAGCGCACCGGCTCGAGGCCGATCTCCTCCTTGGGCTTGCCGGCAACGGCGTTGAGCCCGATGGTGGGGTACCGGGTGCCGTCGATCTCCCACACCTGCTGGGTGCCGGTGTGGACGTTGCCGAGCGGGTCGACGGTCTCGCCGGTGACCTCGACGATCCTCGGGCCGCGGTCGCCGAACTTGGCCGGGAGGCGTCCCTTGAAGGCATCACGGTGCTCGACGACGTGGTCGTCGACCGAACAGATCTGGACGTCGGCAGGCAGCGGCATACGACTCAGTCAACCGGTTGACGACGTGCGCGCATAGCCGCTCGGGCCACGTGAAATCAGACCGACACTCGCGAGCCGGCCTTCCACGACTCCGTGTGCCGGCCCGCTCGAAGGTACACGGTCGACGCCGGCCCGGCGCTCACGCCAG
>CAVRGS010000010.1:0-66642 GCA_963720765.1 uncultured Actinomycetes bacterium
CGGGCGCGTGTACGTTGCCCAGCACTTCGACGAACCGCACGCCACGAAGGCTGCGAGGGTCGGCACTCGCGCCCACCGGCGCTTTCTCGACCTCGTGGTGGAGCAGCGACACGACGAAGCGAGCGAGCTGTGGGAGCGTCACCTGGTCGAGGCGTCCGACGTCGTGCTCCACGGGGCCGACGCGAAGACCGTGCTCGACCTCCTGAAATTGACGGCCTGAACTGACGGCGCGGCTACGCGTCGCGAAGCGACTCGCCGAACCCGGCAGGCAGAGGATCGAACACCGGCTCTCGCCGTTCGGTGAAGCTGGCGACACCCTCGGAAAAATCGGCGTGCACGTTCATGCGCTGCATGATCCCGAGCGTGCGATTCCACGAGGTCTCGAAGTCGTCGTCGAGATCCGCGTACACCTGGTGGCGGACCGCTGCCATCGCGCGCGGCGACGACCACCGGCGAGGTCAGCCGCGTACGCCTGTGCGTCATGGAGCACGTCGGCCGGATTGCAGAGGCGCCCGACCAGCCCCATGGCGTGCGCTTCCTCGGCGTCGAACGTCCGACCCGAGAGGAGGAGGTCGAGGGCGCGCTCGACGCCGATGAGTCGCGGCAGCATCCACGACGTGCCGTACTCGGCGCCCAGGCCGCGCCGGGTGAACGAGGTCGACATGCGCGCGCCGCGAGCGGCGAATCGCAGGTCGCAGTAGAGCGCCTGGATCAGACCGATGCCCGCGCACGCGCCGTTGATCGCAGCAATCATCGGCTTCGGGATGCTCAACGCGTAGTGCATCGGGCGGCGCCCGGCGCGTACGAGCTCGCCGGCGGCGGCAGTCTGCTCGAGCGCGGCCATGTCCATACCCGGGCAGAACGCGCTCCCGGCGCCGGTGACGACGATCGCGCACACCTTGGCATCGGCAGCCGCGTCGTCGAGGCACGCGAAGTACTGGTGCTCCATCGCGACGCTCCACGCGTTCTTCCGATCGGGGTTGTGCAGCGTGACCGTCGCGACGCCGTCCGCGACCTCGTAGCGCACCAGATCGTCGGTCATGAACGCGGCACCTCCTTCCACGGCACTGCCTTGTCGACCCGCACGTCACCGGGCAGCCCCAGAAGCTGCTCCCCGATGATGTTGCGCTGGATCTCGTCGGTGCCGCCCTCGATCGAGTTGGCGCGCGAGCGTATGACCTGCATCGACGGCGACCGGTCGGCCACGGCACCGTCGTCGCGGGGCGCGGCGTCGTAGTCGAACCCGACCTGACCGGTTGGCCCCATCAGGTCGACGAGCAGCGAACTGGTGCGTTGGTTCGCCGCCCGCGCGCGACCTTCTGCAGGGACCCGAGCGGCGTCGCGCCGACCCGGCCCTGCGCGGCGCGGCTGCGTGAACTCGAGAGCTCCAGGAGCCGCGCCTCGATCCACGCACCGGCGACGCGTTGCCGGTGGACGTCATCGATCGCCGCTGGCGCGCGGCGGCCCGACCATTCCGCCAGCACGTCGCCGATCGCCGTCGGCATGACCTCGCCGACTCCCTCACGTTCGGAGTGCAACCCCACCAGCGAGACCGCCCACCCCTGACCGGGGTCGCCCAGGCGCAGATCGTCGGGCAGGCGCACGCCGTCGAGGAACACCTCGTTGAAGTGCGCGGCGCCGTCGGCCTGGCGCAAGGGGCGGATCTCGATCCCGGGGAGCTGCATGTCGCACACGAAGAAGGTGAGGCCGCGGTGCTTGGGGACGTCGGGATCGGTGCGCGCCACGAGGATGGCCCAGCGCGCGGCGCGGGCGCCACTGGTCCACACCTTCTGGCCGTGCACCACCCACTCGTCGCCGTCGCGCACCGCCATCGTGGAGAGGCCGGCGAGGTCGGAGCCGGCCCCCGGCTCGCTGAACAGCTGGCACCAGGATTCCTCACCGGTGAAGATCGGAGGCAGGAAACGGGCCTTCTGCTGGTGGCTGCCGACCGCATTGATCGAGGCCGCCGCCTGGTGCATGCCCACGAAGTCGCCGGAGCCGGGTGCGGGTGCGCCGAGGAGTCCGACGCGGTCCTCCACCATCGGCTGCCATGACGCCGCCACACCGAGTCCACCGAACCCGGGCTCGAAGTGCACCCATCCGAGCCCGGCGTCGTACCGGGCACGCAGGAACGTCTCGCGGTCCGCGGTGCACGGATCGGTGAACCGCGTGAGCAGGTCGTCGAGAGCTCCGACGACGCGCTCGCGGTCGGTCTCGTCAGGCACGTCGCGCGTCAGCCGGTGGCCGCGAACACGTCGTCGGCGTTGGTGCGCAGGATCCGCGCCTGCACATCGGCCGGGAGCGGATCGAGCAGCTTCGTGAAGTCGGCCGGTTCGGCCAGCCCCTCGGCGTGCGGGTAGTCGGAGCCCATGACGATGCAGTCGTCGTAGCCCAGGTTCTCGACGATCCAGGGGATGTCGTCCTCTGGGTACGGCGCGACGCGCACGTGGCGACGGAAGATCTCGCTCGGCCGCTCCGAGAGCGTTCCGCCCTTCCACGGACCGTTGCGTCCCATGCCGCGACTCTTGTCCATGTGACGAAGGAAGTGCGGCACCCATTCAGCGCCGTGCTCGGACACGACCACGCGGATGTTCGGATGGCGACCGAACACGTTGTCGAAGATCAGTGCCGAGAGTGTGTCCTCGACCGGTCGTTCGCCGTAGATGTTGTTCCACTGCCACGCCGACATGTGCCACGCAGCGGGGTTGGAGCTGTGACCCCACGCGGGCGAGATGGCGTCGAAGTACCAGAACGGCATGATGTGCAGCGCGAGGGTGATGCCCGCTTCGTTGAGCCGCGACCACACCGGATCGAAGTAGGGGTCGCCCGGCGAACGGCCGTACGCGGGGCCGGTGGGAATGAGCACCACGCGCGCGCCGGCGGCGATGAGGGCGTCGGTCTCCGCCACCGCCGAGTCGAGGTCGCGCAGTGACAGCATGCCGACCGCGTAGATCGTGCCGTCGCGATCGAAGCCCCACTCCTCGTCGTACCAGCGGTTGAACGACCGCAGGTTCGCGTAGAGCGCCTCGGTGTCGTCGCAGTAGTGCTCCGCAGCCAGCGCCATGCCCGCGGGGTACAACACGGTCTTCTCCACGCCTTGTCGGGCCATCACCTCGAGGCGGGGGCCCCGTTCGAGGTACTCCGGGCGGATCGGCTCGGGCTCGTAGGTCTCGTCGGGATTTCCCGAGCCCATCTGGCGCAGCATCTCCTTGAGCGAACCGGGCCGGTAGGCCATGTCGAACCCGAGCCCCGATTCGCTGTTGAACACCGCGACCCGGTTGCCGACGAGGATGACCTCTTCTCCCTTGCCGTTGCGCGCCGGGAGGATGGCCCGGTCGGCGAACTCACTCGGCAGGTAGCGGGTGAACGCGTCCCGCGGCTCGTAGCAGTGGGTGTCGCAGTCGAAGAGTCCGGGGTTGGTCATGGACGGCTCCTATTCCGTTAACTTGTTCAGATAATATCGGGGATTCGGGAGCGCCCAGGGGGGGTCCAACTGATGCCCAACAACCCATCCCGATCGGCGGACAAGATCTACGGCGTGTGGACCGGGACCATGGACGACCTCGTGAGCTACCGCTACGTCGGATGCTCCTCGGTCGTTCGGGACCGCACCCACGCCGAGGGACGAATGCGGATCCGCCGCGATCTGCGCACCCCGGCCGGGCTGCGCGGGGCGCCGCTGGCCATCGCCACGCTCGACACCGCGGGGATCAACATCGACCGATTCCACCATCTCGCGCTCACCCGGATCGACGTGCACGTGTTCGACGACGGTGCTGGGCTCGAGGAGGTGCGGGTCGTCGGCACCGTGCTGCGCGAAGCGCGTACCCAGGTCTTCACAGAAGCAACGATCGAAGACGAGTCCGACGCCCGCCGAGTGCTTGCGTTCGCCACCGCCGACTGGGCGATCCTCGCGCCCACCCCCGAAGGCTTCGTGTACACCGATCCTGGTCCCGGCGTGCCCGACACCCCCGACCTCCCGCCGCTGAGCGACGCGTACGACGCGCACCCCAGCGCCGGCGGTGGGTTCGTGATCGACGGCCTGTCGACCCGGGTCGGCGTCGACACACTGCACCACGGCCCGATCCTGGTCGCCCTCGAAGCGGCCGCATTGGAGGTCGCCGCTGCGCAGGCGGAAACGGATGCGCTCCGCGTCGAGCACTTCACCACCCGATTCGTGAAGGCCGGGCGCGTCGGCCCGTTCGTCGCCCGCGCCGAGACCACCGCGTCGCGCGACGGCACGGTCGCGTGTCGGGCCGAACTGCGTGACGACGGCGCCGACGGACAGGTCATCGCGGTCGCGTTGCTGCGCGCTCGCGCGATCCGACAGAAAGGTGGTGGGCGATGACCCGCACGATCTGCGAGGGCCTGCAGGTGATCGAGATGGGTGCCGGGAGCATCGGCGCGTCGTTGGCGGGCATGTTGCTCGCCGACAACGGCGCGCGCGTCTTGAAGGTGGAACCGCCGGAAGGGGATCGGCTCCGCAGCCGACATGAGGCCGGGTTCGTGGTCTGGAACCGGGGCAAGGAGAGCCTCGTCGCCGACCTGCGGACCGACGAAGGCCGCGCGCAAGTCCGCGACCTGGCGAATCGGGCGGACGTCGTCATCGAGGGCTTCGGCGCGGGGGTGGCCGACCGCTGGGGTCTCGGCGCGGCAGCCGTCCGGGCGTCCAATCCGGGCCTCGTCTACTGCTCGGTGAAGGGCTTCGGCTCGAGCGGGGCGTACGCCATGTTCCCCGCGTACGAGGGCATCGTCGCCGCCAAGGCCGGCGTCTACAACCTCGGGCCGTTCGGCTTCCGCTCCGGTCCGATCTTCGTCAACGCGCCGTTGGGCAGCGTCGGCACGGGACACATGGCCTTCAGTGGAGTCCTTGCCGCGCTCATCGCGCGCGAGACCACGGGGCGCGGCCAGACGGTCGAGGCGACCATGGTCCAGGGCTTCAACCCGCTCGACTACTTCGGCGCCATGATGTGGCAGCACACGCAGCGAATCACGGGATCGGCTGCAGGTTCGTCGGCGATGTCGGCCGCGATGGGCGCCAGCCGCTACAGCTTCTTCGTCCCCACGCAAGACGGCCGGTGGGTGATCTTCACGCAGATGCTCCCCCACCAGGCGCACGCGCTCAGCCGGGCGGTCGGGATCGAGCACACCTTCGACGATCCCCGCTTCGACAAGCAGCCGCAGTTCGCCACCGCGGAAGACGCCCAGGCCTGGGAGGACCTCCTCTGGGAGGCGATGTCGGAGCAACCATACGAGCACTGGGAGAAGGTCTTCCTGGCCGACGACGACATCGCGTTCGAGTTGGCGCGCTTCAGTGAGGAAGGTCTCGACCACCAGCAGATCCGTCACAACGGTGAGACGATCACGGTGCAGGACACCGTGCGGGGCCCGATCGAGCAGGTCGGTCCCGTCGCCGCGTTCGCAGCCACGCCGTCACGGATCGATCGGTCGGCTCCCGCGCTCGACGAACATGGCGACGACTTCTCGGAACTGGCCCCTCGATCACCCTCGACCGCGCCGGCTCCGGCCCATGCGCTCGACGGCGTCACGATCGTCGAGCTCGGCTACTTCTACGCGATGCCCTACGGCGTCACCATGGCCGGCGCGCTCGGCGCGCGGGTGATCAAGCTCGAAGGTGCGGCGGGCGACCCGATGCGGTCCGCGTTCGGCGCGCCCGACGTCGGTGGCGCGAAGACGATGGAGGGCAAGGAGAGCCTCGCCGTCGATCTCCAGACCGCCGAGGGTCGCAAGATCGTGCAGGAGGTCGCGGCGCGGGCCGACATGTTCATCAACGGCTTCCGCTCTGGGGTCGCCGAACGCATGGGGCTCGACTACGCCACGCTGTCGAAACTCAACCCCCGTCTCGTGTACGTGCACGCCGCGGGCTACGGCGTCGACGGTCCCCTCGCCCACCGCCCGATCTACGCCCAGGTCGCACAGGCCGTCGCCGGGAGCATCGGCCGGTACGGCGGCCGCTGGCTGGATCCCGACTTCACCAAGACCCTGAGCTGGATCGAAGCGCAGATCGTGGTGTTGCCCCGGCTGCGCGGACTGGTCGACGGCGACTCCAACGCCGCGCTCGCAGTGCTCTCGTCGATCCTTCTGGCCCTCTACGAACAGCGCCGCACGGGCAAGGGACAGTTCCTGTCCACCACCATGATCGGCGGCAACGCGTTGGCGTACGCCGACGACTTCGTCCGGTACGACGGCAAGGCGACGCTCCCGGTGGCCGACGAGGAGAACCATGGCCTGCACGCGCTGTACCGCCTCTACCGGGCTGCCTCCGGCTGGGTCTTCCTGGCCGCGCCCCGTCAACGCGAATGGGAGGCCTTGCTCGCGGCGCTCGATCGCCACGACCTCGCCAACGATGACCGCTTCACCTCGGAGGCGGCACGTCTCGCCAACGACGACGCGCTCGTGACCCTCCTCGCCGACATCTTGGCGACGCGCCCCGCCGGCGAGTGGGAGCACCTCCTGACTCCGGCCGGCGTCGCCTGCGTGGAGGCGTTCGACGCCAGCCATTCGGAGTTCACGTGCACCGATCCGGTCCTCCGCGAGACGGGGCTCGTCGTCGAGGTCGACCATCCGGCGTTCGACACGATCGTCCGCGCCGGACCGCCCGTCGCGATGTCGGAGACGCCCGGACGGGCGGCTCCCGGATGCCTGGTCGGCCAACACACCGACCTGATCCTCGAGGAGTTGGGGTACTCCACCGAACAGATCGCGGAGTTCAAGACCAGGCAGGTGGTGTTCGGCCGCGCCGAAGTGCGCGACTGATGCCGTGCTACTGCTCGTTCGCCGCCGTCGCGTCCTGCTCGGCCAGCCAGCGCTCGTAACGCGCGAAGTGCGACCGGTCGCGCAACGCCCACACTCCCCGGGCGCGGGCGAGTGGCGCGTGCGTCGCCACCAGCACGAGCTCGCCGATGATGTGCCAGTAGGCGGGCTCCGTGCGCTCGACCCATCCGGACGCGACGAGCGGGCGGCCGATGGGAACCGGCCGGAGGTACTCCACTTCGAGCTTCTTGGTCACCGAGAGCGTGCCGTGGAGGAGCGGCACGTGGCCGAGGACCTCGTCGAGCACCGCGGCCGTCCACCCTCCGTGGGCCACGCCGGGTCCACCTTCGTGCTCCGGCGGGCACACGATGTCGAACCGGGCGACGTCGTCGGCGCCGAGCACCTCGGTCGACAGCCCGAGCCGGCACGCCCCGGTCCGGCGGCACGCGGCGCACAGCGCGACCCCGCCGTCGGTGCGTGGCGGCGCCTGGAAGTCGGAACCGGCCCACTCCGTCGATGCCATCGAGCCAATATACTAAGTAGAACACGGCGGAACGGCGGCGGACGAGACTGGCGGGTGATGGCACGCACTCGGGCATCGGAGGGGGCGCCCCTCGGGCGGGAGGAGGTCGTCGCCGGTGCCATGCGCGTCACCAAGGAGGTCGGCCTCGACCACCTCACCATGCGGGCACTCGCCGCCGAGCTCGGGGTCACGCCGATGGCCCTCTACCACCACGTGCCGAACAAGGATGCGCTGCTCCAGCTCGTGGCCGACGCGGTGATCGGCGAGATCGACGTGCCGCCGCCCGACGTCGGTCCGTGGGACGTCCGGCTCGCCGTCCTGGCCCGTGACCTTCGGGCTCGCGTCTCGGCGTTCCCGGGCGTCGGCGCCTACCTCCTCGGCAGCGACGTGCTCACGCCCGGCGCCGACGCGGCTCGTGACCAACTGCGTGGCGATGCTCGAGTCGGCCGGTTTCTCGAGCCGAGACGCCGCGCTCGCGTTCACGGCGTTCCACAACTACCTGCTCGGACGCCTCTCGGTGGAAGCGAGCCTGCGCGGTCCGCGCCTCGCCAAGCTGCGGGCCACGCGCGCCGGCACGCCCGAACCACCCGGCGCCCGCCTTCCCGCCGACGAGTACTTCGACTACGGACTCGCCGCGCTCCTCCGGGGACTGCGGCCCGTCGAACGACGCTTGAAGGAGCGCGATGTCGCCGACCTATCAGCCGCTGCGGGGCGTGAAGGTCCTCGACCTCGGGATCCTCATCCCACCCGCGCTCACGTCGGCCAAGCTGGTCGCGCTCGGCGCCGACGTGGTGAAGGTCGAGCAGCCGCCGTGGGGCGACCGCATCCGTGCCATCCCGCCGTTCGGCAGCGACGGCGAGAGCCCTCAGCACATGGCCCAGAACTGGGGGAAGCGCTCCATTGCCCTCGACCTGGGCGACGAAGCAGGGCGCGCGACGTTCCTCCGCCTCGCCGACGTCGCCGACGTGATCGTGGAGAACCAACTCGCCGGTTCGTGGGCGCGCCTCGGCATCGACTTCGCAACCTTGCGGTCCGAACGGCCCGAGCTCGTAGTGTGCTCGATCACCGGTTTCGGCCAGACCGGCCCGTACGCCACCCTTCCGTCGCACGGACTCAACATGGACGCGTTGGCGGACACCCTGAATCTCGATTGGATCGATGGCGAACCGCGACTCGGTTGGACGTTCACGAGTTGGGGGAACGAGTTGGGATCGGCGTATGCCGCACTGGCGATCGTCGCCGCAGTGCTCTCGGCCCGCACGACCGGCGAGGGCGCGTGGATCGATCTCTCGTGCTGGGATGCGTTGGTCGAGTCGCACCGCACCGAGATCGCGATGACGAACGTCGGTGGCGAGGCGTTCAACATGCACGACAGCTCGACCGGCGAGATGTACAACGCCTACCTCACGCAGGACGGCAAGCCGTTCCTCATGGCCGCGCTGGAGCAGAAGTTCTGGGAGGCCTTCTGCCGTGGCGTCGGACGCGAAGACCTGGTTCCGTTGCGGGACGCCGCCGCGCAGATCCACTTCGGATGGGACGACGAACAGCTCCGTCGGGAGCTCGCCGACATCTTCGCGACCGCCACCGCCGACGAATGGGACCGTCGCTTCCTCGAGTGGGATGTGCCAGGCTCGAAGATCCTCGAGATCCCCGAAGTGATGGCGCTCGAGCACTTCGCGGCGCGCGGGATCGTCGAGGGCGCACCGGGTTCGTGGCCCAACATCACCAGCGCGATCCGGTGGCATCACACCGGCGAACGTGCCGGCTCGGGACTCGCACCGCCACCGGCGCTGGGCGTGCACCACGACGAGATCATCGCCGAGTGGCTCACGCGGTGAACCTGGAGTTCGGGTTCCTGGCCCGAGGCCGACCGGGCGCAGCCCACCTGTCGCGCCGACGTCGAGCGGCTCGAAGCGCTGGGCATCGATTCGCTCTGGTCGGCGGGGCATCTCGCCAACGGTCGCCCGGTGCCGGAGGCGGTGGTCGGCGCCGCGCTCCTCGCCGGTCAGACCGAGCGGGTCAGGATCGGGACGGCCGTCCTGCTCGCGCCGCTCTACCACCCGGTGATCGTGGCCAAGCAGTTCGCCGAGCTCGATCGCGCCACCGGTGGCCGCATGATGCTCGGAGTGGGTGTCGGCGGCGAGTACCCGGACGAGTTCCAGGCCCTGCAGACACCGGTCGCGGAGCGGGGCGCCCGCACGGACGAGGCGATCGGTGTGCTGAAGCGGCTCTGGTCGGGCGGGGCGGTGGGCAACGACGGACCCACCTGGCCGTTCGACCCCATCCGCATCGACCCGCCACCCGTGCAGCCGGGCGGCCCGCCCGTGATCGTCGCCGGCCGCAAGGCCCCGGCCATGCGCCGGGCCGCCGCCTCGGGCGACGGTTGGATGCCGTTCCTCTACTCCCCCGCGCAGTACGCCGCGTCGGTCGAGACCGTGCGCGGCCATGCCGTCTCGATCGGACGCGACCTCGGCGACTTCGCCTGGATGTGTTTCGTGTTCGTGAGTGTCGACGACGATGCGGCCGAAGCGCGTCGCAAGGCCGTGTCGTTCGTCGGGAACGCGCAGGCCGGCAACGGCGCACGCTTCGAGGCGATGATCGATCATGTCGCCGTCGTCGGCACCCCCGAGCAGGTGGCGGCGAAACTGTCCGCATTCGCCGACGCCGGTGCCCGGCATTTCGTCATCACCGTGTGCGACGCGGACGCGGTGCAGGGGGCGGAACGCGTCATGCACGAGGTCGTGCCCGAGGTGCACCGTGCCGATCCATGACATCGTCGACCGTGGTGCGACCAAAGCACGCGCCTCGCGCGCGCTCACAGACCCTGGCGATGGCGTGGCGATCCTGGCCCGCGACACGAAGCAGGACCTCCGAGCAATGGTCTGACCTGCCCGGACGCGAGCCGGCCGCCACCCGAGGGTGGCGGCCGGCCGATCGAACGACGTGCGGCCCGGCTATCCGAGTGCGGGAACCGGGAGGAACGACGCGCCCTTGGCGTTGACGATCTGCGTGGCGGTGATCTTGAGATCACCCCAGAAGGTGTTGTTGAACTGGCGGGGGTAGAGCCCGACCGGCTTCTGGAAGCTGAGACCGGACGGCAACTTCCCGCCGAGGGTCGGGATGTCGGTCATCGCGTCTGCGGCCGTGATGAAGTTCGCAGCCGTCGGGTCGCTGGCGATGGTCTTGATGACCTCGTTCCCCAGTTGGACCGACATGAACATGCTCTGGCTCGACGGCTCCTGGAGCGTCTTGGGTGAGTACTTCTTCATCGCCGCCCGGTAGTCGGCCCAGGCCTTGTCGGGCACAGGCGGGAAGTACCCGGTCGAGATCTGTCCGAAGAGCGGGCTGTCTTTGCCGCCGGTGGCCTGCACCAGCTGGTCGCCGACGATGCCGATCACACTGGTCACCGGCGTGGTCTTTCCGGCCTGCGTCAAGGCGTCGAGGAACGCCTTGGTGCCGTACTTGTCGGCCACCGTCATGATGATGTCGGCCGAGGATGCCTGCTCGGCCGCCTGCGCCCAGTTCGGGTTGGTCTGCGCGACCTCCACCAAGCTCGTCTCGCGCCGTTGGCGGCCGCGATCTTCTTGGTGAGCCCCGCGATCGCGGTCCCCGCGCCCTGCGCGACGACCGCGATGGTCTTGTTCCCCTCCTTGCCCAGTTGCTGAACGAGTCCCTGGAACAGGCTGAGGGTGCTCTGCAGGAGGTACGAGTTCTTCTCCCCACCCTCGACGGTGCCGGTGCCGAGTGGCGTCGGGATTGAAGTACGCGATCCCCGCGGCGCCGAGGACGGGCACGATCTCGTCGGCGTTGACCGCGCCGCCCGTCGCGAAGGTCACCTTGGCGTCGACGAACTGGCGGCCGCAGTCGGCGGTCTTCGTGCGGTCGTTCTCGTTGTTGCACACGACGATCGACAACTCGTGGGTCTTGCCGTCGGCGGTCTTGGCACCGCCCTTGGCGTTGAAGTACTTCGCCGCGGCCTGCGCCGACGGGGCCATCTCGCACACCGACGGCGGCTGGGCCGCGTTGCACACGTAGGTCACACCGATCTTGATCGGCGATCCCGTGAACGACGCCTTCGGCGTCGATGCGCCGGAGACGCCGGCGGTCGCCACCAGACCGAGCGTTGCCGCCAGAGCAGCTGCGGCAACCGCAGCGAGCCACTTCCGTCGCATGAGCTTCCCCCCTCGGGAACTGGCCCGGAGGATGTCCTCCGAAGCCGCACAATCCGCTGAATGTATCAGACCAATTTTTGGGCGTACCGTCGCGCTTGGACACACGTCGGACGGGCGTCGGCTGGCTACACGAGCGCTTCGAGCGGCTCGCCGAGGTACGCCGCCACGACCGCGGGATCACGGCGGATCTCCTCGGGAGTGCCGGTCCCGATCGTGCGTCCGAAGTCGAGGACCACGATGCGGTCGCAGACGTCCATCACGAACCGCATGTCGTGCTCGACCAGGAGGATCCCGATGCCCCACTCGTCGGCCAGCCGCCGCACGAGGGCGGCCAGCTCGGCGCTCTCGGCATCGCCGAGACCGGCGGCGGGTTCGTCGAGCAGCAAGATCGACGGTTGCGTGGCGACGGCTCGCGCGATCCCGACCAGGCGGCGGCGCCCGAACGCCAGGTCGGTGACCGTCCGGTGCAGGTCGTCCTCCAGCCCGAACTCGCGGATCGCGGCCACGGCCGCGGACGGCAGCGGCGGATCCGCCGGCCACACGAGCCCGGTGAGGCCCGACAGCCAGTCGCGCTGATCCGACGCGGTGCGCAGGTTCTCCAACACGGTCAGGTCTTCGAACAACTCGAGCGACTGGAACGACCTCGACACACCGGCGCGCGCCCTCCGGTAGGCGGGCATGCGCCCGATGTTCGAGTCCCCGACCACGACGGCGCCGGCGGAGGTGCGGGCGAAGCCGGTGATGGCGTCGATGGCGGAGGTCTTCCCCGCGCCGTTCGGACCGATCAGCCCGACGATCTCGCCCGGGTGGACCTCGAGCGACAAGTTGTCGACGGCCACCACGCCGCCGTAACGCACTTGCACGTCGTCGACCCGAAGGACGAGCGGGACGACGACGTGGCGTTCCCCGCGCTCGGGCAAGGTGAGCACCGGAGCCGGCGGTGCGGCCCGCCGGAACCGCGCGAGCATCCGATGGCCGAGTCTCGTGTTCTGGCTGGCGAGGCCATCGGGATCGGCCAGCAGGATGGCGATCAGGCTGATGCCACCGATCAGGACGATGTAGTCCTCGAGTCCCGAGAACAGCTCGGACGACACCGCGGCCCCGATCGCGCCGGCCGCCAGGATCGACCCGAACAGCGGGCCGATGGTGAAACCGATCCCGCCGATGACTGCCAACCCCACCAGCACGATCGAGTCGACGCCGAAGCTCCACGTGGAGAAGTCGACCGACCGGCTGCGGAACGCGTAGAGGATGCCTCCGAGCGCGGCGAAGGCGGAAGCGAGCCCGAACGCGTAGAGCTTGGCGCCCACGATGTTGATGCCCAATGCCGCCGCGGCGCGCTCGTTGGTCCGCACCGCGATCAGCCGACGGCCCACCCTCCCCCTCCGGACGTTCGCGACCATGATCGCGACGACGAGGAAGCAGATGAGGGTGAGGATCCCGTACGCCTCCGGGTGATCGATCCGGTCGATCGAGATCCCGAACACGGTCTGGCGACCCATCACGGTGCCGCCGATCCCACCGTTCCACTCCGAATTGTCGAACACGATCGCCTGCACCGCCAGCCCGAGGCCGAGAGTCACGATCGCGAGGTTGACCCCTCGGGTGCGAACGGCCGGGAGCGCGAACGCCAGGCCGAGTGGCACGGTGCCGACGATGCCGATCAACGCCGCGAGCTCGAAGGGAACTCCGGACGCGGCCACCAGACGGGCGGCGATGAACGCGCCCATGCCCGCCAGCGCCCACTGGCCGAGCGAGATCTGCCCGCAGAAGCCGGTGACCATCACGATCGAGAGCAGGACGATGCCGAAGATCAACGAGGTCGTGATCGCGTCGACCCACTTCTGCGAGAGCACGAAGAGCAGCGCGGAAGTGGCAGCGGTGACCCCCGCGATGACACCCGGGCGGAGCCGACCGGTCCCGAGCGCCGGCAGACGGTCGAACACGTAGCCGCGGATCGGCAGCGCGGTGCCACTGATCATGAGGTAGATCACGATCACGAAGAACGGTGCGGACACGCTGATGCCGAGCGCGGCACCACTGAGCCAACTGACGTCCGTGAGGTAGTGGTTGAGCGTCGACTGGAGCACCCCGATGAAGAGCCCGGCCGCGAGGGTGATCGGGAACGAGGTGAAGCGCCCGACCAGCGCCGCGGCAAGGGCCGCGAGCACCAGGCTCGTGAGCTGGTAGACGCTCAATCCGCCGAAGAACGGGATGATCAGCACACCGGCCAGGCCGGCGAGCCCCGCGCCCAACGCCCAGTTCGCGCCGGCGATCAGATCGGGGGACCACCCGATCGCCGACGACGCGCGCTCGTTCTCCGCCACCGCGGTGGTGGCGAGCCCAAAACGGGTGAATCGGTAGACCAGCCACAACACCGCGGTGAGCGCGACGGTGACCGAGAGCACGATCGCGGCGCCGCTCGACAGGGTCACACCTCCGCCGAGGTCGATGACGTCACGCGGAAAGAAGCTCGTCAACAGGATGGGGGTCGATCCCCACTCGAACAACTCACCGATCTTGGGGCCGGTGGCGGCGAGCGCGGACAGGATCGTGAGCACACCGAGGGTGGCCACCAACCGGGCCAGCGGCGATGCCGCGTCGCAACGGCCGCATCACGAACACGTACGTCAGCAGGCCGAGGAGAGCGGAGACGAGCACGCCGCCGATCAGTGACGGCCAGAACCCCCATCGTTGCGTCGGAATGATCCCGCCGGGCTCCACCGGGTGGTAGTGGAGCGTGTAATAGACGAACGCTCCCATCATTCCCATCGCGCCCTGGGCGAAGTTGATGACACCGGAGCCGCGGTAGATGAGCACGACACCCTGCGCCGCCAACGCGTAGAGCGCGCCGAATCCGAGACCCAGGAGTGCGAACTGCAGGAACTCGTTCACCCGATCGACTCCCCCCGAAGACGGGTTCAGGGCATTCCGCTGGATGATTACACTACAAGGGAGCAGTTGGGGGCGTCGGGTGTGGCGACGCACGATGTCCAAGTAGCGACCGGTCGAACAGGATCAAACGATGACGAACACCGTCCGCGCCGCCGACGTCGCCACCCAGGTGCGTGTCCCGAAGGCTGCGGAGCTCGTGGCCGCCCAACTGCGCGGACAGATCGTGCGCGGTGCGCTCGGTGAAGGTGACGCACTGCCACCGGAGCACGAGCTCATGCAGCGGTTCGGCGTCTCTCGGCCCACGCTGCGTGAGGCTCTCCGAGTGCTCGAGGGAGAGTCGTTGCTCAGCATCCAGCGCGGCGCGCGCGGCGGTGCCCGGATCCACACACCCGACGGCGACGCCGCGGCCCGCTACGCCGGGCTGGCGCTCCAGTTCCGGGGCGCGACAGTGGCCGACGTCTACCACGCACGCACGGCACTCGACCTCGCGTCGCTCCGGTTGATCCTCGAACGCGCTGGTCACGCCGACATGACTGCCCTCCGCGAGAACATCGCGGCCATGGAAGCGGCCTCCGACCCACTGGCGTTCGTCACGCTGCACAACGAGTTCCACCGGCTGTTGGTACGGATCGGCGGCAACCAGACGCTCACCATCTTCGAGGAGATGATCCACCACATCATCGAGCTGCACGGGGAGTACGAGGTCGCCCAGCACGACGAGCTCGAGGTTCGTGCCAAGGCGATCGGCGGCGCCCGCACCCACGCCAGGCTGCTCGAGTTGATCGAGGCTCACGACGCCGATGCCGCGCTCGACCTCTGGCGCCACCACCTCGACGAAGTCACCAGGATGGTGCTCCACGGAGACGACGCCACCACGGTGCTGGAGTTACTGGGCTGAGGCCGGATCGGACCCGCTCGTCGTGCCGGCGAGGTAGGTCGCTTCCAACTCGTCGAGCCGTCCGTGCACCTCGGCTGCGGTCCCTTGGATCGCGATCTCGCCGCGTTGCATGACGTAGACACGATCGGCGATCTGCAACGCCTGGCGGACGTGCTGCTCGACCAGGAGCACACCGAGCCCGCGCGCATCCGCGGCGTCGCGCACGGCCCGGAGCAACCGCTGGACCACCAGTGGGGCGAGGCCGAGCGAGAGCTCGTCGGCGAGGAGCATCGTGGGCTTTCGGGAAAGCGCGCGGGCCGAACGCGAGCATCTGCTGCTCGCCGCCGGACAGAAGCCCCGTACGCCGCCCCATCAGCGGCTCGAGCTCGGGGAACAGGTCGGTGGCGTCGCCACGCGGTACGCGGGCGAGGCGGAGGTTGTCCGCGGTGGAGAGCTGCATGAAGACCGACCGCTCTTCGGTGACGAACCCCAATCCGCGACGCGCGCGCTTGAACAGCGGCGCCTTGGTGACCTCGTCGTTGAAGCGCACCTCACCCGCGATCGGCGGCAGCTCACCCGAGAGCGTCAGCAGCGTGGTGGTCTTGCCGGCACCGTTCGGGCCGATGAGCGCCACGACCTCGCCGGGTTCGACCCTCAGGTCGAGCCCGCGCACCACCGCCATGCCGCCGTAGCCGGCGGACAATCCGCGACACTCGAGGAGCGCGGATGCAGACCGCTCATTCCGTGTGATGAATCAGAGGATTACGTACCCACATCGCGAAGTCAAGGAGCGTCCATCCGCGGTCAGAGCGTCGGCCGCAGCACCGGATCGTGGATCCGACCGGTGAAGAGCTCCGCCGTGCCGAGCGTCCTCGCCACCAGTTCACGACGGGCGAACCGCCAACCCGCCGGGGTGCGCACGAGGTCGTCTTCGTACAGACCCAGGAACAGCATCGTGACCCCGTCGCGCTTCCGTCGCGACCACTCGGTGACCGGGAACCGCGCCGACGCCTGATCGCCGTCGACGTGCACAAGTCCGCCGTGCACCGTCTGGAACACGAACTCCAGCGACGAGGTCGCGGCGCTGATCACCTCGATGATGGCGGCTCGCCCGACCGCGTCCTCGGTCGTCGGAGACGCGAGGATGCCGTCGACCGCGTATTTTTCGACCGCCTCCTCGATCTGGAGTCGAGACACCGCCTCCGCGTACGACGCGGCAAGGTGGTTGATGGCGATGACGTCACTGGCCTGCGCAGCCGTCGGTTCGGCGATGATCATGCTCCTCCATCCAACCCGGGATCCAAGGACCGCAGCAAGACCAACTGCTGCACACGGCCGGCACGAGCCGCCGGTGATCCCGCCATCCCGAACGCGCCCTGGAGTCGAAGCCCGTTGATCAGCGCGTGGAGCTCGGCTGCCACCTGGAAAGGGTTCAGGTCGGTACGGATCGAGCCGTCCCGTTGACCCCGGACCACGAGCTCGGCCCACCGACCGACCCACACCTGGATGGCGCGCCGCATCGCGGCCGCGGTCGCACGGTCGATGCTGGCTCGACTCATGAACGCGATCCACACCGCGCGACTCGTCTGCTCCACCGCGGAGAATGCCGGCGAGCGCGGCACCCACCGCAGCCCGCCCGCTCGACGCCCGGCGGGCTCGCTCGAAACGTTGGAGGTTCATGCGTTCGAGCTCTCGGAGCGCTTCGCGCAGGAGATGATCCTTGTCGTCGAAATAGTGCTTGAGGACCCCAGTCGACCAACCCGACTCGTCGGCCACGGCGCGGGTCGTCGTCGCTTCGAGCCCGGCTCGACCGATGACGCGCAACGCCGCCTGCGCGAGCTCACGCCGTCGCAGCTCGTGATCGACGACCTTGGGCATCTCGCACTCCCGCCAGTGTCCGGGCGCTGGTTTTTAGCCCGGATGGGATATATCGTACCGGCATGAGACGCGTGCCAGCCGAAATGATGAAGCCCGCGGGATGGTTCCAGATCGGCTGGTCGGTCGACTTCCCTCCCGGACACATCGCAGCGAAGCAGTACTTCGGCCAGGAGGTGGTGGTGTTCCGCGCCGGCGACGGCGCGCTTCGGGCGCTCGACGCGTACTGCGGTCACATGGGCGCCCATCTCGGCCATGGCGGCAAGGTCTGCGGCGACCGGTTGGTCTGCCCGTTCCACGGCTGGGAGTGGAACGGCGAGGGTCAGAACATCAGCATCCCGTACCAGGACCGACCCAACCGCGCCGTGCGCATCCGGTCGTGGCCGATCATGGAACAGAACGACATCGTCTACCTCTGGCACCACCACGCCGGGTCCGGGCCGTCATGGACGCCGCCCGACGTCTTCGACGCGCACGGCCCCGACGTCGCGGGCTCCGACTACCACGCCGCGCACCCCGACGGACAGATCCGATTCGGCGCGCTCGCACTCGACCCCTTCGTCGTGCTGGACAACGCGGCCGACCCCGCGCACTTCAACACCGTGCACGAGACGAAGGCGATTCCCGTGGTCGTCAGCAGCGAGCCCGAAGGGCACCTCTTCCGCGTGAAGCTCGGGTTCGGAGCGAAGTGGGTGACCGACCCCGCCAACGCGACCGCGGACGCGCTCGACATCCTCCAGGTCGGCGTCGGGCTGTCGTTCACTGCCCTCGGCAGCCGGACGACCCCGTACGTCGTGATCGTGCTGGCGACGACACCGGTCGACGACGAGACCTCCGAGATGTTTCAGACCGTCTGGCTCGAACGCGCTGATGGCGACGACGAACCTGGACGACTCGAACAACGGATGCACCACGCCACGCACCAGTTGCCGCGAGACATCAACATCTGGGAGCACCAGCGTTACGTCGAGCACCCCGCGTGGGCGGCGAACGAGGTGCGCGGCTTCACGGCCATCCGAAGATGGGCCGCGTCGTTCTGTTCGTCCAACTGAGACGACTCCTCGAAGTCGTTAGCGTGAATCGTCCCGACGAAGGGGGGCCGCGTGGACGGCGACGGCAAGGCGTTCGACTACGTCATCGTGGGCGCAGGATCGGCGGGGTGCGTGCTCGCCAACCGCCTGTCGGCGGACCCGGCGAACCGCGTGCTGCTCCTCGAGGCCGGGGGCAGGGACAACAATTTGATGGTGCGCATCCCGCGTGGCTTCGGAAAGCTGCTCGGCAACGAGCGCTTCGCGTGGTTCTTCCCCACCGAGCCGATCGGGAGATCGAAGCACGTCGAGGTCTGGGTGCGAGGCAAGACGCTCGGCGGCTCCAGCGCGGTCAACGGCATGGTCTACAACCGCGGCGTCCAGGCCGACTGGGACGGCCTCGCCGCCGTGTCGGGCAACGCCGCGTGGGGGTGGGACGAGATCGTCCCCCACTACAAGGCGATGGAGGACAACCAGTTCGGCGCGTCGCCGACCCGCGGAGTGGGCGGCCCGCTCGGCCTCTCGAGCGGGACCATTCGCAGCGAGCTCACCGACGACATGATCGCGGCGGGCGCCGGGATCGGACTGCAGCGCGTCGACGACCTCAACGAGGTCGACGGCGAACGCATCGGGTACGCGATGGCGAACATCAAGGGAGGGCAGCGGGTGAGCGCCGCCGCGGCGTTCTTGCACCCGGTCACCAAGCGTCCGAACCTCACGATCGCCACCGACTCGACGGTGACGTCGCTCGTCTTCGAGGGAGACAAGGTGGTCGGCGTACAGATCGGCGAGGGCGCCACCGTCGTCCAGCACCGCGCGAGCCGCGAGGTCATCCTCGCGCTCGGCAGCATCCAGACCCCGAAGCTCCTCCAGCTGTCGGGCATCGGTCCGTCCGAGGTGTTGCGCGCGGCGGGCATCGACGTGCGCGTCGACCAACCCAACGTCGGCGGGCGCATGCGCGAGCACCACTGCTTCGCGCTCCAGTACCGCCTGCGCGAGAACCTCGGCTACAACCGCAAGCTCAGCAGCCCACTCGCGCAAGCGATGAGCGGCATCCAGTACCTCGCCACCAAACGCGGTGCCCTCGCTGCGCCGTCGTACGACATCGTCGGCTTCCTGAAGACGCAACGGGAGCTCGACCGGGTCGACGCGCAGATCCTGATGGCCCCCTGGACAACCGTGCCGGTGGTGCCGGGTCAAGCAATCGGGCTCGAACGCAAGCCCGGGATGCAGTGCATCGGCTACGTGCTGCGGCCCGACAGCGAAGGCACCGTGCACATCACTGGCTCCGATCCGCACGCACCCCTCGTGATCGACAGCAACTTCTTCGCCACCGACCACGACCGCGAGATCGGCCTGCGCACCTTCCAGAAGATGCGTGAGCTGTTCAGCCACGACCCGATCGCCGCTCGGATCGAGCGCGAGACCGCGCCCGGACCGGACGTGCAGTCCGACGACGACGTGATGGAGAGCAACCTCGCCGACGGGTACTGCGGGTACCACGCCATCGGTACGTGCGCGATGGGTCCGAACGAGAGCGACGTCGTGGATCCGGAGCTCCGCGTGCGCGGCGTCGAGCACCTGCGGGTCATGGACTGCTCGGTGCTGCCGGTGATGGTCGCCGGCAACCTCAACGGCCCGATGATGGCGATGGCCTCGCGCGCCGCGGAGCTGATCCTCGCCGATCGGTGATCGTCCGCGAGCTGAGCTACACGTCGGCGAGCAACGGTGCGAGCTGCGTACACAGGGTCCGCACGTGCTGCGCGCACAGATCCTCCGGCATCGCACCGATCGACACCCAGAAGAAGAGGGTCTCCACCGGCGCGCCGGCGGTGCGCGTGCGCACGATCTGCGCCACGTCGTCCGGAGTTCCGTAGACGAACGACGCGAGTGGCGCGTCCGAATCGCGGGCGCGGACCCTTTCGGGATCGACCAGCTTCGGGATCGGGGCGTCGGTCCCCTCGACCATGTAGCGGCGGTAGGAGTCGAGTTGGTACGCGAGGTGTCGCGAGACCACCGGCCAGTCGCGGTCGGGATCGTCGGTGACGAAGGCCTGGAACGACCCGGCCATCCGGCCCGACGTCGGCTCGTGGCCACCCTCGCGCAGACCTTCCGAGTACGGCTCCCAGAGCGCGCCGTTGGCCGAGAGCAGGCCTTCCCCCAGCCGCCCGGCACGCCGAGCGCCTTTCGGGCCCTGGTACCCGAGCCAGATCGGCACGTGCGGTTGGACGGGAGCGGGTGTCACCCGGCCCTCGGCCCAGAGCGCCCGGAGCTCGCGGACGCGTCCGTCGGTGAGTCCGTAGCGCCGCGAGATGTCGGCGCCGAACAGTTCGAACTCCGGCACTCGGTACCCGGCGCCAAGGCCCAGGTCGACGCGCCCGTTGCTCACGAGATCGACCACGGCAACCTGCTCGGCGATCTCGGCCGCCGAGTGCAGAGGCGCGAGCAACACGGCAGTGCCGATTCGGACCCGCGTCGTTCGCGCCGCGACGGCTGCCGCGAACGTGAGCGGCTGCGGCAGGTAGCCGTCGTCGAACAGGTGGTGCTCGGAGAGCCAGACCGAGTGGGCGCCGAGCCGTTCGGCCTCCTCGCACAGTTCGAGGGTGGACCCGTAGAGCCGGGCCGGGTCCTGGCGCCACGGAGGCGCGTTCCGAAGATCGAAGTAGACGCCCACGTTCATGGCGCCAAGTCTTGCACCCTGCGGCCGCCTGTGTTCTACTTAGTAGACTAACGGAGGAGCGGCAACCATGGCTGAGAAGATCTGGGCACATTCGGGCGATTCGCACTTCCTGGAGCCCGACGATCTGTGGCAGCAGATCCTCCCCGCCAAGCAGGCCGAGCGCATGCCCCGTTCCGAGAAGGTGGGCGAGAACGAAGAGATCGTCCACGTCGACGGCAAGAGCTTCCACCGCAAGCTGCCCAAGGTCATGACGGCCAAGGGTGACGACGGCCTCACCATCTATGAGCTCAGCGTGCGCCCGCCGGGCACCCGCGATCCCGTCGCCCGCCTGAAGGACCTCGACGAGGAGGGCGTGTGGGGCGAGGTGATGTACTCCTCGATCGGCTTGTGGTCGAGCATGATCGAGGATCCCCAGCTCGTCCGCGAAGCAGCCCACGCGCAGAACGAATGGCTGGTGTCCGAGGTGCAGAACGTCGCACCCGACCGCCTGGTGCCCGCCGCCCTGATGCCCATGCTCGAGGTCGGCGATGCGGTCCGGGAGCTCGAGCACGCGGCCACGATCGGGCTCAAGATCGTGAGCATCCCCACCGGCAACCCGCCGGGAACCGACGACTACAACCACGACTCGTGGGAGCCGCTCTGGGCCGCCGCGGACGACGCGGGCATGGTGATCGGCTTCCACATCGGCACCGACGGGACCGATCAGGCGACCGCCTACCGAGGTCCCGGGGGCGCGGTGCTGAACTACGTCGACACCACCTACGGCGGCCAGAAAGCCGCCATGAAGCTCGTCACGGGCGGCGCGCTCGACCGTCATCCCGAGCTCAAGGTCCTGATCTCCGAAGGCGGCGCCACCTGGGTGCCGTTCATCGGTGACCGCATGAACGAGGGCTACCGCCAGCACGGGATGTTCGTGCGGCCGCAGCTGTCACGCCTGCCGAAGGAGATCCTCTTCCGCCAGGTCTACGCGTCGTTCCAGCACGACGAGTCGGCACCCGGCCGCGCTGTGGGCGATGGGCTATCACAACGTGTTGTGGGGCAGCGACTACCCGCACCTCGAAGGGACGTTCGGCCACACCCAGAAGACGCTGCACGAGCTCTTCGACGACGTCGCGCCGGAGGTTCGCCAGCGCATCACCCGCGGCGCGTTCGAAGAGCTGTTCCCGCACGTGAGCGCACCGCCAGTCTGATTCAGGCGACGGGCAGGTAGCGCTCGAGGTTGTCGCGCATGATGGCGAGCTTCTCGTCGTCCGTGAACGACTTCAGCTGCGCGCCGACGTACTCGGACGGATAGGCGAGCCCCTCACCGTGTGGGAAGTCGGAGCCGAAGACGATCGGTTCGATCCCGACCTCGGCGACGACGCGCTCCACGTTCTCCTCGGGGAAGGGCGCGACCACGAAGTGCCGGCGGAAGATCTCGCTCGGGCGCTCGGTGAGCTCCCCCCACTTCGCCTTGCGGCCCATGAGGAACGCGTGGTCCATCTTGCGCAGTGTGTACGGCAGCCACACCGTGCCCTGTTCCGAGAGGCAGACGCGCACGTTCGGGAACCGCCCGAAGAGGTTGTGCAGGATCATGCCCGCGGTCAGCTCCATCGCGGGCCGGTCACCCCAGTACATGACCCACTGGAACGCGTCGAAGCCGCCGAAGGTGACCTCCGGATCCTCGCTCCATTCCGCGCCGTACTTCTGGTAGTCGGTGGCCCCGAGGTGCACGGCGACGCGCAGGCCCGCCTCGTCGATGCGCGCCCAGACGGGATCGAACACCGGATCGGCGATCGAGCGGCCGCCAAAGGGGTTGTCACGCCCGCCGTGCGCGTGGCCCGACTTGAACTGCACCATCGGTGCACCCGTGTCCAGCAGGATCTCGAGCTCGGCGAGCGCGAGATCCACATCAGCGAGCGCGAGGTAGGGCGGCAGGAACATGCGGCCCCGGTACGCGTACCCGATCTCCTCGTGGATCCAGCGGTTGAACGCTCGTACGTTCGCGTAGAGCGCCTCGAGATCGTCAGCGAACTCGAACTCGATGTCGTGCGCGCTCGCGGGATACATCAGGGCCTTGTCGATGCCCTGGTCGTCCATCAGGGCGAGGCGCACGTCGCGGTTGCCGTAGGCCTCGCGCTGTTCGCGGAACTGCGCGATGAGGTCCTTGCGTTCGGCGTCGCTGAGCCCCTTGAGCGGGTTGAGGCGGTTGAGCAGCATGCCCGGCAGCGCGCTCCCCGACCCGTCGGGTTCGTCACCGTCGTCGTGCGCCGAGACGTCGCCGAGCATCCTGGTCAATTCGTCGGGCGAATAGGTGATCTGGCTGGTGTCGAACTTCGACGGTCGACCCGCGAACAGCTGCAGCTCACGACCGTCGGCGTCGGTGACGTAGCGGATCGCCAGGTCGCGCAGCTTGGGGTCGATGTAGCGCTCGTAGAGGTCGAGCGGCTCGTTGAAGTGGTTGTCGGCGTCGTTGATCGCGTACGGCAGCTCGACCTTGGGCATCAGCGCCTCCTCGGCGACGTGACTCTCGGATGCGCGTCCCGCGGGCCCTAGGCGCGGCGACGAACCTGACCTTCGAGCGAGTCGGCGAAGTGGCTCCAGAAGGTCGCCCGACGGCGGGCCTCGTCGGCCACCTCGTAGATCCGGCTCCGCGGCACGCTCCCGACGTGGGCCCAGTGGTCGGCGGAGTCGACCGTGGAGTTGTCGAACCACTCGATGAACTCACGACCACCTTCCCGGGTGCTGAACGCCTGGTCGCCCTCGAGCCGGTGGCCGGACTGAGCGCGTCGGGTGAGCAGCCCGAGCACGATCGCATCGGTGTCGACGGTCGCAACCTCGCGCGCGCGCCCGCGCTCGACCGGTCCGCGATCGGGCACCTGGAGCTTCGCCCGCACGCTGCGCACGGTCTCGGGCGACGAGCCGACGGCCGTGGCGATCGAGCGAAGCGACGCATCGGGCCGACGGGTCAACTCGTCCGCGATGCGCGCCCGCAGTTCGGTGGGATCGACCGGCCGGACGCGCCCGTCTCGACCGACGCGACGCTCGCGGACCAGTTGCGGTGCACTGCGGGCGAGGTCGTCCCGCAGCCGGGCGACGGTCTTGGGGGAGATGCCGCAGAGCGACGCGACGCTCCGGTCGGATCGCTCGGGATGCGAGCCCAGGATGCGGCTGGCTGCCGACCGGCGCTCCTCGAGCCCGAGGGGCAATCCATGCCCCACGTTGCAGCGGACGAACTCGACGAAGGCATCCTCGGCGGACCCGTCGAACCAGGTGACCTGGAGGGTCGACGAGCCCCAGGCGACGGGCGGCCGCGACGCGGTGCTGCCCGTCGACGACCGAACAGTCCTCACGACGCACCACGATCGGCGGCCAGGAGCCGTCGAGCTCGGCGAGGGTTTCGACGTGCCGGGGGTCGAGCCCCTCCTCCCGCAGTGACGGCCCGACCTCGAGCGCGTCGAGCCGAACTTCAGCATCGCCTGCGAGCACCAGTCGACCGGGCCTCGTCACAAGAGTCGTCGCCATCTGGTCCCCCCGCAGAGTGAGTGAATTCAAACCGCGGGTAGAGGATAAATAAGTTGAATGATTGTGTCAAGAACACGAATGGCGCCGGCGAACACGGAGCGCTCGTGACCAACTGGGGCGACTTGTACGGTGAACCCGTCCCCGGCCGACGATGCGGAGCAGACGTGGCGCTGGCCCCCGAGGAGCACGAACCGAGCAGTCCGGTCGGCGAGGGCAATCGAGCCCGCCGGACCCTCCATCCCGAACGGTGGGCGGAGATCGTCGACGCTGCGGGCGAGGAGTTCGACGAGAAAGGCTATGCCGCCGCCCGGATCGAGGACATCGCCGCCCGGGTCGGGCTCCTCAAGGGGAGCCTCTACTACTACATCGACAGCAAGGAGGATCTGCTCTTCGCCATCGTCGACGGCGACCACAGTCGGGGCATCGCGGTGATCGAGGAGAGTGCCGCGCTCGACGGCGCGGAGCCGCCAGTCCGCCTCGGCGCCTTCATCACCCGCTGGACCGGCATCCTGTCGGCCAACCGCGGCTACTCGTCGGTGTCGGAGCGAGATCTGCGCCGGCTCAGCCCCGACCGCCAGGCGATCGTGATGGCGAAGCGGGGCCGCATCCACCGGTACGTCCGGGAGATCATCGAGCGCGGCATCGCCGAGGGCGACTTCCATGCGGACATCGATCCCGGCGTCGCGACCAACAGCCTCTTCGAGATGCTCAACGGCGTGAGCCACTGGTTCCACCCGTCGCGACCGCTGTCGTACGACGAGCTGGCCGAGCACCTCCGGTGCTTCGTGCTGCGCGGGCTGGGTGCCGATCCGGCCGCGTACGGTCCCGGTGCCACCGTGACGGGAACGCGTCCGACTGCGGCGTCTGCGCAAGGCGCGTACCCTCCGGGCGCATGACGCAGACCCCTGGCTCGCCCGTCGCCGCGCGCTACCTCGGTCAGTCGGTCACCCGCAAGGAGGACCAACGCCTCCTCACCGGCCACGGCCTCTACGTCGACGACGTGCGGGTGGCGGGAACCCTTCATGCCGCGTTCCTCCGCAGCGACCTGGCCCGCGCCGCCATCACCCGCGTCGACACGAGTGCGGCGAAGGAGATGCCGGGCGTCGTCGCCGTCTACACGTGGGAGGACTTCAACGGGATCACGGGTCCCGGTTACCACGCCATGCTGGGCGAGGAGCTGGTCGTGCCACCGCCGCTCGCGATCACCGACGTCCGCTACGCGGGCGACCCGGTCGCGATCGTGATCGCCGAGAGCCGCTACCTCGCCGAGGATGCGTGCGAGGCGATCGAGGTCGACTACGAGGCGCAACAGCCGGTGGTCGACTACATGGTCGCCGCCGCCGACACCGAGAACGTCGTGCACGCGGGTTGGGGACTCGAGTCGAACGCGATGGCGGCCGTGCCGTTCATGGCGCTGTCCCCCGACCTCGACGACGCGTTCGCGAACGCGGCCCACGTCGTGGAGTGTGACGTCGTCCAGAACCGCTACGTGGCAATGCCCATGGAGACGCGCGGGATCGTCGTGTCCTACCACCAGGGCCGCGACGAGCTCGAGATCGTGTGCGCCTGCCAGTCGGTGCACGAGACCCGCAACTTCTTCGCGCGGTACCTGCAGGTGCCCGACGGCAACGTGCGGGTGACCGCGCGCGACGTCGGTGGCGGGTTCGGGCAGAAGATGTTCGTGTACCGCGAGGAATGCGCAGTCGCCTTGGCGTCGTACCTGCTCGGTCGCCCGGTCAAGTGGATCGAAGACCGGCGCGAGAACCTGCTGTCGGCCGGTCACTCGCGCAACGAGTACGCCCACGTGCGAATGGCGGTCGACGGCGACGGGATCATCCAGGCCATCACCGCCGAGGCCAAGGCCGACGTCGGCGCATACGCGGTGTGCCCAGCGGCGATCGACCCGATGCTGGTGCCGGGGCCGTACAAGATCCCGCGCTACGGCTTCGGCATGGAGATGAGTTGGACGAACACCATGGGCAAAGCGGCGTACCGCGGTCCGTGGATGTTCGAGACCACCGCGCGCGAGGTCGCGATGGACTACGTCGCCCACGAGATCGGTCTCGACGCTGCGGAGTTCCGCCGCCGCAACCTGCTCTCGGCGTCCGACCTCCCGTTCACCGCACCCACCGGCAACGTGTTCCAGGAGATCACCCCGTTGGAGACACTCGAGCAGGCGCTCGAGATCCTCGACTACGACGCGTTCCGCGAGGAACAGGCGACCGCGCTCGCGGCGGGGCGGTACCTCGGGGTCGGGATCTGCGCGTACGTGGAACCGACCTCGATGGGGAGCAACACCTTGGCCACCGAGGCGGCCACGGTGAAGGTCGACGCCTCCGGGCGCGTCGTGGCCTACCTCGGCACCACCTCACACGGTCAGAGCATCGAGACGACCATGGCCCAGATCGTCGCCGACCACCTCGGCGTCGCGTACGAAGACGTCACCATCGTGCAGGCCGATTCGCAGTCGACGCCCTACGGCCCCGGCACCGGAGGGAGCCGCACGGCGGTGGTGGCAGGCGGAGCGGCGCGCGAGGCGACCGTCGCGGTGCGCGAGAAGGTCCTGACCGTGGCCGCGCACATGATGGAAGCCGCGCCCGAGGACCTCGAGATCGCCGAGAGCGTCGTGTCGGTGCGAGGGACGCCATCCAAGTCGGTGACGATGCAAGACGTCGCCAAGGCCGCGACGCTCAACGCCCACGAGCTCCCGGACGAGATCGGCAGCGGGTTGGAGGCGACGGTCCGGTTCCGCCCCAAGCGGTTCCCCACGTGGTCGAACGCAGCGCACATCTGCGTGGTCGAGATCGACGGCGAAACCTGGCTGCCCCGCGTGCTGCGGTACATCGTGTCGGAGGACTGCGGGAAGATGATCAACCCCATGGTCGTCGAAGGGCAGATCTTCGGCGGTGTCGTGCAAGGCATGGGCGGCGTGCTGCTCGAGGACTTCGTGTACGACGACGACGGCAACCCGCTCACCACCACGTTCATGGACTACCTGCCACCGACGACCACCGAGGTGCCACAGATCGAGATCGGCCACATCGAGACCGAGTCCACCACCAACCCCGGTGGGTACAAGGGCATGGGTGAGGGCGGTGCCATCGGCGCGCACGCGGCGGTCGCCAACGCGGTCGCCGACGCGCTGCGGCCGCTCGGCGTGAAGGCGACGAAGACCCCGCTCGGTCCCGGAGCAGATCTTCGCACTCGTCCAAGCCGCCAAGCCGGCGTCCTGAGCTCAGCCGATCGGAGGTGCGAGCATGTCGACGACGGCCGCGGAGATGGAGCCCATCGTCCCGCCGCCGACGTAGCCCGCATCGACGTTGAGCACGGTCCCACTGACGAAGGCGGCGGCGTCGCTGTTCAGGAACACGAGCGGTGCGGCCTGCTGCTCCGCGGTCGCGCCGCCGACCCCCATCACCTGTCGGTAGTCGGCCTCGAAGTCGCGCCACATCTGCGTCGCGTCCATCAGCGGCGTCATCGTCGGGCCCGGGGCGATGCAGTTGATGCGGATCCCCTGGCGCATCAGCGCAGGAGCGCGCCACGCGCAGTAGGCGATGAGCACCTGCTTCGAGAACGTGTAGCTCGCGAGTTCGGGCGCGTCTCGATCCATGCGGTCGCGGCGTCGTAGTCGCCGATCTCGAGGAACTCGCGGATCAGCTTCGTGCTGCGGTCCCAGCCGAGCCCGCCGATCGACGCGATCCCCGCGATGGCCGAACCGGGCGGCAGGAGCTCGCGCGCGATTGCCGTCTCGATCAGGTGACGGTGCCCGATGAAGTTGACCTGCATCAGCGGGACACCATCGTCGGCGATGCCGGCACAGGCGAAGATCGCGTCGATCGGCCCACCGATCTCGTCGAGCGCGGCGTCGATGGACGCGACGTTCCGCAGGTCGACCCGCGCCGACTGGGCGACGTCGTACGGGATGTCCTGCACGTCGAGGGCCACCACCTCGGCGCCGAGATCGGCCAGCAGATGCGCGGCGGCCGCGCCCATCCCCGTGGCGCCGCCGACGATCACCGCGCGCTTTCCGTCGTAGCGGAACTGCTCGACACCACTCATGTCAACCCCTCCTCGGCCGTGCGGAAGCCGCCTCACGGTACCGACGACGACGCCGACACGGGATCCCCGCTTGGACACGTGCAGGGCGCGGCGCGCCGACGGTAGCGTCCGCCCCGACGCAGTACCCCGAGGAGATCCGTTGCCCCACCAGCCGGAGTTCGTGCGCTACGAGACCGCCAACGGCGTCGGCACGATCACCCTCGATCGACCCCCGCTCAACGCCTACGACGCCCTCCTGCACTACGAGCTCGAGCAGGCCTGGAAGGAGGGTGCAGCCGACCCCGACGCTCGGGTGCTCGTGCTGCGGGCGGTCGGGAAGCACTTCTGCGCCGGCGCCCTGCTCGACGGCACTCACCGCGCCGCGCCTGCGGGAGCCGATCCCATGAGCGAGTGGGACGAGCTCCAGTTCGTCCGCGACCTCATGAAGCCGACCATCGCGGCGGTGCAGGGCGGTTGCATCGGGGGCGCGCAGCGCTTCGTGTTCCCGTGCGACCTGATCTTCTGCAGCGAGGACGCGTTCTTCCGTGATCCTCTCGCGGTGGTGGGTGGGATCGGGGGAATCCAGGCACCCATCCACACGTGGATGTACGGACCGCGCCTCGCCAAGGAGATGTTGTTCTCCGGGATGCGGCTTCCCGCGGCGCGGCTGTACGCGATGGGAGCGGTGAACCGTCTCTACCCTCGCGAGACGCTGCACGACGAGACGGCCGCGTTCGCCCGAGAGATCGCGCAGGTCGATCCCCTCGCTCTCCGTCAGGCCAAGCGCGCGGTCAACACCACGATGGATGTGCAGGGTCAGCACTACATCCGCAACCGGTTCGCCGAGCTGATGGACGCGTCGCCACGCCTCGACCTCGGGGGGCTGTAGCACGGCACGTGGCTGCGGCATCTCGTCCGATCGCCGCCGGGTGGCACTTGGACCCGATCGCTGGTGCGCGCACCCGAACGTGACCAACTGCGACACCGTGTAGAACTGCGCCATGGACCCGACGCTCGACGACGAGGCGCTCGTCGACCTCTTCGACGCGTACGCGCTCGACCACGACAACAAGGCCGTGTTCCGGGCACGCCTCGACCACGAGTTGCGCATCATGCGGTGCCGGAACTGCGGCACGTGGCACGAGCCGCCCCGGCCCATCTGTCCGGCGTGCTGGTCGAAGGACGTCGTGGCGACACCGGTGAGCGGGCGTGGCACGATCTTCATGGCGATCTTCCTCCACCAGGGTCCGCCGGCGCCGGGCGTCGACTACTCGACGCCGTATCCCGTCGTGACCGTCGAGCTCGAGGAACAGCCGGGACTGCGATTCACCAGCACGGTCGTCGGCGCGGCCAACGACGACATCGTGATCGGTACCCCGGTGATGCTCGACTGGCTCGATCGCGAGGGCGTTCCGGTCCCCGTGTTCCGTCTCGCGGCTGCGGTGACCACATGATCTCCTCGCGGAACCCGGCCAAGGACCGCGTCGCCATCGCCAACGCGGCGACCACCGGTTTCTCGCGCGACGGCGGCGAGGTGAGCGCGGCCTCGCTCGCGCTCGACGCCTGCGTCAGCGTGTTGCGCGACACCGGGCTGACCGCGGCCGACGTCGACGGCATCGTCGGGTCGACCCCGCCCGCGGCCGTCGTGCAGTCGGCGCTCGGCATCCCCGAGATCACCTGGTTCGCCAACCCGCAGATCCCGTTCGTGAACCAGCTCGTCGCGGCGGTCGGCGCGGTGTACAGCGGCCAGTGCGAAGTCGTCCTCGGGTATCACGCGCTCTTCCGCGGGCCGATGTTCTCGCGCTCGGCGGCGCGCGACCCGTTCCGGCGCAGCAGTGGATTCGGGGCCGGTTTCGTGCCCCCGCCACCGGAGACGATCGCCGGCGCGGTGGGCTACACCGCGTGGGCGTCGCGCTATCTCCACGAGTTCGGCGTCGGACGTGAAGCCCTCGGGCGGGTCGCGATCAACGCCCGCTCCAACGCGATGCACAATCCCGCCGCGGCGATGCGGGACCCCCTGACCATGGACGACTACCTCCAGGCTCGGATGATCCGCTGGCCGCTGTGCCTGCTCGACATGGACGTGCCCGTCGACGGCGCCGACGCGTTCGTCATCACGACGACCGAGCGCGCCCGCGACCTCCCGCACCGACCGGTGCTCGTCCACGCGGCGACGCTCGGCCAGATCGCCAAGAACGACGAAGCCCAGACACCGAGCCTGCGCCAGCACGGACAGCAGGTCGTGGTCGACGCACTGCGCGCCAAGAGCGACTTCTGGATCGACGAGTGCGACGTCTACTTCCCGTACGACGGATTCACCATCATCACGCTGAACTGGTTCGAGAATGCCGGGTTCTGCGGACCGGGCGAGGCCGGCGACTTCCTCGCCGAGCACTGGGACGACGCGTCCAACCGCGTCCTGATCGACGGCCGCATCCCCGTGAACCCCCACGGCGGCGCGCTGTCCGAGGGCGGTACGCAGGGATCGGGACACATCCGCGAAGCGGTCCATCAGCTCCAAGGTCGCGCCGGCGAGCGCCAGGTCGAAGGCGCGGAACGGGCGATCGTCACCGCGGGCGGCTTCTTCTTCAATGCGCAGGGCGCCACGTTGCGCGTCGAGTGAACGGAGCACCGACGCACGGACTTCGACCTTCGCCCCGCCGCCCGCACCTGCCCGTCGGCGCGCAATCGGTACCCGAGGCGCTGGCGAACGCCGTCGCGCGCGTGCCCGACGCCGAGGCGGTGGTGGGCCGCTACGCCCGCCACACCCATCGCGAGCTCGACGACCGGGTCCGGCGGGCGGTTGCGGCGTTGGTCGCCGCCGGAGTCGCCCCGGGGGATCGCATTGCCGGGTGCACGACCAATGATCCCGGGCTCGTGGTGGCATTCCTCGCGACCATGCACCTCGGCGCGGTGTGGGTCGGGATCAACCGGGCGCTGACGTTGCCGGAGCAGCGCTACCTGCTCGACGATGCCGGCGTGTCGGTGTTCGTCGGTGACCGCGCCGCGACCTCCGCGATCGCCGGCGCACGCCACGAGCTGCCCGAGCTCCGAGTCGTGCTCGACGCCGAGCCCGGCGACCCTGCCAGCCCCTGGGCCGCGCGGTTGGCGGCCGCCGATCCCGCCGACGCGCCCGAGCCCGACGTCGACCCGTTCGCGCCGGCGGCGATCGCGTACACGAGCGGCACGACCGGGCAACCCAAAGGAGTCGTGCACAGCCAGCACAACCTCCTGCTCGTCGGCGCGGTCGCCGCCGCGCACCAACCGTTCCCCGACGTCCGTCTCGGGGTCGTGCTCCCGCTGACCATCCTCAACCTCATGATCCTCGGTCCGGTGAGCACACTGCAGATGGGCGCGTGCGTGGTCTGCATCGACCGGATCGACCCGGTCGGCCTGGCCGGGTGGATCCGCGACGAACGGGTGAACACCATGTCGACCGTCCCCGCGATCATCCACGACCTGCTCACCCACCCCGACGTGGCGCCGTCCGACCTGCAAACGCTGGCGCGGCCCGGCTGCGGCGGCGGTGCGACACCCGACAGCTTCCGGCGGCTGTACGAGCAACGTTTCGGCATCCGCCTCACCACGGGGTACGGCCTGACCGAGGCGCCTGCTGCGGTCACCGTCGAGGACCCCGCGCTCGCGCGGGTGCCCGGCGCGTCGGGTCGCGCGCTCCCCCACGTCGCCGTCACAGTGCGCGACGACGAAGGCGTCCTCGTCGGCGCCGGCGAGGTCGGCGAGGTGTGCGTCGGCCCTGCCGAGGACGGGCGCTTTGTGGGTGCGTACACCCCGATGCTCGGGTACTGGAATCGTCCGGAAGCGACGGCCGAGGCGTTGCGCGACGACACGCTCCGCACGGGCGACCTCGGATACCTCACCGCCGACGGCGATCTCGTCATCACCGACCGCAAGGGCGATCTCATCGTGCGCGGCGGGGCCAACGTGTACCCGGCAGAGGTGGAACGGGTCTTGCACGAAGACCCGCACGTCGCCGCGTGCGTGGTGGTCGGCGTCCCCGACGAGCGGCTCGGTGAACGGGTCGCAGCGGCGGTGGTCCGTGAAGGCGACGCCCCACTCTCGGCCGAAGACCTCCGCGAGCACTGCGCCAGGTCCCTCGCCCGTTACAAGGTGCCCGAACGATTCCTCTTCGTCGACGAGCTCCCGCGCAACGCGATGGGCAAGGTGGTGAAGCGCCTGGTCGTCCCCTGGTTCGAGGACCGGAGCGGCGTCGAGCCGGGGTGACGCCGAGGCGGCAAGCCGGCAGTCGCCGCCGTCACTCGATCAGGTTGCCACGCCGGCCAACAAGCCGTGCAGGTTGTCGCGCATGATGCTGCGCACGTCGTCCACTGCCAGGTCGGCGATCGCGTCCGCGAAGTCGGACGGTTCGGCGAGACCTTCGGGGTGTGGGTAGTCGGAGCCGAACAGCACCTGCGACGCACCGATGTTCTGCGCCAGCGCAACGATGTCCTCTTCGTGGTACGGCGACACGAACACGTGCTGCTTGACGATGTCGCTGGGCCGTCCCGAGACGTAGCCTCCGAGCCAGGGCCCGTTCCGGCCCATGCCCTTCATCTTGTCCATCACCGCCATGAGGTACGGCACGAACAGGGAGCCGTTCTCGACGCTGACCACGTTCACGTTCGGGAAGCGACCGAAGAGGTTGTGGAGCGTGAAGGCAGCGATCGTGTCCATGATCGGGCGGTCGCCGTAGAAGCAGGCCCACTGGAACGCACTTTGGCGGTGCGACGCCGGGTTCGCTTCCTCTCCCCAGTGCACGGACATCATCTCGTTGTAGCCGGACTCGGCGATGTGCAAGCAGACGGGTACGCGGGCCTCGTTCACCCGGCTCCAGAAGGGGTCGAAGTACGGATCGGCCGGTGACCGGCCTGCGGCGGGTCCGGGACGAAGCGCGATGGCGCGCGCTCCTCGCGCCAGCACGGAGTCCAGTTCTCGGACCGCGAGCTCGAGATCGAGGAGGTTCAGGAGCGGCACGCCGATGATGCGGCCTCGGTGGTCGAATCCCCAGTCCTCGTCCAGCCACGTGTTGAACGCGCGGATGTTCGCGTACATCTGCTCGGGGTCGTCCATCATGAAGTGCTCGACGCAGACGCCCAGGGTCGGGAAGAGCAGCGTCGTCTCGACGCCTTGGGCGTCCATCACCGCGAGCCGTGACTGTTGGTCGATGTACTCCGGGCGGATCGGTTCCGAGGTGTCGTCTGCGCTCGTGCGAGCCCCTTCCGACTTCATGGTGCGCAACATCTCGCGCAGGGCACCAGGTCTCGCGACGCGCTCGAACGAGTAGTGGTCGAGAAAGGTGAACGGTCGATCGCCGACCAGGACCACGTCGCGACCCTCGTCGTCCTGCTCGACATGGATCGCACGATCTCGGAACTTCGGCTCGATGTGCCGCGTGTAGCAGTCGGGCGGTTCGTAGTAGTGGTTGTCGGCGTCGTACAGCCCGTACCGGAGTTTCATCAGCGTCTCCGACTCACCCGGCACGGTGACCCGAAGAACACGTGCCGTCGGCGTCGACGCGAGCACCGCACTGCTCGATGAGCGCGCCCCGGCGGACCATCTCGCGGCACGACACGGTCGTGGACGTCGACGACTCCTCGTGCTCCACGCCCGCGAGGTCGTGCCGGTGCTGCATCGCCGCGAAGGGATCGGCGTCCAGCGACGACCGCCAGGTCTGCACGTCGGGCGACATCAACAGCTCGACGTCGGCCATCTCCCAGTCGAAGAGCGTTCTCGGCGTTGCGGTGGCTGACCGCCTCGACGACGTCCGGCGGGATGCCGGCGAAGACCTCCGCGTACGCCTGCTGCGTGTGGGGGAACGGCGTGTCGGCGTGCGGGTAGTCGGTCTCGGCCAGGATGCGGTCGACACCGATGAGGTCGTACATCGAGAGTCCGACCGGCTCCTCGATCATGCACACCCACATGTTGCGCCGGTAGATGTCCGACGGCTTCTCCTCGAGACGCCCGGCCCAACCGGCGTGGCGCTCGACCTGACGGTCGGCGCGCTCGAGGATCGCGGGGATCCAACCGATGCCCGCCTCCGACCACACCAGCTTGATGTCGGGGAACCGCTGCGGGATCGGGCTGAGCAGCATGTTGGTCAGCGCCAGCTGCCCACTCGCGGTCGCGGCCGAGATGGTCGTCGTGAACGGCGCTTCGGGATCGATCAGGGGCATGTAGCCACTCGAGCCGATGTGCATGCACACCGGCAGTCCAGCGGCTTCGGCCGCGGCGAAGAGCGGGTCCCAGTGGCCCGCGGGGTCGTGCAACGACGGCAGGCCGTCACCGACCGGGTTCTCCGTGAAGCAGAGCGCCTTCGCGCCTTTCGACGCGCAGCGCTCGATCTCCCGTGCCGCGAGCACGGGATCCCACACCTGGCAGATGACCATCGGCACGAACAGGCCGGGCGGTCCCGCCGGGCACCACTCGTCGAGGATGAAGTCGTTCCACGCCTCGACGCACGCGCTCGCGAGGTCCTTGTCGGAGAAGCTGTTGAACAACATGCCGCCGAAGCGCGGCAGGGTCGGGAACGCGACGCTCGCGAGCACGCCCTGCGACAGCAGGTCGCGCGCGCGTTCCTTGGGGTCGTAGCAGCCCGGGATCATGTCGGTGAACCGGGCCGGCTCCATGTCCCACTGGTCGCGGGGCTTCCCCGCCACCGCATTGAGGCCCATGGTCAGGATGCGCTGGTCCTCGTACACCCAGTACTCGCGACCGTCCTCTTCGATGACGTGGGGCGCAGCGTCGCGGTACTTCGCGGGCACCCGGCTGGACCAGACGTCGGGCGGTTCGACGATGTGGTCATCCACGCTGAAGATCGTGAACATGCGAGCTCCTCTCGTCGCCGGGCACCAGCATGCCGCCGGCACCGGCCTGACGCCCTGCCGCGGTTGGACGGTTCGATCCATCGCCGGTCACCGTCGACAGACCCACGGATAGGTTGACGACGAACGATCCGGGAGGGATTCATGGGTATCGCGATCGCCGAGGATCACCTCGAGCTCGCCGGCGTCGCGCACGCGTTCCTCGAGCGCACCGGCGCCCGCGCCGAGGCCCGATCGCTGCTCGACGCGCCCGACGAGACGCTGCCCGCGGTCTGGAAGGAGATGGCCGACCTCGGCTGGCTCGGCCTGCACCTGCCGGAGGCGCACGGCGGGTCCGGGTTCGGTCTCGGCGAGCTGGTGATCGTGGTCGAGGCGCTGGGCGCGGCCGTGGCGCCGGGTCCCTTCCTGCCGACGGTGTGGGCGTCGGCGGTGATCGCCGCCACCGGCAGCGACGCCCAGCAGGGTGCGCACCTGCCCGGCCTCGCCGACGGCTCGACCCGCGCGGCCGTGGGGATCGACGACACCACCGACCTGGTCCTCGGGGCCGGGCTCGCCGACCTGTTCCTGCTCCCCCGGGGCGACGACCTGGTGATCGCGACCCGCGACGAGGTGACGGTGGCGGTCCCGGCGAACACCGACGCGACCCGACGCGTCGGCAGGGTGACCCTCACCGTCGACCCGCCCTCCGATCGCGTCCTCGCCGGCGCGCGGCGCACTGCGGTCGTGCTCGGCCGGCTGCTCGCCGCCGCCGAGGCGACCGGCGGTGCGGCCACCTGCGTGGCCATGGCGAGCGAGTACGCGAAGGTGCGCGAGCAGTTCGGTCGTGTCATCGGGATGTTCCAGGCGGTCAAGCACCAGCTTGCCGACATGTTCGTCGCGACCCAACTCGCCACCGCGGTCACGTGGGACGCGGCGCGCACCGAGCCCGACACCCCGGAGTTCGAGCTCGCGGTCGCAGTGGCGGCGACCGAGGCGCTGCCCACCTTCGTGCGATGCGCCGAGAAGAACATCCAGCTGCACGGCGGGATCGGGTTCACGTGGGAGCACGACGCCCACATCTTCCTCAAGCGTGCGGTCGCGCTGGCCGCGGTGTTCGGCCCCGCCGGCGCGATCGAGGAAGACGTCGCGCGTCTGACCGACGCGGGTGTCGTCGGTGCGCACGCGGTCGAGCTCCCGCCGGAGGCCGAGGACCACCGCGCCGAGGTGCGTGCGTTCATCGAGCGGTACCGCGCGCTCCCCGAAGCCGAGCGGCTCGGGGCGTTCCTCGACTCCGGCTACGCGCTGGCGCACTGGCCGAAGCCGTGGGGCCGGGCCGCCAGCGCGGTGGAGCAGCTCGTGATCGACGAGGAGCTCGCCGCCGCCGGCGTGCAGCGGCCTCAGTACGGGATCGGCGGGTGGGTGATCCAGACCATCACCCAGCACGCCGATGCCGACCAGATCGAACGCTGGATCCGCCCCAGCCTCGAAGCACCGCTACGTGTGGTGTCAGCTGTTCAGCGAACCGGGCGCAGGATCCGACGCCGCCGGGATCCGCACCCGGGCCACGAAGACCGACGGCGGCTGGCTGGTCAACGGCCAGAAGGTGTGGACGAGCGGCGCGGCGTCCTGCAATCGCGGCTTCGCCACCGTGCGCACCGATCCCGACAAGCCGAAGCACGACGGCATCACCATGATGGTGATCGACCTCGAGGCACCGGGCGTGGAGATCCGGCCGTTGCGCGAGGCGAGCGGTGGCGAGGTGTTCTGCGAGGTGTTCTTCGACGACGTGTTCGTACCCGACGACGACGTCGTCGGCCCGGTCGACGGCGGGTGGAAGGTGGCGCGGTCGACGCTGGGCAACGAACGGGTGAGCATCGGCAGCGGCAGTGGTGTCGGCGAAGGCGCGATTCGACCTGCTCGACATCGTCCACCGGTACGCCCCCGGCAACTCGGCCGCGTCGGAAGCGGTCGGCCGGCTGCTGTCGGAACGACGCGCCATGCACCTGCTCAACCTGCGCTCCGCGGAACGCGCCGTCGCCGGTGCGGAACCGGGCCCGGAGGGAAACGTCGCCAAGTTGCTGTCGGGTGAGCACCTCCAGGCGCAAGCCGCGCTTGCGCTGCGGTTGCTGGGGCCGGTCGGCGCACTCGCCGACGGCCCTGACGCCGGGGTGCCGGCCACCGAGATCTTCGCCCGGTGCCTCACCATCGCCGGGGGGACGTCGGAGATCGTCCGCAGCACGATCGGCGAACGGCTGCTCGGGCTCCCCCGCGACCCGCTGCTGCGATGACGGCAACACCGGGAGCGGGAAGCACGGGTGACGCGCCGGTGCTGTGCGCGGTGGCCGACGGGGTCGCCACGGTCACCCTGAACCGGCCCGAGCGCATGAACGCGTGGACCCACGCCATGGAAGTCGCCTACTTCGACCTCGTCGACGAGCTCGACGACGATCCCGACGTGCGCGCGGTCGTGCTCACCGGAGCCGGACGCGGGTTCTGTCCGGGCCTCGACGCGGGCGATCTCGCCGCGCGCACCCAGGGCGTCGCCGGGCAGGAAGGCATCGACCGGCCGATGACCCACGCGCGCAGTCTGCGGAAGCCTCTGATCGCGGCCATCAACGGCGGGTGTGCAGGCATCGGGCTCGTGCAGGCGTTGGTGGCCGACCTGCGCTTCGCGGCGACGGGGGTGAAGATCGCAACCGCGTTCACCCGACGAGGCCTCGTCGCCGAATTCGGCGCGTCGTGGATGCTCCCCCGCATCGTGGGCACCGGTCACGCGATGGACCTGCTGCTCTCGGGACGCGCCGTGACCGCCGAAGAGGCGCTCACCATGGGGCTGGTCAACCGCGTGTACACGGCCGACGAGCTCGTCCCCGCCGCCCAGGCCTACGCGCGCGATCTCGCCGTCAACTGCTCGCCGCTGGCGATGCAGGCGGTGAAGGCGCAGGTCGCCGCCGACTGGACGCGCGGCATCGTCGAGTCGCAGGACGAAGCGTTCCGCATGGTGAAGGAGCCCGCCCGGCGCCCCGACTTCTTCGAGGGCGTCGCCGCGTTCACCGAGAAGCGCGCACCCGACTTCCCGCCGCTGCCTCCCCGTCTGACCAACTGACACCGCGTACGAACGCGCGAAGCTGCGGAACCGTGACCGGCTTGCTCGAAGGTGTGACCGTCGTCGAGACGGGGGTGCTGATGACGGTCGACCACCTCGGCCGCCTGCTCGCCGACGAGGGTGCCGACGTCGTGAAGGTCGAGAGCCCCGGTCAGGGCGACTACCTCCGCAACATCATGACCCGGTTCGCTCCCGACTGGTCCACGTTCCACCTGGCGCTGAACCGCAACAAGCGCAGCCTCACCTGCGACGCACGCACCCCCGAAGGCCGGGAGGTGTTGCGCCCGATTGCTCGAGCGCGCCGACATCTTCATCACCGGCAACATCGGCGACACCAACCGGAAGCTCGGGACTCGACGAGGAGTCGGTACGCGCGATCCGCCCGGAGATCGTCTACTGCCAGGCCACCGGCTTCGGTGCGTCGGGTCCGTACGCGGAGGTGCCCACCCACGGCCAGATGATGGACGCGCTCGGGGGCGGTGCACCGCCGATGGCGCTCGACGACGACGGGTTCGTCGTCGCGACCGGTGATGCGGTGGGGGGTAGCGGCGGCGTCGTGATCGGCCCGCTGTACGCCGCATTCGGCGTGGCGTGCGCGTTGGCACGCGCACGGTTGACCGGTGAAGGGTGCTACCTCGACGTGTCGTGCGCCGACGCGGTGCTGTGCGCCAAGTGGCTCGACGCGCTTCCGATGCTCAACCCGGAGCTCGTCGACCGGAGCTGGGACGGGAAGGCCCCCGGCGAATCCGCCAAGTACCAGCACTACGAGACGGCCGACGGGAAGTACATCCTCTTCTGCGCGATCGAGACGAAGTTCTGGGAGCACTGGTGCACTGCAGTGGGCCGCGACGACCTCCTGCGCGAGCACCGCGCCGACCTCGTCGTCGACTTCGCCGGCGGCGACGACGCGCTGCGCCGGGAGATCCAGCAGGTGTTCCACACGAAGACGCAGGACGAATGGATGAAGGTCGCGGTCGAGGACGACATCGCGCTCGGCCCGGCGCTGCGGTTCGACGAAGTACCCGACGATCCGCACCTGCAGGCACGCGGCCAGATCGTCGTCGAAGAGCACCCGGTCTTCGGTGAGATGCGCACGCTGGGGAACCCGGTCCTGGTCCCCGGCGAGGAGTTCACGGTGCGCTCGGCGCCCGCGCTCGGCCAGCACACCGACGAGGTGCTCGAGGAGCTGGGCTACGACGCAGCCGGCGCGCGCCCGACTGCACGACCTCGGCGTGGTGTAGCGCATGGTCGGGCCGATCGAGGGACTCCGAGTGGTCGACTGCTCCCGCGGGACGGCGGGACCACGCGCCACCGGGATGCTCGCCGACTATGGCGCCGACGTCGTGTGGGTGGAACCACCCGGCGGAGATCCGCTGCGGCGGTGCGCGCCGGAAGCGGTTGCGGTCCTCGACCGCGGCAAGCGCAGCGTCGATCGTCGATCTGCACGACGGGGCGCGCACGAACAGCTGCTCGCGCTGATCGATCGCGCCGAGATCTTCGTCGAGAGCTGGCGACCCGGTGGCGCGCGACCGGCTCGGGCTGGGCTACGACCAGCTCCACGCGCGCAATCCCGCGCTGGTCTACGTGTCGATCTCCGGGTTCGGTGAGGACTCCGCCGATCGACCTGCCCGGCTACGAACCCCTCGTGCAGGCGGTGCTCGGCAGCATGTCGGATCAAGTCGGGCACCGCGACGGTCCGATCTACCCCGGGTTCCCGTTCGCCAGCATCGGCGCGGCATCGCTCGCCGTCCCTCGGTGCGCTCGCCGCTCTCCGCCGAGCCCGCGAAGACGGTCACGGTCGCCACGTCCGGACCTCCCTGCTCGACGGCGCCCTGGCGTACCACTCGATGATGTGGGGCGAGAGCGACGCGTCGATCGCGTCCCGTGAAGCGCCGCTCTCGTTCCAATCGACGGCCAGGACCCGACTCGTGACTCGCTCGTTCGAATGCAGCGACGGCGAGTACGTCGGTCTGCACACGGGCGCGGTCGGAGCCTTCGGACGGGCGATGCGCGTGCTCGGCGTCGACGATCGTGTACCGCCCAGCGCCGACGGCATGGACATGGGCATGCCCCTGACCGACGAGCAGATCCCGATCCTCCAGTTCGAGCTGGTCGACATCTTCAAGACGCGGCCGCGGGCCGAGTGGGTGCAGCGGTTCCTCGACGCCGACGTGTGCGTGGTCGAGCACCTCCGGCCGACCGAGGTCTTCGACACACCGCAGGCGCGCCACAACGAGATGGTGGTCACCGTCGACGATCCCGCGCTCGGGCCGCTGGAGCAGGTCGCGCCGCCGGTGAAGTTCTCGTTGACGCCGGGCTCGGTGCGCGCGCCCGCGCCGTCGGTCGGGGAGCACACCGACGACGTGCTCGCGACGGCAGCCGGCTGGCCGGCACCGAGCGTTCCGACGTCCCCTGCAGTGCCCGATCCCCGCCCGCTGCTCGACGGCGTGCGCATCCTCGACCTCGGCGCGTACTACGCGGGGCCGTATTCGTCGCGCCTGCTCGCCGATCTCGGGGCCGAGGTCGTGAAGGTGGAGCCGCTGCTCGGTGATCCCCTGCGCGGCATCGAGCGTCCATTCTTCTCCGCGCAGGCCGGGAAGCGATCCGTGGCCGCGAACCTCAAGGATCCCGCGTTGGCCGGTGTGACCGAAGCGCTGCTGCGACGGGCCGACGTGATCCACCACAACCTGCGACCGGGCGCGGCCGAGCGTCTGGGGCTCGACGACGAAACCGTGCGTCGGATCAACCCGGACATCGTGTACCTGCACGCGCCGGGATGGGGCTCGACCGGCCCGTTCGCGATGCGCCAGAGCTTCGCGCCCATGTTGTCGGGCTACGCGGGGGTGACCTACGAGATCGCGGGTCAGTACAACCCGCCGCTGCCGCCGTCGGCGAACGAAGACCCGGGCAACGGCATGCTCGGCGCGGTGGCGATCATGCTCGCCCTGCTCCACCGCGATCGCACCGGGTTCGGGCAGTCGGTCGAGAACCCGCAGCTGAACGCCACGATGGGCCACCTCGCGCACATCGTCCGGACCGTCGACGGGGAGATCATCGGCGCCGGACGTCTCGACCCGCTGCAGATGGGGGTCGACTCGTTCGCCCGCCTCTACGAGACGGTTGACGGTTGGGTGTGCGTGGTGGCGCCGACCTCCGAGGAACAACGGGCCCTGCTCGCGACCCTGGGCGTCGACGCGGTCGACGACGACGAGCTCCAGAGCGATCGCCTCCGCGCCGCGTTCGCGCGGCTCGGCACCACCGACGTGGTCCAGCGTCTGCTCGACGCCGGCATCGCCGCCGTCGAGCCGGTGGGGCGCAATGTGCACGCGTTCATGAACGACCCGGAGGCACGCCGCAGCCGACGCGTCGCCGAAGTCCCGCACCCGGAACTGGGCAACGTCCGAGAGCTCGACATGCTCCTGCGCGTGAGCGACACCGAGTTCACCCCGCACCGGCTGGCGCCGGGACTCGGCGAGCACTCCGACGAACTCCTCGGGGAGCTGGGGTGCTCCCCCGACGAGATCGCCGACCTCCGCGCCCGGGGTGCGATCCGGTGAACGGTCGCGGTCATCGCGGACTGAGGGAGGACCAGTAGGTGGAGCTCGAGCTGCACGGCGACCAGGAGCTGTTCGTCGAGACGACGCGCCGGTTCCTCGAGGCGGAGAGCCCGCTCACCGAGGTTCGCGCGCTCTACGACGACCCCGTGGGCTTCGATCGCGACTACTGGCGACGCGGCGCCGAGCTGGGTTGGACGACCATGCTCGTCCCGGACCACCTGGGTGGTGGAACCGTCAGTGGCGACGGTCTCCTCGACCTCGTGCTCGTCGCCGAGGAGATGGGCCGACTGGTGGCACCGGGTCCGCTCCTCCCGGTCAACGTCGTCGCCGACACGGTCGCCCGGTCCGGCACGCCGGAGCAGCAGACCGCGGAGCTCGCCGGGCTGGTCGACGGGGCCCGCATCGCGACGTGGGCATTCGCCGAGCCCGCGGGAGTCTGGGATGTCGCCGGCGTGGCGCTGACTGCGCAGCGCGAACGACGAGGGCTGGGTCCTCTCGGGCACCAAGTCGTACGTCCACGACGCGGGCATCGCCGACACCTGGCTCGTGACCGCGCGTACCGGCGAGAGCCTCACCCAGTTCCTGGTTCCCTCTGACACGCCGGACGTGACCGTGCGCCCGCGGCAGTCGCTCGACATGACTCGACGTCTCGCCGACCTCGAGTTCAGGGACGCGGTGGTCTCCCCGTCGACCATCGTGGGCCGGGTCGGCGACGCGGCCGCCGACGTCGAGCGTCAACTCCAGGTCGCGTTGGTCCTGCAGAACGCCGAGACCGTCGGTGCGGTCGCCTGCGTCTACGACTTCACCCTGGAGTACGCCAAGGAACGCATGGCGTTCGGCCGCCCCATCGGCTCGTACCAGGCCCTGAAGCATCGCTTCGCCGACATGAAGGTGTGGCTGGAAGCGTGTCACGCAACTGCGACGGCCGCGTCCCGCGCGGTGCAGCTCGGCGAAGACGACGCGTCGCGGTTGGTCAGCGTGGCGAAGGCCTACATCGGCGACCGCGCACCGGCGATCGTGCAGGACTGCGTCCAGCTGCACGGCGGCATCGGCGTGACCTGGGAACACGATCTTCACCTCTACCTGCGCCGGAGTCGCACAGAACGCGGCGCTGTTCGGATCGGCACGCGACCATCGACTGCGTGTCGCCACGCTGCTGGGGGTCTGATCGGATGACCGCGAGCACCGACACTTCACCCGTCGAAGACGTCGAATCGTTCACCGCGCGTGCGCGCGCGTGGCTCGGCCGACACCTTCGTGCGGCTCGATGCGCCGCGAGGATCCCATCGGCGACCGGCTGCGCGGCCGAAGGTCGCGACGACACCGACGCCGAGCGCGCCCGGGTCGGGCAACGCATGCTCTCGGAGGGGGGATTTGCCGGCATCACGTACCCGAAGCAGTACGGCGGGCAGGGCCTCACCGCGGCACATCTCCACGCGTTCACCGCCGAGGCGCGCGCCTACGACCTCGGCGGATGCGGCCCGATGTTCGCGATGACGCTGGGCATGATGGGTCCGACGCTCCTGGAGCTCGGGTCCGACGACCTGAAGGCGCGCTACTTGCCCGGGATGATCCGGGGCGACGACCTCTGGGTGCAGTTCCTCTCCGAACCCACCGGCGGCTCCGACCTCGCCGGCGCGGTCACGCGGGCGACGCTCGACGGCGAGCGCTACCTCGTCACCGGTTCGAAGGTCTGGACGAGCGCGGCGGACTACTCGGACTACGGCTTCTGCCTGGCCCGTACCGACTGGGACGTCCCCAAGCACCGCGGCCTCACGATGTTCGTCGTACCGCTGCGTGCCCCCGGGCTCGAGGTGATCCCGCTACGCCTCGTCACCGGCGCGACCGGGTTCTGCCAGGAGTTCTTCGACGATGTCGCCGTCCCCGCGAGCGACGTCGTCGGCGACGTGAACGACGGGTGGAACGTCGCGTCGCGGCTCCTCGTGCACGAACGCAACGCGATCGCCGGGGGCTCCGAGTACCACGACATGGACGCCGGCGGCGCGAGACCCGGCGGCGGCGAGCTCGGTCACCGTGTCGACCTCGCCGACCTCGCGCGGACACGCGACCTCGCCAACGACTCCCACAGCCGTCAGCTCGTCGCCGAGGCCCACGTGCTCGCCACCGTCAACCGTCAGCTGTCCTCTCGGCTGCAGACCGCGACGACCCTCGGCGTGCTCCCGCCTGCGGCCGGGTCGCTCCTGAAGCTGTTCGGGTCGACCGCGCACGTCCGCACGTCCGACATCACGATGGAGCTCGCCGGCTCCTCGGCCGTGGCGTGGCCGGGCGACGATCGATCCGGGGGCCTCGGGGTCGACTACCTGTTCCGCCAGGCCACTTCGATCCTCAGCGGCACCAGCGAGATCCAGCGCAACATCATCAGCGAGCGGGTGCTGGGGCTACCGCGCGAGCAGGCGCCGGACCGTGACGTGCCGTTCCGCGACGTCCGGCACAACCGGATGCCTGACCGCGGCGGCAGCTGAGGCCGGCTCTGTCCAAACGCGTCCCGCGTCGTGGCGGGTCCGTCGTGGTGGACTGGGTCGCATGACCGAGCTCGACGCGATGGCGGCGCAGTTCGCGGACGCTGCGCTGCCGTTCAGCGATCCCGAGGGTACGGCGGCCCGGGCCTCCGCCGAACCGATGTCGATGTACGTCGAGCGGGCGGCGCGCTGCCCGGTCGAGCGGATCGGTGACCAGTTCGTCGTGCTGTTGCGGATGGCCGACATCCTCCACGTCAACAAGCACCACGACGTCGAGCAGGCGTCGAAGTATCTCGGCAGCAGTCGGCCGGCCATCCCCCTGGGGCTCGACGGTGCCGAACACCGCAAGTATCGGCGCCTGCTCGACCCTGTCTTCACCGCCAAGCGCATCGCGCCGCTCGCCGGCAACGTGCGCGCACTCGCCGACGGGATGATCGACGAGTTCATCGCCGACGGCGAGGTGCGCGCCCACGAGCGCTGGTGCGAACCGCTGCCGTCGACCATCTTCCTGTCGATCCTCGGCTTGCCCATCGCGGATCTCGACGACTTCCTGCACTTCAAGAGCCGGTCATCCTCGGCACCGAGTTCGCCACGCTCGCCTTCGACGAGGCGATGGCGCGGCGCGAGGAAGCCGTCGTGTGGATCCACGACTACTTCAACCGTCTCCTCGACGACCGGCTCGGCATCGACGACGCCGGTGACGACCTGCTCGGTTGGCTGCTCACCACCGAGGTCGACGGCGAGCGGCTGCCGCGCGAAGACCTGCTCGACATCCTCGGACTGCTGATGATCGCGGGGCTCGACACCGTCGCCGCGTCGCTCGCCTGCTTCCTCAGCTACCTGGCGCGCCATCCCGACGACCGGCGTCGTCTCGTGGCCGATCCGTCGTTGTGGCCGTCGGCGATCGAAGAGCTGCTGCGCTACGAGTCGCCGGTGACCGATGGCGGGCGCATCGCCCTCGCCGATCTCGAGCTCCCGAGCGGCGAGCACATCGCGGCGGGCACCAAGATGGGCATCTCCTGGCACGCGGCGAACCTGGATCCCGACGCGTTCGACGATCCGCTGACCGTCGACTTCCGGCCGCGCGCCGAATCCCCACATCGCCTTCGCCAGCGGCTTCCATCGGTGCCTCGGCTCGCACCTGGCCCGGATGGAGATGCACGTCGCTCTGGAGGTCTGGCACCAGCGGATCCCCGACTACGAGATCGCGCCCGGGTCCGACCTCACCTACTCCGGCAACCCGCGCGCGCCGCACCACCTCACGCTCACCTGGTGAACCTCGCCGACACGCCGATCCAGGCCGAGCGCCGGCGCGAGGAGATCCGCGACTGGTTGGCGGAGCACCTGACCGGCGACTTCGCGCGTCACCTCGGGAGTGGGCGGCCCCACCGACGACTCGTGGTGGGAGCTGCGCCTGGCGTGGGAACGTGAGCTCGCGGAGGGCGGCTGGCTCGGCATCACGTGGCCGGTCGAATACGGGGGGCGCGGAGGAACCTTGGAGGAGGAGCTCGTGTTCCTCGAGGAGCATTTCCGCGCCCGGGCGCCGTACTGGGTCGGCGTCCACGGGCGCGACCTCTTCGGTCCCACCCTGCTGCACGCGGGGAGCGACGACCAGAAAGCGCGGTTCCTGCCGCGCATCATGCGCTGCGAGGACATGTGGGGGCAGGGCTTCAGCGAGCCGGAAGCCGGATCCGATCTCGGGGGCGTGCGCACCCGTGCCGTGCGCGAGGACGACGAGTGGGTCCTGAACGGACAGAAGATCTGGATGACGTTCGGGACGCGCGCCGACTGGTTGTACGTGCTGTGCCGCACTGATCCGGACGCGCCGAAGCACCGCGGGTTGTCGTTGATCCTCGTGCCGGCCGACCAACCCGGCGTCGACATCCGCCCGATCCGCAACCTCGCCAACGGTGCCGAGTTCGCCGAGGTGTTCTTCTCCGACGCGCGGACCGCGGCCGACCTCGTCGTGGGCCCGGTCGACGGCGCGTGGTCGGTCGTGATGGGCACCGTCGGCACCGAACGCGGGACCACCGTGCTCCCCTATCAGGCTGCGTTCGAGCACCAGCTGCACGATCTCGTCGGAGCGCTGCGGGCGCGTGGCCGGACGGCGGACCCGTTGGTCCGGCAGCGACTCGCGCGCGCCTGGATCGGTCTGCAGATCAACCGGTACAACAACGCGCGGATGCTCACCCGACTCGTCCGCGACGGCACCCTCGGTCCCGAAGCCTCGCTGTCGAAGTTGTTCTGGTCGCAGTGGCACCGCGATCTCGGCGAGTCGATGATGGATCTCCTCGGCGCCGACGCGATGGTCGTCGGTGAGGGCTACGCGCTCGACCCGTTCCAGGGCGTCTTCCTCAACTCCCGCGCCGAGACCATCTACGGCGGCGCGAACGAGATCCAGCGCAACATCGTCGCCGAGCGCGTGCTCGGCCTCCCGAAGGAACCGCGGTCGTGACCGACAGCCCGAACGTCGGGATCCGTCCGCCGCTCGCGACGTTCGAGCAGGGCACCGAGGCGCTGCGGGAGTTCGTCGAACGGACCGCGGCCGCCGGGCTCGACCACCTCTGCGTGGGCGACCACGTCAGCTTTCGCGACGGCTACGGGTACGACGGGCTCGTGCAGGCGACCGCGCTCGCCGTCCTCTCCCCGCTTCCGGTGCACACGGCCGTGTACCTGCTCCTGCTCCGCAACCCGGTCACCGTCGCGCGCCAGCTCTGCTCGCTGGCGCAGCTCGCACCGGGTCGGCTGGTGTTCGGGGTCGGCTTGGGCGGCGACGATCCGCACGAGCTCGAGGTCTGCGGCGTGGACGTCCGGACCCGCGGGCGGCGGATGAACGACTGCCTCGCCATCGTGCGCGCGCTCCTTGCGGGCGAGACCGTCGACCACGACGGGGAGGTGTTCTCGGTGCACGGCGCACGGGTGACGCCGACTCCGCCTGCGCCCGTGCCGATCGTGGTGGGGGGTCGCAGCCGGGCCGCGCTCCAGCGTGCAGCCCGCCTCGGCGACGGTTGGCTCGGCGTCTTCGTCGCGCCGGAGCGATGGAACGACTCGCGAACCCAGGTCGAGGACTTCGCGCGCGAGCTCGGCCGCACCGATGTGCCCTGGCAGCACGGTCTCTCGGTGTGGGTCGGCTTCGGCGACTCGCGCGCCGATGCCGAGCTTCGACTCGGAGCGGCGATGGAAGGCCTCTACCAACGGCCCTTCCGCGACTTCGCCGCCTACGCACCCCACGGCACCCCCGACGACGTCGCCGCCCAGCTCGCTCGGTACGCCGACGCGGGCTGCCGCACGTTCAACCTCATCCCGGTCGCCGCCGACGACCGGGCCGCGGTCGACGGCTGCGCGCAGGTGCGCGAGGCCCTTCGAGCTCGCGTCAGGCCGTGAAGTCCCGCCCCCGCACCAGGCGCACCGGCGTGTACACCAGCAGGTCGTCACCGCGATCGTTGTAGACGGTGTTGCGCGCCTTCACGACCCCACGCCCGGGCTTGCTCGACGCGCGGGACTCGAGGATCTCCACCACCACGTCGATCGTGTCACCGACGAATGTCGGCCGACGGATGTCGAGTTCCATGTGCATGAACGCCAGGCCTGTCCCCGCAAACGAGTGCGTCTGGATCACGAGCCCTTCGCCGAACGCGTACACCAGTGCACCCGGAACCAGTCGTCCGGCGTAGCCACCTTCGGCTGCGTGGTGTTCGTCGTAGAACAGCGGCTCGTTGAAGCCGCAGAGGTTCACGAACTGCGTGAGATCCGACTCGGTCACGGTACGGGCCGCGGTGCGGAACGCAGACCCGGCCGTCATCTCCTCCCAGGTGCTCCCGCGGTTCGCGAGCGGCGCGTCGTCGCGCGAAACCGTCACAGTTGCGTCCTCTCGTTCGGTCGAGACCGATGGATAATCTACGTCGCCTCACAGGCTGACGAAGGGGTGTCATGAGCCTGACCGGACACGTTGCACTGGTCACCGGCGGCGCGCGCGGCATCGGCGCCGCGGTTGCGGCCGCGCTCTCCGAAGCCGGCGCGGCGGTGGTGGTGGGCGACGTCGACGAAACCGGCGCGGTCGACACCGCGGCGCGCGTCGCGAAGGAACACGGCACGCAGACGCTCGGTGTCGGCATGGACGTCACGACCCGAGCCAGTGTCGACGCCGCGATCGCGACGACCGAGTCAGAAGTCGGGCCGTTGTCGATCCTGGTCAACAACGCGGGCATCGACGTCATCAAACCGTTCGTCGACAGCACGCCGGACGAGTGGGAACGCATCATCGCCGTCAACCTCATGGGAACGTTCCACTGCTGCCAATCCGCGGTCGCGGTCATGCAGTCCCATGGCGGCGGCGCGATCGTCAACTTCGCCTCCGACGCCGGTCGGGTGGGCTCGTCGGGCGAAGCCGTCTACTCCGCGACCAAGGGCGGCGTCATCGCGTTCACGAAGACGCTCGCCCGTGAGGTCGTCCGCCACGGCATTCGGGTCAACTGCGTGAGCCCCGGGCCCACCGACACCGCGTTGCTCGCGCAGGTGGCGGACGCCAACCCCAACCTGCGGGAGTCGCTCGCGCGCTCCATCCCGATGCGGCGCATCGGCGAGCCCGCCGACCTCGCGCCCGCGGTGGTGTTCCTCGCCGGCGACGGTGCCCGCTACATCACCGGGCAAACGCTCTCGGTGAGCGGCGGATTGACCATGGCATGAGCGGCGCGCTCCGGGTCGAGCGACGCGAGGGTGGCATCGCGGTCGTCACGCTGACTCGACCCGATCGTCTGAACGCCATCGGCAGCGACACGCTCGCCGCGCTCGCCGACGCGCTCGTCGACCTCGAGTCCGACGATGCAGTGCGCGCGTTCGTGATCACCGGTGAAGGACGAGCCTTCTGCGCCGGCGCCGACATCGACGAGTTGTCGGGGCTCGACGGTGCCGCCGGCTTCGCGCGGTTCGTGCGCACCTTCACCGACGTCCTCGATCGGCTCGAACGACACGCGAAGCCTTCGATCGCCGCCATCGACGGCGCCGCACTCGGCGGTGGGCTCGAGCTCGCGCTCGCCTGCGATCTCCGGGTCGCCGCCGACCGCGCGCGCCTCGGTGTGCCCGAGATCAAGCTCGGCCTGCTGCCCGGCGCGGGCGGCACACAACGGCTCCCCCGTCTCCTCCCCCGCGGCATCGCGCTCCAGATGCTGCTCACCGGTGCCCCGCTCGACGCGCTCGAGGCTCACCGACTCGGGCTCGTGAACGAGCTCAGCGGCGATGCGCCCGCGCTGGCAACGGCCGAGCGCTTGGCCCGCGAGATCGCGACCGGTGCACCACTGGCGCACGCAGCCGCGAAGCACCTCGTGCAGCGCGGCGCGCTCCTCGAGCTCGCCGACGCCATCGCCCTCGAGCGCGACACCGTGGCCGAGCTGTTCGCCACCGACGACGCCGCCGAGGGACTCGCGGCGTTCCGCGCCAAACGCAGCCCGACGTTCCGAGGACGCTGACCAGGTCGCGGTCGTCCATCCGCGTCCTTTCCGCAGTCGGTCAGCCGAGGATCGCCTCGAGCCGTTCCACCAGGTCGGATCGACTGGTGCGGGTGGTCGTGTACTCCCGAAGCGCCCCGCCTGCGGCATGGATGATCCGGCCGGTGATGTCGCCGGCGTCCTCCGACGCCAGGTAGGCGACGACCCGGGCCACGTGCTCCGGGCTCAGGTCCAGCGCCTCGGATGCCCCCTCCCGGAACCCGGCGTCGAGGGCGGGTGCGCTCATGCGGGTGCGCGCGCCCGGCGAGATCGCGTTGACGGTGACACCGTCGGGGCTGTGTCGAGCCGCGTGCAATGTGGCCGACCACACCGCGGCCTTTGCCGCGCCGTAGCCGAGGCCCCCCGCGAAACGGGCGTCGAGTGCGACCTCCGACACGGTGTTCACGATGCGCCCGTAGCCCTGGGTGCGCATCAGCGGGAACGCCGCGCTCATCGTCCCGACGGTCGCTGCGAAGTGCACCGCGAACAGGGCGTCGAGTTCGTCGCCGATGGGGTGGTCGACGGTGCCACCACCCGCGGCGAACCCTGCGTTGTTCACCACCACGTCGACGCGACCGAACGCCTCGAACGCGGCACCGACCGCGGCGGCGCCACCCGCGAGGGACGCGATGTCGGTCGTGTCGACGATCGCTTCGCCGCCGGCCGCCTCGATCTCGGTGACGACCGACTGCGCTGGACCAACATCGGTACCGCGACCGTCGAGGTCGGCGCCGACATCATTGACCACCACCCGCATGCCGCGACGCGGCGAGCGCGAGGGCGTGGGCGCGACCGAGCCCCCGACCGGCACCCGTGACCAGTGCGACGCGCGCCGTCACCGTGGACTCCGAGCTTGACGGGTTCGCAACATCACGAAGAGGATCCTCGCATGCCCGATCCCGATCCATACGCTGCGTTCCCCTCGCTCACCTTCGAGCGCCCGAGCCCCGGGCGTGCTGCGTGTCGTGATGGACGGACCTGGCCTCAACTCGGTGGGACCCGACATGCACCGCGAGCTCGCCGACGTGTGGCTGGCGGTGGATCGCGATCCCGACGTACGTGTCGCGATCATCCAGGGCGCGGGCAAGGGCTTCTCCGCAGGCGGTTCGTTCGAGCTGCTCGAGGACATGATCGGCGACTACGCCTCGCGCACCAGCGTGCATGCGCGAGGCGCGTGACCTCGTCTACAACGTGCTCAACTGCTCGAAGCCGATCGTGTCGGCCATCCACGGCCCCGCAGTCGGCGCCGGCCTCGTCGTCGGCATGCTCGCCGACATCTCGGTCGTCGCCCGCTCCGCCCGCATCATCGACGGCCACACCCGCCTCGGTGTCGCGGCCGGCGACCACGCCGCGATCTGCTGGCCGCTGCTGTGCGGCATGGCCAAGGCGAAGTACTACCTGCTCACGTGCCGCGACCTGCGGGGCGAGGAGGCCGAGCGGATCGGGCTGGTGTCGTTGTGCGTCGACGACGACGAGCTGTTCGACACCGCCCTCGAGATCGCGGTCGAACTGGCGAACGGGGCACAGAGCGCGATCCGCTGGACCAAGCAGTCGTTGAACAACTGGTACCGGATGCTCGGCCCCACGTTCGACGCGTCGGTCGGGCTGGAGTTCTACGGCTTCGGCGGGCCCGACGCGGCCGAGGGCCTGGCGGCGTTGCGCGAGAAGCGTGCCGCCGAGTTCACCGGCCCCACTTCCGAGTAGCCGCTCACCGCCACCTGGGGATCGCGCCCGAGGGCCACCAGCCGGTCGCGCACCGGGAGCATGGGGCGCAGGGTCTCCCCTCGCTGCACCAGAGTGACGAGCTCGCCGCCGGCGAGCCCACACGTGGCAGCTGTCGGCCGGCGGCGGTTGGCGTCGGGATCCGGCCGGTGGCCGGCCTTCGGCGGCGGTGGCTCCCGCTCGTTCAGGATGCCCATCGACCACGTCGACTGCACGACGGCCGGTGCCATCGCCTGCAGCAGCGCGGTGACGTGCGCGCAACCCTCGCGGGCCACCGAACAGCTCGCGCACCCGGTGCGTGAACCCGCGCGTGATGGAGACGCCGACCAACGCCCCGTACGTCGTCGGCGATCGTTCGGGCACAGGGTCTGCGGGAAGTCGCTCGAACTCGACGTCGACCGCGCGTACGACGAGCGCCGGGTAGTCGATCTCGAGCTCCACGCGCATGCGGTGCATGCTGAGCGGCTCCGGGTCGTCGTCGACGTACAGCCCGGCGGCTTCACGTCGTGCACCTCGCCGCGCACGACGATGCAGCCCGCATCGCGCCGGAAGACCTGCACCACGTAGGTGCGGTCGTGGAGCGGTTGCAGTTGGTCGCGGGACGGATCGTCGGGCATGTGCCCAGGTTACGGTGACCGACGTCGGCCCGCCCGAGGAGCACCTGGATGACGACGGAGTTCGACAGACGGATCGCGCTGGTGACCGCGGCCGCGGGCGCAGGGATCGGTCAGGCGACGGCGCGCCGGCTCGCGGCCGGCGGCGCGCGGGTCGTGGTGACCGACATCCACGAGCGCCGCACGCGCGAGGTGGCCGCCGCGATCGCCGCCGACCATCCGGACACGACGGTCGTGGGCTACCCGATGGATGCGGGCGACCGCGCCGCAGATCGACGACGTCGTCGCCGAGGTCACGCGCACGCTCGGACCGGTGCAGATCCTGGTGAACAACGCCGCCGTCAACGTGATCGGCAGCATCTTCGACTACGACCCGGAGAACTGGGACTGGTGCCTGCGGGTGAACCTCTCCGGCCCGTGGTACCTGTGCCGCGCGGTCATGCCGCTCATGCGCGACGCGGGCGGTGGCGTGATCGTGAACGTCAGCAGCTACGCGCCCGACGTCGGTGGCGCCGGGATCGAGGCCCCGTACGCGATCACGAAGGGGGGCCTGAACGTCCTCACTCGCAGCTGCGCGCACGAGGGCGGCCCGTTCGGCATCCGCGCCGTCACGGTGGCCACCGGCATCGTCACCGGGACCAAGTTCATCGACGACCACCCCGAGATCCTCGACGGTCCCGGCGCCCGCGGGCCGATGGGTACCTTCGCCACCGCCGACAGCGTCGCCGAAGCCATCGCGTTCGTCGCGTCCGACCGCGCCCGCCACGTCACCGGCGAGATCCTCAACGTTGCCGCCGGCGCGTACATGCGGAACTGAAGGATCGGCGCGCGTGCACCCCTTCCGGTTCGCGGCCACCATGCCCGCGCCCACGCGTCGCCGCTCGCCGACTGGCACTCCGAGCTGCGCCACCTCGAGGATCTCGGGTTGTCGTCGGTGGTCGCAGCCGACCACTTCACCGGCGGCTACACCTTCGAACCGATGGTCGCGTTGACGGCTGCGGCGGCGGCGACGACGCGGCTGCGGCTCCAGACCGGCGTGCTCGGGAACGACTATCGCCATCCCGTGCTGGTCCACCGCATGGCCGCGCTGCTCGACGTCGTCTCCGACGGTCGGCTGGTGCTCGGACTCGGCGCCGGCTGGATGACCTCCGACTACGAGGCGGCCGGGATCGCACTCGACCCGGCCGGCGTGCGGGTGAGCCGGTTCGCGGAGGCGCTGGCGGTGATCAAGGGACTGTTCGGCCCCGAACCGTTCGACTTCGAGGGCGAGCACTACGCCATGCACTCGCTCGACGGGCTCCCGAAGCCGGTGCAACGGCCGCACCCCCGTCTGTTCGTCGGCGGCGGGAGCCCGCGCGTCCTGCGGCTCGCGGGTCGCGAGGCCGACATCGTCGGCATCAACGCCAGCCTGCACGCCGGTGAGTTGGGCGCGCACGCGGTACGCGACCTGTCGGTCGAACGGGTGGCCGAGAAGATCGGCTGGGCGCGTGAAGGCGCAACGGCGGCGGGTCGCGATCCCGACGCGCTCGAGCTCGAGATGAACCACTGGTTGGCACGCGTCACGCCGAGCGCCGCGCCGCCGACGACCTGCTCGAACGCATGGGCGCCCGCTTCGACGTCGAGCCCTCGGTCCTCGCCGCGTCACCGTCGGTGCTCGTCGGCACCGTGTCGCAGATCGTCGACACGCTCGAGTCCCGGCGCGAGCAGCTCGGCATCAGCTACCTCCAGCTCGACGCCGGCTTCCCCACGCCCGATCTCGACGCCTTCGCGCCGGTGATCGAAACCCTGGCCGGAACCTGAGGAGCGCCGACCATGACCTTCTCCTTCGTCCCATCCGACGAGGTGGCGCGGATCCGCGCCCGGATCGACCATCCGGTGATCGACGCCGACGGGCACCTCCTCGAGTTCCTCCCGCTCGTGAACGACATCGTCCGCGAAGTGGCGGGAGACGGCGTGGCCGACCGCTACCAGCAGTTCATGCGGCGCGCGCTCGCGCCCGACGACGCCGGGTTCATGCCCGCCCGCGTGTTCTGGGGTCTTCCCGAGGAGCACACCCTCGACCGCATGACCGTCACGCTGCCTGCGCTCACCTACCGCCGCACGGAGGAGCTCGGGCTCGACTTCCTGCTGCTCTACCCGAGCTTCGGGCTCACCGTGCTCGCGGTGCCCGACGAAGAGGTGCGGCGCGCGGTCGCCCGAGCTCTGAACACGTACTACGCGGAGGTCTACGCCGACTACCGCGACCGGCTGGAGCCGGTGGCCGTGATCCCCACGTTCACCCCCGAGGAGGCGGTCGCGGAGCTCGACCACGCGGTCGGCACGCTGGGGCTGAAGGCGGTGGTGATGAACGGCGTGATCCCCGCGCGACGCGGCCCGACGGCAGCCCCGGCGCATGGGTCGACACGCTCGGCCACGGGAGCGCGTACGACTACGACCCGCTCTGGGCGCGCTGCGCCGAGCTCGGCGTCTCCCCCGCGTTCCACGGCGTCGGGTACGGCTGGGGCAGTCGCGTCTCCGCGTCGAACTACGTCTACAACCACCTGGGCAACTTCGCCGCCGCCCAGGAAGCGGCGTGCCGATCGTTGCTGATGGGTGGGGTGACCCGGCGTTTCCCCGACCTGCACTTCGCGTTCCTGGAAGGTGGCGTGGCGTGGGCCGCGCAGCTCTACGCCGACGTGCTCGGACACTTCGAGAAGCGCAACGCCGACGTCGTCGGCATGTTCGACCCCCGACGCTTCGATCTCGACCTGTGCGCCCAACTCCTCGACGGGTTCGCGACCGGTCGCATCGCCGATCGGCGCGACCGCTACGAGCGCAACGCGGCAAAGGCCAAGGCCGCGGCGCCGTCGGACACGCTGGGGTTCGACGACTTCGCCGAGTCGGAGCTGACCGATCCCGAACAGATCGTCGACATCTTCACCCGGCAGTTCCACTTCGGTTGCGAAGCCGACGACGCGCTGAACGCGCTCGCGTTCGACACGCGGGTCCTGCCCCACGGCGCGCGACTCGAGCGCGATGTTCGCGTCCGACATCGGCCACTGGGACGTGCCCGACATGCGCGGCGTCCTCCCCGAAGCCTGGGAGCTGGTCGACGACGGTCTCCTCGACGAAGACGAGTTCCGCGCCTTCACCTTCGGCAACGCGGTGCGGATGTTGACCGCCGCCAACCCCGACTTCTTCGCCGGGACCGCGGTCGCCGACGCGGTCACCGCGACGATCGGATCCCCATGCTGACCGGTCGGGTCGCGATCGTGACCGGCGGGGGTCGGGGCATCGGTCGACAGCACTGCCTGGAGCTCGCCCGCCACGGCGCCCGCGTGCTGGTGAACGATCCCGGCGTCGGCGTGCGGGGCGAGGCCGACACGGGCACGGCCGCGGAAGCGGAGAGCGCCCGGCCGACGACGTGGTGGCCGAGATCGTCGCCGCCGGCGGCACCGCGGTCGCCGACTACTCGTCGGTCACGAGCTGGGACGCGTGCGCGGCGATGGTGGCACGGGCGGTCGACGAGTTCGGGCGGCTCGACGTGCTCGTGAACAACGCCGGCATCCTGCGCGACCGCATGATCACGTCGATGTCGGAGGACGACTTCGATCTCGTCCTCGGCGTGCATCTCAAGGGCACGTTCTCGATGACCAAGCACGCGTGCGACCACTGGCGGACGGTCGGCAAAGCCGGTGGAGAGAACTGCGGCCGGATCGTGAACACCACGTCGGGTGCGGGGATGTTCGGCAACGTGGGCCAAGCCGCCTACGCCGCCGCCAAGGCGGCCATCGCCAACCTCACGCTCGTCACCGCGCTCGAGATGCGTCGCTACGACGTCACCGTGAACGCGATCTCGCCGGTCGCGGCCACCCGGATGACACCGAACGCAACCCGACCCGACGGCGCCGAGTGGGACCCCATGGATCCCGGGCAACTCGTCGCCCGTCGTCGCGTACCTGGCGTCGGAGCACTCCGGGTGGCTCACCGGCCAGATCCTGCGCGTCGAGGGCAACGTCGTCCGGCGAGCCCACACGTGGACCGTCGACCCCGACGCGTACGTCGCCGCATCGGGCGCCCGGCTCGATGCCGACGAGCTGGACGACGGCATGCGCCGGCTCTACGGCACGATGCCGGCAGGGCTCGAAGCGCCCAGCGGGCTCGGCCTCTCGTGAGCACCGTCCCGATCGACGCGCTCGTCCGCCACTGGCAGGAGCGCATCCCGTTCAACCGACTGTGCGGCTTCGTGGTCAGCCGGTGGGACGAACACGGTGTGCGCATGGAGGTCGACGACCGCGACGAACTGACCAACGGCATCGGCGCCATGCACGGCGGCGTCCTGGCGACGCTCGTCGACACGGCCGCGAACGCGGCCGCGATCACCGTCGACGCATTCGCGCCGGGACCCGGGTGATGACGGTGTCGATGACAATCAACTACACCGGCCCGGCGCGCGACCACCTCGTCGCCGACGCGACGTGCACCGCGCGCGGTCGCAGCCTCTGCTCCGTCGGCGTCGACGTGCGCGACGCGAACGGCGCGCCGGTGGCCACCGGCCTGGTCGTGGTCAAGGTGTCGCCGCCGTGAACGGATGGAACTACGCGACCACGTGGGAGACGATGGCCCGCGAGGTTCCCGACCGCGAAGCCGTCGTCTGCGGCGACCGACGCATGACGTTCGTCGAGCTCGACCGTCGGGCCGATCGGCTGGCGCACGTGTTCGCCACGCACGGCATCGGCGCGGGTGACGCGGTCGCGATCTCGCTCACCAACCGACCCGAGTACGTCGAGGCCTTCTTCGCTGCCCTGAAGCTGGGGGCGGCGCCGGTGAACCTCAACTACCAGTACGTCGCCTCGGAACTGGCCCACGTGCTCGCCGACTGCGCGGCCGCGGCCGTCGTGTTCCACGTCGATGCCACCGATCGGGTCCACGAGGCGGTGACCGGTCTCGACCGCGCCGTACCGAGCCCGTTGCTCTTGGCGGTCGACGGCGACTACGAGCGCTCGCTGGCGAGCGCGCCCGACGGGCCCGGTGCCCCGTCCGCGACCACCTTCCGGTGACGACCGCCTCTTCCTCTACACGGGGGGCACCACCGGTCGGCCGAAAGGCGTGGTGTGGCGGGTCGAGGACTACTACCTGCAGGGCTGGGAAGCGGCGCGTCCCGGGACCGCGCCACCCGATCCCGCCGCAGCCATGCGAGATGGCAAACGCGCCGCGACCCTTCTGCCCGCCTCACCGCTCGTGCACGCAACCGCGCTCGGCATGGCCACTGCCACACTGAACGGTGGCGGCACCGTCGTGCTGCGTGACGACCAACGCCTCGACGCGCCGGAGTTGTGGCGGCTGGTCACTCGCGAGCACGTGGCGGTGATGAGCATCGTCGGCGAGACCTTTGCCCGCCCGCTCGTCGAGGCCCTCGACCACGAGGATGTCGCGCGCGCTCGACCGGTCGTCACTGCGCGCCATCGTGTCGTCGGGGATGGCCTTCAGCGCCGCGAGCAAGCAGGCGCTGCTCGACCGGATCCCTGGACTCACGATCGTCGACACGCTCGGTGCCTCGGAGGCGATGATCACGCGCTCCACCGTGACCCGCGACAACGCCTCGGTGCCGACGACGTTCGCGGCGAAGGACAACGTGCGCGTCCTCACCGACGACGGGCGCGACGTGGTGCCCGGCTCCGACCGAAGACGGTGTGCTTGCGGTCGCCGGTCGGCTCCCCCTCGGCTACCACCACGATCCCGATGCGACGGCGCGGATGTTCCGCGAGGTCGACGGTGTCCGTTACGCGACTCCAGGCGATCGCGCCCGGGTGCTGGCCGACGGCCGCATCGAGCTGCTCGGGCGAGGATCGGCCTGCATCAACACCGGCGGCGAGAAGGTGTACCCGGAGGAGGTCGAGCAGGTGCTGCGACAGCATCCCGCCGTGGTCGACGCCGCCGTCGTCGGCGTGCCCGACGCGCGTTGGGGGGAGATGGTCACCGCGCTGATCGAGCTCGTGCCCGACACCATGCTCGACACCGCACTCGACGAGAGCCTCCGCGAGCACGCCCGCGCCGAGCTCGCCGGGTACAAGGTGCCGAAGCGGTTCCTCGTCGTCGGGGAGCTGCCGCGCACGGTCGCCGGCAAGCCCGACTACCCGCGCCTGCGGGCGCTGGCGGCCGGATCGTGAACACGGACGATCCGGCCCGATCGATCCCTGCGCTGGCGCAGTGGGCGGCGGACCGGTACGGCGACGCCGAGGCCGTCGTCGATGGCGACACGCGCCTCACGTTCCGCCAGCTCGCGGTGCTGGCGCACCAGGCGACCCGCGGCGCGATGGCGCTCGGCATCCGGCCCGGTGACCGCGTCGCGATCTGGGCTCCGAACTCGTGGGAGTGGATCGTCGCCGCGCTCGGCGCGCTCGGCGCGGGCGGGTGGCTCGTCCCGGTGAACACCCGGTTCAAGGGCGAGGAGGCGGCCTACGTGCTCGACCGGGCCGACGCCGCTGCGCTCTTCACCGTGCGCGGGTTCCTCGACGCCGACTACGTGGCCATGCTGCGCGACACTGCCCCGCACCTGCGGTGCCTGGACCACGTCGTGCTTCCTTTCGGGCGCCGAGGCGGGCGAGCGCACCTTCGACGAGTACCTCGCCGGTGGCGACTCCGTCGACCCGGCCGACGCCGACGCGCGCATCGCGGCCCTCGGACCGGACGACGTCGCCGACGTGATCTTCACGTCGGGCACCACCGGACGACCGAAGGGCGTGATGCTGGAGCACGGCGCGTCCCTGCTCGCCTTCGACCGGTGGGCCCACCGCTTCGGGTTGCGTCACGGTGACCGGTACCTGATCGTCAACCCCTTCTTCCACTGCTTCGGCTACAAGGCGGGGTGGATGGCGTGCCTCCAGCAGGGCGCGACGGCGTTGCCGATGGCCGCCCTCGACGTCGACCGCCTGCTCACGTTGGTGACGCACCGAGAGGGTGTCCGCGCTCCCCGGCCCGCCCACGTTGTTCTCGTCACTCCTCGATGCGCGCGAGGGCGACGCCGACCTGTCGTCGCTCCGGATCGGCTTCGTCGGCGCGTCGACGGTGGCGCCCGAGCTGCTGCGGCGCATCCGCGCCGAGCTCCCCTTCGAGTCGCTCACCACCGGCTACGGGCTCACCGAGTGCACCGCCATGGTGTCGATCACGCGGCCCGACGGCGAGCCGGAACACGTAGCGCACTGGAACGGCGGCTACCCGCTCGATGGCATCGAGGTCGCCATCGCCGACGACGACGAGATCCTCGTGCGCGGGTTCAACGTGATGCGGGGTTACTACGACGATCCCGAAGCGACGGCTCGGGCGATCGACCAGGACGGCTGGTTGCACACCGGCGACATCGGCATGCTCGCCGACGACGGTGCGCTGCGGATCTCCGATCGCAAGAAGGACATCTACATCAGCGGCGGCTTCAACGTGTCCCCCGCCGAGGTCGAGAACCTGTTGCTCGGTTTCGACGTCATCTCCCAGGTCGCGGTGGTCGGCATCCCGGACTCCCGGCTCGGAGAGGTGGGCGTGGCGTTCGTCGTGCTCCGCCCCGGAGCGAACACCAGCCCCGACGAAGTGATCGCGTGGGCCCGCGAGCACATCGCCAACTACAAGGTGCCCCGCCGCGTCGAGCTGGTGAGCGAGCTGCCGCTCAACGCGAGCGGGAAGGTGCTGAAGGGCGAGCTCCGCGCCCGACTGTCGGAGGAGCGCGCGACGTGATCCGGCGAGAGCTCCACATCGACGTGACCGGGGCGGTGCACCACGACGAGCCGCTCCAGGTCGAGCGTGACAGTCGTCGCGCCGGCCGTGCCGTTGCCGCCCCACCCGTTCGTCGTGATCGCGATCCCCGGCGGGACGTACCACCGCCGGTACTGGGACCTGCACCCTCCCGGCCGTACGGGCTTCAGCCAGGCAGAGTTCCTGGCCGAGCGAGGGGTCGTGTTCGTCGCGTGCGACTACCTCGGTGGCGGCGACAGCTCCCGACCCGACGACGGTGACTTCATCGGGCTCGAGGTGCAGGCCGATGCCGCCCACGGCGTGTTCGAGCACGTGCGGGACGCGCTGGCGCAGGGGGCGTTGGTCGACGCGCTGGCGCCCGTCGCCGACCCGACGATCATCGGCATCGGTCAGTCCCTCGGCGGCTTCATCACGATGATCCAGCAGGGGAAGTACAGCGATTACCCCGCGATCGGCATCTTCGGCGCCTCCCCGCTGCTGATCGCCAACACGCGGGAGCAACCCCAGTGGGAGCAGCTGTCGGCCGCCGAGCGTCGAGCGTGGATCACCGAGCAGAACACGCGGCAGTCCGGCGGTCAGGAGCTGGCGATGTACCACGGTGCTCCCAGGGAGCAGTACCGCGGCATCTTCCACGTGACCGATGTCCCCGACGACCTCCTCGCTTATGACGAGGCGGAATGTCACACGCTCATTCCCCGCAACGCCGGGATCGACGGCATGACGCCCGGGTTCGCCCGGCCGTTCGCCGATCGCATCCGGTCGCCGCTCTTCCTCGCGTTCGGCGAGTTCGACGTGTCGGCCGATCCCCACGCTGAGGCCACGGGATATCCCGGTGCGTCCGACATCACCATCGTGGTGACGCCCCGGATGGCCCACATGCACAACTTCGCCGAAACCCGCGCGCTGCTGTGGCAGCGCTTCTACGACTGGCTCCCCGTCACCCGGACGTGACCGGGCGCGGCTCCTTGGGGAGCCCGAGGACGGTCTCACCGAGGATGTTGCGCTGGATCTCGGAGCTCCCGGCGTACACCGTGCCCGCCCGCGCGTTCAGGAGGAACACATTGGTCCACGATGCGGTCGAGTTCGCAGCACCCGGCGCGTCGGTGCGGACGTTGCGAACTGGTCCCGGTCCGGTCGGCACGAGGCCATCGGCGCCCATGATCTGCATGGCCAGCTCCGACACCCGCTGGTGGTACTCGCTCCAGTAGAGCTTGCTGATCGACGCGGCCGGGCCGAGTTCGCCGTCGCGCAGGTACTGGGTGAGGATGCGCTGTCCGAGGTAGCGCATCGTCTCCACCTTCATGAAGCACCAGGCGAGGCGGTCCCGCACGATGGGATCGCGTTCGCGGCCGTACTCCCGCGCCAGCGCGACCAGGCGATCGAACTCGGCCCGGAAGAGGATCGGGTTGGTCGCCGCCTCCTCGCCCCGCTCGTGTGACAGCAGCGTCATCGCCACCGACCAACCGGCACCGACCTCGCCCACGACGTTCTCGACGGAGGTACGCGCGCCGCTGAAGTACACCTCGCAGAACTCGCGTTCGTGGTTGAGCATCTCGATGGGCCGCACGTCGATGCCGGCCTGGTCCATCGGGCACAAGAGGAACGAGATGCCGCGGTGCCCCCGTGCGTCGGGATCGGTGCGAGCGAGGAGGAAGATCCACGTCGCGTCGGCGGCGAGCGAGGTCCAGATCTTCTGACCGTCGATCACCCACTCGTCGCCGTCGCGCACCGCCCGGGTCGAGAGCGCAGCGAGGTCCGAACCCGCGTCGGGTTCCGAGTACCCCTGACACCAGCGATCGGCGCCGGAGAGGATGCGCGGGAGAAAGTGTCGCCGCTGCGCTTCGGTGCCCCAGCGCAACAACGTGTTGCCGACCATCTTGATCCCGAAGTTGTCCTGCGGCGCGCCGGTCGGCACCCCGGCGCGGGCGAACTCCTCGGCCAGTACGACCTGCTCGCGTTTGGTCAGCCCGCCCCCGCCGTACTCCTGCGGCCACGCGACGGCGAGGAGGCCGTGCTCGTGCAGCGTTTGGCGCCACGCCTCCATGTCCACGGGTGTCGCGTCGTTCGCCGTCGACGCGTGCTCCGCGAGGAACCCCTGCACGCGGTCGCGGAACCCGGCCTCGCTCACGTGGCGCCGAGCAGTGCTTCCGCGTTGCCCCGCATGATCTTCTGCTGGTCGTCAACGGACAACGACGTCAACAGGTTGGCGAAGTCGGCCGGCTCCGCGAGTCCTTCGGCGTGCGGGTAGTCGGAGCCCATCACGATCGAGTCGGCGTGCCCGAGGTCGCCGACGATCTTGGCCACGTCGTCTTCGGGATACGGCGCGATGCGGACGTGACGACGGAAGACCTCGCTCGGGCGCTCCCGCAACGGGCCACCGATCCACGGGCCGTTGCGCCCCATCCCGCGGCTCTTGTCGAGGTGGCTCACGAAGTGCGGTACCCATGAGGCACCGAACTCCGACGCGAGGACCATGAGGCCCGGGAACCGCCCGAACACGTTGTCGAAGATGAGCGCGGAGAGCGAATCCTCGATCGCCCGCTCGCCGTAGGTGTTCTGCCACTGCCAGGCCGACATGTGCCACGGCGCCGGAACCGGATCGTGTCCCCACGCCGGCGCGACGTGCTCGTTGTACCAGTGCTCCATGATGTGGAACGCCACCACCACACCGGCTTCCTCGATCCGCGCCCACAGCGGGTCGAAGTACGGGTCACCAGGCGAGCGGCCGTGCGCGGGACCGGTCGGGAACAGTACGACGCGGGCGCCCCGGTCGAGCACGTGCTCGAGTTCGGCGACCGAACGATCGAGATCGCGGAACGACAGCAACGCGGTCGGCGAGATGCGCTCACCGTCGAAGTCCCACGTCTCGTCGAACCAACGGTTGAACGAGTGGATGTTCGCGTAGGCGATCGGCGTGTCGATGACGTACTGCTCGACCGACAGCGCCATGGTGGACGGGTAGAGCACACACCGGTCGACACCTTGCTGGGCGAGCAGCTGCATCCGGGCCGGACGCTCCTGGAACGCCGGCTGCATCGGTATGGGCTCGTACGTCTCGTCGGGGTTGCCCGACGCCATCTGCTTGAGCATCTCCTTCAGAGAACCCGGGCGGTACGCACGGTCGAAGCCCAGGCCCTGCTCACTGTTGAACACTGCGACGCGCCGGTCAGCGAGGATGGTTTCGCTGCCGTCAGGCAATCGCACCGGGAAGATCGACCGCTCCAGGAGCTCCTTGGGCATGTACTTGGTGAACGCGTCGCGCATCTCGTAGCAGTGGGTGTCGCAATCGAAGATGCCCATCGCGCACCTCATTCGGTCCAGCGCCAGTCAGTTCCGGCGTCAGTTGGTCGGGCTCGCGCGTGCGAATCAGTCGAATGATAGAACGGCATGTCGTGGTCGCCACATGGACGCAGCGATGAGCGGTCTCCTCATCCGTGGGGGCACCGTGGTCGACGGCACCGGTGCGCCGGCGCGTCGCGAAGACGTGCGCATCGCCGACGGGGTGATCACCGAGATCGGTCCGGGACTCACGGCCGGGGCCGACGAGCGCGAGCTCGACGCGGGTGGCGCGACGGTGGCGCCCGGCTTCATCGATTCGCACACCCACTTCGACCCCACGCTCTTCTGGGATCCCAGTTGCGACCCCATGCCGCAACACGGCGTCACCACGGTGCTCATCGGGAATTGCTCGCTCTCGCTCGCGCCGCTGCATCCCGAGCAGCGCGCGGCGTTGAGCGCGGTGTTCGCATACGTCGAGGACATGCCGCCCTCGGTGTTCGCCGAATCGGTGCCGTGGTCCTGGACAACGTTTCCGGAGTACCTCGACGCGCTGCGGGCGCTGCCGTGCACGGTGAACGTGGCCGCGCTGGTGGGGCACACGCCTTTGCGCATGTTCGTCATGGGCGATGACGCCTGGGACCGCACTGCCACGCCGGACGAGCGCGCCGGCATGGCCCGCCTGCTCGACGAAGCGCTCGTCGCCGGGGCCTGCGGCCTCTCGACCTCGTGGTTCGACGAGGACGCGCAGAAGCGCCCGACTCCGAGCGTCCTCGCCGACGACGACGAGCTCGGCGCGCTGCTCGACGTCCTCGTCACCCGCAACGCGTTCCTCGAGTTCATCCCCGACGTGAAGTCCAGCGCGTGGCGGCGCGACGTGGAACGCGTCGCCCGCCTGACCGGCCCGCGCAACCTCCTCTCGACCTTCAACGGCATCTTCTGCGACAACGACCGCCCTGCACGCATCCTCGAGATCCTCGACCACATCGGGGAGCTGCAGGAGCAAGGCGTGCGCGTCTACCCGCAGTTGTCGCCGCGCGGCGTCGATGTGCGGGTGAACTGGTTCGGCGGCATGTCGTTCTACGGTCTGGCGACGACGTGGCACGTCGTGGTCCAGGGCGACGCCGATACCAAACGGACACTGCTCGCGGATGACGCGTGGCGCGCCCGGGCGCGGGCCGAGTGGGATGCCACGCGCCGCACCATGTTCCCGCACCAGCATCCGGAACGGGTCCGACTGGTCTCGGTGCGCGATGCCACCCTCGACGAGTGGGTCGGACGGACGCTGGCGGATCTCATCGCCGCGCGTGGCGGGCACCCGTCTGACGTGCTCGCCGACTGGGTGCTCGAGAACGACCTCGAACCCGGCGTCGTCGGCGTCGACGTGACCAATGCCGATCCCGACGGCGTGGCGGCGATGTTGCTCCATCCGGCCGGGATCATCTCGAACAGCGACGCCGGCGCGCACCTGCAGATGATGTGCGCCACCGGTGACACCACCTTGCTCCTCACCCGCCACGTGCGCGAGCGGGGTGACTTCTCGCTCGAAGACGCGGTGTGGCAGCTGACGGGTCGCCAGGCATCGCTGTTCGGCTTCGACGGCCTGGGAGTGCTCGCGCCCGGGCAGCGCGCGGATCTCGCGGTATTCGCCCTCGACGAGCTCCACTGGGACACGGAGGAGTTCGTGCACGACCTTCCCGGCGACGGTCCGCGGTTCCGTCGACCCGACGGCGGGTTCCGCTACACCGTCGTGGGAGGCGAGGTGGTGCAAGAAGCAGGCACGGTCACCGGTGCCCGCCCCGGGCGACTGCTCCCCGGCTGCGCTCGCACCTGACCCGCCGAGCGCTGGTCAACGAAGCAGCTTCCCCGGCTGGGCGGGAACGTCCGCCCCGTCACTGACGATGGGCGTGCCGTTCACCCACACGTGGTGGATGCCACGACTTCGCGCGACGAGACGGTCGGCGCCGGCCGGCAGATCGTGCACGCGCTCGAGCGGGGCGACGCCGATGGTGGCGGGGTCGAACGCGACGAGGTCTGCGGCCATGCCGGGCGCGAGTCGACCGCGATCGGCGATGCCGAACACCGACGCGGGATGGCCGGTCAGTCGCCACACCGCCTGCTCGAGCGTCAGCGTCTCGGTCTCACGAACCCAGTGCTCGAGCAAGTAGGTGCTGAACACCGCGTCGCACAGCTGGCTCGCGTGCGCCCCGGCGTCCGAGAGCCCGAGCAGACTTCGGTCGTCGCACAGCACGTTGGCGAGATCGGTCTCGTCGTCATTCGCGAGGACGAACCGGAACCGCGTGGTCAGATCCTCCGCCAGCGCGATGTCGACCATGACGTCGAGCGGGTCGGCACCGCGCTCGACCGCGAGCTCGGACATCGGTCGGTCGACGATGTCTTGGTGCCGGTTCGACTCCTGCACCGAGATCCGGTTCCAGCGGGCGCCGAACTTGCGCTGCATGTCGGCGCGAGCGCGCCGGCGCCACGCCTCATCGCGATACAGGGCAGGCCGTTCCTCCCGGCGGAGCGCGAGCACCTCAGTGAACGCGTTCGCGCGCGCGAAGGGAAACGGATCCGCGAGCGTGAGCTGCATGACGATCGGGCGGCACGCGACCTGCGGCCACACGTCACCACCGAGCGCCGCTTGCCGTTCGAGCGTCTCCATGGCGTTCGGGTGGGTCGCACTGGCGGCCAGCGCGGTCCACGTGACCGGTCGACCGGTGCACTTCGACAGCTCCGCCAGTTCCTCGAGGTAGAAGTCGGGGCCGTTGGTGATGGCGAAGATGCCCCGTCCCCGCTCCCCGAGCGCCTCGCCGATACCGAAGATCTCCGCCGGCTCGGCGAGCCGGCTCGGAACCGGTTTGCCGTACGCGCCCGCGTGCGCCGGCGCCTTCGAGCTGGCGAACCCAATGGCGCCCGCGTCGATTGCTTCGCCGACGAGCGTCCGCATGCGGTCGATCTCGTCTGCGGTCGCGGCGCGCTCGCTGGCATCGGCGCCCATGACGTAGAGGCGCAATGGCGTGTGGCCGACCATCACCGCAACGTTGAGACGCGGTCGGATGGCCTCGACTGCGTCGAGATACTCGGGGAAGGTCTCGAAGCTCCACGCGATGCCGGCGTCGAGCGCCGCCAGCGACATGCCTTCGACGTTCTCCAACGTTCGAGCTACGAGCTCGCGGTCGGCCGGCTTCGTGGGCGCGAGGCCGAAGCCGCAGTTGCCCAGAACGACGGTGGTGACCCCGTGCCAGCACGACGGCGTCAGCGCGGCGTCCCACAGGATCTGTGCGTCGTAGTGCGTGTGGCAGTCGATGAATCCCGGGGCGAGCACGAGCCCGCTGAGGTCGACGACGTCGTCGTGGGGCTCGGCGTGATCGCCGATGCGGTCGCCGTCGATGACGACATCCTCGACGCGCGCCGGCGCTCCGGTGCCGTCGATCACCGACGCTGCCGCGGAGCAACGTCCTTCGTCTCATGACCATCCCTTCGGGAACGCAG
>CAVRGS010000011.1:0-502113 GCA_963720765.1 uncultured Actinomycetes bacterium
GCCAGCGCCTCGGGGCCGAGGTCGGGTTCGGTGAGCACGAGCTCGTCGAGGGGCACGCCACGTTCGGTCGACGCCCGCACCAACGCGCCGACGCGCGCGTGCGCGTCGCGGAACGGCACGCCCCGTTGCACCAACCACTCGGCCAGATCAACGGCCGCCGCGTGCTGGCCGTCGGCCGCCGCCTGCATCCGCGCCGGCACCACTTCGGCCGTGGCCAGCAGCCCCGCGATCGCACCGAGCGCGAGGCGACACTGGTCGAGCGCGTCGAACAAGGGCTCCTTGTCCTCCTGCAGGTCGCGGTTGTACGCGAGCGGCAGGCCCTTGAGGGTGGCGAGGAACCCGGTGAGGTCGCCGATGAGCCGGCCCGCCTTGCCCCGCGCCAGTTCGGCGATGTCGGGGTTCTTCTTCTGCGGGAGCATCGACGAACCGGTGCTGTAGGCGTCGGCGAGGCGCAGGAAGCCGAACTCCTCGCTGGTCCACAGCACGACCTCTTCGCCGAGCCGCGACAGGTGCACCTGCGTGAGCGCGGCCACGAACAGCGCCTCGGCGACGAAGTCGCGGTCGGACACCGCGTCGAGCGAGTTGTCGAACCGCTTGGCGAACCCGAGGTCGACAGCGGTCGCGTCGGGATCGAGGGGCAGGCTCGACCCTGCGAGCGCACCGGCACCGAGGGGCGAGACATCGGCGCGCGCCAGCGCGTCGCGCCATCGGTCGACGTCGCGCGCGAAGGACCAGAAGTGTGCGAGGAAGTGGTGCGCGAGCAGCACCGGCTGTGCGCGCTGCAAGTGCGTGTAGCCCGGCACGTAGACGTCCTCGGCGCGCTCCGCACACGCGAGCAGGACCTCCTGGAGGCGATGCACGTGCGCGACGACATCGCCACCCTCACGCCGCAGGAACAGCCGCAGCGCGGTCGCGACCTGGTCGTTGCGCGAGCGACCGGTGTGCAGCTTGGCGCCCGCGTCGCCGGCCAGCTCCGTCACCCGTCGTTCGATGGCAGTGTGGACGTCCTCGTCGGAGGGCACGAACGCGAACGAACCGTCGGCCAGCTCCTCCCCGGTCTGGTCCAGCGCGGCGAGCACCTCGCTCACCTCGGCGTCGGTGAGGATGGCGGCGCGCCCGAGCCCGACGACGTGCGCGCGCGAACCCGCGAGGTCGTCAGGTGCGAGCCGCCGGTCGAACGAGAGGCTCTCGGTGAACGCGAGCAGCTCGTCGGCGGGGCCGTCGGCGAAGCGACCGTGCCAGAGCGTCATGTGGCGCGAGGTGTGGTCGGCCCACCTGCTGAGGGGTCGGCCCCTGCGGGGCCTCCCTGTTCGCGCGCCCAGGTCTCCACCGACAGGCCCCACAGGCGCACGAAGCCGGAGGAGTCCTCGTGGCGGAAGGTGTCGGACGCGTCGTACGTGGCGAGATCGTGGCTGTAGAGACCGTGATCGGCGCGCCGACCCGCGACGAAGCACCGGCCCGGCTCGAGCTGCAGACGCACCTCGCCGGTGACGAAGCGCTGGGCGTGGCGCATGAACGCGTCGAGTGCCTCCTTCAGCGGCGAGAACCAGAGCCCGTCGTACACGAGCTCGGCGTAGCGCGGCTCGAGGCGCGCCTTCTCGCGCATCAGGTCGCGCTCCAGGGTGATCGACTCGAGGTCGGCGTGCGCCAGCAGCACCGCCAGTGACCCCGGACACTCGTACGTCTCGCGGCTCTTGATCCCGACCCGCCGGTTCTCGACCATGTCGAGCCGGCCCCAGCCGTACGAACCCACGACGGCACCCAGGTCGATGACGAGCTCGTGCAGCGGCTTCACGATGCCGTCGAGTGCGACGGGAACACCCTGTTCGAACCGGACGACGACCTCACGCGTCGCGCTGGGCGCGTCGGCCACGTCGGCCGTGAGCGCGTAGGCGTCGAGCGGTGGTGACACCCACGGGTCCTCGATGATCCCGCACTCGATGGCGCGGCCCCAGAGGTTCTCGTCGATCGAGTACGGGCTCTTCTTCGTGACGCTGATCGGGATGTCGTGCTTCGCCGCGTAGTCGATGCTGTCGTCGCGGGTGAAGCCCCACACCCGAACCGGCGCGAGGACTTCGAGGTCGGGCGCCAGGGCCCGCACCGACACCTCGAAGCGCACCTGGTCGTTGCCCTTCCCCGTGCAGCCGTGGGCGACGGAGTCGGCCCCGAACTCGCGTGCGGCGTCGACCAGGTGCTTGGCGATCACCGGGCGCGACAACGCCGACACCAGCGGGTACTTGCCCTCGTAGAGCGCGTTGGCGTGGATCGCGGGCACGAGGTACTCGTCGGCGAACTCGGCGCGCGCGTCGACCACGCGTGCTTCCACGGCCCCCGCGGCCAGCGCGCGCGCGGTGATCTCCTCCCACGGATCGTCGGCCTGCTGGCCGACGTCGACCGCGAGCGCGATCACCTCGGCACCCCACTCCTCCTGGATCCACTTGACCGCGACGGAGGTGTCGAGTCCGCCGGAGTACGCGAGCACCACTCGCTTCGCCATCGTCGTTCCTTCTGTCGTCAGAGTTCGTTCGAGAGACCGGCCAGCGTGGCCAGATCGGTGGCAACGGCGGAACCGCCGCTGCTCTCGGAGCACACCAGGATGATGGTGTCGTCGCCGGCCACCGTGCCGAGCACGTCCGGGACCCCGGAGCGGTCGAGCGCGGACGCGACGACGTGAGCGGAACCGGGGGGCGTCCGCAGCACCACGAGGTTCGCGCTGTGCGCGACCTCCACCACGAACTCCCCCATCACTCGTCGGAGGTGGTCGTCGGGGGCGGTGCGCTCCTTGGCGTGCTCGGGAATGGCGTACGCCATCGCGCCCCCGGGGATGCGGACCTTGACCGCGCCGAGCTCCTCGAGGTCGCGACTCACCGTCGCCTGGGTGGCGATGACGCCGTGCGCGGCGAGCATCTCGACCAGTTGCGCCTGGCTCGAGATCGCCTGCTCCTCCAGCAGCCGCGCGATGCGGTGTTGGCGTTGCGGCTTGCCGAGGGTGGCCATCACCCTGCTCCCGGGCGGAGAAGCTGGGCGATCACTGCGCGCGCCCCGTGCATGCGGTTGGCGGCCTGCTGCCACACCGCGGAGCGGGGGCCGTCGATCACCGACGCCGCCACCTCTTCGCCCCGGTGCGCCGGCAGGCAGTGGAGGAACCACGCGTCTGCGTGTGCGCAGCGGAGCATCTCGTCGTCGACGGTGAAGCCGGCGAACGCGGCGCGCCGCGCCGCGGTCTCCTCCTCCTGGCCCATCGACGTCCACACGTCGGTGTACACCGCGTCAGCGCCGGCGACCGCGTCGTACGGATCGTGTCCGAGCTCGAGGGTGCCGCCGAGGTTGCGCACCCGTTCCACGGTGAGATCGTCGAGCTCGTACCCGGGAGGCGACGCCACCGCGAGCTCGACTCCGGAGAGCGCAGCGGCGTAGGCGAGCGACGCGGTGACGTTGTTGCCGTCGCCGACGTAGGCGAGGCGCCGCCCCTCGAGCGTGCCGAACAGCTCGCGCAGGGTGAGGAAGTCGGCCACCGCCTGCGTCGGGTGGGCACGGTCGGACAGCAGGTTGACGACCGGGACGTCGCTGACCGACGCCATCTCCTCGAGCGTGGCGTGGTCGAACACCCGCGCGGCGAGCACCGAGCAGAACCCGGCGAAGGTGCGCGCGACGTCGGCGACGGTCTCGCGCTCGCCGAGGCCCACCTCCTCGGGCCGCACGTAGATCGGGTGGCCACCGAGGTGCACGACGGCCATCTCGGTGGAAGCCCGGGTGCGGGCCGACGGCTTCTCGAACAGCAGGACGACGCCCTGGCCGGTGAGCAGGTGCGGGATCGTCGACGGGTCGGCCTTGCCCTGCTCCGCCGCGTCGAGCACGGCACCGAACTCGGCCGGCGTGAGGTCGTCGACCTCGAGGAACCGCCGCGCACTCATGACGACAGCGCCCCGGTCGCGCTGCTCAGCACGGAGCTCAGGATCGTCACCGCGTCGGCGATCTCGTCGTCGGTGACGAGCAACGAGGGCGCGAACCTCAGCGCGGTGGGCGTGACCGCGTTGACCACGAGACCGGCCTCGAGACAGGCGGTGGCCACCGGTCCCGCAGCCATCCCTCGTCGAGCTCGGCCGCGATGAGGAGACCCACGCCGCGCACGTCGGCGACGCCGGGGACGCCGAGCGAGCGCCTCGGTGAGGACCTCACCGGCGCGGGCCGCGCACGCGGGTGCGTCGACCTCGGCCATCACGTCGAGCACGGTGCACGCCACGCGCGCCGCCAACGGCTGGCCGCCGTACGTGGTGGCGTGGTCGCCGGGCCTGAACGCCTCGGCGACTTCGGTGCGTGCCCAGCACGCGCCGATCGGCACGCCGTTGCCGAGCGCCTTGGCCATGGTGACGATGTCGGGCCGTGCGCCGTCGGCGTGCTGGTAGCCGAACCACCTGCCGGTACGTCCGAGACCGGTCTGCACCTCGTCGATGATCAGCAGGGCCTCGCGCTCGTCGCAGAGCGCCCGTACGCCGTCGAGGTATCCGGGCGGCGACGGCTGCACACCGCCCTCGCCCTGGATGGGCTCGAGCATCACCGCGCAGACCCGCTCGTCCATCGCGGCCGCGAGCGCGTCGAGGTCGGCGAAGACCACCTGGCGGAACCCTTCGGGCAACGGCTGGAAGGTCTCCTGCTTCTGGGGTTGGCCGGTGGCGGCCAGGGTGGTGAGCGTGCGCCCGTGGAACGAGCCCCACGCCGAGAGGACGTGGAACCGGTCGGGACCGCCGTTGGCCTGGCCGTACCGGCGGGCGAGCTTGATCGCGCACTCGTTGGCTTCGGCACCGGAGTTGGCGAAGAACACCTTGCCGCCCCCGCCGTGGAGCGCGTCGAGTCGCGCCGCCACCTGCGGCTGCCACTCGTTGAAGTACAGGTTCGACACGTGCAGCAACGTGCGCGCCTGATCGGCGATGGCGTCGGCAACCGCGGGATGCGCGTGCCCGAGCGCGGTGACCGCGAGGCCCCCGAGGAAGTCGAGGTACTCCTTGCCCTCGCTGTCCCACAGCTTCACTCCCTCGCCGCGCACGAACGCAACCGGGAGGCGGCCGTACGTCTGCATGCCGTGCTCGGCGTCGAGCGCCGCGATGCTCTCGAAGGTGGTCATGACTCGTCGTCCTTCGCGTCGATCATCGTGCCGATGCCTTCTCGGGTGAAGAACTCCAGCAGGAGCGCGTGCGGGATGCGGCCGTCGAGCACGTGCGCGCGTCGGACCCCGCCGCGCAACGCGAGCGCGCACGACTTCAACTTGGGGATCATCCCGCCGTCGGCGGCGCCGCTCGCCAGCATCGCCTCGAGCCCGTCGACGTCGGTGCGGGAGAGGAGACTCGACTCGTCGGGATAGGCGGCGTAGATCCCGGCGACGTCGGTGAGGTACACGAGCTTCTCGGCCTGCATCGCCAGCGCGATCGCACCGGCCACGGTGTCGGCGTTGATGTTGTAGGCCTGCCCGAGCTCGTCGACCCCGACCGTCGCGATCACCGGGATGAGCTCCTCGTTGATGAGCTTGTGCACGATCGACGGGTCGATGCTGGTGACGTCACCCACGAACCCGAGCCGTTCGTCACGCATCTCGACCTTGATGAGCCCGGCGTCCTCGCCCGACAGCCCGACCGCGAGCGAGCCGTGCTGGTTCAGCGCGGCCACGATCTCGCGGTTGACCTTGCCGACCAGTGCCATGCGCACGATGTCGACGCTCTCGGCGTCGGTGACGCGCAGGCCGTCGACGAACTCCGGCTCCTTGCCGAGGCGCCGCATGAGGTCGGAGATCTGCGGGCCGCCACCGTGCACGACGACGGGGTTCATGCCGACCAGCCGCATCAGCACGACGTCCTGCGCGAACAGGTCGGCGAGCGCAGGATCCTCCATGGCGTTGCCGCCGTACTTGATGACCACGGTCTTGCCGGTGAACTCGCGGATGTACGGCAGCGCGTCGGAGAGGATCTGCGCCTTGGCCAGCACTTCGTCGTTGATCATGTGCGAGGTCACGAGGTGCCCATGTTCTCGTCGACGTAGGCGTGGGTGAGGTCGGTGAAGAGCATCGTCGCCTCACCGTTGCCGTTGTGCAGGTCGCACGCGATCGAGAGGTCGCGCTGCTCCATCGCCTTCGCCACCGCGTCGACGTCGTGCGCGGCCGCGATGCCGTGCTCGCAGACGACCACACCGTCGTAGGCGATCGTGACCGCTTCGGGATCGAACATGGCGCCGCTCACGCCGAGCTCGGAGATCACCCGACCCCAGTACGGGTCCTTGCCCGCGAGCGAGCACTGCACGAGCTGGCTCGACGCGACCGTCCGTGCCGCCCGCTGGGCTTCGTGGTCGTTGCGGGCGCCCCGGACGTGGAGCGTGACGCACTTGGTCGCCCCCTCGGCGTCGGTGGCCATCTGGTGGGCGAGGTCGGCGCACGCGGCGGTGAGCGCTTCGACGAACGCGGCGTACGCGAGCCCCGAGGTCGCGGTGATCTCGTCGGTGCCTGCGCTCCCACTGGCGAGCACGAGCACGGTGTCGTTGGTGCTCTGGCACGCGTCGACGACCAGCGCGTTGAAGCTGCTTGCTCACCGCACTCTGGAGTGCCCGCGTCAGTGGCCCCGGCGCGATGGCGACGTCGGTGGTCGAGCACTGCGAGCATCGTGGCCATCGACGGCGCGAGCATCGCCGCGCCCTTGGCCATGCCCCCGATCGTCGGCGCGACCGCACCGCCGAGTCCGACGGTCTGCACCGTGGTCTTGGGCACGGTGTCGGTGGTCATCAGCGCTTCGGCCGCGGCCGCACCTCCCGCGGCGTCGGCGCTGAGCTGCACCCCGAGCGTCGCCACGCCCGACTCCACCGGGTCCATGGGCATCGGGATGCCGATGAGGCCGGTCTGGCACACGAGCACGTCGGTGGTCGCGCAGCCGAGGGCCTGCGCGGTGAGCTCGCACATGCGCAGCGCGTCGGCCCGCCCCTGCTCCCCCGTCGCCGCGTTGGCGTTGCCGGAATTGAGGACCACCGCGGCGGCGCGACCGTCGGCCAGGTGCCGGCGGCTGATCTGCACCGGCGCCGCCGCCACCAGGTTGCTGGTGAACACACCGGCGGCGGAGACCGGCGCGCCGTCGACGGTCGCGACCATCGAGAGGTCGGGGTCGCCCGACTCCTTGATGCCCGACGCGAGGCCGCCGGCCTTGAACCCGGGAACGGCAGTGACGCTCACGGCATGAGTCCGATCGTGGAGAGGGCGGTGGTCTCGGGGAGGCCGAGCACGAGGTTGGCGTTCTGCAGCGCCTGGCCCGACGCGCCCTTCACCAGGTTGTCGAGCGCGCCGATCGCGAGCACGGTGTTCGTGCGGTCGTCGTAGCGGACGGTGACGTGCGCGGCGTTGGAACCGAGCGTCGCCTTGGTGGCCGGTGAGCGGTCGGTCACGTGCACGAACGGCTCGGCCGCGTAGAAGTCGCGGTAGCCGGCGAGCAGCCCCTCGGTCGAGAGCGAGACGCCCGCCACCGGCCGTGCGTAACAGGTGGCGAGGATCCCGCGGGTCATCGGCACGAGGTGCGGGGTGAAGAGCACCTGCACCGGCTCCCCCGCGACGTGACCGAGCGCCTGCTCCATCTCGGCAGTGTGCCGATGCGTGAGCAGGCCGTACGCGGTGACGTTGTCGCTCACCTCGGCGAACAGGCTGGTGGCCTTCAGGCCACGGCCCGCCCCCGACACGCCGGAGACGGCATCGACCACGATGCCGGTGGACTCGACGAGGCCGGCCGCGAGCAGCGGTGCCAGCGCGAGCGAGGCGCTCGTCGGGTAGCAACCGGGCGAGGCGACGTGGCGCGATGCGGTGATCTCGTCGCGGTAGAGCTCGGGCATGCCGAAGGCGAACTGCTCGATGAGCTCCGGTGCGGCGTGCGCCTCGCCGTACCAGCGCTCGTAGTCGGCGACCGGCAGCCGGAAGTCGGCGCCGAGGTCGACGACGTGGGCGACGGTGTCGACCAGGTCGGCGGCGATCGCCTGCGACTGGCCGTGGGGCAGGCAGAGGAACACGAGATCGAGGCCGGCGAGGTCGGCCGGGCTCACGGCGTCGTACGTGAGCCCCTCGTAGGCGACGGCCAGCGACGGGTAGAGGTCGCCGACGGCGGCCCCGGCGTTGGCATCGGCGGTGACGAGCGAGACCTCGATGTCGGGGTGGCCCGCGAGGAGACGCAGGAGCTCAGCCCCCGTGTACCCCGATCCCCCCACGACTGCAGCCCGGTACGCCATCGGCGGCAGTATACACAGATCTGCATATCTATGCGACAGGGTTCGTGGTGACCGGGGGCGACCGACGCAGACGCCGCAGACCGAACCAGAGCAGCACCGCGCCCCCGAGCACGAGCTTCACCGCCACGATCCAGAGCGTCACGTTGCGCCCGGTGTGGCTCTCGTCGGTCACGATCGTCGTGGGGTCGGCCGGGTCGTAGTGGATGCGCACCTTGGTGCCGAGGAGCGGCTGCTCCTCCCCCGACTTCACCGACTCGGTCGCCCGCACCACGGTGCCGGCGCGCGTCTCGAACTCGAGCCGCCGCTCGCCGTTCACGGGCACGACCACCGCGGTGGTGGCGATGCCGTGCGCGCGCGCAGGTCGGCGTCGTGGCGCTGCAGCGAGAACACGAACGCGCCGACGACGAACCCGAGCACGATCAGCGCCGCGCCACCCACCGCGCACCAGCGGGCGCCCTTGCGACTGAGGCGCGGCCGCTGGGCGACGCTCGACGGTGGCGACGACCGGTGCAGGGGTGTGCGGCGGCGTGCCGGCGCGGCGGCGGCCGGCGCGCCCGGCGGGGCCGGCGGCGCGGGCACGAGCAGCGCGGCGTCGTAGCGGGCCCGCGCGGTCGGGATCCGAGAGCACGCGGTACGCGGCTCCGACTCGTGCGAAGCGATCGGCGGCGTCGGTGTCGGCCGGACGGGTGTCGGGGTGGAGCTCCTTGGCCCGCGCCCGGTACGCGGCCGCGATCTCGTCGCGGGTCGCGTCACGCGCGACCCCCAGCTCCTCGTAGAGATCACCGAGCGGTTGCCGCAGCGCCACGGCTCCCATTGTGCTCGCGCCGGCTGCGAAACTTCCTCGCCGTGACTGCCTCCTGCAACCAGCTGGGCCGACTTCGAAGCGCGAGGCGCCGGACCTGGCCGCCGCCGTCCACGCCCGCCTGACCGCCACGCTCCACTCGATCCTCGGGACGCTGCGGGCCGACGGCGCGCCCCGGCTCACCGGGCTCGAGGTGCACTTCGGCGAGGGCGAGCTCTGGCTGGCGATGATGCCCGACTCGCGCAAGGCCGACGACCTGCGCCGCGATCCGCCGCTTCGCGCTGCACAGCGCGCCCGACGTCGAGCTGGTCGACGGCGACGCCAAGGTGGGCGGACGAGCGGTGCTGGTGACCGATGACGACACGATTGCCCGATTCGTGGATCGGCTCCCGATGGAGCTGCCGTCGAGCGGCATGGCGCTGTTCCGGGCCGAGCTCACCGACGCCTCGCTGGCGCGGGTCGAGGACGACTTCATGGTCATCGACGTCTGGCACCCGGGCGAGCCGCTCCGGCAGGTGCGCCGCCGGTAGCGGAACAAGCGTCCCGGGTCGGTGGGTTGGGTACGCCGATGGGATGTTGACGCGACGCTGGTGGCATTCGCGCTTCGGCGGCTCGCTCGTGCGGGAGCTGGCCATCGTCGTCGCGCTCCTCCTGCTCTACAAGTACGGACGTTTCCTCGGCAAGGGTCACGTCGCGACCGCGGTGCACAACGCCCACGACGTGATCGGGCTCGAGCGCTCGCTCGGCGTGTTCACCGAGGCGCGGCTGCAGGATCTCGTGGTCACCGACACCGCGCTCATCCGGTTCCTCAACGCGTACTACCTGATCGCGCACGTCGCGGTGACCGCGGCCGCGTTCGTGTGGCTGTACGTGCGCCACCCGTCGACCTACCGGCGCTTCCGCGACGTGATGATCGTCATCACGATCACGGGAATGACGTTGCACCTCCTGCTCCCGCTCGCGCCGCCGCGCATGTTCCCGCACCTCGGCTTCGTCGACACCGCCAAGGTGTTCGGTCCCGCGTCGTACGGCGCCGGAAGCCCGTACAAGGGGTTCGCCAACCAATTCGCGGCGATGCCGTCGCTGCACTTCGGGTGGGCGCTGGTGATCGCGTGGGCGGTGCTGCTCGCGACCACGAGCCGGTGGCGCTACCTCGTGCTCGCGCACCCGGTGATCACGTTGGCCGCGATCGTGCTCACCGCCAACCACTACTGGCTCGACGCGGTCGCCGCGACCGTGCTGTTCGTGTTCGCGCTCGGCGGTCGACCGTCTGCTCGAGCGTCGCCGGACGCGGCGGATGGCGGTCAGAGGCTCGGAGGACGACGAAACTGCTGCGCCAGGCTCGCAAAGTGGTCGGGCGTCGAGCGAGCCACCTTCCACGTACCGTCCTCGAGCACCGCGTGCGCCGGAACGAGCATCGGCTGCGGAGCGCCGGGCGGCCAGATCCCGAGGCTGACCTCGGCCGCCGCTCGATCGTGCGGTCGGTGTTGCGTCAACCCCGCAGTTCGGCGTCGTGGGCGGCGATCACCGCGTCGATCGCCTGCTGGCGGAGGGTGGCCACGTCGGCGTCGGTGAGCGTGCGGTCGGGGACGCGGAACCGCAACGCGAACGCCAGGCTGCGCCGGCCGGGCCCGAAGGCGTCGCTGGTGAACACGTCGAAGAGGCGCACGTCTTCGAGCGCGTCACCGACCGCGGCCCGCAACGTGGCGAGCACGTCGGCGGTGGCGACGGTGTCGGCGAGGACGAACGCGAGGTCGACGCTCGACGCCGGGAAGCGCGACGGCGCGCGGAACGTCCGGTCGCGTCGGGCCGCGTCGAGCAGCGTGTCGAGCACGAGCTCGGCGGCGACGACGGGGGCGTCGAGTCCCAATGCGGCGAGCACGTCGGGTGCGACCTCACCGACGGTGCCGGCGTCGCGGCCGTCGACGACGACGCGCGCGGCGCGTCCGGCGCGGTAGCCGGTGAGGGTGTCGGGTTGCAGCGTGACGTCGTGGATGCCGAGCGCCTCGAGCACGACCCGCACCGCGTCGAGCGCGTCGTACACGTCGACCGGTCGGTCGTCCTCCAGCGGGCGCCGGCGCACCTGTCCCGCCCACGCCAGCGCGACGTGCTCGGGCTCGTCGGGCAGCGGGCCGCGCGGCCCGTTCGGGGTGAGGAACACACGGCCCATCTCGAACAGCGCGACGTCGGCGAGGCCCTGCGCCGTGTTTCCGGCGACCGCGCGCAGCAGCCCGGGGAGCACGGCGGTGCGCAGCACCGACTCCTCGGCGCGCAGCGGGTTGGTGGCGCGCACGACGCGATCGAGCGGCGCACCGGCGCGCTCGAGGTCGGCCGGCGACACCAGCGACAGCGTGATCGCCTCGGAGAGGCCGACGCCGACGAGCGCGTCGGCGACGAGACGCCGCTCCTGCTGGCGGGCGGTGAGCATGCCGACCTGGCCGTGGGTGTCGGGCAGGGTGCGACCGATGCGGTCGAAGCCGATGCGCCGTGCGACCTCCTCCACCAGGTCGATCTCGCGGTCGAGATCGGGGCGGAAGGTCGGGACGATCGCGACCATGACGTCGTCGCTGGTGTCACCCGGCGGCGCATCGTCCAGGTCGATGCCGAGCGGTGAGAGCGAGCTCCACACGTCCTCGGCGTCGAGGTCGGTGCCGAGCACCGCGTTCACCCGCGACGCGCGGAGGCGGATGCGGGCGCGCTCGACCGGCGCCGGGTACACGTCGACCGCGTCGGCTGCGACCTGCGCGCCGGCCACCTCGACCAGCAGCTCCATCGCCCGCTCCGCGTTCACCGCGATGGCGTCGGGATCGATGCCACGCTCGAAGCGCGCGCTCGACTCGCTGCGCAGCTTGAGGCGCTTCGAGCTGCGGGCGATGCCCATGCGCTCGAAGTACGCCGACTCGAGCAGGATCTCGGTGGTGGCGTCGGACACCTCCGACGTCGAGCCGCCCATGATCCCGGCGATCGCCTGCGGCGTGCGCTCGGCGTCGCAGATGAGGAGGTCTTCGCCGGTGAGCGTGCGCTCGACGTCGTCGAGGGTCGTGATGGTCTCGCCCTCGTCGGCGGTGCGCACCACGATGCCGCGACCGGCGAGGCGCGAGAGGTCGAAGGCGTGCAGCGGCTGGTTGCGCTCGAGCAGCACGTAGTTGGTGACGTCGACCACGTTGCTGATCGGGCGCATCCCCGCCTTCACCAGGCGCTGCGCCATCCACGCGGGCGACTCCCCCATCGTCACGCGCGCGACGCGGCCGAGGTAGCGCGGGCAGCGGGCGTCGTCGTCGATCACGACGGTGATGTCGCTCGTGACCGTCGGCATCGGTCGGTGCCGAGCGGCTCGGGCAGCACGAAGTCGAGCGAGAAGTGCGCGGCGAGCTCGCGGGCCACGCCGACGATGCACATCGCGTCGGGCCGGTTGGGCGTGATCGCGAGGTCGAAGATCACGTCGTCGAGGCCGAGCACCTCGCGCACGTCGCGCCCGAGCTCGGTGGCGGTGTCGAGACCGAGGATGCCGGAGTGGTCGTCGCCGAGGCCGAGCTCCTTGGCCGAGCAGAGCATGCCGTCGCTCATCTCGCCGGCGATCTTGCGGCGCTCGAGCGTGAAGCCACCCGGCAACGTGGCACCCGGCGGCGCATACGGCACCACCATGCCGGCGACCACGTTGGGCGCACCGCACACGACGCGCGCCTCGGCGCCGCCCACGGTGACGTCGACGAGAGTGAGCGGCTTGTTCGGGGTGCGGGTGAGGCTCGACGTCGAGCACCCGTGCCGCGACGACGCCGGTGATCTCCTCGCCGGGTTGCTCGACGCCCTCGACCTCGAGGCCGAGCTGGTTGAGCGCGGAGACCAGGTCGGCGACCGGGGCGTCGACGGGCGTGAAGTCGCGGATCCAGGAGAGCGGTGCGCGCATCGGGCCTCGTACCTGCCGTCTCAGTACTGCGCCAGGAAGCGCACGTCGCCGTCGAAGAACGTTCTGATCTCGTCGATCCCGTAGCGGATCATCGCGATGCGTTCGAGGCCGAAGCCGAACGCGAATCCGGTGTGCTCCTCGGGGTCGATGCCCACCCCGCGCAGCACGTTGGGGTCGACCATCCCGCAGCCCCCGAGCTCGATCCATCCCGACTGCGAGCAGACGCGACACCCGGCGCCGTCGCAGAAGATGCAGCTCACCGCGAGCTCGGCCGACGGCTCGGTGTACGGGAAGAAGTCGGGACGGAAGCGCGTCCGGATGCGGTCGTCGTCGAAGAGGCGGCGCACGAACGTCTCGATGGTGCCGAACAGGTCGGCGAGGGTGATGCCGCGGTCGACGGCCAACGCCTCGATCTGGTGGAACACCGGCGAGTGGCGGGCGTCGAGCGTCTCGTTGCGGTAGGTGCGACCGGGCGCGACCACGAAGATCGGCGGTGTCATCGACTCCATGGTGCGGATCTGCACCGGCGACGTGTGCGTGCGGAGCATCACCTGCTCGGGATCACCGAGCTCGACGTAGAGCGTGTCCTGCATCGAGCGCGCCGGATGGCCGGGCACCATGTTGAGCGCCTCGAAGTTGTGCCAGTCGTCCTCGACCTCGGGGCCCTGCACGACTCGGTAGCCCATGCCCACGAAGATGTCCTCGAGCTCGCGCTGCACCTGGGTGACGAGATGCAGGTGACCACGCTCACGCCCGTGCCCGCCGAGGGTGAGGTCGATGCGGTCGCGCTCCCCCGCCTGCGCGGCCTCGACTGCGGCGAGCTCCGCACGCCGCGCCTCGACCAGCTCGGTGATGCGAGCCGTGGTGTCGGCGACCAGCTTGCCGGCGATGGGCTTGTCGGCCGGGTCGAGCGTCTTGATCGATGCCTTGAGATCGGACACCGCAGAACCCCGCCCTGCGTACGAGCGCTCCACCGCCGCGAGCTCGGACTCGTCGTTCGCCGCCGCGATGGCGGCCGCGGCGTCGTCGAGATACCCGTCGGGCAGCAGGCTCACCTGCTGCTCCCGGACCGCTGCCTCGCCGACTCGAAGCACAGGACGGTGCCGGCCATGGCCACGTTCAACGACTCGGCGGGACCGGCCATGGGGATCTGCACCTGGCCGTCGAGGCGGTCGTCGACGGCGGGGTCGATCCCGTGGGCCTCGTTGCCGAGCACGATCGCGGTCGGCGCGGGTGAAGTCGACCTCGGTGTACGGGGTACCGCGGGAGGCGGTGGCACCCAGCCGCTGCCGACCGAGCTCGCCGAGCGCGTCGAGCGCCTCCACCGCAGTCCACCCTTCCGACTCCGCGTCGACCACCGGGATCCCGAAGATCGCACCAGCCGACGCCCGAACGACCTTGGGATTGTACGCGTCGACCGATCCGGGACCGAGGAGGATTGCCGCCGCCCCCGACGCGTCGGCGCTGCGCACCAGCGTGCCGAGGTTGCCGGGATCGGACATCGCCAGCGCGACCACGACCAACCCGTCACCGGCCAGGGCGCGCCGGTCGGCCACCGGGCGTCGGGCGACGGCGAGCACCGGCTGGGGCGTGCGCGTGCTGCCGACCTTCTCGAGCACGCCCTCCTTCATCGACAGGAGCGGCACGCCAGCGTCGGCGAGGCGGGCACAGAGCGTCGGGAAGGCGGTCTCCGCCCGCGGCCCGACGAACGCACGCTCGAGCCGCGCGCCGCGATCGAGTGCGGCTGCCATCGCCCGCGGCCCTTCGACCACGAACATTCCGGTGGACGCACGAACCTTGGGTTCGCGCAGCAGCTCGCGCAGTTGCCGGACCGCGCCGTGACGAGGACCGACGGGCTCAGCCGCCGGTTGCTCAGGCAGCTTCGGCAGCTTCGAGCGCCTCACGCGCGGTGGTGACCAGCGCGCCGAAGGCGGCCGAGTCGCGCACGGCGAGGTCGGCGAGGATCTTGCGGTCGACCTCGATCTCGGCGGCCTTCAGACCGGCGACGAAGCGGGAGTAGGAGATGTCCTGCTCGCGGCACGCGGCGTTGATGCGCACGATCCAGAGGCGGCGGAACTCGCCCTTGCGGGCCCGGCGGTCGCGGTACGCGTAGTTGCCGGAGTGCATGACCTGCTCGTTGGCCTTGCGCACGCTCCGACTGCGCGACCCGCGATAGCCCTCGGCCTTGGCGAGGACCTTGCGGCGACTCTTCTTGCTGTGGACGGATCGCTTGACCCTGGCCATCGTGACTCCTGATCGATCGCGCGCGACTCGTCGGCGCGCGGCTGGTGTGTGTCAGCGAAGGCCGAGCAGACGCTCGACCCTCCGCTTGTCGCCGCCCACGACCTCGACGCCCTGCTTGTCACGAGCGAGGGCGCCGGTGGACTTCTGCTCGAAATGGCGTTGGCGGTTCGCCTTGCGACGGCGGATCTTGCCCGTGCTGGTCACCCTGAAGCGCTTGGCTGCGCCCCGGTGCGTCTTCATCTTCGGCATGTCACGCAGCTCCACTCTCGGCTGGTTCTTCGGGATCGTGGCGGGTGGACGGCTTCTTGCCGTCCTTGCGGGTGGGGTGCAGCACCATGGTCATGTTGCGTCCGTCGAGCCGTGGAGTGCTCTCGACGGTCGCGAACTCCGCGACGTCGTCGGCGACCCGGGTGAGGATCTTCATCCCGAGCTCGGGGTGGGCCATCTCTCGACCGCGGAACATGATCGTGAGCTTGACCTTGTTGCCCTCGCCCAGGAAGCGCACGACGTGCTTCATCTTCGTGGTGTAGTCGTGCTCGTCGATCTTGGGCCGGAACTTCATCTCCTTGATGACGACGTTCGTGGCCTTGCGCTTCGACTGACGCCGTCGCTGTTCCTGCTCGTAGACGTACCGGCCATAGTCCATGATCCGGCAGACGGGCGGGTTCGCGTTGGGCGCGACCTCGACCAGATCGAGCTCTTGTTCACGGGCCTGCGTCTGCGCTTCGGGCAGGGGGCGGACCCCCAGTTGCTCGCCGTCGGCGCCGACGAGGAAGACCTCGCGGGCTCGAATGCGGTCGTTGATCCTGACCTCGTGTGCAGCTATGTGGTCACCTGCTTCATCGGAGCTTCCTCTGGGGGAGGAACTGGTCCCGGACGCGACGATGGCGGACACGGGAATGTCCGCCATCAAACCGCCACGACGAGCGTGGCCGTGCAACATGCGGACCTGGCGCACCGGCCATCTTGGTGTGGTGGCTGGTGGCCAGGTGGGGATCGAAGCTCCAGCCGAGGCCGATGAGCCGCTTCCCACTTCCCTGCTATGCCGGTCGTGACCGGATTTCCTGCCAGGATACACGGGTGAGCAGCATCTGGACACCATCAGGCGAGCACCGACCCGATCCCGGCCCGGAGCCGGACCGCGAAGCAGCGCTCGACGTCGGGCCCGAGGGCGAAGCGGTCGAGATGACCCAGGAGCAGTACGAGGAGCTGCTCCGGGCCCGGGCCGAGCTGGCCGCCATCCCGGTCGCCGACATCGTGGCCAACCACGCCATCGGGCTCCAGCAGCTGGCGGTCATCCACCTCCTCCCCGATCCCGGCATCGACGGCACCCCGGGCGAACCTCGCCTCGCCGAGGCGGGACTGGCGATCGACGCCCTCGGCGCGTTGGTCGACACGCTCGGCGACCGACTGGCTCCCCACCACGAGGCGCTGCGAGAGGCGGTGACCCAGCTCCGGCTGGCGTTCGTCGAGCTCTCCGCCCCCGAGTGATCACCCCGACGTGACGACGCCGATCGAGCGGTACGCGCTCATCGGCGACACCCAGACCGCGGCACTCGTCGGCGATGACGGCTGCATCGACTGGTTGTGCGCGCCCCGCTTCGACTCGGGTGCCTGCTTCGCCGCGCTCCTCGGCGACGCGTCGAACGGGCACTGGAGCATCGGGCCGGCATCGGCGGCCCGATCGACTCGACGGCACTACCGGGACGGCACGCTCGTGCTCGAGACCGAGTGGGACACGCCCGAGGGCTGCGTCCGGCTGATCGACTGCATGCCCGTGCGCGACCAGCACATCGACATCATCCGCATCGTCGAGGGCATCAGCGGCCGGGTGCCGATGACGATGGACCTCACCGTGCGCTTCGACTACGGGAACATCCTGCCCTGGGTGCGCTCGATCGACGGCGGTGTCACGTTCGTGAGCGGCCCGTACGCACTGCGGCTGACCACGCCCGTTCACGTGCACGGGCACGACTTCCGCCACACCGCCGAGTTCGAGGTGGCGGCGGGCGACCGAATCCCGTTCGTGCTCACGGGTTCACCGTCGCACCTGCCGTGGCCCGACGTCCCCGACGCCGAGGCCGCGCTCGATCGGACCACGGCCTTCTGGCGGGACTGGTCGGCCGGGTCCACCTACGACGGGCGAGTGGCGGGATCTCGTGCTGCGCTCGGTGATCACGCTCAAAGCGCTCACCTACGCGCCGACCGGTGGGATCGTCGCCGCGCCGACGACGTCACTCCCCGAGTGGGTCGGGAGCGTGCGCAATTGGGACTACCGCTACTGCTGGCTGCGCGACGCCACGTTCACGATCTACTCGCTCACCAGCGCGGGCTTCCAGCACGAGGCGATCGCGTTCCGCGACTGGTTGCTGCGCGCGGTCGCGGGTGATCCGGCACACCTGCAGATCATGTACGGCGCCGCGGGCGAACGTCGCCTCGACGAGTACGAGGTCGACTGGCTGGCCGGGTACGAGGGCTCGGCGCCCGTGCGGGTGGGCAACGCCGCCCACCGCCAGTTCCAACTCGACGTGTACGGCGAAGTGCTCGACGCGCTCCACCAGATGCGCTGCCTGGGTGTCGAGGAAGATCCCAACGCGTGGGATCTCCAGACCGCGATCCTCGGGTTCCTCGAGTCGGCCTGGCAGGAACCCGACGAAGGCATCTGGGAGGTGCGCAGCGGCCGGCGAGACTTCGTGCACTCGAAGGTCATGGCCTGGGTGGGGTTCGACCGGGCGGTGCGGGCGGTCGAGGGGTTCGGGCTCTCGGGTCCGGCCGACCGGTGGCGCGCCGCGCGCGACGAGGTGCACCGCGAGGTGCTCGAACGCGGCTTCGACGCCGAGCGCAACACGTTCACGCAGTCGTACGACTCGAAGTCCCTCGACGCCAGCAGCCTGATGATCCCGCTGGTCGGCTTCCTCCCCGCGAACGACCCGCGCGTCGCCGGCACGGTCGACGCGGTGCAGCGGGAACTGGTCGAGGACGGCTTCGTGCTGCGCTACCAGTCGGAGGAGGGCATCGACGGGCTCCCGCCGGGCGAGGGCGCCTTCCTGCCCTGCTCGTTCTGGCTCGCCGACGCGCTCGGCATGCTCGGGCGCACCGCGGAGGCGAGGGCGCTCTTCGAGCGACTGGCCGGCTTGACCAACGACGTCGGCCTGCTGTCGGAGGAGTACGACCCGGTCGCGGGGCGCCAGCTCGGGAACTTCCCCCAGGCGTTCACCCACGTGTCGTTGATCAACGCCGCCGGCAACCTGTCGAGCAGCGCGCGCCCGGCGGTGCACCGCGCCACCGGCGAGGACGGGATGGGCGTCACGAAGGGATGACGCCCACCCGCTCTGCCGCGGCGACGAGGAGGTCGTCGAGACGGCGGGCGACGATCCAGCCGAGGTACACCGCGACGTGCACCACGACCTCCTGCAGCTCCTCGTAGGTGAGCTCGCCGAGGCGGAGCGCGGCTTCGAGGTGCTCGGCGGTCTCCGCGTCGGCACCGAGCTCGGCGCTGCAGCAGAGCGCGACCAACCGCCGATCGCGGGTCGTGAGGTACTCGTCGCGCGTCCACACCTCGCCGTAGAGGTAGTCGTAGTACGCCCGCCCCCGGAACGCGGTGGCCGCCGTCGGCGGCTTGACCCCGTGCACCGACTCGTAGGCCGCCTCGCCGCGGGCGCGGCGCACGTCGTCGTCGATGGGATCGGTCCAGGGCACGAAGCGCGGCAGCTGCATCTCCTCGCCGCGCTCCTCGGCGACCTTCGCCATGGCGGTGAGGATGTGCGTGTTCATCGCCGAGCCCTTGGGCCAGCCCATCTGGGTCCCGAAGAACAGCAGGAACTCGTCGATCTCTTCGTTGGTGACGTCACCGCTCTTGAGCGCGGCGTAGGTGTGCGTCTCCATCGGGATCGGCGCGTCGGCCGCGCCGACGCACGCGAGCGTGACCCAGCGCCGGTCGCGCGGCGTGAGCACCCCACGGCGCCACATCTCACCGAACACGAAGCCGATCACGCCCGCGTCGATGTACGCGCCCATCGCCGGGGGCGCCGGCGTGGTCATGATGTGCTCGTACTGGGCGGAGGCGTCCGCCTGGCGCTGGTCGCGGTCGGTCCATTCGCTCATGTGTCCTCCAGGAGATCGGTGGGGCCGGGGATGCCCATGGCGGGATCCCACCACGCCGGGTAGATCGGCGCCAACGCGGTGGCGGCGTCGAGGGCGGCGAGCTCATCGGCCGTGAGCTCGACGTCGGCGGCGGCGAGGTTGTCGTCGAGCTGCTCGAGGCTGCTGGCCCCCACGATGGCCGACGTGATGCCGGGCTGCGCCAGCACCCACGCCAACGCGACCCGGGCCATGGAGATCCCGCGGGCACCGGCCACCGCGGCGAGGGCGACGAGCGCGCGCTCTCCCAGGTCGGGGTCGACCGGCGGGAACGTGAACGTGGTGCGCCGTCCCTCACCCGGCGCCGCTCCTGCGGCAGCCCGGTAGCGACCGGTGAGGAAGCCACTCGACAGCGGGCTCCACACGATCACGCCGAGGTCGTCGGCCCGGCACTCGGGGATGAGCTCGTGCTCGGCTTCGCGCGCGACGAGGGAGTAGTAGAGCTGCGTCGCCGTGAACACGGGACGGCCGAGCGCGCGCTGCCGCGCGACCGCGGCCGACGTCTCCCACGCGTGGAAGTTGCTGGTGCCGATCGCGCGCACCAGCCCACGCGCGACGAGGTCGTCGAGCGCGCGCTGCGTCTCCTCGATCGGCGTGGCGCGGTCGGGGCGATGCAACTGGTAGAGGTCGATGTGGTCGAGGCCGAGGCGGGCCAAGCTCGCCTCGCACGCGGCGACGACGTTGTCGTACGAGAGCGCGCCCGGGTCGTGCGAACCGAAGCCGCACTTCGTGGCCACGAGCACGTCGTCGCCCCCACCGTGCAGTGCGCGCACGCATCGACCGAGGATCTCCTCCGACTGGCCGAACGCGTAGACGTCGGCGGTGTCGATCAGGTTGACACCGGCTGCGAGGGCGCGATCGATCATCGTGCGCGCGTCGCGTTCGTCGACGGTCGTGACCGGAGGCATGCCCGTCCCGAAGGTCATCGCGCCCAGCGACAGGACCGAGACCTCGAGCCCGCTCGCCCCCAGGCGTCGACGCTGCACGCGCTCAGACCGCCATGTTCATGCGGCGCAGCTCATTCGCCGGGCTCGATCGCGGTGGCTTCGAGGACGCCGAGTGGACCGGGGCGGAGCCGGAACCTCACCGGCGTGTCGGGGGCGATGGTGCGGGTGCCGTCGGAGATCGCGGTGCAGTGGAACGGGAAGTGCATCCCGCCGCGCGCCTCGATCTCGCCCCGGCCGACGTGATCGTCGAAGGTGGCGATCCGGCCGGAGTAGTGGGCTCTCACGGGACGATCTTGGAGATCGGCAGCTCGATGATGCCGTTGGCGCCGAGGTCGAGCAGTTCGGGGATGAGCGTGTTGATCTCGCTCTTGGCCACCACCGTCTCCACCGCGAAGCCATCTTCCCCGAAGAGCTTCGAGACCGTGGGCGACTTCAACGCAGGCAGCAGCGCGATCACCCCGTCCAGATCAGCGGCGTCGACGTTGAGCTTCAGCAGCACGCGGCCGCGCGCTTCGAGCGCGCCGGTGAGCAGGCTCTGCAACTGCTCCATCGCCTTGCGCTTGTCGGGGTCGGCGTACGCCTCGGGGCTGGCGATGAGCTCCGTGTAGGAGACGAGGATGGTGTCGAGGATCCGCAGCCCCGCGGCGCGCAAGGCGCGTCCGGTCTCGGTGATCTCCACCACGGCGTCGGCGATGTCGGGCACCTTGGCCTCGGTGGCGCCGTAGGAGAGCTCCACCTTGGCGTCGACGCCGTGCTGCTCGAAGTAGCGGCGCGTGACCTCGGGGTACTCGGTGTGCACGACGAGCCCGGCGGGCAGGTCGGTCACCGACTGCGCCGGCGAGTCGGCCGCGACCGCGAGCACCATGCGGATCGGCCGGGCGGTGGCCTTGGAGTAGTGCAGCTCGGTGAGCGTGACCACCTCGGCGTTGCGCTCCTCGATCCAGTCGCGCCCGGTGATGCCGACGTCGAACATGCCATCGGCGACGTAGCGCGGGATCTCCTGCGGGCGCAGGATGCGCACCTCGTCGACGCGCGGGTCGTCGATGCTGCCGCGGTAGTCGACGTCGGATCCGCGCGACACCGCGAGGTCGGCGTCCTCGAACAGCTGCATCGTGGCGCGTTCGAGCGAGCCCTTGGGCAGGACGAGGCGGAGCATCACACTTCCTTGTCTCGAGCTGGCGTTGCGATCTGTCGGAGCAGCGAGACCATCTCGACTGCGGTGGCTGCCGACTCTTCGCCCTTGTTCACCGCCACCCCGTTGTGGGCGGTGCCGCCGCAGCGAGCGAGGGCCTGGTCGAGGTCGTCGACGGTGAGCACGCCGAACACCACGGGCACGCCGGTGTCGAGGGACACGCGGATGATGCCCGACGCGCACTCGCCCGCCACGTAGTCGAAGTGCGGGGTGTCACCCCGGATGACCGCACCGAGGCAGATCACCGCGTCGCACGCACGGGTGGCCGCGAGTCGCTGTGCGACCAACGGGATCTCGAACGCACCCGGTACCCAGTGCACGGGGACGTCGTCGAGGCCGGCCTTGCTCAGCGCGGCGAGCGCGCCGTCGAGCAGGGGTGTGGTGATGTGGTCGTTGAAGCGTCCCGCGACGATCGCGATCCGCATCCCCGTGGCGTCGAGCGCGCCTTCGTATTCGCGGTAGGTACCCATGCTGCGTGTGGTGTTCTAGCTGGTGCCGAGGCCTTCGTCGCCGATCTCGAGGAGGTGCCCCATCTTCTCCTGCTTGGTGCGCAGGTAGCGGATGTTCTCCGAGTTGGGCAGCACGTGCAGCGGCACCCGCTCGACGATCTCCAGACCGTAGCCCTCGAGGCCGCCGTACTTGGACGGATTGTTGGTCATGATGCGCATCGTCGACACGCCGAGGTCGACGAGCATCTGCGATCCGATGCCGTACTCGCGGGAGTCCGCCGGGAATCCGAGCTCGACGTTGGCCTCGACGGTGTCACGGCCCTGGTCCTGCAGCGTGTACGCGCGGATCTTGTGGCCGAGGCCGATGCCCCGCCCCTCGTGGCCGCGCAGGTAGACGACCACGCCGGTGCCCTCGTGGGCGATGAGCTCCATCGCGGCGTCGAGCTGCAGGCCGCAGTCGCAGCGCATCGAGCCGAACACGTCGCCGGTGAGACACTCGGAGTGCACGCGCACGAGCACGTTCTCCTGGCCCGCGACCTCGCCCTTCACGAACGCCATGTGCTCGGTGCCGTCGAGCAGCGACTCGAACACGAAGCCGGTGAAGTCGCCGTGGCGGGTCGGGATGCGCGCTTCGGAGACGCGGCGAACGAGCTTCTCGGAGTGACGGCGGTAACGGATGAGGTCGGCGATGGAGATGAGCTGGAGGCCGTGCTCCGCTGCGAACTCCTCGAGCCGCGGCATTCGGGCCATGGTGCCGTCGTCGTTGACGACCTCGGCGAGCACGCCGGCCGGCTGCATCCCCGCGAGCCGGGCGAGATCCACCGCGGCTTCGGTGTGGCCGGCGCGCTTGAGCACTCCGCCATCCCGGTACCGCAGCGGGAAGATGTGACCGGGGCGAGCGAGGTCTTCAGGCCGGGTCGCCTCGTCGAGCAGCGCGTGCACGGTCGCGCTGCGGTCGGCGGCCGAGATGCCCGTCGTGGTGCCGGCGCGGGCGTCGACCGAGACCGTGAACGCGGTGCGCTGGCTCTCGGTGTTGTCGGCCACCATCAGCGGGAGGCGCAGCTCGTCGAGCCGCGGGCCTTCGACGGGCATGCAGATCACGCCGCTGGTGTGGCGGATCATGAACGCCATCTTCTCGGGCGTCATCGCCTCGGCGGCCATGATCAGGTCCCCTTCGTTCTCGCGGTCGGCGTCGTCGACGACGATCACGATCTCGCCGCGTGCGACGGCGGCGATGGCGTTCTCGATCTGGGTGAAGGGCATCTCAGGGCTCCTGGCTGGAGTGCGTGGTGGAGTGCGTGGTCGAGCGCGTGGAGAGGAGGCGTTCGACGTGCTTGGCCAGCACGTCGACTTCGAGGTTCACGGGATCGCCGGGCGCCTTGGGGCCCAGCGTGGTGACGGCGAGGGTGTGCGGGATCACGGCCACGGAGAACGTGGCGTCGCCGGCGACGACGGTGTCGAGGGCGGCGACGGTGAGGCTGATGCCGTCGACGGTGATCGACCCCTTCTCGACGACGTAGCGCAGCAGATTCGGGGGGCGCGGCGAAGGTCATGCGGGTCGAGCCGTCGGGCAGCGCCACGCGGTCGCGCAGCGTGCCGACGCCGTCGACGTGACCCTGCACGATGTGGCCACCGAGGCGGTCGGCGAGGCGGACCGGCCGTTCGAGGTTGACGCGATCGCCGGCGGCCAGCGACCCGAGCGACGTGCGCTCGAGGGTCTCGGTGACCGCGTCGGCGGCCCAGCCGTCGTCGAGCAGCTCGACCACGGTGAGGCAACAGCCGTTCACCGCGATCGACGAGCCGAGCGCGGCGTCGTCGAGCACGACCTCGGCGACGATCTCGATGCGCGCACCGCCCGCGTCCGGGGTGATCGCGCGCACGGTGCCGAGCTCCTCGACGATGCCGGTGAACATCAGCGCGCTTCCCCGGCGACGGGCGGTTCGTAGTCGAGGCGGACGTCGGTGCCGACGCGGGCGACGTCGACCAGGTGCCAGCGGGGCGCCTCGGCGATGCGGGCGGGACCGGCGAGGTCGAGCGCGGGACGTCCGTCGCGACCGAGCACGGTGGGCGCGACGTAGGTGACCAGGCGGTCGGCGAGGCCGGCATCGAGCAACGAGCCGCTGAGCGCGGCGCCGCCCTCGACCAGCGCCTGCAGCACGCCGAGGCCGGCGAGCACCTCGAGCGTGGCGGCGAGGTCGACACCCGCGCCGGTGGCGGCCGGAGGGACCGTGAGCACCTTGGCACCGGCGGCGAGCCAGGCCCGCTGCGAGTCGTCGGCCGCCCGCTCGGTGGTGACGACGAGGGTGGGCGCGAGCTCGGGGTCGAACAGCGGGCCGTCGGCGGGGACGCGGCCGCTGGCGTCGAGCAGGACCCGCAACGGCTGCATGGCCACGGGGCCGTCGGCGTCGCGCACGGTGAGACGGGGACGGTCGGCCAGCGCGGTGCCGGCGCCGATCACGATGGCCTGCGACTCGGCCCGGAGGCGGTGGGCGTCTGCGCGGGACGCGGCGCCGGTGATCCACTGCGACGAGCCGTCGCGCGCTGCGATGCGACCGTCGAGGCTCATGGCCGTCTTCACGACGGTGAACGCGCGCCCGAGGCGGCGGTGCACGAGGTAGGGCGCGAGCGAACGGGCGGCGGCCTCGGCGCCGGTCCCGACGTCGACGGTGACGCCGAGGTCACGGAGCTGCGCGATGCCCCGGCCCGCGACCTGAGGATCGGGATCCTCGAGCGCGACGACCACGCGGGTGACGCCGGCCTGGGCCAGCGCGACCACGCAGGGGCCGGTCCGGCCGTGGTGCGAGCACGGTTCGAGGGTGGTGAAGACGGTGGCACCGCGGGCCCGGTCGCCGGCTTCGGCGAGGGCTTCGACCTCGGCGTGGGCGCCGCCGGGCGGCTGCGTGGCGCCCTGGCCGACCACCTCGCCGTCGAGCACGACGAGCGCGCCGACCCACGGATTGGGCGCGGTGCGCCGCCGGGCGGTCTCACCTCGGGCCAGGGCCCGGTCCATGAAGGCCCGATCGATCGAGTCGGTGTCGGCGGCCACCTGCAGTGCTGCTCCGTCTCCCCTGGTCACCTCGGGTGCGAGCGTGCAGGAGGGGTCGCAGCGACATCGGCCCGACGGCGTCCCCCGTGGCACGGACGACTCCGGCGGTCCTGGTCTGCGCCCTCTCCCATCCGGACTCTCACCGTCGGCCCCGGCTTCTGACCGGGTCGACCACACGACCGGCTGTCGTGGGCTCGCGGGCTCCCAGGTAGTTAATGCATCCCATTATAACGGGAGGCACGCCGCCTGGCCACCGCCGGTCGGGACTTTCACCCAACCCCGAGGGCATTCACTTGTGGAGAGCGAGTCTACGCCCGGGAGTCTCGGCGAACACCGAGCGCCGCCTCAGACGCAGGTCGATGACGGTGCGGATGCCGACGCCGGCGGCGAGGTCGGTGAAGGCGTCGTCGATGTCGTCGAGCGGGCGGTGGGCGGTGACGAGCGCCTCGAGGTCGAGCTGGCCCCCACGCCACATCGCGACCATGCGCGGGATGTCGCGCAGCGAGTTGCAGCTCCCGAGGAAGCAGCCCATGACCTTCTTCTCACTGATGCCGAACAGCACCAGCGGGTCGAGCTCGAGCTTGCCTTCCAGCGGCGGTGCGCCGACGAGGACGGTCGAGCCGCCGGCGCGGGTCGCTTCGATCCCGAGCGCGGCGAGGGCGGCGACACCCGCGCACTCGAACGCGTAGTCGGCACCGACACCCGTGAGGTCACGAGTGGCGGCGAGCACGTCGTCGGCAGCGGGATCGAGGACGGTGGTGGCGCCCATCTTCCTCGCCGCGGCGCGCCGCCAGTCGAGCGGGTCGCTGGCGATGATCTGCGCGGCACCCGCGGCGCGCGCGCCCTGGACGGTCGAGAGGCCGATGCCGCCGAGGCCGAGCACGAGCACGGTCGCGCCGGGTTCGACCTTCGCGGTGTTGAGCACCGCGCCCACACCGGTCTGGACCGCGCAACCGATCACGCACGCGGTTTCGAGCGGCGTGTCGGCGGGGACCTTCACCGCGCCGGTCTCGCCGCACATCGCGTACTCGGCGAAGCCTCCGACACCCAGGCCGCGGAACACCTGCTGCCCACCGCGCGAGAGGCCGGTCGAGCCGTCGAGGAACGCGCCCCCCATCACCGCGGAGTTGTTCACGCAGCAGCCGGGTTGGTCGCGCTGGCACCAGTAACAGCGACCACACGGTGCGATCGGTGTGAGCACGACCTTGTCGCCGGGCGCCACCATGGTGACCCCCTCCCCGACCGCGTCGACCACGCCGGCGGCCTCGTGGCCGAGCACCGAAGGGCTGGCGCCGTACGTGCTGTGCAGCGCGGTGTAGTCGGAGTGGCAGATCCCGCAGTGATGGACCCGCACGCGCACGCGTCCGGGCGCCGGGTCGTCGATGTCGATGTCACCGATCGCGAGGGTGGTGCTCCCGGCTTCGTAGAGCGCTGCGCGCATGGAGGCTCCTGGACTGGTGCGTCAGTGGGGTCGGCCGCCGCTGAGCAGGTCGAGCGCGTGCGGCAGTGCGGGGAGGATCACCTCGAGGCACTCGAGCGCCCCGTTGCTCGACCCGGGCAGGTTGCAGACGATCGCGGTGCCGACGGTGCCGCACACCCCGCGCCCGAGCATGCCGAACGGCTTGCCCGGGGAGTCGCTGGCGCGGCGCATCGCTTCGGCCAGGCCGGGTGCTTCACGGTCGATGATCATGCGCGTGCCCTCCGGCGTGAGGTCACGAGGACCGAAGCCGGTGCCGCCGGTCGTGAGCACGACGCCGGTGAAGCCGGCGACCAGGTCACGCAGCGAGAACGCGACCTCGTCGATGCCATCGGCGGTGACCCGGTGCTCGACGACTGCCCAGCCGGCGTCGTTGAGTCGCTGCACGACCTTCGGGCCGGCGCGGTCTTCGCGGGTGCCCCCGTGCACGCCGTCGGACACGACGAGCACCTTGGCGACCAGGTGCACAGTGACCTCGGGAGCCGGACTCACCGGGTGAGGCCTTGCTCCGCGGCGGCGAGGATGGCGCGACCTGCCGCGGCCGGCTCCTCGGCGCGGAACACCGCACTGCCGGCGACGAGGATGTCGACTCCCGCCGCGGCCGCGTCGCCCGCGGTGTCGACGTTGATGCCGCCGTCGATCTCGATCTCGCACGCGAGACCGCGCGCGTCGATCTCCTTGCGCACGGCGGCGACCTTGTCGAGCACCTCGGGGATGAACGGCTGACCACCCCATCCGGGGTTGACGCTCATGACCAGCAGCAGGTCGATCTGGTCGAGGTGGGGCATCACCGTGTCGACCGGCGTGGACGGGTTGAGCACGAGTCCCACGCCGACGTCGCGCGGCACGGAGCTCGTCGAACAGCGGACGGGGATCGCCGAGCTCGATGTGCACGATGCAGCGGTCGGCGCCGGCGTCGGCGAAGTCGGCGAGCAGGACGCCGGGGTTGTCCACCATCAGGTGGCAGTCGAGGAACAGGTCGGTGTGCTGGCGCAGCGACCTCACCACCGGCGGGCCGATGGTGAGGTTGGGCACGAAGTGGCCGTCCATCACGTCGACGTGCAGGAGGGCGGCGACCTCGCTCACGCGTTCCACGTCGGCCCCCAGCCGCGCGAAGTCGGCGGACAAGATCGACGGTGCGAGCTGCAAGGCCCTCATGGGTCGCAAACTACCCGCGTCCCCGGGCCGGTCAGGGTGTGCGGCGCAGGACGAGGACGTACATCCCGTCGGTGCCGGCGGCCTGCGGGAGCAGGAGCGCACCGCGACCGCGCGGCGATCCACGGACCCCCTGGGGGCGTCAGCGGCGTGAACTCGGGGAACGCGTCGGCGGCCCAGGCGTCGACGTCGAGCGTCTCCTCGTTGGTGAGCGTGCACACCGAGTAGACGAGCACACCACCCGGTCGGACCAGCGATGCCGCGGCGCCCAGCAGGTCGCGCTGCAGCGCGGCGAGCTCGTCGATGGTCTCGGGTTGCAGCCGCCAGCGGGCGTCCGGACGCCGGCGCAGCACACCGATGCCGCTGCACGGTGCATCGAGCAACACCCGGTCGAAGGTCGAGGGGCGCAGCGGGACCGCGCGCGCGTCGGCAACGACCGGGAAGAGGTGCGGCAACCCGATGCGATGACGGGCGCCGTCGATCATGCGGACCCGGCCGGCGTCGACGTCGATCGCCACGACCGTGCCGCCGGCACCGACCTTCTCGGCGATGGCGGTGGCCTTGCCCCCGGGCGCGGCGGCCACATCGGCGACGCGCTCCCCCGGCTCCGCCCCGAGGACGTGCACGACCGCCTGGCTGCCCTGGTCCTGGGGGTCGCGCGGCCGTCGCGCACCGCCTCCAGCCGTCCCGGATCGCCCACGCCCCGAACGATCGAGCGCGTCGCTCACCAGTCGACCGGGCTCCACCTCGGCGCCAGCCGCCTCGAGCTCCTCGGTGAGCGCGCTGGCGGTGACCTGGCGCGGATCGGGACGCAGGGTGACGGCGGCGGGAGCGTTCATCGCCACCAGCGCCTCGCGCCCGGCGGCGCGCCCGAGGTCGCGCGTGAGCCGCTCGACCAACCAGTCGGGATACGAGAGCGCAACCGCGTCGGCGGTGGGTTCGGGCCACGGCTTCGACAGGCGCGTGAGCCCGCGGAGGTTGGCGTTGACGAACCCGCGCGCGCGTGGTGATCGGGCACCGACCGCGTCGACGGTCGACGCCACCGCCGCATGGGGTGGCGTGTCGTGGAGCAGTTGGTACGCGCCGAGGCGCAGCGCGGCCCGCACCGGCGGGTCGAGACGGTGGATCGGACGCTTCACCACGTGGCCGAGCAGATCGTCGAGTCGGCGTTGCGAACGCACGGTGCCGTACACGAGGTCGGTGGCGAACGCCCGGTCACGATCGCTCAGGCTGGTCTGCGCCAACATCGCCGGCAGCACGACGTGCGCGTACGCGCCGTCCTCCACCCGGACGAGCGCATCGAGGGCGACGACGCGCGCAGTGACATGTTCGGTCATGGGGCGTCGGTCATGTACCGAGCAGTGGATCCGGCGCGCGACGGCCGGCCAGCCAGGCGTTCGCATCCATGGCCCGGCGACCCTCGGGCTGCACCTCGACGAGCTCGAGCGCACCCTCGCCGGTCGCCACACGCGTGTGGCCGAACACCGTGCCGGGTTCCGCGTCGATGCACGCCGACAACGCCCGCACGCGCCACACCTTGAGCCGACCGCCGTGGTCGGTGGTCCACGCGCCCGGTCGCGGGTTGCCGGCGCGCACGATCCTCGCCAGATCCTCGGCCGGTTGCTCCCAGTCGAGCTCGAACTCCTCGACGGTCAGCTTGTCGGCGTGCGTGGGCTCGCCCGTCTGTGGCTCGGGCACCGCCGTCGGGACGCGCGGCAGCGTGTCGACCAGCAGATCGGTCCCGAGCACGACCAGCCGGGCCCGCAGCTCGCCCGCCGTCTCCGTCGAGCCGATGGGGGTGCGCTCACGAGCGAAGACCGGTCCGGTGTCGAGGCCCGCCTCCAAGGCCATGATGCAGACGCCGGTCTCGCGGTCACCCGCGAGCACCGCGCGCTCCACCGGCGCGGCACCCCGCCACCGCGGCAGCAACGAGAAGTGCACGTTGACGAACCCGTGCGGGACGGCTTCGAGCAGCGCGGGCGGGAGCAGCTGCCCGAACGCGACCACGACGCCCACGTCGGCGCCCGACGCCGCCACCTCGTCGACGACCTCACGTGACTTCTGGGGCGTGAGCACCCGGAGGCCCAGCGCTTCGGCCGCTTCGCGCACCGGGCTCGGGCTCGGGTCGCTGCCGCGACCGCGTCGCTTGTCGGGCTGGGTGACGACGAGCGCGATCTCGTGCCCGGCCACGTGCAGCGCTTCGAGCGCCGGCACCGCGTCCGCGGGCGTGCCGAAGAAGACCAGTCGCACCGAGCTGCGCGGCTAGAGGCCGCGGTCGTGGCCGTTGCGCGCGGTGAAGGCAGCCGACTGGCTCGCGTTCATCTCGCGGGTGCGCATGTCGCGCAGCGCCTCGCGGCGCACCTCGGGCTCGACCCGGTCGAGCAGCAGCACACCGTCGAGGTGGTCGATCTCGTGCTGGACCATCCGGGCGAGGAGGTCGTCGCCCTCGAGCACGATCTCGTTGCCGTCGAGATCGAGGCCGCGCATGGTGACGCGTTCCGACCGCACCACTTCGAAGCGGTAGCCCGGTACCGAGAGGCAACCCTCCTCGGAGAGCACCTCGCCGTCGCGCTCGACGATCTCGGGGTTGATGACCACGCCCGGCCCCTCGTCCTCGTGCAGGTCGAAGGTGAAGAGACGCTTGCGCACACCGACCTGGGGCGCGGCGAGGCCGACGCCCTCTTCGAGGTCCATGGTGTCGTACATCCCGTGCACGAGGGTGACGAGGTCGCCGTCGATCTCCTCGACGTCGCGTGCGCGCTGCTTCAGCACGGGGTCGCCGAAGAGGCGCAGCGGATACATGGCTCCAGGTTACCCGCTCGGAATTTCGGGGTCGGACGTCCGACCGGACGTCAGACCCGGCGCGGGTCGACGTCGATGCGCAGACGTCCCTTGGTGCGGGCGGCATCGACGGCCGGCACCGCGAGCGCGTCGCTGAGCGCGGCGACCGAGGGGGCCCGCAGCAGCGCGCTCGTTCCCGCCGCATCGGGCCCGAGCACGGTGACGCCGGCCTCGGCCACGGCCGCGCACGCGGCGGCCACGGCGTCGACCGCCCCCCGGAGCTCCGCCAGGCCCCCGAAGGGCGGGAAGCCGAGCGCCTCGCGGCGCTGGGTCTCCGCCGCGACCACCTGCATCGGGTCGCCCCGGCGCACGGCCTGCACCACCTCGTGGTCGGGCAGCCGGGTCTGGAGCAGCAGGCGGCCCCCGTCCCCGCCGCCGGCCGGGTCGAGCAGGCGGGCACCGCGCACGACCAGCCAGAGCGCCTGCTCGGCGGCCCGCGCCCGCGGGGCGAGCAGCTCCTGGTCGACCTCCAGGTACGCGACCAGACCCACCGGAGTGCCGGGAGCGATCCGATGCAGCACGGCCTCGGTGCCGATCAGCACCGCAACGTCGGGGACGGCGTCACTGGCCGCGTCGACCGACGCCACCTCGGTGCGCGGCAGGAGCGCGGCGAGGTCGTCACGCACGCGCGTGATCCCCGGCTTCACGGCGCGGAACGCGCCGCCGTGGCAGTGGAGGCAGACCTGCGGGCGCGTCGTGCCGCACCGAGGACATCGGAACCCCCCAGGATCGTGGGTGGTGTCGTGTCCGACCGTCGCGCCGCACGCCTCACAACGTGCGAGCTCGCCGCACGTGCGGCACGCGAGCAGTCGGGCGCGGCCGCGCCGGTTGAGCACGCACACTCCGCGCGCGCCGCGCGCGACCGTGTGACGAAGCGCGTCGGCCAGCGCGCTGCTCAACAGTCCGTGCCCCGGCTCTTCGTCGCGCTGGTCGACGACCTCGACGCGGGGCCAGGCGCGTCGCGCCGGGATCGCCACCGGTGCACCGAGCGCGACCACCGCGTCGACCGTCGGCGCGGGCGTGAGCACGCGCACGGCCGCGCCGGCGCGCGCGGCACGCTCCAGCGCGACGTCGCGCGCGTTCCACGTGGGCGCGCGCTCGTCCTCCAACGCCTCGTCGCCTTCGTCGAGCACGACGACGAGCGCGAGGTCGGGCACCGGTGCCCACACCGCGCCGCGTCCGCCCACGACCACGCACGCACCGGCCCGGGCGCGCGCCCAGTGCGCGGTGCGCACCGCGTCGGCGTGCTCGGACCCGAGCGCGACCACCTCGCGTCCCTCGTCCTCCCAGCGCGCGGCACGGGCTGCCGCCCGCGTGGGCGACGGATCGATCACCAACGTCGACCCCTCCGGCGAGAGCGGCACTTCCACGTCGCCCCGCGGCGCGACCACGTCGAGCTGCGCACCGACGACGGGTGCGCCGGGGTACACCGCCGACTCGGCCTCGACCGGGTCGTCGACGTTCACGACGTTCGGCGCCGACGCCGCTCGCAGGAAGGTCGCCAGCGGACCGGCCCACCGCCACGCCGCCCACCGGCAGAGATCGACCACGTCGGGCGGCGGCCCCGCCGACGAGACCGCGAGCACCTCACGCAGGTCGCTCGCTTCGGGATGCGCGACGTCGGCGTCGAGCACCCACCCGCGCACGCGCCGACCGTGGAGCGGCACTCGCACCAGCGTCCCCGCCGTGACTGCGCGCGCGGAAGCCAGCGAGGCCGGGAGCAGGTAGTCGAACCCGCGGCGGATGGCGGGGACGTCGGGTTGGACCCGCAGGACTCTCAGGCGAGAGATTCCGCGGCCTTCTTCAGCGCGTCGGCGTGATCGGTGCGCTCCCACGTGAAGTCGCGGTCGCTGCGACCGAAGTGCCCGTAGGCCGCGGTCTGCTGGTAGATCGGCCGACGCAGGTCGAGGCGCTCGATGATCGCCGCGGGGCGGAGATCGAAGACCTCCTTCACCAGGCCGGGCAGCTTGTCGGGGTCGATCTCCGAGGTGCCGAAGGTCTCCACCATCACCGACACGGGGTGTGCGACACCGATCGCGTAGGCGACCTGCACCTCGCAGCGCGTCGCGATGCCGGCGGCCACGACGTTCTTGGCCACGTGGCGCACCGCGTACGCGGCGGAACGGTCGACCTTGGTCGGGTCCTTGCCGCTGAACGCGCCACCACCGTGACGGGCCATGCCGCCGTAGGTGTCGACGATGATCTTGCGGCCGGTGAGCCCGCAGTCGGCGTGGGGACCACCGAGCTCGAACGCGCCGGTCGGGTTGACGAGCACCTCGTAGTCGTCGCTCGCGAAGGCGTCGGGCACCGTGGGCTTGATCACGTGCTCGATCAGGTCGTTGCGCATCTGCCCGTCGATGTCGACGCCGGGCCCGTGCTGGCTCGAGATGAGCACGGTGGTGAGCGCCTTGGGCTTGGCGTCCTCGTAGACCATGCTCACCTGCGTCTTCCCGTCGGGGCGCAGGTACTCGAGGATGCCCTCCTTGCGCACCGCGGTCAGCCGGCGGGCGAGACGGTGCGCGAGCCAGATCGGCATCGGCATGAGGTCGTCGGTGTCGTCGCACGCGTACCCGAACATCATGCCCTGGTCGCCTGCGCCCACCTCGTCGTAGTGGTCGGTGAGGCCGTCGCGGATCTCCTTGGCCTTGTCGACGCCCTGGGCGATGTCGGGCGACTGCTCGTCGATCGACGTCATCACCGCGCAGGTGTTGGCGTCGAAGCCGAACGCGCTGCTCGAGTAGCCGATGCCACGCACGGTGTCGCGCACCGTGCGCTGGTAGTCGATGTTCGCCCGGGTCGAGATCTCGCCCGCGACCACGATGAGCCCGGTGGTGCAGAGCGTCTCGCAGGCGACGCGGCTCTGGGGGTCCTGTTCGAAGATGGCGTCGAGGACCGAGTCGCTGATCTGGTCGGACATCTTGTCGGGGTGGCCCTCGGTGACCGACTCCGACGTGAACGTGAAGTGACTCATGGTTCCTTCTTCTCAGCGAGCAGGCGGGCGACCTTATCCAGGATGACCCCGGCGAGGTCGGATTTGGCGAGCAACGGGAGCGCTTCGCTCCCGCCGTCCGCGTCGAGGATGACCGCGCGGTTGGTGTCGACCTCGAACCCGGCGTCGGGTTGCGAGATGTCGTTGCCGACGATCAGATCGAGGCGCTTGGTGCGCAACTTCTCGCGAGCGTGCGCCACGAGGTCGTCGGTCTCGGCGGCGAAGCCGACCAGCACCTGGTGCGCCGGCTTGTCGCGCCCGAGGTCGACGAGGAAGTCGTGGGTGGGCTCGAGCACGATCTCGGGGATGCCCTCGTGCTTCTTGAGCTTGCGATCGGGCGGTTCCTTGGGCCGGAAGTCGGCGACCGCGGCCGCCATCACGATCACGGCGGCGGCGGGGGCCCGGCCCATGACCGCCGCCTGCATCTCGGCCGCGGTCTGCACCGACACGATCTCCACGCCCGAGGGCGCGGGGCGGCCGATGGTGGTGACGAGGGTGACGTCGGCACCGCGGCGGGCGGCTTCCTCGGCGATGGCGTAGCCCTGCTTGCCCGACGAGCGGTTGGTGATGATCCGCACCGCGTCGATGGGCTCCCGGGTGCCGCCGGCGGTGACCAGCACGCGCACCCCGGCGAGGTCGTTCGGACCCAGGATGCGCGCCGCCGCGGCGGCGATGTCGAAGGGGGCGGCGAGGCGCCCCTCCCCCACGTCACCGCCGGCGAGGCGGCCCGACACCGGGTCGACCACGTGCACACCGCGCCGACGCAGCGTGGCGAGGTTCTCCTGGACCGCCGGGTGCTCCCACATCTCGGTGTGCATGGCCGGGGCCACCAGCACCGGGGCCCGGGTGGCGAGCAGCGTGGCGGTGAGCAGATCGTCGGAGATCCCGTGGGCGTACTTCCCGAGGACCGCGGCGGTGGCCGGTGCCACGATCACGAGATCGGCCCGCTGCCCCAGGTGGGTGTGCGGAATCGGCTCCGGACCCGTTCCCCCGTCGGTGAAGAGACCGGTGCGGGCGGGCTCCGACGCGAGCGCCGAGAACGTGAGCGCGCCCACGAACTCCAGCGCACCGGCGGTGAGGACCGGCGACACGAACGCTCCGGCGTCGACGAGCCGGCGGCAGACCTCGACGGCCTTGTAGGCGGCGATGCCGCCGCTCACGCCGAGGACGATGCGCGAGCCTCGCAACCCGGTCAGGGTTACGCCCCTGCGTCGGTCTCGCCGGCGAGCTCGGCGGCAGCCTCCGCCGCGGCAGCCTCGGCGGCGGCGATCTCGGCGAGCTCCTCCTCGGTGGGCAGCGGCACCGACTCGATCTTGCCCACCTCGATCTCCTCCATCGCGATGGAGAGCGGCTTGCGCGACACCGAGGTGACCTGCGGCGGGACGATCTTGCCGAGGCCCTCGCCGAGCTGGTTGTAGTAGTCGTTGATCTCGCGGGCGCGCATGGCCGAGAGCGTGACCAGGGTGAACTTGGAGTCGACCCGCTCCAGCAGCTCTTCCATGCGGGGGGTCATCAGGTTCGCCTTGGACGGCATGCAGGCATTCCTTCGAGAGAGGGCCTTCGCGAGAGGCTTCGAGCGAGCGTTGCGTCACCTGCACCCGTTCAAGGATGCGAGGAACCCGCGAGGATACCAGCCACCTCGCCCACCACTCGTTCCAGGTCGTCGTTCACCACCACGTGGTCGAATTCGGGCGCCCGCGCTTCCTCGGCCGCGGCGGCCGCCAGGCGCCGATCCAGCGCCTCCGGTGACTCCGTCCCCCTGCTCACCAGTCGCCGGCGCAGCTCGTCGCCCGACGGGGGCATGAGGAAGATCAGCACCGCCGACTCCTCGAGGCCCTTGACCTTCAGCGCACCCTGCACGTCGATCTCGAGCAGCACGTCCCAGCCGGCGTCGAGGCGCTCCTCCACCGGCCGACGGGGTGTTCCCTTCAGGTCACCGAAGACCTCGAACCACTCGTAGAAGCCACCGGAGTCGCGTTCGGCCTCGAACTGCTCCCTGGTGACGAACACGTAGTCGACGCCGTCGACCTCATCGGGGCGGGGCGCTCGCGTCGTCCAGGAGACCGAGAGCCAGAGGTTGGGAACGGTCGACCGGAGTCGCTTCGACACCGTGCCCTTGCCGACCCCGGAGGGCCCGGAGAGCACGAAGAGCACCTCGGTTCCGAGCAGCGGTCTAGGCGCTGCGGACGATCTTGGGGTGGCAGAGGAGGCCCTCGCGCTGGTTGCGCCCGAGACCACGCAGCCGGCGGCTCTCGCTGATGTCGAGCTCCTCCATGATGCGACGCGCCTGCACCTTGCCGACCCCGGGGAGCGACTCGAGGACGCTCACCACCTTCAGCTTCGCCAACGCGTCGTCGCGCGTTGCCTGATCGAACAGCTCACCGAGACCGATCGATCCGGCCTTGAGCTTCGCCTTCACCTCGGCCCGCGTGCGGCGCGCTTCAGCAGCCTTCTCGAGTGCTGCTTGACGTTGCTCGGCGGTGAGCGCAGGGGGCAGTGGCATCCGGCTACCTCCGGGACGACGGCGGCGGCCAGTATACGCAGCAGGTCCCGCCTGACAACTGGCCCGGCGACGGTTCGGTCACGGGTCCACGGCGGGCTACTCGGGCGCCCCCACGAGCGCCTCTGCCACCTGTCGCGACACCTCGGCGGCGGCACGTCCCGGATCGTCGGCGCCGGTCACGCTGCGTCCGATCACCAACCAGTCGGCACCGCGCGCGATCGCATCGCCGGGCGTGTCGACGCGCGCCTGGTCGTTGGCGTCGTCACCGGCAAGACGGATGCCGGGCACCATCGTGCGCAACGCGCGCGCGCACGCGCGCGTTCGACATCGGTGCCGGCGCAGACGACACCGTCGCACCCCGCGTCGCGCGCGACGTCGAGGCGCGCGTCCATCGCGTCGACGTCCGGATCGCTCGTGAGCACGGTGACCGCGAGTGCGAGCGGCCGCGCGTGTCCCCCGTCGCGCGCGCCATCGGCGAGACCCTCGACTCCGGCGCGCAACATCGCTTCGCCACCGGCAGCGTGGAAGTTGAGGAAGTCGACACCGTGGCGTCCGAGCACGCGCGCGGCACGCCCGACCGTGGTCGGGATGTCGTGGAGCTTGAGATCGGCGAAGACCCGGAAACCCTTGTCGCGCAAGGCCTGGAAGGCGACCGGGCCCGCCTCGGCGTAGAGCTCGACGCCCACCTTGGCCACGCCGAACCAGGGTTGCACCCGCCGCGCGATCGCGAGCGCGGCGTCGAGATCACCCACGTCGAGCGCGAGCGCGAGATGTTCGCGCGGGTCGTCGATGCCGGCGGGTTCCATCAGTCCTCCAGTGCACCGGTGAGGTCGTGCACGCGCGCGATGTCGTGACGCGCGCACCAGTCGATGAGTTCGTCGAGCACGCGGTACGGCGCGCGTGGATCACGGAAGTTCGCGGTGCCGACCGCGACCGCGCTGGCACCCGCGAGCAACATCTCCACCGCGTCGACACCGGTCTGCACGCCACCGGTGCCGATCACCGGAACGTCGGGCAACGCGCGCGTCACCGTGCGCACCGCGCGGAACGCGACGGGTTTGATCGCAGGACCCGACAGTCCACCGCCACCACCGCCGAGCACCGGGCGGCGGGTCTCGGCGTCGATCACCAGCGCGAGGACGGTGTTCACCAGGGTGAGGCCGTCGGCACCGGCGCCGACCGCCGCTCGCGCGATCTCCGTGAGATCGGTCACATTGGGCGAGAGCTTGGCGAAGACGGGGAGCGCAGTCGCGTCGCGCACCGCGCGAACGACCTCGCCGGTCGCGCGTGCGCTGTGAGCCCAGATGGCACCCTGCTCGTCGAGCGCGTGGAGGTTGGGACAGCTCGCGTTCACCTCGACCGCGATGACATCGGCGCCGTCGAGCATCTCCGTCGCGCGCGCGAAGTCGTCGACGGTGCGACCCCACACCGACGCGATGACGTGCGCGCCGGTCGCGCGCAGGGCGGGGAGATCGCGCGCGAGCCACGTGTCCATGCCGGGACCCTGGAGGCCGACCGCGTTCACCATCCCCGACGCGGTCATGTGCAGGCGCGGCGCGGGCTTGCCCGCCCACGGCTCGGGGCTCACCGACTTGGCCGTCACCGCACCGAGCCGCTGCGGATCACCGAGGCGCGCCACCTCGTCGCCGTGACCAAAGGTCCCGCTCGCGGTGAGCACCGGACTCGGCAGTCCGAGGGGTCCGAGGCCCACGTGGAGGTCGATGGCGACCGGGTCGACCATCAGACCTCCAGGCGGAGCTGACCGTCGCGGTGGTACTCCTGCAGCGAGCGAACGGTGGCCTCGGTCGACTCCCACTCGACGATGCCGGCCGAGGCGGCGAGCGCCGCCGCCACCGTGGTCACACACGGGATGCCCCGGGCGGTGGCGGTGCGGCGGATGTGGGCACCGTCGGCCCGGGGACCGCGGCCCCGTGGGGTGTTGACCACCAGGTCGACCTTCCCCGACAGCAGCAGCTCGACCGCGTCGAGCCCGGGCGAGGCGATGCCATCGGTGAGCTTGCCCACCACCATCTCCACCTCGAGCCCCTCCTCCTCGAGGACGGCAGCCGTGCCCGCGGTCGCGATGAGCTTGTACCCGAGCTCGACGAAGCGCCGCGCCGCCACCGCACCCGGGGTCTTGTCGCGATCAGCCAGCGACAGGAACACCGTGCCGGAGCGGGGGATGCGGTTGCCAGCCGCGGTCTGGCTCTTGGCGAACGCCATGCCGAAGGTGCGGTCGATGCCCATCACCTCCCCGGTGCTGCGCATCTCGGGGCCGAGGACGGTGTCGACGTCGGGGAAGCGCTTGAAGGGCAGCACCGCCTCCTTCACCGCGACGTGGCCGCCCTCGGCCGGCGGGCGCAGCAGGCCTTCTTCGCGCAGCTCGGCGAGGGTGGCGCCGACCATCACCCGCGACGCGACCTTGGCCAACGGCACCCCGGTCGCCTTGCTCACGAACGGCACCGTCCGGCTGGCGCGCGGGTTGGCCTCGATCACGTAGAGCTCGTCGCCCTTCACCGCGTACTGCACGTTGAGCAGGCCGCGCACGTCGAGGGCGTCGGCGAGGGCGCGCGTCTGGCCCTCGATGCGGGCGACCATCGCGGCCGACAGCGTCTGCGGCGGGATCGCGCACGCCGAGTCGCCGGAGTGCACGCCGGCTTCCTCGATGTGCTCCATCACCCCGCCGACGATCGAATCGCCGGTGGCGTCGCGGATGGCGTCGACGTCGACCTCCACCGCGTCCTCGAGGAACCGGTCGACCAGGACCGGGCGGTCGGCCGAGAGCCCGCCCTCGCGTCCGAGGCTGCCCTCGGCTGCGAGCTCGGCCATGGCGGCGACCAGGCTCTCGTCGTCGTAGACGATCTGCATGGCGCGACCGCCGAGCACGTAGGACGGCCGGACGAGCACGGGGAAGCCGAGCTCGTCGGCGATGGCCTGCGCCTCCTCGGTGGAGGTGACCGTCCCGCCGGGCGGCTGCTCGATGCCCAGGCGCGTGCACAGCTCGTGGAACCGCTCGCGATCCTCCGCCAGGTCGATCGAGTCGGGACTGGTGCCCAGAACCGTGATGCCGGCCTGCTCCAAGGTGCGCGCCAGCTTCAGCGGCGTCTGCCCACCCAGGGCCACCACGACGCCCGCGAGCCCACCACCACCCAGGTCGCCCCGTTCCTGCAGACGCCTGCACACCGCCAGCACGTCCTCGGGGAAGAGCGGCTCGAAGAAGAGGCGGTCGCTGGTGTCGTAGTCGGTGGAGACGGTCTCCGGGTTGCAGTTGAGCATCACCGTCTCGAAGCCGGCGTCGGAGAGCGCGAAGGCCGCGTGCACGCAGCAGTAGTCGAACTCGACCCCTTGGCCGATCCGGTTCGGTCCGCTCCCGAGGATGACGACCGCGGGACGGGTGAGGGGCGCGACCTCGTCTTCGTCCTCGTACGTCCCGTAGTGATAGGGCGTCCGCGCCGCGAACTCCGCCGCGCACGTGTCGACCGTCTTGTACGTGACCTCCACGCCGGCGGCGCGCCGCGCCGCGAACACGTCCCCTTCCGGAACGTCCCAGAGGTGTGCCAACTGCGCGTCGGAGAACCCGGCCCGCTTGACCGTGCGCCACTCGCGCCGCGAGAGGGCGGTGGGCGCGAGCCCACTCAACCACGCGCGCATCTGGCCGAGCGAGGAGAGATGTTCGAGGAACCAGGGATCGATCCCCGTCGCTTCGTGCAGGCGCGTGACGGACACGCCGCGGCGTAGTGCCGCGTCGAGCAGGAACGGCCGCTCGGGCGTGGCGCGCATGCACATCTGCACCAGCTGCTCGGGGGTGTGCGCGTCGTACTCGCGCTCGGTGGGATCGCAGTTGAGCCCCCAGCGTCCCGTCTCCAACGAGCGCAGCGCCTTCTGCAGGCTCTCCGGGAACGTGCGACCGATCGCCATCACCTCACCGACCGACTGCATCATGGTGCCCAGCACCGGCGACGCGCCCGGCAGCTTCTCGAACGCCCAGCGCGGCACCTTGGTGACGACGTAGTCGATGGTGGGCTCGAACGATGCGGGTGTCTCGCCGGTGATGTCGTTGATGATCTCGTCGAGCCGGTACCCCACCGCGAGCCGCGCCGCGATCTTGGCGATCGGGAACCCGGTGGCCTTGCTCGCCAGCGCGCTGCTGCGCGACACGCGCGGGTTCATCTCGATCACGACGACGTCGCCGTTCTCGGGGTTCACCGCGAACTGGATGTTGGAACCGCCGGTGTCGACACCGATGCGGCGGATGCACGCGAACGCGTCGTCGCGCATGCGTTGGTACTCCACGTCAGTCAGCGTCTGCGCGGGTGCGACCGTGATCGAGTCGCCGGTGTGCACGCCCATGGCGTCGAAGTTCTCGATCGAGCAGATGACGACCACGTTGTCGGCGTGGTCGCGCATGAGCTCGAGCTCGTACTCCTTCCAACCTGCGATCGACTGCTCGACGAGGATCTCCGACACCGGACTGGTGGCGAGCCCGTGCGCGGCGACGCGCCGCAACTCGTCGGCGTCGTCGGCGAAGCCGGTGCCGCTGCCGCCGAGGATGAACGACGGCCGGATGATGAGCGGGAAGCCGATCTCCTCGCCGATCCGCATCGCTTCGTCGAGGGTGTACGCCAGCCCCGACTTCGGGACGGCGAGACCGATCTCCTGCATGGCGGCCTTGAACTGCTCACGGTTCTCGGCGGTGTGGATGGCTTCGACGCTGGCGCCGATGAGCTCGACGCCGTACTCGGTGAGCACGCCCGCGTCGAAGAGCTCGATCGACAGGTTGAGCGCGGTCTGGCCGCCGAGGGTGGGGAGCAACGCATCAGGACGCTCGCGTTCGATGATGCGGGTGAGGCTCGGGACGTCGAGCGGCTCGACGTACGTGGCGTCGGCGAATTCGGGGTCGGTCATGATCGTCGCCGGGTTCGAGTTGACCAGCACGACGCGGTAGCCCTCGTCGCGCAGCACTCGGCACGCCTGCGTGCCCGAATAGTCGAACTCGCAGGCCTGGCCGATGACGATCGGGCCGCTGCCGATGATGAGGATCGTCTCGAGGTCTTCGCGCTTGGGCATTACGTGGGCCTTTTCGGGGAGACGGTCGTCATGAGGGTCGTGAAGTCGTCGAACAAGTAGCGGGCGTCGTGCGGACCGGGGCCCGCCTCCGGGTGGTGCTGCACGCCGAACGCGGGGGCGTCGAGCACCCGGAAGCCCTCCACCACACCGTCGTTGAGGTTCACGTGGGTGAGCGCCACCTTGTCTTCCATGCCTTCGACGGAGACCGCGTAGTTGTGGTTCTGGCTGGTGATCTCCACCCGACCGGTGGCCTCGTGGCGCACCGGGTGGTTGCCGCCGTGATGACCGAAGCGGAGCTTGTAGGTGTCGGCCCCGAGCGCGAGCCCGAGGATCTGGTGCCCGAGGCAGATCCCGAACACCGGCACCGCCCCGATCAGGTCCCGGACCTGGTCGATGGCACCCGTCACCGCTGCAGGATCCCCCGGGCCGTTCGACAGGAACACGCCATCGGGCTCACGCGCGAGGACGTCGGCGGCGGGCGTCGAGGCCGGCACCACTTCGACGCGACACCCGGCGCCGACGAGATGCCGGAGGATGGTGCGCTTGATGCCGAAGTCGTAGGCCACGACGCAGAACGGTGCGTCGTCGCTCCCCACGACGTAGGGCTCGACGGTGGTGACGGTGGCGACGAGGTCGATGCCGTCGGTGCTGCGCGCGCCCTCGACTGCGGTGCGCACCGCGGCTTCGTCGGTGCCGAACGCACCGGGGAGCGCGCCTTCGTCGCGCAGGTGCCGGGTGAGGCGACGGGTGTCGACGCCACTGATGCCGGGGACGCCGTGACGGACCATCAGATCGTCGAGGCTCCCGGTGGCGCGCCAGTTGCTGTGGTGCGGGGCGAGGTCACGCACGACGACGCCGGCACAGAACGGGCGGCGGCTCTCGTCGTCGACGGCGTTGACGCCGTAGTTGCCGATGTGCGGATAGGTGAAGGTGATCACCTGCCCCGCGTACGACGGGTCGGTGACGATCTCCTGGTAACCGGACAGCGCAGTGTTGAACACGAGCTCACCCGACGTGGCGGGGACGTCCGCGCCGATCGCCTCGCCCTCGAATTCGCTGCCGTCCGCGAGGATCAGGATGGCGTCGGTCATCGCGTCGCCTCGCCGTCACGCACGACCACGTCGCCGAAGAGCATCGTGTGCTTGACCTTTCCTCTCAGGGTGCGGCCCGCGAAGGGTGTGTTGCGAGCACGACTCGCCAGGGCCGCCGGCTCCACGACCCACTCGTGGCCGGGGTCGAACACGACGAGGTTGGCCGGGGCATCGGGGACGACGGGACCGCCGTGCGCCTCGAGACCGGCGATGCCCGCAGGTCGCCACGACAGGAGGGCAAGCGCGTCCGGGAGGGAGAGATGCCCCGGCTCCACCAGCTCGGTGAGGGTGACCGCCAGCGCGGTCTCGAGGCCGAGCATGCCCGGGGGCGCCTCCTCGAACGGACGCTCCTTCGACTCGGGGGTGTGCGGCGCGTGGTCGGTGGCGATGGCGTCGATGGTGCCGTCGGCGAGGCCCTCGATGATCGCCTCGACGTCGGCCCGGGTGCGCAGCGGCGGATGGACCTTGAACATCGGGTCGAACCCTTCACAGCACTCGTCGGTGAGCGAGAAGTGGTGCGGCGCGCACTCCGCCGTGACCGGGAGGCCGCGCGCTTTGGCCGTGCGCACGAGCGCGACGGTGCCGGCCGCCGAGCAGTGGAGGAAGTGCACCGGCGTGCCGGTCACCTCGCACAGCTCGATGTCGCGGGCCACGATCACGGTCTCGGCCACCGAGGGGCGCCCGGGGATGCCGAGGCGGCTCGACCACGCGCCTTCGTGCATGTGCCCGCCCGCGGCGAGGGTCTCGTCCTCGGCGTGCTGGGCGACGATCGCGCCGGGCAACGAAGCCGCGTACTCGAGCGCCCGGCGCATCACGCCCGCGCTGGCCACACAGAAGCCGTCGTCGGTGAAGATGCGGACGCCGAGCGCGTAGAGCTCCCCCATCGGTGCGAGTTGCTCGCCCGCGCGCGCCACGGTGATGCAGCCCGACGACACGACGTCGCACAGGCCCGCTTGCTCACCGAGCGCGAGCACCGAGCTGACCACTGCGGCGTCGTCGAGCGCGGGACGGGTGTTGGGCATCGCCACGACCGCGGTGAACCCGCCGCGCGCCGCGGCACGCGTCCCGGTCTCGATCGTCTCCGCTTCCTCGTCGCCCGGCTCGCGCAGGTGCACGTGCAGGTCGACGAACCCCGGCGACACGACGCAGCCGTGCGCCTCGATCACATCGCCGGTCGGCTGGAGATCGCTGCCGACATCGGCGACCTGCCCGTCGCGGACCTGCACGTCGGCCAGACGTTCACCCGTCGCGTCGACGACGCGTCCTCCCTTGATCAACACGTCAGACAACGCTGGCACCTGTTCCTAGGAGCGAATAGAGCACGGCCATGCGCACGGCGACGCCGTTGGCCACCTGTTCGGTGACCAGCGACGCGGGGCCGTCGGCCACCGACGCCGCGACCTCGACGCCGCGGTTCATCGGCCCCGGGTGCATGATCAGCGCGTCGGGCTTGAGCCGAACGGCTCGCGCTTCGGTGAGGCCGTAGCGGGCCGTGTACTCGCGCACGGTCGGGAAGAGCGCCTCCTGCTGGCGTTCGAACTGCATGCGCAGGAGCATCACGACGTCGACTTCGGAGATGACGTCGTCGAGCTCGTGGCTCACCTGCACCGGCCAGCCGTCGAGCGATTCGGGCAGCAGCGTCGGCGGCGCGACGAGCGTGACGTCGGCACCGAGCAGGTGCAGCGCCTTGACGTTGCTGCGCGCCACGCGCGAGTGGCGGACGTCGCCCACGATGGCGACGCGCAGGCCGCTCACGTCGCGGTGGCGTCGCAAGGTGAGGACGTCGAGCAGCGCCTGGGTGGGATGCGCGTGACGTCCGTCGCCGGCGTTGATGACCGACGCGTCGGTCCACTCGGCGACGCGGTGGGGCGCACCCGCCGACGGGTGGCGGATCACGATGGCGTCGATGCCCATGGCCTCGATGGTCTGCACGGTGTCGAGGAGGCTCTCCCCCTTCTTCACCGACGACTGCGACACGCTGAAGGTCATGACGTCGCACGAGAGGCGCTTGGCCGCGGTCTCGAAGCTGAGTCGGGTGCGGGTGGAGTCCTCGTAGAAGAGCGACGCCACCACCTTGCCGCGCAAGGCGGGGACCTTGGGGATGTCGCGCTGGTTCACGGCGACGAACTGCTCCGAGAGGTCGAGCATCTCGGTGAGGCTCTCGACGTCGAGGTCGTCGATCGACAAGAGGTGCTTCATGCCGGGTTCTCCTCCCGCAGCTCGACGGAGTCGTCTCCGCCGTCGACCTCAGCCAGGCGGACGCGGACGTCCTCACCGATGCGAGTGGGGAGGTTCTTGCCGACGAAGTCGGGGCGAATGGGCAGCTCCCGGTGGCCGCGGTCGATCAGCACCGCGAGCTGGATCGCACGGGGGCGGCCGAGCTCGGTGAGTGCGTCCATGGCCGCGCGCACGGTGCGGCCGGTGTAGAGCACGTCGTCGACGAGCACCACGACCCGACCGGTGATGTCGACGGGAACCTCGGTGGGGCCGGCGGGGGTGACCGCCCGGAGGCCGATGTCGTCGCGGTAGAAGGACACGTCGAGGGCGCCGACCGGGACCTCGAGATCCTCGAACTCGGCGATCGCGTCGGCGAGGCGGCGGGCGACGGCCAGGCCCCGGGTGTAGAGACCCACGAGCACCACGTCGGCAGCGCCACGGTTGCGCTCGACGATCTCGTGGGCGATGCGGGTGTGCGCGCGGCGGAGGTCGCCGGCGTCGAGGACGCTCATGGACGTGCTTCCTTCCGTAGGAGCCTCACAGGACTCCCTTCACGGTCGGGGTGCAGGGTACCAGCTGATCCCGAGGTAGCCGAGGAACGAAGGAGCCGACATGCGGTCCTCGACGGTGGGTCCAACGCCCACGGCGGCTCCCTCGACCCCGCGGAGCTCGGCGGTCAGTGCGAAGGTCCAGACGGTTGCAGTCCGCGCGGCCGCGGCACGGGCCCGCTGCACCGTCGGGACCGCGCAGTATCGTCCGCGCGATGGAGCTCGAGGGGGCGGTGGCGGTGGTGACCGGGGGCGGCAGCGGGGTCGGACGTGGCATCGCGCTCGCGCTCGCACGCGCCGGCAGTGAGGTGGTGGTCGCCGACATCGACGCGGCCCGCGCCGGCGACGTCGCCGCCGAAGTGCAGGCGATCGGTGTCGACGCCCTTGAGCCTCGACGCCCTCGACGCCCTCGACGCCCTCGACGCCCTCGACGCCCAGTGAAGATCTTCCTCGCCGGCGGCACCGGCGTCCTCGGCGTCCAGCTCGTCCCCCGCCTCGTCGACGCCGGCCACGACGTCGTCGGCACGACCCGCACCACAACCAAGGCCGACCTCCTGGCCGCCCTCGGGGCGACGCCCGTCGTGTGCGACGTCTACGACCGCGAGCGCCTCGTCGAGGTCGCGACCGCGGCCGAACCCGAGCTCGTGGTGCACCAGCTCACCGATCTCCCTGACCACCCGCACGACCTCGGCCCCGAGTCCTTCGCCGCCAACGCCCGCATCCGCATCGAGGGCACCGACAACCTCCTCGCCGCCGCGCGCGCCGCCGGCGCGTCGCGCGTCGTCGCGCAGAGCATCGCCTGGCGGGCCTCGAACCCGGCGTCCGTCGAGCACCTCGAGCACGCCGTGCTCGACTTCGGTGGCGTCGTGCTCCGCTACGGCCAGTTCCACGGCCCCGGCACCTGGGCTCCGAGCGCCGCCGACATCCCCGGGGACGGCCCGAAGGTCGGCGTGGACCGCGCTGCGGCGGCGACGGTCGCGCACCTCACCTCCCCCACCGGCGTCTACACCGTCGTCGACTGATCACCGGGAGCCGCACTCCGAGTGCGAGCCGCCGACCCCAGTCGACCGCGTCGCACGCAGCGATCGGTCACGACCGGGAGTCCGAGAGCCGCCAGATCGACCCGCTCGGAAACTGTTCGACCAGCACCAGAGGGAGCCGCCGCCGGAGCTCGGCGAGTGTCGGGATGCTCACCCCGGTGTCGCCGACTCCGTAGTACACGAGCGCGCCGTCGTGCTGGGCGAGCACATGCCCGAGCTCGGCGATCTCCTTGTCGAAATTCGGGTTCTTCTGCGCGGAGATCGAGTACTTCCGAGTGGGGAGCAGGATCGACGGGCGCCCGGTCAGCACGTAGAGACGATCGGGCCCGTTCGTGACGACCAGGTCACCCTCGGGGAGACGGGCCACCGCCTCTTCGAACCGTCCCGGTACCGCGGCCGGCGTTCCCTCGATCAGGTCCCAGGTCGTGGTGTCGCCGAATCCGGAGAACCAGATCCTCCACGGCCACACCCAGGCCAGGACCACGATGGCGAGGACGGCGCAGAGGGCGGCGAAGGGAACGCGCGACGACAGGACTTGGACGAGCAGCACCACAGCGACGATGGCGAACGTGACCTGCAGCGGTGCGAGGAGTCTCCGGTCGAAGGGGATGGTCCGGTCGAGCAACGCCTTCGAGAACACGAGCACCGCCGCGTACGCAACCGCGAACACCGCCAGGATCCACAGGGGTGAGCGCGGACCTGGCCGGCTCGACCGCGGGGCGTCGTCGACACGCACCGGGTGACGAGCAACGAGCAACGCGACGATGACGACGATCGCCCCGATCCCGACGAGCGCGACGACCCGCGTGAGGTCCGCGACGTGTGAGCCGACGAACCAACCGGCCACGGTCTCGAACATGGTCTGGAAGTCGATGCTGCCCGGCAGGTGCACCGCCACCGGACGAGCTCCCTCGGAGGAGCCGTCGAGTGCCAACATCGCCATCCAGATCGCGAGCGGGCCCGCGCCGCCGACGAGGAGGACCGCGGCGTACCGCGAGCGTCGTCGTCTCGCCCGACGACGTCCGGTGGTTGCGTCGCCGCGACCGAGCGTCGCGCTGAGCAGCACGACCACGACCGCCGTCGCGGTGAGCGCAATTCCTGCGTAGCGGACGAGGGCCGCGCCCGCGCAGCAGACCGTGAGCCCCACGAGCAGCGTCGTCGACGGCACCACGAGCAGGCGCTCGAGCAGCAAGAACCCGCTCAGGAAGCACGCGAGCATGAGCGGGTCGGTGACGACGAACCCGTGCACGTAGAGGACGTTGAAGCTGGCCGCCACCAGCACGGCCGACGCCACGCCCGCGGCCCGCGAGCCGCCGCTGAAGCGCCACGCGACGACTCCGGCGAGGAAGACGTTCACGCCCATGAGCAGCGCGTTGAACCACCTCGCAGCGTCGAAGGCATCGATGCCGATCCGCTCGAAGACCGCCAGCACGGCAGGGAACAGCGGCGGGTAGTGCGTGAGTGGAACTGCACCGTCGAACGCCGCGGCCCTGGCCGGCGAGTACGGATTGATCAGGAGATTGAACGGCGTGGTCAGACCGCGTCCCCGGGCGAGGTTCCGCGCGGTGCCGATGTAGACGGCCGAGTCGGGGATCATGCCCGCGCCGTGCTTGGTGATCAGGAGCACCGCGCCCGCAGCCAGGGCGCCGATCACGGCGAGGGTGCCGTACAGGAGGTGCGTCCCGCTTCGACCGCAGTTCTCCCCCGCAGGGGGCGGACGATCGTCGGCTTCCGGAAGCACCTGTCCCGTCGGCGCTGACATCGGAGGGTCAGGGTACCGGACCCTTTCCCGTCATGCGGGTCCGCCGCCGGGCGGTCTCCCACGCGCGCCGGTGTGCGCGCGCGGCGCGGCCAGCGCCCGGTCGACGCGTCGATCAGCGCCCGGCGGATGTCGGCAAGGCCGGCGTGGCGGGCGACTTCCTCGCGCAGCTGGGCCGGGACGCGACGCAGTTCACCGGAGGGTCACCGGCACCCGACTCCTCGGCCCATCGCACGTGCTTCCCGAGCCACCGCAGCGTCGCAGCTTCGGTGGTCGGAGATCGCTCACAACAGCTCTTCCACGAGATCGCCCTGCACCCACGTGAGCCACTGGTACAGCGCGTAGGGCCCGGCCTCCGGGTCCGCGGGATCGAGCTCGCGCTCCTCTTCCGTCACACCGAGGCGCGTGCCGAGCACGAGACGCGTGTCGTTGAGCACCCCGAGCCACACGCCGACCTCGTCGGCCGTGAGGTCGATCTGCCACCAGTCACCTCTGAGCTCGGCCCGGTCCAAGGTGACCGTGATGAGCACGAGCGCGTCGAGCCGCTCCCGCAGCAAGGACGGCCCGACCAGCGCCTGCCACTCGGCCTCTTCGGTCTCCGCGGTGGGATCGAGGTAGGCACGCGGGAACAGGCGGGAGCGGGCGGGGTCGTCGACGTCGTCCTCGAACACCTCCCGCAGCTGCTCCGGCAGCGCGCGCAGCAACGAGAGCTCCTCCTCCGCGAGCGACACCGTCAGCGTGTCGTCGCGCCCGGGACGGAACCGCTTCCACCGAGCCATCAGGGACACCGCACTACGACGGGTGTTCCATCGTGGCCCAGAGGCCGTAGGCGTGGAGACGGGCGACGTCGGCTTCGCACTTCTCGACCGGCCCGTCGGACACGATCGCTCGGCCCTCCTCGTGCACCTGGCGCATGAGCTTCGTTGCCTTCTTGCGTGAGTACCCGAAGAGCTGCTGGAACACGTACACCACGTAGGTCATCAGGTTGACCGGGTCGTTCCACACGATCACGATCCACGGCTTGTCGGTGACCGTGAGCTCCTCGATCGCGGGCTCCTGGACCTCGACGGGCACGGTCACTGCCCAGGCTCCACTGCTCCCCCGGGGCGGAGCTCGTCGGCGATGCGACTCAGCAGGCCGTTGACGAAGCGCCCGGAGTCCTTGGTGGAGTACTGCTTGGCCAGCTCGACGGCCTCGCTGATGACGACCGCGGCCGGGACGTCGCGCTCCCATCCGAGCTCGTACGCGCCGAGGCGCAGCACGGCTCGATCGACGGCGGGCATGCGCTCGAGCGCCCAGTGCTCGGAGAACTTTCGCAGCAGCGCGTCGACATCGGCGCTGTGGTCCTCGACGCCGCGCACGAGCTGCACCGCGTACTCGTCCGGCGGCGCCGGTTGCTGCTCGATGAGCGCGTCGACCCCGAGGTCGCGCACCTCGAGCTCGTAACACAGACCGAGGGCTCGTTCCCGGGCTTCGCGGCGGCTTCCCGTGACGGCCATGTCGTTCGGTGCCGGCCCTCAGGCTCGCGCCAGGTATTCCCCGGTGCGCGTGTCGACCTTGATCTTCTCACCCGGTTCGACGAACAACGGCACCTGCACGACCAGACCGGTCTCGAGCGTCGCGGGCTTGCGCGCGCCCGACACACGGTCGCCCTGCACACCCGGCTCGGTCTCGGCCACGTTGAGCTCGACCGCGGCGGGGAGCTCGGCGGCGACGACCGCACCGTCGTACATGTGCAGGACGGCGCTGTCGCCTTCTTTCAGGTAGTCGACCGCACTCCCGAGATCCTTGGTGGCGACGTTGAGCTGGTCGTAGGACTCGCTGTCCATGAACACCAACGAGTCGCTCTCGCGGTAGAGGTACTGCATGTCGCGCTTGTCGATGATCGCGAGCGGCACCTTCTCGTCACCCCGGAACGTGCGCTCGAGCACCGCGCCGCCCGACACCTTCTTGAGCTTGGTGCGCACGAACGCGCCGCCCTTGCCCGGCTTCACGTGCTGGAACTCGACGACGGTGACGAGACCTTCAGACGGCAGGTTCAGCGCCATGCCGTTCTTGAAGTCGTTGGACGAGATGCTCAAGGAACAGTCCTCAGGGGAATCAGATGATCAGGTGCTTGGGGAAGGCAGTCAGAGGGTCGGAGCCGTCGGGGGTGACGACCACCGTGTCCTCGATGCGCACGCCGCCCACACCAGGGAGGTACACGCCGGGCTCGACCGTGACGACCGAACCGGGTTCCAAGGTATCACGGGCACTCGCGGCCACCCGGGGGTCCTCGTGGATCTCCAGACCCACCCCGTGGCCGGTGCCGTGCACGAACGAGTCGGCCCATCCCGCCGCCGCGATCACGTCGCGGCACGCACGATCGACGGCCGCGCAGTCGGCGCCCGCATGCACCGCCTCCCGACCTGCTCGTTGGCTGTCGCGCACGACATCCCAGACGCGCCGGGCCTCGGGACCGGGGTCGCCGACGCTGACGGTGCGGGTCATGTCGGAGCAGTAGCCGTCGACGATGCACCCGAAGTCGATGACGACCAGCTCACCCGCGTCCACCTGCCGTGCACTCGGGCGGGCGTGGGGCTTCGCGGCGTTCGGACCCGACGCGACGATCGGATCGAAGCTGTTGCCGCTCGCCCCGCGGCGGCGCATCTCGACCTCGAGCTCCAGCGCGAAGTCGCGCTCGGTGGGTCGTTCGGCGAGACGTGGGAGGAGCGCACCGAGCGCATCGTCGGCGATGGCGCACGCGGCGCGGATGCGGGCGACCTCGGCAGGTTCCTTGACCCGCCGGAGCCGCTCCACGAGACCGTCGGTGGGCACGAGCTCGTGGCCGTCGAGCGCGACGGAGAGCGCGCGCTGCTGCGACCACGTGACCGCGTGAGCTTCGAGCCCCACGCGCGCACCGGAGCGGAGCGCTCCCGCGAGCGCGTCGCGCTGCTGCACGACGGTGGCGCCGATCTCGATCCGGGCCACCACGCCGGCGGCGCCCAGCTGCTCGCCCGCCTGCGTGCGGTACCGGCCATCAGACGTGAACACGAGCGCGTCGTCGGCGACGAGCAGCATCGCCGAGCTGCCGGTGAAGCCGGTGAGGTAGCGCACGTTGGGCAGGTGTGTGATCAGCAGCGCATCGACACCGGCGTCGGCGAGCAACCCGCGCAGGCGCACGACGCGACTCGCGACGTCCATGGCGGGAAGTGCGTCGAGCGCACCGCCTCGTTCGGAGGTGGCGGTCATCCGTGCTCCAACGTGTCGATGGCACCCTCGACGGCGAGGCGGTAGCCGGCGGCGCCGAAGCCGGCCATGGTGGCGGTCATGTACGGCGAGATCACGGAGTCGTGGCGCCAGTGCTCGCGCGCCTCGGGGTTGGAGATGTGGAGCTCCACCTTCACACCCGCGAAGGTGGCCAACGCGTCGGCGAGCGCGAACGAGTAGTGGGTGAACGCACCCGCGTTGATGACGATCGCGGCGCAGCGACCGCGGGCGTGGTGGATGGCATCGACGAGGTCGCCCTCGTGGTTCGACTGCACGTGCTCGAGGCCGTAGCCGCGCTCGCGCGCAGTCCTGGTGGCGAGGTCGACCAGGTCGGCGAGCGTGGTGGTGCCGTAGATCTCCGGTTCGCGCTCGCCGAGCAGGTTCAGGTTGGGACCCGACACCAAGAGGATCGTTCCAGCCACCGGTTCAGCCTCCCACATCCACGGCCACACCCACGGCGGCGAACGCGACGTCGAGCGCCCGTGCGTCGGGGTCGTGCACGGTCTCGAGGCCGAGCGGACCCGGGAGCACGAAGGTGAGCCCGCCCACCGCCTTCTTGTCACGCCGCATCGACGCGACCAATTCCGCCCGGCTGCCGGCACCGGGTACCGCAGTGGGGAGGTCGAGCGACGACACGACGTTGCGGTAGTGGTCGACGGCGTCGGCGTCGATGCGTTCCAGCGCGCCGGCGAGCGCACCCGCGAACACGAGACCCACGGCGACCGCCTCGCCGTGCAGCAGTTCGTAGCCGCCGACCGACTCGAGCGCGTGCGCGAGGGTGTGCCCGAGGTTGAGGGTGGCGCGCAGCCCGGTGCGTTCCTGCGGGTCGGCCGCCACGACGTGCGCCTTCATCGCCGCGCACGACGCGACCAGCTCCGTGAGGACGTCGGTGTCGCGCGCCACGACCGCGCTCGCGTGGTGCTCGACGATGGCGCGTACGCGCTCGCCGCCGGGCATGAGCGCGTACTTGGCGACCTCACCGAGGCCGGCGCGGAACTCGCGCGGCGGCAGGGTCGTCAGCGTGGCGACGTCGGCGTAGACCGCGAGGGGCTGGTGGAACACGCCGACCAGGTTCTTGCCCTCGGGAAGGTTGACCGCGGTCTTGCCGCCGATGGCGGCGTCGACCTGCGCGAGCAGCGTCGTCGGTGCCTGCACCACGCTGATGCCACGGTGGTACACCGACGCGGCGAAGCCGGCGGTGTCGCCGACCACTCCCCCGCCGAGCGCGAGCACGGCGTCGTCCCGCAGGAGCCCCCACGACGCAAAGCTCGAGCACAGGTCGTCGACGGTGGCGAGCGACTTGGCGTCCTCACCGTCACCGATGAGGAACAGGTCGGTGGTGACGCCTGCCTGCTGCAGCGCCGCCAGCAACGCGGGCGCGTGGAAGTCGGCGACGCCGGGCTGGCTCACGACCGCGACGCGGCGGCGGCCGCCCAGCCGCGCACCGACGTCGGACAGCGCGCCGGCGCCGACGATCACGTCGTAGGGCGCGTCGGGGAGTGCGACCGTCACCCGTTCCACGCGCGGAACTCCTCCACCACGGTGGCCGCGACGTCGTCGACCGAGCTCCGTTCGGTGTCGACCTCGACATGCGCAGCTGCCTCGTACGCCGGTTGTCGGAGCGAGCTCAAGCGCTCGAGCGTCGCCGTCTTGTCGCCGCCGATGAGGAGGGGACGCGAGTCGTCGCTCGACAAGCGCGACGCGAGCGCGGCTGACGACGCGGTGAGCAGCACGACGACGCCGTGGGCACGCAGCACGCGTCGGTTCTCGGCGTCGAGCACCGCGCCACCTCCGCACGAGATCACGAGCGGGGTGGGTGACGCAGCCGCGTCGGCGACCGCCACACGCTCGCGCAGCCGGAAGCCCCGCTCCCCCTCCGCGGCCCAGATGTCGTCGAACGGCACGCCGGCCGCCGCGACGACGAGCTCGTCGGTGTCGACGAACGGCCGGTCGAGGAGCTCGGCGCAGCGGTGGCCGACGGTCGTCTTGCCGGCACCCATCAGCCCGACGAGCACGAGATGCCTCCCCCTGGAGGAGACGTCGTTCACCGGACTACCGCAGGGATGCGACGTAGGCGGCGTGGTTGCGCACCAGCTCGTCGAGCGAATCGCCACCGAACTTGCGGGTGACCTCGTTGGCGAGGACGAGCGCGGTCATCGTCTCGGCCACCACGCCGGCGGCGGGCACCGCGGTGACGTCGGTGCGCTCCTTGAACGAGACCGTCTCCTCCTTGGTGGTGGTGTCGACGGTCTTCAGCACGGGACGGTTGAGCGTGGCCAGCGGCTTCATCGCCACCCGCGCCACCAGCAGACCACCGGTGCTCATGCCACCCTCGGTGCCACCCGCCAGCGTGGAACCGCGCGTGTACTCCTGCGCGTCGCCGTCCCAGAGGATCTCGTCGTGGGCGTCGCTGCCGCGGCGACCCGCGACCTCGAACCCGTCGCCGATCTCGACGCCCTTCATGGCCTGGATGCTCATGAGCGCCTGCGCGAGCAGGCCGTCGAGCTTGCGGTCCCAGTGGACGTGTGAGCCGAGACCGGGGGGGACGCCGAAGCCGAGCACCTCGACCACGCCACCGAGGGAGTCGCCGACCTTGGCCGCCGCCTCGACCTCGGCGATCATCGCCGCTTCGGCCTCCGTGTCGAAGCACCGCACCGGTGACTCGTCGACCGTCGCGAGATCGGCGGGTGTGGGGCGACGGTCGGCGCCCGCCCGGGCCCGACCCATCTGGATCACGTGGCTCAGGATCTCGGTGCCGATCTCGGCCAGGAGCAGCTTGGCCAGGGTGCCGGCCGCGACGCGGGCGGCGGTCTCGCGGGCGCTGGCCCGCTCGAGCACGTTGCGGGCGTCGTCGAACCCGTACTTCTGCATGCCGACGAGGTCGGCGTGGCCGGGACGGGGCTGGTGGAGGGGCTTCTCCGTGACCCCCGGCGCGGGCGACATCTCCTCTTGCCACTTGGGCCACTCGGTGTTGTGGATGACGACGGAGACCGGTGAACCGAGGGTGAGGCCGTGGCGAACCCCGCCGAGGAGCTCGACGTCGTCGCGCTCGAAGCGCATGCGGGGGCCGCGACCGAACCCGAGTCGGCGGCGCGCGAGCTCGTCACCGAGCTGTTCGACGGTGACGGGCAGGCCCGCGGGCAGGCCCTCGACGACCACCGTGAGGGCGGGGCCGTGGGACTCACCGGCGGTCAGGTAACGCAGCACGCGACGACCTCAGCATTCGGGCTCGGCAGGCTGGGAAAGCGGGACGGTCCAGGATACCGGCGCCCTGTCGGGGGCCTCCGCTCATTCGCCGCCGGGCCCGGCGATCAGTTGCCCTTGTACCAGTCGAGGATGGGGGCGGCGACGAGCACCGCGGTGATGCAGCCGGCGGCGAGGAAAGGGCCGAACGGCACCGCCTGGCTCTTGCCGCGGACCTTGGTGACGATGAGGACGATCCCGACGACCGCGCCGTAGAGGAAGCCGAGGAACAGGCCGAGCACCATCTCGCCCCAACCGAGCACGCCGAGGGCGAGGCCGAGGGTGAACGACAGCTTCACGTCGCCGAAGCCCATGCTGCGGGGCGACACGAGGTGGAGCACGAAGAAGACGGCGAACGCGACCGCCCCGGCGATGAGGCCGCGCACGTAGGCGTCGAGGTCGCCGTCTGCAGCCGTGCCGAGCGCGAGGAGCGCCAGCATCACGACGGTGAGGGGGTAGACGATCTTGTTCGGCAGCAGGTAGGTCTCGAAGTCGATCACCGCGAGGGCGACCAGCGCGGCGGTGAGCACGAGGTACGCGGGGAGCAGCCACGAGTCGTCGAAGCGCGCCGCGGTGGCGCCGAACAACGCGCCGGTGACGACGGTGACGAAGAGGCGTCGCACCATCGACGGCTGCGGTTCGTCGTCGGCGGGCGGACCGAACACCGGTTGCTTGCGCGGCACGCGGGTGATCACCGGGTCGAGGAACCAGCCGACGACCAGGCCGAGGATCGAGCTGCCGGCGACGAGGGCCGCGCTCACCGGGCGCCACCGGTGTCGGGCGGGGCGGTCGCGACGGCGGCGGCGCGCATGGCGGTCACCGGCGCGTCGAGGCCGGTCCACGACTCGAACGCGAGCGCGGCCTGGTGCACGAGCATGCCCAGGCCGTTCACGGCGTGGATCCCGCGAGCCGCGGGCGGCGGCGAGGAAGGGGGTCTCCATGGGGTGGTACACGGTGTCGACCACCAACTGGCCCGGGTTGAGTCGCTCGACCGGCACTGGCCCCGCTTCGCCCTGCATGCCGAGGGGGGTGGCGTTCACCACCAGCGCGTAGACCCCGGGGTCGACGTCACCCAGCGAGACCGCCTGGCCACCGGGCACCGAGCGCGGCGGCGGATTCGGCGGCGTCGATGCGGCGAGCGCCGACGGTGACCCGTGCGCCGGCGCCACCGAGCGCGAGGACGATGGCCCGGGCCGCACCGCCGGCACCGGCGACCAGCACGTCGGTGCCGGCGGGGTCGAAGCCCTCCTCGCGCACCGATCGGAGGAAGCCCTCGCCGTCGGTCGACGAGCCCAGCAACCGGCCGTCGTCGGTGATGGTGACGACGTTGAGGGCACCGAGCGCGATCGCGTCGGCCGTGAGCTCGTCGCACGCGCCGGCGGCGTCGGCTTTGTGCGGCATGGTGACGGTGAGCCCGGCGAAGCGCAGCGCGAGCGCGCCGCGCACGGCGTCGCCACCCCGACCTCGCGGCACGGGAAACGCGGCATAGATCCAGTTGAGCCCGGCCTCGCGGTAGGCGGTGTTGAGGATGGCCGGCGACCGCGAGTGCGCGACGGGATCGCCGATGAGGCCGGTGATCCGGGTCTCGCCGTCGATGGTCACTCCCCGCTCACTCCGTGCGCTCGGATGTTGGCCTCGTGCTCCGCCAACGTGGTGGCGTAGTAGGTGACTCCATCCTTGCCGGTCACGTAGAACAAGTAGGGGACATCGGCGGGTGCCAGTGCTGCCCGCAGCGACTGCTCGGTGACGGTCATGATCGGCGTGGGCGGGAGACCGGTGACCTTGTAGGTGTTGTAGGGCGAATCGATCTGCTTGTCGGCGTTCGTGGGCACGGGTGGGCACCCGCCCTTGCTGTAACAGAGGGTGGCGTCGATCTGCAGCGGTGTGCCCTGGCGCAACCGGTTGGTGATGACCCCCGCGACCTTCGGCAGCGTCAGCCGCGGTGCCCGCCTCGGCCTGCACCAACGACGCGACGACCACGATCTGCTGCGGGGTGAGCCCGGCGGCCGGCCCGGTCGGTGTGGAAGTGCCGAGGCCGACCGCGTCACCGTGCTGGTCGAACTCGGACACGATCGTCTGCAGGATCGTGCGGTCGTCCATGCCCTCGACGAAGTAGGTGTCGGGCCAGGTGAAGCCCTCGACCGAGGTCTGGTCGCCCTGGTACCGGGACCGGATCGCGCCCGATCGTGCGAGCGCGAGGAACGCGGCGCGGTCGTGTCCCGGGAGCGCGCCGACCCGATCGGCGATCTGTTCGAGCCGAAGACCAGGGGGCAGCGCGAGCACCGTGTGCCCCGCGGCCGCGGCCGCAGTGGCCGGCGGATCGCCGAGCGCGTCGACCGCGGCCTTCACGCCCATGTGCTCGTGCAACGTGTAGGTGCCGGCCTGCGATGAACCGCCCGCCACCCGGTACCAGACCTGGAAGACCAGGGATGACCCGACGACGTCCTTGCTCGCGAGCTCGTCGCCGATCTCCTTCGCGCCCCAGCCCTGCTGCACGCTGACGCTCACCGGCGCGCCGTCGCCCCCCGGTTGGTAGAGCTGCCAGGCGAACCACACGCCGAGGACCACCAACGGGAGGACGATCAGCGCGAGCACGGCCAGGACGAGCCGGCGCCGGCGACGACGTCTCCGCTGCTCTTCGCGACGGGCCTGGCCGCGCGCCCGGCGATCCGGGACGACATCGCCCGCGCCTTCGCCTTCGCGACCGCCATCGCCATCGCCATCGCCGTCGCCGTCGCCGTCGCCGTCGCCGGTCGGTGAACGGCCCCAGAAGTCCTCGCGGAACGCGTCGTCGGCTTCGCCGGTCGGTGTGCGCCGCGCCGCAGCGCCTCCCGCGCGCCGACGACGCGCCCGCGACGGTGACGGTCCGGACGGCGGGAGCGCAGCACTGATGTCGGGCTCGTCGAGCGCGCCGGGCGGCGGTGGCCACGACTCGTCGGCGGCGGTCCCCGCCGTCCCCGCTGTTCCCGCCGGTGGACGTCACCCGGCGTCCGGCGCGGGGCGCTCGAGCCAGGACTGCAGGATCACCGCGGCGGCCGAGGCGTCGATGCGCTCTCGCTGTGCCCGCTGCCGCTTGTTGCGGCGCGGCGTGGCGTCTCGGAGGTTGCGTTGGGCGATCATCGTGGAGAACCGCTCATCGTAGGTGTCGACCTCGATCCCGGCGGCGCGGGCGACACCGGCGATCGCCGCGACCTCGTCGAGCACCGCGCGCGCCGCCGGCCCCAGATCGCCCGACAACGACCGGGGGAGACCGATCACGATGCAGGTCGCGCCGACCTCGGTGGCGGCCGCGACGATCGCGCGGTGGTCGTCCGCACGCGTGACGCTCCGTTCGAGCGTGTCGTGGGGACTCGCCAGGACCCGCGACGGATCGCTGAGCGCGAGACCGATCCGACGCTCGCCGAGATCGACGCCGAGGACCCTCCCACTGGCCCCTGGATCGGGGCTGCTCACCCCGCCGCTTGCGCTGCGGCAGCGAGAAGCTCGAGCGCGTCGTCGACCGCGTCGACGTGCTGGCCGCCGCCCTGCACGACATCTGCGTGCTTCGCGGTGCCACCGCCGAGTGCCTTCGCCGCATCGCGCGCGAGCTCCGCGGCCGACGCGCCGCCCTCGACCCGGTCCTTGCTCACCGCAACCGCGAGACCGGCCTTGCCGTCGTGCGCGCCGACCAGCGCGACGATGCCAGAACCGAGCGCGTCGCGCGTCGCGATCGCGAGCGTGCGGAGTTCCCCGGGTGTCAGGCCATCGCGCCGCGCGACGACCACGCCGTCGGCGGCTGCGGCCGCGAGCGTGCCCGCCTCCGCCACTGCTTCGCGCGTGCGCGCCTTGGCGACCTCCTCTTCGAGCTCCTTGACGCGCGCCAGCAGTCCGTCGACGCGGCCCGGGAGCTCACCGACGCTCACCTTGAGGGTGTCGGCCAGGCCGCGCAGCGCGACCTCCTCCTCGTGGATGCGTTCGAGCGCGCCTTGGCCCGTGACGGCTTCGATGCGACGCAGGTTGGCACCGATCGAACCCTCGCTCACGATCTTGATCGGACCGATGAAGCCGAGCGCGTGCACGTGGGTACCGCCGCAGAGCTCGATCGAGTGCTCCCCCGCTTCGAGCACGCGCACGAGGTCGCCGTACTTGTCCCCGAAGAATGCGATCGCGCCGAGCGACTCGGCGTGCTCCTTGGTGGTCTCGTAGTGGCGCACGGGTGCATCGCCGATGATCTCGGCGTTGGCGAGCGCTTCGATGCGGTCGAGCTGTTCGCGGGTGAGCGCCTCGTGGTGGCTGAAGTCGAAGCGCAGGCGGTCGGGACCGACGAACGAGCCGGCCTGCTTCACGTGCGGACCGATCTCCTCGCGCAGCGCCCAGTGGAGGACGTGGGTGGCGGTGTGGTTGCGGCGGATGGCGTCTCGCCGGGCGCCGTCGATGCGAGCCACCGCTTCGTCGCCCTCGGCGATCGTGCCCTCGACCACTTCGCCCCGGTGCAGCACCAGTCCCGGCAGGCCGTACTGGGTGTCGTCGATGCGCACGCGCGCGCCGGCGGACGTCTCGATGACACCGGCGTCGCCCACCTGGCCGCCGGACTCGGCGTAGAACGGCGTGCGGTCGAGTACCACGCTCACCGCCGCGCCCTCCCCCGCCTGCGCCAGGCGATCGCGGCCGCCGATGACCGCGCGCACCTTGGCTCCGACGGTCTCGTACTCCTGGCGCCCGGTGAAGTCGGTGGGCCCGAGCTCGTCGGCGAGCTCGCGGTAGAGCTCGAGCGGCGCGCCCTCGCCCTTGCCGCCCGCAGCCTTGTGGGCTTCCTTCGCGCGCGTGCGCTGCTCACGCATGCGCGCGTGGAAGCCGTCGACGTCGACGGTACGACCGCGTTCCTCCGCGATCTCGCGCGTGAGGTCGATCGGGAAGCCGAGGGTGTCGTGCAGGAAGAACGCGTCGTCGCCGGTGACGTCACCCTGGTCGACCACTCCGTCGAGGAGCTCCAGGCCGCGCGCGAGCGTCTGGCGGAATCGCTCCTCCTCGCGGCTCACGACTCCGAGCACGAGCTCGTGCTGCTTCACGATCTCCGGGTAGGCACCACCCATGACGTCGACGGTCGCGTTCACCAGTGCGGGGGTGACCAGATCTTCGGCACCGAGCAGGAACGCGTGGCGCACCGCGCGACGGATGATGCGTCGCAGCACGTAGCCGCGCTCCTCGTTCGACGGCACGACGCCGTCGGCGACGAGGAAGGTCATCGTGCGACCGTGCTCGGCGAGGATGCGCAGCGAGACGTCGCTCTCGGTACCGGGGAAGGTGCCGTAGGTGACGCCGGTGACGGCCTCGGCGGCCGCGATGAGCGGACGGAACACGTCGATGTCCCACACCGACGCCGCGTTCTGCAGCACTGCCAGGTTCCGCTCGAGCCCCGCCCCGGTGTCGACGCTCGGCGCCGGCAGCGGCACCAGCTCGCCGTCGGGCTTGGCGTCGTACTGCATGAAGACGAGGTTCCAGATCTCGACGTAGCGGTCTTCGTTGCCGGCGGGCCCGGTGGCGGGCCCGTGGTCGGGACCGAGGTCCCAGAAGATCTCGGAGCTGGGGCCGCACGGGCCGGTGTCGGCCATGCGCCAGAAGTTGTCGTCGCCCAGACGCTGGATGCGCTCGAGCGGAACGCCGACCTTCTCGTGCCAGATCTGCTCGGCCTCGTCGTCGCTGGTGTGCACGGTGACCCAGAGTCGCTCGGGATCGAGACCGAGGGTGACCGTGTAGAGCTCCCATGCCCACGCGATGGCGTCGGCTTTGAAGTAGTCGCCGAAGCTGAAGTTGCCGAGCATCTCGAAGAACGTGAAGTGCCGGTTGGTGCGGCCGACGTCGTCCAGGTCGTTGTGCTTGCCGCCCGCGCGCACGCACTTCTGGATCGAGGTGGCGCGCAGGTAGGGAGGATTCTCGTCGCCGACGAAGTAGGGCTTGAACGGCACCATGCCCGCGTTGGTGAACAGGAGCGTGTCGTCGTGCGGGATCAGGCTCGACGACGCCACGGGGGTGTGGCCGCGCGCTTCGAAGAAGCCCAGGAAGGCAGCACGCAATTCGTCGGCGGTGCGAGGCGGAGACACAGGACAAATCGTATCCGCCGCCTCTCACTCGCCTTTCCGGGTTCTCTCGGTCACGGCGACGACCCCGTCGCGCGCGTCGCCTGGCCGCGCTCGTGCTTCGCAGCGCCGCCCTCGATCGTGACCTCGTCGGCGACGAGCTACGTGGAAGGGGACGAAGAAGGGGTCGGGTCCGGGACCACGGACAGGCCCTGCTCTCCTCGGAGCTCCTGCTCGCGGTCCTTGGCGGCGGCGCGGCCCTCGTTGAGGGCGACGACGACCTGGTCCTTGAGGGTGGTCGTCCTGGTGGTGATGGTGGTGGTGACGCGGTCGACGAGGGCGGGGGGTTTGTAGCGGTCGAGTTGTTGGCGGGCCTTGCGGGCGGCGACGACGGTGGTGGCGGCGCCGAGGGTGAAGCCGACGCCGAGCCAGGTGGCGCGCTTGAACATCAGGACGCCCGTCTCTTCGGGTGCGGGCTTGTCGCCCTTGAGGCGTTGGACCGCGCGCCTGGTGCCGGTGCCCACGGCGAGGGCCTTGACCACGGGGTTGGTGAAGGTGCGGTACGCGAGGTCGGACGCGGCATCGACGCGACCACCGACGCGCTCGGCGCCCGACACGATGGCGTCGACGCGGTCGAGCTCGAAGTCGGCGGTGCGGACCACCTCGCGCAGCTCGGCGAGTGCGGGCTCGGCCTCGGCGCGGAAGTCGAGCGCCGCCTTGCGCAGGTCCTTGGCGGCGCGGTCGAGGCGGACGATCACCACGACGAGGACGACCAGCGCGACCAGGCACACCTGCGCGGCGAACACGGCCGCCCACTCACTCCCGCTCACGCCCGCTTCATTCCTGTCGCCTCCGGTCGATGTCGCCGCCGCGCCCGGTGGGCTTCCAGTACCGCTCGTCGTGGTCGTCGGGTCGGTACTGCTGCTCCACCCATCCGCCGGGCTCGTCGTGCGGGTACACGTACCCGTCGCCGTGTCCGAGCTTCGCCGCGCCAGGGTAATGGGCGTCCCGCAGGTGGGCGGGGACCGCGCCGGCCGGTCGGTCGCGCACGTCCTGCATCGCGGCACCGATCGCGGTCGATCACCGAGTTCGACTTGGGTGCGCTCGCCAGGTACGTGACTGCGTGCGCGAGGTTGAGCTGCGCCTCGGGCATCCCGACGAACTCGACCGCACGCGCGGCGGCGTCGGCGACGACGAGACCGTTGGGATCGGCCATGCCGACGTCTTCCGACGCCAGGATCACGAGTCGCCGAGCGATGAGGCGCGCGTCCTCCCCTGCGGTGATCATGCGCGCGAGCCAGTAGAGGCCGGCGTCGACGTCGGAGCCACGGATGCTCTTGATGAACGCCGACAGCACGTCGTAGTGCTCGTCGTCGCCGTAGCGGAGTGCGCGCATGCGCCGAGCGCGGCCTCGCTGTCGGCGAGCGTGATCGACGCGCCGCCCGGACTCGGCGGCCAACGCCGCCGCGACGTCGAGCGACGTGAGCGCGTGGCGAGCGTCGCCCTCGGCGCGATCGGCGAGATGGGTGAGCGCGTCGTCATCGATGGCGAGGTGCTCGTCGCCGAGGCCACGCGACTCGTCGGTGAGCGCGCGCTGCAGGCAGCGCGCGCAACTCGTCGGCGGTGAGCGACTCGAGCTGGAACAAGCGTCGAGCGTGACAGCAAGGGGCCGGTGAGCGAGAAGAACGGGTTCTCGGTGGTCGCGCCGATGAGGACGAACAACCCTTCCTCGACGTGGGGCAGCAGCGCGTCTTGTTGGGTGCGGCTGAACCTGTGGACCTCGTCGAGGAACACGATCGTGCCGCGGCCCTGCTCACCGAGGCGGGCGCGGGCACGTTCGGCTGCCTCCCGCACGTCCTTCACGCCTGCGGTCACGGCCGACAACGGCTCGAACGCCTTGCTCGTGGCGCCCGCGACCAGGCGGGCGATGGTCGTCTTGCCGGTGCCGGGCGGGCCCCACAGCACCACCGACGACAGCCGGTCGGCCTCGATCAGCACCCGCAGCGGACGTCCGGGACCGAGGAGATGCTGCTGGCCGAAGACCTCGTCGAGCGATCGGGGCCGCAGGCGAGCGGCCAATGGGGCGCGTCGTTCGAGCCGTTCGGTGACCGCAGCGGTGAAGAGGTCGTCGGCCACCGCTCGATGCTACGGCCGCCGCGCACCGTGTCCGCGTCCTCCGCGGTCGTCGGGCTCCGCGTGTGACCGGTACGAGGCACTTGCGGCCGTTCCGCGGGGTCGTCGCCACGGGGTGTGACGGACGTCCTGCCGCGCTAGCGTGGGATTTCTTCAACGGCATGTCAACCTTCCGGTACCCCCGGGCGTATTCTTCCCGTGGCAGTGACGCTCGACGCCGAACGACCCCGCCGGGTGCTCCCCGGGTCCGTGGCCGACCCCGACGACCGGTCGGACGCCACGACCGCGTCGATCACCATCGACCTCGTGTTCGAAGAGGCCTTCGAGGATCTCTACGTGCGGGCGTACGGCGTCGCGTACCAACTGCTCGGTCGCCGCAGTGAGGCGGAGGACGTCGCCCAGGAGACACTGGCACGAGCCTTCGTCCGCTGGCGGAAGATCCGCAGCTACGCCGAGGCGTGGGTCGTGCGGGTGGCCGGCAACCTGGCCATCGACGGCTGGCGTCGCCGGCAGCGGGTCGAGACCGACGCCGATGCCGGGAGCCGGGGTGCGACCGCCCCCGGTCCCGACGGTCAGCGGGTCGATCTCCACCGGGCGCTCGACACCCTGTCACGACGCCAGCGCGAGGTCATCGTGCTGCGATTCCTCGCCGACCTTCCCGAAGCCGAGGTGGCCAAGGCCCTCGGTTGCTCGGTCGGATCGGTGAAGCAGCACGCCAGCCGGGGCCTCGCAACCCTCCGTACGTCGATGGCCGTCGACGACACCGGTGACGACAGCACGAACGAGCAGGAGCGACACTGATGCCGAACCTCACTTCCTCCGATCTGAGCGACCCGCAGCCGCCGCTTCCCGGCGAGCGCGAGCGTGCGCTCGTCGCCGCCCGGGCCCACGAGCTGGGTCGGCGCCGTCGGCTGCTGCAGGGCGGGGGTGCGCTGGCACTGGTCGCCGCCGTTGCCGTGAGCGTGGCCGCGCTCACGGCCGGCGGCTCTTCCGGTCCCGGCGGGACCAACCGGATCGAGGCCGCGTCGGGGACCGACACCTCGGTGTCCACGCCGGTGAGCCAGGTCACCACCGCACCCACCGACGGTGGCACCGGCGCCCGCACCCGGCTCCGGGACCCGAGGTCGCCCCCGACACCACTCCCCCGGTGGCCGAGGTTCCCGCCGCCACGGCCCAGGACGTCGCGCCGGTCGAGCCCGCGGCTCCGACCACGTTCACCCTCTCGGGCACCGTCACCGGCAACCCGGCGGGCACCACGGTGACGCTGCTCCTCAACGGCTCGATCAGCGTGGACGTCGACGGTGCCGGCAACTTCTCGGTGAGCGGGCTCGCCCCCGGTGACTACTCCATCATCGGCCAATGGACCGAAGGCACCGCCACGACCGCAAAGAGGTTCGGCACCGTCGCCCATCGACGCCGACCACAGCGTGAGCCTCGTGTTCGCCAGCTAGATCGACAGTGTGGGGTCGGCCAACCCGAACCCGCCCGATCGCCCCGCCCTGCCGTAGCCGCCCCCGCCCTGCGCTACGGATCTGGGCGGGGCGCTTCGCGAGCCGGAGACCCAGGTTGCGTGACTCGGGCACACGTGATGTGCCGGATCCGCTGAACCTGGGTGGGGTTCCCGGTGCGCCGCCTACTTCTTGGGCTTGGGGAGGACGTTGAGGCCGAGCTCTTTGAGCTGGGCGGGGTCGATCGCGGTGGGCGCGCCGGTGAGGGGGTCGGTACCCGACTGGGTCTTCGGGAACGCGATGACCTCGCGGATGTTGTCCTCCCCGGCCAGGATCGCGGTGAGGCGGTCGATGCCGAAGGCGAAGCCGGCGTGCGGCGGGGCGCCGAAGCGGAAGGCGTCGAGCAGGAAGCCGAAGCGCGACTGCGCCTCCTCCTCCGAGATGCCGAGCAGCGAGAAGATCCGCTGCTGCAGGTCGGGACGGTGGATTCGCACCGAGCCCGAACCGAGCTCCCAGCCGTTGAGCACGAGGTCGTAGGCCAGCGACCGCACCGCGAGCAGGTCCTCGCCCTTGCCGTGCGCGAGCAGCTCGAGGTCGTCGGGGTGCGGCATCGTGAACGGGTGGTGGGCCGGGATCGGGTTGCCGTCGTCGTCGAGCGACTCGAACAGCGGGAAGTCGACGACCCACAGGAACTGCAGGCCGCCCTCGTGCACCGGCGGGCGCCCGAGCTCCACGCGCAGCGTGCCGAGCACGTGGTCGACCAGTCGGCGCGTGCCCGCGGCGACCAGCAGCAGGTCGCCGGGCTCGGCGCCCATCGTGTCGACGATCCCGAGCTGCTCGGCCTCGGAGAGGAACTTGAGCACCTGGCACTCCGAGCGCGCCGCCGTCGACGACCCGCATCCACACGAGGCCACCGGCGCCGAGCTGCTTGGCCCGGTCGACCAGCTTGTCGACCTGCGCGCGCGACATCCCGCCCTCGCCCGGCACCCGGATGCCCTTCACCACGTCGGCCTGGAAGGCGCGGAACTCGGTGGCCGCGAACACCTCGCAGAGGTCGACCAGCTCGAGGCCGAAGCGCACGTCGGGCTTGTCGGAGCCGTAGTGCTCCTGGGCCTGGTGCCAGGTCATGCGTGACACCGGCCCCGGACGTGTGCCGGTGACGGTCTCGGCGACGTCGAGCACCGCCTCTCCGATGACGCCCATGACGTCGTCGGCGTCGGCGAAGCTCATCTCGCAGTCGAGCTGCATGAACTCGAACTGGCGGTCGGCGCGCAGGTCTTCGTCGCGCAGGCAGCGGGCGATCTGGTAGTAGCGGTCGAGGCCGCCGACCATGAGCAGCTGCTTGAACAGCTGTGGGCTCTGCGGCAGCGCGTAGAACTCGCCCGGCGACAGGCGTGACGGCACCACGAAGTCGCGCGCACCTTCGGGCGTCGACGCGATCAGCATCGGGGTCTCCACCTCGGTGAAGCCCTGGGCGTCGAGCGAACGGTGCAGCGCAGCGTTCACCTGCGCGCGCACGCGCAGGTTGCGCTGCAGGCGCGGCCGGCGCAGGTCGACGTAGCGGTGGCGCAGGCGCAGCATCTCGTCGGCGTCGATGCGGTCGTCGACGGGGAACGGCGGCGTCTCGGCCTCGTTGAGCACCTCGAGCGTGGCCGCGGCCACCTCGATCTCACCGGTGGGCAGCGTGTCGTTGACCGTGCCCTCGGGGCGATGGCGCACCGTGCCCGTGACGCGCACGACGTACTCGTTGCGCACACGGTGCACGTCGGCGCCGACACCATCTCCTCCACTCGTCATCGGCGCCGGGGTCGACCACCACCTGCAGGATGCCGGCGACGTCGCGCACGTCGAGGAACACGACCCCGCCGTGGTCACGGCGGCCGTCGACCCATCCGCAGACGACGACCTCCCGGTCGATGTCGGTGGTCCGGAGATCGCCGGCGCGATCGGTGCGCATCATCGCTGGGTGTCCAGTCCTGTTCGGGGAATCGTCTCGAGTCGTTCCTGCAACCAGCCCGCGACCAGCTGTCGTGGGACTTCGACCTGCTCGCCCGTCTGCATGTCCTTCACCGCGACGGCGCCCCGCTCCGGCCTCCTGCTTGCCGAGCACGACCGTGTAGCGGGCGCCGGACTTGTTGGCGGCGTCCATCTGCTTGCGGAACGCGCGCCCGCCGTACGTGCGCTCGGCGCGCATGCCGTCCTCGCGGAGCTCGGTGACCAGCAGCGTGACCTCGGTCGGGTTCTCGATGACCGTCGACGACGAACACGTCGGCGGCCGGCTCGGCGCCGGGGACGACGCCCTCGGCACCGCACGCGATCAGCACCCGCTCGATGCCGATGCCGAAGCCGATGCCGGGCGTGGGCTTGCCGCCCATCTGCTCGACCAGACCGTCGTAGCGACCGCCGCCGCCGATGCCGTTCTGCGCGGCGTCGAGCGCCTGGCTCGAGAACTCGAACGTGGTGCTCGTGTAGTAGTCGAGGCCGCGCACGAGGCGGGGGTTGATCTCGTGGGCGATGCCGAGCCGCTCGAGGCCGTGCTGCACCGCCTCGAAGTGCGTGCGCGCGTGGTCGCCGAGCGACTCGGTGATCTGCGGCGCGTGCTGGATGACGTCCTGCCAGTCGGGGTCCTTGGAGTCGAGCACGCGGAGCGGGTTGGCGGCGACACGTTCGCGGAACGCGTCGCCGAGCGCGTCACCGTGCTGCAGGAGGTACGTGCGCAGCTGCTCGGCGTAGCGCGCCCGATCGGCGTCGTCGCCCATCGAGTTGATGCTCAGCGTGAACTCGCGCAGACCCGAGCGCGCGGTAGAACCCGTGCGCGAGCGCGATGACCTCGACGTCGAGCTGCGGGTCGTCGACGCCCAACGCCTCGGCGCCCACCTGGAAGTGCTGGCGGAACCGGCCCTTCTGCGGGCGTTCGTACCGGAAGTGCGGGGCGACGTACCAGACCTTCCACGGCACCGTCGGGTGGTGCTGCGCGAACGCGCGCGCGACCCCCGCGGTGCCCTCGGGACGCAGCGCGACGCGACGGCCGCCCTTGTCCTCGAAGTCGTACATCTCCTTGCGGACGACGTCGGTCGACTCGCCCACCCGCTGGAACACCTCGAGGTGCTCGAAGATCGGGGTGATCACGAGGTCGAAGCCGTAGCGCGAGGCTCGCTCGGCGAACGTGGACACGAACGCGGTCCACTGCGACGACTCGGGCGGGAGGACGTCGGCGGTGCCGATGGGCGCGCGGAATCGCGAGGGGTCATCGGCCACGAGCGGCATGGTACCGGCGACCTCACCAGTCGGTCGGCTGGTAATCCTTCAGGAACTGGCCGTACACGTGCTCGCCCGAGTTGAACCCGGCGATGATCGGATCGACGATGCGGGCGGCGCCGTCGACGATGTCGAGCGGTGGGTGGAACCGGTGCTCGGCGGTCTTGCGCTCGGCGATGTCGACCGGATCCTCGTCGCTGACCCATCCGGTGTCGACGCTGTTCATGTGGATGCCGTCGGCCTGGTACTCCGCCGCGCACGTGCGCGTCATCATGTTGAGCGCGGCCTTGGCCATGTTGGTGTGCGGGTGCTTGGTGGTCTTGAACCGCCGGTAGAACTGCCCCTCGACCGCCGACACGTTGACGACGTGCTTGTCGCGCTCGGGTGAGCGCATCATCAGCGACTTGAGGCGCGCGTTCAGCACGAACGGGGCGACCGCGTTCACCAGCTGGGTCTCGAGCAGCTCGACGGTCGGGACCTCGGCGGCCATCAGCCGCCACGAGTTGCGGTCGCGCAGGTCGACCTGCTGCAGGTCCTGGTCGAGCCGACCGGCCGGGAACAGCTCACGACTGGTCGCCGCCTCCCCGGGGAGCAGTGCCCGCTGCGACGAGCGCCGGCGCGAGCACTTCGTCGCCGCCCCCATCAGCGAAGGACCCGACGAGGGCGCGCACCGTCAGCCGGCGTCCGGTCGAGCGATTCGGTCTCGAGCTCCATCATGTGCTCGTAGAACGCGGGAGGTCGACGCACGGTCTGGCACGCGTTGTTCACGATGAAGTCGAGGCGCGAGCGCGTCGTGGCGACGTGGTGGCAGAACGCCTCCACGCTCGGCGTGTACCGGAGATCGAGACCGAACACCTCGAGCCGGTCACGCCACTCGCCGAAGTCGGGCTCGCGCGCGTATCGGAGCGCGGCGTCACGTGGGAAGCGCGTGGTGACGATGAGCTGGGCCCCGGCGCGCAGGAGCTTGATGCCCGCCTGGTAGCCGATCTTGACCCGTCCGCCGGTGAGCAACGCCACCCGACCGCGCAGATCGGCCGTCTCCGTGCGCTTGGCGAAGTTGAACGCCGCGCACGACGGGCAGAGCTGGTCGTAGAAGTGGTGGACGTCGGTGTACTTGACCTTGCACACGTAGCAGTGCTGCGGATCGCGCAGCTGTTGCACGCCGTCGTCGCCGAGGTGATCCTCGGGCGCGAACCCCTCCGGCGGGAACACGTTGGGCGTGGTGAAGACGGGCTTCGCCCGCAGCCGGCGGATGCCGGTACCCGCGAGCACCGCCTCGTCGCGCCCGACGGTGGCCGAACGCTCCCGGCGTTGGCGCGCCTTGGTGCGGCGACGGCGTTCCTCGATGTCGGGACAGAACACGTCGCCCGCCGCCTTCACGAAGCGGATGCGCTCGCGCTCGCTCACGCCCTGGAGGATCGAAGGATCGGCGACCACGCGCTCCAACAGCTCCGTGACGCGCCCGACCTCCTCCGGTGCAAGCTCTCCCTCGGGCATGCGACTCGGCGCTATTCGGCCGAGACCTTGGCGTGCCCCGGGAGCACCCGGTAGGCGGCATAGACGCTGTCGACCCGCTTGATCGCCCAGAGGATCGAATCGAGGTGGTTGGGATCCGCGAGCTCGAAGTCGAAGCGGAACTTCGCCACCCGCTCGGTCGAGGTCTGCGACGTGCACGAGAGGATGTTCACGTGGTGCTCGGCGAGCACGGCAGCGACGTCGCGCAGCAGCCGCGATCGGTCGAGCGCCTCCACCTCGACCGACACCACGAAGGTGGCGGGTTGGTCGTGGTCCCACTCCACCTCGATGACCCGTTCCGCGTGGCCGACGAGGCCCGCGGCGTTGGCGCAGTCGGTGCGGTGCACCGAGACGCCGCGGCCGCGTGTGACGAAGCCCATGATCTCGTCGCCCGGCACCGGGGTGCAACACCGCGACAGGCGGACCATGACGTCGTCGAGGCCCTCGACGTGCACGCCGGTGGCGCGCCGTTCCGACCCTCGGGAGCGCTCCGGCGGCCGGGCCGCCGTGACCGGCAGCTGCTCATCGCCGCTGCGCAGCTCCTTCGACAGCCGCTGCACCACGGCCTTGGCCGACACGTGGTTCTCGCCGATGGCAGCATGCAACGCCTCGACGTCGGCGTAGTGCATCGCCACCGCGACGTCGTTGAGCGACGTGGAGCCGGCGAGCTTCTGGACGGGCAGGTTCTCCTTGCGCAGCGCCTTGGCCAGCTCCTCACGACCGGTGTCGATGGCGTCGACCCGGCGTTCACGCGAGAACCACTGGCGGATCTTCGTGCGGGCCTTGGGCGAGTGCACGAACTGCAGCCAGTCGCGCGACGGACCGGCGCCCTCGACCTTGCTGGTGAAGATCTCGATGGTGTCGCCGGACGCGAGCCCGGAGTCGAGCGGTACCAGCCGACCATTGACCCGGGCACCGATGCACCGGTGACCGACGTCGGTGTGGATCGCGTACGCGAAGTCGACCGGGGTGGCCCCCGAAGCGAGGGTGATGACCTTGCCCTTGGGCGTGAAGACGAAGACCTCGTCGTACTCGAGGTCGATCTTCAACGCCTCCATGAACTCGCCGGGGTCGGAGGTCTCCTGCTGCCAGTCGACCATCCGCTGGAGCCACAGCAGGTCCTCGGCCGGCTCGCGCTCCTTGTACCCCCAGTGCGCAGCGACACCGAACTCGGCGCGCCGGTGCATCTCCTGGGTACGGATCTGCACCTCGACCGCCTTGCCCGACGGTCCGACGACCGTCGTGTGCAACGACTGGTAGAGGTTGAACTTGGGCATCGCGATGTAGTCCTTGAACCGGCCCTGGACCGGCTTCCACATCGCGTGGATCGAACCGAGCGCCGCGTAGCAGTCCTTCACCGACTCGACCACGACGCGCACGCCGACGAGGTCCTGCACGTCGTCGAACTGCTTGCCCCGCGTGATCATCTTCTCGTAGATCGACCAGTAGTGCTTCGGACGACCGTTGACGTCGGCCTCGATCTTCAGCTCCTCGAGCCGGGCGCGAAGCTCGGTGAGCACCGTGTCGAGGAAGTCTTCGCGCTCGGGCGCCTGGGTGGCGACCATCTGCTCGATCTCGGCGTAGCGCAGTGGGTAGAGGACCGCGAACGCGGTGTCTTCCAGCTGCCACTTCATGTCGGCGATGCCGAGGCGGTGCGCGAGCGGCGCGTAGATGTCCAGCGTCTCCTGCGCGATGCGGCGCTGCTTGAACTCGGGCAGCGACGCGATGGTGCGCATGTTGTGCAGGCGGTCGGCGAGCTTGATGAGCAGGACCCGGATGTCCTTCGCCATGGCCACGAGCATCTTGCGCAGCGTCGCCGACTGCTGGGCCTCCTTGGAGTCGAACTGGAGGCGGTCGAGCTTGGTGACGCCGTCGACGATGGTGGCGACGTCGGCGCCGAGCTCACGCTCGATGTCATCTTTGGTGACGGTGGTGTCCTCCACCGCGTCGTGCAGCAGGGCAGCGGCGATGGTGACGTCGTCGAGGCCGAGGTCGGCCAGCACCAGAGCGACGCCGACGGGGTGGGTGATGTAGGGCTCGCCCGAGCGACGGACCTGCTCGCGGTGGGCGTCGCGCGCGATGTCGTAGGCGTGCTCGATCATCGTGGTGTCGCCACGGCGGTGCCGCTCGAGGTAGGTGTTGACGAGCGGGGCGAGCTCGGCGTCGACGGTGTGCGGTCGCCGCCAGGGCAGCACCGAGCGCCGGTCGGTGCGAACTTCGACGCGTGGACCTGCCGAGCGGGAGCCGCTGCTGGTCAGATCCGTTGTGCTCATGTCCGTTGCAAGTCTACTGGCCAGGATCGCATTCCAGGCTGCTCATCGGCGCCGCGCGGCCCGCGAGCCGAGGGCCGAGGACCGCTCGCGCGTCCACGATCTGCAGCGCTCCCCGCCTCGCCCGAGGCGGCCAGTTACAGTCCCTCGGTGCCCGCAGCCTCGCCGACCCCGCCCCGGTCGATCGGCCTCGCGCCCGGTGCCACCGACGCGACGGGCGATGACGCGAAGAAGTACGACACCTCGAACCCGGTTGTGATCCGACTCCTCGCGCGGCTGGATCGCGTCCCTGCACGACGCGCTCCCCGAGGACCCCGCTGTCGTGCTCGACGTGGGCATCGGCGAAGGGTTCGCCTTCGAGCGGCTCGGGCTCGATGCGCCTCTGCAGATCGGCATGGACTACCGCGTGGAGAAGGTCGCCGCGGCGCGCGACCGGGTGCAGCACCTCGTGCCCGTCCGCGCCGACGCAGGGCTGCTTCCGTTGCCCGACGCCACCGTCGATCTCGTGCTCTGCACGGAGGTCCTCGAGCATCTCGTGCGCACCGAGGTCGCGATCCTCGAGCTGGCGCGGGTCACGCGAGGAGTCTGCGTCGTGTCGGTGCCGTGGGAGCCATGGTTCCGGCTCGGAAACCTGGCGCGCGGGAAGCACCCCCGTGCACTGGGCAACGACCCGGAGCACGTGCAGCACTTCGGCGGCGGCTCACTCCGGCGACGGTTGCTGCGCGCGTTCGACGATGTCGAGGTCCGCAGGAGCTTTCCGTGGCTGCTGGCGGTCTGTCGCTCACCCCGGAGGTGAGCGGCGGGACCGCACGAATCCCGCGAGGGCCGCAGCCACGAGCAGCTCGCCCGCGGTGAACGCGAGGCGCGCCGCGACCGCTCCTCCCGCGATGCTCGCCGAGGACGCGGTCCCGCCCAGGAGGGCGCCGTAGACCACCTCCCGTACACCGGCGCCTCCTGGTGCGAACACCGCCACGAACCCCGCCGCCCACGCGAGCAGCGAGGCCGCACCCACGGCCCCCACCGATGGCCCGCGGCCCACTGCCGCCTGGGCAGCGGCCGAGGCCAGCGCGTACAGCACCCAGCTCGGCAGCAGCCACGCGATGGCCCACGCGGCGCGGCTGGTGGTGACGTCGAAGCGAGTCGCGCCCATGCGCACGATCACCAACGCGGCGAGCGGCGCCGGGCAGGCCAGGAACAGGAGCGGGTCGACCGCGATCCCACCGAGCAGGCCACCCACCGCGACGGCCGACGCGAGGAAGACGAGCGCCTCCACCGCGACCGTCGCGACTCGCCGGCTGCGCGTCCCCGGCACCGACGAGACCCGCCCCATCGGCGCCCAGACCGCTCCGGGCAGGTACCGCAGCAGCTGGCTGTGCACCCAGCGGGCCATCTGCGCGACCGGATGACCGTGATCGTTCAGTGCCACCCAGGCCGCCGAGAACCCCGTCCACGACAACGCGAACAGAAGTCCCGAGACGACGATCCAACCGAGGTCGAGCGATTCGACGTCGACCCCGTGGAGGGCTCGAACGACCACGAGCACCATGAGCGCCAGTGACACGACCACCCCGGTGGCCCAGAGCACGCGCACGACGCGCGCCTGCGTGGTCGGTTCGAGGTGCACGGCGGGACACTAGGTCCCGTTGGCCCGTCGCCAGGTCGGCCGGGATCGGTCAGATCATGGTTCGAAGCCGGGGATCGCCTGCGCGGTCGCCGCGCAGTCACCGTAGATCGGGCAACGGAAGAAGGCCACGTTCTGCTGGTTCCGTTCGACCGGCAGGAGCCGTTGCAGGAACGACGTCCGGTCGATGCGGATGTATGCGTCGGACGGGTGCAGGTGGTGCGGGGCGAGCATCACCACCCCCAACGCGAGCGAGATCGACGCGACCCAGAGCAACGTCTTCACGGCCACGGGCACCGCAACGATCAACAGCAACACGAACGGCGCCATCTGCAGGAAGTACCGATCGCCCAACGACTGGCCGCCGCCGTAGTAGTTGCCCGGATACACCACGACGTTCAGCAACACGTAGGCGACGATGCTGGCCAGCGTCGCCGACGCCAACCCACCGAGTCGTCGCCAAGAGAGGATCAGCACGACTCCGAGGGCGAGGAGTGCGAACGGCATGAAGACGAGCAGGCCCGTGTACCGCCCGAAGAAGTAGTAGAAGAACGACGCCACTTGGCCCCGACCCTGCTCGACCTGGCTGCGGATGCCCTCGACCGAGGTGAGCGAAGCTTCGTGGCCGAGCGGACACACCGGCGGGCACTCGTCGACCGCCAATCGCGGGTGATCGAACGGCGTCGCGCCGTTCGTGACGAAGCGATCGCCCTGGTATGCGTTCCAACTCGCGCCGTCGGAGTAGTGGCGGTACGGGAACGTGGCGAGCAGGAACGCGGCCGCCGCCACCAGCACGAGGACGACTTTCCGTCCGACCGGGCGCGTGTGCCAGACCAACGCGATGGCAACGGGTGCGACCAGCGCGAGAAACTGCGGCTTCTCGGCCACGGACGCCGCCATCAGCGCGAGCGCCCCCATCGCGCTGGGCAAGGACCGTGAGGTCCACCCATGGAACGTGAGCAGACAGAGCGCGCCGGTCAGCACCGCGAGGAAGAGATCCTCGTGGATCACGTAGGCGTAGAAATAGGCGTTCGAGGCGAACACGAAGGCCAACGTCACCAAGGGAACGACCGGGCCGCGGTATCGGGTGCGCATGATCGCGACCGACAGTGCGACGAGCGCGAGCACGAGCGCGGTGCCCGCCACGGCGACGCCGTGCACGACCCCGAACACCGCGATGAAGACGGCGAGGAAGGACGAGTAGCCGATCGGCTTGGCCGCCGCCCAGCCCGTGTCCCTCCGTTGGAAGAACAACGATGTCGGCGTGTCGACCCAACCGACCTCGCGCCACCGGTCCATGTCCGAGCTGTCGTAGCTCAGGTTGTGGCCGTCCTCGATGCTCAGTGCCTGCAGGAGGTAGGAGGCCTGGTCGCCGGCGATCGGCTGCTCACGGAAGTCGAAGCGGAGCGTGCCCTGAGCGACGAAGATCGTCGCGGCGAGCAGCCCGAGCCAGACCAGGATCGTGGAGCGGCGGAACTCCTCGTCGCCCGTCAACCAACGCCAGATCCGTGGCGCGCGGTGCGGGACGGTCTCCTCCGGAGCGGTGTCGTCGGTGTCGAGCGCCGTGCTCATCCGGTCATCGACGGCGGCCGTCGAACACGTCGCTTCCGCCGGAATGGCGCCCGTTCGCGTTGGCGCGACGCGCGAGCGAGACGATCAACTCGGCCACGAGTCCCAAGGAGATGAGCTGTATGCCGACGATCACCAGGAGGATGCCGGCATTGAGCGCCGGCCGCGTGCCGATCGCGTGACCGAAGAGCCATTCGACGGAGAGGTAGACGAGGATGGCAAGGCCGAGGCCCGACAGCACCGTCCCGATCGAGCCGAGGAGATGGAGCGGCCGGTTGGTGTAGGTCGTGAGGAACTTGACGGTGAGCAGATCGAGGTAGCCACGCCAGAAGCGGGCGCGCCCGAACTTGCTCGCACCGGCGAGCCGCGAGCGGTGGTTGACGGGTACCTCGCCGACCCGGAACCCCGACCACGCGGCGAGCACGGGGATGTAGCGGTGGAGATCGCCGTACAGGTTCAGCGACTCGGCAACCTCGGCGCGCATCGCCTTGAAGCCGCTGTTGAAATCGCGCCCCTCGACGCCCGTGAGGCGGCGGGTCGTCCAGTTGTAGAAGCGGGACGTCGCCCGCTTCACGAGCCGATCGCGCCGCACGGCGCGGCGCCCGGTGACCAGATCGAGGCCGCCGTCGACCGCGTCGAGCATGGCGGGGATCTCGTTGGGATCGTCCTGCCCGTCGGCGTCCATCAGGAAGACGATGTTGCCCGCCACCACGTCCAACCCCGCCTGCACCGCGTGGGACTTGCCCTGGTTCCGACGCGAGCCGATCAGGCGGACCCGCACGTCGCGGTCGGCCACCGACTCCACGACCGCCGCGGTGTGGTCGCTGCTGCCGTCGTCGACGACGATCACCTCGGCCTCGTAGCGGTTGCGGTCGATGACCTGTACCAGCTCCTCGAGCACCGCTCCGATGCATTCCTCCTCGTTGTAGGCAGGGATGACGAACGACATCTCGGTGCGGGTCACGGGCAGCAGCTCGACTGCGGAGTCTGCGGTCAAGGGCGCGCGCCGCTCACGCGACGCAAGATCGCGTAGATCGCGCGGAGCCGACGCGTCGACCGGAAGGTCTTCGTCGCCTCGAGCGCGTCGACATACGCGGCGAGACGCGCCGCCTCACCCATCGACAGCGCACCACGGGTCTGGGCCGCGGCAAGGTCGTCGCGCAGGTTCGCGACGAGGGCATCAGCGTGCTCGGCCCGATCCGACAGGAGCCGGTGTTCGCGGGCGACCTTGGTCAGCTCGACCTCGAGACTCAGCGCGTACTCCTCGGCCTCCCCGAACGCATCGAGCGCCGCCCGTAGCTCGGCCACGTCCCGGTGTTGCACGAAGCCGTCGAGCACGTTGGCGGGAACCCCGACGGCACGTACCAGCTCGGGTTCGTCGGCGACGACGTAGAACCGGTTGATCCCGTCGAAGAGCGCGAACTCGTAGCCGTCGTCGAGCAGTGCCGGTTCCCACTCGGCGTGTGTCGCCTCGTGCCCGTTCGGATCGACCGCCTCGACGACGACCACACGAGGACGGACGCGATCGAAGTCGGCTCCGGCGAGCACCTCGGCTTCGAACCCCTCGACGTCGATCTTGAGGAAGTCGACCGTCGATGGCGCGTGCCGGTCGGCGATCTCTGCCAGCGTCCGCACCTCCACCTCGATCGGCTCGGGCGCGTCCCGCTCGTCGAGATAGTGGCGTTCGGCGATCTGCGGCACGAGCGTGTCGAGGTCGGTGTTGCCACCCGGGCCGGGATAGAGCTTGGCGAAGCCGGCCCGGCGCCCGAGCGCACAGGACAAGCAGATCTCGTGCGGTCGGTCCTCTCTGAGCCTCGACAGCGGCCCCGGACTCGGCTCGACGTTGATGCCCGTCCAGCCGCGCAGGGAGAACGCCTTGGTGACCGAGTCGGTCACCGGGTCGCCGGCGCCGACATCGATCCAGAACCCGGTGCGCTCGTCGGGCACGAGCGCCCGCGCCAACACGACGTCTTCGCCGTTCTGCGCGTACGAGACGAACGGTTCAGGACTCATTCACGCGATCCTCGTCTGGGTGACGTGCTCGTACCTCTCGACCAGCCACTCCGACCCGACACCGTGCTCGGCGTAGCGCGCAAGATCACTCCGGGCTCGCGCTCCGATCCGCGCCGCGCGGTCTCGATCGTCGAACAGCGCGCGCAGTGCGCCCGCCGCCGCGACGAGGTCGGGGTCGGCCCAGGTCGCGTGGGCCGGGTAGGGCGCCGCGTCGGGTCCGACCTCCCGGAGCTCGTAGGGCACGAGGACCGAGTTCGCCTCGTCCATGAACTCCAGGTTCCCCGACCAGCCCGTGGCGACGGTCGGCACACCCGCGGCCATGGCTGACGCGAGCGTCAGGCCCAGCCCCTCGGCACGGTGCAGCGACACGTAGACGTCGATGAGCTGGAAGAACGCGCGCATCTCGAGGGACGTGAGGAACCCATCGATGAAGACGATGTCGTCACGGCCGTCGGCCGCCTCCCGGACTCTCGCAGCCGCGTGCGGCCACAGGTCGGCATGAATGGTCTTGAGCACGAGCATCGCACCGTCGTCGGGACCGAACGCGTGGCGGTACACGTTGATCACACCCACAGGGTTCTTGCGCTCGACGACGCTCGTGTAGTCGAACACGAACCCGCACAGGAAGCGATCCTCCGGCAGCCCCAGGTCCGGGCGCGTCAGCGCGGTCGGAATGGTCGGCGTCAACGCCAGCGGATGCTTGACCACCGGACGGTCGGCGAAGGGCTCCAGCGAGCTCTTGACGTAGTCGCTCACGCACCAGACCTCGTCGACGAGCGCGAACGCCGGCCGCATGGATTCGGGGAGGATGCCGACCTCCCAGTACCAGACCCCGACCCGTCGGCGCTCGCGATGTGCAACGAGCTGGGGATCACCCCACAGGTGCAGCAACCCGTCGGCGTTGAGCATGAGGAGGCTCATGGCAAAGGGCGCGCCCTCCAGAGTCGTCACCGGTTGTGCGGTGTGGCGGTGGCGGTCGACCACCACGGCGCTGCTGGCGACGGGCAGACCGGCGCCGCGGACGATGCGTGACATGATGCGCGACGCCGACGCCACCCCGAATTCGCCGGCCAGGTACCCGACCAGGTTGATGCCCGGTTCGACCCGGGGAAGCGTGTGGGGACGGAAGGCGACCGGCGTCGTGGCGGCGTGGCCAGGATCGAGCATGGACCACCGCACGAGGTCGGCACCGGACGCACCGAGCGGCTCGGGGAACGCATGTTGGAGGTCGGAGCGGGCGCGCCAGCAGGCGTGGAGGTAGCGGGAGACACCCGATCCGGCGACCTCGTCGTTGGACCACGCGACGAAGTCCTGCCCCCCGCCGTCGAACGCGCTGGGTGGGAACGGGCCGCCGGCACGATCGGCCTCACGGACGGCGTCCCAGTACGCGCGCCGGATCTCCGGACCCAGCGACGCCCCGGTACCGGTGCGACCCCATCGGTACGGAGGCTCGCCATGACCCACCCGCGCCCCCGCCATGCGCGAGCTGCGCTCCCGAAGCATGCGCCGCAGCGGAGGCTGCTGGTCGACGCGCACGCGCAACGGACCTTGCAGGTGGCGCGTCAGCACGAACGAGTCACGGTCGTCGTGGCCGCTGAAGTGGAAGAAGCGCAGTGGCTCGCCGTTCACCGACCAGTTCCCGTCGTCGTCGACCGCGAGGTCGCGCTCGTGCAGGTTCCAGTAGGCGACGTTGCACCCGACGTCCCGACAGACGACGTTCGGGAACAGGGCGGGGACGGCATCGACCCAGCGCTGGTCCGTGAAGTACCCGTTGTCGGGGTCGATCACGGCGAACCGACGGACGCGCTCCTCCCAGTAGTCGAGGAACTCGACGGCGCCAGTGCTCACGGCGATGAAGCCGAGGTTGAACTGGCCACTGCGGAACACCGCCTCCTCGGTGATGTCGAGCCCGTCACGCGGCATGGGCGCCACCACGTGCGGCGTCAGCGCGATGCCGTGCTCCGCGGCTCCCGCGAAGAGAGAGTCCAGCGAGTCGTAGACCTCGATGTCAGGATCGAGGTACATCACGACCTCGGAATCGGCGAGGAGGCGACGGATGAGCGTCGGCTTCAACGCGGTGGCGAGCTCGGTGACGTCGTAGTAGGTCGCCATCCGAAAGAATTCGTCGTGCTCGAGCGCGAGATCACCGGGACGCAACACCTCGAAGGGCAGGTCGCGGAACTCGTCGCTGGGCTGTGCGTCCACCAGGAGGACCGTTGCGGTGACGTCAGGATGGAACCTTCGAAACGAATCGACGAGCAGCTCGACCGACGGGAGGTAGTTGCGCGCGGCGATCGTGCACATCCGGCGCGCCTGGTGGTTCCCTTCCATCGCCACCCCTCGCCCTCCGCGACCCCCCACGATTCGCGGCGACGCTACCAGTGCGCGGCAAGGAGCGAACGGACCGCGAGCGTGCTCGTCTCGCGGTCAGCGGCGCTTCTTGCGGCGTTGCTGGCGACCGCGCGGGTTGCCCGCACCGCGCGTACCGATGCCGGGTGCGCCCGTGCCCGCGGTGTTGGTGCCGGCCGGTGTGGGATCCCGGTCAGCCGGCCCGGCGCCCCGAGCGGGAGGGGGGGCATCGGGCTCGAGGTCGTCACCGGGATCGACGTCCTCGCCGTCGACGGGCACGTCGGCGGGCTCGCCGGCGACGAGCGGGGGCACCGGCGCCACGACTGCGGCCTTGGCCAGGTCGGCCGCCGCCCGCTCGCGCAGGGCGCGGTAGCGGGGCTGACGCTCCTTCAGCCACGCCAGCACCGGCGTGGCCACGAAGATCGACGAGTACGCACCGGTCAGCAGACCGACGAACAGGGCGAGCGCGAAGTCACGAAGCGCGAGACCGCCGAACGCGTACGTGCCCACGAAGAGCAGCGACGCCACCGGGAGCAGCGCCACGATCGACGTGTTGATCGAGCGCATCAGCACCTGGTTGAGCGAGCGGTTCACCATCGTCGAGAAGGTGTCGCCCCGCACGGTGCCGAGCCGCGCCTGGTTGTCCTTCACCTTGTCGAACACGACGACCGTGTCGTACAGCGAGAAGCCGAGGATGGTGAGGAACGCGACGACCGTCGCCGGGGTGACCTCGAAGCCGGTGACCGCGTACACGCCGATCGTGATGATGATGTCGTGGATCACTGCGATGATCGCGGCGAGGGCCATGCGCCACTCGAATCGGAACGTGAGATAGGCCGCGATCACGAAGAAGAAGACGATGAGCGCGGTGAGGGCCTTGCTGCTCACCTTCTGACCCCACGTCGGGCCGACGTTGGTGACGCTCACGGCCGAATCCGCGATGCTGCCGTACTTCGCCAGCGCGGCGGTGACCTTGGCCTGTTCCGCGCGGCTCAGGTCCTTGGTCTGCACGCGCACGGAGTCGTTCCCGACGATCAAGACCTTGGCGTCGGTGATGCCGAGCGGGTCGAGCACGTCGCGCACGTCGCCGGCCGACACCGAGCCCGTCTGCGAGCTCACGGTGAACTGCCACTGCGTACCACCCTCGAAGTCGATGCCGAGGTTGAGGCCCTTCACCGCGAACGCGAGCACCGAGATCAGGATGAGCGTCCCCGAGAAGATCGCCCAGCGCCGCGAGTGCTTGATGAACTCGAAGTGCGTGCGCTCGTGGTAGAGGTCGGCCCAGGTGTGGCGCTGCCGCTGCGGCGGGACCGGCGCCGGCGCGGTGACCGTCACGCTCCCACCCCGGCCTTCGTTCGCGCGGAAGGCACCGGTGGGTCATGGTGGCCCGCGTCGAGCCCGGCCTCGATGCCGAGGCCCTTCATCTTCACGAGCTTCGGCCGCCGCGCCATGAGCGACACCACGGGGTGCATGAAGAAGTAGGCGACGAAGAGGTCGAGGATCGTCGAGATGGCGAGGAAGAGCGCGAAGCCGCGGACCGAGCCGATGGCGAGCACGTAGAGCACGACCGCGCCGATCAGCGACACCAGGTCGGCGGCGAGGATGGTGCGGAAGGAACGGGTGAACGCACGATCGACGCACGAGCGCACCGTCGCCCCGGCGCGCACTTCGTCCTTCATGCGTTCGTAGTAGACGATGTACGAGTCGACGGTGACCCCGACCGACACGATGATGCCGGTGACGCCGGCGAGGCTCAGCACGATGGTGATGTTGAGCACGTCGGGCAGGAACCAGGCGATCAACGTGTAGAGCGCCATGCCGCTGAGCAGGATCCCCGCGATCACCACGAGCCCGAGCAGCCGGTAGAACACCAGCATGTAGAGCGCCACCAGTGAGAGGCCGATGAGCCCCGCGAGGATGCCGGCGTGCAGCTGGTCGTTCCCGAGCGTCGGCGACACGTTCTCGACGTTCACCTGCTTCAGGGTGACGGGCAGCGCGCCGAAGCGGATGAGCTTGGCCAAGTTGTCGGCCTCGTCCTGGGTGAAGCTCCCCGAGATCACCGCGGTGCCGCCGAACGACGTGAACGCCTGGTCGGTCGGCTGGATGGTGGGCGCCGACTGCACGAGGCCGTCGAGCACGATCGCGACCTGCTTGTGGAACTGCTGCTGCGCGAGCGCGTCCCACTTGCTGCTCCCGGAGTCGGTGAGGTCCATCTTCACCGTCCAACCCTGGTTGGGCACGAACTCCGACTTGGCGGTGCTGACCGTGCCCTTCCCGGTGAGCCCGGCCTTGCCCAGGTAGTACCTCGAGGCGGTCTTGCCGCCGGGCTTGTTCGGGAGCACGACGCAGGCGTCGCGCTGGTCGCCGGCGCGTCCGGTGGTGGGGATCACCTTCAGCGTGGCCACGGTGGCATCGTCGCAGGACGCGATCGCCTTCTTGGCGTCGGCTTCGCTCGGCTGCGGGACCTCGGTGGTCGTGGTCGCGCCGGGCGCGCCGGTCGTGGTGGTCGCGGCGTTCTTCGCCTGCTTGGCCTCGGAGTCCAGCGGCGCGAGCACCGGCCGGAACCGCAGCTCCGCCGTCTTGCCCACGAGCGCGATCGCCTTTGCGCGGTCCTTCACGCCCGGGAGGTCGATGACGATGTCACTCCCCTGCCGGGTGATCTCGGGCTCGAGCGTGCCGAAGGTGTCGACGCGGTTGCGGATGATGTCGATCGCGACATCGAGCGTGTCGCTCTTGAACTTGCCGACCGGCGACAGCACGACCGAGGTGCCGCCCTGCAGGTCGAGGCCGAGCACGGGTTCGTGGTTCGACAGCAACGTGTAGGCGAACGTGCCGAGGATGAGCACGACCGTCGCGACGAGGTAGACCACGTTGCGGCGGACGCTCATTGGTCGACCTGACCGTCGTCGATGGCCTCGCTCGTCGCGTCGGACGTCGGGTCGGCGGCGGGCTGGGCCATCTGCGCGATCGCGTTGCGGGCGACGGTGATCACGACGCCGGGCGCGACCTCGAGCTCGATCTTCTCGTCACTGAGCTCGCGAATGGTGCCGAGGATGCCGCCGATGGTGATGACCTCGTCGCTCACCTGCAGCGAGGCGAGCAACGCGCGGTGGGCGGTGGTGCGGCGCCGCTGAGGGAGCACGATCAACAGGAAGAACGCCAGCGCGATGACGGCGAAGTAGACAAAGATGACCATTGTGTCCGGCTGGCGTCCGACTGGTTCTCGAGGATGAGATGAAGGGGCGGCGCAGCGACCGGCGCCGACCGGACGCGGATCCTAGCGGTCCGCATGCTCGCGTCAGCACCGCCCGGGCCCGCGCATCGCGGAGCCGCGGGCCTGCCTCACGCGTCGGCTCCTCGACGGCGTCGGTACACTCGCCCACTCGCCACGACGAGAAGGATCGGGACGGTGGAGCATGGACACGACCGACCACGTCGGGATCGAGCCCGCGCGTCAACGTGACGACCCGGGATCCGCCGTCGCGGCGTTCGAAGCAGTCGTCACCCGAGCTCCCGACGTGGTGGCGCTCCAGGACCGCGAACGCCGTCTGACGTACGCGGAGCTCGACGCGGCCGCGAACCGGGTGGCCGAGGAGCTGCTCGCAGGTGGGCTCGGACACGAGGAGCGCGTCGCCGTCGCGGCCGAGCGATCGGCGGCCGCGATCGTGGGCTTCCTCGGGGTGCTCAAGGCCGGCGGAGCCTACGTCCCCCTCGATCCGCGCGATCCGACGACCCGGCTCCGGTTCATGCTCGACGACACCAGCACCCGCGTCGTGCTCGCGCCCCAGGAATTCGTCGAGGACGCGTGGACGCTCCGTGACACCGTGATCGCGCTGGAGCCGCTGCTCGAAGACACCGGCGAAGCGCCATCCGCGCCCCGGCTCGCGATCGACCGTCACGACCTGGCGTACGTCATGTACACGTCCGGCTCGACAGGGCGCCCCAAGGGCGTCGCGATCGAGCATCGCGCCATCGTGGGTCGCGTCCGGGGCGCGAGCGCGTTCATGCCACGCGCCGGCGAGCGCATGCTCCAGGTGAGCGCGCTCGACTTCGATGCGCAGACCTGGGAGATCTGGAGCGGGCTGCTCAACGGGGCGTCCATGGTGATCGTGCCTCCCGGACGCCCCGACCCCGGTCGGATCGGTGCGCTCCTGGCCGAAGCGGACGTGAACGTTGCCCTGCTGTCTCCCGGCCTGTTCCACCAGATGGTCGAGGCCAACCTCGACGACCTCGGGCGGCTCCGGCTCCTCCTCGTCGGCGGCGACGTGATGTCGGCCACCCACGCCCGCCGGTTCGTGCGCGCGCATCCTGCGATCCCGCTCGTGAATCTCTACGGGCCCACGGAGGTCACGGTGTGCTGCACGGCGGAGGTCGTCCGTCGTGTCCCTCCCGGCGATCGCGTCCCCATCGGCACGGCACTCGGCAACTCCACCCTGTACGTGCTCGACGACCGGGGGAACGAGGTGCCGCGCGGCGACCCGGGCGAGCTGCACATCGGTGGCGACTGCGTCGCGCGCGGCTACCTCAACCTGCCCGACGCGACGTCCGAGCGCTTCCTGGCCGACCCGTTCTCCGGCGTCCCCGGTTCCACGATGTACCGAACCGGCGACTCGGTACGTCGTCGTCTCGACGGTTCGCTCGACTTCCTCGGCCGCATCGACGACCAGCTGAAGATCAGGGGGTTTCGCATCGAGCCGGCCGAAATCGAGACGCACCTCGTCGCGGCGCCCGGGGTCTCCCAGGCCGCGGTGGTGGGTCGCGAGGACGTCCCCGGGCACCTTCGGCTCGTTGCGTACGTCGTCGCCGACGGGACCGGTCGCGCACTCCCGGCCGTCGAGCTGCGCCGGCATCTCGCGTCGCTCCTGCCGGATCACATGATCCCCTCCGCGTTCGTGACCGTCGACGCGCTGCCCTTGACGGCGCGCGGGCAAGGTCGATCGCGCCGCACTCCGCGAGCCCGACGCCGCGGCGCCCGACCACCCGGAGCGCCGGACCGAGCCCGCGGATCGGTGGGAAGCACAGGTCGCGGAGCTGTGGCGGGAGGCGCTGGGGCTCGACGGCCTGGGACTCGACGACGACTTCGTCGAGCTCGGAGGCGACTCACTGCTCGCCGTGCGCATCCTCGTCCGATTGCACGAGGAGACGGGTGTGCAACTCCCCATCGACGCGGTGTTCCACGAGGGCACGGTTGCGCGCCTCGCCCGACGGGTCGCGGCCGAAGCCGCCGGGGCGGGGTCCGAGGAGCTTCGCCTGCCGCCGCTGGTCCGGGTGCCGGCCACGGAACGAGTCGCGGCGACGCCGACCCAGGCGCAAGCCTGCATCGCGGGTGAGGGCGCCGACGGACTCCCGTACCAGTTCAACGCCGTGGTCCACTTCGTCGGCGCGCTCGACCCCGATGCCCTGCAGCGGGCCCTCACCGGCCTCGTCACGCGCCACGAGATCCTCCGCACGCGCTTCCCCGAGCACGGCGGCACGTGGTGGCAGGTCGTGGAGGCGCCGTTCGCGGTCGCCCTCCCGGTGTCCGACCTCCGCCGGGCGCCGGATCCCGAGGCCGCGCGGCGTCGGATCGTCGCCGACGCGTTCGCCGAGCGCCTCCGGATCGATCGCCTCCCGCTCGCCCGGTGGCGCCTCGTGCGGACAGCGGACGACCACTGGACGCTGGTGCACGTCGAGCATCACCTGGTCCACGACGGATGGTCGTGGTCGATCTTCCTCCGTGAGCTCGCCGGTCTGTACCGGATCGAGACGGGCACCGGGACGCCGCTGCCCGACGTCGGGTGGCAGTTCCGCGACTTCGCACGCTGGCAGGAGCACGTCATCGAGGGTCCCGCCGGACGCGAGCAGCTCGAACACTGGTGCACCCGCCTCGCACGACTCCCGGAGCCGTTGGCGCTCCCCGCCGACCGACCGCGTCCCTCCCAGCCCACCTACCGGGGCGACCAGCTCGTGCACGTCGTGGCCGGTGATGTCGTGGACGAGCTGCAGGCGCTGGGGCGGCGCGCAGGGGCCACGCTCTTCATGACCATGCTCAGCGCGTTCGTGGTGATGCTGCATCGTGCGAGCGGTCAGGACGACATCGTGGTCGGATCGGGCGTCGCGAACCGGCGCGCGCCCGGCGCCGACGACGTGCTCGGCATGTTGCTGAACACAGTGGCGCTGCGCACCGACCTCTCCGACGACCCGACCTTCTCGGAGCTGCTGGCACGGGTGCGCGACGTCACGCTCGACGCGTTCGCACACCAGGACGTGCCCTTCCCGCTCGTCGTCGAAGCCGTCGCGCCCGAACGCCGGGCCGGCGTCGCGCCCGTCTACCAGGTGTTGTTCTCGTTCCAGGACCCGCCACCACCGGACCTGACGATTCCCGACCTGGTCATGAGCCCCGACGACAGTCCGGGGAACCACTCGGCGAAGGCCGACCTCAACGTCGTCGCCGTGCGCGACCGATCGCAGGGCGGCGCCGTCACCATCATCTGGGAGTACAGCACGGACCTGTTCGACCGCGACACCGCGGCGCGCCTCCTCGACTCGTACCGCGTGCTGCTCGACACGGTGACCCGCGCGCCCGACCTCCGCTGCTCCGAGTTCCCGCTCGTCACCGACGAGGCGCTGGCCCACGTGCATGCGCTCGCGGGGCGTGCGCTCCCCTACGAGCGCGACGCATCGATCGTCGACGTCGTCCGCGCCCGCGCGCTCGAGCAACCCGATGCCGCGGCGCTCGTCACCGGCGACGCCACGGTCGTCTCCTACGGGGAGCTCGACCGGCGGACCAATCAGCTGGCTCGCCGACTCGCCGCGTTCGGCATCGCACCCGGGAGCACGGTGGGCGTGTTCCTGGAACGCGCACCGCTCGCGATCGAGACCCTGCTCGCGATCCTCAAGACCGGCGCGGCCTACGTGGGCCTCGATCCGGGCTGGCCCGCACCTCGGCTGCAGGAGCTGCTCACCGATACCGGTGCGGTCGCGGTCTGCACCGAACGCCACGTGGTCGACCGGCTCCCGGAGGGCACACCCGCGCTCAGGGTCGACCTGCTCGACTGCTCCGACGAGTCCGACGCGCCGCTCGACGTCGTCGTCGAGCCGCTCGCGGTCGCGTACCTGGCATACACCTCGGGCTCCTCGGGCCGACCCAAGTGCGTCGAGGTGCCGCACCGTGCCGTCGTGCGTCTCGTGCGGAGCGCCGACTACGTCGAGCTCGGACCCGAGGAGACGCTGCTCGCGCTGGCCCCGCTCGCCTTCGATGCCTCGACGTTCGAGATCTGGGGCGCGCTCTGCAACGGCGCGCGCCTCGCGGTCGCGCCGCCGAATCCCCAGGGCCCGGCCGATGTCGGCGAGCTCCTGCGGCGCCACGGGGTCACCACCCTCTGGCTCACGGCCGGGCTGTTCCACCAGATGGTCGATCTCGCGGGCGACGACCTCCGCGGCGTGCGACAGCTCCTGGCGGGTGGGGACGTGCTCTCGCCACACCACGTGACGCGAGCCCTGCAGTTGATCCGTCCCGATGGCGCACTGGTGAACGGCTACGGCCCCACCGAAGCGACGACGTTCACCTGCTGTCACCGCATGCCCGCCCGCACCATCGCTCCCGATCCCGTGCCGATCGGGCGTGCCGTACCCAACTCCTACGTCTACGTGCTCGACGACCACGGCCTGCCGGTGGCGCCGGGAGCCACCGGAGAGCTGCACGTCGCGGGCGACGGTCTGGCCCTCCGATACCGCGACCGAGCGGACGAGAGCGCGGAACGCTTCGTCACGCCGAGGTTTGGTGGCGTGCCCGGTGGTCGCCTCTATCGGACCGGGGACCTGGCCCGGATGGACGGCGAGGGCGTCGTCGAGTTCCTCGGACGTCTCGACCGACAGGTCAAGCTACGGGGGTTCCGGGTGGAACCGGAGGCCGTCGAACACCTGCTCCTCGCGCACCCGGCGGTGCGGCAAGCGGTCGTCGAGCCGTGTGCCAGCGGGCCCGATGGTCTGCAGCTCGCGGCGTACGTCGTGGCCGCGGACTCCTCGTTCTCGATCGACGACGTGCGCGGCGCGCTCTCGCAGCGGCTCCCCACGCACGAGGTGCCGTCGTACTGGGTGGTCCTCGATGCGCTCCCGCTCACACCCAACGGCAAGGTCGACCGCCAGGCGTTGCCTGCACCGGGTCCCCGGCCCGACGACGACACCCCGGTGCGCCGAGCGGAGCGAGTCGAGCCCGACGCGCTCGAACGGCAGATGCTCGGCATCTGGGAGGACGTGCTGGCGATCGCCCCGGTACGCCTCGACGACGACTTCTTCGACCTCGGCGGTCACTCGCTGCTCGCGGTGGAGCTCTTCGCCCGGGTGGAGCAGGACATCGGGCCGCGGCTCCCGCTGGCCACCATCTTCGAGGCGCCCACGCCGCACGATCTCGTCGCGGCCCTCCGAGCCGAAGGGTGGGCCGCGCCGTGGGATCCCATCGTGGTGCTCAACGCCGACGGCGACCGGGTGCCGTTCTTCTGCTGCTCCGCCGGCGACGGGAACACGGTCGGCTACGGGGCGCTCGCTCGTCATCTCCCCGCCGACCAGCCGTTCTACGGGTTGCAACCGAGTGGCCTCGACGGACGCACGCTGCTGCGGGTGAGCGTGGAGTCGATGGCACGTCGCTTCGTCAGGGCGGTGCGGGCCGTACGACCGCACGGCCCGTACCTGCTCGGTGGTCGCTGCCTCGGCGGTCTGGTCGCCTACGAGATGGCGCGCCGGTTGGAGGCCGACGGCGAAGAGGTCGCGCTCGTCGCCGTGCTCGACTCGCTGGGGCCGCACTGGGCCCCCCGGGAGCTCGCGCCGGGCATCCCCTTCGACGAGGTGATGAACCTGGCGCGCCAACGGGCTCGCGCCGACGGGGACGATCCCGGCGACGTGTTCTCGGCGAACGGCGCGGCGCACTTCCTCGGCTGGCTCCGCGAGCCCCTCGTCGCCGGTCAGACCGCAGGCGTGAACCGCTACCTCCGCGAGGCGTACCTCGCTCGCCCCGACGTGCAGGCCGCGTATCCCGACCTGACCGGCGACGACGCCGCCGGCGTGATCGGCTGGGCATGGAACACGGGTCGCGAGGAGATGGGGCTCGTCGCCTCCCTGCTCCCGCCGGGACCGCCCGTCGCGACGCGCCGGCCCGACCGCAGGGATCGTGTGCGCAGGTCGCTCCTGCGAGCCCGCGAGCGAAGTCTCGATCACCTCGACGTCATCCTGCGAGGGCGGGCGCAGCGCTTCCGGAGCCGGCGACTCCGGCGCCTCCAGGAGGTCGCGGTCGAGGCCGCGCTCGCGTACCGCGCCGGACCGTACGGAGGCCCGGTCACCGTGCTGCGGACCGAGGAGTTCCTCGGCAACGTCGACATCGAACGCTGGCACGGCGTCGCCGCCACCATCCGGGAGCGCATGGTGTTCGGTTCTCATCGATCCATGCTGCGCGAGCCCGACGTTGCATCGCTGGCCACGACGTTGCAAGAGTGCATCGATGACGCCCTCGCCGCCGATGGTTCCGGGCGGGTGGCGTCCGGATTCGCCACGGACGACGATCGATGACGGTCATGTGCTCGTCTGGCGGATCCGACTCGACGATCTCTGGGGGCCGGCAACCGTGCTCACTCCGGATGAGCACGCGCGCGCGGCACGTCTCCGTGCCGCGCCGGATCGAGCCCACTGGGTCGCGTCACGGGTGGCGCTGCGGGTCCTGCTCGGCGCGCTGCTCGCGTGCGGGCCCGACGAAGTGCCCCTCCGGGGCGGACGCGACGTGCGCCCGCATCTCGACGGCGCGGCGCCATGGCTCTCGTTCAACGTCACCCACGCGGGCGAGCTGGCGATGATCGCGTTCGCATCGCGCATCGACGTGGGTGTCGACCTCGAGCAGCGGCGCCCGATGCCGGTCCAGGAGATGCTGCTCGTCGCGCAGCGGGTACTTCCCGGGCCCGTGGTCTCCCGACTCACGAGTGAGCCCACGACCTCGCTTCCGAGCGCGTTCTTCCAGGAATGGGTACGTCACGAGGCGCTCACGAAGTGCCGCGGCGACGGACTCGTCGACCGCGACGACGGGCCCCTGGCACGCAGGGATCCCGAGGTCGTCGTCGACGTTGCCACGGGACCCCACCATGCCGCCGCGCTCGCGCTCTCGGAACGGCCACGGTGCATCGAGCTGTTGGAACGACCGTGAGCGCGTCCCCCGTTCGTCGCTTCGGCCCGCTGGAGCTCTGGGTCGGCAACGCGCGGCACGCGGCGGTGTACTTCGAGCACGTCCTCGGGTTCACCCCGCTCGGGGAACCGGCGCGTTCCGCCACCGGCGACCGCATCTCGTATCGCTTGCAGCAGGGCGACGCCACGGTGGTCCTCACCGGAGCGTGCACGTCCGCCTCGCCGGTCGCGGAATTCGTCCGCCGTCACGGCGACGGTGTCGCCGCCGTCGACTTCGTCGTCGACGACGCCATCGCTCGGCCCGGCCACACCGTGGCCGGCTTCGCCGATGTCAGCCACACGTTCATCGCCGAGGACACCGTGCCGGAGGAACCGGCGGATCGGGGCGTGGGCATCGTCGGGCTCGACCACCTCGCGATCAGCGTCGAGCCCGGGAGCCGCTCGTCGTGGACGCGCCACTACGAGGAACAGCTCGGGTTCGTACGACTCGGGGACGACGAGCACATCGATCTCGAGGGGTCGGTCTTCGACATGACCAGTGTGCACGCCCGGGCCGGCGTGCACGCCAGCACCGACGACGCGCGCCTCGTCTTCGCCGAGCCCGGACACGGATCGCGCCGCAGCCAGATCGCGCAGTACCTCGCGGACTACGGCGGCCCGGGCGTGCACCACATCGCCTTCGCGACCGACGACATCCTCGCGGCGGCCGCTGCACTGCGACAACGGGGGTTGCGCACGCTTCCCATCCCCGACGAGTACTTCGTCGCCGCACGCGATCGTCTCGGCGACGCGGCGGTGCCCTGGCGCGACCTCGAACGGGTCGGGGTGCTCGTCGGCCACGACGAACACGGGCTCCTCTTCCAGGTCTTCACCGAGACCATCGGTGACCGCGGCACGATCTTCCTGGAGCTCATCCAACGCGCCGGCGCCGCGGGATTCGGCCACGACAACATCCGCGCGCTGTACTCCGGCGTCGTGGGCGAAGCCCGAGACGCGGGCGCGAGGCGCGGCCCGCGGTAGAGCGCTCGGCCGCGGCGCGGCTCGCACGCGTACCCTGCGTGACCGTGCGTGACATTCCCCGACGTGCCATGCCGCCGGTGGAGACCTTCATGGCCGAGCACGTCGCCAGCCGGACCCCGGTCGTGATCACCGATCTCTTCGCCGGACAGGAGGTGAGTGCGGTCGCCACGATCGACGACGCGCTCTCCGCCTGGGGTGACGTCCAGATCCACGTGCAGGACGAGTACGCCCAGGCCGATCCCAGGCAGGCGTCGCCCCTCACGATGACCCTCGCCGAATACGTCGACCACACGAACGAGACCCCGGGGTCCGTTCGCTGCTGCACCGAGTACCCGACGCCGGCACGCGTGCTGGCCGCGTTCGACCTCCCAGAGGTCTGCCGGTCCCAGCGCGATCCCGGCGCCGAGATCCTCGACCTCCCACGCAAGTACGGCGAGCACGACCTGACGACGAACCTGTTCGTCGGCAACCGTGGCAACGTCGCGCGTCTCCACTTCGACGGCGACCAGCGAGAGGTGCTGCTCCACCAGGTCTACGGACGCAAACGAGTGCTGCTCTTCCCACCCGAAGCCGCGCCACGGCTGCAGACGCTCGACGGGCCGCGCTCGCGCCCGTCGCTCGCCGGCCTCGACGTGGAACGCATGACCCTCGACGAGCAACTCGCGCTCGTCGACGAGTGCGACGGCTGGCACACCGTGCTCGAGCCGGGTGAGACCATCTACCTCCCGATGCTCGTCTGGCACCACCTCGCCTACCTCGACGACAGCATGTCGTGGAACCTCCGGTGGGGTCGCACGCGCTACGGGCGCTTCCTGTGCCTCGACAACTTCCATCGCGACCCGTTCCTGCAGAACGTCGCGGCGACGTTCGGTGGGACGAGCGCGACCCTCGACGAGCATCTCCCCGCCGCGCAGGAACTCGTCGACGCCTACCTCACGCCGACCGGCGACGTCGCCGACAAGGTCCGCATCGTCCGCGGTGCCGCTCGCGACCTCTGCGAGCGTCGCGTGCCTGCACTCCACGCCGACGCGTTGTGCCCCCCCGATCGGGAAGCCGAACAGGTGGCGCGCATCGTGGCCAGTCGCGACATGGAGGGCGGCTTGAAGTACGCCGACCCCGAGGCCATCCGCCGGATGCGCCCGGTCGGCGCGATCACCGCACGCCAGCGCGAACTGCTCGACACGACCGTGCGCGCCCGGGCCTGGCCCGAGGAGCTCCTCCCCCGGATCCTGGGCAACCTGGTCGGCACGACGAAGGTCGACGCGCTCTCGAAGGCAGAGGCGGCGCAGGTGCTCGAGTACCTGCGCTCACCTGGTTCGGCCTGGTGAACGCGATGGACGGCATCACGACCCGCGCGCTCGTCGACCTCCTCCTCGCGCATGGACGCGCCGGCGGGATCGACGTCGTCACCGACGCGGCGCCGTATCTCTCGGCACTTGGCGAACGTTTCGGTGCACACGACCCTCGGTCGATCACCGTGCCCGAGCTCCGCGCGTTCCACGACGAGATGAGCCGCGCCGACACCGTGGGGTCGTTCGTCGAGCCGCTGCAGCGCAAGAACGACCGTTGGGAAGCGGCCTACCAGCTGCGTGCCGACGGGCGGGTCGACCTCCTGCAGTGGGAGAGCCCTCGCCCGGTCCGCGCGTTGGTCGATCTGCTCGATCGCGGCGATCTCGCGCCCCGGCGGGTGCTCGAGCTCGGGTGCGGCGACGGGGTCAACGCGGTGTTCCTCGCTGGCCGGGGTTGCGAGGTCACCGCCGTCGACATCTCGGGCACCGCGCTCCGCATGGCCCGGCGCAAGGCCCGCGACGCGAGCGTCGACGTCACCTTCGTGGAGTGCGACCTGTTCACCCTGCCTCCGCCGGAGCAGCGCTACGACCTCCTGTTCGACCGCGGGACCTTCCACCACGTGCCCCTCTACCGCGTCCCGGAGTACGTCGACCTCGCGGTCGGGCAACTGGCCGTGGGGGGTCACCTCCACCTCATCTGCCACCACGTGTCGACGCGCCCGACCCTGCTCTACGAGTCGGTCAGCGGCTACGTCGGCAAGCTGCTGGGGTTCCTGACCGGCCAACTGGTCGACACCGGCGTCGGGTACACCGTCGACGAGATCGACGAGGTGTTCGCCGAGCGCTTCACGATGGTCGCGGCCGAGGTCGTGGCCGACGACAACAACCGTCCGCTGCGTTTCGTCTCGTCACTGTTGCGCCGGAGACGGTGAGCACCGCGCCGACGCGTGCGACGAGGTCCCGCTCGGCTCGAAGCGAACCCCGGAGACCGCGATGCCCGCCGTCTCGCCCGCGCTCGCACCGGGCAAGCGCTTCGTCCGCGGGACCCGCAGCTCGACGACGACCGGACGACCAGGGTCCAGCTCGACGTCGCCGACGACATCGACACCACGTCGGCGATCGAACCGTGAGACTCCGACGACGCGGTCTTGGACGAGGACCTCCACCCCGTCGAGGACGTCGCCGTCACAGGCGGCGACCACGGTCACCAGGACCCGCGCCCGCCCGGCGAGGCGCGCCGGCACGTGGATCGTCGACCGGGTCGAGGGGCCCGTCCATCGGTGCCAACCCGCGGCCGCAGTGTGCACCCGCTCGTGCCATCCGGCACCGACCAGCGCGTCCGCCATCGTGTGCTCGTGCGGCAGGTCGGCGATCGGTTGCTGCGTGATCGACGGGACCGCCGGCAAGGTCGCGAGGCTGCGGTCCAACCGCTCGTTCGCTCGATCGTGCAGGACCACGTCGACGGGGCTGAGCGCGCGCACCCGGGCCGCCGCGTCCGCGGGAGGCTCCGCGGGCCCCGCCGAGACGTTGAGCGCCCGGGGAGGAGGCAGCGACCGCCCGAGCAGCCGGCCGAGCGCCTCGACGAGCTCCGGGAGCCGCTCCGTCGTGCCGACCAGCGCGCACTGGTCGAGGGTGGCAGCTGCTCGACGCTGCCGCGTCACGGCATCCATGGCCGGATCCCACGGGCCGAACGGCTCGGCGAGCGCGAGGCCAGGCAGCTCCGGGCCTCGGAGGTCTCGCTCGGGAGAGCAGGCGAGCCAGCGGGCCTGGAAGTCGGCGGCGGTCGACCCGTAGACCGGATCGTCGAGGAAGTCGGAGAACGTCACCCCGCGCCGTCGCCACGAGGGTGACGTCCCGGGGTGCGCGAACCGCAGGGCGCGGTAGTGGGACCAGGCGCGTGCGGCCGGATCGCGGAGGAGGGTGATCGCGACCGGCCGGGCACGCAACGTGTCGAACGGCAGCCGACCGAGATGGCCGCAGATGAGGCGAGCGCGCTCGCGCTCCTGGCTCGACGCCGCGATGAACTCGTCGACGAACCCCGCCGGCAGCCGGCTCCCCACCGGGAATGCGTCGTCGAGGAGGCGCGCGAGCGACGAACCCCCCGTCTTGGCGAGGTGGAGGAAGTAGAGCGGGTGGCCGACGGTCCCGGGGCGCGTCGCGTCGGACACGTGGGCGCCGCTCCCTGGCATGGCGCGCACGGTACACGCGGGTGCGGCCGGCTCCCCGCGCGCACCTGCCGTCGCCGGGTCACGCGTGGCATCCCACGCCGGGACGCCTATTCGTCGGTGGACGTGAACAGGCTGGGCAGGACGTGCGGAGCGGGCAGGTGCAGGTGCGCGTACGCACCGGGTGTGGCGACCCGGCCGCGCGGCGTGCGCTGCAGGAGCCCGGCCTTGAGGAGGAACGGCTCGTAGACCTCTTCCACCGTCTCGGGCTCCTCGGCCACGGCCACCGCGAGCGTGTGCAGCCCGACCGGTTGACCGCCGAAGGTCTCGCACAGCGCGCCGAGGATGGCGCGGTCGACCTTGTCGAGGCCGAGCTCGTCGACTTCGAACAGCTCGAGCGCCAGGCGCGCGTTCTCGGTGGTGACCGCGCCGTCAGCGCGCACCTCGGCGTAGTCGCGCACGCGCTTCAGCAGCCGGTTGGCGATGCGGGGCGTGCCCCGGGCGCGACGCGCGATCTCCTCCGCGCCTTCGGTCTCCAGGGGCACGCCGAGGATGCCGGCGGCGCGTTCGATGATGGAGACGAGATCGTCGGTGTTGTAGTAGTCGAGCCGGGCGATGAACCCGAAGCGGTCGCGCAGCGGCCCGGTGATGAGACCGGTTCGGGTGGTGGCGCCGATCAGGGTGAACCGCGGCAGGTCGAGGCGGATCGACCGCGCCGCCGGCCCCTTGCCGATCACGATGTCGAGCTGGAAGTCTTCCATCGCCGGGTAGAGCACCTCTTCCACCGGGCGCGGGAGGCGGTGGATCTCGTCGATGAAGAGGACGTCGCCGTCGTCGAGGTTGGTGAGGATGGCGGCGAGATCGCCGGCACGCTCGAGTGCAGGCCCGCTGGTGATGCGCAGACCGACGCCCATCTCCTCGGCGACGATGCCCGACAGCGTGGTCTTGCCGAGGCCGGGCGGCCCGGCGAAGAGGATGTGGTCGGCGGCCTGACCCCGGCCGCGTGCGGCACCGAGGAGGATCTCGAGGTGTTCCTTGAGCCGCGGCTGGCCGACGAACTCGTCGAGCCGGCGCGGCCGGAGCGTGACCTCCTCGGCCTCCTCGACCGGGTCGGCCGACGCGTGGAGCAGCTCGTCCCTCATCGCGTCGGCCTACGCATGCGACACCGACAGGAGCTTCAGGGCCTCGCGGAGCAGCTCCTCCACCGAACCCTCTTCGGGCAGCTGCGCGACGACGTCGCGCACTTCGTCGGGCGCGTAGCCGAGACCGGCGAGCGCAGCGCGCACCTCGGATCGCGGCGCGGGCGTCGCCCCGGGTTCGGTGATGTCGAGCTCGGGCACCGCCAGGCGGGCCTTGAGCTCGACCAACAGCCGTTGCGCCGTGCGCTTGCCGACCCCGGACACCATGGTGAGCGCGGCCAGGTCGTCTTCGAGCAGCGCGCGCCGCAGCGCGGCGGGCGAGTGCACCGAGAGCATCGCGAGCGCGAGCTTCGGTCCGACGCCGGTGGTGCCGATCAGCGCCTCGAACGTGTCGCGCTCGTCGCGGGTCGGGAAGCCGTACAGCACCATGGCGTCTTCCCGCACGTGGAGATGGGTGAAGAGGAAGGTGGCGTCGCCCGGCAGCAGCGCGGGCAGCGCGCTGGCGGGGACGAACGCCCGGTAGCCGACACCGCCGACCTCCACCAGCACCTCGCCGGTGGCCGTGCGCTCGATCACCGTGCCGCGCACCGATCCGATCACCGCGCCGCTCCCTTGGACACGGCTCCCTTGGACACGGCGCCCTTCGCGAGCGCGGCCGCGATCGCGTCGTCGAGCCTCGACGACCGCCCGGTGGCGACCGCGCCCTGCGCCACGAGCGGGGCCCGCCACCAGTGGCACAGCGCGAGCGCCAGCGCGTCGGCGGCGTCGGGGGGATCGGGGAGCTCGCGCAGCTGCAGCAGCCGCATCACCATCTGTTGCACCTCGAACTTGCCGGCGCCGCCGTCGCCGGCGACTGCGAGCTTCACCTCGTTGGGGCTGTAGTTGACCACCGGGATCCCGGCGCGCCCGGCCAGCGCGAGCGCCAGCCCACTCGCCTGGCCGACCGACATCGCCGTGCGGGTGTTCACCTGGAACAGCACCCGCTCGACCGCCAGTGCGATCGGGCCGTACTCCTCGATGAGCGCGTCGAGCTCGTGGAGCAGGGTGGCCAGGCGGTTCGGGAGCTCCTCACTCGGTGGCGTGCGGATCACGCCGTACGCGACCGCCCGGAACTGCGAGCCCTCGCGACGCACCACGCCGTAACCGCAGCGCGACACCCCCGGGTCGATGCCCAGGACCAGCTGGTCTTCCCCTCCCGCCGGATCGAACACGAGTTCGATCCTAGGAGGGTCAGTCGGCGTCGTGGCGGATGCTGCCGCGCTTCTTCTTGCGGCGCTTGAAGATCGAGCGCAGCGCCACCACCACGACCAGGCCCGCGAGGATCGGTACCACCCGCTTCCCCACGGAACCACCGGCGGCGTCCATGAGGTCGATGGGCTCGGCCTCCTTGGACTCGATCTTGCGCGGACCCGCGTCGGACGCGCCGGTCGACGCGAACCCGGCGTCGGCTGCGCTCCCGGTGCCCGTCGACGGCACCGTGCCCGGGTCGGTCGGGGCCTCGTCGTCGGAAGGAGTACCCGAGAGGACGTCACGCTGGAGGTTCTCGGCGAACTGGCCGAGCAACTTGCTCGACACGTCGGCCATGACCCCGCGCCCGAACTGCGCCACCTTGCCGGTGATGTTGAGGTCGGTGTCGATGTTGACCGTCGTGCCGACACCGTCGGGCACGAGCGTCGCGGTGACGGTGGCCGACGCGTTGCCCTGACCACGCGTGTCGCGGCCCTCGGCCTGCAGCACCACCGTGTGATTGGCCTCGTCGGCCGCTTCGATCTTGGCCACGCCCTTGTACTGCGCAGTGATGGGACCGACCTTGATCTTCACCGTCCCGCGGTACTCGTCGCCCTCCACCTCGGTGAGCTGCGCTCCGGGCAGGCAGGGAGCGATGCGCTCGAGATCGAGGAGCACCTTCCATGCCTCCTCGATCGGCACTTCCACCCGGAAGTTGTCTTCGATCTTCACTGGTCCTCCTGCTGCAGTCGTTCGAGGTCTTCGAGCGTGTCGACATCGGCGGCGCTCCCGGTGGCCGTGCAGTCGATCCGGACTGCACGATCACCGGCGAGCGACCGGGCGCCCACGTCGCCGCGGAGCTCCAACGCCTCGGGCCAGAGGCTACGCGCCAGCTTGACGGGATTGCCGGGCTGACGGTCGTAGAGCGGGATCACGAGGTCCCCGGGGGTGGCCGCAACCCGTCGAAAGGCCTCGGCGCCCACCCGGGGCTGGTCGGCGAGGCCGACACACACCGCGTCGACCTCGACGCGAGGTGTGAGCGCGGTCAGCACCGCCCGCAGGCTCGACGCGATCCCCTCCTCCCACTCCGGGTTCTCGAGCACCTCGATGTCCGCCGTCGCCGGCGCACGCGAGCTTCGAGATGGTCCCGCGAGGAGGGCAGCGCGGACGTCGTCGGCGCGGTAGCCGACGACGACCACCACCGGCGCGAGCCCGGACGTGCGCGCGGCGTCGACGGCCCACGCGACGAGCGGTCTCCCCCGCCACGCGAGCAGCGGCTTCGACGCGTCACCGCCGAGGCGCGACCCCCGACCGGCGGCGAGGACGGCCGCGGCGGCGCTCAACCCGAGCGGTCCGGGCCGGCGCGCTCGGGTGTGATGCGGACGATGACGCGCTGGTCGCGCACCATCGCGGCGCGGTAGTCGTCCCAGTCGGGGTGCTCGCCGCTGGTCGAGCGGTAGTACTCGACGAGATGTTCCATCGCGTCGGGCAACGACACCACCTCGGCCCGGCCGTCGATCTGGATCCAGTCGCCGAAGAAGCCATCGGACAGGACGCACACCGACACGCGTGGGTCACGTCGCAGGTGGTGCGTCTTCATGGCGGTCTCCCGGGTGCTCACCGCGACGAGCCCGTCCGCGTCGACGTTGCACACGATCGGCGACATCGCGGGTGACCCGTCGCGACGGTGGGTCAGCATCACCGCCCGATGCTGGTTCCGGACGAAGTCGAGCGCACGATCGATGTCCATCCCCGCGACGGTACCAAGCTGTGCCAACCTTCTGCCCCCGACCAGGAGCGCGCGATGACCGCCGAGCTCGTCAACGTCGACACCTTCGCCCGGGCCGAGACCGATCGCATGTTCGCGGCGCTCGAACAGCAATCGGGCGGCATCAACCAGCTGCACCACAACCGGGTCCCGACCCCGCTGGACCAGCAGCCCGTCATCCGCATGAACCGCGACACGCTCTACAGCCTGGCGATCGTCGACCTGCAGGAGGGCGCCACGCTCACGGTGCCCGAGTCCGGCGACCGCTACGTGTCGGTGATGGTCGTGAACAACGACCACTACATCAATCGCATCATCCACGACGCCGGCGATCACCATCTGTCAGTCGGCGAGTTCGACACGCGGTACGTCGCGGTCGCGGCGCGGGTGCTCGTCGACCCGAACGACCCCGGCGACGTCGCGGCCGTGGGTGCGTTGCAAGACGGCTTCGCGGTGAGCGCCGGCTCGGCCCAGCCGTTCACACCCGCCGACTGGGACACCGCGAGCCTCGACGACACCCGCACCGCGCTGCTCCACCTCGCCAAGAACGTGCAGGGCTTCGCGCGCACGTTCGGCGCCCGAGCCGACGTCGACCCGGTGCGCCATCTCCTCGGCACCGCCGCCGGGTGGGGCGGGTTGCCCGAGACCGAGGCGTTCTACGTGAACGTCGACCCCGGGTTCCCGGTGGGCCGGTACACGCTCCACGTGGCCGACGTGCCGGTCGACGGCTTCTGGTCGATCTCGCTCTACGACGGCGACGGCTACTTCCCGAACACCGGCGCGCCGGTGAGCGTGAACGACATCACCGCGGTGCGCGACGTGGACGGCGGGATCACCGTGCACTTCGGTGATTGGCCCGACGACACACCGAACCGACTGCCGGTGAGCGGCGGCTGGAACTACCTCGTGCGCCTCTACCGACCGCGCGCCGAGATCCTCGACGGGTCGTGGACCTTTCCCACCGCGGTCCGCGCCTGAACTGCGGACCGACTACGACTCGGGGGTCACCTGCAGCGGGACGTCGTCGAGTTGGTGCACGCTGCCCGCCACCTCGCGGATCTCGACCGACTCGACGGTCACGTACTCGTTGACCTGACGACCGGCGGGCATCTGCTCCGCCATCGCGCGGGCTTCGGTCTCGGTCTCGAAGATGAGGATCTCCATGCCGACGCCGTCCACCGGTGCGAGCCAGTGACCGGCCACGAACCCGGGGATGTCGGTGACGGTCGGGAGCACGTCGTCGTGCAGCACGCGGCGCGCGTGCTCGTAGTCGGTGATGGAGACGGTGGCCAGTGCTGCGTACATCTCGCACCTCCGCGCGCGAACCGGTCGGTCGCGCCCCAGCGTCGTCCCCCGCCACCGCGGCGTCAAGCGCCGCGGCGCCTGCACGCGTAGACCGACTCGAGCACCGACTCGGGGATGTCGAAGTTGGCGTAGACGTTCTGCACGTCGTCGTGCTCCTCGAGCGCGTCGATCACCCGCAGCACCGACTTCGCCTTGCTGGCTTCGTCGAGCTCGATGGTGGTGCTGGGCAACATCGTGAGGTCGATGCTCGTCACCGTCATCCCCGCCTCTTCGAGCGCGGTGCGCACCGCGTGCACGTCGGTGGGTGCGGTGGTGACCTGCCAGGTGTCGCCGAGGTCGGCGATGTCCTCGGCGCCGGCGTCGAGGGCGGCGAGCATGAGGTCGTCCTCGGTGGCGGCGTCGTGCGGGAGGATCACCACGCCCTTGCGCTCGAACTGCCACGCCACTGCGCCGGGCTCGGCCAGCGACCCGCCGTTGCGGGTGAACACGTTCTTGATCTCGGCGCCGGTGCGGTTGCGGTTGTCGCTCAGCGTCTCCACGTAGACGGCGACGCCGTTGGTGGCGTAGCCCTCGTAGGTGATGTTCTCGTAGGTGACGCCCTCGAGCTCGCCGGTGCCGCGCTTGATGGCGCGCTCGATGTTGTCCTTGGGCATCGACGCGTCGCGTGCCTTCTGGATCATGGTGCGAAGCGTGGGGTTGCCCTCGATGTCACCGCCGCCGCTGCGCGCCGCCACCTCGATCTGACGCGCGCAGCCGGGCGAACTGCTTGCCGCGCGCCGCGTCGGCCGCACCCTTGGCGTGCTTGATCGAATGCCACTTGGAATGTCCGCTCATGTCCGTTCCGCTTTCCGTCAAGAAGCACTCGTGCAGGCGAAGGTCACCCGACAACTCGGGATGGAAACTCGGCCACGAACACCGCGCCCTGGCGTACCAGCACCGGCACGTCGTCGTGACGGGCGAGCACCTCGACGCGCTCCCCCACCGACTCGATGCGGGGCGCGCGGATGAACACGCCGGGGAACGGACCGCCGAGCGAGGCCGTCGACCGCGAGGCCGGCTTCGAACGAGTCGCGCTGACGGCCGTACGCGTTGCGGCGCACCGCGACGTCGATGGCGCCGAACGACTCCTGGTCGGGACGGCCGTCGACCACGTCGCGCGCCAACAGGATCATCCCCGCGCACGTGCCGAACACCGGGAGGCCCTCGGCCAGCAGCGCGGCGAGCGGCGCGCGCACGCCGGACGAGTCGAGCAGCTTGCTCATCGTGGTGGATTCGCCGCCGGGCAGGATCAGCGCGTCGAGCGCGCCGAGCTCCGCCGGCGTGCGCACCTCGACGGCTTCGACGCCGAGCGCGTCGAGCACCTCACGATGCTCGCGGAACGCTCCCTGCAGCGCGAGCACGCCGACCTTCATGATGTGCTCGCCGACGCTTGTTCATGAGCCTTCGCCATGACCTGGAGGCCTCGCGGTCATCGACGATCTCACCAGCCGCGGTCGGCGAGCTTGACGTCGAGGGTGTCGATCTCCTCGCCCCGCATCGCGTCGCCCAGACCACGCGACACCTTGGCCACGATGGTGGCGTCGGCGAAGTGCGTGGTGGCCTCGACGATCGCCTTGGCCATCGTGGGCGGCTCCGAGCTCTTGAAGATCCCGCTGCCGACGAAGACGGCCTGCGCGCCGAGCTGCATCACCAGCGCGGCGTCGGACGGGGTGGCGATGCCACCGGCGCAGAACATCGGGACCGGGCAGCTCGCCTCGCTCCGCGACCTCCTGCACCAGCTCGATCGGCGCCCGCAGCTCCTTGGCCCAGCCGAACAGCTCGGCGTCGTCGGCCACGGTGAGCTTGCGGATGTCGCCCAGGATCGAACGCAGGTGGCGCACGGCCTCGACGATGTTGCCGGTGCCGGCCTCGCCCTTCGAGCGGATCATGCACGCGCCCTCGGAGATGCGCCGCAGCGCCTCACCCAGGTTGGTGGCGCCGCACACGAACGGCACGGTGAACGCCCACTTGTCGACGTGGAACGCCTCGTCGGCCGGGGTGAGCACCTCGCTCTCGTCGATGTAGTCGACGCCGAGCGACTCGAGCACCTGCGCCTCGGCGAAGTGACCGATCCGGCACTTGGCCATCACCGGGATGGTGACCGCGGCCTGGATGCCCTCGATCATCGCCGGGTCGCTCATGCGGGCGACACCGCCGTCGCGACGGATGTCGGCGGGCACCCGTTCGAGTGCCATCACCGCCACTGCGCCGGCGTCTTCGGCGACCTTGGCCTGCTCGGGGGTGACGACGTCCATGATGACGCCGCCGCGGAGCATCTCCGCGAGCCCGCGCTTGACCCGCGCCGTTCCCGTCGTGCGCCCGATGGTGGGATCCGTCATGGCCGTCAGGTTACCGGCGTCCCCGGCGATCCTTCTGCTACTTCTTCTTCTTGGCGGTGGTGGGCGGCGAGGTCGTCGCAGGTGGCAGCGTGGTCTCGGGGACCGGTGCCGGGGTCACGTCGACCGGAGCGCCCACCGGGAGCAGCTCGACCCACGTGCGGCCGGGCCGCAACGGGATCGGGTTCCCGGCGGCGTCGACGTACTTGGCCGGCTGCGTCTTGTCCGGTCGCACCCAGCGGCCGGTGCGCAGCACGCCGTCGGTGAACACCCAGACGTCACCCTCGCCCACGGTCTGGGCCTCGGCCTCGCCGGAGTACTGCGTGAACTGGACCACGACGTTGGTCGGCGCGATCGGCGAGCCCCCCACCACGTTCTGGGGCACGCCCTGGATCGAGCGGGCCCACGCCCCGGTGAGGCTCACCCACGACCAGGTGGGGTCGTACCCCTGTTGGAACCCGACGTGGAAGTCGAGCACGCCCTGACCGGTGACGGCGGGCGAGCCGTTGGCGACGTACTGGAACAACGCGGGCGGCGGCTTCGGGTCACCGCCGAGGTCGAAGAGCGGCTGCCCGAGGCCGTAGAGGTTGTGGGGCGCGTCCCGCGGCGGCTGGTTGGGCTCGTTGCGCACCATGGCCGCGCCGGCGCCGTCCTCGTCGACCGCGTGCACCGGCGCCGCGTTGATGGCGTCGACGTTGACCGGCGCGCCGCCCGAGTAGGCGAAGATGCCGCCGACCGGCCAGACGATGTCGGGGTCCTCGGCGCGCACCGAGCGCACCGGGCCGATCACCTGCGGGCACGGTCGAGTTGAACATCGCCACGAACCGGGTGATGTCGCCCTCGACGACCTCCTCGTAGACCACGTCGGCCTGGTCGATGCCGGTCTGCGGGCGGGCGTCGGGCGTGTTCTCGACCTTGACCGACAGGGCGGGACGCGTGTGGCTCGCACCCGACGGATCGGGCAGGCCGGTGAGCGGCGCCGTCGGCGGCGCCGCGGTCGTGGTGGTCGCCGCCGACGTGGTGGTCGTCTTCGCCTGCTGCTTGGCATCCGCACCGCCGCCACATGCGGCGAGCACGGTCGCCAACGCGACCACGACGGCGAGGGCCGCGCTGCGGCGGCGGGTCACTGCGTTCACTCGAACTCCTGCGCTTCTCCGCCCCGACCGGCGGACCGAAGCGCACAGACTAGGGAGTCCGACCCCCCGAAACGGGGCACGGGGGAGGTACCCGTCACATCGCTTGCGTCACATCGCTTGCGTCACATCTCCTGCAGGCGCTTGATGCGGTCTTCCAGCGGCGGGTGGGTGTCGAACAGCTTGTTGAACTTCGAGCCCTGCTTCTTGTCGTCGGTCTCGAGCGGCTGCTCGATCCACATCTGCGCGGTGGCCTTGGTGGCGTTGTGCACGACCGCGTGGTCGTCGCGGAGCTTCTCGAGCGCCGAGATCAGGCCCGGCGGGTAGCGGGTGAGCTGCACCCCGCTCGCGTCGGCCAGGTACTCGCGGTTGCGGCTCATCGCCATCTGCATGAGGTAGCCCGCGAACGGCGCCAGCATGAGCACGGCCAACGACGCGATGGCGATGACCGCGCCGAGCGGCCCGGAGTCGCCGTTGTTGTCGCGTCGGCCGCTCAGGCTGCCCCAGAACGCGAAGCGCAGCCCGATGTCGGAGATCAGCGCGATCGTGCCGACCGCGGTGACCGCGATGGTCGTGACGAGGATGTCGTAGTTCTTCACGTGCGCCAGCTCGTGCGCGATCACGCCCTCGAGCTCGACGCGGTTCATGACGTCGAGCAGCCCGGTCGTGACCGCCAGCGCGGCGTGCTTCGGGTTGCGGCCGGTGGCGAACGCGTTGGGCGCGGGGTCGTCCACCACGTAGAGCTTGGGCTTCGGGAGCCCGGCGGCGATGCACAGGCCCTCGACGAGGTTGTGGTAGCGGCGGTACTCGGTCTCGTCGGCGGGCTTGGCCCGGCTGGCCGCGATCGCGATCTTGTCGGAGTTGTAGTACGAGCCCCACGCCAGGGCGAGGGCGATCACGAAGGCGATGACGATGCCGACCCAGCCGCCGCCGAAGAGCAGCACGATGGCCGTCGCCACCAGGACGATGACGACGACGAAGCCGAACAGCATCAGGAACGTGCGGCGCTTGTTCGCCGCGATCTGCTCGTTCACGGGACGCGACCTGTCTGGGAACCGGGCCCCGTCGCCAGGTGGCGGCGCCGAGGGGCGAGACGGCGGGGAGTTAGAACTGGACCTGCGGGGTCTCGGTGTCTTCGGGTGCGGCGTCGAAGAACTCGCGCTTCTCGAAGTTGAACATCCCCGCGAGGACCACCGTCGGGAACTTCTGGATCTGGGTGTTGTAGTTCAACACGCTGTCGTTGTAGTACTGCCGCGCGTAGGCGACGCGGTCCTCGGAGGCGGTCAGCTCTTCCTGCAGGTTGAGGAAGTTCTGGTTGGCCTTGAGGTCGGGGTAGGCCTCCGCCACCGCGAACAGGCTCTTGAGCGCACCGCTCAGGACGTTCTCGGCCTGGGCCTGGTCGGCGGGGGTCTGCGCGTTGATCGCGTTGGCACGGGCCTGCGTGACCGCCTCGAAGGTGCCCCGCTCGTGGGCGGCGTAGCCCTTGACCGTCTCCACCAGGTTGGGGATGAGGTCGTGACGACGCTTGAGCTGGACGTCGATCTGCGACCAGGCGTTGTCGACCTGGTTGCGCCGCTTGACGAGGCCGTTGTAGCCGAGCCAGAAGAACAGCCCGAACAGGACCACGATGACGACGATCACGATGACGGCGACCATGAGGTGCGATCCTACTGGCGCGGCCGGCTCGATCAGACGACCGCCGGACGGGGTGCGGCGATCGCCCGCTCGTAGAGGGGCAGGAAGCGCTCGGCCAGGTGCGCCATCGAGAACTCGTCGGCGCGCCGGGCGCCTTCCGCCACCAGGCGGTCCCGCCGGGCGGGGTCGTCGAGCAGGGTCCGCAGCGCATGGCGGAGCGCGTCGGTGTCGCCCGGTGGGACCAGGAGTGCTTCGCGATCGGCCCGCGAGACGGTGCGGTAGCCGTCGATGTCGGACGCCACCAGCGCGGTGCCCGGCGGCCATCGCCTCGAGCAGCACCACTCCGAACGACTCCCCTTCGAGGGCCGGGAAGCACGCGATGGTGGCGCCACGGAGGCGGGCCTGCTTCTCCTCCTCGGAGACCCGTCCGAGCCACTGCACCCGCCCGACGCCGCGCCCGTGCAACGACGCCTGCTCGGGGCCGTCACCGATCACCCACAGCTCGGCGTCCCGTTCGAGCCCGGTGAACGCGTCGAGCAGCACCTCCAGCCCCTTGCGGCGCTCGTGGCGGCCGACGAAGACGATGGCCGGAGCCGGCGACGGGGTGACCCGCCCCGAGGCCAGCGCGGGCACGTCGACCCCGTTGGGCAGGATCTCGCACTCGGTCTCGAACGTCAGGCTCACCTGGCGCTTGGCATCCTCCGACACCGCGGTCGCGACCGCGAGGCGGCGCATCATCGGCTTCAGCCCGGGTCGGAAGGTCTCGTACCAGCCGTTGCGCCCGGTCCGCGCCGAATGGAACGTGCCCACGGCGGGGATGGTCGTGCCGACGAGCGCGGCGTGGTTCGGACCCGGCGACAACGGTTCGTGCAGGTGCAGGACGTCGGGGCGGAAGGTGCGCAGCGCCTCGATGGTGCGACGGGCGACCGGCGCGCCCGGTGGCGATGGGCGCGACCGAGCCGTTGCTCGGCACGCGGGAGCTGGGCCCGACGGTCGTGATCCCGGGTTCGGGCGGCGGGCCGTCACACGGGGCGACGACGCGGGCGTCGATGCCCGAGGCCCGCAGCGCGCGCGCGAGCCCGAGCACCTGTCCCTGTACCCCACCGAAGAGCGTCAGCGAGTAGGGGCACGACAGCATGACCCTCATCGACACGGCCCGATCATCGCATCCCCACCACGTCGCTGGGCCAGTTCGGCTGCAGGAGGTGCCAGTGCGTGGGTTCGACCCGGATCAGGTCCTCGTAGGCGTGGGCGAGGTCCTGGGTGACGCGGGCGAGGTCGTCGCGGAGCCGGCCGGTGCGAGCGGTCGGCGAGGGGCGGGCGGATGTCGGCCCGGCTGTCGCCGTGGCCCATGAAGTAGCAGCCGACGGGCAGCAACGGCGCGCCGCCCCGCAGCGCGGTCAGCGCCGGACCACCGGGCAGCGTGGTGCGCTCGCCGAAGAACTCCACGCCGATGCCGTCGCCGGTGAGATCGCGGTCGGCGAGCAGGCACACGACCTCGTTGGCGCGCACCGCCTTGAGCACGTCGGTGCCGGCCGACGACGACAGCGGGATCACGCGCATGCCGAGGCGAGCTCGCGTCTCGACGAACCACTCGAACAGCTCGGGCGGCTCCACCGGTTCGGCGACGACGGTCACGGTGAATCCCTGGAGCGCGAGCCACGCGCCCGCGAAGTCCCAGTTGCCGAGGTGCGGCAGCGCGAGCACCGCCCCCTTCCCCGCGTTGACGCCGTCCCACACGTGCTCGATGCCGCTGCAGTGGAAGTGCGCGTTGATCGACTCAGGCGTGAGGTTCGAGAGGCGGAACAGCTCGTAGAAGTAGCGGCCGTAGGAATCGAAGGTGGCGGCGACGTCGTGGCGCAGCGCGGCGCCGCCGTAGTCGGAGCCGTGGATCCGCCGCAGGTTGCGCTCCACCTGTTCGCGGCGCGCCGTCATCACCGCGGGCGCGAGGTGCGCGATTCCCCGCGCGGCGGGCGAACCGATCGCGGGAGGGACCAGCCTCGCCACCGCTTCGCCGGCTCGGTACGCGAAGTACGAGCGTGCGCGGCAGGAAGGATCGACATCACGAGGGTCGATTCCGCTCCGGCGTTCCGGCCATCGGGCCGCGCCTCCGCTGCATCTCCGCCGGGCTCGGGCTCAGGGGTGCCGGTCAGCGACGACGCGACGCGGAGCGAGAGCCGGAAGAGCGCTCGGTCTGCGGGCGGTGCGCCGCCCACCACTGCGCCAGACTGCCGGCACGCGGCTCCTCGGTGCCCGACCCGCGGTGATGGCGCGTGCGTCGCGGACGTTGCGGTGTGGCTTGGCGCCACACCTTGACGAAGCGCTGCACCGCGGTGATCGCGGTGAGCACGAGCATGATCCAGAGCACCGGGCACGAGGATGTCGAACGCGAGTCCCACGCCGAGGAGCACCAGGCGCTCGGCCCGTTCCATGAGGCCGCCGCGCGCCTGGAAGCCGAGCGACTCGGCCCGGGCCCGCTCGTAGGTGATCAGCATCGACAGCGCGAGCACCGCCATCGCGAGCACGGCATCGCTCGGGACCCCGGTCTCGGAGAGGTACCACGCCACCCCGATGAACATGGCGGCGTCGGCGACGCGGTCGCACACCGAGTCGAAGAAGGCACCGCGAGGACCGGCCCGGCCGCTCTGGCGCGCCACCGAACCGTCGAGGATGTCGGGCAAGCCGGTGAGGATCACGCCGAACACACCGAGCAGCAGGTGGCCGTCGGCGATCACGAGCGCGGTGCCGATGGCGAAGACGAGGCCGATGATGGTGAGACCATCGGCGGTGACGCCGGCCCGGTGGAGGCCCTGGCCGACAGGTTCGAGTCCTCGCTCGACTGTCGCTCGCCAGCGTCCGTCGAGCATGTGCGTGGGGTCCTCGGTCGGCGAGCAGTGCAGGTGGAGCGGTTGGGGATCAGGCTAACACCCCTCGTCGCGGCCCCCGGGCCCGGACCCGGTGCGGAGCCCGGATCACGGCGACAGCGACGTGCGTAGACTCGGCCGCACAAACCGTTCTTGCACTGGGGGGTGCCGGTGGCGGCCAAGACGTACCCGACGGAGAAGATCCGCAACGTGGCCCTGGTCGGTCATGGGGGCTCGGGGAAGACCTCCCTGGCCGAGGCGCTCCTGTACGACGCCGGGGCGCTGACACGCCTCGGGCGGGTCGAGGACGGCACCACCACCACCGACTTCGACCCGGAGGAAGCCAAACGGCGCATCTCGGTGTCGCTGGCGATGGCCCCGTTCGAGCACGACGGCCACAAGGTCAACCTGATCGACACGCCCGGCTACGCCGACTTCGTGAGCGACGTCGCCGCCGCGCTGCGCGCCGCCGACCTCGCCGTCTTCGTGGTGTCGGCGGTCGAGGGCGTGGAGGTGCAGACCGAGCTGGTGTGGCGCATGGCGGAGGCGCTCCGACTGCCGAGGGCGGTGTTCGTCAACAAGCTCGACCGCGAGCGGGCGTCGTTCTCCCGCACGCTCGACGAGCTCAAGGCCAAGTTCGGCGCCGGCATCGCGCCGCTGCAGCTCCCGATCGGCGAGGAAGCCGGCTTCCACGGGGTGGTCGAGCTGCTCGACGACCACGCGGTGCACTACGTCGACGGCACGGCCACCGAGGGTCCGATCCCGCCCGAGATGGAGATGGAGGAGCACTCCATCCACGACGCGCTCATCGAGGGCATCGTGGTCGGTGACGACGACCTCATGGAGCGCTACCTCGCCGACGAGACCATCCCCGTCGCCGAGCTCGCGCACGCGCTGGCCGACGGCGTGGCGTCGGGCTCGGTGTTCCCGGTGCTCTGCGGGAGCGCGACCAAGCTCGTGGGCGTCGACCGCCTCGCGCAGTTCATCACCGAGGAAGGACCGGCGCCGACGCCGGCTGCCGGCGACGGCCCGCCGGTCGCGTTCGTGTTCAAGACCATCGTCGACCCGTACGTCGGACACGTGAACCTGTTCAAGGTGCTGCAGGGCACCGTGAAGGCCGACGCCACGCTGGTCAACGGCCGCACGATGCACGAAGAACGCCTCCATCAGCTCTCGGTGCTGCGGGGCAAGGAACAGGAGCCGGTGTCGGAGGTACCGGCCGGTGACATCGCCGCCGTCGCCAAGCTCGCCGGCACCACCACCGGAGACGTGCTCGGCGCCCGTGGTGCCGACATCGACGTGGAGCCGTTCGAACCGCCGGCGCCGGTGCTCGCGGTGGCCATCCGGGCCAAGTCGAAGACGACGAGGACAAGCTCGCCAACGCCCTGCACCGTCTGCTCGACGAGGATCCCGCGCTGACGTTGGAACGCAATCCGGAGACCCACCAGACGTTGCTGTGGGGTCAGGGTGAGACCCACCTCGGCATCTCGCTGGCCCGGCTGCACTCGAAGCTCGGCGTCGAGGTCGAGACCGAAGACGTGAAGGTCGCCTACCGGGAGACGATCACGCACGAGGCCGAAGCCGAGGGCAAGTACAAGAAGCAGACCGGTGGGCACGGGCAGTTCGGCGTGGCGTTCGTGAAGGTCGAGCCGCTCGAGCGCGGCGGCGGCTTCGAGTTCGTCGATCAGATCGTCGGCGGCGCGATCCCCCGCCAGTTCATCCCCGCGGTCGAGAAGGGGGTCATCGAGACGATGGAGCACGGCGGCGTGTTCGGGTTCCCGGTCGTCGACGTGAGGGTCACGTGCTTCGACGGCAAGTACCACTCGGTGGACTCGTCGGAGATGAGCTTCAAGATGGCCGGGTCGATCGGGTTCAAGGACGCGATGGCGAAGGCCGAACCGATCCTGCTCGAGCCGGTCAGCGAGTTGGTGGTGACCGCGCCCGAATCGCACCAGGGCGACATCATGGGTGACCTCAACTCCAAGCGCGGTCGCATCCAGGGGTCGAGCGCCGCCGGCAACGGCGAGGTCGAGGTGGTGGCGCTGGTGCCGACGTCGGAGGTGCTGCGCTACACGATCGATCTGCGGTCGATGACCGGAGGGCGCGGTCGGTTCCAGGCGTCGCACTCGCACTACGACCCGGTGCCCGCGCACCTGGTGGAGAAGGTGCGCGCCGCGATCGTCGACGAGCGACGCGCACTCAGCGGGTGAACGTCGGCGCGACCATGACTGGGCGCCGCCTCCGACGGTCCGGAGAACACGGGCGCGTCCACCGGCGATCCCGGCTGAGCCACCCTCACGTGTGACGGGCACGTCCCCGAACTCGGGCTCTGCGTCGGGGACGACGTCGCCCGTCGTCGACGGGTCGGCGACGCAGCAAGCTTCCACCGCGTGCGCTCGATCACCGATTCGGTGCGGGGCTGACCCGGAGACACACGATGGAATGTCGGCGTGGGTCGGGGCGTTGGACATCACAGGCCCGCCGTGGCGGGCGTCGAAGAACGGGAGTCCCTGCCCCTCCCCGCCCTCCGCCTGCCCAGCGGGCCGCCCGGTGCCCGCCTCAGCTCGCGGGTGCGGTGTCCTCGAGGCCGTACTCCGACCAGTCTTCGGGGTTCGGCTCGGTGTACTCGCCCATCACGGTGCCGTCGACCGCGTCGAGCTGCACGAGGCCGCGCATGGTGGGCGGCGCGTCGGCGCTGTAGAGCAGGATGCGCCACACCGGACGCGCTCGCAGACCGTGCCACGCGAGCTGCGCGCTCGAATGGCCGACCGGGAACCCCACGGTGCGCGACGCGATCGAGGAGCGCCTCGGTCTGGTCGATCTGCAACGGCCACGCGCTCGACGAAGTGGTACGCCGCGATCAGCGCGAGGACGATCGCCGCGGCGAGCAGTCCGCCGTTCGACGACAGCGCGTACCCACCCAGGCACAGCGCGGCGAGGATCAGGTACATCGTGGCCGGGATGCGCCGACGACGCATCGACGGGAAGAGGTACGGGCCGACGTAGCCGGTGACGTCGAGATCGGCCGGCAGCTCGTCGCGGTATTCGACGGGTTCGGCAGGAGCTGCAGGCTGCTCGTCGGCCATGGCACGCACGGTAGTGCCCGCGTCGGTCAGGTCGGCCAAGCGGCGCGGAGCTTCTCGTAGCTCTTGGTGAGCGGCTCGGGGAGCACCCGCGCCTCCGCGATCGAGGTCATGAAGTTGGTGTCGCCGCTCCAGCGCGGGAGCACGTGCACGTGCACGTGGCCGGGCACTCCTGCGCCCCCGGCGCGTCCGATGTTGGCACCCACGTTGAGGCCGTCGGGCGTGTAGGCAGCCAGCACCGCGACGTTGGCGTCCTGCACCAGCTCCATCACCGCCGCGGCCTCCTCGCGTGAGAGTCCCGCCAGGGTCGACTCGTGGCGCAAGGGCGCCACCATCAGGTGGCCCGACGTGTACGGGTACGCGTTCATGACCGCGAACGCGTGCTCGTTGCGGGCGAGCACGAGCGACTCGTCGTCGGGTTCGCGTGCGAGGCGCTCGAACAGGCAGTCGTCGGCGCCCTCGGGCGGAGGCTGGTTCGCGACCCCGTCGATGTAGGTGGTTCGCCAACCGGCCCAGAGGCGATCGAGGGTCACGTCGATCAGGCGTGGACGTGACTGTCGACGTCGGCGCGCAGACGGTCGACGAACGTGTCGAGCGCGACGCCTCGCTCGGGGGCGTCGCTCCCCCGCTCGTTCACGCCGACGGTGCGCTGCTCGACGTCGTCGTCACCGACGACGAGGATGTACGGCAACTTCTGCAGCTTCGCGTTGCGGATGCGAGCGCCGAGCGTGTCGCTGTGCGCGCCCAGGACCTCGACGCGTCGGCCGTCGGCCTTCAGCGCGGCCGCGACCTCGGCGGCGTAGTCCTCGTGGCGGTCGGCCACCGGCACGACCGACACCTGCACCGGCGCCAGCCAGGCGGGGAAGGCGCCGGCGTAGTGCTCGGTGAGGATGGCGAAGAAGCGTTCGATGGTGCCGAACAGCGCGCGGTGGATCATCACCGGGCGGTGGCGTTCGTTGTCGGCGCCCACGTACTCGAGCTCGAAGCGCTGCGGGAGCTGCAGGTCGAGCTGGATGGTGGACATCTGCCACGTGCGCCCGATGGCGTCGCGCGCCTGCACCGAGATCTTGGGGCCGTAGAACGCGCCGCCGCCTTCGTCCATCACCAGCTCGTGGTCGTCGGCCTCGGCGACCGCGCGCAGCGCCTCGGTGGCCTCTTCCCACTCGGCGTCGGTGCCGACCGCCTTGCCCTCGGGCTTGGTGGACAGCTCGAGGTAGAAGTCGTCGAGGCCGTAGTCGCGCAGCACGCTGATCACGAACTCGAGTGCCCGCGTGAGCTCGGGGACGATCTGCTCGCGCGTGCAGAAGATGTGCGCGTCGTCCTGGGTCATGCCCCGTACACGGGTGAGGCCGTGCACCACACCTGACTTCTCGTAGCGGTACACCGTCCCGAACTCGAAGAGCCGCAACGGCAGCTCGCGGTAGGAGCGCATGCTGCTGCGGTAGATCAGGATGTGGAACGGGCAGTTCATCGGCTTGAGGTAGTAGTCGGTGCCGCCGTCGAGCTCCATGGGCGGGTACATGCCGTCGGCGAACCAGTCGAGATGCCCGGAGATCTCGAACAGGTGCGACTTGGTGATGTGCGGCGAGTTGACGAACTCGTAGCCGGCTTCCTCGTGGCGGCGGCGTGAGTAGTCCTCCATGACACGACGGATCGCGCCACCCTTCGGGTGGAAGACGGCAAGGCCGGAACCGATCTCGTCGGGGAACGAGAAGAGGTCGAGCTCCTGGCCGAGCTTGCGGTGGTCGCGCTTCTCGGCTTCGTCGACGCGGTGCAGGTAGTCCTCCAGCGCGGCCTTCGACTCCCACGCGGTGCCGTAGATCCGCTGGAGCATGGGGCGCTTCTCGTCGCCGCGCCAGTACGCGCCGGCGACCTTGGTGAGCTTGAACGCGCCGAGACGCCTGGTGGAGGGCACGTGCGGACCGCGGCAGAGGTCGACGAACTCCTCGGCTCCGTCCCGAGGGTTGCGGTACACCGAGATGACGGCCCCGTCGCCGATCTCGGCGGAGTCCTCGGGATCGACGCGCTCGATGATCTCGACCTTGTAGGGCTGGTCGGCAAAGGTGGCGATGGCGTGCTCGCGGTCGAGCTCCTCGCGCACGAACGGCTCGTCGGCCTTGACGATCTCGCGCATGCGGCCCTCGATCCGCTCGAGGTCGTCGTCGGAGAAGTGCTCGCCGTTCGGGAGCTCGAAGTCGTAGTAGAAGCCGTCGGTGATCGCGGGACCGATGGCGTACTTGGCACCGGGGAAGAGATCGCTCACCGCCTGCGCCATCACGTGCGCGGTGGAGTGGCGCAGCACCTCGCGCCCGTCGTCCGACGCGGGCGTGATGATGGCGACACGCGCGTCGTGGTCGATCGGCCGGTCGAGGTCGTACCAGTCGCCGGCTCCGTCGCCATCACCGAAGGTGACCCTGGCCGCGAGCGCGGCCTTCGCCAGGCCGCTGCCGATCGACGCGGCGATCTCGCCCGCGGTGACGCCCGGCTCGTGCTCGCGCGTCGAACCATCGGGCAGCGTGATCGTGATCGTCATGGGCCGCCGACGTTACCAGTGGCGTTTGCGCTGCTTCTCAGGCGTTTCGCGGCACATCGAGACGGGCGTTGAGCGGGCGGTCGAGGTCGATCCCGAGCAAGCCGCCGAGCTCGCGCAGCACCGCGGGCGCAGTGGTGTCGCTCCCGCCCGACAGCACCGCGCTGGCGAGGTCGTCGAGCGCTTCGAGCGCGCGTGGAGCGTCGAGGTCGTGGTCGATGGCGGCGCGCACGCGTTCGGCGTACGGGCGCGGGTCGGCACCGTCGGGACGTTCCGCGGCCGCGACGAGACGGTGCAGGAGCGCGGTGCCGTCGTCGAGATCGGTGTCGTGCCACTCGAAGCCGGCGCGGTAGTGGTGTTGCATCGAGCGCGAGGCGGATGGCACGCGGGTCGGCCGTCTTCAGGAGGTCGCTGACGAACACGAGGTTGCCGAGCGACTTCGACATCTTCTCGCCCTCGTAGCTCACCATCGCCGAGTGCACCCAGTGCCGTGAGAACGGCTCGCCGGTGATGCTCTCGCTCTGCGCGACCTCGCACTCGTGGTGCGGGAAGATGAGGTCGGTGCCGCCGCCGTGGAGGTCGAGGGTGGGGCCCAGCTCGTGCATCGCCATCACGGAGCACTCCACGTGCCAACCGGGACGGCCCGAGCCCGAAGGGTGCAGCCCACGCGGGCTCGTCGGGGAGCGACGGCTGCCAGAGCACGAAGTCGAGCGGGTCGCGCCGGTGCGGATCGTCGGGGTTGCCGCCGCGCTCGCGTGCGAGGTGCACCATCTCGTCGCGCGAGAAGTGCGAGATCTCGCCGTAGCGCGGGAAGGTCGACACGTCGAAGTAGACGGTGCCGTGTGCCTCGTACGCGTGGCCGTCGTCGAGCAGACGACCGACCATGTCGACCATGCCCTCGATCGACTCGGTGGCGCGCGGCTCGGCGAGCGGCGGGCGGGTGTCGAGCGCGTCCATGTCGGAGCGGAAGCGGGCGAGCTCGGCCTCGGCCAGCTCGAGGTAGGGCACGCCGAGCTCGCGGGCCTTGGGAAGGATCGAGTCGTCGACGTCGGTGACGTTGCGCACCATGCGCACCTCGTGGCCGAGCTCCTCGAGCCGCCGGATGAGGAGGTCGTACGTGAGGTAGGTGGCGGCGTGGCCGAGATGGGTGGAGTCGTACGGCGTGATGCCGCACACGTACATGCGGACGACCGGGCCGACCTCGAACGGGACGACCGCACGCTGCGCGGTGTCGAAGAGCTCGATCGTCATGAGGTGTGATTCATGAGCGGCGGGGTCCGACGCCTTCGATCCGCAGCGATCCCTCGCCCTTGTGCTGCAGGTTGACGGTGAGCAGCGCCGCCGAGAACGTCTCGAGGCCGACCGCGTTCTCGAGCGGACCGGCGTCGAACGCGCGGAGGTCGGGGATGGCGTCGACGAGGTCGAGGACCGTCGGACGGCCCTCCTCGTCGCCGACGACCAGGACGTCGCCGGTGAGCGGACGGCTGATGTCGGCGAGGGCTGCCGCGGGCACCAGGTGGAACGCGGCGACGACCAGGGCGTCGGGCGCGACCGCCTTCACCTCGGCGGCGATCGAACCGCGCGCGGTGAGGACCGGCACGAACTGACGGCCCTCCTTGCGCAGGCCGTTGGCCATCGAGATCACGACCTTGCCGTCGAGCTGGGCGGCGTGGGCCTCGGCGGTGGCGACCGCGGCGTCCCACACGGTGGCGAGGACGACGAGCTCGGCATCGGCGGCGTCGTGGTTGGTGCCGGGCTCGAGGCCGGCGATCCGGTCACCCCAGCGAGCCCGGAGCTCGTCGACGACCTGCGCGGCGCGATCCCGGTCACGCGATCCCACGGTCACCCGATGGCCGGACGCGGCGAGCCGAGTGGCGATCCCCCGCCCCGCGGGCCCCGTCCCCCCCAACACGCCGATGTGCATCCCCGGAGCTTCGCACACCGGCCTGGCGCTCCCCCATCTTCGAGCATCTCGGGGTTTGGTGTGTCATGTCACACTCGACCCCGAGATGCTCGCGGCAGCGTGACCCCGCGCGCCGCTGCTCGTCTGTCCCACGTGTCGGACACGCTCGCCGCCATCGCTCGGAACCAGCTCGGGCTCGTGACCCGAGCCCAGATCACCGCCGAGCTGGGGATCTCGCCGCACACGCTGCACGAATGGCTCCGGCGCCGTCGCCTCGAACCCGCCCGGCGAGGGGTCTACCGGGTCGCCGGCGCTCCGGGCTCGTGGGAGCAGGACCTCCTCTCCGTGTGCCTCTCGTGTGGACCCGCGACGTTCGTCTCGTTTCGGGCTGCCGCCCGGGTGCAGTCGCTCCCGGACGTCGGCGCAGCCGTGCTCGAGGTCACGCAGTTCGGGAAGCGTGCCGCGGTCGTCGACGGCGTGGTGGTGCACGAGAGCGCGGTCTCAGGGCATGGACACGTCACGCGCCACGGCGCGCTGCCGATCACGTCGGTGGCACGAACGCTCTGCGACCTCAGCGCGGTCGTCCGTCAGGACTGGCCGATCGAGCGGGCGGTCGACGACGCGCTGCGACGGAAGGTCGTCACGCTCACCGCGCTGGCCCAGGTCGCATCCGACTTGGAAGGACAGGGCCGACGCCGGTGCACCCTGATGCGCCGGATCCTCGAGCAGCGCGCTCCCGGCTACCACCCGGGAGACAGCGCACCGGAGCAGCGCATCGCCGATCTCCTCGTCGCGCGCCGGGCTCCCCGAACCCGTGCGCCAGCACTGGGTCACCGTCGGCGGACGCAGGTACCGCATCGACCTCTGCTACCCCGAGCACGGGATCGCGATCGAGTACGACGGTTGGGACTTCCACAAGGGCCGCAAGGCGTTCGACGACGACCGCGCTCGCGGGAACGACCTCGTCGTCCTCGGGATGCAGCTGCTCCGGTTCACGTCGCGCTCCTCGGACGGCACGATCGTCGAGACCGTCCGCGCCGCCCTGGCGCGAGCATCCGCGAGTTGAGTGTGCGATGACACACCGAACCCCGAGATGCTCGGCGTGACGGCGGGTCAGGTGATGCAGTCGGCGCCGAGGAGGATGCGCAGCTCGGCGTAGAGGCCGGTGCCGGCGTCGACGAGGTGGTCGTCGCCGAGGCGCAGGACAGTGGTCTTCTCCGGGCTCTCGAGGTGGACGTAGACGGGGCTGTCGCCAGGATGCTCGGAGAGGATGTCCTTGAGCTTGCCGACCTTGGAGTCGGACAGCACGTTGAGCTTGACCTTCACCCGCACCGGGGGCCCGGTGTCGACCGAGAGCTCGGGGCGCACGACCTCCATGGCGATGATCTTCGGCTGGTCCTCACGGACGTCGAGACGCCCCTTGATCACGACGATGGCGTCGTCCTCGAGGAGGTGGCCGTACTGCTCCATCGTCTTCGGGAACACCATCACCTCGAGCGCGGCCCCGAGGTCTTCGAGCGTGAACGTGGCCATGAGATCGCCGCGCTTGGTGTACCGGCGGTTGAGCGCGGTGACGATGCCGCCGACCGTGCGCATCTCGCCCTCACGGCCGTCGCGCAGCTCGGCGAGCGTGCCGTCGGTGTACTTCCGCAGCGCGCGCTCGGCGCCCATCATGGGGTGGTCGCTCACGTAGAGGCCGAGCATCTCCTTCTCGAACGCGAGCCGCTGCGACTTCGGGAATTCGGTGTCGGGGATCTCGGTGCGGTGACCGACGACCGCCTCGGGCGCGGGATCGTCGACCGCCGAGAACAGGTCGAACTGACCCTCGGCCTCGTTGCGACGGCGGCCGAGCACGGTCTCGATGATCGTCTCGTGCACGAACACGAGGCCCTGGCGGGGATGGCCGACCGAGTCGAACGCGCCCGCCTTCGCCAGCGACTCGATGCATCGCTTGTTGAGGACCGACGGGTCGACGCGGTCGCAGAAGTCGTAGAAGTCGGTGAACGGTCCGCCCTCCTGGCGCGCGGCGACGATGTGCGCGACCACACCCTCGCCGACGTTGCGGACCGCGGAGAGCCCGAAGCGGATCGCGCTCGAGGCCATCGGGGCCGGCGCGCACCGAGAAGTCGGAGACCGACTCGTTGACGTCGGGGACGAGCACCTCGATGCCCATCTGCCGGCACTCGTTGAGGAAGACGGCGGTCTGGTCCTTGTTGGTCTTGACCGACGTGAGCAGCGCGGCGAAGTACTCGGGCGGGAAGTTCGCCTTGAGCCATGCGGTCTGGTACGTGACGTAGCCGTAGCCGAACGAGTGCGACTTGTTGAACGAGTAGTCGGCGAACGGCTCGATCATGTCGAAGAAGTCGTTGGCGAACGCTTCGGAGTGACCGTTGGCGATGCACCCCTCGACGAACTTGGTGCGCTCCTTGGCGATCAGTGCGCGGATCTTCTTGCCCGTGGCCTTGCGGAGGTTGTCGGCCTCTTCGAGCGAGTAGCCGGCGAGCCGCTGCGCGACCCGCATCAGCTGCTCCTGGTAGATCATCAGCCCGTAGGTGGGCTCGAGCACCTCGCGCAGGTCGTCGTGCGGGTACGTGACCGGCTTGCGGCCGTTCTTGCGGTCGGCGTACTCGTTGTGCCAGTTCTGCGCCATCGGGCCCGGGCGGTACAGGGCGATGAGCGCGGCGACGTCTTCGAAGTCGGTGGGCGCGAGCGAGCGGAGCAGCGCGCGCATCGGCCCACCTTCGAGCTGGAACACGCCGACGGTGTCGCCCCGGCGGAGCAGGTCGAACGTCGCCGGGTCGTCGAGGGGGACGCGGTCGATGTCGGGACGCGCGCCGGTGCGCTCGGCGATGAGGTCGAGCGCGATCTCGAGGACGTCGAGGTTGCGCAGCCCGAGGAAGTCCATCTTGAGCAGCCCGAGGTCTTCGACCCCGTGCATCTCGTACTGCGTGACGATCGGAGCGTCCTCGATGCGCCCGCCGGCTTCGGGCTTGCGCTGGATCGGCAGGTACTCGGTGAGCGGGTCGCGCGTGATGACGACGGCGGCGGCGTGGATGCCGTCCTGGCGGCGCAGACCCTCGAGGCCGCGAGCGACGTCGATGACGCGCTTGGCGTCGGGATCGGACTCGTAGAGCGTGCGCAGCTCGGTGGCCATCTTGTAGCCGTCTTCGTGACCCGTGACCTTCTCGAAGCACGCCCGCAGCGGCGTGTCGCGCCCCATGATCAGCGGCGGCATGAGCTTGGCGATCTTGTCGCCGACGAGGTACGGGTAGCCGAGCACGCGTGCGGAGTCGCGCACCGCGGCCCGCGCCTTGATGGTGGAGAAGGTGACGATCTGCGCGACGTGGTCCCACCCGTAGCGCTCGGCCGCGTACTTGATCATCTCGCCGCGGTAGCGGGAGTCGAAGTCCATGTCGATGTCGGGCATCTGCTTGCGGCCGGGGTTGAGGAACCGCTCGAACAGCAGGTCGTACTTGATGGGGTCGATGTCGACGATGCGCAGGCAGTACGCCACGCACGATCCCGCCGCGCTCCCCCGGCCCGGACCCACGCGGATGCCGCGCGAGCGCGGCGTACCGCACGAGGTCCCAGACGATGAGGAAGTACGCGGAGAAGCCCATCGTCTTGATGACGCCGAGCTCGAACTCGATGCGCTCGAGCGCCTCGGGCCCGGGCGACATGCCGTAGCGCTCCTTGGCGCCCTCGATGCACAGCTCGCGCAGGAACGAGTCTTCGTCGTGGCCCGGAGGGCGTGGGGAACGACGGCAGCACCGCGTTGCCGAACTCGATCTCGACGGCCGCGCGCTCGGCGATGAGCAGCGTGTTGTCGCACGCCTCCTCGTAGTCGGCGAACAACGAGCGCATCTCGGACGCGGTCTTCAGGTAGAACTCGTCGGCGTCGAACTTGAAGCGCTTCGGGTCGGACTGGAGCGCGCCGGTCTGCACGCACAGCAACGCGTCGTGCGACTCGGCGTCGTGACGATGCGTGTAGTGCGAGTCGTTGGTGGCGAGCAAGCGGCGCGCGCATGTCGCGCGCGAGCTTGATCAGCTGCGGGTTGACCTGCAGCTGCTCGGGGAGCCCGTGGTCCTGCAGCTCGACGAAGAACGAGTCGCGCCCGAAGATCGACTGGAAGCGCTCGACGTGCGTCGCTGCGCGAGCTGGTAGTCGCCCTTGAGGATCGCCTGCGACACCGCGCCACCGAGGCAGCCGGTGGTGCCGACGAGACCCTCGTGGTGCTGCTCGAGCAGGTCGAAGTCGACGCGTGGCTTCTGGAAGAAGCCGTCGAGGTACGCGCCCGACGACACCTTGATGAGGTTCTTGTAGCCCTGCGTGGACTCGGCGAGCAGGGTGAGGTGGTAGATGTCGTGCTGGTCGCGACGAGGGCGGTCGTGGCGCGACGTGGTGACCATGTAGGCCTCGGTGCCGATGACCGGCGTGAGGTCGAGCGTCGCGCGCGGCGCGGTAGAAGTCGAGGACGCCGTACATGTTCCCGTGGTCGGTGATGCCGACCGCGGGCTGGCCGTCGGCGGCCGCGGTGGCCACCACTTCGGCGATGCGCGCCGCGCCGTCGAGCATCGAGAACTCGGTGTGCAGGTGGAGGTGGACGAACGACTTGGCCAACGATGCCCTTTATCCACACGTCCTCCACAGGTGCCTGTGGAGAATCACACGGGTGTAGTTCGACGACGTTAGCGCGCGCGCGACCGCGAGAGGCCACGAGGGGGACCTCGACCTCGGCGGCGGTGATCGACCCGTGCGCGCCGATGAGGTTGGCCTCGTACGGCAGCGTCGGATCGACGAAGCCGACGGGCCCCCGCGCGGCGAGGATCACGTCGCCGACGCGCCGGTAGACCGCGGGCACGGGGTCGGGTCCGAGCCAGCCCTTCGTCGAGCAACTGCTCGCGGCGGAAGACCCACGCCTCACCCGCTCCCCGCGTCGCCGTGCAGCTCCTCGGCGGCGGCGTGGAGCTCGGCGGCGCGCCCCGGCTTGGCGTGCAGGTACCGGAACCGTCCGTCGCCCGCGTAGGTCTCGACCAGGTCGTGCAGCGGCGCGAGCGTGCGCCAGCCGTCGGGCCCACCTGCACCTGGCCGTGGTCGGCGGTCACCACGAGCGCGGCGTCGTCGGGCAGCGCGTCGAGCAGGTCGCCCACCAGCCGGTCGGCGGCGCCGAGCTCGGCCGGGTAGAACGCCGACTCGAGGCCGTGCGCGTGCGCGACCTCGTCGACGCCCGGAGTAGTAGGCGTAGACGAACGGCGCGCCGCCGGCGACGAGCGGCGCGGACTTCCTCGACCAGCACGGAGGTGGTCTGCCAGCCGTGGAAGTCGGTGCCCCGCATGTGCGCGGCGGTGAACCCGGTGGTGCGGAACATGGCCTTGGTGACGACGGGCACCGCCTGGCCGCAGAACACCCGCTCCTTCTGCACGTGCTCGGGCTCGGGGGCTCGGCTGCCGTCGGCCAGCTGCCAGCGGATGGCGTTGAGGACGCCCCGCTCGTGGCGGATGCGGAACCCGGTGATGCCGTGGCGTGACGGCGGCATCCCGGTGGTGATCGACGTGAGCGCGGCCGGCGTGGTCGACGGCACGACCGTGCTCACCGGTCCGCCGGAGAACGCCCGCAACTCGGGGAGCTGGTCGGGAAAGTCCTGCAGGGCCTCCCAGCCCAGGCCGTCGAGCACCAGCAGCACCGTGGCCCGGGCCCCGGCCACCGGCGCCGGCATCCACTCCACCGGCCGCACGCCCAACAGGGCGGGCACCACCCCGGTGACGTTGGGACCCGAATAGTCCGGCTTCACAGCGCTCCACGAGACCAAGGCTAGGAGGACGCACGGGGCCCACCATGACGCGACCACCCCGGACGCACGGCGCCGTCGACGCGCGACAATGTCGGGATGACAGCGGGCAGGAGCCGAGCGGCAGCGAGGCCAGCATGAAGGTCTCGACCCGGGGCGACTACGCGGCGCGCGCGCTGCTCTCGCTCGCGCTCCACGGCTCCGACCGACCCACGTCGGTCAAGGAGATCGCCGAGCGCACCGGGCTGCCGCAGCCGTACCTCGAGCAGATCCTGCTGGCGGTGAAGGGTGCCGGGCCTCGTGCGCTCGAAGCGGGGGGTGGGCGGCGGCTACGTGCTCGCCCGTCCGCCCGACGAGATCACCCTGGCCGACATCCTCGCCGCGGTCGACGGTCCCGCTCACCACGCTGCTCGGCGAGCACGACCACTGCGAGGGTCACTGCATCCTGCAGGAGGTGTGGGTCGGCGTGTCCGACGAGACCCGCAGATCCTCGAGCGCTTCACGCTGCAGGAGCTGGTCGAACGCACGCGCATCGGCCACCCCGACGCCGTCTCCATCAACGAAGGCTCCATCAACGAAGGCTCGATCAACGAAGGCTCGCTGGACGCGAGCGACGTTCAGGTGGCGGAGACGGTCGAGAACTGACGCTCGCGGTCGCGCCCGTGCTCGCGAGGGGCCGCGGGCACGTCGCTGCGTCGCATCCGCACGACCACCTCGAGCCCGCCGGTGACCGACGGCTCGAGCGCGACGTCACCGCCGTCGCCGACGACCAGCTCGCGCACGATGGAGAGCCCGAGGCCGAAGTGGCCGTTCGGACGCCCGTCCTTGCGGGCGCCGCCCGACTGCCAGAAGCGGTCGAAGGCACGCGGCGCGCTCGTCGGCGGTCATGCCCGGCCCCTCGTCGCTGACCCGCAGCTCGACCCAGTCGCCCTGCGCATGGGCGGCGACCCGCACCGCGCTGCCCTCGGGCGCGACCTCGAGCGCGTTGTTGAGCAGGTTGTCGACGACCTGCTCGAGCCGTCCAGGCGTCGCGCGTGCGGCCGGTGAGCCCTGGACGTCGGCGTCGATGTGCACGTGCTTCTCGGCCGCGAACGCATCCCACGCGTCGCACCGACCGTCGATCACCTCGTCGACCGAGATGGGGACGGGTGCCGACGCCGCCTGCTCGGCGCGTGCGAGCACGAGCAGCCCGTCGACCAGGCGCGAGAGTCGCGCCACCTCGTCGAGCGCACCCTCGAGGTCTTCGGCGGCGGCGCCGTGCACGTCGGCCTCGAGGTTCTCGAGCCGCAGACGCATCGCCGCGAGCGGGGTGCGGAGTTGGTGCGACGCGTCGGCGATGAACGCGCGCTGCGCACCCACGAGCTGCTCGAGCCGGCCCGCGGTGGAGTTGAACGACTCGGCCAGCACCGTGAGCTCGGCCGGACCCTTCGGCACCTCGGCACGCGCCGCGAGGTCGCCGGCGCCGAGCGCGCCGGCGGCGTCCTCGAGGTCGTGCAGCGGCTTGCTGACCGAACGGGCCAGCAGCTGGCTGGCCAGGAACACGATGCCGAGCACCACGCCACCGGTGGCCGCGAGCAGCAGCCAGATGTGGCGGATCTGGTCGTCGATCACCGACGCCGGGAAGGTGATGCGCACCGCGCCCTGGATGCCGTCGACCGAACCGATGGGCAACGCGACGTAGAGGAGGTCGCGCCCGAGCGTGTGCGACGAGCGCGTGCCGCTCACCTCGGCGCCGTGCAGTGCGCGCTGCATCTCGGGGCGCGTCGAGAAGTCGCGCCCGATCGGGCTGGTGGTGTCGGAGTCGGCGACGCTGCGGCCGTCGGCGCCGACGATGACGACGCGCCCGCCCGCGCTGTCGCGGTAGCGCACCGCGAGCGCCTGCAGATCGCGCTGCTGCGCGGCCGACGGTACCGAGTCGAGCGGGCTCTTGCGATCGGATGGCCAGCGAGAACGCGTCGTGCTGCAGGTCGCTGGTCAGCCGGCGTTCGACCGAGTTCGCGTACGACACCCCCAGCGGGATCTCGAGCACCAGCAGGACGAATGCGGTGATCGAGAGGTAGCTGACGAGGAGCCGGCGCTTCACGGTGTCACCGTCGCGACCGGTTGCCCCGTCCGCCGCGTCACTCGGCCCGGGCGCGCAACCGGAAGCCGACGCCGCGCACGGTCTCGATCCAGTCCCGGGATCGCCGAGCTTCTTGCGCAAGCGACGCGACGTGCACGTCGAGCGTCTTGGTCGGGCCGTACCAGTGCGGGTCCCACACGTTCTCGAGCAGCTCCTGGCGCGGTCGCACCGCGCCCGCGTCGTCGGCCAGGAACGCGAGGAGGTCGAACTCCTTCGGCGTCGAGCGCGACCGGGTCGCCCTCGACGGTGACCCGGCGCGTGCGGCGGTCGACGGTGAGCGCGCCGACCTCCACCACCGAGGCGGAGTGTTCGTGTCCGTTGCCGTTGGCGTGTCCCGAGCCGTTGGCGTTGCCGGGCGCGGCGGCGTTCGCGCGTTCCGGTCACGCCGCCGTTGGCGCCCGCCGCGTCGTCGGTCGACCGCGGGCGTGCGACGGCGCACGACGGCGCGGATGCGCGCGACCAGCTCCCGGAGCCCGAAGGGCTTCACGATGTAGTCGTCGGCCCCGAGCTCCAGGCCGACGACCCGGTCGACCTCCTCGGAGCGCGCGGTCACCACGATGATCGGCACGTCGGAGCGGGCACGCAGCTCCCGGCACACGTCGAAGCCGTCGCGGTCGGGCAGGCCGAGGTCGAGCAGCACGACGTCGAACGACGCCGCCGCGCTGCGATCGAGCGCGTCGGCGCCGGTCTCCACGCGGTCCACCGCCAGACCCTCCCGTTCGAGGCCCTTGGCGAGCGGCGTCGCGATGGCGTCGTCGTCTTCGACGATCAGGACTCGCATGTGTCGACAGCTTCCTGTGAGGCGGGGTGCGGGCGGCGCCCTGCGAGGGGTTTCGACACGGATGTCGGAACCCTTGACCGGTTTGGGGTCGTGCGTCACATCCCCTTCACCTCGGTGCGCCGGCACGCCGATAGGGCGGCGGAGGGCACCTTCGTCCGGGAGGCGGGTCATGCGACGACGCAGATTGGTGGCGACGGCCGGGGCGCTGAGCGTGACCGCGTTCGCGGCCACGGTGGCGATCGGCGCCAACTTCGGGCTGGTGGGTCAGGCCGAGCCCGACTCCCCCGTCGGACGCCTCGACGACCACCACCGCGTGGCGGTGGTCTCCGCCGGCAACACCGGCGCCGCGGTCGCGGTGACACCGTCGCGCCTGGGCGCCCGACGCCGACGACTGACCGCAGCCGGCGGGCGAGCACGCGCCGGGAGTCAGCCCCTGGAGAGCGTCGCGAGCAGCGCGGCCAACTCGGGCGCGAGGGGCTCCTCCACCGCCACCCGGTCACCGGTGACCGGGTGCGTGAACGCGAGGCCGCCGGCGTGGAGGAACGGGCGGTCGAGGGTGAGCGCCGAGCGCTGTCCGCCGTACGCGGCGTCGCCCACGACCGGGTGCCCGATGGCCAGGAGGTGCACGCGGATCTGGTGGGTCCGCCCGGTCTCGAGCCGGCACTCGAGGCGCGCGACCTCGGGCTCACGGTACGTGTCGACGACCTCGTACGCGGTGCGAGCCACGCGCCCGCCCTCGCGCACCGACATCCGCGTGGGTCGGCGGATGGAACGGCCGATGGGCGCGTCGATCACCCCTCGCGGCGAGTCGGGCACGCCCCACACCAACGCGTCGTAGCGACGCTCGACGTCGTGGGCTGCGAGCATCTCGACCAGCCCTTCGTACGCGGCCGGGGAGCGGGCGACCACGAGCAGACCGCTGGTGTCGCGGTCGAGCCGGTGCACGATCCCGGGCCGCGCCGGATCACCGACGCCGACCAGCTCGGGGTAACGGGCCAGGAGCCCGTTGACCAGCGTGCCCTCCGGGTGTCCGGCACCCGGGTGCACCACCAGGCCCGCCGGCTTCGCGACCACCACGAGGTCGTCGTCCTCGTGAGCGCACCACCACGTCGATGGACGGGTCGGCCACCGGGAGGCCCGCGACCTCCGGCTCGGCCAGCACCTCGACCACGCTGCCCGCGTCGAGCTTGCGGCTCTTGGCCACGCGCTCGCCGTCGACCAGCACCGATCCCGCCTGCACGAGCTCCTGCACCTCACGGCGGGTCCACCCGGTGAGCAGCGCGACGGCGCGGTCGAGCCGCTCCCCGGCCAACGCCTCGGGCACCACGAGCTGCTCAACCATCAGTGCGCGTGTCCTCGGCGGCGCGTTCCTCACCGGCGCGTTCCTCACCGGCGCGTTCCTCACGACGTTCGCGCAGATCGGCACGGATCGCCCAGATCACGATCAGGATCGCGCCGATCGTGATCGCGGAATCGGCCACGTTGAACGTGGGGAAGTCGCCGACGTGCACGAAATCGACGACCGCGCCGCGGAGGAAACCCGGCGTGCGGAACAGCCGGTCCATCAGGTTGCCGAGCGCACCGCCGAGCACCAGCGACAACCCCACGATCATCAACGTGTCGCGGGTGCGACGCACGGTGCGCACGAGGATCACCGCCACCACGATGGCGACGACGGCGAGGAAGGGCGTGAACGCCTGGAAGAGGCTGAACGCACTCCCCGTGTTGCGCACGACCACGAAGCCGACGTCGTCGCCGATCAGGCGGACGGGATCGTTCGGCAGCTGGTCGACCGCCCACCACTTGCCGAGCTGATCGAGGGCGACGACGCCGAGGACGATCGCGGTCGCGAGCAGCGGGCGGCCGGCTCGCGCCCGCTGGTGCTTCGCAGTGTCGCTAGCGGCGTCGCTCGGCACGAGCCTTGCAGTCGACGCAGGTCTCGGCGTAGGGCAGCGCCTCGAGGCGCTCGAGGGTGATGCGGCGGCCGGCCGGGAGGCAGACGCCGTACGTGCCGTTGGCGATGCGCTCGAGCGCACGGTCGATCTCGTCGACGATCTGCTGGGCCGACGCGGACAGCAACAGGTCGCGCTCACGCTCGATGTTGATGGTGTCGCCCTCGCCCGACTCCTCGTCGAACTGGGTGTCGCCGCCCTCACGCTCCGCCGCCAGCTGGTCGGCCTCGGCCTGGAGGTCGGCAGCCTGCAGCACGTGGCGGGCGCGCTCTTCGTTGAGGCTGGCTTCGAGCCGCTCGAGCGTCTTGGGTGACAGGCCCGGCTTCTCCGGCTTCACCTCGAAGCCCGACAGCGGGCAGATCACGGTGGTCTTGCGCGGCGCCTTCTTGACCGGCTCGGCTTTCGCCGCGGGCGCCTTCTTGGCCGGCGCAGCCTTCTTCGCGGGCGCCTTCCTGGCCGGCGCAGCCTTCTTCGCGGGCGCCTTCCTGGCCGGCGCAGCCTTCTTCGCGGGCGCCTTCCTGGCCGGCGCAGCCTTCTTGGCCGGCGCCTTCCTGGCCGGCGCAGCAGCCTGCGCCGCGCCCTTCGCCGCGCCCTTCGCCGCCCCCTTCTTGGCCACGACCTTGCCGGTCCCCGCCTTCTTCGCGGGGGCGACCTGCTTCGAGGTGGCGACCTTCTTGGCCGACGCCGTCTTCTTCGCCGCGGCCTTGCTCGCGCCGCCCTTGGCGGCCACGGGCTTGGCGGCGGCCTGACGAGCGGCTGATTTGGGTGCTGCGGCCATGACTTCCCCCGGGGAGCGAGCGCCGGATTGTAGTGGGCAGGCTGGTCGCCACCGCGCACCGCTGGCTGCCCGGCTCCGACGCCAATCAGGGCAAGGGCCGCGGACCATCGCCGGTACGATCCCGGGGTGATCTTCGATCCTGTCGCACCTTCGCTCGATCTCGTCGCGCTCGAGCACGCCGCGCTCGAGCGCTGGGACGTCGACGACGTCTTCGCCGAGAGCCTGCGCCGTCGCGCCGGTGCACCGGAGTGGGTGTTCTACGAAGGCCCGCCCACGGCCAATGGCCGGCCCGGGATCCACCACGTGTGGGCCCGCCTGTTCAAGGACCTCTACCCCCGGTTCCAGACCATGCGTGGCCGGCACGTGGCTCGAAAAGGAGGGTGGGACTGCCACGGCCTTCCCGTCGAGGTGCAGGTCGAGCAGGAGCTCGGGTTCCACAGCAAGCACGAGATCGAGGCCTACGGCATCGCCGAGTTCAACCGGCTGTGCCGCGAGTCGGTGCACCGCTACGTGGCCGACTTCGAGTCGCTCACCAAGCGCATCGGCATGTGGCTCGACACCGACGACGCCTACTGGACGCTCGACAATTCGTACATCGAGACGGTCTGGTGGCTGTTCCGCCAGATGTGGGACGCCGGCGACATCTACGAGGGCCACAAGGTGGTCCCCTACTGCGGCCGCTGCGGCACCGCGCTGTCGAGCCACGAGCTCGGCCAGCCCGGCGCGTACCAGGACGTCACCGAACCTTCGATCTACGTGCGGTTCCCCGTGGTCGACCGCGACTTCGACCTCCTCGTGTGGACGACCACGCCGTGGACGCTGGTGTCGAACGTCGGCGCCGCGATCGGTCCCGACGTCGAGTACGTGCGCGTGGCCGGCCGCGACGGCCGCCGTGATCTGGTGATGGGGTCGGCGCGCGTCGCCGACGTGCTGGGTGGCGACGCCGAGGTGCTCGGACCGGTCGCGGTCGACGACCTCGTCGGGCTCCGCTACGAGCGGCCCTTCGACCTCCTCGAGCTGCCCGAGTCGGGCGCACGGATCGTCGCCGCCGACTTCGTGACCGTCGACGACGGGTCGGGCATCGTGCACCTCGCTCCCGCGTTCGGCGAGATCGACCGCGAGGTCGCCGATGCTGAAGGCCTGCCGATGCTCAACCCGGTCGGACCCGCGGCCGCGTTCGTCGACACGCCGCTCGGCGCCACGCCGTGGGCGGGCACGTTCGTGAAGGATGCTGATCCCGCGATCATCGACGCGCTCGCCGCAGCCGGGAAGCTCGAGGCCGTCGTCGAGTACACGCACTCGTACCCGCACTGCTGGCGCTGCGGCACCCCGCTCGTCTACTGGGCCAAGCCCACGTGGTTCGCGCGCACCTCCGCGCACAAGGAAGAGCTGCTGCGCGAGAACGAGACCATCGGATGGCACCCCGCGCACATCAAGCACGGGCGCTTCGGAGACTGGCTGGAGAACAACGTCGACTGGGCGTTGTCGCGCGACCGGTTCTGGGGGACGCCGTTGCCGGTGTGGCGCTGCGACGACTGCGGCACCGACACGTGCATCGGTTCCGTGGCCGAGCTCGCCGAGCGGTCGGGCCGCGACCTCGACGACCTCGACCTCCACCGACCCGCGGTCGACGACGTCACCATCGACTGCCCGAAGTGCGAGCAACCCGGCGCGCGCCGCGTCGACCCGGTGCTCGACGCGTGGTTCGACTCCGGCGCCATGCCGGCGGCGCAGTTCCACCACCCGTTCGAAGCCGGCTCCGAGTTCGAGTCGCGCTTCCCCGCCGACTTCATCTGCGAGGCCATCGACCAGACGCGCGGTTGGTTCTACTCACTGCTCGCGGTGAACACGCTCGTGTTCGGGCGCACGCCGTACCGGAACGTGGTGTGCCTGGCGCTGGTCGTCGACAAGGACGGCCAGAAGATGTCGAAGTCGAAGGGCAACGTCATCGACCCGTGGACGGTGCTCGACACGCGCGGTGCCGATGCCTTGCGCTGGAACTTCTTCTCCGCCGGTTCACCGTGGACGCCGCGGCGGGTGTCCGTGGAGGCGATCGACGAGTCGGCACGCTTCCTCGTGACGCTCTGGAACACGTACTCGTTCTTCGTCACGTACGCGAACCTCGACGGCTGGACGCCGGGCACCGCCGCGGCCGCTTCGACGAACGTGCTGGATCGCTGGGTGCGTTCGCGCCTGCACCACACGGTGGCGGCAGTGACCGAATCACTCGAGGGCTTCGACGCGCTGCGGGGCGCGCAAGCGCTCGACGGCTTCGTCGACGATCTGTCGAACTGGTACGTGCGCCGTTCACGGGCGCGATTCTGGAACGCGAACGACGCGTCGGCGCACGCGACGTTGCACGAGTGCCTCTCCACGCTGGCGCGGTTGCTGGCGCCGTTCACCCCGTTCGTTGCCGACGAACTGCACCGGAACCTGAGTGGCAGCGCGGAGTCGGTGCACCTGGCCGAGTGGCCCACCATCGCCGACGACGCGCTCGACGACGCGCTCGAGGCGGAGATGGAACGGGCGCGCGCGGTGGTGTCGTTGGGACTCTCGGCCCGCAACGAAGCCAAGCTCAAGGTGCGCCAACCCCTGCGCCGGGCGCTGGTGCTGCAGCCGGGCGGTGGCGCGTTCTCCGATGCCGTCGCCACCGAAGTGGCCGAAGCGCTCAACGTCAAGCACCTCGAGGCAGTCACCGATCTCGAAGGCCTGCTCGAGTACTCGGTGCTGCCCAACTTCAAGGCGCTGGCGCCGCGCGTCCGCGGACAGATGCCGTTGGTGAAGGACGCGCTGCTCGACACCGACGGTGGCGTGGTCAAGCGCGCCCTCGATGCCGACGGCGCCTACGACCTCGTGCTCGCCGACGGCGGCACCGTGGCGCTCGGGCCCGACGACGTCGAGGTGCGCGCCCAGTCGCACGCGGAGCTCGCGCTCGCGCAGGAAGGCGGCTACGCCGTCGCCATCGACACCACCGTCGACGACGACCTGCGCGCCGAGGGCACCGCACGCGACCTCATCCGCCTGCTCAACGAGCAGCGCAAGGCCGCGGGCCTGGAGATCGCCGACCGCATCCGGGTGCGCCTGGGTGCCACCGGCCGGGTCGAGGCCGCCGCGCACACGCATCGCGACTGGATCGCGCGCGAGGTGCTGGCCGTCGACTTCGACGTCGCCGCCAAGGTGGTCGACGGCGCGCCGACCGTCGACGTGGACGGCGACGCGGTGTCGGTGCAGTTGGAGCGCGTCGAACGCTGACGTCGACGCGGCCGCCGATGCGTCAGCGACGACGGCGGAAGCGTCGGCGATCCTGCTCGGAGCCGCTGTCGAAGAACGCAGCCTGCTCGTCGTCGCGCGGACCGAGCGGAGCGTCGTCGCGCACCGCCTCGCGCAGCGACGCGAAGAACTCGTCGTCGTCGAGCGAATCGGTGTCGATGGCATTGGCTTCCATCGGCACGTCGGACGCGAACGCCTCGGCCGGTGTGGGCGCGGGTGCCGGGGCGGCGGCCGGCGGCGCGCTGTCGCGCTCCCACGGTGCCGGTGCGTCCCACGCCGTGGGCGAAGACGCCCACTCCGAGTCCGACGACGCCCACTCCGAGTCCGACGACGACAGCCACGAGTCCCCGGTTGGTGCCGCGGCGGGCGCCGGCGACGCATCAGCCGTCGGGGCCGGGGGCGGCCACTCGGCGGGCTCGGGTCGGGGCGGCGCGGCGACCGGTGAGCGGGGTGCCGAAGCCTCGGCGGCGAACGGGTTCGGCTCGGCCCCGCCGTCCGCCGCACCGGCGAGACCACCGATCGCCCGCGTGGCAGGGCCGGCGTCCCAGGCATCGCCACCCGCCGGCCCGTCCGCCTCGGGCTCGGCCGTGAGGTCGACCTCGGGTGCCGGGTCCGGGGCGGAGCTCGGCTGGGCCACGGCCGCGATCGCGGCGGTGGGTGCCGGCTCGCGCTCGACCGGGATCTCGACCTCGTGCAGCTCGGGACGCTCGGTCGGCGGCTCGACGTCGCCGCCGAGCTGCGCCAGGTCGCCCTCGATCGCGGCCCGGATGCGGTCCCGGTAGCCGGCGACGTACTCCTCGAGCGCGTCGGCGTCGGCGCGCAGCTGCTCGCGTCGCGCCGAGAGGTCCAGCAGCTCGGCCTCGAGTCGGCGACGCTCACCCTCGGCGATGCGCCGCGCGGTGGCCTCGGCGTCGCTGACCAGGGTCTGCGCCTTGGCCTCCGACTCCTCGAGCAATTGCTTGGCGCGCGCCTGCGCCTCGTTCACCGCGTCGTCGGCGGCGCGCTGTGCGAGCAGCAGGGTCCGCTGCAGCATCTCGGCGTCGTCGCGACTCGACGGCAGCGGCACCTCGGCCGGCGGCGCGGCCGCGACCGGCGCAGCGACCGGTGCAGGACGACTGTGCGCTTCCTGCACCTCCTGCGTGAGGCTCTCGATGGTGACCGCGGCGCGCTCGAGCAGGTCGTCGACCTCGTCGCGGTCGTAGCCGCGCCACGAGTCCTTGATCTCGCTGCTCCGAAGTTCCTGGGGGGTCACATCCATGGGAGGCCATGGTAGCGAGGACCCGCCCGCCATGGCTGAACCCCCGATCGCGGGCACGGCGAGCGGACTCGAGCGAAGGTGGCTAGGAGGCGCTCAGGATCGAATAGAGGAAGAACAGGACGAAGAACACGACCATGAACGACACGTCGAACATGCCCACCGGCGGGATGACCCTGCGCACCGGGCGCAGCACCGGCTCGGTGAGCTCGAAGAGCAGCGCGTTGAGCGAGGCCAGGAAGGTGCCGCCCCGGACGGGGAACCACGAGAGCACCGCGCGCGCGGCCAGGATCACCAGGTAGATGAGGACGACGTAGGCGAGGATGCTGGCCACGGGATCAGGGCTGGAACAGACCCCGCGCCTGGAGCCGGTCCTTCTCCTCTTGGGAGACCTCGACGTTGCTCGGCGTGAGCAGGAAGACCTGGTTGGCGACGCGCTGCATGTTGCCGGCCACCGCGTAGGCGAGGCCGCTGGAGAAGTCGATCAGGCGCCGCTGCAGCTCGCGCGGCAGGCCCTGCAGGTTGAGGATGACGGGCTGGTTGGCCTTGAGGCGATCGCCCACCTCCTGGGCGTCGTTGAAGCCCTGGGGTTCGACGACGTGGACCCGGGCCGCGGTGGTGGGTCCGATGGTGCGGACCACGCTCGGGCGCGGCGCCGACATGCCCGACGGCTCCTCGCGCGGTGCCGCCACCCGCGCCGGCGCGGGTGCAGGTGCCGGAGCCGGTTCGGCCGGGGCGCCGTAGTCGGCCCCGTAGTCCGTGGCGTACTCGGTCTCGGCGGGGCGGGTGCGCACGGTGCCGCTGTCGCGGCGAGGGGCGCCCGCCGGGTGCCTCGCCGCCCGGGTCGCGGCGCGGGCGCGCGGCCTGCGGCTCCTCGGCGGGGTCGCCGTAGTCGCCGTAGGTCTCGTACTCGCCGCCGTAGTCGAGCTCGTCGTCGTCCTGGAGTCCCAGGTAGACCATCGCCCGACGCCACATCGATGCCATGCGCGTCTGCCTCCCTCGACAGGCCAGTCAGCCTAGGAGATGGACGGCGGGAGCGGGGGCAGCCCACGAAGGCAGCCCTCAGGTGGAGGCTCAGGTGGAGGTTCAGGTGCGGGGGCCGAACAGGGCGCGCCCGACGCGCACCATCGTCGCCCCCTCCTCCACCGCCACGTCGAAGTCGTCGGTCATGCCCATCGACAACTCGGGGAGCCCGAGCGCGGCGGCCTGCTCGCGCAGCTGCGCGAACCATCGCCGGGGGTCGTCGGCGTGAGGCGGCACGGTCATGAGCCCGGCGACGTCGAGGCCCTCGGCGCGGAGCGCGTCGACCAGGGACGGCACCGCGGCCGGCGCGCACCCGCCCTTCTGTGGCTCCTCCCCCACGTTCACCTCGACCAGCACCCGGGCGCCGGGCGCGCGCCGGGCGATCTCGGCGCCGAGCTCGGGCCGGTCGACCGACTGCCAGCACGTGACCCACGGCGCGAGCTGCCGCACCTTGTTGCGCTGGAGCTGACCGAGGAAGTGCCACCGAGCACCGTCCACCGTGGTCTTGGCCAGGAGCTCCTGGGCGCGGTTCTCACCGACGTGCACCACGCCGGCGTCGACCACCTGCTGCACGCGCTCGGCATCGACGGTCTTGGTGGCCGCGACCAGCATGACGCTCGCCGGGTCGCGTCCGGCGCGTCCGGCCGCGGCGGCGATGCGCTCGCGCACCTCGGCGACGCGCTCGGCCACGCTCGGCCCGCCCATCGTCACGCGGTGCGCACGACGACGACGGCCTGGCGCCCGGTCACGCCGTCACGACGATGGGAGAAGTGGTCGGGTGACGCCGCGGTGCACACGTCCACGTCGGTCAGGTCGCCGACCCCGGCTCGGGCGAGCGAGATCCGCACCGCGGCGGGGATGTCGAGCGCGGGCGTGCCGGCGTCGGTCGTGGCCGCGACCTCGGGACCGAGGCGATCCACGAGGCGCTCCAGGAGGTCGGCCCCGAACTCGTAGCGCGCCGGGTGCACGCACGGCCCCAACCAGGCGCGGACCGGACCCGGGGCCACGGCACGCAGGGCGTCGACCGCGGCGCCGAGCACGCCCTGCTCCAGCCCGGGCCAACCCGCGTGCACCACCGCGATCCCACCCGGGCTCGCCAGGGCGACCGGGGCGCAGTCGGCGGTCATGACCACGAGCGGGAGCCCCACCGCGGTGGTCACGGCCGCGTCGGCCTCGGGCGGCGTGGCCGGCGCGGCGTCGACGGTGACGACCTCGTGGCCGTGCACCTGACGGAGCCACACCCAGTCACCGGGTTCGGCCGGGCCCTCACCGAACAGGGACGCCACCCGGTTGCGGTTCCGGGTGACGACGTCGGGATCGTCGCCGACGTGATCACCCAGGTTGAGCCATGCGTAGGGAACGTCGGAGCCACCACCGAGACGGTCGGTGAAGACGATCCGGACGCCCGGGGCCTCGAACTCGATCAGCGCGCGCCGACTTAACGGAGGAACTCGGGGACGTCGAACTGGTCGTCGCCGTCGGCGTCGTCGTCGCCCGCCGAACCGAAGTCGATGCCGTCGCCGAGATCGTCGTCGTCGTCGAGACCGAGCGACGTGAGCCCGCGCGACGGGCGCTTCTCGCCCTCGTAGCGGTCGAACCCGGCGGCGATCACCGTGATGCGGACCTCGTCGCCGAGGCTGTCGTCGATCACCGCACCGAAGATGATGTTGGAGTCGGGGTGCGCGGCCTTGGCCACGATCTCGGCCGCCTCGTTGACCTCGAAGAGGCCGAGGTCGGACGGACCGGACACGTTGAGCAGCATCCCGCGCGCACCTTCGACGCTGGCCTCGAGCATCGGGCTCGAGATCGCGGCGCGTGCCGCGTTGACGGCGCGGCCGTCGCCCGACGCGTAGCCGATGCCCATGAGCGCGCTGCCGGCGTTGCTCATGATCATGCGCACGTCGGCGAAGTCGGTGTTGATGAGACCGGGCGTGGTGATGAGGTCGGTGATGCCCTGCACACCCTGGAGCAGGACCTCGTCGCACGTCTTGAACGCGTTGAGCATCGAGGTGCGCTCGTCGGCCACGGTGAGCAGCCGGTCGTTCGGGATGACGATGAGCGTGTCGACCTTCTCGCGCATCTTCTGGATGCCGTTCTCGGCCTGCACGCCGCGGCGACGACCCTCGAAGCTGAACGGGCGCGTCGCGATGCCGATGGTGAGCGCGCCGGCGGCCTTCGCGACCTCGGCCACCACCGGGCCGGCGCCGGTGCCGGTGCCGCCACCCTCGCCGAGGGTGATGAACACCATGTCGGCGCCCTTGAGCACCTCTTCGATCTCCTCGCGGTGGTCCTCGGCGGCCTGACGGCCGATCTCCGGATCGGACCCCGCACCGAGCCCGCGGGTGATCTCGCGGCCGATGTCGAGCTTCACGTCGGCGTCGCTCATGAGCAGCGACTGCGCGTCGGTGTTCACCGAGATGAACTCCACGCCCTTGAGGCCGGCGTCGATCATCCGGTTGACGGCGTTGCACCCGCCTCCGCCGACTCCGATGACCTTGATCACCGCCAGGTAGTTCTGCGGCTCGCCCAGCATCAGTTGCGTCCTTTGCTCGTCCCGCGGACTTCGTCCGTCCGGTTGCGGACCCGTCGGTTCATTGTGGCGGCGGAACGCCGCTTTCCTCGGTATTTCGGGGGTTCTTCTTCACAACCCTGAACCTCCAGTCGAGGTTGAGAGTTATGTCAAGCTGTACTTTCGGTGCAGACTTTACTCTGGCAACATTCAGTGGTCAACCCATCACGCTCCCCATCGGGTTCAACCGGCCACCGGGTTGGTCGGCACGCTGACGTCGACGTAGCTGGGTGGGGAGGCCTGCGTCGCCTCCAGCACCGCCAGCGCGGCGCGGATCTTCACGCCGATCCGAGTCGCCTCCCCCATCCGCACCTCGGAGCCCACGGCGAGATGGAGCAGGATCCCGTGGTCGGTCGCCTCGACCGATGTCGTCGCCGTGGCCACGAGACCGGTGAGTGCACCGGCCACCCGGGCGGCGCCGACCGCGTCGACGGTGCCCCCGGGCGGGGGGACGACCTTGGCGCCGAGCAGCTGGGGCATGCCCGGCGGAGCGGCCTCGACCGTCTCGAGGACGTGGCCGGTGCGATCGACGAGCGCCTTGCCGCCCGGCGCGTCGATCCAGCTCGCGGGGGTGCGCTCGTGCACCGTGATGCGCACGGTGCCGGGCCACTCGCGGTGCACGCTGGCGTCGCGCACGTACGGCAGTGCGTCCATCCCGTCGACTGCTGCGGTCGTGTCGAGCCACAGCATGGCGTCGCCCTCGTGGATGTCGGCGGCGTCGAGCACCTGCGCGGTCGTGAGGTGGGAGGCGCCCCGCACCCGCAACGTGTCGACCGCGAGCAGCGGGGAGCGCGACACGCCGTAGGCGATCGCCACGAGCACCACCACGACGATCCCGAGCACGAGCAGCCGACGCCGACGCACCGACGACTTCTTCGAGCGCGCGCGGGCGCGAGAACGAGGGGGCGCGTGAGCTGCCGCCGCCCGCGACGACACCGGCGCTCGGGTGCTCACGGCGCCACCTCGTCGGCGGCGTGCCCGTCGGGCGAGCTCTCGTCGTCGAAGCCGATCATGCGCAGCTCGGGCACCAGCGCGATCCCGGTGGCGTCGAGCACTCGCCGACGCACCTCGAGCGACGAGGCGACGCACGTCGTCGGCGGTGGCGCCGGCCTCCGCCTGGAAGAAGTTGGCGTGCTTGGCCGACACCACCGCGCCGCCCACCCGCAGACCCTTGAGGCCCAGCGAGTCGACGAGACGCCCGGCCGAGTCTCCTGGCGGGTTGGCGAACACCGAGCCGGCGTTGGACCCACCCGGTTGGTGCTCCCGGCGCCAGCGGACGATCGCGGCCACCTCGGCCTCGGCAGCCGTCGGCGTCGCCGTCGACCACCCGGAACCTGGCCCCGGTGACCACCTCGGTGGCCGAGAGCGCCGAGCGGCGGTAGCCGAACCCGAGGTCGGGGACGGGGCGAACGGTCGGGACGCCCCCGGCGGCGAGATCCGCGACCGCAGCGTCCACGAGCACGTCGGCGGTCTCGCGGCCGTGACCGCCCGCGTTCATGCGCACCGCACCGCCGACGGTCCCGGGGATGCCCACGTAGAACTCGAGGCCCGTGCGCCCGGCGGTCGCCGCCCGCCGCGCCAGCACCGGGAGGGCGACCGCCGCCCCCGCCCACACGACGCCCTCACCCGACCCGTCCTCGTCCGGAGTTCGGTCGTCGAGTCCGAGGTCGACGGCGTCGAAGGCACCGTCGAGCACCAGCCCGAGGCCGGCGAACCCGGCGTCGGCGACGAGCAGGTTGGAGCCCCGACCGACGACGAGGAGCGGCTCGCCGTCGAACGCCTCCGCGACGGCGCGCAGCTCGGCCGGTGCACCCGCCCGCGCCAGGACCGCGACCGGACCCCCCACGTGATAGGTGGTGAGGTCGGCCACCGCGACATCACGCTCGACGCGCACGCCGGCCGCGGCGAGGCGCGCCGCGAGGGCGTCGAGGTTCACGGTCGCGGTGCCAACCACTCGTCGGGGGCGGTGGTGAGATCACCGGCGCCGAGGGTCAGCACGACGTCGCCCGGTCGGGCGAGACGGGGGACGTGCGTCACGAGGTCGGCGCGGCGGGGCAGGTAGGTGACGGCCTGGTCGGGATGCGCGTCGAGCACCGCGCGGAGGACGAGGCGCCCCGAGACACCGGGCTGGGGCTGCTCCCCCGCTGCGTACACGTCGGTGAGCACGAGCGCGTCGGCGCCGGAGAACGCGTCGGCAAAATCGCGCCACAGCGCGGCCGTGCGGGTGTACCGGTGCGGCTGGAACACGGCGACGACACGCGCCCAGCCCCCTTCGCGGGCGGCGCGGATCATGGCGTCGACATCACTCGGCAGGTGCGCGTAGTCGTCGACGTAGGTGACGCCGTCGCGCTCGCCGCGGAACTGGAAGCGACGGGCCACGCCGGCGAAACCGCCGAGCGCGCGCGTCACCGCATCGAAGGGCGCGCCGAGCTCGAGCGCGATGGCCGCCGCGCCGGCGCCGTTGACCGCGTTGTGACGACCCGGCACCGGGAGCTGCACCACTCCGAGCACCTCACCGCGGCACGACAACGTGAACTGCGTGCCTCCCCGGCCCCCCTCGTAGTCGCTGCATGCGGTAGTCGGCCGACTCCGCGAACCCGTAGGTGACGATCTTCCCGACCGCGCTGGGTCCGGGCGGCGATGGCGGCGGCGACGGCATCGTCGGCGCACACCGCGCACACGCCGGGGATGCGGGCGACGAAGGTCTCGAACGCGTCGACCAGCCCGTCGAAGTCGCCATAGTGATCGAGGTGGTCGGGCAGCACCGACGTGACCACCGCGTCGTGGGGTTCGAGCTCGAGGAAGGTGCCATCGCTCTCGTCGGCTTCGACGACGAGGCAGTCGCCCGAGTCGAACACCGCGTTGGTGCCGACCTCGTTGACGTCACCGCCGATGAGGAAGCTCGGATGCCATCCTGCCGCGCGCAGGATGAGAGCGAGCATCGACGAGGTGGTGGTCTTGCCGTGGCTCCCGGCCACCGCGATCGTGGTGCGGGTGGCCACGATGGCGCGCAGCGCGTCGGCACGGCGCAGCACGGGGATGCCGCGCTCGCGCGCGGCGACGACCTCGGGGTTGCTCTCGGGGATCGCGGTCGAGATCACGACCGCGTCGAGTGCGGCGGGGAGGTTCTCGGCGGCGTGGCCGATGTGCGTGGTGACGTCGAGCAACCCGAGGCGTTCGAGGGCACGCGACTCGCGCAGGTCGGAACCGCTGACCGTGTGTCCCATGCGCGCGAGGACGGTGGCGATCGCGCTCATGCCCGCGCCCCCGACGCCGACGACGTGGAGCGCGTGCGGTTCCGTGAGGTCGAGGTCAGCGGCCACCCGAACCACCTCTGTCGCGTTCGGCGTTCGGCATCGACGCCTCGACCAGGTCGGCGAAGCGGGCGGTGGCGTCGGGCCGACCGAGGCCGCGGGCCGCCGCGCTCATCGCCGCCAGGCGAGCCGGATCGCCGAGCAGTGCGTCGAGCTCGGCGGCGAGTCGGTCGGGATCGAGCTCGACGTCGGGGATCTTGATCGCGGCGCCGGCGGCGACGAGCGCGTCGGCGTTGGCGGTCTGGTGGTCGCCGGGCGCGCCGGGCAGCGGCACGAGCACCGACGGCATGCCGACGGTCGTGAGCTCGGCGGTCATCCCACCGGAACGGGACACCACGACCGTGGCCTCGGTGTACACGACCTCCATGTGCTCCTCGAAGGGGACGAGTCGATACGCCAGCTGATCGCCCGCGCCTCGCTGCGCCGCGAGGCTCGTGCTGCACCCTTGGTAGTCGCGGCTCCCGGTGACATGGTGGATCGTGAGGTCGGTGCGGTCGCGCCAGCGGTCGTAGAGGCCGAGCACCGCTTCGTTCAGCGAACGGGCACCGAGGCTCCCGCCGACGATCGCGATCCGGGGCGGGGCCACCGGGGACCGTGTCACCGCGGCGATGGCGGGCCGGATCGGGTTCCCCGTGACCACCGCGCCCCGCAGCGGCGTGCCGGGGAGGGTGACGGCCGCGGTCGCGCCCAGGCGCACCGCGATCCGGTTCGCCAGGCCGGGGTGCGCGTCGGACTCGTGGATGACCACCGGGATCCGGCGGGCACGCGCCGCCACGACGGCGGGCAACGACGCGTAACCGCCGACGCCGACCACGACCCGCGGCCGCAGCCGTCCGACCAACGTCGACGCCCGGGCGAACGCGACGGCGGTGTCGTACGTGGTGCGCAGGTTCCGCATGAGCGCAGCGAGCGACGGACTGCGCTCGAGCCCTCGTCCGGGCAGCAGGTCGATGGCGAAACCTGCCGTCGGCACGGCGGTCGCTTCGAGCCCGCGGGCGGCGCCCACGAACCGGATGCGCTCGCGGGCGTGACCGCGCGCGACGAGCTCCTCGGCCAGCGCCAGCGCAGGGAAGACGTGGCCGCCGGTGCCGCCCCCGCTGATCAGGACGTCGGTCGTCACCGGCGCGCGGCGGTGCGCGGGGTGGTGCGCGCGGTGGTGCGAGCAGTGGCGCGCGACGTGCCGTGGGTGGGGGTGCGCCCCTGGCGGGCGACGTTCACGAGGATGCCGGTGGCGAGCATGGTGGTGATCAGCGCCGAGCCACCGAACGACACGAACGGCAGCGGGATGCCGGTGACGGGCAGGAGCCCGACGACCGCGCCGATGTTGATGACGGCCTGGCCGACGACCCAGACGGTGGCGCCCGCCGCGACCAGTGCCCCGAACCGGTCGGGCGCACGCAGCGCGGCCCGCGCCCCGAACACCGCGAACGCGATGAACAGCCCCATCACCAGGAAGCAACCGATGAGGCCGAGCTCCTCACCGATGATGGCGAAGATGAAGTCGGTGTGCGCGTTCGGCAGGAAGTTCCACTTCGCCCGGCTCGCGCCGAGACCGACGCCGGTGAACCCGCCGCTCCCGAGCGCGATCAGCGACTGCGAGATCTGGTAGCCGGTGTTCTTGGCGTCCGCGAACGGGTCGAGGAACGTGAGCATGCGGGTGCGGCGGTACGGCTCGGCGAGGGCGAGGAAGGTCACGGCGGTGATGCCGATGCCGAACACCACGGCCAGGTGCCGCTTCTTCACGCCGCCGGCCACGAGCACCGCGAGCACCACGATGGCGAGCACCATGGCCGAGCCGAGGTCGGGCTCCTTCATCACGAGCGCGGTGCAGAGCCCGAGCACGAGCATCACCGGGCGCACGACGCGCCGCCAGTCGTGCAGCTCACCCGAGCGGCGGCTCACGAGATCGGCGGCGTAGAGCAGCAGGCCGAGCTTGGCGATCTCGCTGGGTTGGAAGCGGAGCATGCCCGCGCCGAGCCACCGGCGCGAGCCCGACACGTAGACGCCGATGCCCGGTACCAGCACCACCACGAGCAGGACGACGCTCACGATGAGCACCGGGCGAACGAGCGCGCGCCACCGTCGGTAGTCGAAGCGCAGCGCGAACACGAACGCACCCAGGCCGAGCACCGTCCACATGATCTGACGGAAGAAGAAGTACCAGGGTGAGCCGTAGTTGGTGAGCGACGACACCGAAGACGCCGAGAGCACCATCACCACGCCGACGACGTTGAGCACGATCACGGTCGCCACGAGGAGCACCGCGGTCGACGACCGCGCGTAGGTGGCGGGCCTCGCAGGACGGTCGGCATGGCTGCGCACGCGCAGCGGGTTGGTCAACGCGGTCATGCGTGGGCTCCGTTCTGACATCCGGCCGCCTCGTCCGCCAGCGAGGTCACCTCGCGCGCGAAGTCGTCACCACGCGCGGCGTAGCTGGCGTACCAGTCGAACGACGCGCACGCAGGCGACAGCAACACCGCGTCGCCGGCGTGTGCGTGCATCGCCGCGGCGCGCACCGCGTCGCGCATCGAGTCGGCGCGCACGACCGGCACCGCCCCGGCGAACGCGGCTTCCACCTCGCCGGCCGCTTCGCCGATGGCGACGACAGCCCGGAGTTGCGGCGCGTGCACGCGCAGCCCACCGAGATCGAGGCCCTTGTTGCGCCCGCCCGCGATCAGCACCGCGTGCTCGAAGCCCGCGAGCGCGCCGGCGGTGGCGTGCGGGTTCGTCGCCTTGGAGTCGTCGTACCAACGGACGCCGCCGCGCTCGGCCACCAGTTGCACACGGTGGGCGAGCCCGCGGAAGCCGTCGAGCGCGCGCACCACCGAGTCGACGTCGGCGCCGACGGCCAACGCCGCCGCCGCGGCCGCCAGCGAGTTGGCGGTGTCGTGCGGCGCGCCCGATCCCGGCACCGCCGCGAGCACCCCGGGGGGCCCGACGAGGTCGGTGCCCACCACCCCGTAGTCGCCGACGGCGGGCAGTCCGAGCCCGAACCGCACCACCACTCCCGGCGCACTCGCGGCCAGCGCCAGCGCAACCGGGTCGTCGCGGTTGACCACGGCAAGACCGGACGCGCCCTGGTGGCGGAAGAGCTCGGCCTTCGCCTGCGTGTAGGCGTCGAGAGAACCGTGCCAGTCGAGATGATCCTCGGCCACGTTGAGCAGCACCGCGACGTCGGGCGCGAAGGCATCGGTGGTGAACGCGAGTTGGAACGACGAGACCTCGGCCACCACCACCCGCACGTCGTCGCCAGCGGCGTCGAGCAGCGGGCGACCGATGTTGCCGGCTGCTGCGCTGGTGATGCCGGCTTCTCGGAGGATGACGTCGATCATCGTGGTGACCGTGGTCTTGCCGTTCGTGCCCGTGACCGCGACCAGCTTCGGTGCGTCCGGACGTGCCCGCAGGCGTGCGGCCGCGAGGTCGATCTCCGAACGCACCGGGACGCCGGCATCGTGGGCCGCGACGAGCGCAGGATGGTCAGGGCGCACGCCGGGGCTCGGCACCACGAGATCGGCGGCCCGCCCCTGGGCGTCGGCTCCGGCAGCGTCGGGACGTTCCAGCACCCGCGCGCCCTCGGCCTCCGCCCGCGCCACGCGCGCTGCGTACGCCTCGCCCGCGCCGGGACCATCGTCGATCACGGTGACGTCGTGCCCGGCGGCGCGGGTGTACGACACCACCGACGCGCCGGTCGTCGCGAGACCGACCACGAGGACGCGCATCAGTCGAGCACCCCGGGGATGCGGATGAAGTCGGCGTAGAAGAAGCCCAGGCCGAGCGCCACGACGAGACCGCCGAGCAGCCAGAAGCGCACGATGACGGTGAACTCGGGCCAGCCACCGACTTCGAAGTGGTGGTGGATCGGCGCCATGCGCAGCACGCGCCGGTGGAACACGCGGAAGGAGATCACCTGCGCGATCACCGACAGGGTCTCGAACACGTAGAGGCCGCCGAGGAGCGGCAGCAGCAGGATGGTGTTGGTGAGGAGCGAGAGCCCGGCCATCGCCGCGCCGAGCGCGAGGGAGCCGACATCACCCATGAACACCTGCGCCGGTGCGGCGTTCCACCACAGGAAGCCGAGGCAGGCGCCCATCATCGCGGCAGCGACGATCGCGAGGTCGAGGGCACCGGCGGGCAGGACGTGGTACACGCCCGGGTGGCGGAACTGCCAGAACGCGATGATCACGAACGCGGCGAACACCATGGCCGCCGAGCCCGCGGCGAGACCGTCGAGGCCGTCGGTGATGTTCACCGCGTTGGAGAAGCCGTAGATCCAGAAGACCGCGAGCACGAGCCACAGGCCGGTGCCGAGATCGAGGTCGAAGACGCGCGTGAACGACAGGTGGGTCGACACGTTCACGTAGTTGAGCGCCAGCAGCGCGAAGCCGGTGGCGACGATGAGCTGACCACCGGTCTTGCCCCGCTTGCGCAGGCCCATGTTCCGGCGCCGACGGACACCGAGGTAGTCGTCGACGAACCCGACGATCGCCATGCCCACGACGAGCGCCATGAGGGTGATGCCCGTCCGGGCGAACTTCGTCTGTTCGGTGCTCACGTGCGCGACCAGGTACCCGAACAAGGCGCTCGACACGATCGCGATGCCACCCATCGTGGGTGTGCCCGCCTTCTTCTCGTGCGGGTGCGCGAACGGGCCGTCGTCGCGGATCTGTTGGCCGATGCCCTTGGCCCGCAGCACCTTGATCAGCGCGGGCGTGGAGAAGATGCAGAGCACGAACGCGGCGCCGGTGCCGACGAGCAGCGCGATCACGCGGCTCCTCCCGCGTCGTCTGCCGCCGCGGCAGTGCCTCGCAGCGCGGTCGCCACGAGCTCGAGGCCGACGGCCCGGCTCCCCTTCACGAGGACGGCGTCGCCGTGCCGGACGAAGCCGGCGACCGACTCGAGCGCGGTGGCGGCGTCGGGCACTTCGGTGACCACGACCCCCGCGGCACGCGCGTGCTCGGCGAGCGGTGCGGTCTCGGGACCGACGGCGACCAGCGCGTCGACGGCCGCGGCGCCGACCAGGTCACCCAACGCGGCGTGCTCCGGCGCGCTGAGGTCGCCGAGCTCGCGCATCTCGCCGAGGACGGCGACGCGGCGGCCCGGCGCATCGACGCGCGCCAGCGCCTCGAGCGCGGCAGCCATCGAGGACGGGTTGGCGTTGTAGGCGTCGTCGAGCACGACCACGCCGTCGACGCTGCGGGCCACTTCCATGCGCCACGGTGCCGGTTGCACGTGCGCGAGCGCGGCGACGACGTCGTCGAACGGCACCCCGTGCGCGAGCGCGACCGCGGCGGCGAGCGAGGCGTTCACCACCTGGTGGGCTCCGCGCACGGCGAGGACGACCTCGCCGCTCCCCCACGGCGTCGACAGCCGGAAACGCGGGCGGAGGTCGGCGTCGAGGACGATGTCGGTGGCGCGCAGGTCGGCAGCAACGTCACCGGTGGAGACCGTGACCACGGTGGCGACGGTGCGGGCGGCGAGGCCCGGCGTGGCCGGGTCGCCGGCGTCGAGCACCGCGGTGCCCGTCGCCGGCAGCGCCTCGAGCAGCTCGCCCTTGACGCGCGCCACTCCCTCACGTCCACCGAGCGATCCTGCGTGCGCGAGGCCGATGTTGGTGATCACGCCGACGGTGGGACTCGCCACCGCACAGAGCGCGGCGATGTCGCCGTGGGCGCGCGCGCCCATCTCCAGCACGAGCGCGTCGGTGTCGGTGGGGGCACTGAGCAGGGTGAGCGGAACTCCGGCCTCGTTGTTGTACGAGCCCGGGCTGGCGTGCAAGGTGAACGTGGGCGCGAGGGCGGCCGCGGTGAGGTCCTTGGTGCCGGTCTTGCCCGCCGAGCCGGTGATGCCGACGACGATGACATCGCGCGACGTCTCCCGCCCCAATGCGCCGCGTGCGGCTCGGCCGAGGTCGGCGAGGGCACCGAACGCATGGGCGACGCGCACGATCGCGCCACCGGCGGGCGGCCGATGTTCGCGGTCGTCCGTGACGACGGCGACGCGCTGCGCCGCGGGCGAAGGCGTCGGGGACGAAGTCGTGACCGTCACGTTCGGCGACGAGGGCGATGAAGCAGGCGTCGGGCGTCGCGACGCGCGAGTCGATGACGAACGACGTCGCGCGCGCGTCAGGCGCACCGGTCAACGCACCGCTCGTGATGGCGGCGAGGTCGGTGGCGCTCAGCTCCATCCGAGCTCCCCCAACTCCTCGCGCGCGACGACGCGGTCGTCGAAGGACACCGTCTGGCCATGGCTGGTCTGTCCGGTCTCGTGCCCCTTGCCCGCGAGCACGACGACGTCGCCCGGCTCGGCGTCGGCGAGCGCACCGGCGATCGCCGCCCGGCGGTCGAGCTCGACGCGCACCGCGGCCAGCACCGGCCAGGCCCGGGAGCACGGCGTCGGCGATGGCCTGCGGATCCTCGGAGCGGGGGTTGTCCGAGGTGAGGACGGCGATGTCGGCACCCTCGGCAACGGCCGCGCCCATGAGCGGGCGCTTCCCCGGATCACGGTCGCCGCCGCAGCCGAACACGCAGATCACCCGACCGGCGCCCCCAGCGAGGGGTCGGACCGCGGCCAGCACCCGGCCGAGCGCGTCGGGGGTGTGGGCGTAGTCGACCAACACGGCGAAGGGCTGGCCGGCGTCGACGCGCTCCATGCGCCCGGGCACGACCAGCGGGTCGGCGAGCCCCGCCACCACGGAGGTGAAGGCGAAGCCCGCGGCCCGGGCGGTGGCGGCGGCGGCCAGCGCGTTGGCGACGTTGAACGAGCCGACGAGCGGCAGCTCGACCACGGCCTCCGCGCCGTCCCGGCGATCGACGATCGTCAGGCGCGTCGAGTGCGCGCCGAATGCCACGTCAGTCGCGCCGACGTCGGACCGGTCGTCGGCGACCGAGAACGTCCACACGTCGAGGCCGTCACGGGCCGCGCGCGGCGCGAGCTCGACCCCGCGCGCGTCGTCGATGTTGATCGCGGCCGCCGGCGTACGCGCGCGTGTGAACAGCGATGCCTTCACGGCGAAGTACGCGTCGAGTGAACCGTGGTAATCGAGGTGCTCGTGACTCAGGTTGGTGAAGCACACCGCCGCGAACTGCACGCCGTCGACTCTGTGCTGGTGCAGCGCGTGTGACGACACCTCCATCGCGACCGTCGTCGTCCCCGCGTCGCGCATCCGCGCGAGCAGGGCCTGCAGCTCGCTCGCCTCGGGCGTGGTGTGCGCACTCGAGGTGGAGGTGGCGACGCTCTCCCCCGCCATCCGCGCGCCCACGGTGCCGACCACGCCGACGCGATCTCCGGCACGCGTCGCGATCCGCTCGAGCAGGTAGGTGGTGGTCGTCTTGCCGTTGGTGCCGGTGACGCCGAGCACCCGCATCGCGGCCGACGGACGTTCGAACAGCGTGGCGGCGACGGGCCCGAGCGCGGCCCGCACGCTGGGCACCTCGACCTGGGCGACGGCGAGCGGCAGCGGTCGTTCGACGAGCAGCGCGACCGCACCCCGGGCCACCGCCTCGGCCGCGTGGTCGTGGCCGTCGGTGACTGCGCCGGGGATGCACGCGAAGCACGTCCCCGGGATCGCCTGGCGGCTGTCGTGGGTGATCGCCGTGATCTCGAGGTCCGGATCGCCGGCCCGAACGACCTGGTACCCGGCCCGGTCGAGACCGGCGAGCAGGTCGTGCCAGCGCACGCGCGGGCGTCCTCTCGGGTCGGTCACGGGATTGGTCATCGCAGGGTACCGGGCACCGGTCGCGGGCCACGTGACGGCACCCTGGTCAGACCCGATCACCGGCCCGATCACCGGCCCGATCACCGGCCTGATGCTTGGCCCGGTCGTCGGGGCCGCACTCACGAGGTCGGCACCCGTTCGTACGTGAGCGCGAACCGCATGATCTCCTGGAACACCGGGGCGGCGGCGTCAGCGCCGAAGATCGAGCCCTGGGGCGAGTCCATCACCACGATCGCCGCCAGCTTCGGGTCGCCGGCCGGCGCGAACCCCGCGAACGACGCGTTGTACTCGCCGGTGTCGTACGGGGCCTTCGCCGCGGTGCCGGTCTTGCCCGCCACCGGGTACCCCGGGATCTGGGCCTTGATGCCGGTCCCCCTGCTCACCACGCTCTGCAGCATCCCGTTGACCGCGTCCGCGGTCGCCGGCGACACGACCTGGTGCGGTGCGGCCAGCGGCTCGTCGTGGCGGGCGCCGTCGGCGCCGATGGTCGCGGCGACCAGGCGCGGAGGGCGGGCCATGCCGTGGTTGGCGATGGTGGTGTACACGTCGAGCATCTGCATTGCGGTGACCGCGATGCCGTAGCCGATCGGTACCGAACCGATGCTGGCGTCCGTGTAGTCGCGCTTCACGTCGAACGACGTTCCCGACGACTCTCCCGGGACCCCGAGGCCGGTGGGCTGCCCGAACCCGAAGGCGTTGATGTAGTTCGAGAGTCGGGTCGCGCCGAGCTGGCGCGCGATGGTGATCGTGCCGACGTTCGACGAGTAGGTGAGGATGTCCGACGCGGTCATCGACGACGGGTGCTCCTCGGCGTCCTCGAAGTTGTAACCACCGATGTCGATGCTCTGCCCGACGTTGTCGAATTGCGTGTCGGGCGACACCACGCCTTCCTGGATCGCGCCGGCCATCGTGATCACCTTGTTGGTGGAGCCGGGTTCGTAGACATCGGCAACCGGTCGGTTGCTCTCGGTCGCGGGCGCGACCTGCGCGGGCGCGGTGTCGGTCGCACCATCGACGGTCGCCATCGCGAGCACGTCACCGGTCTGCACGTCCACGACGATCGCGGTACCGCCGCGCGCGTTCATCGACGTCACGCCGTTGAGCAGCGACTGCTCGGTCGTCCACTGCAACGACGAGTCGATGGTGAGCACGACGTCCTCGCCGCGCTTGGCCGGCGACACCTGACGCTCACCGCCGGGGATGTCGTTGCCCTGCGGGTCGCGCTCCACCTGCGCGCTGGCCGGGCTTGCCGGTGAGCAGCGAGTCGTAGTGGTACTCCATGCCCGCGAGGCCGGTGTTGTCGGTACCGACGAAGCCCACGACTGGTCCCGCGACCGAGCCGTTGGGATAGAAGCGGCGCGACTCGTCCTGGAACGAGATGCCGACGAGGCCGAGGTCGCGCACTCGCTTGGCAGTGGCGTCGTCGACCTTGCGGGCCACGTACGCGAACGCGCTCTTGTGGTTCGAGAGGCGTGCCTCGAGCTCGGCCTGGTCGACCTGGACGATCGGCGCCAGCTTCGCCGCGTACACCAGCGGTTCCTTGATCACGCGGGGGTCGGCGACGATGGTGGTCTGCGGCACCGAGACGGCCAGGACCTTGCCGGTGCGGTCGAAGATGTTGCCCCGCTCCGCCGGGATCGTGACGGTGCGCACGCGCTGTCCGAGCCCGAGCGACGCGAGGTGGGTGCGGTCACGCGCCTGCAGTTCGAAGAGACGCACCCCGATGCCGGCGAACGCGAGCACGGTGACGAGGACGATGCCGAGCACGCGCGCACGGATGGGCGGCAGCGGGCGGTTCGGCTCGCGCTTCGGACGGGTCGTGGTGCGCGGACGAGCCGGAGCCTGACGGGCGACCGGTCGGCCATGACGCGCCGGTGCCCGAGCAGCGGCGGCTCGGGCCGGCGCGCGGCGCGGACCGCGCTACGGGCGCGCGCGCGGACCCGCGCGCCGGACGGCGCGCGGGGACGGGCCCTGACGCGGGCGTGCGGCGGACGCCGCGCGGATCACGGCTGCTGGGGGCCAAGGCTCGATTTCGTCTTCGACCAATCGGCGATGGTCTCGGCGGTCGATCCGTCGTCGGTCCTGGGCATCGGCGCGTCGGGGACGTAGAGGTACTGCGCAGGTTCCGGCGGGAGCACCAGGCCCAGGCGCTCCGCCTCCTGGATCACTCGCTGCGGAGAGGCGAGCAGCGACGAGGTGAGGCGGCGCTGCTCGTAGACGCGCTGCTCCTTCGCGATCTGGCCGTTGAGGCGATCGAGCTCCATCTGGTGCTGCGCGAGCACCACGTGGAACACCACGGCGGTGACGAGGGTGAACAAGGTCACGATCGCGAGCAGCGCACCGACTCGTCCGATCGCCAACGGACGGGTGCCGGCGCCCGTACCAGAGTTCGCGCGCGCCTTCGCGCGCGCGTCGTCGAGCGCGTCGTGCCGCGCGTCGAGGCCGTGCGCGCGGTCGTCGAGCGGGTGCCGGCGCGCGCGCGGCGAGGGGGTGCTGCAATCGTGGTCACGAGCCGAGCCGCTCCACCGCACGCAGGCGGGCGCTCTTGGCGCGCGGGTTGGCCTCGACCTCCTCATCGGACGGCTTCAGCGCGCGCCGGGTGACCAGGCGCGTCGAGCGCGTTGCGGGTGCGGCGCGGCAGGCCGGTGGGCACGTACCCCGGCTCCTCGGTGCGCGACCAGTCGGCGAAGCGCTCCTTCACGATGCGGTCCTCGAGCGAGTGGTACGCGAGCACGACGACGCGACCCTCGGGCTTGAGGAGGTGCACCGACTCGTCGAGCCCCGCCTCGAGGCTCGGCAGTTCGCGGTTGACCTCCATGCGGATGGCCTGGAACGTGCGGCGAGCGGGGTGGCCGCCGCGCCGGCGGGCGGGCGCGGGGATCCCCCGCTTCACCGCGTCGACCAGCTCGCCGGTGCTGCGCAGCGGGCGGGCCGCCACGATCTCCGCTGCGATCCGGCGCGCGTAGCGCTCCTCACCGTTGCGGGCGATGAGCGCGGCGAGGTCGGACTCCGAGTACTCGTTCACCACGGTCTCCGCGGTGAGCGTCTGCACGCTGTCCATGCGCATGTCGAGCGGGGCCGCGTCGGCCCAGTACGAGAAGCCTCGCACGGGGCGATCGAGTTGCGGACTGCTCACGCCGAGGTCGAACAAGATCGCCACGATTTCCTCGTTTCCCACGATTTCGGCGACTCGTTCGAAGCCGCCCTGCACGATGCGGACCCGATCCCCGAAGGGTTCGAGCGCCGCTCCCGCCGCTGCCACGGCGACGGGGTCTCGGTCGATCCCGAGGAGATGGAGGTCGGGACGAGCCGTGAGCAGCAACTTCGAGTGGCCCCCGCCACCCACCGTTGCGTCCACGACCAGACCCGTCGGCACCGGGGTCACGAGCTCCGTGACTTCCGCTGCCATCACCGGGAGGTGTGCGAAGTCACCGGCCAGCTCTTCAGCCATGGCTCCGCCTCCCGATCCGTTGTCTCCCCGAGACCGCCACCGGCCCCCCGGACGCATCGGCGAAAGCGAAGCGGGCGGAAGGGGCGCTTGCGCCGCGCCGCCCGGGGGGCTGGTGGCGGGCCCGCAGGCTCACCGTTGTCAATGTGTCGCCGTCTCGTGTGTCAGATGCCGAAGTCGGGCAGTTCGTCCGACTCGGTGAGCGCTTCCGCACCCAGGCGGTCGAGCTCGAGCCAGCGGTCGCGGTCCCAGATCTCGATCCGGGAGTACAGGCCGACGACCATCACCTCACGCTCGAGGTGGGCGAACTCCCGGAGGTTCCCGGGCAGCGCGACCCGACCCTGCTTGTCGGGCTGGATCTCGCTGGTACCGCCGAAGAAGACCCGAGCCGCGTTGAGCTCCCTGGGTCCCCGCTTCGACTGCTCGCGGATCTGGCTCGCCACCTGCTCGAACTCCTCCGGCGTGAACACCGAGAGGCAACCGCCCTTGCCCTTCGTCACGAACGCGCCGTCAGCGAGCTGATCCCGGTACTTGGCCGGGAGGATGACCCTCCCCTTGGTGTCCAGGGAGTGCTGGAACTCTCCCAGGAACATCCGGAATCCCTCGCCTCTCGGTCCTCGTCCGCCCCTCGGGGCATCTCGTGCGCCCCCTGCGAGGCGTTTCCAGGGCGGTGACCTCCCGTCCACTCCACTTGGTCACCACTTCACTCCATTTCGTGGCACCCTACACCCCTCTCCCCCACTCTTCAACCCACATCGCTCCCTTTTTCGCCCCGGAGCCCCACCAGCCACTCGAACCTCGCCCCGGCCGCTCTCGCGCGCCGCGTGCCACCGAGGTCCCGGCCGGCGAGGGGCGGTGTGAGCAGCTGCGCGCGTGGGACGACGGCGTCGAGCCGAAGGGATCGCCGAGCACCGCGAGATCCAGGCCGTCGATCCCGACGCGCTCGACGACGACCCCGAGGCCGTGCGCCTCCTGGCGTCCGATCACCCGTCGTGCAACCCGGGCAGGGGTCTGATGCGGACACGACCGCGGTCGACTCGGACGATCTTCCAGGTCAGAGTCGCCCTCGAGGACGTCTCGCCGCAACCCCTCGTGCGCACACTGGCGCGACAACTGCATCGACTCGGCCGCAGCCGCGACCGTCGACCCGACTCGATCAACCCGACCTGACGACGTCGACCCTCTGGCGTGCGTGGAGCGTCACGGTGCATCGAGCGCTCCTCGGGCGTTGTGGATGCCTTCGACAGCTCCACACCCGCCCGGAGGGCTCACTACTCAGCGGATGTCACCAACGTCCCGAGGTACTTCACCTAGGCGGGGAGGTAGGGCTCCCAGTCGGGATCGATGGACCCCGCGCTGGCGACGATCCAGAGGTTGGCTTGAGGTTCACGCGGTGGATGCGGGAGCCGCAGCCCGACCTCGGACAGCAGGCGGTCCTCCTTGCGCGAGTTGCACGAGCGGCACGACGCGACCACGTTGTCCCAGGCGTGAGGACCGCCGCGCGAACGAGGCACCACGTGGTCGATGTTCTCGGCGGCACGGTTGCAGTACTGGCAGCGGTGACCGTCGCGGGCGAACACCGCGCGCCGAGAGAGCGGGACCCGGTTGCGGTACGGCACGCGCACGAAGTGGTGCAGCCGGATCACCGAGGGGATCGGCAGCTGGGCGCGCTCGGAGTGCAGGACCGCGCCGTTGCGGACGATGATCTCGGCCTTCTCCTTCAGCACGAGCACCACGGCCCGGCGCATCGGCACGACGCAGAGGGGCTCGAAGCTGGCGTTGAGCAGCAGGGCTCTTCCCAAGCGTCGGCACCTCCCTGATCAGGACGGCCTCCGATCCGGTCGGCCGGTCGTGTTCGGCGGCGAGTCTACCGGGGCACCATTTTGCGTTCGGTCGATTCCGCTTCGCGAACCGACCACCCGGGTTGCTCGGAAGCGCCCCGCTACACCTCGTTCTTGCACCAGTCGAGGTAGTCGACCAGGTCGTGGGGGTCGGGACGGCCGTCGCCGCCGTACTGGGTCTCGAACCGGAACCGCAGGTACTCGGGATCGGGCAACGGGAGGAACGGCGCCCGCGTCCACCACCGGCGCCGGGCCAGGCGCAGCGCCTGCACGAGCGCGATCCACCACAGTCGCGGTCGCGCCAGGACGAGCAGCGTGGCCCGCCACCAGAACGACGGGCCGGGCAACGGGGGCGACGGCTCGTACGTCATGCGTGCGCACGGTACCCGCACCGCCGCGCCCGGCCTGACGCAGCCTGCTGACGCAGGACGCGCGAGGCCCTCTGGTACCGTCGTGACCCCGCTCTGGAGGTGTTCGTGGTTCAGCCCGCCACCGCGCCGAGCCGCGACTCGTCGTTCGGCCGGCTGTTCTCCGCCCTGCTCGGCAACGTCGAGCGCGTCATCCAGGGCAAGCGCGAACAGGTGCACCTCGCCCTCGTCTGCCTGCTCGCCGAAGGCCACCTCCTCATCGAGGACGTCCCCGGCGTGGGCAAGACCTCGCTGGCCAAGGCGATCGCCGCCTCGATCGGTGGCACCTGCAACCGCATCCAGTTCACCCCCGACCTCCTGCCGTCCGACGTGACCGGCGTGTCGGTGTGGAACCGCGGCGCCGACGAGTTCCAGTTCCGTCCGGGTGGTGTCTTCGCCAACGTGCTGCTCGCCGACGAGATCAACCGGGCCTCGCCCAAGACGCAGTCGGCGTTGCTCGAGGCCATGGAGGAGCGCCAGGTCACCGTCGACGCGCACACCTACCGACTCCCGCGGCCGTTCATGGTGATCGCCACCCAGAACCCGATCGAGCTCGAGGGCACCTATCCCCTGCCCGAGGCGCAGCTCGACCGCTTCCTCATGCGGCTCCCGATGGGCTACCCGGCCCGCGAGGCCGAAGCCGCGATCCTCGACTCGCAGGGCGAGCCCACTGCGTCGGTCGACTCCCTCTCGGCGGTGGTGTCCGCCGTCGACGTCGCCGAGGCCGCGTCGATGGTGCCGTCGGTGCACGTGGCGCCGGAGGTGCGCGACTACGTGCTCGACATCGTCGCCGCGTCGCGCCGTCATCCCGATCTGATGCTCGGTGCGAGCCCCCGCGGCTCGCTCTCGTTGCAGCGCGCCGCACGCGCGCTGGCCGCCAGCTTCGGACGCAACTACGTGCTCCCCGACGACGTGAAGCGCGTCGCCCCACCGGTGCTCGAGCATCGACTCCTCGTCGCACCCGACGCGCAGCTGCGGGGCGTGAGCGCCGACGACGTCGTGCGGGGGATCCTGGCGGCGGTGACGGTGCCCGGCGCCACCGCCGGGTGAACCGCCCGACGTGACCGCGCTCGACACCGACACGGGCTCGGCGGCAGCGGCGGCTTCGGTCGGGATGGCGCGCACCACCACGCTCACCCGGCGGGGGTGGTCGCTCACCGGCGCCGCGCTCGGTCTCGTGATCGGCAGCTACCTGCTCGGCACGAGCGAGATGCTCGTGGTGGGGATCGCCGCCCTCGTCCTGGTGGCCGCGGCGGCGGGCTGGCTCCGGTTCCAGGCGCCCCTCGCCCTCGCGGTGAGCCGGCGCGTGCACCCCGACCGCCTGCACGTCGGGTCGGAAGGCCGCATCGACCTGCTCGTCGAGAACCTCGGCACCCGCACCACTCCGCTGCTCGCCGCCACCGACTGGTTCGACGAAGGCCGGCGCGCGGCACGGTTCCTCGTCCCGCCCCTCGCGACCGGCGCGACGGCACGGGCCGCGTACCGCATCCCGACGCGACGGCGCGGTCGCTACCGCGTCGGCCCGCTCGCGATCACGGTGACGGACCCGTTCGGCGTGGCCCGTCGCCGCGAACCCAGCGCCGGTGAGGCAGAGCTCGTCGTCCGACCGCGCGTGTACGACATCGTCGCTCCGGTCGCGGTCGGGAGTCGCATCGAGCGCGGAGCACGAAGCGAGCGCGGCGCGCGCGGTTGTGAGCGACCTCGGCGACGAGTTCGTCACGTTGCGCGAGTACGAGCTCGGCGACGACCTGCGCCGCGTGCACTGGCGATCGACTGCGCGCACCGGCGAGCTGATGATCCGCCAGGACGAAGCGCGCTGGCGCTCCCACGCCGCCGTCGTGCTCGACGTCCAACCGGGTGCGCACGACGCACCGTCGTTCGAGGTGGCGGTCGAAGCCACCGCCTCGGTCACCGCTCGGCTGGCCCGGCTCCGCCGCAAGGTCGAAGTCGTCACCAGCGCCGGGGAGGTGCTGGGCACCGGAGGCGACCGCCGGCACGACGTGATCGACGCGCTCGCGACCGTCGGTCCCGACGCGCGCGACAACCTGGCGACCGTGTTCGAGCAGCTGCGTGCCCACCGCCGGATCGACCTCGTCGTCGCCGTGCTCGGCCGCGTCACCCCCGACACCCTGCGCGCGCTGGCGACGTTCAGCGGCATCGGCGTGATCGTGGTGCTCACCCAGCCCGCGGTGCTCACACCCCACCCCTCGGTGGTGGTGGTCGACGCATCGTCCGCGCCGTTCGCCGCGGCGTGGAACGAGACGCTCTCGCGGGTGCCGCGCGGGCGTCGTCCCGCGGGCCGGTCCGCGTGACGACGCCGCCATGATGGTCCGCCGGGCGCGCCTCGTCGCCCCGCTCGCTCTCGCTGCGCTCAGCGCGGTGGCCGCGCTGTCGCTCGGTCGCGTCGTCGACGACAGCCGCTTCGTGCTCCCGGTGGTCGGCGCCGCACTGGTGCCACACGCGCTCGGCGCCCTGGTGCGGTGGCGGGGTTGGTCGGTGTGGCTGGGCTGGGTGCTCGCCGGCGTCGGGCTCGTGGTCTATGTGGTCGTCGCCCTCGAGCTCTCGACCACCAGCCTCGGGCTCCCGGGTGCAGACACGTGGCATGCGGTCGGGACCCAGCTCTCCGGCGGCTGGCACCTGCTGCGCACCGCGCCGGCACCCGCGCCGACGACCGACGGCGCCATCCTGCTCGCCGCGCTCTCGGTGTGGTGCATGGCCACGCTCGCCGACTGGCTCGCGTTCTCCCGCGAGACGGCGCTCGCCGCGATCTCGCCCGCGCTCGTGTTCTTCGTGTGGACCTCGACGCTCGGGACCGACGACGCCCAGCTCCTCCTCACCGTCGGGTTCTGCGTCGCCTCCGGCGCGTTCGTACTCGCGCAGAACGTCGCGTTGCTCGACCAGCGCCGGAGCTGGCTGGTGTCGCAGCGCGGCGCGCGTCCGCACTGGTTGGCCCCGGCCGCGCTGCTCGGGGGCTTGGCGATCGTCGTCGCACTCGTGGTCGCGCCGTTCGTACCCGGTTCGTCGTCCGACCCGCTCCTCGACGTCGCCGGCACCAACCGCAACGGCTCGGGCGGGCACAGCTACAAGCCGTCGATCGTGCCGTTCGTCGACATCGGCGACAAGCTCCGCGCGGTCGACAACCGTGAGCTGTTCACGGTGAAGTCGGACACCGCCGACTACTGGCGCATCGCCGCGCTCGACACCTACTCCGGCGCACACGGCGGCTCGTGGACGCTCACCGCCGAAGGCGACCACAGCGTGCGAGTCGGGTTGCCGTCGACACCACCGGCCGGCGCGGTGCGCCAGGACTTCGCCATCGGTGCGCTCTCCGAGCGATGGCTGCCGGCGGCGTTCGAGCCGGCCGCGATCACGCTGCCCGACACGCTCCTGGTCGAGTCGTCGGGCACCATCGTCGCCGACGCCGATTCGGTCAGCGGCCTGCAGTACCAGGTGTGGTCGAACCTGCCGCCCCTGGCCGGCTCCACCTTCTCCGCCGCGCAGATCGCCGGTACCGCGGCCGCGGTCCCGCGCGACGTGCAGCGCAACCTCGCGCTGCCCGAGTCGGCCGACATCGAGCAGATCGCGGCGAGGGCCCGGGAGGTCACCGCCGGCTCGACCACGCCGTACGAACAGGCCGCGCGCGCTGCGCGACTACTTCCGCGACCCCGCCAACGGGTTCGTCTACGACACCAACGTCGACGACCACGACGACGCGTCCGCCATCCTCGGCTTCCTCGCGCGACAAGCACGGCTTCTGCGTGCAGTTCGCGAGCACGTACGCGGTGATGGCGCGCACGCTCGGCATCCCGGCGCGGGTTGCGGTGGGCTTCACGCCCGGCACGGTCAAGGCCGACGGCCGCTACCACGTGAACAGCCACGACGCGCACGCGTGGCCCGAGATCTACCTCAGCGGCCTGGGCTGGACGCACCTGTTCGACCCGACGCCGAGCAGCCGCGACACGAACGCCGGCGGCAGCGCGCTCCCCAACGACTCCGAGGTCGGCGGCACCACGCCCACGGTGCCGCCGCCGACCGCGGTGACCACGCCGGCGACCGGCGGTGCGAACACTCCGTCGGGCCCCGGCACGTCGGCGTCGCCCGACACCACCCCGGCCGCACCCACGTCGGCCCCGGTCACCACGAGCTCGTCGTCGGGCACCGGCGCATGGCTGCCGGTGCTGCTCGTCGGGGCGCTCCTGGTGCTGGTGATCGGCGCCTACGCGGGCGCGGTGCTCGGACTCAAACGCCGTCGCCGGACCCAGCGCCACCGCGCCGACGATCCGGTGGTTGCGGTCACTGGTGCGTGGGCCGAAGCGCTCGACCGTCTCCACGAAGCCGACGTCGTCCCGCGGGCCGCGCAGACCCCGCTCGATCTCGCGGCGACCGTGCGCGAAGGCAGCGGGTCCGCGACCGCACGTCCGATGCACGACCTCGCGCGCGCGTACGGCGCGGCGCGCTACGGCGATCGCGCGGTCGCACCCGACGACGCCCGCCAGGCGTGGGAGTCACTCGACGAGCTGGAGCACACGCTCGACGACGGCGTGTCGTGGACGCGCCGGTGGCGACGCCGTCTCGACGCGTCGACGCTCGTGCGCCGCTGACGCGCGCGTCAGGCGCCGCGGCTGGGGTGGCCGTCGCGCGCTTGCAGCTCCGCGACGAACGCCCGACGGTCGGCGTCGAAGTCGCGCACCTCGGTCTCGACCTCGTCGGCGAAGCGGTCGACCGCGACGAACAACGCGAGTTGCCCGTGCGAGAGGGCGTCGAGGATCTGGCCGTCGTCCCGACAGGCGAACACCGCGTCGCCGTCGGTCACCAGCCGCAGCCCGGTGATGTCGTCGCCGGTACGCACGAGCTCGGCGACGGCACGCTTGATGCGAGGCATCGGGAGCCCCGCCTCGAGCAGCGATCCGACCATGCGCAACGCCACGAGGTCACGGAACGAGTAGGGACCGGCGGGGTCGGCGTCGTCGGGAACGACCAGACCGATGCGCCGCCACGCGTCGACCTGCGCGGTGCTGCACCCCGAGAGACGCGCAGCCTGGATCGCGGTGTAGCCCACGGTGTGGTCGGCCGCGCTCAGGAGGGCGGATCGTCGCGGTTGAAGCGCTCCCGCCAGCGACTGCCGGCATTGCCGAGCACGTTCTTCAGCGCGCCGCTGCGCATCGAACTGGTGAGGCTCTCCATCCCGGCCTTGCCGAGCTTGCGCACGTTGTGCTCGATCGTGAGCGCGCAGCCGAGCATCACGAGGAATCCCACGACACCGAGGATGAGCGTGGTGGTGAAGGTGAACACCATGAGGAGGAGGCCGGCGATGAACCCGACGACCGCCCACTTGATGACCCGCGCGGAGTGGCGGTAGAGGGTGCTGTCGGAGACGTGCTGCACCAACTTGGGGTCGGTGGCCGAGAGGTTCTCCTCGATCTCCCGCAGGATCCGCTGTTCGTCCTCGGAAAGCGGCATCTCTCCCATTTCCGTTCCCGGGCTCCTCGTTCTGCGGCGCCCGTCGTGGTGCCGGATCCATTGTCGCGCACGTTCTCGATGCCCTCAACGCAGTCCACTCACGGGGAGCGCCTCGGACCTTCCCCCGGAAGGCTACGCGCCCCGCCGTGACCCAGGGCACCAGGACCGAAACGGGCCCGGACCTCGTCGACCGATCGCTCGAGCGCGGCCTGGCGGGCGTGCTCCTCGGAAGGCTCGGTCGACTGGGCGCCCGACTCGTCGCCCGTCGCACCAGTCGCCCCGAAGAGGGTCCCCTGATCGTCCTCGGTCAGCCCGTCGGTCGCCGTGCGCCGCACCAGTTGCTGCCCGGAGATCCCGAGCAGGCGGACGCCCGGCGCCACGTCGAGCGCATGGAGCAGCTCCCCGCCGACCCGCCGCAGGTCGGCGGCGAGGTCGGTGGGCTCGGCCAGGGTGCGGGAGCGGGTGACGGTGGTGAAGTCGCCGAAGCGGACCTTGAGCTGCACGGTGCGGGCGGTGACGCCGGCGGCGCGCAGCCGTGACGCCACGCCGTCGGCCAGGCTCACCAGACGGTGATCGAGCGCCGCGTGGTCGTGCAGGTCGACCGGGAACGTCTCCTCGTGCCCGATCGACTTCACCTCCTGGTCCGCGATCACCGCACGCTCGTCGCGGTTCCACGCCAGCTCGTGGAGGTGGCGGCCGGCGGCGCGGCCCAGCGTCTGCACCAGCGTCTCCTCGGGGAGCGCGGCGAGCTCGCCGACCGTGGTGACCCCGAGCGCGGTGAGCTTGCGTTCGGTCGCGGGACCGATGCCCCAGAGACGCCGGACCCCGAGCGGGTGGAGCAGGTCGAGCTCGGTGCCCGGCTCGACCACGAGCAGGCCGTCGGGCTTCGAGAGATCGCTCGCGAGCTTGGCCAGCATCTTGGTGGTGGCGACGCCCACCGACAGCGTGAGACCGGTGTCGCCCTTCACCCGGGCGCGAACCGCCACCGCGATCTCTGGTCCGGTGCCGTGGAGACGACGCGCGCCTTCGACGTCGAGGAAGGCCTCGTCGAGCGAGATCGGCTCGACCAGCGGCGTGTACGACTTCAGGATCGCCATGATCTCGGAGCTCACGTCGCGGTAGCGGTCGAACCGCGGCGCGAGGAACACGCCGTCGGGACAGGCGCGGCGCGCCCGCACCATCGGCGTCGCCGAGTACACGCCGAAGGCACGCGCCTCGTAGCTCGCCGCCGCGACGACGCCGCGGGGTCCGAGCCCGCCCACGATCACCGGCCGTCCTGCGAGGGTGGGATCGTCGTGCTGTTCCACCGACGCGTAGAACGCGTCGAGGTCGACGTGCAGGATGCTGGCCTCGGCCCTCAGGCGCGGACCACCCGCAGGTCGTCGCGCGACGCGCCGAAGACGTCGTACGTGTAGGCGCGGGCGTCGTCGGGCCCCCAGCGGTGCTCGATCCAGTCGGCCAGGGGCTCGCGCACCCAGGGCGCGCACAGCGCGAGGAACTCGGTGCACGCGTCGGCGTGTGCGAAGGTGGCCTCGACCACGATGCCGTCGGGATCGTCGACCACGAGGTCGCCCTCGAACGCGAGCGCGCGGTGCACCTCGCACCGCATGATCCATCCCATCTCGCGCGCGACCGCACGCACCTCGTAGAGGGGACCCTCCCACTCGGTGACGCGCAGCCCCGTCTCCTCCCGCACCTCGCGCGCGAGGCCGTCGCGGAGGGTCGCGTCGGTGGGGTCGATCACCCCGCCGGGTGTGCTCCAGTCGGTGGCACCACCGCGTCGCTGGTTGCGCACGAGCAGGAGACCCTCCGGCGACTCGACGAGCGCACCCGCGACGGTGAACTCGGACAGGGCCATGCGTCAGTGTCGCGCGCGGAAGACCCTCTTGGCCCCTGCGGTGCAGCGGTCCCGGACCGCCCACCACGTGACCAGCAGGAACGCCTCGACGACGATGCGACTCGACATCTTCGAGCGGCCCAGGCTCCTGTCACGGAACGTGATCGGCACCTCGACGATGCGGCCGCGGTTGCGCTCGGTGAGGTAGGTCATCTCCACCTGGAAGCCGTAGCCGTCGGCCCGCACGTGGTCGAGATCGATGCGCGAGAGGTTGTCGCGGTGGTAGGCGCGGAAGCCGGCGGTGGCGTCGTGCACCGAGAGGCCGAGCATGGTGCGGGCGTACAGGCCGCCGCCCCGCGAGATGGCGCGGCGCAGCCAATTCCAGTCGGGGATCGACCCGCCGGGCACGTAGCGCGAGCCGATGGCGAGGTCGGCGCCGCCCTCGACCGCAGCCACGAGCTCCGGGAGCACCGCGGGGTCGTGGGAGAGGTCGGCGTCCATCTCGATCATCACGTCGTAGCCCCGCGCGAGCCCGACCCGGAACCCGGCGCGGTACGCCGATCCGAGGCCCGACTTCTGCGCGCGGCGCAACACGTCGACGCCGCCGAGCACTTCGCCGATCTTCTCCGCCGCCTCCGCGGTGCCGTCGGGACTGCCGTCGTCGATGACGAGGATGTCGGCCTCCGGCATGGCCGCCCGAGCGCGTTCGAGAACGTCCTGGATGTTCTCGATCTCGTTGTAGGTCGGCAGCATCACGAGGACGCGCATCGCCGGCGATGCTATCGGCCAGGTCGTGGCGAACTCCTGCATGGCAATACCATCGGCCGATGGTCGAGGCTCCTGAACCGGCTCGTTCGCCTGGCGCAGACCCGTCTCCCGAAGCATCGCACGACATGGTCTCGGCACCCGACGCCCCGCCGCCGATGCTGCCGTCGCGCTGGGCCTACGTGCTGGCGTTCGCGGGGGTCGTGTTCGCCGGGATCCTCGGCGGGATCATCGGGTACGGCATCGCCGACGTGAGCTCGAAGAGCGACGTCTCGCACGTCGTCGGTGCGTTCGTGGGCGCGATCATCGGCGCCGGCGGCGTCGGCATCGTCGCCGTCCTCGTGCTCCGCGCCATGGCCGAGTGGCGCCGCCAGGACCCGTCCGCCCCTCGGCCTCCCCGTCGCCCTTCCTGACCGTTCCGCCATTCGCCGTCGCGACGCCGCGATCCCTCACGTGCTGCGGCGCCGGCACGATGGGTGGCGTCAGCGAGAACGTGAGCCTGCGGAAGGGTTCGGCGAGCTTCACGTTGGCGGCGGCACCGGCGTCCTCCGCCCGCTCGCGCAGGAAGTCGCGGAACCACTCCCCCGCCTCGTCGGGCAGCTGGCTGGCGTGGCAGAAGAGCGCGTCGATCTTGCGTTCGAGGGTGTCGGAGATGTCGATCCAGCAGTTGGGCTCGAGCGTGCCCGAGAGGTACACCGCACCCACGTGGTGCACGGCGAGTCCCTCGTCGAGGTGCTCGGGGAAGTAGTGCGGGTTGCCCGCCGCGGGCGCGACCGCGTCGAGCGCCGCCCAGCCGGTGACTCGGTGGTCGCGGTGGTTGTAGTAGCCGTCACCGAAGAACACCGCGGTGGGGTCGGGGCACAGGACCACGTCGGGGCGCACCTCGCGGATCACGCGCACGATCGACTCGCGCAGCGCCAGGTCGTCGAAGAGCTCGCCGTCGGGGTGGTCGAGGTGACGGGTGCCGGCGAAGCCGAGCATCGCCGCGGCCTTGGCCGTCTCCTCGATGCGGAGCGCCGCGAGCGCCTCGAGGTCGGCGCCGGCATCCTGGGTGCCCTTGTCGCCCTTCGTGGTGATGAGCACCCACACCTCGGTGCCGGCCTCGGCCCACTTGGCGAGCGTGCCGCCGGCCGAGATCTCGGGATCGTCGGGATGCGCGTAGACGGCCAGCGCGCGGGCGGGGCGGTCGTCGGACGCAGGCACCCTTCGCAATGTAGCGGTCAGGTCAGCGACTCGATCCGTGCCCCGAGCCGCGGGCGATCCTCTGCAGGACCGCGATCGCATGGTCGAGTCCGGCGTCGTCGACGTCCTTGTGGGTGACGAAGCGGACGGTGTCGGGATCGACGGTGCCGGCCAGCACCCCTTCGGCGGCCGAGCGCGTCGAGCAGGTCGGCCGGGAGCGCGTCGGCGCGCGCGCACACGATGTTGGTGCGCACGTCGTCCGGGTCGAGGCTGCCCGGGAACGCGTCGGCGACGACGTCGGCGAGGCGCCGGGCGCGGCTGTGGTCGTCGGCCAGGCGTTCGACCATCGTCTCCAACGCCACGACGCCGGCCGCCGCGATCACGCCGGCCTGGCGCATCTGACCACCGAGCCGCGCCCGGTGCGCACGCGCCACGTCGATGTGCTCACGCGTCCCGCAGAGCAGCGAACCCACCGGCGCGCCGAGTCCCTTCGACAGGCAGAACATGGCGGTGTCGCACGAGCGCACCAGCTCCGCCGGCGACACACCGAGCGCGACGGCCGCGTTCCAGATGCGCGCGCCGTCGCAGTGGACCGCGAGCCCGCCCGCGTCGCGCCGTCGCGGCCACCTCGTCGATCTCGGCCGCACTCGCGGGGCGGCCGCTCGCAGGCATGTGCGTGTTCTCGAGGAACAGCGCGCTGAGCTCGGGCAGGTGGTGCGCGGTGCCGGCGAGCGCGTGCTCGACGTCGGCTGCGTGCACGAGCCCGTCGGCGTCGGGCAACGGCCGCAGCTGCACGCCCGCGTTCACCGCCGACGCAGCGTGCTCGTGCCGGTACACGTCGAGCGCGCGCCGCGCACAGCACCTCGGTGCCGGGCACGCCGAGCGTGCGCAGCGCGACCTGGTTGGCCATCGTCCCCGACGGCACGTACAGCGCCGCCTCCATGCCGAGCAGCGCGGCGGCGAGCGTCTCCAGCCGCCGGACGGTCGGGTCCTCGCGGTAGGCGTCATCGCCCACGTCGGCTTCGGCCATCGCCGTGCGCATCTCGGGCGTCGGCGTGGTGACGGTGTCGGAGCGGAGGTCGACCCTCACCGGTCGGTCGTCCCGGCGGCGGTCATCGGGCGCTGCGCACCGGTCGCACGAGTCCCTCCTGCGCCACGCTCACCGCCAGCGTGCCGTCGGCGCAGAACACCTGACCGGTCGCGAAGCCGCGTCCGGCCGCGGCCGACGGGCTGTGCGTGTGGTACAGCAACCAGTCGTCGGCGCGGAACGGGCGGTGGAACCACATCACGTGGTCGAGGCTCGCGACCATGTAGCCCGGATGGTCGTCGGTCATCGGGTGCGGCAACGAGCGCGGTGCCGAGCAGGGTGAGGTCGGACGCGTAGGCGACGATGCACGTGTGCAGCAGCGGGTCGTCGGGCAGCGCGCCCCGCGTGCGGAACCACGTGTCCTGGTCGGGTCGCGCACCGAGTCGCCGCGGTCGCCACCCGGGCGGCGTGAACGCACCGACGTGGCGCATGTCGAACGCGTCGACGACGTGCGGTGATCCCTGGCGGTCGATCGGCTCGGGCTCGTCGCCGTGGACACGCTCCCAGATCGACGCGAGCGTCTCGGCGGCCTCGACCGTCGGGCATCTCGTCGTGGTGATCGGGGCCCGATCTCGTCGACCTGGAACGACGCCGCCATGTTGAAGATCGCGGTGCCGTGCTGGATGGCGACGACGCGCCGCGTGGTGAAGCTGCGACCGTCGCGGATGCGGTCGACCTCGTAGACCACCGGCACCTTGGGGTCGCCGAGCTTGAGGAAGTACGCGTGCATCGAGTGCACCCGGCGCTCGCCGTCGACGGTCCGGCCCGCCGCCATCAACGACTGCGCGAGCACCTCGCCGCCGTAGAGCCGCACACGGTCGGAGTCGAGGCTCTCGCCGCGGAAGAGGTTGACCTCGAGCACCTCGAGGTCGAGGAGCCCGACCAGATCGTCGAGTGCACTCATGTCGCCCGCTCTCGGCACGGCGCGGCAGCTCCAGCCTCGGCGAGCTCCGACTCCGCGTTGCTCATCCGAAGAACACGCCCGCCACCTCGAGGAACTCGGCGTCGACGGTCTTGAGCTCGCGCAGCGCGTCGCCGATCGGGCACCCGCTCGATGCGTTCGCCGTGCAGCGCGACCATCGGCCCCGAACGCGCCGTCGTGCACCGCGTCGATGGCAGCGATGCCGAAGCGAGTGGCGAGGATGCGGTCGTACGCGGTGGGTGTGCCGCCGCGCAAGCACGTGCCCGAGGATGGTCACGCGCGTCTCGAAGCCGGTGCGCCGTTCGATCTCCTCCTGCACCACGTTGCTGATGCCACCCAGGCGCACGTGGCCGAACGCGTCCTCTTCGCCGCTCTGCAGGGTGAGCGTGCCCTCCCGGGGTGTCGCGCCCTCGGCGACGACCACGATCGAGAAGTTGGCGCCGTGGCGGTGGCGGTGCTCGATGCGGGCACACACCTCGTCGATGTCGAACGGCACCTCGGGCACCAGCACCACGTCGGCGCCGCCGGCCATGCCCGGAGTGGATGGCGATCCAGCCCGCGTGCCGTCCCATGACCTCCACCACCATCACCCGGTCATGGCTCTCGGCGGTGGTGTGCAGCCGGTCGATGGCGTCGGTGGCGATCTGCACCGCGGTCTGGAAGCCGAAGGTGAAGTCGGTGGCGGCGAGGTCGTTGTCGATGGTCTTGGGCACGCCGACGACCGCGACGCCCGACGTCGTCGGCGAGGCGCGCGGCCACGCCGAGGGTGTCCTCGCCTCCGATGGCGATCAGGGCGTCGATGTGCTCGCGCTCGAGGGTGGCGAGCAGACCGGGCCGCACCGTCGTCGCTCTGGAACGGGTTCGTGCGTGACGTGCCGAGGATGGTGCCGCCGCGGTGGATGAGCCCGCGCGTCGTGCCGATGGTGAGCTCCATCGTCTCGCCGTCGAGCACGCCACGCCAGCCGTGCCGGAACCCGACCAGTTGGTCGCCGTACACGGCTTCGCCCTTGCGTACGACGGCGCGGATCACGGCGTTGAGTCCCGGGCAGTCGCCCCCGCCGGTGAGCATCCCGATGCGCATGACCACCAGTGTGACCGATCGGGAGCCGAGGCGAGGACGGTGCCGAAGGTCGCACCCGTCGCGCGGTCGACGAGCGGAGTCGGTACTGTCACGGCATGCGACCGGGAGGTGTGTGGTACACGAGCGTCGCGCCAGGGACGTCTCGACTGTTCCGTCGGGCGGCACTACCGGACGGTGTCGGTGGTCGACGGGCGGGTGACGGTCACCTCGCGCCGCGGCGACGTGCTCCTCGACGCGGCAGCCGAGGACCTCGAGCTCGACGCGCGTCCGCACCGGTCTGCTCCTCCAGGTGCTCGCCACCGACGCGTCCTCGCGCACGCACGTGTTCGAGTTCCGCCCGCGTCGGGCGCGCCGCAGGACGCACGCTCGCCGACGCGCTGCGGCTGAGCAGGACGGTGTGACGTGGCCGAGGTCGTCCTCGCCGTCGATGCCGGCACCACCGGCGTGCGCACCGTGGCGGTCGGCGCCGACGGCCTGAGCCGCGCCTTCGCCTACCGCGAGCTCCCGCAGCACTTCCCGCGCCCCGGGTGGGTGGAGCACGACCCCGATGACATCTGGCGCGCGGTCCAGCGACACCCTCGGCGAGGTGGTGGGCATGCTCGGCGACGACTCGGTCGTCGGGATCGGGATCACCGACCAGCGCGAGACGGTCGTGGTGTGGGACCGCCGCACCGGACGGCCCCGCCATCGGGCGATCGTGTGGCAGGACCGCCGCACCGCGGCCCGCTGCGACGAGCTGCGCGTCGCGGGCGTCGAGCCCCTCGTCCGGGTGCGCACCGGCCTGGTGCTCGACCCCTACTTCTCGGCCACGAAGCTGGAGTGGCTGCTCGGCGAAGGCGGCGTGGCGGCCGACGAGCACCTCGCGTTCGGCACCGTCGACTCGTGGGTGCTGTGGAACCTCACCGGCGAACACGCCACCGAGCCGTCGAACGCGAGCCGCACCATGCTCTACGACCTCGACCAGCACGACTGGTCCGACGAGCTGCTCGACCTCTTCGGCGTGCCCCGAACGTGCCTCCCCGCGATCCAACCGAGCAGTGGGCGCTTCGGGATCACCGATCCGGCGCGCGCCGCCGGCCTCACCGTGCCGGTGTCGGGCATCGCCGGCGACCAGCAGGCCGCGCTGTTCGGCCAGGCGTGCTTCACCCCGGGCATGACCAAGAACACCTACGGCACCGGCTCGTTCGTGCTCGTCAACCTGGGCGACGCGCACCCGCCGCCGGTCGACGGCCTGCTCACGACGGTGGCGTGGCAGCTCGGCGACACCGTCACGTACGCGATGGAAGGCTCGATCTTCGTCACCGGCGCCGCGGTGCAGTGGCTGCGCGACGGCCTCGGGCTCATCGACGCGTCGTCGGAAGCCGGACCGCTTGCGGCCAGCGTCGACGACACCGACGGCGTGGTGTTCGTCCCTGCGTTCACAGGGCTCGGATCGCCGTGGTTCGACCCGTACGCCCGCGGCGCGATCTTCGGGCTGACGCGCGGCACGACGCGCGCCCACCTCGTGCGGGCGTGTGTCGAGGCGATGGCCTGGCAGACCGCCGACGTCGTCGATGCCATCACCGCCGCCGCCGACATCCCGATCACCGAGCTGCGCGTCGATGGCGGCGCGAGCGCGATGGACGTGCTGTGCCAGTTCCAGGCCGATGTGCTCGGCGTGCCCGTGCGCCGTCCCGCGAACCCGGAGACCACGGTGCTCGGCGCGGCTTCACTCGCCGGCATCGCCGAGGGCGTCTGGCCGTCACCCGCCGAAGCCGCCGCCGCCTGGCGCGAGGAGGCCGCGTTCACGCCACAGCCGCTCCCCCACGGCGAGCAACGCCGCGCCGACTGGCGCAAGGCCCTCGACCGTTCCCGCGACTGGGCCGACGCCTGACTGCTGGCAGTTTCGGCGTGGTTGGTGTGCTGCTGCGGCACACCGACCACGCCAAATGAGAGTGGCGGGGGTCAGCCGAGCTTGGTGAGGGCGCGCTTGATCCCGCGGACGGCCTGGCCGATGCGGTGCTCGTTCTCGACGAGCGCGAAGCGCACGAAGCCCTCGCCACCGGGACCGAAGCCCACGCCCGGCGACACCGCCACCTTGGCGTCACGGACCAGGAGCTTGGCGAACTCCAGGCTCCCGAGCTCCTCGTAGGGCTCGGGGATGGGCGCCCAGACGAACATCGTGCCCTTGGGCCGCTCGATCTCCCACCCGACACGACTCAAGCCGTCGATCAGCGCGTTGCGGCGACCGCGGTAGATCTCGTTGGCCTCCAGCGGGTAGTCGGGCGCCTCGTTCATGGTGACCGTCGCCGCGATCTGGATGGGCTGGAACGTGCCGTAGTCGAGGTAGCTCTTCAACTTGGCGAGCGCGGCGACGACCTCGGCGTTGCCGAGCAGGAACCCGACGCGCCACCCCGCCATCGAGAACGACTTGGTCATGGTGTAGAGCTCGACGGCGACGTCGGACGCGCCCGGCACCTGCAGGATCGACGGCGGGTCGTATCCGTCGAAGCCGAGGTCGGCATACGCGAAGTCGTGGACGAGCAGCACATCGTGCTCGCGCGCGAAGTCGACCATGCGCTGCATGAACTCGAGGTCGACGCACGCGGTCGTGGGGTTGTGCGGGAACGACAGCACGATGACGCGCGGCCGCGGCCACGAGTCCTCCCACGCCTCCATCAGGTTGTCGAAGAAGTTCTGCTCCGGACCGAGACGCACGTGGCGCACCTCGGCGCCGGCGAGGATCGGGCCCCAGATGTGGATCGGGTACGAGGGGCTCGGCACCAGCGCCGCGTCACCCGGGCCGAGCAGCACCCACATCAGGTGGGAGAAGCCCTTCCTTCGCCCCGATGGTGCTGCACACCTGCGTGTCGGGGTCGAGCTCCACGCCGAACTTGCGCTGGTAGAGATCGGCGACGGCCATGCGCAGCTTCGGGATGCCGCGGCTGGCGGAGTAGCGGTGGTTGCGCGGGTTCCGCACCGCCTCGACCAGCTTGTCGACGGCGACGTCGGGCGACGGCACGTCGGGGTTGCCGAAGCCGAGGTCGATGACGTCGACCCCGGCGCGCCGAGCCTCGATCTTCAGACCATCCATGATCCCGAAGACGTACGGCGGCAGCGCGTTGATCCGGCGGAATTCCATGTGCACGAGGGTAGCGGCGACCCTCAGGCGAGCCGGGGCAGAATCTCGCGGCCGAGGATCCGCGCGTTGTCCGGATCCGACGAGTCGATCGGCCCGATCATCAGCCACTCGGCGCCCGCTTCGACGTAGGCCCGGAGCGCCCCCGCCACCAGGTCGGGACCCCCCACGATCGCGTGGTCACCCACGCCGAGGCGCTCGGCCTTGGCCGCGGCCGCGTCGTCGTCGTCCGCGAGCACCACGAGTCCGCCCCACGAGACGGTGAACGGCGAGCGAGCCGCGGCCGCCGACAGGTTCGCCCCCTGCTCGCGGAACTGCTCGACCCCGCTGCCCCACCGGTTCCAGCCGTCGGCGTGCGCCGCCGCCACCTCGCGCACCACGGGATCGGTCCCACCGACCCACACCGGGTACCCGCGGTCGCGGGTCGCGTCGATCGCGTCGCGCAGCGCGGCCACGCGTTCGGCGACGGTCCCGAAGTCGAGCCCGAAGGACTCGTTCTCCTCGCGGCTCTGCTCGTCGCCCGCACCCGAGCGCGGCGAGCAGCCGCTCGGGTCCGAGGATCCGCGCCAGGGTGTCGAAGCCGTTGGCGAGCACTGCGGGCGGCCGCAACGTCGCGCGCGCGACGAGCGACCCGACGGCGATGCGCTTCGTCGCTCCCGCCACCGCGCCCATGAGCGCGAACATCTCGATCGCAGGACGACGCGCTCCGTCGGCGCTGCGACGGAAGAGATGGTCGTACGCGAACACCCCGTCGAGCCCGTGCTCCTCCGCGGCCTGCGCCACCGCCAGCGATGTCGCCACGTCGTCACGGAACGACGGAAGCGTGAGTCCGAGCTTCACGCGAGCTCCCGCGCCAGCACCGCTGCGCCGACCACGCCGGCCTGGCCACCGAGCTCGGCGGGGACGATCGGTACCGCGGGGCGGTGCGCCGCGCCTTCGATGCGCCCGTCGAACGCGTGGCGCAACGGTTGGAGCAACACGTCGCCCAGCTCGATCAGACCGCCCGACACCACCACGCGCTCGGGGTCGAAGATGTTGACCAGTCCGACCAACCCGATGGCCACCTGACGGGCATACTCCTCGACGATCGCGACCGCGTCCTCGGCGCCCGCCTGCGCGACGTCGCCCACCAGGATGCCGGTGATGTCGTCGATCGAACCTTCCGCGTGCGCGAGCACCGACGGTGCGGCACCCGCCGCCGCCCACTCCCGACCCAGCACACCGAGCGCGGTGCCCGACGCCACTGCCTCCCAGTGTCCCCGCTGTCCGCACGCGCACCGCGCGCCGTGCGGATCCACCTGGAAGTGCCCGATCTCGGCCCCGAACCCGTGCGCGCCGCGCAGCACCTCTCCGCGCGTGACGATCCCGCCACCGACGCCCGTGCCGAGCGTGATCAGCAACACCTCGGTGCACCCGCGCGCGGCGCCGTGCACGAGCTCCGCGACGATCGCGACGTTGGCGTCGTTGTCGACGACGGTGGGCAGGCCGACGACGTCCTCCAGTCGCGCCCGCACGGGCGCGTGCAGGAAGGCCGGCACGTTCGGTGAGTAGTGGATCGTGCCCTCGTGGTCGACCATTCCCGCGGCCCCGACGCCGAGCGCCTTCGCCTCGGACCGTTGCGGCGCGAAGGTCGCGCACCGCGCTCGCGATGCTGGCGACGATCTCGTCGAGCGTCGCTGGAGTCGGGACCCGCTGCTCGTCGACGACGGTTCCGTCGGGATCGACCAACGCGACACGTAGGTTGGTCCCACCGAGGTCCACGCCGAACGTGGCCGTCTCGCCCACGTTCACTCCTCGCCGCGTTGCTGACAGATCACCCGGTCGGCCGCGTCGAGCAGCGCCTTCGCCGCGTCGAGCAGCGCGTCCGCCGCTTCGAGCACGTGGTCCTTCACCTCGGGGACCGCACCCAGCAGTTCGGTCAGCACGCTCTCGAGGATCGACGGCGGCGGCAGCGGTCGGGCCTCGGTGCCCGCCTCGTCGAACGGGACCGCGTCGGGATGCGAAGCGTGCCCGACGACCGGTGCCGGCTCGGCCGAGGGTTCCGGCTCGGGGGTGGGTGTGCGCGTCGGCTCAGGTGTCGGTTCGTCGGTCACCGTGTCTTCTTCCACCGCAGCTTCGGTCGGAGCGTCCGTCGGCCCTGTGGCCGCGTGTTCGAGCGCGCGCTTGAGATCGCGCAGCGCGTTGCCCATGATCATGCCCGATGCCCGGCGTTTCACCAGCCCCGGCATCGGGACCGCCAGGTCGACCGCCAGGGTGTAGTCGACGTGGGTGCCGGCCTCGTTCGGGGCGAACGCGTAGCGCCCGTCGAGCGCGCGCAGCATGTCGCCTTCGACGAGCGACCACGAGAACGCGTGCGGCGCGTCGGTGAAGTCGTAGGCGAGGACGTACCGCACCCGGCGTCCGAGTCCGGCGACCTGATACTCGACTCGGGTGCCACGACCGACGGCGTCGCGTTCGAGCACGGTCGCCCGCTTCACGTCGCTCGTCCACTCGGGGTACGCCTCGAACGCGGTGGCGACCGCGAAGCACTGCTCGGGCGACGCGGCGACGTCGATCTGCTCGTGCGCGGCGTCGGGCATCGGAACCGCCGTCGTCAGACGCGCCGTGGGGGCTGGCCGGCCTGGCGTGGCGGGAACACGCCGTACCGAGCCGCCCACATGCCCGCGAGCCCCACCGGCAACATCGGGACCAGCACCCCGAAGGGGTCCCACGCCACCGTGGCGACTGCGATCACGAGGCACACGAGGGCCATCCAGAAGAACTTCCGCTTGATCGGCTTCGGGGCGGAACCCTGCAGGAAGAAGAGGTTGGCAACGGCAACGTTGTCGCCGCGGCTGCTCCGCGCCAACGCGAGCGCGAACGCGTAGACGAACACGAACACCGAGACCAGGAAGAGCAGCAGCGCGACACCGATGGCGACACCGAGGAGATCGTCGACACCCACGGCGACGGGAATCGCCGTGGCCGCGAACAGCACGTTGGCGAGCCATCCGCTGGCGATGATCCCCCTCCCCTGGCGCGACAGTGCCTCGACGTCGATCTCCGGTGCGCTCTCGGTGTCGGGCACGGCACCGAGCGTACCGGCGGTCACGTCACCGGCCCGAGGCCGGCGAGGTCACCCGCGACCACCGGCGCCAGCCGCGCCGCCTGCGTGTCGTAGGAGAACTCCATCACCGCCCGGGCTCGCGCCGCCGCGCCCATGCGGGCCCGCAGCGCGTCGTCCTCGAGCAGCGCCGCGAGCGCGCCCCGTACGTCGAGGGCACGCCCGTCGACCACGAACCCCGTGTCGCCGTCGATCACGGCCTCGTGGGATCCTCCGCTCCGGCCCGCCACTGCGGGCACTCCTGCTGCGGCCGCTTCGAGGAACACGATCCCGAAGCCCTCGGCCTCGAGCCCGCCCCAGCGGTCGCGACACGGCATCGCGAACACGTCGGCGCACGCGTACAACCGGGGCAAGGAGTCGTCGGGTACCCGACCGAGGAAGCGGACGCGATCGTCGATCGCCCGCTCGCGCGCGCGACGCTCGAGGCGCGCCCGGTCGCGTCCGGCTCCGGCGATCGCGAGCTGCGCGTCGGGCAGGCCCGCGACCGCGTCGATCAGCACGTCGAACCCCTTCCGCGGAACCAACCGGCTCACGCCGAGCACCAGCGGTCGATCGGGATCGAGGCCGAACGCGGCGCGAACCGCGCGGCGATCGGCGCGGGCCAGGGGCCGGAAGCGCTCGACGTCGACACCGGGCGGCACGACGATGCCGCGCAGTGCACCACCGGCGGCCCGTTCGGCTTCGCGCGCGGGATAGTGCCCCGCAGCGACGATTCCTGCTGCGCCGCGCAACACGCGTCCACCGAGCCGCCGGCTCCCGGGCAACCGCCCCGGCACGGTCACCTCCGCGCCGTGCACCACCACCACGTACGGCGCCGCCGAGAGGCGCGGTCCGAGCTGGCCGAGCGGCAACCACGGGTCGAGCAGGATCACCGATGCGTCGACGTCGCGCGCCAGGTCGTCGATGCGCGATGCGAGTGACGGCGTCGGCAGCAGCACGCGCTCGCGCGCGCGCACGACGCGGAACGCTTGCTGCGCATCCCACGCAGCCGCACCGTCGTACGGCGTGGTGAACACGGTGGCGTCCTCGACCGGCAGCCGACGCCACAACTCGTGGAGATACGACTGGATCCCCCCGATCTTCGGGGGGAAGTCGTTGGTGACGAGCAGGCCGGTCACGCCACCGCTCAAGGAAGCGACGTCGGCTCCACCGACGCCGTCCCGACCTCGGTCACCGTGGGCTGATCGCCGGTCTCATGACGCGCGAACCCTGTCCGCAGGAGCACGAGCGCGACGGCTGCGAGCACGGCCGACCCGGCGAACGCGCCGGCGTAGCTCGACGCCGCGGCGAGCCCTCCGAGCACGATGCCGGACGCACCGGCGGCGAAGTCGAAGAACGCGCTGAACGTCCCCACCACCGAACCGCGCTGGTGCTCGGGAACGCCGCGCAACACGAGCAGGAGCATCGACGGGTAGAGGAACGACGACCCGACCGCGACGACCACGGTCGCGACCACCAGCCCGATCGTGCTCTGCCATGCGGCAAGGGTCGCGAGGCCGACCGTGGTTGCGCCGATGGCGATCGTGCCCGCGTGGATCGGTCCGAGTCGGTCGGGCAGCTTGGCCCCGAAGATGCGCACCAACACCACCACGACGCCATAGACGAGGAACAGCGGTCCGACGTCGTCGACCCCCACGTCTGGTGCGTACAGCGGCAGGAAGATGCTGAACCCGGTGATGCCGATGAGGGTCGCGGCCAGGAGGATGCCGGGTCGGATCGCTTCGGGCGCGATCAGCCTCCCCCGTTGCTCGTGGCCACCGACGTGGGTCTCCCGGGTGAACACGGCGACGGCAGCGGCCGTGAGCCCGAGACCACCGGCCACGTACCAGACGAGGTCGTAGTTCGATCCGTTCAGCAGCAACTCGCCGAGCACCGGACCGAACGCCAGCCCACCCCAGAGCGCCACCGACCAGTAGCTCACCGCCTCGCCGCGCCGCTCCTCCGGCGCGAGATCCGTCGCCATCGTGGTGGCACCCACGAAGAAGCAGGCCTCGCCCAGCCCCATGAGCACGCGCGTCGCGATGATCCACTCGAGCGCCTCGACCAACCCCGCGCACAACGCGGTGGTGCCGACGATGAGCGCACCGCCGATCATCAGGACTCGCCGACCGAAGCGGTCGCCAGCCCGACCGGCGATGGGCCGAAGGAGGATCGCACCGACCGCGAGCGCGCCGACCGCGAGCCCGACGGCGATGTCGTTGCCGCCCAGGCGCTTGTCGACGTAGCGCGGGATCACCGGCAGCATCGCGCCCATCGCGCTGAAGTAGCAGAACCCGGAGATCATCACGACCGCGAAGCGCATGGTCATGAGCGGCGGCTGGGTCGCTGCCGTCGTGTCGACGCGGCGCCGCCTCACGGCGCGGTCACGGCGTGGTCACAGCGCGGTCACGACGCGTGGCGCGTTCGAGTGCGTCTTCGAACGACGCTCGCTCCTCGATCATCTTCCGATACTGCATGACCTTGGCCGGCATGGAAAATCCGAGCGCACCGACAAGGCGACCGGCCCGACCGAAGACCGCGACGAATCGCCGCGCTTCGAGCGTCCCGTGCACCACCTGCATCTCGTCGTCGCCACGGAAGTGCCCGACGGTCTGGATCTTGCGGTCGTACTGGTCGGACCACACGAACGGCACCGGCGCGTAGGGCACCGCCTGAGCGTCGTCGGTGACGAGCAGTCGCCGCGCCGCCGCGACCCCTTGCTCGGCGGCATTGGTCCAGTGCTCGAGGCGCATCAATTCGCCGTCGAACATCGGGTTGGGCCACCGGGCCACGTCACCCGCCGCGACGATGCCGGGCGCGGCGAGCAGCGTCTCGTCGCACACGATGCCGTTCTCGAGCGTGAGGCCCGAGCCTTCGAGCCACTCGGTCACGGGTACCACGCCCACCCCCACCACCACGACGTCGGCCTCGATCGCGTCGCCGTCGTCGAGACGCACGCGCTCGACCTTGCCGGCGCCCTCGATCCCCGCGACGCCCACGCCGAGGCGCAGGTCGACGCCGTGGTCGCGATGCAGCTCACCGCACACCATGCCCAAGGTCTCGCCGAGCCCGCGCACCAGCGGCGCGGGCAGGGCCTCCAGGACCGTCACGGGCAACCCGCGCCCGCGACACGTGGCCGCGACCTCCGAACCGATGAACCCGGCACCGACCACCACGACGCGCGGATGGTCGTCGAGGCGTGCCCGCAGATCGAGCGCGTCGTCGACGGTGCGCAGCACGAAGATCCCGTCGAGGTCGGGAGTGTCCGGCAACGTGCGCGGCGTCGCGCCGGTGGCGAGCAGCGCGCCGTCGAACGCGAGCTCCTCCTGGGTTCCGTCGCCGAGGTCGAGGCTCAGCACCTTCGCCGCCGCGTCGAGCGCGGTGGCGCGCACACCGAGGCGCAGGTCGAGCTCCAGTTCGTCGTAGGGCGCCCGGCGCAGCACCAGCTCCTGGGGCTCCCACTCTCCGGCCAGCAACTGCTTCGACAGCGGCGGGCGATCGTACGGCAGGTGCGGTTCGGCGCCGACGAGGACGATCCGGCCCCCGAAACCGTCACGGCGCAACGCTTCCGTGGCCCGCAGCCCCGCCAACGAGGCCCCCACCACCACCACGGTCTGCAACGCCATCGTCCTCTCGTCCCTCGGATGCCGGTTCGCCCCTGTGGCGCCATCTTCCCCGCGGACGGCCCGGCTGCGCACACCGACTGCTCGACGCGGATCTTGTACCACCGGCCCGGGGCGCGCATCGACCCCTGTCCAGGGGGGGCGGACAAGGGTCGATGGTACGGCGCTCTCCGGCTGCCCGGGACGCTCGTCTCGTGCCGAGCAGTCCGGGCACCAAGGGTGCCGAGACTCTCGACGTCTTGACTTCAGAGTATCTACTCCGGAGTAGGATTGTCAAACACTCCACCATCGCTGGCGTGTCCTGCACTGTTCGACTCCCGTTCCCCACTCCTTGAGGTCCTTCCGTGAGCGACTGGCGCATCGACGAACTGGCGCAGCGGGCCGGGGTCGCGGTCGACACGATCCGCTACTACCAGCGCGAGGGGCTGCTCCCGAGCGGTGAGCGCAGCGGGCGGACCCGCCGCTTCGGTCCCGAGCACCTCGAGCGGCTCGAGCGCATCCGGGCGCTGCAGTCACGCCGCTTCTCGCTCGCCGCGATCCACGCGCTCCTCGAGCGCGACGACCCGGGCACCCTCGCCGGGCTGCTCCAGGGCTCGCAGGACGCCACCTACGACCGCGAGGAGCTGGTGGAGACCGCCGGCGTCGACGACACGCTCGTGCGCGACCTCACGTCCGCGGGTCTGCTGCGCGATCCGGCCGAGCACGGTCGTTCCGCGTACGACGCCGACGACGTCAACGTGCTGCGCGCCTTCGCCGATCTCGGCCGGCTCGCGATCCCCCAACGCGCACTGGTGGAGGTGGCCCGCATCTACGCCGAGGGGCTCGACGAGATCCAACGTCGCGTCGTCGAGGTGTTCACGTTCGTCGATGCGCACTGCTGGGACGACGAACACACGCAACAGTTCAAGCAGATGTTCTCGGCCGAGGCGGAGCGCTTCGCGCGCGACGTCCGCGTGATCGCCGACTACACGCAGCAGCGCAACCTCCAGCGTGCCGTGCTGGCGAAGATCGAGGAGCACGAGTCGCCGGGCGCGCCGGCGATCGCCGCCGACTGATCAGGCGGGCCGACCCGCGAGCTCGGTCAGCGCCGCGAGCTCCCCGGGCGTGCCGATCGCGATCAGCACCTGCGAACCGCTGAGGCGCGCTTCGGGCGACGGGTTGGTGGAGAACTCCCCGTTCTCGTCCCGCAGCGCGAGCACGAGGGCGCCGGTGCGGTCGCGGATCTGCGCCTCGCGCAACGTGGCGCCCACGATCGGTGACTCCAGCGCCACCGTGACCTCCTCGAGGCGGAACTCGATGTCGCGGTCGTGCATCACGACGTCGAGGAACTCGGTCACGTGGGGCTGCATCACGAACGCGGCCATCCGTGCGCCACCGATGCTCTGCGGGTTGACCACCCGGTCGGCGCCGCCGCGGCGCAACTTCTCGATGCTCTCGTCGACGCGGACACGCGCCACGATGAAGAGATCGGGCCGCAGGGCGCGCGCGCTCACGGTCACGAACAGGTTGCCGGCATCGGAGTCGAGCGCGGCGACCAGGGCCCGGGCGCGATCGAGGCCCGCCCGCCGCAGCACCGCGTCGTCGGTCGCATCGCCCACGACGGTCGGGTACGGCGACGTCTCGAGCCGCTCCGGGTCGCGGTCGACGATCACCGGCGCGGCCCCCGAGTCGGCGACCTCCTCGGCGATGGCGCGACCCACCCGGCCCCATCCGCAGACGATCACCGGCCGATCGATGTCCGCGATCTTGCGCTCCATCCGCCGCCTCCCGAAGACGTCGTGCAGGTCACCCTCGACGAGGGTCTGGATCAACACACCGAGGGCGTACAACGCGGTGCCGACCCCGAGGAGGATCAGCACGATCGTGAACACGATGCCCGCGTCGGAGAGCGGACGCACCTCTCGGAAGCCGACGGTCGTGACGGTCGTGACCGTCTGGTAGAACGCCTCGAGGAACGTGAACCCGAGGATCAGGTAGCCGACGGTGCCGGCGAGCATCACGCCCCCGAGCACCGTCAGTGCGAGACGGAGCCGGCTCCAGTCGGTCATGTCGAACGTGCAGGTGCCCGGCCTGCGAGAGGCCGGGCACCGTCGATCGAGCGCAACGAGTTGGTGAGCCCTAGGCCTTGAGCACCAGGTAGAAGACCGCGTAGTACACGACGACGAGGATGAATCCGGTCCAGATCGAGGCCTTGTGGGTGTCGAAGATGACGTTGGTGCCGCCGGGCTTGGTGCCACCGATCACGCCCAGGGCACTCAGTTCGAGCACCAGCCAGATCACGATCGCGATCGCCCAGTAGATGCCGCGGTCGCTGCCGCTCGGCGCGAACTTGAAGTTGCCGGGCAGGAAGAAGTGCGAGGTGCCCACCATGAACATGAGCATGGTGAGCGAGAAGATCGTGTTCATGCGCGAGGCGAGCAGCGCCTTGCGGCCGGCGGCTGCGGCGCTCGGGTCGGCCTCACCACCAGCTTGCACGTTGCGGGCGTTGGCGATGACCTTCTTCTGGTTCGGCCAGATCACCAGCCACACGTTGAGGAACATCGTGAAGGCCAGCAGGATGCCGGTGGCGATCGCCATGCCCGGCACCGACTTCATGTAGTCGCTGCTGAAGATCTGCGACTTGTCGCCGTCCTTCTGGAACAGCAGGATCAGGATGCCGGTGGCCAGGGTGGCCGCGGCCGCCCAGCGGAACCACCAGAGGGCACGCGACGCCAGCTTGTCGATGGCGTTGTTGCGGGCCGCCGCCTCCATCTCCGCGAAGGCGGGCACCTGCACGAAGTTGAAGTAGTAGAGGAGCCCGATCCAGGTGATGCCCACGACCACGTGGAGCCACCGCGAGGCGAATGCCCCTCCGCTGCGGCTGATGATGATGATCACGTCGGCCAGCGCCATGCCGTACCCCTCTCCCCCTGCTCGTGCGGGGCGCAACATAACACCGGGGGCGCAACGGGGCACGGACCACGCGAGTGGGTCCGTCATGGCCGTTGACCAATGGTGTGAACCGGGCATATCGTGCATTCACGATGATTGCCCTGCAGCGCAGCCGCGCACGTCGTCTGCACGGTCCTGGTCGAGGCGGCCACCGTCGTCGCGCTGACCGGGATCGGACGTCGACCCGACCTGGCCGTTCCCGTCGGGCACCTCGGCCCGTGGCTGCGCGACGGCGACCCCGCGACGGTCGTCGTGGCACTGCTGCGGTGGGTCGCGCTCGTCGGCGCGACGTGGTTGCTGGTGTCGACGCTGCTCTACGTCGTGGCAGCGGTGAGCCGCGTGCCGGCCGCGGTGCGCGCGGTGCGCTGGTCCACGCTCCCCGCGGTGCGTCGCACGGTCGACGCCGCGTGCGCGGTGTCGGTGGCGACCACGGTCGTGCTCACGCCGGCGATCGCGGCCGGCGCGGCCCGCGCGAGCGATCCCCCGGATCGTCAGCCTCGTGCGCGACGGACGCGGGATCGGCGAGTTGCCTGCCGACACCGATCGCGACCGTGCCGACTCCGCCGTCGCCACCACGAGCTCCGTGACCCCGCTGTCGGCCGCCGACCGCTCCTCCGGTCCGCTCGCGCCGACCTCTGACGACGTGGTCGTCGTGGTCGAGGGCGACAACCTCTGGACGATCGCGGCGGCCCGGCTGGCCCGCGCGAGCGGTCGCGCCCCGGCCGACGTGCCCGACGCGGAGATCGCGCCCTACTGGACGCGGGTGTGCGACGCGAACCGCGCGCGGCTCGCGTCGGGCGATCCGAATCTGTGTTCCCGGGCGAGCGCGTCGCTGCTGCCCGCGCAGTCAGCTGAGCGCGAGGAACTCCTCGTAGCGAGCGGCCGACGCGGCCGTCCACGGGTCGCGCGGCTCGATCCGCCGGCCCACCTTCGCCCAGCGCCGACCCTCGGTCATCGCCATCGGCTCCTCGAGCCCGGCCGCGATGCGCGCCAGCCACGCCGACCCCAGCGCCCCGCCTTCGGGCACCGCGACGCAGTCGACCGGGAGCCCGGTGACGTCGGCGATGGCCTGCACCCACGCGTCGACGCGCGTGCCGCCGCCGGACGCGACCACGCGCTTCGGGTCGCACGCCGGCGTGGGCGACCGCAGCGTCGATCGCGCGCTTCACCACGAACGCCGACGCCTCGTCGGTGGCGCGCACGATGGCGGCGGCGTCGTGGGTGAGGTCGAGGTGGTGCAGCGACGCACGGCGGGTGTGGTCGTTGAGCGGCACGCGCTCGCCACGCGGGTAGGGCGCCCACACCGGGATCGCGCCCGGGTCGAGAGCGCGTTCGGCGGGCGGCGCCAGGAACCGGGTGGCCCAGTCGCGGAACAAGCCCGCCCGCGTTGCTGGGTCCGCCGACGAGGTAGTTGCCCGACGCGGTGTGCGGGATGGTGACGTACCCGGGCACCTCGGCGCCCTCGTGGGCGACGACCCACACGATGAGCGTGGTGCCGAGGAGCACGAGGACGTCGCCGGCCTGATCGGCGCCGGCCACGAGCTGCTCGGCCATGGCGTCGATGCAGCCCGAGGCCAGCGCCGGGCCGTCGCCGCCGACGCGGCCGCACTCCCAGCCGGTCGGCACGAGCCGCGGGAGCTCGGCCGGCGTGATCCCGAGCTCGCCCGCGACGGCGGCATCCCAGCCGGTGAAGTCGAACAGCGGGTGCGCCAGCGACGCGGTGGTGGTGTCGAGCACCGCCTCGCCGGCAAGGGCGTGGTTGGCCACCGACTGCGCCGGCCAGAACCCGTGCGCGGCCGGCACCGTCTCGTTCAGCCAGCGCACGTAGCCGAGGAAGCCTCCTGACGCGTCATCGGCCGACGCGTCGTCGGTGCCGGCCTGCGCGACCACACCGGTGCGCCCGCGTTCGTCGCCGTAGAGGAGGCCCGGGCGTGAGTGGCGTGCCCTGCTCGTCGACCGCGGTGAGCGACGGCACCATCGCGGCCACGCTCACGCCGCGCACGTCGAGGTCGCCGAGCTCGGCCAGCGCGCGGCGTGGACCGTCGCGCCACGCCGCGGCGGCGTCGTGCTCGAAGCGCTCCGGCGCGGGGACGACGACCTGATGCGGCACCCGGGCGCGCGCGACGACGTTGCCGTCGCCGTCCGCCGCGATCGCCTTGACCGACGACGTCCCGATGTCGATGCCGACAGTCACTTCGGTACCCACGCGCCACTCCCCCGGTTCTGTTCAGCCGCGCGCGAACGCCGCCACAACGTCGTCGTGCACCAATCCGTTGGTCGAGATGATGTCGCCGGTGTCGATGCGCGCGTCACCGCGGAGGTCGGTGCAGCGACCCCCCGCCTGCTCGACCACCACCTTCACCGCGGCGATGTCCCACACCGCGAGACCGCCGACCTCGACCGCGATGTCGATCGATCCGTCGGCCACCAGCATGTGCGCCCAGAAGTCGCCGAACCCGCGCACCCGCCAGCAGCGGCGAGCCAACGCGAGGAACTCCGCGTCGAGGCCCACCGACTCGAACGCGTCGACCGAGTCGTACGCGAGGTGCGCGTCCTCGATGCGCGCCACCTGCGACACCGAGACCGCCTCGCCGTCGCGGTGCGCACCGATGCCGCGTGCGCCCGACCAGCGAGAGCCGAGCGCCGGGGCGGACACGACGCCGGCCACGAGCTCGCCGTCGACCTCGAGCGCGATGAGCGTGGCCCACACCGGGATGCCGCGCGCATAGCCCTTGGTGCCGTCGATGGGGTCGACGATCCAGCGTCGACCCGAGCCCGCGGCCGTGCGTCCCGGTCGTGCCGAACTCCTCGCCCAGCACGGCATCGCCGGGGCGCTCGTCGGCCAGGCGGGCCCGGATCATCTCTTCCACCGCACGGTCGGCTTCGGTGACCGGCGTGAGGTCGGGCTTGGTCTCCACCACCAGATCGGTGGCCCGGAAGCGCCCCATCGCGATGACGTCGGCCGCGTCGGCGAGCGAGTGGGCGAGCTCGAGATCGGCGGCGAGGCCGGAGGTGAGGTCGGTGTGGGCGCTGATGCCCGGAATGTAGCCCGCTCCCGGACGACCTCTTCGCGGCCTCTCCGGATCGGCTCCGCGGCGCGCGTCGTCGCGGCCGCGAGACTGGCGCGATGGCGCGGCGCTGGATCCTCACCCTGGTCGTCGCCGCGGTGCTCGTCGTCGCCGGGCGTGTTCGCCGCCCGCGCGATCCGCGACGACGACACCCACCCCGACACGGCGCCTGCGGGCCACGACCACGTCGTCGGGCGCCACCACCACCGCGCCGTCGCCCACGTCGACCAGCGCGCCGGTGACCACCGCCGCACCCACCACCACGTCGACACCGACGAGCACGACCGGACCACCGGGACCGTGCGGCGCCGACACCGCGGCCGATCCGCGCCGCGGTCGACGCGGCGGTGAACGGCGCCGCGCAGAGCGCCGACGTCGCGTCGTGCCGTCTGGCGGCGTCGGATCCGTCGTGGGCGCGCGGTGAACCTCGCCGCCAAACCGGGCGCCCAGTTCGCCGCGGTCACGGTCATCGTCCACGGCGGCGGAGGCGCCTGGGCGGTGGTCGCGCAGGGCGGCGCCGACGCCGGGTGCGGTGCAGCGCCGCAGCAGGTCATCGTCGACCTCGGCCAGTTCTGCGCGGGTACCGGCGGCACCGGCGCGCAATGATCCCGCGGCCGGTGGCCGAGTCGGTCGACGCGCTGGTCGCGGGCGCATCGAGCCGTACGCCCGTGCGGTTCGCCGACTCGAGGTCGGGTGCCCGCTTCGAGCGCGTCGTGATCGACGACGAGCGCTACGTGCTGAAGCACGTCGACACGCGCGACGACTGGATCATGCGCCAGACCGGCGACATCGGCTGCATCCCGATCCGGGTGTGGGAGTCGGGCGCGTTCGACCTGGTGCCCGCGTCGATCGACCACGCCACCGTCGGCGCAGCGCGACGAGGGCGGGCACGGCGCGGTGTTGCTGCGCGACGTGGGCGAGTGGCTGGTCCCGACCGGCGACGGCGCCGATCGAGTCGACGCACCATCTGCAGTTCCTCGACCATCTCGCCGCGCTGCACGCGGCGACGTGGGGCTGGCGCGACGACATCGGCCTGCTGCCCGAGCGCGAACCGCTACTCGTTCTTCGGACCGGCGGCGCTCGCCTGCGAAGCCGGGCTCGGGTTCCCGCCAACCCGTCCCCCGCATCGCCACGGAGGGCTGGCTGCGCCTCGACGAGGCGTCACCCGAGCTCGCCGACGCGCTCCGTCCGCTGCGCGTCGCGCCGTGGCCCTTGTTCGACGCGCTGGCGGAGACGCCGACCGCGTTCCTCCACGGCGACACGAAGTTCGGGAACCTCGGCGTTCGGCCCCGACGGCCGCACCGTCCTGCTCGACTGGTCGCAGACCGGCGAGGGACCGCCGCTCGCCGAGATCGTCCACCAGCTCGCGCTCAACCGGGCGCGCATCCCAGCCGAGCTCGCGCGCGACGCGACCGTCGACGCGTACCGCGCCGCGCTCGAACGTCACGGGGTCGACACCGCGCCGTGGTTCGAGCGTCAGCTCGCGCTGTGCCTCGTCGGCGTGATGCTCCAGCTCGGCTGGGAGAAGGCGTTCGACGACACCGGCGACGAGCTCGCCTGGTGGCGCGACCGGGTCGATCGACACCGCGAGAGCACTCGCTCGCGCCTGATCCTCACCGAACATCTCGAAGTTGACCGTCACATGAGCACGCCAACTTCGAGATGCTCGTTCGCCGGGGACCTACTCGAAGAGGTCGGGCTGTTCCCTCGTGATCTTCTGGTAGAGGGGCTGGAAGCTGGCGTAGCCCGACGACGTGCGCGCCGACCTGCGAGCAGCGTGAGACGGGCGACGTCGTCGGCGATCGGGATCGGGGTGCCCGCGGCCTCGGCGAGCAGTTGCGCCTGGCACGACCGCTCCATGGTCACGTACCACCACACCGCTTCCTCGACCGAGTGGCCGACGGTGAGAAGTCCGTGGTTGCGCAGGATGACGGCCTTGCGGTCCTCGAGCACGAGGCCGATGCGCTTGCCCTCGGACTGGTCGAGCACGACGCCGGTGAAGTCGTCGAACAGCGCGTGGTCGTCGTAGAACGCGCACGCGTCCTGGGTGAGCGGGTCGAGCAGGCGGCCGAGCGACGACCACGCCTTGCCGTAGAGCGAGTGCGAGTGGGCGGCGGCGGTGATGTCGGGGCGTGCCTCGTGCAGCGCCGAGTGGATGGCGAACGCCGCGGTGTTCACGCTGCCCTCGCCTTCGACGACCTCGCCCTGCGAGTTGACGAGGATGAGGTCGGAGACACGGATGTGGCTGAAGGCCATGCCGAACGGGTTCACCCAGAAGTGGTCGAGGCGCTCGGGGTCGCGTGCGGTGATGTGACCGGCGACGCCCTCCTCGAACCCGAACTTGCCGAAGATGCGGAAGCCGGCAGCGAGGCGCTGCTTGCGGTGCTGGCGCTCCTCCTCGACGGTGTCGTACTTGGGGAGGTACCAGCGATCGTCGCGGACAGCGGTCTGGGCCATGGGAATCACCTCGTGCTGCGGGATGCTCTCCCCCGAGGGTAGGTCAAGGAGCCGGCGCCTTCCGCCCGCGATCAGGGACGGAAGCGAGTGAGGCCGTCGAGCTCGAGGACGTCGCCGTCGTCGGTGACGAACAGCCCGGTGGCTCCGGCCGCCTCGACCAACGCCGCGACCGTCGTCGATCCCGGCGACGAACGCCGCCTTCGCCAGCACCTCGGCCCGCCACGCCTCCCCGGCCACCACGGTGACCGACGCGATGCCCGACTCGGCCGGCTCACCGGTGCGGGGATCGATGAGGTGGTGCAAGGTGCGCTCGCCGCGCCGCCACGCCCGGCGCAGCTTGGTGCTCGTCGCGATCGCGCCCTTCGACGAACGCGAGCAGTCCGGTGCGGCCGGTCTCGAGCGGGTCGTCGACGTCGACGACCCAGCCGTGCGGCCCGGGGCGCCTCGCCGCGGGCGCGCAGGTCACCGCCCATGTTCACGAGCACACCGGTCACGCCGGGAACGCCGGCGACGAGCAGCTCGCCCGACACCTCGTCGGCCGCCGCGCCCTTGCCGATGCCGCCGAGGTCGATGGCGACCCCGACGGGCAGCCGCACCGCCGACACCAGCGAGTCGAGCTCGACGTCGCCGCAACCGGGCACGCCGGCGGCGATCCGGTCATCGCGCCGTCACCCGCGGCCTGATATCCGGCCCGTTCACCGTCGCGTGCGACCGCGTCGAAGTCGCGGTCGTACCCGGCGGCCTCGAGCGCGGCGAGCACGGTCGGGTCGTAGCGCCCGCCGGTGTCACGCCACGACGTCGACCGCACGGGCGACCAACGAGAACGTGCTCGGCGACACCATCACCGGCGCACCGGCCGCGTCGTTGAGTCGGCACAGTTCGCTCGTCGGCCGGAAGCGCGACCAGCGCGCTTCGCGCACTTCGAGGGCGTCCGCTGCGAGCGTCGGCGAGCATCGCCATGGCGGCGTCGTCGGCGCCGACCGCGAGCACCTCCACGTCGGTGCCCATCGCCCGGAATCGGGCAGGCGGCGCGAGCGCGGGTTCGGTCACTGCGCCCACCGTACCGACGTGGCGAAGAGCCGACGATCGGGGACCTAGCGTGGGAGGCGATGCGCGTCGCCGCCATGGACCTCGGGTCGAACTCCTTCCACCTGCTCGTGGCCGACGTGCACGCCGACGGCCACATCGATCCGCTGGTGCAGGAGAAGGAGATGCTGCGCCTCGGCGACGTCGTGAGCCGTCACGGATCGATCCCGGTCACCGCCGCCGACCAGGCCGTCGCCACCGTCCGCCGCTTCCGCCTCCTCGCCGAGGCCGCCGGCGCCACCGAGATCCTGGCCAAGGCGACCGCGGCGATCCGGCGCGCCAGCCAACGGCGGTGAGGTCGTCGACCGCATCCGGGCCGAGACCGGCGTGCACATCGAGGTCATCGGCGGTCTCGAGGAGGCGCGCCTCATCTTCGGCGCGGTGCGCGCGTCGGTGGTGCTCGACCCGTCGCCCGCGCTGTGCTTCGACCTCGGCGGCGGCAGCCTCGAGGTGATGGTCGGCGACGCCAGCAGCCTGATGTGGGCCACCAGCGTCCCGCTCGGCGTCGCGCGGCTCAGCACCGAGTACGTGCGCTCCGATCCGATCTCCAAGCGCGACCGTCGCGCGCTGCGCGACCACATCGAAGGCGTGCTCGCACCCGTCGTGCACGAGGTCGCGCCGTACGAACCCAAGCTCGCGGTCGGGAGCAGCGGCACGCTCGAGTCGTTGGCCGAGATGGTCGCGGCCCGGCGCGACGAGGACACGCCGGCCACGTTGAACCAGCTCACCATCGATCGCAGCGAGTTCCTGGCCCTGCACGACGACCTGCTGGCGTCGACCGCCGCCGACCGGCTGCGCATCGACGGGCTCGACGCTCGGCCGGGTCGACCTGATCGTGGCCGGGTCGATGGTGCTCGCCACCGCGATGGACGTGTTCGGCTTCGACCAGCTGACGATCAGCGAGTGGGCGCTGCGCGAGGGCATCGTGCTCGACGCGGGCCGTCACCACGACCCCACCGAGTGGTCCGACGACCCGCACGCGATCCGCGGCAGCGCGGTCTTGAGCCTCGCCCGGCGGTGCAACTGGTCGGAGCCGCACTCGCGCCAGGTCGCGAAGCTGTCCCTCGACCTCTTCGACGCCACCGCCGAGTTGCACCGCCTCGACCCCGCCGACCGCGAACTGCTCGAGTTCGCCGCGCTCCTCCACGACATCGGCGAGCACGTCGCCAGCAGCGGCCACCACAAGCACAGCGCCTACCTGGTGCGCAACGGCCAGCTGCGCGGCTTCGCTCCCGACGAGGTGGAGCTGCTCGCGGCGGTGGTGCGCTGGCACCGGCGTGGCGACCCGCGTGTGTCCGACGAGTTCCCGTCTGCTCGACGCCGACGCGATCGAGCGCGTGCGGGCACTGGCCGCGATCCTGCGGGTCGCCGACGGGCTCGACCGCAGCCGCAACCAGAACGTGTACGGACTCGACGCGATGGTCACGCCATCGCTGGTGTTGCTGCGCGTGCGCGCGCTGGACGACGCCGAGCTCGAGATCTGGGGTGCTCGGCGCAAGCGCGCACTGCTCGAGAAGGTGCTCGACCGCGAGCTCGAGCTCACCACCCACTCACCTGCCGGCCACCCGGCTGCGGGTTGACCCGCTTCCCTCCGCGAAAGGCGACTGCTGTCATGCGCACACTTCCGATCGGTGACGAACGCGTCGGAGCATCGAGCACCGGCGACGAGATCGTGGTGCGGTCTCCCTTCGACGGCCACGAGATCGACCGCGTGCCGGCGTGCGGAGCCGAGGAGGTCACGCGCGCGGTGGCGCTCGCGAAGGACGCGCTGAACGCGAGCACACGCTGGCGCCGTGGGAACGCGCCGAGATCCTCGACCGCGCCGCGCACCTGCTCGTCGGAACGGACCGAGGAGTTCGCCCGCATCATCGCCGAAGAGGCGGCCAAGCCGATCAAGACCGCGCGGGTCGAGGCCAAGCGCGGCGGTGTCGACCTTCACGTTCGCGTCGGTCGAAGCCCGACGCCTCGCGGGCGAGGTCGTGCCGCTCGACGCGTCCGACGTGGGCGAGGGCAAGCTCGGCTTCACGCTGCGCGTGCCGATCGGCGTCGTCGGCGCGATCAGCCCGTTCAACTTCCCGCTGAACCTGGTGGCCCACAAGCTCGCACCCGCGATCGCCGCCGGCTGCCCCGTCGTGCTGAAGCCGGCGTCGCAGACTCCGCTCTCCGCCATCGCCCTCGCCGAGCTGCTGCTCGACGAGTGCGGACTCCCGAGCGGGCACCTCAGCGTGGTCACCGGCAGCGGCGGCACGGTCGGCAACGCGATCGTCGACGATCCCGACATCGCGCTCATCACCTTCACCGGATCCCCCGACGTGGGTTGGGGCATCAAGGCGCGCGCACCCCAGAAGAAGGTGGGCCTCGAGCTCGGCAACAACGCGCCGGTGATCATCGAGCCCGACGGCGACGTCGACACCGCGGCGGCGAAGATCGCCGTCGCCGGGTTCAGCCACGCCGGCCAGTCGTGCATCTCGACCCAGCGGGTCTACCTGCACGAGTCGATCGCCGATCGGCTTCCTCGATCAGCTCGTGCCCAAGGTCGAGGCGCTGGTCGTCGGCGATCCGCTCGACGAAGGCACCGACGTCTCCGCGCTCATCTCCACCGGCGAGCGCGAGCGGGTCGAGTCGTGGATCGACGAAGCGGTGGCGGCGGGCGCCAAGGTGCTCACCGGCGGCGACCGAGCGCAACGGCGTCCTCGCTCCGACCGTGCTGACCGACGTGCAGCCGGACATGAAGGTGTGCAGCCTCGAGGTGTTCGGCCCGGTGATCGCGGTGCAGACGTACCGCGACGTCGACGACGCCTTCCGTCTCGCCAACGACACCCGCTACGGGCTGCAGGCCGCGATCTTCACCCGCGACCTACCCCTCGCGCTCCGCGCCGCGCGCGAGCTCGACTTCGGCGGCGTGCTCGTCAACGAGGTCCCGACCTGGCGCGCCGACCAGATGCCCTACGGCGGCGTGCGCGACAGCGGCAACACCCGCGAGGGCCCGCACTACGCGGTGCACGAGATGACCGAGACCCGTCTCGTCGTGCTGAGTTGACCGCCGACGGCCGGTACGCTGACCAGCGCGTGACGACGGACCCGAGCCCGCCGCCGACACCCGGCGCCCTTCCCGCGCGTCCGCCCCGACCGCTCATCGTGCACTTCGGGGTCGACAGCGCGGTGGCGTTCCTCGCCCTGGTGTTCCTCGGACTGATCTTCGGCGTGCCGTGGGGCATCACCGCGTTCGTGTCCCTCGGCGATCGGCGCCGTCGCGTGTCGCTACACCCACCGCGCCGAGGTGCGCGCCCTGGCCGCACGCGAGCAGCCGCCCCCCGAGGAGCAGCCGCCGGCGTGAGCTCCGAGTCCGGACCGCTGGCGACGGCGGGGCGGGTGCCCGCGTACACGCTCCCGAAGCCGCGCTACCGCGGCGCGTCGCACTTCTACGCGCTGTTCGTCGCGCGTCGTCGCCGCCGTCGCACTGGTGGCGACGGCACCCGCCGGCCTCGCCACGTTCGCGGCCGCGGTGTACGCCACCTGCCTGGTCGCCATGTTCGGCGCCAGCGCGCTCTACCACCGCGGCAACTGGTCGCACGCCACCGCCAGGAAGCTGCTGCAGCTCGACCACACCGCGATCTTCCTGATGATCGCGGGTACGTACACGCCGATCGCGCTGCTGGCGATGGACGGCACCGCGCGGGTGGCGACGCTCACCGCGGTGTGGGTGGTGGCGGCCGCCGGGATCGTCTTCGAGTGGATGCCGATCCCGGCGCCGCGCGGCTACGTGACCACGGTGTACATGTTCCTCGGGTGGATCGGCGCGTTCTCCTTCGTCCCGCTCTACGAGGCAACCGGCTGGGACGGCGTGCTGCTCGTCGCCGGCGGCGGGTTGCTCTACACCATCGGCGCGATCGTGCACGCGGCGCGCAAGCCCGATCCGTGGCCCGAGACGTTCGGCTACCACGAGATCTTCCACATCTTCGTGATCCTGGCCGCGCTCCTCCACTACTGCGCGATCGCGTTCCTCGTGCTCCCGCTCGACTGACGACGTGGCCTCCGATCACGAGCGCCGGAACCGCGAGTTCTGGGACGCCGACGCCGACGACTACCAGGCCGCGCACGCGCCGCGCCTCGACGGCGCGACCTGGGGCGTGTGGCTGCTCCCCGAGGCGGAGCTCCGGGTGCTCGGCGACGTGCGTGGACTCGACGTGCTCGAGTACGGCTGCGGCGACGCCCGCTGGTCCGTGCACCTCGCACGTGACGGCGCGCGAGTGGTCGCGCTCGACCAGTCACGCGGGCAACTCCGTCACGCGCGCGCGTTGCTCGAGGAGACCGGCGTCGACGTGCGCCTCGTGTGCGCGAGCGCAGAGGCGGTGCCACTCGCGGCCGGTGCGTTCGATCTCGTGATGTGCGACCACGGCGCCATGTCGTTCTGCGATCCCGAGCACACCGTCGCGGAGGTCGCGCGACTGCTGCGCACCGGCGGTCGCCTCGTGTTCTCGCACACGACGCCGTGGCCGTACCTGGCGTGGGACTTCGAGCGGGAACGGGTCGGGCGTCGCCTGCGGCGTTCGTACTTCGGGATGCGCCGCTTCGACGACGGCGCGGGCGAGGGCACCGTCGACTTCCAACTGCCGTACGGCGAGTGGATCCGATGCTTCCGTCGCCACCGGCTCGTAGTCGACGACCTCGTCGAGCTGCAGGCACCGAAGCACGCAACCACCTCCTACGACGACTTCGATGCCCGCTGGGCCCGCCGCTGGCCCGCCGAACAGATCTGGGTCACGCACAAGGAGTGAAGCGGTCGGTGCCCGTTCCGGCCCGCCCCACGACGCGGCGTGGCCCCGAGCCCGCCAACCCGGGACTTGCGGCCCTAGCCGGTGCGGCCGGCCGCTCGTACCCTCTCGACGTGAGCAACTACGGGTTGAAGGTGCTGGACCGCGCGGCATGTGCGGCGCTGCTGCAGACGCAACGAGTCGGTCGCGTCGGCGTGTGCGCTCACCAGCCGCTCGTGTTCCCGGTCGTGTACGCGCTCCTCGACGATGACGTGGTGTTCCGCACCGCACCGGGCGAAAAGCTGATCGCGGCGGTCATGAACCGCGTGGTTGCGTTCGAGATCGACGAGTACGACGTCGCGGCGCGGAGTGGCTGGAGCGTGCTCGTCAGCGGTACCGCCGAGGAGATCCTCGATCGTGAGGAATTGCAACGTGCCGGTGCGCTCGGTCTCGAGCCGTGGGCCGGCGAGGCACGAGATCGCTTCGTGCGCATCCGCGCCGAAGCGGTGAGCGGGCGACGCGTCGAGCCGGATGCGTGATCCGGTGTGCCGCCGACTGCTCGCCGGGTTGTGAGCAGCGCACCGAGATCCGACGGGCACGGCGGTCGGCGAAGGTCGTCAGCACCGCGTCCCGCGGCGTGGCACCGTGCGGTCGACGAGGTACCTGACCACGATCTCGTCGACGCACTCGTTGCCGTTGTTGAAGCTCGTGTGCTGCTCGCCGTCGGCCACCAGCAGGCGTCCCCGTTCGAGTGAACCGGCCAACGATCGCGCCTGGGCGAGCGGAGTCGCGGGGTCGAGGGTCGTGCCGATCACCAGGATCGGTGGTGCGCCGGGGGCCGTGAGGCGCCCCGGCGGCGGCGCCGGCGGGACCGGCCACACCGAGCACGGGAGGCTGTTGTTCACGACGAACGCGCCGAGTCGAGGTGCGATCTCCACTGCCCGCTGCTCGACCTCGGCCGCGGCGTGGGTGCCCGCGATGACCGGACCGTCGAGACAGGTCACCGCCCAGAACGACTCCAGCGCGTGGTCGTCGCCGCCGTCGTCGGTGCGGCCCACGAACGCGTCGGCGCCGGCGAGCAACGTCGACGCGTCGCCTCGTTCGGCCGCGGCCAGCGCGTCGCCGAGCCCCGACCACGCGGCACGGCCGAGGTAGAGCTCCTGGAGCACCGCCGCGTCGAAGCGCGTCTGGTTGAGCGTGCGCCCGCCGGTGTCGCCGGTCGGCAGCGGGGAACGACCCGCCGTGGCGCGCAGGGCGTCGTAGGCCGCAGCCGCGGCGCCATCGTGATGGAACGCGCAGCCCCGATGCGCCGAGCAGTCGGCCAAGAAGTCGTCGAGCGCCTGCTCGAACCCACGGGCCTGCGCGAGCGTCACTGCCCGCGCGGTCAACGACGGATCGATCGGGCCGTCGAGCACGAAGGCGCGGACGCGGCGCGGGTAGTGCTGCGCGTAGGTCGCGCCGAGGAACGTCCCGTACGAGTACCCGACGAACGACAGCCGCTGCTCCCCGAGCGCGATCCTGAGCTGCTCGAGGTCGCGCGCCGCGTCGAGCGTCGACACGTGCGCGAGGAGGTCGCCGTTGCGCGCCGCGCACTGCCGAGCCAGTGCCGTCATCGCGTTCACCAACGCCGTGCGGTCAGCCGCGGTCGTCGGTTCGAACGGCTCGTCGAACACCGGATCGAGGCTGTCGAGACACTCGATGGGGTCGCTGTCGCCCACCCCTCGCGGATCGAACGCCACCAGGTCGAAGCGATCACGAACCGCAGTGGGCAACGTCGACGCCACGCCGCGCAGGTACTGGACCGCGGGCACCCCGGGCCCGCCTGGGTTCACGACGAGCGTGCCGATGCGCGCGTCCTCGTCGCGAGCACGGGCACGCACCACCGCGAGGTCCACGGTCGGTTCGGGGGCCGACGGGTCGAGCGGCACTGCGAGGGTCGTGCACTGGAACCCGTTGCCGCAGCCCTTCCACGTCAAGGGAGCTCCGGTGGCCGCCGCGGGCAGGATCGGCGTCAGCAGCACCGAGAAGATCGTGAAGATGAGCAGGAGCACCGGCGTCGGCCGCGCGCGCCGAACCGGTCGCATCGGGCCAGGATGCCTCACCGAGCTCGCGGGATCAGCGCGCAGGGTCAGCCGGCCGGCATGACGCCGTCGGACGTGCCGACCACACCGAGGGTGGCCGCCGGCGTGGCACCGAAGCCCTCGGCGGGTCGAGCCGGTCCGAACAGGTGCCCCTGGACGAGCTCGCAGTCGAGCGCACGCAACGCCGCGAACTGTTCGAGCGTCTCGACGCCCTCGGCGATGGCGCAGAGCCCGAGCGAGTGCGACAGCTCCACGATCGCACTGCAGATGGCGTCGCTGTCCCGGTCACGACCGAGGTCGGCGACGAACGTCGAAGCGATCTTGACCGCGTCGAGTGGGAAGTGTTTCAGCGACGCCAACGACGACGCTCCGGTACCGAAGTCGTCGATCACCATGCGCACACCGATCTCGTGGAGACGCCCCATCGTCTGCTCGCTGGCTTCGCGATCGTGGAAGAGGGTGGTCTCGGTGATCTCGAGCCACACCGCGCCCGGCGCCAGCCCGGTCTCGCCGATGATGCGCTTCACCTGGGCAGGCAGCGCGGGATCGGCGAACTGTCGGGCCGAGAGGTTGAGGTTGAGCTTGAGCGTGGCGCCCGCGTGCTCCTGCCACGATGCCATCTGACGACACGCGTGCTCGACCGTCCACGTGCCGACTGGCACGATCGTCCCGTTGAGCTCCGCCTCGGGCAGGAACTCGCCCGGGAGCAGCAACCCGTGCTCCGGGTGCTCCCAGCGCACCAGGGCTTCGAACCCTGCGACGCGTCCCGTCGCGCAGCTCACGATGGGCAAGTAGTGCAGTCGCAACTCGTCCCGTGCGATCGCGCCGGCGAGCTCACCGTCGGCGAAGGACGTCGACGCGGGCGCCTCGCTGATCTCGATGCGCGCACCGCCGAGCGCCTTGGCCTGGTTGCCAGCCTTGATCGCGCGTCGCAGCACGCTCTCGGGTCGTTCGTCGAGATGACCGGCCAGCGCGACCCCGATGCTCGCGGTCACTTCTGCGACGCCCGCGAGCATCACGGAAGGATGGGCGACCCCCATCGCGATCCGCTCGGCGAGCCCCTCCGCGGCCTGACGGTCCGGAACATCGCGACACACGAGGACGAACCGCTCACGGTTCACGTGTGCGACGACGTCACGGGGGCGCGTCACCGTGCGCAGCCGTTGCGTGATCGCCTCGATGAGGTGGCCACCGGCCGCGTAGCCGAGTCGCTCCTCGACGAAGTTGAGGTTGTCGATCTCCACCGAGACGATGGCGAGACGACCGAAGTTCACGTCACCGAGCGTGAGCCACGAGCGCAGGCGGTCGAGGTCGAGCACGGGGATGCGCGTCGGCGCGGGGTCGGTACCGTCGCCCGCGCCCGACGTGGCACCCCGTCGGTCGTCGCGCGCCGGCGAGACCGCGATCGTTGGCATCGGCGGGGCGCCTTCCCCGGCGGGCGGCGGCGCAGCCGAGGGCGCCGGCGCAGCCGAGGGCGCCGGCGCAGCCGAGGGCGCCGGCGCGGGTTCGGCGAAGGTCGCAGTCGGCGTGGCCGCGGAGGACGGTGCGGTCGTCGACGTCGGCACGGTCATGGCGTCGTCGGCGACGGCCTCGGGCACCGGCAGCTCGAGCACCGGCGGATCGAGCAACTGGGCGACGAGGTCGGCCGCGCGGCGTGCCCGTCGGCCCGCCCGCCAGGCCATGACCGTGGCCACCACCGCCACGACCGCCGCGAGCGCGGCGACGACGGGCAGGGAGTTGTCCACGACCACTTGTCGGAGTGGTGGCGGCCCGCCTTGAGCGATCGGGGTCCATCCGAGGAGTTGAGGGCCCGTTGACACGCTCCGGATCACCGGCGGAACCCGCTCCGTTTACGCTCTGGCGATGGCACTGGACAGCCCACCCGGCCCGATCGCCACCACCGGCGCAGCTGCCGCCGGCACCCCGTCCGGAGGCATGCGTTCACGACACCGAGCCCGGCGCCGGCGGATCGCCGCCCCCCTCGTCGCCGTCGTCGCGGTGGCGCTCGCGGCTGCGGCCTGCGCGCCGCCCGGGAGCCCCGGCAGCGGGGCCACCGGCGACATGGTGCAGGCAGTCAACCAGGATCGCGGCGCCAACGGCCTCGGCGGTGTCGCCTGGGACGAGCAGCTCCACCAGCTCGCGCAGGCCCACGCCGAGGAGCTCGCAGCGAGCGGGTCGCTCTGGCACTCCGACCTCGCCGGCTGGCGGGCCTCACCCGTGATGGGCGCTTGGCGGTCCCTCGGCGAGAACCTCGCCCAGACGGGCCCGGGCTCGAATGCGTGGAGCATCGAGGACATGTGGATGGGCTCCTCGACCCACCGCGCCAACATCCTCGACGGCGGGTTCAACCGGATCGGTGTCGGCGTGAAGATCGACGGCGCCGGTCGGATCTGGATGGTCGCGTTGTTCGGTGCCAGGTAGCCGCCCCTTCCTGGCACTGTCGGGGGTGGGTCCCCGCCTGACCCCCGATGGCGACCGGGCCCGTCCTGCCCGCGGGTCCGGTCGCCACTTCCCCGTCTTCCCCGTCACGGATTCGCTCGCACGCCGGACTCGGTCCCGGAGCCGCCGCGCCGCGGGAGTCGGTCGACCCCACGCCTGATTGGTAGCGTCGCTCCGAGGCACCGGGCCCGGAGGACGCGTTGGCCGAGGTCATTCCCAACGCCACCGAGGGTGGGCGCGCACCTCGCATGGTGCGGGCCACCCTTCCCGCGCTCGTCGTCGCGCTCGTGGTGTTCGGCGTCGCGTCGTGGGGATGGTGGCTCCATCCAGGCGGAGTGGTCACGCCCGCGCTGGCCGGGGCGGCCGGTGTCGTGCTCGTGGCGTTGCTCCTGTCGGCACCACGCGGGTGGGCCCCACCGCTCGTCGCGGGGGCGCTCGCGGTCGGCGGTGCGGCCGCATGGCACGACGCGCCGGCCGAGCTCGTCGTCGGTCACGCGGTCGCGGTCACCGCGGCCGCGCTCGCGTCGGCGCTGCTGCTGCGCTGGTACGCGCGCGGGCCGTTCCGCCTCACGCGCGTGCGTGAGTTCTGCACGCTGGTCGCCGCGGCCGCGGTGGGTGGCGTCCTGGGCGCCGCGGTCCTCACCGTCGCGGTCGCGATCGACCGCGAACCCGGTGCCGCGGAGCTGTGGCGCACCGCGTGGCCGCTCGCGATCGCGATCGGCGCCGGGATGGTGCTCGTCCCGACCGCTGTGCTCACGCTCCTCACGCGCGCACCGGCGTCGTACCTGCGCGGCCGCGACGTCGAAGCAGGATTGCTGGTCCTCGCGGTCGCGGGCGTCTCGTTCGCGATCACGCAGGTCGAGGACCCACTCGTGTTCGCGGGCGCGCTCGTGCTGCTGTGGGGCGCGCTGCGATTCGGACCCGCGGCGGTGGCGTGGTCCGGCGTGGCACTGGTGGCCGCGGCCGACTGGTCGGCGGCCCGGCTGGCCGGCCCCTTCGTCGGTGTCGCCGGCACGCGTGATGCCGTCGTCCTGCTGCAGACCTACGCCGCGATCACGTTGTTCACCACCCTCGCCCTCGCGCTCGCGCTCCAGGAGCGCGACACCGCGGAAGCCGGGCGTGACACCGCCACCGAGCGCTTCCGGCGCACGTTCCACGATTCGCCGGTCGCGATGGCGGTCACCACGATCGAGGGTCGCATCGTCGAGACCAACCGGGCCCTGTGCCAGTTGCTCGCCATCCCCGACCACGCACTGGTCGGTACCTCGATGCGCGCGCTCTGGGCCGACGACAGCGGCGAGCACGAGCTCCCCCGTCCTGGCCCACCCGATCCGCTGCCGCAGGAAGCACGCCTGGTGAACGCGCGCGGCAGCGTCGTGTGGGTCGAGATCAGCGAGTCACCGCTGCGACGCGGCGACGTCGCCAGTCCTCTGCAAGTCGTCGTGCTGCGCGACGTGACCGAGCGCACCAACCTCCGCCAGCAGCTCCTCCAGGCACAGAAGATGGAATCGGTCGCACGCCTCGCCGGCGGCATCGCCCACGACTTCAACAACGTGTTGTCGGTCATGCGCGGTCAGGTCGAGCTGCTGCAGGACGACCTCGAGGTGCTCGAGTCGGCTCGGGCGCGCATCGACTCCGTGCAACGCGCCACCGACCGGGCCGCCGCGCTCACCGACGACCTCATGGCGTTCAGTCGTCAACGCGACGAGCCCGAGCCGTTCGACGTGCACGCGCGGCTCCACGACGTGCAGGAGCTCTTCCATCAGGTGCTCGGCGCAGCGGTCACCCTCGAGCTCGACCTCGCGGCCAACCCGGCCAACATCGTCGCCGACCCCAACCGCATCGAACAGGCCGTGCTCAACCTGGTGGTGAACGCGCGCGACGCGATGCCCGCGGGCGGGCAGGTCACCATCGCCACCCGCACCGACCCGTCGACGCGCGCGTTCGTGCTCTCGGTCAGCCGACACCGGCGCGGGCATGGACGCCGCCACCCGTGCCGCGCATCTTCGAGCCGTTCTTCACCACCAAGCCGCCGGGGTTCGGCACCGGCCTCGGCCTCTCCACCACCGACGACATCGTGCGCGCCGCCGGCGGCACCATCGAGGTCGACAGCCAACGCGGCCGCGGCACGACCTTCACCCTGACGTTCCCCGCGATCGAGGAGCACTCGGGCGCCCACGAGGTGCTCGACCTCGCCGACGAGGCCACACCCACCGTGCTGGTGGTCGACGACGAGTCGGAGGTGCGCTCGCTGATCGCAGAGATCCTGCGCGGTTCCGGGTACCACGTCGTCGTCGCGGCCGACGGCGACGCCGCCATCGCGTTGCTCGAGCGTGCGACCCGTCCCGTCGACCTGCTGGTGACCGACGTCGTCATGCCGGTGATGAGCGGCACCGACCTCGCGGCGCGCGTCACCAGCTCCTCGCCGAGCACTCGGGTGCTGTTCGTGTCGGGGTTCGTGCCCGCGGGTTCCCCGTCGCTGAGGGGCGCGCCGCTCGTGGCGAAGCCGCTGCACCGCGCCGAGCTCCTCGACGCGGTCCACCTCGCCCTCGACGGCGCCGCCTGACCGGCCGAACGCGAGGTTGCGTCAGTTGAGGGCGTCGATCGGCGTCACGTGACGCAACCTTGCCGGAGGCTCAGGGTCACGGGACGAAGCGGTAGCCGACGCCGCGCACGGTGAGGAGGTGACACGGCTTGGCCGGGTCGACCTCCACCTTGGCGCGGAGACGGTGCACGTGCTCGCTGACGGTGCCGATGCCCTGCCACTCGGGCTCGGAGTCCCACACGTGGCGGAGCAACTGCTCGCGCGTGAAGACCTGACGCGGCGACGAGCACAGGAACGCGAGCAGGTCGAACTCGCGTCGTCGGAGCTCGACGGCGTCACCGCGCACGCGCACCTCGCGCGTCGTGAGGTCGAGGGTGAGGTCGGGAAACTGCATCGTCGACGGCAAGGTGTCCGCGCGCGACCGCCGCAGCACCGAACGCACGCGGGCGACGAGCTCGCGCGGCGAGAACGGCTTGACGACGTAATCGTCGGCGCCGAGCTCCAATCCGATGATGCGGTCGGCTTCGTCGCTGCGACCGCTGAGCACGATCACCGGTACCGCGGTGTCGGCACGCACCTGCCGCAGCACGTCGAGGCCGCGCACCTTCGGTAGACCGAGGTCGAGCACCACGAGTTCGGGCGCGTCGTCCGCGATCTTGTCGAGCGCAGTCGCGCCGTCGCTGGCGTCGTCGACCGCGAAGCCTTCACGTTCGAGGGCAGTGCGGACGACGTCCACCAGATCGAGGTCGTCGTCGACGACGAGGATCGTCACGCGCGCCGAGGTTAGGCGGAGACGGGCAGAAGCGCCGGGATGTGGTCGCGCTTGTTGACCGATCGTTTGAACCAGACGACCGAGATGGTCACGGCGATCACGGTGAGTCCGGTCTGGGTCAACGCCTTCGTCACCACGAAGGTTCCGACGGACTGGGTGAACTGCAGCCACACGGCGACCGAGGCGTTGACGAGGCACGTCACCGCCCACAGCAGAGAGATCCCGAGGAAGCAGCGGCGCACCCGAGCATCGGCCATCACGTGGTCGGGGATCGGACAGAAGTCGGCGGCGATCCGCTGCGCCAACGGACGCCCGAGGGCCACCGACAGGAGGAACGCCACCGCGACCAGCGCGGTCCCGAGCGTGGGCTGGAGGAAGTAGAGCATCGAACTGCCGGTGGCGAAGGCGAGCACCGAGCGAGCGGTCAGCGTGAGGGTGCCGATGAGGAGGAGGCCGGGAATGCGCCGCCGGGTCACCACCCGACGGATGATCGCCGCGTACGACCAGGTGAGACCGGCGATGATCGCCCCCCGGAGCCCGAAGAAGTGCAGGACCCCGGCGAAGAGCGCCACGGGGACCACGGTGGTCTCGAGCAACTTCGGCAACGCATGGCGAGCCAGCGTGCGCAGCCGCGGCATCTCGAACGACGTGGACATCTGGGGCCTACTCGGCAGCGGGGCCTGGTCGGTTGAGCGGGATCGTACGGAACGTGACCTGAGACCTTCCGAAGACGCCCGGCGACTCGCGCGATGATCCGGCGATGCACCCCCGCGCCGTGGTCCTCGACTTCTTCGGCACGCTGGCGCGCGCGACCGCGTCGGTGGGGATCGACGAGATCCTCACCCGTCACGGCTACACCATCCCCGACCATCTGCAGGAGATGTGGTGGAGCGGCGACATCGACGGCACCGAGCACGTCGAGCAGTCACGCTCCCGTGAGCACTATCTCGCCTGGCAACGCGAGCGACTCGTGGCGATGCTCCACGACGCCGACGTGCACCCGGGCCAGCACGACGCGATCCTCGCCGACCTCAACGCGGGACGCGCGGTGCGGGTGCTCGAGGCGTACGACGAGGTGCCCGGCGTGCTCCGCGAGCTGCGCGACCGCGGGGTGACGCTCGCGATCTGCTCGAACTGGGACTGGGACCTCGAACCCGCGGTGGCCGAGTGCGGCCTCGACGGCTGGTTCGACACGCTCGTGTCGTCGGCGTGGGCAGGCGCGCGCAAGCCACACCCGCGGATCTACCGGTACCTGCTCGACCAGACCGGTCTCGACCCGACCGAGATCCTCTTCGTCGGCGACACGTGGGGCCCCGACGTGGAAGGACCGCTCGCGGCCGGCATGACCCCCGCCTACCTCGAGCGCGACGGGCACTGGCCCGACGCGACCCGACCGGACGACACGTCAGCCGTGCCGGTGACACGCCTGCGCGACCTGCGCGGGCTGGTGCCGCTGGTGGAAGCGGACTGAGCGGCCGCGCGTACGCGCCTCGTTCGGGACTGCGTCAGACGACGCGGACGTTCTGCGCTTCCTCACCCTTGCGGCCGGGACCGACGTCGAACTCGACGCGCTGGCCCTCTTCCAGGGTGCGGTATCCCGAGCCCTGGATCGCCGAGAAGTGGACGAACACATCGGGCCCGTCCTCGCGGGAGATGAAGCCGTAGCCCTTCTCCGCGTTGAACCATTTCACACTGCCTGCAGCCAACGCCTTGCTCCCTCGATCTTGCGCTTCTCGCAGTGCGTTCGGAGCTCCACATGCCCGAACGCCGGTCGAGAAAACGGTAGCAGCCACTCCCGGCCGTCGCTACCGGCACTGCCACTTCGCGCGTGCACGCGCGACCATCGTGCGATGACCTCGACCATCGTCTCGTTCCACGCGCATCCCGACGACGAAGCGATCCTCGTCGGCGGCACCTTGGCCATGGCCGCCGACGCCGGCCACCGCGTCGTGCTCGTCTTCGCGACGCGCGGCGACCTGGGTGAGGTCGACGACGGCGTGCTCGAAGCAGACGAAGCACTCGGCCAACGACGCGAGCAGGAGGCGCACGCCGCCGCGGCCGTGCTCGGCGCGGCCCGCGTCGCGTTCCTGCCGTACCACGACTCCGGCATGGCCGGCGAGCCCACCAACGACGCGCCGAACGCGTTCGCCGCGCGCCGACGTGGAGGAGGCCGCGGGCCACCTCGCCGAAGTCCTCCGAGAGGAACGGGCCGACGTGCTCACCGTCTATGACGAGCGCGGCGGCTACGGCCACCCCGACCACATCCAGGTGCACGTGGTGGGCCGACGCGCCGCCGCGCTCGCGGGCACCCCGCGCGTCTACGCCGCGACCACGAGCAAGGAGCACTTCCTGAGCCTGCGCGAGCAACTGGCCGACCAGGTCCCGGCCGACATGGAACGCCCCGACCCCGAAGAGCTCGACCTCGGTGTGCCCGAGGCGCGCATCACGACCAAGGTCGACGTCAGCCGGATGCTCGACCGCAAGCACGCGGCGATGGCCGCGCACCCGTCGCAGATCGCCGACGACTCCTTCTTCCTCGCCATGGCGCCGGAGGCGTTCGCACTCGTCTTCGGCACCGAGTGGTACATCCGTCTCGACGAGACGCCCACGCAGATCGAGGACTGGATCCTCGACGAGCCTCGTCCCTAGGAATCGGGATCGGGACTCGGTCCTAGAAGTCCGGGAGGGCCCGGGTTCGCCGGCTGCGCATGCGCGCCCGCCGGAACCGCAACGACCGGTCGGACGACCAGGGCGCGTAGGGCGCCATGATGAACCCGGCGAGCGACACCAGCGGGACGTCGTAGTTCACGCGCCAGCCGGTGAAGTCGAGCCAGGCCGCCTCGCGATCGGAGCGCACCGGGAGCCCCGCCTCCACCAACTGGTCGCACGCCTCGAAGAACTCGTCCTTGGTGATGCTGATCGCGTCGCCCGGATGCGGATCGGCCTCGTAGGGGATGCCGAAGTAGTCGCACACCGCCCGCAGGGCGAAGAACCCGGCGCGCACGCAGATCCCCGCCTCGGGATCGAACGGCATGTCGAGCGCGGCCAGGCGCAGCGACGCCGCGTCGAGCACCGCACCGCTCGCCGTCACCCAGGACCGGTGCCCGACCGGTGAGCGGAAGAAGCTGAGCACGCCCAACGACGTGTGCGTCTCCTCCAACTCCGTGAACCACACCTGCCAGGCGCGCCAGAAGTCGTCGAGCAGGTGGAAGCGCTCCATGCGCTGGGCCTGGACGAGCACGTGCAGACCCGACGGCGGCGTCCCTGCCCGCACCTCGAGCTGGGCCACCTGCACCTCCCGCCGCGAGAACGCGCCGTAGATCGTCGGGAGATAGGCGATCAAGAGACCGAGGAGGGTGAGGCCGGTCGCGGCTTCGAGGAACGCCAGGACGTTGGTGGCGAGGTCCGGCGGACGCACGAACCCGAGCGTGAACAGCGACGATCCGCTCATCTCGAACGCCCGCTCGAAGCCGTGCACCCCGCAGGCGTGGAACAACGCGGTGTACGCCCCGAGCACCATCAGCATCCATGCGGTCGGGAGCATGAGGAGCCCGATCGGTCCGTACAGCGACATCACCGAGTCGCGTCCGTCGTAGGTGCGCGCGGCGCGGGCGGCCGTGTTGAAGAGCGTGCGCACGCCGATGAACACGCCGCGGGTGACGAGCGGGGCCGCGGCACGCGGCAGGACGAACGTCCGGATGGCGGAGTCGAACACGAGGAGGAGCAGACCGATCCCCAGTGCGAACCACAGGATCTCGGAGATGACGTGCACCCGTGCAGCTTCGCAGACTCTTCCGCTCCAGCCTCGCTCGTTCCGCTCGCTCCGTCCTCAGTCGTCGGTCGCGGGGCGGCGGCGGTCCTGTTTGCGTGCCGCCTGCCGGCGCTTGTCGTCGAGGCGCGACTGCTTCGCCGACTTCGTGGGCCTGGTCGAGCGCCGCGGCGGGTCGACGTGCAGCGCGTCGTCCAGCCGGGCGCGCAGTCGATCGAGCGCGACTTCGCGGTTGCGGGCCTGTGACCGCGAATCCGACGCGGTCGGCGCGCGCCACCGGCCCCAGCCGTTCGAGGAGGCGTTCCTTCTGGCGCGGCGCCAGCGAGGTGGACGGCGCGATCGGGAAGCGCACCTCGACACGCGTGTCCGACGTGTTGGCGTGCTGTCCGCCGGGACCACCCGAGCCGGTGGTGCGCCACTCCAGTTCGTCGAGCCGGATCACGCACGTCGCGTTCACGCGCAGACGGCCACGTCCGGCGACAGGTTCAGTGGCGGGTCCGCCCGGGTCACGCGCACCGGTTTCGGCCACGGTCGGTTAGGGTACCGGCCGGTAACTTTCGGATGGGCGAAGCCCGGGGGGTCCGAACACATGAGCTCCGCTCTCATCTCCACCCGCTTCCGCACCCGGGTCGGCGCCGTTGCGCTCACCGTCGCCAGCGCCACCGCGTTCCTGGCCGCGAGCGGGCCAGCGGCGTCCGCGGCGAGCAGCCCCAAACCCGGCGGCTCGGTGACCTACGGGCTCGAGGCCGAGACCGGAGGCGGCTGGTGCCCGTCGAGCGCCCGGCTCGCGATCTCGGGCATCGAGGTGGGCGCGGCGATCTACGACACGCTCATGGTGCCCAACACCAAGAACGAGATGGTGCCGTACCTCGCCAAGTCGGTGGAGCCCAACGCCACCTTCGACTCGTGGGTGATCACCCTCCGTGAGGGCATCACGTTCCACGACGGCACTCCGCTCGACAGCGCGGCCCTGGTGCGGAACTTCGAGGAGTACCGCAAGAGCACCCTCATCGGCGCCGCACTCAAGCCGATCAGCACCGTCACCGCCACGGGCCCGCTCGAGGTCACCGTGACGATGAGCCAGCCGTGGCCCGAGTTCACCTGGTACCTCTACCTCGACGGCCGGTTCCTCATCGAGGCCCCCGCCCAGCTCGACTCGCCCGACTGCGCCAGCGACCTGATCGGCACCGGGCCGTTCAAGCTCGACCACTGGACGGTCAACCAGGAGCTCGTGGCCGACAAGAACCCCGACTACTGGCAGAAGGACTCGAAGGGCACGCAGCTCCCCTACCTGGACAAGATCACGTTCAAGCCGGTCGCCGAGGCGGTCCAGCGCGTCAACTCGTTGCAAGGCGGCCAGCTCGACCTGATCCACACCTCCGACGGCCAGCAGGTCGACGCCCTCCGCAACCAGCTCAAGGGCCAGTTCAACGTGCTCGACCAGGGCGCCGGGCGCAGCGAGGTGCGCTACTACCTCCTCAACGCAGCCGAGGACAAGCCTCCGCTGAACGATCTCAACGCCCGCAAGGCCGTCGCCATGGCCATCGACCGCAATCAGATCAACGAGATCCGCAACAACGGTGCGTACCGCGTCGCCGACGGACCGTTCGACACGAAGGTCATCGGCTACACGAAGAACCCGGGCTTCCCGAAGTACAACCTGAAGCAGGCGAAGAAGCTCGCGTCCGCGTACAAGGCCGCACACAACGGCGAGTTCAGCGTCGTGGTCGAGCACACCAACGACCCGGCCAACACGCAAGAGGCCGAGATCATCAAGGAGCAGCTGGCGAAGGCCGGCATCGACGCCACCCTGAAGCAGGACGACCAGACTGCGTTCATCCTCGCCGCGGTCTCGGGCAACTTCAGCATCCTGCTGTGGCGCCAGCACCCCGGCGACGACCCCGACGCGCAGTACTACTGGTGGGACACCGGGTCGACGCTCAACTTCGGCAAGTTCAACGACCCGACGCTGCAGGGCCTGATCGACCAGGGTCGCACCGAGACCGACCCGGCCAAGCGCAAGCAGATCTACACCGACGTCAACAAGCGCTTCGCGTCGCAGGTCTACAACGTCTGGGCCTACTACGCCGACTGGGTGGTGGGCGCCAACAAGAAGGTGCAGGGCCTCGCCGGGCCGCCACTGCCCGACAAGGGCGGGAAGCCCGCGGTGCTCCTGTACGGCCGCCAACCCTTGCTCGGTCTGTACGTGACCAAGTAGACCACCACGGATGGGGACGGTCGCACGTCGGCTCCTGCAGCTCGTCGTCGTCGTCGTCCTCTCGACGCTGTTCGCGTTCGCGCTGCTGCGCCTGTTCCCGGGCGACGCGGCTGACGCGGTGCTCCCTTACGGCACCGCCGCGCAGAAGGCCAAGTTCCGGGCCGACAACGGACTCGACAAGCCGTTCTTCGAGCAGTACGCCACCTGGCTCGGCAACCTGGTGCACGGCGACTTCGGCAAGGACTACCAGTCGAACACCCCGGTGGCCGACAAGCTCCAGGATGCGCTGCCGGTGTCGCTCCAGCTGATGCTCTATGCGCAGATCATCGCGCTGGTGGTCGCGATCCCGCTCGGCGTGTTCACCGCGTATCGCGCCGGCACCAAGTCGGACCGCTCGATCAACGCCGGCGCGTTCGCCCTGCTCGCGCTGCCGAGCTTCGTGCTCGCTCTCGCACTCGCTTACTGGGTCGGGGTGAAATGGCAACCTGACATACCCGGGCTCGGCCAGATCCCGGTGAGCGGGTACGAGCCGGGCTGGTTGGAAGCGGTGTTCGGGGCGCCCACCGGCAATCTCGGACAGCACTTCGCCACCATGGCGCTCCCGGCGATCTCTCTCGCCGCCGGGTTGATCGCGGTGTACATGCGCCTGTTGCGCAGCGACATGATCGCGACGCTGCAGGAGAACTACATCACCATGGCCCGGTCCAAGGGCCTGTCCGACAAGCGGATCCTGTGGCGCCACGCGCTGCGGCCGTCGAGTCTCACGCTCCTGACCGTCGCGGGGCTGAACTTCGGCACGCTCATCGGCGGCGCGGTCGCGGTCGAGGTGATCTTCCAGATCCCCGGCATCGGCACGCTCATCTACCAGGCCATCAACGCCCGGCAGATCGTGGAGCTGCAGAGCTACATCGCGATCATCGCCATCGGCTACGTGCTCATCAACTTCGCCATCGACGCGTTGTACGTGGTGCTCGACCCGAGGATCCGGCGTGCCCGAGCCTGAAACCCCGGACACGCCGGCCGACGAGCCGATGGCGGGTGACCCCATGCGCGGGCTCGTCGACGAGGCCGTGGGCCGCGGCATGCCCGTCGACGCCGGCACCATCGAGATGGCGGCGGTCGAGACCGGGCCCGAGGTCCGCACGCGCAAGAGGAAAGGGCTCGGGTTCTCGGCGTGGCTCTCGATCGCCTGGCTCGTGATCGTGGTGGGCGCGGCGATCCTGGCGCCGTGGCTGCCGATCGACGACCCGAAGGCCATCACCACCGACATCGCGCGTCGCGGTCCGTTCGCCGACGCGGGAGCGCGCCCGGTCGCATCCTGGGCGGCGACTTCAACGGCCGTGACATGCTCTCGCGCCTCATCTGGGGTGGTCGCACCACCCTCGTGGTCGCGACGCTCGCCGTCATCATCGGCTTCGCGCTCGGCGGAATGCTCGGCCTGATCGGCGGCTACTTCCGAGGGAAGGTCGACCTCGTCGTCAGCCTGCTGCTCGACGTGTTCCTGGCCATCCCCGCGGTGATCCTCGCCCTCGCGCTGGTCACCATCCTGCGCACGCAGCCGGGCACCAAGGGCGGCGGCCTCGATCCCGAGGTCGCACTGATCCTCGCCCTCGGCTTCGTGTCGATCCCGGTGCTCGGGCGCATCACGCGTGCCAGCACGTTGTCGTGGTCGGAGCGCGAGTTCGTGCTCGCGGCGCGCGCGCAGGGCGCCAAGCATCGCCGCATCATCTGGCGCGAAGTGCTGCCCAACGTGTTGCCGGCGATGTTGTCGATCGCGCTCCTCAGCGTCGCAGTGGCGATCGTCGCCGAGGGGACCCTGGCGATCCTCGGCGCGAGCGTGGAGACCGACACGCCCACGTGGGGCAACATGATCGCCATCGGCCGCAACGTGCTGCAACGCGCCCCCCACATCGTGTTCGAGCCCGCGCTCATGATCTTCTTCACCGTGCTCGCGCTCAACATGGTCGGCGACGTCGTGCGCAGCAAGTTCGACGTGCGGGAGGGTGGCCTGTGAGCGCGGTCTCGCCGGGCCGCGCGCTGCTCGAGGTCACCGACGTCGCGACCTGGTTCGACACCGACCGGGGTCTCGTGCACGCAGTCGACGGCGTGTCGTTCTCCCTCGAGCGCGGGCGGACGCTGGGCATCGTCGGCGAGTCGGGCTCCGGGAAGACCGTGCTGTCGCGGTCGATCATGGGGCTGTTGCCCAAGAAGGGCGTGGTGCGCCAGGGCTCGATCGTGTTCGACGGCGAGGAGATCGGTCAGGCCACGCCCAAGGAGATGCGCAAGTACTGGGGCGCCAGCATGGCGATGGTGTTCCAGGACCCGATGACCGCGCTGAACCCGGTCATGAAGATCGGCAAGCAGATCACCGAGTCGATCACCACCCACCTCGACGTGACCCGCTCGTTCGCACGCGAGCTTGCGGTCTCGCTGCTCGAATCCGTGCGCGTCCCCGATCCCGAGCGCCGCATGGACGAGTACCCGCACCAGCTGTCGGGCGGGCTGCGTCAGCGGGTGTGCATCGCGGTCGCGTTGGCGTGCGGTCCACAACTCCTGCTCGCCGACGAGCCCACCACTGCGCTCGACGTCACCGTGCAGGCCCAGGTGCTCGACGTGTTGGAGGCCCAGCAGCGCGAGCGCTTCATGGCGCTCTTGCTCGTCACCCACGACCTCGGTGTGGTCGCCGGCCGCGCCGACGAAGTGCTCGTGATGTACGCCGGCCAAGTGGTGGAGAAGGCATCGACCGCCACGCTGTTCTCCGACATGAAGATGCCGTACACCGAGGCGCTGCTGCGCTCGATCCCCAAGATCGCCGAACCCAGCCACACCCGTCTCACCGCGATTCCGGGCCGTCCGCCCGACCTCGTCGACCCGCCCACGGGCTGTCGGTTCGCGGCCCGCTGCGTGTACGCGCAGGACCGCTGCCGCGAGGAGCAGCCGCCGCTGCGCCCGGGGGTCGTCCCCGGCCACGAGTTCCGGTGCTGGTTCCCGGTGGGAACACCCGAGGGGGCCGAGGCACTGGCCCGCAACCAGGCCGCGGGCACCGCCACACCGACAGGGACGGCCTGATGGCCGGCACCGGGAAGGCGCACCTCCGCCCCGAGGAAGACGTCCTGCTGCGCGTCGACGACCTCGTGGTGGAGTTCAACGCCGAGGGCGGCAAGGTGAAGGCGGTGTCCGGCATCAGCCTCGACCTCGTCGCGGGCGAGACCCTCGGCCTCGTGGGCGAGTCGGGGTGCGGCAAGTCGACGACCGGCCGCGCGGTGATGCAACTCCCCCGCCCGACCTCCGGCACCGTGCGCTTCGACGGCATCGAGCTCACGAAGCTCAAGGGCAACGCGCTGCGCGAGACCCGCCCCCAGCTGCAGATGATCTTCCAGGACCCGATCTCGTCGTTGAACCCGCGTCGAAAGGTCGGCGACATCATCGCCGAGGGACTCGAGATCTGGAGCGTGGGCGACGCCGCGTCGCGCACGGCCAAGGTCGACGAGATGCTCGAGCGCGGTCGGCCTCGACCCCGACACCGCGCGCGACCGCCGTCCGCACGAGTTCTCCGGTGGCCAGTGCCAACGCATCTCGATCGCGCGCGCGGTCATCACCGATCCGAAGCTCATCATCTGTGACGAGCCGGTCTCCGCGCTCGACGTGTCGGTGCAGGCCCAGATCCTGAACCTGCTCGAGGAGATGAAGGACCGCTACAACCTCACGATGCTCTTCATCGCCCACGACCTGGCGGTGGTGAAGAACGTGAGCGACCGGGTCGCCGTGATGTACCTCGGCAAGCTTTGTGAAGTGAGCGCACCCGACGTGCTCTACGCACAACCCGCGCACCCGTACACCGCCGCGCTGCTCGCCGCCATCCCCGTGCCCGACCCCGGTTCCCCGCCCGACGACTCCCAGGTGCTCAGCGGCGAGATCCCGTCGAACCTGGACCCGCCGAGCGGATGCCGGTTCCGCACCCGCTGTCCCAAGGCCCAGGAGCAGTGCGCCGAGGAAGAGCCCCAGATCCGCGACGTCGGGCCCGACCAGTTCGTCGCCTGCCACTTCCCCCTCGCACCGGGCGAGGCGATCGAGTTCCAGTGATCGACGGACGACTGGTCGCCATCTTCGTGGCCCCGGCAGCCGGCGCGCCGATGGAAGCGCGGGACCAGATCGATGCGCTCGCGGGTGCCGGACTGCGCGACGACCGGTACGCCACCGGGACCGGCACCTACTCGGGGACGGGTCGCGATGCGCGCGACGTGACCCTCATCGAACGCGAGGCGGTCGACGCCGTGCGCGCCGAGGACGCTGCTGTCGACGTGCGCGAGGACCAGACCCGACGCAACCTCGTCACCGAGGGCGTCGCGCTGAACCATCTCGTGGGGCGCGAATTCCGCGTCGGTGCGGTGCGCATGCGCGGTGTGCGCCTCGCCGAGCCGTGCGTCTACCTCGAACAGCTCACCGGCGTGACCGGAGTACGTGGCGCGCTCGGTGCACCGCGGCGGCCTGCGGGCGGAGATCCTCGACGACGGTGAGCTGCGGATCGGCGACCCGGTCACAGATCGAGCGTGAGATCGGTCTCTGGTCGAGCGCAGCACAGCAACAGATTCCCGACGGCCGGAGACTCGAGGGGCTCGGGCTCGTACTCGACCCTGCCGTCGACGAGACCCGTCTCACACGTGTGGCAGACGCCGGCCCGGCACGACCATCGCACGGGGACGTCGCAGGCTTCCGCCAACTCGAGGATGCTCGCGTGTGCGTCGCTCCACTGCGCGTCGAGGCCCGACCGTGCGAACGTCACGCGCGGCCCGATGCCCCGCGTGCCGTCGGGCGGGTGCGGCGCCCGCGTCGAACCCGCGACGACTCCCGGAGTCATCGGTGCATGCGCGCCGAAGATCTCGGTGTGCACGCGCTCAGCGGGCACCGCACGGGCGACGAGCGCGTCGCGCAGGGACTCCATGAACGCCGTCGGGCCGCAGAGGTAGTACTCGCCGTCGGGTGGAACTGCCGCCGCGTCGAGGGTCGCGGCGGTGACGTGTCCGACCACGTCGTAGTCCCTGCCGACACGGTCCGCCGGCCCGGGCCGGCTGTAACAGATCCGACGATGCACGTGCGCGAAGCCGCCGAGCAGCGACGCGGCGTCCTCGGCGAACGCGTGCTCGGCGCGATTCCGTGCGCCGTGGATCCACCAGATCTCGCGGGTGGAGCCGTCTTCGCGCAGCCCGTGCAACATCGCCAACATCGGCGTCACCCCCACTCCCGCGCTCGCGAGCACGACCGGCCGGGCGCTGTCGTCGAGGATGAAAGAACCACGGGGAGCACCCACGTCGACGCGGTCACCCACGCCGATGTCGGTGCGGATGAAGTGGCCAGCGGCGCCGTGCGGTTCGACCTTCACGCCGATGCGGTAGTGCGCGTCGCTCGGTGCACCGGCGAGCGAGTAGCTGCGCACGAGTGACGAACCGCCCGCTCCGGGTCCGAGCCTGAGGGTGATGAACTGACCGGGCTGTGCACGGGCGAGGGGCTGACCGTCGCCGGACTCCAAGTCCACGACGACCATGTCGTCGTGCTCCACCCGTTTGGCGGCGACACGCAGGGCACGAAAGCCCGGCCACGCCGGTGGAGGACCCTGCGGCGCCAGCCCGGGGTTGCCGCCTCCCCCCGGCGAAGTGCTCAGCTCCTCGTCGAGGAGGGCGCGCAGTGACGCCTGCCATCCCGGACTCAACGCCGGGATGCGTAGCGCGCGCCGGAGTCCGTCGACGTCGTGACGGCCCGCGAGGTACAGGAGCGCGTTGATCTCGGCGACCGTCATCGCCTCCGGCCCGGCCGCGGTCTTGATCACCTCGTCGCCGGCTCGGACGTCGCCTTCCTCGAGCACGCGGAAGTAGAAGCCGGGCCGGCCATGGGCGACGAGCAGCGCCGCCATCCGCGCCTCGTCCATCCGGATCCCGACCCGGTAGCAGGTGACGCGGGGCTGGGTGACCTCGAAGTGTGCGGAGCCGATTCGGTACTGGTCGCCGATGCACACGTCGGCGTCGCTGAGACCCTCGACGGTGAAGTTCTCACCGAACTGGCCGAAGGTGAAGTCGTCGCGCCGCAACTCGCCTTGCCAGTACCGATACGACTCGAGTTGGTACACGAACACCGCGCGTTGCTCACCGCCGTGGCCTTCCCGATCGCCTTGGCCATCGCCCTCGACGTTCAGACGCCCGACCCTGCGCGGCCCGTCGACCGGTTCCTTCCAGATGCCGGTCAACACCGTCTGCCCACGCCAGGTGATCTCGCGCGGAAGCCCGACGTTGACCGAGACCAGCTTCGCCACCGCTTCCGACATCGCTGCACTCCTCGTCACCAACCGACGAACCGTCGCGCCTGACCAGGCGTTCGGTCAACCACCGAGTCGTGCGGCAGCCGCCGACGGCTAGCGTTCCGTCGGCCGCGCCGCGGGGTGGCCGAGGCGCGATCACTGGGGTTGCGATGCCGTGGTTTCCGGACTTCGTTGCGGGCGCGGAGCTCGCCCGTCGCGAGATCGGCGACGCGGGGCACGCCGACCCGGTCGCGCAGTACCTCACCGCGCTGACGCGTGGTGACGCCCATGCGCTGGAGACCACCTGGCCCGGTCACATCGTGGTGCTCGACCCGTACGCGGGCGAGGTGCACGGTCACCGAGCGTTGCATCACTTCGTCCAGACCAGCCAGGCGTTTCTCGCCGACCGACTGATGGACGTCGAACAGGTCGCGACGACGCACGCGGGCGACCGCGCCGTCGTCGAGCTGCTCGCCCACCTGCAGCTCGACGGCGCGCCGGTGCTCTGGCCGGTGGCCGTGGTCGTGCAGTGGGACGACGACCGTTCGGTCACGTTCCGAACGTACGGCAGCCAGTGGCCCGTCGTCGGACACCGCCCGATCCGGCCACCGATCCTCGACCCTGATCCCGCCACCGCAACCAACGACGTGGTCACGCGCTACCTCGCGGCGCTGGACATCGGCGATGCCGACGCGGCGTGGCAGTCGTTCACCGTGGACGGATACGTCCGCGAGCCGATCGGGCCGCGTGCGTTCCATCGCGGCAGCGACGAGCTCGCTCGCTGGTTCGCCGAGTGGTTGCACCCTGGCGGTGGCATCGGCATCGACCGGTGCTGCGCGACCGACGACGGCACGCGGTGCGCGCTCGAGTACAACTGCGTGCGCTGGGCCGGTCGTCCCGTGCCCGCGCAAGCAGGTCTCACGGTGTTCGAACGCGACGGTCACGGACTGCTCGCGGCGGCTCGGTACTACGACGACATCGCAGCCCCGGTCGATCGGTGAGCGGCCGTCCGATCGCCGACTACGCGTTGCTGTCGGACCGGCACGGCGCCGCTCTCGTCAGCATCGACGGCTCGATCGACTGGTTGTGCCTCCCGCGCTTCGACAGTCCGTCGATCTTCGCACGGCTGCTCGGAGAGTCCGCAGGACACTGGTCGGCGCGCGTCATGGACGCGACGACCGTGCACCGTCGCTACCTCGATCGCACGATGGTGTTGGAGACCACCTGCACCACACCGTCGGGCACGGCGGTCGTGGTCGACGCCTTGGCCATGGGCGAAGGCAACCGCGGCCACGCTCTCGGCCGCGACGCACCCCATCTCCTGCTGCGGCAGATCCGTTGCGACGCCGGCGAGGTCACGGTCGACGTCGAGTACGCTCCCCGACCCGAGTACGGCCTCGTCGCGCCGCTGTTCGACGCCGTCGACGGAGGCGTGCGCGCGACAGGTGGCGCCGACCGCCTGATGCTCTCGTGCCCGGTCCCCATGACGGTCGAATCGTCGTCGGCCTCGGTGCGGCTCTCGCTGCGCGAGGGAGAGCAGGTGGGCCTGGCGCTGCACCACCGCACGCGCGCCGACGCGGTCATGGCACGGGTCTGGACCCAGGACGAGATCGCCGCCCGCATGGCCGACACCATCGCGGCATGGGAGTCGTGGTCGGAGCTGCACCAGGCCTACGTCGGCCCGTGGCACGACCTCGTGCATCACAGCGGGCGGGTGTTGCAGGCGCTGTCGTTCCAGCCCACCGGCGCGATCGTCGCCGCCGCCACCACCTCGTTGCCCGAGAGCATCGGTGGTACGCGCAACTGGGACTACCGCTACGCGTGGGTGCGTGATGCGTCATTGACGATCGAAGCACTGTGGGTGGCAGCGTGTCCGGACGAAGCCAACGAGTTCTTCGACTACATCACCGCATCGGCCGCCGGGTCGCTCGACGACGACGGTGACCTGCAGATCATGTTCGGCATCGGCGGCGAGCGAGACCTCACCGAGCGTGAGCTCCCTCACCTGCCCGGCTGGCGCGCCTCGGCCCCGGTTCGTGTCGGCAACGGCGCGTGGCGCCAGCGTCAGCTCGATGTGTACGGAGAATTGCTGAGCGCGGTCCACCGCTTGTCGGACCGGATCTTCGATCCCGGAGGCCGAGTGGGTCCTCAGGCCGACCCGGACAAGTGGGACGCACCGACCGAGCTCGCCGACAGCACGCGACAGTTCCTCGTGGCCCTCGCCGACACTGCCGCGTCACGCTGGCCGGAGAAGGACCAGGGCATCTGGGAGATCCGCGGCGAACCGCGCCACTTCGTCTACTCGAAGCTGATGTGCTGGGTCGCGCTCGAACGGGCGACCCAGCTCGCCGACCGGCTCGAGGCAACCGACCGCGTCGAAGCGTGGTCGCAGACCCGCGACGAGATCCGCGACGCGATCCTGCGTGAGGGTTGGAACGAGCAGGTCGGTGCGTTCACGCAGTCGTTCGGATCCGACGAGCTCGACGCTTCCAACCTCATGGTGCCGGTCGTCGGCTTCCTGCCTGCCGACGACCCACGCGTCCTCGCCACGATCGACGCGACGGAGGAGCGGCTCACCGACGCGCGCGGCCTCGTGTACCGCTACCGATCGCGCGACGGGCTCGAGGGCGGTGAGGGTTCGTTCCTCCTCTGCACGTTCTGGCTCGCGCAGGCGCTGGCCCTGGCCGGTCGCACGGAACGGGCGCGCACCGTGTTCGAGCGCGCGGCGGGGTTCGTGAACGACGTCGGCCTGCTCGCCGAGGAGGTCGACGTCGACACCGGCGAGCTGCTCGGCAACTTCCCGCAGGCATTCAGCCACATCGGATTGGTCAATGCCGCGTGGGCGATCACCCAGGCGGAGGCAACGCCGACGACGGCGTAGCGGTCACTCGGGCGCTTCGGCGCCGGTCTGCTCGGCGAGCATGAACGCGGCGTACCACGCGGGCCAGTTCTCGTCGCGCTCACCCGTGCGCGCTTCGTGTTCGCCGTGCGCGGTCTCGGCGCGCTTCAGCGCCCGCGCGAGCTCGTCGACCGACGTGAACGTCGCGCTGGTCGCGTCCACACGACCGGGTAGCCGGTTCGTGATCTCCTGCAGCTGCCAGAGATTGCCGTCGGGGTCGCGGAACTCGGCGAACGATGCGTACGTCTTGCGCTCGGGATCGGGACCCGCCGCGCGCACACTCGGGTCGAAGCGGTTGTACCCGACGCTCGTGTCGTGGAAGACCTCGGCAGCGACACCGCGCGCGGCGAGGTCGTCGTGCGCGGCTTCGATGTCGGACACGACGAGGAGGTTGAGCGCCGATCCCGGGGCGGCCGACGTGAGGCCGGCACCGAACTGGATCGAGCACCCCGATCCCGGCGGGTTGAACTGCACGATCCGGAAGTCGGTCCCGAAGTCGGCGTCGAGTCGCCACCCGAGGCCCTCGTAGAACGCCTTCGCGACATCGACGTCGGAGACGGGGATGACGACCGTCTCCAGCGCCTGGTCGACGGGCGGACCGGAAGCTGCCGGGGTGCTCATGGGGACGCGTCTCCTGGTGAGTGGGAGGTCACCCACGGTCGCGCCGTTCCGGGATCGGGGCAAATGTCCGGGTTCAGGCGCGAGGCGTGACGGTCGTCTGGCCGACCTCGATGAGATGGCCATCGGGATCGCGGAGGTAGCAGCGGATCTCCGTCTCGCGTTGCTGCGGCGGCGTGAGAAACTCGGCGCCGCGGGCGCTCCACTCCGAGTACACCGCGTCGATGTCGGCGACCCGCAGGTTGAGGAAGCTGCTGGTGCGATCGGGGTCGGGTGGGACCTCGAGGATCACGGTCGGCTTGTCGTCGGTCGGACCACCGCCGCGGTTGATGATGATCCAGCCGTTGGCCAGCGCGACGTACGAGGGCTCACCGGTCGTCACCGCGTGACCGCCGAGCACCTCGGTGTAGAAGCGCCGGGAGCGCTCGACGTCGTCGGCCACGATGAAGTAGGCCGCGACGATGCCTTCCGTGGGGGCGGGAAACGTCGGCATGGGAGAAGGGGGTGTCACGGACACGGGCGCTCCTTCCGTCCGGTTGCGTCACCCCGCATCTTGCCCGGAACCGCACACCCGAGCGACGAGTGGCGCGCCTCTCGACTCAGGCCAGCGTGTGCAGGACCCCGACGACGGCACCCACCAGGATCAGCCACGCGAAGTTGGGCTTGCGCAGCGTCATCACCAGGAACGCCCCCACCGCGAGCATCCCGGTGAGCAGGTCGACGACCGCGGTGGCTCCGAGCTGCGCGGTGACCGCGACCATCAGTCCGATCACCGCCGCGTTGATGCCGTCCATCGCCGCCGCCGTCCAGTGCGTGCGCCGGAGCAGCGGGATCAGCCAGCCGAAGGCGGCGACGAGCACGAACGACGGGAGAAAGATGCCGATCGTCGCGACCACGCCGCCCCAGAACCCCGCGACCAGGTACCCCACGAAGGTGGCGGTCGTGAACACCGGGCCCGGCGTGATCTGCCCGACGGAGACCGCGTCGACGAGCTGCTGCGGCGTGAGCCAGTGGAGCCGGTCGACGAGATCGCCCTGCAGGAACGCGACGAGCACGTAGCCGCTGCCGAAGATGATGGCGCCGAGCTTGAGGAACTCCTTGAACACGTCCCAGAGCGCGACGCCGGCGACCACCGGGATGATCGCGCTCGGGCCGTGCGGCATCCAACGACCGGCGGTGCGCGCGAGCACCTCGAGCGCGCCCGCGCCGAGCAGCAGCACCAGCACGTTCACGTCGAGCGCGAACCCGACGACGACGAGCGCGGCGAGCAGCGCGAGGTGCACGCGTGTGATCGCCACCCGCCCGAGACCGAGCACCGCGTCGGCGACGATGCCGATGACCACCGGCGTGATGCCGTACAGCAAGCCGCGCCCGACCTCCGTGGTGCCGTACTCCACGTACGCCCACGCCAGTGCCAGCACGATGCACATCGCGGGGAAGATGAAGCACGCGCCGCCGACGAAGAGGCCCGGCCAGCCGGCGCGTCGGCGCGCCAGGTAGATCGCCATCTGGGTGGAACCCGGGCCCGGGATCACGCTGGTCGCACCGAGGGCGTCGAGGAACTCCTGCTCCCCCACCCACGCTCGTTTGACGACGACCTCGTCGCGCATCATCGCCACGTGCGCGGCCGGCCCACCGAAGCCGAGCGTGCCGATCTTCAGGAAGACGCCGGCGACCTCGCCGAGGTGGGCCATCGCACGCGCGCGCTCGCCGTCAGGCGCGCGGGTTCACGTGCTGAGGCGTGCGCCGCATCGTGTCGCGCGTCTCGACGAGGACGCGGCGCAGTTGGGTGAGCACGTCGGCCGCGTCCTCGTCGGTGGCGCGATTGGTGCGCTCCTCCGGGTCGTCACTGAGGTTGTGCAGCTCCCACTGCGCATCCACCGGCTCGGGTGCGCCGGGGTTGGCCAGGCCGTGGGCCTCTTCCCATTCCGGCAACCGCTCGTAGTAGTGGTTGAGCTTCCACAGCTCGGGGACGCCGTCACCGGTCGGGAGGCGCGTGATCACCGACTCCACCCGTCCCGGCTCGGCGATCGCCTCGAACGGTTCGCCGGTGAAGAGGTTCTTCATGTTCAAGCCGCGCGAGATCTCGTCCTCGGTCATGAAGTAGACGGGCGCGTCGACCGCATCGTCGGTGACCGAGCCACCGAGGAGCGCCGACAGGTCTCGGCCCACGAACGGCTGGGTCTCCACGTGGTGCTTCGACACCGCGGCTGCCGCCGCTTCGACGTCGGCGCCCACCAACCCGAGGAGCGTCGGGATCACGTCGACGTGACCCGTTGCGACCTCGACGCCCGGCGCGTGCGTGTCGACGCCGGGACCCGAGATGAGCATCGGCACGCGCACCGATTCGTCGAACGCGTTGTGCCACTTCTGCATCATGCCGCCGTGCGCGCCGAGCATGTCGCCGTGGTCGGACGTGAACACGACGATGGTGTCGTCGGCGAGCCCACGCGTGTCCAGCTCGTCGAGGATGCGCATGATCGCGGCGTCGACCAGCACCTGGAGGAACTGGTAGAGCCGCCGGTACTCGACGTCGGTGTCCTGCGGGTAGAGCATCTTCGGCCAGACGTCCTTGAACTGGCGCTGGCAGTCGGGACGACCCGCGAACGAGTCGGACTGCGACGGGGCTTCGGGGATCTCCGGGATCGAATCGGAGATCGCCGGGAAGCCGAGCAACTGCCATGCGGCACCGGTGAACGCGATGTCGTGCGGATTCACGAACGACGCCACCGCCAGCCACGGGGCATCGTCGTCGCTGGCCGCGATCTCGGCGAACAGGTCGACGACCTCCTGCGCGAACACCCCGTCGCGCACGAAGCCGGTGTCGGCCTTGTCGGCACCGTGGGGCTCGCGACCGATCCAGCCGGAGAAGCCGTACGGGTCGAGGCGGTTGGCCCGCCGGTATGCGTCGACCGCGGCCGGGTCGAGGACACCGTCGGCGTCGTTCACCCGCAGGCTCTCGTGGGTGCCCGGGATCGTCAGGTCGGGGTGCGAGACGTGCCACTTCCCGCGGTAGTGCGTGCGGTAGCCCGCGGCACGGAACCAGTCGCCCATCGTGGGCACGGTGTCGGGGTCGAGGAAGTGCATGGCCGGGTCGCTGGCCTGCTTCGCCAGGCCGGCGGTGTCGGCCACGCCGTGCAGCGACGGGTACTGCCCGGTGAAGAGCGTCGTGCGGCTGGGCGTGCACGCGGTTGCGCCCGCGTAGTGGCGGTGGAGCTCACGGCTCTGCGCACGGAGGCGTTGGCGCGCCGGAAGCTGCGCGCGCCGGAACTCCGCCAGGGCGTCCTGCTCGTAGGGCGGCGGGTACCGCTCCTCGTCGGTCATGATGAAGAGCACGTTCGGTCGCTGCGTCACAGGCGAGGACGCTACCGTTTTGGCGCCGCTCGTCGGTCTCATGACCGGGTCGAGCGGCGCCAAGCGGTTGTGGGGGCGCAGTCGCGCGTCAGGCGGCCTGGGCGATCGGCGTGTCCTCCAGCGCGAGCTCGAGGACGTCACGCACGTCGTCGACCAGGTGGAAGGTCATGACCTCCCGCACCGCCTCGGGCACGTCGTCCAGATCGGGCCCGTTGCGCTGGGGCAGGATCACGGTGTCGAGTCCCGCCCGCTGCGCGGCGAGCACCTTCTGCTTGACGCCACCGATCGGCAGCACCCGGCCCTGCAACGTGACCTCACCGGTCATGCCGACGCCGGCCTTGACCGTGCGTCCGGTGAGCATGCTCACCAGCGCGGTGGTCATCGTGATGCCGGCCGACGGACCGTCCTTGGGGATGCCGCCTGCGGGCACGTGCAGGTGGACCCGCCGCTGCACCGACGCCGGGTCGACACCCAGCTCGGCCGCGTTGGCCTGCACGTACGACAGCGCGATCTGCGCCGACTCCTTCATCACGTCGCCGAGCTGACCGGTGAGGGTGAGCCCCTTGTCGTCCGGCCCGGTCCCGGTCGTCGTCGCCTCGATGAAGAGCACGTCGCCACCGACGCCCGTCACGGCCAGTCCGGTCACCACACCGGGAACCCCGGTGCGGTCGGCCACCTCGGCGTGGAACTTGGCGCGGCCCAGCGCGGGCTGCACGTCGTCGACGTCGATGGTGACCGGCGGGGTTGCGTCGCCGGATGCGACGCGGGCCGCGGTCTTGCGCAGCAGCTTCCCGAGCTCGCGCTCCAGGCTGCGGACGCCCGCCTCGCGCGTGTGGTCGGTGACGACGGCACGTAGCGCGTCGTCGGTGACCGTCACGTCGTCGGCCGTGAGTCCGTTGCGCTCGAGCTGACGCTCCAGCAGGTGGTCACGCGCGATGGCGACCTTCTCCTCCTCGGTGTAGCCGTCGAGCCGGATGATCTCCAGCCGGTCGAGCAGCGGTCCGGGGATGGTGTCGAGCACGTTGGCGGTCGCCAGGAACAGCACGTCCGACAGGTCGAGGTCGACCTCCAGGTAGTGGTCACGGAACGTGTGGTTCTGCGCCGGGTCGAGCACCTCGAGCAGCGCCGACGACGGATCGCCGCGCCAGTCGTTGCCCAGCTTGTCGACCTCGTCGAGGACGATGACCGGGTTCATGGTGCCGGCCTCGGTCAGCGCGCGCACGATGCGACCGGGACGTGACCCGACGTACGTGCGCCGGTGACCACGCAGCTCGGCCTCGTCGTGCACCCCACCGAGGGCGACGCGCACGAACTCACGACCGAGCGAACGCGCCACCGACTCACCCAGCGACGTCTTGCCGACACCGGGAGGACCGACCAGGGCGAGGATCGCGCCCGCGCCCTCGGCGGCCCTTCTTGGGCTCGTCGCTGTCGCTCATCCCCCGCTCGGCGCGCAACTTGCGCACGGCCAGGTACTCGACGATGCGTTCCTTCACGTCGTCGAGGCCGGTGTGGTCGGCGTCGAGGATCTCGCGCGCGTCACGGACGTCGAGCGACTCCTCGGAGCGCTCGCCCCACGGGATGTCGAACACGGTGTCGAGCCACGTGCGGATCCAGCCGTGCTCGGGCGACTGCTCGCTCGTGCGCTCGAACTTGTCGACCTCACGCTCGATCGTGGTGCGCACGTCGTCGGGCAGCACCAGCGCCGCGAGCTTGGTGCGGTACTCGGCGACGACGTCGTCGGCGTCGCCGCTCTCGCCCAGCTCCTCGCGGATCGCCTGCATCTGCTGACGCAGCAGGAACTCGCGCTGGGTCTTGTCCATGCCCTCGGTGACGCGGTTGCGGATCTGCTCCGACACGTCGAGCTCGGCCAGCGTCTCGCGCACCCAGGCCAACGCCTTCTCCAGGCGCGCCTCGGGGTCGAGCTCCTCGAGGAGCTCCACCTTGCGCTCGACCGACATGTCGGGCGCCCAGCCCGCGGTGTCGGCGAGCGCGCCGGGGTCGTCGACGCCGGCGAGCGCGTCGGCGATGCGGGGGTTGCCCAGCTTCTCGGCGATGCCGCGCACAACGGCGCGGTACTCGCGCACCATCTCCTTGGCCCGGCCGCTGACCGCGGCGGGCTCGGCCACGGGGTCGGCCTCGACCCACACGCCGGGCTGGTCGCTCGGGACGGTGCGGCCGACCACGGCGCGCGACAGGCCGCGCAGCACCAGGGCCCGCTGCCCACCGGGCAGCTCGCCCTCGTTCTCGATGCGGGCGACGGTGCCGACGCGGGTGTAGCCGCTCCCCACCCGGGGGACGAGGAGGATGCGGCGGTCCCCGGCGATGGCGCCGTCGGCCGCGTCACGGCCCTCGGCGCTCTCGAGCGCGAGGGTCACGACCATCTGCGGCAGCACGACCCCGGTGTTCAGGGGCAACAGGGGCAGGCGCAGTTCGTCCACCGTCGGAGGTGGCCTCTGAGCTGGCTTCGGGAGTCGCTTCGGTCATCGGGGGTCTCCAGTGGATCTCGGTGATTACACCATTACGTGAGATCCACAACCGGCCGCGGGCCGTCTGCATTCCCGACATTTCACGTCGGATTTCCCTCCACGACGTGTGCCCCACCCCCAACCGCCACAAGGTGGCGATCTGTTTCAGCTCTGAAACGAATCGCTGCCTTTTTGGGGGTTTCAGGCGTCAGAGCAGGTCGTGCTCGCGCATCCAGGGGATGGTGCGCTCGAGGCCCTCGTGCAGGGTGAGCGGCTCGTAGGCCAGGCGTTCGACGGTCTGGTCGTTCACGAAGAACGGCGACGGGAAGTGCTTGCGGGCCAGCGCCACCAGGCTGGGCCCGAAGCGGGCGGCCACGTCGGGATCGTCGAGCTCGGCGACCGACACCTCGCTCACCCGCCTGTCCGAGCCCGCGACCTCGAGCGCGGCGTTGCAGAACCACGGCACGCCGCCGACGTCGCCCGGACGTCCGAACGCGAGGTACCGCTCCCCCGCCACACCCTTGCGGGTGGCGACCACCGACGCCCGCGCGACGTCGCCGGCGTACACCCACGGGATCGGGAACCCGACGTACTCGGTGATCTCCCCCGCCAGCGCCAGCGCGATGCGGGCGTTGTAGCTCGGCGCGACCATCGACCGTTCGGGCAGCGGCGACATGCCGTAGGCCCCGCCCGAGATGACGATGCAGATGTCCTGGCCGCCTTCGTCCACCCGACGCATGGCGTCGAGGTACGCGGCGCGCTTGGTGACGGTGTACGGATCGTCGCTCGGGTTCGGGTCGAGCGGCGAGTGCTCGGTGAGCGGCGCGTCCTGCGCGTCGAAGAAGGTCGTCGTGCTGAGCTGGACGACGCGCGTCGCGCCGACCTTCGCCGCCGCGTCGAGCACGTGACCGGTGCCCACCACGTTGACCGCTTCGTGCTCGCCCGCGATCTGGGTCTGGCCGCCGAGCACCGCGGCCGAGTGGATCACGTACTCGCACCCGTCGGCGGCGCGCAGCACGTGGTCGGCGTCGGTGATGTCGCCGCGCACGATCTCGACGCCCATCGCCTCGAGCGGTGCGGCGTCGCTGCCCTCGCGCACGAGCGCGCGCACGTCGTCACCCTGCTCGACGAGTTGCTCGGCGATGTTCGAGCCGATCATCCCCGTCGAGCCGGTGAGGAAGACCCGGCTCATGGTCGTGCCCCTCTGCAGTGTGGCCGGTTCAGCTGGGGAGCTGGGCTTCGATGGCCGACACCAGCGTCGGGTCCTCGGGCGTGACCTGCGGGCGGAAGCGGCCCACGACCTCGCCGGTCGGCGACACGAGGAACTTCTCGAAGTTCCACTTCACGTCGCCGGCCTCGCCGTCGGCGTCGGCGGTCTGCTCGAGCTCGGCGAAGATCGGGTGCTGCTGCGCGCCGTTCACGTCGATCTTCTCGAAGATCGGGAACTGCACGCCGTAGGTCGTGCTGCAGAACTCGCGGATCTCCTCCGACGTGCCCGGCTCCTGGCCCATGAACTGGTTGCACGGGAACCCCAGCACCTCGAAGCCACGCGGCCGCGTACTGCTCGTGCAGCTTCTCGAGACCCTCGTACTGCGGCGTGAGGCCGCACTTCGAGGCCACGTTCACCACGAGGAGCGCCTTGCCCTCGTACTGCGAGAGGTCGGCCGGCTCACCTTCGAGGGTGTTGATCTTCTGGTCGTAGATGCTCATGAGGGCACCCTACCCCCAGAGCCCGCAACGCAGCCTCGGCCGCTCACCCCGGGCGGGTCATGTGCTCCGGCACCACCAGCCGGTCGAACTCCTCGCCGGTGAGGTGGCCGAGCTCGACGGCCGAATCACGCAGCGTGCCCTTGTTCTTGTGGGCGTGCTTGGCGATGGCGGCGGAGTTGTCGTAGCCGATGTGCTGGTTGAGCGCGGTGACGAGCATGAGCGAGTTGCCCACGTGCAACGCGATCTGCTCCTCGTTGGCCTGCACACCCTCGATGGCGAACTCGCGGAACGAGTCGCAGGCGTCGGTGAGGATGTCGACCGAGTGCAGGAAGTTGAAGATCATCACCGGCTTGAACACGTTGAGCTCGAAGTTGCCCTGCGAACCGGCGATGCCGATCGTGGCGTCGTTGCCGATGACCTGCACGCAGACCATGGTCATGGCCTCGCTCTGCGTCGGGTTCACCTTGCCCGGCATGATCGACGACCCGGGCTCGTTCTCGGGGAGGATCAGCTCGCCGAGGCCGGCACGCGGACCCGACGCCAGCCAACGGATGTCGTTGGCGATCTTCATCAGCGACACCGCGAGGGTCTTGATCGCTCCACTCGCGAAGACCAAGGCGTCGTGCGCGGCGAGCGCGGCGAACTTGTTGGGTGCCGACACGAACGGCAGGCCGGTGATGTCGGCGATCTTCGCGGCGGCGCGGTCGGCGAACTCGACGTGGGCGTTGAGACCGGTGCCCACCGCGGTGCCGCCGATGGCGAGCTCGTAGATCCCGGGCAGCGACTTGCTGGATGCGCTCGAGGTCGGCGTCGAGCTGCGCCACGTAGCCGCCGAACTCCTGGCCGAGGGTGAGCGGCACCGCGTCCTGCAGGTGGGTGCGGCCGATCTTGACGATGTCGGCGAACTCCTCGGCCTTGGCCGCGAGCGCGTCGCGCAGGCGCGTGACGGCCGGCACCAGCTCGTGCACCACTTCCTCGGCCGCGGCGATGTGCATGCCGGTGGGGAACGTGTCGTTGGAGCTCTGCGACATGTTCACGTCGTCGTTGGGGTGGACGGGCTTCTTGCTGCCCCGCTCGCCGCCGGCCAGCTCGATGGCGCGGTTCGAGATCACCTCGTTGACGTTCATGTTGGTCTGCGTGCCGCTGCCGGTCTGCCACACGAAGAGCGGGAACTCCTCGGCGTGGTCACCTGCGATCACCTCGTCGGCCGCCTGCACGAGCAGCGCGGCCTTGTCGGACGAGAGCTTGCCCAGCTCCTCGTTGACCTGGGCCGCGGCCTTCTTCAGGATCGCCATGCCGCGGATCACCGCGGTGGGCATGCGGTCCTCACCGATGGAGAAGTGGTGCAGCGACCGTTGGGTCTGCGCGCCCCAGTAGCGGTCGGACGGGACCTCGATGGGTCCCATGCTGTCGGTCTCGGTGCGGGTCGTCCCGGCGGCTTCGCTCATGGACGGCGACGGTACCAACCACCTCCCAGGTTGCGTCACTTGGCGTCCATGGACGTCGTCAGCTGACGCAGCCTCGTGTGGGTGGGGCGCGTTCACGTGCGCTCGCGGCGCACCTTGCCCACGGTCCGGTCCATGCTCCAGCGCACGTACGGACCCAGGAGCCCGGCGCCCCGGGCGAGCGCGGCGGTCTGGGCGTCGGCGGTGATCACGAGGTGGTCCTTCTCGACGCCGCGGACGATGGCCCTGGCGACGTGGTCGGCCTCGCGCGGCTTGATCGCGGCGGAGATCCGCTCGGTCTCGGGCGGTTTCAGCTCGTTCTCGGCGTCGAAGCCCGGCGTGCGCGTGTCGGGCGGGTACGCACACGCCACCACGATGCCGTGGGGCGCGAGCTCCGGCCGGAGGGTCTCGGCCAGGCCCCGGACCGCGTACTTCGCCGGGCCGTAGGCGCTGTACCCGAACACCCCGATGAGTCCGGCGGTCGAGGAGATCGTCACCAGGTGGCCGCGGTCGACGCTCGATCATCGACGGCACGACGGCGCGGATCGCGTGGAGCGTGCCGAAGTAGTCGACGTCCATCTGGTCGCGGAACACGGCGTCGTCGAGCTGCTCGAAGTAGCCCGGGTGTGACGAACCCGCCGCGGTGACGAGCACGTCGCACGGACCGCCCTGCGCGACCACATCGTGGAGCGCCTCTCGAAGCGCGCCGGCCTGCCCGACGTCGACGGACGCCGTCGCCACCGCCCCCACGGACGCGGCCGCCTCCGCGAGCCGGGTCGCATCGCGCGCGAGCAACGACACCCGCGCGCCCCGCGCCACCGCCTCACGTGCGGTCGCGAGCCCGATGCCGCTGGAACCACCGGTGATCACCACGTGCGCGCCACCCAGATCCGTCATGGGCCGATCCTCTCACGGGGGAGGTGACGAGTAGCGTCCAGGAGTGCGTCGACGCCTCCTGTTCACGGCTCCGGGCGCGCTCGTGGCGGTCATCGCGCTGGTGGCGTCGTCCGTCGCCCCGGCCGCTGCGCAGTCGGCCGGCGCGGCCGGCGCGGCGAGCGGGAACGCGCCGGCGTTCACCATCCAGCCGAGCGTCCGGCAGATCGCAGTGACGGGCGCGGCCACCGGCACCGAGGCGGTGTTGCACGACGCCGGCGGCAAGGAGCTCGCGACCCGCAGGATCGACGCGCTCGGCAGCACGTTGTTCCGCGAGGTGCCCGCGGGGGCGGGGTACGTCGTGAGCGTCGGCGGCACCGATGCAATGCCGGTCACGGTGCTCGACACCGCCGACACCCCGCCGCAGTCGCTCTACTCCGGGCAACGGCTCGCCAACGGCTACGGCTACCTCAAGACGCGCGACGGCACCCTCTTGTCGATCAACGTCAAGTTGCCCGGCCCCGTCGACCGGGGCCCGTATCCCACGGTCGTCGAGTACTCGGGCTACGACCCGGCGAACCCCGACGGCACCCAGCCCGCGTCGCGCGCCGCGCAGCTGCTCGGCTTCGCCACCGTCGGAGTGAACCTGCGTGGCACCGGCTGTTCCGGGGGCGCGTACAACTACTTCGAGGAGCTCGAGTCGCTCGACGGCTACGACGCGATCGAGGCCGTGGCCGCGCAGCCATGGGTGCAGGGGGGCACCGTCGGCATGGTCGGCATCTCGTTCCCGGGCATCACGCAGCTGTTCGTGGCGAAGACGCAGCCGCCGCACCTGTCGGCGATCACACCGCTGTCGGTGCTCGACGACACCTACGACACCCTCTACCCCGGCGGCATCTTCAACAACGGCTTCGCGCTGGGCTGGGCGAAGGACCGCGAAGCCGACGCCCGTCCGGCGACGCGCGCGGGCCAGGGCCAGGAGTGGGCCCGCAAGCGCATCGCCAACGGTGACACGACGTGCCGAGACAACCAGGTGCTGCGCCTGCAGTCGGCCAACGTGACCAGGGCCGTTGCCGCGAACGCGTTCCGCCGCGGCGCGGCATCGGACGCGCTCGCACCCGAGAGCTTCGTGCACGACATCAACGTGCCGGTGTTCATCGCCGGCGCGTGGCAGGACCAGGAGACCGGCAGCCACTTCGCCAACATGCTCGGCAACTTCTCGTCCGACGTCCCGATGAAGATCACGCTGATGAACGGCCTGCACCAGGACTCGCTCGGGCCCGCCGTGCTGTCGCAATGGATCGAGTTCCTCGACTTCTACGTGGCGAAGAAGATCCCGTCGATCCCCCCTGCGACGCGCGCGATCGCGTCGGCGTTGCTCGGTCGCATCTTCGGCCGCGGCGCGACGCTGGCGCCCGACCGCTTCACCGATCAGCCCGACTACGCGTCGGCGTTGCGCACCTACGAGGCAGAACCGAAGGTGCGCATGCTCTTCGACGTGGGGGCCGAGAAGACACCCATGCCCGCGTTCTCGACCACCTCGACCGCGTTCCCGCTGCCCGGCACCACCGCCACCACGTGGTACCTCGGCGGCGACGGCACGCTCGCCGACACCGCGCCGCAAGGGACCGGAGGCGACCGGTTCCAGTACGACCCGAGCGCATTCCCGCGCACGATGACGAGCACCGGCGACGACCTGACCCCCACGTACGGCTGGAAGCCGGTGCCCGCCGGGAAGGCGCTGGGGTACGTGACCGAACCCCTCACCACCGACACCGTCCTCGCCGGCACCGGCAGCGTCGACCTCTGGATGCGGTCCTCGAAGCCCGACGTCGACCTCGAGGTCACCATCAGCGAGGTGCGGCCCGACGGCGAGGAGACCTACGTGCAGAGCGGGTGGCTGCGCGCCAGCCAGCGCGCGCTCGACACTGCGAAGTCCACCGCCCTGCATCCCGTGCAGACCCACACGCGCGCCGACGTGGCACCGCTGCCGACGGATGCCGCCGCCCTCGTCCGGGTCCCGCTCTACCCGTTCGCGCACGCGTTCCGCGCCGGGTCCCGGATCCGCATCGTCGTCCAGCCCCCCGGCGGCAACCGCCCCGCGTGGGCGTTCGCGGCGTTGCCCGGTACGCGCACCGTGACCGTGTCACGCTCCGACGCACACCCGTCGAAGGTGGTGCTGCCCGTCGTGTCGGGCATCGACGTCTCGACGCCGCTGCCCGCCTGCGGCACGCTGCGCGGTCAACCGTGCCGCACCTACGAACCCCTGAAGAACAGGAGCGCAAGCTGATGAGCTCCCCCGTGTACGAACTCGCCGAGCACTACGTCGAGCGGTTCGCCGCCCTCGATCCGTTGTCTGCGACCGGCGAGGGCATCGGCGGCCACGACCACGAGATGACCGACTACTCCCCTGACGGCGCCGCCGAGCGCGCCGAGCTCGATCGGGCCACCTTGCGCGCGCTCGATGCCGTCGATGTCGAGAGCGGCGACGTGCAGTCCGACGCCGATCGCATCGCCGCCGAGGTCCTGCGGGAGCGGCTCGAGCTCGCGCTCATCGAGTACGAGGCGGGCGAGCGTCTGCGCGACGTGCGTGTGCTCGGCAGTCCGGTGCAGACCGTGCGCATGGCGTTCGACCTCATGGCCCGCGACACCGCCGACGACTGGCAGATCATCGCGGAGCGCATGGCGCTGGTCCCCCAGGGACTCTCGAGCATCGAGGCAGGGCTGGCCGAGGGTGCAGCGCAAGGGGTGGTGGCGGCTCGCCGGCAGGCCGTGGCGTGCGCCAAGCAGGCCGACACGTGGGGCGGCCTCGAACCGAGCACGCGGCCCTTCTTCCACGCACTGGTCGACGAGTACGACGCGTCGAGTCTCGGTGACGGCGCTCTGCGAGCCCGGCTCGAGACGTTGGCGACGCGCGCCACCGAGGCGTACGCGTCGCTCGGTCGCTTCCTGGTGGAGGAGTACGCGCCGCACGCGGACGAGCGCGACCCCGTGGGCCGCGACCGCTACACGCTCTACGCGCAGGACTTCAACGGGATCGCGCTCGATCTCGACGAGACGTACGCGTGGGGTTGGGACGAGTTGCACCGCATCGAGCGCGCCATGGGGCAGGTCGCGGAGCGGATCATCCCGGGCGCCGACGTCGACACCGTGATCGCGCACCTCGAGACCGATCCGGCACGTGCGATCGAGGGGATCGACGCGTTCCAGCACTGGAACCAGGATCTGCTGGACACGACCGTCGCCGAGCTCGACGGCACCCACTTCGACATCCCCGCGCCGGTGCAGCGCGTCGAGGCGATGATCGCCCCGCCCGGTGGTGCGGCGGCGATGTACTACACCGGCCCGGCCGAGGACTTCAGCCGTCCCGGCCGCACGTGGTATCCGACCTTGGGCAAGACCCGTTTCCCGCTGTGGGGCGAGGTGTCGATCTGCTACCACGAGGGCGTCCCCGGCCATCACCTGCAGATCGGCCAGGTGCGCTACCTCGCCGACTCGCTCAGCCGGTTCCAGCGCACGCTGGCGGGCACGTCGGGACACGCAGAGGGCTGGGCGTTGTACGCCGAACGACTGATGGGCGAGCTCGGGTATCTCGACGATCCCGCGTACGAGCTCGGCATGCTGCGCGCACAGGCGATGCGCGCGGTGCGCGTCGTCGTCGACATCGGCATGCACCTCGAGCTCGCGATCCCCTCGCACGAGCGGTACCACCCCGGCGAGACGTGGACACCGGAGCTCGCGCTCCCGTTCGTGATCGAGCGCTCGAAGTTCCCGGCCGACTTCATGGCCAGCGAGGTCGACCGCTACTTGGGACTCCCGGGTCAGGCGATCTCGTACAAGGTCGGCGAGCGCGTGTGGCTCGGCGCGCGTGACGCGGCGCGAACACGCGCCGGCGCGTCGTTCGACCTCAAGGAGTTCCACCGCGCCGCGCTCGATCTCGGCCCGATGGGTCTCGCGCAACTCGACCGCGAGCTCGCCCGGCTGTAGCCGGCACCGACTCGGCGGTCAGCGCACGATGTAGCGCTGCGGCACCCAGCTCTGGCTGTCGATCGGCGGACGGCTGTACGCGCGCTCCTGGCGGGGTGGGAGCTCCACCACTTCGTGCGGTGTCTCCTGATGGGGCACCGTCGCCAGCAGGTGGCTGATGACGTTGAGGCGCGCCGCCTTCTTGTCGTCGGCGTCGACGACGTGCCACGGCGCTTCCCGGATGTCGGTGTACGCGAACATCTCGTCCTTGGCCTCGGCGTAGTCGACCCACCGGGCGCGCGCCTCGAGGTCCATGGGGCTCAACTTCCACCGCTTCCCCGGGTTGTGGATCCGCTCGGTGAAGCGACGCTCCTGCTCCTCGTCGCTCAATGAGAGCCAGTACTTCACCAGGATGATCCCCGAACGTACGAGCGCGCGCTCGAGCTGCGGGCACGTGCGGAAGAACTCGGTGCGCTCCTCGTCGGTGCAGAAGCCCATCACCGTCTCGACGCCGGCACGGTTGTACCAGCTCCGATCGAACAGGACGATCTCGCCACCGGCCGGGAGGTGCGGGATGTAGCGCTGGAAGTACCACTGCGTGCGTTCGCGCTCGGTCGGTGTGCCCAGTGCGACGACCCTGCAGTAGCGGGCGTTCAGCCGCTCCATGATGCGCTTGATCGTGCCGCCCTTCCCGGCGGTGTCCCGACCCTCGAAGATCACCAGCAGCTGCATGCCCTCGTGGATGATCCACTCCTGCATCCGCACGAGCTCGGTCTGGAGTCGCGCCAGCTCCTTCTCGTACTCGACCTTGGTGAGGACCTTCGGCGCGTCGCCCGCGTCGCCCGAGTCGGCAGAGTTCGGCGCCACCTTCGCCGCCTTCGTCATGGCCGCGCACGCTAGCCGCCGGGATGCTGACCGGATCGGGTCTCGATGTGATAAGTCTCCATGCTCACAACCTGACGACACCAGTCCGAACGACAGGGGGGACCTGTGAAGCGACTCAGTGTGGCGATCTGCGCGTGCGCACTCGCGATCTCGGCCGCGCTCGCGACCGTCGGCACCGTCAGCGCGAGCGCCCAGAGCGACGCGAACAAGGCGACCGAGGTGGGCGTGACACCCACCGAGATACGCATCGCCGTGGTGGCCGACGTCGACAACCCGTTCGCTCCGGGACTGTTCCAGTCCGCGGTCGACGCGGTGAACGGCGCGGCGAAGTACATCAACGCCAACGGCGGCATCGGTGGCCGCAAGCTCAAGGTCGACTTCATCGACTCGCACCTCAACCCCAACGACTCGCGCAACGCCGTCATCACCGCGTGCCAGCAGGACTTCGCCCTCGTCGGCACCGAGGCGCTCTTCCTGTCGAACATGGACGACGCCATCAACTGCAAGGACATCAACGGCCAGGCCACCGGGCTCCCCGACCTCGCCGCCATCGCCACCGGCATCCCCGAGACGTGTGCACCGGTCACCTACACGCCCACCGGACCACAGCTGCTCTGCGACACGAAGGACCAGCACCCGCAGACCTACCAGGGCAACCAGGGCGACACCACCTACTACAAGAAGCACATCAACAAGAACCTCCACGGTGCGTTCATCCTCCCGAACGACACGCAGGACGCCAACCGTGGTGACGCAGTGCAGCAGGCAATCGCCGAGCAGAACGGCGTCAAGGTCGACCAATCGGTGACGGCTTCCGGGAGGGACCCGCAGAGCGTGTACACGCCGGTCATCCAGAAGATGAAGCAGGACAGCTCGAACTACGGCTGGAGCGGCCTCGCGTACGCGAACGTGGCGCAGTTCCACCAGGAAGCCCAGCTCCAGGGGATCTACGACACCAAGAGCACCGTGTGGGGCTGCACGACCGCCTGCTACGACCCGAAGTACATCGAGACCGCAGGCGCGACCGCCGACGGCACGTACATCCCCCTGGGCTTCATGCCCTTCGAAGAGACCGCGCAGAACAAGGGCGTGGCCAACTACGTGAAGTACACCGGCAAGGACAAGGTCGCCGGCCTCGGCGTGTACGCCTGGGCGGCCGGCCTCGAGCTCCAACAGGCACTGAACACCGTGGTGAAGGACAAGGGCAACAACGGGATCACGCGGGCCAACCTGCTCGACGCGCTCAAGGGACTCACCAGCTTCGACGCCAACGGGTTCATCGGGAAGGCGAACGTCGGCGGCAAGGTGACGACCGACTGCTTCGTGCTCACCCAGGTGCAGAACGGCAAGTTCGTGCGGGTGTGGCCGAAGAAGAAGGGCACCTTCGACTGCACGAAGTCGAACCACGTGACGGTGAAGGCCGACTTCATCAAGTAGCACCATCTAGGTTCGGAGGGTGCCCGAGCTCGAGCTGTGGAGCTACACCTTCCGACGATCGAATCTCGTGGAGCTGGCCGCGGCAGGTGCCGCGGCCGGCTTCGCGTGCGTCACCACCACACCCGCGCTCTACACGCGCACCGCCGCCGAGGTGGGCGATCTCCGCGCCCGGGTGGAGGATCAGGGCGTGCGGGTGACGTTCGTCGACGGGCTGTGCACCGCGCTTCCGGGCACCAACCTCCCGCCGGGTGAACCGACCATCGACGACTGCATCGAGATCGCGCACGCGACCGGGGCCGGCGCCATCAACGTGGTGCACGCGACCGGGGTGCCCACGCCGATCGCGGCACTGGCCGACGCGTTCGCCGACGCGTGCGAGCGCGCCGCGGCCGAGGACCTCCGCCTCGCGATCGAGTTCCTCCCCGACACCGGCATCCCCGACTTCGCGACCGCCGCCGCGATCGTCCGCGAGGCCGGTTCCGCCAACGGCTCGGTGCTGCTCGACACGTGGCACTTCGCACGCGGCGGAGGGGCCTTCGACGACTTCGACGCCGATGCCCTCGCGCTGATCGGCGGTGTGCAGCTCAGCGACCGCACCCCCGACCAGGACACGCAGCCCTACGTGCCGCGCAAGGGCCGCAAGATCCCGGGCGAGGGTGCGCTCCCGTTGGGCCGGCTGACCACCGACGTGCGGCGCGCCCACCCCGACCTTCCGATCGGGATCGAGGTCCTCAGCGACGAGATCGACGGCCTCGGTCTCGACGAAGGCGCGCGCCGCTTGGCGGCATCGCTCGTCGCACTGCTGCGCGACTGACGCGTTTCAGGCGGCGGCCGGCGCGGTGCTGCCGGCGGTGACGCGCGCCAGGCGACGGTGGTGGGGCGCGAAGTCGAACGGGCCCATGTGCGCGGTGAGGTGCTCGTCCCAGATCACGACGTCGGAGTCGGACCACCGGTGTCGGTAGTGGAACGCAGGATTGTTCAGGTGCTCGAAGAGGACGCGGAGCACGCCGGCGCTCTCACTCCGGGTGAGCTCGTTGATCTCGACGGTGTACCCCGGGTTCACGAACAAGAGCTTGCGGCCGGTGACGGGGTGCGCGCACACCATCGGGTGGCTGTTCCCCTGGAAGTGCTCGCGTGCCTTCTCACTCGGCTCCTCGCCCAGGGTGCGGCGCATCTCCCACCAGAACTTGTCACCCGCGTCGTGGCGAGCGGTGAGGCCGTCGAGGAAGTCGCGCATGCGCGGCGACAAGGCGTCGTAGGCGGCGCCGGCGTTGGCCCACATCGTGTCACCGCCGTTCGGCGGGAGCACCTCCGCGTGCAGCACCGCGAGGTCGGGGATCTCGGTGCTGAACGAGTAGTCGACGTGGAACTGCTGGTCTTCCTGCGGCAGCTTGTCGGCGTCGTTCTCGACCACCGCGACGGGGTCGGCGGCACCGAAGAGGAACTCGGGCACGGGATGTCCGTGCACCACACCGAAGTGCGCGGTCGCCTCGACCTGCTGCTCCCGCGAGAGCTCCTGGCGCGGGAACACGAGCACGCCGTGTTGGGCGAGGGCGGCGCGGATCGCACGCGCGTCGCCGTCGTCGACGTCGCGCAGTTGCACGTCGTGGACGACGGCGCCGATCGAACTGGTGAGCGGCATGGTGGTCAGCGACATGCCCTGTGATTTATCATTGTTCAATGACCTCGTCAACCCAGGTCCCGCGCCGCCCTCGGGGACGTGGTCCCGGCGGGCGCGGCGCCGGACTCAGCCGGGAGCAGATCGTCGACCAGGCGGTGGCGTTGATGGACGCCGAGGGCACCCGGGCACTCACCCTCCGCCGCCTGGCCGGGGAGCTGGGGGTGGAGGCTCCGGCGCTCTACTGGCACTTCGCCGACAAGGGTGAGCTGTGCCGTGAGGTCGTGCGGACCGTCGGCGAGCAACTCGAGGTCACGAGCGCCGCGCGCGGCACTCCCCGCCGACGGCTGGAACACCACTTCCACGCGGTGCGCGACCACTGGCGTGCGCATCCGGGCGTGCTCGAGCTGTCACGTCAGTTCCCGCCGTCCGCGGCCGGCGAGGTGGCCCGGCACGGTCTCGGTCTCGTCGAGGCGCTCGGCATCGTGCCCGACGACGCACTCGAGTGCTACCGCTCGCTCTCGTGGACGGTCACCGGCTTCGTCATCCTCGAGCAGACGCTCGACGAGTCGGTGCACCACCGCCGCATCGGACCCACGCGCTGGGAGCTCGAACTCGACGACAGCGCCGCGCCCTCGGCCTTCGACACCGACGACCTCTTCCGCACCACCCTCGGTCTCGCCCTCGACGGCCTCGAACGCCGCGCCCGCCGACGCCCCGAGACCGTTCCCGTGGCGCCAGACGACAGGCGTGCGCCGCTGCCGACGCGGGTGCGCGGAGCACCGCTGGACTAGAGGCGCCCTGAGGCCTTGGCAGCCCCTTCGGCCGCTTCGAGCTGCTCGGCCACGATCTCGAGCCCGCCGCTCCAGAAGCCGGGGTCGGCGAGGTCGAGGCCCACGATCTGACCGAGCTCCTGGGGCGAGCGCGATCCACCCGCCGCGAGCAACTCGAGGTACTGCGGCACGAACTCGTCGCCGCGCTCCTCGTAGGCGCGGTACACCGACAGCGCGAGCAGCTGCCCGTACGCGTACGCGTAGACGTAGCCCGGCGTGCCCATGAAGTGCGGGATGTACGACCACCACGTGCGATAGCCGTCGGTGATCTCCACCGCGTCGCCCAGCATCGGCGCCTGCGTGGTGGTCCAGGCCTCGTTGAACTGCTCGACCGACAGCTCGCCGGCGTCGCGCCGCTGCGTGTGCACGCGGTCTTCGAAGCGGTTCATCGCCACCTGGCGGAACACGGTGGCGATCTGCCCCTCGAGGCTCTCCGCGAGCAGCGCGAGGCGCGCCGCGGGATCGTCGGTGGCGTCGAGCAACCGACCGAAGGTGACGGTCTCGCCGAACACCGACGCGGTCTCGGCCAACGTCAGCGGCGTGGTCTGGTGGAAGACGCCCTGCTCGCGAGCGAGGTACGCGTGCAGGCCGTGGCCCATCTCGTGCGCCAGCGTGAGCACGTCGCGGCGACGAGCGGTCCAGTTGAGCAAGAGGTACGGGTGGTGGCTGGGCACCGTGTAGGCGCAGAACGCGCCGGGGCGCTTGCCCGGACGCATCGGCGCGTCGATCCACGACTCGGCGAAGAACCGCTCCGCCGCCGAGGCCAGGTCGGGCGAGAACGACGCGTAGGCGTCGAGCACGAGGCGACGCGCTTCGTCCCACCCGAACTCCTCGTCGGAGCTGGCGACCGACGCCATGCGGTCGTAGTCGGCGATGCGATCCAGACCGAGCAGCTGCGCCTTGAGCGCGTACCACCGCTGTGGGATGTCGTAGCGAGATTGCACCGCGTCGACCAGCGCCTGCACCGACTCGTCGCTCGCTTCGTTGGCGAGGTTGCGGCTGGCGATCCACGACGGGTAGCTGCGGAGCCGGTCATCCGTCGCCTTGTCGACGAGCAACGTGTTGAACACGAACGCGCGTGTCCGCAAACCGGGCTCGAGCCCCGCGGTGACCGCCTCGGCCGCGCTGCGCCGCACCTCGCGTTCGGGCGACATCAGCTGTGACAGACCTTGCTCCAGGCTCACGACGTCGTCGACGCCGTCGATGGGGATGGTGACGGTGATCGCGGAGGTGAGCTCGGAGAACAACCGCACCCACGCGCTGTTCGCGGTGAGCGCTTTGTCGGCGAGGATGCGCTCCTCCGGCTCGCTCAGCAGATGCGGGCGATAGCGACGCGCCGACGCCAGGTAGTGACGACAGAACGCGAGGCGGTCGTCGGCGAGCAACGCGTCGGCCTGCTCGTCGGGGACCTCGGCCCACTCGAGCTCGATGAAGATGAGCTCGTTGCTGATCGCGGTGCCGCGCTCCTCGGCCCGCGCCATCAACGCGCCGAAGGCGGGATCGGCGGTGTCGACCGCGAACTTCAGGCCCGCGTAGGACCCGGCGCGCCCGGCGCGGTCGTTGATGACGGCGAGCTCGCGCATGAGCTCGACCATGCCGTCGACGTCGAGCTCACCGATGCGTCCCCGGTACGACGCCAGCGCGTGCGCCCGCGCCTCGGCGTCGTCGAAGAGGGCGTCGACACCTTCGGCGCCGCGGCCGTCGACCAGGGTCTCGAGATCCCAGGCGACGTCGGCCGCGGTGCGATCGGCTTCAGAGGTGGGGGCGGTGGAGGCGCTCAGACCGGAGGTGCTCATGACCCCACCGTACGAGGTGTGAGGTCGAGAGCCTCGGGCAGCGGCTCGGCGTGCACCACCACGAGCCGGCGGGTGGCCCGGGTGAGCACGACGTAGAGCAGGCGGAGGCCGGAGCGATCGGCGGCGACCAGGCGCGCCGGCTCCACCACGACCACGTGGTCGAACTCGAGTCCCTTCGAGTCGAGGCCGGTGAGCACCGCGATCGGCGCGTCGATGGCGTCGACCTCGTCGGCGATCGCGCCCCGGTCGGCGAGCGCGTCGGTGAGCGCGGCATGGAGCTCGACCGGCGCGATGACGGCCACGGTGCCGCCGAGGGCGGTCGAGTCGCGCGCGGCCCGCGCCGCCGCCCGCACCAGCTCGTCGGGCGCGACCGCCAGCACCTCGGGGTACGCACCGGTGCTGCGCACCGGTCGCGCCGGCTCGACCCCGGGCGCCGCCGCGGGCAGCAGCCGGTTGGCGACGTCCATGATCTCCGACGGGGTGCGGTAGTTGACGCTGAGCAGGACGCGGTGCGGCGGGACCCGCACCGGGAGGTTGGCGATCACGTCGTCCCAACTCGACAGCGCGCCGGGGCGGCTCGCCTGGCCGAAGTCGCCGACCAGCGTCATCGAACCGGTGGGGCATCGACGGGCGAGCATGCGCCACTGCATCGCGGTGAGGTCCTGCGCTTCGTCGACGAGCACGTGTCCGAACGTGCGCAGCTCGCCGTCGTCGTCGGCCGCGGCGGCCGACGAGGTGTCGGAGCCGTAGCGGGCGAGCACGTCGGCCGCGTTGGTGAACGCGCCCACGCCGAGCTCGTCGACCGTTCGCTGCGCCTGCGCGAGGTCGGAGTCGCGCCGCGAGCGACGACGCGAGCGCGGACGCGCCGCGCTCGGTGGCCCGAGGATGGCGTCGGCTTCGTCGACCAGCGCGAGATCGGCGTCGGTCCACGCCACCGCGGCGAGATCGGGACCACGCTCGCGGAACAGGAGCGCCTGCTCCTCGTCGGTGAGCACGCCCCCGGACGCCGAGCGCACCAGGGCGGCGAAGCCGAACAGGTCGCGCACCAGCTCGGTGCCGCTGAGGATCGGCCACATGCGGTCGAGCGCGGCGCGCACGTCGGGGATGCGGCGCACGCGCGCGGCGAGCTCCTCTTCCCACTCCGGCGGGGCGCCTTCTCCACGGGCGAGACCGGCGGCGACGGTGGGGTCGGTGACGGTGGCGGCCGAGCGGTCGGCGGTGAGCTGGAGCTGCTCCGATTCGGTGTCGAGCCGGGCCCGGTCGGCGCGGTACGCGCGCACGAGCGCTCGCCGGTACTCACGCTTGAAGTGCTCGAACACGAGACCAGCGACGTAGGGACGACGTTCGTTGTGCGTGCCACGGCGCGCGTGCGCGCGCTCGATGATGCGCGACGAGTCTCGACGGCGCATGCGCAGCACGTAGCCGTCGAGGCTCACGACGACGTCGCGCGGCATGGGGCGCTCGCGGTCGCCGATGGCGGCGGCGATCACCTTCGCCATGCGCACGTCGCCCTTCACCGCGGCGGCGGCCTCCGACTCGGTGCCGCGCACCTTCAGTCGGGGCTTGAGCGCGGCAGGCGTGGCCAGGCTCACTTCGTCTTCACCGAGCGACGGGAGCACTTCGTCGATGTAGCGCAGGAAGATCGCGCTCGGCCCCACGAGCAGCACGCCCTGCGACGCGAGGCGCTTGCGGTGCGTGTAGAGGAGGTACGCGGCGCGGTGCAGCGCGACCGCCGTCTTGCCGGTGCCGGGACCACCGGCGACCACGAGGATGCCGGTGATGTCGGCGCGGATCGCTTCGTCCTGCTCGGCCTGGATGGTGGCGACGATGTCGCGCATGCGGCCGGTGCGTTCCTTGTCGAGGGCCGCGAGCAGCGCGCCCTCCCCCACCACGGTGAAGCCCGAGGCCTCGGCGGCGTCGGCGTCGAACACCTCGTCGTCGAGGGCGAGGAGCTTCCGGCCGTGGGTCTGGAAGTGGCGCCGGCGGGCGACGCCCATCGGCTCGACCGCGGTGGCGCGGTAGAAGGGCTCGGCGACCGGTGCGCGCCAGTCGACGACGAGCGGCGTGAGGTCGTCGTCGGTGACCGAGATGCGCCCGATGTAGAACGGCTCGACGGGCGAGGCCGTTCCGTCGGCGGCGTCGGCGGCGTCGGCGGACAGCAGGTCGAGGCGGCCGAAGGACAGGGGCGTGTCGCCGATGTCGAGGCTGGCCAGGCGGCGGCGGGTGTAGGCCTCGGCGGCCTCGCGCTCGAGCCGGGCCTGGTGGGTGCCGCCTCGGGTGACCTCCGTGTAGCCCTCGGCCACCCGCTCGGCCGCCCGACGCATGACGTCGAGTCGGGCGTAGGCGGCGTCGAGGTGTCGCTGCTCGGCCTCCAGCTCGGAGGACGGCTCGTGCTCGGGGTCGGCGTCGGGGGTGCCGGCGGGTGCCGCCGTTCCCGGTGCCACGGGGTCGGTCAACAGTCGATGCTCCGGATTCAGGGAACTGGTCAGTTTACGCCCTGGAGCCGTGTGTTGGTACCGCCACTCCGCCTTCGCTCGTCGTCGCTCGCCCGGGACCGATTCAGAGCTGTTGAGGCCTCGTGACCTGCGATTCGTCGAGCAGCACGACCCGCTCGCCGAGCGTCAGGCCCGCGCCGTCGTGCTCCAGCCAGAGCCCCCCGAGGTTCGGGATGAGCCCTTCGGCATCCCCGCCGAGGTGGCGTTCGACCACCCGCACGACTCCCCCGTGGGTGACCACCAGCACGTCGCCGTCGTGGGCTGCGGCGATCGCCTCGAGCGCGGTGAACGCCCGCGCGATCACGGAGTCGTCGGGTTCGTAGCCCGGGGGCCGCTGCCCGGAGTCGAGGAACCCCGGCCACCCCTCGTCGATCTCGGCGCGCGTCTTGCCTTCCCACTCCCCTGCGCTGCGCTCACGCAGGTTCGGTGCGACCACCACGTCGGCGCCGAGCTGCGCGGCAACGAGCTGGGCGGTGTGGTGCGCCCGCTCGAGGTCGGACGCGTAGATGGCGTCGAGCATGCCGAGGGCGCGCGCCGCCGCGACGGCCTGCTCCTCGCCCAGCTCGCTGAGCGGCGGATCGGCCTGGCCCTGCCACCGGCCGTCGGCGTTCCACACCGACTGCCCGTGACGGACGAGCAGGATGCGGGCCATTCGGCGAAGGTAGCGCGAGCAGTGGACCGCGGTAGCTTCGGCCCAACTCGCCCACACCCTCCCGAACCTCCGAAGGGGAACCACCATGAAGGCCGCACTGTGCCTCGAACAGAACCAGCCGCTGTCGGTCGAGGAGGTCGCGCCGCTCGACCCCGGGCCGGGTGACGTCATCGTCCGCATCACCGCCAGCGGCGTGTGCCACTCCGACCTGTCGGTCATCAACGGCACCCTCCCCGCCGGGCGCGTCGTGCTCGGGCACGAAGGCACCGGCGTGGTCGAGAAGGTGGGCGACGACGTCACCGACCTCGCCGTCGGCGACCGCGTGATCGGCTCGTTCATCCCGGCGTGCGGCGTGTGCTGGTACTGCCTCCACGACCAGTCGAACCTCTGCGAGCACACCTACAGCGTGATGTTCGTGCCACGGGTCCGTCGGGCCGATGGCGAGGAGGTGGTCGTCGATGACCGGCCTCGGTACCTTCGCCGAGATGATGACGGTCCAGCGGATGTCGGTGGTGAAGGTCGACACCGACCTCCCCGACGAGCAGCTCGCGCTGATCGGCTGCGGTGTCACCACCGGGGTCGGCGCCGCGCTCAACACCGCGCAGCGTCGAGCCGGGTTCGATCGTCGCGGTGATCGGGTGCGGCGGCGTGGGCCAGGCCGTCATCCAGGGCGCGCGCATCGCCGGCGCCGCGCGCATCATCGCCATCGATCCGGTGGCGCTGAAGCGCGAGCGACGCGCTGGAGAACGGTGCCACCGACGTCGTCGACCCGTCCGAGGTCGACCCGGTCGAAGCCGTCCGCAGCGCTGAGCGGCGGGCGTGGCGCCGACTACTCGTTCGAGGTGATCGGCAACGCGGCGATCGTTCGTCAGGCGGTCGAGCTGCACACGACCGGGAGGCACGTCGGTGATGGTGGGCGTGCCCGACGCTCGGCACCGACATCGCCATCCCGGCGATGACCGTGCTCGAGGAGAAGAGGGTCCTCGGCTGCGTCTACGGCAGCGCGCAGGTGCGCCGTGACTTCCCGCGGCTCATCAGCCTCATCGAGCACGGGCAAGCTCGACGTCGGCACCATGGTGACCCGCACGATGCACCTCCACGAGGTGAACGACGCCATCACCGCCATGCAGAACGGCGAGGTCATCCGCTCCGTCCTGGTCAACACTTGAGGGACACGGACTCGTGGGCCGGGCGAGTGCGGGCGTGCCCGTGCTCGCCGCGCTGGCTCGGAGTGAGCGGAGCGAGCGACGGCTACTTCGGTGCGAAGTGCTGGCCGCCGTCGAGGCGGATCGTGCCGCCGTTGAGCATCGGATTCTCGATGATGGCGACGGCCAGCCGCGCGTACTCGTCGGGCCGGCCCATCCGCTTCGGGAACGCGGCGTCGGCGGTGAGCTTGTCCTCGAAGTCCTTCGGGATCCCGGCGGTGAGGCCGGTGGCGAAGAGGCTCGGTGCGATGGTGTTGACGCGGATGCCGAGCGAGCCCAGGTCGCGCGCCATCGTGAGCGACATGCCCGCGATGCCAGCCTTCGCGGCCGAGTACGAGACCTGGCCGATCTGACCCTCGAACGCCGCGATCGACGCGGTGTTGATGATCACACCGCGCTCGCCGTCGTCGTTGGGATCGTTGGTGCTCATCGACCACGCCGCCAGGCGCGCGACGTTGAACGTCGCCACCAGGTTGAGGTTGACGACCTGCTGGAAGGTCTCCAACGGCATCGGGCCGTCCTTGCTGATCGTGCGCACCGAGACACCACCGCCGGCGGTGTTCACCACTGCGTCGACGCCACCGAGCGTGCTGATCGCGTCGGCCAGCGCGAGCTCGGCGCCCTCGAAGTCGGTCACGTCGCACTCGACGTACGATCCGCCCAGCTCGGCAGCCACCTCGGCGCCCGCGCTGCCGGCCCGGTCGAGCACGGCGACCTTCCCACCTCCGGCGACGACGCGCTCGGCGGTGGCCTTCGCCATGCCCGATGCCCCACCGACCGCGACCAGACGCAGCCCCTGCAGTTCCATGCTCGATCCTCCGTGTGCGTGTGTGCGGGTGATGCCTACTGCGTGTCGACCCGCAGGTACGACTCGGCGAGGCGCCCGGCGGGCAGTCCGCCGAGTTCGGCGTTGGCGGCGTTCCAACCGCGGATGCGCTCGTCGAGCCCGTCGAGATCGGTCATCTGGCTGGCGTGGCAGCGCAGTGCCTCGAGCTTGCGCTCGAACGTTTCGGTGATGTCGACGAACACGTCGGGGGTGTTGGCGGTGGCCAGGTACATCTCGCGAACCGCCCACGGTTCGAAGCCCTCTTCGAGCAGCTCGGGGTGGGCGAACGGGTTGCGGGCGTCGGGATAGACCGCGGCCAGCGCCGCCTCACCGGCTGCGAGGTGATCGGGATGGCTGGCGTAGATGCGCTCGAAGTTGCGCTCCGGCGACGGGCCGACGACGCGCTGCGGGTCGCACCTGGCGGATGACCCGGCTGATGTCGCGGCGCAGGTCGAGCGTCGACTCGAGGCGACCGTCGGCGTAGTGGAGGAAGGTGAGCTCGGAGACACCGACCACCTTCGCCGCGGCGCGCTGCTCGGCCTCGCGGATCTCCACCATCGTCGGGCGCGGCACCGTCAGGTCGAAACCGCCCGCTTCCCCGCTCGTGCAGATGCAGTAGGAGACCTCGATCCCGGCGTCGGTCCAGCGCGCGACGGAGCCGCCGCTGCCGAAGTCGACGTCGTCGGGATGCGCCGTGACAACGAGGATCCGTTCGATGCCGTCGTCTGGAGACATGGGGTCGAAACTAGTTGGCCGCCGGGCCCTCACCGCCGAGCGGATAGTTCGCCGACACCGCGAGGTCACCGCCCTGCCGACGCAACACCGCGCGCCACAACCCGGCGGGATCGTGCAGTCAGGAGATCGTCGGGATGCGCGTCGACCACGAACCACCCACCCGCCTCGATCTCGCCCTCGAGCTGCGACGGCCCCCAGCCCGAGTACCCCGCGAAGATGCGCACCGCTTCGAGGTCGGCGCGGGCGTCGTGAGGGTCGCGGCCGAGGTCGACGGTGCCGACGCGACCGATGAGCGGTTGCCAGCGGTCGCCGTCGCCGGGGTCGCCGCCTCCATCAGAGAAGGCGCCGACGCGCGCGAGGCCGATCACCGCCTCGTGCTGCTGCACCGGGCCTCCGACGAACGCGACGGCCGGCGCCGACGCGTAGGGCGCCCAGTCCTCCAGCACCTCGTCGACGCGCGTGTCGGTCGGTTGGTTGAGGACGATGCCCAGCGCACCTTCGTCGGTGTGCTCGATCATGAACACGACCGACCGGAAGAAGTTCGGGTCGTGCAGCGTCGGGATCGACACCAGGAGCTTGCGCGCGGTCGAAGCCACCGTCACGGTTCGGCGCTCCGCGGCACCACACCGAAGCGGGCCCGCGCCTCGTCGAGGGGATCGTTCTTGTGCTCGAACAGGCGCACCGTGCCCATCACGTCGGTGGTGGCGAGGCGGCCGCGCCGGAACGCCTCGACCCAGCGGTCGACCGCGCCGTCGTCGGTGAGCGTGTCGGCGCGCGCGATCTTGATCTTCTTGCCCGCGACGTGATGGATGCTCCCGTTCTGGAACAGCCCGAGCGTGATCGCGAGGAGCACGAGGCCGCGCTCGTCCCGCATCGACGCGGCGATGAAGGCGAACACGTCGAGCTCACCCTCGGGCGTGGTCTCGTAGCCCGCGAGCACGTGCACCCAGTCGTGGCGGGCACCGAGCTCGTAGATGCCGTAGCGCTCACCCGGGAACGGGAAGCCGTGGCGGTCGTAGAAGTCGGCCACCGCCTTGCCCCAGCTCCCCGCCGGGCACTCGCGCAACGAGCTCCACTTCCTCGCGATGACGTGATCGGAGACGACGCCCGTGTAGGCGAGCTTGGAGCGGATGAGCTCCTCCCAGCGCCCGCGCACCGACTCCTTGATCGTCTCCTCCTCGTACCAGCTGTGGCGCTGGAGGTCGAGGTACATCCACGCGAAGTGACCCTTGGCGAGCTTGCGGGCGTCGCGCAGCAAGGTGAGCGACACGCCGAGCCCGTGCGCGTACTGCTCGACCGGGAGCTCCACCCGCGTGCTGAGCGGGTGCTCCACGAACTCGAGCACGACCATCAGGTGCACCGCGTGGAGCCGTTCCTGCTCGGTGGCGTGCGCGACGGTGTCGGCGTCGGCGACCGGCACGTCGGCGAGGTCGAGGCCGTAGAGCGAGGTGGCGATGCCGACGAGCACCGCCTCTTGGAGCTCGTCGAAGCCACCCGCGGGTGCGAACGCCGCCTTCACCATGCCGAGCACGCGGGGCGCGTCGGTCTCGGTCGGGAGCAGCACGGCGGCGAGGCTACCGGCGCTCCGGCGCGGCGACGCGCGCCCGGCGGCGCCAACCACCAGCCCCCTCCGGTGACCGCCGCGCCCACGAGCAGCGCGACCCGCAGCCCCCACGAATCGCCCGGATGGTCGGCATCGATGGTGGTCATCATCGACGTGGAGATGGCCACGGCGACCGCGAGGCCGAGCACGCGTGCCGCGCTGAGCGCGGCGGACGCCTCGGCGGCATCGTCGGTCTCGACGTCGATGAGCGCGTACGACGTGGCCGCGCTGTAGACGACGCCGTTGCCCAGACCGATGACGGCGAGTGTGATGATGACCGCGCCCAGCGGACCGTCGGGGCCGACGATCGCCAACCCGACCATGCCGACGACCATCGCCGCCGAGCCGAGCGCGAGCGTGCGGGGCGCCGTGAGCGAGCGGATCATGAACCCCGAGAGCACGCCGCCGAGCGCGAACGGCACCGAGAACCCGAGGAAGAGGATCCCGGCCTCGAGCACGCTCACGCCTCGCACGAGCTCGAGCGCGGTGGGCACCAGCACCATGACGACCCCCGAGCCCCAGTTCGACAGCGTCGCGGTGTAGGTCCCGAGGCGGAACGGTTCGAGTCGGGTGACGCCGGCGGCGATGAGCGGATCGCGGCCGCGGACGCGCAGCCAGACGACGAACAGCAGCAGCGCACCGACCACGAGGCCGGCGATGGTGAACGCGTTGCCCCATCCCGCCGACGCGACGTGTTGGATGGCGGCGGTGGCCGATCCGATGCCGAGCATCAGCAGCACCAGCGTGAGCGACCGGCACCGGACGCGTGCGGTCGGGTGGGAGGTGCGGTACCAACCACACGAGCAGCACGAACGCGAACGCGAGCAGCACCACGTTCACCCCGAAGAAGGCCCGCCACGACCAGACGTCGGCGAGCACGGAGGCGACGAGCGGCCCGCACGCGCCGCCGATGCCACCGAGCGCACCCCAGATGCCCACCGCGAGCGGCTGCGAGTCCGACCCTTGGAACAGCGCGTCGATGGCCGCGAGCGATGTGGTGAAGCAACACGCCGACGCGATGCCCTGCAGCGAACGGCCCAGCATCATCACGCCGAAGGTCTCGCTCAACGCGCACGATCGCCGAGGCGACGGCAAAGCCGACCACGCCGACCAACAGGATCGGGCGCGCGCCGACGCGGTCGGCGATGCGACCGATCAACAGGAGCGGCGCGGCGAACGCGAGGCTCGCAGCAGTGACGATGGCGCCCGCGACCGCCGGGGTGACGTTCAGGTCCTTGCCGATCGTGGGCAGCAGCACGACCACGCCGTTCATGTCGACCGACAGCGCGACCACCGGGAGACTCAGCGCGAACAGCGCCAGCCAGCGCCGGGTCTTGGGGTTCACGGCGCGTCGCTCGCGTCGAGCAGTCCGAGCGCGACCGCGGCGCGCCACTGCGCGACTCGGTCGAGTGCGCCGCGGACGCCGTGCTCCGACCACCACGCGCCGAGATCGTCGTCGTAGCGCAGCGGCGACGGCGGTGTCACGTCGGTGACGCGGTGCAGCACCACGCCGAGGAGCTCGGGCGCGTCAGACGTCGTTCGGGGGCCGCCGACGAACGGGATGCTCCAGAAGTCGGGCGTCTGCATGCCCGGCGCGCCGCCGGGGATGGTGCCGGGGCCGTCGGGCGCGCGCACCGCGATGTCGGCGCTCCCGGGTGGCGCGAATTGAGCAACGTGATCGCAAGCGAGTTCTGACGCCGGGCGAGCTCGGTACCCGTGTGCGCGAGCGACGGGCGTGCGCGCGAGCACCTGGAGGTGCACGAGCGCGACCAGCGCGTGCAGCACGACCTCTTCGTACTGACCGGCGCCGGGACCGCTCCACAGGAGATCGTGGGCGAGCGAACCCGCCAGCAGCGTCGGGACCTCGGCCCGGTAGCGCTCGTTCACGACTCGCGTCGCGGTGGCGCCGTCGTCGGTCGCCGGCCCGACGATGCGACCTGGTGACGAGGTGGCGCCGAGGCCGACGGTCTCGACCGGCGTCGCGCCCGCGACGAAGGCGTCGAGCACCGGGGCGGCGACGGTCACCGCGAGCGCGACGAGCCCGGCGCGTGGACCCGGGTCGGGAGCGCGCTCGACGAGGCGCGTCGTCGGCGAGGCGTGCGGCCGCGTCGGCGATCACCGAGCTGCGCCGAGTGCGGCGACCGCGGCGTCGACCGTGGTCGCGGGACCGGACGCCGGCTCCATCGGCGTGCCCTGCGGGTAGATCCCCGGCTCGCCGAACAACGGGTTCGACGAGAACAGGTTCGGGTCGTCCGGTGGCCGCGGGGGTGCCGCGAGCACCTCGGCCAGCCGCAGGGCAGGCGATGCGGTGTCGGCGTCGTCGGTCGGCACGGTTCGGACACGCTAGAACCGGCCGTACGATCAGGGGGTGACCCGACAGGTCGGCAGCTGCGCGGAGGACGAACATGGCTGAGCCGGTGGGATGGTTGCGGGCGATCGTGGTGGATGCGGCGCAGCCGGCCGAACTGGCGGAGTTCTGGCAAGCGGTGCTCGGGGTCGGCGTGGTCGAGACCGCGCCCGACTGGATCCAGCTCGAGCCCGACCGCGGCGGCGCGTTCGTCGCCTTCGAACCCGCGCCCGACGGCGCGACACCGACCGGCTTCCGCACCCGTCCCGACATCGAGGTCGAGGACATGGAGGTCGCCCGCGGCGCGCATCGAGGAGCTCGGCGGCCGTCTGGTCGAGGTGATCCACGCCCGACCCGGCGAGTCGCACTACCGGATGGCCGATCCCGAAGGCAACGAGTTCACGGTGGTGCTCCCCCTCCCGCCCGACGTCGCACGGAAGGCGTACGGACCGAAGGGAACGCCCGGGTGACCGAAGGCGTGACCGCGCAGCCCGCGCCCGCGACCGCACCGGCGCCCGCGGCGGCTCCGACGCCGTCGCGCGCGCGCATCGTCATCCGCGTGCTGATGCTCGTCGTCACCGGCGTCGCGCTCTACCTCGTGCTGCCGGGCCTGATCGTGATGTTCGGTTCGCTCCCCCAGCTCGAAGAGGTGTTCCCGGCCTGGTTCGTGCCGATCTTCGTGCTCGAGGCGGCCGCGTTCTTCTGCATCTGGGCCCTGATGCGCATCGCACTCCACACCGACAAGTGGTTCGACGTCGCGTGCGCGCAGCTCAGCGGCAACGCGCTGAGTCGCGCGCTCCCTGGCGGCGCCGCGACCGGTGGGGCCACGATGTACTCGATGCTCAGTCGATCCGGGTTCGACGGCCCGACCGCGAGCACCGCACTCACCGCGGTCGGGCTCTTGTCGACGGCGACGCTGTTCGTCCTGCCGATCCTCGCGCTGCCGGCCATCGTGTTCGGGCTCGCGGTGAGCTCGGAGCTGCTCCAGGGCGCGATCCTCGGCGGCGTCCTCGGGATCTTCCTGCTCACCGGCGCGTCGATCCTGCTCGTGTCCGACCGCGTCGTCCGCTCGGTCGGTCGCGTCCTCGACTGGTTGGTGCACCGCGTGGCGCGACGGCCCGCGCCGTCGCCCAGCCTCGCCGACCGGCTGGTGGAGTCGCGCGACTTCGTGCGCAGCGCGCTGGCGGAGTCGTGGAAGCGCGCGGTGCCCGCGGCGCTCGGCAACCAGCTCTTCGACTTCCTCGCGCTGTACGTGAGCCTGCTCGCGGTCGGATCGCGGGTCGACCCGGTGCTGGTGCTGCTCGCGTTCGTCGCCGGCAGCGCGCTTGGCCATGATCCCGATCACCCCGGGTGGCCTCGGCTTCGTGGAGGCCGGGCTCACCGGTGTGCTCACCCTCGCCGGCGTCAAACCCGACCACGCGGTGCTCGCGGTGCTGCTCTACCGGCTGTTCTCGTACTGGTTGCCGCTGCCCGCGGGGCTCGTGGCGTCGGTCCTCTTCCGCCGCCGCCACCGCGACCACGCGGTGCCGGTCACAACCGGCCGGTAGCCACGTTCGGCGACCCAGTTCCGTGACACGCGTCGGAGTGACGGCGCCAGGACGTCGAGGGGTCAGTCCCACTCCGCGAGTTCGACGACGGTGTTGGCGGGGCCGACGAGGAACACGAGCTTGCGGTCGTGGAAGTCCATCGGCTGGTTGCGGGTGGGGAACCCGGCCGCCTCGAACTCGGCCACGGTGGCTTCGAGATCCTCGACCCGGAAGCAGATGTGGTTGTAGCCGGTGCCGGCGAGGTTGCCCGACGAACGGTCGACGAGCTCGGCGGGCTTGTGGAAGTGCAGGAGCTGCACCTCCTGGTGAGGCTCGGCGTCGGCGACCGCCAGCGTGACGTGGTCGGCCTCCATCCCCGGGATTCCCATGTACGCGTCCATCGTCGCACCCGAGACGTGGACGTTCTTGATCACCTCGAAGCCGAGCACGCCGAAGAACTGGATCGCTTCGTCGAGGTCGAAGACCGCGACGGTCACGTGATCGAACGTCGACCCACCGTTCGTGGGGCTGCTCACGCGGTCACGCTCTCTGGTCGAGCTGCACGTAGTTGCCTTCCGGATCCTGGAGGAACACGCTGCGCACGTGTCCACCAGCCGGCTCGCCGTACATGGTGGTGTCGGCACCCGGACCGTCGCCGCCACCCATGAGGACGGTGACACCCGCGGCGCGCACGCGCTCCATCATGACGTCGATGTCGTCGACCCAGAACGCGAAGTGGTGCACACCCATCTGGAACAGCTGCGCGGGCTGACCCTTGATCTCGTTGGTGATCTGCTGGTCGAGCACGATGAAGCTCTCGTGCGGCCCGTCCTGGTAGCGCAGGTACACCGCGCGCCGTTGCGCCGGCGGCTGACCCGGACCCTGCGAGAACTCCTCGATCTTGTCAGCCGTGACGCGGAGGCCGAGCACGTCCCGGTAGAAGCCGAGCGCCGTCTCCATGTCCCGCACACCGACCGCGACGTGGGACACCGCCTTGATGCTCATGGCGCGGACACTACTGCGGGGCGCGTTCGACCTCGACGAGGTATCGCAGCAGCCGTTGCGCCAGCTCGTGCGGACGGCTCAGCGCGGGGAGGTGCCCGCCGTCCATCTCGTCAGGCTCCATGTCGAGGCGCTCCCGCACCACCCGCCGTTGGAAGTCGGCGGGGAAGAACCGGTCATCGCGACACAACACGAAGCGCGTCGGCACGTCGGGCCACGCGTCCATCGGCCACGACGCTTCGAACAGCTTCCCCGACTGCGCGAACACGTGGTGCTCGGACTCGCGCGCCAGGTCGTCGGGCACGTCGTGCAGGAACATCTCGATCGGGTCGTCCGACGCGTCGGGGCCGCGCGCCTCTGCATGGCGCGTGTTCACCCACCACTCCCCGCCCGACTCTCCCGGTCGCGGCACCATCGCTGCGACCAGGATCATCAGTTCGACCGGGACGCGCTCGCACACGAGGGGCGCGGTGAACCCAGCCATCGACTGCGCGACGAGCACGAGGTCGCGCCGGTCACCGATCGCTTCGACGACGACGTCCGCGTACTCGACGAACCCCGCACCGTCGTCGGTGACGGGGAGGTCGACCGCGACGACGTCGTGACCTGCCGCCTCGAGGTCGGGCACCACGAGGTGCCAGTACCACGAGTCGGAACCCGCGCCGGGCAGGAGCACGAACGTCGCCACGGCCGAGTGCCGCTCAGCTCGCCGGCGGCTCACCGACGCGGAAGACCGCGCCGGTCGGATCGGCCACGGTGGCGATCCGTCCGTACGGCGTGTCCTCCGCCGCCATCACGACCTCGCCGCCGAGCGACACGACCTCCGACACGCTGTGGTCGGCGTCGTCGACCTCGAAGTACACGGCCCACCCGCCGGGCACGCCCTCGGGCAGGAACCCACTCGCGTCCATCACGCCCGCGTACTGCGCTTCGTCGACGTCGACCGTCGAGTACCGGAACTCCGGCGCGTCGCTCTCGACGCGCGTGCTGCCATCCGAACACCGCGCGGTAGAAGGCGAGCGACGGCTCGTACTCGCGCGTGTGCAACTCGAACCAACTCGGCGCGCCCGGCTCTCCCACGTACCCGAATCCGCGGTGCTCGCCCGGCTGCCACATGCCGATCACCGCGCCCCCCGCATCGACGACGACGGCCATCCGCCCGAGTGCCATCACGTCCATCGCCGGCACCATGACCTGGCCACCGGCGTCGGCGGCGCGCGCCACCGTCGCCTCGGCGTCGTCGACCGCGAGGTACACCGACCAGAGGTCGGGCACCCCGGCCTCACCGTCGTTGCGCATGCACCCGGCGACGCGCTCGCCCTTGAGCTGGAAGTTCTTGTACCCGCCGTACTCGGCGCCCGGGTCTTCGACCGTCCACCCGAACAGCCGGCCGTAGAACTCCTGGCTGCGCTCGGGATCGGACGTCAGCAGTTCGACCCAACACGGGGTCCCGAGCGGTGAGTCGCCTCGCTTCGCCACGGTCGCTCCTTCGTCACCGGCTTCCCTCGATCGGGAAGGCTCACCGGCTACGACCGTCGGTCGGTGCCAAACTCATCGCGCACGGGATCGGGCGACGAGGGGGCACCATGACCGACGGGAGGCTCGCGGGCAAGGTGGCGGTCGTCACCGGAGGTGGCAACGGGCTCGGACGGGCCACCGCGGTGCGCTTCGCCGAGGAAGGCGCGGCGGTCGTGGTGGCCGACCTGCTCGACGGCCCGGGCGCGGAGACCGTCGCCGTCATCGAACAGCTCGGCGGTCGGGCCGCGTTCGTCTCCGTCGACGTGACCAGCCGGGTCGACACCGACGCGATGGCCCGGACCGCGATCGAGCGCTACGACGGCCTGCACATCGTGGTCACCGCCGCCGGCGTCGCCGCTGCGGGCTACGTCTCGGGTGATCTCGAGCTCGCCGAGAAGACGATGAAGGCCAACTACCAGCCCGACCTCGCACGCGGGTTCGTGGCGCTCGACGACGACGACTACCAGTCGGTCCTCGATGTCAACCTCACCGGCACGATCAGGTCACTGCAGTCGTGCGTCGGCGCCATGCTCGACCACGGCTGTGCGCAGGACGCGAGCTTGATCACGATCGCGTCGATCGCGGCCAAGCACCCCGACGCCGGATCGGTGCCGTACGGCGTGTCGAAGGCAGGCGTGTGGTACCTCACCAAGAAGCTCGCCCGTGACCTCGCACCGGCGGGGATCCGGGTGAACAGCATCGGCCCCGGGTTCATCGAGACCAACATGACCGCCATCATGCAGTTCATGCCCGACGCCGCCCGTCAGCACATCACACGCCAGATCCCGATGGGGCGCATGGGCACGCCCCTCGAGATCGCGAACACGGCGCTGTTCCTCGCGTCGGACGAGGCGAGCTACTTCACCGGCGAGATCCTGCATCCCGACGGCGGCTTCTACACCGAGTAACCGTCAACCGACAGGTTCGAGGATCACCACGGGGATCACGCGGTCGGTCTTGGCCTCGTACTCGGCGAAGGTGTCGTAGTCCTGCTTGTTCCACTCGTAGAGCTCGTCGCGTTCCGCCCGATCGGCGACTCGCGCCCGCACCGAGCGGGTCTCGCCTCCGATCTCGACCGTGACCTCGGGGTTCGCCACCAGGTTGTGGAACCACGCCGGGTTCGTCGGCGCGCCGGCATACGACGCGAAGATCACGAGGTCGTCACCGCGCTCGCGATACAGCAGCGGCGAGAGTCGTTCCTGGCCGCTCTTCGCACCGATCGTGTGGAGGATGAGCAGCGTCGCGCCGCCCATGCTCGGCGCGGTCCCGCCGTTGGCCCGCAGCTCCTCGATCACCTTGTCGTTCCAGTCGCTCATCACTCGCTCCTCGTGGAGATCGGTCGGGAAATGAAGGGAGACGACCCGCGCGTCCACCGTACGCTTCCCGCCGTGACCCCCGACGAAGCACGCACCTGGGCGCAGCAGTGGATCGACGAGTGGAACCGCCACGACGTCGAGGCCGTGCTCTCGCACTTCGCCGACGACGTGGAGTTCGTCTCCCCGGTCGCCGCCACCGTCACGGGTGATCCGACGGGCGTCGTGCGCGGCAAGGACGCGCTGCGCGCCTACTGGACGACGGCGCTCGCCGGCCATGGCGACCTGCACTTCGAGCTCGACGACGTGCACGTCGGCATCGACGCCATCGCGATCCGCTATCGCAACCAGGCCGGACGAGGTTGCACCGAGCTCGCCGTGTTCGACGCCGACGGCCAGGTCGTGCGCGGCTGGGGCCTCTACGACCCCGGCTGACTGCCGCGCCCCGATTCGGCGACGCGCTTGATCGCCGCCAAGGTCTCGGGGATGCCGCGCACCGCACGGGCATGGCGGTCCGCCCTGGTCGTCGCCACCGCGTCGTCGCCGTAGCGCGCCGCAAAGAACGCCTCGGCTCCCGACAACAGCTCCCACGACTCGGTCACGTCGGTACCGCCGTCGACCGCGGTGAACGTGTAGCCCCAGCGCGCGATCCGTGGCCCCACCACCCACGCGAACTCACGCCCCGGCTCCGCGGCGACGACTTCGGAGCGGGTCTCCCACGTGCGCTCGGGGAGCTCGTTGCGGCCGGTGAAGTGCGCGCCGACGCTCGGTCCGTCACCGTCGTCCCACCAGCACTCCGTGCAGACGGGGCTGTACTCCCCCATGCGCGTGATGTCGGCCACCAGCTCGTACACCTCGTGCGGCGCGCGGGCCACGACGATGGAGTCGGAGTGCGTACGTGGTGTCATGGGGGCAGTCTGCCAGGATCCACCCACGTGAGGACCGCCACATGAAGACCGCCACATGAAGACCCCCACATGAAGACCCCCGCATGAGCCCGAGCGTCGCCACCGCCCGCACCGTCGACCGCGCCGAACTGCTCACCTTCCTCCGCCCGCGCCACCGCGGTCTGCTCGCGACGACGCGTCGTGACGGCCGGCCGCAGCTCTCGCCCGTGACGTGCGGCGTCGATCCCGACGGTCGCATCGTCGTGTCGACGTATCCCGATCGGGCCAAGGCACGCAACGCGCGCCACGATCCGCGGGTGTCGATCGTCGTGCAGTCCGACGACTGGAACGCCGAGTACGTGCAGGTCGACGGCACCGCCGAGGTGCTCGACATGCCCGACGCGCTCGACGGCCTGGTCGAGTACTTCCGGTGCATCTCGGGCGAGCATCCGCACTGGGACGAGTACCGCGCCGCGATGCAGCTGCAGGACAAGTCGCTGATCCGCATCACCATCGAGCGATGGGGTCCGATCGCCACCGGCGGGTTCCCGGCCGACGTCGCCGCCCGTCTCGACGCGCCCGGCTGACGCACGCGCCGAACGCACGAGCTCACCGGACCAATTCGACCTCGAACCCGTCGCGGTCTTCGAGGTACGCGACCTCGGCGCCACCCGCGATCAGGTGCGCGCCGTCGGTCGACATCGGTGCCCATCCGTAGCCGGGCGCCTCCGCCACCAGCTCCGCCAGCGAGCGATCGCCCTCGAGGCGGAACGCGAGGTGGTTCAACCCGGGTCGGAAGCGGCTGTAGAGCATGCCGGGGACCATGTCGGGCGATTGCTCCATCGCCACGCTGAACCCAGCCGGGTGGCGGAACAGGAGCACGCCGTCGACCGCGAGGTCGGGCTCGTAGCCGAGCCGACCGAGCAGCCAGCTCCACGACTCCTCCGCCCGCCCGAGGTCGGGAACCCACAACGTCAGGTGGTGCAGCATCGGCGCAGGGTACCGCTTGACATGTGACCAATAAGTCACCTATTCTCGCGGCGTGGACGGCGACACCGATCAGGTCTTCAAGGCGCTGGCCGACCCCACCCGCAGGAGCCTCCTCGACGAGCTCTTCCGGGAGGACGGCCAGACGCTCCATCAGCTCGAAGCGCGGTTCGCGATGACGCGCTTCGGGGTGATGAAGCACCTGAAGGTGCTCGAGGACGCCGGGCTCGTCGTCGCCCGACGGCAGGGCCGGGAGAAGTTGCACCACCTCAACCCCGTCCCGATCCGCCTCGTCCACGACCGATGGGTGAGCAAGTACGCCGAACCGTGGGCCGCCGGGCTCAGCGGCCTCAAGCAGGAACTGGAGCACGAGATGGACCCGAAGACGATGGAGGAACCCAAGACGATGGAGAAGGTGTTCGAGATCTACATCAAGACCACGCCCGAGCGGCTGTGGGAGGCGATCACCGACCCCGCCATCCGGGCCAAGTACAACTTCGGCGCCGGTGCACACTCCGACTGGACCGTCGGGCGCACGCATCGAGCTGCAGGCCGGCGAGCTCCTCTTGGGAGAGGGCGACGTGCTGGAGATCGATCCGCCGCGCAAGCTCGTGCACACGCTGCTGGCTCACTTCAGCCCCGAGGCAGAGACGGAGGGCTTCTCCCGGGTCTCGTGGGAGATCGAGCCGGTCGGCGACTCGTGCCGAGCTGACGCTGGTGCACGACCAGATGCGGGACGGCGCCTGCGAGCAGATCTACGGTGGCTGGCCGATGGTGCTCTCGGGCCTCAAGACCTGGCTCGAGACCGGTGAGCTGCTCACGACGCCGGGGTCGCTCATGTACACCTAGCGAACAGGGAGGCACCGATGCCCGACGAGCAGGATGCGCGAGCCCCGCTACGTCGAACCGGGGTGGTTCACGAACCACGTGTTCAATCCGTCGGTGGCCCTGCTCACCCGGATGGGTGTGAGCGTGTGGGGATCGCGCGAGCTGCGCGTGCGCGGCCGCACGACCGGTGAGTGGCGCACCACGCCGGTGAACCTCCTCACGCACGACGGCGAGCAGTACCTCGTGGCCCCGCGTGGTGTCACGCAGTGGGTGCGCAACCTCCGGGTCGCGACCAACGGCGAGCTGCGCGTCGGCAAGCACACCGACCGGTTCCGCGCCACCGAGGTGATCGACGCCGACAAGGTCCCGATCCTGCGCGCCTACCTGAAGAGGTGGAAGGCCGAGGTCGGCGTGTTCTTCGACGGCGTGAGTGGCGACTCCCCCGACGCCGACCTGGAGCGCATCGCCCCCGACCACCCGGTCTTCCGGCTCGAGATCGCCGCTCGATGACTCCGGTGCGGCATCATGGGGCCCACCGGGCGAGCTGAGCGAGAGGACATCATGAGCGGAGAGGTCGCGATCCCCGAGGACATCGCCGAGCGATACGAGGATTCGCTCGAGCGCGAGCACGAAGCCGAACGGGACCTGCTCAAGGCGCTGGTGAAGTCGATCCTCGTGGCGCTGCCGATCATGATCGGCATCTTCGTGCTGATGACGGCGATCGCCATCAGCGACAAGACCGAGTGGTACGTGTGGGTCGGCCTCGGCGTCGGCCTGGGCGTGGTCGGCGCCGGCCTCCTCGGCGCGCTCGCCGGCGCCACCCTCAACGCGCACAAGCTCGACGACGTCGACCGCATCACCGCCGGGCTCGAGCCCGAGGCGCCCTGACCACAGCGCAACCGTCGGCGGTCAGAGGGTCGTGAGCCGGCCGATCAGGTCGGTGGGCAGGTACGCGGCGCGTGAGCGCGTCCAGGACTGGTTCGACTCCGGGTCGTACACCGTCGGCAGCGTCACACCCTTCGGCACCGCGGCGTCGGTCATGCCTGCCTTGCGGGCGGTGAGCACGCAGCGCACCGCGTGATCGGAGAATCCGATCACGCCAACGGTGCCGAGCTTCGCCCCCGCAGCCTGGGCCTTGCTCACCACCTGCTCGGCGACGCCGGCAGTGCTGAGGTACGTGACGGTACCGTCGGCGTCGGTGACCGGGTCGATCGACGTGACGCCCTCGACACCCGCGGCTTGGAGCAGCTTCGCGATCTCGGTCTGCGCGTACACCGGCACGTCGTGCCTGCGCGACGAAGCGTTCCACTGCCTTGGCCATCGCCGTGTTCGCCGGGCTGGGCAGCAATCCGCCGTCGGGGCCGACGCGGTTGCCGAAGGCAAAGACCACCAGGCTGTCGACCTTCTTGTCACCGATGCGCGGCGGTTTGTACGCGAGGAACGGCGACGTGGCCACCTCGGTGAGCGGCACTCTCGCCTCGAGTGATGTGATCGTCGCGTCGCTCAACCCCGCAACGACCTGCCGCGCGAGCGCGGCGTCGCCGTACTCCTTGGCGAAGCGTTGCGTGAGCGCGGTGCGGTAGTCGACGGGCGCGGTCGTGGTGGTGGATTTCGCGGAGGCGGCGTTGGCGAGGAGCGTGAGCGCGACCACCGCCAGCACGATCATCGCGGATCCCCGTCTGCGCACGACGAGAACCTAACCGTCGGCCCTGAGCGCGAGGGGTCAGCGGCCCGGTTCCTCCAACCGCTCCCGGATGGCGCGCTTGTCGGGCTTGCCGGAGCCGAGCCACGGGACGTCGGCCTCGTCCCACACGTCGATGCGGGTCGGCACCTTGTACGAGGAGATCTGCTCGCGGGCCCGCCGGGCGATGTCGTCGGGATCGAGCGTGTGTCCCCTCGCCGGCACGAGCACCGCGGCCACCTGCTCACCGAACTCGGGATGGGGCATGCCGAGCACGAACGCGTAGAGCACCTCGTCGAACTCCTCCTCGAGGAACAGTTCGACCTCACGCGGCGCGACGTTGGCGCCGCGTGACTTCACCATCTCGGTCGTGCGCCCCACGAACCAGGCGCGCCCGTCGTGCAGGAAGACGCGGTCGCCGGTGTGGAACCAGCCGTCGGCGTCGAACACGTCGGCGCGTTCCTGCTTGTAGTACCCGTGCATGAGGCCGTAGCCGCGCACCCAGAGCTCACCCTCTTCGCCGTCGGCCACGTCGGCACCGGTGTCGGGATCGACGACGCGGTGGCCGACCGAGCCGATGTTGCCGACGGTCTCGCTCATGCCGCGGTGCGCGGGGATGCCCGGCACGGGACCGCCGACCAGCGCCACGTCGGCGGGGCCCACGGTGAGGCCGGGGATGTCGCCCAGGGTGCGGCCGGCGAACGACGGGTGATCACGCATGGCCTGGAGGAGCGTGGGCCAGCCGAGCACGTGCGTGGCCCGAGCCTGCTCGATGAGGTCGAGTGCAGCTGCCGGATCGAAGCGCTCGGTGACGAGGACCGTGGCGCCCGTCTGGAGGGCGGCACCGAGGATCAGCGTGCCGCCGATCCAGAAGAACGGGAACGCGCAGAAGAAGCGCGGCGGGGTGCCGTCCGCGGTCTGCAGCACGGCGAGCGCAGCGGTCGCGCGCACCACGGTGCCGTGCGTGTGCACGACCCCTTTGGGGTCGGCGCTCGAGCCCGACGTGTAGGTGACCTGCGCGAGGTCGGCCGGCATCACCTCGGCTTCGACCCCGCGCAGCAGGTCGTCGGTCACCGCGGCGTCGGCGACCCCGTCGAAGTCGAGCGGTGTCGCCCAGACACGGTCCGGATCGTCCGTGAGCCACAGCGCGCGCAGCGACGGCGTCTCGGGCAGGAAGAGGCGCGGGCCGGTGGCGTCGGCGAGGCCGGGCACGCTCGCTTCGAGCATCTCCTGCATGTCGCGACCCAGGACCACGCGTGCGGTCAACAGCGTGTCGATGTCACCGATGCGCAGCACCTTGCGGATCTCCGCCGGGCGGTAGGTCGTCGCCAGTGGCATCACCAGGGCGCCGATGCGACTCGCCGCCAGCCACGCCACCACCCAGTCCTGCCCGTACGGGAAGTACACGCCGACGCGCGTCCCCTTGCCCATGCCCGCCGCGAGCATGCGCCGGGCGAGACGGCCCGACTCCTCCTCCGCCTGCGCGTACGTCATGTGGCGGTCGGGCGTCACGACGAAGTCGTGATCGGGCCACCGCGCGACCGCATGGTGCAGCGCCTCCCCGACCGTCGGCCGGAACGGCACCTCCGGCGGCTCGGGTGCGGTCGGTGCACTCACCGCGCGAGCTCGGCCGTCACCGCGTCGGCTTCGACGTCGAGGCGACGGGCGAGGCCGGGGACGATCGCCTTCTCCGCTTTGGCGCCGACGAGTGGGATCTTGATGCGGAACTCGCCGCTGATCACCCGTCGGCACGACATGTCGCCGGACGCGACGATGCGGACGGTCGCGGCGCCATCGGCCCGACCACCCACGCCGTCAGCCGAGAAGCCGAGCGTGCCCATGCCGGTCGAGACGTCGACGCGCAGGTCCTGCACCCACGTGAGCTTGCGTCCGCCGACGATCCTCTGCGCGATCGGATCGAGCTGACCGATGTATGCGTAGCGGAGCGTGAGACGATGCGACGCGCCATCGACCTCGTGCGCGACCACGTCGGGACGCGCCAGGTCGGGCAGGTCGAGCCGGGTCTGGAACGCGGGGTCGCTCATGATGGTCGCCACCCGTTCGACGGTCCCCGCGAACCCGTGCTCACGCTCGAAGTGCACACCACCTTCTACCAACCCGGCCGATGCACTGAGCGAACACAGGGCCGACTGTGGCGCCGGCACCGTGGGGGGAGTGCGGGTCAGCGGTAGGCGTCGGGGTCCAGCGGCCCGTCACTCCCGTGAGAGTCGGCGATGAACCGCCAGACCTGCGGACGGGAGCCGTCGACGTCGGTGAAGCCGTAGGCCTCCGCGAGCTCGCCCGACGTCACCGAACGTTGGTTCCAGCGCGTGCGTTCGGGGTCTGCTGCCAGCGCGGCGACCGCGCGTCCGACGTAGCGCGGCGACTCCGAGACCAGGAAGTCGGGCGGACCCGTGTAGTCACGCCAGTTGTCCTCGGTGGTCTGGAAGGCCTCGAGCATCATCTCGGAACGCAGGAAGCCGGGCGTGATCGCGACCGCGGTGCCACCGACGCCCGCGAGCTCGTGGCCCTGCGAGAACGCGAGCCGGTTCACGCTCACCTTGGCCAGGTCGTAGAACACCGAGATGCGGTACTCGTTCGCGTTGTAGTCGGTGGTGCCGTCGGTGACCTCGACCACCAACCCGCCCGGGCGCTCCACGAGGAGCGGCAACAGGTGGTGTGACGTGATCAGGTGGGTGTCGATGGCGAGCCGCAGGATGCGCAGCCCGGCGTCGAGGTCGAGCTCCCAGATCGGCGTCTCCCAGTGCGTGGGGTCTCCCTTGAGGAGCTCGGCCCCCCAGATGTCGTTCACCAGCACGTCGAGGCGGCCCTGCTCGGCGCGCACCCGCGCCGCGAGCGACTCGACCTGCGCGGGATCGAGGTGGTCGACCGCGGCTGGGAGGCCCTCCCCGCCCAGCGCCGTCACCTGCTCGGCGGTCTCCTCGATGGTCTCGGGCCGGTCGTAGTCGGAGCGCAACGCCCTGACCCGACTGCTCCGCCCGGTGCAGTAGACGGTCGCGCCGGCCTCGCCGAGTGCGAGGGCGATCCCGCGCCCGGCACCGCGAGTCGCGCCCGCGACCACCGCCACGCGGCCGCGCAGCGCGTCGGGGGCAGGCGACCAGACCTCGGACCGGGACATGGCGAGCGAGTCTGCCACGGTCGTTGCGTCGCGCGGCCGGATCGAACAGGATCACCCGATGGCTCTGGGCGTCGACGGCATGCGCGCGAGCAAGGTCGCGTGGAAGGCGATCTGCCTCACGCTCGGCACCGCGATCTTCATCTTCTGCCTCACGCTGCTCTACGAGTCGATGCGTGCGGTGATGGACGTCGGCGGCGCATGCGCGTCGGGCGGGGCCTACGAGATCCGCCAAGCCTGCCCGAAGGGCGTCGGCTGGGTGATGCCGGTGGCGATCTTCGGCATGTGCTTCGCCGGCATCTTCACCTTCCTCGGTGTGTTCCCCGGCGGCGGACCGCGCCCGTACGTGTTCTCGTGGTCGGCGCTGTTCCTCGCGCTCGGCTGGAACTTCCTCGACTACGGCTTCAACCCGCCGGGCGGCGGCGGCAGCGTCGCGGGCTGGTGGGTCTGCGGGATCATCTTCGTCGTCATGGGCGGCGCGCCGCTGCTCTTCCTGCTCTCGCCCCGCGCCGCGCGCTGGGCGCTGTGGGGGCCGAACTCCCAGCGGGCCGACGACCACCTCCACCCCTACAGGCCGCCTCCCGTCCGAACGCCGAAGCCCGAGGCCCCCGTCGCGTCGACGGTGCACGCGTCCGCGCCGTACGCACGCCCCGTACCCACGCTCGTGCCCGAACCCGCTCCCCCGTCTCCGACGTCGCCGTCGACGTACGAGCCACCCGAGACCAGCCGTGCGGGGCTGGTCGATCGCCTCGCGACACTCGCCGATCTGCGCGAGCGCGGCATGCTCGACGACGACGAGTACGAACGCGCCAAGCACGCCGTCCTGGGCGAGGAGACGTCATGACCACGCAGATGCGCGTCGTCCTGCTGCTGCTCCAGGTCGTCGCGATCGCGGTCGGCATCTGGCTCGGCGTCATCGTGTGGAACGCCGTGTCGTAGGTCGACAGCGTGAGTGGTAGACCTCGGGACATGCGCTTCGGACTCGACATGGCCCAGCAACGCGTCCCGTGGTCGGAGGTGGCCGCACGCGCCAAGTTCGCCGACGAGCTCGGCTTCGACGGCGTGTGGGGCTTCGACCACTTCCAGCCGATGTACGGCGAAGGACCCGGTGAGTGCTTCGAGGGCAACACGACGCTTGCCGCGCTCACCGGGCTGACCGAGCGCGTCCGTCTCGGTCTGCTCGTCACCGGCATGACCTACCGCCACCCCGCGGTGTTCGCGGCCGAGGCCATCACCATCGATCACGCGTCGGGCGGACGGCTCGAGCTGTCGTACGGCGCCGCATGGTTCGAGGCCGAGCACCGTCAGCTCGGGATCCCGTTTCCGGCGACGAAGGATCGCATCGACGCGTTCGAGGAGGCGATCCAGATCCTGCGCGGCCTGCTCACGACCGACGACTTCTCGTTCGAGGGCCAGCACTTCACGGTCGACCACGCCACGCTCAACCCGAAGCCGGTGCAGCAGCCGCACCCGCCGATCTGGGTGGGCGCGTCGGGCGAGAAGCGCACCATGCCGATCGCGGCGCGCTACGCCGACGTGTGGCACTGCTTCGGCGGCACCCGCGAGCTCTCGGAGAAGTCGGCGAAGCTCAGCGCGATGGCCGAGGCTGCCGGGCGTGACCCGTCCGAGATCACGCGCGCCGCGTCGCTGTCGCTCGAGGACGACGCCGACACCATCGACCGACGCGTCGCGGGGTGGGACGAAGCCGGCTTCGGCTACCTCGTGTGCGGCTGGCCGGCGGGTGGACGCGCGCAGATCGAGGCGTTCGCGGCGCGCCACCTCGGCGGCTGACCAGGCAACCCGACGGCCGGGGCCCTCCCACCGCCCGAAGGCGGCCTCAGCTCAGGTCGCGTCGACCTTGAGCTTCAACTGGTCGACGCTCGAGCCGCCGTCGACCGCGATCACCTGACCCGAGATGAACCGAGCCGCGGGGCTGCAGAAGTACATCACCATGTGGGCGATGTCGGCGCCGTGGCCGACGACGCCGACCGGGTTGTTGGCGCGGCGACCTTCGCTGCTCGGGACCGCCTCCGCGAATCGCTTCACGCCCTCGGTGTTGTCGATGTAGCCCGGCGCGACCGCGTTGACCCGGATGCCGTACGGCCCCCACTCCACCGCCGCGGTGCGGGTGAACGAGTCGACGCCCGCCTTCGCCGCGGCGACGTGGGCCTGCATCGCCGCGCCCTTCATCTCGAACGGCGCGGTGATGTTGACGATGTTGCCGCCGTGCTCGCGGAGCCAGGCGTCGAACGTCGCCTTCGACACGTTGTAGGTGCCGAGCAGGTCGATGTCGACCACAGCTTTGAACCCGTTGGGCGAGATCGACGTCATCATCGCCGGGAAGTTGCCGGCCGCGTTGTTCACCACGACGTCGAGCTGGCCGTAGTGAGCGAGCAGGCCGTCGACCACCCGCTGCACCGCGCCCGCGTCGCGCACGTCGCAGGTGTCGAACCACACGTCGATGCCGTCGGCTTCGAGCTCTGACTTCGCGGCCTCGAGCACGTCCTGCTTCCGGCTGGCGATGGCGATGCGCGCGCCGGCATTGCCGAAGCTGCGGCAGATCTCCTTGCCGATGCCGGTGGCGCCGCCGGTGACGAACACCACCTGGCCGGCGAACAATTCGGATGCGAACGGAGAGGGAGGCGCGTCGCTCATGCCCGCATCCTCGCGGAGCGGAGACCGCCGCCGCTACTGCTACCGGTCGTGGACCACCGGCACGACGTCGAAGTCGGCGCGCACATCGGCGAGGGGACGCTCGGCCCCGAGTGCTGCTCGGGGGTACCGCCGTCACCGGCGTCGATCGCGCCCAGCACGATCCGCGCGACGGACACGGACAGTTCCTCGGGAACGGTTCGCGGCATTGGGGAACGTCAACCTGATTCTGCCGCTCGCCGCTTCCGGCGCTTCCCCTCGTGCATCGCCTGCACGCGCGCGACGGGGATCTCATGACCTTCGGTGATCAGATCAGCGTCGAGGTGCTGCACCGCGGGCATGTGGTCGGCCCACGGGTCGCTCGTTCCGAGCGCGTCGAGCGCGGTGTGGATGGTGAAGTCCGCCGGGTGCACGTCGTCGAGCTGGTCCCATGTGAGCGGGAACGACACCGGCACGCCTGGCCGCGCGCGTGGGCTGTAGGCGGCGACGACCGTCGCGCCGCCGACGCGCGTCGAGTCGACGAACACCTTGCCCTCGCGGTCCTCCTTGATGAACGCGGTTGTCGCCAGCGACGGGTCGAGCGCCTCGGTGCGCGCCGCGATCGCGCGGAGGGCGGCCGCCGAGTCCTGCGGCGGAGCGTCGGCGTCGATGGGTACGAAGATGTGCACACCTTTGGCGCCGCTGGTCTTGACCGCACCCGCGAGCCCGACGTCGTCGAGAGCCTGGCGTACGAGGTGCGCGACCGCCACGACGTGCGAGAAGTCGGAGCCTTCGGGCGGATCGAGGTCGAGCACGAGGTGGGTGATGCGATCGGGATGCGTCACCGTGACCAAGGACGGGTGGTACTCGACCGCGCGCTGGTTGGCGAACCACAGCAGCGTGCGGCGGTCGTTGCACACCGCGTAGTGGACGTCGCGCTTCGAAGTCTCTGCCCACCACGTGACCGTCTCCACGAAATCCGGCGTGTACTTGGGCACGTTCTTCTGCATGAACGAGTCCTGACCCCGCATGATCCGGATCACGGAGAGCGGACGGTCGGCGAGCACCGGGACGATGCGATCGCTGACGGCCTCCAGGTAGTCGACGAGGTCCCGCTTCGTTGCGCCGGCTCCCTCGAACAGCGACGCGTCGAGGTTGGTCAGCTTCACTCCGTCGCGCGTCTCCGTCTCCGAGGTCTTCGGAGTCGCCTTCGCGCTCATCGGGACCGCCCACCTCGCGCACACTCCACGCAGATGCGAGTGCTCGGACGCGCAACGAGGCGAGCGTCCCCGATGTCGCCGCCGCACTGCTCGCAGACGCCGTGCGTCCCGGCATCGATCCGCGACACCGCACGGTCGAGAGCCTCGAGGTGTCCGCGGGCGTCGTGGAGGAGGCTCACGACCTGCGCCCGTTCGAATCCGAGCGTCGCCCCTTCGGGATCGTGCTCGTCGTCCGTGTTCGCGGTGTCGACCGACGCAACGATGGCGTCGAACGACCGCTCCAGATCGGCGATGCGGCGCCGAGCAGCCTCACGTTCACCTTCGACGATGGTCCGCACGTCGTTCGAGCTCACCCGCACCACGGTAGTGATGCTCAACCGGCCGGTTCTCCCGGCCGATGCACTCACATGCAGGTTGCAGTTCTGGAACTCGGGTTCACCATCGGTGTCGGCGCGTTCGTGGCGTGGTTGCTCGTGATGCTCCGACACGATCGCGCCCACCGGGAGCAACAGATCGCGAGCGTCGCACGAACACGCACGTCTGCACCGTCGGGCCGCACTCGCCGCCGCGGTACGCGCCGGTACCGCGTTCGACGGTCCCGGTCGTGCGAGCGGGATCGTTCTGCCGCGTTCCCGGCAACATCGGGCACAGCAAGAACGGCACCGTCTTGGTGTGCGAGGCCAGCGACCAGGGCCGGCCGCGCTGGCGTCGCGCCGAGGTGTACGAGATCGCCAGCTGACGTAGGGTCGACGCATGTCGGCCGAGCGCGCTCCGTCACCCGACGGGTTGCCGCGCCGGCGGCCACGTTGTTCGCGATCGTGGCCGACCCGGCGGGTCACGTCGCCATCGCCGGCTCCGGGATGCTGGAAGCTGTACCCGATGCCCGCCCACTACAGCAGTCGGCGACACGTTCCAGCTCGCACTGGACGGTGAGCCTCTGGGTGACCGTCTCATCGGGAAGTACCGGGTGCGCGACACCGTGACGCGCATCGCACCCGACCGGCTGCGTCGAGTGGAGCGTCGGCAACGACCGCGCCAGCTTCGGGTACACGTGGGGCTGGAAGCTCACCCCGGTGAGCGACACCGAGAGCGACGTGACCAACTCCTTCGACTGGAGCGGCTTCTCGGAGGAACGCACGGCCGCTGCGAGCGGACAACTGCCGCTCATTCCGATGCCGATGATCGAACGCTCGGCCGAGAACCTGGCTCGCGCTCGCGACCGAAGGCTGAGGAGGATTCGATGTTCGACGTCGACGACCTCGTGGTGGCGTGCAGAGCGGCGGCGGCCGATCCGGAACCGCGCCTGGCCATCCGTGACGTCCTCGAGCGGGCGGTCGCCGATCCCGCGCGCCATCGCCGACGCCCTGCCGCCGACGCGCGCGGAGATGGTCGCCCTCCATGTGTCGCCCGAGGTCACGGTGCTGAAGCTCGTGTGGGCGCCGGGCATGACGTTGGGACCACACGACCACCGCATGTGGGCGGCCATCGGCCTCTACTCCGGCGGCGAGGACAACCGCTTCTACCGCCGTCACGGCGACGGACTCGATCGACTCGGGCGGCCGGTCGCTGCGCCCGAAGGACGTCTGCCTGCTCGGCGACGACGTCGTGCACGCGGTGCACAACCCGACGGGTCGAGCACGCGGGCGCCATCCACGTGTACGGCGGCGACTTCTTCACCCAGCCGCGCAGCGAGTGGACCGGTGACCCGTGGCGCGAAGGCGCATTCGACGTCGATCGTGTGCGCAGCCTGTTCGACGCCGTCAACGCGGAGCTCGCCTGATCCGATGCCGACCTTCGACGACGTCGAGCAGATCGTCGCCGGCCTCCCCGAGGTCACCGTGGGCAAGCGCTTCGGTCACCGCACCTGGTTCGTCGCGGGCAAGTCGTTCGCATGGGAACGCCCGTACAGCAAGGCCGACCTGAAGCGCTTCGGGGACGAGACGCCACCCGACGGCCCGATCCTCGCGGTCACCGTCGAAGACCTCGAGGAGAAGGAGGCGGTGCTCGGCCGCAGGCCGGCGCGGCATCTTCACCATCGAGCACTTCGCCAACTACCCCGCGATCCTGATCCAGCTGCGAGTGGTCGGGAAGCGGGTGCTGCGCGACGCCATCGTCGACGGCTGGCTCGCCGCCGCTCCGGCGGCGTTGGCCGACGAGTTCGTGGCCTCCGGAGGCCTCCGACGCTGACTGTTTACGACACGTGTAGTATTCCGTGGCGTGGAGCAGCTTCGAGTCGTGCAGTGGTCGACGGGCAACGTCGGACGTCAGGCGCTGGCCGCCGTCCTCGACCACCCGGATCTCGCGCTGGTCGGCCTGTTCGCCTTCGACCCCGGCAAGGTCGGCCTGGATGCCGGCGAGCTCTGCGGGCGCGCGCCGGTCGGCATCACCGCGACCGACGACGTCGACGCTCTCCTCGCGCTCGAACCCGACTGCATCGTGTACACGCCGGCCCACGGCGACGACGACACCGTCGTGCGCTTCCTCGAGGCCGGGATCAACGTGGTGACGACGTCGGGCTACATCACCGTGCGCGACGGACCGCGGGGACCGCACTTCTGGGACCGGCCTCGAAGCCGCCGCGCAACAGGGCAACGCGTCGCTCCTCGGCACCGGGCTCAACCCGGGCTACGTCCCCCTGTTGGCGACGGTGTTGTCGCTGCCGCTGCGCGAGGTGCGTTCCGTCTCCTGGGTCGAGTGTTCGAACGTCGGCTTCTACAACGCGCCGGACATGTGGACGACGCTCGGCTTCGGGCTCACCCCCGAGGCCCGCCACGAGCTCGTCGGTGACGCCGGGGTCGCGCCGGGTGCGCACCACTCGCTCGACGGCGTTTCCTACCTCGAGTCGTGCTACGCAGTCGCCGACGCGCTCGGCATCCCGGTCGACGGCTTCGTGCACCACGAGGAAGTGGCCGTCGCCACCGAACCGGTCGAGACCCTGTGGGGCGTCTACGACCCCGGGACCGTCGCCGGTCTGCACATCACGTGGGCGGCGACACACGGCGGCGAGGCCGTCGTCACCAGTCGGCTCATCTGGACGATGGGCGACGCGGTGACGCCGAAGTGGGACGCGCAGCGACGGCTACCACATCGCGATCGACGGAGATCCCGCGTCGACGATCGATCTCGCGATCCTCCCGGGATCGGCGTCGAACGTGCACGACCTCCAGAGCGCGATGGATCTCGGCATGACCGCGACCGCCTGCCCGGCCGTGCACGCAGTGTCGGCGGTGTGCCGCGCCGCGCCCGGGCTCTTGGCCTACACCGACCTGCCGATCCACGCCGCCCGACACAAGAACACGACCAGGGAGATGCACCCGTGACCACGATCGAAGACGAGGCCCGCACCGCGTACGCGAAGTTCGTCGGTGCCCGCGACGAGGCCGAGGCGCAGCGGTTGCCGTGGGGCGCGCTCGCCGACTTCTACACCGAGGACGGCGTGACCCTCGATCCGGTCTGGGGACGCATCGAGGGTCGCGAGGAGATCCGCGAGTACTGCGAGCGTTCGATGTCGGGGCTCACCGGCTACGGATGGTGGAGTCGGGAGAACTGGACCATGTACGAGGGTCACCGCCTCGTGAGCCAGTGGGACCAGATCCTCGGCACGAAGGACGACGGCACCGAGTGGATGGTCCCCTGTGCGTCGATCCTCTACTACGCCGGCGACGGACTGTTCGTGTACGAGAACCAGATGGTGAACGTCGCGCACATCGATGCGGTGCTGCACGAGATGGAGTGGCAACCGAACGCCGACCTCAATCCCCCGCCGAGCCACCCGAACCGCGACTCGTCGCTCCCCGCCGCGTGGAAGCACCTGGAACCGACGGGCACGGTCTAAGTCACGCGTAACATCGCCGCATGTCCCGGGGTGCGGTCACGACCGAGCGGCTCATCGTCGTCGCCGAACAGCTCTACGCCGATCACGGACTCGACGCGGTGTCGCTGCGTCAGATCGCCGAGGCGGCCGGCCAGAAGAACCATGCCGTCGTCCAGTACCACTTCGGCACGAAGGAAGAGCTGCTCCGCGCCATCGTCCGGTACCGCACCGAGGACGCGCAGGACGAGCGGCGCGTCGCCCTCGACGCGCTCGAGCAGACCGGCCGCCAGCACGACGTGCGCGGGCTGCTCGAAGCCGCGTTCGTCCCGCTGGTGAAGAGCCAACCGCCCGGCTCGAACTACCTGCGGTTCGTGGTCGCGCTGCAGCCGGTCGTGCTCAACGACATCTGGATCGAGATCGGCGACCAGCACGGCTCGACGTCGCGTCGCATCAACAAGTACCTCGACGAGGCGCTCGCGCACGTCCCCGCCAAGTTGCGGCGGGCCCGGATCGACCGCGCCTTCGACATGATGCTGCGGGCACTCGCCGACCACTTCGGCACGCAACACGGCACTCGCTCCGGCACCCGCTCGCCGAAGCGTGGTGTCCCCGACGATCTCTTCCTCGACGAGCTCGTGATCTCCGGCGCGGCGGTGCTCGAGGCACCCCTCCCGGCCCGCGCCGTCCAACGCCTGCGGACGAGGGCCGGATAAGACGCTTGTCATATTACGACAGGTGTCGTATTCTGCGCGGGCTCGGCCGTACGTGCCGGCGGCGTCGACCTCAGGGGGGACGATGACGAAGGTTCGTGTGCTCGTGACGACACTGGTCGTGCTCGGGCTCGCACTCGTGTCACTACCCGCGGCTCTGGCCCAGACCGGCTCCGACGCCAAGGCGAAGGCGACCGACATCGGGATCACCGCGAAGGAGATCCACGTCGCGGTGCCCGCCGACGTCGACAACCCGTTCCAGCCCGGTCTGTTCCAGGGCGTCGTCGACGGTGCCAACGGCGCCGCCAAGTACCTCAACTCGAAGGCCGGGGGCGGCGGGATCGCAGGGCGCAAGATCGTCGTCGACTTCATCGACAGCAAGCTCAACCCGAACACGTCGCGCAACGCCGTCATCACCGCCTGCAGCCAGGACTTCGCCATGGTGAGCTCGGCGATGATCTTCCTCACCAACGTCGACGACGAGGTCAACTGCAAGGACTCGACCGGCGCCGCCACCGGCCTGCCCGACATGGGCGCGATCGTCACCGGCGTCGCACAGTGGTGCTCTCCGGTGTCGTACCCGGTGACGCCGTCCCCGCTCGACTGCGCCACCAAGGACCAGACGCCCCAGACCGTGCGCGGCAACGCCGGCCCTTCGAAGTACCTGGTGAAGCAGAGCAAGAAGGACCTCCACGGCGCGTACCTCCAGCCCAGCGACAGCAAGGACGCGCAGCGCGGCACGACGGTGCTCGTGCAGGCCTCGATCGAGGGTGGCGCGAAGGCCGACCAGGTGAAGCTGCTGTCAGGGCGCGACCCGCAGAGCGCGTACACGCCCGTCGTCAGCCAGATGAAGGCCGACGGCTCCAACTACGGGCAGAGCACGCTGAGCGCGAACAGCAGCATCCTGCTGCGCAGCGAGGCGCAGCTGCAGGGTCTCGACTGCCGACGTGGTCTGGACGTGCGGCGGCAGTTGCTACACGAAGGACGTGCGCACCAACCCGGTGATGGACGGCACGCACGTGTACGTCGGCTCGCTCCCGCTCGAGGAGGCGTCCACCAACCCGATGCTCCGCAACTTCGTCAAGTACGTGGGGAAGGACTCGGACAACTTCGCGGTGAGCGGATGGTCGGCGATGATCGCGTTCGCCCAGGCGGCGCGCACGGTGGTCGAGAAGGACGGCGTGAACGGGCTCACCCGCAAGGCGCTGCTCGACACCGGCATCCCGACCCTCACGAAGTTCGACACCGACGGGATGACGGGCACCATCAACCTGGCGAAGCGCATCAGCACGCCGTGCTTCATCATGCTGCAGGTGGAGGACGGCAAGTTCGTGCGGGAGCACCCGGCGAAGAAGGGCACCTTCGACTGCACGCCGTCGAACCAGGTGACCATGAAGCTGGACCTGCTGGGCATTTGAGGTTCTGGACCGAAGACGCTGGAGGCGATGCGCCCCGAGGCGCGCGAGTGCGTCACCCGGCACGTCGGACGCGCTCCGGGCCGCGTACAACGACCGTCCCCCGCTCGCACCCGACCTCGACCGCTTCGCGCGGGCGACCGCGGTGCGCGCGTCGTTCCCGCAGTTCCACCCGCATCCGGCGGGGCGCGACCGAGTGCTCGACGGTGTGCCCTGCCGGGTGTTCCTCCCGACCGACGTCGCCGGCGCGCGCGGTCTACGTGCATCTCCACGGCGGTGGCATGGTGCTCGGCGTCCCGGAGATGAACGATCCCGGCAACGCCGAGCTCGCGCCGCGACACGGTGTGGTGGTCGTGTCGGTCGGGTACCGCACCGCGCCCGAGCACCCGCATCCCGCGGGCATCGACGACGCGCACGCCGTCGCGCGCTGGGTGCTCGACCACGGCGACGCGTAGTTCGGGACGCGCGACCTGCTGCTCGGCGGCGAGTCGGCCGGCGCCTACCTCGCCGTGATGGCGCTCCTTCGACTCCGCGACGAGCACGCCGACCTGCGCCGCGTCCTCGGCGTGAAGCTCTCGTACGGCCCGTACGACTGGAGCCGGTCGGGGCCGCATCGGCGCGGGCTGCTCGCGACCGGCGACCCCGACTTCTTCACGCACTGCTACCTCCCCGACCGGTCGGCCGACGAACGCCGCGACCCGTCGATCTCCCCCCTCTACGCCGACCTGCACGACCTCGTCCCCGCGTTCGTCGCGGTCGGGACCGAGGACCATCTGCTCGACGACTCGCTCGGTCTCGCCGCACGCTGGGCGGCCGCCGGGAACGACGCCGACGTGTTCGTGCTCCCCGATCTCCCCCACTCGTTCGAGATGTACCGCTGCGGCATCGTCGACGCGTGCGCGAACGCGGAGTCCGAGTGGTTCGAGGCGCGCCTCGCGCGGACGACGGCAGCACATGGCTGACGAACCCCGCGACTACCGCGTCCGCGTCCTCCGGCCGGTGCACCGAACGTCGTCCTCGTGGTCCTCGACGACCTCGGCTTCGCGCAGCTCGGGTGCTTCGGCTCCGACATCGCCACGCCGCGCATCGACGCGCTGGCGGCCAACGGTCTGCGCTACAACCGCTTCCACGTGACCGCGCTGTGCTCCCCGACGCGCGCGTGCCTCCTCACCGGGCGCAACCACCACTCGGTCGGGGTGGGGTTCCTCCCCGACATGCCCCTCGCGCACCCCGGCTACAGCGGTCGCGTCCCCGACAGCGCCGCGCCCCTCCCCCGCATCCTGCGCGACGCGGGGTACAACACGTTCTGCGTCGGCAAGTGGCACCTGACACCGGGCGGCGAGCGCGGCAGCGCGGGGCCGTTCGATCGCTGGCCGCTCGGGTTCGGCTTCGAGCGGTACTACGGCTTCCTGCACGGCGACGCCAACCACTGGGCGCCGAACCTCGTGCGCGACAACCACTACGTCGACCCGCCGGCGACCGCCGACGACGGCTACCACCTCAGCGAAGACCTCGCGTCGCAGGCGATCCGGTACGTCACCGAGCAGCAGCAGGCCGCGCCCGACCGTCCCTTCTTCCTCTACCTCGCCCTCGGCGCGGTGCACTCGCCGCACCACGTCGCGCCGGAGTGGATCGAGCCCTACCGCGGTCGCTTCGACGACGGCTGGGAAGCGTGGCGTGACCGCGTGCACGCGCGCCAGCGCGACCTCGGAATCGTCCCCGCCGGCACCGACCTCTCGGAACGCCCCGAGTGGATCCCCGACTGGGACACGCTGAGCGACGCGGAGCGCACGACCTTCAGCCGCCAGATGGAGGTCTTCGCCGGCTTCCTCACCCACACCGACGCGCAGATCGGACGCGTGATCGACCAACTCGAGCGACTCGGGACCCTCGACGACACCATCGTCCTGGTCGTCTCGGACAACGGTGCCAGCGCGGAGGGTGGCGTCGTCGGGACGTTCAACGAACACCGCTTCACCGAGCACGTTCCCGACACCAGCGAGCGCAACGCGGCCTACGACGACGAGCTCGGCGGTGTGCGCACCTACCCGCACTACGCGTGGGGATGGGCGTGGGCCGGCAACACCCCGCTGCGACTCTGGAAGCGCTACACGTGGCTCGGTGGGACGCGCACGCCGTTGATCGTGCACCACCCGAACGGGTTCGCCGAGCGCAACGCGATCCGCTCGCAGTTCGTGCACGCGATCGATCTCGCACCCACCATCCTCGACCTTGCCGGCATCGCTGCACCCGAGGTTGTCGACGGGGCAGAGCAACAGGAGTGGAACGGCCTCTCGATCGCGCCGACCTTCTCGGACGGATCGGCGCCGTCGGCAAGGACGGTGCAGTACTTCGAGATGATCGGTTCGCGCGCGATCTATGCCGACGGGTGGAAGGCGACGACCGACCACGTGTCGCGCGGCGTGGTCGACGAGGAGCAGTTCCTGCCGGGGAGCCGCGACTTCGTCGACGACCGCTGGTCGCTGTTCGACCTCGAGCACGACTTCGCCGAGGCGCACGACGTCGCGTCCGAGCATCCGGAGCGGTTGCGCGAGCTCGTGGCCCGCTGGGAGCGCGAGGCAGAGCAGAACGAGGTGTTCCCGCTCATCGACGACCTCATCGCCCGCATCACCGCGATGCTCCCCCCGCCGAACCCGCTCCCCGCGACGGTGGTGTACCGCCCCGAGGGCGCGCCGGTGCCCGACGACTCCGTGCCGCGCATGTTCGCGGGTGTCGACATCACCGCGCGCGTCACGGTCCCGGCCGACGGCGCCGAGGGGGTGCTCTGCACGATGGGTGACTGGACCGGAGGCTTCGCGCTCTACGTGCGCGACGAACGGCTCGCCTTCGCGGTCAGTCGCGCCGGCGATCTCTCCACGCTCGTCTCCGACCTGCCGGTCCCCTCGGGCGACCACGCCCTCGGCGTCGCGTACCGCCCCGACGATCTGGCCGCTGGAGTTGCGCTGTGACGAGCAGGTGATCGGCCGGGCCGTGCTCCCGTTCCGGTTGCCGATGGTCTGGCAGCACGGCGGGACGTCGCTGCGTCTCGGCGAGGACCGCGGCCTCCCGGTCTGCGACGACTACGAGGTGCCGTTCCGATGGACCGGCACCCTGCACGACGTCGAGATCACCACGCCCCCGCTGTCGCTGCCGCCGCCCGGTGACACCGTTCGCGCCGCAATGCACCAGGACTAGGAGTCGTCATGCACCTCAGCCGCGACATCCCCGTCCCGACGTCGATCAGTGCGCAGGCGCAATCGGTGATGGCCGCCGGGTGCGAGGGGGTCGCCGACCGGCTGGCGTCCCCCCCGGAACTGCCCGCACCGCACGACGTCGAGGCGTGGCACGCCCGCATCGCGATGATGGACGAGTTGATGGTGCTCGCGTTCAGCGGTCGCGTCGACGACGACTCGGTCACGGTCGCCGAGCGCGACGTCGACGGGGTGCACGTGTTCGAGATCACGCCAGACGATGCACGGGCCGCGGATGGCGCGCCGGTGCTGCTCGACATCCACGGGGGCGCGCTGGTCGGCGGTGGTGGTGAGGCGTGCCGTCTCATGTCGACGATCAACGCGCAGCGCACCGGGCTGCAGCACGTGGTCGGTCGACTACCGCATGCCGCCCGACCACCCGTACCCCGCGCCGCTCGACGACTGCCTCGCCGTCTACCGCGCGCTGCTCGGGCACGTCGACGCCGACCGGGTGGTGGTCAGCGGGGCGTCAGCCGGCGGCAACCTCGCCGCCGCGATGCTGCTGTGTGCCCGCGCCGAGGGCATGCCGATGCCGGCCGGCCTGGTGCTCCTCTCCCCCGAGGTCGACCTCACCGAGTCGGGCGACACCTTCGCGACGAACGTCGGCGTCGACTACGTGCTGCTCGACGGGCTCGGCGCGTCGATCGCGCTCTACGCCGGTGAACACGACCTCACGGATCCGCTGCTCTCGCCGCTGTTCGGCGACCTCTCCGGCTTCCCCCCGACGTTCCTCCAGTCGGGGACGCGCGACCTCTTCCTGTCCAACACCGTGCGCATGCACCGCGCGCTGCGCGACCACGGCGTCGACGCCGAGCTGCACGTGTGGGAGGCGATGCCGCACGGCGGGTTCTTCGGGGCTCCCGAGGACGACGAGATCGCCGCCGAGCTCCGCCACTTCCTGCACCGTCACCTGCCGGCACGTTCCTGAGCCAGACTGCAGCGGTGACGGAGCGTACGGGTGGACGCAGCACCGGCGGATTCAGCGATCCCGGCAACTGCCATCGCATCGCGATGGCGGTCCACGACTTCGACGGCGCGCTCGCGCAGTGGCGAGGCGTGTTCGGCGCCGGCGTGATGCTCGACGCGGTGCACGACGACCTCGACGGCAGCGCCATGGGCATCGTGTGGATGGGCGACGTCCCGTTCCTCGCCCTCGCCGCCGACGACCCCGACGGCCTCGTCGGCCGCTGGCTCACCAGGAACGGTCCCGGCGTGCAGTCGCTGGCGTGGGAGGTGCCCGACATGTGGGCGTCGCAGAACCACCTCATGCAGGCCGGCATCGGGATCACCGGCGTGCACATCGAGGGGCGCCACTTCTTCATGCACCCTCGCGACACCTTCGGGCTGATGCTCGAGCTCACCGACGACCGCCTCCCGGGCGACCCGCGCAACGGCCTCACCCCCACCGGCGGCGGCGACGGCCTCGTCCAGGTGGCACGCGTCGAGCGCGTCACCGGTGTCGTCGTCGAGCTCGAACCCGTCGCCGAGCTCCTGCGGACCGTGTTCGGAGCCGAGCCGCGCACGGTGGAGTCCGACGGTCCAGAAGCGATCGCCGACTTCCACATCGGCGACCTCACCCTCCGACTGATCGCGCCCCTCGACGACACGAGCGAGTGGCACGACGCGATCGTCGACGGACGCGGCACCCTCCACTCGGTCGCCCTCGCGGTCGACCTCGACGTCCGCGCCCGCCGCGCTCGAGGCCGCCGGCATCGGCGTGGCCCGCGAAGGCCACGGCACGCTGTGGCTCGATCCGGCCGACACGTTCGGCCTCCGCCTCCAACTGGTCGACGCGTGAGCGACGCACCACAATGCGCCCATGGAGAACGTCGGATGAAGCACTGGACCACCTACCCGCTCATCGCCCACCCCTACAACCCGGAGTTCGTCTCCGGTGAGGGCCTCGCCCGCTTCTCCCGCGCCGCCGAGGCCGCCGGGTTCGACGGCATCGCCTTCACCGACCACCCGGCGCCGTCGGACAAGTGGCTCAACGCCGGAGGGCACGACGCGCTCGACCCCTTCGCCGCGCTCCCCTACGTCGCCGCGGTGACCGAGCGGATCCGGCTCATCCCGAACATCGTGGTGCTGCCCTACCGGAACCCGTTCCACGTGGCCAAGTCGGCGGCGACCATCGACGTGCTCTCGGGGGGTCGGTTCACCCTCTCGGTGGCGACGGGATACCTGCGCAGCGAGTACCGCGCGCTGGGCGTCGACTTCGAGCAGCGCAACGAGCTGTTCGACGAGGCGCTCGAGGCGATGCGCGGGGTGTGGACCACCGACCAGTACAGCTTCGAGGGCTCGGGCTACACCGCGAAGGAGATCAGCGTGAACCCGAAGCCGTGCACACATCCCGATCTGGATCGGTGGCAACAGCGCCCTGACCCGGCGTCGGGTCGCGCAGCACGGCGACGGCTGGAATCCGTTTCCGGCACCGGCGTGGCTGGCGAAGACGTCGCGCACCATCCCGCTCGAAGGTCTCGACGACCTCGCCCCGATGCTCGACCACCTGCGCAAGCACACCGAAGCAGGCGGGACGTGACCCGGCATCGATCGACGTCGCCTTCACCACCGGCGTGCCCGGTCCGGGGAGCGACGGCTACTCCGCCGCCGCGCACCTCGACGGTCTCGAGGCGATGGCTGCGCTGGGCGTCACCTGGAACAGCGTCGGCATGCCCGGCGACAGCCTCGACCACGCCATCGAGGCCTTCGAGCAGTACGGCGCCGAGGTGATCTCGCAGCACACCGGCATAGCGCCGAGTCACACGGGCCAATCCCCTGCACCGTCGTGACGACGTTGCTACGCTGGCGTGAGTCAGTCGGAGCGCGCTCTGACGAGTTGTCCAGCCCTGCCTTTCGGACATCGCGCCCTTCCCCGGTCCCCGGTCGAAAGCGGTTGCGTTGATGAGCATGGTCGTGGACCATCCGGTAGGTGCCGTGAATCGCGCCGATCTCGAGCGATACGCGAGATCTGATCTGCAAGCCGCAGCCTGCGCAGCCTGGCCACGTCGGTGCTGCCGTTCCTGGTGCTGTGGGCCGCGATGTTCGCGGTGTACTCCACGTCGTACTGGCTGGTGCTGCTGCTCGCGATTCCCGCCGCCGGCTTCCTGGTGCGCACCTACATCATGTTCCACGACTGCGTCCACGGGTCGCTGATGCGGAGTCGACGCGCCAACGCGTGGCTCGGCACCGCGCTCGGCCTGCTCGTGTTCACGCCGTTCGCCCGCTGGCGCTACGAGCACCTCATCCACCACGCCACCGCCGGCGACCTCGACCGTCGGTTCATCGGCGACGTGCCGATGCTCACGGTGTCCGAGTACCGCGCCAAGCCGTGGTGGTTCCGCGCCGGCTACCGCGCGTACCGCCACCCGTTGGTGATGTTCGGCCTGGGGTCGATCTACTCGACCGTCCTCATGCAGCGCTTCCCGACGCCCGCGGCGCGCAACCGCATGCAGCGCAGCGTGTGGCTCACCAACGTCGCGGTCGTCGTGCTCGTGGCGGCATTGTGCTTCGCCTTCGGTTGGCAGACGGTGCTCTTCGTCGAGCTCCCGTTGGTCGATCCTCGCCGGCAGCGTCGGCATCTGGCTCTTCTACGTGCAGCACCAGTTCGACGACACGTACTGGGAGCGCACCGACGAGTGGAGCTTCAACGACGCCGCGCTGCGCGGCAGCTCACACCTGGCGCTGCCGAAGGTGCTGCAGTTCTTCTCCGGGAACATCGGGTTCCACCACGTGCACCACCTCAACCCGAAGATCCCGAACTACAACCTGCAGCGCGCGCACGAGGAGCAGACGATGTTCCAGTCGGTGCCGAGCGTCTCGTTCACCGACGCCCTGCGCGCCGTCCAGCTGAAGCTGTGGGACGAGGACGCGCAGCGGATGGCCACGTGGAAGCAGGCCCGCGCCGTCGTCGTCAGCTGACGACGACGCGTTCCCGCTCCGCCTCGTAACGCTGACCGCGACTACCCGCGGCGCTTGCTGCTCTTGCGAGCCTTCGACTTCTGCTTCTTGCCGGGAGGACCTTCAGGACTTCCGCGAGGCGTGGTCGCATCGCCAGGTTTCTTTGCTTTGGCCATCTGCGCAGCCTAGGGGTCGCGCTCTGCGCGCTTCACCATCCGTTGACCCACCACCGCGTTCACCCACCACCGCGTTCACCCACCTCCACGCAATCTCGCCGAGGCCGCCTCACGCGGCGCCGGGTCTCGACCGCTGGCCGGGAAGCCCCACTTGCTCAGCCTCCTCGGCCGTGAGGTCGTCGAGGTGCTCCATCCGCAAACCATCGGGCCGGTTCGGGTTGCCGACGAGCGCGTACGGACCGTGCGGCATGAGCAGGGGGTGGTGCACGCTCGCCACCATCGCCAGGTTCGACAGCTCGTCGGTCCCGCCCCACGAGCGCGGGCGCAGGTGGTGTGCGTGGAGCCCGTAGCGCAGATCGCAGTTGCCGCACCGGCAGTGCCCGTCGCGCTTGCAGCACCGCACGGATCACCTTCGGCGAGAGCGAAGTCGTGCGTCGCCCGATCGCCACCGCCGCGCCGTCGGCGTCGACCAGCACCGGTTCGACGCTCGCCCCCGCCCGGAGCTGCTCGACCATCGCGTCGGGGATGCTCGGCGACGTCGACCGCGTCGCACATCCGGATCAGCGCGTCGGCCGCACGCCGGTCGCGCCTCTCCCAGGGCTGGCCCTTCGTCGGCTTCATGCGCTCGACCAGCTTGTCGATCGTCGCCTTGAACGTGACCCCCATCACGTCGGGCAGCTCGCCGTGCACCTGCAGCATCGTGTGCTCGCGGTTCCACCGCCTCCAGAAGTGGCGCGCGCGCCGCGTGATGCGCACAGCTCTCCTGCACCGTCGGCCGCCGATTCGCCGTCGCGCCCCACGGACACGTCGATCTGGCCGCGCTCGTCGAGCACGCGCAGCACGTCGAGATCCTCGAGCTGCAAATGGCGCACACCGCGCACGAACTGCTCGTGATGCGCGTGCAGGCGCTCGGTCGACCACGACCGGAGCTCATCGAGATGGTTCCCGACGTCGAACATGCACCGATCCAACCACGGGGGTGTGACAGGTATCGCCCGGTATGGCAGGGTCGGTGCGATGCAGAGCCTTCCCGTCGACGCCGCCGACCTCACGCCGACCTTCATGTCGGAGGCGCTCGGCACCGAGGTCACCGCGGTCGAGCTCCTCGACCACTCCTTCGCCACCAACCAGCGCGCCCGCGTCGGCACTCACGTACGCGACCGAGGCGCGAGGGCCCGCCGTCGCTGTTCGTGAAGCTCGCGCCGATCGACCCTGCACACAGGGAGATGATCGGCGCCACCGGCATGGGTGAGCGGGAGGCGCAGTTCTACGCCGACGTCGCCCCCTCGGTGAACGTGTTGGTGCCGGGCTGCTCCTTCGCCGCCACCGAGGGCGACCGGTTCGTGCTGCTGCTCGAAGACCTCACGGTGCGGGGCTCGCCGCTTCGCGTCGAACGGCGAGTGGGGCATCTCGGCCGACGCGGCCGCCGGGGCGCTGGAAGACCTCGCCGTCTTCCACGCTCGCTTCGAGCCGGCCGCCGAGCGCAACCGGGTCGCGCCCTGGCTCGCCACCCCGCGCCCGAGCATGAGCGAGGCGACGTCGGGGCTCATGCGCTGGGTGCTCGACGAGAACGCGGGCAAGCTCACCGACGACTACTCCACCATCGGCGAGCTCTACGTCGAGCACCATGCGTGGTTCGACGAGATCTGGCACGCCGGGCCGGCCACGATGATCCACGGCGACACGCACATCGGCAACGTGTACCTCGACGGCGACCGCGTCGGCTTCCTCGACTGGGGCCTCTCGCGCACGAGCACGCACCTGCGCGACGTCAGCTACTTCCTCACCATGTCGGTCGACGTCGAGGAGCGCCGGGCGCACCAGCGCGACCTCCTCCAGGGCTACCTCGACGCGCTGCGGGCCCACGGCGGTGTGGACATCGGCTTCGACGACGCCTGGGCCGCCCACCGGCTGCACGCTTCGTACACCGTCGTCGCCACCTTCCTCGCCTACATGCCGTCGTACGCGGCCAGCGACGGCGTGGGGCTCGGCGACGCGCTCCTCGCCCGTTCCGACGCCGCCCTCGCCGATCTCGAGGTGGTCGAAGCGGTCCGGGCCGCTCGTTCCTCGGCCTGACAGGAATTGGTCGGCGAACAGATATATGGTCTCGGGTACCCGGCGGATGTTCCGACGGGTCGGCCGTTGGCTGAGGGGGGATACATGTTGAGGCATCGTCACAGGCGCACCGTACGCGCCTTCAGCATCGCCGCCGTGGGCGTGCTCGGCGTCGCGCTCGCCGGTACCGCGGCGAGCGCACAATCGAGCAACGCCACCGGCGTCTCGAAGGACGCGGTGAAGCTCGGGTTCATCTGGTCCGGTACCGGCGTCGCGGCGCCGAACTTCGCGGACTCGGGTGACGCGTGCCAGGCACGGGTCGACGCGCAGAACGCGAAGGGCGGCGTCAACGGTCGCAAGATCCAACTCGAGACGGTCGACGACAAGTCGTCGGGGGCGAACCTCACCGGGGCCAAGGACCTGATCGAGAACCGTCACGTGTTCGCGGTGGTGAACAACTCGTCGTTCGCGTTCCTCTCCTACCGCTACATCGAAGGCTCGGGCATGCCCCTGATCGGCGGCGGGTTCGACGGCAACTACTACAGCCAGAAGGGCAACGAGAACATCATCAGTGCGGGCGGCAACGGCAGCCCGCCGCCCGAGGGCCTCATCTTCACCAACGGCACCGACGTGGCGAAGAAGCTCGGCGCCACCAAGATCGGGTCGGTGGGCTACGGCGTGTCGCCGTCGTCGACCGGCGTGGCCAAGGACACGCAGAAGTACGCGGCGCCGTCATCGGGTCTCGACCCCGTGTACCTCAACACCGCGCTCGACTTCGGGAGCACCGACGTCGGCCCCGTCGTGCTGGGACTCAAGAACGCGGGCGCCGACGCGGTGTACCTGCCGCTCGACGGCAACACCAACCTCGCCATCGCCCAGGGACTCCAGCAGAACGGCGTCAAGATGAAGGCCGTCCTGATGGCGTCGGGCTACGGGCAGGAGATGCTCGACTCGCCGATCACGAAGACGCTCGACTCCTCCGACGTGGTGTCGCAGGTCTACAAGCCGGCCGAGCTGGCGAGTGACCCCGCGGTCAAGAAGTTCCGAGCCGACCTCAAGAAGTACGCGGGCATCATGGTGTGCCCGACTACGGCGCGTACACCGGCTACATCGCCTGCGACATGGCCATCACCGGGATCGACCTGGCGGGCAAGAACCCGACGCAGAAGGGCTTCATCGACGGCCTGCACAAGCTCGGCACCTACAAGGCGGCCGACCTCACGTGCGCCCCCGTCGACATCAGCCTCGAGAACTTCGGCAAGACCCCGACGGAGAGCTGCCAGTACTTCGTCACGTTCAAGAACGGCAAGTTCGTCGTGATGAACAAGGGCAAGCCGGTCATCGGCAAGATCGTCGGTGACCCGGCGTTGCTCGCTGCGAACAAGCGCGGGCAGGCCGCCGAGGTCACGACGACCGCGGCACCGGCGTCGTAAGCAGAAGCGCAGAGCACGCGTCAACCGGGGAAGGGTTCGCCCTTCCCCGGTTCGCGTGCGGTTCTCGGGGGACGAATCCGGGTATCACCCGGTATCCGCCACCTGAGGAGCGCACCATGGACATCGTCCGCAATCCCGATGGCACCCTGATCGTCCCCGTCGAGCCGTCCCGCGTGCACGAGGACGATGCCGAAGCCACTGACGCACCGGCCGAGCCCGGCACACGCGTGCTGCACCCCGGGGAGGGCGGGTACGACGAAGCGCTCACCGAGTGGGACCGTCAGCAGAACCCCGACGCCGAGCCGCCGGTGTCGACCGCCACCGGACGCGAGGAGGCCATGCACGTCGTCCACGAGGTCGCCGAGTCACCGAAGCACGAGGTGGCACCCGCGGTCGAAGCGCTCGACGATCCCGAAGCCGCGGGCGAGGCGTTGCGTCACGTGCTGATCGGGGGCGTCCACGCGGTCGAGGACTTCGCCACCGAGACCGCCGACGCCGAGGGCGGCGACACGCTCAAGCCCCACGAGGCCACCAAGATCATCGGCGAGGTGCTCGCAGAGCTCGACTGACGGCGCGAGCCGTACGCTCGCGTCTCATGGACATCGAAGCAATCGTCCGCGACCACTACGGCCGCGACGACCTCGAGACGGTCATGCTCGACGCGCTGCGCGGCGCGGGCGTCGACATCGACCAGCTGCAGGTCGAGGACCTCTCAGGCCTCGACCAGCTGCATGCCGGCTCGGTGCCGGCCACCGAGCACCTGCTCGACGCGCTCGCGCTGACTGCTGACACCTCGCTGCTCGACGTGGGCGCCGGCGTCGGTGGTCCGGCCCGTCTCGCCGCCGCCCGCCACGGCGGTCGGGTCACGGGCATCGACCTCAGTCCCGAGTTCGTGGAGGTCGCCCGACGCCTCACCGAGCGCGTCGGGCTCACCGATCGCGTGGCGTTCGACGTCGGCTCCGCCACCGCGATGCCGTACGACGACGCTGCCTTCAGCCGGGCGATGCTGATCCACGTCGGTATGAACATCCCCGAGAAGGACCGCGTGTTCACCGAGGTGCACCGCGTGCTCGAGCCCGGCGGTCGGTTCGCGGTGTACGAGCAGATGCGCGTGGGTGACGGGGATCTCACCTATCCGTTGCCGTGGGCCACGGACGAGTCGTCGTCGTTCGTCGAGACGCGTGAGTGGTACGTGCAGGCGTTGCAGGCGGCCGGCTTCGCCGTCGACTCCGACGAGGACCGCACCGCTGCGGTCGCCGCCGCCGGTGGCCCGGTCGGCACCGGCGCACTGGGACCCGGCGACGTGTTCGGTGCCGGGTTCGACGAGCGGATCGGCAACAACATCGCCGACACCATGGCCGGGAAGCTCAGCCCGATCCTGATCGTGGCCCGGGCCGAATGACGGTCGACGGCGAGCTCCACGTCGATGTCGAGGCGTGGGCGACGGGATCGGAATCGGTGCGACGGGCGATCGACGAGCGCGTCGATGCCGCGCTGGCCGATGTCGGGTTCCTCGTCCTCGAGCACCACGGCATCGACGCCGCGATGTTCGACGCGGCCCGTGCCGCGGCGTACCGCTTCTTCCGCGCGCCCGTGGCCGACAAGGAACGCTTGCGCGTGCTGCCGAACGCATACCGCGGCTGGGTGGGGCCCGGCACCGAGACGAATGCCGCCACCTTCGGCCTCACCACCCTCCCCGACCTCAAGGAGAGCTTCGTCATCGGCCCGGAGCGTCGCCCTCCGGGGACCGCGCCCGGTACGGACATCGACTGGTACGCCCCGAACCGCTTCCCACCAGGGCAGCCCGACTTCGACACGACTTGGTCATCCCTCTACCGGGCGGCAGCAGCACTGTCGTTCCGTCTCCTCCCGATGCTCGCCGGCGCCCTCGGCGTGCCCTCCGCACCGCTCGTCGCGGCGAGCGACGATCACACGTCGTCGCTCGTCGCCAACTGGTACCCACCCACGACGAGCGAACCGCTGCCGAACCGGTACCGGATCGGTCCCCACACCGATTTCGGCACCTTCACGTTGCTCGATCGTGATCCGGAGGGCCGTGGACTCGAGGTGCAGGTGCGCGACGGCAGTTGGGTCGAGCTCCCGAACGAACCCGGAACGCTGGTGATGAACACCGCCGACATGATGGCGAGGTGGTCAGGCGATCGATGGCGCTCGGCGCGTCACCGCATCCGGGTCCCCGGCGCGGGCGACACCGGTGATCATCTCTCGCTCGTGTTCTTCTTCGAACCCGGTCCCGACGCGGCAGTCGTTCCCCTCACCGGTGCCGACACCGGTACCGGCACTGCGACCGAGTCCGTGATCTGGCACGAGTACTTCGCAGCCAAGATCCGCGAGCTCACCGTCTGACCGCTGGGTGTCGCCGGCCACGCTCACGCGGCGGTGCGTTCCGGCCGGGCCACGTGTTCGCGTGCGTGCGCGATCGCGTCATCCAGTGTGCTGAACAGGTGACGCTCGTGCGCGAGCCGGTCGAGCACCCCGACCGCTTCGAGCACGCGGAGGTGTTCAGGACTCGGACCCTTGATGAGCACCGTGATGCCCCGCTCCTCGAGCTGGCTCACGATCTCGCCGAGCGCCTGCGCGCCGGTGGCGTCGAGCACCTGGAGCTCCGGCAGTCGCAGGATGACGACCTTCACGTCGCTCACCGCGGTGAGCTCCGCGAGGAAGCGTTGCGCGGCCCCGAAGAACAACGCGCCGTCGAGGCGATAGGTGAGGATCTGCTCCTCGAGCAGCGCGTCCTCCTCCACGGGGGTCACACCGTCGGGGATGTTCGGCACCCGTTCGGCGACCGCGTTCGCGTTGCGCGCGACTGCACGCAACGCGAGCAATGCGGCCGCGGCGATCCCGATCTCGACCGCGACGATGAGATCGAACGCGACCGTCGCGACGGCGGTGAGCACGAGCACGGCCGCGTCGGATCGAGTGGAGCGCAGCACCATCCGCACGCCATGGACGTCGACCATGCGCACCGCCGTCACCATCAGCACCCCGGCGAGCGCGGCGAGCGGGATGCGGGCCACGAGCGCGCCACCCAGGTACGCCACACCCAGGAGCACGACGGCGTGGGTGATGGACGACAGGCGCGTGCGCCCACCCGACCGCACGTTCACCGCGGTGCGGGCGATGGCGCCCGTGGCGGGCATGCCGCCGAAGAGCGGCGTGACGAGGTTGGCGAGTCCCTGGCCGAACAGCTCCCGGTTGGGGTCGTGGGGTTCGGTGTCGGTCATGCCGTCGGCGACCTTGGCCGAGAGCAGGCTCTCGAGGCCGGCGAGGAGCGCCACCGCGAACGCGGCCGACACCAGTTGACCGAGTTGCAGTCCTCCGAGGTTCGGCAGCGCCGGTGCCGGAAGGCCCCACGGGAGGTCGCCGATGCGTGGGGCGCTCATCCCGGTGACGCCGGCCAGTACCGAGGCGACGACGACGGCGAGGAGGGATCCAGGAAGCGCGCGGTGGAGACGGACCGCACCGACCATGATCCCCGCGACCAACAGCACGAGCAGCAGCGACGACCAGTTGCCTCCACCCCGGAACGCCTCGCCGACGGCGCGCACGGCCACGGCCGCGGTGTTCTCGCCGGCCGGCTTGGGCACACCGAGCGCGGTCGGCACCTGCTGCAGGAAGATGATGAGGGCGATGCCGATCGTGAAGCCCTCCACCACCGGCCAGGGGATGTAGGCGAGGAACCGGCCGACGCCGGCGAACGCCGCCACCACGACCATGACGCCGGCCATGATCCCGACCACCATCACCGCGCTGGCACCGAAGCGCGCGACCACGGGTACGAGCACGACCGTCATCGCGCCGGTGGGACCCGACACCTGCACGTTGGAACCGCCGAACACCGCGGCCACGAGGCCTGCGACGATCGCGGTCACCAGTCCGGCTTGCGCGCCGAGGCCCGTGGCGATGCCGAACCCGAGCGCGAGCGGCAGCGCGACGACACCGACGGTCACGCCGGCGACGAGATCGCCGCGCCACGAGCTGCGCACGCCGGCGTAGTCGGAGCGGCGCGGCATCATCGCCGCGACTCTCGAGCCGACGCTCACGAGCGCCCGGCGGCCTTGAGGCCGGCCAGGAGCTCCGTCGATTCGCTCAACGACACGATCATGAAGCGCTTCGCCGCGGCCAGGAGCTCGGCGAGCTCGGGCGCGCGCAGCGAGTAGTACACGGTCGAGCCCTCTTTGCGCGTGGTCACCAGACCGGCGCGGCGCAGCACCGCGAGCTGCTGTGAGAGGTGCGACGACTCGATGCCGACGAGCGGCTGCATCTCCCCCACCGAGTGCTCGCCGGCGGAGAGCACCTCGAGGACCCGGATCCGGGCCGGGTGCGCGAGGGCGCGGAAGAGCTCCGCCTTCGCCTCGGGGACCGGTCGGCTCAGGGCGGCTTCCAGGGTGCGGGTCGGCATGACCGCAGATCTTAGTAGCTGAGTATCTGACAGTTTTCTCAGATGTGATGACATGCGACCGATGGATCACTCGGCAACTCGCGCTCGTCCGCACGATCCTCGAGCACGCCGAGGACCTCCCCTGGCGGATGCAGGAGATCGGCCTGCTCGGGTTGCGCCTCGACGACCGCCGCGAGCACCGCCTCCACGTGTGGGGACCGACGTACGCCGTCGGCGAGTTGCCGGTGCACGACCATCCGTACGACTTCACGTCGACCGTCGTCGTCGGCGAGATGACCAACACGCGCTACGTCGAGGATCCCGCCGGCGTCGAGTACCAGCGCGTGCGCTACGCAACCGCCGACGATGCCGTGCGCACGACCGACACCGTGAAGCTGTCACCGACCGCGACCGTGGTGCCGGCGGGCGAGGAGTACTCACAACTCGCGTACGAACTGCACGACAGTCGCCAGGTGCCGGGAACGGTCACGATCCTCCGCATGGCGTTCGTCGATGCACCCACCCTGACGGTGTGCACCCGCGGCGAGCCCTGGGCGTCGACGCTGGCGCGCCCGGCGACCCCGGCCGAGGTGAAGGCCATCACCGGCGCCGCGCTCGATCTCTTCGACTGAACCCTTGACACGTTAGATTTTCCTTACGTATAGTGTCCGCATGTCCCCGGCCGGCGCTCCGCCCGTCTCCGACGCCTTCGGCGCCATCGCCCACCCGGTGCGGCGCACCCTCGTCACCGCCCTCGCCACCGGCGACAAGGCCGTCAACGAGCTCGCCGCGGTCGTGCCGGTGAGCCGCCCCGCCGTCTCCCAGCACCTCGCCGTGCTGCGCGGCGTCGGTCTGGTGAGCGAGCAGCGTCACGGTCGTGAGCGTCGCTACCACCTCCACCCCGAGCGCCTCGACGAGGTACGGAAGTGGATGCACACCCTCGACCGGTTCTGGGACGACCGTCTCGACCGTCTTCGTCGCCATCTGGAGGAGAACCCGTGAGCCACCCGCTCGCCATCGAACACGAAGCCGTCTACCCGCACTCCCCCGAGCGGGTGTGGCGGGCGCTGGTCGACCCGACCGAGCTCGCCGCCTGGCTCATGCCCAACGACTTCGCGCCCGAGGTCGGCCGGGAGTTCAAGCTCGAGACCGGTGCCGACGAGATCGGCACCATCGAGGCCGAGGTGCTCGAGATCGACGAGCCGCGCTTGCTCCGCTGCCGCTGGTCGGGCGTGTTCGGCGACACCGAGGTGACGTTCGAGCTCGCCCCGGAGGGCGACGGCACCCGCCTGCGCGTGCGCCACGACGGCTGGACCGCGCCGGCACCGGCCGAGCACGCCGGCTTCGTGACCGGCTGGAAGCAGAAGCTCGACGAGGACATCCCCCGTGTCCTCGGCTCCGTGCACTGAAGGGAAGCGACATGGCTGATCAGAGCTACGAGACGACGATCCGCGTCCAGGCGTCGCCCGATGCGTTGTTCGATGCGATCACCACCGCGGCGGGCCTCACCGCGTGGTGGACCGACGCATCGGGCTCGGGCGAGACCGGCGGCGAGCTGGAGTTCACCATCGAGCGCGCCGACGCCGCTGCGCGTGCACGTCGACGACGCGACGCGTCCGACGTCGGTGCAGTGGACCGTCACCCAGTGCGACTTCGAACCCGACTGGGTCGGGACACGTCCGGCGTTCACGATCACGCGGCTCGCTGACGACGCCTGCCGGCTCGAGTTCCGCCACGTCGGCCTGACCGACGAGTTGGACTGCAGCGAGATGTGCACGACGAGCTGGAACCACTACATGTCCAGCCTGCGCGACCACGTCGAGACCGGCCGCGGCAGTCCGCGCGGCAGTGACGCCGACCGAGCACGCCGAGAGGAAGCGATCTCATGAACCCATCCCTGTTCGAGAAGGCCCCCATCGTCACCGCCGACGAGTGGCACGCGGCTCGCGCCGAGCTGCTCGTGCAGGAGAAGGACGTGATGCGGGCGCGCGACGCGCTCGCAGCCGAGCGGCGGCGCATGCCGTGGCTGGCGGTGCGTCGCGACTACCGCTTCGACACACCCGACGGCGAGAAGAGCCTCGTCGACCTGTTCGACGGTCGTACGCAACTCATCGTCTACCGCGCGTTCCTCGAGCCCGGCGTGCACGGCTGGCCCGACCACGCGTGCGTCGGCTGCTCGATGGTTGCCGACCAGGTCGCGCACCCCGCGCATCTCCATGCCCGCGACACGTCGCTCGTGTTCGCCTCCCGCGCGCCGCAGGCCGACATCGAGCGCGTGAAGGCGCGCATGGGCTGGGAGCACATCCCCTGGGTCACGATGCTCGACGACTTCGACGAGGACTTCGGCGTCGACCAGTGGCACGGCACCAACGCGTTCATCCGTGACGGCGACCAGGTGTACCGCACCTACTTCGTCGACGCCCGCGGCGACGAGCAGATGGGCAACACCTGGAACTACCTCGACATCACCGCGCTCGGTCGTCAGGAGAAGCAGGAGGATTCACCCGAGGGCTACCCGCAGGACGAGACGTACTCATGGTGGATCTGGCACGACGAGCCCAGCGGCGACGGCCACCGCCCTGGCGCCGAGCAGCTCGAGATCGCCAAGGCCGCCGGCCTCGAGCTCGTGCAGGAATGACCCTCGCCCACGTCGCCGGCATCCCCGTCGAGGAGCTCGGTCAACCGTTGCTCATCGCGCTGCTGTGCTCCGGTGCGTGGCTCACCGCACGTCTGCGGCGGCGTTGACGGGCGGCGTCGACGGGCGGTGTTGCCGGCCGTCGCGGGCGGGGCGGCGAGTTGCACGAGGTGTACGGTCAGGTGACAGTCCGTACGCTTCCCCGTCACGAGGTTCCCGCCATGTCAGAAGAGCACCACATCCCCCGCACGTGGCACGACGCGTACATCGACTCGGAAGAGTTCCAGGCGCTGCTGAAGAAGTACCCCACCTACCAGGAAGCGGTCGACGCGTGGGTGCGCGGCGAACGACCCGACCCGAGCGAAGGTGGCGGCAGCGCCAATCCGATGTGACGCGCGTGTCGTGAACAACCGGTCCTGATCAGTCGCCGGGTATGGCGGCGAGGACGACGAAGGCCAGCAGCAGCACCAGCACGGCGTTGCCGGCGACGACGAGCCGGAAGTTCTTCGGTCGGGCACGCAACGCGGCCGCGATCGCGAGCACAGCCTGGCAGAGGTAGTACGCGGCGAAGGCGCGCGAGGCGATGCTGACGATGCCGAACACGTCGGTCGCCCACACGACCACCGTCGCCCCGGCCGCGACGACCAGGTACCCGAGATTGCTGGGTTCGTGGCGCGGACGTTCCGTGATCATCTCGCTGCCTCCCGCCGCGTCGGCGGCGGCGGCCGAGAGCTGGCTCGCGACCGCAGCGACGATGAGCAGGGGCGCAAGGATGGGCGCCACGTAGCGCGCGGCGTCGATGATCGAGGTCTCCTGTGGTCCGTCGCCGAGATGGCCGAACAGCGGCACGATGAGCAGGGCGAACGCCAGGTAGATCGCGCCGCTGATCAGCTGCGCGCGGCGCATCGTGCGGATGCGCAGGGCCGGCGTGTAGTAGCGGCCGAGGTAGCGTGACGTCTCGAAGCCCTGGACGACGAGGATCATGCCGGCGAGCCGTCGGGCCACCGTCAACGCGTCGCCGCTGATCGGAAAGTGAGCGAAGGAGTCGAGCGCCATCGTGCGGTGAGTGAGCGCGTGCACCGCCATCCCTGCGAGCAGTCCCGCGATGATCACGAGCTTGATGTCCACCGCAGGGACCTCGAATGCCTCGATGCCGTGCAGGCCGCGCAGCCAACCGATCAGCGCGATCGCAACGAGGATCACGGTCGTGATCACGCGGCCGGCGAGGACGCTGTCGGCGCCGACCGCTTGCAGCAGGAACGACGAGAGCAGCCGCAGGTAGAACCCGACCGAGATCATGTACGCCACGCCGAGCAGGAACCGCGAGACACGTTCGAGGTCGACCAGGCGCGGCGGTGGCTTCGCGGCACCGAGCAGTGGCTCGACGTGCGCGATGTTGAAGCGCATCGTGGAGCCGATGCCGTAGGCGACGATGACGATCCCGGCCATGGCGACGGGCGCCCAGCCGCCAACCGTCGCGTGCAGCAGCGGGGCGAGCACGAGGAACCCGCTCCCGATGATCGACGCGAGGGGTGTCGCAGTGGCCCGCCAGGCCTCCGAGCTCCGAACGCGACGCCAGGCGAGCAGCGCGGCAGTGGCGAAGAGGGCGACGCAGATCGCCACGAGCGTCATGGGCACGCCCACGCTACGTCACGCCTCAGGACCTGGGCTCTGGTCGGTTGCGAGAATGCGGCGTCTCGGTCACAGCCCCGACATCGACGACGAAGGCCTTCGACTTCCCAGGGTGCGCCGCACGGCATCACGACGACGCACCAGGAAGAGATCAACGCCGAGCTGCTCGCGTTCCTGGAGCGCTGACCCTGGGGCCTCACCACTTGGCGGCGATGTCCTCCAAGACGTCGCCGTGCCGGTGGATCACGCGCCAGCCTTCGGTCTCCCGCCGGTAGACCATCGTGGCCCGGAGCGTCATCCCGGGTTCGTCGTTGGCGTGTGAGTAGTGCTCGAGCTCGACGGTGATCGCGAGGTCACCGTCGAGCACGGTCACCAGGTTCTCTGCGCTCCAACCGTCGAAGCTCTGCGTCTGCGATGCGGCCACGAGCAGGTCGTTGATCGCCGGGAAGCCGGTTTGGTAGCCGCCGATGGCAGCCATGATCGACACGTCGTCGCGGCGCGACCACAGGTCGAGGAACGACTCGGGCTCGCCCTGGCTCTGGCGGGTGATGGCTGCATGGCACTGCTGGACGAATCCCTCGAGCTCGGCGGCGGGATCGGCGGCGGCAGACGGGGGCATGCCGGTCTCCTTGGTGGTATCGAAGTGAGCAGACCGGTTCGGACCGTACTGCGCCGGATGAGCGCGAATCACGTACCGGACGAACAGACGATGGCGAGGGGTCACGCGAGGGCTCACCGATCCGGAGTCGCGGGTGCGCGCGTCGTGGCTGCCACCTGGGTAGTACGACATCGAGGACGTCTGGCCGGTGCTCAGTGCCGAGCTCGCGCCCGACCTCCCCGTCGACACGTGGGCGTTCACCGTCGAAGGTCTCGTCGAGCGCCCGGTCACCTGGACATGGGACGAGATGCAGGCACTCCCACCATCGACCTACGACGGTGCCATCCACTGCGTCACCGCATGGTCGAAGCACGACATGCACTTCTCCGGTGTCTCGGTCGACGTGCTGCTCGACTCGACGCCGCGGGCGTGGCGGCAACCGCGACCCATGTCGTCGCGTTCTGGCACACCGGCTACACGACCAACCTGCCACTCGCCGACGACCGGTAGCGCGCGTGGATTGCGTTCACCGCCGACGGCGCTCCACTGCCCGTCGACCACGGTGGACCGGCGCGTCTCTTGGTCCCTCACCTCTACTTCTGGAAGAGCGCGAAGTGGGTCGCCGGCCTGACCGTGCTCGACCACGACGAACCCGGGTTCTGGGAGACACAGGGCTACCACAACCACGGTGACCCGTGGCGCGAGGAACGCTACGCCGGCGACTGACGGCGCGGGGCGAGCCCGGCGTTGCCGAACCCGGCGGCGACTTCGAATCAGGAGGTTTCGACTGCGCGCAGCACGAACTGCGGCGGCGATCCCGTGTCCTGTGCGTCGAAGACACGCGATCCGACGATCGCATCGACGCCGTCGGCGAGGAACACGGCCCCATCACCTCGGCGGACGATCGTGTCACCCTCTTCCGGTTTGGCGACGAACTCGACGACCAGGGCGTGCACCGACTTCTCGTTCTTCGTCCGGCGGGGGAAGACGCGCACTCCGCCCGATTCGGGGAGGGCACGCTTCCCGCGTTCCGATGCGATGGTGGTGGCAGCCAGTTGCGTCAGCTCGAGCATCGTTCAGGACTCCCTCTTCTGGTCGAATCACGTTCCGATGTCGCCCGGGGGCCGAGACCGTCCGGCCATTCGCCGGGCGAACAGGAGCCTCTCCAAGGGACGCGGCGAACACGTCGCGAACACGTTGCGTTCCGTTGACGGTCACTCCCGGTCGGCCGCGAGGCGTGTCTCCGCACCCGATGCGTTGAATGCCCGAATCGGTCGTCGACCGGGCGCAACCAGTCCGTCACACGATCGCAGCATGGTGGGGAATGCTGACAAGACACACCCGCGACAGAGCGGAGTTCGCATGCGAACCACCACACGGAACATCCGACATCGTCCGTGGATCGCAGCGCTCATCGGGAGTGCGGCGGTCGCCGATCGCGATCGCGGTCGTCGTGTTCACTGCGTCCGATGCGGTCGGCGCGACGATCGGGATCATCGCGGTCCTCATGATCGTGGCGATCGCGCTCTCGATCTCCCGGCGCAACTGCGACCCAGGAGATCGAGGCGCGAGCGATGCGCAGTGCACCCCACCGCCGATGAAGGCACGCTGACGAACCAGCCCGGCCAGAGGGGTCCGTCTGCGGTGAATCCCGCGGGTTCACCCCACGGTTCCGGAAGGTCACCTCACGCGCCGGTTTCCTCGTCGAGACGAGCGAACGGACGACGGAGATCGTCGACATCGGCGCCGAACGCGTCGTGGGCCAGTCGGCGCGTCCGTCGGCCACCGGTGTCTAGACGACGCCCGCCCTCGTACCTCCGTCGCGTCCGACGAACGCGACCTCGGCGTGGAGCGGACCACGGTCCCACTCCACGTCGCCCTCGCCCTCACCGGTCTGCCCCGTCCGGTGCCGGTCAGGAACGTCTCGAACGTGCCTCGTCGATGCCCGACGACTCGCAGCCCTCGTGCAGCTCGCGGATCGCCTGCGAGCTGCTCGACGTGAGTGTCGTGGATCACTCGGCCCAGGATGCCCGGTGACGGCACGGTGCGTCAGCGGCGCCAGAAGAGGAGGTGGGTGACGCCGCTGCGCGGGCTCGGCACGATGTCGAGCTCGAAGCGGTCGAGCAGCTCCTCGTGGGACGTCCAGAGGCGTTCACCGCGCTCGATGTCGACCGGCGCAACGACGATGTGCATCGCGTCGACGAGATCGGCGTCGAGGAACTCGCGCACCGTTGCCACGCCGCCACCGAGGCGCACGTCCTTGCCGTCGGCCGCTTCCTTCGCGTGACGCAGCGCGTCCTCGGGCGTGGTGTCGATGAAGTGGAACGTCGTGTCGGACAACGAGAACGACGGACGCACGTGGTGCGTGAGCACGAACACCGGAGTGTGGAACGGTGGCTCGTCGCCCCACCATCCCTTCCACTCCTCGTCGGGCCACTCGCCGCGCACCGGACCGAACTTGTTGCGACCCATGATCTCGGCGCCGATGTTGTTGACGAAGTCGCGGGTGAAGAAGTCGTCGAGGCCGCGTGTGCCGCCGGGGTCGGTGCGGTTCGGCCAGCTCGCGGTGGCGCCCGCCCACGACATCAGCTCCATCGGATTGGCGGACCCGAACGGCCGCTCGAGGGTCTGGCCTTCGCCGGCGCCGAAGCCGTCGCGCGACACCGCGAAGTTCTGCACCTTCAACAGCTGGGTCATCAGAGCGTCTCCTCGAGTTGCTTCAGCAGTCCGATGGTTCCTTCTTCACGACTCGCGTGCGCGGCCTCGCCGTCCTCGAAGTACGCGCCCTGTTCGGTGAACACGATGCGCGTCGCCGCACCGCCGTCGACGGGGTCGAGCTCGATCGTGGTCACCGACACCGAGAGGCGCACGTCGTCGTGGTACATGACGTACGAGTAGACGATCTGCGAGTCGGGCTCGATCACGTGGTAGTCGGCTTCGAAGCGGCTGCTCCACTCCCCCGGCACCTCACCGGCGGTGGTCTCATGACCCCCTTCGCGGAAGTCGAAGGCGAGGTCCGTCGGCGTCCAGTCGTCGGGACCGTGGAACCACCGCGCCTTCAGCTCCGGATCGGCGAACGCGGCGAACACGCGGGCCGGCGGCGCCGGGAAGGTTCGTTCCACGGAGAACGAAGCGTGGGTGATGGGCGTGGTCATGGGGTTGCTCCTCGTCTGCGAGTCGTTGGTTCGGGCGTCGGCTCGGCCAGTACCGCGGCGAGGCGGTCGAGCTGCCGCTCGACGCGCGGTGCGTCGCGCGGCCAGCCACGCCTCCGCGGCGCGGAGACCGGCGGGGTCGACCTGCACCGTGCGCACACGCCCGATCTTCTGCGTGGTCACGAGGCCCGCCGACCTCGAGCACCTGCACGTGTTGGACGACGGCGGCGAGGGTCATGGCGAACGGCCGCGCGAGCTCGCTCACCGATGCGGGGCCGTCACAGAGCCGTTCGACGACGGCTCGGCGGGTCGGATCGGCGAGCGCCTGGAAGGCCTGGTCGAGCATGCCGGCCCAGCATGACGGAGCCGACCCCAATAGTCAAGTAGTTACTTGAGTATCGCAGGGCGTCGGTGACGCGGGCCCAGGTGATGGCCACGTGGTCTGCCAACATCTCCGGACCCCGTACCGGAGGACCCCATGGCAACGCAGCCGCCAGGCGCCCGCGGCATCCGTCGCGTGGTGAGCATGCACCTCGTCATCGCCTGCGCTCTCATCGCCGCGTCCGCTGCCGCGAACGCCGCAACCGACGCCACCAGACACCAGAAGATCACCGCGATCTCAGTGCAACCGCTCCACGAGGCGCAGGTCGTGCGCGGCGACGACGGCATGGACCACATCGAGTACGACCTCCTCGTCGTCAGCGTGTTCGACGCTCCGGTGACGCTGTCGAGCGTGACCGCCATCAGTCCCACCGGGAAGGAACTCGCGACCGTCGACGGCGACACGCTCGCCGCGGCGACGCAGGAGCTCTTCTCGCACCGGGCAATCCCTGCGGTGCCGCCGTCGGGCGCGGTCTCGGTCGAGGTCGACGTGGCGGTGAAGCCCGGCACCGCGCCCGCACGATTGACGAACAGGATCGCGTACACCGTCCCGGCCGACGCGCCGAGCGCGCCGCTCGTCGGCGCGACGGAGATCGACGGCCCGGAGGTGAAGGTCGATCGCAGTGCGGCGTTTGTGATCCGACGGCCACCACTCGAAGGTGACGGCTGGCTCGCCACCAGCGCGTGCTGTCAACCCAACGCCCACCGCGACCTCCGGCTCGCGATCGACGGTCTGCGCATCGAGACCGGCGAGACGTTCGCGGTCGACTGGGGCCAGGTGAAGGGCGACCGGCTCTACGAGGGTGATGGTTCCACCAACGAGCAGCACCACGCGTTCGGGGCGAACGTGCTGGCGATCGCCGACGGCACCGTCGTGGCGGTCCACGACGGCGAGCCCGAGGAGACACCGGGCGAGCCGCAGCTCGCGAGCAGTGTCGAGGGCGTCGGCGGCAACAAGGTGATCCTCAAGGTCGGGCCGAAGGTGTACGCGGCGTACGAGCACCTGCAGCCCAACACCCTGACGGTGAAGGTCGGCGACACCGTGAAGGCGGGCGCGGTGATCGCCAAGCTCGGGAACAGCGGTCCCTCCACCGGCGCGCACCTGCACTTCGGGCTCCTCGACCGCCCCGACGTCCTGACCGGGCGCAGCCTGCCGTTCGTCTTCGATCGCTCCACGCTGGCCGGCACCGTCGACCTCGCCACCGCCGAGGGCGACACGCTGGTGGTCACGCCGGAGTCACGGACGATCCGCAACGCGTACCCGCTGTGGGGCAGCATCCAGGACTTCGGGTAGCCGGTGACGCCACTATCGAACCGCGGGGAAGTCGACCACGTTGTTCGCGAGCGGCAGCTCGTTGCGCCGTGGGCCGGGTGACGGCTCGCCGACCAGCTCCGAGTCGGTCAGGGTGCCCGTGACGGTGAACCGCGGGAACACGTACGGCACGTTCTCGGCCGCGAGCATGTTCCGGGAGCGTCCGAGCTGGAAGTGGAGATGGGGGGCCAGCGAGTTCCCCGAGCTGCCGAGCTCGGCGAGCTGCTGACCCTGCTTCACCGTGTCGCCGACCTTCACCACGGTGGAGCCGGGTTTGTTGTGCAGGTAGAACGCGAAGAGGTGGGGCGCGATGCGGAGGACCACCACGTTCCCACCCACGTCATTGGGCGAGAGGCCCTCGTCGCCGCCGGGCAGGGCCCCGGGCCCGGTGTCAGGCACGTCGTCACTCACCTTCACCACCGTGCCGTCGGCCACTGAGAGGAGGGGTTGGCCGTAGGCCAGGTAGTCCTCGTTCTTCGTGCCGTCGGTGCCCGGTTCGAGCACGACGTCGTCGCTCACCGCACCGCCCGGCCCGAGATCGGGCGTGACCTGCCCGAAGTCGATGGCGAAGCGCTCGGTCGCGTTGATCGCACCGTCGACGGGGAGCTGTGCACCGCGGTGGCCGTTGACGACGTCGCAGCATCCGTATCCCATCACCCATCCGCGTCCCGCGACCGGCGCGCCGAGCCGGACCGCATCCTGCTTCGACGTCGCCACGCGTCCGCCCACTTCGGTCGCAGTGGGCGGGAAGAGCGCGACGCGCGCGGCCGGCGCATCGGCGGGCGGGCTGAACGTCGCCGAGATCCGGTGCGTGACCGAACGGGGAATCGACGCGCGGCTGGGATACACGTCCTCGAGGACGAGGAGGGCCGTGCCGCCCGGCGGGATCCCGGTGGCGGGCATTCCTGACAGGGTCAGATCGGGCACGACCATCGCGAGAGGCCGGAGCTGCTCCGGAGACCACGACGTCACGACGCGGCCATCGGGCGCGAGCGTCTCGAGCGACGTCACCACCGCGGGGTCCGGGTGGTAGTTGAGCACCGACAGCTCGTAGGCGACGTGGTACTTGTCGTCCGAGCCCTTCACGGGAATCGGGTCGGCGCCCACCGTGGTGATGACCAGCGGGGTGATCTCGTCCTCGGCCGCGCTTGCGGCCGACGCGCTCGAGGGCTCCCCGCCGACGAGCGCGAACACGACGACGATCGCCGCGAGCAGCGCTGCGATCGACGCGCGTCGCTCAGCCAAGATCGATGGGGTCCGTGCTGACGACGTCGGCGATGCGCTGACTGATGATCTGCGACGCATTGGAGTCCTCGGGGTTGCCGGGTGCGGCGGTGGACCACACGACGATCGTCAAGGAGGGCTGGCGGTGTTGCGCGGTGAACCCCATGTAGCCGTTGAGGCTGGGGTTGCCGAGGATCCAGCCCCCGCTCACCAACGAGCCCCACGCGAAGTACTTCGTGCTCCCCGGGGTCGCGGGCGCCAGCGATTCCTTCGCGTCGGCGCGGTCGAGCAGCGCGCCGCGGTTCAGCGCGCGGAGCCACTTCCCCAGATCGGTGACCGACGCGTTCATCCCGCCGTCGAAGCCCCACGTCGGATCCCAGTACGTCGAGTCCTCGTACACGCCGCGCTGGTTGGTGAACGCGTGGAACGCGGGCTGCTCGATCGCGTTGTTCTGGTGGGCGGCGCTGGCGGTCATCTGCAGCGGCTTGAAGACACGGGCAGCCATGAGGTCGTCGAGCGACTGGCCCGACGCCTGCTCGAGGACCTGCACCAGGGCGGCGATCTCGGTGTGGGAGTAGGCGAAGCGGGTCCCCGGCTCGAAGAGCGGCGGACGGTTCTGGGCATAGCCCAGCAGCTCGTCGAACGTGTAGCCGGTGAACGGGTTGGCCGCGACCCTGGCGAGGAACTCGGGGTCGGTGACGTAGTCGGGGGTCCCTCCGGTGCTGTTGGCCAGCATCCGCGGGGTGATGCGATCCGCGTTCACGAGGTCGGGCACGTACTTGCTCACGGGCGCGTCGAGGTCGACCTTGCCTTCCGCCCCGAGTTGCAGCAGCACGGTGCCGAGCATCGCCTCCATCGGTTGGCCGACGCGCACCCGCGCGTCGACGGCGGTCGGTGGTTGCACCGACGGCGCGTCGATCGCGCCCCTGACGATCCGATGGTCGCCGTCCCAGACCCCGTAGACCACCGACTGCAGCGCCAGCTCGGGGATGGCCTTCTTCACGATGGCGGTGATCTGTCGCGCGCGGGTCGACGTTCGCACGAGTGGTCAGCGCTGGCGATTCGGTGGTCGCGCCCGCAACGACTGCACCGACCGACACGACAACGAGTGCAATCACGACAGTCGCCGCTCTTCGCATCAAAGGAAGATAGTGCATCACACGACGCGTAGATTCACCCGATCCCAACGACGTGCGAGGTGAAGGTGCGCCGCCGACCCGAGTGGATCCTGTTGGTCGCGTGTCTCGTCGTGGCAGGCGCGACCGCGTGCTCGTCGTCGAACGAGCGGGCCGCGCCGTCGTCCAGGGCGAGGGCCGCGCGCGCAGCAGATCGGGGCGGCGTCCCCGAGGGCTACCCGCTCGACCACGACGTCGTCGCGCCCCTCGTCATCTCTTTCCTCGGTGACGACCCGATCCCCGTCACCGGCACCGACGGCAAGGTCCACGTGGTCTACGAGCTGGAGGTCCTCAACGCGGCGCCTCGCCCGGCGACCATCACCCGCATCGACACGCTGGCCGGGGGTGTTGACGGGCCGGTGGTCGCGACGATCGGGCCGGACGACGTCAGGGCCCGCTCGCTCCTGGTCGCCGGCTACGGGGCACCGTTCACCGAGATCCCCGTCGGTCGCACCGCGGTCGTGCTGCTCGACGACGTGTTCGCGTCCCGCGACGAGGTGCCGGCCACGGCGAACCACCGCGTGCAGGCCACGTTCGGCGCGGCGCCCTCGGTCGAGCTCGAGCCGGTGGCGGCCCGGTACCCCGACTCGGTGACCCAGATCGGCGGCGTGATCCACGCGTCGAACGAGCGGCCGGTCATCCTGGGGCCGCCGGTGGCCGGCGACGGCTGGGTCGCCGGCAACGGCTGCTGCGGCAACTCGTCACACCGCGGTGCCGTGGTGCCCGCCAGCGGTCGCCTCAACGCCACCGAGCGGTTCGCGATCGACTTCGTGCGTCTCGATCCCGACGCCGACGGTGTGGCCACCGTCCGCGGGGACGGGACCAGGAACGAGGAGTCCCTCGCCTACGGCGCACCGCTCCTCGCCGTCGCCGACGGGAAGGTCGTGTCGGTGCAGTCCGACGTCCCCGACTCGACGCCGCAGCACGCGCCGACCGATCTCTCGATCGGGCAGCTCGGCGGGAACCACGTCATCCTCGACATCGGTGGCGGCAACCACGTGTACTACGCGCACATGGTGCCGGGGTCGGCGACGGTGAAGGTGGGTGACACCGTGGCGCGCGGCCAGGTGATCGGGAAGCTCGGGAACTCGGGCAACAGCTCCGAGGCGCACCTGCACCTGCACGTGACGCGCGCGCCGGTGCCGCTCGCAGGGGACAACGTTCCCTACGAGTTCGACCAATTCACCTTCGTCGGGACGTTGTCGGACGACGCGGTCGTGCCGGGACCCGACGCCGGCGAACGGACCGATCAGCTCCCGCTCGACGGCAGCGTCGTCGACTTCCCGTCGAAGTAGCCCGATCGCGCGAGCACGAAGACGCTCGTCAGAAGTCGGGCCAGAGGGGTCCGTCTGCGGTGAATCCCGCGGGTTCACCCCACTGGTTCCGGAAGGTCACCTCACGCGCCGGTTGGCGGGCGGCGACGCCCCAGCGGCCCGTCGGGTAGCCGAACGAGAGCGCGCCGGCCATGTACCAGCCCGCGTCCTTCGGCACACCCAGGATCTCGAGGGTCTCGTCGTTGTAGAAAGCCAACGCCTGCGTGAGCGACGAACCGATGCCCTCGGCCCGGGCGGCGAGCTGCGCGCTCCACATCGCCGGGTAGATCGAGCTGCCGCCCGGGTCCGTGCTGAACCCGAAGAGGTACAGCGGCACCTGCTCGAAGTGGTCGGCCAACCACTGCGCCGACTTCTGCACCGCGAGCATCGACTTGGACTCGGCCGACCCGGGATCGGCGAGAGCGGCGTCGATGCGGTCCTTGTAGTAGCCCGTCCAGAGACCGTCGATGGCCCGCTTGTAGATCGGTGCGATCGCAGCCTTCACCTCGGGCGAGTCGACGAGCAGGAACCGCCAGTTCTGCGCATTGCCTCCACTCGGCGCGCGCACCGCCGCGTCGAGGATCCGAGCCTGCGCGTCGAACGGGATGGGATCGGACGTGACGCGACGCATCGCGCGGGTCGTGTAGAGCGCTTCTCGGACGTCCATGGATCGTCTCCTTGTTGCGAGCGTCGCAGCCATGCGACGGTAGTCACTCGTCGCGCAGCAAGGGCAGGACCGCTTCGCCGTACGTCGCGAGCCCGTCTTCGTAGGCGCTCCGGCTCGGAGACGGCATCCCGATGATGAACCCGGTGACCCCGAGCCCACCCAGCTCGGCCGCGTGCTCGACGAGGCCATCGAGCGAGAAGCCGGCACTCCCCGGGAGGAACGGCACCATCGGGTACGTGAGCACGTCGAACGACGAACGCCGTCCCTCGAGCGCGACATCCGCCGCGAGCGACAGCCGCGCGTTCCTCGTCGAGGCGCGCGGACAGACGGCGGAGATCGTCGACGTCCTCGAGGTGCGCGGAGCGGCGACGGTTGCCGAGCGCGCGCGGGTTGGGCAACGGCAACCAGCCGTCGCCGTACCGGGCCGCGCGCCGCAACGCGCGTGCCGAGTTGCCGCCCACCCACACAGGCGGTCGGGGCCGCTGCACCGGTGCCGGTCGCATGGTGTTCCCGCGCGCCTCGAAGCCGACGCCGGCGAAGCGCACCGACTCCCCCGACCACGCCGCCGTGATCGCGGCGATCGCCTCGTCGAAGCGGTCGTTGCGGTGCTCGAAGTCGACGCCGAGAGCGCGGAACTCCCCCTCGAGGTAGCCGGCGCCGACACCGAGGTCGAGCCGCCCACCGGAGAGCACGTCGAGGCTCGCCGCCGCCCTCGCCGCGAGGAACGGGTTGCGGTAGGGAAGCACGCAGAGGTTGGTGAGCACGCGCAGGCGCGTCGTGGCCGCGGCGGCGAAGGAGAGCCCGACGAACGGATCGAGGGCCTGGTGGCCGCCGCTGGCGAGCCAGTCGTCATCGGGAAAGGGATGCTCGGTGGAGTACACACCGTCGAAACCGGCCGCCTCGGCCGCGCGAGCGACCGCGGCGACACCCTCGGCGCTCACGAACTCCGCGCCGAGGTCGACGTGGTCGGTGGGCAGGGCGACGTAGACCTTCATGCGCACATCCTTCCTTCGCGGAGGACCCCGGTCGTCCGTCCCCGGCCACGAGTCGCGGCCACGTCGTCGCCTTACCGGCCGAGCACCTGGGTTGCCTTCTCCTTCTGGTCGGCGATGAGCTGGGCGCGGTCGGCCGCGATGACGTATCCGGCCTTGATCATCGCGTCGAGGCCCTTGGTGAACTTCTTCATGTAGGTGTCGACGCTCGGGTACTGCTTCGCCAGCGCGGCGGCGTCGAGCGGCGCCTCGTGCCCCGCGAGCCCGCAGGTGATCGGGCCGGGCGCCTGCGCGTCGTAACGGACGAGCGCGTCGTCGAGGTACGGCGACCGGACACCGCCCAGGGCGTTGCCGTTCTCGTCGACCGACACCTTGGAGTTCTCGGCGAGCTCGTCCAGCTTCACGCGCGGCGCACGCGGGGGCTTCTGGCCGGTCTCGACCCAACGAGTGAGGAGCGAGAACGTGCCCCGGACCAGCGACGAGATCGGGAACGTCGAAGCAGGACCTTCACAACCACCACTGCCACCCGGCGCGTGCGGCATGCCCGCGACCTCGAAGAGCCGGTACTGGTCACCCTGCTTGTCGGAGTCAGGGCGTCGCGTCGTCGCGGACGACACGTTGACGTACTCCTTCATCCCGAGCTGGGCCTGGAACTCGGCCGGGAGCTCGGCAGTGAACCCGATGATGCCCGACTGGTCTTCGAGGTTGACGACGGGCACGCCGACTGCAGTCCACACCGGGTACTCGAACTTGGGCACGATCGAGGTACCCGCCTTCAGCGGCGTGGCACTCGCGGCCTGCGCAGCCGGGAAGTACCCGTCGAACACCGGCTCACCCTTCGGTGTGCCGTAGTGCTTCGCGAGTCCATTTGCGAACCCCGCGGTGTCGACGCCGCTCTGCGAGTAGCCGGCCATGTAGAGGTGCTCGGCATCGAGCCCGGGGAGCGGGCTCTTCGCGCCGCCCTGCTTGATCGCGGCACCGACCTGTGCGAGCACGTCCCACGCCACGTCGTTGGTTGGCACGTTGATGTCCGCGTAGCGCGTGGGGTCAGCGCCCTGCAACGCTTGTCCGGCCGAGGTGCGCTCGGTGACGCCGACCCAGGCATCGCCACGCTGTTGCAGCATGGGCGCGATCATCGACCACACGACGTCGTTGTCCTTGCCTGCGGTGCTCGTGTTGAACGGCTCGACGACCACGCGCCCACTGAACTTCTCCGCGTCCTTCGGGACGCGGACCAACACACGCGTCGCGTACGGGACGTTCCTCTGCGTGACGTCGACCGGCCCGCCGAGCTTGCCGTCGTAGGTCGACGCCTCGCCCGTGACGAGGAACTCCTGCTCCGTGTAGTCGGAGGCGAGGGCTCGGCCCATCCCGCCGCCCTCGGCGTCGGTCGTCGCCATGGCGGCCGACGTCTGGGGCGTTCCGGCCGGCAGTTCCGTCACGACCAACTTGCTCAGGTCGACCGCGGGATAGTCCTGCGCCACGCGTGCGGCACCCGCACTCCCCGACGCGACCATCGACGAGCCGACGACCAGCCCGACCGACATCGCGAACACTCCGACCGACCGCGCGCATGCTCTGACCACGGGTCCCCCCAGACGTGGTGCGGAAAACACTGTTTCCTACCACGCTGACGAGGTGCCACACCCTCACTCCTCGGACCCTGCACCACGTCGACCTCGATTCGGTCGGCAACTCGTCACATCCGGAGGCCGCGGTTCGTCGAGACCATGAAGGAATCAATCGGTCGGGTACCTCGCCGGTGCCCGCACGAGATGAAGGAGCAGCGCATGCCACCGATCATCGAGGCGCAGGGCGTGACGAAGCGCTTCGGCGACGTCCAGGCGCTCGACGGCCTCGACCTCACGGCCGACTCGGGCCACGTGACCGCACTGCTCGGTCCCAACGGTGCGGGTAAGACGACGTTCGTCAGCGCGGTGGCCACGCTGCTGCGCCCCGACCGCGGCACGATCCGCGTCGCGGGCGTCGACGCCCACGACGACCCCAAGCGGGTGCGCGAGATCATCGGCCTCGCCGGGCAGTACGCGTCGGTCGAGCCCGCCATGACCGGCACCGAGAACCTGCGCATGGTGGCGCGGCTCTTCGGCCTCGGCCGGAGCGACGCGCACCGCGCCGCCGACGAAGTGCTCGAGCGTCTCGATCTCGCCGACGCCGGCGACCGGCTCGTGCGCAACTACTCGGGCGGCATGCGCCGTCGCCTCGACCTCGGCGCCAGCCTGGTCGGGCGCCCGCAGCTCCTCCTGCTCGACGAACCGACGACCGGCCTCGACCCGCGCGGCCGCCAGGACCTGTGGGCGGCGATCCGCGATCTCGTCGCCGGTGGCACCGACGTCCTGCTCACGACGCAGTACCTCGAGGAAGCCGACCAGTTGGCCCGCGAGATCGTGATCGTCGATCACGGGCGGGTCATCGCGTCGGGAACGCCCGACGAGCTCAAGGACCGCGCCGGGCGGAACGTGATCGAGGTCCGCCCCCGCTCGGCCGGCGACCTGCCGGCAGTCGAGGAGACGCTGGCCCAGATCGGATGCGAAGCACCGGAGACCGACATCGACACGCAGCGGGTGTCTGCCCGCGTCGACGGCGGGGGCGACCAGCTCCGCGACGTCGTGCGGTTGCTCGACGAACGCGACATCGAGGTCGACGACGTCGGGCTCCGTCGTCCGAGCCTCGACGAGGTGTTCCTCGCCGTCACCGGCAAGCACCTCGGCCCCAGCGATCCCGATCCCGACCCCCAGTCGCCAGACGCCGACGCCGCCTGATCTCGGGAGTCTCCGATGACCACCACCGACGACCGCACCACCGGCCTGTCCGCCCCGTCGACCATCCCCCACGCAACCGGCGCGGGATTCGTCACCGCGTCGCTGCAGAGCGCGAAGCGCACCATCCTGCAGTTCTTCCGCACGCCGCAGCTGCTCATGTTGGGCACCGTGCAGGGCGCGTTGTTCCTGTTCATGTTCCGCTACATCTTCGGCGGCGCCATCCGCGTGCCGGGTGACCTCAGCTACGTCGACTTCCTCGTGCCGGGCTTCCTCGTCACCGGCATCCTCTGGCTGGGCATGCCCGCGAGCTCGGGCGTGGCCGAGGACGCGACGACCGGCGTGCACGACCGACTGCGCTCGCTCCCGATCCCGCGCGCCTCGGTGATGGTCGGACGGTCGCTCGCCGACACCGCCCTCACCATGTGGGGCCTGTTCGTGACCGCGGTGCTCGCGTTCATCGTCGGCTACCGGCTCGAGGCCGACGTGCTCGACGTGCTGCTGGCGCTCGGGCTGATCGTGCTGGTCGCCTACTGCTTCTCGTGGGTCTTCATCACCATCGGCTTGGTGTCGAAGACCGCGCAGGCGGCCAACGGCATGGCGACACTGCTCGTGATCCCGGTGGCGTTCATCTCCGCCGCGTACGTGCCCGCCAACTCGCTGCCGAGTTGGTTGCGGCCGGTCGCCGACAACCAGCCGTTCACCGTGTTCAGCAACGCGCTCCGAGGATTGACGCTCGGCAGCCTTCGCAACTTCGGCATCGGTCACACCACCACCTACTGGGTGGTCCTGACCCTGGTCTGGTGTGCGGGAATCTTCCTCGTGTTCAGCACCATCGCCATCATGCGCTTCTCGCGACAGCGCTGACGGCCGCGCTTCACGCGCAGACACTCGTCAGACTGCTCCCGCACCCGACCCCGACTCTCGAGCCCGACACCGCGGGCGACGCCGCCGCCGGTGACGCTCGCCTCCAGCGGGGGCTTCGGTGAGCTACGTGTCGGTGTGGTCGGGATGACCCGAGGTGACGCTGGCGAGCACGCGCAACGTGACCTTGTCGGCGTCGGGATCGTCGGGCCACCACTTCGACAGCGTGTCGTCGAGGCTGAGCTTGGCCTGTTCATGCAGCCGCCGCACGAGAGTGGTGAGCATCGGGGCCGCCATCGAGCCCGGGCGCCACTTCATGTCCGGCGCGAGAACGACCCTACGACGCAGAACAGTTCGCGACGCGCGACGGTCGGGCTACTGCACTTCGCTGACGACCGACACCCGCGACCCGGCCTGGTAGTTCGGCATGTCGGCGATGGTCTTCGCCCCTGCCTCGCTGGCGAAGGCGTCGCGCAGCGCCTGCTCGCTGTCGAACGTCATCGAGATCACCCAGAAGGCGTCGGGCGGCGACCCGTCGAAGTTCGTCAGCGCGCGGCCGTACTCGAAGGCGCGCAGACCGGGCAGGTCGTTCACCAGCGGCACGTGCGTGTTGAGGTAGTGGTCGACGAACGCGTCGGGGTCTTCGGGATCGAAGAAGCTGATCGTGATCTTCACCGCCATGGCGGTGTCGTATCACTCACCGGTCGACGGTGTCGAGCGGCGCAGCGCTGCGGAGGTCAGCCGGTGAACGACGGCTGCACGGCCACCGGGGTGGCCACCGGGGCGGTCGGCTCGGGCGTCGGGGATGGCTCCGGCGGAGCGGTGAGCCCGGTGCAGAAGCCGAAGAGGTTGTCGTTGCCCTCGTCCGACACGTACAGGGAGCCGATGGCGCCGACCGCGACGCCCTCCACGGCGGACATGTTGGGAGTTGCGACCGTCGGCCCGACGAAGAGGATCTGCGCACCCGACGGGTCGAAGACGTTCACTCCGCTGGTGTCGCGCACCGCGACGTAGAGGTTGCCGGCGGAGTCGAGCGCCAGGGTCTGCGGATCACTGAGGTTCGGCGTGCCGGCGGTTGGCGCGATGGCGCCGATCTGGTTGCCGGTGGCGTCGAACTTGTAGACGTAATTGGTGAATTGGTCGGCGACGTAGAAGTAGGACCCGTCGGGCGCGGCCGCGATGCCGAACTGGTCGAGGAAGTTGGGCGTCGCGCCCGTTGCCGGGATCGCCAGCGTCTGCGTGCCCGACGCGTTGAACCGGTAGACGACGAGGTTCGAGCTGTCGGTCACGTAGATGTTGCCGGCGGCGTCGGCCGCCACGCCGACCGGCGAAGCGAAGTTCGGAGTCGCGTCGGCCGCCTGGATCGCCAGCGTCTGCGCACCGCTCGAATCGAAGCGGTACACCGTCTGGGAGGAGCGGTCGGCGACGTACAGGTTGCCGGCGGAGTCGGTGGCGAGACCCTCGGGCTGCACGAGGTTGGGCGTGGCGTCGGCCGACTCGATGGTGCCGGTCTGCGCGCCCGTCGTCGCGTCGATCTCCTGCACGATCGATCCGGGTCCGTTCGGGATGTAGATGGTGTTGCCGAAGATCGCGAGGCCCTCGGGCGTGTTGAGGTTGGGGGTGACGTCGGTGCTCGCCACGAAGAAGTTCTGCGCCGGACAGCTCACGGTCTGGGCCACCGCAGGGACGGTCGACGCCGGCGCGGCGAGCAACGCGCCGCTCGCGAGGATGGCGACGCTTGCGAACGCTGTCGCCGCGCGCTTCCAGGCACTGATGACCTGCACGTGGACCCACCCTCCGGGTTGTCGAATCCGGGAGCGTATCACCGGGTATGTCCGGATCCGTCGGATGCCGGTCCGGATGCCCTGATCACCGCGATGGCAGTCGCGGGCCTTTCCTCACGAGTCGCCGGCCCGCAGGGCTCCGGCCGCGTCACGGCGCGGGTTCCGGGGACGAGTAGGGGCACGCGGTGTCGAGCGCCGGCACCGTCGCACTGGCGAGGAGGTCACCGATCGCGGTGTTCACGCAGTCGGACTGGGCGAGGCCGAAGCTGCCGTGGAGACCGCCGACGATCGTGACCGCCCGCATGGTCGGATAGGTGCGGGCCATGTTCACCGCCCACTGGTACGGGGTCTCGCCGTCGTGGGTGGAGTTGGCGATCATCCCGGCGATCGGCGGCCCGTACGTCTCGGGACGCGGCACGGGGTGCGGCTTCGCGTCGTCGTAGCCGTTGCACGTGGTGAGGTAGTCGACGCCCAGGGAGCCGCCGTAGAGCGGACCCTCGCGCACGATCCCGCGCAGCAGCTGCTGCTGGCGCGCGTTCGACATGCGGTCGCCGAAGTCCTGGCACACGACCGCCGACCAGAGGCTTCCCGCGGTGCCCGTCGTCGGGCTCTGCAGGCGCTTGTCGGTGAGCGCCTGACGCGCCGCGGTCTGCTCGTCGGCGGTCCCGAAGCGCGCGTTCCACGAGTCGTCCACCGCGTGCACGGCCTGGGTCCAGCTCGTCTCCCCCGTGATCGGGAAGAAGTCGACACCGTCGTTGAGCGTGTCGAGCAGGTCCCAGCGCGTGTAGCGGGTGCCGTCGGGCAGCGGGATCGTGCGCCGGTCGAGCTCGGCCATCACCTGGTCGAACTTGTCGCGGAGACCGGTGGCCTGCAGGAAGAAGCCGATCGAGTCGTCCGGCGCCACCGCGCCCACGGTGATCCCGGCGAGCGTGGTCTGCGGATCGATGTTGGCGTCGAACACCATCGCACGCACGCGATCAGGAAACGTCTGCGCGTACGTCGAGCCGAGCAGCGTGCCGTAGGAGATGCCCCAGTACGTGAGCTTGTCGTCGCCGACGGCGGCGCGCAGCGCGTCGAGGTCGTAGGCACCATCGAGCGAACCGCCGTGCTCGACGAGGTCGCGGTTCGCGTCGAAGCAGCGCGCGTTGGCGCGCGCGCGACCTGTTGCTGGCGCGCCGCGAGCACGGCGCGCCAGTCGACCGTCCCGGTCGCGGGACGGGTCGGCTTGGGGATGTTGCAGCCTGCGCCCTCGAGCGCGGGAGTGGACGCGCCGATGCCGCGCGGGTCGTAGGTGACGAAGTCGAAGCTGGCGCGCACCGACTCGGGCAGCAGGTACACGATCTTGGAGAGGCCGACACCCGACTGGCCGGGCCCGCCCGGGTTGAGGAACAGCGTGCCCACGCGTTGCGATGCCGGCCCGGTCGCCGGGAGCTTCACGACGGCCAGGTGCACCTCGCGCGCCGTCGGGCGCGCTGCGGTCGAGCGGGCGGGTGAACGTGGAGCACTGGAAGCCGTCGAGGTCGGTGCCGTCGATCTTCTTCCACTGGTCGAACTGCGAGCCGCCGCAGGACTGCCAGTCGAGGGTGTTCGCCGGCTGCGTGTCGGTGGTCGCGGCGGAGGCACTCGGCACCGCCGAGAGCATGCTGGCGAGCGCGGCCAGCGCGATCGCCACGAGCCGGCCGACACCTGGGCGATCGTCCACCTTGCGCATGCAGACGAATCGTCCGCTTTGCCGCTGCGATTGAGGGGAGATCGCAGGCGATGCGCCCAGCAAGGGCGGTTCGGTGTTCGCTTGCAACGGAACACCGAAGCCCACAGGATGGAGCCGTGACCAGGCGAACGGCGGTTGCAACGTTGGCGCTCGGACGTGTGGTCGCATGCTCGACCTTCCGCCACGTCGCCAGCATGAGCTGGGACCATCACGAGGGCGACCCCGAGGCGTGAACGACTTCGAACTTCCCGGCTCGGCGCGCGACGTCAGCGACACCCGGCGGGTCACGCGTGGGTTCACCGGTCGGGAGTCGCGTGTGCGCGCGTCGTGGCTGCCACCGGGGCAGTACGACATCCAGGACGTCTGGCCGGTCCTCAGCGCCGAGCTCACACCCGACCTGCCACTCGACACGTGGACCTTCACCGTCGAGGGCCTCGTCGAACGTCCGACGACGTGGACGTGGGACGAGATGCACGCACTCCCCCAGTCGACCTACGACGGCGACATCCACTGCGTCACCGCGTGGTCGAAGCACGACATGCACTTCTCCGGGGTCTCGGTCGACGTGCTCCTCGACGCCGCGGGCGCCGCGCCGACCGCCACGCACATGGTCGCGTTGTGCCACACCGGCTACACCACCAACCTGCCCCTGACCGATGTCACCGGCGGGAAGGCGTGGGTCGCGTTCGAGGCCGACGGCGAACCGCTGTCCGCCGACCACGGAGGACCCGCGCGGCTGCTCGTCCCACACCTCTACTTCTGGAAGAGCGCCAAGTGGGTCGCCGGCCTCACCGTGCTCGACCACGACGAACCCGGCTTCTGGGAGACGCAGGGCTACCACAACCACGGCGACCCCTGGCGCGAGGAGCGCTACACCGGCGACTGAACACCGAGCTCGTTGCCGGTCGAGTGCTCGCAGCGGGACGCGATCAGCTGACCGCGGCGAGGGCTTCCAGGATCACGTCGGCGACGGCTCGCGGCTGCGACATCATGATCACGTGTGAGCCTTCGACTTCGGTGATCGACGCACCCGCGCGTTCTGCCATCGACCGGATGACGTCAGCGCCGGCTGCGGTGTCACCGGTCGCGAGGACGGTCCAGCTGGGCAAACGCTTCCACGCGGGAGCGCCGTTCGCCTCGCTGAACGCCGCTTCGGCGACGGGGCGTTGCGTGGACGCCATGACGGCGCTGCGTTCGAACGGAAGGTCCTTCGCGAACGCGTCGTGGAACTTCGCCGGGTCGATGGTGAGCTCGGTGGCGGATCCCTCTCCGGTCGGGAACGTCAGGGAGACGAGCGCTTCGTTGAGGACGCTGTCCTTGGAGTCACCGACCGCAACGCCGAGGACCTCACCGTCGTCGGGCGCGAAGGCAGCGACGAACACGAGTCCGACGACGGTGTCGACGTCGGTGGCGGCGTTGCTGATGACGGCGCCACCGTACGAGTGACCGACCGCGAGCACGGGTCCGGAGATCTGTCGCAACACGCTGGCGACGTACGAGGAGTCGAACGCGATGCCGCGCAGTGGGTTGGCGGGCGCGATGACGGTCACGCCCTTCGATTGGAGGATGGTGCAGACGTCGTTCCAGCCGGAGGCGTCGGCGAACGCGCCGTGGACGAGCACGACCGTCGGTTGCACTGAGCTCTGCGGGGCGGTCATGGTGGTCTCCTTCGGGTTTGGGCCGACTCGCTCAGGCGGCGTCGTCGGTGATGGGCGGACCGTCGACGAACGTGGCCAGCGGTTCGGTCGGGTCGACGAGGTAGGTGGACAGCATTCGGCCGGTCTCGGGTCCGATGTCGAGCGCGTTGTGCGCGAGGCGCGGTGTCATGAGGAACCCGTCACCGGCGTGGAGCACGAGGGTCGGTCGCCCTTCGATGTGCATCTCGACCGTGCCGGCGACGATGTAGCCGACCTCTTCGCCGGGGTGGATGTGCCATCCCGACTGGACGCCGCAGGGGATCTCGGTCAGCACCTGGACGATCTCTCGTCCCGGGATCGAGGAGGGTTCACGCTGGAGCTCGGTGCGGGCAAGCGTTGCGGCGAGGTCGTCACGGACTGGGGTGTCACGTGCGGGCTGTGCGGACATGTCGTGCTCCAGTTCGGGCGTTCGGGTCGGGTGTGCGCGCGGCGCGGCGAACGTGGGTCGGCAGGTCTCCGCGGGGGTGAAGAGCCTGCCGACCCCGATCGCGTCAGCTCTTGAGGAACTCGAGCAGGTCCTGGTTGAGCTGGTCCTGGTGGGTGACGGGCAGCCCGTGCGGAGCTCCCGGGTACATCTTGAGCGTGGCGTCGGCGATCATCTCCGCCGACTTCTTGCCGCCCACGTGGAAGGGCACGACCTGGTCGTCCTCGCCGTGTACGACGAGGGTGGGCACGTCGATCTTGGCGAGGTCGGCGCGGAAGTCGGTGCCGGAGTACGCGGCGATGCACTCGTAGACGTTGCGGTAGCCGCCGGCCATGCTCTCCCGCCACCACTCGTCGCGGGCGCCCTGGGACACCTCGATGCCGTGGTTGCGGCCGTAGAACGGACCGTCGGCGATGTCGCGGAACGTCTGGCCGCGATCGGCGGCCAGGCTGGCGCGCAGCTCGTCGTACTCCTCGACGGGCACTCCGTCGGGGTTGTCGTCGGTCTTCAGCATGAACGGCGGGACCGCGGAGATGAGCACGGCCTTCGAGACCCGATCGGTGCCGTGGCGGCCGAGGTAGCGGGCGGCCTCGCCACCACCGGTGGAGAACCCGATGAGCGTGAAGTCGCGCAGGTCGAGCGCGTCGACGAGGGTGGCGAGGTCGTCGGCGTAGGTGTTCATCTCGTTGCCGTCCCACGTCTGGGTCGAACGACCGTGGCCGCGACGGTCGTGGGCGACGCAACGGAAGCCGTTCGACGCGAGGAACAGGATCTGCGGGTCCCAGCTGTCGGAGCTGAGCGGCCAGCCGTGGCAGAGCACGACGGTGGGGCCGTTGCCCCAGTCCTTGTAGAAGATCTCGGTGCCGTCTTGCGTGGTCACGAACCCCATGGGGCCTCCTCGGTTGGTGGTCTGGTCACCGAACCGTGCGCCCTGGCACCGAGTGCTCGCATCCCCCGACCACGTAGTCGTGCTCGTCGCAACAGATCCGCGAGTAGACGTCGACCACGCGCATCGTGCGTTCGACGGGGCCGTGCACCCCGACGACGGTCGCGCCCGCGACGACTGCGCGCAGGAGCACCGCGATGCCGGCCGCGTCGATGAAGCGGAGCTCGAAGCAGTCGACGACGATGCCACGGGCGGGTCGTGCACGGGCGAGGAGCTCCTCGACGAGCGGCACGCCCGCGACGTCGAGCTCACCGCTGAGCGAGATCCGGACAGGGAATCCGCGGTGGGCGATCTCTCCGAGGAGCGCACTCGAGCGCACCTCGACGCGAGCATTGGGGCGAGCTTGCATCGGTCTCCTCCGATCGCGGGGTTGGCAAGTGGGATGAGCCTCACTGTTCACCGCGGCCCGTCGAATCCCGGAGTGGCGTAGTCCCATGTGGTCGCTGTCGGCGCGCAGCACCGACTACGCGGCCGGGTGATTCGATCGGTGCCCCGAGCGCGGAAGATCAGGTCATGTCAACACCGCCTGCCAGCTCCAACGGCGACCAGTCGGATCCGTGGCCCGGCACCGGTGTCGTCACGCTCGAGTGCTCCGTGAACACCCACGTCGACGAGCTGCTGGCAGCGCTCCTCCGGATGTTGGAGGCCGATGGCCTCGAGGTGCTCGCGGTGATCGATCACAGCGGCGACGCAGCCGAAGTGGGCATCCTGATGCCCGACACCAAGTTGGTCGTCTTCGGCAACGCGACGTTCGGCACGCCGCTCATGCTCGAGAATCCGCTCGTCGCCCTCGACCTGCCGACGAAGCTGCTGCTCTGGACCGACCATGCCGGTCGTACGTACGTCAGCTACAACGACGCCGGCTGGGTCGCGGACCGCTACCAGCTCTCCGAGACGCACCGTCCGGTGCTCCGGCGGGTCGCTGCGTTCGCAACCCGGCTGGCCGAGCATGGTTCGACGCCTGACAGCTGACACACCCCGACGGCGGCGATCTCGATCATCGCGGGACGCCCGGGCGGTCCTGGGCAACCTTCAGGAACAGCACCGCGGCGACGCCGCCGACGAGGGGCGCAAGGGCGTACACCCACCAATCGTCGAGGTGGCCCGTGACGAGCATCGGCGCAAACGTCCCGGCCGGGTTGACTCCCCCACCGCCGACGGGGCCGCTGATGATGAACGCCGCGGTCAACGCAAGACCGACGGCGAACGGACCGACGAGCCGTGTGTTGTCGACGTGTGCGGTCACCGCGACGATGACGACGACGAGCACGAACGTCGCAACTGCGTCAGCCGCGAACGCCTGCGCTGCCGTGATGCCATGCCCGAGGACAGGAGCGCCCAGATGCCCGGTCTCAGCTGCATCGCGCCCGTACCACCAGCGGATCGCGCCGACGGCGAGGAGCGCCCCGGCCAGTTGGGCCACGATGTAGATCGGAACCCGGCGCCAGGGAAACCGGTCCGCAGCCGCGAGGCTGACGGTGACCGCCGGGTTCACGTGCGCGCCCGAGATCGGACCGATGCACGCGGCGAGCGCTGCGAGCGCGACTCCGGCGGTCACAGGCACGAAGAGTGCGTCGGGGCCCCGACCTGCCCGACCCAGCGCGAGTGCTGTCGCCGCACCGAGGATCGCGACGCCGAGCACGAAGATCCCGATCGTCTCCGCGAGCGCGGCCTTGAGGAGACTCGAGTCGAATCGGTGCCCGTGCAGTCCTGACCTCCCCGACCTCGCTGCGACGTCCGGGTCGACACGACCCGTTTGTTCCTCGAGCATCGACATCTTCGACCGTCCCATCCGTCGGATCGCGAGTCACACCACGAGACTCGGATGTTCGGTGCTCTGCGGATCGATCGAGTCCCGAACTCGCGTAGTCGCGAGCGTGCGCCGTCAGTCGGGCGAGCCGGTCACCGCGCCTTCGCGGTTGTTGGCACCCTCGGGAGGACTCGTCACGGTGCCGCTCCCGAACTCGCCATGGACGAGCTCTCGACGCGACTTGACCCCGAGCTTCCGGTACACCTTGCGCAGGTGGTAGTCGACCGTGTTGGCGCTGATGAACAGGCGCGCTCCGATCTCGGGGTTGGTCGCGCCGGTCGCGGCCAAGCGCGCGATCTGATCCTCTTGCGGGGTGAGGTCATCGCGCGTGTCGTCCCGACGCCGACGCGCAGTCGCTCCTGTCGCCAACAGCTCAGCGCGAGTCCGCTGCTCGAAGGCGTGGGCTCCCTCGGATTCGAACACCTCGAGCGCCGCCGACAACGCGACGCGCGCGTCGCGGCGACGGAGTTGCCGCCGCAGCCATTCGCCGTAGAGCAGGCGAGTGCGCGCGGCCTGCAGCGCGGCACCGGCGGCATCGAGGTGGTCGGCCGATTCGAGGTAGGAGGCCTCCGCTTCGGCGTCCGTCGGCGCCAGCAGTGCACGACACCTTGCGAGCAGGCCGAGGTCGAATGGGCTCTGGTTGAGCGTCGCTCGCTGCGCGAGCCACTCGATCCGTTCGGTCACGGCGTCTGCGCGCCCGATCCGAACGTGCGCCTCGGCCTCGTCAGCGACGCGCATCGAAGCGAACACCGCGTTGTCGAGCAGGCTCTCGATGCGGATCGCGGCCGCCGCCTGATAGTTGCCCAGTCCGAGTTCGAGCACAGTCAAGCCGTACTTGATCATCTTCTCGACAAAGCCGACACCGAGTGCACGAGCGTCCGACAGCATTCTCGCTGCTTCGGCGCGCACCTCATCCTCGCGCCCGTACCACGACCACACGATCAGCTCGAGAGCATCGGCTGGGCTCGCCTGCCCCAACAACTGCGCGAGGCCGTTGAGTTCGTTGGCGATGTCAACAGCCGTTCGCAGAGAGCCCAACCGGAGCTCCACGTCACAGAGATACGAGAGCGCTTGGGTCACGATGAACCACGCGCCGACGTCCCGACCGATGTCGAGCACATCGGTGGCAATCGCCCGGACGGCATCGTCGTCACCGAGCGCGAAGCCGATCCAGCAAGCCAGGCTCAGCTGAAGAGGGAAGCGTCGCACTTCCGGATCGCGTCGGATCCGATCGAGAGCCAATCGACGGAGCGCGATCGCGTCCGGCACCTCGTCCGTGAACAGACTGGCCAGAGCATCGGTCAGCACGTCGATCGACGTGGGGTCGCCACCTGAGGCTGGCATCGACTGGATCGCTCGGGCGACCATCGCGGGCGGCACCGAACTCCAGTCCCCGGAATAGACCGCCATGACCAATCCGTCGATGAGCGTCTCACGCGCCGTCGTGACGTCGAAGTCCCGGAGTTGCGTCGCCGCCGCGACCATGTACTCCGCAGCTTCTTGCCTCGCGTCCGGCGAGGTGCTCTCGCCGGCACGACTGGCTTCGGGGACGAACGTGATGGCGGCGCGGAGGCGTTGACCTTGCGCAACGAGGAGCGGTGCGACGAGGTCCGGTTCAGCCAGGTCGATGAACTGCTTCGCCCGCGAATAGTTGCCGGCAGTGAGGCTGGCCGCTGCGGCACCCAAGAATCTGCCCGCACGAACGCCTGCGTCAGGGCTCAGCTGCGCCGCGCGGCCGAACAGAACCGCGGAGGAGCCGTAGCTCCCACTGGTCTGCGCACGCGCCGCCGCCGACGCAAGCTCGGAGGCAACCTCCTCATCCGGATCGACGACGGCGACGGCGCGGTGCCAGGCGTGTCGATCCGGCTCGCGCTGGACGTCGGTGTTCTCGGCCAGCGCCGCATGCGCACGGCGCCGGTCATGCTCCGTCGCTCCTTGGTACACCGCAGACCGCACAATGGGATGCTGGAACTCGATCCGAGGCCCCGACCGAACCAACCCAGCTGTCTCGGCGGGTCCAGCAGCCCCGTCCTCGCAACCCAGCCACCGCGCCGCAGCGCGCACCAGATCAGGGTCTCGCGTCGGGTCGGCCGCGGCGACCAGCAGAAAAGTCTGCGCATCGTCAGGCAGCGCCCGCACTCGACGCAGGAACCGCGTCTCGAGATCATGGTCGATGCCGTACGGCGACGGAAGCGGTTCGATCCCGGCTCGCTGCTCGGCCGAGAGCTCCCGGGTGAACTCCAACAACGACAGCGGGTTCCCCGAGGCGTCCTCGACAACCCGGCGACGAACATGCGCCGCAAGATGACCATCGGCGCTCTGTTCGAGCAGCGCGGCTGCGTGCTCGGCGGAGAGCGGACCCACTCGCAACGAGGGAAGCTCTTCGAAGGAGTCCCGGTCGGTCGAGCTGTCGCGTACTGCAACCAGGAAGCCGACACCGTCCATCGACAGGCGTCGGCCCACGAACCCGATCACGAAGGCGCTCTCCTCGTCGATCCATTGCGCGTCGTCCACGACGATGATCACGCCTTGGTCCACTGCAGCGTTCGAGAGCAGGCTCAACACTGCGAGACCGACCATGAACCGATCCGGCACGATCTCGTCAGCGACGCCGAACACCGAGCGAAGAGCTCGCGCCTGAGGCGCCGGGAGAGCATCGATGCCTTCAGCAAATCGACTCAGGATCTGGTGCAGCGCAGCGTGACCCAGTGCCATCTCCGACTCCACGCCGCGCACCTTCACGATCGTGAGATCCGACGCGTCGGCAACTGCCTCGTCGAGCAGGGCGCTCTTCCCGATACCGGCTTCGCCGCGCACGACGAGGGTGCTGCTGCGTCCCGAACGCACGGCATCGAGGACTCGCGCCAGAGCGTTGCACTCCTCAGTGCGTCCGACCAACGCATCGCGCCCCATGGCCCTACGCCCCTGAGAGAACCGCGGATTCGTCTCGCTCCGTCCGGGTCGCGATCTCCAGACCTCCCGCCAGCCCTCGAGCCGACACCGCGACATCGCGGTGGCGCATCAATGTCGTCATTCGGATCCCATGAATGGAACCCGACGTGACGCTCGAGTTGCAGTGCACGAAAGGACCTCCCAGCAAACTGCCGCGCCGAGGCTCGCGACCACGCGCATCGTCATTGTCTCCAACTCGTGCACATCGGGCAAACAAGTGAGGCCATGCATCCACCCGGGCCAACGACGCGTGTCGAGGACTCGACTCCAGCGTTTCCTGCATGACGATCATCTGACGGCACCGACCGCGCGAGTCGAGTGCGCACAGTGGGCAGTTGCCCGCCTCGCCCGTAGAGTTGCTGTTCCCATGAGGTTCTCGGTCGACCCCCTCCGCGAGACGCAAGAGTTCGAGGCCACGCGCGAAGCCCTCCGTCGCGCTGCCGCTCCCCGCGAGACGATCGAGCGGGGCGAACCGCCGAAGGCTGTGACCCGTCGCTGGACGCTGCGCCGCCGAATCTCTCGCTAGGACGACGCTCCCTCGCTCACTCCACGGTGGCCGGCCCGATGCGTTCCAACTTGGTCCAACCCGTCCAGCCACGCTCCTCGAGCAGGCGCAGCAGTCTCCGCGCGATGGGAACCGCGTTGACGAACACCTCGTCGAGGAGCGCGGCCAGGTCGTCGTCGAGGTCGAAGCCGGGGATCGGGTCTTCGCCCCAGCGGGCGGCGTCTTCCTCGAACATCACGACGAGCCGATCGGCGACTGCGGTCAGGCGCGGATCATCGACATCCCAATCGACCGCTTCCACCAGATCGAGGTACATCGCGGTGACCGCGGGTTCTTCGATCTGCGCGCGCTTCAATGCCATCAGCGCCGGCATCTGCGCCGGAATCTGAGCGGCGACGAGGATCCACGCGTCACGCTCCATCTCGATCGCCCGCTCCGGCACGTCGAGCTCGCGCAACCGGTCGAGGTATTCGACGGCTTCGTCCGGCAACGCCAATCGATCACCTGCGGCGAGCTGCGCCACCTCTCGGCGATGGTGTTGACGCTCCCGGATCTCGGCGCGCAATCGCTCGTCGATCTCGTCGATGGCGAGGGCGAACTCTTCGTCGTCTGCAGCCAGCAGGTCCTGGACTCGCGACAGCGGCACGCCAGCCTCGGCAAGGGTCCGGATGCGGATCAGCTGGACGACGGCGTCCGCGTCGTAACGCCGATAGCCCGAGTCGTCGCGCACCGGCTCCGGCAACAACCCCTTGGCGTGGTAGTGCCGGACCGCCCGCACGGTCACGCCGGCGTACGCCGCGAGCTGACTGATCGTCAGCATCTCGGGCTCTTGCCGAGTGAAATCCCAGTGCAGGTCATGGTCACGCCAGCCGGCGGCGGTAGGTACGCGCGGCGAGCACCCAGGCTACGACGAGGATCCCGACGCACCACCCGAGGGCGAGCCACAGGTCGTCGCCCACCGGCTTCTCGGCGTACAGGTTGCGCAGCGTGTCGACGATCGACGTGACGGGCTGGTGCTCGGCGAACCACCGCACCGGTCCGGGCATCCCCGAGGTGAGCACGAACGCAGAGCTGACGAACGGCAGGAAGAGCAGCGGATAGGCGAACGCACCGGCACCGTCGGGCGACTTCGCGGCGAGGCCGGCGATGACCGCGAGCCAGGTCAGTGCCAGGGTGAACAGCGTGACGATGCCGAGCACCTCGAGCCAGGCGACGATGCCCGCGCCCGAGCGGAACCCGATCGCCAGCGCGACGAGCAGGACGAGCGCCAGCGAGACGAGGTTCGCGATCAGCGACGTCAGCACGTGGGCCCACAGGATGGCCGAGCGAGCGATCGGCATCGACTGGAACCGCTCGAGCACTCCGCCGGTGACGTCCGTGTAGATCCGCAACGACGTGTACGCGACGCCCGACGCCACCGTGATGAGCAGGATCCCGGGCAGGAGGTAGTTGACGTACTTGCCACCACCAGTGTGGATCGAGCTTCCGAACACGTAGACGAACATCAACAGCATCGCGATCGGTGTCACAGCAGTGGTGATGATGGTGTCGGGGCTGCGCACGATGTGGCGCAGCGAACGGCCCAGCAGCGCGTTCGTGTCACGGACGAAGTTGGTGTTCACGGTGAGACCTCCGGTCTCGGCCCGACGGCCGACGAGGGTGAGGAAGACGTCTTCCAGGCTCGGCTGCTTCTCGACGTACTCGACCTTGGCCGGAGGGAGGAGCGCCTTCAGCTCCGCGAGGGTGCCGTCGACGAGGATCCGGCCTTCGTGGAGGATCGCGATCCGGTCGGCGAGTTGCTCGGCCTCGTCGAGGTGTTGCGTGGTGAGCAGGACCGTGGTCCCGCCGCGGGCGAGCTCGCGGACGGACCGCCACACCTCCAGTCGCGCCTCGGGATCGAGCCCGGTGGTCGGCTCGTCGAGGAAGACCACCGGCGGGCTGCCGATCAAGCTCATCGCCAGGTCCAGACGGCGACGCATCCCGCCGGAGTAGGTCGCGACGCGCCGCCCGCCGGCGCCGGTGAGCGAGAAGCGCTCGAGCATGGCGTCGGCCACTTCGCCCGGATGTTCCAGGTGCCGCAGCTTCGCGATGAGCACGAGGTTCTCGCGCCCGGTGAGGATGTCGTCGACGGCGGCGAACTGACCGGTGAGGCTGATCGAACCGCGCACGTCGGCACCGTCCTCGGCCACGTCGAACCCGTTCACCGTCGCCGCGCCGCGGTCGAACCTCAGCAGCGTGGAGAGGATCTTGACCAGGGTCGTCTTGCCCGCTCCGTTGGAACCCAGCAGGGCGAAGATGCTGCCGCCGTCGACCTCGAGGTCGACGCCGCGGAGCACCTCGAGATCTCCGTACGACTTCGTGAGTGCGGTGACGCAGATGGCTGGTGTGCTCGTCATGCGACCAGCCTGAAGGCTTGACCTCGCGTCAAGGTCAAGCCCCGGTTGTCCGGGCCCAGACGGTCAGGCGATCACTCGAGCGCCGTCCAGGGCGCCCTGGACGCGGTCGTCACCGGGAACTCGTCGCTCGTGTGCTCGGCCCGCGCGTGGATGACACCCTGGAAGTGGCCGATCTTCGCTCGGGTGCGTCCTCCGAAGATGTCGATCTGATTCGACGAGCACTTCGCATTGGTCGCCGCGCCCGCAGCCTTAGGCAGGACGCTCGCAGCGATGCACACGATCGCGGCAGCGATGACACCTCGAACGCCGGCCTTCTTCATCACGAGCCCCTCCGGAAGTGGAGAACGACCGTATGGAGCAGAAGGGTTCGGACGGTGATGGTCGGGCGGTCTGCGCCTCGCTGGCGACCGGCGCACCGCGGCGGTAGAACGGGACCACGCACCGAACCAGGAGGCGTCGGATGGCGATGGGGCGCTCGGAGTCGCACGTGCGCGAGGAGCTGCTCGCCGCGTCGGACCAGGTGATCGAGGACGCGGTCGTGCACGCCGACCTCAAGGCGTTGCGCGGGCTGCTGTACCAGCTCACCGGCGACGACGAAGTGGCGCAGGCGCGCCTCAACATCGACGACCCCGCGACCATGCTCTCCGGCGATCCCGACGACACCGAGCTCCTGCGCCGCAAGGGCGCCGAGTTCCTGCAGGCCTACCGCGATCGCGGCGCCGGCGAGATCGACCTCGGCGACGACGCACGGCTGCCGACCAGCCTCCGCCTGGCGAGCACCTTCGACCTCGCCGACGACGACATGGAGCTCTGGATCGAGGAGCTCGCCATCGACCCGTGGGCGCGGGGACTCGACTGGAAGACCCCTCCCCCGCCGGAGCGGCTCGAGGCGTTCAACGTGATCGTGATCGGCGGCGGGCTCGGCGGTCTCAACGCGGCGATCCAGCTGAAGCGCGCCGGCATCCCCTTCACCGTGGTCGAGAAGAACCCCGACGTCGGCGGCACGTGGTGGGAGAACCGCTATCCCGGCTGTCGCGTCGACACCGCCAGCCGTTCGTACACGAACCTGTTCGGCGTCGACTGGAGCTACCCGTACTCGCACTGCCCGGCGTCGGAGAACGAGCGCTACTTCCAGTGGGTCACCGACACCTACGGGTTGCGCGACGACATCGTGTTCGACACCGAGGTGATCTCGATGGCGTGGGACGAGGACACCAGCGAGTGGCAGGTGACCGTCGACGGGCCCGACGGCGAGCACGTGCTGCGCGCCAACGCGGTCATCACCGCGGTCGGCTTCCTGAACCGTCCGAAGCTGCCCGAGATCGAGGGCATGCTCGACTTCCAGGGTCCGTCGTTCCACTCGGCACGGTGGCCGGAGGGTCTCGGGACCGAGGGCAAGCGCTTCGCCGTCATCGGCACCGGGGCGAGCGGCTACCAGATGATCCCCGAGATCGCGCTCGACGCCGAGCATCTCACCGTGTTCCAGCGCACGCCCCAGTGGCTGATGCCGACGCCCGGCTACCGCACGCCGTACCCGCCGCAGGTGAACTGGCTCGACCGGAACCTGCCCTTCTACAGCAACTTCATGCGGTTCCAGGCCGCCATCTCGATCCGCTTCCTCTCCGACTTCAGCGAGATCGACCCTGAATTCGACGATCCCGACGCGTGCAGCGCGATGAACAAGGTGATGCGGGACGCGAGCATCGCGTTCCTCGAGCGCAAGTTGGGCGACGACCCCGAGCTCGTGCGCACGATGACGCCCCCGCACCCCTACCTCTCGGCGCGCCCGCTCGCGGTCGACGCCGAGTACAGCGTCCTCGACGCGATCCGGCGCGACAACGTCACGCTGGTGACCGACGGCATCCGCCGCGTCACCGAGACCGGCATCGAGGCAATCGACGGGTTGAACCACGAGGTCGACGTGATCGTCTACGCGACCGGCTTCCACACGACGGAGTACCTGTTCCCGATGACGATCATCGGGCGCGACGGCGTGACCATCGAGAAAACCTGGGCCGAGGGCGGCGCTCGGGCGTACCTCGGGTGCATGGTGCCGGGCTTCCCGAACCTCTGGATGGTGTACGGACCCAACACGAACGGCGGCATGCACCCGGCGAGCTTCCACGAGGTGGTGGCGCGCTACGCGCTGGAGTGCATGGAGCACCTCATCGTGAACGACGAGCACGCGGTCGAGGTGACCGAGGACGCGTACTGGCGACACAACCGCGTCGTCGACGAGCGCAACGTCAACAAGGTGTGGAGCGACCCCCGCGCGCACAACTACTACTGGACCGAGTTCGGCCGCTCAGCGGTGATGTGCCCCTTCTACCCGTGGGAGATCTGGCACTCGCTGCGTCACCCGGCGTTCGACGACCTCGTCGTGCGGTAGCACGCCACGTCGGGGAGCACGCTCGGACCGAGCGAGACCTCTCCTTTGGGCAGCCGAGGTCATGTTCTCGGGGGTCGATCGTTGGAACCGGCGGCACGGACGGGACTGCTGCAGGTTGCCGCATAGCCGGCCTTCGGAGACGCCCCTCCGGCGTCGACGTGTCGAGTGCTCAGAGGTCGGCTTCCGCGACTGCGCGGAACGTGGAGTCGTCACCGAGATGGAAGAAGATCTGGCCACAGAGTGATCCGTCAGCATCAATCTCTGCCCAACCTCGCCCCGATACGTGACTTCCCTCGTCGTCACCTTCCCAGGTGAACTCGGCCCGCGCCTCCTGTCGGTGCTCGTCGTACCTGCAGTCGAGATCGCCCGAGACCGCGATGAACCGGAAGCTGCCGGTCCCGTCGGCGCTGAGTTCGATGAAGGCCGGACCGAGCAGCTCGATCGCATCGCGATCCCAAAGATCCATTTCGACGATGCGCCAGCGACCGACTGGACATGCCATCTCCGTAAAGTACGCCGCGCGCCGACCCGGCGTTATATGGGGCAGGTTTGCTCCGCCGGGAACGAATGGTGCTGGACTGTCGCCGATGCATGTCGAGGTACGTCCGACCGGTCACGACGATCCGCAGCCCAGCAGCTCATCACCGAGCTGAACGATGAGATCCAAGCTCGCTACGAACAACCAGCCGAGAGCTTCTACTTGAGGCTCGACGAGTCCGAGCCCGTACGACGAGTCGTCCAGCATCGCAGGAAGGTCACTTCCAGCGCTGGTAGGTGTCTTCGACGCCGAGCGGCACCGGATCGGCCACGGTCATCCACATGGACCCGGGGACGTGCAGGGCTGCTGCGTCGAGGACTCCATGACGGCGGCACGCATGCTCGAAGTCGATCAGACGACCGTCGCCACCGTCGAGATCGACGAGGCAGTTGTTCGCGCCGCTGTCGCCGTTGCTGAATGCGGCAAGCCCGCGCGGATCGTGGATCTCCACCAAAGCCGCGTCGGCGTCCGCTCGCGCCGCGTCCGTTGCCGGCACGACTGAGGGAACGATATGGGCGCGTCGGACGTGGAGGCCGACCGGCGCGCAACCGTGCGCGGAAGACGCGCGAATTCGGGTGCTCCCGCGGGCCATGCAGGGGTCTACGCCGTCGGTACGTCCGGCACAGGCACACGGAGGGGTCGTTCCCGCGTCGTTTCGAGGATAGGCGAGATCAGCGCGGCCCCGAGGAGCAGGAACAACACCATCCAGCCCACCAAGGCCCAGTGGAGGGCGTCATCGGAACTGCCGGTGGCAGGGGTGATGACCACGAAGACGTAGGAACCCGTGGCCAGGGGTAGCCAGCGGAGCCAGAGCGGTACCTGCCACCTCGCTCGAACGAGCGACACACCCGCGACGATCAGTGCGAGGCCGATGACCGTGCTGGCGACGCCGTAGAACGTGTCGACGACGGCTGCCACGTCGCTCCCGGTCTTGGCGTGCGCACCACCGATCGCGGCCAGCTCCGCCAGGGTGAGCATTGCCATGCCGGCGCTCGCGACCTCGAGCCCACGGCGCGCAACCCGACGCGGCGCGAATCCCGCGAGCGCGAGCAAGGCCACGAGCAGAGGCAGGTGCTGCACCGCGAGGATGACCTCGGAGACTACAAACGCTCCAGCGGACAGTGGAGAGGAGTACCGATCGCTCGCGACGACCGGGTTGGCGGCGACGGCGAAGACGGCGATCGCGATCCCTACGAGGGCCGCGACCACGCACGCCCAGCCGACGGTTCGACGAACTCCCGGGTGGGTCAGCGAAGAGAGAAGTTGTTCCATGTGCCGACGGTAAGGTCGGGGACGCCGTTTCTCATCCGTGGAACCACGGAACTTCGGAGCGTCATGACGACCGATCAGCCAGCGATACCGTCGATCGCGGCCGTGTCGGCATCCGGGGAGCGACCGCGGGTCGTGCAATCACCGCACGACGCCCACGAAGCTCTCGCAGCCGCTCGCCGGGCGCTCGCGGCGGGCCATCTCGAGGCGGCACTGTCCTGGTGCGAGCAAGCGGTGCGCGTCGGTGCCGAGTCTGGGGAGGTGGTCGTGGTCGTCGAAGCGGTCACGTTGCTCCCGAACGCCGGGCCCGGGCTCTGGTCGCTGGCGGCGCGTCAGCGCGCCCTGGCGGCGGAGGCGTTGCGAGCGGTCGACGACGACCCCGTTGCCGTCGGCCAGCTGCGGGCGGTGCTCGAGCACGCCGCCAACCCCTGGGTGGGCACGGCGGGGCACGGCGGGGTCGCGGACCACTCCCGGGATGACCGAACACGCACACCAGTCGAGCTTCGGGGCCGCCACTCCGAGCTGCTGTACCTCGGCGACGTGGAACGTCGCCTCGCGCTGGCCGACGAGATGATCGGGCTCGGCGGTCGGGATGGGGACGACGACGTCGTTGCAACCGGTCGTAGCTGGCGGCTCGATGCGCTCTCGCAGCTCGGACGCCGGTCCGACCTCGAAGCCGAGCTGCTCGACGCTGCAGGTCTCGTCGACCGCATGCACCGCCCGTGGTGGACCTGGTGGATCAAGGCGGTCAGGGCGTCGCTGGCCCACCTCGAAGGCGCGCATGTCGACGCTCTTCGCGAAGGCGACGCGGCAGCCGAGTTCGGGCTAGGACACGGGATTGCCGAGGCGCGCTTCGTTCATCTGGTGTTGCAGACCTGGGTCGCGCTGCGGACGGGAGAGCGCCTCGCGGAGGTGGAAGCCGAGGTCGGTGCGCTCGTGCGCACCGCACCGCTCCAGGCGCGGGCCTGGCATGCGCAGCTCCTCGCCGCGCAGAACCGGCGTGGCGACGTCGAGGTCGTGTGGCGAGCGCTCGCGCCGCACGTCGCGTCGGTTCCACACCGGGCGCCCGAATGGGCGATCGCCACAGCGGGCCACGTCGCGTTGGCCCTCTACGTCGGCGACCGATCGGCGGCTGCGGTTCTGCTCGACGTGCTGCGCCCGGTGGACGGCCTGTATGCGACCGGGCCGGCACACACGCCGGGTCACGGCCCCGTCGCTCTCCACCTCGGTCGCCTGGCTGGGTTCCTCGGAGACGCGGCGAGCGCGCGCTCCCACTTGGAGCATGCCGTGGCGCAGGCGGATGCAGGTTACGCGACCGACTTCGCCGTGGACGCCAGAGCAGCGCTGGCCGGATTGGCCGGCTCCGGCTCGGGGCTGACTCCTCGTGAGACAGAGATCGCCGAATTGGTGGCGCAAGGCGAAACGAACCGCCGCATCGCGCGGACCTTGTTCGTCTCGGAGCGCACCGTGGAGTCGCACGTGAGCAGTGTTCTGCGCAAGCTCGACCTTCCCTCACGCGCCGCGGTCGCGGCTTGGTTCGTCCGGAAGACCCACGAGAACCACTGACGCGTCTGGGCGCGTAATCGGACACACGTTGAGGCGTCAGACGCGCCGCCGTCGTGCATCGACGACGGCGCGTGGTGGAACTTGTGGAGGGTCTTTCGAACCCTTGGGTCGCGTGACGGGCTGCCCTGACCGGGGTGCGCGGCGAGCGCGACTGATGCGCTACCGCTCGCGATCTGGTGTGTTGTGGGGCCCCGGTGCAGGCAGGGATTTGGTGATACCCCCTGCCTCTCGCTTCAACTGTGTCGGATCTCCGTTCTGTCGGAGCCCGGGCTGTGGTTCCCACCACGACGCTCTCCACCGAGGCGCTGGAGGTCCGTTCTGGTGGTAGCGGAGGTAGGAGAGGACGGCCTTGACGCGGCGATGTTCGACTGGGTCTGTGAGAAGGCCCAGCTTGTTGAAGATCGAGGTGATGTGGGTCTCGACGGTTCGGGTCCCGAGGTGAAGGCGGTCCGAGATGCCACCGTTCGAGAGTCCTTCAGCCATGGCGGCGCGCCCGCGGTAGCTCCACAACAGCGCCGGAGACGCGTCCCCGACGGACCTCCGAGAGGGTCTCGTTGACTCCCAGATCACTACCCGCCTAGGACCCGCTTGCGGGTCCTAGAAGTGTGTCTACGTTGAGATCGGAGGTCGCGGCGCGAGTGCAGTCGTCGGCGGCCGTCGATGTACGAGAGCGCGTTCTTTCGGATCGCAGTCTCGATCTCGGGAGCGCGTGGAGGGCTGGGTTGACCCGGGGTGGTCCGACCCTTGGTACTGGTGAAGGACGCCGACGTAGAGACGGGACGCACCATGCCGACACCGACGCATTCCCAGCCCTACTCCGACCTCGCACACCACAATCCGGCGCTTCCACTGGCGCTGACCGTGCCGGAAGCAGCCGTGGTCGCCGGTGTCAGCACTCGAACGATGTACCGCGCGGTCGAAGCCGGATCAGTCCCGACCGTGCGTCTGACACCTCGTGGTCGCGTGTTCATCCCTCGGCTCGCGCTGGAGCGCCTCCTCACCGAAGGCGGACCGAGCCGACACGGCGTGACATCGAGACCGGTACCGCCTCTCGTGGCGCGTGCGGCCCGTCGTGCATGATCACCGCACCACCGCAGACCTGGAAACCCGACGACGTCGTCAAGATCGCTTGAGTTCCTGCTCCGCTACGAAAGGATCACAGATCATCCTTGCGTAGCGGCAGCGCGGCGGGGTATCGTGGGTTTACGAAAGGATCTCCTTCTTTCCTTTCGCAACGATCTTTGTCCGAAAGGATCATCCGCTGCCTGAGCTCGTCGACTGCATCTGGGAGGGAGGCGGCTACGGCCCCCGTCGAGACCGCCTTCCATTCCGCTACCAGGCGTTCGTCCCGGACCCGATCGCGGGCTGGGATCGACCCGCTCGCGGGTCGCGCCGCGGAGGCGGTCGTGGGCGCCACCGCCGACGCTGAGCGAGCTCCAAGCCACCGGTGCCGGCCACGACCTCGAGGCGATCGCCACCACGCTGCTGCGCTCGGAGGCTCTCGGCTCGTCGTTCATCGAGGGCCTGCGCGCGTCGAACAAGCGACTGGCCCTCGCCGCGTACGAACCCGTTGCGGCCGACCCGACCGCACGCGCAGTGCTCGGCAACGTCCGAGCGATGGAACGTGCCATCGAGATCGGTACCGCGCGCCACCGCATCCGACTCGAGGACCTGCTCGACATCCATCGAACGCTGCTCGAGGGCACGACCGAGGCTCGATTCGCCGGGATCGTGCGGACGGAGCAGAACTGGATCGGCGGTCGAGGCACGAGCCCACGCGACGCGACGTTCGTCCCGCCACCACCGGACCGAGTGCCAGGCCTGCTCGACGACCTCGTCGCGTTCGTGAACCTCGACGACCTCCCCGCCATCTCGCAGGCCGCCATCGCGCACGCCCAGTTCGAGACCATCCACCCCTTCGGTGACGGCAACGGCCGCGCCGGACGCTGCCTCATCCACGTGATCCTGCGCCGGCGCGGCGTCGCACCGCGCCTCGTCCCGCCGATCAGCGTCGTGCTGGCCACCAACGCCAAGCGCTACATCGCCGGGCTCACCGACTTCCGCGAAGGACGCGCCGACGACTGGATCGGCAGCTTCGCCGACACCGTCACCACCGCCACCCGCAGCACCAACCAGCTCCGCACCCGCATCGACGCAACTGCTCGACGCGCTCGTCGCAGCGCGCCGGCTCACCGAGAGCCGACTCCGTCGCTCGAAAGATCATCCTGGGCCTCCCCCAGCAACCGGTGGTGAACGCCGACGTGGCCGCCTCGGCCTACGGGGTGACGCCGACTGCCGCCCGCGCCGCCCTCAACCGCCTCCAGGACACTGGCGTGCTCGTCCCCACACGCGTCGGACGCCGCCGCGACCGCGAGTGGATCAGCGACGAGCTCTTCCAACTCCTCGACGCGTTCGAACAAGACCTCGGCGACTGAGCTTGCTCAGACACCTCCACCAGCGCCGGGCGTCTTGGGCTTGATGAGATTGCCCAGGACCTCCGCCGCAGCACGGTCGTTGTCCTGCACGCGGTGGGTGTAGATGTCGAGCGTGATCGACGGGCGGGAGTGGCCGAGGCGGGCCGACACGGTGCGGATGTCGACGCCGGCGGCGACGAGCTGACTCCCGGCGAAGTGGCGGAGGTCGTGCAGCCGCACTCCCTTGATCTTCGTCCGCTCGCACAGTCGCGTGAAGCGACGCGAGATCACCTTGGGGACGTAGCACGTGTCGTTCCCGGGACGAGGCGAGAACACGAACCGATCCGGGCGTCAGGTCGCTCCCGCACCCCGCCGCCAACTTCTCGACCCGCTCCTGGTGCGCGGTCAGCATGGCCACCGTCTCGTCGTCGAGCGCGACCGCGCGCACCTGGTGCGACTTCGTGTCCTTGATGAGGATCGAGTCACGATCCTCGGCCACCGACTGGCGGATCGTGATCGTCTTGGCGTCGAGGTCGACGTCACGCCACCGCAGCGCCGCCAGCTCGCCGCGCCGCGCACCCGTCGTCATCGCGACGAAGAGGAACTCGCGGAAGTCGTCGTCGGCCGCGTCGAGCAGCTGCGTGAGCTCCTCGATCGTCGGCGGCCGGGTCTGCTTGCCCGCGCACCGCCGGCGGGTCGGCGTTCAGCGCGACGTTCCGGTCGAGCAGGTCGTGACGCACCGCCTGGGCCAGCGCGGCGGAGATCACGAGGTGCGCCTTGCGGATGGTCGACGTCGCCTTCCCCTGGCGCCCGAGCGCCGCGTACAGGGCGTCGAGATCACGGGCGCTCACCTTGCCGAGTGGGATCGCCCGCAGCGGTTCGCAGAGCTTCATCGCCGACTCGTAGCCGAGCCGGGTGCCTGGCAGCGAGGCGCGCCTTCTTGTTCGCGTACCAGTCGTCGAGCTGCTCGCCCAGCGTGACCGCGGTCGTGCCGCGAGGAGCGCGGCCGGCGGCGACCTGGCGCTCGAGCTTCCGCATCTCCCGCTGCGCGGCAGCCTCGGTCTTCGCGTGGATGGTGCGCGCCGCGTACCGACGCGCACCAGAGACCGGATCGAGGCCGTTGTAGACCCTCGCCTGCCACACACCCGGCGATCGCTCCCGCAGCGAGCCCATCGGCGCGACCGTACATCACTTTGATGGCCGAGATGATGGCCAGATCCTCAGGACGCGAATCAGGGGCCCTCGAAAGGGCCCCTGACCTGCAGTTTCACCGTGGGCGATAGCAGATTTGAACTGCTGACCCCTTCCGTGTCAAGGAAGTCGCCGGCTCTCGCTACGAACACCCACTCGTGGCGCCGCAGCTCGGGCAGGCGTGGCACGAGCCGGCGCGCTGCATGATGTCGCCGCAGACGTGGCAGAGCACCGTCTCCGACGCACGCGTCACGTGCGTGCCCGGCGTGTGCGGCGGAGTCGTCGTCGGGGTGACGATCGACGCCGACGGCGCCTGGTCGTCGAGCGGGAGCTCGTACGTGGCGGGCTCGTTGGCGATCGCCGCCTCCTCCACGCCCGGCAGTGTCGGCTGCGTGCGCTCCCCCACCGTGAGCACGCCCATGTCGCGACGCGTCTCGTAGTCGACGTACTCCACGACGAGACGCCGGAAGATGTAGTCGACCAACGACGTCGCGATGCGCAGGTCGGGGTCGTCGGTCATGCCGGCGGGCTCGAAGCGCATGTTGGTGAACTTCTCGGCGAACGCCTCGAGCGGCACCCCGTACTGCAGGCCCAGGCTCAACGAGATCGCGAACGCGTCCATGATCCCCGCCAGGGTGGAACCCTGCTTGGCGACCTTGAGGAACACCTCACCGGGACGACCGTCCTCGAACTCGCCGACGGTCGCGTACCCGTGGCAGTCGGCCACCCGGAACGAGAACGTCTTCGAGTTGCGCATGCGCGGCAGCTTCTGACGCACCGGCTCCTGCACGATGACGTGCTCGACGATGCGCTCGACGACCTGCGCCGGCGTGCCTTCCGCCAGTGCGGTCGCCGCCGCCTCCGGTGACCCGGTCTCGCCACCCTTCTTCTGGGTGGCGAGCGGCTGCGCGACCTTGCAGTTGTCGCGGTAGAGGGCGACCGCCTTGAGGCCGAGCTTCCACGCCTCGAGGTGCAGGTCTTCGACGTCCTCGACCGTCGCCTCCTCCGGCATGTTCACCGTCTTGGAGATGGCGCCCGACAGGAACGGCTGCACCGCACCCATCATCTTCACGTGACCCATGTAGTGGATCGTGTTGTCGCCCATCGAGCACGCGAACACCGGGAGGTGCTCCGCCTTGAAGTGCGGCGCCCCGAAGATCGTCTTCTGCTCGTTGATGTGCGCCACGATCTCGTCGGCCTGCTCGGGCGAGTAGCCGAGCTTCGCCAGCGCGCGCGGGATCGTCTGGTTGACGATCATCATCGTGCCGCCACCCACGAGCTTCTTCGCCTTGGTGAGCGCGAGGTCGGGCTCGATGCCGGTGGTGTCGCAGTCCATCATCAGGCCGATGGTGCCGGTGGGTGCGAGCACCGACGCCTGCGAGTTGCGCACGCCGAACGTCTCACCGAGCTCGACGGCTTCGTCCCACGACTGCTGCGCAGCACCGAGCAGCTCGTGCGGCACGAGGTCTTCGTCGATCTTGGCCGCCTCGGCGCGGTGCATGCGCAGCACGTTGTTCATGGCGTCGGCGTTCTCGGCGAAGCCGGCGAACGGACCCATGCGACCCGCGGTGCGCGCGCTCGTGGCGTAGGCGTGACCGGTCATCAGCGCGGTGAGCGCCGCCGCCCAGGCCCGACCACCCTCGGAGTCGTAGGGCATGCCCTGGGCCATGAGCAGGGCGCCGAGGTTGGCGTAGCCCAGGCCGAGCTGGCGGAACTTGCGGCTGTTCTCGGCGATCTTGTCGGTCGGGTAGTCGGCGTTGCCGACGATGATCTCCTGCGCGGTGAACATCACCTCGACCGTGTGCTTGTAGGCCTCGACGTCGAAGGTGCCGTCGTCGTCGAGGTACTTCAGCAGGTTGATGCTGGCGAGGTTGCACGCCGAGTTGTCGATGTGCATGTACTCCGAGCACGGGTTGGAGCCGTTGATGCGCCCGGTGTTGGGCGCGGTGTGCCACTTGTTGATCGTGGTGTCGAACTGCATGCCGGGGTCGGCGCACTCCCACGCGGCCTGCGATATCTGGCGGAACAGCTCCCGCGCCTTCATGGTCTTGTAGACGACGCCGTTGGTGACGCCGACGAGGTTCCAGTCGTCGTCGGCCTCGACCGAGCGCATGAACTCGTCGGTGACGCGCACCGAGTTGTTGGCGTTCTGGTACTGGATCGAGTGCGAGTCGATGCCGTCGAGGTCCATGTCGAAGCCGGCGTCGCGCAGCGCGCGGGCCTTGTGCTCCTCACGCGACTTGCACCAGATGAACTCCTCGACGTCGGGGTGGTCGGCGTTGAGGATGACCATCTTGGCGGCGCGGCGGGTCTTGCCCCCGCTCTTGATGGTGCCGGCCGACGCGTCGGCGCCGCGCATGAAGCTCACCGGGCCGCTGGCGGTGCCGCCACCCTTCAGGTGCTCCTGCGACGAGCGGATGTTGGAGAGGTTGATGCCCGAGCCGGAACCGCCCTTGAAGATCGTGCCTTCCTCGCGGTACCAGTTGAGGATGCCGTCCATCGTGTCGTCGACGGCGAGGATGAAGCACGCTGAACCTTGCTGCGGCACGCCCTTCACGCCGATGTTGAACCACACCGGCGAGTTGAAGGCGGCGCGCTGGGTGACGAGGATCGCCTTGAGCTCGTTGCGGAACGCCGCGCCCTCGGCCTCGTCGGTGAAGTAGCCGTCCTTCACGCCCCACGACGTGATCGTGTCGGCGACCCGGTCGATCACCTGGCGCAGCGAGGTCTCGCGCTCGTCGGTGCCGAGCGTGCCCCGGAAGTACTTCTGGGCGACGATGTTGGTGGCGTTCTGCGACCAGGTGACGGGGAACTCCACGCCGTCCTGGCGGAAGGCGTCGGTGCCGTCCTTCCAGTTCGGGATGTGCGCGTCACGACGTTCCCACTCGAGGGTGTCGTAGGGGTGGACGCCCGGTTCCGTGAAGTGCCGACGGATCCCGATCCCGACCTGCTCCGGCGCCAGTGCCATGCGTCTGCTCCCTCTCCGAGCCCTCTCCAGAGCTCTACACGATCTTGCATTTTATCCGTCTCGGGGCGCGTCTACCACAACATCTTGTGGTGAGCGGCCCCCGCTACCCCACCAGGTGGTGGGATGACAAAGTTAGAACTACAGGACTGTCATTGCAAGGCTTTCGCGACAGAAACCTCGCCCGACGAGCTCGAGGTCACTGCAACGGCAGCTTGGGTGCCGTCGATTTCTGCAGCTCGGAGAGCTCGCGCTCGAAGTCCTCGACGTTGTCGAAGCCCTTGTAGACCGACGCGAAGCGCATGTAGGAGACCAGGTCGAGGTGCCGCAGCCCCTCGAGCACGGCCAGCCCGATGGTCTCGCTGCGCACCTCCGGACCCGCGGCCCGGGCCTTCTCCTCGACCTCGTGGGCCAGCGCATCGATGGCGGCGTCGTCGATCGCACTGCCCGCCACCGCGTGCTCGATGCCGGCACGCAGCTTCAGCGGGTCGAAGGGCACGAGTGCCCCCGAGCGCTTCGCCACCACCAGCGGCAGCTCCTCCACCCGTTCGTAGGTGGTGAAGCGACGTCCGCAACCCAGGCACTCCCGGCGGCGGCGCACCGCGGCGGCATCGTCGGCCGGGCGCGAGTCGACGACCTTGTCGTCGTCGGCCGAGCAGAACGGACAGCGCATCGCGCCACGGTATCCCTCTCATCCGCTCACCCGATGGCGACGGGGTTGATCGGGCTCCCTGCCGCGCCGGTGACCGGCAGCGCGCCGACGCTGAGGAAGAACTCGTGACAGCCGTCAGCCGCGAGCTCGGAGAGCTTCAGGTGCTCCAGCAGCGTGACCCCGCGCTTCACCAGCAGCTCGATGTGCACGGCGAGGAACACGTTGTCGTCGAACGGGATGCACTCGATGGCCGCGTTGTCGGCGCCGACCGCGGCGATGTCGTGGTCGTCGACGAACGACACCGCGTCGACCCCGAGACCGGGCTGCGCGAACTCCTCGGTGCCGGCGGCGAAGAGGTCGAGCCAGCCGGTGCGCACGAGGAGGATGTCGCCCGCACGCACCTCGGTGCCCTGTGCGTCGACGCACGCATCGAGCTCGGCGCGGGTGATCACGTGACCGGGCTCGAGCCAGTCGACACCCTGGTGACCGGGCAGGTCGAGGAGGATGCCGCGCCCGGCGAACGTGCCGGTGGTGCGGATGTCGCAGTGCGGAGCGCCGCCCTGGCTGCTGAACTCGTCGCGCGCGAACCCGTTGTAGATGCCGTCCTCCGTGTACACGTGCGACAGCGCGTCCATGTGCGTGATGCTGTGCGACGCGAGCACGAGCATGTCCTCGTTGGCCCCGAGGCCCGGCGCGCCTCCCATCGCCGCGTACGGGTCCTTGTCGCTGGCGCTGGTGAGCGTGTAGCGACGCGGCGCGCCGCGGTAGTCGAAGATCGGGACGCCGTGCTGCTGGATCGGCAACGACAAGCTGTAGACCTTGCCGGTCGTGCACACCTGCGTCGCCGCGAGCACGCGCTCGGCCGTGAGCAGGTTGAGCGTGCCGCGCTCGTCGTCGGCGCCCCAGCGCCCCCAGTTGCTTCCGGTGTTGGTCGTGGTGTCGGTCATGGGTGGAGTCTGCCCCGATCGCCGGAACAGGGCACGAGCGCAGCCACGGCGACCCGGCATGCCGATCGAACGGGTGCCAGAAGCCGCCGTGGGCGAACTGGGTGGGACGGGATCAGCCGTCCCACGAGATGGTCTCGCCGGGCGTGAGCACGGTGCCGTGACGGGCTTCGGACAGCGCGTCGACCACGGGGCGGGGATCGTCGTTCGGCGCGAGGCGCTCGGCCACCGTCCAGAGCGAGTCGCCCGGCTGCACGACCGTGGTCGCCGACGGGTTGGTGACGGCGGATTGGGCTGGGTGGCGCTCGGGGGCTGCGGGGGTGTTCCCCCCGAGCGCGGCACCCGCCCGGGCCATCACGAACAGCATCGCCACCACCATGAGCGCGACGGCGGCCCGCCGTCGCCAGTACGTGGTGGGGCTGACGACCCGAGCCGAGCCGGAGGCAACGGCTCGGCGGGACTGCGTCGTGGGTCGCGGTCTCGCCGTGGCCCGGGTCGTGATCGTGATGACGCCTGCTTGCTGCATTGCTTCCGGCTCCTGGTTCGGTCCGCCGCTCGTGTGAGGAGAGCGAACCACGGGGGTGTGACAGTTATCCGGGGAGCCGCCCGCTTCCGACCCCGGGGACTCCCCTGGGGCGGCCCCTCGGGCATGCCGAACGCCTGTTCGCAGGGTACACGAACAGTCGTTCGAGTCAAGGGAAATTCCGAACGGGTGTTTGCCCCGAACACGCGATCGTGTTACCTTCGACCGATGACCGATTTGACCCCCCGCCAGCGCCAGGTGCTCGAGTTCATCGACGCCGAGGTCCGCCACCGCGGCTATCCCCCGAGCGTGCGCGAGATCGGCGAGGCCGTCGGGCTCTCGTCGAGCTCCACCGTGCACGCCCACCTCGCCGCGCTGCAGGACAAGGGCTACCTCACCCGCGACCCCACCAAGCCCCGTGCCCTCGAGCTCCACCTCGAGGTCGACTCCGGCCAGCCCATCGAACGCCGGCCCGTGCGTCACGTCCCGCTCGTCGGCGACGTCGCCGCCGGCACCGGTGTGCTCGCGGCCGAGAACATCGAGGAGACGCTGCCGGTCCCCGAAGACTTCACCGGCGACGGCACCCTCTTCATGCTGCGCGTGCGCGGGGATTCGATGATCGAGGCCGGCATCTTCGACGGTGACTACGTGGTCGTGCGCCAGCAGCCCGACGCGCAGGCCGGCGACACGGTCATCGCGGGCATCCCCGGCGAAGAGGCGACGGTCAAGACCTTCCTCAAGCGGCGCAACAAGATCGTGCTGCGCCCGGAGAACTCCACGATGGAGGAGATGGTCTTCGACCCGGCCGACGTCACCATCTACGGCAAGGTCGTCTCGCTGCTCCGCCGTCTGTAGCCACCTCGGCGACTCCGCGCTGGCGGCAACGCCGCCTGTCATGATCCACGCGTGCACGTCTCCGTCGGCGAGTGGCTCGTCATCGCACTGGTGATCGTCGGCGCGTCGACGGTGCAGGGCGTCGTCGGGTTCGGATCGAACCTGCTCGCGGTGCCGGTGGTGGCGCTCATCGTGCCCGCCGCGCTGCCCGGCGCGATGGTCATCCCGGGCGTGCCGATGGCGGTGGCGATGGCCACGACCGAACGCGACCACATCGACTGGCGAGGCAGCCGATACCTGCTGCTCGGGCGACTGCCCGGCACCGCCGTCGGCGTCGCCGTCGTGGCCGCGGTCTCGACCGACACGCTGGCAGTGATCATCGGCGCGGTGGTGATCGCGGCGGTCGGGCTCAGCGTCGTCGCGTCGCACCTCCACCCGGGCATCACGCCGACCTCGGCGACTCTGACCGGCGTGGCGACCGGCGTGACCGGCACCGCCGCGGCGATCGACGGACCGCCGCTGGCGCTGCTCTACCAGAACGACCCCCCGCCCGTGTTCCGCTCCACGCTCGCCACGCAGTTCGCGCTCGGGACCGCGTTCACGATCACCGGACTGCTGATCGGCGGCGAGCTGCACGGCTGGCAGGTCCTGCTCGGCCTGTCGCTGGTGCCGAGCTACTTCGCGGGGCTCGCGCTCAGTTTCGTCGTGCGCCCGCGCCTCGCGGGGCGGGATCTGCGCGGGGTGATCCTCACCGTCGCCGCGCTCACCGGCGTCGCGGCGATCGTGCGGGCGCTGGCGTAGTCGTTCGCCGGGCTCCGCGGGCTACGCGGCTTTGGCGGCGCGCCGCTCGCGCCAGTGCTGCGGCGCGCTGAGCGCCTTGGCGATCTTGCTGTCGGCGCCGCGGCGCTCACGGATGCGCTCGGCGGCCTTGGCCAACAGCCACGATCCCAGCGGGAACGCGACGGCCAGGATCACCCAACGGCGGATACGACTCGACATGAGGAACGACATGTCGTCGGTGTACCCACGCACGTCATCGGCGAACCGGGTAGCGGAGGTGCACCGCGCCCGTGCCCTGCACGACGACGGGGTCGTCGAACGTCACGTGACCGCGGTCGAGCTGGGCGAAGTACGGGATGCCCTCGCCATAGAGCGCGGGCGCGATGCTCACGCACACCTCGTCGACCACACCGAGGTCGAGGGCCTGCTGGATGACGTTCGGGCTGAGGATGGTCACGTCGCGGTCGCCCGCGATCTCGCGCGCCTTGTCGATGCCCTCCTCGAGGCTGCCGGCGAACGTCGTGCGCGGCCAGCGTTCGGCGTGCTCGACCGGGCGGTGGGTGACGACGACGACCGGCGCGCCCATCGGGTGCCGGTCACCCCAGCCGTCGGTGATGTCGAACAGCCGACGGCCGCAGACCAGGGCACCGACGCCGTCGACCAGCTGGTGGAGCACCTCGGCGCTGGCCGCGTCGACCTCCAGCGAGATGTCTTCGTTGGCGCTCGGGAACGAGACGTCGCCGGCCTGGTACCAGTCGAAGATCTCGCCCGGCGTGTCGTCGGGATTGGCGATGAACCCGTCGAGCGACATCGTCATGTGGGTCAGGACCTTGCCCATCTCAGCTCCTCGTGCGTTCGTCGCCTCATCGGTTCCTCAGGGCTTTGACCGCGACGAGTTCAGGAACTCATCGCGCGAAGCGGGGCGCCACTTCGTCGGCGAAGAGGTGCATCGAGCGCACCACGTGTTCTTGCGCGACGCCGCCGACGCCCATCCAGCACACGACGTTGCGCACGCCCGCGTCGTGCAGCAGCGCGATCTTCTCGATGCATCCGGCGGGGTCGTCGAACACGAGGTTGGTGTCGATCTGTCGCTGCCAGTCGGCGTCGGGGATCTCGGGTGGTGCGGTGCTCGCGGTGAGGGTGTCCCACTCCTCGATCGGACGCACCGGTGCGCTCAGCGCGGCGAGGCGCGACATGTGCCACTCGTACGGGCGCTTCTGGAGGTCGTGCGCCTCGGCCTTCGTCGGTGCGAGGAACATGTAGAGCAGCACGATGGCGCGGTCGAGGATGAGGTCGGTGTCGAGCAGTGACTCCTCGACCAGCGACACGTACGTGCGCATCATGTCGGCCGTGTTGCTCACCGGCGCGAACGGTGAGGCCAGCGCGAGGGGTAGGCCGCGTTCGACGGTCTCCTCGATCGGCGTGGTGCCGCCGACGCTCATCAGCAGCACCTGCTCGGGGCGACGCACCGGCGCGGGCCAGGTGCGGACGGGCGGGAAGCTGAAGAACTCGCCGTCGTAGCCGTGGCGCTCCCCCGCCTGTGCTCCCGTCCATGCGTCGAGCACGATGTCGAGCGACTCGGTGAAACGAGCCTTGGTGGTGGACTCCTCCACCTCGAAGACGACGTTCTGCGGCCACTGGTAGCCGCGGCCGATGCAGAGGTCGGCGCGACCGTCGCCGATGCGATCGAGCAGCGCGGCGCGCTCGGCGAAGCGCAGCGGATGCGTCAGCGACTGGTTCACCACCGCGGCACCGACGCGGACGCGCGACGTGCGGCCGAGCAGGTACGTGGACATGTCGATGGCGTCGGGGCACGCGCAGTAGTCGAAGAAGTGCTGCTCGGGCACCCACACGCTGTCGTAGCCGAGCGCCTCGGCGACGTCGACGCGCTCGAGCTCCTCGGCGTAGATCTGTTCGGTGGTGATCCAGGGCGGCACCTGGAACGTGTGGTAGCTGCCGAACTTCATGGCGCGGAGCCTACGGGGTTCATTTCGCGGCGCGTGCTAGCAGCGGCGAAGAAACGGGGCCACCTCCGCGGCGAACGCCTTGGGCGACTCGACCGGTGCGAGGTGGCTGGTGCCGGGCAGCAACACGCAGTGGGCGTCGAGCAGGTCGGCGAGCTCCTCCTGGTCGGCGTCGTTGCCCTCGTGCTGTCCTCCGATGACCAGCGCGCGCACCGAGAGCTCGGGGAGCCGGTCGCGCGCGTCGAACGTGACCACCGCGCGGAAGGCGGCGGCGAGCGACGCCGGATCCGAAGCCGTCATGTCGGCGAGGAAGCGCTCGCGGGCGCCGTCGGTGTTCTCGAGCGGCTGCGGTCCGAGCATCGCCGGCAGCAGCGCCTCGGCGACCGCCGCCGAACCGCTCGACTCGGCGAGGTCGGCGAGCACGGGGTTGAACTCGCGCGCACCTTCCGTGAAGCCGGGGATCGTGTTGCAGAGCACGAGGCCGCGCACGCGGTCACCGGCGAGCAGCGCGAGCTCCTGGGCGATCATGCCGCCGAGCGAGTGACCGATCACCACCACGGGACCGCGGCTCTCGTCGTCGATCGCCGCCGCGAGGCGCGCCACGGTGACGGGCCCATCGAGGGCGGTGTCGATCGCAGGCGCGTCGCCGAAGCCGGGGACGTCGATGGCGACGCAGTCGTGGTCGCGCAGCAACGGCACGATCGGATCCCAGAAGGCTCGGGTCGAACCGATGCCGTGGATCAGGAGAACGGGTTGGAGAGCCATGCCCCAGGTTGTCACGCGGGACCTCCGACTCTGTGAACGCCGCGAACATGAGCGGAGGATGTCCCCATGCGCCGGACGAGAAGATTGCTCATCACCGCGTCGGTTGTCGGCATCGCGCTGGGTGCGACCCTGGCGAGCGTTCCGGCCGGCGCGCAGCAGGCGTCGAGCACCATCACGATCTCGAAGCACGTGGTGGGGATCGGGCCCGCGGGCACCGTCTTCACCGTCAGGTACGTCTGCGACGGACCCGGCGATCCGGGGAACGACTTCAACGGAACGATCCAGTACGGCGCGACCGGCATGCCGACGGCGGACAACTCGTTCACGGCTGTGGCCGGCACGCACTGCACGATCACCGAGATCGAAGCCGGCGGGGCGACGAGCGTGACCTGGTCGTGCAGCGAATCACCGGTCGGCAGTGCGTGCGGCCATGTCGGCAACGACATCACCGTGGGTGACGCCCCCGGAGCGATCGACGTCGTCGTGACGAACGTGATGCCGGCCCGCAGCACCGTGCTGATCCGGAAGGACGTCGTCGGTGCGGCGCCCGCGGCATCCGTGTTCCAGGTCGACTACACGTCCGCGGTCCAGGGTGAGCTCGCGCACGAGTTCTCGGGATCGGTGCAGTTCGACGCCACCGGCACGCCGCGCGCAGATGACACCTTCACCGCGCCACAGGGAACTCGTTGCACCGTCACCGAGACGGCCGACGGCGGCGCGGCGAACGTGACGTACCTCTGCGAGGACGTTCCCCGCGGCAACTCCTGCACCGAGCAACAGACGACCGCGCCGCTGCAGTTCACGGTGGGGACGATCGACGGCTCGGTCATCGTCACGGTCCAGAACGCGATGACACGCGTCGACGCCGTGCAGGTTCAGCCCACCCTCACGGGCTGACCAGCTTCAGACCAGGTCGAGGAACCGCGCCAGGTTGTCACGCATCACGAGCCGGGTGTCGTCATCGCTCAGGTTCTTCAGCTGACCGAGGTACAGGTCGGGCTCGGGGAGCCCCTCGCCGTGCGGGAAGTCGGATCCGAACACGATCGGCTTGATGCCGACCGCCTCGATCACCCGGTCGACGTTCTCCTCGGGGAACGGCGCCACGAAGCAGTGCTCCTGGAAGTACTCGCTCGGACGCCGGTCGAGCGTCCCCCACGTCGCGCGCCGCCCCATGAGGAACGCGTGATCGAGCTTGCGGATCGTGTACGGCACCCACACCGTGCCCTGCTCGGAGAGGAGCAGCTGCATCTTCGGGAACCGTGCGAACCAACCCTGCAGGATGGCGGCGCCGACGGTCTCCATGGCCGGACGGTCGCCGTAGTAGAAGGCCCACTGGAACGCGTCCATGTCGCCCAGCATCACCTCGTCCTCGCTCCAGTCGAGCCCCTGCGCGCCGTAGCGGGTGACGGTGGCGAGGTGCGTGCAGAGCTTGATGCCGGCTTCGCTGCACCGCGACCAGAAGCGGTCGTTCTCGGGCCGGAACGGCGAGGTGTGCATCGACGGGCCGGTCGACGTCTGGATCACCTTCGGCACGTCGAGCTCCATGATCTCGTCGAGCAGCAGCAGCGCGCCGTCGGGATCGGCGAACGAGATGAACGGCGGCGTGAACAGGCGGCCTTCGTAGTTGTAGCCCCACTCCGTGCCGAGGTAGCGGTTGAGCGCGACCAGGTTGGCGTAGAGGCCGTCGAAGTCGTCCTCGAACTCCACCTCCATCCCCGGCAGCGCGGCGTAGTTGACCGCACACTGGATGCCCTGCGCGTCCATGACGGTGAGGCGATCAGCGGGGTTGTCGAGCTGGGGCTGCAGCTCGCGGTAGTGGCGGGCGAACTCCTTGCGGCCCGCGGCGTCGAGGTCCTTGAGCGGGTTCAACCGCGTGAGGAGCGAACCGGGGATGACCTGGCCGCCCTCCCCGGCGCCGGAGTCCTCGACCCCCACGTCGGCGAGCTGCTCGTTCGAACCGACCACCTGGTAGTTCTCGAACGTGAAGCGCGCCGGCCGGCCGTTGTACGACATCACCGGGATGCCCCGGACCTTGTGGTCGACGCGGATCGCCATGTCGCGCTTGTCGGGATCGATGTAGCGCTCGTAGGCGTCGAGCTTCGGCGTCGAGTGCTCGTCGGCGTCGTTGATGAGATACGGAAGTGCGCTCATGTGGTTGCTCCCCCTTCGATGCGCCACAGGCCTGCGGCCTGCAGCGCTGCCAACACTTCTCCACCCGCGTGCGACTGATCCTCGCCGAAGCCCTGCGCACCGTCCCACTCCCACTGGAAGTATCCCGTGCCCTGGCCGTGCGTGCCGTGGTGGCTCACCAGCTCCCCCACCGCCGAGAGCTCCCGACCGTGCTCGTCGACCGCGTCGAGCCAGATCCTGCGCATCCACTCGTGCTCGGGGTCGAACTCGCAGCGGCGTTCGCCGTCGACGAGCAGTCCGTACACACCGTCGCGCACGAGGTAGCCGGTGGTGACGAGGTCGCGCGCGGCGCCGTCCCACAGGCACGGCAGCGTGTACGCGAGGAACATGTCGTCGGCGTCCTGGGTGCCGAACACGTAGCCGATGCCGAACGGGCTGTACGGCGGGCGCGTCGCCTGCGCGGGATCGCGCGGTGGACGCGGACGCGCCGCGCGGCACACCGGGTGCGCGCGGGGCAGGCCGCGGCCCCCACGAGCGATCGCGCACCGAGTACGAGTCGATGTCAATGGTCTCGCCGCGCAGGTCGATCTGGCCGGTGACGTGCATGCACTGGTCGAAGTGCCGGCCGCGCCAGAACGGCGCCACGCCGCTTGGGTGGGAGTGCGGCGGCCGCGCGCCTTCGAACACGAGATCGGCCTCGAACGCACCCGGGTCGGAACGGCGGACGCGGTACTTCTGCAGCGGCTCGAGCATCTGGAGGTGGTTGCCGTTCGGGAGCTCGACGTTCCGGAGCTCCATGGTGTCGGGGTCGGTCAACGGCAGGTCACGCAGGTGCACCTCGTGCAGCGCGCCGGCCGGCGACGCGTCCCACACCCACGCACCCCCGTTGCAGATGCCCTGGTTGAACAGCACCTGGTTGTAGAACCACCCCCCGAGCGCGCGCTCCGGATGGTGGAACGAGACCCAGAACGTCTCGGTCTCGTACGGATGGTCGCTCACCGGATGGAAGCAGTCGTCGGCGGGCGTGATCGGGATGATCTCGGGCGCGCTCACCACACCAGCTCCGGCCAGCCGCGCTCGTACATCCCGCCGGACGCCTCGCGCATCATCCAGTCGTCGCGGGTGAGCCGCGCCCAGTGGTACAGCAGGTACTCGTCGAGCTCGACCTTGCCGTCGCGAGCGGCGGTCGCGAGCGCGACCCGACCGGCGGCCACCGTCGGCGGCGTGCGACCGAGCAGTCGCCCGAGGTCGTCGAGCTCCTGCGTCTCGAAGTGCGACCGGTTGCGATCGAGCCCTTCGAGGTACTTCACCTGGCGAGCCGCACCCTTGGCGAGGTTCGACACTGCGCGGTCGTCGACGCGATCGACGATGTCGCGCAGTTGCCCGAGCACCGCGTCGTAGAGCGCGGCGTGCGGGAGCGGCGGCGCCTCGTCAGGCACCTCCCGCCCCGGGAGCTCGATGCCCATGGCGTCGGCCTGCGCGGTGAGGCGCATGCGCCGGTGCAGCATGTTCATGACCATCCCGCTGCCGTCGGCGTAGCGGTCCACGGCGGCATCGACCGCGCCCGCGGGTCCGAGCGGACGCGTCGTCCCCTCCCCCATGTCGGCGAGTCCGAACCGCGGCCCGAGACGTGCGCACGCGTTCAGCCGGTAGTAGCGCACGCGCGCGGGATCGACGGCGATGCCGCTCGCGTCCTCGTACTCGCGCAGGCGCGCCGGGAAGTCGGGCCAGCCTTGCTGCGTCGCGCGCCACGACAACCAGGCGATGTCGTCCATCGGGTCACCGATGTGCGCGAGCTCCCAGTCGACGATCGCGGTGACGCGCTCGCCGTCGTACATGAAGTTGCCCGGACCGGTGTCGCCCTGGACGAGGACCGCCTCACCGTCGTACTCGGGTACGTGATCGAGCAAGTGCTCGAGCTGCGCACGCGCGAGTGCGTCGATGGGCTGGTCGCGGTCTTCGCGCTCGAACAGCTCCTGGATGCCGGCGAGTTGGTCGAGCTGGTGCTCGCCCACCGAGCGGACGGGACCGAAGCTCGGCAGCTCGAGCTCCCGCGCCGGCGTCGAGTGCCAGGTGGCGAGCTGGACCATGAAGTCGCGCGCGACGGCCTCGGCGACCGCGGGATCGCGCGGCGGCCGGAACCAGACCTGTCCCTCCGCCCGGTCGACGAGGAACACGTCGAGGTCCTCGTCGACGCCCCACACGTGCGGGATCGGGATGCCGAGTGGTTCGAGGGCGCGGTACACCTCGGCTTCGCGATCGAAGCCCATGAACGACCCGACGCCGCCTCGACCGCCGCGTTGCAGGAACAACCGGCGCACGGTGTCGCCGAGCGCCACGTCGACCGCGAAGCCGCTGCGCCCACCGCCGGCGACCTGCACGACGTCGCGCACCTCTCCACCGGCGGTGCGGGCAATCCACTCGCGGGCCACAGCGTCGATCACGGGCATCCCACCCCCGGCACGTCGACGCGCGCGACGTCGAGGTGGCCAACGGACCGACCGGCGAAGTAGTCGTCCTGCGTCGTCTCCGCGGTGCACAGCAGCAGCGTGCGCCCGTCGTCGCCGCCGAGGCAGCACGACATCGCCCAGCGTCCGGGGAAGCACATGCGGTCGAGGACCTCGCCCCCCTCTCGGACGTGGAGGAACTCCCCCGCGAGGTACGACGCCACCCACACTTCGCCGTTCGCGTCGAGGCACAACCCGTCGGGATGGGTCCCAGCCGGCAGCTCGGCCCACGGGCGCGGGGCGGCCAGCGCGCCGTCGAGCTCGACATCGAACGCAGTGATCCGGCCGGCGAACGTCTCCGCCACCAGCAACGTCGCGCCGTCGGGTGTCGTGGCGATGCCGTTGGGATAGACGACATCGCGCGCGACCACGCTGACGTCCCGGTCAGGCGTGACCAACAGGATGCGATGTGAGCTCCGGTCGAAGTGGTCGTCGTACGCGTCGACGTACGCGCGTCCCTCAGCCGTGACGACCATGTCGTTGAGGTGGCGCGCGTGAGACCGAAGATCGACGACCTCCTCCGTGCCCGTGGCGTCGACCCGGACCAGACGCGGGTCGTTCATGCACGCGACCAGCAGCGCGCCGTCGGGCAGGAAGCCGAGCCCCGATGGCGCGTCGATCTCGACCACGCACTCGACACCACCGGGATCGTCGAGCCGGTGGACGGCGCCGCCGAGCTGGTCGGAGATCCACCACGAACCGGCACGCCACCGAGGCCCTTCCGGGAACCTCAGACCGGGCAGGACGACCTCACGCAACGGGCCACTCGAGCGGCAGGGTGTCGACCCCGGCGACGCCCCCCGTGTGGAACGCGACCTCGGCATCGTCGACGAGTGTGTACTCCGGGACGCGACGGTGCCATTCCTCGACCGCGATCTGCAGCTCCAGGCGCGCCAGGTGCGACCCGAGACAGCGGTGCGGACCGGCGGCGAAGGCGATGTGGCGGTTGCTCGTGCGGTCGACGTCGAAGGTCCCCGCATCGGCGAACTGGTGGGGATCGCGGTCGGCGGCCGGAATGGAGAGGAGCACGCGGTCGCCGGCCTTCATCGGGCACCCGGCGAACTCGGCGTCGCGCGTGACGATGCGATTGGTGGTGACGATCGAGTAGCACCGCAGCGTCTCCTCGACGAACGCCGGGATGCGGTCCGGCTGCGTGGTCACGAGCCGCCGGTGCTCGGGGTGGGTTGCCAGGTGCAGGAACATGTAGCCGAGCTCGCCGGCCACGGTGTCGAGACCGGCGGCGTAGAGCAGCGTGCAGATCTGCTGCAGCTCGGTGTCGTCGAGCGGACGACCGTCGATCTCGACGTCGAGCAGGTAGCTGACGATGTCGTCCTGGCGTTCCGCGCGCCGCTCGTCGAGCACGGTGTTCATGTACTCGGCCATCGCCACGATGTAAACGCGCGCTCATCGACTGCTGCTCCGACGCGCCCAGCTGTGTCGGCTTCGCGGATCCGATCGTGGACCGTGGCGAGGAAGTTGTCGGCGCCACCGGCGGGCAGGCCCATGAGCCGCAGGAAGATCATCGTCGGGTACTGCCGCGCGAACTCGCGGTTCAGGTCGCAGCGACCGCGGGCGACGAAGCTCTCGATGAGCTCCACGCACCACGCCCGGATCATCGGCTCGAGCGTCTCCACGACCTGCGGTGCGAACAACGGCGTGAGCAGCTGGCGGTACTTCGTGTGCTCGGGAGGATCGAGCTCCTCGGGGATCATCCCGCGCACGGCGTCGGCTTCGGCGGCATCGACGAGCTTCGGGCCCTGGTACACGTGCAGCACCGATCGGCTCGAGAAGAGCTCGGGATCGCGCAACGCGGCGTGCACGTCGTCGTACCGCATGAGCGTCCACACGTCCCAGTCGGCGGCGGCTTGGGTCGCCACGAAGGCTCGGGACTCCTCGCGCAGCCGGTCCCACGTGGTCCACGGGTCGGCGACCAGATCGGGATCGTCGGCGTAGGTCCACGATCCCCGGTCGACGACCACCGGCACGTCCCGCGCCTCGCTTCCCATCCGCCGATCTTGGCACACCGTGCCAAAGTTGTGCAACGGTCGAGCCGACCGGTCAGCTCGTCTCGGTGGTGTGGAGATGCCCGAGCAGGTCGAACGCCGCGTCGAGCCGGCGCGGGAGGTCGGGATCGCCGGCGGCGAGCGATCGCGTGAACACGTACCAGATCACCGCCGCGAAGGCCGCCGACAGCACGCCGACCTTCTCGTCGTCGTCGGCCCCGAAGCCGAGGCGCACCCGGACCACCTCGCCGAGCTCGCCGGTCAACGTGGTCAACGCCCGGCTCTCCGACGCGAACACCTCGGGCGAGTCGCGCACGATCGCGCTCCAACGCTCGAACGCCTCCCGCTCGAGGACGCCGGTCGCGGTGGTGATGTCGCGGCTGACCTCCATCTCGTGGAACCAGGCGTGGAACCCGTCGAGCAGGCTCTCACCCGCCGGTCGGACGAGCAGCGCGCGGCACATGCGCCGGGCCTCGCGCTCGGGCACCGCGGTCAGGATGTCCCTCACGTTGCGGAAGTACCGGAAGAACGTGCGCACGGAGATGCCGGCGTTGGTGGCGATCTGCTCGACGGTGACGTCGTCGACACCCCGATCGCCGACGAGCCGCAACCCCGCCACCTCGATCTGCAGGGCCACCCGGACTCGCCGTTGCTCCCAGGCGCCCGGGTTCTCCGCTGATTCGACGACCGCCATCTCCCCCATCGTACGGCCAGTGCGACCAGGTGACTTCCATCGATTGGCACGGTGTGCCAAGATCCGGCTGCAGGAATCCGAGCGAGACCTCCGGGGGGAAGGGCGCGATGCAGGAATTCCGAGTCACCAGGAAGCACGGCGGGCGCACGAGGCGGGGTGCGGTCGTGGTGGCACTCACGGTGCTGGCCATGGTCACCGCCGCGCTGGCCGCGACCTCGGTCGGCGCCCAGACGGGTGACACCACCGGGGTCACCGCCAAGGCGATCAAGGTCGGGTACATCTACTCGAAGGGTGGTGTCGCGGGTTCGACGTTCGAACGCGCCGCCGACGGCTTCAACGCGCGGATCAAGGCCGAGAACGCGAAGGGCGGCGTCAACGGGCGCACGATCTCCCCCGTCATCGTCGACGACAGCGGTTCCACCAACAACCTGCAGGCGGCGCAGGGACTCGTCCAGAACGACGGTGTCTTCGCGGTGGTGAACAACTCGCCGTTCGCGTTCCTCGCGTATCGCTACCTCCTCGACAACAACGTCCCGATGGTGGGCGGCGGGTTCGACGGCAACGAGTACGGCCAGCCCGGCAACGAGGACCTGATCTCGATCCTGGGGAACATCTCGCCGGTGTACGGCGCGCAGTACTCGCCGGGCTTCGTGCAGCTGATGAAGAAGAAGGGCGCGACGAAGGTCGGGACCGTGTCGTACGGCGCTTCGGCGTCGTCGACCGCGTCGGCGAAGAACCTGCAGAAGTACGCGGTGCCGGCGGCGGGCCTCGACCCCGCGTACACGAACACGACGGTCGACTTCGGCACGACCGACGTCGGTCCGCTGGTGCTCGGGATGAAGAACGCGGGCGTGGATGCCGCTTACCTGCCGCTCGTGCTGTCGAGCAATCTCGCCATCATCCAGACCGCCGCACAGAACAACTTGCAGTTCAAGCTCGCGGTGCTCGCCACTGGATACGGCCAGCCGCTGCTCGACGAACCCGCATCGCAGTCGATCGGGCCCGAGGTGCTCTTCGCACAGGGATGGGCACCGGTCGAGCTCAAGAACGCGGCGACGAAGAAGTTCCAGGCCGACCTGAAGAAGTACGCCGGGTACGACGGCGTACCCGACTTCGGCGTCTACACCGGCTACCTCACGGCCGACCTCCTCGTGAAGGGACTGCAGGCCGCGGGGAAGAACGTGACTCGCGACGGATTCATCTCCGCGACGAAGGGCCTGGGAACCTGGGACTCGGCCGGTCTCGGGTGCCAGCCCGTCGACGTGAGCGCGAAGGGCTTCGGCACGGCACCGCCGACGGCCTGCAGCTGGTACGTGCAGGTCAAGAACGGCAAGTTCGTCCTCTACCCGAACAAGAACCCGATCAAGGGCAAGCTGATCGAGGCCAGCCTGAACGGATAGGGGGCCGGCCTCAGAGCGCGGGACGACCGGCCGCGGGTGCGCGGCCGGTCGTCTCCTCGAGGGTGCCGGCGCGGAGCAGCTCGTCGACGCGCGCGTCGTCGAGACCGAGCAGCTCGGTCGCGATCTCGCGGGTGTGCTCGCCGTGGCTCGGTGCCGGCTCGGGCGGTGAAGGATCGAGGCGCCTGCTCCGGTAGCAGGAGCCTTCGACGAACAGCGGCTCCCAGCCCGGTTGCTCGATCATCTGCACGAAGCCGTGGGCGTGCAGATGCGGGTCGGCGATGAGGTCGAACGGCGTGACCACCGCGGCGGCAGGGACTTCCTCGGCCTGCAGACGTTCCATGACCGCCGACGCGGTGAGCGTGCGTGTCCAGGTTGCGACCAACTCGTCGAGGAGGTCGGCGTGATCGGTGCGCCCGGTCGCGGTCGCGAAGCGCGCGTCGTCGCTCCAGTCGGGACGACCGGCCGCGCGCACGAACGCCGACCAGTCGCGATCGTCGCGCACGGTGATCAGGCACCAGCTGTCGTCGTCGACGGTCGGGTAGACACCGCACGGGCGCCCCGCTTCGACGCGGTTCCCCTGCGCGTCGACCGATCCCGGGTCGAGGCTCTCCTGCAGCACGAGCTCGGCGAGCTGGTTCACGACCGCGTCGGCCTGCGACAGCCGGATGTGACGGCGCTGGCCCGCGCCGAGGCACACGAGCGCGGCGAGCGCGGCGAGGCGCGCGGTGAACTGGTCGGGGAAGAAGATCGGGTTCTCGGCGAAGTCGGCAGTGGTCCCGGGATAGCGCCACAGCCACGTCTGACCGCCGACGCTCCGCGCGTGGGAGCCGAAGCCGCGCCAGTCGCTCCACGGCCCGGAACCCCCGAACAGCTGCGTGCTCACCAGGATCACTCGGGGATTCGCCTCCCTGAGCACCTCGACGCCGAGGCCGAGGCCGTCGAGCGCGCCGGGGCCGAGGTTCTCGACCACGACGTCGCTCTCGCCGACGAGCTCGAGGACCAGGCGGCGGCCCTGCTCCGACGTCAGGTCGACGCCGAAGCTGCGCTTGCCGCGGTTGATGCTGACGAACTGCGACGACATGTTCGCCGCACCGCCGAACACGCGACTCTGGTCGGGGAACGCTCGGCTCTCGATGCGGATGACGTCGGCTCCGTGGTCGCGCAGCAACTTGCCGGTCTCGGGCCCGGCCATCAGCTGCGTGAACTCCAACACGCGCACGCCCGCGAGCGGCAACTGTCCCGCGCCGGCGCGCGGCCGAACCACGAACGGCGGCCGGGTGAACTGCGAACCGGCGTCGCCACCGGGGGTCGGGGCGGGCCGGCGGACGCCGACGCGTGCACCGTCGAACTCCCAGTATCCCGCGGGCATCACCGCGGCTCGTCCGTCGACGACGGTCTCGACGAACGTCCCCCGTCGACGGAGCGGCTCGCTCCCGAGCAGCTCGGGCGGTGACAGCACCGGTGTGGTGGGCACGTTCCTGCGCTGGGCCTCTTCGCAGATCGCTTCGGTCGCCGTGCCCGCGAAGAGTGGCGCATAGATCGACGCGAGGACCTCGGGGTGCAGGAGTCGACCGGTGTACGTCTCGAGGTCTTCGTCGACGTGGAGCTCGGGTGGATCGCCGGCCCAGTCACGCAGCGAGCTCCACTGCCGGTGGCTGACGACGAGGGGGCGCACCAGCCCGTCGAGCGTGGGGAAGGCGGGATGGCCCGGCGCCACCGTGCCGCGCGAGTCGCCACGGACACTCGCACCGGCGAGCGCGGTGTCAGTGGTCTGGACGAACGCTTCGTGGATCGACAGATCGATGTGGTCACCCTCGCCGATGACGGCGCGGTTCCAGATCGCGACGAGTGCCACGTACGCGCCCATGGCCGCGGCGACCTCGAACGCCGGTTGTCCCGGGGGGAGCAGCGGCGGACGACCGGGCAGGCGACACAGCGAGAGCTGGCCCGACAACGCGTACACGACGGCGTGCGTCCCGACGAACGACGAGCGGGGGCCGCTCGTCCCGAACGGCGACGACGAGACGACGACGAGCTGCGGGTGCTCGTCGCGCACACCGGCCGGGTCGACTTGCGACCTTCCGGAATCGAACCAGATGTCGGCGTCGGCGAGGAGCGCCCGCAATTCGGCGGGGTCGTCGCACACGACCGAGCGCTTGTTGACGTGACGGGTCGCGGCCAGCGGATCGAGCGTCGCGGCGCCGCGCTCGACCCGGATGACGTCGGCGCCGAGGTCGGCGAGCAACCGCGCGCTGCTCCACGAGGGTGAGTCCGTGGTGTCGACGACCCGCAGCCCGACGAGCGGCAGCCCGTCGCCGCTCCCGTCGGTCACGTGCACGCCGGGAACGTAACCCACCCTGGCACGGTGTGCCAGAGTTTCGCGGTCAGTCGGCGGCGAGGAACTCCATGGCGTCGGGCACGGCCTGGGGGTCCTGCAGGAAGAAGATGTGTCCGCCTTCGTAGAGTCGCAGTTCGGCGCCGGGGATGTGCTTCGCGATGACCTCGGCGTTCTCGGGAGGCGCGATGTGGTCGTACTTCCCGGCCTGCACCAGTGTGGGGCAGGTGACGTTGGCGAGCCGGTCGATCACGTCGAGGCGGCTGCGGGCGTCGAGCTGCGCGGCCTCACCGCGACGCACCTCGTCGTCGGCCGGCCCGCCCTGCATGCCGGCGATCATGTCGACCAACGCACGCGCGTCGTCGTGGTCGGCGAGGTACTCGGGCGTGAACCGGCCGTCGAGCAGGGTCGCCCCCAACGCCTTCGCCTCGTCCGGCGGGAGGTCGGCGAGGGTGTGCAGCGGATACGACGCGTGCTCGCCGCCCGGCGACGTGCACACCAGCGCCAGGCGTTCGACGCGTTCGGGCCACGTGACCGCGAACTCCTGCGCGACCATGCCGCCGAAGCTGGTGCCCACCACGCGGCACGAGTCCCAGTCGAGCGCGTCGAGCAGTGCCGCGGCGTCGGCCGCGTAGTCGGCCATCTCGTAGGGACCGGGTGGGATCTCGGTCTGACCGAGACCGCGTTGATCGTGGGCCACCACGTCGAACTGCTTGGCCCACCCGTCGACCATCACGCCCGACTTCGCCAACGTCTGGCCACTGCCCTGGAAGAAGAGGAGACGGGGACCGCTCCCCTTCCGCTCGTAGTAGATGTCGATGCCGTTGGCGCGAATCGTGGGCATCGACGGACCCTACGCGACTCCGACAAACCCGGCGAGCGCGTCGTAGCACTGCTCGATCGAGGCGCGCGTCACGAGCTCGTCCTGCGTGTGTGCGATCTCGGGATCGCCGGGACCGAAGTTGAGTGCGGGGATGCCCATGGCCGCGAAGCGCGCCACGTCGGTCCAGCCGAGCTTCGGTCGCACCGGCAACGAGAGGCCACTCACGAACTCGTCGACCAGCGGATCGGTGAGGTTCGGCGGCGCGGCCAGCTGCGCCTGGAGGATCTCGATGTCGTCGGCACCCTCGAGCAGCTCCCGCACCTGCGCCTCCGCCTCTTCGGGCGTGTACTTCGGCGCGAAGCGACGGTTGACGGTGACCGTGCAGCGGTCGGGCACCACGTTGTGCTTGCCCTGCACTCCGCCTTCGATGCCGACGACCTGGAACGACTCGCGGAACTGGAGGCCGTCGACGTCGACGGTGTCGGTCTCGTGCTCGGCGACGCGTGCGAGCACGTCGGACGCGGAGTGGATGGCGTTGCTGCCCATCCACGGACGCGCCGCGTCCGCGCGTTCGCCGTCGAACCCGGCCTTGGCCACGAGCACGCCCTGGCATCCGGCTTCGACCCAACCGTCGGTGGGCTCGAGCAGGATCGCGAAGTCGGCCGCGAGCAGCTCGGGTCGCTCGCGCAGCACGATGCCGAGACCGTTGAACTCGTCGCGCACCTCTTCGGCCTCGTAGAACACGAGCGTCACGTCGTGATGTGCTCGCGATGCGTCGTCGTGCAGTCGCTCGGCGAGGCGCAGCAGCACCGCAAGACCGCTCTTCATGTCGGCCGACCCGAGTCCGTGCAGCACGTCGCCCTCGATGCGCGGCACCTCGTTGCCGCCGTTGGCGGGCACGGTGTCGAGGTGACCGCCGAGCAGGACGCGCCGGTCGCGACCGAGCTGTGTGCGCACCACGACGTTGTGCGCGACGCGGTCGATGGCGAGCGACGGCGCACGCTCGCGCAGCCGCGCTTCGACCAGGTCGGCGAGCACGACCTCGTGGTGGCTCTCCGACGGCACCGCCACCAGCGCGGCGGTGAGAGCGAAGAGATCCTCGGCGGGAAGCTCGAGGACGGGTTCGGTCACGTCGCGGCGCCGTGGTCACGCAGGATGTCGTTGAGCTTCGACTTGTCGTGGCGCTCGCCCTCTTCGAGGCGCTTCACCACGAGCACGCACGGCAGACCGAACGTGCCGCCGGCGTACTCGCGCGTCCTGGTGGCGGAGATGGCGACGCACCAGTCGGGCACGATGCCGCGCGACAGCTCGTCGCCGGTCTCGGCGTCGATCACCGGGATCGAGCCGGTGAGGATCGCACCGGCGCCGAGCACCACGCCGTTGCCGACGCGCGCTCCTTCGGCGACGATGCAGCGCGACCCGATCATCGAGTCGTCACCGACCATCACCGGCGCGGCCTGCGGCGGCTCGAGCACGCCGCCGATGCCGACACCACCGGAGAGGTGCACGCGCTCGCCGATCTGCGCGCACGACCCGACCGTGGCCCAGGTGTCGACCATTGAGTCGGCGCCGACGCGCGCCCCGATGTTGACGTAGCTGGGCATCATCACCGCGCCCGGCGCGAGGAACGAACCCCAGCGAGCCGACGCGCCCGGCACCACCCGCACGCCCGAACGCTGGAAGTGGCGCTTGAGCGGGATCTTGTCGGCGTACTCGAACGGCCCGAGCTCGATGGTCTCCATGTGGGAGAGGCGGAACAGGAGCAGCACTGCGAACTTCAACCACTCGTGGACGACGACCTCGCCGCCGACCATCTCCGCGACCCGTGCCTCGCCGGTGTCGAGCAGCTCGACGGCCTGGAGCACCGCCGCCCGGGCCTCGGTCTCGGGCAGCACGGAGAAGAGGTCGTCGCGACCCTCCCAGAGTGCGGTGATGGTCTTCTCGAGCGCTTCCGGTGACTCAGCCATGCGGATCAGGCTATTTGCGAGCGGACAGCGAGGTGCGCATCCCTTCCCCCCGATCGGACCTTCCCCACGATCGAGCCTTCCCCACGATCGAGCCTTCCCCGATCGAGGGTGAGCGGCTACGCGACGCTCGCTCGCAGAGGAGCTCGATCTGGGCGTCGGTGAGCGTGAGCGCCACCCGCACGTGGTCGCTGCTGGCGGTGCCGTAGAAGTCGCCCGGCGCGACGACGAGACCGGTGGTGGCGAGCTCCTCCGCGATGGCCCAGCCGTCGCGCGCGCGATCGGCGTCGCGCAGCCACAGATAGAAGGTGGAGGACCCACCGTCGTGCACCAGCCCGCGCGACTCGAGCGCGGGCAGCGCGAGTGCGCGCCGCCGCGCGTACCGAGCCTGCTGCTCGCGGACGTGCTCGTCGTCGCCCAGCGCCGCGGCCGCCGCGGCCTGGATCGGTGACGGCATCATCAGCCCGCCGTGCTTGCGCAGCTCGCCCAGATACGTGACGAGGTCACGGTCGCCGGCGACGAACCCGGCGCGCAACCCGGCCATGTTCGAGCGCTTCGACAACGAATGCACCACGAGCACGCCGTCGGACCCGCCATCCGACGCGGTCGTGAGCGCGGTGATCGGCGCGGCGGGCGCACCGTCCGCGTCGTAGGTGAACTCGGCGTAGCACTCGTCGCTGGCGACGACGATCCCGCGGGAACGGGCCCACGCCACCGCGTCGAGCATCCGCTCTGGAGTCGAGACCGCACCGGTGGGGTTGTTCGGATCGTTGAGCCAGAGGAGCAGGGCGCGCTCGGCGTCGGCGGGGTCGACGCGGTCGAGGTCGAGATGCCACTCGTCGTCGACGGGCACCGGCACGGCGCGGAGCTCCGCCAGCAGCGCGCCCATCTCGTAGGTCGGGTACGCCACCGCGGGATACAGCACGGTGTCGCGCGACGGGTCGCGCAGCGAGAGCATGCGCGGCAGCGACGCCACCACTTCCTTGGTGCCGATGCACGCGATCACGTCGTCGACCGTGAGCGAGCACGCGAAGCGGCGCGCCATCCATCCCACCGCGGCTTCGCGGAACTTCGGGCTGCCGATGGTGGCCGGGTACCCGGTGCCCGCGGGCGCCGCGACCGCGAGCGCGTCGAGCACGACGGCGGGCATCGGGTCGACCGGGGTGCCGACCGAGGCGTCGAGCATGCCGCCGGGCACCGCCGACGCAGTGGCGCGGATGGGGCCGAGGCGGTCGTGCGGGTACGGCGGAGGGACGAAGGCCGGCGGGTCGGAGGGCATCGCGCGCAGGCTAACTGTCTGGTTGCTCGTAGCACTCCACGCGCGCCCGGCCCCGGTCCTTCGCGGTGTACATGGCGAAGTCGGCGCGGCGCAGCAGCTCGCCGGGGGTGGTGTCGCCGTGCTCGGTCCCCGCGATGCCGATGCTCACGGTGGTCACCAGTGGGCTCGCACCGAAGTCGATCGGTTCGGAGATCACCGCGAGGAGGCGCTCGGCCACTTGCATCGCCTCGCTCGGGTCGTGGAGGTCGGCGAGCACCGCGGCAAACTCGTCCCCGCCCAGGCGCGCGACGCTGTCGGACGGCCGCAACGTCTGCTGCAACCGCTGGCTGACCACTTGCAACAGGCGGTCACCGATCTCATGACCGAGGTTGTCGTTGACGGTCTTGAAGCGGTCGAGATCGAGGTACAGCACCGCGAGGTACGACCGGTGCCGCCGGATGCGCGCGAGCGCGGCCTCGAGCCGGTCGAGCAGCAGCACGCGGTTCGGCAGCCCGGTGAGCGCGTCGTGCAGCGCCCGGTGACTGAGGAACGCTTCCTTGGCCTTCAGCGCGGTCACGTCGCGCGCGATCCCGGTGGCCGCGACCACCGCACCCGACGAGTCCCGCAGGGGCACCACCCTGTGCTCGGTCCAGATCTGCGTCCCATCGCGCCGCGTCATGCGCAGCTGCATCGACCGCACGCCGTCGATGCCTTCGAGTCCGAGCGCACGAACGACGTCGACGTCTTCCTCGTGGGTGACCCGCACGATCAACGACGGATCGTCGTAGAACTCCTGCGGCGTGTACCCGAGTTGCGCCTCGACTGCGGGGTTCATGTAGTCGAAGCGCGGCGCGTCGCCGATGGTGAAGCGGTACACGACGTCGGCCGCGTTCTCGGCGATGAGTCGGAAGCGCTCTTCCGAGGCCCGCAGTTCGGCTTCCACACGGCGCTGCTCCGTGACGTCGACGAACGTGCAGATCACTGCGGTGATCGAGTCGTCGTCCCCATCGCGCACGGGCGACGTTCCCACGCTCACCCACACCAGCGGAGCGCCGGCGACGCGGACACCCATCAGGTAGTCACGCAACACCACGCCCTCGTGCAACGCCCGCGTCGTCGGCAGCTCGTGACCCCGGAGGCGGTCGCCGTGTTCGTCGGTGAACTCGAGTGGCTTCACGAAGAAGCCGTCCTCGGACACCGACTCGCCCAACTTGGCGAACTCGTCGCGGGCGCGGCGGTTGGCGGCCAACACCCGACCTTGCTGATCGAGCGCGACGACCGCGATCTCGAGCGCGTCGAGCATCGAGTCGTACGGGATGGCGGTGGAGCCTTCGGTCACGCGATCGGGTTGACGACGAACTCGCCGAAGCGAGTGACTGTCGACGCGGGCAGTCGCGCTCGCAATCGACTCCCGCCCTCTGCATGCACTTCGACCAAGACCTCGCCCTCCCGGTGCAGTGCCGCGACCACGTCGCCCCGTCCGTACGGCACCAAGAACTCAACGATAGGAGCGAGTGCCCTCAATCGCGCCGCGAGGGTGTCCAAGAGCACATTCACGCCCTCGCCGGTGACGGCCGACACGACGACCGCCTGCGGGTGCACGGTGAGGAGCAACTTCACGTCAACCGCGGTTGCGACGTCGGCCTTGTTGAGCACCAGGAGCTCGGGGACCTGATCCGCACCGATCTCCCGCAGGACCTTCCGCACGGCGTCGATCTGGTCCTCGGCGTCGGGAACGCGGGCGTCGACGACGTGGACGAGGAGATCGGCGTCGACCACCTCTTCGAGGGTGGAGCTGAACGACTCGACGAGCTGGTGCGGGAGTCGCTGCACGAAGCCGACGGTGTCGGAGGCGAGCACGGTCTCGCCGCCGGGGAGGCGCAGGCGGCGCGTGGTGGGGTCGAGGGTGGAGAAGAGGCGGTCCTCGACCAGGACGTCGGCGTCGGTCAGGCGGTTCAGCAGCGTCGACTTGCCGGCGTTGGTGTAGCCGACGAGCGCCACGGTGGAGCGCGCGCTGCGCTTGCGGCTCTTGCGTTGCGTGTCACGGTTCTTGGCCAGGGTCTTGAGCTCGCGCTCGAGCCGGGAGATGCGCGTCTGGATGCGGCGGCGGTCGACTTCGAGCTGGGTCTCACCAGGACCGCGGTTGCCGACGAGGCCACCGCGCGCGCCACCACCGGCGCCCTGCTGGCTGAGTTGGAGACCGCGGCCGCGCAGACGCGGGAGCCGGTAGCGGAGCTGCGCGAGCTCCACCTGCACCATGCCCTCCTGGCTGCGCGCGTGCTGGGCGAAGATGTCGAGGATCAGCGCAACGCGATCGACGACGTCGACCTTGAACAGCTTCTCGAGGTTGCGCTGCTGCGCGGGCGTGAGCTCGTCGTCGAACACCACGAGGTCGACATCGAGGGTCTCCGCGAGCTCCTGCAGCTCTTTGGCCTTTCCCGAACCGATGTAGGTGGCGGGGTCGGGTGCGTCGCGCCGTTGCAGGATGAGCTCCACGGGATCTGCGCCGGCGGTGTCGACGAGCAGCGCGAGCTCGTCGAGCGACGCTTGCGCGCCTTCGGCGTCGCGCGTGCCGATGCCGGTGCCCACGAGCAGCGCGCGCTGGCGCAGGACGTCGAGATCGACCTCGGTCGCGGTGAGACGCCGGCGACTCATACGCGTTTCGCCAGCTCGAGATCCAAGTCGACGTCGAACACGTGCACGACCGGCCCACCGAGGCGGATGCCGCGGGTCGGGCCGGCGCCCAGTTCCACCGTGAGGTCGCCACCGGGCACGTGCACCGTGACGCGCGGGCCGACGAGGCCGCGATGGTGCGCGACCGCGGCGGTGGCGCACGCGCCGGTGCCGCAGCTGAGGGTCTCCCCCACCCCGCGCTCCCACACCCGCATGTCGAGCTCGTCGGTGGCGCCGGGCGTGACGCGCACGAACTCGACGTTGGTGCGCTTGGGAAAGCGCTCGTCGACTTCGAGGTGCGGGCCGTGTTGGGTGACGCGAGCACGGGCAGGATCGTCGACGAACAGCACGAGATGCGGGTTGCCCATGCCTGCCGCGTCGCCCTCGTAGCGGGTGCCGTGGAAGTCGGCGGTGATGCCGAAGGGCGAGTCGAGCGCGACCGGGATCTGCGCGGGATCCCAGGTGACCGAGCCCATGTCGACGGTGACGTACGCGACCTCACCCGTGCTCGGGTGGCGCGTGAGCTCGACCTGGCGACGGCCGCCCCCCGTGTCGACCGCGAGCGCGCCGTCGGCGCCGAGGCCGTCGCGCGCCGCGACCCACGCGAGGGTGCGCATGCCGTTCCCGCTCATCTCGGCCATGCCGCCGTCGGCGTTGAAGAGCAGCATCTCGGCGTCGGCGCCGTTCGCGCCCGGCTTCACCACGATGAGCCCGTCGGCGCCGATGCCGGTGTGGCGGTCGCAGAGCGCGCGCGCCTGCTCCGTGTGGACGGAGTACTCAGAGGCATCGGAACCGAGCCACGACCACACGAGGAAGTCGTTGCCGGTGGCGTGCAGCTTGGACAGCCGGACGGCGGTCATGCGCTCCAGCTTGCCAGCAGGGCAGGGAGGATCGGGCACGCATTCCCCGGCGCCCCGAACCAGGTGATGCGAGGGTCGCGGCGGAACCACATGCGTTGGCGACGGGCGAACTGGCGAGTGCGGACCACGACCGCGTCCAACGCTGCGTCGAGACCGGTGTTCCCGTCGAGCCCGTGCGTGCCGTCGAGGTGCTCGAGCACCTCGCGGTAGCCGATGGCCTGCGCGGCAGTGCGCGAGAGCTCACCCCGTGCACGGAGGCCGCGCACCTCGTCGACCAGCCCCGCGTCGCGCATGGCGGCGACGCGTGCGGCGATGCGGGAGTTGAGCACGTCACGCGGGAGCCACACGCCGGCGATGCGCACCGGGAACATGGTCTCGCCGTGGGTCTGGATGCCGGGGCCGAACGACGAGAACCGTCGACCGGTGATCTCGATCACCTCGAGCGCGCGGGTGAGGCGGCGGGTGTTGCCGGGCCCGATGTTGGCTGCGGCATCCGGGTCGAGGTGGAGCAGCTCCGCGTAGAGGTCGGAGTCGGGGCGCGCCATGATCGCCTCGCGCACGGCGCGGTCTTCGGGTGGGAACGTGAGCGGATCGATCACCGCCTGCACGTACAGGCCGGTCCCGCCGACGAGCAGGGCCCGCTTGCCGCGCGCCTCGATGTCGGCGACCGCGGCACGCGCCTCGTGCTGGAAGCGGACGACCGACCACTCGTCGGTGGGGTCGGCGACGTCGACGAGGTGGTGCGGGACCAGTGCCTGCTCGGCCGCGCTCGGCTTCGCGGTGCCGATGTCGAGCCCGCGGTAGACCTGCATGGAGTCGACCGAGACCAATTCGACGTCTCCGAAGGCACGCGCCACCTCGAGCGCGAGCGCCGACTTCCCGGAAGCGGTGGGGCCGACGATCGCGAGGTGCGGACGGGTCACGAGCCTCGTCAGGCGGGCGCGGCGGTGACGGGGATGCGGATGCGCGCCGGACGGGGGGCGGGTGCGACACCGACGAGATCACCGCGCAGCCAATGGGGTGCGGCGTAGGTGACGACGACGTCGGCGGTCCCGCCCACGGCGACCTCGGCGTCGCCGGGAGCGAAGTGCACCAGCTTGTTCTGACGGGTGCGGCCGGACCACATGGCGCCGTCGTTCTTCGACGGGCCCTCGAGCAACAACGACTCGGTCCTTCCGACGCGCGCCTGGTGCTTCGCCAGCGCGTGCCGCTCCACCACGTCGGTGAGGCGACGCATGCGCTCCTGCGCGACCTCGGGAGCGACGAAGTCGTCGACCATGTCGGCCGCGGGAGTGCCCGGGCGGGGGGAGAACACGAACGTGTACGCGGCGTCGTAGGCCGCTTCGTCCACCACCTCGAGGGTGCGCGCGAAGTCGTCGTCGGTCTCGCCGGGGAAGCCGACGATGATGTCGGTGGTGACGGCGAGATCGGTGACGGCCGCGCGCGCGCGGCCGCGAGGCGCTGCAGGTATCGCTCGGCGGTGTAGCCGCGGTGCATGCGCGACAGCGTGCGGTCGCTCCCGGACTGCAACGGGAGGTGCAGGTGCTCGCACACCGCGTCGCACTCACCCATCGCGGCGATGGTTTCGGGGCGCAGGTCCTTCGGGTGAGGTGACGTGAAGCGGATGCGGTCGATGCCGCCGACCGCGTCGAGCGCGCGCAGCAGGTCGGCGAACTGCGGGCGGTACTGCCCGGCGCCGAGGTCGCGCCCGTAGGAGTTGACGTTCTGGCCGAGGACCGTGATCTCACGGACGCCGTCGGCGGCGAGCTCTTCGACCTCGCGCACGATGTCGCCCATCCGGCGGCTGATCTCGGGGCCGCGCACGATGGGCACGATGCAGAAGGTGCACGAGTTGTCGCAGCCCACCTGGATGGTGACCCAGGCGCTGTGGCGTGCGTCCCGGCGCGCCGGCAGGGCCGACGGGTACGCCTCGTGCTCCTCGAGGATCTCCACTACCGGGCCCTCGAAGCGGGCTCGCTCGAGCAGCGACGCCGCGTGGGCGAGGTTGTGGGTGCCGAACACCACGTCGACGTGGCCGGCGCGCTCGACGATCAGCTCGCGGTCCTTCTGCGCCAGGCACCCTCCCACCGCGATCTGCAGGCCGGGACGTTCTGCCTTCAGCGCCTTGAGGCGACCGAGCTGACCGTAGAGCTTGTTGTCGGCGTTCTCACGGATGCAGCACGTGTTCAGCACGACCACGTCGGCCGCCTCGACGTCGTCGGTGGCCTCCATGCCCTCGGACGCGAGCAGCCCGGCGATGCGCTCGGAGTCGTGCTCGTTCATCTGGCAGCCGTAGGTGCGCACGTAGAAACGGCGCGTCGCGGCTGCCGGATGCTCGGGCGGGTTCACGGGCGATCAGTGTAGGAGCGGGACCCCAAGGCCCCGCTCCCCACCACACCGGTTGCTCAGCTCTCGATGTCGACGGACTCTCCGTCGGCGGTGATGTCGAGCTCCGACTCGTCGACCGGCTCGATGCCGACCTCTTGGCGGATCCGCTCGCTGATCTCCAACATCATGTCGATGTTCTCGGACAGGAAGGTCTTGGCGTTCTCACGCCCCTGACCGAGCTGCTCACCCTCGTAGGTGAACCAGGCGCCCGACTTCTTCACGATGCCGAGCTCCACGCCGACGTCGAGCAGCGAGCCCTCGCGGCTGATGCCCTTGCCGTACATGATGTCGAACTCCGCCTGCTTGAAGGGCGGGGCCACCTTGTTCTTGACCACCTTGACCCGGGTGCGGTTGCCGGTGATCTCGGCGCCGTCCTTGATCGACTCGATGCGGCGGATGTCGAGGCGCACCGACGAGTAGAACTTCAGCGCCCGGCCGCCCGGTGTGGTCTCGGGCGAACCGAACATCACACCGATCTTCTCTCGCAGCTGGTTGATGAAGAGGCAGATGGTGTTGGACCGGTTGAGGTTGGCGGTGAGCTTGCGCAGCGCCTGGCTCATGAGCCGGGCCTGCAGGCCGACGTGGGTGTCGCCCATCTCGCCCTCGATCTCGGCTCGGGGCACGAGGGCGGCCACCGAGTCGATCACGACGACGTCGAGGGCGCCCGAGCGGATCAGCATGTCGGTGATCTCGAGCGCCTGCTCACCCGTGTCGGGCTGGGAGATCAGCAGCTCGTCGACGTTGACGCCGATCGCCGACGCGTAGACCGGGTCCATCGCGTGCTCGGCGTCGATGTAGGCGCACGTGCCGCCGTTGCGCTGGGCCTCGGCCACCACGTGCATGGCGAGGGTGGACTTCCCGGAGGACTCCGGCCCGTAGACCTCGACGACCCGGCCGCGGGGCAGGCCGCCGATGCCGAGGGCGATGTCGAGCGCCAGGGCGCCGGTGGGGATGGCGGCGACGCCGACGTTGCCGTGCTCGCCGAGGCGCATGATGGCGCCCTTGCCGTACTGCTTCTCGATCTGGCCGAGGGCCATCTCGAGTGCCTGGTCACGTTCCACGGTGGAACCCTCCTGTGGGTTGCGCGCTCTCACGCGATCGCTGCGATCTGGTTGGGGGGAAGTCGTCGTGGGGACCGTACGACTGGGGTGTGACACTGAAAGGGACCCGTGAGGCGGGGCCTGCCCCCGAGAACCACACGTGTGCAACTTAGCCGAACGCCTGTTCGGTTTCAAGCATCGCGCCTCGCCAGCGAGTTTCCGCACCAGCGGGCAGACTGCGGCGACGACCGTTCGGGTCGACTCACGAGGGGGACACATGCTGCAGGAGCTCGACGGCAAGGTCGCGGTGATCACCGGGGGCGGGAGCGGGATCGGCGCGTCGCTCGCTCGAGCCTGCGCGGCCGAGGGGATGCGAGTGGTCGTCGCCGACGTGAACGTCGACCGGGCCGAGGCGGTGGCGTCGGAGCTGCCCGACGACACCGCGTGGGGCAAGGCCGTCGACGTGTCCGACGCCGCGCAGGTGGAGGAGCTCGCCGACTTCGCCTTCGACACGTTCGGTGCCGTGCACCTGCTCTGCAACAACGCGGGCATCTCCCCCGTCGGACGGGTCTGGGACTTCACCGACGACGAGTGGCAGACGCTGCTCGGCGTGAACGTGCGCGGCGTGGCGAACGGCATCCGCAGCTTCGTGCCGCGCATGATCGAGCAGGGCGAGGGTCACATCGTGAACACCGGCTCGGGCGCGAGCTTCGTGGCGACGCCGCGCCTCGGCCCGTACTGCGCGACCAAGCACACGATCGTCGGACTCTCGGAAGCGCTGCGCTACGAGCTCGACGGCACGGGCATCGGCGTGAGCGTGCTCGTGCCCGCGGGCGTGAACACGAACATCGGTGACGCGATGGTGCGACCGTCGGCCGACCCCGAGCAGCTCGAGGACGACTTCACCGTGCTCACGACCTCGCTCGACCCGACGTCGCTCGAGATGATCGAGCCCGATGTCGTCGCCGACGTGACCATGGTCGGCGTGAAGGAGGGCTGGGACTACATCGTGATGGGCCCCGGCCAGGAGGTCGGCGTGCAGCGTCGCTTCGACGAGGTGGTCGCCGGACACCGACTGGCCAAGGAGCGCTTCCCCTTCCTGCCCTGACCCGCTGCGACCGTCACTCCCGATCGCGGTCGCGGTACAGGCGGCGCAGGTCCTTCGTGCGCGACTTCCACACCTTCGTCTGCTCCTGGCGCGACACCGGGTCGACGCGACGCTGCTCGAACTCGGTCTCGAGCAAGAGCTTCCGATAGCTCGCGAGGCGTGCCGGATCGAGCTCACCGGACTCCTCGGCCGCGAGCACCGCGCAGCCGGGTTCGGTCTGGTGGGCGCAGTCGGCGAACCGGCAGCGTTCCGCGAGCTCGTCGATCTCCGGGAAGGTGGCGGCGACGGCGTCGTCCGACGCGTCGGTGCCGAGGCTGCGGAGCCCGGGCATGTCGACGAGCGATCCGCCGGAGGGCAACGGGACGAGGCGCCGGCTGCTCGTGGTGTGCCGTCCACGCGCGTCCTGCTCGCGCACGGCACCCACGGCGAGCCGCTCCTCCCCGAGCAGGGCGTTGACCAGCGTCGACTTCCCCGCGCCGGACGGACCGAGGAGCGCGCCGGTGATCGGATGCGGGAGCGCGGCGCGGAGCGCTTCGATCCCCTCACCGGTCACCGTGCTGGTCGCGAGCACGTCGACGGTCGCGAGGCGCGCCGTCAGCTCGTCGACGACCTCGGGTGTCGCGACGTCGAGCTTCGTGAGCACCACGATCGGGCGCGCGCCGCTCTCCCAGGCGACGACGATCTCGCGCTCCACGCGCGTGACCGACAGCCGATCGGCCGGGGCCGCGATCAGCACGACGTCGAGGTTGGAGGCGAGCACCTGCCGATGCCCGTCGGGCCCGATGCGGGCGAGCTCCGACCAGCGCGGGAGCACGTCGGCGATGGTGTCGCCCTCGAGCGCGACCCAGTCGCCGACGGCGAGTCCCGCGACTTCGACGTCGCGCTCGCCGGTCGGTGTGGCGACACGACACCAGCCCCGCTCACGCCCGACGACGCGCGCCGGCTCGAAGGCGTCGCCGGCGGCGACTGCCGAGAACAACGCTTCGACGCGGTCGGACCAGCCGACGTGGTCGAGTGGGTGGCCTGAGGACTTCGGCAAGCGGGAACCTGGACTCCGGGCGGGCACGACGGCGGTCAGTCCGAACTCGACCGCCGCGCCCGAACGCTAGACGTCAGTCGACGCCCGCTCAGTCGACGGTCTTCGCCTTGAGCCTCGCCCGAGCGATCGGGATGCAGACCGCCATGATCGCGAGGCTCCACACGATCGCGAGCAGGACGGGGTTCTGCGACGGGAAGTTGTCCTTCAGCGCCGCCGGGTTCGGGTTGCCGAAGAGCTCACGCAACGAAGCCGCCACCGCCGACACCGGGTTCCACTCCGCGATCGGCTGCATCCAGCCGGGCAGGCCCTGCGTGGGCACCATGGCGCTGGAGACGAACGCGATCGGGAACAGCACGAGGAGGCCGATGCCCTGCGCCGACTCCGGGTCGCTGACCGACAGGCCGACGCACGCCATGAGCCAGCTCATCGCGTAGGCGAACAGCACCGCGATGGCGAGACCGGCGACGACACCGGGGACGCCGTTGTCGGGCCGCCAGCCGATCACGAACCCGGTGATGACGACGATGGTCGCGCAGAGGATGCTGGCGAGCAGATCGGAGAAGGTGCGCCCGGCGAGGATCGAGCTGCGGGCCATCGGCAACGTGCGGAAGCGGTCGATGACACCACTCTTGAGGTCGCTGCTCACGCCCACCGCGGTGCCCATGGTCGAGGTCGTGACGTTGAACACCACCAGCCCGGCGATCGCGAACTGCTTGTACGTACCCCCGGGGATGACCATGGCGGCGCCGAAGATGTAGACGAACAGCACGGTGAAGAGCACCGGCTGCACCGTCGCGTCGGACAGCTGCGCGGGTTCGCGGCGCACATGGACGAGGTTGCGGCGCGTGAGCGCGGCGACGTGGCGCCACCACGTGGACAGCGCGATGCGGGCGCGGGGTCACGGTCGTCGCTGCCATGTCAGACCTCCACCAGCTCGTCGGACCCGTCGCCGACCGGCTCCTCGGCGGCGTGGCCGGTGAGCGCGAAGAACACGTCGTCGAGCGACGGGTGATGCATCTCGACGTCGTCGACCGAGACGCCGGCGTCGTCGAGCGCGCGCACGACCGCGGTCACGAGACCGCGTCGCGGGACGACCGGCGCGCGCAGCCGCTTGCCGCCGTCCATCACCTGCACCGCGCCCGACGCGAGCGGCGCGAACGCGGCGGCTGCCCGCCCGCTGGCGTCGTCGTCGGCTGCTTCGAGGGTGACCTCGAGGTGCTCACCACCGATGCTCGCCTTGAGCTCGCGTGCGGTGCCCTCGGCGATCACGAGGCCGTGGTCGATCACCGAGATGGTGTCGGCCAGGGTGTCGGCCTCGTCGAGGTACTGCGTGGTGAGCAGCACGGTGGTGCCGTCGGCGACCAGACCGCGGATGACGTCCCACATGCGCAGGCGGCTGGTCGGGTCGAGCCCGGTGGTCGGCTCGTCGAGGAACAGGACGGGCGGGTGCGCCATCAGGCTCGCGGCGAGGTCGAGGCGGCGACGCATGCCGCCCGAGTAGGTCTTCACCATGCGGTCGGCCGCGAACGTCAACTCGAACTCGTCGAGCAGGACGGCGGCCCGGGCGCGCACGTCGCGGCGCGACATGTCGGAGAGCGTGCCGACCAGCTCGAGGTTCTGACGGCCGGAGAGGAGCTCGTCGAGGGTGGCGTCCTGGCCGGTGACCCCGATCACCCGGCGTACGGACTGGGGGTCGGTGATCACGTCATGTCCGGCGACCCACCCGGCGCCGGCGTCGGGGCGGGTCATGGTGGTGAGCATGCGGACGGTCGTGGACTTCCCGGCGCCGTTGGGGCCGAGCACACCGAGGATCTGGCCGCGCTGGACCTCCAGCGACACGTCGGCCACCGCCAACTGCTCGCCGTAGGTCTTGCGGAGTCCCTCGGCCCGGATCACGGGGTTGGTGGTCACGGGGTGTGCCTTTCTCGGGCGGTCGGTTTCTGACTTGCCGTACGGTAAGTGATGAGCTTACCGGTCGTCAAGTAACATCGCGGGCAATGAGCGGCGACACCCGCGAGCGCATCCTGAAGGTGGCCAACGAGCTCTTCATCGAGCAGGGCTACGAAGGCACGTCGCTCCGCGAGATCGCCGACCGCCTCGACATCACCAAGGCGGCGCTCTACTACCACTTCCGCAGCAAGGAGGAGATCCTCGCGACGCTGCTGGAGCCGTTCGACGTGCTGATCAACGAGCTGCTCGAGCGGCTCGAAGCGGCCGACGACGTCGCGGGATGGGCCGACGCGCTCACGTGGGTGGTGGGTCAGGTGTTCGAGTACATCGACTTCTTCCGCCTGGTCGACCACAACCGCCACGTCGTCGAGGTCGCGGTGACGCACGAGAAGTTCGAGCACGCGCGGATGCACGACCGCATCGAAGCTGCCGCGCACACGGCCGCGTCGTCGATCACCGAAGAGGTGCGCATGATCGCCGCGCTGGGCGCCGTGACCGGCTTCGACGACTGGGCCCCGACGTTGCTCGGCAGCGCGGATCCGATGGTCCTCAAGGAAGAGCTCACTGCGGTCGTGCGCGACATCCTGCCGCGTCAGCGAACGAGTCTGAACCGCGCCTGCTCGGTGTGCAGCGATCGGTCGCTGTCGAAGAGCACGACCTCGTCGACCGTCCAGGGGTCGCTCTCGCCGCACACGTCGACCGCGTCGATCACCGGACGCACATCGCGCGGCTTGTTCACGCGCGCGAGCGTGAGGTGCGCCACGTAGGGCCGATCCTCGGGAGCGCCGACCGACGTTGCCAGCGCCGAGAGCTCGTCACGCCCCTGACGCACGCCGAGCCACAGCACCGACGCGCGGCGCGGATCGGCGAACGCGCCACCACCGCCGAGGGAGAGGGTGAAGGGTTCGCGCGCCCGGACAGCATCTGCAACGAATTCTGCGACCGCGTCGGCGTCGGGGACGGCGCCGAAGAAACGCAGCGTGAGGTGCCGCTGCTCGCTGCGGGTCCACCGCAGATCAGGCACCACCGATTCGGCAGAACGCGCTGCAGCTTCTGCCCAAGCGCGCGCGGAGAGCGGGGGCACCACGGCGAGGAACGCCCGGTGCAGCTCACGCAAGCGCGAGCAGCCTCATCCGCAGCGTGTTGAGCAGGGTGATGGTGGAGAACTGGCGGATGCGCTCGCGGTCGAAGGGCAGGCGCGCGGTGATCGCCTCGGGCTCGTGGCCCGGCACGGCGATGCCGTACCAGACGGTGCCGACCGGTTGGCCGTCCTGCTCGTCGGGTCCGGCCACGCCGGTGACCGCGATGGCGACGTCGGCACCGAGCACGCGCTGCGCGCCCACCGCCATCTGCTTCACCGCCTCCTCGCTGACCACGAGCTCGGCGGTCACGCCGAGCACCGAGCGCTTCACCTCGGTGGCGTACGACGCGATCGACCCGCGGAACGTGCGGCTCGCGCCGGGCACGTTGGTGAGCCGCGCGCCGATGAACCCGCCGGTGAGCGACTCGGCCACGCCGAGCGACCAGCCGCGCTCCTCGCACAGGCGCAGCACCTCCGACTCCATGGTGTCGTCGTCGACCGCGAACACGAGGCCTCCGAGCACCTTGCGCAGCTGGGCGTCCTCGGCGTCGAGCAACTCGCGCGCTTCGTCCTCCGTCGGCGCCTTCGCCGTCATGCGCACGTAGATGCCCTCGATGCCACGGGCCAGGAACGCGATCGTGGGGTTGGTCTGCTGGTCGACGCGCTCGGCGATCATCTCGGCGAGGCCCGACTCCGACGTGCCCCATGTCTTCAGCGAGCGCGACACGATCACCGCGCGCTCACCGGAACGTTCGAGCAGATCGGGGAGCACGTACTTGTTGACCATCTCGGTCATCTCGTACGGCACGCCGGGCACCGCGTAGACGACCTTCGTCTTCCCTCCGACGGTCACCTCGCACTGGAGACCGGGCGCGGTACCGATCGGGTTCGGGATGACACCGCCACCGACGGGGACGTCGGCCTGGCGCAGGTTGTTCTCGGGGAACGGACGCCCGCGGCCACCGAAGATCTCGCGGATGTGCTCGATGAGCTCCTCGCGCCGCTCGAGCTCGACACCCATCACCTCGGCGATCGCTTCGCGGGTGACGTCGTCGGGCGTGGGCCCGAGGCCACCGCACACGATCACCGCGTCGGCGCGCTCGAGCAGCTCGCGCAGGCACTGCACCATGCGCTCGAGGTTGTCGCCCACCTTGCGGTGCTCGCACGTGTCGAGGCCCGCCGCCGCGAGCTGTTCGCCGATCCACGAGCTGTTGGTGTCGACGATCTGGCCGAGCAGGAGCTCGGTGCCGATGGCGAGGACGTCAACTCGCATCCGACGCCTCCTTCCTGGCGGCACGGGCCTGGCGCTGGCTGCTGATGACGATGTCGAGTCCGGACACCACCGACAGGCCGACCGCCCACCACAGGAGGATGTCGTGGACCGTGGCCCACTCGTAGGTGGGCGGCAGCAGCACGACACCGACCGCGAGGAACTGGAAGAACGCCTTCCACTTGCCCAGCCGACGGGCCGGCAGCGAGATGCCGTGCCTCGCCGCGTACGAGCGGTACAGCGAGACACCCACCTCGCGCACGGTCACGATCAGCACCGCCGCCCACGAGAAGTCGCCGGTGATGCCGAGGGCGAAGAAGCCGCCGAGCACGAGGAACTTGTCGGCCAGCGGGTCGAGGAAGGCGCCGGAACGGGTGGTGCCGTCGCGGCGGGCCAGCCACCCGTCGAGGCCGTCGGTGGTGGTGAGCACGAACCACAGCGACACCGTGAGCCAGCTCGACCCCTGGTCGATGATCAGCAGCAACGTGGGGACCGCGAGCACGAGGCGTGCGATGGTCACCATGTTGGCCGGGGTGGCGATGGCTTCGTCGCCGTAACGACGGACGCGCGCAGCCGGCGGCGTGCTCACGCGCGGCCCGCTTTCGCGACCAACGGCTTGGCCACGAGCGCCTTGGCCAACACATCTGGCCCGATCGCCTCGGTGACGTGCGCGCGCACGATCGCGCCCGGTCGTGCGAACTCGGCGTGCAGCTGCACGACGCCATCGATCTCTGGTGCCTCGCGGTGGGTGCGACCGATGAAGACTCCTGCGTCGTCACTCGGCGCGTCGACGAGCACCTCGACCTCGCGTCCGACCAACTCGTCGCGCGCGGCACGGGTGATCGGCTCCTGGACCGCCTCGCACTCGCGCAGCCACTCGAGCGTGAGGTCGGGGTCGACCGCGTCGGGGAGCGTCGCCGCGGGCGTGCCGTCCTCGGGCGAGAACGGGAAGAACCCGGCCCAGTCGAGCTCGGCGGCGCCGAGGAACTCGAGCAGGGCGTCGTGCTCGCGTTCGGTCTCGCCGGGGAACCCGACGATGAACGACGACCGGAAGGCAGCATCGGGCTCCTGGGCGCGGATGGCGTCGATGGCGGTCAAGAAGCGGTCGCCGCTCCCCCATCGCTTCATGCGGCGCAGCAGCGCGGCGTCGGCGTGCTGCAGCGACAGGTCGAAGTAGGGGACGACGGTCGGGAGCTCGAGCATGGTCGACACGAGCGGGTCGCGCACCTCACTCGGGTAGAGGTAGAGGAGGCGGACGCGCGCGAGGCCGTCGGGCGCGAGCGTGTCGAGGCGGCGCAGCAGCGGGGCGAGCGAGCCCGGCTCACCGATGTCGCGTCCGTACCAGGCGAGGTCCTGGGCGACGAGCACCAGTTCGGCGACGCCCGCCTCGACCAGGCTGCGGGCCTCGGTCTCGATCGACTCGATCGTGCGGGAGCGCTGTTTGCCGCGGAACGACGGGATGGCGCAGAACGCGCACGCGCGGTCGCAGCCCTCCGCCACCTTCAGGTACGCCCACGGCACGCTCGGCGTCGGGCGGGGCAGCTCGAGCAGGTCGCGCACACCCGTCGGCTTGACCCTGGGCAGGCCCAGCGACACCGACGCCATCCCGGACCCCAGTGATCCCTCGCCCTCGAAACCGACCACGGCGTCGACCTCGGGCAGCGCCGCGGCGAGCTCGTCGCCGTAGCGTTCGGCCATGCACCCGGTGACGACCAGGCGGGAACCGTCCCTCCGGGTGTCGCCCAGGGCCAGGACGGTGTCGATCGACTCCTGGCGGGCGGCCTCGATGAACGCACAGGTGTTGACCACGACCAGATCGGCCTCGGTGGGGCCGTCGGCCGCCACGAGACCGTCCGCGAGGAGGCTGGCCACGACCTTGTCGGAGTCGACCGCGTTCTTCGGACACCCCAGCGTCTCGACCCAGAAGGTCTGTGCAACCACCGCCGGACAGGCTACCGGCGGGGCTTCGCCGTCAACGCTCCCGTAGCCTCGAGCGGTGACGGAGGTCGTGCGGGCCGAGCGCCTGGTCGCAGGGGGTACGGCGCTGTCCCGCCGGGACGACGGTCAGATCGTGCTGGTGGACGACGCCCTCCCCGGCGAGCTGGTCGAGGTCGACGTCAGCCGCCGCCACGGCACCGAGCGGGGCACACTCGTGCGCATCGTCGAGCCGTCGCCCGATCGGATCGCACCCCGCTGCCCGCACGTGGCCGACGGCTGTGGCGGGTGCGACCTGGCCACGCTCGAACCCGATGCGCAGGTGGTCGCCAAGGTCGAGTTGGTGGCGGATGCGCTCCGGCGGCTCGGGCGCTGGCGCGAGCCGGTCGTGCGCCCGGGCCCCTCCCTCGATCCGTGGGGGTTCCGCACCACGCTGCGCCTGGCGGTGAGCAACGGGCGGGCCGGGCTCCGGCGCACCGCGAGCAACGACGTGGTCGAGCTCGACCGCTGCCTGGTCGCGCACCCGCGGCTCGACGAGCTCATCGTCGACGGTCGCTTCGCCGACGCCCGGTACGTGACGTTGCGGGTGGGGGCCGTCACCGGCGAACGCCTCGCGCTCGTGGCGCCGACGCGCGCCGGCGTGTCGCTGCCGCACGACGTGCGCGTGATCGGGGCCGACGAGCTCGCCGCCGGCCGCGACACCTGGATCCACGACGACGTCGCGGGCCGACGCTGGCGCATCTCCGCCGGATCGTTCTTCCAGACCCGCACCGACGGCGCCGCCACGCTGGTCGACGTGGCGCGCGCGATGGCGGCCGACGTGCTCGACCGCGAGCGTGGCGTGCTGTTCGACGCGTACAGCGGCGTCGGACTGTTCGCGGGCGCGCTCCTCGACGAGCGCACCGGTTGGCGCGCGGTCACCGCCGAGAGCGACAGCTCGTCGGTGGCCGACGCGCGCGTGAACCTCGCCGACCTCGATGCGCGCATCGTCGAGACGACGGTCGAGCGCCTGCGCGCACCCCGCGCTGATCTCGTCATCGCCGATCCGTCGCGCGCCGGTCTCGGAACGACGGCCGCCGCAGTGGTGGCAGCGACGCGTGCCGAGCGGGTCGTGCTCGTCAGCTGCGATCCCGCGGCCGCGGGTCGTGACGTCGATCTCCTGAAGTCGCGCGGCTACCGGCCGGTCGAGTCGATCGTCGTCGACCTGTTCCCGCACACGCACCACACGGAGGTGGTGACGCGACTCGATCGCAGGTCGTGACCGCGTCCGATCAGACCGCGTTCGCCATCTGGGCGCGGCGGAGGGCACCCTCCACCAGCAGCACCAGCGTCTCCTTCACGTGGAGCCGGTTGCGCGCGTCGCACAGCACGACGGGAACGTTCGCCGGCACCGACAGCGCCTCGCGGACTTCGCGCGGGTGGTGTCGGTAGACGCCGTTGAACAGGTTCACCGCGACGACGAACGGGATGCCGAGGTGCTCGAAGTAGTCGACGGCCGGGAAGCAGTCCTCGATGCGGCGGGTGTCGACGAGCACGATGCCGCCGACCGCGCCGCGCACGAGCTCGTCCCACAAGAACAGGAAGCGGTCCTGTCCGGGAGTGCCGAACATGTAGAGCACCATGTCGGGCCCGAGCGTGAGGCGACCGAAGTCCATCGCCACCGTGGTTCCGGTCTTCTGGCTGTCCGCGCCGGCGAAGTCGATGCCGAGGCTCTCGACGGTGATGTCGGCCTCGGTCATGAGCGGCTCGATCTCCGAGATCGTGCCGACGAACGTGGTCTTGCCGACCGCGTAGCCACCGGCGACGACGACCTTCATCGACACCGGCAGGCCGGTGGCGGCCGAGGTCGCGCCGAACGCCCCGGGCACCGTCTCCGTCTGCCGGGTGGCCCCCGGGTGGGTGGGGGGCACGAAGTCAGATCGCACGGATCCCCTCCAGGAGGCGTTCGAGCAGGCGCACGTCGCGGTGCTCCGCCTGGTCCTCGGACTGACGCACGTGCACCATCCGGGCGACGACGAGATCACCGACGAGCACACGGACCACGCCGACGGGCATGCCGAGGCGCGCCGACAGCTCCGCCACGGACATCGGCGTCTGACAGAGCTCGACGATGCGACGGTCCTCGGGGGTGGCACCGCGACCGAGCTGGTCCGGCGTGATCAGCGCGAGCGCGGGAGCGTGCAGCTCGAACACACCGAGCGACGAGCTCGTCCGGCCGCGCGTCGAGCATGTAGGGACGGACGAGCGCGTGGTGCGACGCATCAGTCCCGTTCGCATCGCGCGGCGCGTTCGGGTCGGGGCCGGGTCGCATCATCGGATCGCCGACCTCGGGAGCGCGGTCTGCAGTTCGGAGACGAGACCGGGCGTGAGTGCACTCGCGCACTTGTCGACGAGGACGGCCATCTCGTACCCGACGAGGCCGACGTCGCACGGGCGGGCGGTCGTCGCCGCGAGCACGGACGTGTCCGACACGCGCATCACGAAGAGCATGGCGTTGTCCATCTCGACGATGACCTCGTGCACGCGACCGCCGCCGATGGGCGTCGATCCTCCCTTGGCGATGCTGAGCAGCCCGGCCGACACCGCGGCGAGACGGTCGCCCGAGCTGCGGTCGAGCCCGTCGGACAGCGCGATGAGCAGGCCGTCGGACGACACGACGGTCGCCTCGCTCACGCCCGGCACGCGTTCCACGAAGTTCGACACCAGCCAGTTGAGGTTGCGCGCTTCGGCGCTGAGCTGCTGCATCATCTCCCGTCCTCCTGCGCACCGGGCGCGCCCGGCACCGGAGCGGTGTCGGCCGGCAGGTCCTCGCCCCCCTGGCCACGCTTCTTGCCCTGCGCGTGGCGGGTGAGGAGCTCGTGCACGCGGTAGGCGCGCATCGGGTCGACCTCGGCGTCGGGCGCTTCGGGCGCGAGCCGGGGGTGGTGACTCAGGTGCTGCCCGGGCACACGGGTGGGCAGCGGCGCCGCCTCCTGGAACCCGCCCTCGTCACCGTCGAACTGGGGCGGAGGCGTGGGCGGCGGCGCGTCGGAGGTCGGTGCCTCGTACGCGGGTACCTCGTACGCAGGTGCCTCGTACCGCAGGTGCCTCGTACGCAGGTGCCTCCGGGACGGGCGGGTCGTACGTGGGGACGACGTCGTCGACCGGCGGAGCCACGTCGTACGTCGGCGCGTCAGAGGTCGGCGCGTCGACCGGTGCCGAGGACTGGACGGGCTCCGTCGGCGCCGTCCCACCCTCGTTGAGACCTTCCCAGCGCCACTCCTCCACCGGCGGCTCGTCGGGCGGACGCGACACGAGGCGTCGGGCACCGAGGGGCTCGGCCTCACCGTGGTCGTCGAGGTCGGGCGAGTACACGGGGTTGCCGGTGGCGGGTGCCGTGGGCGCGGACGCGGGCCGGGGCTCGAGCACCGCGGTGGGCAACGCCACCAGCGCGACGAGCCCGCCCGGCGCGCCGGGCCGCAGTTCCACGCTGATGGCGTGGCGCTGCGCCAGCGACCCGACGACGTGGAGCCCGAGGGCACGAGACAGCGCCAGTCCGACGAGGGGCGGGTGGGCCAGGAGCTTGTTGGCCTCGACGATGCGGTCGGCGGCCATGCCGATGCCCTGGTCGGAGACCGCCAGCACGAAGCCGGTCGCCGACACGGCACCGGAGACCACGACCGCGGTGTCCGGTGGCGAGAACGACGTCGCGTTCTCGAGCAGTTCGGCGAGGAGGTGCGCGACGTCGGAGACCGCGCGGCCCGAGACCGCGAGGTCGTCGTCGATGCCGACGAGCTCGACGCGAGGGAAGTCGGCGATCTCGGCGGCGGCGGCGCGCACGACGTCGATCAGCGCGATCGGCTGTTGCCACTGCCGGGGCTGCTCAGCCCCCGACAGCACGAGAAGGCTCTCCGCGTTGCGGCGCATGCGCGTGGCCATGTGGTCGAGCTTGAACAGCGCGTCGAGTGCGCTCGGATCGTGCTCGTTGCGCTCGAGGTCGTCGAGCAGCTCGAGCTGGCGTTGCACGAGGCTCTGGTTGCGCCGGGCCAGGTTCACGAAGAGGTCACCCATGCCCTTGCGCAGCAGGGCCGACTGCTCCTGCGCGACCTGGAAGGTCACCGCCTCGACGTCGTTGAACGCCTGGGCGAGCTCACCGATCTCATCTTCCGACTGCACCTCGATGCGCGTCGGCCGCAGCGCGCCCACGTCGCCGCCGGTGCGGAGCGACTCGACCAGCGCGGGGAGCTGACGTTGTGACATCTCGCGTGCCGCCGCGGTGAGGCGTCGGATCGGACCGAGCACGGCACGCGACACGAACCAGATCAGCAACAGCGTGAGGAACATCGCGAACGCCGCCAGGCCGCCGTAGATGCGCACGTCGCGGAGCGCCGAACTGGCGTGGGCGCTGGCCGTCGAGTTGATGACGCTCTCGACCGCGTCGATCGCCCGGTCGGTGGTGCGGCTCTCACGCTCGTAGTCGACGTAGTACTCGGCCGGCGTCTGCGTGGCCGACGGGAAGGCCGCTGGGAGCGGCGCCACCGTGTCCTCCGCGCCCATCACCTTGGTGAAGATCGCGAGCTCCTCGGGGTTCGCGGTGTTGCGGAACGTCGCGAGGTACTGCTCCTGCGCGGTCTGCGCGCCGATCCACTCGCTGAAGCCCTCCGCGGTGCCGCTGGCGAGCACCGCGATGTACACGCTGGCCTCGCGGGCATGTTCGTGCTGCGCGCGCTCGAGCGAGAACACCCGGGTGAGGCTGGCGGCGACGTCGGCACTGGCGAGATCGCGCGCCACCCGTTCACCGAAGTCGAGGACGTGGTCGTCGACACCGAGGAAGAAGTCGCGCGCATCGGCCGCGGTCACGCTCTTGGCGTCGATCTTCGCCCGCTCGGCGCCGATGTCGTCGAAGCCACGGTTCGCGGCATCGAGGGCGCCCAAGGCGGTCGGGCTCAGACCCGCGTTGGCGAACGCCTGCTCGTTGAGGCGGAACTCCCGCACGGCCGCGTTGGTGCGACTGCGCGCCTGGTCGAGCTCGTCCGCCGGCGCGCCGCCGCTGCCGACGTACCACGACGACACGACGCTCTCGTTCTGCAGGGCGCGGCTGGCGGAGTCGAGGGTGGCGAGGGGCCCGGAGAGGTCGCCGTACTGCTCCTGCGCGTGCAGGGCGGCGAAGCGGTCGCTCAGACCGGCGGCCGCCACCACGACCAGGGCGAGGAACGGCACGAACAGGACGAGCAGCAGCTTGGCGCGGAAGCTCAGCCGCGATGTCAGCGACTGCCCTCCCTGGAAGCGTCCAAGCTCGAGTTTCACCCGTTCCTCCTGCGCCGTTCGCGGAGTGAGGCGACCGCCGCCTCACCGCGGCATGCGCCCACACCTCAAGTGGCGTAACGGCAGGCGGGAGGCTCGCCTTGAGGAACGCTTCGGGAAGCGTTCGGGAAACTCCGGGGTGCGATCAGGCGCCGGAAGGGCCGCCTTCGAGCTCCTCGACCGTCATGAGGACGGCCCGGGCCTTCGAACCCTCCGAGGGCCCGACGATGCCGCGACGTTCCATGAGGTCCATGAGCCGGCCGGCGCGGGCGAAGCCCACCCGGAGCTTGCGCTGCAGCATGGACGTGGACCCGAGGCCGCTGCGGACGACCAGCTCGATGGCCTCGTTGAGGAGGTCGTCGCCGTCGCCGTCGGCGGCGCCGCCCCCGGCGCCCCCGCTGCCGGCGGCGTCGTCCTCGGCGATGCCCTCCACGTAGGTGGGCGCGCTCGACTGCCGCCGCCAGTGGGCGACGACCTTGCGGACGCACTCCTCGTCGACCCACGAGCCCTGGATGCGCTGCGCCCGACCGGAGCCCGCGGCGAGCAGGAGCATGTCGCCCTGACCGATCAGCTTCTCCGCGCCGGCCTGGTCGAGGATGACGCGCGAATCGGCGAGGCTGCTCACCGAGAAGGCCATGCGGCTGGGCACGTTGGCCTTGATGACGCCGGTGATCACGTCGACCGACGGCCGCTGCGTGGCGATGATGAGGTGGATGCCGACGGCTCGCGCCATCTGCGCGATGCGACAGATGCTCGCCTCGACGTCGCGGGCCGCCACCATCATGAGGTCGTTGAGCTCGTCGACGACGATGACGATGAACGGCAGGCGCTCGTAGCCCTTGCCGGTGGTGGGATCGGGATCGTCGGTGGTGGGCAGCTCGCCACGGTCGTACATCCCGTTGTAGCCGGTGATGTCGCGCACGCCGACGTCGGCGAGCAGCTGGTAGCGCATGTCCATCTCCCGCACGGCCCAGTCGAGCGCGTTCGCGGCCTTCTTCGGGTTGGTGACGACCTCGGTGAGCAGGTGCGGCAAGTTGTTGTAGGCACCGAGCTCGACCCGCTTGGGGTCGACGAGGATGAGTCGGACCTGTTCGGGCGTGTAGCGCATCAGCAATGACGTGACGATCGAGTTGATGCAGCTGCTCTTGCCCGCGCCGGTGGCGCCGGCGATGAGCACGTGCGGGAGCGTGGTGACGTCGAGCATCACCGACTTGCCGGAGATGTCGCGCCCGAGCCCCACTCCGAGCGCGGTCTTGCTCGTCGCGACCTCCGGTGCGGCGAGCACGTCGCCGAGGGTGACGATGATGCGTTCCCGGTTGGGCACCTCGACGCCGACCGCGCTGCGACCGGGGATCGGGGCCAGGATGCGCACGTCGAGCGACGCCATCGCGTACTGGATGTCGTTGCTCAAGCCCGTGACGCGGTTGACCTTCACCCCCGCGCCGAGCTCGAGCTCGTAGCGCGTGACGGTGGGTCCGACGGTCGTGCCGACCAACCGGGCCTCCACGCCGTGGTGTGCCAGGGTGGCCTCGAGGAGGCGGCCGCCCTCGTCGATGAGGCGGCGGTCGGCCGCCTTGCCGCTCCCCCGCTTCAACACGTTGGCCGGGGGGAGCTTCCACGGGCCGTTGTGCGGCGCGCCCTCGTCGCCGAGGGCGATCGAGAGCTGACCGCTCGGATCTTCGACGACGGGGACCTCGATCGCGGCGGCGGTCGGCACGGGTGGCGCGGGTTCGGGTTCGGGCTCCGCCACGAAAGTGGCCGCGGGCTCGTCGTCGTACTGCGCCGACTCGTCCAACGCGTAGTCGAAGGGTGCCGGACCGGTCTGCGGGGGCGGTGCGTCGAGGTCGACGCCCTCACCGATCGGGGCGAGCCTGACCGAGTCGCGGGCCTTCGCCGCCGCCGCGCGCGACACCCGCGCGGTCGCGCCGACGATCACGCCGATCGAGAGCCCGAGGACGAGGAGCAGGCCCGCGAGCGCGACCGCTCCGAGCACGACCGATGCGCCGACGACGCCGATGGCGGCGACGAGCGGTCCGGCGACCATCGCGCCGAGCGCGCCACCGGCACTGCGCAGGTCGTCGAGGTTGCCGCTGAGCGACGGGCGACCGTAGGCGAGGTGGAGGATGCCGACGTCGGCCAGGAAGAGCAGCGCGGCGCCGATGGCGATGCGCACGGTGGGGGGCTCGGCCGGCGCGTCCTCGACCGTCTCGGCCTCGAGATCGACGGTCGTGGACCGGCGGGGCCACAGCAGCACCACGCCGAATGCGAAGCACGCCACCGGGATCGCCACCCGGGCCCGGCCCAGCACGGCTCCGGAGCCGTCGGCCAGCGCCGAGCCCACCGGGCCGGCGAGCTCGGTCCACAGTCCGAGGGCGAAGATGGCACCGAGAGCGAAGAGGCACACCGCGAAGAGATCGGCCCGGTGACCCGCGAGCTGGCGCCCGGCGGCCTCCCGCGACCGCACCACCACTCCCGGTTCGGGGCTGGTGACCTTCTTCTTCCTCGGGGCGCGCCGGGCCGTCGACTTGCGCGAGGTGCTCTTGGCACGCGACGAGGACCCCCGCCGCGTCTTGGTCGCGGGCATCCCCGAACGCTAACACCGCCCCCACAGGCCACAGGGGCATACTCCCACCACGGAGAGTGACCAGAGTGGCCACCGGGTCGGAAGCGAGCGGGGCGGACGGGCGAGCGGCGGGTGCCGGGGTACACCCCGACGAGCCTTCGGGAGCGAGCGAAGCGATGCGGACGACCGCGAGGAGCGGTCGCCCCGGTGACCGAGGCGGGGTGACGGCGGAGGTCAGACTTCCATGACGACAGGGATCACGGCCGGGCGCCGCTTGGTGCGCTCGTTGATGAACTTGCCCAGCGAGCGGCGGGCATGGCGGCGCAGGGTGTCGAAGTCGGTGGCGCCCTCGTCGGTGGCCTCCCGCAGCGAGGCGAGCACCGCCGCCTTCGCCTCCTCGAGCAGCTCCTCGGCCTCGGGCGCGTAGACCCAGCCGCGGGTGACGATCTCGGGGCCGGTCACCACCTCGCCGGTCTTGGCGTCGACGGTGACGATCACCACCACCAACCCCTCCTCCGCGAGGTTGCGGCGGTCGCGCAGCACGCCCTGGCCGACGTCGCCGACGATGCCGTCGACGTAGAGGAACCCGGCCGGCACCGCGCGCCGCTCGATGTCGATGGAGGAGCTGCCGTCGTCCTGGAGGACGAGCGTGAGCATGTCGCCGTCCTCCGCGACCAGCACGTGGTCCTTCGGCACGCCCACCTGCTCGGCGAGGCGCGCGTGGTGGACCATGTGCGTGTACTCGCCGTGGACCGGCACGAACCACTCGGGCTGCACGATGTTGAGGAGCATCTTGAGCTCCTCCTGCGATGCGTGCCCGGACACGTGCACCGGGGAGCTCCCGCCGTGCAACACCTCGGCGCCGGCACGGTGCAACGAATCGATGATGCGGGTGACGTTGATCTCGTTGCCGGGGATCGCGTGCGCCGAGATCACCACGACGTCGTCGCTGCTGATCTTCACGTGCTTGTGCTCGTGCGCGGCCATCAGCGAGAGCGCGCTCATCGGCTCGCCCTGCGATCCGGTGCAGATGATGCACACCTCGCCCGGTGCGTACTTCGGCACCTCGTCGATGTCGATGACGCTGCTGACGGGGACGTCGAGCATGCCCATCTCGCGACCCAGCGCGACGTTGTTGACCATGGAACGCCCGAGGAAGGCGATCTTGCGGCCGGCGGTGACCGCGGCCTCGGCGACCTGGCGGACGCGGTGGAGGTGCGACGCGAAGCTGGCGACGATCAGCCGCTGGTCCGGGTAGTCGCGGAAGACGGTGCGCAACGTGTCGCCCACCGTCGACTCCGAAGGCGTGAACCCGGGCCGGCACGCGTTCGTGGAGTCGGAGAGCAGCAGCCTCACACCGCCCGAACGCTTGGCGATCGCGCCCATCAACGAGAGATCCGTCTTGCGGCCGTCGACCGGCGTGGGGTCGAGCTTGAAGTCGCCGCTGTGCATGATCGTGCCCGCCGGCGTGTGGTACGCGGTGGCGAAGGCGTGCGGTACCGAGTGCGTGACGGGGATGAACTCGCAGTCGAACGGGCCGATCATGCGGCGTTCGCCGTCGTGCACGGGGATCAATTCGGTGCGTCCGAGCATCCCCGCCTCTTCGATGCGGTTGCGCGCCAGACCGAGCGAGAGCGGCGAACCGTAGACCGGGAACGAGATGTCGCGCAGCAGGAACGCGAGTCCGCCGGCGTGGTCTTCGTGGGCGTGGGTGAGAAACGCGGCTTCGACGCGGTCGGCGTTCTCGCGGAGGTACGTGAAGTCGGGAAGGACGAGGTCGATGCCGGGCATGTCGGCCTCGGGGAACATGATCCCGCAGTCGATGATCAGGATGCGGTCCTCGACCTCGAGGCACATGCAGTTCCGCCCGATCTCGCCGAGACCCCCCAGGAAGACGATCCGGACCGGCGAGCTCACGTGGGCGATCTCATGCGGGGAGGGGCCTCATCCGGATCAGGTTACCGGCGCCTTGAACATGAACTCCTCCATGAGCGGCTTCATCGCCGAGTCGACGAGCTCGATGCGCACCCCCAGCGGATCGCGGTGGTAGGCGAACTGCTGCAACGCACCCTCGGCGTCGCGCCCGCAGAGCTGCAAGGGGCAACGCAAGTCGGAGTAGGTGGCGGAGTCTTCCGGGAGGGCGTCGGTCCACACGCCGATGTGGTGGAGGTTGGAGTGCTCGTTGCACTCCCACACCGTGCCCGGTACCTCCAGCACCAGTTCGAGGTGGGGCGGCTCGGTCGAATAGCAGAGCGTGTTGGGAACGACGAGCTCGTTGCCGTCACCGTCCCGGAGGTCCAACGCATCGACGTGGAGCACCGGGCCCCATGCGATCCCGAGCAGTTCGCTCAGGTGCTGCTTCGCCGCCTCGATGTCGGGGACGACGATGCCCACGTGGTACAGCCTGCCGAGGAGGGCCATACGGGGAGCCTACGGTGTGCGCCCATGATCGAGCTCGTGACGACCGACGGCATCTTCCGCCTCGACGGCGGCGAGTGGGAGGTCACCAACAACATCTGGTTGGTGGGTGACGACCGAGAGGTGGTGGTCATCGACGCCGCGCACGACGCGACAGCCATCGTCGACGCGGTCAACGGACGCCGGGTCTCGGCCATCGCGCTGACGCACGGGCACAACGACCACATCAACGCCGCGGTCGCGCTCCAGGACGCGGTCGACGCTCCGATCCTCCTGCATCCCGACGACCAGATGCTGTGGGACGACGTGTACCCCGACCAGGATCCCGACCTCGACCTGATCGACGGCGAGATCCTGCGAGGAGGGCCAGTGGAGCTCGGGGTGCTGCACACGCCGGGGCACTCCCCCGGCGGCTGCTGCTTCGTACAGGACGGTCACGTGTTCAGCGGCGACACGCTGTTCTGTGGCGGACCGGGCGCGACCGGGCGAAGCTTCAGCGACTTCCCCACGATCGTCGAGTCGATCCGAGCGCGCCTGCTCACGCTGCCGCCCGAGACGATCGTGCACACCGGTCACGGCGACAGCACCACGGTCGGTCGGGAAGCGCCCGACCTCGAGGAGTGGCTGCGCCGAGGTCACTGATCCCCGCGGAGCTCGCTCCACGCACGTCACGAGTAGCGCGTCTGGCTGAACGTACCCTTGCCGAAGGCCAGGACCTTGCGGGCGCGCACGGCGTACACATGCACCGGGCCGTGGTCGACGTCGCTGTCGTCGGCGAAGCCGCCGTCGGCGACACGGAAGGTCCAGCGCCCATCCCACTTGTCGGCCCACGCGCCGCGAGCCGCTCCAGGATCGGCGGGTCGGTGACCCGCGCCGCCTCACCTTCGACCATGACATCGAGGCCCTCGTCCCAGCGGTTGCAGCCCGTCGTCACCACGACGTTCGGGTTGGCGACGAGGTTGTGCGCCTTCTGCTCGTCGGGGCCGGTGCAGAAGTGGAGCGCATCGTCGAGCCACGCGGCGACCAGGGGCGTGACGTGAGGTCGGCCGTCGGCGCGCACGGTGGTGATCCAGGCGAGCTGGGCATCGGCGAGCAGTCGCCGCACCTCGTCCCACGGCACCGCGGTTGCGTCGGCGTCGCTGAAGCGGTGGTCGAGCTCTGCGTTCATCACGCCAGTGTGACCGGGGCGCAGCCGCGAACTCATCGGCGCCGCCACGCACCTCCTACATTCCCTCGATGGCGACCGAACAGATCCGATCCGAGGCGGCGGCGACGCTGCGGACGCTTGCGCACTCGTTCGCAGCCCACGACGTGGACGACGACGTGCTCACGCGCATCTCGGAGACCGCCACCGAGCTGACGCGCCGGGTCGACGACGCGCCGGTTCGTGACCGGTTGGCACTGATGCGCCGGGGGTTCGAGCAGTCGGGCATGGGCCTCGGTTTCGAGGACCGCGCCGTCGGCGGCAGGTCGAACCCCACGAGCGTGGACATGGACGTCCACTACGAGGGCGAGGAGATCATCGCCGACGTCGTGCTCCGCCGCGCGTTCGAAGGTGCACCGGGTCGCGCGCACGGCGGCATCGTCGCCGCCGCGTTCGACGACGTGACGGGTTTCGTGATCGCCCAGATCCAGGAGCCGGCGTTCACCGGCGAGCTCACCGTGCGCTACCTCGCTCCGGTTCCCGTCGACGAGCCGCTCGAGGTCCGCGCCCGCCTCGACACTCGCGAGCGGCGCAAGCTCTTCATCAGCGGCGAAGTGCGCGCCGACGGCGCGGTGCTCGCCACGTGCCGCGCCATCTACATCACGGTCGATCCCGGCGTGTTCGCGCAGGCACCCGACCCGAGGTGAGCGCGACCGGGCGCGCTCACGGATACGGCGTGAGCACTCCGGTCGCCGTGTCGGCCGACGCGACGGGGTGCGCGAACCTGGCGTCCATGGCAGCGTCGAGCTGGGCCGGTGAGACCTGCGCCGACGTGAGCGGCTCCGCCCGGTAGAGCAGTTGGCCGGGGAAGGTGAGCGAGAAGCGCGGCACGCCGCCGACCAGCTCGCTGGCGGTTGAGTTCCCACCCCAGCCGACGAACCAGTCGTTCGACGCGACGTAGCGGGCGCTGCCGCAGCAGACCGACGTGGGGATCGACGGATCGCTCGCCGAACCGAGCAAGGTCGCGGTGCGGGCGTCGGTGTCGATCGCGTAGCGCACCGCGCGCGAAGGCCGGGCGAAGCCGGTGCCGTCGTCGTAGAGCGTGACGCTGCCATCGGGGAGCAGCCGGCTGTCGTGCTGACCACCGAAGTGGCTCCCACCGGCGAACACCGGGTCACCGACCACGGTGAGGCTCTCGGCGCGGTTCGACCCACCCAGCTTCCAGACCAGGTCCCCCGTCGCCTGGTCGACGTCGTAGATCGCGTCGAGGTGTCGGTACGAGAGGATGAATCCGCTCCCCGTGTACTCGATCGCGTTCCAGTGGTACACGTCGTAGCCGCACGCGGCCGACGTGGGGCCCAGGTCGATGATCGACGGGACGAACTGCGGGTCCATCTCGGTCGGCGCGATGTGCTCGTAGGTGTCCCAGCTCCACACCACCGATCCGTCCGTGGGATCGATCTCCTCGATGACGTGGTCGCAGATCGACGCGCTCGCCGGGCCTCCCAGCCCGGTGAGGTCGACCCCCGCTCGTGCCTGTGCCGTGACCATCACGACGTGCCCGTTCGCCAGCAACAGCACGTCGTGCGGATCGGCCGGGCCTCCCACCGTCTGCACCGTGCGCACCGGCGTGCCGTCGAGCTCGCGTTCCTCCAACGCGCCGTCGATCAGCGCGCCGACGTTGCCGTTGGAGAACAGCGAGTACGTCGTGAATTGGGGTTCGCTCCACCACAACGGCACGCCGTTGCGGTCGAAGATCACGCTCCGGCTGGGGTCGAACGCGATGGGTTTGACCATGGCGTAGGGCGTCGCCCCGACGGAAGCGGTCTGGACCGACCACGGCGGGAAGTCCGTCGGCAGGCAGCGCACGTTGTAGCGGGTCGTGACGTCATGGGTCAGGTCGGTCGTCACCGCGACCGTGAAGCGCTGACCCGGCTGCTGCGCCACCCAGACGCCATAGATGCCACCGCGCGGGTAACCACCGTCGACCGACACGTACGTCGTCGTCGGCGAGGTCACGTGCACCGCGACGGGCGTGTTCGGATCGCAGCGCACCACGTAGTTCCTCACCCCGGTCTGGAACGCCGGGAACAACGGCGGATCAGTCGAGATCGACGCCGGCGTCCCCGCCGTCGGCGGCAGGCACGCCGACAACCCCACGCCGATCAGGGCCAGCGTCACCAGCAGCAGCACCACGCGACGCGACACCCTCACCGACTCCTCCCGGCCCTCGAGCGATGCGCGCACGGTAGCCGTCGCGGACCTCGACGTCGTGATGTCAGCGTGACGGGGACGTCAACGTCGCGTGTCCGCCTCGTCGGGTTCTCCGCTCGCGAGCTTCAGCCCGCGACCGCGGCCTGCCGGTCCTTGGCCACCTGGTCGAGCTCGCCGTACTCCTCGCCGGTGTCGACCCAGTCCTCGAACTGGATCACGCCGAGCTCGGTGAAGCGGTCACGCAGCCAACCGTCGCCGGCGTCGAGCAGACCGAGCTTCTTGCAGTTCGGGACGATCTTCGAGAACAGCAGCCCCTGGAAGATCGGACGGTCGGGCGCGTTCTGCATCGCCTTCACCGCCTCCTTCACGTCGACGCCCATGCGCTCCCATGTCTCCTGCTGCAGGAAGCGGTCGCGCATGCGCACCGCGGCCTCGAACGCGAACTCCTGGCGCTCGCGGATCTCCGCTTCACCGAGGCCCGCGTAGTACTCCTGCAGCGACAGCACACCGAACGCGACGTGGCGCGCTTCGTCGCTCATCACGTAGCGCAGCAGCTGCTTGAGCAGCGGCTCGGTCGTCATCTGGTGCAGGAACCCGAACGCGGCGAGCGCGAGACCTTCGACCATGATCTGCATGCCGAGGTAGGTCATGTCCCAGCGGCTGTCGGCGACGATGTCGTCGAGCAGCATCTTCAGGTGCGCGTTGATCGGGTAGTGCCCCGACAACTTGGTGTTGAGGTAACGAGCGAACACCTCGACGTGCCGCGCTTCGTCCATCACCTGCGTCGCCGCGTAGTACTTGGCGTCGATCCACGGCACCGTCTCGACGATCTGCGCGGTGCAGATCAGCGCACCCTGCTCACCGTGCATGAACTGCGAGAGCGTCCAGTTCTGCGACTCGACGCCGAACTGCGTCCACTCCTTGTCGCCCCACTTCTCGAACGGCGTGCCGGCGAGGTCCATCTTCTGGCCGATGCCGTTCTGGTTCTGGTTGTTGCGGGCAACCTCTTCCTGGTCGACGTCGATGTCCCACGGGAGGTCGTTGGCGTTCCACTGCGACGTCTTCGCCTTCTCGTAGAGCTTCACCAGCGCGGGACGGCTGCGCTCGTAGTTCCACGTGAAGATGGCATCGGCGTCGGCATGGATCGCGTGCTGCACCTCGCTCACGTCGGTGTTGGTGACGGCGAGGATCGCGTCGTAGTCGTCGATGTCGTCGCGTCCGATGATGTCAGCATGACTGGTCATGAATGCTCCCTCGTGGGTGCGGAACCGGGCGGCACGAGGCCCGGAAGAACGAGTGCCGTCAGAAACGGACGGGCCGCGTCAGGATCGGTGAGGTCGACCGGCGGATGAGGCGCAAGCACGTAGGCGCGCACCAGACGGGCGAGCCACTCGCCGGTGCGCGCGCTCGCGTCCGGTGACAGCCACTCGTCGAAGGCGGGCGCGATCGCGTCACCCACTGCGACGAGCACGCGGTCACCGGGAACGAAGGCGAGGTGACCGAGCACCACATCGGGCTCGTGGGCGAGCAGGAACTGCAGGGCATCGTGCGCACGCACTTCACGCGGCTCCGCGCACCACGACCGCGACGACCGCGTCACCCAACGTGCGCTCGGCGCACCCGGCGTCGACCAGCGACGTGGCGACCCGGTCGAGCTCGGCGGCCACTGCCGCGCGCAGGATGGCAGGCTTGCCGTCGAAGTACCGGTAGAGCGTGGCCCGCGAGCAGCCCGCTTCACGGGCGATGTCGTCGACCGTGGTCTTGGTGAGTCCGAAGCGACCGATGCACACCAGGACGGCGTCGCGGATGCGCCTGCTCGTGGGGAGTTGGCCCACGGGAGCCGGCGCCACGGTCAGGGTCATCACTTGAGACGATACACCGGATTCTGTCTCATCGCATCACGGCCCGGTCAGGACGCCGTGAGCACTCCGCCCAACAGCTCGCCCCGGACCAGGCGGCGGACCTCGACGGGATCGGTGAGGTCGAGGCGCCCGGGGGAGGCGATGAGCGAGAGGCACATCCGTGCCACGTACTCGGCCACCGGGGCCAGGTCGACGCCGGCGGCCACCAGTCCGGCGTCGCGGTCGCGCTCGAGGAGGGGCAGGAAGTACGCCGCGATCGCGCCGATCACCCGGTGCGATTGCACGGTGATCAGCGCATTGAGTCGATCGGGTTCGGTCTCGAGCACCTTCTGCAGCACGGTGTGCTCGAGCAGCTCCTGGCGCGCCAACGGCAGCGCGCGCTCCAGGAACTCCGGGAAGTCGGCGGCGTCGCCGAGCTCCGCACCGAGGCGCAGGAAGAAGCGGTCCATCTCCCAACCGACGGTGTCGCGCAGCACTTCGTCCTTCCCGCCCGGGAAGATCCGGTAGATGGTCGCGCGCGACACGCCCGACGCGGCGGCGACGTCGTCGACGGTGGTCTTCGCCATGCCGTGACGCCCGATGCACTCGTACGCGCCCTCGAGGACCCGAAGGCGCGTCGCGTCCATGGTCAGGTCACGTCCATGGTCAGAGGTCCAGCAGGGCATCGAGCCCGACGGTGAGGCCGGGACGGTCGCGCACCGCTTTCACGGCGAGCACGACCCCGGGCATGAACGACGTGCGGTCGTACGAGTCGTGACGGATCGAGAGCGACTGCCCCGCGGTGCCGAGCAGCACCTCCTCGTGAGCCACGAGGCCGCGGAGGCGCACCGAGTGCACGTGGATGCCGGCGGCCGCCACTCCCCCACGCGCACCCTCGACGACGACCTTCGTGGTGGGATCGGGGGCCCAGTCCGGCGACGCGGCGGCCATGCGCTCCACCGTGTGGAGCGCGGTCCCCGACGGCGCGTCGATCTTCTGGTCGTGATGGAGCTCGATCACCTCGGCGGTCTCGAACCACGGCGCCGCGAGCTCGGCGAAGCGCACCATCAGGACCGCGCCGATGGCGAAATTCGGGGCGATCACCGCGTTCGCCGACGACGCTTCGAAGCGGGCGCGGAAATCGTCGATGTCGGCGGGGCTGAACCCCGTGGTGCCGACGACGGCGTGCACACCGTGGTCGGCGCACCAGACGACGTTGTCGCGCGACGCATCGACGACGGTGAAGTCGACCGCGACCTCTGCGCCGGCATCGGCCAGCGCGCTCGCGTTGCGGCTCATCTGCAAGCTGGCGTCGATCCCGCACTGGCGCAGGTCGAGCCCCGCGTGCATCGGGTCGACGGCGGCCACGAGCTCGAGCTCGGGATCGTCCAGCACCGCGCGACACACGGTGGCGCCCATGCGTCCGGCCGCGCCGAACACCCCCACACGGATCATCGCCAACTCCCGAAGAGCGGTCTCCCCATTCAGGGAAGCGTATCGGCGGGACCCACGAGTGCGAGCGTGCGTTCCCCGTGTCCGAGCACGCGGTCGATGACCCGACTCACGTCGTCGGGAGTCACCGCGTCGACCTGCTCGACCACCCAGTCGAGGCTCGGGATCTCACCCATCGTGAGCTCCGCCCGGCCCATGCGGTTCATGCGGCTCGACGAGCTCTCCAAGGACAGGGCGAGCGACCCGGTGAGGTGACCCTTGGCGCCGGCCATCTCGTGTTCCGACACGCCGCCGTCGGCCACGAGACGGTCGAGCTCGGCCCGCACGACGTCGAGTGTCTCCTCGACGCGTTCGGGCGCGGTGGCGCAGTACACCGCCAGGGCGCCGGTCTCCTCGAACGCGCTGCGGTACGAGAACACCGAGTACGCCAGGCCGCGCTTCTCGCGCACCTCCTGGAACAGCCGAGAGCTCATCCCCCCGCCGAGCACCTGGTCGACGACCGACAGCGCGAAGCGATCGGGGTCGTCGCGCCGCAGCGCGCGGTTGCCCAACACCACGTGCGCCTGCTCGAGCGGACGGTCGACGCGCGCGAACTTCTCGGGGGTCCCGTGCTCGGCGCCGTTCAGCCGCGCCGGTCGCGTCGCGGCCGTGGCGGGGAGCACCGCACTCACGCGCGCGACCACTTCGTCGTGGTCGACGTTGCCCGCGACCGCGACGACGACGTTCGACGGCACGTAGTGGGCAGCGTGGTACTCCGCGATCTGATCGCGCGTGACCTTGCTGATCGTGTCCTCCGAACCCGAGATCTCGCGGCCGAGCGGGTGCTCGGGGAACAACGCACCGGCGAACACGTCGTGGACGAGGTCGTCGGGGGTGTCGTCGCGCATCTTGATCTCTTCGAGGATGACCTGGCGCTCCGACTCGACCTCGTCGGGACGCAACGCGGGCGTCCAGACGATGTCGGAGAGGATGTCGAGGGCGACGTCGAGGTGCCGGTCGGGGACGCGTACGTAGTACGCGGTGATCTCCTGGCCGGTGAACGCGTTCATGTCGCCGCCGCACGACTCGACCGCTTCCGCGATCTCCTGCGCGTGGCGTGTCGCGCTGCCCTTGAACAACAGGTGCTCCAGGAAGTGGCTGGTGCCCGCGATCGACTCCGCTTCGTCGCGCGACCCCGTGCCCACCCAGAACCCGACCGCCGCGGAGCGGAGGCCGGGAAGGTGCTCGGTGACGACGCGCAAACCGGAGTCGAGTCGCGTTCGGCGGATCCCTCCGCCGAACGAGGCGTCGTCTTGGTTCATCGTGCCGGTCATCGTCGCGTCACCGGCTCGCCTTGACCCTGTTGCTCAAGACCTACCGGCGACGCCGGCGACCGCCGCCACCGCCACCGCGGCGCTCGCCGCCCCGGTCACCGCCGGGACGACCGACCTCGGCCGGGCCCAGGTCACCGAACTCGGCCTTGGCCTGTGAGTCCCAGGCGTCGTCGAACGACGCGACCTCGACGTCGCTGTCGGTGCTGCCGCCGCTGACCGAACGCTCACGCGGCGCACGGTCACCATTGCCGCGCGACTCGCCGCCGCCCGCCGAACCGGCATCCGACGCACCCGCGTCGGCGCTCGGCGCGGGCTCGTCGCCCGCCATGGAGAGGCTCAGCTTGCCCGAGTTGTCGATGTCGTCGACGCGGACGGTGACTTCGTCGCCCAGGTTGAGGACGTCTTCCACCCGGTCGATGCGCTTGCCCTGTCCGAGCTTGGAGATGTGGAGCAGGCCGTCGCGGCCGGGGAGGATGTTGACGAACGCCCCGAACTTGGTGACGTTCACGACCTTGCCGGTGTACTCGGCGCCCAGCTCGGCGGTCGGCGGGTCGAGGATGAGCTCGATGCGTCGCCGCGCCTCTTCGACGGCCGCGCCGTCGGTGGAGCCGATGCTCACCGTGCCGACCACGCCGTCGTCGCTCACCGACACGTCGGCACCGGTCTCCTGGGTGATCGTGTTGATGACCTTGCCCTTGGGCCCGATCACCTCGCCGATCTTGTCCATCGGGATCTCGAAGCTGACGATCTTCGGCGCGCTCTTCTTGACGTCGTCGCGGTGCGTCGCGATCTCGGCATCCATCACGTCGAGGATCTTCAGCCGGGCATCGCGGGCCTGGAGCAGCGCCGAACGCAGCACGTCGGACGGGAGACCGTCGATCTTGGTGTCGAGCTGCAGCGCGGTGACGAAGTCGCGGCGTGCCGGCGACCTTGAAGTCCATGTCGCCGAATGCGTCCTCGGTGCCGAGGATGTCGGTGAGGGTCGTGTACTTGCCCTCGGCGTAGACGAGACCCATGGCGATGCCGGCCACCGACGCCTTCAGCGGCACGCCGCCGTCGAGCATCGAGAGCGTGGAACCGCACACCGAGGCCATCGAGGTGGAGCCGTTGGAGCTGAGCACGTCGGAGACGATGCGCAGCACGTAGGGCCACTCCTCCATCGTCGGCACCACCGGCACGAGCGCCCGCTCGGCCAGCGCGCCGTGACCGATCTCGCGGCGCTTCGGCGAGCCCACCCGACCGGTCTCACCGGTGGAGTACGGCGGGAAGTTGTAGTGGTGGATGTAGCGCTTCTTGGTGCCGCGCAGCTCGTCGAGACCGATGAACTGCTCCATGCGGGGCATGCCCAGCGTGAGCACGCTGAGCACCTGGGTCTCACCGCGCTGGAAGAGGCCGGTGCCGTGGGCCGTCGGCAGGATGTCGACCTCGGCCGAGAGCGGCCGGATGTCGGTGGTGCCGCGACCGTCGATGCGCAGACCCTCGTTGACGATGCGGCTGCGCACGACCTGCTTCTGCAACGAGCGGAACGCGGGCTTGATCTGCTTGACGCGCGACTGGTACTGCTGGGGCTCGTCGGCGGTGCCGGCGAGCGCGAGCAGCAGCCCCTCGAGGATCTCGTCGAGGCGGTCGTTGCGGGCGGTCTTGTCGGCGATGGACATCGCCTCCGACGTGCTGGCGGTGGCCTGCTCGGCGACCGCGTCGAACACGTCGGTGTCGTAGTCGGTGTGGATCTCGTAGGGGATGTCGGCGATCGGACCGCGGGCCGAGATGACCTCGGTGCGGAGCTTCTTCTGGAGCTCGATCGACGCCTTGATCCACTGCTTCGCCTCTTCGAGACCGTCGGCGATGACCTCTTCGGTCACCTTCGGCGCGCCCTCTTCGTAGAGGCGCCACGTGGCCTCGGTGCCACCGGCCTCGACCATCATGATGGCGATGTCGCCGCTCTCGATCATGCGGCCGGCGACGACGAGCTCGAAGGTGGACTCGGTGCTCTCCTCGAACGTCGGGTGCGCGATCCACTCGCCGCCCTGACGCGACAGGCGCACCGCGCCGATCGGGCCGTCGAACGGGATGCCCGAGACGGTGAGCGCGGCGGACGCGCCGTTGATCGACAGCACGTCGTGCGGGTTGATGAGGTCGGCGCCCATGATGGTGGCGACGACCTGGACCTCGTTGCGGAAGCCCTCGGGGAAGCTCGGGCGCAGCGGACGGTCGGTGAGGCGACAGGTGAGGATCGCGGGCTCGCCCGGACGACCCTCACGACGGAAGACGCCGCCGGGGATCTTCCCGGCGGCGTACATGCGCTCTTCGACGTCGACCGTCAGCGGGAAGAAGTCGATGCCCTCACGGGGCTTCGACGTGACGACGGTGCTCAGGATGGTGGTGTCACCGACGCGCACGAGCACGGCGCCGTCGGCCTGGGGAGCGAGCTTGCCCGTCTCCAGGGTCATTTCGAGTCCGGCCGCATTGATGGGGCCGGTGACGCGGATGGCGCCTCTACCCTCAGAATCGGGCATGGGAACGCTTCCTCTCTCGCCCGGGTGGGGCGAACGGCGAGAGCGTGGCGATTCCCAGTTGTCGCCGTCCGGGAGCACCCTGTTCCCCTGCGCTGATCGGCGGGAGGAGGCCCGGGCGGTGGCGACTGACAACCGTCGATTCGCCCTCGCAGGGTTTCGGTTGTGGTGGTGGTCCGGTGTTACCGGCGCAGGCCGAGCTTGGCGATCAGCGCGCGGTACCGCTCGACGTCGTTGCGCCGCAGGTAGTCGAGCAGCCGACGCCGGCGTCCGACGAGCATGAGCAGGCCCCGGCGAGAGTGATGGTCCTTCTTGTGGACCTTCAGGTGCTCGGTGAGGTGGTTGATCCGCTCGGTGAGCAGGGCAACCTGCACCTCCGTCGAGCCGGTGTCGGACTCGTGGAGGCGGTGCTCGGAGATCGTGGCAGTGGTGTCGGGCATGCGCTGAAAGGACTTTCTTGCTTGCGGACCAACGGAGGATGTTACCAGAGGGAGGCGACGACGTGGCAGACGGGCGTGCGGCCGTCAGGCCCCTGCCTCCTCGACGTCGTACCAGGGGGTGTGGAGCACCTTGCGGTACTTGGCGTCGAGCACGTCGTGGAACTCGTTCGAGACCACGAACGGGTCGGGGTGCTCCCCCTCGGGCAGGGCGGGTGTGGCGGTGACCGTGTCGGGTGGGCAGGCGAGGCTGTAGGGCCCGATCTCGACGTGCTGCAGGTCGAACCCGAGCTCCGGATCGGGATGCGTGGCTCCCAGCGACGCGGCGACGTTGTGGGCGTGGCGGTCACGGAGGGTCAGGCTCCAGGTGCTGTCACCGCCCGGACCCTCGGGTGGCGCACCGAGGAAGCGCCACTCGACGAAGCGCAGGATCGACGTGTGGTCGTAGACGCGGTGGTCGACGTAGTTCTGCCGCGCGTACGGCGACGCCAGGATCGTGGGCACCCGGAAGCCGGCGAGCCCGAAGTCGTTCTCGAGGTCGGCGCTGGCGCGCCGGTCGGGCAACGTCGGCGGCTGCACGTGGTCGAAGAACCCTCCCCATTCGTCGTACGTGAGCACGAACAGACCGCGCTCCCACTGCTTCGAGGTCGAGAACGCGTCGAAGATCTCGCGGATGAAGCGCTGGCCGAGGCGGACGTCGCCCTGCGAGTGGTCGTCGGTGCGCAGGTCGCCCCCGAACGCGGGCGAGATGACGGAGATGTTGTCGAGCGTGCCGGTCGCGCACGCCTCGAAGAAGTCGTCGACGGGCTTGATGTACTGGTCGTACTGCGCGCCCCAGAGCGCGAGCAGCGGCAGGTCGGAGAAGTAGGCAGAGAACGGCACCTGCTTCGTGACGAGCTTGTCGAAGATCGTCGGCGTCGAGTACATGCCAGGCGAGAGCGAGAGCGGGTCTTCGCGTTCACCCCCCGACTGGGCGGTGTACGCGTACTGCCGGTTCGGGAACGTGCCCGCGAGGAGCGACGCGAACGAGCGGTCGTGCACCGTGAAGCGCCGCGCCAGGTGCGCGTGGACGGGCAGGTCCTCGGCGAGGTAGTAGCCGATGGCGTAGGGGTCGTTGCCGGTGCCGGCGGCGAGGAACCCGTCGGCGAGCTCGACGCGACCGGAGGACCACCCGTGGCCCGGGATCGGGTGGCCGCAGCCGCGGAACGGGTGCGGCTCGGTGCCGCCGCGCGTGAGGTGGTGGGTCTGGTGCTGCTTGCCGTCGCCGTCGACGTAGGTGAGATCGATCCTGCCGTCGACGGTGAACCTGCTCCCCCAGCGCGACTTCCCCGCGTCGAGGTAGTGCTCGTCGCTGCCCAACCAACCCAGGTAGTGATCGAACGAGCGGTTCTCCATCATCAGCACGACGACGGTGTCGATCGGACAGTCGGACGGCTGCGTCTCGAGCAGATGTCCCTGCGGGCCCGTGGCCTGCTTGCGAGCGCGCCCCGTACCAGAGCGAGGCGCGAGCGCGCCGAGCGCTTCGCGACCGCCGAGCGCGACACCGCCGGCCATCGCACCCGCGGCGCGCAAGAAGTCGCGCCGCGGCAGTCCTGGTGTCACGCCGTTCCTGCCCATGTCCCACCAGGATCGCGCGCGGCGCAGTGACTACGAGAGCACGGTGCGGGTCCGTGCGACGTCGCGCTCGATCTGCGTGACCAGGTCGTCGGCGGAGTCGAACTTCTGCTCACCGCGCAGGCGCTGCACGAACCGTACCTTCACCGCTTGCCCGTACAGATCCCCGTCGAAGTCGAGGACGTACGCCTCGAGGAGGGACGATTCGGCCGAGTCGTAGAACGTGGGACGGCGCCCGAGCGAGATCGCGGTCATGCGTTCGACGCCTTCGGCTCCGACGAACGTGCCCGCGTAGATGCCATCAGCCGGGAGGCAACAGCGGTTCGGGACCGCCACGTTGGCCGTCGGATAGCCGAGCTCGCGACCGCGCCGATCGCCCTCGACGACCACACCGCGCACCTCGTGGTACCGACCGAGCAGTTCGGCGGCGGCGCGCACGTCTCCCCCGGCGAGCAGCTCGCGGATCGCGGTCGACGAATAGATGGTGCCGCCCTGCCCGGAGTCGGCGGGGGCCGCTTCGAGTCCGACCCCGAGCACCTCGAACCCGAGCTCGGCACCCATCCGTTGCAGGAGCGCGACGTCGCCACCGCGACCCTTGCCGAAGTGGAAGTCGGCGCCGACCACCACGAGCCGCGCGTGCGCGGCATCGGCGAGGACCTCGCGCACGAAGTCCTCGGCCGGTTCCTGACTGCGCGCCTCGTCGAAGCGCAACACGTACGCGAGATCGAGGAAGCCGGTGGCGTCGAGGAGCTCCAGCTTCTGCTCGGGTGTGGTGAGGAGCTTGGGCGCCGAGTCGGGCCGCACGACCTCGGCCGGATGGCGGTCGAACGTGATGCACACCGCGGCGAGCTCGCGCGCGTCGGCCAGCTCGCGCACGAGACGCAACACCGCGTGGTGACCGAGGTGCACGCCGTCGTACACGCCGATGGTGACGACCGCTCCCGGCCCCGCGGCGAGGGCGGCGGACAGGCTGTCGAGATCGTCGACGATGCGCACGTCGCTCACACCTCCGTCAAGACTGCGCAGCCACGACCACTGCGGGGCGCAGTGCCGGGCCGCGGGCGTCGTAGACCGCCAGGAGGTCGCCGTCGGGACCGATGAACGCGTACGGACCGTCGCCGTGGACCGCGAGCGCACCGGATGCGAACGAGACGCCGTGTGACACGGCGCGCGCCTGCTCGGCGTCGATGCGGACCCGCTCCAGGTCGCGCATCGCTTCGGTCAGCGGGAGCACCGCAGCCGGCGGGTCGGCTTCGATGTCGACGAGCGGCCGTGCTTCGGCGAGCGTGAAGGAGCCGACGCGCGTGCGGCGCAGGGCGGCGAGATGGGCGAAGCCACCCAGCGCGACGCCCAGGTCGGCCGCCAGCGAGCGCACGTAGGTGCCGCTGCCGCACTCGACCTCGACCTCGGCTTCGGGGTACGGGCCGGGATCGAACCTGATGACGTCGAAGCGGTCGACGCGCACGGGACGCGGCGCGCGCTCGACGTCCTCCCCTGCTCGTGCCAACTCGTGGAGGCGCCGGCCACCGATCTTCACCGCCGACACCATCGGCGGAAGCTGCTCGATGTCGCCGACGAAGCGCGGCAGGGCTCGCTCGACGTCGTCGCGCGTGATGGGCATCGGGCGTTGGTCGAGCACCTCGCCGGCGGCGTCGAGGGTGCTGGTGGCGATGCCGAACACGATGCGGCCTTCGTACGCCTTCCCCGCCTCGGACAGGTAGCGCAGGAGGCGCGTCGCCCGCCCGAGTCCCACGAGCAACACGCCGGTGGCGTCGGGGTCGAGCGTGCCGGCGTGGCCGACCTTGCGCTGGCCGAACGCCCTGCGCACCTTGGCCACCACGTCGTGCGACGTGAAGCCCGCGGGCTTGTCGACGACGACGAGTCCGTCATGCACGGCTGCAACCCTACGGGCGCGCGGGGTCAGAGGGCCGAGCGGATGTTCGCGACGACGGCCGGGATGGCGAGCGTCGACTCGAACCCGGCGGCGAAGCGATGGCCGCCACCACCGTTGTCGGCGGCGATGAGCTGGACATCGACGTCACCCAGGGAGCGGAGGCTCACCCGCACCGAGCCGTCGGCCTCTTCCTTCAGCACGCAGGTGACCTCGGCCTCGGTGGACCGGCGCAGGATGTCGATCAGGCCCTCGACCTCCTCGAGGGTGACGCCGTGGCGCGTGAGCATGTCCTGGGTGACCGCGGTCCACACGAAGCGGCGCTCGACGTCGAGCTCGGCGTCGGCCAGCGCCTCGCCGAGCAGCTTGAGGTAGGCGAAGCTGTGCTCCTCGAAGAGCTGGCGCGACAGGCGTGACACCGGCACGTCGAAGCTGGTGAGCTCGCACGCGAGCTCGAACACCTTCGGGGTGGTGGTCTCGTACTGGAAGCGACCGGTGTCGCACACCAGCGCCGCGTAGAGCGCGACCGCGGCGTCCGTGGTGAGCGGGAGCCCCAGCTCGTGCACCAGTCGCCGCACCAGCACTCCGCTGGCGGCGGCCAGGGGGTCGATGACGTTGATGGTGCCGTAGCGGGTGTTCGACACGTGGTGGTCGAGCACGATGAGCTCGTGGGCGGCCTTGGCCGAGGTCTCGAGATCGCCCAGACGCCCGAGCGAGCCGCAGTCGAAGGTGACCATGACGTCGGGCTCGGCGGGGTACTCGGCCGGGTGCGTGAGCAGCTCGAGCCCCGGCAGCGCGCGATAGTGCGGCGCCACGGTGAAGGGCTTCGAGTACGAACCCACGACGTCGTGGCCCGCAGCGCGCAGCACGTGGAGCAGACCGAGCATGGAGCCCAGCGCGTCGCCGTCGGGGTTGACGTGGCAGGCCAGGGCGATGGTGCCGCCGGCAGCGGCGGTGTCGCCGACGACCTCGGCGGCACGCGCCAGCGACGCGTCGACCTCGTTCACGAGAGGTCCTCGGGCTCGTCGCGGTGGTCGTCGTCGCGGTGGAGGTCGCGGATGATCGCCTCGATGCGGTTGCCGGTGACGATCGACGGGTCCTCGCGGAACGTGAGCTCGGGCGTGTACTTCAGGCGCACCTGACGGCCGAGCGAGGCGCGCAGGTGCGGCGCCGCTGCTTCGAGGGCAGCTTGCGTGGACACCCGTTGCTCCGGCCCGAGTTCCGGCACGACCCCCGTCCCCCGCTTGTCAGCCCGCCCGAGCGCGGAATAGTAGACGGTGGCCGATCGCAGGTCGGCGTTGACCTCGACCCCGGTGACGGTCACGAGGCCGATGCGCGGGTCGCTGAGCCGCTCGAGCTCGTCGCCGATCGCCTCGCGGACGACCTCGTTGACGCGGGCCATGCGCGGGTACCGGCGCGGGGGCTGCTTGCGTTTGCTCACTGCGCGTCCGTCACGAGTCGGGATCCAGCCACGCGGTCTCGATCGCGAGCAGCTCGACCTCGGGCGCGGCGGCCACGAACCGCTCGACACCGTCGAGGAGGGTCTGCACCCGGCCGTCGCTCTCGGCGACGATCGCCACCGCGATCTCGGCCCGCTGCCACTGGTCCTGATGGCCGGTCTCGGCCACCGAGATGCGGAAGCGGTGGCGCAATCCGTCGACGATGGGACGGATCGCCGCCCGCTTCGCCTTGAGCGAGCGGCTCTCGGGGACGTGGAGATCGAAGCTCATCGCAGCCGCGTGCACGGACCCATTGTGACGGATCGGTCGTCGGTACGCGGCAAGGGCGAGATCCGCGGGTTCCATCTGCCAAGATGCAGTGACCCCGGGGGCACTGCACGCATGAGCGACGCGATCCTCACCGCGCCGACGACGATCACCCGATCGGCGACGCAACGACGCCGGCTCGACCGTCGACGCGTCGGCTACCTGGCGGTCGGCCTCGCGCTCGCGCTGGGTCTCGGCCTGCGCCTCTGGATCATGACGGGGAAGCTCGGCACGATCGATTCGGACGAGGCGCTGACCGGTCTCATGGCCCGTCACCTCTGGAACGGCGAGTTCCGGGCGTTCATGTGGCGGTTCAACTACCAGGGCACCATCAGCACGTACCCCGTGGCGCTGAGCACGAAGCTGCTCGGCGACACCCAGTTCGCGCTCGAGCTGCCGTTCCTGCTCATGTCGGCCGGCGCCACCGCGTTGCTCTGGCGGATCGGCACCCGCTTCCTCACCGCCACCCAGGCCGTGATCGCGGCGCTGATCTTCTGGATCTGGCCCGCGTTCTTCGTGTGGATCGGCGTGAAGGGCCTCATCTTCTACGTGCCCACGATGGTGCTCGGGCTCGCCATGCTCCTGTGCGCGCAGCGCGCCGTCGAGGAGCGGAGCCGTTTCGCCGACTGGGGCGCGGCGGGACTGTTCGCGGGGCTCGCGTGGTGGACGTCGCCCAACGTGTCGTACTTCCTCGCACCCCTCGGCGTGTGGCTGCTGGTGTTCCACTGGCGCGCGCTGTGGCCACCCCGATGGCTGGTGGCGGTGCCGTTCGCGATCCTGGGCGCCCTCCCGTGGATCTGGAACGACGTCGAGTACGGCTTCGACTCGCTCAAGGTCGACCCCGGCCTCGCGCACGGCAGCTACCTCGACCACCTGAAGTACTTCTTCACGCACGCGCTCCCCGTCTCACTCGACCTGCGCGGCGCGTTCGACGGTCGGTGGATCGGCGGCAGCGTGAGCGGCGGTCTCGGCAAGGTGCTCTACGTCGTGCTGCTGGCCGCCCTGGCGGTCGGTGTGGTGATGGGCCTGCGCAAGAAGTCGGTCGCGGCCATCGGCGTGCTCACCACACCGTTCGTGTTCGCACTGGTGCCGTTCGCCTCGACGCCCGAAACCGAGTGGGTGGGCAACGCGCGCTACTTCTACTGGTTCACGCCGTTCGTCGTGCTCACGATCGCGTACCTCGCCCGGGACGTCATCGGCACCGCCGTGCTCGCAGGATTCGTCGCGCTCACCACGGTGTGGGGCTTCTCGCGGATCGAGGCGTACGACTACCGCATCGGGGTGAGCCCACCCCTCGACAACGTGATCCGCGTGCTCGAGCGCGACGGCCGCACCACCGCGTTCGCCAGCTTCTGGATCTCGGGACGGCTCACCTACGAGAGCGGCGAGCGCATCACCGCGGTCGCCACCGACATCGGTCCGACCGGCAAGGAGCTCGAGCGGAAGGTGCGCAACTCCACGCTCCCCGCGTACGTGTTCTTCGCCGACGATCCCTTCCACGGGCTCGAGACGCTGCGCCAGCGCGCGGCGGAGATCGGTGCGCACCTGAAGGAGATCCCGGTGGACGGCAAGTTCATCGTGGTCGAACCCGACCGCACCATGATCGCCCCACCCGCGTGGGACATCTCCTCACGCCCCTGACCCGTCGGCCGGTTCGTGGCCCTGTACACGCCGACCGACGAGACCGACGGGCGCGACGAACCACAGCACCGCGAGCACGCCGACCACCGCGGCGGCGAGGAACATCGACCAACGCCACTCCCCCGGCGCCGAGGCACCGACCGCCGCGCCCCCGACGTAGGCCGCGAGCACCAGGAGCAGCACCACGACCTCATGCTCCTCGCGCAACCGCGCCGCGCGCGACACGACGCGGCTGATCGCCTCGCCCATCCGCGCGATCGCGCCGGTCTGGTAGGTGGTGGCGACCGCGGTGCCGGCGACGTGGCGGATCACCTCGGTCTGCACGCCCATCGCCATGCTGGTGAGCACGATGAGCACGAAGCCCTCGCCGCCCCCGATCAGGTGCACCCGGTCGATCGGCCCCGTGATCGCGATCACCGCGCCGAACAGCGCGAGCTCGCAGACCAACAGCCACGCACCCAGCCTCGGCCCGCGCACCCGTCGCCGCACGAGCTGCCCGACGACGATCCCGAGCGCGAAGCCCACCATCGCAGTGGCGGGGCGCCACGCACTCGACACCGGGCTCCCGCCGATCGCCATGCCCAGGAACACCGCGTTCCCGCTCTGGTTCGCCGGGAACACCCCGAGGAAGCGACTGAACGCGACCGCGTCGACGAACCCGGTGATCGCGGCGAGCAGCACCGCCACGAACAGCGCGGGCCACACGAGCGGCCGCACCTCGGGCCGTGGCGCGTCAGCCGGGTGGTTCACCGAGGGTCGTCCGCGCTCGGCGTCACGCCCGGATCGTACTGATGCGTCCGCCGACGCGCGCGGCTGTCATTCCCTTGCCGGTCCGGCGCGGCGTGTGGGAGTCCGACCTGTTGCGCTTCGTCGGGGGTGAGGTCGTCGATGTGGACCTGCGGGACCTCGCCCGCGAGGACGCGGCGCGGCGGTCCCGGCGTCAGTAGGCGTCGAGGATGTCGACGACGAAGACCAGGGTGTCGGTGCCCTTGATGCTGCCGTCGCTGGTGCCGGTCGTGCCGTAGCCCTTGTCGGGCGGCACCACGAGCAGCACCTGCGAGCCGACGGTCTGACCGACGAGTCCCTCGTCCCAGCCCGCGATCACCTGACCCTTGCCGATCACGGTCTCGAGCGGCGCGTTGCGGTCCCACGACGAGTCGAACTGCTTCCCGGCGTCCCAGATCACGCCGGTGTAGTGGACGCTCACCGTCTGGCCGGCTTCGACGACGGCGCCGGTGCCCTTGATCAGCGGCTGCACCACCAGCGACGTCGGCGCCGCGACGCCACTCGGAACGGTGATGGTGGGCTTGCCGTTGTCGGCCAGCGTCACGGTGGGCAGGCCGTCGACCGGAGGCACCGCTTCCCCGGTGCGCACGCGCCAGCGGCACGCTCGTGCTCTTCACGTCGATCACGAAGAGCAACGTGTCGTCCTTCTTGACCTTCTTCGACTTCAGCCGCTTGGCGAGGCCGTCCTTGGGCGAGATCGCCAGCAGCACGCGACTCCCGACCGTCTTGCCGGTGAGGCTGGTGACGAGCTGCTTGTTGGTCTTCGCCGCGTCGAGCACCAGCGACGCCTGCGTCTTGCCGTAGGACGTCTGGAGCTCCTTGCCGGTGCGGCCGTCGATGAGCACGTAGTCGAACTTCACGGCCGAGCCCGCAGCCAGCGCCTCGCCGGAGCCGGCGGCGACCGTCGAGTCGGCGGTCTTCTTGATCGCGAACGGCTTGTCGAATTTGACCGTCGGCTTGGCGGCGGTGTCGGCGCTGACCGCCACGCCGTCGATGCCCGTGGCCGCGCCGGCCGGGATCACCAGCACGGCGACGCCTCCGAGCGCGACAGCGACGACGAGGAAGAGGGCGGCTGCACGAGTTCGCACGCGACTGCTTTCGATGGACCGACTGGGATGGCCCGGGGATGGACCGGGGAGAGATCGCGCAGGCTACCGGTCACCCCGGACCGCTGGTCCGCGGGTGACTCAGCAGTCCTTCAGCAAAGGAAGCACGCAGGGGCTGGACAGCACCCCGGTCAACCCCGCGCGATCTCCTTGAGGTCGTACGTCTCGATGACGTCGCCCGGCTTGAGGTCCTGGTAGTTCTCGAGCCCGATGCCGCACTCGAAGCCCGACTGGACCTCGCGCACGTCGTCCTTGAACCGGCGCAACGACGCGATCGCACCGTTCCAGATGACGACGCCCTCGCGCAGGAAGCGCACCTTCGATCCACGGGTGATCGTGCCGTTGAGCACGTAGCAACCCGCGACCTTGCCGACCCGCGGCACCGAGAACACCTCGCGCACCTCGGCGTCGCCGGTCACGACTTCCTCGAACTCGGGCTTGAGCATGCCGAGGAGCGCGGACTGCACGTCTTCGAGGACCTGGTAGATGACCTCGTAGAGGCGCATCTCCACGCCCTCGATGCGGGCGAGCTCGCGCGCCTTGCGGTCGGGACGCACGTTGAAGCCGATGACGGTCGCGTTCGACACCGACGCGAGGTTGATGTCGGACTCGTTGATGCCACCGACGGCGCGGTGCACGAACGACAGGCGCACTTCTTCGTGCTCCTGGTCGAGCTTGCGCAGCGAGTCGGTGAGGGCCTCGAGCGAACCCTGGACGTCGGCCTTCACCAACAGGTTCAGCGTGGCGACCTCGCCGCGCTGCACCATGGCGAAGATGTCCTCGAGCCGAGCACCTCCGGCGAGGGTCATCGGGTGCTTCTGACCCGCCGAGCGGCGCCGGAACGAACGGGCCTCCGCGACCGTGCGAGCGGTCTTCTCGTCGGGTGCGGCGCGCAGCTCGTCGCCCGCGAGCGGGACGTCGTCGAGTCCGAGCACCTCCACCGGAGTGGACGGGCCCGCCTCCTGCACCTGCTGACCGTTCTCGTCGAACATGGCGCGCACCTTGCCCCACGCACCACCGGCGACGATCGGGTCGCCGACTCGCAGCGTGCCCCGCTCCACCAGCGCGGTGACGACCGGACCACGGCCCTGGTCGAGGTTCGACTCGAGCACGATCGCCCGGGCGGGTGTCTTCGGGTTGGCCGCGAGCTCTTCGACCTCGGCCACCAGCAGGATCGACTCGAGCAGCTCGTCGACACCGATGCCCGCAGGGGGCGCGACGTCGATGACGATCGTGTCGCCACCCCACGCCTCGGGCACCAGCTCGCGCTCCACGAGCTGCTGGCGCACGCGCGTGGGGTCGGAGTCTTCGCGGTCGACCTTGGTGACCGCGACGATGATCGGGACCTCGGCCGCGCGCGGCGTGGTTGATGGCCTCGATGGTCTGGGGCATCACGCCGTCGTCGGCCGCCACCACCAGGATGGCGATGTCGGTGGCGTTGGCGCCGCGCTTGCGCATGGCGGTGAAGGCCTCGTGACCCGGCGTGTCGATGAACGTGATCGGGTGGTCGTGGAAGACCGTCTTGTACGCACCGATGTGCTGGGTGATGCCACCCGCCTCACCCGCCACCACGTTGGCGTTGCGGATGGTGTCGAGCAGCGTCGTCTTGCCGTGGTCGACGTGACCGAGCACGGTGACGATCGGCGCACGCGACTCGAGGTTGGCGTCGTCGTCCTCGTCGTCGTCGCCGAGCAGTGCCTGCAGCTCGAGCTCGGCCTCCTGGCCGGGCTCGACGAGCAGCACCTCGGCGCCGAGCGCCTCGGCGATGAGGTCGACCATCTCGTCGGCCAGCGACTGCGTGCCGGTGACCATCTCGCCCGCGTCGAACAGCAGCCGCACGAGATCGGCGGTGGTGCGGTTCAGCTTGGGCGCGAGCTCCTGGATGGTGCTGCCGCGCTCGACGACGATCTCGCCCTCGGGGACCGGCGCGTCGGCCGGCGTGAGCTGGGGCATCGACGCGGGACCGAGATCTTCGAAGTCGCGACGACGACGCTTCTTGCGACGGGGACGCTGACCCTGCGGGCCGGGCCGTCCACGACCGGGGGGACCACCGCCGGGACCACCGCCGGGACCGCCCCGGCCACCGCCGGGACCGCCACCAGGACCGCCGCCGGGACGCTGGAAGCCACCGCCACCACCGGGACCGCCGCCCGGGACGCTGGAAGCCACCGCCACCGCCACCACCGGGACGCTGGAAGCCACCGCCGCCACCGCCGCCACCGCCACCGGGACGGTTGCCGCCGGGCCCGCCCGAGCCGGGGACCACGCGGGGTCCGGGCGGGGGCGGGATGCGCCGCCCACCACCGGGCGGCGGCGGGATCGGACGACCGGTTGCGCTCCGAGGGGGCGCGCCAGGAGGCGCCGGGGCCGGCGGCGCGGGTGGCAGCCGGTGCGGCAGGAGCCGCAGGAGCCGCAGCGGCCGGAGCCGCAGGAGCGGGCGCGGCCGGAGCCACGGGCGCCGGGCGCGGCGGGGAGCCGGCGCCTCGGCCGCGGCTGCGGCCGGACGCTCGACCGGCGCCGGCGCGGGCGCGGCCGGGGCTCGGGGTCGGTGCAGCACGGGAGCGGGACGGGGAGGCGGCGGCGCGGGCGCGCCCATGTCGGGGATGACCCCGGTGGAGCGCACCACGCGGTGCGGCGCCGGCGTCGGGCTCGGGCGCGACGTCGTCGGCCACCGGGGCGGGCGCGGGGCCGTCCGGTGCGGGCGCGGGCACTTCCGCGACCGGCGCGGGCGCCTCGTCGACCGACCTTGGCGCCCCGCTTGGGCTTCGGCTCGGGCTCGGGCTCGTCGACGATGGGGTCGCGACGAAGCCCTTCGGCGTCGGCCAGACGGCGGACGCGGTCGGCAGAGGGGTCGTCGATGCTCGACGAGTGGCTCTTGACGCCGATCTTGAGCTGCTCGGCGAGATCGAGCACCACCTGGTTCTCGACGCCGAGCTCTCTCGCCAGCTCGTAGACGCGGATCTTCTTCGTTGCCAAGCCTGCTGCCTCTTCTTCCTCAACTGCTACTTACACGCTGCGTCCGTTCGTTGGAAGGGATTGCGCCGTTCACCGCTCGATCGCCGGTGAACAGTCTCGCGCGTAGCGCTCGATGTCGTCATTCCGTATCGAGGTGCGCAGTGCCCGGTCCACCGTCCGCCGGCGCTGCGCCTCCTCGAGGCACGCAGCCGGATGCGACCGGCAGAGCCAGGCGCCCCGCCCCGGACCCGCCCCGAGCTCCAGCCCGGAGGGGCCGGAAGGGGTGGAGACGGCACGGAAGCGCACCAACTCCTCGACGCCCGCGGCCCGGCGACACCCGATGCAGGTGCGGACGGGTCCGGCCGCCGCCTCGCTAGCCGTCGGCCTCCTCCGTCGCGGCGGGCGCGTCGCCCGCCGGGGCGTTGCTCCGCCGCGGCGTCGCCATCCGTCGCGGCTTCGCCGTCCGTCGCGGCTTCGCCGTCCGTCGCGGCTTCGCCGTCCGTCGCGGCTTCGCCGTCCGTCGCGGCTTCGCCGTCCGTCGCGGTGGCTGCGGCTGCAGCACCCTCGGCCGGGGCGTCGGTCGCCGCCTCGGTCGCGGGCGCGTCGGCCTTCGCCTCGGCAGCAGCTGCGTCCGCCGACGCATCCGCGGGTGCGGTGTCGGTGGCCGGTGCCGCGTACCCCGCCTCGGCGGCCGAGATCGCCTCGCCGCCTTCGGCCGGCTGCCACACCAGCTCGCCGATGTCGTTGGTGACCCACTCGCCCTCGGCGTACTCGACGCCGCCGCCCGCCTCTTCTTCCGCGAGCTGGGCTTCGCTCTTGATGTCGACGCGCCAGCCGGTGAGACGGGCGGCGAGGCGGGCGTTCTGGCCCTCCTTGCCGATCGCGAGCGACAGCTGGAAGTCGGGGACGATCACCTCGGCGGTGCCGGTGTCGGGGTGGATGCGCACCTCGCGCACGCGTGCCGGCGCGAGCGCCTTCATCACGAACTCCGACGGGTCGTCGCTGTAGGGGACGATGTCGACCTTCTCGCCGCGCAGCTCGTTGACCACCATGCGGACGCGCGAGCCGCGCGCGCCGACGCACGCGCCGACGGGGTCGACGTTGTTGTCGTTGGACGAGACCGCGAGCTTGGTGCGGTGACCGGGCTCACGGGCGATGGCCTTGAGCTCGACGACCCCGTCGACGATCTCGGGGACCTCGAGCTCGAACAGGCGCTTCACCAGACCGGGGTGCGTGCGCGACACGACGATCTGCGGACCCTTGGCCGTCTTGCGCACCTCGACGATGTAGGCCTTGAGCCGGCTGCCGTGGTCGTAGTGCTCGTTCTGCACCTGCTCGGCCTGCGGGAGCAGCGCCTCGACCTTGCCGAGGTCGAGCAGCGTGTAGCGAGCGTCGGTCTGCTGGATGATGCCGGTGACGATGTCGCCCTCGCGACCCGCGTACTCCTCGTACTTCATCTCCCGCTCCGCCTCGCGGATGCGCTGGAAGATGACCTGCTTGGCGGTCTGCGCGGCGATGCGACCGAAGTCGGTGGGCGTGTCGTCCCACTCGCGCGTGACGTTGCCGTCTTCGTCGAGCTCCTGGGCGATCACCTTGATCGCGCCGGTCTCCATGTCGATCTCGACCAGCGCTTCCTCCGCCGCGTCGGGCATCCGCTTGTACGCGGTGAGGAGCGCGTTGGCCAACGCCTCGAGCATGATCTCGATGGAGATGCCCTTCTCGCGCTCGATGTTCTCGAGCGCCTCCATCATCTCTGAGTTCATCGCCGTACCGGTTCTCTTCGGGAGTTGGATCTCTTGGGTGCCGCGCTCTTCGACTTCGAGCCGGACTTCGAGTTGGACTTCGACCCCTTGGCTTCGTCGCCCCACTCGAACACCGTGTGCGCCTGGGTGACGTCGCCGTAGGCGATCCGCTGCACCGTGCCGTCGTCGAGGGTGAGGTCGAATCCGGTGTCGTCGGCGGCGGCGATCACGCCGCGCACGCGCCGGGCGCCGTGGTCGTCGCTGGCGCGGGTCTTGACCGAGACCGTCTCCCCCACCGCGCGCGCGAAGTGCGCCGGCGTGCGGAGCGGACGTTCGAGCCCGGGGCTGCTCACCTCGAGCGCGTACGGACCCGGGATCACCGCGTCGAGCGGCGGCGCGTCGAGCAACGGCGAGACGGCCTGCGTGGCCGCGGCGATGGCTTCGAGATCGACGCCACCGTCGCGGTCGACCATGACCCGCAGGATGCGGGCGCGCCCGCTGCCGGTGACGTCGACGTCGTAGAGGTCGAGCCCGAGGTCGGTGACGGCGGGCGCCAGGACCTGCACGATGGTGTCGATGTCGACCATGTGGATGCACCCGCCTTTCTCGTCGCTGGGGTCACCATCTGTCCAGGCAAAACTGGCAAGAAAAAACGTGGGCTTGCGCCCACGTCTCCGTTGGACCGATGGGGACCGGTGGGTCGGGACTCGCTACCTACCGAACCCAGCAAGTATACCCGAACCGGCTGCCGATTTCCGGTGGTCGAACTGCGCGAACCGGACTCGCATCGCCGGACGGGCTGGTCAGACGTCCGATCACCCCTGTTCCGGCTCGTCGGTGCGAGCGAGGACCTGCTGGCGGGCCTGCTCCACCTCCACCGCGCCGATGCGGTCGTGGAACTCGGCCAGGTGACCGTGCACCTCGGCATCGCTGCGGTTCGGGTAGCGGGTGATGGCCCGCGCCCAACGGTCTTCCTCGTTGAGGCGCGTCACCAACTCCGCCACGGCGACGTGACGCAGCTCGGGGTGCTCCTCGAACAGGTACTCGAGCTGGCCCGCCAACCGCGACACGGACGGACCTGCTTCGGTGGGCTCGGTCATGACCCGAGTCTGTCGCGTGGCGGCGTCACATGGGGTTCTCGCTGCCGCGCGACGTCGCGTCGGCGTCCTCGCCCCGGAGGTACGCGTCGGTGGCGGCCTGGTGGTCGCCGTCGTACCGGGCCAGGAGTCGCCGGAAGCGCTCGGAGTCCTGATCGACGTCGGCCCACGTACGGTGTCGACGATCGTGGGTGTTGCTCATGTCCGGCTCGTACCCCACGACGCCGACCCGGAACCGTCAGATCCGGAAGATGGCCTGGAGCTCCATCGGCACCGGGACGTCGAGCTGCTCGTAGGTGCACGACGACGGTTCGCGGTCGGGGCGCCAGCGCTGGAAGCGCGCGGTGTGGCGGAAGCGGTCGCCCTGCAGGTGCTCGTACGCGACCTCGGCGACGAGGCCAGTGCGTGGACTGGTGCGCAGCGGCTCCCACGTGAGGTCCTTCCCCGCGTTCCACCGGCTCTGCGCGCCCGGGCGCCGCTGGCCCGCGGCCTGGGCTTCGGTGTCCGCTTCGGCCCAGTGCCGCCACGGGTGGTCGTCGAGCGCGCCGTCGCGATGCGGCTCGAGATCGTCGAGGAGCTCGGTGCGCGCCGAGGCGGAGAAGCTGCTCGCCACCCCGACGTGGTGGAGCACGCCGTCGTCGTCGTACAGACCGAGCAGGAGCGAGCCGACACCCTCGCCGTCCTTGTGGAAGCGGAAGCCGCCGACGACGCAGTCGGCGGTGCGCAGGTGCTTCACCTTCAACATCGTGCGCTTCCCCTCCACGTACTCACCGTCGAGGGGCTTGGCGATCACGCCGTCGAGACCCGCGCCCTCGAAGCGCTCGAACCACTGCGCGGCGGTGTCGCGGTCGGTCGTCGCGGGCGTGAGGTACACCGGTGCCTCCGCGTGGTGCAACACCGCCTCGAGGCGCGCGCGTCGCTCGCGGAACGGCTCGCCGCGCAGGTCGGTGTCGCCCTCGGCGAGCAGGTCGAAGGCCACGAACCCCGCGGGCGTCTCCTCCGCGAGCATCGCGACGCGCGACTCCGCCGGATGGATGCGCAGCGACAGCCGGTCGAAGTCGAGACCGTGCGCGGTCGCGATCACCACCTCGCCGTCGACGACGCATCGCTCGGGCAGGTTCGCGAGCAGGGGTGCGACGAGGTCGGGGAAGTAGCGCGTGAGCGGCTTCTCGTTGCGGCTCCCGATCTCGAGGTCGTCGCCGTCGCGGAAGACGATGGCCCGGAAGCCGTCCCACTTCGGCTCGTAGAGGAGATCGCCGAGCTTGCCACCGCTCGCCGGCAGCTCGCGCGCCAGCTTGGCGAGCATGGGTGAGACCGGCGGCGCGATGGGATACGTCATTCGAGCCTCAGTAGGAACGCGCGACGACGGCGGTGAGTCCCCGTTCGTCGTCGGACTCGGGCATCGAGCCGTCGGCGCGATGCAGGCAGCGCACCGAGACGCTCGCCTGCGCGAGCTCGGCCTCGCCGTCGGCGCCGACGGTGTCCCACGGGATGCGCGCCCATCCGGTGGCGGCGGCCGCGCGCGCGTCGTCGAGCGTGCTGACGTCGACCGTGTGCGACTCGCGTCGCTCGGTGGCCTCGGCGAGCAGCGCCGCCTGCTGACGGTCGAGCTCGTCGGCGACCGCGGTCGTGACCGTGTCGAGCGCGATCGGTTGCTTGCGCTCCTCCCCCGCGCTGATGCGACGCACCAACGTGGCCACACCGTCGGCGAGATCACGCGGCCCGACCTCCAGCCGTACGGGCACGCCCTTGAGCTCCCAGTCGGTGGCGCGGCGACCCATCGACACGTCCGCGCGCGCGTCGAGCTGCACGCGGATGCCCGCGGCACGCAACTCGTCGGTGAGCGCACCGCAGCGTGCCACCACGTCGCCTTCGTCGCGCACGACGAGCACGACGGCCTGGATCGGCGCGAGGCGCGGTGGGACGCGCAGTCCGTCGTCGTCGCCGTGCGCCATGATCAGGCCGCCGACCATGCGGGTGGACGATCCCCACGACGTGGTCCACGCGGTCTGCTGGGTGCCGGCGTCGTCGAGGAACTCGATGCCGAACGCGCGCGCGAAGTTCTGGCCCAGCTCGTGGCTGGTGGCCATCTGCAGCGCCTTGCCGTCGCCCATCATCGCTTCGAGCGTCATCGTGTTGTCGGCGCCCGCGAAGCGCTCGCGCGCGGTCTTCATGCCGACGACGACCGGGATCGCGAGCACGTTCACCATGAAGTCCTCGTAGACCTCGTGGTGGATCCGCACCGCGTAGGCGCGCGCGTCGGCCTGGGTGGCGTGCGCGGTGTGGCCCTCCTGCCAGAGGAACTCGCTGGTGCGGAGGAAGAGGCGCGGGCGCAGCTCCCACCGCACGACGTTGGCCCACTGGTTGAGCAGGAGCGGGAGGTCGCGGTAGCTCTGCACCCACTTGGCCATGAACTCGCCGATGACCGTCTCACTGGTGGGGCGCACGACCACCGGCTCCTCGAGCTCCTTGCCGCCGGCGATGGTGACCACCGCGAGCTCGGGGCTGAACCCCTCGACGTGCTCGGCCTCGCGCTCGAGGTACGACTGCGGGATGAAGAGAGGGAAGTACGCGTTCTCGGCCCCGCACGCCTTGATCCGCTGGTCGACCTCGGCCTGCATCCGCTCCCAGATCGAGTAGCCGTACGGCCGGATCACCATGGTGCCACGGACGGGCCCGTTCTCGGCCAGCTGCGCCTTCTGCAGGACGTCCTGGTACCAGCGCGGGAAGTCGTCCACGCGTGGGGTGAGCACGGGCTGTTTGGCCATGCGCCGCAGGGTACTCAGGGCTCCGGGGCAGCCCGGCGCACTTGCGGCCCGATTCCCCAGTGACCGGATCGAAAATATTTCCGACCTCGTCGCTGGTATTTCAATCGAAAAGCCGATAGATTCGTCATCTATGGCGATCGACGTACAGGCCCTCCGCGCGCAGCCGCTCGATCCCGAGGTCGAGGCCGAGCTCGTCCGCTTCGAGGACGGCGTCCAGCGCTACCTCGCCGGTGAGATCGACGACGACGCCTTCCGCGTCTTCCGGCTCAACCAGGGGATCTACGGGCAGCGCCAGGGCGGCCACAACCAGATGCTGCGGGTGAAGATCCCCTACGGCAAGGTGGAGCCCGACCAGCTCGAGATGCTGGCCCACATCGCGGAGACCTACTCCCGCGGCTGGGGCCACCTCACCACGAGGCAGAACGCGCAGTTCCACTTCGTGCAGCTCGAGGACACCCCCGCCGCGCTGCGGCTCCTCGCCTCGGTGGGGCTCACCAGCCGCGAGGCGTGCGGCGACACCGTGCGCAACGTGATGGGCTGCCACCTCGCCGGCGCGTGCCCCTACGAGGTGCTCGACATCAGTCCGTGGGCCGAGGCGACCAAGGACCTCTTCCTCCGCAACCCCATCGCACAGCGGATGCCGCGCAAGTTCAAGATCAACTTCTCGGGCTGCGCCACCGACTGCGGCCAGGCGATGTTCAACGACGTCGGCGTGGTCGCGGTCAACCGCCCGCTCCCCGACGGCACCGTCGAAGCCGGCTTCCGCGTGTTCATGGCGGGCGGGCTCGGCGCCAACCCGCACCCGGCGATCGCGCTGGAGGAGTTCACGCCGCGCGACGACCTCCTCGCCACCATCGAGTCGATCCTGCGGGTGCAGGATCACCACGGCAACCGCGACAACAAGCTCCGGGCGCGCCTGAAGTGGCTCGTCGACACCATGGGTGCCGACGAGCTGCGCGAGCGCATCTTCAAGGAGCGCAAGTTCCTGATCGGTTCCGCGACCTACCCCGGCGGCGTGCCGGCGATCGTCGACGAGCGCGGTGACGCGCCCGCGGGGATGGGCACCGAGATCCCCGCCGACGGCGGGCTGATCGGCTCCGGTGCCACCCCGGTGCAGTTCGCCGGTCTCACGCCTCTGCAGCAGTGGGACACCGCGAACGTCGTGCGCGGTCGGGCGAACGGCACGGTGAGCGCGTACGCGTGGTGCCGTCTCGGCGACATCACCCCCGACCAGTTCCGCGGCCTGGCGCAGATCCAGCGCGACTTCGCCACCGCTGACCAACCGCTCGAGGTGCGCGTCACCAACCGGCAGAACTTCGTGCTGCGCGGCCTCACCGAGGATCAGCTCCCCGAGATGCACGCGCGCCTTGCCGAGCTCGGCATGGCCGAGGCGGGCGCCGAGCTCGCGCGCGACGTCGTGTCGTGCCCGGGCGCCGACACCTGCAACCTCGCGGTCACCCAGTCGCGGGGCCTCGCCGCCGACATCGGTGACGCGCTCGAGAAGGCTGGACTCGCCGAAGTGGGCGGCGTGCGCATCAACATCTCCGGGTGCACCAACTCGTGCGGTCAGCACCACATCGCCGACATCGGCTTCCTCGGTCTCGAGCGCCGAGCGCACGGTCGTGCGGCTCCCGGGTACCAGATGGAGCTCGGCGGCCACGTGAGCAACATGACGATCACCTTCGGCAAGAAGGCGTCCAAGCTCCCCGCCAAGCGGGCGTCGGAAGCGGTCGTGCGGGTGGTCGAGCAGTTCGCGGGAGAACGCGACGCGGGCGAGACGTTCTCCTCGTGGCTCGAGCGCACCGGCGGCGCGGCGGCGGTGGGCAAGACCCTCGTCGACCTCGACGAGTTCCCCACCCCTGAAGAGGCGCCCGACTACTACGTCGACTTCGACGAGACCGGTCCCTACGTGGCCGAGACCGGCGACTCCGAGTGCGCGACGTGACCGCCACCCAGACGCAGGACCAGTCGGAGGCGCCGGATCTCGCAGATCTCGCGCGCGTGTCCGCGGACCTCGAGCAGGAGCCCGCGTCGTCGGCGATCAAGTGGGCGTGGGAGACGTTCGGCGAAGGCGCGGTGCTCGCAGCCTCCTTCCAGGACTGCGTGCTGATCGACATCGCCACGCAGGTCGTCCCCGAGATGGAAGTGGTCTTCCTCGACACGCAGTACCACTTCGCGGAGACGCTCTGGTACGTCGAGCAGGTGCGCGAGCGCTACGACCTCAACCTGCGCGTGATCTCGCCGCAGATCGCGCCCGACAACCTCTGGCAGGTCGACCCCGACGAGTGCTGCGCGATGCGCAAGGTCGAGCCGCTGGCGCGTGCGCTCGAAGGGAAGTCGGCGTGGCTCACCGGCCTGCGCCGCGACGAGGCGCCGACGCGTGCGAACGCACCGGTCGTCGGCTTCGACGTCGGGCGCGGGATCGTGAAGGTCAACCCGATCGCGAACTGGAGCCACGACGAGATCGACGGTTACGTCGCCGACCGGGGCCTTCCCGTGCACCCGCTGCGCGACAAGGGGTACCCGTCGATCGGGTGCTGGCCCTGCACCAACCCGGTGAAGGACGGCGACGACCCGCGCGCCGGCCGCTGGACCAACAGCGGCAAGCTCGAGTGCGGGCTCCACGGCTGGACGCCCTCGGCCGAACCCAGCTGAGTCGTTCCCGTTGAGCGTCCACGAGGTCGCGAGCTCCGGGTTCGGCGCCGAAGCCGACGCCTACGAACGCGCTCGTCCCTCGTACCCGCCCGACGCGGTGGCGTGGATCGTCGACGCGCTGGGCATCTCGCCCGGCCGTGCCGTCGCCGACGTCGCCGCGGGGACCGGCAAGTTCACGCGACTCCTCGCACCGATCGGCGCGTGGCTCGTGGCCGTGGAACCGGTGGCGGGCATGCGGGCACGACTCCCGCGCATGCCCACGACGGCAGCGAGCGCAGAGGCGTTGCCCTTCGCCGACGGGTCGCTCGACGCGATCACCGTCGCCCAGGCGTTCCACTGGTTCGACGCCTCCACCGCCCTGGAGGAGTTCCACCGCGTGCTGCGACCGGGCGGGCGCTTGGCACTGATCTGGAACGCGCGCGACCGGTCGGTGCCGTGGGTGGACGAGGTGTGGTCGATCATGGACCGCGTCGAGAAGCGGGCGCCGTGGCGCGCCCACGACGAGTGGCGCGAGTCTGCGTTCGTGGACACGCCGTTCTTCGGTCCTCTGCACGAGGCGACGTTCCACCACGAGCAGCTCCTCTCCCCCGCCGACGTCGTGGAACGGGTGCGCAGCGTCAGCCACGTGGCGGTGCTGCCGCTCGCCCAACGGCAGGCAGTGCTCGACGAGGTACGTCACCTGCTGCGCGACGATCCCGCGACGGCCGGTCGCGAGGAGGTCGCGCTTCCCTACCGGGTCGACGCGTTCTGGACCGAGAGGAACTGACGTGCCGCTGTCGACGTACGAGTTCACGGTGCCGTCGAGCGCGCCGCCTGGCGCGGTGTTCGAAGTCCTCGCCGACGCAACCCGCTGGAAGGACTGGGCGGGATCGATGATCACCGTCTCCGAGTGGGACCGCGAAGGCGACCCCGCGCCGGGTGGCGTGGGCGCAGTACGCAAGCTCGGCCGGCCCCCCGCGTACGCGCTCGAACAGATCCTCGAGTACGACCCGCCCCACCACATGGCCTACACCATCGTGCGCGGCATCCCCGTGCGCGGGTACCACGCCGACATCGATCTCGTCGCCACCCCCGACGGCGGGACGACCATCCGCTGGTCGGGGGCGTTCGAGCCGAAGATCCCCGGCACCGGAGCGATGTTCGCCGCGGTGCTCGGCCGCATCGTGCAGGGGTACGGGCGCGCGGCCGCAGCCGAGGCCGAACGGCGCGCCAACACCGCGACCGGTGACGCTCGCTAGAGTCCGCGCGGCACTACGAACTCGACGAACGTCGGAGGTCAGTCCGTGAACGGAGACGCGCACGACGCCGAGCAGCAGGGCCCGCCGGCGGGGCCTCCCCCGTGGCTCGACGAGACGATCCAGCAGCGGATCGGGTGGCGCGATGGCGACATCGTCGTCTCGGTGCCACCGAAGAGCGGCACGACGTGGACGATGAACATCGTCCACCAGCTGCGGACGGGCGGCGACGCAGAGTTCGCCGACATCTACGCGGAGGTGCCCTGGCCTGAGATCGTGCCCCACCCGGATGCCGATCGCGACGCCCTGGTCGCTCGGTTCGACGCCATGCCCGCCAGCCCACGCCGGGCCTTCAAGTCGCACGCGGCACCGCCCACCCTCCCGTACCAGGCGCCCGGCGCGGGCCCCGACGTGCGCTACGTGGTCGTCGCCCGCAACCCCGACGAGGCCGTCGCTTCGTTCCGCCCGTTCCTCGCCGCGCACTCCGACGCCTGGTTCGACCTCTGGCAGGTGCCGAGGGACGCCGTCGTGGGTCCCGACTTCGAGACGTTCTTCGCCGGCATCGGCAGCCACGGCATCGCACCGATGGTCTTCGGGGTCGTGGCGGGATGGTGGCCGCTGCGCAATCAGCCCAACGTCCTGCTCGTGCACTACGCCGACCTCAAGCGCGAACCCGAAGCGACGATCCGGACCATCGCCGAATTCGTCGGCTTCGACGTGCCCGACGCGAGCTGGCCCGCGATCCTCGAGTACACGTCGTTCTCGTGGATGAAGGCGCACGAGGACAAGTTCGAGCTGCGCAGCGTCTCGGAGACCCCGATTCTCGATGCCGGCGCGATGATGCGCCACGGCCAGACCGGCCGGAGCGCCGAAGACGGCGTCACGCCCGCGATCTCCGCGGCGATCGCCGAGATCGGCGGTTCGATCCTGACCGACCCGGCGGCGTTCGAGTGGTGCTACGAGGGCGGAGCAGTCCCGGTGCAGTAGGGACCCACGCGCGCTTCGCCGGGCTGCGTCGACTCTCGACGACGCCTAGTACTCGGCGATCACGCTCAGGTCGACGAACTCCGGAGCACCGTCGAAGATCTCCGCCATCGTGGCCCGCGCGGCCGTGAGCTCCTGCTCGCGGTTCGGGTCGCTCTCCCGAGCGCGTGCCTGCTCCTCGCTCTCGAACACGACGAGCATGAAGACGCGGTTCGGGTCGTTCTGATCGACCATGGCCGTCGATCGCACGAAGCCCGAACCAGGTTGCTCAGCGGCCTGGAACTGCTCGAACAACGTCGCCAGCTGGCCTTCCTGGCCCGGCTTCAGACGGGTCGTGATGAGCTGTGCCCACATCGCGTGCTCCTTCGTTCGTCGGTGCTCGTGCCCGGTCGATGGGGTCGCGGCGGTCCGTGACGCGCCCCGTTCCCCGGGCATCCCGCGCCAGTCAACCAGACACACGCGACCATCGTCACGGACCTGGTTCACTAGCGTTCGCAGGACGTCGCACACCGAGGGGGAACGCATGGCCGGGCTCGAGCAGCTGGAGGGCCGCAACGCGGTCGTGACCGGGGCGGCGAGCGGGATCGGGCTCGCGACGACCGAGGCCTTCGTGGCCGCGGGCATGCGGGTGCTCATGACCGACCACGACGAAGCGAGCCTGCACGAGCACGGGACGCGTCTGCGCGACTCGGGGGCCGAGGTGCACACGCTGGTCGTCGACGTCACCGACCCCGACGCGATGGAGCGCGCCGCCGACACCGCGGTCGAGCACTTCGGCGCGTTGCACGTGTGTCACAACAACGCGGGCATCGTCGCCGGCGGCAACTCGTGGGAGCTGCCGCTGTCGGAGTGGCGCCGAGTGATCGAGGTCGACCTCTGGGGCGTGATCCACGGCATCCATGCCTTCGTGCCCCGCATCCTCGCGTCGGGTGCACCGGGCTGGGTGGTGAACACCGCGTCGATGGCGGCGGTCACTGCCATCCCCGGCATCGGCCCCTACACCGCGTCGAAGCACGCGGTGCTCGGCATCTCCGACGGCTTGCGCGGCGAGCTCGCGGCCATCGACGCGCCGGTCGGCGTGAGCGTGGTGATGCCGGGCATGATCAGGACCGGCATGAATCCGTTCGGCAGCGTCTCCGCCGAGCAGGTGGCGGCCAACGTGCTCGACGCCATCCGCCGCGACCGTCCCTACGTGTTCACCGACGACCACCACATCCCCGAGGTGGAGACGCGCCTCACCGCGATCATGGCGTCACGCGCCGACGTGGTTTCGTGAGCGCCACCCGGCGCGGGGGATGGATCCGGCGGGCGATCGCGATCGTGCTGCTCCTCGTGGGCGTCGTGTGGTTCTTCCAGGGCGTCGGCGTGATCGAGGGCTCGTTCATGACCGGCGAGGCACTGTGGGCCGTGATCGGCACGTTCTGCGTCGCGGCCGGCATCGCGCTGCTCGTGGTGCGACCGACCCGTGTCTGACGCACCGGCGACGACCGCTACCCCGTGAACATCGGCGCGCTGACGATCTCGGGCGCGGGTGCCGGCTGGTCTGCCAGCAACGTGAGGATGCCCATGCCGTAGACGGCCCCGCTCACGGTCGCCGGGAAGAACGCGTCGACACGTTCCACCTGCGATCCACACCCGGTCGGTGCCGCGGGATCGGACGACGGGGTGCCCGCCTCGACCACGCCGCAGGAATAGAGGGGAATGCCGAAGAGGCCGCCGGCCTGCAGAGCGGAGAGCTCACAGCCGACGTAGGCGCCCTCGCCGCCCGCTTCGAGGACCGGGATGTCGAAGGTGATCGGATCGAACGGACTCGACATGGTCTGGGTCTGGTCGACGACGGTACCGACGGGATCTCCCCCGTTGTTCCCGCACAACGCGTGCACGACGAGCGAGCCACCGAGCGGTGGCGAACCGTTCCCGAACGACACGTTGACCACGATCTGGTTCACGGCCGCGGTATCGGCACGAGCGGACAAGGGCATTGCAGCGATCGCCGCCGCGACGACGCACAGCGCCAGCAGCGTCTCCGTCGCGCGTCGTCGCATCCGTGCAGTGTCCCAGATCGCACCCGAGACCGGCAACGGCCGCCGCGTTCGTCAGCGAATCACCCAGTTGGGGTGATGAAGGCGCTCGTCGCGCGGCGGAGGCTCGGCGCAGTCACTCCGCCGAGCAGAGGAACCCGATCATGGTGCTCGCCCTGTCCGCTGGTGCGTGGATCGCCGGCATCGCCTTCGTCGTCATCTGGGTCGCCCTGGCGTTCTGGCCCGCGCGCGTCGCCGGGCGCAAGGGCCACAGCTTCTTCGGCTTCTTCCTGCTGAGCCTGCTGTTCTTCCCGCTCGCGCTGATCCTGGCCTACGTCGCCGACGATCGGACCGCGCGCGTCGCCTGATCGAAACGGTCAGTCGGCGATCTCGCGGATGCGGTCGATCTTGTCGTCGCTGTGGTTGGCGTCGAGGCCCTGGATCTGGAGGAGCTCCTCGCGCGTGGCGGCGGCGATCGCTTCCGCGTTCTCGTCGGCGGCCGCGAGTCGGGCGTCGAACCCCTCGGCGATGATCGCCTCGGCCTCGGCCACGAGCGCGCCGACCATCTCGGATTCGGGGACCACCCTCACGATCTTGCCGCGCACGAACAGGTGACCCTTGCCGCGCCCGGCGGCGATCCCGAGGTCGGCGCCGGCGGCCTCACCCGGACCGTTCACCACGCAGCCCATCACCGCGACCTGCAGCGGGATGTTGCGGGTCTCGAACGCGTCCATGGCATCGCGCGCGACCTTGATCACGTCGACTTCGGCGCGCCCGCACGACGGGCACGCGATGAGGTCGACGCCCTTGCGCTCGCGCAGACCCATCGCCTCGAGCAGCTGGCGCCCGGCCTTGGCCTCCTCCACCGGGTCGGCGGTGAGCGAGAAACGAATGGTGTCGCCGATGCCCTCGGCCAACAGCGTGGCGATGCCGGCCGTCGACTTCACCAGCCCACCGGGCAACGGACCGGCTTCGGTGACTCCGAGGTGCAGCGGGTGGTCGACGGTCTCCGAGAGCAGCCGGTAGGCGTCGATCATCGTGGGGACGTTCGACGACTTCACCGAGATCTTGACGTCGTCGAACCCGACCTCGGCGAAGTACCCGAGCTCGCGCTGGGCGGATGCGACCAGCGCCTCGGGCGTGGGGCCGCCGTACTCCTCGGCGATGTCGGGGTCGAGCGATCCTGCATTGACCCCGATGCGGATGGGGAGCCCGCGGTCCTTCGCCTCGCGGGCGACGATCTTGATGCGCTCGGGCTTGCGGATGTTGCCCGGGTTGAGCCGCAGGCCGGCGACCCCCGCCTCCATCGCCGCGAGCGCGAGCTTGTAGTGGAAGTGGATGTCGGCGATGAGCGGCACCGGCGAACGCGGCACGATCCGGGCCAGCGCTTCGGCCGCCGGCTCCTCGTTGCAGGTGCAGCGCACGATGTCGGCGCCCGCGGCGGCCAGTGAGTAGATCTGCGCGAGCGTGCCGTCGACGTCGGCGGTCTTCGTGGTGGTCATCGACTGCACCGTGATCGGCGCGCCCCCGCCGACCTGCACGTTGCCCACGCGCAACGGGCGCGTCACGCGGCGGGGCGAGGATGTCGTGATCACGCGCTACTGACCGAGCTGGCGGATGTCGAGCACCATCGACGACAGCCCCAGGAAGAGGATCGGGATGATGAGCACCACGCTGATCGGGATGAACTTGCGGTAGTCGGCGTAGATCCGGCGGTGCTTGATCTTCGATGCGATCCACTCGTAGATGACGACGACCGCATGCCCACCGTCGAACGGCAGGATCGGCAACAGGTTGAACACCGCGAGGATGAAGCTGATCTGGCCGAGGAGCAGCGCGATCAACCAGAGGTTGTTGCCCACGAGGTCACTGCCGTTGTCGACGATGCCGATGAGCGACATCGGACGGTCGAGGTTCTCCTTGGAGCCCGCAGCGGGGGTGGCCGAGGTGAAGCTCTGCTGCGCCGACGTGCTCACGCCTGACGGCGAGAGTCGATCGCCGAGGATGCCGACGAAGCTGGTGGTGATGGTGCCCATCGTCTTGAACGATTCGGGGACCGCCTCGAGCACGCCGACGTCGCGCACGAGGGTGCCGGGACCGACACCGAGGAACCCCTGGCCGTTCTGCGACTTCGGCGTGGCGGTGACGGTGACCTGCTGACCGTCGCGCAGCACCGTGATCGCGATCTGGTTGCCGCCGTTGCGTTCGATGACCGACTTGAGGTCGTCCCAATTGTCGACCGGCTTGCCGTTGACGCCAACGACCTTGTCGTTGGTCTGGAGCCCGGCCTCGTGCGCCGCGCTGCCGGCGACGATGCGCTCGACGGTGGTGTTCGGCCCGTCGTACACGCGGCCCTGACCGGCGATCACGACGAAGAACAGCACGAAGGCGATGAAGAAGTTGACGGTGACGCCGGCGAGGATCGTGGCCAGGCGCTTCCCCGGCGTCGCCTGGCGGAAGGTGCGGGGCTCGTCGGCAGGGTCGACCTCCTCGAGGTTGGTCATGCCGATGATGCGCACGTAGCCGCCCGCGGGGATGGCCTTCACGCCGTACTCGGTCTCGCCGCGGGTGAACGACCACAGCCGGGGACCGAAGCCGACGAAGAACTCGGTGACCTTCATGCCCGAGCGCTTGGCCATCCAGTAGTGGCCGAACTCGTGGAGCATGACCATGAGGATGATGCCGAGGATCAGGAGCAGTGGGGTGCGGCTGCCGGGCACGAAGATCGCCAACGCGATCATCGCGGCGACGAAGGCGAGCAGGATGCCGGTGGCGACGCGGCTGTTGACGTCGGCGCCGACGCCTGCTTCTTCCAGCGGATCTTTCACGCGGCTCGGTCCAGTCGCTCGATCGCGACAGTGGCGCGATCGCGCGCCACTCGGTCAGCTTCGAGAACGTCGGCGACGTCGTGAACGTTCCCGGTGCCGCCATCGAGTGCTTCGGCGTTGACCGTGGCGATGGCCGTCCAGGGGATGCGACCGTCGCGGAAAGCCTCGTTGGCGACCTCGTTGGCCCCGCTCAGGATGGCGGGTGCACTCCCTCCGGCACGGCCGGCCTCGAACGCCAGGCGCAGGCACGGGAAGGCGTCGAGATCGGGAGCTTCGAACGTGAGCTGCGACACCTCGGTCCAGTCGATGGCACCGAACGCCTCGGGCAACCGAGCCGGCGCACCGAGTGCCAGGCCGATGGGCAGGCGCATGTCCGGCATGGACAGCTGGGCGATGGTGGCACCGTCGACGAACTCGACCATGCTGTGGATCACCGACTGCGGATGCACGACCACCTCGATGCGGTCGAACGGGGTGCCGAACAGCTCATGGGCCTCGATCACTTCGAGGCCCTTGTTCATCAGCGTCGACGAATCGATGGTGATCTTGGCCCCCATGTCCCACGTGGGGTGCTTGAGCGCGTCGCTCACGGTCACCGCGTCCAGCTGTTGGCGGGAGTACCCCCGGAAGGGGCCGCCACTGGCGGTGAGGACGAGCTTGTTGACCTCGCCGCTCTCTCCGGCGCGCAGGCACTGGTAGAGGGCGGAGTGCTCGCTGTCGACCGGGACGATCTCGCCCGCGCCCTTGTCGCGCACGGCGGCCACGACGGGACCGCCCGCGATGAGGCTCTCCTTGTTGGCCAGCGCCAGGCGCTTGCCGTGCTCGAGCGCGGCGAGCGTGGCCGGGAGGCCGGCGAAGCCGACGACCGCGTTGAGGACGACGTCGACCTCGGGAAGCGACGCCAGTTCGGGGAGCACGTGAGGGGTATCGGCACAGAGGCGCGCCGAGTCGAGGGGTACCCCGAACTCTGCTGCCTGGGCCGTGCAGCAGCTCGCCGTTGCGCGCCGCCGCCAACGCGACCACCTCGTACTCGTCGCGATGGTTGCGGACGACGTCGAGCGCTTGGGTGCCGATCGAACCGGTGGAACCGAGGATGGCGACGCGCCTCATCGAGCACCTGCTCGATGGACGGCGACGCATCAGATGAGCCCGCGCGCGACCACCAGGTAGTACACCGCCGGGAGGCAGAACAACATGGCGTCGAACCGGTCGAGCACGCCCCCGTGCCCCGGCAGGATGGTGCCGAAGTCCTTGAGCCCGAGGTCGCGCTTCAGCATCGACTCGACCAGGTCGCCGAGCGGGGCGAAGACCGCCACCACGATGCCGAGCAACAGACCGTTGGACAGCGAGTTCCACGGGTGCAGGCCGACGATGGCGATGAGGATGCCCATCACCACCGAGGCAGCCATGCCGCCGGCCAGGCCCTCGAGGGTCTTGTTGGGCGACACGTCGGGCATGAGCGGTCGGTGCCCCATGCGCGAGCCGACGAAGTAGCCGGCGACGTCGTAGCTCACCGCGCACAACACGAGCCCGATGATCATGCCGACGCCGTCGGGGAACACGAGCAGCAACCCGGCGAAGCCGCCGAGGATGCCGACGTAGGAGAAGCCGAAGATCGTGACCGCGGCGTTGACCATGGGCCGTGCGTGCACGACCTTGGCCAGGTACCAGAACAAGGTGAACGCGACGACGACCGCGGTGACGAGCGGGAACGCCCGTTCACCGTGGTTGTAGGCGATGCCGACCATCGAGAGTGAGCCGAGGAGGGCGAGCAACGTCGCGGGCTGGAACCCCGCCCGGCGGAAGCCCTCGAAGAGCTCGAACGCGGCCGCGGCGACGATCACGGTGACGAGCACCGCGGTGCCGGCCCGACCGATGACGAACGCCAGCAACGCGACCGCGGCGAGCACCGCGCCGGTGATGACGCGGGTCGTGAGGTCGTCGCCCGACGGCGTGACGCGCGGCGTGGCGGTGACGTGCGGGGCGTCGGTCTCGTCCTCGATGGTCGGGAACTGCGATCCCGCGGCCGCAGCGGCGCCGCCGCGACGCGAGCGCGTCGGCCTGGTGCGAGTGCGGCGCTCGGGCACGGCGCGGCGCGCAGCGACCTGGGCGGCGAACTCTTCGTCGTCGTCGATCTCGGGAACGTCGACGAGCGCGCCCATGGCGGTGGTCTCGTCGTGGAGTCCCTCGTCGCCGAGGGAGAAGTCGGAATCGCCGTAGTCGCCGACGTCGGAGCGGAACCGCGGCTCGTTCGACGCGGCGGCCCAGACCTCTTCGTCGCCCGGCTCGTCGGCGATCATCGGCACTTCCCCCGTGGCTGGCTCGGTCCAGTGTGGCAACGGCATGGATCCTGATCCCTCGCCGAGGGGCGGCGCCGGCGCGGGCCGCACCGGCGGGTCCGGGGTCCTCACCGGGGAGCCGGTCGGCGGGCAGGGGGAACCGGGCTGCGGGCTGCACGTCGTCGGGGGGCGCGGCGCGACGCCGCCGGCGGGGTGGCTCCTCGGGCTTGGCGCGGTCGGGACCGCCGTCGACGGCGGCCTGGGCCTCTTCTGCGCCCAGGATCCGCACACCCTCTGCGGGCGGCGCCTCGGACCGATCGTCATCGAATTCGGGCACTCGATCCTCCGGAACGTCTGCGCTGCCTCCAGGGTAGACCGCCCGCCCCTCGCGGTGGCGGCCCGCCTGAAGGCCCTCTCCGTTGAACGAACTCCGAGAGCGTCGAACAGTGAGCAGCTCCGTCTCCTCTGCTCAGCCTGTCGGACCCGACCTACACCGTGAGCAGCTCCGTCTCCTCTGCTCAGCCTGTCGGACCCGACCTACACCGTGAGCAGCTCCGTCTCCTTGTGCTTGAGGAGCTCGTCGATCTCGGCGACGACCTCGTGGGTGCGCTTCTCGAGGTCCTTCTCGGCCCGGTCGAGGTCGTCCTTGCTGATCTCGCCGTCCTTCTCGAGGTGCTCGAGCTCCTGGCGGGCGTGCCGGCGGGCGTTGCGCACCGCCACCCTGCCCTCCTCGGCGCGGTGCTTGCACCACCTTCACGAAGTCCTTGCGACGCTCCTCGGTGAGCTCCGGGAACGTGAGGCGGATGATCTCGCCGTCGTTCGACGGGTTCACCCCGAGGTCGCTCTGCTGGATGGCCTTCTCGATCGCCTTGAGGTCGACTTGTCGTAGGGGGCGATCGTGAGCACGCGCGGCTCGGGCACGCCGAAGCCCGCGATCTGCTGGAGCGGGACGTCGCTCCCGTAGACCTCGATCCGCAACTTCTCCACCAGGGCCGACGACGCCCGGCCGGTCCGCACCGCCGCGAATTCGGCCTGCAGGTGGGCGACCGCCTTCTTCATCTTGTCGGCGCAGTCGTCGAGCACGAGTGCCTTCATCTCGTCGCCATCAGAACTCACGAAGTCACCACCTTCACGTGATCGGGCTTCAAGGAGTCGCGCCCGAGCTGACGAGCGTGCCGATGCGCTCACCCAGGAGCGCGCGACGGATGTTGCCGGGCGCGGTGACGTCGAACACCACGATCGGCAGCTCGTTGTCCATGCAGAACGTGATCGCGGTGGAGTCCATCACCTTCAGACCCTTGTTGAGGATCTCGAAGTGGCTCACGTCGGTGAGCTTCACCGCCGTGGGATCGAGGCGCGGGTCGGCGCTGTAGACGCCGTCGACGCCGGAATGCGTGCCCTTCAGGATCGCCTGCGCGCCGATCTCGGCCGCCCGCAACGCCGCGGTCGTGTCGGTGGTGAAGTACGGGTTGCCGGTACCGGCGGCGAACACCACCACCCGCCCCTTCTCGAGGTGGCGGATGGCCCGACGCGGGATGAACGGCTCCGCCACCTGCGACATCGTGATCGCGGTCTGGACGCGAGTCGTCTGCCCGACCGCCTCGAGCGAGTCCTGCAGCGCCAGCGCATTGATCACGGTCGCGAGCATGCCCATGTAATCGGCGCGAGCGCGGTCCATGCCGCGCGTCGCGCCCGACATGCCCCGCCAGATGTTGCCGCCGCCGACGACCACCGCGATCTCGACGCCGAGCTCCACACGCGCGTCGGCCACCTCTTCGGCGATGCGCTGCACGACAGCAGCATCGATGCCGTAGTTGATGGTGCTGTCGGCGAACGCCTCACCCGAGAGCTTGAGGACGACGCGGCGGTACTCGCTCCCGACCGTCGAATCGCTCATGTGATCGGACGCTAGTCCTCGCCCACCTTCACGCGGGCGAACCGCGTGAGCTTGGCGTCGCCACCGAGGCCCTCGACGAGCTTCGCGATGCTGACCTTCGGGTCTTTCACCGACGGCTGCTCGAGCAGCGTGACGTCCTTGTAGAACGCGTTGAGCCGACCCTTGACCGCGCCCTCGAGCTTGGCCTCGGGCACGCCCTCGTTGCGGCTCTTCTCCTCGATCACCGCCTGCTCACGCGCGAGCACGTCGGCTGGGACGTCGTCGCGGGACAGGTACGCCGGCGCAGCGAAGGAGATGTGCAGCGCGATCTCGTGCGCGACCGCGCGGGCAGCCTCGTTCGACGGGTCGACGCCGCTGATCTCGACCAGCACCGCAATGGTGCCGCGGTCGCTCTGGTTGTGGCGGTACCCGTCGAGCAGACCGTCGGACTCGAAGCGCACGACTCGACCGAGCATGACGTTCTCGCCGAGCTTGCCGGCGAGCTGCTGGAGGGTGTCACCGACGGTCGAACCCTCGAAGGGCAGCGCAGCGACGTCGCCGTCACCGTTGGCGGCGACGAGCTTGGTGAGGTCGGAGAGCAGCGAGGTGAACTCGGTGCCCTTGGCGACGAAGTCGGTGTTGCAATTGAGCTCGACGATGGCGCCGACGTTGCCGTCGACGATGACGTCGACCGCCCCCTCGGTGGCCTCGCGGTCGCTGAGCTTGCCCGCCTTGGCGATGCCCTTGGCGCGCAGCCAGTCCATGGCGTCGTCCAACTTGCCGTCCGACTCTTCGAGGGCCTGCTTGCAGTCCAGCATTCCGGCGCCGGTCGCCTTGCGCAACGCGGCGATGTCCTTGGCCGAGTACTCAGCCATTCGTATCGCTCTCCTGGATCTCGGTGGTGCCCGGGTCAGCCGCCTCGGGCTCGGGGGTCTCGGTCTTGGCCTCGGCCAGCTTCGCCTCGCGCGCCCGCTGGGCGGCGGCCGCGGCGTCGCGCGCCTTCTGCTGCTCCGCTTCCTTCGCCGCCTGCTCCTCGGGCGTCAGCTTCTTGGGCGCCGGGGGTGCGGGCTTGGCCGCGTCGGCCTTGGCGCCCGCCTTGGCCTGCTTGCGGGACCGCAGCCACTGCCCCTCGATCACGGCGTCGGCCACGATGCGGGACATGAGGTTGGCGGAGCGGATGGCGTCGTCGTTGCCGGGGATCACGAAGTCGATGACGTCGGGATCGCAGTTGGTGTCGACGACGGCGATCACCGGGATGCCGAGGCGGTTGGCCTCGGTGACCGCGATGTGCTCCTTCTTGGTGTCGATCACGAAGATCGCGTCGGGCGCCTTCTCCATCGTGCGGATGCCGCCGAGGTTGCGCTCGAGCTTGGCGACCTCACGCTTGACCTTGAGGCCTTCCTTCTTGATCATCTGCTCGGTCTCGCCGGTGGAGACCAGGCGCTCCAGCTCGTGCATCTTGTTGACGCGCCCGTGCACGGTCTGGAAGTTGGTGAGCATCCCGCCCAGCCAGCGGTAGTTGACGTACGGGGAGTTGGCCCGGTTCGCCTGCGCCTGGATCGGTTCCTGGGCCTGCTTCTTGGTGCCGACGAAGAGGACCGTGCCGCCGTTCTCGACGGTGTGGCGCACGAACCGGTAGGCGGTGTCGATGCGCTCGAGCGTCTGCTGCAGGTCGATGATGTAGATCCCGTTGCGCTCCCCGAAGATGAACCGCTTCATCTTGGGGTTCCAGCGCCGGGTCTGGTGACCGAAGTGGACTCCGGCCTCGAGCAGCTGCTTCATGGTGACGACGGCCGTTGCTTCTGCCACGGGACGTCCTTTCGTTCGTGCAGTCGCTCGTGGCGACGCCGACCGCGTGCGGTCGCCGGGCCCGGTGCGAGCTGCTCCTCGGTTGTTCCTCCGCCCACCGGCGACCGGGTTGCCCCGGACGACCTCGGAATGCGGGCGTGCGTGATCCCGGGTCAGATGACTCGGGTCGGGGACGAGTGTAGCGGGCGGCCTCCGAGCCCTTGCCCGGCAAAGGGCGTCAGGGCAGGCGGCGCAACTGGACCTCCCAGTCGTGGAGGCGCAGGGCCAGGAGCACGCCCCGACCCGAGGCCCGAGGGACACCCAGGATGGCCACCGGGAGCCCGCCGAGACGGCGCGGGGCGAGGTTCTGGACGACGTGGCCGTCACGCCGGTCGAGCACGTGGAGCACGCCGGCGTACGACGTGAACGCCACCCGTTCGCGGCTGAGGACGACCCGCGTGGACAGCAGCACGTCGGCGAGGTCGTGCTGCCAGCGCAGCCTCCCCGTCGCCGGGTCGAGCACGGTGACGACCCCGAAGTGGTCGACGACGGCGACCGCGTGGCCGTCGACCGCGGGCTCGATCGCCGCCTCGAACGACGCGGGGACCGGGGTCTGCCACTGCAGCTCACCGGTGGCGAGGTCGTGCGCCTCGACGCGCGCGTGCCGGTTGCCGTCGCCGATCGCGACCACGACCCTCCGGGCGTGCACCGTGGGGGCGGCGGTGGAGCGATCGGTCGGCGATGCCCAACGGAGCGCGCCCGTGGTGAGGTCGAGCACGCGCACGGCGGGCGACTCGGACTCGTGCCAGGTGGCGACGACCGAGCCGGTCGCCAGGTCGACTCGGGCCCCCGACCAGAGGATGCCCGGGTACTGCACCGACCAGCGGGGCGCGCCGGCGACGGGGTCGAGCGCGGCGAGGGTGCCGACGTCGTCGCCGACGAGGACGACGTTGCCGGCGACAGCGACCGAGTTCACCGGCGCGGGCACCGGTCGGGTCCAGCGCACGGCACCGTCGGCTCGGGCCAACGCGGTGATCGAAAGTCGGCCGCCCACGACCACGAGGTCGGGTCCGAGCGCGGGGTGGCCGAGCCCGACGTCGATCGGTGCGACGCGCCACCGCACCCGGCCAGCGGCGTCGAGCACGCGAACCGACTGCGCGTTGGAGGTGACGACCATGCCGTCGGCATCGGCGGCGAGATCGGACGGCCCGTCGCCGATCACGGTGCGCCACACGACCGGCGACGCGGCGTCGGACGCGCCGAACGCAGGACGGGCGACGAACCAGCTCGCGGCCACCGCCACGACGACCGCAATCGCGGTGCGGACGGGTTGCGCGCTCACGGCGCGACCTTGAGTCCGCCGCGGAGCACGAACTCGGCGTCGTCGCCTGCGGTGTGCTCGAACCGGCTGATGAGCACCGGGCTCACCGCGGCGCGCAGCGCCGTGAGCAACCCGACGCACGGCGGTGGTCGGCCCTCGAGCGCGGCCCGCACCGCCTTCAACGCATCGGGCGCGCGCACGATGGCGCTGTGGCCGTTCACGTCGTTCACCGCCGCCACCGTCTCGGTCGCGCCGGGCAGCGAGATGTTGGTGGCAGGCACCACGAAGTCCTCGGTGGCCCCGATGGTCGTGTAGTCGAAGTGTTCAGGGACACCGTGGTCCTGCACCTCGCGGATCACCGACGAGCCCTCCGCAAGATCACCCACCGCGGGACTGCTCGGGGGTGGGATCGGGAGGATGTCTTCCACGCGGTCGAGGAGGGCCTTGCCCTTGCCCGTGCTCCGCACCTGCTGTCCGACCGTCGCGATCGGCGCGCCTTCGTGCGGCGACGACAGCGTGACGACGTTGCCGAGGGGCGGGAACGAGCGATCCCCCGGGCGGTAGAACTCGGCCAGGAACACGTCGACCACCACTCCGCCCTGGGAGTGCGCGATGAGATCGACCTCGCGACCGGGGTTCTCGCGTTGCATCTCGCGCAGTTGGGTCGCGAGCAGCGCGGCCGACTCTCGGATCGGTCGGTAGGTGTCGTCCTGGGTGTAGCGACCGCCGTCGTCGGCGTAGGAGAAGTAGCGGACCTCGTCCTCGGCGGCGTGGTAGCCGAGCGCGTCGACGTCGAGTTCGACCGTCGGCCCGCGGTCCCACGCGGCTCCCGCGCTGTTGATGCCGGCGACGACCATGACCCGATGCGCGGAACCGCCGCTGCCGTCGGCTGCGGGCGCGTCGCTGCAGTCGGCGGTGACGCGGTCGGCGAAGCGCCGGCCGATCGCGACCAGGTCGAGGGTGACCTGGCCCGCCGGGGTGCGGGCGAGCGCGCTCGCGGCGACGGCAGCGAGCGAGTGCATCGCCGCGACCGTCTCGAGCGCCGAGGAGCGCAGGTCGTCGAGCGCGTCGGCGGCGAGGTCGGTGGTGGCGTCGAGGAAGTCGATCCCGGCATCGACCGCGGCGTCCGCACGGTCGCCGAGCCAGCCGCCGACGTCGCACACCGCGTCGACCGCATCGCCGACCAACGGGAGGCCGATGTCGCAGTCGTCGACGTCGGTGGAGGCGCTCGCACCCGACGAGCCGGGCGCGGGAAGGCGGAGCGACATCTGCAGGTCGCGCCGTTCGGTCGCGGGCGACCACGACGTCTCGCCCGGTTCGTCGGCGGGGACGAGGTGCACCAACTTGGTGAGGTCGTCGGGCTGGAACAGCTGCATCGGGTCGACGTAGCGGTCGCCGACCCGCAACCCGAGGTGGAGCACAGCCCCGTCGTGGTCGGGCCCGGTACCACCGGTTGCGCCGAGGACGTCGCCGCGCACCACCGTCTGGCCGGCGCGCACGGACACCGAGGACAGGAACGAGTACGAGGTGCGCAGCCCGCCGGCGTGGGCGACGGTGACGTGCAGGGTGCCGGCGACGTCGCCCGCGAAGCTGACGACACCGTCGTTGGCGGCCGACACCGGTGTCCCCGGCGCCGCCGCGAGGTCGGCACCACGGTGGCCGGCCCCGTAGACCGAGGCGGGTTCCTCGAACGGGTGGACGACCGCGCCGTCGACCGGGCGTCGCCACCCGACGTCGGCGTCCGCCGCGTCGGCGGCGTGAGCGGGACGCGCGGTGACGACGACCGCGACGCTGGTGATCAGGACGACGACGAGCGCGCGATGGCGCGTGGCAATCGTGGACATGGCACTTCCCGAGGTCGGAACGACACGACATTTCGGGGAAGGGACGGGGAAGCCCCGGGGAAGGTCAGACGAACATACCGATGGCGCGCCCGCGCGCCAAGGGGCAATCGCGCGTCAGGTGCGCTCGCGCTCCGGTTCCGAGAGGCGACCGCGGAGCTGCAGGATCGACTTGGTGTGGATCTGGCACACGCGGCTCTCGGTGACGTTGAGCAGCTTGCCGATCTCCGCCAGCGTGAGGCCCTCGTAGTAGTAGAGCGTGAGCACGAGGCGCTCGCGGTCGGGCATGCGGTTGATCGCGTCGGCGAGGAGGTGCTTCATCTCGTCGACCTCGTAGGCCTCGACCGGGTCGTGCTTGCCGTCGGTGATGGTGTCGCTGACCGTGGCCGAACCGGAGCGGTCCGACGAGCCGGCCGCGAGCAGGTCGTCGAGCGCGACCAGTCCGGTGAAGGAGATCTGCGAGAGCGTCTGGGTGAGCTCGCCCTCGGTCCAGTCGAGCTCGGCGGCGACTTCGCCGTCTTCCGGGGTGCGACGCAGCTCGTTCTCGAGCTTCGAGATCGCTCGTTCGATGGCCCGGGCCTTCGCCCGCACCGAGCGGGGCACCCAGTCGATCGAGCGCAGCTCGTCGATGATGGCGCCCTTGATGCGCGAGATCGCGTAGGTCTCGAACTTGAAGCCGCGCCCAGGGTCGAACTTGTCGATGGCGTCGATCAGCCCGAAGATCCCGTAGCTCACGAGGTCGGACTGCTCGATGTTCTGCGGCAGACCGGCGGCGACCCGACCGGCCACGAACTTCACCAGCGGTGAGTAGTGGAGGATCAACCGCTCGCGCGCGTTCGCAGTTCCGTTCGACTTGTAGTCGGTCCAGAGCTCGTCGAGCGCTTCGGTGGGATCGTCAGGCACGAGGGTGGGTCGCTTCGTAGACGGCGCGGAGCCGGTCGCGGGTCACGTGGGTGTAGATCTGGGTGGTTGCGAGATCTGCGTGGCCGAGGAGCTCCTGGACTGCCCGGAGGTCGGCTCCGCCTTCGAGCAGGTGCGTAGCGTAGGCGTGGCGCAGCGCGTGAGGGTGGACGGCGCGACCGTCGGGCAACGGGTGCCGTTCGAGGATCCGGCGGGCGTCGCGGGGGGTGAGCACCCGGCCCCGCCGGTTGAGGAACACGCGGTCACCGGGCGACTCACCGGTGGCGAGCACGGGGCGCCCCTGGCCGAGCCACGCGCCGAGCGCGGCGACGGCGGGGGCGCCGATCGGGACCCGTCGGACCTTGGAGCCCTTGCCGAGCACGGTGACGAGGCCACGATCGAGGTCGCAGTCGGAGATCCGCAGCCCGCAGCACTCGGAGACGCGGACCCCGGCGCCGTAGAGCACCTCGAGCACTGCGAGATCGCGCAGGACGACCGCGACGACGAGCGGGTCGTCGCCGGCCTCGGCTTCGGCGGTCACGAGGTCGACCGCGTCGGTCAGGTCGTCGAGCAGGTCGCCGGCCTCCTCGGTGCGGATGACGCGCGGCAGGCGACTGACGCCCTTCGGGGCGCGCAGGAGCGACCCGAGGTCGCGTTCGAGCACACCGTGACGGCGCAGGAAGCGGAGGTACGCGCGCAGGGCGGCGGCCTTGCGGGCGATGGTGGAACGGGCGAACCCGCGCGTGTCGAGGTAGGCGAGGAATCGCCGGAGCGTCCGATGGTCGAGGGCCGACGGGCCTCCAGGGCACCCGCCTCGCTCGGCCCAGGTGACGAACTCGGCGACGTCGCGCTCGTACGCGGCGCGGGTGTGGGGACTCCGGCCCACGAGCGACTCGGCGAAGGCCTCGGGCTTCCATGCCGAAACGGCCCCAGCTGCCCCGTCCGACGTGGTCGCCCACATGCTCGATGCCTTTCGCGTTCGGACCGCCCCGAGGCGCACCACGCTACCCGGGCGCGGGCGCCACCCCGACCACCTCGGTAGGGTGCGCGGGTGGACAGCCACTGGTACGACGAGCTCGACGGCACCGGGCTCGCGGCCGCCATCCGCGCCGGCGACGTGTCCGCAGTGGAAGCGGTCGACGCCGCCATCGCCCGCATCGAGGCGTTCGATCCGCGGGTGCACGCGCTCGTGGCCGAGCGGTTCGATGCCGCGCGTGAGGAAGCCGGCCGTCCGATGGGCCGGGGCTCGGTGGGTGACGGTGCCTTCGCCGGTGTCCCCTACCTGGTGAAGGCCCTCGGTGCGCGGGTGACGGGCCTGCCCACGTCGCGTGGGTCGCGCTTGTGGGCCGACGACGTGGCACGCGCCGACAGCCTGGCGGTGGCACGAGCGCGCGCCGCGGGCGTGATCGTGCTCGGGATGACCAACACCCCCGAGCTGGGCAAGAACGGATCGACCGAGCCCCTGTTCCACGGCCCGACCCGCAACCCGCACGATCCGTCGCGGTCCGCAGGAGGGTCGAGCGGCGGCTCGGCAGCGGCGGTGGCGTCGGGCATGGTGCCGATCGCGCACGGAAACGACGGCGGCGGCTCGATCCGGATCCCGTCGGCCGCATGCGGCCTGTTCGGGCTCAAGCCGTCACGCGGGCGGGTGCCGAACTCGCCGTTCCTCGAAGCGTTCTCGTACCCGGTCGGCTGCACGCACTCACTGACCCGCACGGTGCGCGACAGCGCCGCGCTGCTGGACGCGGTCTCGGGCCCGGCGCCGGGCGACGCGGTGGCCGTGGCACCACCGGCGCGACGGTTCCTCGACGAGGTCGGTGCCGATCCCGGGCGGCTGCGCATCGGGCACACGTGCGTGACCGCACGCGGCGTGACGGCCGACACCGACCTGGTGGACGCAGTGGCGCGCACCGCGGCCGTGTGCGAGTCGCTCGGCCACTCGATCGACGAGGCGACGTTCGCGTACGACGCAGAGGCCGCGAACGGTGCCCTGGCGGCAGTGATGTCGGTGAACGTGGCGTTCGCGGTGGACAGCCGGTTGGCGGCACTGGGCCGTACGTTGCGCGACGACGACCTCGAACCGTTCACGCGTGTGCTCTACGAGGGCGGGCGCGCCATGACGGGCACGGAGGTCATCGGCGCGTTGCAGCAGTTGGAACGCACTGCTCGTGAAGTGGCGCCGTTCTTCGAGCAGTTCGATCTCCTGCTGACGCCGACGCTGGCGATTCGGGTCCCCGAGCTCGGTTGGGTGGACACGAGTCGGCCGGAGACGATGGTGAACGCGTCGGCGTTCAGCGCGTTCACCGGGGTGTTCAACACCACCGGGCACCCGGCGATGAGCGTGCCCGCAGGGGTGGACGGCAACGGGCTGCCGATCGGCGTGCAGTTCGTGGCCCGGCTCGGCGACGAAGCCACGCTGGTGCGTCTGGCCTCGGCGCTCGAGATCGCCGCGCCGTGGCCGACCGCTCCGGTCGTGCCGTCGGCGCCTGCCTGACGATCGCACCTCGCACGACCTCGGCGTCACGGGCGGGTCCGCCAGCGCGTGGGATCAGCCGGTGAACGTCGGCGCCAGCACCAGCGGGACGACCACGGGCGGCGCCTCGGAGGTGTCCTCGGCCGCCGCGCAGCCGGCGGTCGCGACGTGCGGTGCGATGGAGTCGCCCAGGTCGTACGCGAAGTACGGATCACCGTCCGCGGCGAGGAACGGCGCGGCCGTCGCGGATGAGGTGTCCCCGGCGACGAAGCGGTCGAGGAACGCTTCGCTGGTGCCGCTGGGGAACGTCGGCGGTGTGGCGTGGCTGCCGGTCGGATCCGTCACGAACGCCTGGGGCGGACCCAGTTGCGCGTACGCGGCGGCAGCCGCGTCGTGCGGGGTCACGACATCCAGACATCCGCTCCAGAAGTACACGGCGATGGGTCGCGACCAGTCGTAGACACCGTTCACCGGGAGGTCCGCTGCAGTCGGTGGCGGGAACCCCTTGACGACCTCCATCGCACGTATCCGCGAGTCGGTGCAGCACGTGTTGAAGAACAGCAGACCGGTGATCGCGCCGCTCGAGGTCCCCACCAGCCCGACCCGTGCGGGGTCGAGCAATTCCGAGAGCGGGTTTCCGGGTGCACCGCTCAGCGCGAGCAGGTTCGTCAGGACGAAGCTCACGTCGCCGGGTTGGTGGTAGATGTCGAGCGCGACCGTCGGGTCGAGGGTGGAGAACCCCGGCGCGTTCGTGCACGGGAAGTCGAGCGCGACGCCGACGTACCCGCGAGTCGCGAGCGCTGCCGCGTCGGCCTTCGCGACGGCCCGTTGCGAGGCACCGCTGCCGGGGGCGACCAGCACCACCGGCGACGGTCCGTCTGCGTCCGGCGTCACCACGGTGACCTTCAGGGTCCGTTCGTTCGCGCCCGTGCACGGAGTCGAGCGGGTTGCGTCGACGAAGGTGTAGCTCTGCGTCGTCGACGCGGCCTGCATCGATTGGGCTGCGGCCGGCGAGGCAACCGCGATGACCGGTGCCACGAGGACGAGCAGCGCAATCACCACTCGGCGCTGGTGCACGACACGACCGTAGACCCGAACTGCGGAGCCCGCTCGGCCCTCGGTGCCGCCGTGCTCTCCCGTCGGACTCCTCGTGGCCCGGCGTCACCGGGCGCGAGGTGCGATGCGTCCTCCGGCTGGTTGCCTCGCTCGAGCCCGCAGGGTTGCCGCCCAGGTTCGGTAGCCACCGTCGAGGTTGCGGGCTCGGATCCCGAGTTCCTGCATCAGCGCGGTCGCGGTGTGTCCTCGTTGGCCGACCTCGCAGTAGACGACGACGGGCGCGGCCGGGATCGCGTCGAGTTGGTCGCGTAGCGAGTCGATCGGCACGTTGATCGATCCAGGGATGGCACCCGCGGCGTGTTCCTCGGCGGTGCGCACGTCCATCACGGTCCAACCCTGGGCGACGAGAGCGTCGAGCTCGGCTGGTTGGACGATGTCGCAGTCGCCGCTCAGCACGTTCTCCGCCATGTAGCCGAGCATGTTGACGGGATCCTTGGCGGATGAGAACGGCGGGGCATACGCCAGTTCGAGATCGGCGAGACGGTCGGCAGTGAGGCCGCCGGCCATCGCGGTCGCGATCACGTCGATCCGCTTGTCGACCCCGTTGGAGCCGACGATCTGTGCGCCGAGCATCGTTCCGTCGTCCGGGTCGAAGAGCAGCTTCGTGCACATGCGTGCCGCGCCCGGGTAGTAGGTGGCATGGTCGAACGGGTGTGAGTGGATCGCCCGGAACGGCAGCCCTGCTGCTCGCAGGCGCCGTTCGCTCCATCCGACCGTCGCAGCCACCAGATCGAAGACCTTGACGATCGCCGTTCCCGTCGACGCGACCGGGCGCGATTCCCGTCCGGCGATGTGGTCAGCGACGCGTCGACCCTGACGATTCGCCACGTTCGCGAGCGCGATCAGCGACTTGGCGTGCGAGATGGCGTCCGGCTTCTCCGCCGCGTCGCCAACGGCGTAGATGTCGGGATCGTTCGTCTGGCTGGTGTGCGCGACCGCGATGCCGCCGCTCGGTCCGAGCTCCAGGCCGGCCGCTTCGGCGAGTCGCACATCGGGTCGCACACCGATCGCGCCGACCACGAGCTCCGCGGGGAGGATCCGTCCGTCGGTCAGCTCCACCGTGGCGTCGTCCACGGACGCCACCGTCGCTCCGGTCTCGACGCGGACGCCGTGCGCGACGAGCTCGTCCTCGACGAGGATGGCGAGCTCCGGGTCGAGGGGCGGAAGCACCTGAGGAGTGGACTCGACGATCGTGACATCGATGCCCTGCCCCGCGAGGTTCTCGGCCATCTCGAGCCCGATGAAGCCCGCACCGATCACGACCGCGGTCGATGGGGCGACGTCGACGTCGGACAGGAGCCCGGCGGCGTCCTCGACCGTCCGGAGGGTGCGAACACGCTCGTAGCCGGGGATCGGGGGCCGCACCGGCGCCGCGCCCATGCTGAGCACGAGCTTGTCGTAGCCGACCACCGCCTCGGCACCAGTGATCGTCGAACGGGTCGTCACGGTGTGCCCCACCCGATCGATCGCGACGACTTCGCTGTCGACCCTCGCGTCGAGACGGAAGCGAGCAAAGAGCTGCTGCGGGGTCTGCAGCGTCAGGTCCTCTTCCTCTGCGATCAGCCCCCCGACGAAATAGGGCAAGCCGCAGTTGGCGAACGAGACATGACCGGACCGTTCGAGCACCGTGATGCTCGCATCAGCATCGAGGCGACGAAGACGCGTCGCCGCCGACATCCCTCCCGCGACGCCACCCACGATCACCACACGCAGGGGCTGCCTCGCTGCCCCGGTGTCACCAACCATCTCGCTCCCTGGGTCGAGGAGCTGCGGAGCTCCAGTCGAAGTGTGTGCGTTCCGGATCCTCGCCACGCGTCGGCCGAGTCACCTCGTGACCTCGATGACGCCCATCATGCCGAGGTCCTCGTGGTCGAGGATGTGGCAGTGGTAGACGGTGCGACCGCTGATGTCGGTGAGGGGTATGCGCACGGTGACGGATTCGCCGGCGGGCACGTTCACGGTGTCCTTCCATCCCGGGGTGATCGGCGCGCCGTCACTGCGAGCGACGACTTGGAAGGGCCAGACGTGGAGGTGGAACGGGTGGTCCATCGTCGAGGTGTTCGTGAGGGTCCAGTCCTCGACGCTTCCGAGCTTGGACGTGATGTTCGGTGCGCGCCGGGTCGAACGTCTTGCCGTCGATGGTGAAGCTGCGACCCGGCACCCTCCGCCACCCATCCCCCCACCCATGCCGCCGCCCGTTCCGCCACCCATCCCCATCGCGAGCACGAGCTCGCGCCGCGACGTCGGGGCCGGGAGCGCGAGCGCGCTCGCGGGCGCGAGGGCGGCGGGCATCGCGGCTGGCGGCGCGTTCCCGGTGACGGTCAGCGTCGCGACGAGCGTGCGCGACGTCGACGTGGTGCTGCCGCCCATGCCCATACCGACGCTCCCCCGGTCGTAGGGCAGGGCGTCGAGGCGGTACGAGCCGGCGGTGCTCGGAGCGAGGAGCATCTCGACCGCGTTCGCCTGGCGCGAGCAGGATCTCGGAAGCCTCTCGTGGAGTCGCGAGACGTCCACCGTCGGTGCCGATCACGGTGAACGGGTGTCCACGAGCGACAGGCGGTAGTAGCGCGATGGGCTCGCGTTGACGCATCCGCCAGTGTTCAAGGGTGCCGGCTGCGGCGGCGATCGTGGGCGCGACGACACCGTTGACGACGACGACATCGCCCTCACGGCCGCGCATCTTCTCCATCATCGATGCGTCCAGGACACTCGACGAGTCACCGATCGCCGGATCGCTCAGCACGAGGATCCGTTCGGTCGCCGCCGCGAGCTCGGGAAGCTCGTCGAGCGCGTCTTCGACGACGATGACACCGGCGAGACCGCCGAACACCTGGGATGCGACCATCTCGTGCATGTGCGGGTGGTACCAGAACGTTCCGCTGCGGTGATCGGGCGGGATCTCGTAGATGTACGTGCGGCGCTCACCATCCGGGACCGAGACGAAGACGTTGTCGGCCTGCCCCGACGGCGAGACGTGCAGACCGTGCGTGTGCAGATTGGTGGTCTCACCGAGACGGTTCACGAGCGTGATCGAGAGGACGTCACCAGGTCGTACCCGCAACGTCGGGCCCGGCGTCGAACCGTTGTACGTGTAGGCGAACCGCTTCCCGCACCGAACGCGACCTGCGACGCGGCGGCGACGAGCTCCACGTCGAGGCGACCGTCGGCACTCACGAGTTCACGGGGTTGGGCGAACCGGGCCCCACCTGACGGGATGGACAGCGAGGGAACCGCGCCGGCGACGCGCCCTTGCAGTGACGTCACCGCGCCGAGGGCGATCGCGCCGCCGACCACTCCGAGGAATTCTCGACGAGTCGCCTTCGAGGTCATCACCAGATCACTTCCGATCATTCGAGGGCTTCGCCCGCAGCGCGACCAGCGAGACGGCACCGGCCGCGGCAGGAAGGAACGTTCCGATCGCGCGGTACAGCAGAACGCCGGCCAGCGCCGCACTCAACGCGGGCCCGTACCAGTGGATCAACGCAGGCATCACGGCCTCGACCACCCCGATGCCCGCGGGCAGCAACGGGACCGACGCCGCGACCGCACCCGCGCCGACCGCGAGCAGGGCGACGTCGGGATCGACGCGCACGCCGGCAGCGATGAGGATGAACCGGAGACACGCGACGTCGCTCATCGTCGAGCCGAGCGAGAGCAGCGCCAGGCGAAACCGCCGGCGCGGCGGGCCGACGACGGCCATCGCGTCGGCATGGAACCTGGCACCTGCGGCCCGGCGTTCGCGCACGATGGCCTCGGCTTCCAGAACCGGAGTGCGCCGAGCTCCACGGCCGTGTTCGGCGGTCCGGACCGGTTCGCGAGCACGGCGGTGACCGCGAGCAGCGCGAGGACGAGCGGCGCGACGACGAGCGGCCACGTGGCGTCAACAGGGAGGTCACGCGTCGCGACCATGAAGAGCAGGTTGACGGCGCCGGCGAGATAGAAGATCCGAAAGCTGAACCAGCTCGCGAAACCGAGCGAGAGTCCGATGCGCCGGCGAGGAAGACCCCGACGTGAGAGCTCCGCCGTCGCGAACGCGAGGCCCTCGGCCGGCGAGGCCGGGGTGAGGAGCCCGAGCCCGTTGACGACGAGCTCGATGCCCGTTGCGGACACGACCGTCAGGTCGGCCTCTTCGTCGGCGAGTCGGCGGAGGCGGACGCCAGCGAGCACGTAGGACAGCGCCTCGAACGCGACTGCGGGGAGGAGCCACCACGGGTTCGTCCGGCGGAGGGCGGTGCCGACGTCGCCGAGGCCGCCGGCCGCTCGGAAGACCAGCCAGATCGCGCCCGCGCCCAGTGCGACGCCCAGGAGACCCCGGAGCCAGGTGCGCCAACGGGGAACCCTGCCGTCGACGTGCGTCAGAGAGGCCTCACTCACCGTTTTCCGGACCGTCACACGGTGGCGACCGGCTCCACCACCGCGCTGAGCGGCGTCGCCGCCTCGTCGGCCAAGTCGCGGAACGCGGGATCCGCCATGAGGTCTCGCGGATCGACGATGCCCGCGTGGGTACCGGCATCGGTGGTCTCGAGGACGACGTCGCGCGGCAGCCGCAGGCTCACCGACGGGTCGATGCCGAGCGCACGACGCGCGAACTCGCGACTGCACGCGCCGAGGATCGTCAGCGCCGGACGCTCGACGCCGAGCTGGCGGGAGCGGAAGGTGGTGTCATCTGCGTGCGCAACTGCGGTCATGGCGTGCTTCTCTCTGGTTCTCGGATGTTCGAACCGTCGTGTTCGGGAGTTCAGGCCAGCTTGAGGAAGAGCCGCTCGACCTCCGACACGGGATACCCCTCCGCCTCGGACTGCTCCGGATCCTGGAGGCACGACGCGAGGCCGGACGCCAAGAGACGAAAGCCAACCTGCTCGAGTGCCTTCGCCGCCGCCGCGATCTGCGTGACGACATCGCGACATTCGCGTTCCTCGGCGAGCATGTTCTGGATGCCGCGCACCTGACCCTCGATGCGGCGGAGCCTGCGCTGCAACTCCGCCACGACGCCTTCGTCGATGTCCATGGGATCCTCCTCGGTCGTTCAACGATACCCCCATGGGTATTGTTCCCGCGCAGGTCGGTGGCTCGAGTGCACGTCGGGCCGGATCCCGCAGCCAACGCAGCGTGACACCGTTCGGTGGCGGGATCGGCCCGTGGCACCGAAGGCGACGAACACACGACACAGGAGGAGCACGAACGCCACCGATGACTCCTGGGCGCCGGCGGACGAGAGGGACCGGACGAGAGGGACGGGTTGACACGGCGACCGGACGGTCAGGAGGACCTGCGAACCCGCTGGATGGCGGTGTAGAGGGCAACCGCGACGAGGAGCGCGGCGAACCAGCGGAGGCTGCGTTGGGCGTCGAGTCGGTCGGCGATGCGCTGCCCGACGAGCACCCCGACGATCGCGGCCAGTGTGAACGGGATGGTGATCGCCCAGTCGATCGTGTGGTGGCGAGACGGGTGACGAGCGCGGCCCGGAATTGATGGCGATGACCAGCAACGAGGTGCCGATGGCCTCGGCATCGAGAGTTGCAGCACGAGCGCGAGCGCGGGACGATCACGAAACCGCCGCCGACACCGAACAGCCCGGTGAGGAACCGACCGCGGTACCCGCGAGGAGGGCCTGGACGACTTTGGCCGTTCGGGTGCCGGTAACGACACGAAGCCGTCCGCCGACCGCTGGCCTGCGAGCTCGCGCTCCTCGCCGAGTTGGTGCAGGTGGGACAGCCCACGAGCATGCGCCATGCCGCGATGAGGATGAGGACGCTGAAGCCGAGGAGGAGCTGGTTGGGATCGAGTCGGCGATTGAGCGCGGAGCCGGCGATCGAACCGCCGATGCCCGTGAGCCCGAACATGACGCCGGTCCGACCCGGACTCGACCGGCCGCGGTGGTGCATTGCCATGCCGACGAGCGCGGCCGAGCCGACGAGGAGCAGGCTCGAGGTGGTTGCGGCCTTGGGATCCTGGCCGGCGGCATACACGAGCGCGGAACGGCGAGGATCGAGCCGCCTCCACCGAGCGCGCCGAGCGACAGGCCGATGAGGAACCCGAGTGGTGATGCGAGGAAGGCGCGCATGGGTTCGCTCAGGATCGAGAAGTCGACGCGTGGCTCCGGACTCGGGTGCTCCACGGGCAGGCAGGTGACGCGCCAGGCGTCGAAGCCGCCGAGGATGTCGGCGACCCGCGCGAAGCCGTGCGTACGCAGCAGCGACGCGGCGATCGACGAGCGGTACCCGCTGGCGCAGTACACGACGATCGGGACGGTCGGGGATCGAGGTCGCCGAGCCGGTCGAGCAGCGTCGGGCAACGGCACGGACCGCGCGCCCGGCACGACGCCCGCTCGACTGCTCGGCGAGGTTGCGGACGTCGACGATCTGCAGGTCCGGCTCGTCGTCCCGCCAGGACGCGAGGTCGGCGCGCGGTGAGCCGGCAGCGCGGCGCCAGCGAGCTCGGGATGCGTCGGCGAGCGCGGTTCGACGTCGACGCAGGGCGCCGACGGACGTCGGTCGAAGCCGATCCGGGCCAGCCGGACCTTGGCCTCGGTCTCGCGGCCGGGCTCGGTGACGATGACGATCGGCTGGTCCGGGTCGCAGCGATGTCGCCGGCGTACTCGGCGAAGCGCCCGTCGAGCGCGACGTTGATCGAGCCGCGCAGGTGGCCCGACGGCGAACACCTCGGCGGACGCGGCCGTCGATCACGCACCGCCCCGTCGCCGCCGTGCTGCTCGCGACCTCGGTCGAGCTCGAGCGGGCGGCCGGTTCCTGGTCGTCGAGCAGCTCGCGGTCTCGGCGGTTGGCGTCGGCGGCGAACGCGAAGTACAGCGGCGCGACGGACTGGCCTTCGGTCACCGCCGCGACGAAGGCGTCTTCGCGTCATCGGCGCGAGCGCGTAGTTGGTGCGCGCGCTGCTCGCCGATCGTCGACTGCGACCGCGGTCGAGATGTTGCTTGCCGCACGCGGAGCCGGCGCCGTGCGCGGGGTAGACGCGTGTCGAGTCGGGCAAGGTGAGGAGCTGGTCGTGCAGCGATCGGTAGAGCCGCCGGGCGAGCTGCTCGCGCGTCCACCCGATCGAGGCGAGCAGATCGGGACGGCCGACGTCGCCGATGAACAGCGTGTCGCCGGTGAGCACGCCCCACGGGCTCGGCGTCGGGGTGCTCGCACACCACGAGCGAGATCGACTCGGGCGTGTGCCCGGGCGTGGCGCGGACCTCCAGGATGACCTCGCCGAGCGACGAGGCGCTGGCCGTCGGCGAGCGCTTCGATCGGGAAGTCGGCCTGCGCGCCGTCGCCGTAGGAGATCGTCGGCGCCGGTGGCGGCGGCGAGCTCGAGGTGGCCCGGACAGGAAGTCGGCGTGGAAGTGGGTCTCGATGACGTGCTCGATGCGTGAAGCCGAGCGCGTCGGCTCGGCGAGGTACTCCGACGACGTCGCGCTGCGGGTCGACCACGACGGCCGACCCGTCGTCTCGTCACCGATCAGGTAGCTGAACAGCGACAGGCACCGAGCTGGTACTGGCGAAGACATCGGCCTGTATTTCGATCGTCATGCCGTCGCGTCCGCCACCAGCTGGCCGCCGAGGGCGGCGAGGGCGGCGCGCAGGCTCTCGGACGCACCTCGAGCGAGGTCGGCGAAGCGGGGGTCGTCCATCAGTGCTTCGGGGTCGACGATGCGGACGCGCGTGCCACCGTTCGCTTGGTCGAGCACGACGTTGCACGGCAACAACAGCGCAATCGACGAGTCGATGGCGAGCGCCTGCTGCACGAGTGCGGGGCTGCAGGCACCGAGGATCTTCAGCGGCGGCCGATCGACCCCCAGCGCGTTCTTCAGGTTCGCGGCGACGTCGACCTCGCTGACGACACCGAAGCCCTGGGCGCCGAGCGCGTCGCGCACCGCGGCCTCTGTCGTCGCGGCGTCTGCCGGAACCGTGGTCTCGAATGCGTTCATCGCTTCCTTCCTCATACCAGCTTCATGAACATGCGACCTGCGACGAGCATCCGTCCCGTCGGCTACCGCGACGCGGGCCGTCTCCGCACATCGCTCACGGCATCGTCGGAATCGCATGCTGCGCTCGCTTCCCTCAGGCCGACATCTGGTCCGCGACGGCCTCGCGCACCTCGTCCATGTCCAGCGCCCGAACCTGCGCGATCAGGTCGTCCAGTGCTGGCGCCGACACCGCCCCGGGCTGCGAGAACACCAGGATCCCGTCACGGAACGCCATGAGCGTCGGGATCGACCTGATCCCTGCCGCGGCCGCGAGGGTCTGCTCCGCTTCGGTGTCGACCTTGCCGAACACCACGTCGGGATGCTCGACCGCCGCCGCATCGAAGACCGGGGCGAACATGCGGCACGGGCCGCACCACGACGCCCACCAGTCGACCAGGACGATGCCGTCGTTCGACACCGTGGTCTCGAAGCTGTCTGCGGTCAGTGTCACGGTGCCCATTGCGGCCTCCTCGATCGGGTGCGTCGTTGACAACGTCTATACCCCGGGGGTATTCCGATGCGATGCCGAGGAGGTCTAGATCGACGGCGTGACGGGCCGTTCGGGCGGACGGGCCACGGGTGCTTCGACCGCTCGCACACACGGTGACACAACGCATGGCGCAGCACTGGACTGTCGACGTTGTGGTTCGGCCGCGCGAACATGCACGATGCCGCAAGCGCGGAGTTCCATCCCGCGGTCCACCAAGGTTGCCTTGGGCGCGATGGCGCTCGGCGTCTTCGTGGTTGCGAACGACTTCACCTCGCTGAGCGTCGCGATCCCCGAGATCGAGAAGACGTTCGACACCACGCTCGGACGCGCGCAATGGGTGATCAACGGGTATGCGCTCGTGTTCGGCGTGATGATCGTGACCGGTGGGCGCCTCGCCGATCTCTATGGCCGCAAGCGGCTCTTCATGATCGGGGCGATCATCTTCGCCGTGTTCTCGCTCGGCTGCGCGCTGGCGCCCGACGTCTACACGCTCATCGCCTGCCGGGGGCTCATGGGGATCGGCGGAGCCATCATGTGGCCGTCCGTGCTCGGGATGATGTACGGGGTCCTCCCCGACGACCGCGCGTCGCTCGCCGGCGCACTGCTGATCGGGGTGGCCGGGATCGGCAATGCGTTCGGCCCGCTGCTCGGCGGCGCGCTGACCGACGCACTCAACTGGCGTTGGATCTTCTTGATCAACCTTCCGGTCGTCGCCATCGCCATGATCGTCATCTCACGCTCGGTGCCGGAGAGCACCGGCGCCGTCACCGAGCGGCGCATGGACTACGGCGGGGTGTTGATCCTCTCCGTGGCCATCGTGGCGATCCTCGTCGCGCTCGACCTCGCACCCGACGACGGGTTCGGCGACCCGTTGATCCTCGGCCTCATCGGCTTCGGGATCCTGCTGCTCGCCCTCTTCGTACCGGCCGAGGGCCGGATCGGCGACCGTGCGCTGGTACCGCGCGCAGTGCTGGCCAACCGGGTGTTCGCGTGGTGTTGCCTGTCCGTGCTGCTGATGTCGGCGATCTTCTTCGCTGCGCTCCTGTACCTGCCGCAGTTCTTCGAGAAGATCCTCGGGTACAGCCCACTGGCGTCGGGCGCCGGGCTCCTCCCGCTGATGGTGGTGTTCGCGGCCACGTCGTTCGTGGCCGGCTCGCTGTACGACCGGCTCGGTGCCCGCGTGGTCATCGGCGGCGGTGCGGTCGCGCTGGCCGTGGGCATGCTGTTGCTCGCGCTGCTCGACGACGACGCGAGCTACGGATCGATGATCCCGGGGATGATCGTGCTCGGTGTCGGCATCGGTCTCTTCTACTCCTCGGTGACCACACTCGCCGTCACCGCGCTCGATCCCTCGCAGTCGAGCCTCGCCGGCGGGATCGTCTACATGTGCCAGGTCGCGGGTGGTGCGGTCGGACTCGGGATCAACACCGCGATCGTCGAGTCGGCCGACAACCTCACGCAGGGCATCAGTCGGGCCTTCCTGGTCGACGCCGCCCTCGCGGTGATCGGGCTCGTCGTGGTGATGCGGGCGGTCGCGAGCCACGAGCCGACGCACCACCGCCTCGAAATGCGGTGGCACCACCGGGCGAACACGTGAGCACCCACCCGAGGGATCGGAGCGCTCAGGATCGAGAGGATCACCTGGGCCGCGTCGCGGCCGGGCATGAAGGACGCCCGCGTCCTGGATGACCGTCCGAACCGCACAGGTCGACGTTCGGGACCGGTGTGCGGCAGTGCGCGAGCTCGGGAAGGGGCACGTCGGCCCGCGGCGATGGTCCCGGTCGCGTCGTGGAGGACGTCGTAAGGGACGTTCTCCACGATGACCCTGGCCGACCCTTGCCGGGCGGCGCACGACCGGGGCCGACGACGGAGCACCTCCACCGCTCGATGGGTGTCGTACCCCCCTGCCAACATCCGCGTCACCGTCGAGGTCGCCGCGGTCCGGTCCTCCCACTCGTTCGTGCAGGGAGGTCGCCGTGCTCGCCGCGGTCCGCAGTGCCACGCTCATCGGCGTCGACGGGCAACCCGTCACCGTCGAGGTCCACGTCTCGTCCGGTCTGCCCGCGTACCAGGTCGTCGGCCTGCCCGACGCCGCGGTGCGCGAGTCGCGGGAGCGCGTCCGCGCCGCGGTGCTGTCGTCGGGATTGCCGTGGCCCCAGAACCGCATCACCGTCAACCTCGCGCCGGGCGACGTGCGCAAGACGGGCTCGGGGCTGGAGCTCGCGGTCGCGCTCGGCGTGCTCGGGGCCAACGACGCGCTGCCCGCCGGCGTGCTCGACGGCGTCGCGGTGCTGGGCGAGCTCGGTCTCGACGGCTCGGTGCGCCCCGTGCCCGGTACGCTCGCGCTCGTCGACGCCCTGGCGCGCAGCGGTGCGCAGGCAGTCGTCGTGCCGTTGGCCAACGCGTGCCGAGGCGGAGCTCGTGGGCGACGTGCGGGTGCGGGCTGCCCGCACCTTGGGCGAGCTGCGGGCGTGCCTGAAGGGCGAGGAGCCGTGGCCCGACTGGGACCCGCCGGTCGGTGCCCCCCGACGACGCCACTGCCGACGGCATGCTCGACGACGAAGTGGTCGACCTCGCCGACGTACGCGGCCTGCCGTTCGCCCGCGAGGCGCTCGAGGTGGCGGCCGCGGGCGGACACCACCTCCTGTTCTGCGGACCACCGGGCACGGGCAAGACGATGCTGGCGCGGCGCCTCGGCACCATCCTCCCTCCGCTCTCGCACCCGAGGCGCTGGAGGTCACCCGCATCCACTCGGCCGCGGGCATCGCGGTCGGCGGTCGGCTCGTCCGTCGCCGCCCGTTCCGCGCGCCGCATCACACCGCGTCGACGGCCGCGCTGGTCGGTGGCGGCAGCGGTCGCGCCCGACCGGGCGAGATCACGCTCGCGCACCGAGGCATCCTGTTCCTGGACGAGCTCGGCGAGTTCGCGCCGACCGCGCTCGACGCCTTGCGCCAACCGCTTGAGGAGCGGGCGGTGCGCATCTCGCGCCAGGGCGTGTCGCTCACGTTCCCCGCCGCGTTCCAGCTCGTCGCGTGCTCCAACCCGTGCCCGTGCGGGTCGACCAACAACGAGTGCCGTTGCAGCGACGCGCAACGCGAACGGTACCGACGGCGATTGAGCGCGCCGCTGCTCGACCGGTTCGACCTCCGCGTGCGGGTCGACGCGCCCGAGTCCGACGACGTCGCCGGCGAGTCGTCGGCGGAGGTGGCCGCGCGCGTCGCGGCCGCGTACGAGCGGCAACGGGCTCGCTACGCCGACTGGCCGTGGTCGCAGAACGCGCACGTCGCCGCCGGCGCGGTGCCGCGCCTGTTGCCGCTCGGGTCCGAGGCCGACGACGTGTGGCGCGAGCTCATCGCCGACCGTCAGCTCACCGGCCGGGGCGCCACCCGCATCCGTCGGGTGGCGCGCACGCTCGCCGACCTCGACGACAGCGCGGGCATCACCGCCGCGCACCTCGAGTCGGCCGCCGGGCATGCGCGGAGACGTGCCGTGAGCCCGGGCAGATCGTCCCGACGTGCACCGCTCGACCCGGTCGAGCTGGCGGCGGCGACGCTGGCGTCGCTGCCCGACATGACCCATCGCCGGTTGCGCGCGCTGGTCGAGCGCGGCGGTGGTCCGGTGGGTGCGCTGGCCGGGCTCGAGCGCGGGTTGGCGTCGGCGGTGCTGTGCGAGGGCGTGTCGGGCCGCCGAGCTCGCCGGCCCGCCAGTCGTTGGCACGCGCGTGGCAGGCCGCGGCGCGCGGCGACCGCGTCGCGCGCACGCTGGTCGCACGGCGAACGAGGGTCTACGTGGCCGGACGACCCGGGTACCCGCTCGACGAGGAGCTGCCCGACCGCCCCGAGGTGCTGCTGGCGGAGGGCGACGCCCCAGAGGCGCTCGACCGGCCGCGGGTCGCGGTGGTCGGGCACGCGCGCCGCCACGCCGAACGGGCTCGACGACGCACGGGAGCTCGGGGCCACGTTGGCGCGCGCCGGGGTGACGGTGGTGAGCGGGCTGGCGATCGGCATCGACGGCGCGGTGCACGAGGGCGCGCTCGACGCCGGCGGCGCGGTGATCGGGGTGGTGGCCACCGGGCTCGACGTCGTGTACCCGCGCCGTCATCGCATCCTGTTCGACCGCGTGCGCGCGTCGGGCCTGATCATGAGCGAGCTCGCGTACGGCACCCAGCCGCGGCAGTACGCGTTCCCGGTGCGCAACCGGATCATCGCCGGGCTCGCGCAGGTCACGGTCGTCGTCGAGGCGACGCTGAAGGGCGGCGCACGCCTCACCGCCGAGCACGCGATCGACTACGGCCGCACGGTGATGGCGTACCCGGGATCGCGACGCAACCCGGCGTCGGCGGGCACCAACCAGCTCATCTACGACGGCGCCACCGTGGTGCTCGATCCCGACGACGTGCTGCTCGCGTTGGGGTTCAGCGGACCGGGACCGCGTGCCGACCAGCGCGCGCTGCCGCTCGGCGACCAGGCCGCGGTGCTGGAGGCCTGCCACGGCGAGCCGGCCACGCTCGACCAGCTCGCCAGCCGGGCGCGGCTCACGCCGTCGCGCGTGGTGGCCGCGGTGCGGGCGCTGGAGCGCGACGGGTGGATGGAACGGTCGCGCGGTCTGTGCTGGCCGCAGTGAACCCGACCTGCACCCTGCGGCCTGCGCCAGGTCGCCTACTCCCCGGTGAAGTTGGGGTTGCGCTTCTCCATGAACGCCTGCACGGCTTCCTTGGCGTCGTCGGAGCTCAGGTTCACCACCTGGGCGGCGGCCTCGGCCTCGACCGCTTCGGCGAAGGTCACCGTGAACGCCTGGTCGAGGAGGTGCTTGGTCTGCGCCAGCGCGATCGGCGCCATCTGGAGGAGACGGGCGACCACGGTGTCGACCGCGGCGTCGAGCTCGTCGGCCGGCACGACCCGGTTCACGATGCCCATGCGCTCGGCCTCGGTGGCGTCGATCACGTCGGCGAGGAACGCGAGCTCCTTGGCCTTGTGCATGCCGATGAGGCGCGGGAGCAGCCACGAGCCGCCGTAGTCGATGCTCAGACCCGCGCTGCACGAAGATGGCGCTGAAGCGGGCGGCGTCGGACGCGATCACGAGGTCGCAGCCGAGCGCGAGGTTGAGTCCGGCGCCCGCGGCCACGCCGTTCACCTTGGCGATGGTGGGCTTGCCGATGTCGCGCAGCGCGGCCGCGCTCCGCCCCACCCCGCGCATGTGCTCGAGCCGACCACCGGTGCCGCGCGGCATGTCCTGCGCGACGAGGTCGGCGCCGGAGCAGAAGCCCTTGCCCGCGCCGGTGATCACGAGCACGCGGTCGTCGCGGTTCGGCCGCGACCTCGTCGAACACGTCGCGCAGGCCGCCCCACATCGCGCCGGTGATCGAGTTGAGCTTGTCGGGACGGTTGAGCGTGAGCGTCACGACGCCGTCGCGTCGTTGCACGAGGAGGTCGTCGGACATCGGCCGCTACCGTAGCGGTGTGGGCCTCAACCCGTTCCGTTCCCAGGCCAAGCGCGGCACCGACGTCGTGATCGTCGTCGTCGCGCTCGTGGTGGTGGCGGCGCTGGTGCTCTGGGCCGTGTTCGGCTGAGCGGCGACCCGCCACCGTGCCCGCGCACCGCGCCGACGTGCCCGACGGGCCGGTCGAGGTCCGTCACATCCAGCCGTACCAGGCGGTGAAGACGTACCGCTGTCCCGGGTGCGACCACGAGATCCCGCCCGGCCTCGGCCACGAGGTGGTCGTGCCGCGCGACGCGCCCGAGGACCGTCGCCACTGGCACACGTCGTGCTGGCGCCGCGTCGAGCACGCGCCGTTCCTAGCGCCGACGGTCAGAACGCGGCTTCGATCACGTCGATGCACCGGTGGCGTCCCGTGCTCGGCGAGCACCGACGCGACGTCGAAGCGCAGCGTGCGCGCACGCGCCTCGGGGTGCTCGTCGAGCCAGCGCATCGCCAGCGTGCGGATCCGGCGCTGCTTGGTGACGGTGACCGCCTCGGCGGGCAGCCGAACGCGGTGCTGCGGCGCGTCTTCACCTCGCAGAACACGAGCACCGAGCCGCGGGCGACGATCACGTCGAGCTCACCTTCGCGACAGCGCCAGTTGCGGTCGAGCACGCGGTAGCCGGCGTCGGCGTACCACGCGCGACGAGCTCCTCGCCGGCATCGCCGAGCGTGCGCCGAGGATCTGGGCGCGCAGCACTCGCCACGCTCAGGCGTCCCGGGCGAGTTCCTCGATGTTGACGTCCTTGAACGTCACGACGCGGACGTTGGCGACGAAGCGGGCGGGCCGGTACATGTCCCAGACCCAGGCGTCCTGCAGCTCGAGCTCGAAGTAGGTCTGCCCGTTCTCCGTGCGGGCGTCGAGCTTCACCGTGTTGGTGAGGTAGAAGCGCCGCTCCGTCTCGACGACGTACGAGAACATCGGCAGGACGTCGCGATACTCCTTGTAGAGCTGGAGCTCGATCTCCGTCTCGTACCGCTCGAGGTCTTCAGCGCTCACGCCGCCTCCACGCGGGGCTGTCCCCCGCCGCTGTCCGTACTGTAACGACGGCCAGATGCGGTGCGCGTCACCTCAGTCGCGCTTCTCCTTGACCTTCGCGGCCTTCCCGACCCGGTCACGGAGGTAGTAGAGCTTGGCCCGGCGGACGTCACCACGGGTGATCCGCTCGATCTTGGCGATGATGGGCGAGTGCACCGGGAAGGTGCGCTCGACGCCGACGCCGAAGCTCACCTTGCGCACGGTGAAGGTCTCGCGGCTGCCGTCGCCCTTGCGCCGGATGACGATGCCCTGGAACACCTGGACCCGCTCGCGGTTGCCCTCGACCACGCGCACGTGCACCTTCAGGGTGTCGCCGGGGGCGAACTCGGGGATGTCGTCGCGCAGCTGTGTCCGGTCGACGAGGTCGGTGGCGTTCATTCGGGAAACTCCGAGCTAGAGGAACCCGCAATGTTACCGGGCGGGCCCCGCGTCCGGGAATTCGCGCAGCAGCGCCTCGTCGTCGGGCCCGAGGCCGTCCGGCAGGAGGTCGGCCAGGAGATCGGGGCGCCGGGCCAGCGTGCGGCGCAGCGCCTGCGCCCGCCGCCAGCGCGCCACCCGCGCGTGGTCGCCGCTGAGCAGCACCTCGGGCACGGCCTCGCCCCGGAACTCGGCCGGCCGCGTGTACTGCGGGTACTCGAGCAGCCCGGTGGCGAACGACTCGTCGGCGCCCGACTCCTCGTTGCCCATGACCCCGGGCACGAGGCGGGCGACCGCGTCGACCACCACCGCGGCGGCGGCCTCACCCCCGGCGAGCACGAAGTCGCCCACCGACAGCTCGCCGTCGCACAGGTGGTCGGCCACCCGCTGGTCGACACCCTCGTAGCGGCCGCACAGCAGCGAGAAGCCGTCGCCGGCGGCGAGCTCGGTGGCGACCGAGTGGTCGAAGCGCCGACCCGCGGCCGACAGCAGGAACAGCGGGCGCGGCGGCTCGACGCGGCCTCGACCGCGGCGAAGATCGGCTCGGGCGCCATCACCATCCCCGCGCCCCCGCCGTAGGGCGAGTCGTCGACCGAACGGTGGCGGTCGGTGGTGTGCGTCGCGGAGGTCGTGGACCCGCAGGTCGAGCCGGCCCGCGGCGCGCGCCTTGCCGAGCAGCGACGCGTCGAACGGTCCGGCGAACCACTCGGGGAAGATGCGTGAAGACGTCGATGCGCACGGCAACCGGACCGGTCAGAGGTCGAACAGGCCGTCGGGAGGATCGATCACGACCACACCGTCGCGCTGCTCGACCACGAACACCATCGGCACCAGCGCGCCGCCGTCGAGGACGAGGAGGTCGTGCGCGGGGTTGGCCTCGACCGCGGTGACCGTGCCCAGCACGATGCCGCCGCGGTCGTGCACCTCGGCGCCGACCACCTCGTGCACCCAGAGCTCGCGCTCGTCGAGCTCGACGTCGGCGGGGAGCGGGTCGGCGGTGAGCTCGACCCCGAGCAGCGCCTCGGCCGCGGTGCGGTCGTCGACCCCGGCGAAGCGCACCAACATGCGGCCCTGGTGCGGGACGCGACGCCGTGACCACCAGCTCGCGCTCCCCGGCGAAGAGCACCGCGCCGGGCGCGGACCGTTCGGGACGGTTGCTGCTGAAGGTCACCGCGACCTCGCCGCGCAACCCGTGGGCCCGTCCGACCCGACCGACGACCAGGCGGTCGCCCGCGCCGGGCACGTCCGTGTCCGTCGTCCGGCGCTACTCGACGATGTCGACGTTGGCCTTCACGCCGTCGGCGGTGCCGGCCGCGCGCACGAGCTGGCGCAGCGCCTGGATCACGCGACCACGCTTGCCGATGAGGCGGCCCATGTCGGAGGGGTTGGCGCGCACCATCAGCGCGACCTCGTCGCCGCGTTCCTCGACGTCGACCTCGATCGCGTCGGGGTCGTCGGCCAGGTTGCGGGTGACGTACTCGGTGACCGCGAGGGCGCGCGCCGCGGCCGCTCACGGCGTCGCCCTCGATGCGGTTGCCTTCGGCGCCGACCTCGTCGACGACATCGTCGTAGGTGTCGTCGTAGCCGTCGTCGCTCATTCGGATGCGTCCTCAGCCGGCGTGTCTGTCGGTGGTTGCTTCGGCCGGCGTCTCGTCGGCGGTCGGCTCTTCGGCCGGCGTCTCGTCCGGCAGGCGCCTCGGCCTCGGCCGCCGGCGCTGCGGCGCCTCGGGCTTCGCCTCCGCCTCGGGCTTCGCCTTCTTCTCGCCGGGGGCCACCTTGCCGGTGACGTAGCCACGACGCGAGAGCTTGGTGACCGCGGGCTTGCTGCGCTCGGACTCGTACTGGGCCCACACGCCCTGCTCGGTCAGCAGCTTCTGCACCTGCTCGGTGGGCTGGGCGCCCTTGCGCAGCCACGCCAGCGCCGAGTCGGCGTCGATCTGGCAGAACGACGGGTCCTGGCGGGGCGCGTACTGCCCGATGATCTCGATGAAGCGCCCGTCACGGGGCGAGCGGCCGTCGGCCACCACGACGCGGTACGTCGGCTGCTTCTTCTTCCCTACCCGCATCAGGCGGATCTTCACGGCCACGGAGGTGTTTCCTTCTCGTCTCGGGGTTCGGGGCGCGACGCGAGGCACCCCGCAAAGTGCGAAGGGTCAGGCTACCCGACCGGTCACCGGGTCGGCGAGTGCGAGCCCGATGGTCCATCAGGAAGACTGACCCGATGCAGACCCAGGATCTCGGCCCCCTCACCTACGACGTCGACGGGCCCGGTGGCCCACATCGTCCTCGAACGACCCCGGCCGGGCCAACGCCAGACCTCGGAGATGGTCCACGCCTTCGACGACGCCCTCACCCTCGCCGATCGCGACTACGCGGTGAAGGTGGTGGTGATCAAGGCCAACGGCAAGGGTTCTGCGCCGGGCACGCCGCCGGCGGGGGCTACACCTACCCCGAGTTCGCCGAGAACATGGAGCACTGGGACTCGGTGTGGAAGGCGCAGTCCGACCTGTTCCTCTGGCCGACGTTGCGCCTCTGGGAGTTCCGCAAGCCGACCATCGCGCAGGTGCAGGGCTACGCGCTCGGCGGCGGCACCTACTGGGCGCTGCTCCCCGACATCACGGTCGCGTCGGACGACGCCTACTTCCAGATGCCGCTGGTGCAGGGGCTCGGCTTCCCTGGCGGCGAGACCATGATCGAGCCGTGGGTGTTCATGAACTGGAAGCGCACCTACGAGTACCTCTACACCGCGCAGACGCTGACCGCGGCCGAGGCACTCGACATGGGTCTCGTGAACCGGGTCGTCGCGCGTGAAGACCTCGACGCCACGGTCGACGAGCTGGCCGCGCACGTGGCACGCGCGCCGCTGTCGACGCTCATGGCCACGAAGCAGCTGGTGAAGCGCGCGTGGGAGCTGATGGGGATGCGCATGCACCTGCAGATGTCGACCGACGTCATGGCCGTCACCGCGAAGACGCGCGACGCGCACGAGTTGCGCATGGAGATGGCGCAGCGCGGGCTGCGTCCGCGCGAGCAGGCGGCCCACCGCGAGGGGCGCGACGACTGACTACTGCTGGAGGCCCTCGAGCTCGCTGAGGTCCATGCCCGGCGGGAGCTTCATCCGCCCCTTGCCCTTGCCCATGCCCTTCATCATCTGCTGCACCGTCTTGAACTGCTTGAGCAGCGCGTTGACGTCGGCGGGCGTGACGCCGCTGCCCTCGGCGATGCGGATCCGCCGCGAGCCGTTGATGACCGACGGGTTCTCGCGCTCGGCCGGCGTCATCGAGCAGATGATCGCCTCGATGCGGTTGATCTCGTTGTCGTCGATCTCCGCGTTCTTGATCTCCTTGGGCACGCCCGGCAGCATCCCGAGGACGTTCTGCAGCGGCCCCATCTTCCGCACCTGTCGCATCTGGTCGAGGAAGTCCTGCAGCGTGAGCTGCCCCTTGCGGAGCTTCTGCTCGGCCTTCTCCATCTCCTCCTGGTCGAAGGTGGCCTCGGCCTTCTCGATGAGCGTGAGCACGTCGCCCATGCCGAGGATGCGGCTGGCCATGCGGTCGGGGTGGAAGGGCTCGAACTCGTCGAGCTTCTCCCCGGTTCCGGCGAAGAGGATCGGCTTGCCGACCACTTCCTTCACCGACAGCGCGGCGCCACCGCGGGCGTCGCCGTCGATCTTGGTGAGGATCACGCCGGTGAGGCCGACGGCGGCGTCGAACTCGGTGGCGACGTTCACCGCTTCCTGACCGGTCATGGCGTCGACGACGAGCAGCGTGTCGTTCGGGCTGCACGATGTCGCGGACGTCGACCAGCTCGTCCATGAGGTCGGCGTCGATCTGGAGACGACCGGCGGTGTCGACGATGATCACGTCGCGCCCGAGGCGAGCGGCTTCTTCGCGCGCGCCGCGCGCCACGGCGACCGGATCGGTCGACTCGGAGTACACCGGCACACCGATGCGCTCACCGAGCACGCGCAGCTGCTCGACCGCGGCGGGACGCTGGAGGTCGGCGCCCACGAGCAGGGGGCGGCGGTTCTGGCTCTTGAGCAGGCGGGCGAGCTTGGCCGAGGCGGTCGTCTTCCCGGAGCCCTGCAGGCCCGCCATCATCACGACACTCGGCGGCTTCGACGACGGTCGTGAGCTTGCCGGTGGTGCCGCCGAGGGTCTCGATCAGCTCCTCGTTGACGATCTTGATGACCTGCTGCGCGGGCGAGAGGCTCTTGGCCACCTCGGCACCCTGCGCGCGCTCCTTCACCCGGCGGATGAAGTTGCGGGCGACGACGACGTTGACGTCGGCCTCGAGCAGCGCGACGCGCAGCTCGCGGCAGACCTCGTCGATCTCCTTGTCGGTCAGCTTCCCGCGGCTGCGGAGCTTGGTGAAGATGCCGTCGAAGCGATCGGCGAGCGTGTCGAACATGGTCGCTTCAGGCTAGCGAGCCGACTCGTCTCGCTCGCTCCCGCCTGCTGCGTCCTCTCGCCCGGCACGCTACGCGTCCAAGCAGGGCGGCGACGAAGGCTTCGGGGTCGAACTCGACGAGGTCGGCGGCGCGCTCCCCCACCCCGATGAGCTTCACCGGGATGCCCAGCTCGGCCTCGATGGCGAGCACGATGCCGCCCTTGGCGCTGCCGTCGAGCTTGGTGAGCACGACGCCGGTCACGTCGACCGCCTCCGCGAACTGGCGGGCCTGGGTGAGCCCGTTCTGTCCGGTGGTGGCATCGAGCACCAGCAGCACCTCCTTGAGCGCGCCGGGCGTGCGGTCGACGATGCGCTTGAGCTTCTCGAGCTCGGCCATGAGGTTGGTCTTGGTGTGGAGCCGGCCGGCGGTGTCGACGAGCACGAGGTCGGCGTCGCGGCTGGCGGCCGAGCTCATGGCGTCGTAGACGACCGAACCGGGGTCGGCGCCTTCCTGGCCGCGCACGATGCCGGCTCCGGTGACCTCGGCCCAGTGCGTCAACTGCTCGGCGGCGGCGGCCCGGAACGTGTCGGCGGCGGCGAGCACGACGGTGCGCCCGTCGCCGGTCTCGCGCTGCGCGACCTTGGCGATGGTGGTGGTCTTGCCGACGCCGTTGACACCCACGAACATCCAGACGTTGGGCTCGCCGTCGGTCTGGGTGAGCGCGCGCGGCTTGTCGCCGCCAGCAGGACTGCTGGTGAGGAGCGCGACGAGCTCGGTGTGCAACAGCACCATGAGCGCGTCGGAGTCGGCGGTGCGCTCCGCCTTGGCCCGCTCCTTCACGTCACCCAGGATCCGCTCGGTGACCGGCATGCCGACGTCGGCCATGAGGAGCGTGTCCTCGAGATCGTCCCACGTCTCGTCGTCGATGCGGTTGCGTCCACGCAGGCGCGCGAACACGCCGCGCGTCTTGCCGAGACGTTCGCGAAGCTCGGGCGGCGCCTCGACCTCGGCCTCGGTCTCGACGACGGCCGGCTCGGCCTCAGGCGGTGCCGTCGTCGGCGGTGCGGTCTTCGGCGGTGCAGCCGGCATCGGCCGGGTGCCGACCTCACCGGGGACCTGCTCCTGGCGCTTCGCCCGGCGCGACAGACCGAGACCCAGGCCGATCAGCACACCTGCGAGCAGGAAGATGAGGATGACGACGACGGTGGCGTCCATCTCGCGGAGCCTACGCGGAGGGCAGTGCGATCCCGGCTTGGTCGAGCGCCGTCTTGATCCGCGTGCGCAGTTCGCGCTCCACCCGCCACTGCTCCTGCGGGCGGGTGCGCACGACGATCCGGATCACCACCCGCCCCGGCTCCAACGACTCGGTGCCGAGGACGGTGGGCTCGGCCAGGATCACCGACGCGAACGCGGGGTCGTGCCACACGTGGTCGGTCTCGACCCGGATCACCTCGGTGGCGGCCGCGATGTCGGCCTGGAAGGTGACCGGCACGTCGACCACCGCGCGCGACCACTGCTGCGACTTGTTGCCCACGCGGAGGATGGTGCCGTTCGGCACGTGCCACACGACGCCGTCGACGTCGCGCAGACGAGTGGTGCGCAGGCTCACGCCCTCGACCGTGCCGGTCGCGACCCCGACGTCGATCACGTCTCCGACGCCGTACTGGTCCTCCATGAGCATGAACATGCCCGACAGGAAGTCCTTCACCAGCGACTGCGCGCCGAAGCCGAGCGCGACGCCGACGATCCCCGCGCCGGCGATGAGCGGGCCGAGGCTGATGCCGAGGACCTCGAGCACGGTGAGCACCGCGATCGACCAGATCGTGATGGACACGACGCTGCGCACCACGGCGCCGATGGTCTCCGCGCGCTGCGTGCGCCGCGCCTGGGGCATCGGGCCGGTGTCGACGAACGACACGCCTCGCATCGAGGCCGGCTTCATCGCCGCCAGCTTCTCCACCCCGCCGCTCAGGTGCTTCACCAGGCGGCGCGATGAAGCACGCGGCTGATCCGCACGAGGATCCACGCCGACAGCAGCACCACCACGATGCGGATGGGCTTCGACAGCGCGTCGGCGACGTCGGCCGCGCCGGAGTCGCCGGTGATGCGGTAGACGGTGGAGCAGAGCCACGACTGCTCGCCCTTCGGTCCACAGGCGTCGACCAACCCGGGATCGGACGCTGCGGCCAGCACGAGCAGAGGGGTCATCGCCTCGTCCCGGTCAGGCCACCGGGAGGTCGTCGCTGACGCGTTGGCTCACGACCCGGCTCGAACCTCCGGGCGGCATCGAGACGCCGTAGAGGCAGTCGGCCGCTTCCATGGTGCGCTTCTGGTGCGACACGACGAGGAGCTGCGCCTCGTTGCGGAACTCGTGCACCAGGTCGAGGAAGCGGTGGAGGTTGACGTCGTCGAGCGCGGCCTCGACCTCGTCCATCAGGTAGAAGGGCGACGGCCGGGCACGGAACACTGCGAACAGGAACGCGAGGGCGGTGAGCGAGCGCTCGCCACCCGACAGGAGCGAGAGCCGGCGCACGTTCTTGCCCGATGGTCGCGCCTCCATCTCGATGCCGGTGTTGAGGAGGTCGTCGGGATCGGTGAGCAGGAGCTTGCCCGACCCGCCGGGGAACAACGTGGTGAAGAGATCGGTGAAGTTCTGCTGCACGTCGGCGAAGGCCTGGCCGAACACCGACACGATCTCCTGGTCGACGGCCTTGATGACCCGGTTCAGCTCGCGCCGGCTCGCCTTCACGTCCTCGAGCTGCGCCTGCAGGAACTCGTGGCGTTCGAGGAGGGCATCGTGCTCTTCGAGCGCGAGCGGGTTGATCGGACCCATCAGCCGCAGCTCGCGGTCGAGGTCGCGGCCACGACCGGCGAGGGTGGTGCCCGCGGGCACCTCGGGTGCAGGCGCATCGAGGGCGACCGCAGGTTCCACGTCGTGCTCGGTGCGCAGCTTCTCGACCGCGGCTTCCAGCCGCATGCGGGTCTCGGCCTCGTCGATGTCGCGCCGCTGGAGCAGCTCGCGCACCTCGAGCAGCTCCTGCTCCGCGGCCGCGCGCGTGGTGCGCAGCTCTTGAAGCTGGTCGCTGGCCGCGGCCGCACGCTCGGCCTCGGCCCGGCGGGCCGTGCGCCAGCGGGTGAGCATCGCGTCGATGCGGTCGGTCAGTTCGACGAGACGGCTGCCGACGGCCTGGTAGCCGAGGCCGCGCTCGTTCCAGCCCGACCCGGTGCCGCTCGGCCTCGGCGCGCCGCTCGGGGTCGCGTGCGAGACGGTCGTCGACCTCGGCCAATCGGTGCTCGAGCACCGTGCGCCGTTCGGCGAGCTGGGCGGCACGGACGTCGAGGTCGCGACGCTGCCCGGCGACGGTGGTGGCGCGCTCGTCGAGCTCGAGCTGCACCAGCGCACGCGACTCGAACAGCGACTGCGCCTCGGCCGCGTCGGCCTCGAGCACGGGGACGCGCACTTCGAGCGCGGCGATGCCTTCGACATCGGCCTCGCGTTGCGCCTGCAGCGCGTCCTGCTCCGCGGCGACCGCGGCGAGCTCCACGTCGCGCTGCGTTCGTTCGGTGTGCACCCGCGCACGCGCACGCTCCACACCGTCGAGCTCGTGGACGGCGCGTCGTTCGGCGTCGGCCGCGGCGGCTTCGTCTCGCCGGCGGGCCTCGAGATCGGCACTCGCGGCGTCGAGCGCCTCGCGCACGACCACGCGGGCCTCGTCGGCTTCCTCGGCCCGGGCGCGGGCGTCGTCGAGTGCGGCGCGGGTCGCAGCCAATGCGTCGCCACCCAGGCGCCACGAACCACGCCCGCCCAGACGGTCACCGCGCTCGGTGACGATGGTGAGCGACGGCTCGCGCAGCACGAGATCGAGGGCGCGCGACCAGTCGCCGTCGGCGAGCAACGCACCGTCGAGGAGGCGCTCGACCGCCGCGGCGAGGCCGGGGACGGAGCTGCGCACCGCGTCGGCGAGGAGACGAGCGCCGGGCACGCTGGGAGTCGGCGCGCCCGACCGGTGCGATCCCGCGGCGTCGGCCATGACCAACAACGCACCCGAGTCACCCGCGGCCAGTCGCTCGAACGCCTGACGGGCGGCGACGGGTCCGTCGACCACGACCGCACGCACCGCGTCGCCCAGCACCGCGTGCACCGCGGCTTCGAGGCCCGGGTCGACATCGAGGTGGTCGACCAGCGGACCGATCACGCCAGGGACGTCGTCGAGTGCGGCGAGCGCGGCGTCGTCGCGGCTGGCGTCGAGCGCGGCGGCGAGCGTCTCGGCGCGCGCCTGCCAACGGGCGGCGTCGGCATCGGCGGCGCGCAACGAATCGTCGGCGACACGACGGGCGTCGACCGCGCGTCCGACGGCGTCGCGCGCGGCTTCGGCGGCGGCGCGGAGCGCGGGCAGCGATGCGGTGATGCGAGCGTGCGACGCGGAGAGGTCGTCGTGCTCCGAGGCGAGCGCGGCGACACGCGCACCACCCTGCTCGAGCCGGGCCGCGGCACGCGTCAACTCGGCGTCGATGCGGGCAAGTGCCTCACGGCGCGTCTCGAGGTCGCGTCGCGCCATGCGCAGATCGTCAGCGTTGCGCGTCGGCAGCGCGCTCTCGGCGAACGCGCGCTGCGCGGCGGCGAGGTCGTACTCGCCGCGCTCGATGGCCGCGCGCTCCTCCTGGAGTCCCGAGCCGAGCGCGGTGACCTCGTCGAGCTGGCGCCGCAACTCCGCGGCGTCGGCGACGAGCGTCTCGAACACTCCCTCGTCGGCGACCGACGCCAACTCGCGTTGCAGGCCGCGCGACTTCTCGCCCAGCAGCGCGTCGAACCCGGCCACCCGCGCCCGCAAGGCCTCGATGCGGGTGAGCGCGTCGGCGAGATCGCCGTGGCCGGCGGCGGTGAGGGCCTGCTCGGCTTCGAGCACCGACACGTCGAGGTCGCGCAGTCGCGACCGCACCGCGCTCTCACGCTGGTGGAGTTGGGCGCCCTGATCACGCAGACGCTCGCCCTTGGCCTGCAGGCCCGCGATCTCGTGACCGGCGAGGTGGATGCGGATCGCCCGCAGCTCCTCGACCAGCCCACCGTGGCGGCGTGCCGCGTCGGCTTGACGCTGCAACGGTGTGAGCTGGCGGCGCACCTCACGCAGCAGGTCGTTGAGGCGCAGGAGGTTGCCCTCGGTCGCCTCCAGGCGGCGTTCGGCACGTTCGCGTCGCTTCCGGAACTTCAGGATGCCCGCCGCTTCCTCGACGACCGCACGCCGGTCCTCGGGACGCGAGTTGAGCACCGCGTCGAGTTGACCCTGCCCCACGATCACGTGCTGCTGGCGGCCGATGCCGGAGTCGGAGAGCAGCTCCTGGATGTCGAGCAGCCGGCACGGCGCGCCGTTGATCTGATACTCGGAGTCGCCGGCTCGAAACAGCGTGCGGGTGATCGTCACCTCGCTGAACTCGATCGGCAGCAGGCCCGCGGTGTTGTCGATGCACAACGACACCTCGGCGCGCCCGAGCGCGGGGCGGTCGGGGGTGCCCGCGAAGATGACGTCGTCCATCTTGCCGCCGCGCAGCGTGCGCGGGCCCTGGGCCCCGAGCACCCAGGCGACGGCGTCGACGAGGTTCGACTTCCCTGAACCGTTGGGCCCGACCACCACCGTCACACCCGGTTCGAACTCCAGGACCGTCTTGTCGGCGAACGACTTGAAGCCTCGGAGCGTCAGCGACTTGAGGAACACGTGGGCGGCTCCGGCAGGGTGCGGCGACAGGCGTCGTGGACGGTGGTGAGGACGGTGACGGTGGTCTCCGCGGGATCGTAGCGAGCGGGTCCGGCGCGGCCGCGGCATCGGGGTGACGAGCGCCGACACCGCGCCCTCCCCCGGCACGCTGCGGCACCCGTGAGCACTCCCCCGCGGGTTCGGCGCCTCCCCACACGCCACACGGTTCCCGACATCTTCCGGTCGTGGCCGTCCGTCATCCTGATCGGCTCGCACTCGAAGGTCGCTCGGCGACCACCGACCCGTGTCGTCGTCGCGCCGGGTGCGTGTCGACCCGTTGGTCGTCCTCCTCGTGGCGCCGAGCGGGACGGCCGGTGCTCGCTGGCGGTTCCGCCTGAACCCGGTCAGACCTGGCAGGCGGAGCAGTAGAACGTGGAGCGCCCCGAGACCCGCTCACGCACCACCGTGTGCCGGCAGCGCGGGCACGCGAGGCCCTCGCGGGCGTACACGTTGTGGAACTGCTGGTACTCCCCCGGGCGACCGAAGATGTCGACGTACTGCTCGTCGGCCAGCGACGACCCGCGGTGCTTCACCGCTTCCTGCAGCGTCTCCATCATCGAACGGTAGAGGCGCCGCACCTCCTCCGAAGTGAGCGCGTCGCTCATGCGGTCCCACTTCAACCCCGCGCCCCAGAGGATCTCGTCGCTGTAGATGTTGCCGATGCCGGCGATGAACTTCTGGTCCATCAGCAGCGGCTTCAGCTTCGCGTGCCGCGCCGCGAGCATCTGCCCGAAGTACTCCCACGACATCGCGGTCTCGAGCGGATCGATGCCGAGGTGCGCGAGCTCGGCGACGTCCTTCTCGATGGTGTCGGTCTCGGTGACGAACATCTCGCCGAACGTGCGCGGATCGACGAAGCGAAGCTGTCCGCCCTGCGTGAACGTGATCACGACGTGCGTGTGCTTCGCCATCGCGTCGCGCGAGCTCTTGGCCCGGATCAGCTGCCCCGACATCCCGAGGTGGATCACGAGCGTGTCATCGCCGTCGAGCCGCACCAGGAGGTACTTGCCCTTCCGGTCGACGCCGGTGATCTTGTGGTTGACCAGGCGCTGCGCGAACTGCTTGCGATTGTGGTGACGGCGGACGGAGCGCATGCCGTCCACGTCGACCGACTTGATCTTCTTGCCCACGACCTCACGGTCGAGGTCGCGTCGCACGACCTCGACCTCCGGCAGCTCAGGCATCTCCCACCCCGATACGGTTCCCCCGGTCGGGCGGGGCGCCGTTCGCCTCGCCTTGCAACCGCTCCCACGCGAGACGTGCCGCCGCCTGTTCGGCGGTCTTCTTCGAGCGCCCCTCGCCCGCGCCGTACTCCTCGTTGCGGAGGAACACCGCGGCGAAGAAGCGCTTGGAGTGATCGGGACCCTCGTGACGCACCTGGTAGCGGGGCAACTGGTCGCACAGTCGTGCCGCGAGCTCCTGCAGCCGCGTCTTGTAGTCCTGCCCACCAGGGCCGGTCGCCTGTTCGCGGATGCGGGGCTCGAGCAGTGCGAGCACGAGGCGGGTGGCGGGCTCGAGACCGCCGTCGAGGTAGACGGCGGCGATGACCGCTTCCATCGCGTCGGCCAGGATCGACGGCTTGGCTCGTCCACCCGACGCGTCCTCGCCCTTGCCGAGACGCAACGACGCCCCGAGATCGAGCTCCTGCGCGATCTCCGCCAGCGTGTCGGCACTCACCACCGACGCGCGCAACTTGGCCAACTCGCCCTCGGGCAGCTGCGGATACTCCTGGTAGGCGAAGCGGGTGACGACGAGCCCGAGCACGGAATCGCCGAGGAACTCGAGCCGCTCGTTCGACTCGTCGATGCCCTGTTCGGCGCAGTAGGAGCGGTGGGTGAGCGCGCGGTCGAGGAGACCGTGGTCGACGAACGTCCAGCCCAGTGCGAGCTGCAGTCGCGCATCGAGTGCCGGGTCGACGGCACCGCCCCCCCGAGCTGCCGCCATCAGATCGAGCGCCCCCGGGTCACGAGGACGTCCCAGTGCTCAATCGGTGCACCACGTAGTCGACCGCGTCGCGCACCGTCTTCAGGTCGCCGAGGTCTTCGTCGTCGATGCTGAACCCGACGGTGCGCTCCCCCAGCTCCTCCTCCAACGCCTCCACCAGCTCGATCAGCGCGAGCGAGTCGGCATCGAGGTCGGCCGCGAAGTCGGAGTCCATCGAGATCCGGTCCTCGTCGATCTCGAGGATCTCGGCCAGGCGCTCGCGGATGATCCGGAACACGTCATCGGGTCCGATCGGGCTGTGCTCCACGTGGGTCTCAGCCGGCATCGGCGATGGCTCCCTTCATCCGTTCGACCACCTCGGCCTCAACACACTCCCGCGCGCGGCGGACGGAATTGCGGATGGCGCGGGCATTCGACGATCCGTGGGCGATCACGCAGATGCCGTCGACCCCCAGGAGCACGCAGCCGCCCTCGGAATCGGGGTTGAGGGTGTCGGCCCGCTCGAGCAGCGCCGGCATGACGATCTCCGACGCTTCCTGGAGCTCCGGCGTGGACATGAGCGTGTCGAACACGAGCCGCGCGGTGCCACGGATCGCGCCTTCGACGGTCTTGAGCGCGACGTTGCCGGTGAAGCCGTCGGTGACGATCACGTCGACGGTGTCGTGCATGAAGTCGCGGCCCTCGACGTTGCCGATGAACCCGGGCATGGAGGCCAGCATGGGGTAGACCGCTTTGCGCAGGTCGTCGCCCTTGCCCGGCTCCTCGCCGTTGGACAGGAGCCCCACGCGGGGCACGTCGATGCCGAGGTGGATGCGGGCGTACTCGCGCCCCATCACCGCGAACTGGCGGAGCCACTCGGCCGTGCAGTCGACGGTCGCGCCGCCGTCGACCAGGATCTGCGGCGCGCGGCCCGGCACCGGGATCGGCACCGCGATCGCGGGACGGGCGGCACCCTTGATGCGGCCCATGCGCAGGAGTGCGGCGGCCATGGCCGCGCCGGTGTTGCCGGCGCTCGTCATCGCGTCGGCCTTGCCGTCGCGCACGAGCTCCGCGGTCACCACGATCGACGAGTCCTTCCGCGTGCGCACCGCGGCGGGCGGATCGTTCATGGCCACGACCTCGGTCGCGGGCACGACCTCCACCCCGCTCACCCCACTGGGGAGCAGTGGAGTGATCGCGTCTTCGATCCCGACGAGCAGGACGCGGACGTCGAGCTCCTCGGCAGCGAGGATCGCGCCCGCGACGATCTCGTCGGGGGCGAGGTCGCCCCCCATCGCGTCGACGGCAATGGTGATGGGCACGGTCTCGCTACTCGACGTCGATCACCTGACGGCCGCCGTAGAAGCCGCAGTTGCCGCACACGATGTGGGGCTGCTTCACCGCGCCGCAGTTGGGGCACGTGGAACGGGCGGGCGCGGACAACCTCCAGTTGGAAGCGCGTCGCTGACGCGTCTTCGCCCGGGGGGTCTTGCGCTTCGGGACTGCCATCGCTTGCTCCTACTTGCTGTCTGAGAGGTCGAGACCGGAGAGGTCGAGGTCGGAGAGTGCTGCCCACCGGGGATCCGCCGGCGCGTCGTCGTCCTGACCTTGGTCGGCGCGACCGGCGGCACCCACGAGCACCGCCGGCGATGCGGCCGGAGCGCAGTCGTCGCGGTCGCACGTCGGCGCGAGCGGCAGCTCCAGCACCAGGGCGTCGCGCACGAGCTGCTCGAGGTCGATCTCGTGGTCCTCGATGGGATAGGTCTCGCCGTCGACGGGATGCGGTTCGTACAGCTCGGCGACGCCCACGGTGAGGTCGGCGGCGAGCTCGCGCAGGCAGGTGCTGCACTCGCCGTCCCAGCGGGCGTGCAGCTCGCCGCGGGCGACGATGCCGTCGGGGACGCGCTCCAGCACGAGGTCGAGGCGGACGGCTTCGACGATGCGAGCGACCGGGGTGCCGAGGTCGGCCAGGGCGGCCTCGAGGTGCAGACGGACGGCGCGCGCCGGGATGCGTGAGGAGGTCGGCGACGTCGATGCGGAGAGCACTCATGGTTCGGCCTGCGAGCACGGAAACCGGGGGCGCTCCGGTACCGGAGGAACCCCAGGTGAGGAGGGTGATGAAGCGGTCGTCGGCCGAGTCGGGCCGGTGAGCGAGGATAGCAGCCGCCCAATTGCTCCGGACGGACGCGACCAAGCGGTGCGAATACGCCCGAACCGGACGAATCGGGCCGGATCCGTGCTACTCGCCGTCCTGGTCGAAGACTGCGGGATCGTCGACGTCGTACATCGACTCGAGGCCGGTGTGGTCGTCGGGCAACTCGGTCGGCAGTGGCTCCACCACGGCCTGCAGCTGCTCGCGGCCCTTCACCACCGTCGCCATCGTGCGTTCGAGCACCACCTCGAACGCGGCGAGCTTCTGGTCGATGTAGTCCTCGGCCTCGTGGCGCAGTCGCCGGCTGTCGGCCTCGGCCTGCGAGATCACCTGCTGGGCGACTCGGCGGGCTTCGCGTGCCACCTCGGTGCGCTCGACCATGCGCTCGGCCTGCACCCGTCCCGCCTCGACGATGTCCTCGGCGTCGCGGCGCGCCTGCACGAGGTACTCGTCGCGCTCCTTGAGGAGCCAGCGCGCGTGGCGCAGCTCCTCGGGCATCGAGTGCCAGCGCCTCGTCGATGAGCTCGAGCGTCTCCTCGCGGTTCACCAGCACCGAGGCCGACATCGGCATCGTGCGTGCGGTGTCGACGATGTCGCGCAGCTCGCGCAGGATCGTCTCGAGGTCGTACGCCTGCTGGTCGCTCACGAGGGCTCGGTCTCCGCGGCCTGGCGTTCGGCCCAGCGCTCGGTGAGGCGCTTCGCCACCTTGGGCGGGACCATGCCCGACACGTCGCCTCCGAAGCGCGCCACCTCGCGCACCAGACTCGACGACAGGAACGAGTACTGCGGGCTGGTGGAGATGAAGAAGGTGTCGATGCCCGAGAGCTGCTGGTTCATCTGCGCCATCTGCAGCTCGTAGTCGAAGTCGCTCACGGCGCGGAGGCCCTTGACGATCGCCTCGGCCCCGTGCTGCTTGGCGAATTCGACCAGCAGGCCCTTGAAGAACAGGATGCGCACGTTCTCGAGGTGGGCGATCTCCTCCCCCAGCATCTCCTGGCGTTCTTCCAACGTGAACAGCGACGCCGTCTTCTGCGGGTTGCGGATCACCGCCACGATGACGTCGTCGAAGTGCCGCGCGGTCCGCTCGATGATGTCGAGGTGACCGTTGGTGACGGGATCGAACGAGCCCGGGCAGAGGGCGGTGGCCACTCGGTTGCTCCTGTGGGGACGACTGGAGAGGACGCGGCGCGGCTCAACCTGCGCGCGCGACGACCAGGAGCGTATCGCCGTAGGCCCGCTCCTTCTCGATACCCCAGCCGTCGGGCAGCGTGACCGGTTCGCCCGACTTGGGTCGCTCGACCACGACGGTCCCACCCTCGGTGACCGCGTCCGCGGCCGAGAGGGCGGCGAGCACCTCGGCCACGACGGCGCTCTCGAGCTCGTAGGGAGGGTCGAGGAACACGAGGTCGAAGGGGGCGTCGCGGATCGGAGCGGTCACGAACCGCTCCACCGCGATCCGTTCGACCCGGGTCGCGCCTTCGAACCCGGTGCTCGCCAGGTTGGCCCGGATGGCCGCTGGACGCCGCGAGGTCGGAGTCCACGAGCACCGCGCTGGCCGCGCCCCGCGACAGGGCCTCGACGCCAGCGCGCCGCTGCCGGCGTAGAGGTCGAGCACGGTCGCGTCGTGGACACGGGGTCCCGAGCGACGAGAACAGGGCCTCCTTCAGCCGGTCGGTCGTCGGCCGCGCCCCACCCTTCGGTGCGACCAGCTTCCGGCCCCCGGCTGTCCCCGCGATCACCCGCAACGCCACGGCTCCACGCTACGGGCCGCCACGCCATCACGCTCAAGGCGACCTCCGTGCTGTCGATCCACCCTGCATGTGCACGAACGTCCGGCTGGTGACCACCGACGGCGGTGCGGTCGTCGCGCGCACCATGGAGTTCCCCGACCTCCTGCAGGCGAAGCTCACCGCGATCCCGCGCGGCCACCGGTTCGCGGGGGTCGCACCCGATGGACCGGGGCACACGTGGACATCGGTCCACGGCTTCGTCGGCATCGACGCGTTCGGTCGCGCCGAGTGGCTCACCGACGGCATGAACGAGCGCGGACTCTACGCAGGTCTGCTGTACATGCCGGGCTTCTGCGAGTACACCACGGCCGACGGGAAGTCGTCCGACGGGTTGCTCGCGATCGTCGACACCGTCGCGTACACCCTGGCGACGTGCACGTCGGTCGAGGAGGCCACCGCTGCGCTGCGCGCGGTGACCGTCTGGCCCCTGGTCGTCCCCGCGATGGGCTTCGCGCCTCCCGCGCACCTCGTGCTCCACGACGCGTCCGGCGCGTCGGCGGCGGTCGAGTGGGTCGCCGGCGAGATGGTGATCTTCGACAACCCCATCGGGGTGGCGACGAACTCACCCCACTTCGACTGGCACCTCACCAACCTGCGCAATTACGTGGCGCTGAGCCCTGCCAATCCCGCGTCGTTCACCGTGCAGGGCGTCGAGGTCGCGCCCCTCGGTCAGGGCCCCGGCATGACCGGGCTGCCGGGCGACGCCAGCGGGCCGTCGCGCTTCGTGCGCGCCGCGGCCTACGCGGCCACGCTCGACCCGATCCCCGACGCGACGGCCGGCGAGATGGCCGCGTTCCACGTGATCAACAACTTCGACATCCCGCGTGGCTTCGTGCGCGACGGCGACGGCGGATCGGTGCAGGACGCGACGCTCTGGACGACCATCGCCAACCTCACCGACGGGCGCTACATCGTGCGCGGGATCGACTCCCCCAACCCACTCGCCATCGACCTCACCACCACGCCGTTCGACGCCGGACCTCCGCGCCAGGTCGACCTCCCGACCGGCACCTTCGCCGCGCTCGAGCTCTGACTCCCCTCCGACCCCCGCCGATCACCTCGAAGTTCCGGTCCGCGGTGACGTCCGACCTCGAGATGTTCGGGCGTGATCAGCTCTTGAAGAGGAAGTCGACGGCGTCGCCGAGGAGGTCGGTGACCTCTTCGCGGAGCTGCGCGTTGCGCACGAGGTCGGGGTCGTCGTCGAGCAGGTCCTCGGCCACGCCGCGGGCCTCGAACACGATCGCCTCGTCCTGTGGGAGCCGTCCCGAGCTTGAGGTCGTTCATACCGGCCTGACGTTCGCCGAACACCTCTCCCGCGCCGCGGATGGCGAGGTCGCGCTCGGCGAGCTCGAAGCCGTCGCCCGACTCGGTCATCGCCTCCATGCGGGCCTCACCCTGCGGCGTGGTCGGTTCCGCGAGCAGGTAGCAGTAGCTCTTGTGCTTGCCGCGGCCGATGCGACCGCGGAGCTGGTGCAGCTGCAGCAGTCCGAACCGATCGGCGTCCTCGATCACCATGACCGTCGCGTTCGGGACGTCGACGCCCACCTCGATCACGGTCGTCGCCACGAGCACGTCGGTCTGGTGCTCGCGGAACGCGCGCATCGCAGCTTCCTTGTCGGCGGCGGGCATCTGGCCGTGCAACAGCCCGATGCGCAGGCCTTCGAGCTCCTCGTACTTCAGCCGCTCGAACTCCTCGGTGGCCGCCTTCGCCTCGAGCTTGTCGGATCCCTCGACCAACGGGCACACCACGTAGGCCTGGCGCCCTTCGGCCACCTGCGACCGCACGAGCTCGTAGACCGCGACGCGCTCGAGCGGTCCCCCGCCGACGACGGTCGTCTCGATCGGCGAGCGACCGGCGGGGAGGTGGCGCAGCTCGGTCTTGTCGAGGTCGCCGTAGATGAGCATCGCCGCGGTACGCGGGATCGGCGTCGCCGTCATCACCAGCACGTCGGGAGAGTCGCCCTTGCCGCGGAGCAGGTCGCGCTGCTCGACGCCGAAGCGGTGCTGCTCGTCGATGACGGCCACACCGAGGTTGGCGAACTCGACGCCGCCGTAGATCAGGGCGTGGGTGCCGACGAGGATGTCGATGGTGCCGCCGCGCAGGCCGTCGGCGATGCGACGTCGCTCCGCGGCCGACGTGCGGTTGGTGAGCAGCGCCACGGCGACGGGGCGCTCGCCGAGCAGCGATCCCTCCTCGACGACGCTGAGCTCGCCGAGCATCCCGCGCATGGTCAGCTCGTGCTGCTCGGCCAGCACCTCGGTCGGGGCCATGAACGCCCCCTGGTAGCCGCCCTGCACCGCCATGAGCAGCGCGCTCAGCGCCACGACGGTCTTGCCCGAACCCACCTCGCCCTGCAGCAAGCCGGTGCATCGGCGCGGGCTTCGCCATGTCGACGGCGATCTGCGCGATCGCGGCCGACTGGTCGTCGGTGAGCGGGAACGGCAGCGCGGCGTGGAATGCGGGCACCAGCTCGCCGTCGACGGCGTGGACGATGCCGGTCTCCTCGGCGGCGAGGGCGCGCTTGCGGGCGACGAGCGCGAGCTGCATGCGCAGGAACTCGTCGAACTTCAGTCGCTGCGCGGCCGCGATGCGATCGGTCGTCGTCGCCGGGCGGTGGATGTCGTTGTAGGCGCGACCGCGGTCGACGAGATCGTGGTCGGCGCGCAGCGCGGCATCGAGCGGATCGGCGAAGCCACGCGCCTCGGTGCGCTGCAGGCACGACGCCACCGCGCGCCGCAGCTGCCAGGTGTGCACCTCGGCCTTCCCCGACTGCGGGTACACGGGCACGATGGTGCCGGTGACCTCCGATGTCGGCGTCAGGGTCGGCGAGCACGTCGACCACCGGGTTGGTCATCTGCCGCTTGCCCCGGTAGCTCTCGACCTTGCCGAACAGCGACACCTGGGTGCCCGGTCGCAGCTGACGCTCGCGCCACGCCTGGTTGAAGAACACGATCTCGAGCAGACCGGTGCCGTCGTAGACGGTCGCGTTCACGATCGTGCGCTTGCGGTCGCGCGTGCGCCGGGCGTGGATCGACTTCACCTCGGCGTCGACGGTCGCTTCGTCGCCGATGGTGAGCTCGTGGATCTCGGAGCGCTGCGTGCGGTCGACGTAGCGGCGCGGGTAGTGCTCGAGCAGGTCGAGCACGGTCTCGATGCCCATCTCGGCGAGACCGGCGCGGAGCTTGTCGCCGACCGCTCGCAGGTCGGTGACCGGTCGGGCCGCCAGGTCGCGCAGCGTGAGGGGGGCCGGGTCGAGGCGGGCGCCCACCGCGGCGCTACTCGACGCCGACGAGGTACGGGTAGAGCGGTTGGTCGCCGCGGTGCACCTCGACCTCCACGTGCGGGTGCGCGTCGGCGAGGTGTTCGGCCAGCCGCGCCGTGTCGTCGGCGTCGGCTTCGGCGCCCACGATGATCGTGACCAGCTCGGCGTCGTCGTCGACCAGCACGTCGACCAGCGCGACCGCGGCGTCGAGGGCCGACTTCACCGCCACGTGGATGCCGTCGCGCGTGATGGCGATCCAGTCGCCGTCGGCGATCGGCCCACACTCCGCCACGCTGTCGCGCACCGCCTGCGTGACCTCGCCGGCACGGACGCGTGCGGCGGCCTCCGCCATCGCGACGTGGTTGTCCTCCAACGACGCGTCGGCGTCGTAGGCGACCAGCGCGGTCAGCGCCTCGACCACGGCCGCGGTGGGGACCACCATCACCGGGGTGTCGGTGAGGTCCGGCACCTGCTTCGCCACCGGCACGATGTTCTTGTTGTTGGGCAGCACCACCACGCCCTCGGCCACGCACGCATCGACGGCTTCGAGGATCTGGGCGGTCGACGGGTTCATCGACTGCCCGCCCGCCACGACCTGCTGCACCCCGAGCCCGAGCAGCAGCGTGCGCAGACCATCGCCCACCGCCACCGCCACCACCGCGGTCGTCACCGGCGTGACCGGTGCCGGCGGACGTCCCTCGCCGCCGGGTCCGTGTGGCTCCTCGTGGTGACCGACCTGCTCGAGGAGGTCGGTGACGCGGATGTCACGCGGGCGGCCGACTGCGATCCCGGCCTCGATGGCAGCGCCGATGTCGTCGGTGTGCACGTGGCAGTTCCAGAGTCCGTCGCCGCCGACCACCACGATCGAGTCGCCCAGCGCGCCCCATGACGACTTGAAGCTGTCGATGTGCGCGTCGGGTGCCTCGAGGAAGAACATCACCTCGTACCGGAGGTCGCCGACGCCTCCTCCGTCGGCCGCCGTCCCGGCGCCCGCTTCACTCCCGACCCTGACGCTGCTGTGCACCTCCTCCGCCGCGGGGAGCGGCGCGCCACTGACGACGTTGAGGCACGCGGCGATCAGCAGCTCGAACCCGCGTCCGCCGGCGTCGACCACCCCGGCCTCGCGCAGCACGGGCAGCAGGTCGGGCGTGCTCGCCACCGCGTCCCGGGCCGCGCCCGCGGCGCGTTCGAGCACCCCTGCCAGCGTGGTCTCGCCCTCGCTCACCGCGCGCTCCACCGACTCCGCGGCCGAACGCACCACGGTGAGGATGGTGCCCTCGACCGGGCGGAGCACCGCCTGGTACGCGGCGTCGGCGGCCCGTCGCAACCCGGTGGCCACGTCGGCGCCGGACACCGCGTCGAGCGGGGAGAAGGTGTCGGCCATGCCCCGGAGGATCTGCGAGAGGATGACGCCCGAGTTCCCGCGGGCACCCATGAGCGACCCGTGGCGGATCGCCTCACACACCTCCTCCATCGCGTGCGTCCCGCCCGCGTCGACGGTGGCGTCGAGCTCGCCCACCACCGACTCGAGCGTCAGCGCCATGTTGGTGCCGGTGTCGCCGTCGGGCACCGGGTACACGTTGAGGGCGTTGAGCTCGTCCTGATGGGTGCGCAAGGCGTCGCGGTAGGTGGACACGATCCGCCGCAGGTCGCCCGGGGCCAACTGCTGCAGGACCGTCACGGCTGGGATCGTACCTGGCCCACTGCTATCCTCGACCGTTCGTCCCGGTCTACGAGCAAGGGTCCCTGTCATGGCGTCGGTTTGCGAGGTGTGCGGCAAGAAGCCGCAATTCGGTAAGCGCATCAGCCACTCGCACCGGCGCACCAACCGTCGCTGGAACCCGAACGTGCAGAAGGTCCGGGCGATCGTCGAACGGCTCGCCGAAGCGGCTCCACGTGTGCACCTCCTGCCTCAAGGCAGGCAAGGTCCAGAAGCCCTGACGACGGATTCGGCTGTCGTGCAGGGCGTCGTGCGGATGTTCGACCCGCTCTCGGGCGAGGGCATCGTCGTGAACGAAGCCGACCGGGCCGAGCTCGCCTTCGCCGCCGACGCGCTCGAGGGCTCGCTGTTCCAGACGCTGCGCCAGGGCCAGCGGATCAACTTCGACCTCGACGCCGAGGGGCGCGCCACCAAGGTGCGGTTCGGCTCCGAGGTCGACATGGGCCTCCCCAGCGCCCAGGTCTGAAGCGCTCCCCCGATTTCGGGGCTCCCGTGTCGGGCTCCCATTTCGGGGAGGAGCCGAGCGCGCCAGTACAGTGATCGGCACCCAATTTTCGGTCGGTTGACTGGAGGCGCAACGTGGCGCTGGTGCAGGCCCCCACCCGTAATGCTCGACTCCTCGCCTGGGTCGACGAGATGGTCGAGCTCTGCCAGCCGGACGACGTCCACTGGTTCGACGGGTCCGAGGAAGAGCACGCCCTCCTGTGCAAGCAGCTGGTCGATGCCGGGACGTTCACCGAGCTCGATCCGGCCAAGCGGCCAGGCTCGTACTGGGCGCACTCCGACCCGAGCGACGTCGCCAGGGTGGAGGACCGCACCTTCATCTGTTCGGCCGACGAGGCCGACGCCGGTCCCACCAACAACTGGAAGGACCCGGCGGAGATGCGGACCAAGCTCGACGAGCTGTTCCGCGGCTCGATGAAGGGCCGCACCATGTACGTGGTGCCCTTCAGCATGGGTCCGCTCGGCTCTCCGCTCTCCTACATCGGCGTCGAGATCACCGATTCGCCGTACGTCGCGGTGAGCATGCGCACGATGACGCGCGCCGGCCAGGCCGCGCTCGACGTGCTCGGGAGCGACGGCGAGTTCGTGCCCTGCGTCCACTCGGTCGGCGCGCCGCTCGCGCCCGGCGAGGAAGACGTCGCATGGCCGTGCAACGCCGAGGAGAAGTGGATCGTGCACTTCCCGGAGACGCGCGAGATCTGGTCGTACGGATCGGGCTACGGCGGCAACGCGCTGCTGGGCAAGAAGTGCTTCGCGCTGCGCATCGCGTCGGTGATCGCGCGCGACGAGGGTTGGCTCGCCGAGCACATGCTCATCCTGAAGATCACGAGCCCCGAGGGCCGCGTGAAGTACATCGCCGCCGCGTTCCCGTCGGCGTGCGGCAAGACCAATCTCGCCATGCTGATCCCGACCATCCCCGGCTGGAGCGTGGAGACCATCGGCGACGACATCGCCTGGATGAAATTCGGCGACGAGGGTCGCCTGCACGCCATCAACCCCGAGTTCGGGATCTTCGGCGTGGCTCCCGGCACCAACGAGAAGTCCAACCCGAACGCTCTGCACGCGATGGACGAGAACACCGTGTTCACCAACACCGCGCTCACCGACGACGGCGACGTGTGGTGGGAAGACCTCACCGACGAGCCGCCCGCGCACCTCACCGACTGGAAGGGCCAGTCGTGGACGCCCGAGTCGGAGGGCCCCGCGGCGCACCCGAACTCGCGCTTCTGCTCACCGGCCTCGCAGGTCCCGTCGATCGCGCCGGAGTGGCAAGACCCGAAGGGCGTGCCGATCTCGGCGTTCCTCTTCGGCGGCCGACGCGCCACCACCGTGCCGCTCGTGTACGAGTCGCACTCGTGGCAGCACGGGGTGCTCGTCGCCGCGACCATGGGCTCGGAGAAGACGGCCGCCGCGACCGGCGGGCTCGGCGAGTTGCGCCGCGACCCGTTCGCGATGCTGCCGTTCTGCGGCTACAACATGGCCGACTACTTCACGCACTGGCTGAGCATGGCGCAGCGCACCGACGAGGCGTCGCTGCCGTCGATCTACGGGGTGAACTGGTTCCGCAAGGATGCCGACGGCAAGTTCCTCTGGCCCGGCTTCGGCGAGAACTCTCGCGTGCTCGAGTGGATCTGCAAGCGACTCGACGGTGACGCGTCAGGTCGGGACACCGCCATCGGCGTGGTGCCCGAGCCCGACGATCTCGATCTCGAGGGCCTCGACGTGTCGGTCGACGACGTCGCGGCCGCACTCGCGGTCGACACCGCCGCGTTCCAGGCCGAGATCCCCGGGATCCGCGAGTACTTCGCGGGCTTCGGTGAGCGCATGCCTCGCGAACTGCTCGAGCAGCTCGACGCACTCGAGGCACGTCTGTCGTAAGCGGCGTTACGCTCGAACCCTGCGCTTCGACCTTGGGGGTTCGACGATGAGCGTGTCCGCGTACGTGTTGATCCAGACCGAGGTGGGAAGGGCCGAGAAGGTCGCCACCGCCGCGCGTGACATCGCCGGCGTGGTGGCCGCCGACAACGTGGCCGGCCCCTACGACGTGATCGTGAAGACGGAGGCCGCCGACGCTCGACGATCTCGGCCAGCTCGTGGTGTCGGCGATCCAGAAGGTCGAAGGCATCACCCGCACGTTCACCTGCCCCGTCGTCAACCTCTGACCCCGCCATCTGGCGTGGTTCCTGTGCTGCAACGGCACACCAACCACGCCAGAACGCGAAGCGGAGGAGGTCAGCGCTGGCGGCCGGCCCTCGCGGTGCGCCGCGGCGTGGCGGGCGAGCGCGAGGTCGATGAGGCGATCGAGCAACTCGGGGTACGGCACGCCGGTCGCCTCCCACAGCCGCGGGTACATCGAGATCGGGGTGAACCCGGGAATCGTGTTCACCTCGTTGACCAGGAAGGTGCCCTCGGACGACAGGAACAGGTCGACCCGGGCCATCGCCTCGCACCGGCACGCCTCGAAGGCTCGGCACGCGAGCAGCTGCGCCTCCGCGAGCTGCTCGTCGGTGAGCGACGCGGGCACCAGCAGCTCGGCGTCGTCGGCCTCGTACTTGTCGACGTAGGAGTAGAAGTCGTCCCCGGGCACGATCTCGCCGGCCACCGACACCGTGGGCGGATCGTCGCCGAGCACCGCGAGCTCGATCTCGCGACCGGTGATCGCCTCCTCCACCACGATCCACTCGTCGTACGAGAGCGCAAGGTCGCACGCCGCGTCGAACTCGGCGCGGTCCCGTGCCTTCGAGACACCGACCGACGAGCCGAGGTTGGCCGGCTTCACGAAGCAGGGGTAACCGAGCCCGGCTTCGACCTGCTCGGCGAGCGAGGCGCGGTCGTGGCCGTCGCGGAACGTGACCGTCCGCGCGTACGGCAGGTCCGCTGCTGTGAATGCGTTCTTCATCGCGACCTTGTCCATCCCGATCGCGGAGCCGACGACGCCCGAGCCCACGTACGGCAGGTCGGCCAGCTCGAGCAGCCCCTGCACCGTGCCGTCCTCGCCGTAGGGCCCGTGGAGCAGGGGGAACACGACATCGACGTCGAGTGCACCGAGCGCCGGCGCGACCTCGCCGTCGATCGCGAAGGCGCTCGGCAGCGCGGCCGGACCGGCGTCGATGGCGCGCTGCGCGGAGTCGGCCAGCAACCACCGACCGTCGGTGGTGATCGCCACCGGCACGACCTCGTAGCGCTCGCGGTCGAGTGCCCGCGCCACCGCGACCGCGGTCACGCGTGACACGTCGTGTTCGGCCGATCGACCACCGAAGAGCAGCAGCACCCGCTGGCGCGTGACTTCCGTTCCCGACACCGGCTCAACCCGCCTGCAGCACGGCTCGGATCCCGAGCCCCATCAGGAACAGGCCGACGAGCCCGTAGAACATCTCGCGGCGGCCGCGCATCTGGCGACGGTACTGGTAGGCGATGCCGACGGTGAGGAACGCCACGAACCCGTAGAACATGTGGAAGCGCGGCGCCACGTAGTCCTTGCTCGCGACCAGGATCGAGCCGACGAGCACCTGCAGCATGATCGCCGACTCGGCGATGATCGTGACGATCCACACGTACTTGCCGCGGGCCGCCTTCCATCGCCACGCGACGAGCGCGATCACGCCGGCGAGGGCGTTGAGCCCGATCGCGACGTAGCCCCAGACCTTGTGGAAGTCGAGCAGTGTGGACACGAGGATCTCGCGCGGGGAACCGCGCTAGGAGACGGGCGCTTCCTCGTGCTGCACCACGTCGAACTGCCAGAGGTCGCTGTGCGTGCTGACCGGACCCTGCGTGTTGTGCGCCTGGTGGCCGTGCTGGAACGCCGCGCTCTTCATCCAGTTCTGGAAGTCGTCCTCCGACGCCCAGCGCGTGTACACGAGGAAGGTGTCACGGTCGTCGGTGGGCCGGAGCAGCTCGAAGGCCTCGAACCCCGGCGACTTCGACACTTCGCCGGCGCGCGCCGCGAAGCGCCCCACCAGCTCCTCGGCGCGCTCCTTCGGCACCGTGATCGCGTTGATCTTGACGACGGACATCTCCGCTCCTCGTAGGTCGGTGGATCAGCTCTGGTCGCGCAGGAAGCGCTCGATCTCCGAAGCGAGCTCGTCGCCGCTCGGGAGCTCGGTCTCGTCGACCTCGGGCTCGCCGTCCTCGATCGCGGTGATGACCTCCACCACGTCGGGACGGTCGGAGAGGCCCGCTTCGATGCGGTCGACGTAGGCGACGGATTGGTCGTCGAGCCCGTCGAGGTCGACGGCGATGTCGGCGAGGTCGCGCAGACGATCGAGCACGGCGCGGATCGCCGGCGGCGAAGCGCCCCCGGAGAGGTAGTGCGGCACCTGGGCCCACAGCGCGAGGGTGGGGATGCCGGCATCGCCGAGCATCACCTGGAGCACGCTCTGCGCCCCCGTGGGTCCGGTGTAGTCCTGGCGCCAGGCTCCCGCCCGTTCGACGAGCGCTTCGTCGGTGCCGGTGGCGAGCACGCTGATCGGACGCTTCGGTGCGAAGCCATGGCCGGGATGCCGCCGACGGTGAACGCCTCGGTGACGCCCAACTGCAGGGACACGTCGACCAGCTCGCCGAGCACCTCGCGCCAGCGCAACGACGGCTCGGGGCCCGTGCACAGCACGATGTCGCGACCGAGTCGACCCGCGCTCAGCGTGATCTCGGGCCAGTCGATCTCTCGCGAGACGCCGTCGACCAGGTGCACGGTCGGGCGCGTCTGCTGCAGGTCCATGAGGTCGGCGAGATCGATGCGACCGAACGTGCGCGAGGCGTCGAGCTGCTCGTGCAGGAAGGCCACGCTGCCGCTGCCGGCAAGGCCCGCGTCGACCCAACCGGTCAGCGCGACGACCAGGATCGGGTCACGCAGCTGCGGCAGGGTGTCGATCTCGAGCACCGTGCCACCTTCAGGGCCTCGCTCAGTTGCTGGACGGGCTCCCGAACATGCCGCCCTGGCCGCTCTGGTTGCCGCGATCGGTCCTTCGAGTGCTGCGCCGGCGGAACGCCGCATCGAAGTCGATGCCGGAGAATTCGCCCGGCACCTGGCCGTTCGCGGCGTAGTGGTAGAGCGCGGTGCGGTAGATGCCGCTCAGCGCCGAGACGATCACCGCGGCGACGAGCACCCAGATCACACCGACCACGCCCAGCACGATCAGACCGGCGGTGCCGAGGGCCGCGCCGATGACGATCAGCAGGACGCCCGGGAACGTGAGCAGGAAGCCGACGGCACCGAGTCCGAACTGGCCGATGACGTTCTCGCCCCAGGTCTTCTTGAAGAGATCCTTCGAGCGCTTGAGCGCGTCGCCCACGCCGAGGTCTTCGAGCACGAGGATCGGCACGACGAGGAACGTGACGAGGTTCCAGGCCAGTCCCACGAGTCGGGCCACGATCGTGCCGATGATCCCGAACCGCTCCTCGATGGCCTGCAGGACCATGGTGACCGTGGCGGTGACGATCGGCCCACGGCAACAGCCGGTGGAGCCGCGAGTTCGCGATCTCGAGCGCGCTGCGCAGCGGTGCTGTCCTGACCACGGAGACGCTGGTCCGCGCCGGCGACGAGGCCGGCGAGGAAGTACGTCTGCACCATCGCCAGCGCGAGGTAGGAGACGACGATGAGCACCCACCCGATGGGTTGCAGCGTGGTGCCGGTCGACGAGTCGTCGATGCCGACGAGGGCGAACAGACCACCGAGCGCCGCGATCACGGCGAGCGAACCGAGCGCCGAGAGCACGGGGAACCAGGCCAGCGTCTTGTCCGCACGGAGCACCGCCCACGAGCGCTTGGCGATCTCCCAGGAGGTCTGGAAACGACTCATGCCCTCCAGTATCGACGCTCGACGGCCCGCGATGTAGTCAGAATGACGGCTGATGCGGACTGTCGTCGCGCCTGGTCGCGTCAACCTCATGGGCGACCACACCGACTACAACGGCGGCTTCGTCCTGCCGTTCGCCATCGACCGCGCCTGCACGGTCCGGGTCGGCCCACCCACCGTGCACGGAGCGATCGCCGCCACGTCCCACCAGCTCGACGGGCGGGTCTCGGTGCCAGCAGACGGCAACGTCGACCCCTCGACGGTGGAACCCGCGTGGGGCCGGTTCGTCGCAGGAGCCGTGCGGGCGCTGACCGAACGCTCGGATCGCGGTGGCGCCCGGCGACCTCGACATCGACACCACCGTGCCGGTCGGCTCGGGACTGTCGTCGAGCTCGGCGCTGGCGGTGGCGCTCACGCTCGCGCTCGGGGGCGACGTGCTGGACCGGGTGGAGGCCGCCCGCGCCGCCTCCACCGCGGAGACCGCGGCGAGCGGCGTGCCCGGGGGGCTCATGGACCAACTTGCCTCCCTGTTCGGGCAGGCCGGGCACGCGCTGCTCATCGACTGTCGCAGCACCACCGTCACCCCGATCGCGATCCCCGCGTCGATCGCAGTGCTCGTCGTGCACTGCGGCGTGCCCCGCGCCCTCACAGGTTCGGAGTACGCGGCGCGCGCGCGCCGAGTGCGAGGCGGTCGCTGCGTCACTCGGTCTCGACGCGCTGCGCGACGCCACACGCCGAGCAGGTGCGCGACTCCCCGCGCGCGCGTCACGTCGTCGCCGAGAACGCCCGCGTGCTCCTCACGGCCGATGCCCTCCCCCGCGGCGACCTGTCCGTTCTGGGTCCGCTGCTGCTCGAGAGCCACGCCAGCCTGCGCGACGACTTCCGCGTGTCGACACCCGAGCTCGACACGCTCGTCGACGTGCTGACGACCAGCGGCGCGGCCGGTGCTCGGCTCACCGGCGCGGGCTTCGGCGGCTGCGTCGTCGCGCTCGCCCAGCGCAACCACGCCGACGACGTCCTCGCGAAGGCGACCCTCCGCTACCGCGCGGCGACCGGCATCGAACCGACCGGGTTCGTGGCCCGGGCGGTCGACGGTGCGCGTGTGACCTGAGGCGACCTACATCCGGCCGAGCAGCTCGGCCTTCTTGGCCTCGAACTCGGCTTCGGTGATGTGGCCCTGGTCGCGCAGACGCGCCAGCTGCTCGATCTGCTCGGGGACCCCGGCTCCGGTCTGGGCCGGCGCCACCACCGCCGGCGCCTGCTGCACCATCGCCACCGGCATGTTGCGGGCCTCCATCTGGCGGTAGATCTCGTGCTGCACGCCGTCGGGGTGGCGGATGAAGTCGAAGTGCGACTGGCCGTCCTTGCCCGCCGACTCGATGTCGAGGTCGCCGGCGCCGATGATGCGGTCGATGAGGCGCTGGTGGAAGTTGATGTTGTTGATGCGCTCGAGCGGGATCTCGACGCCCCGCTTCGAGATCACGCCGCTGCGGTAGATGACGCGTCGGCTCGTGACCACGAAGTAGGTCATGCGCCACCCGAGGTACTTCAGCCCCAGCCACACCGCCCACGCGAGGGCGACCACCCCGACCACCAGGCGCAGCGAGCTCTCGGCCCAGCCGTCGCCGTCGAGCTGGCCCAACACGAGGATGAGCACGATCGCCAGCGGGATGCCGGTGAGGATGTTGCGAGAGAAGTACCACCAGTGCGGGCGCAGGTCGAGCGCGACCGTCTCGCCTTCCTGGATCAGGTTGTCGGGGTACGCCACTGCGAGGGTCCATTCCGCTCCGGCGTCCCGGCCATCGGGCCACGCCTCCGCTGCATGTCCATGCCCGAGAGGCTAGGCCTACGCCCAGCCCATTTCGTGGAGGCGCGCGTCGTCCATCCCGAAGTAGTGGCCGACCTCGTGGAGGACCGTCACGCGCACCTGCGCGGCGAGGGCGTCGACATCCGGGGCGCGGCGCGACAGCGGCCCCTGGAAGATGGTGATGCGATCGGGTGAGACGCCGTTGTAGCTCAGCGGCCCACGCTTGGTGAGGGGCACCCCCTCGTAGAGACCGAGCAACGTGCCCCGCGTGCCGATGCGCGCGAGCTGCGCCGGCGTCGGCCAGTCCTCGACCATCACCGCGACGTTCTCGAGCTCGGTCGCGAGCGCGTCGGGGATCTCGTCGAGCGCGTCGCCGACCATCCGTTCGAACTCCGATCGCGACACTTCGACCACGAGCGCAACGTATCCGCGGACGCGCGGAAATTCTGCTTGCAATCGCGCGACCGCGTCGGTATGTTGCGAGGGCCGGTGAACACCGGTCCGGTGCCGGGAAGGAACGGCCGGGAAGCACGGGCCCGTCGACGCAAGTCGGGGGGAACGAGCGGAACGGGCGGGAGAACCCGGAAGACGGATCGGAGCGGGATCCGGTGCGGTGAACGAGCGGAACGGGACCACCCCCGGGAAGCGAGGGAACCGGAGGCCGACACCGAGGCCGAGCATCTGGGGCAACCCGGCGGCGAGGCACCGGAGGAGGTCGGCAGGAACGGCCCCGAGGAGATCCGAGCTGCTACGCAGCGGAGACTACTCGGGGCCTTCTGCTGTTCCGGGCCCATTCGTGTCGTCGGCACGAGCGCCCTCGACATGCCTGTCACACCCGAGCGGTACGGTGCCGAGGTGGACGCGCTCTTGGAGGGTCTCGACCCCACGCAACGCGACGCGGTCACGAGTCGCGCCGCGCCGTTGGCGATCCTCGCGGGCGCGGGCTCGGGCAAGACGCGCGTGCTCACGCGCCGGATCGCGTGGCAGTCGAGCGAGGAGCTCATCGACCCGGCGCACACGCTCGCGGTCACGTTCACCCGCAAGGCCGCCGGCGAGCTCCGGGCGCGCCTGGCGCGCCTCGGGGTGCGGGAGTCGGTCACCGCGGGCACCTTCCACGCCATCGCCCTCGCCCAGTTGCGCCGCCGGGCCGACGAGCAGGGCCGCACCATGCCCGAGCTCCTCGATCGCAAGGTCCGCATCCTGATGCGCCTCCTCCCCAACCGGGGCGCGAGGCTGCGCTGGCCGCGGCCGAGATCGCCTCCGAGATCGAATGGGCCAAGGCCCGTCTGGTGAAGCCCGACGGCTACGAGACCGCGGTCACCCTCGCCGGGCGGGGCACGCCGCGTCCGCCCGCCGAGGTGGCGGCGATCTACGCGTCGTACGAGCGCGAGAAGCGCAAGCGCGGCCTGGTCGACTTCGACGACCTCATCTCCGGCTGCGCCGACGTGCTCGAGCGCGACGCCGAATTCGCCGCCGCGCAACGGTGGCGCTTCCGCCACCTCTTCGTCGACGAGTTCCAGGACGCCAGCGCGGCGCAGTTCCGGCTGCTGCGCGCCTGGCTGGGCGACCGCAGCGACCTGTGCGTGGTCGGCGATCCCGACCAGGCGATCTACGGATTCGCCGGCGCCGACGCGTCGTACCTCGGCGGATTTCGTCGCGTGTTCCCCGCGGAGCGCTTCCCCGACGTCGGGGTGGTGCAGCTCGGGAGCAACTACCGCTCGTCGCCGCAGGTCGTCGCCGCCGCCGAGCGCGGTCCTCGGACCGCCCGGGCGCCGTCGCCGCGAGGTGCACGCGGCCCGTCCCGACGGTCCCTTCCCCTCGTTCACCGAGTACGACTCCGCCGATGCCGAAGCGCGCGGCGTCGCCCGCGCGTTGCGCGACGCGGAGAGCGCGCAGCTCCCGTGGTCGCGCATGGCCGTGCTCTACCGCGTCAACGCGCAGTCGGCCCTGTTCGAGGAGGCGTTGACGCGCGCCGGCATCCCGTTCCGGGTGCGCGGCGGCGAGCGCTTCCTCGAACGCCCGGAGGTGCAGATCGCGCTCGACGCTCTACGCGCCGGCGCGCGTGAGGCACCGCACCGTCCGTTCGCCGAACACCTCACCGACATGTCGTCCGACGCCGATACCCTCGCCGAGGAGCGCCGCGAACACGTCGACGCCCTCGTGCGTCTCGGCCACGAGTACCTGGAGGCCGACGGCGGGCGCGGAAGCGTCGAGGGCTTCCTCGAGTTCCTGCAGACGTCGTTGCGCGGCGACGACGCCGGCACCAGCGCCGGCAACGGTGTCGAACTGCTCACGTTCCACCGCGCCAAGGGCCTCGAGTTCGACACCGTGTTCGTCACCGGACTCGAGAAGGGGTTGGTGCCCATCTCGCACGCCAAGACGCCCGAGGCCATGGACGAGGAGCAGCGGCTCCTCTACGTCGCGCTCAGCCGTGCCGAACGCGGCCTGCACCTCACCTGGGCGCGGGAACGCACGGTGGGCGGCCGCCAAGCTCGTCGCACGCGCAGCAGCTGGGTCCAGCGGGTGGAAGACGTCGTGCATCCACCGGCACGAGGCGCCACGTCGCGCGAAGGCAGCGCGCGCGAGAGCATCTCCGACGCGCGCGATCGCGTCGCGCGAGCGAAGGGCGGGAGCTCGCGCACCAAGAACCCCGCCGACGTCGCCGAAACCGATGCGCCGCTCTACGAAGCGCTCGTCGACTGGCGGCTGCGGCTGTCGCGAGCCGCGAGCGCGCCCGCCTACGTGATCTTCCCCAACACCACGCTCGCCGCCATCGCCACCGCTCGCCCCCGCACGCCGAGGGCACTGCTCGACGTCCCCGGCGTGGGGCCGGTGAAGGCCGACCGCTACGGCGAAGCAGTGCTGGCGCTGGTGGCCGACCATTCACCATGACCCTGCTGGTTCACCCTTCCCCGTTGACGAACGGCGGGCGCGGGTCCACAGTGGACCGATGGCGAGCCTGCCGCTCTTCCCTTCCGACGACGGCTGGCCGTACCCCGACGCCGCGTTCTCCGAGTTCGGCGCCTCGCAGCTCGGGGCCTTCGAGCAGGTCGCCGACGACGACGTCGATCTCGACCTTCTGGAACTGCGCGTCGACCCCCACGCCTACTCCGACCTCACCGAGCTCGAGTACTTCGCGGTGTCGTGGCGCTACGGCGTCGGCAACCGGTGCGCGCCGCACTCGATGAAGGAGCTCGCCGCGGAGCTCGGGTGCAACCACGCCGAAGCTCGCGACCTGCTCGGCGGCGCGCTCGACAAGCTGCGGCAACGTCTGCTCACCCAGTAGCTCGGGTGGGGCCCGGTGCGGGCAGGGCGGTCAGGCAGGAAGCGAGAGGATCTTCCCCGCGTCGTGCAGGACCTCGAGCGAGCGTTCCCACCCGGCGCGCTCGACGTCGTTCATCACCGGCCACAACGGCGCGCTGGCGCCGTCGGGCCCGAGGATGCACGGGAGGCTCGCACACACGCCGTCGGCGACGCGCACCGACACCGGGATGATGAAGCCCTGCTCGCGGCCGATGCAACGGATGAGACCGCCGACGGCGAGGCCGATGCCGTGGCGGGGCGAGCCCTTCAGCTCGCGCACGCGGTAGGCCGCCTTGCGCACGTCCTCCTCGATGGCAGCGAACCACTCGTCGGTGAGCGCCATGTCGTGCTGGTCCGCGAACTCGGCGAGCGGAAGCGCGCCGATGGTCGCACTGCTGAACAAGAACACCGACGAATCGCCGTGCTCGCCGATCACCCATGCGTGGATGCTGCGCGGATGCACGCCGCACTCCTTCGCCAACTTCTCCTCGAAGCGCAGCGTGTCGAGCGAGGTGCCCGAGCCCATCACCGAGACGGACCGATCGTGCCAGCGGCGCACGAGGTACTCGGTGAGGATGTCGAGTGGGTTGGTGACGACGATGACGACACGCGGCAGGCCGCCCGCCTCCATCGCATCCGCGGTGTGCTCCATGATCTCGACGTTGGCCTCGAGCACGTCGAGGCGGGTCCCACCCGGCTGGACGTGCGCGCCCACGGTGACGATGGTGACGTCCTCGGGCTCGAACTCGTCATAGCTGCGGCCGCGGATCTCGGCCGTCGGGAGCAACGGCAGCGCATGCAGGTAGTCGAGCGCCTCGCCCCGCGCCCGGATGCCGGTGCGGTCGTAGAGCGTGATGCGCCCGGCGAGGCCCTGCATGATGAGCGCGCCGGCGGTGGCGATACCCACGCCCCCCGCTCCGACGATCCCGACCCGCAGCCCCGCCATACGAGCGTGAGCCTACGTACACTCCTCGGCGCGGGAAGGCATCGGGGGACGACATGAAGGTCATGGTGACCGGCGGTACGGGCTTCGTGGGTGGGCACGTCGTCCAGGCGTTGCTCGACGCGGGACACGAGCCCCGATTGCTCGTGCGCGACCCGGCGAAGCTCGAGCGTCTCGGCGCCATGTTCCGCTTCGACGTCGGCCGAGTCGAGGCGGTGACCGGCGACATCCTCGATCGCGCGTCGGTCGACGCGACGCTCGAGGGCTGCGACGCGTGCGTCCACGCGGCCGCGTTCACGTCGCTCACGCCGGAGGAGATGCCCAAGGCGCTCGAGGTCAATGCGCCTGGTGCCCGCATCGTGCTCGACGCGGCGATCGAGCGCGGGTGCGATCCGGTGGTGTCGGTGTCGTCGATGTCGGTGATCTTCCCGCCGAGCGGCGACCGGCTCTCGGCGAACGATCCGGTGCACACCGGCGGCGCCCCGTACCTGGCGTCGAAGGCCGATGCCGAACTGCACGCGCGAGCGCGCCAGGACGCGGGTGCGCCCATCGTCACCCTGTATCCCGCCGGCGTCACCGGACCCCTCGACCTGGGCGTCAACGTCACCGAGGGGATCTTCGCCCAGACGCTCGCCACCGAATACCTGCTCGTCGCCGAGAGCGGCGGCAACCTCTACGTCGACGTGCGCGACCTCGCCACGACCATCGTGGCGTTGCTCGTGTCGGGGCTCGGTCCGCGCCGCTACATGGCCGGCGGGGTGTTCCTGACCTGGGACGAGTACGCCGACCTGGTCGACGCCGTGACCGGACTCGTGCACACGCGCGTGCCGTCGACCCGCGCCGAGCTCGAGCAGCAGATCGAACCGGAAGCGGTCGAGATCATGTTGGGCATCGTGCCGCCCGACGACGACGACCTCCACCGCGACACCGGCATCGAGTGGCGACCGATCGCCGACACGCTGCGCGACACGATCTCGTGGATGCTGCAGCACGGGCGCCTCGATCCGCGGTGGGCGCCGGCGCTCGTCTGAGCATCGCCGAGCACGGGCTCGCGAGCCGGTCGTACACTCCCTCAGTGGCCCGCATCGAGATCCCCGACGGTCCTGGCGCCCCGGGGCGCCGCGTGTTCGGTCTGCGCCCCGAGATGGCGGGCACGGTGACCGAGATGATCGACGCGGTCTACCACCGCAGCGAGCTGCCCGCGACCGAGCGCGAGGTGGCGCGGCTGCGAGTCGCACAGCTCAACGACTGCTCGGCATGCTCGACGGCCCGCGCGCAGTCGATGCTCGACGCGGGCGTGACCGACGACGAGTACGGCCACCTCGACCAGTGGCGCACGTGGCCCGGATACTCCGAACGCCAGCGGCTGGCGATCGAGTACGCAGAGCGCTTCACCGTCGACCACCAGGGCCTCGACGACGCGTTCTACGCGCGCCTGCACGCGCAGTTCACCGACGCCGAGATCCTCGACCTCTCGCTGTGCCTCGCGATCTGGCTCGGCCTCGGTCGGGTGCTCGCGGTGCTGCAGGTGGAGCAGCGCACCGGCGTGATGTCCGACCTCTAGCAGCCCGGCATCGCGAATTCGCGTTGTCGACGGGACCTTCGTCCCTGGTCGTTGCGCGGCGACGCGGGCATGGTCGAAGCATGAACGACACGCCGATCATGTCCCCTGCTGGCCGCGCCACGGCCCTCTTCGTCGCCGATCCCGCGCCGATGCTGCGGTGCTCGCACTGCGGTTCGGAGATCACCGACGACGACGCCGACTGCCCGACGTGCACGACACCCCTCGACTGGGGCGCGTCGCGCAAGGCGCTGGACGCGTGGGCGGCGAGCACCACCGACTGATCCTCGACGTCCACCGCCGCAGCCGCTCTCGGTTTGCGCTCACACCGGGCTGTCGCACCGGCCGCAACGACGTCGCTGCGACCCTCGACGACGCCCTCGAACGCGGCGCGCTGGCGTACCTGGCCAACTTCCCCGGCACCACCGCGGCCCGCGCCGGGACCGCCTCCGAATCCGCGACGCCTCGGCGACGAGAAGACGGGCCACCTCGTGGCACAGGGTTCGTCCACGACCCACGACGAGCTCATCGTCTGCGCCACCGAACATCTCGGCCCGACGGTCCTGGCGGAGCCATCGCAGTGACCGACGTGTCCGCACCCATCGTCGTTGCGTCTGATCCTGGAGGGCTTCCCGGAGGCGTGGGAGGCACCGACGTCTCGCACGCGCTGCCGCGCGGCGGGGCTGCGGCGACATCGCCGGCTTCGTCCTGACGTTCGCCCCGTGACCGCCTCCGAGGCGACGCGGACCGTCCGAGGGGCCACACTCTGTCGGTGAGTGCTGCTCTGGTCGTCGCCGTCGGGATGGCGCTGGCCTTCGCGTTCACCAACGGGATCCACGATGCGGCCAACACGATCGCGACGCTCGTGGCGACCCGCGCCGCCCGCCCCGGCCCCGCGGTGGTGCTCGCCGCCCTGGGCAATGTGATCGGGCCGCTCGTCCTCGGCGCGGCCGTGGCCGACACCATCGCCGGGATCGTCACCGTCCCCGCCGACGAGATGGTGTTCGTGTTGGGCGCGGCCCTGACCGGTGCGGTGGCGTGGAACGGGATCACGTGGTGGCGGGCCCTGCCGTCCAGCTCCGGTCACGCGTTGTTGGGTGGGCTGGTCGGCGCCGCGCTCGCCGAAGGTGGCAGCAGCGCCGTGAACTGGGGCGGGTTCGACGGCATCACGCCGGTCGGCGTCCTCGGCGTGATGACGGTGATGGCGCTCGCGCCGGTCGCGGGTCTGCTGGCGGGCCTCGCCGCGAACCGGTGGGCCCGGCGCGTCGCGCGCCGCGCCACGACCCGCGTCAGGGGTCCGGTGCGCGTCGGGCAGTGGGCCATGTCGGGCGGCCTGGCACTGTCCCATGGTGCGAACGACGCACAGAAGTCGATCGGGATCGTGGCCGCGCTGCTCGTGGCCGGCGGCGTGACCTCGCACCTCGCGGCGCCGGTCTGGGCCGAGCTGGCGTGCGGTGTCGCACTCACCGCGGGCACCACGCTCGGCGGCTGGCCGATCGTGCGGACGATCGGCCGACGCATCACGCGCCTGCGGCCACTCGACGCGCTGTCGAGCCAGACCGGTTCCACCGCGGTGCTCCTGGGTGCATCGGTCATCGGCGCGCCGGTGAGCACCACGCAGGTGGTCGCATCGTCCGTGGTCGGCGTCGCGGGCGGGCGGCGACGCTGGCGTCACGTGCACTGGCCGCTGGTCCGGGCGATGGCGCTCGCGTGGCTGGTGACCGTCCCTGCCTCGGCGGCGCTCGCCGTCGTGGCCCTGCTCCCCTGGAGGTGGCTCTCGTGAGCAAGCACTGGTTCCTGCCGAAGAACCCCGACCTCCTCGGCCTGCTCGCCGAGCAATCGGCGATCACGATGGAGGGGATGCACGCGCTGGTCGCGTGGGCCGCGGGTGCCGCCGGTGCGGGTGACGAGCTGCGCACCTGCGAGCACCGCGCCGATGACAAGAAGCGTCAGCTCTGGCGTGAGCTGCGAGATGCGTTCTCGCCCCCGATCGACGCGGAGGACCTCTACTCGCTCTCCTCCGATCTCGACGAAGTCCTCAACGCCTCCAAGAACCTCGTCCGCGAGTTCGAAGTGATGGAGCTCGAGCCCGACCCGGCGACGCAGGAGATGACGGTGCTCCTCGCCGAGGCCACGCAGCACCTGGCCGACGCGTTCGCACGTCTGGGAACGCAGGACGGCGACGCCACCGAGTGCGCCGATGCGGCAGTCAAGGGCGCGCGCCGCGTCGAACACGTCTACCGGGCTGCGATGTCGACGCTGCTCGAGATCGACGATCTCCGTGAGGTCATGGGTCGGCGCGAGGTCTACCGCCGACTCGCCCGCATCGGCGACCACATCCATGCCGCGGCCGACCGGGTCTGGTACGCCGTGATGAAGGAGGGCTGACTCCGGGGCACCGGAGTCCGCATCGTCTTCGCCGTCTTCGTCGTGTTCGACGTTGCCTCCGGCCCGGAGCAGCGCACCGGCGTCCGGGGACGGTGCGTGTCTGGCGTGTCGACACCGCGCCGACCGCGCCGCGGCTTCCACCAGCACGCACCAGAGTTCTTTGCTGTGTGGCTAGCGTGCACCGGCGCGGCCGGTCGCGACCGGGGTGCCGTGGTAGCAGCCGACGGTGTACGGGTACTCGAGCGTCGCGTCGTAGTGGTACATGTCGATCTGCTTGTCGTCCCAGGTGATCGAACTCGTGCGGCCGTGGCAGGCGTCGAGGTCGGCGTTCGTCGGCAGGTTCCCCTGAGCATCGCGTTCGACATAGATGCCGTAGCCGTCGAGCGCGTACCCGATGAGCGTCGATGATGACGCGGTCTGCCCGAGCAGGCAGGGCGAGAGGTCGTGGTAGTGGTAGATGCCCCTGCCTTGTGGGTGACCGCTGCAGTGGTCCTGGATCTCGTGTGCACCGGCATCACGGCCCGCGTCGTCGAGGGCGTCGAAGAGCATGACGCCGTTGGTCATCACCCCGATGGGTCCCAGGCCCAGGCACGACGGCGTCGCGGCGGCTGTAGGCGTCGCCGGGAGCGAGTACGAGAAGGACTGCGCGGTGATCTGGTTCGGGTTCCGGTCGTACTGGTAGGCAGGGTCGCTCGGCGCGATCGGGAACGTGCCGGTGACCGTGTCCCTCGGCAACGCGTTCGTAGCGACGGTCCTCGTGGATCCTCGTACCGAGAAGGAGATGCTCGCGGCCGGCCAGCGCACCGACCCTTCGACGGCAGGTTTCGTCGTGGCGTTCCAGGTCTTCGTGGTCTCGTCGATCCACTCGCCTGTGTGCGCGGCACCCCCGAAGCGGAAGTTCGTCGTGCACGAGTCCACGTCGCCGACGCCGGGATCCGCCGACACCTTTCCGTCACCCAACGGGATCGCCGTCGGCGACACCGCCGGACCCTTCCACGCCTGCTCGCCACCCGACCTCGGGGCGCTCGTTGCGGCCGATGACGACGTCGACCGATCCCGGCTCGAGCCTCCGTCACCGCCACACGACGCCACCAACGCCGCGACCAGGAGCGCCAACGCCGCGGTCCGCAGCGACGCGACCCGCCCACGCACACGCACACGCACACGCACGATGGAACTCACCGGCTCGTCCTACCACGCGAGGAGCCGTGACGACTTCCTCCCGGCCACCGCCCCTCCCGGCCACCGCCGCCGCGACACCAGCAGTCTCGACGTCATCTCCTCGGCTCGGTGTCAGCACCTGCGGCGGCCAACACCGCCCACTGCCCGCGTCGATCCGGTCCGTCCGGCCGACGTGCTCCTCGGGCACGGTCGGCGACAGGGAGTCGGGGTGGCGGACTTGCCGTCGGGCGCGGTCACGTTCTCGTTCACCGATCTCGAGGGCTCAACCCGTCTGTGGCAGGAGCATCCCGAGGCGAGGCCGTCGGCGTTGGCCGGTCACGACTGCGGAACGGCGGCGGGAACGCCGTCCGGCGCGACGTCGACGAAGCCATCGTGAGGAGCACGGCTGCTGAAGCCTGTCGCGCACGACGGCACGTCACCCAGGCCCGCAGACTCCCCAGAGACCGACTCCGCGGGCGCGGGCGTTGAGCTCGTCGTCGAGCATGTCGCGCGCGTGCGCGTGGTTCGGTTCGATGACGAGCAGGCGCGCGTAGCCCTGCTGCAACAGCTCGCGCTCGAAGTTGCGTCCGTCGAGGTACACGTACGCGAGCCGTCGGCCGTAGATGTCGTGGCGTTCGACGTCGTCCTCCAAGCGCACCACCTGTCCGAACAGGCGCTTCGTCGTGTACGCCGACGCCTCCGGCCCGTAGCACTGCACCGGCTTGGTGGGATGGTGCGTCTCCGGCGTGTCGACGCCCAGGAGCCGGATGGTCTCGTCGACGCCGCCGGCGCGACGCACGACGATGGTGTCGCCGTCGAACACCTGCACGACGCGGTACGGCGTGTCAACCGCGCGCCGCTGGTCGCCGAACCACCACCCCGCGACGGACGCCACCACCGCGACCAGGATCCACACGCTCGTCCGCACACGTCATCAGACGACGGAACGCCGAGTCGGTCACGCAGGCGGGACCGTGGTGGTGGTCGCGGGATCAGGTTGCGCCAGGCACTCGTCGGGCACGGTGACCTTCCCGGGACGACGCCGCCATGTGTCCATGACCATCCACGCGTCGAGATCCTCGGCGTCGAGGTGGTGGAGCCCGAAGTGGAGCACCTGCCAGAACGTCTTCGAGTCCTTCCGGTCGACGGAGAAGTCGCCCGACATCAGCGGGATCCGCACCTCCACGCCGCCGCCGAGTGGCGGGACCGCCTCGGGCGCCGGAACGTGGACGAGCGCGGCGCGGAGGTGGTTCACCGGGCGACGCTCGGGCTGCAGCAGGATCTCGGGCCCGACGTAGCTGGCTCCGGTCAGGCCGTGGTTGAACTCGGCGAGGGTGTACGGGCCGACACGAGAGCAGGGTCGCCGTTCGCTGCCGGGCCACGGGTACGTGAGCGTGCACAGCACGCCGTCGCTGATGATGTTGGTGAACCAGATCGGGTCGTCGCGACCGCCCGCGACCATCTGCGTGTTGCCATGCTTCGCATCCCACCTGAACGGCACCTCGACGTCGAGTCCCTTGACGACGTACGTGCCCGTCCCGTGGAAGTTGCGGGGAAGCTGCGGAGGGCCTCGTTTCGGCCGCGCCTTCTTCGGCGAACCCCACGCGTCGAGCTGGTGATCACCGGGGCCGAAAGGGGGCGCCGGTAACGTGGCCGGGCCATGTCGCGTCGCACCAAGTGGATCCTCCTCGCGCTGGTCGTCCTGCTCGTCGGAGGAGTGGTCGCACTGGTCGTGACCCAACAGCCGAAGCTCGACGACGCTCGCACCGAGGTCGACACCGCGTGGAAGCCGCTCGTCGGCACCGACCAGCTCCCGCTCCGCTACCGGACCCTCACCGGCGCCCTCAGTGCGTTCGACGCCGCCGGCGGTGCCGATCGTGCGGTGTCGAAGGATCTGCACTCCGCACTCAAGGCATGGGACACCGCGCTGCAGGACGGCGGTGCCGGTACGCAGGCGGCCGCAGCCAACACGGTCGAGGCCCAGGGCAGGCGGCTCACCGCGAACGCGCTCGGCTCGCCGCGGCTGGCGGCCGATCAGGCGGTCACCGATTCGCTGGTGAAGTACGCGCAGACGAACCCCGACCCCGACCGGATCGCCGCGTACAACCGTGCCGTGCGCAAGTACGAGGACGTGCGGACGGGCGCCCTGGCCCAGCCGGTGGCTCGCGTCCTCGGCTTCGACGCCCGCCCTGTCTTCGCGCTCAGCAACACCTGACCCCTGGAGGTTGACCGGCCCCGGTGCGACGTCGTTGTCGCCCCGAGGGCCGGACAGGGTGGGCAGACCTGCTCTGACGCCCTAGAGCAGCTGCCGCGTGGTGGGCGCGATCGGCGCGGGGAGCAGGGTCTCCCCCATCAGCCAGGTGTCGACGCCGGCGGCCGCCGAACGCCCCTCGGCGATCGCCCACACGATGAGACTCTGACCCCGGCCCATGTCGCCGCACGCGAACACGCCGGGCTCGTTGGTCATGAAGTTCGGGTCGCGCACGACGTTGCCGCGCCCGTCGAGCTCCACGCCGAGCGAGTCGAGCAGGCCTTCCTGCTGCGGGCCGAGGAAGCCCATCGCGAGGAGCACGAGCTCGCAGGGCAGCTCGAAGTCGCTGCCTTCGATCTTCACGAACTTGCCGTCGACCATCTCGACCTCGTGGGCACGCAGGGCGCGCACGTTGCCGTCGTCGTCACCGAGGAAGCACTCGGTGTTGACGCTGTAGACGCGCTCACCGCCCTCCTCGTGCGCCGACGACACGCGGAACACGTTCGACCACGTCGGCCACGGGTTGGTGGGCGCACGGGAGTCGGGCGGGCGGGGCAGGATCTCGAACTGGTGGATCGACACCGCGCCCTGCCGGTGCGACGTGCCCAGGCAGTCGGCGCCGGTGTCGCCCCCGCCGATGATGACCACGTGCTTGCCCTCGGCGGTGAGGGGCGGCTCGTCGAGGTCACCGAGCTGCACCCGGTTCCCCCACGGCAGGAACTCCATGGCCTGGTGGATGCCACCGAGCTCACGACCGGGGATGGGCAGGTCGCGCCACGCGGTCGCGCCACCGGCGAGCACGATGGCGTCGAACTGCTCACGGAGGTCTTCGACGCCCACGTCGACCCCCACGTCACGTTGACGCGGAACTCGGTGCCCTCGGCCTCCATCTGCGCGAGTCGACGGTCGAGGTGGCGCTTCTCCATCTTGAACTCGGGGATGCCGTAGCGCAGCAGACCGCCGATGCGGTCGGCGCGCTCGAACACCACCACCGAGTGACCGGCGCGTGTGAGCTGCTCCGCGGCCGCGAGGCCGGCGGGACCGGAGCCGACGACCGCGACCTTGCGCCCGGTGCGCACGGCGGGCACGACGGGTTCGATCCAGCCCTCGCTCCAGGCCCGCTCGACGATCTCGACCTCGACCTGCTTGATGGTGACCGGGTCCTGGCTGATGCCGAGCACGCACGCGGCCTCGCACGGCGCCGGGCACAGCCGTCCGGTGAACTCGGGGAAGTTGTTGGTGGCGTGCAGCCGCTCGACGGCGTCGCGCCAGTGGTCGCGGTAGACGAGGTCGTTCCAGTCGGGGATGAGGTTGCCGAGCGGGCAGCCGTTGTTGCAGAACGGGATGCCGCAGTCCATGCAGCGCCCGGCCTGCAGCTTCAGCGTTGCCTCGGGGAACGGCTCGTAGACCTCACGCCAGTCGCGCAGACGCACCGGCACCGGCCGGCGGGTGGGCGTCTCGCGACCCCACTTCAGGAAGCCCGTCACTTCACCCATGCACGTGCCTCACGCATTCGCCGACTCCATCACCATCACGTCGGTCTCGTCCTGCGACAATCCGAGCCGCTCCGCTTCCGCGAGCACGGCGAGCACGCGGCGGTAGTCCTTGGGCATCACCTTGCAGAACGCCTCGACCTCGCTCTCCCACTGGTCGAGCAGTCGCTCGGCCACCTTCGAGCCGGTCGCTTCCCTGTGCGCCTCCACGGTGGCGCGCAGCCACTCGCGGTCGGCATCGTCGAGCGGTTCGAGCTCGACGAGCTCGTAGTTGACCAGCGACGGGAACACGTCGGTGGGGTCGTGCACGAACGCGATGCCACCCGACATGCCGGCGCCGAAGTTGCGACCGGTGGCACCGAGCACGACGACGCGTCCTCCGGTCATGTACTCGCAGCCGTGATCGCCCAGGCCCTCGACCACCGCGGTGGCACCGGAGTTGCGCACGCAGAAGCGCTCCCCCACCACGCCGCGGAAGTAGGCCTCGCCGGCGGTGGCGCCGTAGAGCGCGACGTTGCCGGCGATGATGTTGTCCTCGGCGACGAACTGCGCCTCACGGTCGGGGAACACCGAGAGCTTGCCGCCGGAGAGACCCTTGCCCGCGTAGTCGTTGGCGTCGCCCTCGAGCCGCAACGTGATGCCCCGAGGCACGAACGCGCCGAAGCTCTGACCCGCGGAGCCGCGCAGGTGCACGGTGATGGTGTCGTCGGGCAGGCCGTCGCCACCCCACGTCTTGGTGAGCACGGAGCCGAGCATGGTGCCGACGGTGCGGTTGACGTTGCGCACCGGCACGCTGATCTCGACCGGCTCGCCGCGCTCGAGCGCGGGGCGGGCAGCGGCGATGAGCTCCTGGTCGAGCGCCTTGTCGAGACCGTGGTCCTGCGCCTTGGTGTTGAGCAGGTCCTGTCCCTCGTAGGGGTTCTCGGCCACGGTGAGGATCGGCGTGAGGTCGAGACCGTGCGCCTTCCAGTGGTCGATGGCCTTGCGGGTGTCGAGCACCTCGGCGTGGCCGACGGCCTCCGCGATCGAGCGGAACCCGAGCGCAGCCAGGTGCTCGCGCACCTCTTCGGCGATGTACTCGAAGAAGTTGACGACGAACTCGGGCTTGCCGGTGTAGCGCTTGCGCAGCTCGGGGTTCTGGGTGGCGACGCCGACCGGACACGTGTCGAGGTGGCACACGCGCATCATCACGCAACCGCTGACCACCAGCGGCGCGGTGGCGAAGCCGAACTCCTCGGCGCCGAGCAGCGCGGCGATGACGACGTCGCGGCCCGTCTTGAGCTGGCCGTCGCACTGCACGACGATGCGGTCGCGCAGGCCGTTGCGCACCAGCGTCTGCTGGGTCTCGGCGATGCCGAGCTCCCACGGCGCGCCCGCGTGCTTCAGCGACGTGAGCGGCGCCGCGCCGGTGCCGCCGTCGTGGCCCGAGATGAGCACGACGTCGGAGTGCGCCTTGGCCACTCCTGCCGCGACCGTGCCGACGCCCACCTGCGCGACGAGCTTCACGTGCACGCGCGCGGCGGGGTTGGAGTTCTTGAGGTCGTGGATGAGCTGCTTGATGTCTTCGATGGAGTAGATGTCGTGGTGCGGCGGCGGGCTGATGAGACCCACACCCGGCGTGGAGTTCCGGGTCTTGGCGATCCACGGGTAGACCTTCGAACCCGGGAGCTGCCCTCCTTCGCCCGGCTTGGCGCCCTGCGCCATCTTGATCTGCAGGTCGTCGGCGTTGACCAGGTACTCCGACGTCACGCCGAAGCGACCCGACGCCACCTGCTTGATCGCCGAGCGGCGCAGGTCGCCGTTGGCGTCGGGAGTGAAGCGATCGGCGTCCTCGCCGCCCTCGCCGGTGTTGGACTTCCCGCCGATGCGGTTCATCGCGATGGCGAGCGTCTCGTGCGCTTCCTTGGAGATGGAGCCGTACGACATCGCACCGGTGGCGAAGCGCTTCACGATCTCGCTGATCGGCTCGACTTCGTCGATCGGGACGGGCTCGCGCACGCCTTCACGCAGCTCGAACAGGCCGCGCAGCGTCGCCAGCTTGGTCGACTGCGAGTCGACCAGCGCGGTGTACTCCTTGTAGACGTCGTAGCGACCGGCGCGGCGTCGCGTGCTGCAGCTTGAAGACGGTCTCGGGATTGAAGAGGTGGTACTCGCCCTCCCGCCGCCACTGGTACTCACCGCCGAGGTCGAGGTCTCGGTGCGCACGCTCGGTGGGCCGCTCCGCGTAGGCGATCTCGTGGCGCCGGGCGACTTCGATCGCGAGCTCGTCGAGGCCGATGCCACCGAGGCGCGAGACCGTGCCGGTGAAGTACTCGTCGACGAGCTCCTGGCTGAGGCCGATGGCTTCGAAGACCTGCGCGCCGCAGTAGGACGCGACGGTGGAGATGCCCATCTTCGACATCACCTTGAGGACGCCCTTGCCCGCGGCCTTGATGTAGTTCTTGATCGCGACCTTCGGGTCCATCCCCCCGAGGCCGTGCAGCTCGGCGGCGATGAGGTCTTCGATCGACTCGAACGCGAGGTACGGGTTGATGGCGCCCGCGCCGTAACCCACCAGCAGCGCCATGTGGTGCACTTCGCGGGCGTCGCCGGTCTCGACCACGAGCCCCACGTGGGTGCGCGTCTTCTCGCGGATCAGGTGGTGGTGCACCGCCGAGGTGAGGAGCAGCGACGGGATCGGCGCGTGCTCGGCGTCGGAGTCGCGGTCGGAGAGCACGAGGATGCGCTTGCCGTCGGCGATGGCGGCCGATGCCTCGGCCCGTGCGCGGTCGAGCGCCTCGCGCAGCGCACGGCCGCCGCCGGCGACGCGGTACAGGCCCGACACCACGGCCGCGGCGAACTCGGGACGGTCGCCGTCGCGGTCGATGTGGATGAGCTTGGCCAGCTCGTCGTTGTCGATGATCGGGAACGGCAGCTCGACCTGCACGCAGGACTGCGCACCGGGCTCGAGCAGGTTGGCCTCGGCGCCGATGGTGGACGAGAGCGAGGTGACCAGCTCTTCGCGGATGGCGTCGAGCGGGGGGTTGGTGACCTGCGCGAACAGCTGCTGGAAGTAGTCGAACAGCATGCGCGAGCGGGTGGACAGCACGGCGATGGGCGTGTCGGTGCCCATGGAGCCCAGCGCCTCACCGCCGGTGCGCGCCATCGGCGCGACCAGCAGCTTGAGGTCTTCGTGGGTGTAGCCGAACGTCTCCTGGCGCTTGAGCACGGACTCGTGACTCGGCACCACGTGCACGCGATCGGGCAGGTCGTGCAGGTGGACGAGGCCCTGCTCGAGCCACTCGGCGTAGGGCTCGGCGCCCGCGAGCTCTTCTTTGATCTCGCGGTCGCCGACGATGCGGCCCTTCGCGGTGTCGACGAGGAACATCCGCCCCGGCTGGAGGCGACCCTTCTGCACGACCTTCGCGGGGTCGACGTCGACGACGCCGGCCTCGCTGGCCATGATCACGCGGTCGTCGTCGGTGACCCAGTAGCGGCTCGGGCGCAGACCGTTGCGATCGAGCACCGCGCCGACGACGGTGCCATCGGTGAACGTGATCGACGCGGGACCGTCCCACGGCTCCATGAGCGACGCGTGGAAACGGTAGAACGCGCGCTCGTCGGCGGGCATGGTGGCGTGGTTCTCCCACGCACCCGGGATCATCATCAGCGCCGCGTGCCAGATCGGTCGACCGGCGAGGTGCAGCAGCTCGAGGCACTCGTCGAAGCTGTTGGTGTCGGACGCCCCCGGGGTGACGATCGGGAACGCGCGCTCGAGGCCCGGGATGAGCGGGGTGGCCATGAGCGCTTCGCGGGCCCGCATCCAGTTGCGGTTGCCCTGCACGGTGTTGATCTCGCCGTTGTGCGCGAGGTACCGGTACGGGTGCGCCAGCGGCCACGACGGGAACGTGTTGGTGGAGAAGCGGCTGTGCACCAGGGCGAGCGCCGACTCCACCCGCTCGTCGTCGAGGTCGGGGAAGAACTCCGACAGCTGCGGGGTGGTGAGCATGCCCTTGTAGACGAGCGTGCGGCACGACAGCGACGGGAAGTAGACCTGCTCGCCGTTGTCGACACCGACGGTGTCGACGCCGGTGAGCTCGTGCTCGCACCGCTTGCGCACGACGAACAGCTTGCGGTCGAGCTCGACGCCGGTGCTCCCGGCGGGGTCGTCGACGAACAGCTGACGGAAGCTCGGGACCACGCTCAGCGCGGTGGGCCCGATCATCGACGAGTCGACCGGCACCCCGCGCCAACCGATGACCCGCAGTCCCTCTTCCTCGACGATGGCGTCGATGCGGGCCGCGGTCTTGTCGGCCGCCTCGGAGTCGAGCGGGAGGAACGCGATGCCGACGCCGTAGGCACCGGCCGGGGGCAGGTCGAACTGCACCACCTCGCGGAGGAAGCGGTCGGGGACCTGGAGCAGGATGCCGGCGCCGTCGCCGGTGTTGGTCTCGGCGCCCGACGCACCGCGGTGGTCGAGGTTGCAAAGGGCGTCGAGCGCGTCGGTGACGATCGAGCGGCTGGCGACGCCCTTGATCTGGCAGATGAACGAAACCCCGCAACCGTCGTGCTCGAAGCGCGGGTCGTAGAGGCCGAAGGCCTCGGGCACGGCGCTGAACGGCACGGGTGCCGCGTTGGGATTGGGCTGCGTCATCTCACATCCACGCACGCGCGACGCCCTCGAGACTGCTCTGGAGATGCGACGCTCAGGAACGAACCGGTGGACGCAGAGGGACGACGTTGGCCCTTGCTGCGGAACGGAAAGATTAGCCGGTCACCTGCAGCGTCAGCCACAACGAAAGGGTCGAGAGCACCAGGGCCAGCGGCGTCGCGAACACGGCGAACCGGAAGAACGCACCCCGGCTCGGCTCCACTCCGGCGGCCCGCACCACCCGGCGCCACAGGAGGGTGGCGAGCGACCCCGTGTAGGTGAGGTTGGGCCCCACGTTGACCCCGAGGAGCATGGCCAGCAGCAGGGCGGTCGAACCCGTGGGCACCACCGAGGCCAGCACCAGGGTGGCGGGCACGTTGTTGACCAGGTTGGCGAGGACGGCGGCCAGCACCGCCATGCCCAGCAGGGCCACCAGACCGGCGCCGGTGGGGAGGACGTCGCGGGCGGCATCGCCGAGGCCGTGGTCGACGGCGGCCTGCACCACCACGGCGAGCGCCACGACGAACAGCAGGAAGGTGGGGGCGGCGGCTCGGAGGAGGTTGTTCGCGGTGGCCCGCCGCCGGGCGAGGGTCACCCCGGCGACGATCGCCACGCCGCCGAGCGCGATCCACGCGGGGACGACCCCGAGGGCCGAGCCCACGAAGAACGCGACCGTCAGGGCGACGATGGCGACGACGACGAACTTGGCGAAGCGGTCGAGGTGGATCGGCTCCGGGTCATCGGGCGTCGGCGTGAGGCGCCGCACCCGGCCGTCGCTCCGCAACGCCGTCCCGACGACGACGGAGGAAGCGACGAGGGTGGGCAGCGCCATGCGGAGCGCGAAGCCGCCGAAGCTGAGGCCGGTCGCCGAGAACACGAGGAGGTTGGTGAGGTTCGACACCGGGAGGAGGCTCGACGACGCGTTGGCCAGTTGCGTGGTGGCGAGCAACGGCGGATCGGCTCGGGTGTTGCGCTGTGCGACCAACATCACCACCACCGGTGTGAAGAGCACCGCGGTGGCGTCGAGGCTCATGAGCACGGTGACCAGCACCGCCACGCCCGAGACCGCGAGCACGAGTTGGCGCGACGTGTGGCCGCGCTCCCCCATCCACGCACCCGCAACACGGAAGAGGCCGGCGTCGCGCGCGATCTCCGCGAGCACGAACACCGCGGCGAGGAACGCGAGCGTGGGCGCGAGCCGGTCGAGGGTGTCGCCCACCTCGTCGAGGTCGACGAGTCCTGTGGTCACGACCAGGACTGCGCCGACGCCCGCAACGAGAGGATCGGGCACGCGGCCCCACGCAACGAGCGCGAGGACGGCACCCAGCACGGAGAGACTCGCAGTCGTCCCCACTGCGGCCACCCGTACCCGAAGGGCAGGTGCGCTAGACAAGTTGCGATGGGGAACGGGACCGGAGACGTGGTTGCGGTCCTGGGTGGTGGCCAGCTGGGACGCATGCTCGCGCTCGCCGGCATCCCTCTCGACGTGCGCTTCCGCTTCCTCGACCCGGTCGACGGCGCGCCGGCCGCGGCGGTCGGCGATCTCGTGGTGGGTCCGCTGGGCGATGAGGCGGCGCTGATCGAAGTGGCCCGGGGTGCGACGGTCGTGACCTACGAGTGGGAAGGCGTCCCCGCTGACGCGGCGCGGTTCCTCGCCAGTGCAGTGCCGGTGCGTCCCGGGGCACGGTCGCTGGAGGTGGCGCAGGACCGACTGACCGAGAAGGAGACGTTCCGTCTCCTCGGCATCGGCACGCCGGCGTTCTGCATCGTCGACTCGCGCGCCGACCTGGACGCCGCGGTGGTGGAGGTCGGTGGTCTGCCCGCGGTGTTGAAGACCCGACGCGGTGGCTACGACGGCAAGGGGCAGGCGGTCCTGCGCGAGGCGGCCGATCTCGACGCCGCGTGGAACGAGCTCGGCGCGGGTGGGCCGCTGCTCCTGGAATCGCTGGTGCCGTTCCATCGGGAGCTGTCGGTGCTCGCGGTCCGCGGGCTCGACGGCGCGGTGGCGTGCTGGCCGCTGGTGGAGAACCAGCACGAGGGCGGGATCCTGCGCGTGAGCCGGGCGCCCGCGCTCGGCGTCGACGCCGCCCTGCAGACGCGCGGCGAGGCGTTGGCCGCACAACTGCTCGAGTACCTCGACCACGTGGGTGTGCTCGCGGTCGAGCTCTTCGACGTGGGGGGCGAGTTGCTCGCCAACGAGATCGCACCGCGGGTGCACAACTCCGGCCACTGGACCATCGAGGGCGCGCTCACGAGCCAGTTCGAGAACCACGTTCGCGCGGTGCTCGGGTGGCCGCTCGGCTCCACCGCGGCGCGTGGCCCGAGTGCCATGGTGAACTGCATCGGCGTGATGCCGTCACGCGACGCGGTGCTGACGATCCCCGGCGCCCACCTCCACGACTACGGCAAGTCGCCGCGCCCGGGCCGCAAGCTCGGCCACGTCACCGTGGTCGGCGACGACGACACGGAGTTGTCGACGCGCCTCGACGCCGTGCAGGCGATCGTCACGAACGACGGGTGACGGCTCCCGAGGCGAGCAACGCCTCGACCTGTGCGTCCGAGAAGCCGTACTCGCCGAGCACCGCTTCCGAGTGCTCGCCCGGCAACGCCGCCGGACCCTGGATCTCGGGCGGCGTGCGCGAGAAGCGGGGCGCGGGCGCAGGCTGGTCGATGTCGTCGTGCTCGACGATGATCCCGCGCGCGACCAGGTGCGGATGCTGCTTCGCCTCGCTCATCGGCAGCACCGGCGCGAAGCACACGTCGGTGCCCTCGAGCACCTCGACCCACTCCGCACTCGTCTTCGCCTTGAAGCACGCGGTCAACCGCTCACGCAGGAGCGGCCAACCGCTGCGGTCCATCTGGTGCGGCAGGTCGTCGTGCTCGATCTCGGTGAGCTCGAGCAGCTGCGCGAAGAACTGGGGTTCGATCGATCCGATCGACACCCACTCGCCGTCGGCGGTCTCGTACACGTCGTAGAACGGCGACCCGGTGTCGAGCAGGTTGGTCCCGCGCGCCTCCGCGTAGCCGCCCATCCCCCGCAGCCCCCAGATGGCGCCCATGAGGTACGCGGCGCCGTCGATCATCGCCGCGTCGACCACCTGTCCCTGGCCCGACGCGCGCGCTTCGAGGATCCCGCACACCACACCGAAGGCGAGGAACATGCCGCCGCCGCCGTAGTCGCCGACCATGTTGATCGGCGGCGTGGGCGGCTGGCCGACGCGACCGAAGTGCGCGAGCGCGCCCGCGAGCGCGATGTAGTTGATGTCGTGACCCGCTGCCCGCGCGAGCGGACCCTCCTGGCCCCAGCCGGTCATGCGCCCGTACACCAGCGCTCGATTGCGCGCGAGGCAGACGTCGGGACCGAGCCCGAGCCGTTCGGTGACGCCGGGCCGATACCCCTCGATGAGCGCATCGGCCTGCTCCACCATGCGCAGGACGGTCTCCACCCCGTCGGGATGCTTCAGGTCGACGGTGATGGCGCGCCGCCCGCGCCCGTCGAAGATGAACCCGCTCGGCCGGCTCGCCGCCGTCGCGAGCTCCGCGCGCTCGACGCGCACCACCTCCGCACCCATGTCGGAGAGCAACGTTCCCGCGAACGGGCCTGGCCCGATGCCGGTCAGCTCGATCACCTTCACCCCGTGCAGCGGACCCACGCGAGCAACCCCTCCGATTCGCCGCCCGATGCGACGTCGCGCCCGCACAATGCCACCCACGCGCACGGCACGCGAACTACCGAGTCGTAGGTAGCCGGTTCACCTGCGCCCCGTCACACGGCCACCGCGGGCGGAGCTCGGGCCGCGGTGACGAGTCGGAGACCATCGGGCAGGTTGGGACTGCGGACCGGCGCGAGCAACGCGTGCGGGATCAACAGTCGGTGATGCGCGGGGCACACGGCGGTGAGGTTGGAGATGCCGTCCGTGCCGTCCCAACCGCGCGGCACCAGATGGTGCACCTGCAACCCGCGCCGCCAGCGTCGCCAAGGAAGGCACATCGCGGGCATCGTGGTGTGTCGTACGCTTCGTTGAAGCAGTTCTGGCGTTGGCTCTCTCACGTCGAGCCTGGCGACGGTTCTCAGGCCGGCGATCCCGCGAGGATGGTCGCCACCCTCATCATCGTCGAACCGCGGTGCGTCACTTCACCGCTGCCTCCAGCGCCGCCCATCGCGGCCGCGCCTTCCTTCACCGGCTGAGACCCCGCGCGCGGACCGGTTGTCGAGGACCACGCGCCCGGCTCGCGTCCCGACCCCCCGACGTTCGCTCCAGCCACGCACACTGACCGTCCCTCTGATGCAGTGCGGCAGGTCTGGCGCTATGTGCTCACGATTGCAAACGGCTCAATCGACCGAAGACATCGGGACCGATCTTGAGTCCCTCCGCAGCGGAGATCGCGGGTGAGATGTCGATCTCGAACACGTCGTCCCACTCGGCCACGAGTTGCCAGACCGCAGCGATGTCGTCGGCCGAGAAGATCGTGACCACCTGGAGATCTGCGGCCATCGGCCAGTACTCGGCGACAACGTTGATACCCGACGGGTAGTCCCAAGTCGCCGCGCCGCAGCAGTGCCGCGTCTCGTTCCGCCGCTCCCACGGATGAACGGAAAGTCAGTCGCCCCACGTAGTCCATCGCCCCTCCTCCACCTCGGGCCCACAGCCATCTGCGGGTCCGCCGACAGCCTGTGTCGAACCGAGGCGGCCGTCAACCTGTCGCCCACTCGCGGTCCGTGTGCGCGCCACGAACACCGATCGCGAGGACCTTCGCACATTTCGGCGACGTGGCCGCGCCCGCCCGCATCGCTCCAAGCCAAGCCGCCCAGGACGACACATCGGGCGTTCTCGAATTTGTTCGGCATCGGGCGAGTTGAGATGCTCGATCGCCCGGGCCCCGCGCACGCCAATGCGGCAGCGATGGCGCGGTCAATGTGAGACGGCAGCGAGTGCAGACTCAATGTCGTCGTGACCGTGGATCTCGGTGATGCGCCCGTCGATCACGACGTACGCCTGGGCGTAGCCGATCCGGTCGCCCCGAGCATCCTCAGGTTTGGACCACTCGACTTCGACGAGGGCCGCGATGCCACGAGTCCCCGCTCTCGTCTCGACGATCGTTGCGCGGACACCCGCGGTCAGAAGCTGCTCCAGTCGGCGAACGATCCCGTCGCGGTCGTGGCAGAACGTCGCGCCGTGGGTGTCCTCGCCCCACGTAGCGCCCTCAGCGAGGAGGGAACGGAGCGTCTCGACATCGCGAGCGTTGAAAGCGGTGCGTAGCTGCGTCGCCAGGACCTCGTTCACCACTGCATCTTGCCCCCATGGCAAGCCAGTGCGACAGGTCGGGCGCCGTATCCAACTCGCAGCGGCGCAACGCCCAGAGCTGCCCACAACGGACGCTGTCCGGGAGTCGCGCTCTCGAAGGGGCTGGAGCCCTGCTCTGGGGTGAGCGTCTGGCCGGGACCGAGTGTGCGCCTCGGGGGATCACGGCGGGTACGGCGAGATCACGTCGTCCGAAGATGCGGACGCGGCACTCGGGTGCACAAGGCGGAAGTCCATCGCGGCGTCGAGCTGCGCGGGCGACACCTGCGCCGCGGTGAGCGGAAGGATGCGGTAGATGTTGCCGCCGGGGAACTTCAGCGCGAACTGGCGCAGATTGCCGACGGTCTCGCTCGCGACGTCGTTGCCGCCCCACCCGACGACCCAGTCGTTCGACCCCTGGTACCGGGCACTCCCGCAGCAGAACGACGTGGCGATCTGCGGGTCGCTGGCCGAGTCGAGCAGCGTCGCGGTCCGCGCGGTGGAGTCGATCGAGTAGTGAACCGCGCGCGGCGGCCGACCGAGGTCGGTGCCGTCGTCGTAGAGGGTGACGGTGCCATCGGGCAGCATCCGGCTGTCGTGCTGCCCACCGAAGTGGCTCCCGCCGCTGAACACCGGGTCGCCGACCACCGTCAGGCTTTCCGCTCGCGGCGATCCACCCAGCTTCCACACCACGCTGCCCGTCGCCTGGTCGATGTCGTACACCGCGTCGAGATGGCGGAGCGACACGATGAACCCGGTGCCCGTGGGCTCGATCGCGTTCCAGTGGTACACGTCGTAGCCGCATGCGGGAACCGTCGGACCCGGGGCGATGAACGAGGAGAACCACTGCGGGTCCATCTCCGTCGGCGGGATGTGGTCGTAGACGTCCCAACTCCACACCACGGACCCGTCGCTCGGGTCGATCTCCTGGATCACGTGATCACAGATCGAGGCGCTGGCCGGACCCCCCAACGCGCGGAGATCCACGCCCGTCCGGGGCTGGATCGTGACCATCACGAAGTGCCCGTTCTCGAGCAACAGCACGTCGTGGGGATCGGCGGGTCCGCCCACCGTCCCCACCGTGCGCACCAGGGTGCCGTCGAGCTTGCGCTCTTCGACCCCGCCGTTGATCATCGCGCCGACGTCGCCGTTGGGCAACAGCGTCGAGAAGATCGTGACCTGCGCATCGCTCCACCACAACGGCACGCCGTTGCGGTCGTAGATCGCCGTGCGGGTGAGAAAGACCGCCGAGAGCGGCGCAGTCATGAAGTACGGGGTGAGCCCGTCGGGAGAGGTCTGCACCGACCACGACGGAAAATCGGTCGGCAGGCATCGGACGTTGTACCGCGTGGTCACGTCGTGCGTTGGATCTGTCGTCACCGCGATGACGAACCGCTGACCCGGCTGCTGGTCGACGAAGACGCCGTAGATCCCACCCTTGGGATACCCGCCGTTCACCGACACCAACGTGCTCGTCGGCGACGTCACGTGCACCGCCACCGGCGTGCCCGGATCACAGCGCACCACGTAGTTCGTGATCCCAGTCTGGAACGCCGGGAACAACGGCGGATCCGTCACGATCGTCGCCGGCGTCCCCGCCGGGGGCGGCAAACACGCGACGAGGACCACGCCGCCCAGCGCGAACGCGAGGAGGGCGATCACGAGTCGTCGTCCCCGGCTGCTCCGTGTCATGTCGATGCCGCTTCTCCCCAGCAGACGTACAAACCGATTGAAGAGGGACAGTAGACCTCGTCGCTACCACCGGTGGACACGCCGGCCCATTTGTGTGCCGACGCCAGCGAGGCCCCTCCAGACCGCCCGGTCCGGCGCAGTCACGCGGCGCAGTGTCGCCGCCGGCCACTACCAGGAGCCGCCGCCGCCTCCGCCGCCGCCGCCACCGGAGAAGCCGCCGCCACTGAACCCGCTCGAGCCACTCGACGCGGGTGACGAAGTGAGCGTCCCCGCGCTGGTCACCGCGAAGCCGTCGATCGCACTCGAGAACACGGCGTAGTCGAACGCGTGCTGCGACACGTACCACGACGACGTGTCGACTTCGTCGGCGAGACCCTCGAACGCCTTCGCCCACTTCTCCGTCGCGCCGAACACGACGGCGTACGGCAGGTACTCGGAGAAGATGTTGGCGCGCTCCGCGAACTGCGCCCGGTGCTTCTCCGACTCGTCGATGAAGCGTTTGAACCCGAGCGTGTGGCGCAGCACGGCGTAGCCCTTCGCGGTGCGCTTGGGCATCCACCGGGCCGCGACCAGCAACAGGATCCCCCCGATGATCACGGGAACGCCGAGCAGCGCGGCGTGCGTTGCTGCCGCCAGGAGGATCGTGAGCGCGACACCGGCGATCAACACGACGATGCCGAGCAGACCCCACAAGACCTTCACCGTTCCCGGCTTGCGGGTGAACCACTTCTGTGACATCGCGTCGTCCATGAGCTGTGCGCGCACCTTGCTCATCCGTTCGGCGAACTTGTTCTTGAGGTCGGAGATCTTGACCTCGTCACCGTCCTTGAACAGTCCCGAGTACAGCGAGCGCTCGTACTGCTTCAGCGGGTCGTCCTTCGCCAGCTTGGTGAGCTTCCAGTCGTGCTTGAACTGGTACCACTCCTTGTCGACCTCCTCGATCTTGAGGTATCCGCGCACGGCGAGGTCGATGATGGTGGCGGTCACGTCGAGCGTGCCGGCGTCGAAGTCGATCAGTGTGCCGAGCTCGCCCGGGCGGAGGCCGTCGGGCGGCACGAACTCCACCGGGGTCTCGCCCTCTCGCAACGGCGCCGAGACCTCGGGCCCGCCGTCCGCCCCGTCGCCGCTCGCGGGTCCGTACGCGGCATCGACCGCCGAACCCGCGTACCGCCGGTCGCGCCCGAACTTGAACACCAACAAGATCACGAGGAGCGCGAGCAGTGCCAGCAGACCGCCCGAGATGCCTCCGGTCGCGGGCGTCACCCGGAACGCCGACGTGAAGCTGAACCGCTCCTCGAGAATCGGCTTCGGCGACGGCACGATCACGCCCTTCGGCAACGCGACGGTGAACGTCATGCCTTCGTAGGGGTTGAGCGACGCCTTCGAGAACTCGGCCGTCGGCCCGTTGCTGCTCGCCGAGTCGCACGGGAGGAACGAGCCGAGGGACCCGCTCGTGCACAAGAACTGTGTGATGTCGGCGGGTGCGTGCACGACCGCCGACGCCTTGTCGATGGGCACCGGCCACTCCACACCCACCGCGTTCCACACGAGTTCGTCGTGGTCGGCGAACGCGTTCATCGCGCCGCGCACGCGGTACACGATGTCGTAGGTGTGCTCGCCGCTGATCGTGCGGTCGGGATCACCGATCTTGATCCGCTGGTTGTCGCCGTCGTCCTCGACGGTGTACTGCGCGGGCGTGTCGGCCGAGCCGCTCACCGAGACCACCGTGAGCGGGTACACGCGGTCGTACCCGTCCTTGCCCGACTGATCGGTGCGCACCGGAATCGTGCGGTAGATGCCGTGCTTGGGCACGACGCCGAAGTCGTACACGATCGTCTCGTGCACCTCGATGGTGCCGTCGGTCTCGATGGTGACGTCGCTGCGGTAGTCGGCGATGTGCTCGCTGAACCCGGCGTAGGCAGGTCCCGCGCCGATCAAGCTGGCCGCGCCCACGACGAGGAGCACCACGGCGAGAACGGCTGCCCGGCGCGCACGCATCGACGGGAGGCTACGCGAGCACGGGCGACACACCGCGTAGCCTCACCGCCATGCCCATCCGGGTCGTGGTCGCCGAGGACAACTATCTCGTCCGCGAAGCCGTCACGCGCCTCCTCGACGCCAGCCCCGACATCGTGGTGACGGGTGTCGCCGAGGACTTCGACGGTCTCATCGCCGCGGTCGAGGCCGACACGCCCGACGTCGTGCTCACCGACATCCGCATGCCCCCGACCGGCACCGACGAGGGCGTGCGCGCCGCTGCGCAACTGCGCCGGTCGCACCCGCTGCTCGGCGTGGTGGTGCTGAGCCAGTTCGTCGAGCCGGGGTACGCGCTCGAGCTCCTCGACGGGGGTTCCGAGCGGCGCGCCTACCTGTTGAAGGAGCGCGTGTCCGACGTCGACCAACTCGTGCGAGCGGTGCGCGAGGTGGCGAGCGGCGGCTCGGTGATCGATCCCAAGGTGGTGGAAGCGCTCGTCGACGCCCGTTCGCGCCGGGCCGACTCCCCGCTGCAGTTCCTCACACCCCGGGAGAGCGAGGTGCTGGCCGAGATGGCGCAGGGCCGCAACAACGCCTCGGTGGCGGCGGCACTGGGCCTCTCCGAACGAGCGGTGGAGAAGCACATCAATTCGGTCTTCTCCAAGCTCGGGCTCTCGGCCGAACCCGACGTCCACCGGCGGGTGAAGGCCGTCCTGCTCTACCTGGCCGACCGTTGAGACACCCGGTGAGGGCTCCCCACCCCGACGGGGTGGTGTCCGCACCCTGCCTGCGACCCGCGGCAGATGGGACAATGGAGCCATGGCCGACCCGGTCCCCGTCCTGATCGTCGACGATCAAGCCCCCTTCGCCGCGCCGCTCGAGCAGTGGTGACCGCGACCCCCGGGTTCGAGGTCGTCGGCGAGGCCGAGAGCGGCGAGGAAGCAGTCGAGATGGTCGACTCGCTCTCCCCCGGCCTGGTGCTCATGGACATCAACCTCCCGGGGATCAACGGCATCGAGGCCACCCGCCGCATCACCGCCTCCCACCCCGGCGCGGTCGTCATGCTCCTCTCCACCTACCAGGCCGGCGATCTCCCCGCCGACGCCGGTTCCTCGGGGGCCGCGCAGTACGTGCACAAGGAGGAATTCGGTCCGAACGTCGTCCGCGAGGTGTGGGAACGCTTCGGTGACGCCTCGGACGGATCCCCCACCGGCTAGAACCTCCCGATGCGCGCGGTCTGGGTACGCGCCCGCGCCGAGCTCCGGCGCCGGCTGTGGGGATGGCTCGCGCTCGCTCTCGTGATCGGCGTCGCCGGTGGCGCCGCGATCTCGGTCGCCGCGGCGGCGCGCCGCACCGACACCGCCTACGAACGCTTCCTCACGGTGTCCTCGCCCAGTGATGCGAGCATCACCGAGAGCACCGACTTCCTGTCACAGGGCCTCGACCTCGACCAGGTCGCGGCCCTGCCCGAGGTCGATCGCTCGGCGCGGGCGAGCCTGCTCTTCTTCCTCGGTCACACCGCCGACGGGCGCCCTCTCAGCCAGGTCGACTTCCAGCCGCTGGCGACCACCCGGGGTCCACTGGGCACGACGCTCGACCGGTGGAAGGTGCTCGACGGCCGGCGCTTCGATCCCGACCGGATCGACGAAGCGATGCTCGACTCCGAGACGGCCCGCACGATGCACCTGGGCGTCGGTGACGAGCTGACGCTCAGGTTCGTCCGTCGTCCGGCCTTCGATCACCAGATCGTTCCGTTCGTCGCCGGCCTCCCCGATCGAGTCGCGGGCACCGGCACGGAGGGCGCCATCGACACGCTGCCCTTCGGCGGTGAACCCGAGGTCACGTTCCACATCGTCGGAATCGTCACCGATCCGGTGACCTTCCCGCCGATCCCGGGGCAGTTCGAGCCGCTGCTCCGGCTGACGCCCGCGTTCAGCGAGCGCTACGGGAGCGACCTCACCGGCAACGACATCCTGTTCGTCGACCTCGCCGACGTGACCGACCTGGCGACGTTCCGGTCCGACGTCGCGCGGCTCAGCGGCGGGACGTCGGTGTTCTTCGGCGTCACCCAAGCCGACCACAAGTCGAACGTCGACCGCACCTTGCACCTCGCGGCGATCGTGCTGTGGCTGCTGGCAGGGTTGATCGCGTTCGCGACGGTGCTCGTGTCCGTCCAAGCCCTGTCACGCCAAGCGTTCGTCGAGTCGATCGACCACGGCGTGCTCCGCGCGCTCGGCATGACCCGCGCCGAGCGCTTCGCCACCGGCATCTTTCGGACGTCGGTCGTCGCGCTGCTCGCCACCTCCGTCTCCGTCGTGTTCGCGATCGCGCTCTCGCCCCTGTGGCCCATCGGTCTGGCGCGTGTCGCCGAACCGTCACCGGGGATCGAGCTGAACGCCGCCGTCATCGGCATCGGTGCGTTCGCGGTGTTCTGCGGCGTGCTCCTCGCCGGCGCCGCGAGCACGTGGCGCTGGTCGCGACCGGTCACGAAGGGGCATCGCCCTGCCACGACCCGCCCACCGCTGGCCGCTCGGCTGTTGGCCGGGACCCTTCGGCCGCTCCCACTCACGCTCGGCGTGCGCCAGGCGCTCGACGGCGGACGCGGCCGCACCGCGGTGCCGGTCCGCACGACCGTCGTCGCCGCGGCGCTGGCGGTGGCCACGCTCACGACCGCGCTGACCTTTGGATCGAGCCTCGGCCATCTGCTCGACACGCCGCGCCTCTACGGCTGGGAGTGGGACGCGCAGGTCGGCGGACGCGGCTACCCGGATTTCGGCAGCGCCATCGCACAGGGCCTCGACCGCAACCCCGCGGTGGACAGCTACGCATCGGGCACGGTGACGGAGATCGCCGTGAACGGCGTGCGGGCCGATGCCTTTGCGGTCGACGCCGCGGGCCACTCCCTCGGTCCGTCGTTGCTGTCCGGTCGCGCCCCCGAACACGACGACGAGATCGTGCTCGGCACCCAGACCCTCCGCGCCGCCGACGCGCGTGTCGGTGACCACGTGCGCGTGCTCGTCGGCAACGAGACGCGGCGCTTCCGGGTCGTCGGGCGCGCGGTGTTCCCCGACGTGGGCGACATCGGGCAGCTCGGACGCGGCGCGTACCTCACCTTCGGCGCAGTCGATCGGGTGGGTGGTCAGGCGGCGCCTCACAACACGGTGCTGGTGAAATTCGCGCCCGGTACCGACCGCGCCGCTGCCGTGGCATCGCTCTCACACGCCATTGCGCCGATCCCGCTGAGCTCCGCTGCCCTGCCGCGCGACCTCGCCAGCTTCGGCCGGGTCGACGGCCTTCCCATCGCTGTCGCCGCGATCCTCGGCCTGATGGCAGGGGCGGTGCTCGTGTACACGTTGCTGACAGCCATCCGCCGTCGTCGTCGTGACCTCGCGGTGCTGAAATCGCTCGGCTTCGCTCGTCGTGACGTCGCCCGCACGGTGATCGTGCAGGCGATGACACTGGGCGCGTTGGCCGTCGTGATCGGTCTCCCGGTCGGTGTGGTGCTCGGTCGGTTCGTGTGGAACCGCTTCGCCGACTGGCAGGGCATCCCGTCGGTGCCGACGGTGTCGGTGCTCGCACTGGCGCTGGTCGGTCTGCTGGTGCTGGTCGTCGCGGGGTTGATCGCGATCGTGCCGGCTCGCTTCGCCGCGCGCACCGCGCCTGCCGACGCGCTCAGGGCCGAATAGGGGTCAGACCTCGGCCACGGCCGTGAGTGGGATCCGGCCGAGGATGGCGGTGCCCTTCCCGGGCGCCGACTCCACCGAGATGGTGCCGCCGATGGCGCCGACGCGGTCGCCCATGTTCACGAACCCGTGGCCCTCGTGCACGCCGGTCGCGAGGTCGAACCCGGCGCCGTCGTCGCGCACCTCGAAGTGGAGCGCGCTCTCGTCTTCCCACACCTTCACCATCGCCTGCGCGCCGTCGCCCGCGTGCTTCGCCGCGTTCTGGAGCGCTTCCAGCACACAGAAGTACACGGCCGCCTCGACCAGTTGCGGGTACCGGCCGATGCCGTCGGCATCCACGCCGGTGGGGAGCGCGGCGCGGCCCGCGGCGGCCGACAGCGCCTCGGTGAGTCCGCGGTCCATCAACAGCGGCGGATAGATGCCGTGAGCGAGGTTGCGCAGCTCCTGCACCGCTTCCTGCAGATCCTTGCCGATCTGCTCGAGCATCGACTTGGCCGTGTCGGGGTCGGAGTCGGCGATCTGGCGCACGAGGTTCACGTTCACCGCCAACGCGACGAGGTGCTGCTGCGCGCCGTCGTGCAGATCGCGTTCGATGCGGCGCCGTTGCGCGTCGCCGGCCTCCACGATGCGCGCGCGTGACGCACGCAGTTCGTCGGCTTGACGCTGCACTTCGTCGAGCGACTCCTGCAGCGCCGAGTCGAGCTTCACGTTGTGCAGCGCGAGCCCGACCTGGCGCGCGAGCTCGGTGAGTGCCTGGTCGTCGCTCTCGTCGAACGGCACCGCACCCTGGGGACGCCGCACGATGATCATGCCCAGCAGCTCACCGGTGTTGGTGATGGGAGCGACCCGGAGCACCTCCTCGTCGGCGATGATGACCTGCGGCAGCCAGATGCTCGCCCAGGCCACGCCCGACACGCCGGCGCGCGCGACGACCGCCTCCTCTTCCGGGCCGAGCACCACCGTCGCGACGCCGCGATCGGGCACCGACACCGAACGCTCGAGTCGCCCGGTTGCGCCGCGCGTCCACACCTCGGCGACGCTCAACGTCATCGTCTTCTTCAGCGACTCCGCGAGCTGCAGCAACAGCTCGTCGAGCGGGAGCGCGCGCGTCAGGCGGCTGCCGAACGTGCGGATCACCTCGTCGGGCGCGTGGCGCTCGCCGTAGACCCTCCGCGTCGCGAACTCGGTGAGGCGCTCCCGCACGGGGAGCCACAGCAGCGCAGCGATGGCCGCGGCCAACATCGACAGTCCGAGGAGCGTCTTCTCGTCGCCGGTCGGCGCACGGCCGAGTCCGAGCACGATGAGGAGGTACGACACGCCGACCATCGCGGCGAGACCCGCCATGGTGATCGTGTGCACGAGCAGCCGGTCGATGCGTACCGCGAGCCGTTCCGATGATCCGAGCGCGAGCGAGAGCGGCACCAGCACGGTCGTCGCGAGCACGACGGTGCGCAGGTCGCCGGGCCACGACAGCAGCTCGTGCAGCATCCAGGCACCGGCCGAGATCGCCGCCGCAACCACGACGCCCCACGCCGGCCACTGCAGGCGCGCGCGTTCCTGCACACTGCCCGCGGCACGACACCGCGCCAGGTAGCCGATGAGTCCGACCACCGCGTCGACCGCGGCGACGACGACGATGGGCGCCACTCGTACATCGGGTCGGTCACTCACCAACACCACCGCGAGCACCGCGCTGGCGGCGTAGCCGGCGACGACCCAGAGCCGGCGCGCGCGCGTAACCAGCGCGCCGTCGGGGAGACCGAGCACGAGGTGCAACGCCACCGCGGGGAACAGCGCGAGGGAGGCACCGCGCACGCCGGCGCCGAAGTCGCGCACGGTCGCGGTGGCGACGTCCCGTCCGGCGAGCGCGGCGCCGAAGAGCGCGGCCGCACCCACGAGCCCGGCGAGCGCCATGATGGCGGCGAGCGGCTCGCGCGGACGGTGGAGTGCGACGAACATCGCGGCGACGGCCCAGGCGGCGACCAGCACGACGGCGAGGGGACGGCCGGGTCCGAGCGGCACGCGGTCGCCCACGAGCACGGCCACGACCACCACGAGGATCGCCACGACCGCGAGCGCGAACGATCCGGTGGCACGCGTCGTCCACGGCGGACGGTCCGGAGCATCGTCACGGATGCTGGCGAGGTCCAGAGGTTGGATGTCGTCGAGCCTGGTGGCCACGGTCACTCCGATCGTAGGACGACTGCGGGTCGAGTGTTGGCGGCTCGCCGCGCCGGGATCGCAGCGATGAGGTTGACGGCGACGAGGACTGTGGGCACGAGCAGCGTCACCGCCACCACCGGCCAGGTCGGTGCACCGGAGATGCCGAGCTCATCGGCGACGGCCTGCCACGCGACCCGTCCCACGACGAGGCCGAGGGGAATGCCCACGACGAGTCCGATCACAGCCACCGTCGTCGCGTGCCACGCCACTGTGCTTCGGAGCTGCCGGCGTTCGAACCCGAGGGTCTTGAGCACCGCGAGGTCGCGGCGTCGACGACGGGCGGCTGAGATCAACGCGAAGCCGACCGCCACCAGCGCGACCACGGCCACGAACGCCGCGAGCGCGACGGGCAGCCCGTCGATCTGCTGCACACGTTCGATCTCGGCCGGGAGCGTCGGCCCGTACACGGGGCTGTCGCGACGAGCCACCGACGCGAGCTGGCGTCGTGCCGCGTGCCCGCCGATGTCGGACGCGAGCCGGACCATGAGCGTCCACGATCCCGGGTTCGACCCGTCGTCGAGACGCTTCAACCCGTCGCCGGTGAACGCCGCGCCGTCGGCGAGCGGCTGCGGATCGCCGATGCTCGGCAGCGCCACGGTCCCGACGACGTGATACCGATGCCGACCGCCCGAGCCGTCGATCGGGACCTCGTCGCCGATGCCGGCACCGATCGCGGTCAGCGTCTGCGCGCCCAGCGCCACCTCGTCGATCGCCACTGGCGCGCGGCCATCGACGATCGCCGGTGCGATGTGGCCCTTCAGGTCGGTGAAGCCCCAACCCTGCACCGGCCGGCCGTCGACCTGCACCTCCACGTTGCACACCGAGATCGCATCGGCGACGGCGGTGAGCTCGGTGAGCCGCGTGTCGACCACGTCGCACGCGACGGCCACCTCCTTGGCCGCGGTGTCGGACGCAACGAGATCCCACGTCCATCCGTACGCGGCCGGCGTGTCGATCACGTGCTGGAGCGACGCCCCGAAGACCAGGACTGCGACCACCACCAGCACCCCGAACGCGGCACCCGCCACCGACGATCGCACCGGCAACGGCCGACGACCGTGACCGCGGTCGAGTGCGAACTGCATGCCGATGCGTGCCGTGGGCGCGACGTGCAGATCACTCATCGCCCGCGCCACCGCCGTCGGGCGGCGTGCGTCGGCCACCGGACGTGCTGCGCGCACGGTGCGCGCACCGTCGACGACGGCCATCGCGAGAAGGATCACCACGATGGCGACGAACCCGAAGCCGAGCACGAACGCGTCGAGGTCCACGCCCAGGGTCGGCTCGGCTCTGCGCGCGATGCCGATCGGGAACAGCGGTGACGCGGCGATCGCGCCGGCGACGGCGACGAGTGCACCGCCCAGCGCGACGGGAATGCCGACCGCCGCGGCAGCCACCGCGCACGCTCGCGGTCCGAGCCCGAGGGCCCACAACGTCGGCTGGTCGACATCGGCGAGCGAGATCTCGCACGACAACGCGATGCCGATGCCCACCAACCCCGCCAAGGCGGCGACCGCCGCCGCGACGAGCAGCGCGATCACGGTCACGTCGATCGCGTGCTGGGCGGTCGCGCCCTCGACCACGACCGTTGCCACGTTGAAGGCATCTTGCTTGCCGAAGAGTCGCCGGGCCGCGGCCGACACCCGCGCGATGTCGGACTCGCCGTGCTCAGTGCGCACCCGCAGGATCCAGCCCACGAAGCTCCCGATGGTGTCGCGCGTCTGCTCGTAGAACGCGGTCGTCGGGACGAGCACGCCCCCCATGGCGGCGCGTCCCCCGAGGTCCAACGGGCGACGGACGATGCCGACGATCCGGAACGTGACCTTCGGGCCCGAGGGCGCAGCATCCTCACCGCGCACCAGTGCCTCGATGTCGGCCGGCGAGTACGTGCGGAAGTGCAGCGTGTCACCCACGCGCTTCCCCATCTGCTCGGCCAGCGACTCACCGATGGTGATCTCCGTGGGGTCGTCGAGGTGCGCGAGCCGTCCCTCGATGACGCGGGGTCGATCCACCGCGTCTCCGAACCGGTCGTCGACCTGCGCGCCCGTCGCGAGGAACTGGCCGTCGTCGACGACCATCGTCAACTGGCGGAGTCGGCCGATCGCGGCGACACCGGGAGTGCGAGCGAACTCCTCGAGCTCGGCGTCGGTTGCGTGACCTGCGGTGATCTCGAGATCCGCGGCCCGGCTCTCCGACTCGAAGCGTGCGACCGCGCTGTCGGTGCGGCGCGCGCCGGCGCCGAGCGCGAGCACGACCGCACCGACGAACCCGACGAGGAGGGTGAGTACGACGACGCTGCGCCACCGGCGACGCAACTCCGAGCGGGCGAGCATCGCGATCGCGCCCATCATTCGCTCCACAGGACAGTCGCCGGGCGCAGAACCGCGGCGATGCGACCGGGCACGAACGCGCCGAGGTTCGCGATCGCCGCGACGAGCGGGACGTCGGCGGGCTGCGTCGGCAGCGGAATCACCATGGCACCGTGCTCGGCACCCGCGTCCGCGACCATGGGCTCCTTCGCGATCGCACGCGGATCGAGACCACTGTTGCA
>CAVRGS010000012.1:0-124294 GCA_963720765.1 uncultured Actinomycetes bacterium
CTGCGGCTGCTTGTCGAAGCGGGGATCGTCGAAGGTGTGCTCGATCCCGACCGCCCGGCTGAGCGCGTGCGCCTGGTGGGGGAGCATCTGCGTGAAGATCACCCACCGGCCGTCTTGCGTGGGGACGAAGAAGCTGTAGCGGCTGGCGCCCATCGCGGCCGACATCGCCGACGAACCTGCAGCCGATCCCGTGATTCGCTGCGTGTGCTGCCACATCATGGCGCCGAAGTAGTCGAGCGGGTTGAAGCCCTGGACCATGGTCGCCTCGACCGTCTGGCCGCGCCCCGTGGTCTCGCGCGATGAGCGCGGCAAGGACTCCACTGAAGGCCATGTGTCCCGTGCCGACGCTGCCCAACGGCGCGTTGACGAAGATCGGACCGGAGCGGAAGCCGAACGGCCCGAGGTTGTAGACGCCGGCCTTGGCGGCGACGATGCCCTCGTACGCGGGGAACATGGCGTACGCCCCGCTCGAGCCGAAGCCCTTCACCGAGCAGTAGACGAGGCCCGGATTGGACGCCCGGACGGCTGCCGCGCCGAGACCCCAGCGGTCGGCCACCCCCGCGCCGAAGCCCTCGATGACGACGTCCGCCCGATTCGCCAGGTCGCGGACTTGCACGCGGCCTTCGTCGGTCCGCAGGTCGGCGACGAGGCTCTCCTTGCCCCGGTTCCAGACCACGAACCCGGCCTCATGTCGGCTGCGGAGCCGATCCCCTTCCGGCGGTTCCACCTTCAAGACGCGCGCGCCGTTGTCGGCGAGCAACATGCCCGCCAACGACGCGCCGATGCTCCCGGCACCCATCTCGATCACCTGCAGGCCCTCGCAGATCGTGCGGGTCATCGCCCACCACCTTTCTGTCGGATCGCGCGAGCGCGCAGCAACGCGACCGCGATGACCTGTCCGTCGGCGCCGTCGTCACGCAGTTCGGCCCGACACGCGACCGTGCCGTCGCGCGACGCGGTGGTCTCGGCGCGGGCGACGAACGGGCCGACGCGCCCGGCCTTCACGAATCGGGTGGTGAAGTGCTCGACGCGGAGCGCATCCGTTTCCGCCTGCGCAGCGGCGACCTCCAATGCGGCCGCTTCGAGGGCGACCAGGATCGGGCCGTGGTGCAGTGTGTCGACGCCGACCCGGGTCGACAGGCCGTCGATCACGAACCCACCGCCGGCGCTGGGGTGCGCGTCGTACGCGTCGCTCAGCGGCGGGAGGTCGGGGGTGTCGGGCACGCCGGGACCAGGATCGGTGTACACGAAGCCTTCGGGGGTGGGCGCGAGGATCGCCCAGTCGGCGGTGGCGAACGCAAGCACTCGGCGGGCGTCGGACTCGTCTTCGATCGTTGCTTCTGTGAAGACCTGGGTACGCGCTTCGCGCAGCACGGTGCCGACGACCCGCACCTCCTCGAGCCCAGCACCGTCGTCGAACACGTGCACGTCGATCCGGGTGAGCGCGAGATGGTGGAATCGGTCGATGTTGATCCCCGCGGTGTCGAGCGTGGCGATGGCCAGCGGCGCCCCGCGCAGCCCGGCCGGGGTGCGCAGATCGCGGCGGATCCGCATTCGTCCCTCGGCGTGGGTGCGGTCCCGAACGACCGAGGAGCATCCGACGTAGCGGTAGCTCACGAGGTCGTCCATGGTCCCGGTCCACACGCCGTAGATCTTGTCCGCCGATCGGGATGGGTTGTTGGGCATCAGTTGGACCCCCCCTGGGCGCTCCCGAATCCCCGATATTATCTGAACAAGTTAACGGAATAGGAGCCGTCCATGACCAACCCCGGACTCTTCGACTGCGACACCCACTGCTACGAGCCGCGGGACGCGTTCACCCGCTACCTGCCGAGTGAGTTCGCCGACCGGGCCATCCTCCCGGCGCGCAACGGCAAGGGAGAAGAGGTCATCCTCGTCGGCAACCGGGTCGCGGTGTTCAACAGCGAATCGGGGCTCGGGTTCGACATGGCCTACCGGCCCGGTTCGCTCAAGGAGATGCTGCGCCAGATGGGCTCGGGAAATCCCGACGAGACCTACGAGCCCGAGCCGATCCGCCCGGAGTACCTCGAACGGGGCCCCCGCCTCGAGGTGATGGCCCGACAAGGCGTGGAGAAGACCGTGTTGTACCCCGCGGGCATGGCGCTGGCTGCGGAGCACTACTGCGACGACACCGAGGCGCTCTACGCGAACCTGCGGTCGTTCAACCGCTGGTACGACGAGGAGTGGGGCTTCGATCGCGACGGCACGATCTACGCGGTCGGCATGCTGTCACTGCGCGACCTCGACTCGGCGGTGGCGGAGACCGACGCCCTCATCGCCGCCGGCGCGCGCGTGGTGCTCATTCCCACCGGCCCCGCGTACGGCCGTTCGCCGGGCGACCCCTACTTCGATCCGGTGTGGTCGCGGCTCAACGAAGCGGGCATCACCCTCGCGCTGCACATCATGCCGTTCTGGTACTTCGACGCCATCTCGCCCGCGTGGGGTCACAGCTCCAACCCCGCTGCGTGGCACATGTCGGCGTGGCAGTGGAACAACATCTACGGCGAACGACCGGTCGAGGACACACTCTCGGCACTGATCTTCGACAACGTGTTCGGTCGCCATCCGAACATCCGCGTGGTCGTGTCCGAGCACGGCGCTGAATGGGTGCCGCACTTCCTTCGTCACATGGACAAGAGTCGCGGCATGGGACGCAACGGTCCGTGGAAGGGCGGAACGCTCTCGGAGCGGCCGAGCGAGATCTTCCGTCGCCACGTGCGCGTCGCGCCGTACCCAGAGGACGACATCCCCTGGATCGTCGAGAACCTGGGCTACGACGACTGCATCGTCATGGGCTCCGACTACCCGCACGCCGAGGGGCTGGCCGAACCGGCCGACTTCACGAAGCTGCTCGATCCGCTCCCGGCCGATGTGCAGGCGCGGATCCTGCGCACCAACGCCGACGACGTGTTCGCGGCCACCGGCTGACGCGCGACGTGCCTGACGAGACCGACCGCGAGCGCGTCGTCGGAGCTCTCGACGACCTGCTCACGCGGTTCACCGATCCGTGCACCGCGGACCGCGAGACGTTCCTGCGTGCCCGGTACGACGCCGGGCTCGGATGGGTGCACTTCGAGCCCGGGTTCGGTGGACTCGGTGTGGCGGCGTCATGGCAGCCGATGGTGGAGGACCGCGTCGGACTCCTCGGCGCACCCGCACCCGGCTCCGGCGACTTCGTGGGCATGCACCAGGCGGCGGCCTCGATCAATGCGGTCGGCAGCCACCAGCAGAAGGCCCGTTTCCTGCCTCCGATCTTCACCGGTGAGGAATCCTGGTGCCAGCTGTTCAGCGAGCCGGGGGCCGGCTCCGACCTCGCCGGCCTCTCCACGATGGCGGTGCGCGACGGCGACGAGTGGGTGGTGCACGGCCAGAAGGTGTGGACCAGTGGCGCCCGCGCCGCGCGCTGGGCCATCCTCGTGGCGCGCACCGATCCCGACGTCCCCAAGCACCGCGGCCTCACCTTCTTCGTGTGCGACATGCAGCTCCCCGGGATCGAGATCCGCCCCTTGCGCCAGGCCGACGGCGCCGCGCACTTCAACGAGGTGTTCCTCGACGGCGTGCGCCTGCCCGACGATCTGCGCCTGGGCGACCCCGGTCAGGGGTGGGCGGTCTCGCTGGTGGGGTTGCACTCCGAACGTGAGGGAGTCGGCGAGGTCATGCCGACGGCGATCGGCGACGTGCTGGCGGAATGGTCGGGCCGCCGCGCGCCAGCGGCGATCGATGACGTCCACCGGCAACGCGTCGCCGGTGCGTGGATCGAGGCGCGGCTCCTGGAGCTCTCGAGTTCACGCAGCCGCGCCGCGCAGGGCCGGGTCGGCGCGACGCCGCTCGGGTCCCTGCAGAAGGTCGCGCGCGCGGCGGCGAACCAACGCACCAGTTCGCTGCTCGTCGACCTGATGGGGCCAACCGGTCAGGTCGGGTTCGACTACGACGCCGCGCCCCGCGACGACGGTGCCGTGGCCGACCGGTCGCCGTCGATGCAGGTCATACGCTCGCGCGCCAACTCGATCGAGGGCGGCACCGACGAGATCCAGCGCAACATCATCGGGGAGCAGCTTCTGGGGCTGCCCGGTGACGTGCGGGTCGACAAGGCAGTGCCGTGGAAGGAGGTGCCGCGTTCATGACCGACGATCTGGTGCGCTACGAGGTCGCGGACGGCGTCGCGACGGTCACGCTGCACAACCCCGATCGGAAGAACGCGTGGAGCGTCGCGATGGAGCACCAGTACTTCGCGTGCCTCGACGACGCGGCTGCCGATGCCAAGGTGTGCGCGATCGTCGTCACCGGCGCCGGGAGCGCGTTCTGCCCGGGTATGGACATGGCCGCGCTCGAGCAGACTGCCGCCGCCGGCGAGCTCGTACGCGCCGGGCGCCGCCCGATGCACTACGCGTTGAGCATCCCGAAGCCGATGATTGCTGCGATCAACGGCGCGTGCGCGGGCATCGGTCTGATCCAGGCGCTCTACTGCGACCTGCGATTCGCCGCTCGCGGCGCGCGCATGTCGACCTCGTTCACCCGGCGCGGCCTGGGCGCCGAGTACGGCACGTCGTGGATGCTGCCGCGACTCATCGGCGTCGAGCGCGCCCTCGACCTCCTCCTCTCGGGTCGGACGTTCGACGCCGAGGAAGCGCACGCCATGGGGCTGGTCGGGCGCCTCTGCAATCCGGCCGACGTGCTCCATGACGCACAGGCGTACGCGGCTGACCTCGCGCGGTGGTCGTCGCCGCGCGCGATGGCAGCGGTCCGCCACCAGGTGTACGCGGATCTCGACGACGACTTCGAGACCTCGTGGAATCGCACGCTCGGGATCATGCAGCGCATGAACGCGCACGCCGATTTTTCCGAGGGTGTCGCCAGCTTCACCGAACGGCGAGAGCCGGTGTTCGATCCTCTGCCTGCCGGGTTCGGCGAGTCGCTTCGCGACGCGTAGCCGCGCCGTCAGTTCAGGCCGTCAATTCAGGAGGTCGAGCACGGTCTTCGCGTCGGCCCCGCGGAGCACGACGTCGGACGCCTCGACCAGGTGACGCTCCCACAGCTCGCTCGCTTCGTCGTGTCGCTGCTCCACCACGAGGTCGAGAAAGCGCCGGTGGGCGCGAGTGCCGACCCTCGCAGCCTTCGTGGCGTGCGGTTCGTCGAAGTGCTGGGCAACGTACACGCGCCCGTGCAACTCGATGATCCCCTGGATCATCTCCTCGAAGATGGTCAGGGTCTGGTTGCCGGCCGCCTCGACGAGCAGGCGATGGAACTGCTCCTGGAGGACGACGACGCGCGTCGGGTCGCCCTCGGCGGCCTCACACTCGTCGAGATTCGCCAACAGCGGCTTCAGCGCCGCGTCGGACCGCCGGTGCTCCAGCGCTCCCAGCGCGGCGAGCTCGATCGCCTTCCGCGCCGCGTAGACGTCGGCCAGGGTGGCTCCCCGGAACTGCAGCACCAGCCCGGCGTAGCGGGCGGCGACGTCACCGTCGGGAGTGTGGACGCGCGCCCCGCCCCGGGCCCCGCGCCGAACGCTGATCAACGCCTCAGATTCGAGGACCCGGTACGCCTCCCGCAGGGTCGGTCGTGACACACCGAAATGCTCCATGAGGGCGCTCTCGGGAGGGAGCGCATCACCCTCCTTGAGCTCCCCGCGCACGATCTGACGGCGGAGGTGGGAAGCCACGAGCTCCGCGGTCTTCGGCACGCGCACTGGCGCGGAGACGTCGGCCAATCGTGCTCTCTCGCTCATTCAATGGGTCCTTCGAACGGTTTCGGCGATGGTAGGCGCGTGCCTGGCGCGCCGATCGCATAGGGCCATGGCGTTCACACCGTCGTCGCGCCCATGTCGACCGGCAATTGGATGCCGGTGACACAACGGGCCGCGTCGGACGCGAGCCACACGACCGCGTTGGCGATGTCGCTCGGCTCGGCGGGCATCGGCGACGGGAGGATCGAGCCGAACGACCCGGCGTAGGTCGGGTTGGCCTCGAGCATCTCGAAGACCTCGGGGTCCTCCGCGAGACGCGTGTTGATGCCCCACGGGTGCACCGAGTTGACCCGGATGTGGTGCGGGCCGAGCTCGATGGCGGCCGACCGAACCAGCCCCACGACACCGTGCTTCGCCGCGGAGTAGTGGGCCTGACCGGGGAGTGCCTTCAGACCCGCGACCGAGCTGATCGCGATCAGCGAGCCGCCGCGACCCTGTTCGAGCAGCGTGGGCGTGGCCGCCTTGAACGTGCGCCACACTCCGGTGAGGTTGACGTCGATCATGGTCTGCCACTGGTCCTCGGGCATCTCCCAGAACTTCGACCACGTCGAGATGCCCGCGTTCGCGACGATGATGTCGAGCCGCCCGAGCTCGTCGACGCCGGCGCGGACGACCTCGTCGAGCGATGCCTGGTCGCGCACGTCGGACGGGCGGGCGACAACGCGCCGGCCGAGGTCCTTCACCGTGGCTGCGGTCTCGTCGAGGTCGGACAGATCGGTCGCGATGACGTCGGCGCCGGCGGTCGCGAGCCCGTGGCAGATCCCCTGCCCCAGCCCCCGGGCCGCGCCCGTCACCAGCGCCACCCGACCTTCGAGATCGATTCCTTGCATCTTGTCCCCCCGGTCGCACAATCAGTATGATGATTGTACGGCATTATCGGATGTCGTGCACCGCAACGAGGGGGACAGGATGCGCGACGACGTGGTCGAGACGACCTTCGAGGCGATGCGCCCGGAGCTGCGTGCGCTCATCGCGTACGACCCGAACGGTGCGCTGGACGTCGAAGTGCCCCAGGATGCGCTCGACGAGGTGCGCCGGACCATGCCCGTCGTGCGGTGGGAGATGGGGGTCGGGTTCTTCGGGATGGACGACATCGTCGCCGCCGGGCGCAATCCCGACATCGGCTCCGTCGTGATGGGCATGGGGACCGACGATCCGCTGATCCCGCTGCACCTCGACGGGGACCTGCACCGCCACTACCGGAAACTGCTCGATCCGCTGTTCACGCCGAAGAAGATGGCGGCGCTCGAGCCCGACATCCGCAAGCTCGCCGACGAGCTCGTCGATGGTTTCATCGGCGACGGGCAGGTCGAGTTGCACGACGCGTTCTGCGTCCCGCTGCCGTCGACGATCTTCTTGCGGATCTTCGGGCTGCCGGCGGAGGACGCGCCGTTCCTGATCTCGATGAAAGATCGCATCCTCAAGAACGAAGCGACCACCCGCGACGAGGCCGAGGTGATCGGTCGGGCCGCCGGACGCGAGCTCCGCGCGCACCTGCGCACCCGGCTCGATGAACGGCGCGCCGACGGTGCGCGCCACGACGACCTGCTCGACCAGTTCATGCACTTCGAGCTCGACGGGCATGGCCTCGACGACGACGAGGTCGTGAACATCATGCACATGTTCACCATCGCCGGCCTCGACACGGTCACGTCGTCGTTGTCGTGCATCGTGGCCTGGTTCGCGACCCACCCGGAGTTCCGGGCGCGCGTCGTCGCCGAACCCGAGCGTCTCCCGGTCGCGATCGAGGAGATCATGCGCTACGAGAGCCCGGTGCCGTCATCAGGTGCGCGCGTCGCGCTGCGCGACACCGAGGTCAACGGCGTGCCGATCAAGCAGGGGGAGATGGTCTACCTGTGTTGGGCGAGCGCCAACCTCGATCCGGCCTCGTTCGAGCATCCGCTCGAGGCCGATCTCGATCGCACGGAGAACCGCCACATCGCGTTCGCGGCCGGCATCCACCGATGCCTCGGCTCGCATCTCGCACGCGCCGAGCTGCGCGCCTCGATCGACCAGCTGCACCGGCGCATCCCCGACTACTGGGTGACCGACGGCGACGAGATCCGGTACGAGTTCGCGGGGGTGCGCCAGGCACGGCACCTGCCGCTCAGCTTCGACGCGCCCGGGGGCTGAGCCGCCGGTGGAGTTCGGACTCACCGAAGAGCAGGCACTGCTCCGCGACACCGTGCGCGACCTGGTCGCGAAAACCTGTCCGCCGGAGGTCGCCAAGGCGTGGGACGACGACGCCACGCCCCCCACCGAGCTGCAACGCGTGCTCGCGGAGATGGAGCTGTTCGGGCTGCCGTTCCCGGCGGAGTTCGGGGGCGCCGGCGCGACCCCGACCGAGCTCGTGATCGTCGCCGAGCAACTCGGTCACGCCAGCCTCGACGTGGCGATGTGCTACTCGGGGCGCCTGATCCCCACGCTCGGGATCTACGAGTGGGGGACCGACGAGCAGCGCGCGCGACTCGCCCCGGAGATCATGAGCGGGCACCGGAACTACGCGGGTCGCGATCAGCGAGCCCGACGCCGGATCAGACGCCGCCGCGCTGCGCACCACGGCCGACGACCGCGGCGACCACTTCGTGGTGAACGGGCAGAAGATGTGGTGCACCGGGGCTGGCCTCCCGGACACGACGATCCTGATGTACGTGCGCACCGATCGCGACGCGCCCAAGCACCACGGGATCAGTGCGTTGCTCGTGGATCCCGAGGCGCCGGGGGTGTCGCTGCGGCTGATTCCCACGCTGGCGCGCCACATCCTCGGGACCTATGAGGTGTTCCTCGACGACGTGCACGTACCGAAGGGCGATCTCGTCGGTCCGTTGCACGACGGCTGGCGCGTCATGCTGTCGAACCTCGAACTCGAACGGATCCTGCTGAGCGCGGGTTACGTCGGCGCCGCGCAATCCACCCTCGACCTGACCGTCGAGTACGCGAAGACGCGCTCGCAGTTCGACCGGCCCATCGGCTCGTTCCAGTCCTTGGCGCACGTGATCGCCGATCTGCAGACCGACATCGACTCGGCTCGCTTGCTCACCTACCGCGCCGCGTGGCTGCGCCACCAGGGCACGCCGTGCCACCGGGAGGCGGCCATGGCCAAGCTCAAGGGCTCCGAGACCTACGTCGAGGCGGCGCGGTGGGGGATGCAGATCTTCGCCGGTCACGGGTTCGCGTCCGAGAGCGTGATGAGCCACCGGTACCGCGAGTCGATCGTCGCCACCATCTCGGGCGGCACCAGCCAGATCCAACGCAATGCCATCGCCCGCGACCTCGGCTTGAAGTCGTATTGACATGAAGTTCGACGCGTACGGTGCCAGCCTGCGGCTCGAGGACACCGCGCCGGTGGCGCGACGGGTCGAGGAGCTGGGCTTCGCGGGGCTGTGGTTCACCGAGTCGCAACGACCGCCGTTCCTGTCATGCGCGGTGGCGAGCACCGTGACGTCACAGATCGAGCTCGGTACCGCGATCGCCGTTGCGTTCCCCCGCAGCCCCATGATCACCGCGCAGAACGCGTGGGAGCTCGCCCGGGCGAGCAAGGGTCGGTTCTCGCTCGGCCTGGGGAGCCAGGTGAAGGCCCACATCGAGCGCCGCTTCTCGATGCCGTTCGAGCACCCCGGGCCGAAGCTCCGCGAGTACGTCCTCGCGCTGCGCCGCGATCTGGCGCGCGTTTCAGGGCGAGGAGCCCTTGCGGTTCGAGGGTGACTTCTACTCGTTCTCGCTGCTCACCGACTTCTTCGCCCCCGGCCCGAGCGATCATCCGGACATCCCGGTCTCGATCGCGGGTGTGAACGTGGGCATGGCCCGCCTCGCGGGTGAGGTCTGCGACGGGTTCCACGTGCACCCGTTCCACTCGCGTCGGTATCTCGACGAGGTGATTCGTCCCGCGATCGCGACCGGAGCGGAAGCTGCCGGTCGCGCGCCCGCGTCGTGCGAGGTGTACTGCCCCGTCTTCATGATCGTCGGCGACTCCGACGCCGAAGTCGCGCCACAACGCGAGTCCGTCCGTCGCCAGCTCTCGTTCTACGGCTCGACCCGCACCTACCGTCCCGTGTTCGAGCTGCACGGCTGGGGGGAGACGAGCGAGCGGCTCCACCGGCACATGGCCGCGGGCGACACCGATGCCATGGCCGACGAGATCACCGACGAGATGCTCGCCGAGTACGCGGTGACCGCCACGTGGGATGGCCTGGCGCCGGCGTTGATGGCGCGCTACGGAGGCCTCGCCGATCGCGTCTTCGGGTACGGGCCAGCACAGGCGTGGATCGATTCCCCAGAACTGGCCGAACGTTGGCGCGCGGTGGCGGCGGCAGTGCACGCGGCGAGCTCGCTGTAGCTCCAGGTTGGGCAACGGCTCCGGCAGCCTGGTGCGGGCGGTGCCGTACCGCGCGCTCGATTCGTCCCCTGACGCCCACGGTCCTTGCCCGAGGTCTTCGAACTGATCTTCGAGTTTTCGCATCCCTACTCATCCCTACAGCGCGTCGAATCTGCCTGGATTCGACTCAACGCGACGGACGCGAACCCGCACCAGCATTGACTGCGCGGACTGGCTGGACAGTGCGAGAGGAGCTACACGATCTTCGAAGGCACCTCCGAGATCCAGCGCCTCGTGATCGCCCGCGCCATCTCCAGCCTGCACATCCGCTGATCTGCGGCCGAGACCCGCGCTACAAAGCGCCAGCGCGCCGGAACCCGTCGACTGGTAGTGCCAGCATTCACCCAGTGCGACAGAACTGATCGGCTCGAGGTGCCGATGAAGCCGTCGCGCCAGAACGCGCGCACAGATCGATGTGGTCTCGACCAGGCGTTCGGGGGCGGCTCGCCGCGTCATTCTGGCGGGATGCACGCGCTGGCCCGAGCGAGCGCATGGCGGGCACTGTGCGTGCGTGGCCCGGCCAAGCGACTCTCGATGTGTTCGTGCTCTACGTGGGGACTGTGAACGAGGTCGTGACCGATCGCTGGACTGCTTCGCCGCGGATCGTTGCGGCCTCGAGGTAGTCAGGATTCGAGATCAGGCTGTGGAGTGCCTCTCGGGACGGATAGTTGCCGATGAAGAACAGGTCGGGAGTGAAGCTGTCTTCGATTGCGACTTCCGGCACGAAGCGTGGCGTCACGTAGCGGCCACCGACGGCTTCGACGTGAGGTCGCGCGGCTTCGAGGTAGTCGTCGTAGCGGGCGCGACCACCCTGGTGGAACCACAACATGTTCAGCACCGCGACACCTGGAGAGAGCTCGACTGGTGCGGAATCTGGGGGGTCGATCGTGCAGCGGGTCAGCACGGCACGCTCGAGTGCGGCGCGACGCAAGGGCGAGATCTCCGCATAGGACGCGCTCTGCCACATGGCGTCGAACGCTTCTTCGGACGGATAACGCACGAAGAACGCGAGGTCTGGATCGAACTGGCCTTCGAGAGCTTCGTCCACGCCGAGCGGCGGGAAGAGAACGTTCGCCCCGACATCGTGGATCATCGGCATCACCGCTTGCCCGTACTCGGAATAGACGGCAGGGCCATCGCCCGGTACGAACCAGAGTGCGTTGAACATCGCGATCGGCGGCATCGTCAGAATGTACGACCTGCTTCACCCCCGTGGTGGGGAGCGGTTCGCCCTGCTCGACATACGAAGGTCGGGCGGCGCGCTGTCGACCAGCCAGCACGGTTGGTGTGAGCGTCTTCCACAGCGACGTATCGCGTTCCGTCGGAATCATCGAATGCTCGGAGCCGTCCCCAGGTCCGGACGATGGACCCGTCGAATTGGTCCTGGTCGGACGTGAGCCGCGCCACCGAGATGCTCCGGACGCCGGCGCTCGATCCGCAGGCGGTGAGGAGCGCGATCAGTCCGAAGCACACTGCGACCAGAGCCGCGCAGGGGTGACAGATCGAGCCGACACGAGGCGCTCACGCTATGACGAGCCTCCGATCACGGCCGTGTTGTCTCGGCATCGCTCGTCCCCTCTCCGGCGGTAGGGGTTGCACGGCAGCGCGACGAACCCGGCCCGGGGAGAGCCTGAAGCTTGTTGTCCCCGGCGATGGTGCGCCGGCTCCACGCGAGCTCGGACTTGCGCTGAGGCGGCCGCCTCGGCACGCCGCGCGACACGCAGGTGAGATGCTCGTGACTTGGACGAGGAGATTCAGCTTGCAGGTGGTGTGGGCAACGCGGGTGCAGTCACGAGAATCGGTGACGTCGTGTTGCGCCCGATGTCGCCGCACGCGAACGCGATCGACGCGCTGCTCCTGCACCTTCGCAACGCAGGGTTCGACGCCGTACCGAAGCCGCTCGATCGTTCACCTGACGGCCGCGAGCGCTTCGAGTTCATTCCCGGTGACGTCCCACTGCCGCCGTTCCCGGCCTGGTCGCTCACCGACCGTGCCTTGGCGAGCAGCGCCGCGCTGCTCCGAGGCTTCCATGACGCCCAAGCTGATTTCGTGCCGCCACCGGACGCTTCCTGGAGCGACGAGATGGCCGACCCGAACGGCGGCACGCTGATCTGCCACAACGACGTCTGCCCCGAGAACGTCGTGTTTCGCGATGGCATCGCAGTCGCGTTGCTCGATTTCGACTTCGCTGCGCCCGGCCGACCAGAGCATGACCTCTCGCAGCTCGCCAAGATGTGCGTCCCCCTCGACACCGACGAGGATGCCGCCCGGTTCGGGCGTGGCGGCCTCGATCCGTTCCATCGACTCCGTGTCGTCGCAGACGGGTACGGGCTAGCGCCAGATCGAACCGAGTTCCTCGACGTGATCGGTCAATCGATGGCGGCCTCGAGAACAGGCGGGTTCGTGCGACGACGGATCGACGAGGGCGACCACGCCTTCATCGAGATGGCTGAGACCATGGGCGGACTCGAAAGATACGAACGGCGCTACCAGTGGTTCGCACACAACCGACAAAGGTTCGCTGATGCACTCGAGTAGCGAAGGACGATGCCCGCCTCCCGTCCGGTGGTAGGGGGGAGCAGACGAAGCGCTCAGATCTGCGATGCGTGATGGCATGGACCTGGCGATGGGCGAGATGATGAGGCTCGTGCCCGACATGCGCGCCAGCGAGCTGCTCGAGCGACTGGGCGGTTGGCGCACGAGCGCAGCGATGTCCATCTCGCACTGCTCGTCGGGTCCCAAGCGCGCAGCGATCGTCCCGCCGACGAACTTTCGGACATCGACGTGGTGCTCACGGTCGATGCGCCTGAGACGTTCCTGCACGATGCCGGGTGGCTCGAGGAGCTCGGCGCCACGCTTGTCGAAACCGTCGAAGCAACCGCGATCGGAGGCATGTCCGAACGGCGAGTCCTGTTCGCGTCCGGCCAAGACGTCGATTTCAGCTTCGTGCCCGCCGATCTCGGGCCGCTCCTGATCGACTACAAGGATCTCCCCGAGGTCCGCGAACTCGTGGGGCGCGGCGTGCGCGTCCTCGTCGATAGGGCAGACGTCGCGCGGGAGATCGCGATGATCGAGCCGCCAGATCCTGTGTCGTCACTCCTCTCGGCCAGCGAATACCGAACGCTGTCCAACAGCTTCTGGTATCAGCTCATCATCGCCACCAAGAAGTGGCGTCGCGGCGAACTCTGGGTCGCGATGACGACGTGCGAAGGCGTACTCACCACACGCACGATCGACGTTGCCCGCTGGTGGACGAAGCTACGCGAACCTTCGATCGATGTCTGGCACGGCGCGCGATTCATCGAAGACTGGCTCGACGGTTCGGTACTGGCTGCTCTCGTAGACAGCCGCACCGGCTACGGACGCTCAGAGATCGCGCTCAGCCTCCATCGCATCATGACGCTGTTTCAGCAACTCGAAGCCGAATGCTGCGGTGCCGCTGGCTACGCGCACGCTGTTGATCACGACGCGCTCCGTGAACTGGTCGCCCGACTCCTCGACCCCGAAGCGCAGGATCATTGACACGCCGTCGAGACCAGGCCGGGACTCCACACGTCCCGCACGACACGTCCGAAGGTGTCGCCAGGCATGACCCAGCCGGCGATCTGGGGCCCCGGGCGCGCCGTCATGGCGCGCTCGACGGCATAGCCAGATGACGCCATCGCGGGCAATCTGGCGCGTCAGGTCGCCCAGCGCCATTCGGTGTTCAGCCGGTAAATCGAGGCTGCAGTGAGATCGCTGACTGGACCCCACTCGGTGGAGGCTGCAGCGAAATCGCTGACTGGACCCCGTTCAGGTCGTCGACGACGCGGAGCAGGTCACCGACCTCGGCGAAGTTGACGGCCACGAAATTCGGCATGTGTCCGCGCTCGGTCGCACACTGCTTCGCTCGGGCATCGAGCACCGCGTACTGATTCACCACCTGCGCGGCGGCACGCTTGTCACCAGTGTCGATCCAATGATTGAGCAGGAAGAGCGACGCCTGCGCCGGCCCGCGATACAGCGCACAGCTGAACTCCCCGGCACTCTGGAACGTGTACGGCGTTTCGTTCATCTCCTGGAAGGCATCGAGCAACCCCGGCGCGGCTCCGCCCTGGTTCTGCGAGAACACCACGAGACGCGTGCCGCGCGCCTTCATCTCCGCAAGGGTCGGCCACGGGTCCCCGGCCTGGTGCCGAAGCATCTGCGCGTCGAGGTTCGCGGCAAGGAAGCTCGACATGATGTCCTCGCCCGGCGCGTAGTCCTCCAGGATCAGCGTGACGACGTCGTTGGGGTTCTCGCCCAGAAACGCGCGGATGCTCGCGAGCTGGTCGTCGAACTTCGTTGCACCCAACTCACAGAAGCTGTGACAGAGATACTCCCCGGCAGTCGGACCTCCGGGCGCCGGGCACGGCTCCGTGCTTCTGAGCTGGAGCAGCTGGTCGACCGCGGCCTGTCCCTTGTCCCGGATCAGCTGCGCGATCAAGATTGGCGTCGGATCGGTACAGACCCTGCCGGTACCCGGCGTTCCCGTGTAGACGTCGATGAGGAACGCGCGGATGCCGCCAGCAAGCTGGTCGGGGATCGACCGCTCCTGATCGGGCGAGGCGAATGCGTCGGCCACTGTGTTCATCGAGTTGTGAGTGGCCGCATATGCGACCTGGTTGTAGGCGCGACTACACAGCTCGACGTGGCCGTTGCACTTCGCGCTCCCGTCAGCACCCGCCCGTGACACACCCGGGGCCGCGACGACGGCGAGGAACGCAAGAAGCAGCGCAACGAGGCACGCAGCGACCATTCCCCGACCCGCGCCCGCTCGTCCCGTCATGGCCACACCGCTCTCACCGGCATCGATCCGACAGTGCGACGCTACCCCGCTCGTCGACCGCATCAGCCTCCAACGCGTGACCCTCGTCGAGCAACACTCGGGGTCTCACTGCCACCCACCAAACCAAGGCCATAACTCGTAGGAGCCTTCGTCGACGGAAGTCCCGCCCAGAGTGGCGTATGCCACAACGAGGTGAGGTCATCTCGTCGAGGGCCGATGGATCGCTATGGATCTCACCGCCGAAGAGCGCGCCCTGCTCCTCGCGGGCCTCTACGTGCTCCGCATCACGGACGCGATGGACGGAGACGACAAGCGCCAAGCGATCGAGACGCTTGCGCGGCGACTCGAGGGTGACCTCGACGCGACCTTCTTCCAGCGGTCAGGACACGACTCCACGTAGATACGACGCTCGCATTGGGCACCGCGCCAGATCTGCCAGTGCTGCGTTCGACGCCGGTCTACCGCGCGAGACGTTGTTCGAGTTCGGCGGCGACGGTCCGGTAGCGACTGACCGGAATGAGGTGCACGCCATCGAACGCACCGGACTCCTTGATGTCGATCACGAGGTCACACGCGAGGTGTACGCCAGCATCAGGGACGTTCTCGATCGCGGCGAGCCAGGTGTCGGGAACGGCGAGCTGTTGGATGTCTGCGCTGATCTTGCGGGCCATGGTCGCGCTGGGCACAACCATGACTCCGGCGTACACGGGTCCGTCGAAGCTGACTTCGGATCGCCAACGCAGCATGTCGTCGAGCGAAAACTGGACCTGCGCGAACAGGAAGTCGGCCTCTTGCTTCCATTCAGGCAACGGTCCCGAACCGGCGGCGACACCAACGCGGAACCCGCGGTCGAACGAACCTGGAGCTCGCGGGAAGGCGCGCAGTTCGTCGATCATCGAACGCACGGTGAGTTGTCCGGTGCGAGCGCCCGACGATGGACGGTCGCCGTAGACGAAGAGGAACTGGTCGACTCCGTACGCGGCGGCAGTCAACAAGTCGCGCCGTAACCCGAGCAGGTTCCGGTCGCGTGCATTGAGACACGCGATCGCACGGCCACCCATCTGTTCGACCTCGTGAGCGACCGCAACGCTGGAAACCGTGGCGCGACCGATGTGGTTGTCGGGGATCAGAAACGTCGAGGCGACCGAACTGAGGACGCCGATCTGGTGACGGACATGCGTGAGGTCCGGCCGAGTCGGCGGCTCGATCTCACACACGATCTCGAACTCAGACGTACCGTTCATCGGCAGCGAGCCTACGCAACGGTCACATCACGACGAGCGCCAGTCCTGGTGCCGCCGCGCCGGAACTGCCGCTCGGCGTTGGCGTGATCAGGTGTTGTGAGCCATCGTGGGGTGAACGCCGGCGAGAGCCGACGCGAACTGCGCCGCGTGGCCCTTGGTACGTTCACAGTCGTGAGCGCGACGCACGAGCCGGTGCCCTTCCAGGTGTACGGGCCCGGCGTGTTCTTACACGGAACGAAGGCGGAGCTCGCGGTAGGCGAGATGCTGGTCTCTGGCCGCGAGTCGAACTTCGAAGAGGGCCGGGTGATGACCTACGTCTACTTCACTGCGACTCTTGACGCTGCGACGTGGGGTGCCGAGCTCGCCTCGGGTGAAGGTCGCGGGCGGATCTATCTCGTCGAGCCGATGGGCGAGTTCGAAGACGACCCCAATGTGACTGACAAGAAGTTCCCTGGGAATCCGACGCAGTCATTTCGTAGCCGCGAACCACTGCGTGTCGTAGGTGAGCTTGTCGACTGGGTCAGTCATTCGCCGGAGAAGCTGCAAGCCATGCGCGGTGCCGTGCAACGGAAAGGAACTGGGCAGATCGAGGACTGATGGGAGTAGCCAGTCGCGGCGGATCTGCCGAGATGCGTGGGCACGAGAGCTGCGTCCGTGCGCCAGAACGCGCGAGCAGATCGACGGCGCCTACCGCCGGCGTTTGGGGACAGCCGTCACCCGAATCATTGGCGCGTCTGTCTGCCTCTGATGTCGATCCCGAACGCGTCCCAAGCTGTGACAGCCGAACGGGACAGATGGTGAGCACACGAGGACAGCCACATCGCGACCTCCGAGCCGTGAGCGGACAGGAGGTCCTGGTTGTGCTCCAAGACGTCAAGCTCGTTGGCGGCGGTGAGCTCGACGAAGCGATAGGTGCGGGCGAGGTCGACTGCAAGGACGTCCCCCGTGAAGCGGTCGAGGAAGTGTCGATCGCCTCGCGCCAGACATGGGTACGTTGCTGCGCGGTCACAGCTTCCGTACAAGTAGACGTCAGCCTCGACGCTCGGGGAAGCAAGGTCTCGGACCACGTCGCGTTCGCCCAGTGTCGCCAGGCCTTGCCGGAAGCCATCGGTTCCGTAGGTCGCGTGGAGTAGTGCCACGCTCTGAAGGTGCTCGTCGGCGCCCCAGGATCGCAGGGTGTCCGCTGTTCGTTCGAGGTGCTCGAGCAGCGATCCCCCAGGATGATCGATCTCACCGGCACCGCGACTCGACAGCCAGTCCACAATCGAAGATCGCACCGCGGGAACCCATCTCCGAAATCGTTCGTCATCCCGGCGATCGGGGACAGGCGCGTGTTCCTGGCGTTGTGTCATTGGAGAGTTCTCAGCGGGGAACTCCCTCGGACGTGGCCTCGGGGGTCCAGCGGTGTGCGCCGTCGTGGTGGAGAGGCTCGAGGCAACGGAGTTGATACCCCAGGCGGCGTCGTCGAATCTCGCCACAGACCATCACGGTACGCCGAATCCGGAATTGGTGGATCATGGCCGCCTCCTCACTGTCGATGAGCGCTACCTGTCCGGTTCCCGCCCACCACGTGACAGGGGCCGCCGGTCGGCGCGCGCGTTCAGTGAGCAGGACGTAGCTTCTGGCGCACCGAGCGTTCGACGAAGATCGGCACGAAGTCTTGGACCGGGTACTCCGCGCGCTTCGCGAACTCCACGCGCAGTCCCTGCTCGATCACATCCGGGGACCAGTCCTCGAACCGTGACGAGAGTTCCGCCCTCAACCGATCGACCTCGAGGTCGGTGCGGACGTGTTGTGCACCGTCGGTCATGGCCCCACCTCGCACGATCCAGGTCCTTGCGGAACCACAAAATGTACCCAGCAGACGCTTGACAGATCAAGGCCGCCAGAGCTGACACCACCCTCGATGCCTCTCACGCCGACTGGGGTCCCGCCGAGGACTGGTCGGACTGGGTCGTCGACGCAGCGAGGTGAGGTCTGGTTCGTGGCGACACCGGGTGGTGATCGACCGGTCCTGGTGCTCACGCGCGATCCCGTTGCGGACCGGATCGGTGCCATTGTCGTCGCGGCGCTGACGCGGACGCGGCGTGGTCTGGCTTCGGAACTCGAGTTGACCCCCGCGGACGGTGTCCCGACGAACAGCGTCGTCAACTTCGACAACCTCCACACGATTCGTCGTGAGTCGTTCCGTCGAAGGGTGGCGTCGCTGTCGCCAGCCCGCATGGCAGGGGCATGTCGCACAGTCCAGGCAGCAGTCGGCTGCTGAGCCGGCGATCGGTGGCAGTCGAGCGCCCCGGAGCGGCAGGCGTCAGGCCTCACTGCGATGCCTCATACAGTCGGACGCATGCTCGAGCCGGAAGACTCTGCGACTCTACGGCGAGCCCAGCCAGCTCGATCCGCTCCCGTGGAACTGGGTCGACCAGCAGCTCACAGCCGCTGGCACGTATTGGGTGGTTGCGCGATCGCCGGGATACCCGCACCCCCGCCCTGTGTGGGGAATATGGAGCGACCGATCGCTGCACCTCAGCATCGGTTCTCCGACCATCAAAGATGCGCTCCGGGCTGAACCGACTGTGACCGTCCACCTCGACAGCGGTACCGACGTCGTCATCATCGAGGGACACCATGTCGCGTCGACGTCGGTAGCGGAGACCATCGCAAAGTACGAGCGGAAGTACGGACGTGCATACGATCCAGCGGAGTACGGGCCGCTGACGACCGTCGCACCCAGCACGGTCCTCGCCTGGAGGGCCGCAGGTTGGGCAGGCCAGGGCAGCTTCCAACAGGCAGGGCGCTGGCGCCTCGACTGATCTCATCAAGCCCAGCCGCCGAAGCACCTGCTCGGTCCCGGCGATCTGGGATACGGGTCAGATGTCGGTCAGCTTTCGGTTTGCTCGATGAGTGCGCGCAACCTCGATGCAATCTCGTCGAGCTCGACCGGCTCTGACGCGACCTGCATGACAAGTTCGACGACGCCGTCGTTGGTCGCGGTCGTGGGGTCGACGCCGTTGAGGTCGAGGAAGACTGCGCAGGCAATCCAGCCGAGCCGCTTGTTCCCGTCGACGAGAGCATGGTTGTCGACGATCGAGTCGAGCAGCGCGGCGGCCTTCGACCAGAGGTCGAGGTAGGCGTCGTCACCGAACGCCGAAGCGGATGGCCGCGCAATCGCCGCGGCGAGGAGTCCCAGATCCCGAATCGGTGGGGGATCGCCGAGGAGGGCGGTGGCGAGCAACACGACGTCGTCGAGATCGAGGTACTCGATCTCTCGGTCGGTCACCGACCGAGCCGGTCGATCGCGTCGGCGTGCACCGCCATGATCCGCTGCGCCGCAGCGACCACGCGGTCGTGGTGGTCGGACCGCTCGACGTACTCGCGGATTGCCCGGCGCGCCGCTTCCTGCATCGAGATCCCCTCGATCGCGGCACGTCTGCGGAGCTCGTCATGTTCGTCGTCGTCGAGTCGAAGCGTCATCGCCATGGTGGGGATGGTATCAAACTGATACCATCCCCACGCGCCGTTCGGGGGCGCCCGGTGTCCCGCGGGTCACCCGGCCGACCTGGATGGTCCCGGGCAATGTCGACGCGGTGTCCCTACAACATCCCTCCAGAACTCGGCTTCGGCTCAGCGGCGATGCGCGGGGAATCGTCGAGGTCGTGTCCGCGCCCCTGTCCCTCAGTCGTGGCCGAGCGTCGGGAACGATCGACGGAGGACGACCGATGTCCCTGCCCGGCTGCGCCGCACGTCGACGCGGTCCATCAACGCGTGCATGAGCGTCAAGCCGCGTCCGCGGCCTTCGCGAACGCTGCGCGTCGAATCTTCGTCCCAGGTGCCCTGGTCCGAGACGGCGACGATGAGCTCTCCGTCGCCGAGGATCACCTCGACGGTGACCACGCCGTTCTCGACGTTGCGGCTTCCGTGTTCGAGCGCGTTGCTCGACGCCTCGCCGACCGCGACCATGATGTCGCCGATCGCGTCGTCGGTGAACTGGTGCTCCTGCAACCACGCGTGGAGACGCCGCCGCGCGGGCGCCAGCTCCTCGTCGTGAGCCGGGTACGCGTCGACCAGGCGGACCGGATCGGTGCCCGCGGTGCGCAAGACGAGGATGGCGACGTCGTCGGTGTAACCGCCCGGAGGTTCCTGGTCCGCGAGCAGCGCGTCGCACAGCTCGGTGAGCGGGAGGAGCTCGTGGGCTCGCACCGACTCGCGCAGGCGTTCGAGGCCCACCGTGATCTCCTCGCCGCGGCGCTCGACGAGACCGTCGGTGTACAGCAGGACCAACGACCCGGGCGGGAGGCGACGACGACCCACCTCAGGAAGCCGTCCCGTGGAGGTCGCGAGTGGGCTCGTCCGGCCGCCCTCCAGGAACGTGTGCTCGCCGTCGGCGACGACCAGGGGCGGGGGGTGCCCCGCCGCGGTCCACGACAACTCACCGTCCGGCTCGAGGAGGAGATAGGTCAGGGTGGCGCAGAACGCACCCGGGACGTGTCGTGAGTACTCATCGACCATGGAGACGACGCCCGCCGGTGAATCGGTCGAGGCCGCCGCCGCGCCCAGTGCGCTCCGGAGTTGGGCCATGACGGTCGCGGCGGGGAGTCCCTTCCCCACGACGTCGCCGATGCTGAAGCCGACGCGCGCGCCGTCGAGCGAGATGACGTCGTACCAGTCGCCGCCGACCATGAGGCTCTGTCCAGCCGGCTGGTACCGCGCAGTGACGACCGCCGACGTCGCGCGCACGTCGATGTCGAGCAGCCGTTCCTGGAACTCCTGTAGGACCCGGTGCTCCCGTTCGGTCACGAAGAGACGTTCGAGGGTGTCGTTCATCGCGGCCGCGCCTCGTTCGAAGAGATCGAGCTCCGGCGGGCGTCAAGCGACGAGGCTCGTTCCAGAAGCAGGCGAGACTGCCCCGGATCTCGCCCGTGGCGCGCACGAGGGGAACTGCCAGGAGTGCCTCGCTCCCGGTCGCGGCGAACGCGGTCGCCAGGTCGGGGTCGGCGCCCGCGAGGTCGTCGGGGTTCCCGATCGCCATTCGCTCGCCGGTCTGGATCGGACCGAGTACCGGTTCGGGGGCATCCAGCGCCGCCACCTGGGAGCGGTCCGCGATCCCACGACCGAATCCGGGGGCGTGCCACATGCGGGCGAGTCCGCCGTCGTCGTCGACCACTGCCAGCGAGGAGTTGATCGCCGAGAACCAGCGCGCTGCGAAGGCCTGGAACACCGCGACGGTGTGCTGGCTGTCGTGCGCTCGGAGGAGCTCGCGGGCGAGCTCGGCGACGGCTTGGCGGTGCCTCCGTTCGACGCCGGCCGAGAGGCGCGCCGACACCCTCCCGAGCAGGTCCTCGGCAGAGAACGGCTTGACCAGGTAGTCGTCGGCGCCGACATCGAGACCGTGGAGCTCGGCGTGCGAACCGGCCTGGGCGGTGAGGAAGACCACGGGCAGCGCCGCGAACCGAGGCTCCTCGCGCAGGCGCTGGAGCAGTTCGAACCCGTCGATCCCGGCCATCATCACGTCCGAGAGCACGAGGTCCGGAGGCGACGCCTCGATCGCCGACAGCGCCTCGGAGCCGCTGCTGGCCGTGCGGACGCGGAAGCGGCGACCGAGGACGCGCGCCACGTACGCGCGCATGTCGGGGTTGTCGTCGACGACGAGCACCTCGCCCTCGGGTTCCTGCGCGCGCTGCCCGTCGTCCGATGTCGTGTCGTCCGCGTCGGCGCCCGCCGGGTCGGAGCTCGGCATCCACCCGAGCGACTCCGCGAGGAACGGCTCGACCGCGGTGCCGGTGTCCACCGCGGTCGGTTCGAGGATCTGGTCGTCGTCGATGTGCGCCCGACCGAGAGGCATCGACACGGAGAACTCGCTCCCGACGTCGACGGTGCTCGTGACGGTGATCTCGCCGCCGTGGAGCGCGACGAGCTCGGACACGAAGGCCAGCCCGATCCCGCTGCCCTCGGTCGAACGTCCGCGCGCGTGTTCGATCCGGTGGAACCGGTCGAAGACACGGGGCAGGTCGCCGTCGGCGATGCCGATGCCGGTGTCGGCGACGCGCAACACGGCCGCGTCACCCACCCGGCGCAGAGAGACCTCGATGCTGCCGCGAAACGTGAACTTGAGCGCGTTCGACAGCAGGTTGAGCACGATGCGCTCCCACATGTCGGGATCGACGTAGACGACGTCTGGGAACTCGTCGCACTCGATGACGAGCCGGAGCCCGGCACGGTCGACCGCCTCCTGGAACGCGCCCGCGAGCTCTGCCGTCAGCGTTCCGAGGTGCGTCGGCTCGTACGCGACTCGCACCCGCCCGGCCTGGAGGCGCGAGAAGTCGAGCAACGTGTTCACGAGCTTCGTGAGGCGCACACCGTTGCGATGCACGATCTCCACCTGCGATGCGAGCTCGGGGTACGCACCCGCCTCGATCGACTGCCTGAGCTCGCCGACCGGCCCCATGATCAAGGTGAGGGGTGTGCGGAATTCGTGGCTCACGTTGTTGAAGAACCGCGTCTTGGCCCGGTCGAGCTCCTCCAGCGCTTGGCGTCGTTGGCGTTCGGCGTCGAAGCTCCGGGCGGTACCGAGGGCCGAGGTGAGCTGACCGGCGACGAGTCCGGCGAATGCGGTCGCGGTCTCGTCGGGCGGCCGGAAGGGGTTGAGTCCGGCGATCACCAACCCGGTCGGCGTTCGATCGCGCTGGCTCCGCAACGGCAGGACCACTGCATGGCTGGGACAGCTGTCCCAGTCTCGACGCAATCGGGACCCGATCCCGTCGAGCGCGGCCAACTCCACGATCTCGCCCGGATGCTCCCGCGCCAGATCGATGGGCCAGCGCTCGTCGACGGGGCGGCCCGAGCCGGCTGCCTCGCGCACCGCGCCGGCGCCCGTGAGCGCGACCAACTGCGCGCGCTCGTCCGGTGCGTCGAAGGCGAACGTCGCAGTGAAGGGGAGGTCGTGGTCGTGGGCGTCGAGCACGCGCGCGAACGCGGCGAAGACCGCAGCTTCGGTCTCGGCCGTCGCCAACGCGCCCGAGACGTCGTGCAGGGTCTCCAGGCGACGCTCGCCCAGCACCCGGTCGGTCTCCTCGACGACGACGCAGAGCAGCCCCGCGATCGAACCGTCGTCGTCGGCCAACGGGCTGTAGGAGAAGGTGTGGTAGCTCTCCTCCCGGTAGCCGTTGCGCTCGAGGAACAGCATGAGCGACTCGTCCCAGGTCGCGACGCCGTCGTCCATGACCGACTTGGCGAGCGGCCCGATGTCGTCCCAGATCTCGGCCCAGACTTCGCGAGCGGGTTTCCCGAGCGCCCACGGGTACTTCGTGCCGAGCGTCGCCCGGCGGTACGCGTCGTTGCACATGAAGGTGAGGTCTTCACCCCACCCCATCCACATGGAGAAGCGTGAGGCCAACATCACCCGCACGACCGTCGTCAGGCTGTTGGGCCACTGCGCGGGCGGACCGAGCGGCGTCTCCGACCACTCGACGGCGGCGAGGTCGCGGCCCACCTCGCCGCCGCGTCGGAAGGCCGGGCTCACGTGCCCACGATCTCTTCGAGACCAGCGAGCTCCAGGATGCGCTGCACGATCCGGGACACGATGACGGTACGGCGCAGCTCGAGTGCAGTGGCGCGGCCGCACGCCGCGACGAGCGCCCGGATCCCTTCGGACCCGAAGTAGGTCACCCCAGCCAGGTCGAAGACGACGCCGGTCTCCGCCTCCGCCAGGGCAGCGGCGAAGGCCGCCTCCAGCCGGGGCGCCGTGACGAGGTCGATCTCGCCGCGCACCAGCACCGTGACGACCCCATCGCCGTCGCGCGCACCGACGTCGAACGCTGCGATCTCCGACGCCCCGTCACCAGTCACTGTCATCGCGTCAACGCCGTCGCTCTCGTTGCCCACCCCGAGGGCACTGCGCCAGAGGTCCGCCGCCGCAGGTGCCGTGTCGGCACCGCCCGCCACGAGCGCGCGAGCGACCCGAAGGGGATGTGTCGGACATGCCACCCAGGCTTCCCCGTGGACACCCGGGGCCAAACCGGACTCTCTCCGATCTTCTTCGGGGAGTCCGAGGTCTCGAGCCTCGGGATCACGCTCGGCCGCCGAAGCGTCCACATCCGCGTCACCGGTCGCGTCCGGGCGCTACACCGGGTCGGCGGTGAGCTCGATCCTCGAGCAGTTCTCGCAACGCCAGGCGATCACCGGCATGCGCGGACCACTCGACGTCGAGATGCGAATCCGTCCGCTCCCGCGCGTCTGCGTGGGTGACCAGTAGCTCTCCGGGTCCTGATTCGTCCCGAGCGAGCCGCTCGTCATCGTGCCGTCACAACTCGTGCAGGATCGTTCCACGACGCACCTCGTCTGCAGCCGGTTCGCGGGAGCGTAGGTCGCCGGCCGGTGCTCGCGCTGCGCGAGGTCACACGAGTCGGCGCGCCGGCGAGGACCTCGGCCGGGAACTCGATCCACGACGGTGGCTCACCCGAGCTCGAAGCTCGTGATGGCGAAGACGCGATCCAGACGGAGATCGGGCGCCGGACCGCGGTACATGCGAGCGGTCTCGAACACGGGCTCGAGACCGAGGCCGCGCGCGAGCGCCATCCCCTCGTCGTTCACGACGGGTACGTCGAGGAAGATCGGACCGCCGTCGCCATGCGCGGCCAGTGCGCCGAGCAGTCGCTCCGCGCTGGCACGGTGGGTGCAGAACAGCGGGCCGACCTTGTGGCCCTCGCGGCAGGCGCGCACCACGCCATAGCCCGCGACCCGATCACCCGCTCCGACTGCCAACGCGTGGCTCCCCGGCGCGGTGATCCACGCTTCGAGGAACGACCGGCGGGGCGCCGGGAACACCGACGAGCGACGCTCGAAGTCCACCAGCGCGTCGACGTCCGACGTCTCGAGGGTGCGGAGCCCGGGATCGGGGTCTCCGTCGGGGCCGGGTCGAGGGAGGTGCACCTCGCCGCCGAAGCGGATGCTGTGGTGGGCGGTCACGAACCCGAGCTTCGTGTAGTTCTGCTCCTGTTCGAGCACGCCGTCGAGGCCGATGGTGGCCGCGGCGCAGCGCGCCAGGGCGGTCTCGGCCAGGTGCAGGCCCAAGCCGCGCCCCCGGTGGTCCGGCCGGCAGATGTAGCAACCCGCGAATGCGAACGACCGGTCGTAGCGCACGATCGAGGCGGTCACGGTGAGCTGGCCGTCGACGTCGAGACCGAGGAAGCCGTCGGGATCGGCGGCGAAGAACGCGTCGGCGTCGTGCAGGCCGGGGTTCCAACCTTCGTCAGCGGCCCAGTCGAGCATGGTGTCGAGCTCGGGTCGCGTGAGCGGGCGGATGACGTCGCGCACGGGAGCAGTATGACCGCTGGGTGCATCCACGGCACCGTTGACGACGTAGAGCCGAAGGGCCCGGGTGTCGCGTGGAACGGTTGAGGCATGATTGGACCCTGTCCAACACTCCCGGGGGAATTGCTGCATGACACCGTCCGACGACCCGCGCTCGTCCTCACCGGCCTTCGATCCGGACGCCGTTCGCGACAAGTACGCCGAGGAGCGGGCCAAGCGCATGACCGAGGACCGCGGGGTCCTCTACGACCTGCGTGCCGACGAACGGTTCGCCGAGTACACCAGGGACCCGTTCACGCCCTTCGTCGAGCGTGACGCGCTCACCGAGGATGTCGACGTGGCGATCATCGGCGCCGGCATGTCGGGCGTCACCGTCGGCGCCAAGCTGCGCGAGCAGGGCCTGGGCAAGATCGTGCTCATCGACAAGGCGGGTGGCATCGGCGGCACCTGGTACTGGAACCGCTACCCGGGCGTGATGTGCGACGTCGAGTCGTACATCTACCTCCCGATGCTCGAGGAGATGAACTACGTCCCGACGACGCGCTACGCGTTCGGCGACGAGATCCGACGTCACCTCGAGTCGATCGCGGTGAAGTACGGGCTGGTCGACGACGCGCTCTTCCACACCGGGGTCGAGACGAGCACGTGGGACGAGGAGTCGTCGCGCTGGATCGTCCGCACCGACCGCGGCGACGAGGTGCGGGCCCGCTACCTGATCATGGCGCCCGGGATCCTCAACCTGATGAAGCTCCCCGCCATCCCCGGCATGGACGAGTTCGAGGGCAAGGCGTTCCACACCGCGCGATGGGACTACGAGTACACCGGCGGTGGCCCCGACGACCCGCACCTCACCAAGCTCGCCGACAAGGTCGTCGCCGTGGTGGGCGTGGGTGCGAGCGGCATCCAGGCGGTGCCGCCGCTCGGCGAATCCGCCGAGCACGTGTACGTGTTCCAGCGCACGCCCTCCGCGATCGGCGAGCGCGGGAACCGGCCCACCCCGCCCGAGTTCGTCGACGAGCTTCGCCCGGGATGGCAGAAGGAGCGGATGGAGAACTTCAGCGCGGTGATGATCGGACGACCGGTCGAGCGCGATCTGGTCGAACGACGGTTGGACGCTCCACACCGCGCGGCTGAACAACCCGAAGATCCCGGAGGGCATGACGCCGACCGAGATCGCGGCCATGGTCGAGGCCAACGACTTCCAGATCATGGAGGAGCACCGGAAGCGCATCGAGGCGCTCATCGGTGACACCGCGACCGCGGAGATGCTGAAGCCGTACTACCGCTACGGCTGCAAGCGCCCCTGCTTCCACGACGAGTACCTCGTCGCGTTCAACAACCCGAAGGTCACGCTGGTCGACTGCCCTGGGGGCGTCACGCGGGTCACGAAGCACGGTGTCGTCGCCAACGGCGAGGAGTACGCGGTCGACTGCATCGTCCTCGCCACCGGCTTCGAGGGTGAGCTCACGCCGTTCGCTCGTCGCGCCGGGCACACGATCGTCGGACGCGGCGGCATCACGATGGAGGAGAAGTGGAAGGACGGCGTGCTCAGCCTCCACGGCATGACCACGCACGGCTTCCCGAACATGTTCATCATGCCGGCCCCTGGGCAGCAGGCCGTCACCACGCACAACTTCACCCACCTGATGGTGGTGGGCGCCGACCACGTGGCCGAGACCATCGGCGCGCTGCACGCCAAGGGTGTGAAGGTGTTCGAGACGACTTCCGAAGCCGAGGCGGCATGGACCGACATCATCCTCAGCACGTGGCGCGACAACAGCGCGTTCATGGCCGCCTGCACACCCTCCCGACTCAACTTCGAAGGTGACCCCTCGATGTTGAACCCGCGCAGCGGCGCCTACGGCGGTGGCTACGGCGACTTCTTCGGCTACCAGGACCTCCTCACCGAGTGGCGGGCGAAGGGCGACTTCGAAGGCTTCGCCCTCGAGATCTCCGACGAGGAGGAAGGATCATGAGCGTCGCCGTCGTCACCGGAGGCGCGGTCGGCATCGGCGCCGCGATCGCGGAGGAGCTCGGACGGGCGGGCGTGTTCGTCGTCACCGTCGACCCCGGCGTGGCCGTCGACGGCTCGCCGGGTGAGGGTGGTACCGAAGCCACGACTGCGCAGCGAATCATCGACGCCGGCGGTCAGGCACGCGCCTCGAACATCTCCGTCACCGACGAAGACGCGGTGCGAACGTTGTTCGCCGACCTGGCCGAGGAGTTCGGCGCCCTCGACGCTGTGGTCAACGTCGCCGGCATCAGCCGCCCCACCGGCTTCGCGCACGGCGTGGAAGACGACTGGCGCGCGGTGCTCAGCGTGCACCTCGACGGTTATCTCAACGTGCTGCGCGCCGCGCTGCCGCTGATGTCCGCGGCGGGCCATGGGCGCATCCTCGGTGTCACCTCCGGCTCCGGCTGGCGGGCGGCCGACGCCGGCGCGTACAGCTGCGCCAAGCGCGCGGTCGCCGCGCTGACCTGGCGCATCGGCCAGGAGACGCCGCCGGGTGTGACCGTCAACGCGCTGTCGCCGATCGCCGCGACGCGCATGGTGCTCGGCGCGCTCTCACGCGCTGGCGCGTCGGCCGGTGACTCGTCGACCGGAGGGGTGGCGCTCGGGCTCGCATCGGTGCCTCCGCCCGAGCACCTCGGTCCAGTCGGCGCGTACCTCGCGGGCGAGACGTTCTCGTCGTGGGCGCGCGGGCAGATCATGTTCTCGAACGGTGCCGAGCTCGCGTGGGTCGCCCCGCCGCGGCTGCTCGAAGTCGCGCGGACGAGCGAAGTGGGTTCGCTGCTCTCGGTGCTCGAGTCGTTCACCGGCAAGGTGCTGGGGCCGGCGGAGGCCGCACAGGGCAGCAACGGCGGTGGCAACCCCCGCCTGGGCAGCGCGTTCGTGGACGGCCCGGCCGAGGGCGGCGCGTCGGTCGCGTCGCGTGCGGTGATCGTCACCGACGTCCCGGCGTGGGGGACGAGGTTGACCGAGGCTCTCGCCTCGCGGGGCGTCGAGTGCGTCACCATCGACGCACCGGCGACGACGTTCGCGACCGCGTCCGAGCAGTTGGCGGCAACCGCGAGCGCGTCCGGCCCGGTCGACGCGGTCGTGGTCGCCCTCGCCGGTGCGGCTGAGTCCGCGTCGGCGGACGGGTGGGCCCGCGTGCTCGAGGAGCACGCGGATGTCACCCGACAGATCGGGGACGACGCCGCCTGGGTACGAGCCGTCTCCGACTACTCGGCCGGCGCCGCGCGTGCGGTTCGTGTCGTCACCGTGGTCGATGCATCGACCGCCGGTGGCCGCAGCCGTGCGCAGTCCGCTGCACAGCTGTCGCGCGTCGCGCACGCGGCCACCGAGGACCGGGTCGATGCGTTCGCGCTCAGCGTCGAGGCCGCGGGTGGAGGAGAGCCGATCGGGGAGATCGTCGCGCACCTCGTGTGCGATGCCGACTCGGGTGCGCTCTCGGGTGCGGAGCTCGTGGTCGGTCCCGACTGGTTCGGCTTGCGCAGCCACCCACATCCGGCGGGCTCGGTCTCGTTCGGCGGACCGGCCGTCCCGGGTTGGGTCGACGACGCGCTGCAGGAGATGGTCGGCACGGGAGGAGCGGTCTGATGGTGGCACCGATCGAACGCGTCGTCGACGCCCACATCCACCTGTGGGATCCGGCCAACACCGAGTGGTACCCGTACCTCGCGGGCATGACCGAGCTCGACATGGGTGACATCTCGGGGATGTGTCGCCGGTTCGACCAGGACACGTACTTCGCCGAGTCGTCGAACTGGAACGTGGTGAAGTTCGTGCACGTCGCGGCCGCCACCGCGCCGCACTCGGGCGCGGAGACCAAGCACCTGCAGGAGCTCGCCGAGGCGACCGGTCACCCCGACGCGATCATCGGCGGCATCGTGCCCGGCGATCCGATTGCCGACACCGAGCGGGTGCTCGACCAGCAGATGGAGTCGTCGCGCTTCCGCGGCATCCGCCCGATGGGTGGCGAGATGGGCGTACCCAGGGCCGAGGTGCTGCGTGCGCTCGCGGATCGCGGCCTGATCTTCGAGCTGATGGTGCATCCGGATCTGCTCGAGTCGGCTGCCGCCGAGCTCGCCGACTTCGGTGATCTGGCCATCGTGGTGGAGCACGCGGGCTGGCCGCGGTCGGACGAACCCGAGGAGCGCGAGCTCTGGGCGCGCGGCATCACCGCGCTGGCCGCGCTCGGTGACAACGTGCACTGCAAGCTGTCCGGGCTGGCGATGCCGTTGCACTCGAACGAGGCGTCGGTGCTCCGCCCGTGGATCGATCACTGCCTCGAGGCGTTCGGCACCGATCGCTGCATGTTCGCGAGCAACTTTCCTGTCGACGCCATGCACGGCACCTATGACGAGCTCTACGGCGCGTACGACGGCGCAACCGCGCACCTCGACGCCGAGACCCGCAGCCAGTTGTTCGCGACCAACGCCGAGCGCCTCTACCGCATCTGAGGCCGCCAGTCGGGGTTGCGGCCCGTGAGCGCGAGCAACTGCTCGGTCGGTGATGCGTCCGCTCCCGTGGCGACGACGGGACCGAACACCGGAGGGCGCGACGCGCCCGGCTCGGAGAGCGGTCCGACGAATTCCATGCAGCCGGCGATGGCGTCCGCGTCGGCCTCGAACGGTCGACCGAGCGACCGGGCCAGGTCCCAGGCGTGGACGACGATCTCGTCGAGTGCCACCGCGCCGACGCTGCTCGCGGGCATCTCCCCACCCGCGATCGTCGCGGTACCGTCCCAGGCCGCCGGGTCACTCCACGCGACGCCGAGGGCCTCGAGGTCGGCGGGGATCTGCGTCCTCCAAGCGGCCGTCAGGTGCGCGCGGCTCCCGGGCGGTGGCGGCGTCGCGTTCGTGCCGTGCTCCTTGCGCGCGGCTTCGGCGAACGCAACTGCGAGCCCGCCGATGTGATCGAGCAGGTCACCGACGGTGTACTCGGGGCACGGCGTCGGGAGCTCCAGCTGGTCGTCGCCGACCGCTTCGACGAGCGCGCCGAGCCGAAGGGTGGTGGGTCGCAGATCGTGCATGCATGTCCTCCTGGGGGTCCACCGGTGCTGACTCGGGACGAGCCGCGAACTCATCGCCGCGCCGCCCCGCGTCGCCCCGGTAGTTTGCCGTGGGACAGTCACGCGGACGGGAGGAGAGCGGTGCGACTCGAGGGACGCGTGGCCATCGTCACGGGAGGTGCGCGTGGCATCGGTCGGGCGTACACCGAACGTTTCCTCCGCGAGGGCGCCTCGGTGCAGATCGCCGATCTCGACGATCCGCGCGCGGCGCGGAGACCGTCGACGAGCTGCGCGAGCTCGGTGCAGTCGAGTACGCGCACTGCGACGTGTCCGACGTGGATTCGGTCGAGGCGTGCGTCGCTGCCACCAAGACGCGATTCGGTCGCATCGACATCCTCGTGAACAACGCTGCGCTCTACGGCGACTGGGACATGGGCGACCAGTCCTACGAATACCTGCGGCGCGTGTTCGACGTGAATCTCCACGGCGTGTGGCTCATGACCCGCGCGGTTGCACCCCACATGGTCGAGCAGGAGCACGGACGCATCGTCAACCAGGCGTCGGCGGCGGCGTACAACTACAGGGCACAGCCCGGACCACCCGAGTTCGGCGGACTCGGCGCGTTCAACTACCAGCAGACCAAGTGGGGCGTCGTCGGGCTCACCAAGTTCGCGGCGGCGCAACTCGGTCGTTGGAACATCACCGTCAATTGCATCGCACCCGGCGTGATCGCCACCGCGGCGACACTCAGCGTGGTTCCGGAGTCGATCGTGGAGTCGCTCGCCGAGCAGCAAGCCGTCCCCGGGGTGTTGCACGCCGACGACCTCACCGGCACCGCGGTGTTCTTCGCCAGCGACGAGTCGCGTTTCGTCACCGGGCAGGTGCTCGTCGTCGACGGCGGCAAGTACATGCCGGGGTGACCAACCGATGAGCGAGCATCGCAGCATCCAGGAGACGCTCTACCCGGAGCTCAGGTGCTTCGGATGCGGTCACGCGAACCCTGACGGGTTCCACCTCCGCAGCTACGTCGACGGTGACGCCGTCGTCGCCGAGTTCACGCCACGACCTGAGCACGACAACGGGTTCGGCTTCCTCAACGGCGGGATCATCTCGACCGTGCTCGACTGCCACGGCGCCGCGGTGGTGATGTGGGAAGCGGCGCAGCGGGGGTGGGAGACGCCACCCGGCGCGCCGGTGCCGTTCATCACCGCCGGGTTCGACGTCCGGTTCCTCCGGCCGACGCCGCTCGGTCCGACGGTGCAGCTCACTGCCTCTCCCGAGCGCATCGACGAAGCCGAGATCGTCGTGCGATCGGAGCTCGTCGTCGACGACAAGGTGCGCGCGACCATGTCGGCGACCTGGCGACGCTTCCGACCGCGCTGAACCGCCCGTCGGTTCACTCGGCGATGTCGGCGCGACCCGCGCGGGTACGACTTGAGCTCGATCACGTTGCCGCTCGGGTCGGAGAACTTGGCGCTCGTCTTGCCGCTCAGGCGTCCCTCCCGGTCGATGGTGGGTCGTTCCAGCCAGGCGACCGACGAGCGATCGAGTCGCACGAGCACGGTGCCGAGTTCGTCGGCCGGCAGCGAGGCGCCGAAGTGCCGTACACCTTGTTCTGCGGCGGGGAGCACCTGGTCGGGTCGTTCCTGCAGCGTGAGCTGCATCCCGTAGAACCACACGTCGACGAAGCCCTGCTCGCGACGAACGCGTCCGGGCGCGCACCCGAGCGTGTCGACGTAGAACGCCAGTGCCGCATCGAGGTCGGTGACCGGGAGCGAGAGGTGGAGGAACGTCTCCATCGCTCTCGCACGGTAGTGCTGGCGCCGTCGCGGTGAGTGCCCGATTCGCGTCAGCGGTTGTCGCGACGCTCCTTGCGGCGACGGTGACGTCGCATCACGCCGAGACCGAACCACACGAGCGCTCCGAAGAGCGCCACCACGATCGTGTAGATCCAGAGCGGCCACGTGAAGTCCAGGAAGAGGAAGTGGAAGCGCACGTCCTCGGTGTTCTGCACGATGAACACCGCGAGTACGCCCAGACCACCCAACGACGCGATCGCGCCACCGCTCAGGCCTCCGCCCGAGCTGCTCCCCTGCGGTTGGTTCATGACGCCCCCCTCGATCCGATGGGGTCATCCTCGCGCGAGCCGGCAAGCGAAGCGCGGCTTCTCGGGCGGGGAGCTACGAGGTAGCGACCGCGCTGGCCTGGACGAGCTTGTGCACGTCGCGCGCGAATTGCTCGACCGCCTGCCAGTCGGTGTACTCGTGATCGTGCGCCATGTCGGTGTCGCCGCCCTCGCGCTTGGAGATGGCGCGCATCACGCGACGCTTGAACCAGCCGTACTGGGTGTAGACGAGCGCGCCGGCGAACAGGCCGACCAGATCGGGGTCGAAGTTGGTGCGGTCGAGCAGCTCCTGGACGAGCCCTTGCGCGGTGGCCGTGTGCTCGTCGTCGGGATTGGCCGAGGTGAGGCTCACCTGGAACAACGCCGCGGGCAGCTTGTTCAGCACCGCGACGTGGTCGTGCACGTAGCGCGTGAGCGGCTTGCTGTGATGCACCGCGTGGATCGAGTCGCCGACGATCACACCGTCGAATTGCTCGGGCGCCGGCGCGCCGGCGACGTCGTGCACGTCCACCTCGTCACCGAGTTCACGGAGGACGGCGGCAACGTGCTCCGCGATCCGGGCGGTCTGGCCTTCTGAAGTGTGGAACACCACCAGGATCTTCGTCATGGTCCGAGTGTGCGCTCGCGAGACCCGTTTGACCAGGGGCGAAGGTCCCCCGGTGGGCGAGGTGAGACCCTTCGACCGGTTCAGCCCCGAGGCCGGCGGCGAACGCCGGAGCCCGGGTGCCGCGCTCCGTGACACCGAACGGATCCGTCCAGGCGCTGCGAGCACCGCCGACAACGGGTGGATGCAGAATGTCCGATCCATGACGCGCGCGCTCGTCGCGGTCGTGTTCCTGGGTGTCCTCGCGACGGGTGCGTCGGCGGCCGCGCAGACCACCACCACGAGCGGTACTTCCAGTGCCAGTGGCATCACCCGCACCGACCTCGGGTCGGCGTCACCCGCCAACGGGCCCGGTCAGGAGCTCTACCTGCGGCGGGTCACCCTCGCGCCGGGCGCGAAGCTGCCCGAGCACTTCCACCAGGGCACGCAGGTCGCGCACATCATCTCGGGCGTGCTCACCTACGACATCGCGTCGGGGACGGCCGCGGTCACGCGCGCGAACGGCAAGACCGAGACCGTGGCCGCGCCGGCCACCATCAAGCTGCGGCGCGGCGACGGGCTGGTCGAGACCCAGGGCCTCGTGCACCATGGGAGCAACGCGGGGAAGCAGCCGGTCGTCATCGAGCTCGCCTCGCTCCTGCAGGAGGGCGCGCCACTGTCCACGCCGGTGGGTCAGGGCGCGACCGGCACGCCGCTGCAGCTCAGCGCCGATCTCGAGTCGCAGTCGCGCAACCTCCACACTGTGGGTGCCGACGGCTCGGTCACCTACGGCTGGAACCAACTCGTCGGCACCGCCTCCGTCGACGGTGAACCGGTGGGTGTCGAGATGCTCGGCAACGTGGACTACGTGCAGGGGAGTGGGCCGCTCTTCGGTTTCGTCACGTTCAGCTTCGCCGACGGCTCGACCCTCGGTGCGCAGTTCGAGGGCACCGCGACCGGCACCGCCAACGGCGACGAGACATCGTTCGCGACGACGCTCGGGGTGATCGGCGGCACCGGCCGCTACGTGTCGGCCACCGGGGCCGGGACCTTCACCGGGACACGCAAGGCCGCGCTCGGCACCGCGGTGGCGGCGACCTTCGACCTGACCGTCGCGGGAGCGAGCTGACGTAGATTCCTGCCATGCCCGAGGGAGCGGTACGGCTCGAGTACGACGGTCATCTCGCGATCCTCACACTGGATCGTCCCGAGCAGCTCAACGCGATGAGCGACCACATGGAGGGTCAGCTCTGGGCCGCGTTCGAGGAGCTCCACGAGCGCGAGGACATCTACTGCGTGCTCTGGCGGGCCGAAGGGCGAGCGTTCTCGGCCGGCCGTGACGTGAGCGAGCTCGGCAACCGTCCCCCGGGGGAGAGCGACTACCAGTACATCGCGTTCGGGCACGGCAAGACGCACCGGTTCCTGGTCCCGCCACGCGTCCCGATCGTCTGCGCGATCCAAGGCTGGTGCATCGGCGGGATGTGGGAGCGCGCGCTCCTGTGCGACGTGCTGATCGCAGCCGACGACGCCAAGTTCCGGCTGCCCGAGCTCGCGCACGGCGTGATCCCCGACTCGGGTGGGACCGCGCGCCTGTTCCAGATCTGCGGTCCCGCGCTGGTGAGCGATCTCGTGCTCACGACGCGCGTGCTCACCGCCGACGAAGCACTGGCTCACGGCGTCGTCTCACGCGTGGTGCCGCGCGCTGAGCTCGACGACGAGGCACTCAAGGCCGCACGCACCATCGCGGCCATGCCTCCGCTCGCGGTACGGGCCTGGCGTCAGAACCTGCTCGACATCGCCACGCCGACCGTTCGCAAGGCCATCCACGACGAGCTGCTCGGCCAGATGCTGGTGTACACCTCCGAGGACTTCCAGGAGTTCCGCGCCGCCCGCGCCGAGGACCGCCCCCCGAACTACCGCTCCACCTGACCCTCCACATCCGTTTTGGCGCCCCTCCACCCCGTGATGTGACGGAGGAGCGCGCCAAACGTTTCAGAGGGGGTTCCAGGTGGGGTCGCGCTTCTCGACGAATGCTCGGCCGGCCTCGGTCATGTTGCGGGTGAAGGTGCCGAGCACCTGGGTGCGGTTCTCGAGCTCCATGGCGTGGCGGAGGCTCGGCGCATCGAGGTTGCTCCACATCCCGAGCTTGGTCATGTACACGCCGTACTCGCTGTTGGCGGTGATGAGACCCGCGAGCTCGACCGCGCTGTCGATCAACGCCTCGCGCGCGACGACGCGGTTGAGCATGCCGAAACGCAGTGCCTCCTCGGCGGAGAATCGGCGACCGGTGAGCATGAGCTCGGCTGCGATCGTCGGTCCGACGACGCGTGGCAACCAGTAGCTGCTGCCCACGTCGCACGCGGAGAGCCCGACCCGGATGAACTGCGCGCCGAACGATGCGTCGTTGCTCGCCACGCGCAGGTCGCACGACAACGCGATCGCGAGCCCTCCGCCGACGGCGGCGCCGTGCACGGCCGCGATCACCGGCTGGGGCAGCTCGTGGATGGCGAGCATCAGCTGGGCCAGGTTGTCCTGGATGAAGTGGATCGAACCCACCGGGCCGCGGTCCTGCGCTTCAGGAGGCGTGACGTCGTCGCCGGTCATGTTGGCGCCGGCGCAGAAGCCCTTGCCTCGACCGGTCACGACGACCGCGCGCACGTCGCGGTCGTCGCGCAGGCCGGCGAACGTGTCGCGCAGCTCCGCCACCATCGCGGTGGTCAACGCGTTGTACCGGCCGGGGTCGTCGAGCTCCACCAGCTCGACGCCCTCTGCGACGCGTCGAGCGCGCGACGACCGTCACGGCGCGACCGACATCAGATCGGTGAAGCCCGTGGGTGCGTGCGCGCCGATGCTGGCGTGCTCGAACAGCCCCCAGCCTTCGGCGCCGTCGCACCAGGCGTGCCCGACGTGGTCGATGTTGCCGAACGGGATGCGGCCCTGGATCTCCACATCGGTGAGATCGACCCGCACCGCGTCGGCCCAGTGCTCGCCCTTCCACTGGCCGTGCGCCCAGTCGGCGTCTCCGTACCCGGGACCGAGGTGCAGGGGTACGAACCCGAGCGTGTCGATCTCGACCGTCACGGGCTTGCCGAGCATGTCGGTCATGTGCAGCGTGGCGTGCTCCGGGTGACGACTGCCGGAGCGGTAGGTGATGTCGTAGGTCGGCCAGCCGAGCTGCTCGACCCGGCCGTCGGCCCACACCCGCTTGGCGTCGTTGAGCGTGCGGTAGCCGTCGCCCTTCTCCTGGGCCATCACGATGATCTGGAAGTCGTCGAAGCGCAGCGGCACGTAGAGCCACCAGAAGCCACCGCCACCCGCCGCCGCGTCGTCGGCGGTGCGCCCGGGCGCGTCGGCGTCGCCGACCGGGCGGATGCCCCACGACCGGTCGCGGCTGCCGAGCCAGGTGGTCGGCTCGACCGCGAGGGTCTGGCCGCCGGCACGCACCTCGCCGGACCACGATCCCATCTGCGCGAATCGCGAGCTCTGCAGGATCGTGCGGTAGCCGTTGTTGATGACGTGCGGCTCCTCCTCGACGGCGGGGAACGACCCTTCCCACGTGAGGTCGAAGCCGACACCGTGGTCGTCGCCGTCGCAGACGACGCGCACGCGGTGCAGCGGCTCGATCACCTCGATGCGATAGGGCCCCACCTGTTGGTGCATGCGATCGGGGCCGAGCGCGCCGGAGAAGCGCGCGGTGTGCACCACGTCGCCGAGCTTCACCGTCGCGTAGGCGTCGATCACCCCGAGGTTCACGTACGAGCCGAGCCCGGTGATCACGAACACGTCACCGGTGCGGTCGTGCGCGTTGAAGTAGCACCGGTCGTAGAAGTTCTTGTCGCTGGTGCCGGCCTGGCTCATGGGCAACGGCGTCTGGTGGACGGGATACTCGTCGAGAGGATGCAACATGCGCCGAAAACTACTTCTCCCGGTCAACCAGCGCGCCGGGACCGAGCCCGGCCGACCGGGCCACATCACGTCGCCGTAGAGTGCCCGTCGTGATGGACGATTCTGCGGTCACCGCCGGCCTCGCCGAGGTGCGAGCGCTCGTGAGCCCCGATGGGGGTGACGTCGTGCTCGACCGAGTCGACGGCACGACCGTCCGCATGCGACTCCTGCTGGAGACCGCGCACTGCGTGGAGTGCGTGATGCCGCGGCCGTTCCTCGAACACGTCGCGCTCGACGTGTTCCGTCGGAACGGAGCGATCGCCGACGCGGTCGTCATCGACGACCCGCGCGAACGCCCCGACTTCGTGATGCCCGACCACTAGCGACACGACCGAACCACCAGGGGGAGCGATGCGACTGCAGGACAAGGTGGCGATCGTCACCGGCGGGGGGAGCGGGATCGGGACCGCGTACACGCGGCGGTTCCTGGCCGAAGGCGCCAAGGTGATGATCGCCGACATCGGCGAGGAGCAGGGCACCCGCACGGCCGCCGAGCTCGCCGGTGATGGCGACAGCACGGACAGGGTCGCGTTCGTGAAGACCGACATCGCCGACCCCGACAGCGCGCAGGCCGCGATGGATGCCACCCTCGAACGCTTCGGCACCGTCGACATCCTGGTCAACAACGCTGCCATCTACGGCGACTACGTGGGCAGCGACCACAGCCTCGAGTACCTGAAGAAGGTGTTCGACGTGAACCTGCACGGGCAGTGGCTGATGGCCAAGGTGGTCTCGCCGCATCTGGTGAAGCAGCGTTGGGGTCGCATCATCAACATCGCTTCGATCGCCGCGTACCTGCACCAACTGAGTGCCGGTGGCGACCCCGACGACTTCGAGCTGAGCAACTACGCGTACATGCAGTCGAAGTGGGGTGTCCTCGGCCTCACCCGGCACATGGCCGGTCAGCTCGGGGCGTTCAACGTCACCGTCAATTGCATCGCACCCGGGCTCACGAACACCGCCGCCACCGACAAGCAGGTGCCCGCCGACTTCCAGCCGATGTTCGCCACCATGTCGGCGATGCGCCGCAACACCGAGCCCGAGCACATGGTCGGTCCTGCCGTGTTCTTCGCGTCGAGCGACGCCGACCTGGTCAACGGTCAGGTGCTCGTGGTCGACGGCGGCAACGTGATGCCGGTATGACGGCCGGCGTGACCGCCGAGGTCGACGCGGAGGTCCGCAGCCTGCTCGCGCGCATCGCCCAGCTCGCTGACGGCGGTGAGCTCGACGAGTACATCAGCCAGTTCACCGACGACGCGGTCTGGGCGATGCCGGCCAACCCGCTCATGGGCATGGACGCGAGCACGCGCCGGGGACACGACGAGATCCTCGCCGGCGTGCGCGAACGGCGCGGCAGTGGCGTGCAGGGCCCCGGCACGAACACCCGTCACGTGATCACGACGACCGCGGTCCAGGTGCAGGACGCCGACCATGCGACCGCCCGCTCCTACTACCTGTTCTTCGGTGACACGACCACCACGCCGACGCTGCGGACGATGGGCCAGTACGACGACGTGTTCGTGCGGGGCGAGCATTGCTGGCAGCTCGCGCACCGCACGATCACGGTCGGGTGAGAGCCGGCGCCCGCCTTCGGCCGGCCGTCATTGCGTGTCGGCGCCCACCGCGCTCGCCCACGACGGGTCGACGTGGAGCTGTCCCTTCGCGTCGGTGGTGGTCACCACGACGGTTGCCGGTTGACGATTGCCCGTCGACGCTTCGATGGTGACATAGCCCGTCCACCCGGACCAGCCGTTCACGGTGCCGAGCTCCTTCGTCAGGGAGGTCGCGTCGAAACCGTGGGTACGGCGAACCCCGTAGGCGAAGAAGTTGACCGAGTCGTACGCGTACGGGCTCCAGGCACCGGGGGCGCGGCCGAACTGCTTCCGGTACGCCGCGACGTGCGCCGCGGAGTCGACGAAGTCGTTCGGGGCGGGGACGCCGACCACCGGGCAGTTCTCGGCGGCAGCCCTGCCCGCGGTGGTGACGAACGCGGAATCGTACGACCCGTAGTCGGCGACGCACTTCGACGACACCTTCTGCTGGTACATGGCCTTCGCGATCAGGCCACCCTCGGGGTAGTACGTGGCGGCGTAGATCGCGTCCGGGTTGTCGGCCGCGACCGTCGTCACGACGTCGGCATAGCTCTTCGCGCCCGGGTCGATGCCCTGGTACGCGGTGACCGTGACCCCGGACTGCTCGAGGAGCGTCTCGAGCTGGCTCGACACCGACTGCGTGTAGAGCGCGGTCTGGTCGTAGACGATCGCGACCGACTTCGCCCGGGCCCAGGTGGTGAGCGCGTCGGCAGCAACCGGTGCGATCTGCGACGTCATCGGTTGCAGGGTGAAGCCGAGCCCCGCAGTCGCGTCGGCAGAGGTCAGCCGGATCGGGACGACGCCGGCAGCGATGTAGAGCGGCAACGTCTCCGCGCCGACACCGGAGTTGTACGGGCCCACGACGCCGTCGAGGCCGTCGGCGATGGCGGCGGACGCGGCCGTCTCCCCGGTGGCGGGATCGGCGGCGTCGTCGATCGGCACGATCTCGACCTTCCGTCCGAGGAGACCTCCGCGCGCGTTCATCTCGCTCGCTGCGAGCTTCGCGCCGTCGAGCATGCCGATGCCGATGCTCTTCTGGTCACCGGTGAGTGGCGCCTCGATGCCGATCCGCACGGTGGAGCCGGACGAGTCCGCGGCGACCGCCGCGGGGGTCGCGGTTGCCGCGAGCGTGATCACGGCGACCACCGAGACGAGGAACGTGCGCATGGAGAAGATCCTTTTCCGGCCCCGGAAGATGGGCGAGTATCGCAGGGCATCGACACCAGATGTGGGCACCGTGAGCGCGAATGACGGGGCGAGGACGCGATGGAGACCGACGAGCCGTTGAGCGAGACGCAGGTCAGTGGCGGCGCGGGGTGGCTGGAGCTGTTCTACGACCTCGTGTTCGTGGCCGCGGTGGTCACGTTCAGCGACGCCATCAGCCTCGATCCTGCGCTCGGTCGCATCGGCACCGTCGATGCTGCGTTCGGGGCGATGTGGCTCATCTGGCTGGCGACCACGCTCCACGCCAACCGATACCGTGACGACGGCGCCGTGCAGCGTGCGTTGGTGCTGGCGCAGATGCTGCTCCTCACCATCAACGCGCTCGCGGTCGGCGACGGAGTCGATGCCCATCCCGCGCTGATCTGCGTCACCTACGCGTTGCTCGCGGTCGACGTCGCGGTCATGTACGCGCGCGCTGCGCACACTCGCGAAGACGACGGTCGTCTCGCGGAGCGGCGTCGCAACCAGTACTGCATCGCGGCGGTGCCCATCCTCATGAGCGCGTTCGTCCCCGAGACGGGACGGATCGTGCTGTGGTGCGTCGGCACCGCACTGCTCGCGTGGCCGACGCTCGGCTTCCGCTTCGGTCGCGTCGGCACGGTGACACCCTTCGACGAGCACCACTTCGTCGAACGTCTTGGCCTGCTCACGATCATCGTCTGCGGAGAATCGTTCGTGAAGGTGTCGCTGCTCGCGGCCGATGGCTCCCTCGACGGCATCGATCTCGCGGTGCTGGTCACGATGTTCATGTTCACGTTCGGTGTGTGGTGGTCGTACTTCGACGACGTGCCATCGGCCGGTATCCGGAGCGCGCCGTCGCGCAGCGCGGGATGGCTCGTCGGCCACCTCGTCGTGCAACTCGCGCTCGTCACCAGCGCGGTTGGCTACGGCAAGGTGCTCGGCTACGAGCTCGACACCACCCTGAGCGGTGACACCTCGCTGTTGCTGACCACGCCGCTGATCGCGGTGTCGCTGGGACTCGCGCTGATCGGCGTGTGCAGTCGGCGTGTCCCGCAGCGCGGACTGGTGACGCTGAGAGTCGGTGTGGCGGCGCTGGTCGCGCTCGGGGCGGTGCTGACCTGGCAGACCGGCTGGATCAGCGCCGACGGCGGTGCGCTCGCGCTCGCCCTCGTCGCCCTCGGGCAAGCAGGCGCGTCGGCCTGGTTGCGTCGTGACACCCGGGTCGAACCGCGGGCCTGAGGTTCGACCACGGCCATCAGGGGCGGCGACGCCGGATCGGGTACAAAGGAACGACGAAGACCGACGATCCGGGGGAACGGCCATGGCCATGGCGACGACCGATCACTACACGCTCATCTCGGCCGACACGCACGCCGGCGCCAACCACGAGACGTACCGCGAGTACCTGGCGAAGGAGTACGTCGCCGACTTCGACGCCTGGCGCGAGAAGTACAAGAACCCGTGGAAGGACCTGCGTGACACCAGCCTGCGCGTGCGCAACTGGGACGACGAGCGTCGCAACGCCGACCAGGAGCGCGACGGCGTCGTCGGCGAGGTGATCTTCCCGAACACGGTGCCACCCTTCTTCCCCAGCTTCGTGCTGTTCGCGCCGCCGCCGAAGGACGACGACTACGCGCACCGCCACGCCGGCATCCAGGCGCACAACCGCTGGATGGTCGACTTCTGCTCGCACTTCCCCGAGCGGCGCGCCGGCATCGGCCAGATCTTCCTCAACGACATCGACGACGCGATCGAGGACGCGAAGTGGATCAAGGAGCACGGCCTGCGCGGCGGCGTGCTCCTCCCGAACATCCCGCCCGACGTGAAATGGGTGAAGCCGCTCTACGACCCCGAGTACGACCGCCTGTGGGCGGTGCTCCAAGACCTCGAGATCCCGGTGAACGCGCACGGCGGCACGGGCTCGCCCGACTACGGCCGCTACCCGTCGGTGCCCATGGTCATGATCAGCGAGGTGCCGTTCTACTCGCAGCGCCCGTTCGTGCACATGACGCTGGGCGGCGTGTTCGAGCGATTCCCACGCCTCAAGTTCGTGATGACCGAGATGGGCGCGGCGTGGATCCCGCCGCTGCTCAAGCAGCTCGACGGCATCATCGCCAACGTGAAGAAGGGTTCGATCGGCGAGTTGAAGTACACGGACGAGAACGCGTTGGCGCGCTCGGCCACCGAGTACTTCAACCAGAACTGCTGGGTGGCGGCGAGCCAGCCGGGCCCGGCCGACGCGGCCACGCGTACGGAGATGGGCGCGGACCGCTTCATGTGGGGGAGCGACTACCCGCACGACGAGGGCACCGGGCCGTTCACGACCGAGCACCTGCGTCAGGTCTTCCACGATGCCGACCCCGACGAACTGGTGCGCGTGCTCGGCGGCAACGCGGCGAAGCTCTACGACTTCGACATGGACGTCCTCGCGCCGTTGGCTGCGCAGTACGGACCGACGGTCGGGGAGATCGCGCAGCCCTTGACCGAGCTGCCCGAGAACCCGAACATGGCGCTGATCCGCGGCGCGGCAGGCACCAAGCTGATCGCCTGACCATGTCGGCGCGAGTCGGGAGCTCGCATCGTGCTCCGCGCCGCGCCCATCGGTGCGGGTGCCCGCGCATCGACGGCCTGCTCGAGCATCGGCGCGCCGCGCTCGCCGAGCACGGCGACGACATCACAGGGCTGACGAACCCGGCACCGAGCATCCACGTCTCCGCTCGGCCGCCGGTGACGATCGACGTCCTCCCGCCCGGGCCGGCGTACGGGTGACCTGCGTGTGCACCGAAGCGGCACCGGCACCACGCCCGGGTCCGACGGAGCTGCCGTGAGCGACACGGTCGACGACCTGCTGGCGCGCGCCCGTGCGCGACTGGACCGCGTCGGGCCGGCGGACGCCGCGGCCGCGGTGGCGCGTGGAGCACTGCTCGTCGACATTCGTCCGGCGTGGCAACGCCGCGAGGAAGGTGCGATCCCTGGAGCGCTCGTCATCGAACGCAACCATCTCGAGTGGCGTCTCGACCCGGCGAGCGACGCTCGCGTCCCCGAGGCCGTCGACCACGACGTCGTGATCGTGGTGGTCTGCTCGGAGGGGTATTCGTCGAGCCTGGCCGCCGCCAGCCTGCAGGACCTCGGTCTGCACCGCGCCACCGACCTCGTCGGCGGGTTCTGTGCGTGGCGCGACGCGGGGTTGCCGACGCGCTGAGCGGGGCGGGATCAGGTCAGCGCCAGATCCCGGAATGCCGCGGCGGCGGGGGAGAGCGGGCCGTCGCGGTGGAAGAGGTGCACCGGACGGGTGAGTCGCGGGCGGAGCGACACGACGACCGCACCCAGCGCGGCCGCCTGCTCGGCGAGCGGACGGGGGAAGAGGGTGGCGCCGGCGCCCGCCAGCACGAGCGGAAGGATGGCCTCGCGCTGCGCGGTGACGACTGCGATGCGCGGAGTGACGCGTGCCTCGTTGAACGCGTCTTCGAGCTGGGTGCGGGTGGTCGTGCCCGGGGGCGCGGTCACCAGTGGGAAGCGGGCCAGCGTCGTCACTGCCATCGCGTGCGAGGCGGCGGCGCCGGGCGGCAAGACCGCGAGCAGATCCTGGTGGCCGAGCGCGTGACTGGTGAACCCCGCGTCGGCAACCGGTTCGGCGGTGATCCCGAGCTCCGACTCGCCGCTCGCCACGAGCTCGACGAGCCGAATGGCGTCGGCGGGATCGGCGAGCGCGATGTCGATGCCGGGGTGGGCGACGCGGAACGCACCCACGAGCGGCGCCACCGGATCGGCGGCGAGGGTGGGGAGCGCCACGAGGTCGAGGCGTCCGGCGGCGAGCCCGGCCACGGCTGCCACCGCGGCACGACCCGTCTCCACGTCGCGCAGCACCTGACGGGCCGGCTCGACCAGCGCGTCGCCGGCCGCGGTGAGCAGCACCCGCCGGCCGACGCGGTGGAACAAGGGTGTTCCCAGTTCGCCCTCGAGCTCTCGGATGGCTTGCGACACCGAGGGTTGCGACACGTGACCGGCTTCGGCCGCCCGGGTCATGCCCCCGTGGTCGACCACGGCGAGGAACAGCCGAAGCCTGCGGAGATCCATAAGCAAAGCTAATGTAGTTCACAGGAACTACGTCTTGGACTTCTTCATCGGATGGGCGGACGATGGACGGGTGCAACTCGTCTGGATCGCCGCGGTCGGTGCCCTGGTGGGCTTCCTCGGCGGCCTCTTCGGCAAGGGGGGCTCGGCGATCGCCACTCCGTTGCTCGACGTCGGCGGGGTCGCACCGATCTCGGCCGTGGCGTCGCCGTTGCCGGCGACCATCCCCGGCACACTGGCCGCGGCCTACGCGTACTGGCAGGAACGGCTCGTCGACTGGGAGGTCGTGCGCTGGTCGGTGGCGTTCGGCGTTCCCGCGACCGTCGCCGGCGCGTACGCGACGAAGTGGATCGGCGGGACGGCCCTCGTCGTCGCGAGCGAGGTCATCGTGGCCGCACTGGGCGCGAGGTTCCTGCTGAATCCTTCCGACCCCCACGAGCACCTGGCTCTGCCACCCCCCGCGCCACGCGCCCGCTTGGTCGCGGTCGCGCTCGTCGTCGGGACGCTCTCTGGCCTCCTCGCCAACAGCGGCGGGTTCCTGCTGGCGCCGCTCTACATCGTCGTGCTCCGCAAGCCGATCAAGGTCGCGTTCGCGTGCTCGCTCGTCGTCGCGGCTGCGCTGGCGGTGCCGGGCACGATCGTGCACGCGCTGCTCGGTCACATCGACTGGGGCGTGGTCGCGGTGTTCGGCGTGACCTCCATCCCGCTGTCGTACGTCGGCGGCCGCGTCGCCATCCGCACGCACGCACCGAAGCTGGAACGGCTCTACGGAGCCGGTCTGCTCGCGATCGGACTCGTCACCCTTGCGATGACCGCCTGAGCGGCGTCAGCTCGGTTCGTCGCGTGTCACTGCCAGCACCGCGTCGCGCAGCTCGGGGCGACAGATCAGGAGGTCGGGGAGATAGGGCTCCGGCCGGTTGTACTCGAGCGGTGAGCCGTCGAGGCGTGACACGTGCAGGCCCGCGGCCGCCGCCACGCCGACGGGTGCTGCGGAGTCCCACTCGTACTGCCCGCCGCTGTGCGCGTAGACGTCGACGTCACCGAGCACGACGGCCATCGCCTTGGCGCCGGCGGACCCGAGTGCCACCAGCTCGCCACCCAGGCGCTCGGCGAGCAGCTCGGCGACGGCAGGCGGACGGGTGCGGCTCACCACGAGGCGGGGTGGCCCTCCGGAGGGCGGGGCGAGGTGTGTTGCGGGTGAGGCGTTCAACGTGAGGCCGCGCGCCGGCAGCGCGACGGCCGCGGCTTCGATCTGCCCGTCGATCCACAACGCCACGTGCACCGCCCAGTCGGTGCGCCCTTCCTCGCCGAACTCGCGCGTCCCGTCGAGCGGGTCCACGATCCAGACGCGCGACGCCGACAGTCGCGCCGCGTCGTCGACGCCCTCCTCCGACAGCACCGCATCGTCGGGGTGCGATGCCGCGAGCGCGGCGACGATGAAGTCGTGTGACGACCGGTCGCCCTGCGCCTTCACCTCCGCGGCTTCGGTGCCGGCCGCGTGGAGGGTGGCGCGGAGCGCAACGAGACGCTGACCGGCTTCGGTGGCGATGGCGGCGGCGTCGCGATGGTCGTCAGGGGTTGCTGTCACGACGGGCGACGCTAGCCCGGTGCTGGCGATCCGGTCGCGGTTCGGCGAGGATGGAGCCATGGATGACATCCGCGCTCGGGGCCGCGACACCGTGGTCCGGCCGTGGCTCGCGCTGCTGGGCGATGTCGCGGTCCTCGTCGTGTTCGTGCTCGTCGGCCGGCGCAGCCACCACGAGGACGCGGGGTTCACCGGGTTCCTGCGCGTGTGGTGGCCGTTCGCGGTCGCGCTCGGCGTGGCGTGGATCGTCGCCGGGCTCTGGCGCGCACCGCTCGAGTGGGTGCGAGCGATGGCGGCGTGGCTGGTGACGGTCGCGCTCGGCATGGCGTTGCGCATCGCGGTGCAGGATCGCGAGTTCAAGGTCGCATTCACCATCGTGACCCTGCTCTTCGTCGGCGCGGGGATGCTCGGCTGGCGAGCAGCCGCGCGCTGGCGCAGGTCACGCTCTCTCCGCCCCTAGGACGGCGAGAGCGCCAGCGAGCGACACGGCACGCGACGAGCCCCGAGACTCCGGGGGCGGAGCTCGGGGCTTCGTCGAGGCGGCGAGCGGGTCGGCGGTACGGGGACGGCACCGGCACGCTGCCTCGACACGTTGCCCGGCCGGTGCCGGGGCCGAAACGTCAGCCCGCGACACCTCGGCCTGCGGGCACCCGAGCCGAGCGGGCCACGGCCCGTTGCTCCTCGGCGTCGTTGCGCCACACGTACAGCGCCGTCGAGCCGAACACCGCCGCGATGCCGATCATCACCGCGGCCGTCGAGGCGAGCACGGCCTTGGCGTCGGTACCAGCCGTGAGCATGTGCACCGTGGTCATCGCGAACAGGAAGTAGCTCAGCAGGTGCACCGCGTGCCACGCCCGCTTCGACATGCGGTTGCGCAGGAGCGAGGTGATCTCGATCGCGGCGAGCAGGTACATCCCGACGATGCCCCAGGCGACGGCCAGCGGGTGCCACGAGCCGGTGAACGGCACGAGCACGTCGGTGAGCCCGAAGCTGGTGTAGCTGTCGAGCATGATCCCGGCCACGTGCACGCCGACGAACACGACGGCCAGCGCGCCGAGGTAGCGGTGCAGGCTGAGCAGCCACGCCGGCCCGGGCTTGCGCCCGAGCACCTTCGTCGCGAGCAGCAGCCCCCACACGATCGTGGCGAGGATCAGCGCCCAGGCGACGACGCCGCTCGACCGGGCGACGTACCAGGGGATCTTGTCCATCGGTCAGCTTCCTCCGCTGCTGGTGTGCGACGACGAGGCGCCCGACGACGAGCTCGCACTCGACGACGAGTTCGACCGCGTTCCGCTCGTCGTCGCGCTGCGGGCAGCGGTCGCCGACGGCGAGTCGTCCGACTCGCCGGAGCTCTCCGACGACGACGTCCTGCCACTGGCGGTGCTCGTCTTCGTCGAGCTCGCGGCGGTCTGCGTCGTGCTCGCAGCCTGTCCGTCGTGCCAGGCGAGCGCACCGCCGAGCGAGAGCATCGCAGCAACGCTCAGCGCGGTGGCGGCCTTGCGGGCCCGCGCGGCACGGGGCTTGCGCTTGGGTCGGTCGGCACCGGTCCGAGGGACGGCGGCGCGCCCGGGGGGAGGGGTTCGGGAATCGACGGAGTCGGCAGGGTTGGAAGCGGGGTGCTCGTCCATGGTCGTGAAGGTACGGACGGGCGGTGAGGGAGCCGCCAGAGCGGGGTAAGAGACACCGAAGAATGACGGGCGCACCGCAGCCACGACGGCCGCGAACGGCAAACTCCCGAAATGAAACCGAAACCTGGGGCAACTAAACCCTTGGAGGTGGGCGACCTCCTCGATGGATACACACCCGAGACCGCGTGGGACGAGATGTTCGCGGGTCCTGACGAGCCGCGGTCGCACTACGAATCCCTGCACCAGGTCCTCGGCACCCTTTCGCGCGACGACTTCGAGGTGCGCTGCGCGGCGCGCGACCGCGCGTTCCACGACCAGGGCATCACGTTCTCCCACTCCGGTGAGGAGCGGCCGTTCCCGCTCGACCTGGTGCCGCGCATCATCGACGCCGACGAGTGGGCGGTGGTGGAGTCGGGCGTCCGCCAGCGGGTGCTCGCGCTCGAGCGCTTCCTCGCCGACGTCTACGGGCCCGGTGAGATCCTGGCCGACGGTGTGGTGCCGCGTCGCCTCGTGGCCAGCTCGTCGCACTACCACCGGTGCGTGCACGGTCTCGATCCTGCGGGCGGCGTGCGCGTGCACGTCGCGGGGGTCGATCTCGTGCGCGACGGCGCGGGTGCGTTCCGCGTGTTGGAGGACAACCTCCGCACTCCCTCGGGCATCTCGTACGTGGTGGAGAACCGTCGGGCCATGACCCACGTGTTCCCCGAGCTGTTCGCCAGCCACCGGATCCGTCGGGTCGCCGACTACCCGCTGCGTCTGCTCGAGGCCTTCCGCTCCACCGCGCCGCCCGGGGTCAACGACCCGTGCGTGGTCGTGCTCTCGCCCGGCATCCACAACGCCGCGTACTTCGAGCACTCGTTCCTCGCCCGCCAGATGGGCGTCGAGCTGGTCGAGGGCCGCGACCTCGTGTGTCGCGACCAGCACGTGTACATGCGCACGACCGCCGGCGAGCAGCGTGTCGACGTCGTGTACCGGCGCGTCGACGACGACTTCCTCGACCCCGTGCACTTCCGACCCGACTCGGTGCTCGGCTGCGCCGGCATCCTCAACGCGGCGCGCGCGGGCAACGTCACCATCGCCAACGCGCCGGGCAACGGTGTCGCCGACGACAAGGCCATCTACCAGTACGTGCCCGCGATGATCGAGTACTACCTCGGCGAGGTCCCGATCCTCGCCAACGTCGAGACCTACCGCCTCGAGGATTCCGAGGTCTGTGCGTGGGCGTTGGACCGCGTGGACCAGCTGGTGTTCAAGCCGGTCGACGGCTCGGGAGGCAAGGGCATCGTGATCGGCCCCGCTGCCAGCGAGGCCACGCTCGCCGACATCCGGGTGAAGGTGCGCGACGACCCGCGCGGCTGGATCGCGCAGGAGCCGGTCGCGTTGTCGACCGCGCCGACCTACGTCGACGGGCAGATGGGCGCGCGACACCTCGACCTTCGGCCGTTCGCGGTCAACGACGGACGCGACGTGTGGGTGGTGCCCGGTGGGCTCACCCGGGTCGCGCTGCCGGCGCACAGCCTGATCGTGAACTCGAGTCAGGGCGGCGGCTCCAAGGACACGTGGGTGCTCGCCTCTCCCGATTCGCGTGGAAGTGAGGTCTCGCCCCCGGTGCCAACCGGCGCCGCCCCCCGACCGATGCACTCGTCGGCCCCTGCGCTCGGCCCGCTGCCCGAGCAGGACTCGCAGCAGCAGCAATGAGGCCGATCATGTCCTCTCGTTCCAGGCTGCACCCGTGCTGAGCCGCATCGCCGAGTCGCTGTACTGGATCGGGCGCTACATCGAGCGCGCCGAAGACACCGCGCGTCTCCTCGACGTCCACTACCACCTCCTCCTCGAAGACCGTCGCGCCGACGAGAGCGCGGTGTGCGGTGCGCTCCTCGACGCCATGGGCGCGCCACCAGAGATCATCGGTGGATCGCCGAACGCGGCCACCGTCACCGCACTGCTCGCGCAGGACCTCACCTTCTCCGGTTCGATCACGTGCTCGATCGGCGCGGCGTGGGAGAACGCGCGCGGCGCGCGCGAGGCGTTGTCGTCGGAGTTGTGGGAGACGCTCAACACGACGTACCGGGAGGTGGGGAGTCGGGCCCGAGCCGGCACCGGTCCCGCCCGCCACGAGTTCTTCGGCTGGGTGCGCGACCGCTCTGCCGCGTGCAACGGCATCGTCGACGCGACGATGAGCCGTGACGACGGCTGGCGGTTCTTCTCGGTCGGGCGCAGCCTCGAGCGTGCCGACATGACGACCCGGTTGTTGAGCGCGCGCTACGGCGACTCGTTCGGGCGCACCGGCTGGACCACGACGCTCCGGAGCTGCTCCGCGTACGAGGCCTACCTGCGCGCGTACCGGCACGCGGTCGACGCCGGCCACCGCGGTGGAGTTCCTGCTGCTCGACCGTCTCTTCCCGCGGTCGGTGTTCCACACGCTCACCACCGCCGACAACAGCCTCGCCGAGCTCGATCCCCGTGCCGCGCGCGCCGGCGTCGACGACGAAGCACGGCGTCGCCTCGGTCGCGTGCTGTGCGGAGCTCGAGTTCCTGCACCTCGACGAGGCGATGGACGACCTGCCCGCGCTGCTGGCGCGCCTGCAGCACGAGTGCGCCGACGTGCACGCCGCCATCGCGCGCCGGTACTTCCGGGAGACCCGCGTGATCGAGTGGAGCGTCTGACGTGTCCTGGCGCCTGAAGGTCCGACACACGACCGCATACCAGTACTCGGGGGTGATCCACGCGTCGTACAACGAGGCGCGCATCTCGCCGCTCGACACGCCGAACCAGTTCACGTTGGAACACCGGGTCGAGGTGCACCCCGCGGCCAACCTCTTCCGCTACCGCGACTACTGGGGCAGCCGGGTCCATGCGTTCGACCTGCACCAGCCCCACACGGAGCTGACCGTGGTCGGCTCGTCGCTGGTCGAGACCGCGCAGCGCACGCCGAACCTCGACGAATCGGTGGCATGGGATGCCATCGACGCGCCCGGACTGACCGATCGCTTCTTCGAGTACCTCGACGACACGCGCACGACCGAGTCCGACGACGCCATCCGCCAGGTGGCGCGCGAGCTGCGCGAGGTGCCGAGCCCGGCGGTCGCACTCGAGCAGCTCGGCGAGTGGCTCCGTGCGCACGTGGAGTACGAGACCGGCACGACCAGCGTGTCGACGACCGCGGTCGAGGTGCTGCGCGCCGGCCGCGGCGTGTGCCAGGACTACGCGCACCTCGGGATCTCCGTGCTGCGCGCGGCCGGGATCCCGGCGCGGTACGCGTCGGGCTACCTCTATCCCGACGAACTCGGCGGTGTGATCGGGGAGACCCATCGGGGCGAGAGCCACGCCTGGCTCGAGGCGTGGGTCGGCGACTGGCACCCCGTCGATCCCACCAGCGGTTCACCCGTGGCCGAGCGTCACGTGCTCGTCGCGCGTGGCCGCGACTACTCCGACGTCGCGCCGCTGAAGGGCGTGTACCACGGCGGTCCGAGCCACTCGCTCGACGTCGCCGTGGAGCTCACCCGCGTCGCGTGATCGTGGTCGTCTCAGAGCGCGAAACCCGGCGGGTAAGGTCGGCCGCATGGCCGCACCGACACCCGAGGTTTCCATCGCGCTCACCGTCAACGGGGTCGCGACCGAGCACGAGGTCGAGTCCCGCACCCTCCTCGTGCACTACCTGCGCGAGGTGGTCGGCCTCACCGGTACCAACATCGGCTGCGATTCCACGTCGTGTGGCGCGTGCACCGTGCTGCTCGACGGTGAGTCGGTGAAGTCGTGCACGGTCCTCGCGGCCCAGGCTGACGGCAGCTCGGTCATCACCATCGAGGGACTCGCCGACGGCGAGACGCTGCACCCGATGCAGGCCGCGTTCCGCGAGCACCACGGCCTGCAGTGTGGGTACTGCACGCCCGGCATGGTGATGGCAGCGGTGTCGTTGGCGGACGAAGGCATCTCTGCGAAGGGAGCTGCGCTCACCGAGGACGAGGTGCGCGTCGGTCTGGAGGGCAACCTCTGCCGCTGCACGGGCTACCACAACATCGTCGCCGCGGTGGTGGCGGGTTCAGCCGACATGGCCGGGAGCGCGACGTGATCCCCGCCGCGTTCTCGTACGCCCGCGCCGACTCGGTCGACGAAGCCGTCGCGCTCCTCGCCGAGCACGGCGACGAGGCCAAGCTGCTCGCCGGAGGCCACTCGTTGCTGCCGCTCATGAAATTGCGCCTGGCCACGCCGTCGGTGCTCGTCGACGTCGGTCGGCTCACCGAGCTCTCGTTCGTGCGCGACGACGGCGACACCGTCGCCATCGGCGGCCTCACCCGCCACCACGACGTCGAGCACGACGCGGTGATCCGCCAGCACGTCCCGCTGCTCGCGGCCGCGGCCGGCGAGGTGGGTGACCCCCAGGTGCGCCACCGGGGCACGCTCGGCGGATCGCTGGCGCACGGCGATCCCGCGTCCGACCTCCCCGCGGTCGTGCTCGCGCTGCGCGGCAGCATCGTGGTGCGGGGGAGCGGTGGTGAGCGGACGATCGCCGCCGACGACTTCTTCCACGGGTTCCTCGAGACCGCGCTCGCACACGACGAGGTGATCACCGAGGTACGGGTGCCCAAGACCGGCGACGCCGGCTGGGCGTTCGAGAAGTTCAACCGGCGGGCCCAGGACTGGGCCATCGTCGGGGTCGCGGCAGTGGGCGGTGACCAGCCCGGTGTTGCACTGGTCAACATGGCCGACAGGCCGGTGCGCGCGAGCGCGGTCGAAGCCGCGTTGCTGAGCGGAGCGTCGGCTGCCGACGCCGCCGCGCTCGCCGGTGACGACGGCGATCCACCGTCCGACCTGAACGCGTCGTCCGACTACCGCCGCCACCTCGCGCGCGTGCTCGTGGGCCGCGCGCTCGAGACCGTCCACAGCTCGGGAGCCACGAGATGACCACCACCACATTCGGATCGGGCACGTTCGGGGCCGGTTCGCTCGTCGGTGTCCCTGTCCGCCGGGTCGAGGATCCCACGTTGCTGCGCGGCGAGGGCACCTACATCGACAACCTCGACCTCCCCGGCGCGCTGCACCTCGCGTTCGTGCGTTCGCCGATGGCACACGCCGAGCTCACGGGGGTCGACGCGTCGGAGGCGCGCACGATGCCCGGCGTCGTGGCGGTGTACTCGGCGTCCGACCTCGACTTCCCTGATCACACCGGGATGATGCAGTTGCACCCGGCGGTGGTGCGTCCGGCGATCGCGCGCGACCGCGTGCGCTTCGTCGGCGACGCGGTCGCAGTGGTCGTTGCCGAGACGAAGGCCCAGGCCGTCGACGCCGCCGAGGCGGTGATCGTCGACTACGAGCCGCTTCCCGCGGCGACCGACATGGAGTCGGCGCTCGCGCCCGACGCGCCGCATCCAGTTCAACGCCGTCGGATCCAACGTGCTCCTGGGTGCACGCGAGCCCGACGACTTCGACGCGCTGGCCGGCGCCGAGGTCGTGGTGCGCGGTCGGTTCGAGAACCAGCGTCTGGCCGTCGTGCCGATGGAGGGCGCGGCGGTCGCGGTGGTCCCGGGCGACGACGGCGCCGGCCACGAGCTGACCGTCTACCTCGCGTGCCAGATGCCGCACTCCAACCGCGCCGCGCTCGCCAACGGGTTCGGGATCGAGCCCGAGAAGGTGCGGCTGATCGCACCGCACGTCGGTGGTTCGTTCGGCGCCAAGCACTGGACGCCCGAGGGCATCGTCGCGGTGCGCGTCGCGCGCGAGCTCGGGCGACCGGTGAAGTGGGTCGAGACCCGCTCCGAGAACATGGTCGCCATGCCGCACGGTCGAGGGCAGGTGCAGTACCTCGAGATGGGTCTACGGCGCGACGGCACCATCACCGGGTTGCGTTGCCGAGTCGTCGGCGACGCCGGCGCGTACGGCGGCTTCGGCGGCATGCTCGCGTTCGGGCCCACCCGCATGATGTCGCAGGGCGTCTACCGCATCCCGAAGATCGGGTACGACTGCGCAGTCGCGCTCACCAACCTCGCGCCGATGGGTGCGTACCGCGGCGCAGGCCGTCCGGAAGCGGCGGCGATGCTCGAGCGCATCCTCGACATGGCGGCGGTCGAGCTCGGCATCGACCCGGTCGTGATCCGTCGCCGCAACTTCCTGCACCCTGACGAGTTCCCGTACTCGACCGTCACCGGCGTCACCTACGACGTCGGCGACTACGACGCCGCGTTCACCGAGGCGTTGCGCATCGCCGGCTACGAGGAGCTGCGCGCCGAGCAGGCGGCGCGACGTGAGCGCGGCGACGTCAAGCAACTCGGCATCGGTCTCTGCGCATACGTCGAGATCACCGCAGGGGGAACCTCGAGCGAGTACGCCGAGGTCGAGGTGCACCCCGACGGAAGTGCAACGGTGAAGGCGGGCACGTCGGCGCACGGCCAGGGCCACGCCACCGCGTACTCGCAGCTCGTGACGGGCGAGCTCGGCATCCCGATCGATCGCATCGAGTTCGTGCAGTCCGACACCGCGCTGGTGCCGCGGGGTGGGGGCACCGGGGGTTCACGGTCGCTGCAGGTCGGTGGGAGCGCAGTGCTCGAGGCGGCGCGCGGGGTGCTCGAGCAAGCGCGCAGCCTCGCTGCCGAACTGCTCGAAGCCGCACCCGAAGACATCGTCCTCAACGGCGACGGCACGCTCGGCGTCGCCGGAGTACCTGCGAAGGCGATCACGTGGGCAGAGGTCGCGACCAAGGCGAGCGACGACGGCTCCCCGCTCGCGGTCGAGCACGACTTCGTGCAGTCCGGCGCGTCGTTCCCGTTCGGGGCCCACGTGTCGGTGGTCGAGGTCGACACCGAGACCGGCCGGGTCGTGCCCGATCCGCCACGTCGCCGTCGACGACTGCGGCCGCATCCTCAACCCGATGCTGGTCGACGGTCAGGTGCACGGTGGCCTGGCGTCCGGGCATCTCCCAGGCGCTGTGGGAGGAGATGGTCTACGACGAGGACGGCAACCCCCTCACGTCGACGCTGGCCGAGTACGCGATCCCGAGCGCGGCCGAGTTCCCGCACTTCGAGGTGTCGCACACGGAGACGCCGTCCCCGCTCAATCCGCTGGGCGCCAAGGGCATCGGCGAGTCGGCCACGGTGGGCAGCACGCCCGCGGTGCAGAACGCGGTCGTCGACGCGCTCAGCCACCTCGGGGTGCGTCACATCGACATGCCGTGCACACCCGAGCGCGTGTGGCGCGCCATCGAGGACGCCAAGGCGGGCACGCTGGCCGACCCGTGGCGTGAGCCGCCCGCGGTGTTCGCCACCCTCAACGTGCGCCCCCGCGGTGCGCCCACGCACAGCGAAGCGGACGACATCGACCTCTGAGCCGCCCCTCGCCCGACGTACATGGCGTCGAAGCTGACGGCGTTATTCCGCCGAACTGAGCCAGACGCGTGGTGTCGTTCGTGGAGGGCGGCGACGAGCAAGGGCACGGCGTCGTGCCAGTCGGCGGCGATGCCGATGTCGGCGACGCCGAACACCAGCGCGTCGGGATCGGGGTTGATCGCGAGCACGGTGCCCGCGGCGCGCACGCCGACCATGTGGTTGAACTTGCCGCTGGCGCCGATCGACACGAACAGGCGCGGCGCGATGCTGCGGCCGGTGATACCGATCTGGCGGGCGCGGGGGAGCCACCCGGCGTCGGTGACCTTGCGGGTGGCGCCGAGCTCGGCGCGCAGCGCCTCGAGCAACGGCGCGAGGTCGTCGTACTCGGATGGGTCGACACCGCGGCCCACTCCGACGACCGCGTGCGCGGTGGCCAGGGTGTCGAGGTCGTCGTCGCGAGTGCGGGCGAGGACGCGCACCCGCTCGCGCGTGCGTCGCGGCGAGCGTGGACAGCGCGGGTGACGATCCGTCGCGCGGCAACCGGGCCGGCAGCACCCCGACCCTCACCGTCACCATCTGCACCGGCGAGCTCGCTTCGACCGCGGCGACCAACTGGCCGCCGAACGCGGGCTTCCAGGCAACGAGACGTGCACGTGCGAGATCGACCTCGAGGCCGACGGCGTCGCCGGTGAGTCCGGCACCGGCGCGCGCGGCCGCGCGTGAGGCGACCTCGCGGCCCCACGCAGTGCTGGGCGCCAGCACCGCCCACGGTTGCGTGTCGACGACCCAGTCGCCGAGGGCGCGCGCGGCATCGTCCTCGACGGTCGTACCGTCGACGTGCACCACGGCGTCGGCGCCCCACACTCCGAGCCGAGCGGGCTCCTCGGACGCGAATGTGACGGCCACGGCGTGACCGTCGATCTCCGCCGCGACCAGCGCGGCGGCGCCGAGCAACTCGCGCGTGTCGAGCGGACGGTCGGGCTCGACCACGACCGCAACCGCGGGGCCCGCCGCGGGGCGGGCCGGCGGCACCACGTCGGCGACCGCGTCGAGCGCCGACTCGTGTTCGAGCGCGCCACGCGACTCGAGCAAGTGGATGGCGGCGCCGACCTGCTCGGCGATCGAGCCGCTCATCACCGCGCACTGCCGCGTCACCTCGTGCACGCGCACTGCGCCCACCGAGGTCGGGCTGCCGGCCTGTCCCCAGGGGCCGGCGCCGAGCTCGTCGGCGCGCACCGTGCGGAGCATCGAGGCCGGCACCGCCGCTCGCTCCGGCGGGTCGACCTTGCACGGGTCGATGAGGCGTTCCGCCGTCGACAGCACTGCCGGCAGGTTGGTCTCGGCCTGGAGCCAGCCGTCGTCGTGCTCGCAGCGGGCGTGCACGACGCGGGTCGCGGCGTCGACGTTGAGGTGACGGATGCCGGTGAGGAAGGGGAGGTCGAGCAGCTCGGCGAGCTCGGGGCCGACCTGGCCGGTGTCGGCGTCCACCGAGTTGCGACCGACGAGGACGAGGTCGAACGAGCCGACGTGTTCGAGCGCGGCGGCGAGCGCCCGTGCCGTGGCCAGCGTGTCGGAGCCGGCGAACGCGGGGTCGGACACGAGCACGCCGTCGGCGGTGACGTCGCGTTCGATCGCCCACGCCAGCGCCTCGCGCAGCACGTCCTCGGCCGAGGGCGGTCCGAGGGTCACGAAGGTCACGGCGTGGTCAGAGCCGTGGTCGCCGGCGCGGTCAGCGGCGAGCGTCTGCGCGAGCTCGACCGCCTGCGCGACCGCACGCCGGCAGTATGGGTTCATCTCGAGGTCGAGGCCGTCGCGCTTCAGCCGCCCGTCGGGGCCGAGCTCCATCTCCTCGAACGCCGGGATCTGCTTGATCAGGGCTGCGATGCGCACCGCCGCACGCTACCGAATTCCCGTTTCGGCGTGGTTCGTGTGCCATGACGGCACAGCAACCACGCCAAATGGTCAGGAGTCGACCCGGGGACCCGGCGTGTACTCGACGGCCATGTGCTTCACGCCGCCGATGAAGTTGGAGCGCAGCACCTCGGGTTCGGCGACGAGGTGCATGTCGGGGATGCGCGACAGCACCTCCTCGAAGATGATGCGCAGCTCCATGCGGGCGAGGTTCGCGCCCAGGCAGAAGTGGTGCCCGCCACCACCGAACGCGACCTGTTCCGACGGCTCGCGCGTGACGTCGAAGCGGAACGGGTCGTCGAACACGGCTTCGTCGCGGTTGGCCGAGATGTACCACATCACGACCTTGTCGCCCGCGGCGATCTCTCGGCCCTGGAGCTCGGTCGCCGCGGTGGCCGTGCGACGGAAGTGGTACACGGGCGACGCCCAGCGCAGGATCTCCTCGACCGCGGGGTTGAGTGCGGTGTCGAGGTTGTCGCGGAGGTACGCGTACTGCTCGGGATGCTCCATGAGCGCCCACATGCCCCACGCGGTGGTGTTGCGGGTCGTCTCGTTCCCGGCCACCGCGAGCAGCAGCATGAACATGTCGAACTCGAGCTCGCTCAGCTGGTCGCCGTCGATCTCGGCGTTGATGAGCTTGGTGACGATGTCGTCACGCGGGTCGACGCGCCGCTCCTTGGCGAGGTTGTTGGCGTACTCGTAGAGCGCGGCCGACGCCGCGTGCGCGCCCTCGGCGCCATCGAACGAGGGGTCGTCGGCGCCGATCATGTTGTTCGACCACTCGAAGAGCAGGCGGCGGTCTTCCTGCGGCACGCCCATGATCTCGGCGATCGCCTGCAGCGGCAGCTCCGACGCGAGGTCGACGACGAAGTCGCACTGGCCCTGCTCGATGATCTGGTCGACGATCAGGTGCGAGCGGTTGCGCAGGTACTGCTCGATCATCCCGATCATGCGGGGCGTGAAGCCCTTGCTGACCAGGCGGCGGTAGCGCGTGTGCTTCGGCGGGTCGGTGTAGAGCATCATCAGCCCGCGGGTGTCGAAGCCGCCTTGCGCCTCGGGGTTCATGATCATCACGCCACCGACCTCCGACGAGTAGAGCTCGGAGTCGCGGCTGACGGTGAGGATGTCCTCGTGGCGGACGACGTTCCAGAAGCCGGGCTCGCCCGGGTACTCGTGCCACGACACCGGATCCTCGGCGCGGAGGCGCTCGAACATCGCGTGGTGCTCGAGCCGCTGGAAGCGGTCGAGGTCGAGGAGATCGATCGTCGTGGCAGTCGTCATCGCGCCATTCTGACACCTCGTCAGATCGGCCGCGGCCGGGTCACCGGAGATGACGGAAGAACACCCGCAGCTCCTCCACGTAGAGCTCGGGAGTCTCGGCGGCGGGAAAGTGCAACCCGCGCTCGGGGACCGTCCACCGCTGCACGTCGTAGATGGCCTCGGCCCGTGATCGCGGAGGAGGTCCGATGTTCGGGGTGGCACCGTCGACCGCACGCTCGAGGAGGAAGCCGGCGGGCGGTTGTACGCGTTCACCGGGCGCGAGTCCGACCGGATGACGGCGGCTCTCGAAGTAGAGGCGGTTGGCGCTGTTGATGGTCCCGGTGAACCAGTAGATGGCGATCGTCGTGAGCAGCTCGTCGCGCGTGAAGAGCTGCTGGACGTCGCCGTCGCAGTCGGACCAGCGTCGCCACTTCTCGACGATCCACGCGGCCAAGCCCGCGGGTGAGTCCATCAACCCGTACGCGAGCGACTGGGGCTTGGTGCCCTGGATCGTGCTGTACCCCGACTCTTCGGCGCGCCAGGCCTTGGCGCGCGCGGCGAACGCGAGGTCCTCCGCGGTGCGCTCGTAGTCGGGCGCGCGGAAGTTGAGCATCCCCATGTGGATGCCGGCGACGCGGTCGGGGTGGTCGAGGCCGAGCAGCGCGGTCACGTACGCGCCCCAGTCGCACCCGGCGGCGCCGAACCGTTCGTACCCGAGCTGGCGCATCAGCGCGGCGAACATCGTCGACATCACGCGCGGGGTCATGCCGCCTCGCGTCGGGATGTCGGAGAAGCCGTACCCCGGCAGCGAGGGCACGACCACGTGGAACGCGTCGGCAGGGTCGTCACCGAACGCGCCGGGGTTCGCGAGCCGCATGACAACGTCGTGGTACTCGTAGTGCGTGCTCGGCCACCCGTGACTCAGCACCAGCGGCAGGGGCGCGGGCCCGACGCCTGGCTGGTGCACGAAGTGCAGACCGAAGTCCTTGAAACCGGGCGCGTCGACCGTGGTGCGGAACTGCGGGAGCGTGTTGAGCAACTGCTCGCGCTCGCGCCAGCGGAAGCCGTCGGCCCAGTACGCGACGAGCTCCTGCAGGTAGCCGAGCGGGGTGCCGTAGTCCCAGCCCGCGTCGTCGACCTCGTCGGGCCAGCGGGTGCGCGCGATCGCGGCGTGCAGCGCGTCCAGGTCGGCGTCGGGCACCGCGATGCGGAACGGGGTGACGGCCATCGGTCAGCCCTGCTGCGAGCGGCCGCGTGCCATGACCGCGTCGCGCCGCTTGGCGACTTCGTCGGCGACCCCGCTCTGCGACGCCAACCACTCCTGGGAACGGCGCAGCTCGATGCGACGGGTCGCGAAGTCGGTCGTGCGCTCCTCCTCGCGGTAGGTCGCCAGCACATTGCGAACGCCGGCCGAGTCGTTCGACGCGATGTCGAGCGCGAGCTGCCGCGTGAACGGCAGCAGCTCGTCGTGGGGCACGACGTGGTTCACGAGGCCCCACACGAGCGCGGTGGGCGCGTCGAGGAAGTTGCCGGTGACGCTCATCTCGCGCGCCCGTCGGTGTCCGATCGCTTCGGCGAGCAACACGGTGAGGCCCCACCCGGGCATGATCCCGACGCGCGCGTGGGTGTCGGCGAAGCGGGCGCGCTCCGACGCGACGAGGAAGTCGCACGTGAGCGCAACCTCGAACCCGCCGGTCACCGCGGCGCCGTTGATCGCACCGAGCACCGGCTTCGTGGTCTCGGGGAACGGACGGATCAGCTCGTCGTCGTCGCTGGCGACGACGTGACGGACCTCGGAGTCGTTGCTCAGGCTCTTGAGGTCGACGCCCGCACAGAACGCGGGATCGGCACCGGTGAGCACGATGGCGTCGACGTCGTCGCGCGCGTCGCACGCCGCGATCGCCGCCGGGAGCGCGGCGGTGAGCGCGGGGTTCAACGCGTTGCGCGCCTCGGGGCGATTGAGGGTGACGACCGCGACGTGGTCGCGCACGTCGATCAGGATCACGTCGTCGTCGGTCACGTTTCTACCTTCCCGTCCATCGGGGCTCGCGCTTGTCGAAGAACGCGGCCATGCCTTCCCAGATGTCGTCGCTGGCCCGGATGGCGTCGGTGGCGGTGGCCGTCGCCGCCCAACCGAGCTCGTCGCGTTCGGCAACTGTGCGCTCGAGTGCGCGCAGGCTGGCGCGAGCGCCCACCGGTCCGACCGCGCAGATGCGCGCCGCCAGCGCCAACGCACCTGCCACCGCTCCACCGGGTTCGGTGACCTCGTTGACCAACCCGAGCGAGTAGGCGCGCTCGGGGGAGAGGCGTTCGCCGGTGAGGAGCATCTCCTTGGCCACGTTCAGCGGCAGCGCTCGGGGCGTGCGGAACAGCCCGCCGCACGTGGGGACGAGGCCGCGCTTCACCTCGGGGAGTCCGAACGACGCCGTGCTCGCCGCCACCACCAGGTCGCACGACAACACGATCTCGAACCCGCCGCCCAGGGCCGGGCCCTCGACCGCGGCGATCAGCGGCTTCTCCCGTTCGCGCCGGATGACGCCGTACTCGCCGCCGCGTTCGGTGCGCGCGCTGCCGTCGCGCGAGCTGGCGAGGTCACTGCCCGCCGAGAACACGGTCGCAGTCCCCGTGACGATCCCCACCCACAGCTCGGGGTCGTCCTCGAGTCGGTCGAGCGCGGCGCCGACGCCGTCGGCGACCGCTTGGTCGATCGCGTTGCGCTTCTCCTCGCGCTCGATGCGCACGACCAGCACGCGCTCGTGGTGCTCGGTGACGACAACCCCCATGTGCGGGAGTGTACGAACCTACGGCTCGAGCAGCACCTTGATCGCGCCGGCCGCCCGGTCGCCGGCGACGCGGAACGCCTCGGGCGCGTCGTCGAGCCCGAACCGGTGGTGCACCAGCGCGTCGACCACCTCCGGTCGGGCCGCGAGCAGGGCCGCCGCGGTCTCGAACTCGGACGCACCGCCGCCGTGGACGTGGTCGGTGTGGCCGTACATCGCCGACGGCACGATCCGCACCTCCTTCGTGAGCAGTGCGGCACCGATCGCGACGGGCTCCCAGTACGTCGCCACGACGACGATCGAGCCGCCTGGACGTACGCGCGCGACCGCGTCGTCGAGCGACGACTGCGTGCCTGCGGCGTCGACCACCGCGCCGTATTCGTCGGCGAGGCGAGGGCGGGCACCGAGGAGCTCACCACTTGTGCGCTGGTGCGCGTGACGCGCCACGAGGTCGACGTCGATGCCGCGCGCGCCCAGTGCCGCGACCGTCGCGAGCCCGATCGACCCGCCTCCGATGACGAGCACCCGGTCGCCCGGGTCGACCTGGATCCGTCCGGCGGCGTGGGTGCCGACCGCGAGCGGTTCGACCAGGGCGCCGATCACGGGATCGGTCTCGGGCGCCAACGGCACGAGACAGCGGCGCTCGACGATCACGGCGTCGGCGAGTCCGCCGTCGACCGACACACCGTGCAGGCGATCGGCGCCGTGACGGCACAACTGCGTCTCCCCCGCGGGCAGCGGTCGCACGCTCCGCACCACGCGTTGGGTTGCACTGCGACCGCGGTGCCGTCGTCGAGCACCCCCGCGAACTCGTGACCGAGGGTCACCGGCAGGTTCCACGCGGCCAGGTGCAGGTCGGATGCGCAGATGCCGGACGACCGCACGCGCACCCGCACTGGATCGGCGGCGTGGGCAGGCGCGACCGCGTCGACGTCGACCACCCGCACGCCACCTTCGCCGTCGGCTCGCACCGCTCGCACCAGGTGAGTCTGGCAGGCCGCGGCGAGGGGATCGCCGTGCCGACCCCACTACGGTGTCTGCGGCAGCAAACGGACCGATTGCAACTGGACGGGCGTGGAGTGACGATGGCGGATCTCGGTTTCGACGGGAAGGTGGCGATCGTCACCGGTGCAGGCGGCGGCCTGGGACGTGAGCACTCGCTGCTCCTCGCCAGTCGCGGCGCGCTCGTGGTCGTCAACGACGTCGGCGGGGCGGTCGACGGCACCGGCGGCGACGCCGGTCCCGGCCAGGTCGTCGTCGACGAGATCAAGGCCGCCGGCGGCGAGGCCGTGCTCGACACCAATTCGGTGGCGACCCCCGAGGGCGGCGCGGCCATCGTGCAGACCGCGCTCGACACCTTCGGGCGCATCGACATCGTCGTGAACAACGCCGGCATCCTGCGCGACAAGAGCTTCCACAACATGGGCCCCGACCTCGTGGACCCCGTGCTCGACGTCCACCTGCGCGGCGCCTTCTACGTGACGCAACCGGCATGGGTGCGCATGCGCGAGCAGGCGTACGGCCGCATCGTGGTCACGGCATCGTCGGCCGGCCTGTTCGGCAACTTCGGACAGGCCAACTACGGCGCCGCCAAGATGGGGCTCGTCGGTCTCGCTCACGTCCTCGCCCAGGAGGGAGAGCGCTACAACATCAAGGCCAACGCCATCGCGCCCACCGCCGGCACGCGCATGACGCGCGAGATCTTCGGCGACGAGCTCGCCGACAAGCTCGCCCCCGGGCTCGTGTCGCCGTTGGTCGCGTGGCTCGCCCACGAAGACTGCCCGGTCTCGGGCCACACCTATTCCGTGGGCGGCGGGCGGGTCGCCCGCGTGTTCATCGGTGAGGGCCAGGGGTATCTCAAGACCGGCGCCCCGCTCACCGTCGAAGACGTGCGCGACCACTTCGACGAGATCGAGCGCACCGACGACTTCATGCTCCTGCGCAACGCGACCGACGAGCTGCGGGTCGTCTCGAAGCTCCTGGGCTGACGCCGAACAACGGGGAGGGTTCACCATGACCGCGACCACGGGCACTGCGACCGGCGCACCGACCGACGACCTCGCCGCCGAGGTCACGGCCTGGCTCGACGCCCACTGGGATCCCGACCTCACCGTCGAGGAGTGGTGGGCCCGACTCGGACCTTCCGGGTGGGCGGTGCCCACGTGGCCCGTCGAGTGGTACGGCAAGGGCCTCTCGCGGTCCGAAGGCGTCCGGGTGATGCAGACGATCGGCGGCTATCCCGCGCTGGGCGCGCCGGGTGGTCTCGGCACGTTGCTCGCGGGCCCGACGATCTACACCCACGGCACCGACGAGCAGAAGGAGCGCTACCTCCTCGACATCGTGACCGGCAAGCAGGCGTGGTGTCAGCTCTTCAGCGAGCCCGGTGCCGGTTCCGACCTCGCGGGGCTCAACACGCGGGCCGAGCTCGATGGCGACGAGTGGGTCGTCAACGGTCAGAAGGTGTGGACCTCGGGCGGCCACTGGTCCGACCTGGGCATGCTGCTGGCGCGCACCGATCCCGACGTGCCCAAGCACCAGGGCATCACGTACTTCGCGGTCGACATGCACCAGCCGGGCATCGAGATCCGTCCGCTCAAGGAGCTCACCGGCCGCGCCATGTTCAACGAGGTGTTCCTCACCGACGTGCGCGTCCCGGTCGACGCCGCAATCGGTGGCGTGAACAACGGGTGGGCGGTCGCCAACACCACCCTCATGTTCGAGCGCAGCGGCCTCGGTGCCGGCGGCGGTGGCGGCAGCGTCGCCGCGCTCCCCGGCACCATCGGCGGAGACCTCGCCCGGCGCGCGGGCGACTTCAGCCGGGCCCGCGACCTGACCGACTCCGGCGGTGGCGGCGGGTCGATGTCGGTGCCGAACCTCACCCGGCTCGCGCGCGAGTGCGGCACCATCGACGACCCCGACATCCGCCAGTCGCTGGCGCAGCTGTATTCGATGAACGAGATCGCGCGCTACACCAACCTGCGTCAGCGGGCGTTGGCGAAGAGCGGCGGGATCCCGGGTCTCGGCAACATCGCCAAGCTCTCGATGAGCCGGATCCTGCGCCTCACCCGCGACCTCGGCGGTCGCGTCCTCGGTCCCTCTGCCACGCTGCACGGCTACTCGGCCGAGGACGTGGAGGCGCTCACGGCCGCGACCAACGGTGCGGTGCAGCCCGGTGTGACCGAATCGATGCTGTTCGCGCAGGCGCCGCAGATCTACGGCGGCACCGACGAGATCCAGAAGAACATCATCGGCGAGCGGGTGCTCGGGCTCCCCAAGGAGCCGGACACCAACAAGGGCAAGCCGTTCCGCGAGATCCCGAAGAACGGGTAGGCCGACACCCAGCCGACCCTCAAGCCAGCCGACCCTCAAGGCGGAGTCCGGGCCTGCCGAATTGCACGGTGTGGGACGGTTCAGCACGCGCGCCTGGGTGATCGGCGCCTGCATCCTCGCGGCCATCGCCGTGGTCTCGGCGTCGGCCATCGTCTTCCAGGGGCGTGACGACGGCACCAGCAGCAGCACGCGCGCCCCCACCACGAACGCGGCCCGCAGCCGCGTCGCCGCGTCGTCGACCACGTCCTCGACGCCGACCACCACGTCGTCGACGACCACGAGCACCACCACCACGACCGCGCCGCCTCCTCCGCCGCCGACCGAGCCGGCCCCGCCGGTCGAGGTCGTGCCACCCCCGCCGGCACCTGCGCCCGCCTGCGACGGCGGTGGCAGCGGTGTGATCGACGCCATGAACGGGGACCGCATCGCCTCCGGGGTCGGTCAGCTCTGCGCCAGCGCGCAGCTGAACGGCTTCGCGCAGTCGTGGGCCGACTGGATGGCCCAGAACCAGTCGCTGACCCACCAGGACCTCGGAGCGGTGTTGGCGGGTACGTCGTTCAACAACGTCGCCGAGAACATCCTCAGCGGTCCCGGTGGCATGTCGTCGGGGCAGATGGAAGCGGCCTGGATGGCCTCGCCGGATCACCGGGAGAACATCCTGAACGGTGGCTACACCGCCGCCGGCGTCGGCATCGCGTCCAGCGCCGACGGACGCGTCTGGGTGGCGGTCGAGTTCGGCGGCTGACCGGAGCACGGGCCGCCACCAGGAACGATCTGGGCGTGACCTGATGACCCGGAGCAGGACTTCGGGTATGTTCTCGCGCCGTGGCGCTCCTCAACGTCGACTCCGTCTCGGTGCGTTTCGGTGGCCTCCAAGCTCTCGCCGCCGTCACCATCGACGTGCCTGAGAACGAGGTGACCGGGCTGATCGGTCCCAACGGAGCGGGCAAGACCACGCTCTTCAACGTGGTCACGGGATTGCAGCCACCCACCGGCGGCACGGTGGTGCTCGACGGCAAGGACATCACCACCACGAAGCCGCACCAGCGGGCGCGGCTCGGCATCGGCCGCACGTTCCAGCGGCTCGAGACCTTCGGCACGCTCAGCGTGCGCGACAACGTCCTCGTCGCCGCGGAGATGCGCAAGGGGTGGTCGCGCGAGAAGTTCAAGCCCGGCGCGCTCGCCGACGAGCTCATCGAACGCATCGGGCTCACGTCCGTCGCCGACGAGCGCGTCGACCGGCTCTCCACGGGCACGCAACGACTCGTCGAGATGGCGCGCGCCCTGGCCACCAAGCCGCGGGTGGTGCTGCTCGACGAGCCGTCGTCGGGCCTCAACGAGTCGGAGACCGGCGACTTCTCCGAGCTCCTCCTCGAGCTCGCGTCGTCGGGCCTCGCGATCCTGCTGGTCGAGCACGACATGGGCCTCGTGATGAGTGCGTGCCACCACATCCACGTGCTCGACTTCGGACAGATCATCGCCTACGGCACCCCCACGGAGGTGCAGGCCAACTCGCTCGTGCGCGCCGCGTACCTGGGCGAGGGCGACGAAGCCGACGAGGTGCCCGAAGAGCAGCAGGCGCTGCTCGCCGAGGTGTCGGCGCTCCAGGAAGAGGTGCGGTCGGGGGCCGAGCCGACCAATGGGTCGGTCCCGAGCATCGCGGTGTCGGAACCCGAGCCCACGACCGCCCCGGGCACACCCACCGACGGCGCGGCGCTCGAGCTCATCGACGTGCGCGCCGCGTACGGATCGATCGACGTGCTGCACGGCGTGAACATCACGATCCGGCCGGGCACCGTGTATGCGCTCCTCGGTCCGAACGGCGCGGGCAAGACCACCACGCTGAAGGTCGCGAGCGGCCAGCTGAGGCCGACGGCCGGCGAGGTGCGCTACCTCGGGGAGAAGATCAACGGCCGTCCCGCCGACAAGGTCGCGCGGGCGGGGCTGTGCACGATCCCCGAAGGTCGCGGCATCTTCCCGAACCTCTCGGTGCTCGAGAACCTGCGCACGATGACCTACACCGGCACCTCGCTGGGGCAGATCGAGGAGCAGGCGTACTCCCGCTTCCCTCGCCTCAAGGAGCGACGCAAGCAGATGGCGGGGACGCTCTCCGGTGGTGAGCAGCAGATGCTGGCCATCGCGCGCGCCATCGGCACCGAGCCGAAGGTGCTTCTCCTCGACGAGCTCTCCATGGGTTTGGCGCCGCTCGTCGTGTCGGAGCTCTACGACGTCGTGAAGCGCATCGCCGCCGAGGACGTGTCGATCCTCGTGGTCGAGCAGTTCGCCCACGAGGTGCTCGGCGTGGCCGACGTCGCTGCGATCATCCTCCACGGCAAGATCCAGTTCGAGGGCGCTCCGCTCGAGGTCGCCGACGCGCTCCAGGACGCCTACCTCGGCGGCAGCGTCAACATCTGACGCCCGCGCGCACTCGGCGTCGGCGACGGCCTATGCTGCCGTCGCCGATCTGACGCTCCGTCAGATACGGGGGGAATCGACGAGGAGCGCGTGCACATGAAGCGAGTGTGGGGGGCGGCTCTCTGTGCCGTCATCATCGCTGGGATCGCGGGGGTCACCACGACCGCCGGCGCCCAGTCGTCCAACGAGAAGCCCAAGGCGACGGACGTGGGGATCACCGACAAGGAGATCCACATCGCGGTCATCGCCGACGTCGACAACACGATCGTCCCGAACCTCTTCAAGGCGTCACCCGACGCGGTGGAGGGCTTCGCGAAGTACATCAACAGCAAGGCCGGCGGCGGCGGCATCGCGGGCCGCAAGCTCGTGGTCGACTTCTACGACTCGAAGCTGAACCCGAACGCCACGACCAACGCAGAGATCCAGGCGTGCGAGAACGACGTCGCCATGGTCGGCACGTCGTCGGTGTTCCTCACGTCGGTCGACAACATGCGCAACTGCAAGGACTCCACCGGCGCGGTGACGGGCCTGCCCGACATCCCGTTCGTGACCACGGCGCTCGTGCAGCAGTGCTCGGACCAGTCGTTCCCGATCGCGCCGCCGCAGGTCGACTGCGCGACCAAGGACCTCCACCCGCAGACCTTCCGGGCCAACGTGTCCCGCGGGCTCTACTACAACCAGAAGTTCGGGAAGAACAAGTTGCACGGGGTCTACGTCTTCGGGAACGACTCCAAGTCGGCCCGTGACTCGTCGTTCGTGAGCCTCGGTGCGCTCCGCGACATCGGCATCAAGTCCGACCAGGACTTCGACCTGCCCGGTGCCTCGCCGCAGTCGGCGTACACGCCGGTGGTCCAGGCGATGAAGGACAACGGCTCCAACTACGGCCAGGCGATCACCGCCAATGCCATGGTGCTGCTGCGCAAGGAAGCGGCGCTCCAAGGCGTCACCGACGTGAAGGTCTGGGACTGCGGCGTCGGTTGCTACGACCAGGAGAACTTCCTGAAGGCCGGCGGTTCCGACGTCGAGGGTCAGTACGTCGACACCCTGTTCCTGCCCTTCTACAGCAAGGCGGATCAGAAGGCCAACAAGATGACGGGCAACTTCGTCAAGTACACCGGCACCGACAAGATCGCCAGCTTCGGTGCCTACGCCTGGGCTGCCGGCGTCGCCTTCCGCGACGCAGTGAACGCGCAGGTGAAGGCCGGGGGCGTCAACAGCGTCACCCGCAAGACGATCTTCGAGCAGTTGAACAAGATCAACAAGTTCGACGCCGAGGGCATGATCGCTCCGATCGACCTCGCGGGCCGCCAGATCTCCAACTGCAGCGTGACCATGCAGGTGAAGAACGGCGACTTCGTGCGGGTGAGCCCGACCAAGCCCGGCACGTTCAAGTGCTGGCCGAACGGGATCGTCACCCGCAAGCTCGACATCTTCGGCACCAGCTGACCGAACGTCACAGAGCGTTGCGACCGGTGCCCCCGCTCACGCGGGGGCACCGTCGCGTTCGCCGCCGACGCGCGCGAAACCCGGTCCCACTGTCCGGGCGCGATGTCTTGTCGCGCTGCATCCGCCGTTCTATGCTGCGCCGCGAAACCTGACGGATCGTCAGATTGACGAGACGGACGGTTCGCACCGAATTGTTTCGAGCCGCACGGGGTTCGAGGGGGGACATCGATGCCACGACCGCGCCCGACGTCGCACGACGTCGTCGATGCGCGAGCGCGCGGCTGCGGTCACGCCCGACCTCTGCTGACGTGTAGGTGGCATGATGCGATTTCGCACGACTGTGAGCGCAGATCGGTGGGAGTGACATGACCGCAGCCGTCCAACGCAAGCGCACCATCTCGCCGGAGACGCGTCGCACGCTCATCGCGGGCATCGTCGTCGTCGCGTTCACGGTGTTCGTCTGCGTGGAGTCCTGGGCAGGCAGCCCGATCACGTTCAACTCGATCCTGTTCTGGTTGATCGTCGGTATCACCTACGGGTCGGTGTACGCGGTCGCTGCGACCGGCCTCGTCGTCACCTACACGACGTCGGGGATCTTCAACTTCGCGCAGGGCGCGATCGGCATGTTCCTGGCGTACGTGTTCTGGCAGCTCCAGGTCGGCTGGGGCATCCAGACCTTCGTCGCCCTCCTGCTCACGGTGTTCGTGGCCGCGCCGCTCATGGGCGCGCTGATCGAGCGCGTCCTCATGCGCGCGATCGCAGACGCCCCGCTCGTCGCGCAGATCGTCACCACGATCGGTCTCATGCTCGCCCTCATGGGCCTCGCGGGCCTCATCTGGGACCCGCAGGAGACGCGCCACATCAACCGCTTCTTCGGCACCAGCGGCTTCCAGATCGCCGACACGCTCATGCCGTGGTCGCGCTTCATCACCATCGTCGTCGGCCTCGGCCTCGCGCTCGGGCTCAAGATCCTGCTGTCGCGCACCCGGCTCGGGGTCGCCATGCGCGCGGTCGTCGACAACCGGGAGCTCGCCGCGCTCAACGGCATCAAGCCCGGACGGGTGTCGATGTTCTCGTGGGCCCTGGGCTCGTCGATGGCCGCAGTCGCCGGGATCTTCCTCGCCGAGGAGCTCGCCACCCTCGACGTGCAGACGCTCACCCTCTTGATCCTCTCCGCCTTCGCGGCGGCGATCATCGGTCGGCTGAAGAGCCTGCCGCTCACGTTCATGGGCGGCTTGCTCATCGGGCTGGTGTTCGAGTTCCAGCAGAACTTCCTGAGCTGGACGGGCCGCTGGACGACCGCGCCGCTCGCGATCCCGCAGATCATGTTGTTCCTCGCGCTGCTGTTCCTGCCCCAGGCGCGCATCGAGGGCAAGAAGCTCGTGCGCCAGGTGGCGCCGCGGATCCCGTCGATCCCCAAGGCCATCTTGGGCATGGGGATCCTGTTCGTGGTCGTCGCGATCCTCGGCTTGGCGTTCGAGCGCACCGACGTGCGCACGCTGACGCTCGCGCTGCTGACGATGCTGATCATGGTGTCGCTGGTCCCGCTCACCGGCTGGTCGAAGCAGATCTCACTCGCGCAGATCACGTTCGTCGGCGCCGGCGCGTTCGCGTTCCTGCAGTGGGCACCCGACCTCGGCACGATCGGTGGCCTCGTGGTCGCGTCGCTGTTCGCGGTCCCGTTCGGCGTCGCGATGGCGCTGCCTGCGCTGCGGCTCCAAGGTCTGTACCTCGCGCTGGCCACCATGGCGTTCGCGCAGATGGCCGCGATCCTCTTCTTCCCGCAACCCGAGATCCTCGGGTTCGACGGCAAGCCGATCCGCTCGCTCCGCATCCTCGGCTTCGACTTCAGCCAGCCGTTCAAGTTCCTCGGCATGCAGTTCGACCAGGACGTCGGCACGATGCTGTTCATCGCCGCCGCGCTCGGCGTGGTCGGTGTGCTCGTGGTGTGGCTGCACAAGAGCGCCTTCGGCCGCCGGCTCACCGCGCTCGGCGACAGCCCGGCCGCGTGCGCGACCCTCGGCGTGAACCCGATCGTCACCAAGCTCGGCGTGTTCGTGATCTCGGCCGCCATCGCCGGCTTCGCCGGCGCGCTCCTCGGTGTGTTCCAGGGCACGGCCACGGTGCAGGACTTCGAGATGCTGCAGGGCCTCGCGTACCTGCTGCTGCTCGTGGTGGGAGGCGTCGCGGTGGTGAGCGGCGCCGTGCTCGGTGGCTCGATCTTCACCCTGTTCTCGTGGTTGCCCACCATCCTCCCGAACTGGGCGTGGTTGACCACGTTCGGCACGTGGCAGCAGCGCCTCGGCCCCGGCCTCGCCGGCATCGGGATCGGTCGTCAGCCGTCGGGCATCATCCCGACCGTCGGCGAAGACCTCCGCGCGCAGAACGCGCGCAAGCGCGCCGAACGGGAGGCCACGGCTGCGGGAGCGCCGCCCGGGGCCGAGCCACCGCCCGCGTCGCCGCCGCCCGGTGTCACCCAGCCGGTCCCGACGCCCGGCGCGTGACGACCAGCTGAGGACGCTCAGCCTTCGAGCTCGGCCTTGATCTCGTCGGTGTGCTCGCCCAGATCGGGGGAGGGTCGCACGGCCACCGGCTCGTCGAACGACACCGCCGGGCGCGGGTGCAGCATCTCACCCACGACGGGGTGCACTTCGCGCACGAGGTAGCCGGGGGAGATCCGCTCGATCACGTCGGGCAGGTCGTCGAGATCCGTGACCGCGGCGTGGGGCACGCCCTGCTCGGCGAGACGCGCGGTCAGCTCGGCGGTGGTGAGCATCGCGAGCTGCGCGCCGATCTCCTTCATGAGCGGGCCGCCGTTGCGTCCGCGCTGCTGCGGCGAGTCGTAGTCGGGGTGGCCGACGAGGTCCTCACGACCGGTGGCGCGCAGCAGGCCGTTCCACTGCGGCGTGGTGACCGTGATCATGGCCACGTAGCCGTCGGCGGTGGGGGAGAGGCGGAAGGTGCGTGACTGCGGCGGGAGTCGGTCGAACTCACCCTGGAGCGAGACGTTGGTGCTGACGTCGGGCCAGAGGAACGACAGGCCGGCGTAGAGCATCGGTACCTCGATCACCTGGCCGCGCCCGGTGCGGTGGCGCTCGAACAGCGCAGCGGTGATCGCCTGCGCCGCGGTGAGGCCGGTGACCTTGTCGACGACCGCCTGCTGCACGAGCACCGGCACGCCGCTGCGCAGATCGGCCTGGTTGGCGCCGAACCCGGTCATCGCCTGGATGACGTGGTCGTACGCGGGCGCATCGGCCAGCGCCGAGTCGGACGGGAAGCCGCGCAGCGCCGCGTACACGAGGCGCGGGTGCTCGGCCACGAGGTCCTCGGCGACGAAGCCGAAGCCGGGCATCACCGTGGGGCGGAAGTTCTCGACCAACACGTCGGCGGACGCCACCAGCTTGCGCAGGACGGCGAGGTCGTCGGCGTCGTTGAAGTCGAGCGCGATCGAGCGCTTCCCCCAGTTGGTGTTCACGAAGTACGCCGACGTACCGCTGCGGCTCGAGCCGACGTGACGGAGGATGTCGCCCACGGGCGGTCGCTCGACCTTGATCACGTCGGCGCCCTGCTGGGCCAGGATCATCGTGGCGAAGGGCCCCGACAGGTTCATCGTGAGGTCGACGATGCGGACCCCGGCGAGCGGTCCGGATGCGTGCTCGGTCATCAGCGAACCCTATTCCGCACCTACTGTCCGCGGTCGACCGGAGACACGTTCCGGTGACGAGGAGGACGCGGTGGTCACGATCGACGACATCGACCCGCTGCTCGAGACCCTCGAGCGCTGGATCGCGAGCGACGTGGTGCCCCACGTGCTCGAGCTCGAGCACGCCGACGAGTACCCGCACGAGATGGTCGAGCAGATGCGCGAGTTCGGCCTGTTCGCCGCCACCATCCCCGAGGAGTACGGCGGGTTGGGTCTCGGTGCCAGTGCCTACGTGCGCATCGTGGAGACGATCGCGCGCGCATGGATGTCGCTCACCGGCGTCGTGAACACGCACCTCATGGTGGCGGAGCTCGTGCGTCGCTTCGGGACCGACGAGCAACGTGCGTCGCTGCTCCCTCGCCTCGCGGCCGCGGAGCTGCGCGGTGGGCTCGCGCTCACCGAACCCGATTGCGGCACCGACCTGCAGGCGGTGCGCACCACCGCGACGCGCAGGGACGGCGTGTACGTGCTGCGCGGCACCAAGATGTGGATCACCAATGCCGACGAAGGCAACTGCCTCGCGGTGCTCACCAAGACCGACGTCGACGCCGAACCACGCCACCGTGGCATGTCGTTGTTCATCGTGCCCAAGGACCTCGGCTACACGGTGACGCGCAAGCTCGGGAAGCTCGGCTACAAGGGCATCGACACGTGCGAGGTGGTGTTCGACGACGTCGTCGTCCCCGAGGACTGCCTGCTCGGCGGGGTCGAAGGACGCGGCTTCCACCAGGCCGTGGGTGCGCTCGAGCTCGGACGCATCAACATCGCCGCACGCGGGGTGGGCGTGGCCGACGCCGCGCTCCGGGCCTCGGTGGCGTACGCCCGACAGCGTCGCACGATGGGCAAGCCGATCGCCGAGCACCAGGCGATCGCCTCGAAGCTCGCCGACATGGCGTGCCGGGTCGAGTCGGCCCGCCTCCTCACCCGGCAGGCCGCCGGCGCGTTCGACCGCGGCGAGCGCTGCGACATGGAAGCGGGGATGGCGAAGCTGGTCTCCTCGGAGGCTGCGCTCGAGAACGCGACCGAGGCCATGCGGATCCACGGTGCCTACGGCTACTCCACCGAGGATCACATCGAGCGCTACTACCGCGATGCTCCGCTGCTGTGCATCGGCGAGGGCACCAACGAGATCCAGCGGATCACCATCGCCCGTCAGCTCGTCGCCCGCAGCACCGCCGACCCGTAGCCCGCCGCGGTCCCGCCGTCCGGGCACTGCCTCACTCCATCTCCTAGATTTCCCTGTCATGGTGGCGGCATGACGGCTTCGGTGCGCCGACGCACTTCGTGCAGCCGCGTGCTCCTCGCGCTCGGGGGGGTGGCGCTCCTCGCCCTCGTGGCGCTCGGCGGCGTCCTGCTCGGCAGTGCTCTCGGCGATTCCGGTCGTACGACCGGTCTCGAGGTCCACCACAGCGCGGTCACCGCGGTGGGCGAGCCCGGCCACGCCGTCCCCGCGGGCCACGCACTCCGCCAGCCGCCGTCGACGCGCGCTCGGAGCGTCGCGTTCGCGGTGCTCGCCGTCGCCGTCGCCGTCGGGCCGTGGGCGTTCTCTCGAGTGCGCTTCGCGCGCTCGGGCCGTCTGCGCACGCTCCGCATCACCGGACTCCCGTCCGGACGCGCTCCTCCCTCACTCCGCATCGCGTGAACCGGCGGCTCCGGCCGCCGTCTCCCCTTGATGGTCGACGCGCCGCCGGCGCGCTACCGAGGAGTTCGCATGCGATCCCCGAGTGCCTCCGCAGTCGCTCTCGCCGAACCCATGGCGACCACGCCTGCGATCACGTTGGACGCGACGATCTGCGTCCAACCGTTCCGATTCGATCCTGAACTGACCGTCAACATCCCCGTCGTGCGCTGGCCCGACGCGGGTGCAGCGCGGGAGCGTCATGCTCGTGCCGGCACCCCGTGCCTGCTGCTGGTCGGCGCGACCCAGCGTGCACCCGCGTGCTGGTCGGACCTGGAGGACTGGGTGCGCGAGACGGCACCCCGCGCCGAGTTCGTCACCCGCGCGGTGACGGTGGCGCGGCGTGCCGATCTGCTCCAGCGTCCTCGGTTGGAACACGCCCGTGTCGTGCGCTTCCGCGACCGCACCGTCGTGGTCCCCGAGACCCAGGCCCGGCTCGTCGCGCTGCTCGTGGAGCGGTTCGGCGAGACCGTCGCCGACGACGAGATCCGTGATCTGTGCGGCGTCGGTGGCGTCAGCACCCATCACGAGGCGATGAAGACCGCGCTGCGCCGCCTGAAGGACACACTGGCGCCGCTCGGCTTGCACCTCGCCCGGGTGCGGGCGGCGGGATATCTGCTCGACCGCTCCGACTGAGCCTGCGCCTCGAGCGACATAGCTCCGCGATTCCTCCGGGTCGGCATAAGAACAAGTAGTAACTTGTTCATTACTGCAGCCGACCCGGAGGAGGAGCCATGAGCGCACCCATCCACCCCGACCACCACGTCGCCCACCCGGTCGCGATCGTCACCGGGGCGTCCCAAGGTCTCGGGCTCGCCCTCGCCGAAGCCCTCGCCGACCGGGGCTGGGCGCTCGTGATCGACGCCCGCCGGTCCGAGCGGCTCGGCGCCGCCGTCGACCGCCTCGCCGCACGCACCACGGCGATCGGGGTGGCGGGCGACGTGACCGATCCGGCGCACCGTGCCCAGTTGGCCCGGGTCGCCGCGTCGCTCGGCACCGTCGGTCTGCTGGTGAACAACGCGAGCACGCTCGGCGCGAGCCCACTCCCGGCGCTCGACACGATCGAGCCCGACATCTTCCTGCACATCTTCGACGTGAACGTGGTCGCACCGCTCGCGCTCGTGCACGACCTCGGCGAGCTCCTCGACGAGCGGGCCACGGTGGTCAACATCACCTCCGACGCCGCGGTGGAGCCCGATGCGGGGTGGGGTGGCTACGGAGCGTCGAAGGCGGCGCTCGAGCACGCCAGCCGCGTCCTCGCCGTCGAGCGACCCGACCTGCGCGTGCTCGCCGTCGACCCTGGTGACATGCGCACCGAGATGCACCAGGACGCGTTTCCAGACGACGACATCAGCGATCGCCCCGAACCGGAGACGCGCGTCCCCGCGCTGCTCGCGCTGATCGAGGGTGATCTCCCGAGCGGCCGCTACGAGGCGAACGACTTCGCCGCGGCGGGATCGAGGCAGCCATGATCGAGACCAGCCACCCCCGGGTCCCCCCTCTGGGCTTCGTGCTCGATCCCGAACACGAAGCCCACCAACCGCCCGAGGCCACCGACGGGCGTCGCGACCAGGTCCGGCTGCTCGTGAGCGACGGCGACGCCCCGCCGGTCCACGCCTGCTTCACCGAGCTCGGCGAATTCCTGCAGGCCGGCGACCTGCTGGTCGTGAACACCTCGGCCACCGTCCCCGCCGCGGTCGATGCGCGCCTCCCCGACGGCGATCCCGTCGTCGTGCACTTCTCCGGAGAGCTCCCCGGGGGAATGCTGCTGGTCGAGGTGCGTCAACCGGCGCGGGGTACGACCGTGCCCCGGGTGGTCGACCGCGCGGCCGAGATCGACCTGCTGGGACTCGGGCGGATCCACCTGCACGCGCGGTTCGCCGACTCGCAGCGGCTGTGGCTCGCGACCGCGACCTTCGACGGTGAGGACAGCGCGCTCGAGTTCTTCCACGCGCACGGTCGTGCCATCCGGTACCGCCACGTGCCGCGCGAGTGGCCGATCGAGGCGTACCAGACCGTGTTCGCCCGCGAACCGGGCAGCGTCGAGATGCCGAGTGCAGCTCGGCCGTTCTCGACCGAGCTGGTCACCGACCTCGTGGGTCGGGGCGTCGGCATCGCGCCGCTCGTGTTGCACACCGGAGTGTCGTCGCTCGAGGGCGACGAGCGCCCGTACCCCGAGCGCTATGCGGTCCCCGCGCCACTGCCGCCACGATCGGCGCGACGCGCCACAATGGCGGTCGCGTGATCGCCATCGGCACCACCGTCGTCCGCGCGTTGGCCACCGTCACCGACGAACGCGGCGCGGTGCACCCTGGGCGGGGGTGGACCGACCTGATGGTGACGGCCGACACCCCGGTGCGGTCGATCGACGGCCTCGTCACGGGGTGGCACGAACCTGAATCGACGCACCTCCTGATGCTGGAGTCGTTCGCGGCGCGCGAAGTGCTCGGCGCCGCGTACGCGGCCGCCCTCGACACGGGCTACCGGTGGCACGAGTTCGGTGACAGCCACCTCATCCTGCGGGGTGCCGGGACGGACGACGCCGCGTGACCGCCGCGAACGCGCCCACCGCGCCACTGCCCGTCGGGCGACGGGCCGTGCTCTACGCGGTCCGTCGGCGCGGGGAGGCGACGGCCGAGCAGGTCGCCGAGCAGCTCGACATCACCGTGAGCGGCGCGCGCCAGCACCTCACTGCGCTCGCGAGGGACGGCCTGGTCGAGTCGGCCGAGCTGCCGTCGCCCGAGGGTCGCCGCGGACGGCGCACGCTCGTGTACTCCGCGACCTCGGCCGCCGACGGGTACTTCCCGAAGGCATACGGCGAGCTCACCAACGAACTGCTCGGTTACGTCGCCGACACCGACGGCGACCTGCTCGATCAACTGTTCGCCAAGCGGCGCGAAGCACGGATCGTCGGCGCCCGCTCGCGGCTGGCGTCGAAGCGCACGCTGCGCACCAAGGTGGCGGAGCTGACCCGCATCCTCGACGAGGACGGCTACCTCGCCAGCTGGGAAGAGGAGGAGCCGGGGGTCTTCCGCATCGTCGAGCACAACTGCGCGATCTGGGCGGTGGCCGAGCGCTACGGCCAGGCGTGCACCAGCGAGCTCGAATTCATCCGCACGGTGCTCGCGGGCGCCGACGTCGAGCGCGTGCAGCACATGGTGGCGGGCGCGCGCCGCTGCGCCTACGAGATCAGAGCTGGTTGAGGACCTCCTTCCGCTCGCGGAGGTGCACGGAACTCGTCGACACGCGCCCGGTGCGCGGGTCGTGCGGCGAGACGAGCGACAGCGCGTCGGGCCCGATGCGAGGCACGTGACCTCCAGGGGCATGGGTCAGAGCGTCGCCGATCGGGGTACCGTCGTGAGATGGCCGACGACGCAGACATCATCACGCACATCGACGCACTGGTCGACGAGGAGCACGCGCTCGAGCGCGCCCACGGCGACGGCAAGTCGCTGAGCAAGGACGAGAAGGCGCGACTGCGCGACCTGGAAGTCCAACTCGACCAGTTGTGGGATCTCCTCCGGCAACGGCGGGCGCGGCGCGCGGCCGGGCTCGACCCCGACGAGGCGGCAACCCGCGACCCGTCGACGGTGGAGGGCTACCGACAGTGAGCGTGGGCACCGAGTGGCCCGCACTGCCCTACGACGAGTCGGCCGACACGCTCGACACGGTCCACATGGTGGTGCAGATCCTCGGCAAGGTGCGGGTGGCCCTGTCGCCCAAGGAACCCGAGTGGGCGCACATCACGCTGTACGTCACGGCGCGCGGGCTCACCACGGGATCAGTGCCGTCGAACATCGGGCTCTTCGACGTCGAGGCGGACCTCCTGCACCACGAGGTGATCGTGCGCACCGCCGACGGCGAGGTCGAGCGAGTACCGCTGCGGGCCCGTCCGGTCGCGGAGTTCTGGAGCGACTTCACCACCGCGCTCGCGAAATTGGGCGTCGACGTCGAGCTCTCGCCCGACCCGCAAGAGGTGCCCGACCCGATCCCGTTCCCTGACGACACCACGCACGCCACGTACGACCCGGTGGCCGCCACGCGCTTCTGGCGTGCGCTCACCGTGATGGAGCCGGTGTTCGGTCGGTACCGCGCCGACTACCAGGGCAAGGTGTCTCGGGTGCAGCTCTTCTGGGGACACCTCGACCTCAACGTCACCCGGTTCTCCGGCGAGCCGTGCACGCCGCCGCCCGGCGCCGGTCTCCTCGACCGCGAAGCCTACGAGCACGAGCAGATCAGCGTCGGGTGGTGGCCGGGCGACGCGTCGTTCCGACGGCCGGCGTTCTACGCGTACGCGTACCCGAAGCCCGACGGCATCGAGGCCGCCGACCTCGGCATCCCCGGCGCCGAGTGGGATGCTGAGCTCGGCGAGTTCATCCTCGACTACGACGTCGTGCGCGCCGCACCCTCACCCGAGGCCGCGCTCCGCGCCTTCCTCGACGCCGCCTACGACGCCTGCGCCACCCGCAGCAACTGGGACCCGCGCCTCACCCGGTGACCGGTTGCGTCACTCGACGTCGGTGGGCTCAGGGTGACTGCGATGTCTTGGTGGGTTGATCACGATGTGGTCGATCGGCCGCCGAGGTTGTGGTGGCCGAGGGTCACCCGACGATGCCCTTGATCTTGAGATCGACGATGGCGTCCCAGTCGAGGCCGAGCTTCTCGGTGAGGATCTCGTCGCCGTGCTCGTTGAACTCGGGCGCCCGGCTCGTGGGTGCAGGCGCGCCGTTGAACTGCACCGGGGTGCTCACCAGGGTGAACGGGGTGCCGCCCTTGGAGTGGATCTCCTGCAGGTAGCCGTTGGCGATGGTCTGCGGGTCGGTCTGCACCTCGATCGTGTCCTGCACCGGCGCCCACTGGCCCTTCATCCCCTGGAGCTGGGCCTTCCACTCTCCGAGCGTCTTCTGCTTGACCGCTTCGGCGACGAGCTCCGCGCCCACCGGCGCGTGCTCGATGAAGAGCTCGTTGGTGGAGAACCGGGCATCGTCGATGTACTGCGGGATGCCGAGGCGCTCGCACGCCTCGGGCCAGTAGTAGTGGCCCTGCAACATGCACAACGACAGGAAGCGCGCGTCCTTGGTCTCGTACACCTGCACGAGCGGGTTCGTGATCTGTCCGACGGTGTGCGCAGCGAGCTCGTGCCACGGCATGCCCGCGAGGAGCGACACCGCGATGCCCGCGCCCATCGCCCACATCCCCGTGTTCATGAGCGACACGTCGACGACGTCGGCCTCGCCGGTGCGTTCGCGGTGGAACAGCGCGGCCGAGATGCCACCGGCGATGGTCATCGCACCGATGGTGTCGCCGTACGCCGGCGCGGGCATGCCCGGCACGGTCGTGGCGTCGGGAGCCTTGGCGCTCATGCCGCTGGTGCCCCGGTACCAGTAGGAGATCGCGTCGTACCCACCGGCGTCGCGGTCGGGACCGCGCGCGCCGTAGCCGTGGCCCGACACGTAGATGATGTTCGGATTGTGGGCGCGGATGTCGTCGATGTCGGTCTTCAGCTTCTCGCGCACGCTCGGCATCTTGTTGGTGAGGAAGACGTCGGAGATCGCCGCCAGTTGGTAGAGGATCTCGCGCCCTTCGTCCTGGTTGAGGTCGAGCGCGAGGCTGAGCTTGCCGCGGTTGGCGTGCTCGAGGATCGGGGAGACCTCACCGGCGAAGATCGCCATGCCGGTCGACGCCAGGCCGCGGGCGGCGTCACCGCGGGTGATGTGCTCGATCTTGATGACCTCGGCGCCCCAGTCGCTGAGGATGGCTGACGCGGCCGGCACGAAGGTGTGGTCGGCGAGGTCGAGGATGCGGATGCCCTCCATGGGGCGGTGCGTGCTCACGAGGCGGTCCTCCGATGTTGGACTCAGTCGAAATCCCGTGCAGGATACGCCTGGGAGGTCATCCGCACTCCGGCCGTGGTTCGGACACCGGTCATGACCGAACAACGAGATGTTCTCGCGCGCGCTGACATCGGGGTCTTCGGGGGTTCTGGTTTCTACGCGTTCCTCCCTGACGCCGTCGAGGCCCATGTCACCACCCGGTGGGGGGACCCGTCGGCCCCGGTGATGCTCGCCACGGTCGCGGGCCTGCGGGTCGCGTTCATCCCCCGTCACGGTCGCCACCACGAACGGCCTGCCCACCGGGTCGACTACCGCGCCAACGTCGCGGCGATGGCCGAGCTGGGGGTCCGGGCGCTGATCGCCCCGTTCGCGGCCGGCTCCCTGCAGCCCGAGCTGCGCCCCGGCGACTTCGTGGTGGTCGACCAGCTCGTCGATCGCACGCACGGTCGCGTCGACACCTACCACGACCACTTCGCCGACGGCCCACAGCACGTGTCGCTGGCGGATCCGTACGACGCCGACCTGCGCGCCATCGTGCTGGCGGCGGCTCGAGCGGAGGGAGTGACCGCCCATGACGGCGGGACCGTCGTCGTCATCAACGGACCTCGCTTCTCCACCCGGGCCGAATCACGCTGGTTCAGCCGCATGGGCTGGGACCTGGTCAACATGACCCAGTACCCCGAAGCGGCGCTGGCGCGTGAAGCAGGGTTGCCGTACGCCGGCCTCGCGCTCGTCACCGACTACGACGCGGGGCTCGAAGGCGATCCGACCGTCGATGCGGTCAGCCAGGATCGCGTGTTCGAGATGTTCGAGGCGAACCTCGATCGGCTCCGGGCGGTGTTGGAGGGCTCGATCGGTCTCCTCGCCGCGCAAGACGCCACAGCGTCCACACCAGCGCACCACCCCACAAGAGCGCCAGCAGGGTGAGCACGGCGCTGCCGTAGTCGAGCGGGTGGATGGTCGCGTTGTCGGGCTTGTTGCCGTAGCCGCGCAATCCCGGCCAACCCACGGCGACGACGAGCGCGGTGCCGAGCACCGCGGCGCGCAGCGGGGTGTGCACGACGGGAGGGGTCCAGCGGCCGATCGCCCACACGAGCGCGAGGACGATCGGGACGAGCACCAGGTCGTGCAGGAGGATGCCGCCGGCGAACCACCGGGCGACGCCGAACGTTCGCGGCCACCCCGCCTGTTGCACGAGCTCGACCGCGCCGTAGACCATCACCGGCGTGCCGAGCGCGAGGCCGAGCCAGAAGCCGCGCCCAGGGATGTCGGTGTCGGGAGTGGTGTTCACGACACCGCTCCACGGGCCCGCTCGCGGCGGCTCACGACACGACCAATCGAGTGACCCACTTGGTCTGCATCACCCCGGGGCGGTTCGGACCGATGAGCCGCACCGGGTATCCGTGGTCGAGGTGGAGGGGCTCACCCTCGACCTCCAGGGCGAGCAGCGTGTCGCGATCGTGCGCCTGATCGGGATCGAGATCGGACGACGCGTAGGAGAGCCGCTGCTGGAGCGAGTGCACGCGCACGCGGGCGTTCGCGGAGGCGCCGGCGCGCTCGAGCAGGTCGCGCACGGGCACGCCCCGCCACGTCCGCGACGCGCTCCAACCCTCGACACAGGCGATGGGCAGCGTCGCGGTGCGCTGGGGGAGCGCCCGCAGCTCGGCGAGCGTGAGCTCCAGGCGATGGCGTACGTCACCGTCGACGACGAGTCGGAACTCGGGATCCCTTGCCGTGTCGACCACGCCGGCCGCGACGGCCGAGCGGTTCACCGGGAACCCCTGCGGTCCGGTGTCCGGTCGCCGGGGCGCGAGCAGCGCGAGCTTCCGCAGCGGCCACACGGTCTGGCCGACGGTGACGAGCGTCAGCGCTCCGGCCGCCCCTGCGACCAACGCGAGGAACGTGCGCCGGTCGGGCGACGACGCGGCCGGCGCCAGGTCCGGTGCGGCGGTCGAGGTCGTCCGGCGGAGCGCGTCGCGCGTGATCGTGACCTTCGCGCCCACGTGCACCACGAGGGCGCCGATGGTGATCCACGCGACCCAGTAGTGCGACGTCCGGAAGTTGAACGGCCACGGGTACCAGAGGTTGATGTTGGCCAGGCCGGTGAAGAGCATGAAGATCCCGCCACCGACGAGCGGGACGATGCTGACCTTCTCCAGCACCGACGCGGCGCTGCGCATCGCCGGGCGTTGGAACAGCTTGGGGTAGACGACCCACAACTTCGCGAGCAACAACGGGATGGAGGCGATGCCGGTGGCCACGTGCAGCCCCTGTGTGAACCGGTACAAGCCCGCGGGCCGCGCGATCGGATCGAACCAGCTCGGTGGGTTCTGCTGGAGATGCGACCAGAACCCGGTCGCGAAGCAGACCGTGAACGACACACCGAGCGCGATTCCCAGCCATGCCGCGGTGCGCTCGTCGTGCAGTGCACTTCTGAAGCGCAGGCGCCCTGGGGCCGTCATCGCCCGATGGCCATGACCGCGAAGCGCCGGCACTCGCTGTCCCACGCCTCGACGACCTCGAGCCCGATGGCCGAGGCGATCATGGACAGACGCTCCAGGTCGACGGTGGTCCATCGGAACCAGGGACCGACCTCGGCTCCCGTCTCGGCCCGCACCAGCACGACCTCGTGCTCGACGGTGTCGGGTTCGATCTCGACGATGATGCGTCCGTCGTCACGGAGGAGCTCGACGACACGCGAGAGCAGGGCGACGGGGTCGCCGCCGATGCCGATGTTGCCGTCGAAGAGGAGCGCGGTGCGCCAGCGTCGGGGTCCGGGGACGTGGTCGAACACCGACCGGTGGAGCACGTTCACGCCGCGAGCGCGAGCGACGTCGAGAAAGGCACTGGAGATGTCGATGCCGAGCGCGAACACGTCGCGCTCGGCGAGCGCGACGAGATGACGTCCGGGGCCGCACCCGATGTCGAGCGCCGGACCCGCGGCGTGGTCGAGCGCACGGTGCTCGGCGGCGCTCGCCTCGCCGAACCAGCGGTGCCCGGGGAGGTCGAGGACGCGGCCGTCGGCGGTGCGGAGGTGTCCGGCATCCTCGGCGAGCGTCATGCCGCCACCCGCGTGTCGGCGAGTCGAGCTGCGAATTGCGACCGGGGCACCTCGGCTGCGACCGCTCGCGCGTCGGCAATGGTGTCGACGTCGCGCAGGCGATCGACGTCGGCGACTGCGAGGCCCAGGGCGCGCAGCCGCGACCGCTGCTGATCACAGGTCCGCGCGGTCGACATCTCGACGTCGTCGAACAACCCGGGTCGGGGTGCACGCACACCGATCGTCCAGTACCCGCCGTCATCTGCGGGTCCGAGCACGGCGTCGGTGTCGGGCTCGAACAGGCGCGACCAGACGCGCTCCAACAGCCGCGGCGTCACCTGGGGTGTGTCCATGCCGAGGACGACCACCGGACCGTCGAGCGCGACGACGGCCGCGTCCAAGCGGTCGCCGAGACCGCCTGCGGCCTGGGGGACGACGGTCCATCCGGCGGGCACCCACGGCCCGGACGCCCCGTCGAGCGCGAGCACCCTGCGGTCGCAGGGGGCGCCGTCGACCGCGGCGAAGGTGTCGGCGAGCGCCGCCGCCGCCAGCGCCGCCGCCTGTTCGGGCGTGCACGGCGGGCAGAGACGCGTCTTGACCCGCCCGGGCACCGGTGCCTTCGCCATCACCACGACGGTCGTCACCGCAGCGCCACCCGCATGTCGCGCACGGTCCGGACGACGCCCCCGACGGTGCCGGTCACCTTGGACCGGCCGACCCTCGGGCGGTACTCGACCGGGATCTCGTCGATGCGCCAGCCGGCATCCGCAGCTCGGAGCACCATCTCGAGTGGCCAGCCGAACCGGCGGTCGCGGATGCCGAGGTCGACGAGCGCCTCTCGGTGCGCGACTCGCATGGGACCGAGGTCGTCGAGCCGGACGCCGGTGCGGCGGCGGACCGATCGGGCCAACGCGCGGTTGGCGACCCGGAGATGCCACGGCCACGCCCGGGATCCGGCTGCGGGGGTCCGGGCGCCGAGGACGAGATCGGCTCGACCCGCCAGCACGGGTGCCGCGACGCGGTCGAGGTCGGCGCCCACGAACGAGCCGTCGCAGTCCATGAACGCCACGATGTCTTCGGTTGCCGCCGCGAGCCCGGCATGACACGCGGCGCCGAAGCCCCGACGGGGCTCGGTGACGACGAGCGCACCGTGCTCGCGCGCCAGGTCGGCCGAACCGTCGACCGATCCGTTGTCGACGACGATGGCCGCCCAGCCGGGAGGGATGCCGGAGAGGACTCCGGGGATCGCGCGCGCTTCGTCGAGGACGGGGAGGATCACGTTGCCCACGTGCGCTGTACGGCGCGTGCGCACCTTCCGGATGACGGGCGGACCGGATGACTCGGGATCGAGTCGGGATCGAGTCGGGATCAACCGGAACGGGGAGCAGCTCCGTACTCCAGTCGTGGAGGTCGTCGTTGCTTCGCCGCACGCTCGGGTGGCGCCGAACGTGGATCAATCGTCGGACCGCGTCGCGAGTGGCCGCGGCTGGTGGGCGCTCGCGCTGTGGGCCGGCGTCATCGTCGTGGCGCGGCTCGTGCTGGTCGATCTGGTGCACTCGGGCGCACATCTGCGCATTCCGTTTCCTCCGCTCGACGCCGCGCTCGACTGGCGGCCGGGCTGGGCCCTGCTCCTTCCTGCCGCGCTCGCAGTCGTGCTCGTCTTCCGGGCCCGCGAGTTCGGTGCCCGGGCGCGGTGGCGGGTGCTGCTCGTGGGGTCGACCGTGGTCGCGGCGGCCTGGGCGGTTGCGCTCGCGTTGCTCGACGGACCCGCCGGGCTGACGAACTCGGTGATGCTGAAGAACGAGTACCTCCCCGACGTCGGACGGGTCGGTGCGCCGCTCGACTTCCTGTCGGGGTTCACGCACCACCTCGCCGAGTACCGCATCCACGTGCAGGGCCATCCGCCGGGGTATCTCCTGTTCCTCTCCGTGCTCGACCACCTCGGGCTCGCGAACGCACCGGTCGTCGCCACGATCGAGATCGTCGGTGGCGCGCTCGCCGTGCCGGCAGTCCTGATCGCGGTGCGTGAGATGGCCGGGGAGGCGCGCGCTCGTGCGGCGTGGCCCTTCGTCGCGGCTGCGCCGCTCGCGATCTGGATCGCCACGAGCGCCGACGCGCTCTACGCAGGGGTCGCAGCCTGGGCGATCACCCTGGTGGTCCTCGCGACCGGACGCGACGACCGGGGTGCCGATGGGTGTGCCGTGGTCGGCGGCGTGCTGTTCGGCGTCACTGCGTTCCTCTCGTACGGGCTCGTGCTGCTCGCGGTGATCCCGCTCGGGATCGCGTTCCACCGACGCCGTGCGCGCCCGATCGTGTTCGCCGCGCTGGGCGCGCTGGTCGTGTTCGCGGCGTTCGCCCTCGCCGGGTTCTGGTGGTTCGCGGGCCTCGCCGCGACCCGTGTCCGCTATCACGCCGGCGTTGCGTCGCGGCGGCCCTACGACGCGTTCCTGCTCGCGAACGTGGCGTGTCTGGCCATCGCCACCGGTCCCGCAGTCGCCGTCGGGCTCGCCCGCTTGCGCGATCGGCGGCTGTGGTGGTTGGTCGGCAGCGCACTCCTGGCGATCGCCGTCGCGGCCGCGAGCGGGATGTCGAAGGGCGAGGTCGAGCGCATCTGGTTGCCGTTCTCGATCTGGTTGCTGCCCGCGGGTGCAGCGCTGGCGGCGGGTCGGCACCCGGCGCGCTGGTTGGCGCTGCAGCTGGCCTTCGCAATCGGCGTGCAGACTCTGGTGCGCAGCCCGTGGTGATCCTCGTGACCGGTGGAGCCGGCTTCATCGGGTCCTTCGTCGTCGAGCAGCTCTGCGATCTCGGCCACGAGGTACGGGTGCTGGACCGGTTGCACCCGGGCGCGCACGACGGCGTACCCGCCGACCTCGATCCGCGTGCCGACTGGCAGTGGGGAGACTGCTGCGACCACACCGCGGTGGCGCGCGCAGTCGACGGCGTCGACGCGGTGTGCCACCAGGCGGCGATGGTCGGCCTGGGTGTCGACCTCGGTGACGCGCCGGGATACGTGCGCGACAACGACCTCGGGACCGCGGTGCTGTTGTCCGCGCTGCACGACCGCAGATTCGATGGTCGACTTGTCGTCGCCAGCAGCATGGTCGTCTACGGCGAAGGCCGGTACGAGTGCCCGACCGACGGTGTCGTGCGTCCGCTCGCACGCGCCCGCGCCGATCTCGACGCCGGTCGATGGGAGCCGAACTGCCCGATCTGCGGGTGCGCGCTGCATCCCGTCGCGATCGACGAGTCGTCTCCGCCCGACCCGCGCAACGTGTACGCCGCGACCAAGCTGCACCAGGAGCACCTCTGCGCCGCGTACGGACGCGAGCACGACGCGACCGTCGTCGCTCTCCGCTACCACAACGTGTACGGCCCGCGCATGCCGCGCGACACGCCCTACGCGGGCGTCGCGAGCATCTTCCGCAGCGCGCTCGAGTCCGGGCGTGCGCCCACGGTGTTCGAAGACGGCGGGCAGCTCCGCGACTTCGTCCACGTGACCGACGTCGCGCGCGCGAACGTTGCTGCACTCACTGCCGCCGCCCCGACTCCCGGCGCGTACAACGTGGCCTCCGGGGAGCGACACACGGTGCTCGAGATGGCTCGGGCGATCGCCGCCGGGCACCCGGCCGATGGACCGGCGCCCACCGTCGTGCCCAGGTACCGCCTGGGGGACGTACGCCACGTGTTCGGTGCCACGGATGCCGCTCGCGACGGTCTCGGGTTCGTGGCCGAGGTCGCGTTCGCTCGTGGCATGGAGGAGTTCGCCACGGCACCCCTGCGGCATCCGGCAGGGGCCCGCGCTCCGTACGCTTGACGATGATGGATGCCGACCTCCGCGACGCGAGTGACGCTGCGCTCGTGGTCGCCATCGCCCGGTTCCGGGAGGCGGCGCTGGCCGAGGTCTACCGTCGCCACGGTGACGCCGCCTTCGGTCTCGCAGTGCGGGTCCTGCGCGACCGGGCCCTCGCGGAGGAGCTCGTGCAGGAGGTCTTCCTCAAGCTCTGGCAGGATCCGGAGCGGTTCGACCCTGGCCGTGGGACGTTGCGGGCGTTCCTGCTGGCGACGGTGCACAGCCGTGCGATCGACGTCGTGCGCGCCGAGTCGGCGCGCCGCGCCCGTGAGGATCGTCACGAACGGCTGCATCCCGAGCCGGCGTACGACCTCGAGCGCGAGGTGGTCGAACTGGCGCTCGCCGAACAGGTGCGGGAGGCATTCGACGTGCTGTCGGACGACGAGCGCCGCGCCATCGAGCTCGCGTACCTCGACGGGCACACGTACCGAGAGGTCGCAGCGCTGCTCGAGCAGCCCGAGGGAACGGTGAAGAGTCGGATCCGAGTGGGATTGCGCCGGTTGCGCGACACGCTCGTCGAGTCGGGGATCACGTCGTCGTGGACCGAGAGCTGACCCGCGCGGAGCTCGACGAGCTCCTGCCGCTGTTCGCGCTCGACGCGCTCGACGGGGAAGAGCGTGAGCAGGTTGCGCGCTACGTCGAACGCGACGACGACGCGCGCGCCGAGGTCGAGTCGCTGCGTGAGGCGGTGTCGCTCCTCCCCCCGCGTGACGTCCGGGCGCCGGCATCGCTGTGGGCGGGCATCGAGGGCGCGCTCGACGTGCCGACGGGCGATCTCTCGGCGCCGCCGTTGCGGCTCGTGTCGGTCGACGCCGCCCCCGAGCGGGTGTCGCGCCACGATCGGCGCATCGTTGCGCTGCTCGCAGCCGCGGCCATCGTCCTCGCAGTCGTCCTCGGTGTGCAGGTGGTGCGCCAGCAGGCCCGGATCGACGACCTCGCGGCCGAGATGCACGATGGTCAGGTCGAGCAACAGGCCATGGCTGCACGAGGCTCCGCCGACGCCCACGTGATCGCCCTCGACGCCATGCGCGGCGGCCGGGGTGGAGAGGTCGTCATGCTCCCCGACGGCACCGGCTACCTGATGGGGAAGGAGCTTCCCGCGCTCCACGCCGACGGCACCTACCAATTGTGGGCGAAGGTGGGGGACGGCAGCGCCGCCCGCATGGTCTCGCTCGGTCTCCTCGGACGTGACCCCGGGATCTCGGCCTTCCACCTCGCGACGTCACCATCGATGTTCGAGGTCACCGCAGAGCCGGCGTCGGGGAGTGATGTCCCGGGGACGAACGTCGTGCTGCGCGGTGCGGTGGCGTAGGCGCGCTCAGCCGATCTCGGAGTCGACCGCACACGATCGTGCGCGGCGGCGCGATCGTCATCTCACACCCCGCTCCTCACATGGCGGTCGACGAGTCGTGCCCCATGGCTTCGGGTCCCTGCACGAAGTCGCGCACCATCGCGTGGATGGTGTACGACGCGACGAGGCGGCCGTCTTCACGGAAGATGTGACCCTCGCCCTGGCACAGCCCGCTCCCCGCGTGGATGGCAGGGTTGGAGTAGAGATGCCACTGCGTCACGTCGACGTCGTCGTGGAACGCGATGCTCACGCCCATGATCCCCGTCGACAGCGACACGTGCGCCATGGCTTCGCCGTAGCCGGGATGCGGGAGCATCGCGGCGGCGATGGTCCAGTGGGTGGTGGGTTGTGCGAGCAGCGCCGCGTGCAGGAACGGCTCGGCGGGCGCGTCCTTGAACCGGATCCACGCGTTGATCACCGGGGGGCCGACGTGGTCGGGATCGGGCCGGTAGTCACCGTTCACGATGCGCAGCTCACGGCCGGTGACGCGCATGTCGTAGGGCTCGGCGTCGAGGGGCCCGCCGATGTCGGGCATCGCCACCTGGCCGTCGATGGTCGTCGGCGCACCGGCGTCGAGGAAGTACAGACCGACGCTCCGCAGCTTCTGGTCCTGCGAGATCCGCACCTCGGCGGTCGAGAACGTGCGGCCTTCGCGCAGGACGTCGACGTCGACGTCGAGGGGAGCGTCGAACGCGGCTGCCTTCGGGAAGTACATCGTCGCCGACGTGACGCGCTGGCGCGGCAGCATCTTCGACACCGCGACGAGGCCCTGCGCGAGCATCTGGCCGCCCTCGACCACGTTGCGGGCGGTGTCGCGGTACGCGGGCCCCGACGAAGTGGCCGGGCTCGCCCTCGGCGTACACGTCGATGAGCTCGAGCAGGTCTGCGGCGTCACCCCAGGCCGGGAAGCGGTGCACGACGGGTTGGCCGGTGTCTCCGTCGAAGCGATCCTCGAGCTCGATGCGCACGCGCTCCTGGTAGAAGCACACGTACCCCTCGATGCCGGCGACCTCGTCGAACGGCTCCGTGTACGTCCAGACGATGTCCTGCTCCGCCGGGTCGACCGCGGTGAGGGACCAGTACGTGGCGTGGCCCTTGAACGGGCAGATGGTGAATTTGGGCGTGGGCTCGAAGTGCTCCCACTTCACGTCGTCGACCGGGAAGTACAGACGGTCGACGTGCTTCGTCTCCTCCAGGCGGATCGCATGCTCGCTCTCGGCGAGCAGCAGGTCACCGAACCACGCCCGGGCGACGACGCCGGCGGGCACGAGGTCGATCACGTAGTCGGGGTACTTCGGCCAGGCCGATTCGATCAGCGCGCTCATGGAGCCATCATCGCAGACCTTCGCTCGCCGCCACACGGAGGCGCACCAGCACGTCGACCAGTGCCTGCGCCCGCTCCGGGGCGACGGGGAGACGGGGCGGGCGCGGCCATCCGCCCGGTGCGCCGAGCAGCCGGAGCGCGGCTTTCGCGCCGACGATCCCACCCAGCGCCTGGGTCGCCTCGTGGATCTCCATGACCTGGCGGTGCACGCGCGCCGCGTCGTCGCGGTCGTCGGCGTCGATCCGGTCGATGAGCTCCACGCAGAGACGCGGCGCGAGGTTCCCCTCCGACGACAGGTACCCCGTGGCGCCGAGTGCGGTGGCGCCGAGCGCGTGCGTGGGCCCACCCACGTGCACCTCGACCCGACCGTCCACCGTGTCGACGACCTCGGCGACGTACACGAGGTCGCGATGAGTCGCGTTCACGCCGATGACGCGCGGGTACTCCGTGAGCAACTCGTCGAGCAGCGCAGGTTCGTAGTGGTAGCCGACCGACTGGTGCGTCGACAGCACGAGGTCACCGGGGGCGCGATCGAGCACGGTGCGGAGGAAGGTGCGCTGCTCGTCGGCGGTCGGGAGGTACCCGTGGCCCAGGTCGAGCGAGTACACCTGCGTCGCGTCGAGGCCCGCCGCGTTCGCGTCCTCCGCGAGCTCGATCACCTCGGCCGCGGTGCGGGGCTCCACCCCCATCGCTCGCACCGGGACCGCGCCGGCGAGCTCCTCGGCCCCGACCTCGAGCACCCGACGGCGTTCGGCACGCGTGAGCGTGTAGCCCTCTCCGCTGCCGCTCCCGGCCAGGTACACGCCGATGCCGGATGCCCGCAGGCGTCGGAGGTGGGTCCGCAGACCCGGCACGTCGAGCGCGCCGTCCTCGGCGAACGGTGTGAGGCTGATGACGAAGGTGCTGTGGCGACGGGCGCTCACGGACGCCGACCCTATGTGGTGCGGCAGCCGGCAGGCGCTCGTAGGCTGCGTTCGTGCCCGAGCGCACCCGCCAGACGTACCGGCTGATCTCGGCCGACAGCCATGTGAACGAGCCGCCCGATCTGTGGATCGACCGGGTCCCGTCCGAGTACCGCGACCGTGCCCCGCGCATCGAGCGCTTCGAGCAGGGCGACGCGTGGGTGCTCGAAGGCGTCGCCGATCCCATCACGTTCGGCATGAACGCGTGCGCGGGTCTCGAGCCCGAGGAGATGCGCGGCTGGATGCGCTTCGACGACATCCGGCGCGGCGGTCATGATCCGGCGGCACGGTTGGAGGAGCTCGATCGCGACGGCGTCGACGCCGAAGTGCTCTATCCAACCCCGCGTCTCAGCCACGCGATCGTCGCCAACCACGATGTCGGGTACCACGAAGCGATGGTGCGGGCGTACAACGACTGGCTGTCGGAGTACGTCGACTACGCGCCGGAGCGCTTCGGTGGGCTCGCGGTGATCCCCAACCGCGGCGTCGACGGCGCGCTCGCGGAGATCGACCGCGTCGTCGACCGGCCTGGCATCCGCGGCTTCGTGATGGGCTGCTATCCGAACGGCACGCTCACACCCGCGCCCGACGACGACAAGGTGTGGGCGCGCATCGAGGAGCTCGCAGTGCCGCTGAGCATCCACGTGTCGCTCACCGACTCGATGCCGAGCGCGCACAAGGTCGCGCTGCCGGGGTGGGGCCGCATCTTCGACATCCCGAATCGCATCCTCGAGCTGATCTTCGCCGGGGTGTTCGACCGGTTCCCGGCTCTGCGGATGGTCGCGGCCGAGGTCGACTGCGGGTGGCTGCCCTACGTCAAGGAGCAGATCGACAACAACTTCCAGCGGCTCGCGCCGGGGAGCACGTTCCCGATCGAGCGTCGGCCCAGCGAGTACATCGAGGAGCACTTCCACTTCGGGTTCATGACCGACCCGATCGGGGTCCGGTTGCGCGATGCGATCGGCGTGGAGCGCATGTTGTGGTCGTCCGACTACCCACACGTCTCGTCGGACTGGCCGCACTCGTGGCGGACCATCCTCAGCGCGTTCTCGGGCGTGCCCGCAGCCGAGCGCCGGCTCATCCTCGCCGGCAACGCGCAGCGGCTCTACGGCTTCGGCACGGCTTAGCCGTCGTCGGGGCCTGAGTCGTCCGAGAGGTCGTCGGGGAGGTCGACGGTGTCCTCCGAGCGACGGTGCTCGAGCCCTTCGCCGGTCGGATCGTCCCGCTCGAACTCCCGCTCGTCCGACTCCTCGAGGATGGCGGCGGCCTGCGCCACCGGATCGTCGCTGCCCGCCTCTTCCTCTTCGGGGAGCAGGGCGTCCGCTCGCGCGTGGATGCGGTCCTGATCGTCTGCCATGTGTCCAGCTTGTCCCATTGGCGTGGGTGTCAAACCGCGCGGCGACGGGTACCGCGCCAGAGCGAGGAAGCGACGTGCGATCGGAGGAGGTCGTGATGCCCCCGCGTGCATGGAGTGACAAGCGAGAGCGCCAGTACGAGCACATCAAGGACGGCTTGCGCGAGCGCGGTGAGTCCGAGGACACCGCCGAGGAGATCGCGGCGCGCACGGTGAACAAGGAGCGTGCCCGTGCCGGCGAAGCGCAGACCGCCAGCCGAACATCCATCGACGACATCTCGTCGGGTCGACGCGGCGGGCTCCGCTCGCACCGCGGCCCGGGCGGTCGCACGAAGGAGCAGCTCTACAACGAGGCCAAGCACAAGGGCATCAAGGGGCGCTCGAAGATGACGAAGCGCGAGCTCGAAGCGGCCGTCGACGGCTGAGCCGTCTGGCCCCGCCCGGGCCCGACCGATACGGTCCGCCCGATGCATGGATGGAGAGGGCGAACGGGACGGCTGCTGGCAGCCGTCATGGTGTCCATCGTGGGTGTCGCGGCGATGGGCGTCGGGAGTGGGCCGGCAGGGGCTGCCTCGAAGCTCGGTCAAGGCGTCACGGACTCGACGATCAAGCTGGGCCTGGTGCAGGTGGACTACGGCTGCATCAAGGACTACGTCGACTTCACTCGCGGTGACCAGAAGGAGACGTACAAGGTCTTCGTCGACGACCTCAACCAACACGGCGGGATCCTCGGCCGCAAGGTCGAGCCCGTCTACCGCGACTTCTGCCCGATCGGCAACGCGCAGGCGCTTGCGGCGTGCACGAGCTTCACCGAGGACGACAAGGTCTTCGCCGTCGTCGGCGTGTTCATCGACCAGTCGGGTGACGCGCAGTTGTGCATCGCCAAGAACCACCAGACGGTCGAGATCATCCACAACGTCTCGCAGTCGTGGATCGATCAGGCGCCGCAGGGTCTGCTGCTCACGCCGAACATCACCACCGATCGACGCCTGTCGGTGATCCTCGACCTCCTCGCGCGCGACAAGACGCTCAAGGGCAAGAAGGTCGCGGTCCTCACGCAACCGGACAGCAAGGACCGCGCGGACGCGCTCGTCACTCCGGCACTGAAGAAGATGAAGGTCAAGCAGGGCACGAGTGCGGTGCTCAACATCACCGGCACCGACACCTCGGCCGCACAGTCGCAGCTCGAGAGCTTCATCGAGAAGTGGAAGGGCGAAGGCGTCGACACCTTCGTGCTCGTCGGTCAGGTCGTCGTGTCGAAGACCTACGTCACCATGCTCAAGGACGCCTTCCCCAAGGCGACGCTGATCTCCGATCAGACGTCGACCGCGCAGTCGGGTGGTCAGGATGCAGTCGCGGCCGGTGTCCGGCCCAATCCGTACGAGGGGCTCATCAGTGCCGAGGGGCAAGGGTCGCAGGAACGCTTCCAGACCCCGGTGATGCAGCACTGCGTGAAGACGTACGAGAAGGCGACCGGCCAGAAGGTCGTCGCCCCGAAGGATGTCAAGCCCGGGGCCGACGGCAAGCGCACGGAGATCTGGGCGTCGGTCGAGGACGCGTGTGGCGACATCCTGTTCTTCAAGACCATCGCCGAGCAGGCCGGCACAACGCTGAACAACACGACGTGGACCAAGGCCGTGAACACGATGGGGCCGATCGACGACACGCTGGTGCTCGGGAAGTGGGCGTCGTTGCACACCGGCAAGTACGACGCGAACGACACGTTCGGTCTCGTGGCGTTCGACTCGAGTGCCGGCACCACAGGAGACTGGAAGGCGTTGACGCCCGTCGCCGACGTGGCCGGGTAGTACAGAGCGCGAGCGGGGGGAGCACGACGTGGGAGTGCACGACGAATTCACGGGGGTGATCGGTCGCGACTGGCGCACGTCGACGCCGGCGTGGCCGGTGCGGCCCGAACCACCGGAGGGCGCGCCGAACGTCGTCTACGTCGTGCTCGACGACGTGGGCTACGCGCAGCTCGGCTGCTACGGCTCGGTCATCGACACGCCCAACATCAACGGGCTCGCGGCGGAGGGTGTGCGGCTGGCGAACTTCCACACGACGGCGCTCTGCTCGCCGACGCGCAGCTGCCTGCTCACCGGACGCAACCACCACACCAACGGCATGGGCCGCGTCGCCGACCTCGCCATGGGCTTCCCCGGCTACTGGGGCATCGTGCCGCCGGAGAACGGCTTCCTCTCCGAGATCCTGCGCACGCACGGGTACTCCACGTACGCGGTGGGGAAGTGGCACCTCACGCCCGACGACGAGACGCACATGGCCGCCGACCGCAGCAGCTGGCCACTCGGGCGTGGCTTCGACCGCTGGTACGGGTTCCACGGCGGCGAGACCCACCAGTTCGTGCCCACGCTCTACTGCGACAACCACTCGGTGCAGCCGCCGCGCACGCCGGCCGAGGGCTACCACCTCACCGAGGATCTCGTCGACCACGCGATCGAGTACCTGAGCGACCTGCGCAACGCCGACGGCGAGCAGCCGTTCTTCCTCTACTTCGCCACCGGCGCGTGTCATTCGCCACATCACGCGCCGCCCGAGTGGATCGCGCGCTACCAGGGCGTGTTCGACGAGGGCTGGGACGTCGAGCGAGAGCGCATCCTCGCCCGCCAGATCGAGCTCGGGCTCGTGCCGCCCGGTACGGAGCTGTCGCCGCGGCCGCCGTGGGTTCCGGCCTGGGACGACCTCGAACCCGAGGACCAGAAGGTCGCGGCCCGGTTCATGGAGTGCTTCGCCGCGTTCCTGTCGCACACCGACGACCAGATCGGCCGCCTGCTCGCGCACCTCGAGGCGAGCGGCGACGCCGACAACACGGTGGTCGTGCTCGTCTCCGACAACGGCGCCAGCTCCGAGGGCGGCGTGACCGGTTCGATCAACGACGTCCGCATGGTGAACCGGGACCCCGCGAGCCGCCACGAGCTGCGCGAGCGCATCGACGAGATCGGTGGACCGTCGCTGCACAACAACTACCCGTGGGGCTGGACCATGGCCGGCAACACGCCGTTCAAGCGCTGGAAGCGCGAGGTGCACGAGGGTGGCGTCGCCGACCCGTGCATCGTGCGCTGGCCGGCGCGCTTCGCCGGCGACGCAGGCTCGTTGCGCCACCAGTTCGCGCACGCCATCGACGTGATGCCGACCGTGCTCGACCTCATCGGGGTCGAGGCGCCCGACCGCATCCGCGGCCAGGAGCAGAGCCCCATCCACGGGACGAGCTTCGCCGCCCTGTTCGGCGAGGGTGGCGCGGGTGCGCCGGCGACCCGGACCACGCAGCACTTCGAGATGCTCGGTTCGCGCGCCCTGTACCAGGACGGGTGGAAGGCGGTGACGTTCAAGCCGCTCGGGCCGATCACCGCGGACACGACGCCCAACACGTTCATGGCACCGTTCGACGAGGACGTCTGGGAGCTGTACCACGTCGCGGTCGACCCGTCGGAGGTGCACGACCTCGCCGACCAGGAGCCGGAGCGGCTGGCGCGCATGATCGACACGTGGTGGGAAGAGGCGGCGCGGTACAACGTGCTCCCGCTCGACAACCGGATCCTGTTCACGATCCTCAACCCGCCCCCGAACAAGATCCTCGAGCGCCACCGGTACCGCTACGTGCCGTACGGCGCGCCGGTGCCGCAGAGCATCGCCGCCGACGTGCGCAACCGGTCGCACGAGATCACCGCGTCGGTCGACGTCGAGGCGGGCGTCACGGCCGAAGGCGTGCTGCTCGCGATGGGGTGCGTGCTGGGCGGCTGGTCGTTCCAGGTGCTCGACGGCCGCCTCCGCTACCTGCACAACCTGTACGGCAAGTCGCTCGACGTGATCGAGTCCGATCGCGTCATCGGCGCGCGGCGCCCACACGTTGGGCTTCCGCTACGAGAAGCGCGACGACGACGGCGGCGAGGCCGAGCTCCTGGTCGACGGCGACGTCGTCGGTCGCGGCGCGATCCCGAAGTTCACGCCTATCAGCTACAACAACACCGGCGCCGGGCTGAGCTGTGGGTACGAGCTCGGGCCGCCAGTGGGGGAGGGCTACGACGCACCGTTCCGCTGGAACAGCGCGCTGCGCGACGTCATCGTCGAGGTCACCGGTGAGCCGCGTGTCGACCCCCTGAAGGAGTTCGAACGCATCATGACCGAGCAGTGAGGTGGCAGCCATGACCGACACGCCCGTCGCCGTCGTCACCGGGGCGAGTCGCGGCATCGGACGCGCGGGTGCGCTCGCGCTCGCCGAGGCCGGGTTCGACGTCGTGGTGAGCGCCCGCACGGTCAAGGAGGGCGACGGTGCGTCCGACGCCACCTCGGTCAAGCAGGATCGCCGCGCGATCGTGGTACCCGGGAGCCTCGAGCGCACCGCCGAGGAGATCGAGGCGCGAGGCCGGCGCGCCCTGATCGTCCCGATGGACCTCCTCGATCGCGACGCGGTCCGCGCGCTGCCGGCGACCGTGCTGGCCGAATGGGGCCGGATCGACGTGCTCTTCAACAACGCGATCTACAAAGGTGTCGGCACCCTCGATCGCGTGGCGGACCTCACGCCCGAGTCCATGCACGACATGTTCACGGGCAATTTCGTGCACCAGGTCCTGCTGATCCAGGCGGTCCTGCCTCACATGCTCGAACGCGAAGGGGGCACGATCATCGACATGGTGTCCGGGTCGGCCCGGCTCGACCCCCAGGCGCCACCGGGGGAGGGAGGCTGGGGCATCCTGTACTCGGGGTCGAAGGCAGCGTTCGCGCGGGTGGCGGGCGGGATCAACGCCGAGTACCTCAGCTCGGGCATCAAGGCGTTCAACGTCGACCCCGGCAACGTGGTCACCGAAGCGCGCCAGGCGATCAAGGCCGACGACGAGTACTCGGCCGGCTACGGGAGCGAACCGGCCGAGGCCACCGGGAAGGTCGTGGCGTGGCTCGCGACCGATCCCGGTGCCGACCGCTTCCTCGGCAAGTGGATCTTCGCCCCGAAGTTGTGCTCCGACCTCCGCTTGCTCCCCGACTGGACGTACGAACCGGTCGGCTGAGCAGAGCGATGAGTCTCGCCGCTCCTTCGGGTCAATGGTGGAGCATCGACTCGTCGCACAGGAGAGCCCGATGAGCAGTCTGCACGAGCAGTTCACCGCCACACTCCAGAGGAGTCCGAGCAAGGGCGGTTGGACCTACGTGGTGATGCCGGGGTCGGCTGAGCTCTTCGGCACTCGTGGCCTGGTGAAGGTGCGGGGGACGGTCGACGGTCGTCCGTTCCGGAGCTCGTTCATGGCCCTCGGCGACGGCACGCACAAGCTGCCGATCAACGCCCGGCTCCGTGCCGCCATCCAGAAGCAGGAGGGCGACCGCGTCACCGTGGTGCTCGAAGAGCGTCTCTCCTAGCCGAGCACGCTCGACAGCCAGGGCACGGAGTTGCGGGCGGCGGCGAGCGCGTCGGCTTCCGACTGGAAGGCGCGCTCCGAGTAGTAGGCGACGGGGGTCCAGGTGCCCATGTCCTCGGGATCGCGACGGAACTCCTCGAAGCCGAAGGTGCCGTCGGGCCTCGAGAAGATGTCGACGCAGCGATCGACCGCCGGTGTCGACGGACTGGCGATCACCTTCCACGTCGGATCGAGGCGTGCCGACATGGCAGTCGAGCGTACGGCGGCGATCACCGATCCCCGCGGGTCGACGATGTTGCCGGCGGCCGAAACGCCCGGCGTGCTCGTGCGGCCGTCGCGGTCGACGGTCACGAAACCTTCCGCGCTCACGTCGACGCCCACTCCCGCGAGCACACCGTCGGGGTGGGGAACGTTGCGCGGTCGGATGAACACCGCAGCCCGCGGCACGACGCGGCCGTCGGCGAGCCGCACACCCGTCAGGTGGTCGTCGTCGACGACGAGCCCGGCGACTGCTCCCTCCACGACGGCGATGCCGCGCGCCGCGAGCCGGGCTCGTTCCGGCGCCGTGACGTCGGTGGTGTGGGCGAAGAAGGTCACGTCGTCGGACCACTGCCGAACGAGCAGGGCGTGCATCACCGCACCGGGATGCGTGCCGAGCACGCCCAGCGGCTGATCGCGCACCTCCCAGCCGTGGCAGTAGGGACAGTGGAGAAGATCGCGGCCCCAGCGTGCACGCACACCCGGGATGTCGGGCAGGTCGTCGCGCACGCCGGTCGTCAACAGGATGCGGCGGGCCGCGAGCGTCGCGCCGCTCGCGAGACGCACGAGGAAACCGGGTTCGATCTCCGTGACGGCGCCGTCGATGATCTCGACGCCGTAACCCGTCACTTCTTCCCGGCCGAGCGCCAGGAAGTCCGAGGGTGCCATCCCGTCGCGTGAGAGGAACCCCTGCATGTGCGCGGCGGGTGCGTTGCGGGGTGCGCCGGCGTCGATCACCGCGACCCTGCGCCGCGCTCGTCCGAGGACGAGCGCGGCGCTCAGGCCGGCTGCACCACCGCCGACGACGACGACGTCGTAGCCGTGTTGCTCCATCACGATCACGCGGCGAGCGCAGGGCTCGCGACGGAGGCGTCGGTGTCGATCGGGCGTCGGAAGCCCTTGAAGGTCAGGTAGACGCCGAGTGAGAACTCCCACGCCGCGATCGGCAGGGCGAACAGCATCGCGGTCGAGGACGTCTGGGAGGGTCCGCCGAGCAGCGTCGCCAGGGTGGAGGCGAACAGCAGCGGAGCGCCGACCAATCCCATCAGCGGGATGAAGCGGGGGACGAGGCGGAAGCGGTACATGACGGTGGCGAGGACGATGGCGTTGATCGCGGGCATGAAGCCGGGGCCGAAGAGGAACGACCAGTCGTGCATGGCGACGAGCGACCGGCTGGTCGTCAGCAACGATGCGGTGTTGCCACCGACGACGTCGTTGCGCAGGGTCACGACCGACAGGAGGCTGATGGCGCCGACGACGAGGATGGCGGCTTCGAGTGTCCGGGAAGCGAGGAAGCCGATCGCCGAGGTCCGGCTGCAGCGGCGCGTCACCGGGTACAGCGCCACGGCCGTGCCGATGCCGGCGATGGCGCAGACGAAGTCGAGGAACCCGCCCCACAGCACGCTCGTCTCGCTGCCGTGTCCGAGGACGAAGTTGGCGTGGTCGACCAACGGCCCCTTGAGAGCGAGCGTCGGGATCGACGCTGCGAACGTGACGAGGTAGAGCACGCCCGCCGCGAGGGCGAGCTTGCGCGTGGTGTCCAGTGATTTCATGTCATTCCCCTTCGGGTCGGAGCTGCGTCACCGAGATCAGCGGGACGCCGAGGTCGCGCAGCTTCTGGAGCACACCGTGCAGTGCGGCCTGGTCGACGATCGGGCCACGGATGACGGTGGTCCCGTCGTCCGCCGGGATGAGGCTCAGCCCGTCGAACCAGGCCGCCCACCGGGAGCTCAGGTGTCCTGTGACTCGGATCTCGTACTGCACGTGGGCAACGTACGAACCGATGTGGTGAGCCGACATCACCACATGTGGTGATTGGCGTGGTGATTCTCCGCCGACCCCGACGACTCGCTCAGAGTCCGAGTTCGTCGGCCCGGCGCACCGCCTCGCGGCGGTTGTTCACACCGAGCTTCATGTAGATGTTCTTCGTGTGGGTGCGCATGGTGTTCAGCGACACGGTGAGCTCCCGGGCGATCTCGGGACCGCCCAGGTCGCTGCGCAGGAGCCGCAGCACATCGAGCTCGCGATCACTGAGCGGGTCGACGTGACCGGCTCCCTGCGGGCTGGGCCCGACGGCACCCATCGCGAGGGCGTCCCGCAGAGCCTGCAGGCGTGGACCGAGGAAGGCGAAGACCCGCACGTAGCCCTCGGGCTCGGCGAGCGCCACGGCGCGCCGCAGCGCGTCGAGCGCGCTCGCCCGGTCACCCCGCGCGTCGAAGGTGAGTGCCTGCACCGCGAGGATCTCGATCATGTTGCTGCCGCGTCCGCCGGCTTCGGCTGCCGCCAGCAATCGCTCCAGCATGGCGCTCACCTGCGGCAACTCGCGGTCGCGGGTCGGGTCATTGGCGAGGACGATGGCCAGGGTGATGTGCTCGAACTCGGTGACGTAGCACATCTCGTCGTCGGTCGAGAGTTGGCGCTCGCGCACCCACGCGCGCGCTGCGTTCATGTCCCCCATGAGCACATACGTGCGGGCGCGGCGCGCGCCGACCGGCCGCACTGCGGGCGAGAAGTCGGTGTCGTAGACGCGTTCCGCCTCTTCCAGGAGGGCGAGGCACCCGGCGGTGTCGCCGTCAGCCAGCAGCAGCCCGGCGCGCACGGTGCGCGAGCGATAGGGGAACTGCCGGGTGCCGAACAGCTCGAGCTCCTGGGCACGGCGCAGGTGTTCCGCCGCGGCCTCGCGCTCGTCGCGCTCGCGCAGGATCTCGGCGAGCCCGACGTGCATGTCGGCGGTGCCTCGCAGCGGTCCGGCGCCGCGGGCAGCGACGAGTTGCAATCCCTGTTCGTACAGACGTTGCGCAGTCGCGCAGTCGTCCCTGGGCCACTCGGATGTCGGCCATCGAGATGGAGATCCCGAGGATGTCGGCGACGTGGCCGATGCGTCGCATGCCGGCGATCGATTCGGTGTACGCCGTGAACGCGCGATCGAGGTCGCCCTCCGACCACGCCGCGAGCCCGAGCAGCGCGTGTGCCGCCGCGTGTTCGAGCTCGTCGTCTCCCGCGACCTCGAGCACGCGCCTCGCGTGCTCGACCGTGGCGTCGATGTCCCCGCGGGCCAGCGCCAGCGCGGCGCGGTATGTCTCGATCGCGCCCGGCAATGACTGCAGCTGCGCATCGTCGACGACGATCATGCCGGCTGCGTCGCGAGCTGCTGGTTCCATTGCCAACCACTGCTCGATCTCGTACAGGTCGGTGTGGATGCGATCGATCTCGCCGTTCGACATGAGGGTGCCGACGAAACCGACGGCGAGCACCGGGCGGCCCCGCACGACGGCCTCGGGGATGAGGCGCGCCCATTCGCGGAGCGTCGCGTCCTGCCGCGTCCTTCGCATCTCCGGCATGGCGAGCTCGGCCAACGCCGCTGCCCGGTCGAAGTCGCCCGCCGCGAGTGCGTGCCGGATTGCATGAGTGGGCTGGCCCTGGTCGGCGAACCAGGTGCTGGCGCGGCGATGGAGCTCGACGGACGCGTCCGGGTCTTCGTCGAGGAGACGCGCCCGCAGCACGTCGGCGAAGAGGTGGTGGTACCGGTACCACTCGCGTCGGTCGTCGAGCGGGATCACGAACAGGTTCTGGCGGTCCAGGGCTTCGAGCGCGGCTCTCCCTCCGGGTTCGCCGGTCACCGCGTCGCAGAGCGAACCCTGCAACTGGTCGAGGACCGACGTCTGCAGCAGGAATCGCCGGACGTGGTCGGGGAGGCGTTGGAGCACCTCACCGACCAGGTAGTCGACGATGAACCGGTCGTCACCGGCGAAGCCGGCGATGAAGGCCGCGACGTCCTCGCGTCCCTGCATCGACAGCGCGGCGAGCTGCAGAGCGGCGATCCATCCCTCCGTGCGCGCTTCGAGCGTGGCGAGATCGGCCGCCGTGAGCTCGAGCGCCATCGCGCCGTTCAGGTACTCCGCCGCCTCGTCGGGGGTGAAGCGCAGGTCGGCGGCACGGAGCTCGGTGAGCTCACCGCGCGCTCGCAGACGCGCCAACGGCAGCGACGGGTCGGCTCGGCTCGTGATCACGAGGTGCGCCCGTGCCGGGAGATGGTCGAGGAGGTAGGTCAACCCCTCGTGGATCTCGGTGCGGTCGACGACGTGGAGGTCGTCGAGCACGAGGACGACGTCAGCCTTCGTCTCGTGGAGCTCGTTGACGAGCGTTGCGAGCAGGATCTCCGTGGGCGTGTCGCCGGCATCCATGAGTGCACGCGCGCCGACACCGAGACCGGGAACGGCGGCGTGGAGCGACGCGAGCACGTACGCCCAGAACAACGCCGGATCGTTGTCGCGCTCGTCGAGCGAGAGCCACGCCACCGCCACGCCGTCGCCGGCGAGGGCGCCGAGCCACTCGGTGACGACCGTGGTCTTGCCGAAGCCGGCGGGCGCCGCGACGAGGGTCAACCGCCCTGCTGCTGCGTCGGCGAGGCGCGCCGACAGGCGACGCCGCGCCACCAGACTGCGGCGCGACGTCGGTACGTGGAACTTCGTCTCGACCAGCGGATACGCCATCAGACCTCGGGGTGGGTTGTACCACAGCGTTTCGGCGTCGCGGTCCAGATGACATGATGGCGGCGTGACCTGGGACTCGCGCTGGGATCTCGGTGCTGCCTTCATCCCCAAGGAGCGCTACACCACTCGGGCGTTCACCGAGGTCGAGACGGAGCGCCTGTGGCCGCGCACCTGGCAGGTCGCGTGCCGTGAGGAGGAGTTGGCCGCGCCGGGCGACTACGTCGACTACCGCATCGCCGACCAGTCGATCCTCGTCGTGCGCGGCGCCGACGATGGGATCCGCGCCTTCTACAACTCGTGCCGTCACCGCGGCACGCGACTGGCGCAGGGTTGCGGGGCGCTCGCCGACGGACAGATCACGTGCCCGTTCCACGGTTGGAAGTGGAACCTCGACGGTTCGTGCGCGTTCGTGCTCGATCCCGAGGAGTTCGGCATCACGTCGCTCGACACGCCCGCGCTGCGTCTCGGCGAGCTGCGCTGCGAGCGTCGGTGGGGATTCGTGTGGGTCTGCGCCGATCCCGAGGGGCGCTCACTCGATGATCACCTCGCACCGCTCGGTGACTGGTTCGACCCGCTGCACCTCGAGAGCATGCGCTTCCTCTGGTACCGCACCACCGTGTTGCCGGCGAACTGGAAGGCCGCGCTGGACGCGTTCCACGAGGGGTACCACAACTACGGCACCCACCCGCAACTGCTGCAGTGGTCCGACGACACCGCCATGCGCTACGAGCAGTTCGACAACGGGCACACGCGCTACGTCACCGTGCGCGGCGCAGGGCCGTCGAAGCGCTTCGGCCTGACGCCCGACCAGTGGGACGACCGCGAGTTGCTCTACGAGCAGGTCATGCACCTCGGGAAGTCGTTCGAGGGTGGTCTCTACTCCGACGACGACATGGCCGCGGCGGCGCGCCTGCGCACGATGGAGATCCCCGAAGGATCGACCGCGGCGAGCGAGTACTCCAAGTTGGTGGCGGCACGTGCCGACGAGCTGGGGATCGAGTTCCCCGAGCTCTCGCCCGAGCAGCGCGCCGAGGGCACCGGGGTGTTCTCCGTGTTCCCCAACCTGGTGATGCTGGTGAGCCTGGCGAACTGCTTCATGTACCGTGCCCGACCCCACGGCGACGACCCCGACTCGTGCATCTTCGACATGTGGGCCCTGCGGCTCTTCCCGCCGTCGAGCGGCGCGCCCGACCTCGTGCGCGACTTCGCGCCGCACGACGACGAGGTCTGGGGTGTGATCCCGAGCCAGGACTTCGCGAACATGGGGGAGGTGCAGGCCGGGCTCCACTCGTGGGGGTGCGACGGCCTGCGGCTCGGCACCCGCCAGGAGATGAACCTCTTGAACATGCAACGTGAGCTCGACCGCTACGTCAAGCCGTGATCCGAAGAGTGCTGAGGAGCTGACCATGGCCATCGACCGCCAGGACTCGCCGTACCGCCGGGGCAATCGCTACGACCGCCTGCCCATCCCGATGGTGCAGGAGCACTGCATCCCTGTCGACACGGGCGCGGTGCAGCTCGTGATCGAGTCGCGTCGGCTCACCAACGCCATCGTCGAGGAGACGTACCAGGGCGAGATCGCGAGTGGCGTCCCGTTCGACGACGGCGGCGCCACCTTGCACGTGCTCGGCACCGACGACGGTCTCGAGCACCTGCGCTTCGACTGCTTCGAGCAGGAGCCGCACTACCACTACATCGACCACGGCGCGGGCGGGAACACGGTCGTGCGCATCGACGAGCTCGCGGTCGGCGACCCGATCGAGTTCTCGCTCGCGTGCGTCGAGCAGCACCTGCCCGACATGCTCGGCAACTGCGGTGTGCCCGCGCTGGCCGTCGAGGTGCAGGGCCGCATGGACGAGGTCCACGCCGCCATGCACGAGGTCCGCGCTCTCATGCTCCGCGCCCAGGAACCCGTCGCCTGACCCACCCGGCCATTTGGCGTGGCTCGTGTGCCGTAGCGGCACACCAACCACGCCAAATCGCTCAGCGGAGGAGTGCGTCGACGCCGAGGTCGAGGATCTGGCGGGCGTGACGGCCGCCCATCATCACGAACATCTCGTCGCCGCGCTCCGAGCGCACGCCGTACATGGCGCCGAAGATGGTGGTCATCAGTGCCGACAGCAGGGAACGGCCGTACTCGTCCCAGCACTCGTCCCACGGGTAGTCGTCGACCCCGGCGGCGACGAGCGCGTCGTGGTAGCCGCGCACGATGCGTTCCTCGTTGGCGCGACGATCGTCGCGGGTGAGCGCGTTGCCGACGACGAACGACACGTCGGACAGCGCGCATCCCTTGCCGAAGCCCTGCCAGTCGACCGCCGCAACCGTCGGGTGGCCGTCGGCGTCGGTACCGAACATCAGGTTGTCGGGCCGGTAGTCGCTGTGCACGAGGCTGCGGCCCTCCGGGCGCGCCTCGATCCAGCCGCGCGCGGAGTTCGTCAGCCGTTCGTAGAAGTCGACCTCGTCGGGCGCGAACGAAGCGCCGTAGCGCTCGATGAACCCGGGGACGACGGCCTGCAGCGCGCCGGCGAGCACGTTCGGATCGGCGAGCCCGCTGGTGCCGCTGAACTGGGGGTGCTCGTGGAGCACCGGTGAGTCCCATCGCGGCGCGTGGAGACCGACGAGCTCCTGTACCGCCGCCTCCACCTGCGCCACGGTGCAGCCCCGGAGCTGGTCGCCCGGTCGCATGGGCGTCAGATCCTCGAGCAGGAGGGTGAACCAGCCGTCGCCGTCGATGGCGGCGTACGCGCAGCGCGGGATGCGGATCCTGACCTGCGACGCGAAGTCTCGGTAGAAGCAGACCTCGTTCGGATATCCACTCGACGCCATGAACCTGCGCGCCTGCTCGTCCTCGGCCGCGAACTTCCCGACGACGCTGGTGGGCGCCTCGGCGACCTCGTGATCGAGCCGGAGGTCGTAGCGCGCGCAGATGCCCATCTGTCCTGCGCCGATGGTGGTGACTGCGGCGTCGACGACACTGGCGTCGTCCGGGAGCCACTCTGCGCGCCGCAGGACGTCGGTCAGGACGGCGGGCGTGACCTCGTGGTGGCTGCGCAGGACCCCGCCGGTCATGCGCCGGTCATGAGGTGGGCGTCAAGCCGCGAACCTCGTCGGAGAACATGCGCTTCGAGATCTTCCCGCTGGGCAGTCGCGGGAGCACGTCGACGAACACCACCGACGTGGGGCACTTGAAGTGCGACAGATGGTCGCGGCAGTACTGGCGCAGCTCCTCGGACATCGCGTCGGGATCGTCGGTGGGCGCCGCGAGTTGCACGATCGCACGCACTGACTCGCCCATCTCGGGATGGGGGATGCCGATGACGGCCACGTCGTGCACCGCCGGGTGACCGATGAGCACGTCCTCCGTCTCTCGCGGGTAGATGTTCACGCCGCCCGAGATGATCATGTTGGAGACGCGGTCGGTGAGGAACACGTAGCCCTCGTCGTCGAGGTAGCCGACGTCGCCGAGGGTCATCCAGCCCCGGTCGTTCCACGCCTCGGCGGTCTTCTTCTGGTCGCCGTGGTACTCGAACCTGTTCGGCGACTCGAACCAGATCTGCCCCGCCTCACCGTTCGGCAGCTCGGTGCCGTCCTCGTCGGTGACGTGCGCGGCGCCGAGCAGCGGCTTGCCGACCGAACCCGGGTGCGCGAGCCAGTCCTCCGAGTCGATGTAGCAGAAGCCGCCGCCTTCACTGCCCGCGTAGTACTCGTGCAGGATCGGTCCGAAGAACTCGATCGCGCCCCGTTTGACGTCGGGCGGGCACGGTGCGGCGGCGTGCACGATCACCTGAAGGCTCGACAGGTCGTACCTGGTGCGCACGTCAGGATCGAGCTTCAGGATGCGCACGAGGTGCGTGGGTACGAACTGCACGTGCGTCACCCGATACCGCTCGATCGCGGCCAGGCACGCCTCGGCGTCGAAGTGGTGCATGGCGACGACGGTCCCGCCGAGGCGCTGCACGGTGGTCGACCAGCCGGCCGGCGCCGAGTGGTAGAGGGGAGCGGGGCACAGGTACACCGAGCCCTCGGTCACGCCGAAGAGCCCACCGACCAAACCACTGAAGGCGTTGGTCGATCCGAGGGGCGCGCCGATCGTCGGCGGCTTGATGCCCTTCGGTCGACCGGTCGTGCCGGACGAGTAGAACATCCAGCTGCCTTCGGCCTCGTCGTCGATCGGCGAGGTGGGCTGCGCGGCGAGGACGGCTTCGAAGTCGGCAAAGCCGGCGAGCCCCCGGCCGACGGCGAGGCGCAGCGCGCTCGCCTCACCACCGAGGCCGGCGACCGTGTCGGTGGCGTCGGCGGCGACGACGAGCGCGCTCGCGCCGCAGTCGTCGACGATGTACTGCACCTCGTCGGCCGCCAGGTGCCAGTTGACCGGCGTCACGTAGAGGCCCGACACCATCCCGCCCCAGAGCGCGTCGAACATCTCGAGTCGGTTGTCGAGGACGATCGCCAGGTGGTCGCCCGTGTGCACCCCCGCGGCGCGCAGCGCGTGCGCCAGCCGGTTGGCGCGCTCGTCGAGCTCGGCGTAGCTGCGGACCTCGCCGGTGTCGGCGTCGATGGCGGCGGGACGGTCGGGTGCCGTCTGCGCGTGCTGGCGCGGGTGTTGCATCGTCACGAGCATCCCCCAGGAAACATCCAGAGCTTTGCGCCCAACCTTACGTGTTGGGTACCGCACCGGGTGGGCCGTCGAGCCAGTCCAAGCATCAGTCCTCCGGGAAGACGGGAAGGATCTCCTCGGCGACCCAGCGGAGATGATCGAGGTGCTCGTCGATCGAACGAGTCGACGGCGTCGGCACCGACGTGCACGTGACGCCGACCTCGGCCAGGTGCGCGACCGCGTCGATCGTCGCCTGCGCGCCGGCGGGGACGTGGGCGCGCCCGAGATCGCCGTCGAGTGGTCGGTGCTCCTCGTCGACCGCGAGCGTGGTGAGCGGCAGCGCGACGTCGAACGGGCGGGCGCGCTCCGCGAAGCCGGGTTGGTCGCGCACGTACTCGAGGCAGCCGGGGATCTCGTCGGCGGTGATGAGCCACGGATACCAGCCGTCATGACGAGCCGCCCGGCGCATCGCTGCGCGCGAGTTGCCACCCACCCAGATCGCGGGATGGGGCCGCTGCACCGGCTTGGGTTCGAACGCGACGTCGGCGAAATCGACATACGTGCCGTGGAACTCGGGTTCGTCGCTGGTCCACAACTCGATGATCGCTTCGAGGTACTCGTCCGTCAGCTTCCCGCGCTCGTGGAACGGCACGCGCAGGATCTCGAACTCGCGCTCCGTGTGCCCGACGCCGATCGACACCCGTACGCGACCGCCGGAGAGCACGTCGAGAGTCGAGACCGCCTTGGCGAACACGACCGGGTCGTGGTAGGGGAGCACGATCACCGACGAGTCGACGACGATGCGCGACGTCGCGCCGGCGACGAAGCTCATCGCCGTCATGGCGTGCGACCACGACGGCCCCATGAGGCCCACCATGTCATCGGGGATCACGATGTGCTCGGGGATGGCGAGGGAGTGGAACCCGAGCTCGTCGGCGGTGCGGGCGACGAGCTGGTAGTCGCCCGGTTGCATCGACCGTTCCCAGTCGTTGGTGATCGGCGGGTAGAGGTTGATGCCGGGGAGGCCCGTCGAGAATTTCACCGCGTGCTCCTCCGGTGGCCTCGGATCAGACGGGGTTCATGTCGGCGTCGAGGTAGTCGTCGACGATGATCATCTCGTCGACGTAGCGCTGGTACTCCTCGTCGTCGAGCTGCACGACCTTGCGGAACACGTAGTCGTTGTCTTCGCCGAGCACCGGCGCACCGCGGTCCCAGGCCTGGGGCACGCCCTGGAACGCGTACCCGATGTGTGGATGGGTGCCGACGTCGCGGCTCGCCATCGGACGGATCCATTCGCGTGCGGCGACGTGGGGGTCGTCGGCCAGCATCGCCTCGGTGAACTGCGGCGCCGCGGTGACTCCCGCCTGCTGCAACGTGTGGAACGCCGCGGTCACGTCCTGCGTCGCGGTCCACGCGCTGATGGCGGCGTCGAGCTCGTCGTGGTGTTCGTACCTACCGGCGACGGTGGCGAAGCGGGTGTCGCCGAGCAGGTCGTCGCGGCCGATCACGCGCGCCAGCGCGCGCCACTCGTCGTCGTTGCGCGCGGTGATGGCGAGCCAGCTCTCCTGCTCGTTGCACACGTAGATGCCCTGGGGTGCCTGTTCGGGGTCACGGTTGCCCGTCCGCGGGGTCTCCTTCCCGAGTTGCACGTCCAGGAACGCGTCGCCGAGTTGGCTCATCGCGTTCTCGATCTGTGGGAGCTCGATCAGCTGCCCGCGCCCGGTGGCGGCGCGGTAGTGCAGCGCCGCGAGCACCGCGAACGCGCCCGCCGGGCCGGTGGCGGCGTCCATGTACATCGTGGCCGGTGTCTCGACCATCTCGCCGTCGTGGTGCCCGATGAGCTGCGCGAAGCCGCTCAGACCGTCGAACTGCGCGCCGAACCCGGTGTAGTTCGCGTAGTCACCGGTGAGTCCGGCGGGCGGGATGCGCAGCACGAGCAGACGCGGGTTGCGGTCGAGCAGCTGGCTCTCGTGGATGCCGATCTGGTGCAACGTCGACATCTTGAGGTTCTCGACGAACACGTCGGACTGCTCGACCAGGCGCATGAGCAGCTCGAGACCCTCGGGCCGACGAGGGTCGATGGTGCACGAGAGCTTGTTGCGGGCGATCGAGTTGTTCATCGCGTGCCGGTTGTACGGACGGTCAACGACACCGTCGGCCGCGGGCGCGTACATCGACAGCAGGCTGCCGAGCAGCATGCTGTCGGGCGGCCGCGGCAGGTACCCCTTGGTGGTCGGCGGGAACACCGACGGGTTCTCGACCCGGATCACCTCGGCGCCGAGGTCGGCCAGGAGCTGGGTGAGGTAGGGGCCCGACCACACGGTGGTGAAGTCGAGGACCCGGATGCCGCGCAGCGGTGGCTCGTCGGGGTTCGTGGTCCCGCGCTCGGGCGCGTCGGCGCGGCGCATCTCCACCCGGTGCTCGCTCGGCGGCGCCGGCGCGGGCTGATGCAACTGCCAACCACCCTCGTCGAAGCGGTACGGCGGGCCCGGGAGCTTCACCTTCCCGAGCGCCGGGTCGTCGACGTCGACCCAGTAGCCGCGCTGGTGGAAGTGGTCGGCTTCCAGCACCTCGGCAGGCGTGTACACGCCGGCGAGCGGCCACTGCCCGGCCTGGGCGAGCGCGGTGGCGTCGGCGCGGGTGTGCTCGAACAACCACGGGTACAGCGCGATGTCGAGGATCTCCTTGGTCTCCGGGCTGGAGAACGCGTCAGGCCGCGCGAACGCCTCCTTCAGCGCGTCGTCGTCGAGCACCTCGAGCATCTCGCGCAGCTGCTGCGGCGTCGACATCATCGACACGTAGCCGTCGGCGCAGGGGAAGATGCCGATCGGCAGCAGCGTGTCGGCGGCGCCCGCGGCGAGACCGAGCGGCTCGTGCTCCGCGTACTCCCAGCCGAGGTAGCGGCACACGCGCGCGGGGATGCTGCCCAGCGCCTCGAAGGCAGCCACGTCGACGTGCGCGCCCGCGCCCGACGAGCGTGCCCGGAGCGTGCCGGCGAGGGCGCCGAGCGCGGCTGTGTGCCCGACGGAGCACAGCGCGGCGATGCGAGGCGCGCGCACGGGGATCTCGAGTGAGCGACCCTGCGGGAACGTGACCCACGCCGCAGTCTGCGCGACGAGATCCGACCACGTGTACTCGGCGTAAGGACCCGTGGTGCCGAAGCCGCTGATGGTGACGACGACCAGGGCGGGGAACTGCTCGCGTGCGTCGTCCCGAGCGAGCCCGAAGGTAGCGAGGTCGCCCGCTCCCTTGCTCTCGATCACGACGTCGACCGCGCCGAGGAGCTCGTGGAGCTCGGCGCGCCCGGCGTCGTCGTCGGCGATGCGGACGGCGCGCTTGTTGGTGTTGAGGTGGGTGTAGCGCTCGGGGTGGGCGCGCTCGGGATCGCCACTCGGGCTCTCGACCTTCACCACGTCGGCGCCGAGATCGGCGAAGACCTTGCCGCAGTAAGAGCCAGCGGGATCGGTGGCCAGCTCGAGGACCGCGACGTCGCTCAGCAGTTGACGCATGGCGGCGAGACTAACCGTGTCCCCGAGGTCACCACATCTGCTCGATGCCGGTGGCAGGATCGGCCAAGCGGTCGCGCAACACGTTCTTCGCCACCTTCTCGGTCGCGGTCTTGGGGAGCTCGTCGAGGAGGAGGAGTGCCTCGGGGCACTTGAACGCTGCAAGCTGCTTCGTCGCGAATGCGCGCACATCGTGCAGATCGGGCGTCCGTCCGGGCCGGGGGACCACCACCGCGCAGACCCGCTCGCCGAGCGCGGGCTCGACCATCCCCACGACGGCGACGTCGGCGATGCCGGGGTGCTCGAACAGCACCGCTTCCACCTCTGCGCAGTAGACGTTCTCGCCGCCGCGGATCACGACGTCCTTGATCCGGTCGACGACGTGGACGAATCCGTCGTCGTCGATGTAGCCCACGTCGCCCGAGTGGAACCAGCCGTCCACGAACACGGTGTCGGTTGCGGCCTGATCGCGCCAGTAGCCCTTCACCACCTGGGGGGAGCGGAAGGCGAGCTCACCCACCTCGCCGACGCCGAGGACGCGTCCTTCGGGATCGACCACCTTGAGGTCGGCGGTCAGGTTCGGGCGACCCACGCTGTCGGGGCGCTCGACGAACTCGACGCCGACGTTGGTGACCACGGCCGAGGTGGTCTCGGTGAGGCCGTAGCCGTTGAGGAGCTGGATCGACTCGCCGAAGCGCTCCCGCGCCTTGACGGGGAGATCGGGCGGCACCGCAGCGCCCCCCATCGGGAAGCCGCGGACGTCGAGGTCGAGGTCCTCGAGGCCAGGGTGTTCGATGATCTGCCGGGCGATGGCGGGGACGCCGCCGAACGCGGTGAGACCCTCCTCGACCGCGAGCTGCAGCGCTCGTTCGAGGTCCCACTTGCGCATGATGAGGATCTTCGATCCGCCCATCGGGCTGCCGATGATGGCGGCGATGCCGCCGATGTGGAACATCGGTTGCGCGGCGAGGGTGGCCGGCTGGCGCGCCGGCGGGGGTGGTCGCCGCGACAGGATCGCTTCGCGCGCGCCGCCGAAGGCCATGTTCCAGAGGTTGTGGAGGTGGCCACGGTTGGTGCCGAGCGCACCCTTCGGACGGCCGGTCGTTCCCGACGTGTAGAGGATGGTCACGGGGTCGTCGGGAGCGAGGCGCGCGATGGCGTCGTCGGCGAGCGGCGCACCGTGGACGAGGTCGTCGAAGAGCGAGTCGGCGTGGGCGTTGTCGGAGCGCACGGCCACGAGGTGCACGCCGTCGGGGCGACCGTGATCGATCACCCGGGCGAGGCGTTCGTCGTCGAGGAACGCGACCTTCGCGCCGGCGTTCTCGAGCGCGTACACGAGCTCGGTGCCCGTCCACCACGAGTTGAGAGGTACGACGATGGCGCCGAGCACCGCGCCGGCCCAGAACCCGATCACGAACTCGGGCAGGTTGCGCATGGCGATGGCGACGCGGTCGCCGCGCCCCACGTCGAAGGTGGTGCGCAGCTGCTCGGCGAGGGCGAGGGCGCGCGCCCGCACGTCGGCGAAGGTGAGGCGTTCGTCGTCGTGCACGAGGTGCACCAGGTCCGCGTGCGCGACGCCCATGTCGAAGGTGTCGACGATCGTGCGGGGCGCGCGTACGAAGACTCGCAACGGCACGCCGTCGAGGACGACCTCCTCGACCTCGAACTGTCCGCCTGCACCGATCAGCGGCGCGAGCCGGGGATCCTCGCGGTAGACGGGTGCGATCATGGCGCGCACACTACCGAGAGATCTAGAGGTATTGCCCGCTCGGTCAGCGCTGCGCCGGGTCGTCACCGGTGCGGGCCCAGCGCACGATGTCGGCGACACCGTACGGGTGCATGCCACGGCGGGCGAAGAGGTCCATCATGCTGCCGACCGGTTCCTGGAGGTCGCGGTTGGCCATCACCTCGTCCCAGTGGTCGAGGATGCTCTCGGGCGTGGGCATGTCGTCGGGGGCCTGCCACCCCTCGGTGGTCGCGAAGACGAAGCGGGCCACTCGCCCACCGCCGGTCTGGACCAACTCGCCCGACACCGGACAGGACTCGTGGGCGAACACCGCGACCAGCGGAGAGGTGTTCTCCGGTGCGAACGCGGTGTCGAGCAGCGCCTGGAACTCGGGGTCGGGCACCCGCGGCATGATCGGCGTCTGCGCCACCGGCATGATCACGTTGACGGTGATGTCGACGTCGGGTTCCTGCCGCAGCTCGTTCGCGAGCACCTTGCTGAACGCCATCACCGCACCCTTGCCCGCGGCATAGATGCCGGTGTGCGGGATGCCGAGCACCGAGCCCGAGCCGGTGTTGACGATGCGGCCGTAGCGCTGGTCGCGGAAGACGGGAAGTGACGAACGCACCAGGTTCACCGTGCCCACGAAGTGCACGCCGAGGGTGAGGCGCACCATGTCCTCGTCGGGCACGGTGCCGCTGCCCGCGGCCGCGTTGTTCACGATCACGTCGAGGCGGCCCCACGTGTCGAGCGCGTCGCGGACGATCTGATCCGTGCCTGCACCGGTCGTGATGTCGCTGGTGTTCTCGATCGCCTCCGCGCCCGCGTCGCGGATCATCGTCACCGTCTCGTCGCCGCCCTGCAGGTCGTTCACGACGATCCGCGCACCTCGCCGGGCGAGGAAGAGCGCGTGCTCGCGCCCGAGCCCGTGGTGCGCCCCCGTGATCGCGACCACCCGACCATCGAATCGCAATTCGTCCATGGCCGCATTCTGGCGTGGGGATAGCCTCCGCGCATGGTGACGGGGGACTTCGACGGCAAGGTGGTGGTGGTCACCGGCGCCGGGTCGGGGATCGGTCGTGCCAGCGCGGTCGGGTTCGCGGGTGCGGGCGCGCACGTCGTCGTCAACGACCTGGACTCCGTCACTGCCGAAGCGACCGCCGAGCTCATCCGCTCCGAGGGCGGTGAGGCGCACGCGCACGCCGCCGACGTGGGTGACTCCGCCGCGGTCGACGAGCTCGTCGACGCCACCGTGGCGCGCCTCGGGAAGCTCGACGTGCTGCACAACAACGCCGGGTACGGGCTCCCCGGCACGGTCGCCACGACCACCGATGAGGTCATGGCCGAGATGCTGCGGGTCAACCTGTGCGGCGTCCTCTACGGGACCCGCGCCGCGCTCCGGCACATGATCGAGCTGGGCGGCGGGGTCATCGTCAACACCGCGTCGAACTCGGCACTGGGTGCGCCCCGCAATCGCGCCGCGTACGGCGCCGCCAAGGCTGGCGTGCTGTCGCTGACCCGCACCACCGCGGTCGAGAACGGTCGCCACGGCGTGCGCGCCGTGGCCATCTGTCCGGGCCCGATCGAGACGCCTGCGTTCCAGCAGTTCGCGCCCGACCCCGACTTCTTCCGCCGGCAGGTGCCGATCGGTCGCCTCGGCCGGCCCGAGGACGTCGCCGAGCTGGCCCGGTTCGTGGCGTCGGACCGGGCCGGGTTCCTCACCGGTGTCGCCATCTCCCTCGACGGCGGCCTGAGCGCCAGCTTCAAGCAGCCCTTCCTCACCCCCGAAGAGATCCTCGAATAGGCCCACCACCCCCACCGGGTCTTGGCGTGGCTGGCCCGCGATGTTCCGCGGGGTCGCCACGGCGAATGGTTGGGGGTCGGGGGTCTAGGAGACGCGGCCGGACCAGTCCTTGGCGTCCTTCACCACGTCGCGGAACGGCTTGTTGGAGTCGAACGACGGTTCGCGCGGGCAGGCCGAGCACGCGCTCGCCGATGGCGTTGCGTTGCATCTGGCTGGTGCCGCCGGCGATGGCGAGGAACCGGCCGTTGAGCAGCCCGAGCGCGGCAGCCGCGCCAGGTGTGTCGCCGTCCCACGCGATCGCGGCGTCGCCGCCGATCTGCATCATGAGCTCGGCCCGGATCGGGTCGAACACGCCCGACGACAGCTTCGAGTAGGACGCCAGGTTCATCGCCCGCTTCGGATCGGCGGCCATCAGCGCGACGAGCCGTGTGCCGAGCGCGCCGCGCGCGAGGTCGTCGACGTGGATGCGCGCCGCGAGGTCGCGCACGTGCGGATCGTCGGCACCGTCGACCGCGCCGATCAGTTCGACGACGTCGCGCCGCAACCCTCCGCTCCCGGCGCGTCCGCCATCACCGCGCGCGGTGCCACCACCGCGCTCGTACAGCAGCATCGTCTGGGTGACGGTCCAGCCGTCGTTCACCTCGCCGATGACGTCGTCGTCGGTGAGCTCGACGTCGCTGAAGAACTCCTGGCAGAACTCGGAGTTGCCGTTGATCTGGCGGATGCGTTCGACGGTCACGCCGGGCGCATCGGTCGGCACGAGGAACCAGGTGAGGCCGCGGTGCTTCGGCACGTCCCAGTCGGTGCGGGCCAGGCACATGCCGTAGTCGGCGTAGTAGGCGCCGCTGCTCCAGATCTTCGATCCGTTGAGGATCCAGCGGTCGCCGTCGCGGACGGCCTGCGTGCGCACACCCGCGAGGTCGGACCCGGCATCCGGATCGGAGAAGAACTGCGCCACGATCGCGTCGCCGCTCAGCATCCGCGGCACCTGACGGGTGAGGAACTCGGGGGAGGCGTGCGCCACCATCGTGGGCCCGCACACGCCGAGCGTCGCACCGCCGGCGATGCCGAGGTCGGGCAGCACGAAGGCGCGCGCTTCCTGGTTGAACGCCCGCTCGTACTCGGCGGACAGCCCCTGGCCGCCGTACTCCTTCGGCCAGGTGATGCCCGCGTAGCCGGCCTCGTAGAGCCGCTGCTGGAGCACGCGCTGCGCGGCGTAGTACTCGGCGGAGTCGTCGCCGCCATCCCACGGGTTCATCGCCGCGGCGTCGCCGGTGGCCCGCCGGGGCAGGTTCGCCTCGAGCCACTGGCGTGCCCCGGCCCGGTACTCGTCGAGCCCTCCAGCATCGAGCGCGGTGTCGCTCATCGGGTCACCCCCACGGTCTCGAGCAGCTCGACGCGGTGCGCAGCGGCCGAACCGAACTGCTCTGCATCCGCTGCGAGTCGCCGGAACCAGAAGTGCTGATCGTGCTCCCACGTGTACCCGATGCCCCCGAACACCTGGAAGCAGTTCTGCGCCAGCTCGACGCCGCGCTCGGCGACGAACGCCTTCGCCGCGTGCGCGAGCTCGCGGCCGTCGGCCGCACCGCTCCCGAGCGCGATCGCGGCGGCCGCGACGAGCCCCTTGGCCATCTCGAGCCAGAGGCTCGAGTCGGCGAGGAGGTGCTTGATCGCCTGGAACGATCCGATCGGACGACCGAAGGCGATGCGGTCCTTGGAGTACTGCAACGCGAGGTCGAAGTCGGCCTGCATCGCGCCGACGCTCTCGGCCGCGGTGAGGACCGCGGCGACCTCCTCGGGCCGGGCCTCCTCGAGCCGCGCCCCGGCCCGCACGTGGTCGTCGTCGGCGACTGCAACATCGGCGAGCTCGACGGCGTTCCAGTGGCGGGTCACGTCGAGACCCTCGAGCGGGCGCACCGTCACCCCCGGTGCGCCGGTCCGCACGAGGACGCGCGCGACGCCGTCGTCGGTCGCGGCGTCGACGAGCAGCCACCCGCACGCGTCGGCGTCGGCCGCCACCGCGATCGACCCCGACAAGCTGCCGTCGCGGAGCGTGCAGGATCGCACCGACCCGTCGGCCCACGTCGCCCACGCCCGCCCGGTGACCAGTTCGGTGAGCACCGCGTCCTGCCCGTCCGCCGACGACAGCACGTGCACGACGACGCTGTGGCCCACGAACGGTCCGGGTTGCAGACGGGCCCCGCGCTCGACCGCGAGCAAGGACGCGTCGAGCAGGCCGTTGCCCGACACCGACCCACCTCCGCGCGCTTCGTCGGCCAGCAGACCGAACCATCCGAGGTCGGCGGCGGTGGCGCGGTAGGCGTCGTCGTCGTACTCGCCGCCGTCGGCGCGCTGTCGGACGGACGTGAGCGGGTGTTCGGAGTCCATGAAGCGCGCCGAAGCGTCGACGAGCATCGCCTGCTCGTCGGTCGGTGCCGGCACCAGATCGACGGTCATGCCCGGAGCATAGATGTAGAGGTTTCGACCGTGCCGCTCAGGCACGAGCTCCCCGGGCGGATGGTGCAGCGGCTCACCCAGCGCGGGCGGTCAGCCGGCGTAACCCTCCGGGTTCTCCGACTGCCAGCGCCAGTGGTCGGCGCACATGTCGGCCAGCGTGCGCGAGGCGCGCCAGTGGAGCAGGGCCTCGGCGCGCGCCGGGTCGGCCCACACCGCGACCACGTCGCCGGCGCGCCGCGGTCCGATCTCGTACGGGAGGTCGCGCCCGACCGCGGCTGACGCGGCGCGTACGACGTCGAGGACCGAGCTGCCGGTACCGGTGCCGAGGTTGATCGGCACCGCGCCGTCGATCGCATCGAGGTGGTCGAGCGCGGCGAGGTGTCCCTCGGCCAGGTCGACCACGTGGAGGTAGTCGCGCACCGCGGTGCCGTCAGGCGTGGGGTAGTCGCCGCCGTGCACGGTGAGGTGGTCGCGCCGTCCGACGGCCACCTGCATGATGTAGGGCATCAGGTTGTTGGGGATGCCGACGGGGTCCTCGCCGATGAGCCCACTCGGGTGCGCGCCCACCGGATTGAAGTAGCGGAGCAAGGCCATGCGCCAGCCGGCCCCGGTTGCCGCCACGTCGCGCAGCATCTCCTCGATGTACAGCTTGGTGCGACCGTACGGACTGCTCGCGCCGAGAGGCGTGTCCTCGGTGATGGGCACGGTCTCGGGTTCGCCGTACACGGTGCACGACGACGAGAACACGAGGTCGCGCACGTCGTGGCGTTCCATCGCGTACAGCAGCTGCACGGTGCCGGCGACGTTGTTGTCGTAGTAGCGCAGTGGTACGTCGACCGACTCACCGACGGCCTTCAACCCCGCGAAGTGCACCACCGCTTCGACGCGATCCCCATCAACGGCGTGCGCGAACGCACGGTCGAGGTCATGTGGCTCGCGCAGGTCGCCCTCGACGAACACGAGCCGCTCGGCGCCCGCGGGCACGAGCTCGGCGACGCGCTCGAGCGCGACCACGCTGCTGTTGTCGAGGTTGTCGAGCACGACCACGCGCAGGCCGGCTTCGAGCAGCACGACACACGTGTGGCTGCCGATGTACCCGGCACCTCCGGTGACGAGCACGGTGCGTTCGGTCATGCAGGCATCACAGCAGGTCGACGCGGTCGCGGTACGGATCGAGACGCGCGTCGCCGGGTGGGAGGTCGGTGACCAGCACGTCGATCCGGTCCCATGCGAACGCGTGCGCCGGCGCCCGGTGCCCGAGCTTCGACGCGTCGACTGCCAGGATCACCTCGCTCGCCGACCCGGCGAGCGCCATCTTCACCTCGGCCTCCTCGAGGGTCGACTCGCTGGCCCCGGCGACCGGGTCGACCGCCGCTGCGCTCACGAACAGGCGACGGAGGAGGAGATCGCGTGCTGGGCGGGTCGCCAGGGGCCCGACCAGGCTGCCGGTGCGCGGGTCGAGCTCGCCGCCGGTGAGGAGCGCGGTCACGCCCGCGTGATCCTGCATCGCACGGAAGGTCTCGGGCCCGTTGGTCAGGACGGTGACGTCGCGCGCCTCACCGAGGCGGGCGGCCAGGCGCTGCATCGTGGACGACGCGTCGATGCCGACCGCCCCGCCCGCCCCGACCAGAGCGAGCAGCTTCTCGGCGATGCGCGCCTTGGCCCGCGCGTGCTGGCGGAATCGTGCTTCGAACTCCTGGGGCCCGACGGCCACCGCGCCGCCGCGCACGCGAGCCGCGATGCCCTCGTCGACCAGCAGGTCGAGGTCGCGCCTGATCGTCATCTCGCTGACGTCGAGCTCGAGCGCGAGCTCGGCGACGCGGATGCGGCCGTCGGTGTCGAGGCGACGGCGCATGAGCTCGAGCCGTTCCAGCGCGTCAACGTTCACTCGGTTGCTCCTCCTCGAGGCGCTGGTGGCGGGCGCCGAGTGTCGCACGTGCGTCGTCGAGCGTCGCGAACACCCCGAGGGTGAGCGCCTGGACGAGCGCATTGCCCAGCGCAGCAGCCTCGATCGGGCCGACGCCGACGGGTCTCCCGGTGTGGCGAGCCAGCGCGTCGAGCAGCAGCGTCGAACGGGTACCGCCTCCGAAGACTCGCAATGGCCGATCGCCGCCGATGCCGGGAAGTGACTCGATCACCTGGGCGGCCGACGCAGCCATCGATTCCACCGCGCAACGCGTGATCGCAGCGCGATCGGTCGGATCGGGGAGGCCGGCGAGCTCGGCCAGGGTCGTGGCCATGTCTGACGGGGCGAGGAGGCGCGGGTCGAGTGCATCTCCCAGCGGCACGGATGCGATCGACGCGGCTCGCGCCAGGAGGTCGTCGAGGTCGGGGTCGCCCCATCGGCGACGGCACTCGTCGACCAGCCACCACCCGGCGACGTTGCGCAACAGGCGGACGCCGCCGAGCGCTCCGAGCTCGTTGCCGAGCCCGCCCGCGAGGGCCGCGGCCGACGTGTCGGGCTCGTCCTGCTCGCGCCCGACGAGCAGCCACGTGCCGGTGGCGACGAACGGGGCGTCGTGCTCCGCGCCGGCGAGCACAGCCGACGCGGTGTCGTGCCCGCCGACCAGGTGCACCGGGATCCCGCGCCAGTGCCCGACCTGGGTGCCCGCTGGTCGCAGCGGCGCCAGCAGCGAGCGGTCGACCCCGACGACCTCGGCGAGCTCGGCCGACCACGTCATGGTCGCGAGGTCGAGCAGGCCGGTCGTACCCGCCGACGAGGGTTCGGCGGTCACCGCGCCCGTGAGGTGGTGGACGAGGAGCTCGGGGAGCATGAGGAGGTGGTGCGCACGCGAGAGTTGCGATCGGTCGTGCGTCGCGAGCTGGAAGATCGTGTCGATCTGCAGGGCCTGCAGTCCGGTGGTCGTGAAGAAGTGCTCCGCTCCGATCCGTTGGAGCACGGACCGGTAACCATCGGTGCGGGGGTCCCGGTAGGAGATGGGCGGCTCGACGAGCTCGCCGTGGTGGTCGAGCAACCCGTAGTCGACACCCCAGGTGTCGACGCCGACGGACGCGAGCGGACCCGCTGTGGTCGCGAGCTCGAGCCCGCGCTCGGCCTCGGCGACCAGGCGCGACCAGTCCCAACGGAGGTGGGAGCCGTCGTGCACGGGTGCGTGCGCGTACCGGTGCACGACTTCGAGCGCCGGTGGTCCGTCGTCGAACGTCACGCGGCAGACCCGCACCGACGACGCGCCGAAGTCGACCGCGCCGACGGCGACGCTCACCGGCGCTTCACAGACCGGTGGAGAGCGCGTCGTCGCCGCGTGCGGCGGTGACCGCGGCGCGATAGCCGGACCGACGGAGCGTGGCGAGCGGCACCAGGGCGGCGCCGTTGCGCCGGCGGGCTTCGGCGACCACCGGGCGCACGTCGGAGCGGAAGGCATCGTGCAGCATCTCCTGCGCGAGGGCGGGATCGTTGGCGTCCTGCGCCTCCCGCAGCGCTGTCCGATCCACGAGCAGCGCCTGCGCGATCGTGCACTGGATCTGGTCGGTGGCCTGGATCAGGTCCTCGATCGGATCCTTGAGGTTGTGGGACGCGTCGATCATGTACCGCACCGGCGGCATCGCGCCGTTGCCGTGCTCGACGAGCTCGCACACGATGAGGAAGAACTGGTACGGGTGGATCGATCCCACGGTGAGGTCGTCGTCGCCGTACTTCGAGTCGTTGAAGTGGAACCCGCCGAGGCGACCGACCATGGCCAGTCGGCTGACGACCTGTTCGATGTTGGCGTTGGGCAGGTGATGCCCGAGGTCGACGAGACAACGTGCGCGGTCGCCCGCGCTCTGCGCGAGGAGCAGAGACGACCCCCAGTCGGCGTTGACGCTCGAGTAGAACGCGGGCTCGTAGGGCTTGTGCTCGACCAGCAGCTCCCACTCGGGCGGGAGCGCGTCGTGCAGCTCGCGGAGGCCTTCGGCGACCCGCTCGAACTGGCGGCGGAAGTTGGCCTGACCGGGATGGTTGGTGCCGTCGGCCAGCCAGACGGTGAGTGCCGACGAGCCGAGCTCGACGCCGAGATCGATGACGGCGCAGTTGTGCTCGAGCGCCCGCTTGCGCACGTCGGGGTCGGAGTGCGCCAGTGAGCCGAACTTGTAGGACACGCCGGACCCGGTGGTCGATGGATTGTCCTGGAACGTGTTCGAATTCATGGCGTCGAAGCCGATGCCGAGCTCGTCGGCATAGGCACGCAGCGCGGCCGGGTCGTCAGGGTCGTCCCACGGCACGTGGAGGCTCACGGTGCGGTTGGCACCGGTGAGTGCGTGCAACGCGGCGATGTCGTCGAGCTTCTCCTCGGTCGTGCGGGGCTCGCCGCCGCGAGGGAAGCGGCCGAAGCGCGTGCCACCGGTACCCAACGCCCACGAGGGCGCCGCGACCGAGAAGCGCTGGACCTCGGTGATCACGGCCTCGGTGTCGACCCCGCGCGCGGCGAGCCGCGCGTGGAGTGCGTCGAGGTCGCGCTCGTGCGCCGCGGCCTCCGATGCCTCGAGGTCGTGGATCTGCTCGGGAGCGATGCGAACGGCCATGACGGTTCCGATCAGCGGAGGAAGGCGGCGGCGACACCACCGTCGACGGGGACGAGGAGGCCGGTCGTGCGCGACAGCGCACCCCCGACCAGCGCGACGACGGCGTCGGCAACATGTTCCGGCACCACACCCTGTCCGAGCAAGGTGCGGGCCGCGTAGAACTCGCCGAGGTCCTCGGGCGCCACGCCGTAGGCCGCGGCCCGGGCCTCACGCCAGGCGCCATCGAAGATGCCCGAACCCTCGACGACGCCGTCAGGGTTCACACCGTTGACCCGGATCCCGACCTCGCCCAGCTCGGCCGCCAGTAGGCGGACCTGATGGGCCTGATCGGCCTTCGCCGCGCCGTACGCGACGTTCTCGGGACCGGCGGCGATTGCATTCTTCGACACCACGTAGACGATGTCGCCACCGATCCCCGCGCTCGTCATCATCCGGGCCGCCGCACGGCTGACGAGGAACGAACCCCGGGCGAGGACGGCGTGCAGCTGGTCCCATTCGTCGAGGGTCGTGTCGACGAGGGCGTTCGAGCGAGCGAACCCGGCGTTGTTGACCACGAGGTCGACGCTGCCGAACCGCAACGCGGCGTCGAGGAAGGCGGCGTCGACTGCAGCTTCGGCGGACACATCGAGCTCGATCGCAGACGCACGCTCTGTGCCGAGCTCGGCGGCGACCTTCTCGGCGCCGTCGGCGTCGATGTCGGTGACGATGACGCACGCGCCTTCGGTGGCGAGTCGCTCGGCGATCGCGCGCCCGATGCCCGACGCGGCACCGGTCACCAACGCGACCCGCCCGGCGAGGGCACGTGGCATCGGCCGACGCTGGAGCTTCGCTTCCTCGAGCTCCCAGTACTCGACCCGGAACTTCTCGGCGTCGTCGATGGGCCGGTATGTCGACACCGACTCGGCGCCTCGCATCACGTTGACCGCGTTCACGAAGAACTCCCCGGCGACGCGTGCCTGCTGGGCGTCGATGCCGAAGCTCCACATCCCGACGCCGGGGAGGAGCACGATGACCGGGTCGTCGCCGCGCATCGGCGGTGACTCGCTGGTCGCGTGGGCGTCGTAGTACTCGCGGTACGCAACGCGGTACTCCTCGTGCAGCTCGTGGAGCCGGGCAGCCCGGGTCTCGAAGGGAGCGCTCGGCGGGAGGTCGAGGAAGAGAGGGCGGACCTTCGTCGTGAGGAAGTGATCGGGACAGGAGGTACCGGCGGCCGCGAGCCGCGGTGCGTGCTCACGGCTCAGGAAGTCGAGGATCGTCGGCGCGTCGTCGAAGTGGCCGACGACGGGCCGTGTCCCGCTCGCGATGCCGCGCGCGACGACACCGAGCCGCGCGGCCTCGAGCCGCCGCTGGTGGTCGGGGAGTGGTGCGAACGGCGGCACCAGAGCACCGAGGGGCTCATCGCGCCCGTGTGCCGCGAGGAATGCCTCGGCGCGCTCCACCAGCTCGAGCGTCGTGGCCTCGCACTCCTCGCTCGACGCGCCCCAGCAGATGACACCGTGACCACCGAGCACCACTCCGCGCGCTCCCGGGTGTCCGGCAAGGAAGTCGCGCAGTTGCAGCCCGAGGTCGAACCCAGGGCGTTGCCAGTCGAGCCACCCGACGTCGTCGCCGTAGCACGCCTGCACGAGGCGCTCACCGTCGGCGGCGGCCGCGAGCGCGATCACCGAGTCGGGGTGGGTGTGGTCGACGTGGGGCGCGTCGAGGAACGCGTGCAGCGGCGTGTCGATCGACGGCGGCGCGCCCCCCACACCGAACCGGCACGACTCGTAGTACGCGACGAGGTCGTCCTCGTGCGTGCCGTCTGCGGACAGGCGCTCGAGCGCGCGGAGCCGGGTCAGGTCGAGCCGGGCGAGGCCGTCGGCGGTGAGGGTGCCGAGGTCGCCGCCCGAGCCCTTGACCACGAGGACCGGGGTGTCGACACCGGTGACCGGATCAGGCGAGCGTCACCTTGACCGAGGTGTTGCCCCCGGCGTAGTTCGTGATCCGCCGGTCGGCCCCGAGTCGGTGCGAGCGCGAGAGCAGCGCTTCGACGTCAGGGTCCAGCGCAGCAGCCATGTTCCATAGTTTAGGATCAGACAACTTCGCACACCACCGAGGGGATCTCATGGTTCCGGCACCCCGTCGACTCCGCGTCGAGCACGTGGAGGAAGCACTCGGCATCGACGTTGCGGCGCCGAGGCTGTCGTGGCAGCTCGTGGCGCCGTCCACCCGGCAGGAGGCATACCGCCTCGAGGTCGGCACCTGGAGCAGCGGATGGGTCGAGTCGGACGAGTGCGTCCTCGTCCCCTACCAGGGCCCGGCCATCGGTTCGCGTACCCGGTTGGAGTGGCGCGTGCAGGTGCGCGCCGACGCCGGGGTCTCGGCGTGGTCGGCGTGGTCGTGGTGGGAGACAGGTTTGCTGCGCACCGACGACTGGTCGGCGGAGTGGATCTCGCCGGTCGAGGCCGATCCGTTGCCCGCCGCGGGTGAGCGCCCCGCGTCGGTGCTGCGCACGCGCTTCACCGTGACCGAACCCGGATCTTGCGCTCGCATCTACGCGACCGCGCACGGTCTGTACGAGCTGTTCCTCGACGGCGAGCGGATCGGCGACCAGGAGCTGGCACCCGGGTACACCGCGTACCGGGCGCGCGTACAGGTGCAGACCTATGACGTGACGACCCTGCTGGGTGCGGGTGAACACGAGCTGCGGGCGGTGCTGTCCGATGGTTGGTACCGCGGCAAGGTGGGGTTCACGCGCGAACACGACTCCTACGGCTCGCGTCTCGCACTGCTCGCGCAGGTGGAAGTCGACGGCGCCGTCGTCGCGGCCACGGATGCAACCTGGACCAGCGCGCCTGGCGCGATCGTGGCGGCCGACCTCATCGACGGAGAGTCGTTCGACCAGCGTCGTCACGACGACACCCTCGAGTGGCAGCCGGTCGAGGTGATCGACGGCGACTTCGGCGCGCTCTGCGCGTCACCGGCGCCTCCGGTGCGGAGGATCGAGCTGCTGCGACCGCGCGACGTGCGCGAGCTCGCTCCCGGTCGTCACGTCGTCGACCTCGGCCAGAACGTCAACGGTTGGGTGCGCGTCGCCGACCCCGGACCCGCCGGCGCCGAGCTCATCATCACCTACGGCGAGGCGCTCGACGCGAACGGCGACGTCACGCAGGACCACATCGGGGCGCTGGACTTCGCCACCATGGAGAGTCTGCCGCTCGGGCAGGTCGACCGGGTGGTGTCGGACGGCTCCGGGACCCCGTTCGAGCCGCGTCACACGACGCACGGCTTCCAGTTCGTGCGCATCGAGGGTCACCCGGGACCGCTCACTCCCGACGACGTGACGGGGGTGGTGGTCCACACCGACCTCCGACGCACCGGCTGGTTCGCGTGCAGCGACGCGCGTCTGAACCAGCTGCACCTGGCCGCCGACTGGAGCTTCCGCACCAACGCCTGCGACATCCCGACCGACTGCCCGCAACGCGAGCGCGCGGGGTGGACGGGCGACTGGCAGCTCTTCTCGCCGACCGCGGCGTTCCTCTACGACGTGGCCGGGTTCTCCACCAAGTGGCTGCGCGACCTCGCCGCCGATCAGCGCAAGGACGGCGCGGTCCGCAACTTCGCCCCCGATCCCACGCCACCCGAACCCCCGAACGAGATCCGAACCTTCCTGGAGGCGTCGTCGGGATGGGGCGACGCCTCGGTGCTCGTCCCGTGGGAGACGTGGCGCGCCTACGCCGACCGTCGGCTGCTCGACGAGCAGTGGCCGTCGATGGTCGCGTGGGTCGACTTCGTGATCGAAAGGGCGCGCGACCAACGCCACGCGTGGCGCATCGCGAAGCACGAGACGCCCGAGCCCCATGAGCAGTACCTGTGGGACACCGGGTGGCACTGGGGCGAGTGGTGCGAGCCCGATCTCCTCGAGGACGACCATTTCCAGAACTTCGTCAACCGTGACTTCGCCATCGTCGCCACCGCGTTCTTCGCCTACAGCGCGCGCACGATGGCTGCGATCGCACGGATCATCGGACGCGACGACGCCGCCGCTCGCTACGACGAGCTCTCCGAGAACGTCGTCGACGCGTGGCAGCGGGAGTTCGTGGCCGACGACGGCACCGTGCGCTCCGACCGCCAGGCCGACGTCGTGCGCGCGCTCGCGTTCGAACTCGTGCCCGATGGCGTACGGGCATCGGTCGCCGATCAGCTCGTGGCGATGGTGCGCGCCGCCGACACGCACCTGAACACCGGCTTCCTCGCCACGCCGTACCTGCTCCCGGTGCTCGCCGACACCGGTCACCTCGACCTTGCGTACGAGTTGCTGTTCCAGGACACGCCGCCGTCGTGGTTGGCGATGATCGACCGGGGCGCCACCACGATCTGGGAGCACTGGGAGGGCATCGACGACCACGGCGTCGCCCACGCGTCGCTCAACCACTACAGCAAGGGTGCGGTCATCTCGTTCCTCCACCGCTACGTCGCCGGCATCCAACTGCTCGACGAGGGTCCGGCGTACCGGCGGTTCCGGGTCGCGCCGCGTCCGGGCGGTGGCCTCACGTGGGCGAGCGCCGCGCTCGAGTCACCGTACGGTCGGATCGAGTCGTCGTGGTCGACCGGTGCGGCGGGGACCACGTTCACCGTGCAGGTCCCGCCGAACACCGAGGCCGAGGTGGTGTTGCCCGACGGTCGCGTCGAAGTGGTCGGACCCGGACTGGCCACGTTCCACACCTAGCGAACGAGCGCCTCGACGTCGTCGAGCGTGCCGCGCTCGCACACGACGACGATGGTCCCACCGGAACCA
>CAVRGS010000013.1:0-802851 GCA_963720765.1 uncultured Actinomycetes bacterium
CGCCGCTGGATCGGGCGCCGTACACCCCGGGACGAGCGAGCACTCGGGCGACGACCGCAGTGGCCGCCTCGTGCCCGAGGCCCATGGCGTCGTAGCCGGCATGGCTCGTGGCCATGATCGAGCCGACGACGTCGAGCGCGCGCCGGTCGAGCGCGTCGAGCAGTGCGTTGCTGCGCTGGTGCTCCTCGACCCCGAACATCGTCGCCGCGCGCACCGGGTACGTCTCGTCGGGATCGACGGTGGTCAACGCGTCGTCGCTCGTTTCCCAGCGTTCGAGGAAGGTCGCGCCGTCGAGCACGTCGGGGAGGTCGCGCGCTTCCGCTGGCGGAAGGTCGCTCACCCACGCGACGCGCTCGCCGGTCGTGGTCTCGACGATGCGCTTGCCCATGAACGCAGCGGCACGTGCCCGCCGGTAAGGCGCGCCGCTCACGTCGTGTTCGGCGCCGGTGGGAACACCGACCACCTCGAGGTCGTCGGGCAGTTCCACGATGGGATCGACCGACGCCGGCCGACACAGGATCGGCAGGACGGCGCCCGGCCGGCCCATCGTCACCACGACCTGGTCCATGATCCCGCAGGGCGCGCCGACCACCTGGTTCTCGGTCTCTTGACACAGCGCCGCGAGCCGGAGCGGTTCGATCTCGCCGGCACCAAGCGCACGGGCCGTCGCCACTTCGAGCGCGGCGCTGGACGACACGCCGACCGACGTGGGGACGTCGGAGGCGATGGTGAGCCGCGCGCGCGGCGGCTCGATCACCCCGTGCCGGACCAGGACCAGCGCGACGCCGAGCACGTAGTGCGTCCAGCGTGGGAACGCGGCGAGCGCCTCGCGGAGATCGGGGTAGGGGAGCGCGGCGAGCGTCGCAACCTCGTCGGCCGTGAGCCGCGCCGGGCCCACCACGAGCGCGTCGTCGTCCTCGGCCACGACGCGTGTCGTGAGGTGGGTCGCGACCTCCAGCACGCGTGCGCCCGAGTAGTCGGCGACACCCCCGAGGAGATCGAGGCGTCCGGGCGCGCTACCGGTGCGGGAGCTCATCGACCAGCTCGGCCAGGATCGGACCGATGCGGGCGGCGAGCGCAGGATTGGCGTACCCGACCCACGCCACCGCGGTCGTCGTGTCGAGGGGCACGTCGAGCGGCGCGCCGCGCGGATCGGTGACCACACCGCCGGCTTCCTCGAGCAGCATCGCGGTGCACACGTCGTAGGGATGGCACGCGAACGCAGCCGGGTCGACCAGCGGGCGCAGGTCGGCGACGAAGCGGTCGTGACCGGCGATGAGCTCGTGGAGCTGTCCACCGGACGAGATGTACTCGTCGTCGAACACCTCTCGGCTGCCGAGGCGGTCGAACAGCTTCGTCTCCAACTGCGCCAACGCGACCTTGCCGGGAGGAAAGAACTTGGCCACTGCTGCGAACCCGTGCTCCAGGTCGACCGCGGTCGATGGCTGCAGCGTCAGCGCAGCGCGCGCCCGTCGCGCAGGTCGATACGCTCGGCGACCACGCCGTTGCCCCGCGTGCCACTGAGCTGGTCGGCCAGTCCCTGCTTCGTGGTGGGCAGCTCGGTCATGGTCGCGGCGACCACGTCGCGCAGCGATCCGCTGAATGGCGCGGCTGCGGCGAGGCACCATGCCGGCCGCTTGTCGTACATCAAGCCGCGAGTGCCGTCGATGCTGTCGACGATCACCGTCCACTGAGGGTCGGTCCCGATCACGACCCGCTCCTCGAGCCCCTCCGACACCAGCTCCACGTCGGGCCAGTGCTTCTCGAACCAGCCGACGAGCGCGTCGTCGGCGACGCGGTCGATCGCGTAGATGGTGTCGGCGCTCGTGCGTCCCTCGATCGCAGCCATGTCGATGCCGCGTGCGCCGACGACGAGGTCGCGCACGTGGTCACCCAGTGCGCACAGCAGCTGTCGCACGCGTCGGGAGAGATGGCCTCAGGCGAGTGCGTCACGGAGCTCGGCCGCCTTCTCGTCGGGATCGGATTCGTTGGTCATCGAGCCGCCGCCGATCTCGGGCCCGGCCAGGTACTTCATCAGTCCCGGCGCCCGCAGCGGCGGATGCAGCTCGACGTGGAACGGATAGTGCGGATGCTCGCCCACCGGCGCCTGGTGCACCGCGAGCACGTAGGGCATGCGGATGCCCCACAACGCGTCGTACCGGCGGACCGTGTCGCGCACCACCAGTCCGAGGGCGCGGCACGCGTCGTCGTCGAGGTCGACCAGCGACGTCACTCGTGTCCGCGGCAGGACGAGCACCTCGTACGCGTAGCGCGCGAACCACGGCACACACGCGAAGAACTGGTCGTTGCCGTCGAGCACACGATCACTCGACGACTCGCGCTCGACCACGTCGGCCAGCATCTCGCGTCCGGTGGCGTCGAAGTGAGCAGCCGCGACCTCAGCCTCGCGCTCAGCGATGCCGTAGACCAACGCACCGGCGTAGATCTGACAGTGCGGATGCGGGTTCGACGTGCCGACCGCGGCGCCGCGGTTCTCGAAGATCAACACGTGGGCGACGCCGTCGACGTCCTGCAGTGCTGCAGTTCGGTCGCGCCACGTGCGCACGACCGCGGCGACCTCGTCGTCGGAGAGATCGGCCATCGACTTCGTCGGGTCGTGGTGGTAGCAGACGACCTCGGCGGTGCCGTCGGCGCGCCGGGTGCGGTACAGGTCGTCGCCCGCGCTCGGCTCCGGGGCGTCGGGTGCGAAGACCGGCAGGTCGTTGGTGAACACGAACACGCCCCGGTAGTCGGGGTTGGTGGTGTCGATCCGACGACCGAGCGGCGCCAACGCGTTGTCCGCCGGGACCTCGGGTTCCTCGTCGGCGATCGTCTCGCCGATCCACGGCCGCGCGCCGCGGTGTGCGGTGAACAGCACCCACTCACCCCGGAACGGGTGCCAGCGCAGCTCCCAGGTCACGGGCGTCGGGCTTCGACGGACTCGACGGACTGATGGTCACGGTGCGGTCGTCGCAGTCCTTCGCACGACACGGTGACGGTGATCGTGCCCGCGCCGGTCGGTCGGACGACCGCGAGCGCACGACCCTCGTACGTGTCGTGCGTCGGCGCCCCGAAGGTCTCCTCGGTGCAGGGGTTGCCGCTGCCGAAGCCCTGGAGCACCGCGGGACCATCGACCGCGACGGTCACCGCCCGATCCTCGCCGAAGTACGTGTTCCCGTCGGCGTCGACCAGCGTGATCTCGACGTGCGCGAGGTCGCGATCGTCGGCGTCGACGCAGTGGACGGTCGACCTGCACGTCGAGCAGCACGTCCCCCCTCGCCGTGGCCAACGACGTTCGACCCGTCTCCACTCCGTTCCGGTACGCGACCGCGGTGAGCTGGCCGGGGGAGTAGGTGGTCTCGAACTCGCGCGCGGTACGCGTGGTCGACGCCGGTCGGCGCGCGACCGACCGGCGTGTCGTTCACGAGGAGCTCGACCTCGTCGGCGTCGGCGTAGACCTCGACCGTGACGGGTTGGTCCTCGAAGCCGGGCCACGACCACGATGCGAGGGCGTCGGTGAACGACCATCCGGTGCCCGCCGTCGTCGCTTCACCGTGGTGGGCGGGCGGACGCACCGCGAGGTAGGGCTCGGCGCGCCGACCCCACACGATCTCGCGCCAGTACGACACCGGACGACGGTGGCCGGTGATGTCGAAGTCGCCGCAGTTGGCCGTCAGCCACGGGTACTCACCCATGAACCCACCGATCGCTTCCGATGCGTACTGCGCGCGTCCGATGCCGGCTTCGCCGAGGTAGTCCCACCCGGTCCACGTGAAGTCGCCGAGCACGTGCGGGTGTTCCCGCACCAGTTGCCAGTTGGCTGCGATCGACGGAGGCCGGTTCTCGCTGCCGACGATCACGCGGTGGGGGTGCAGCTCGTGGTCCATCGCGTAGCGCGACTCGGTGTAGTTGTAGCCCGCGACGTCGAGGGAGGCGTACGACTCGGCGGTGCGTTGGTCGATGACCTCGTGCTGCAGGATGGCGGGTAGGAACTGCTCCATCATCGACATCATCGTGTTGATGCCGGTGTCCTCGGCCGGGGCGAGCTCGACCTCACCGGCGAGCGACGCGATCACATCCATCCCGACCGAGAGCATGGGGTTGATCGAGTTGGTGACGAGGCGCGTGGCGTCGAGCGCTCGGATCCGCTCGGCGATCGCCCGTCCCACCGCGGCTCCGGAAGGTCGGCCGGTGTCGGGGATCTCGTTGCCGGTGGAGTACATGATCACGCAGGGATGGTTGCGGTCCTTGATGACCATGGCGTCGACGTCGGCCTGCCACCAGTCGGGGAACGACTGGGAGTAGTCGTCCTCCGTCTTGGGCTCGGTCCACATGTCGAACGCCTCGTCCATCACGAGCATGCCGACGCGGTCGCACGCGGTGAGCATCGCCCGACTCATCGGGTGGTGCGCACTGCGGACTGCGTTGAAGCCCGCCTCCTTGAGCTTCTCGACCCGACGTTCGTCGGCGCGCGCGATCGTGGCGGTGCCGAGGACGCCGTTGTCGTGGTGGATGCACGCGCCGCGCAGGTCGACCGACTCGCCGTTGATGCGCAATCCGCGTGCGGCATCGACGGCGATGGTGCGGATGCCGAACTCGGTCGCGCACCGGTCGAGCTCGCCACCGTCGCCGTCGACCACCGTCCGGCACTCGTACATCGCCGGTTGGTCGACACTCCACCGCCGAGGCTGGGCCACGAACAGGCGCTGGCGCAGCGTCTCCGGCCGGCCCGGGAAGATGGTGAGCGGAGCGACATCGCTGGCGACGACGGCACCGGTGTCGTCGACGATCTCGGTCGTGATGGTGGTCGTCACCGTGACGGTGGACTCGTTCTCCACGACGGTGGCGACTGCGATCACCGCACCGTCGTCGTCGACATCGGGGGTGGTCACGTGCACGCCATCGAGCGCGATGTGCACCGGATCACCGACCACGAGATGGACGTCGCGGTAGATCCCCGCCCCTGAGTACCAACGAGAGTCTCGGTGCGCCGTCGCCTCGACGGCGATCGTGTTCTCTTCGCCGTACCGCAGGTGCTCGCCGATCGACACCGCGAAGTTCGAGTACCCGTAGGGCCGATGACCGACGAGCGTGCCGTTCACGTACACCCGCGCACCGCGGTACACCCCCTCGAACTCGACCAGGATCCGCTTGCCGTGATCGGTCTCGGGCACGACGACGGTCTTCTGGTACTCCCACACGCCGCCGGGGAAGTAGCCGTTGGCGGACTCACCGGCGGGATCGCGCGTCCCGTCGATCATCGCGTCGTGAGGGAGGCGCACCGGCACCCACGGTTGGGCGCCACCTCCCATCAGTTCCGCGAAGGCGTTCACCTTCGGGCGAACTCGCCAGTCGTCGTTGAACGAGGTGCGCTTCACGATGGGTCTCCTGATATCGGGATGAGTGCGTTGGAGCAGCTCGCGGTACCGGGCGCGCACGGACGCGGCGTCGACGGTCGGGTCGGGATCGACCGCCCGTCCATCGCTCGGGGACCACTCGCGCGCCACGGTCGTCACGTCGTGGCCGGTGAGCGCGGCCGCGGCCTGGACGCACGCGCCACGCGCCACGTATTCGGCGGTCGCCGCGACTTCGACCGGCCGCCGCATGAGATCGGCGAAGAGCTGCGGGTACACCGCGGAGTGCGCGCCGCCCCCGACGATCATCACTCTTCCCGCGCTCGTCGCGACGCCGGCCTCACCCAGCGCGTCGAACGCGTCGAGCAGTCCGCACACCACACCTTCGTATGCGGCGCGCGCGAGCTGCGCGGGTTCGGTGTCGGCGCGAAGACCGCCGACGGTGCCGCGGGCGTCGGGAAGGTTGGGGGTGCGTTCGCCGTCGAAGTAGGGGAGGAGCACGACACCGCCGGCACCGGACGGGCTGGCGAGGGCGAGTCGCTCGAACTCGTCGCGCGAGCGGCCGAGCAGCGTGGCGACCGCATCGGTCACCTTCGTCGCGTTCAGGGTGCACGCGAGCGGGAGGAACCGACCGGTGGCGTCCGCGAACCCCGCGACTGCGCCCGACGCGTCGCGCGTCGGCGCGCCCGCCACCGCGAAGACCGTCCCCGAAGTGCCGAGCGAGATCGCGACGTCGCCTTCCTGCAGCCCGAGCCCGAGCGCGGCGCCCATGTTGTCGCCGGTGCCGGGACCGACGACCGCCTCACGCGAACCTGCCCGCGACCGCGTTCGGCGCCAGCACCGACGGCGTGACAGCGCGATCGAGTCCGACGAGCTGCAAGCGCTTCGTCGACGTAGTCGCCGGCGTGCGGTGACCAGTAGCCGGTGCCCGACGCATCGCCGCGATCGGTGACGAGCTCGCCGGTGAGCTGCAAGGTCAGCCAGTCGTGGGGGAGCAGCACGTGCGCGACGCGTGCGAACGTCTCGGGTTCGTGCCCGCGCAACCATGCGAGCTTGGTGATCGTGAACGACGCCACCGGGACGGAGCCGACGGCATCGGCCCAGGCCGACGGGCCCCACGCGTGGACGAGCGCGTCGGCCTGCGGTGCCGATTCGGTGTCGTTCCAGAGCTTGGCGGGACGGAGCACGCGACGCTCGTCGTCGAGCACGACCATCCCGTGCTGCTGGCCGGCGACCGACATCGCTTCGACGTCATGCCCGTGTTCGTCGAGCAACGACGAGAGTGCCTCCCACCACGCGTGCGGATCCTGTTCGCTGCGCGGCGGCGACGTCGGGGGATGGGGTCGGTGCCCACTGCGTACGAGCTCGCCGGAGTCGACGTCGCGCACCTCGATCTTGCACGACTGCGTGGAGGAGTCGACTCCCGCGACCAGCGTCACGCGTCGACCTCGGACGCGGCGACGCCGGCCTCGAACGCGAGCAGCACCGCACCTGCGATCGCGGCGTCTCCGTCGATGCCGCTCGCGACCACCGGCACCTGCTCGGCCTCGAGCGCGTCGAGGGCGAGCGCACCGCGGAGCGGGTCGAGGAGGAAGTCGAACGCGCTCCGACGACTCGCCGCCGACGACAACCAGCTCCGGGTTGAGGATGCCGACGAGGTACGAAGCGCCGAGGCCCAACATGTGCCCGGCTTCTTCGAGCACCCTGAGCGCGCCTTCGTGACCTTCCCGTGCTGCCCGCACGATGTCGGGCAACCGAGGGGTCTGCGCGCGTGAGGGCACGCCGGCGTCGCGTGCCGCGAGGCCGATTGCTTCCGCCGACGTGTACACCTCGAGGCATCCGAACTTCCCGCAGTGGCACTGCGGTCCTCCGTCGGCGACCCGGCAGTGCCCGACCTCACCGGCGAACCCGCGCGTGCCGGTCACGAGCTCACCGTCCTGCACGATCGCGCTGCCGACGCCAGGGCCCACGTAGAGCCACACGAACGTGTCGACGTCGCGCGCCGCGCCCTCGCGACTCTCGGCAAACGCTGAGGCATGGGGCGTGTTCCACACCGTCACCGGCACCCGGAGCGCGTCGCCGAACAGCTTTGCCGCGGGCACGTCGTGCCAGCCGAGGTTCGGCGCCAACACGCACACGCCCGTCTCGCGGTCGACCAGCCCGGGCACGACGACCGTCGCGTGGCGGATCTTCTTCTGCGCGACGCGCGCTTCGGCGAGTGCGTCTTGGAGCAGCGCTTCGACATGACCGAGCGACCGGGTCGGCGATCCGATCGCGGAACGGCGGCTGCGCGTCGCCACGATCGTCCCTCGACCGTCGGCCACGGCGACGGTGGTCTCGTCGACCCCGACGTGCACGCCGACGTACGCGTCACGCGTGACGTCGAAGTCGAGATAGGTGGGTGGACGTCCCCCGGCTGCGGTGCTCGTGCCGACTCCGACCTCGTGCACGAGGCCTTCGCTGAGCAGATCGTCGACGATCGCGGAGACGGTGGGCTTGGCCAGCGATGTGCGCCGCGCCACCTCGGTGCGCGCAAGTGGCCCGGAACGGCGCACCGCGTCGAGCACCACCGCCCGGTTGTGCGCGCGCATCACCTGACGGTCGATTTTCGGCCGCGCTACCATGAGCGGACCTTAGTGCGATCAGCGAACAAACTCCAGGTGATGTGATGAGCGACGCGTTCACCCCGGTTCCCGAGGACCACTTCACGTTCGGCCTCTGGACCGTCGGGAACCCGGGCCGCGACCCGTTCGGCCACGAGGTGCGGGCACCGCTCGACCCCGTCGACTCGGTGAAGCACTTGGCCGAAGTCGGCGCGTACGGCGTCAGCTTCCACGACGACGACCTCGTGCCACCCGGTTCGTCCCCCGCGGAGCGCGACGCGATCGTGGCGCGGTTCCAGGGCGCGCTCGACGAGACCGGACTGCGCGTTCCGATGGCGACGTGCAACCTGTTCTCGCAGCCGGTGTTCCGCGACGGTGCGTTCACCGCCAACGACGTGCGGGTGCGTCGCTTCGCGCTGGCCAAGACCCTCGACGCCATCGATCTCGGAGTGGAGCTCGGCGCCGAGATCTTCGTGATGTGGGGCGGGCGAGAGGGGTGCGAGGTCGATGCGGCGATGGACACACGCGCTGCACTCGACCGCTACGCCGAGGCGGTGAACCTGGCGTGCGAGTACGTGCGTGAGCAGGGGTATGCGTTGCGGTTCGCGCTCGAGCCCAAGCCCAACGAACCGCGTGGCGACATCCTGCTGCCGACGGTTGGACACATGCTCGCGTTCATCAACGAGCTCGACCATCCGGAGATGGTCGGGCTGAATCCGGAGTTCGCGCACGAGACGATGTCGGGTCTCTCGTTCCACCACGCGGTCGCGCAGACGCTGTGGCACGGGAAGCTCTTCCACATCGACCTGAATGCCCAGCGCCCGGGGAAGTACGACCAGGACTTCCGCTTCGGCTCCGAGGGCATCCGCGATGCGTTCTACCTCGTGAAGCTGCTCGAGGACGCCGGCTACGACGGCATGCGCCACTTCGACGCCCACCCGTACCGCACCGAGGATGCCGACGGCGTGTGGGACTTCGCGCGTGGCTGCATCCGCACCTACCTGATCTTGCGCGAGAAGGCGCAGCGCTTCCACGAGGATCCGGAGATCCAGGCCGCGCTCGCGACCGCGAAGGTCGCAGAGCTTGCCGTGCCGACTCGCCCCGAGGGTGGCATCGCCGCGCTCCGCACCGACCGCCCCGACCCCGTCGCGCTGGCGCAACCCGGCCTGGGGCTGGAACGTCTCGACCAGCTCGTCAACGAGCTCCTGCTCGGCGTTCGTTGACCACCATGGCTGACCACATCCGCTGGGGCGTCGCCGCGACCGGCGGTATCGCACGCGGGTTCGCCCAGGGGCTGGCCGAGACCGACGACGCGAAGACGGTCGCGGTCGCGTCGCGTAGCGCCGAGCGCGCCGAGAGCTTCGGTGCCGAGTTCGACATCCCACACCGACATGCGTCGTACGAGGATCTCGCCGCCGACGACGATGTCGACGTGGTCTACGTGGCGACGCCGCACTCGCGCCACGAAGCCGACACGCTGCTGTGTCTCGAAGCCGGGAAGCACGTGCTGTGCGAGAAGCCGTTCGCGCTGAACGCGGTCCAGGCGCAACGGATGGTCGACACCGCCCGCGAGCGCAACCTGTTCGTCATGGAGGCGATCTGGTCGCGCTTCCTCCCCGCCTACGTGATCCTCGGTGAGCTGCTGGCCGAGGCCGCGATCGGCGAGATCGACAGCGTCGACGCCGACTTCGGTCTGCAGTTCCCGTGGGATCCGTCGCACCGGCTGTTCGACCTCGCGCTGGGTGGTGGCGCGCTCCTCGACCTGGGCATCTACCCGTTGCAGTTGGCGTCGTTGGTCCTCGGCGCACCCACGCAGGTCCATGCGGTGGGCGCGCTCGGCACCACGGGTGCCGACGAGCACGTCGCGGCGGTCCTCGCCCATGAGCGCGGGGCGTTGGCGACGATCCGCGCCGCGACGCGCGTGAACCTCGAATGCACCGCTCGCGTCGCGGGCTCGGATGGGGTGATCGATCTCCCCGCCTTCATGCACTGCCCCGACTCGCTCACCATCACCACGCCGAGGGGCGTCGAGCGTCGAGATGCACCGATCGTGGGGCAGGGCCTGCGGTACCAGGTCGGCGAGGTGCATCGTTGCCTGCGCGCCGGCGCGGTCGAGAGCCCCGCGATCCGGCACGCCGAGACGTTGAGCCTCGCCGCCACCATGGACCGGATCCGCGAGCAGATCGGGGTGCGGTACCCGGTCGAGTGAGGCATGCGCCGAGGGTGACTCGACGGGCGAGGTGGTGTCCGTTAGCGTGCGCACGCACAAGTTCGAACAGGGCGCCTGTACGCGGCGCCGGTAGTGGGTTACAGTCGGTTAGTTCGCTCAGGACTTAAACCTGGCGTCATTGGGGGGAACCAACGATGCGGAAGTTGCTGGCACTGTTCGTGGTGCTCGGGGCCGTGCTCGGCGTGGTCGGCGTCGCCTGGGCGGCGGCGCCGGGCGTGTCCAAGGACGAGATCAAGCTCGGCGTCACCTACGTCGACTTCGAGCCGATCAAGGACATCGTCGACATCAACCACGGCGACTACGTCAAGACGTACAACGCCGTCATCGACGACCTCAACAAGAAGGGCGGGGTGAACGGTCGCAAGATCGTCCCGGTCTTGACGAAGATCAATCCGTTGGGCACTGCGCCGGCCCAGGAAGCGTGCTTGAAGCTCACCGAGGACGAGAAGGTCTTCGCCGCGGTCGGCTTCTTCATCCTCGACGCCCAGAACTGTTACGTGACGCAGCACGACACGCCGGTGCTCGGCGGCACCATGAACCCGACGTACCTCAAGCAGGCGAAGGCGCCGTGGATGACACTCGACTCGGGTCCCGAGGTGACCCCGCGAGCGATCGACGCGCTCGCCGCAGGCGGCGCGCTCAAGGGCAAGATCGGGGTCGTGGGGGTCGCCACCGAGCAGAAGAACCTGCTGGACGCAGTGGTGCTCCCGTCGCTGAAGCGCCACGGCATCAAGAACACGACCGCGATCATCGACGCGCCCCTGACCGACACGGTTGCGGCCACCCAGCAGGCGGGCACGATCGCCGAGAAGTTCAAGTCGGACGGGATCAAGACCGTACTGCTGGTCGGCGCCGCGCCGAGTGTCTTCAGCAACGCGCTCAAGAACACCGACTACCGGCCCAGGCTCGTGGGGGTTCCCTTCTCCACGTTCCAGGGCGCTGCCCTCAATAAGGCCACCGATCCCGAGATCTGGAAGGGCTCGGTCACGGCCGACATCGCCGCCGAGTTCAACGATCCGAGCCTGCAGAAGTGCTACGGAACGGTCGAGAAGGCAACGGGCGACAAGATCGTCGAGCGCCCGCCCCCCGGTACACCCGACTACCAGGCGTCCGCGCGCGCCGCGTGTCAGTACATCTCGCTGTTCGCGCAGCTCGCGGGCGCCGCGGGCAAGAACCTCACCGTCGAAGGGTTCGGCAACGCCGCCCAGAAGTTGGGTTCCGTGACGATCCCGGGGTTGGGGACCATCAAGTACGACCCGAAGACGCACACCTGGCGGCAGCCGCTGTGGACGTACAAGTACGACCCCACCACACGGCAACTGGTGCAGGACAAGAAGATCGGCTGACGTGAGCGAGGGGGCTGCGTCGACCACGACTCCGGGCGAGGCCGCGCAGCTCGCGGTCGCGGTGCTCGACGCCGAGGCCGAGCGCGAGGCGCAACAGGCGGCGGCGCAGGAAGAAGTGCTGTTCGCCACCGACCTCCTCCCCGGGGTGGGGGAGGAGGAGGTGTCGCTCGGCCGGGCGGTGCGCATCGGCGGCGTCAGCACGTTCGTCGTGCTCATGCTCCTCCGTTCGTTGGAGGAGCTCGAGTCCGCGACCCTGTCGGTGCTCGCTCCCGACCTGCGTCACGCGTTCGGGGTGAGCAACGGGACGATCGTGTTCCTCGCCGCCGCATCCGGCTCGTTCCTGGTGCTCGGCGCGCTGCCCATGGGCTGGTTGGCCGACCGACACCGCCGTCCACCGATCATCGGTTGGGCCAACCTGGCGTTCGCTGGCTTCCTCGCGCTCTGTGGTGGGGTCACCAACGCGTTCCAGCTGTTCTGGGCGCGGCTCGGTGTCGGCGTGGCGAAGTCGAACACCTACCCGGTGCAGGGGTCGATGATCGGCGACGCTTACCCGATCAGCGCGCGCGGGCGCATCAACGCCTGGCTGGCCATGGGGTCGCGCTTCGTCGGCGTGCTCAGTCCGGTCGTCGTCGCCGGCATCGCCTCGGCCGCCGGTGGCGACGACGGCTGGCGCTGGCCGTTCGTGCTACTCGGGTTCCCGGTCGCGATCGTGGCCCTCTTCGCGTTCAAGCTGAAGGAGCCGCCGCGCGGCCAGTTCGAGAAGCAGGACGTCCTCGGCGAGGTCATCGAGGACGCGCAGCCGGCGCCGATCTCGGTCGAGGCCGCGTTTGCGCGGCTCTGGCAGATCCGGACGCTCAAAACCGTCATCGTGGCGTTCTCGGCGCTGGGCTTCGGGCTGTTCACCCTCCCCGTGCTCACCAACCTCTTCATGGAGGACCACTACGGCACCGACACCTTCGACCGGGGGGTGCTCGGCACCATCGGCGGCATCGGCGTGCTGCTGGTGCTGCCCTTCGTCGGGAAGTACTACGACGGCCTCTACCGTCGCGATCCCGCGCGGGCACTTCGGTTCGTGGGGTTGACGATCCTCCCCGCCGCGCTCCTCACGCCGGTGCAGTTCTTCATGCCCAACGTCATCGCGTTCACGATCGTGGGCGTCCCGCAGCTCATCCTGTTGTCGATCGGTTTCACGATGGTGCAGCCGGTCCTGCAGTCCGTGGTGCCGTACCGGTTGCGGGGCATGGGCTCGGCCCTGGGGTCGATCTACATCTTCTTCATCGGCGCGACCGGGGCGCGCTCCTCTCCGGTCTGCTCACCGACGAGTTTGGTTCGCGCACCGCGGTGATCGTGATCATGGTCCCGTCGACCATCATCGGCGGCTTCCTGATCCTCCGCGGCGCGAGCTTCATCCGCAACGACCTCTCCCTCGTGGTCGCCGAGCTGCAGGAGGAGATGGCTGAGCACCGGCGTCAGCAGGAAGCACCCACCGAGATACCGGCCCTGCAGGTCGCCGACATCGACTTCTCCTACGGTCCCGTGCAGGTGCTCTTCGACGTCGGCTTCGAGGTGCGCAAGGGTGAGGTGCTCGCGTTGCTCGGCACCAACGGTGCCGGCAAGTCGACGATCCTACGCGCCATCGCCGGGCTCGGCACGCCGGCGCGCGGTGTCGTGCGCCTCAACGGTCGCACCATCACGTACACCACGCCGGAGCAGCGGGCGAAGCTCGGGATCCGCATCCTGCTCGGCGGCAAGGGCGTGTTCCCGGCGATGACGGTGCACGAGAACCTCGAGATGGCGGCGTTCGTGTACCGCGGTGACGACGCCGACTTCCGCCGCCGGCTCGACCGCGCCTACGAGTTGTTCCCCGCGCTCGCCCAACGCCAACGCGCCGCGGCGTCGCAGCTCTCCGGCGGGCAACAGCAGATGCTCGCGCTGGCGATGGTGTTGCTCCACGATCCCGAGGTGCTCGCCATCGACGAGCTCTCGCTCGGCCTCGCGCCGCTCGTCGTGCAGGAGCTCCTGGGTGTGCTCGAGCGATTGAAGGCCGAAGGCATGACGATCATCCTGGTCGAGCAATCGCTCAACGTCGCCTTGTCGGTCTCCGACCGCGCCGTGTTCCTCGAGAAGGGTCAGGTGCGCTTCGAAGGACCGGCAGCCGAGCTCGCCGAGCGCGACGACCTCGCCGCGCGGTGTTCCTCGGCCGGGACGGCGGCTGACCGTGACGGGCTTTCCGGGCGTGTCGGTCGTGGCCACGTGGATCACGTCGCAGCTCGTGTTCAACGGGCTCATCGCCGGGCTCGAGATCGGTCTCCTCGCCATGGGGATCGTGCTGGTCTACCGGTCGACGCGGGTCATCAACTTCGCGGTCGGCAACATGGGTCTGGTCGGTGCCAGTCTGCTCGCACTCCTCGTCATCGAGTACGACATCCCGTTCTGGCTCGCCGCCATCGGATCGCTGATCGTCGGCACGCTGTTCGGCACGATCATGGAGCTGGTCGTCATCCGGCGTCTGTTCTCCGCACCGCGCGTCGTGGTGTTGGTGTCGACCATCGGCATCTCGGGCCTCGCCCTCGCGATCGTCACCGCGTATCCCGAGATCACCGACTACGGCGCGTCCTACCCACCTGCGGTCGACACGACGTGGAGCGACGTCCTCGGGGTGCGCGTCACCGGTGCACAGCTCGCGGTGCTGGTGGTCGTGCCGGTCGTCGCGCTCGCGCTCGGCTGGTTCCTGAACCGCACGCTCGTCGGGCGCACGGTGAAGGCGTCGGCCGAGAACCCCGACCTCGCGCGCGTGCAGGGCATCAACCCGAAGCTGGTCTCCACCGCGGTGTGGTCGATTGCGGGGTTCCTGGCGACCCTCACGATGATGCTGGTGGCGGCGGACAACGGTGGTGCCGCACGCGACCTGTTGCAACTCGGCCCCAACACACTCGTACGCGCATTGGCGGCGGCGGTCATCGCGGGCATGGTCTCGTTCCCGAGGGCGATGCTCGCCGGCGTCGCCATCGGTGTCGTGCAGGCCCTGATCAACTTCAACTACCTCGACAAGCCCGGCCTCATCGACGGACTCCTGCTCGTCGCAGTGCTGATCGCGGTGGCCGTGCAGAGCCGCAGCCGCGGGCCGGCCGAGACCCAGACGTTCTCGTTCGCTCCCAAGGTCCGCGAGATCCCGGAACAGCTGCGCGACGTCTGGTGGGTGAAGCGGCTCAACGTCGTGGTGCTCGGTGCGCTCCTCCTCTTCGCGATTCTCTTGCCCCTCTTGATCACGCAGCCCTCGCGGCACCTGCTCTACGCGACCATCGCCTGCTTCGCGATCTGCGGACTCTCGCTGATCGTGCTGACCGGCTGGGCCGGTCAGCTGTCGCTCGGCCAGATGGCCTTCGCCGGATTCGGTGCCCTGGTCGCAGCGGCATTGACGCGCGGCCTGAGCCTCGACGTGGGCGTCATGCACCTCGACCTCGCCGCGATGCCATTCCTGCTCGCGATCGTGCTCGCCGCCTTCGCGTCGGCCGCGCTCGCGGCGTTGATCGGTGTCGGCGCGCTCCGGGTCAGGGGACTGCTGTTGGCGGTCAGCACGTTCGCGTTCTCCGTCGCCGCTTCTCAGTACCTGTTCCGCCAGCCCGTGCTGTCCGACGACCTCACCACGGTGCCGTTCCCACGGGGATCCCTGTTCGGCCTCGACCTCTCGTCGCAGCGCACCTACTACTACGTGTGCCTGGCCGTGCTGGTGGTGGCGTTCGTCGTCGTGAGCAGGCTCCGCCGATCGGGCATCGGCCGCACCACGATCGCGGTGCGCGACAACGCCGACCGGGCCGCGGCCTACACGGTCGGCGTGGCTTCGTCGAAGCTGCGCGCGTTCGCGATCGCTGGCTTCATCGCCGGCTTCGGCGGCGCGTTGCTGGCCGGTGCGATCGAAGCGGTGCCGTTCACCGAACGCTACTTCCTGGTCGCTGATTCGCTCGCGCTCGTCGCGCTGGTGGTGATCGGCGGGATCTCCTCGCCCATGGGTGCGGTGCTCGGCTCGTTGTGGATCGTGGGTCTCCCCGCGTTCTTCCCCGACAACACGTTGGTGCCGCTGCTGACCTCGAGTCTCGGTCTGCTCATCCTGCTCCTGTACTTCCCGGGCGGGCTGATGCAGATCGCGTACTCCGCGCGCGACGCCCTGTTCGCGTGGGCGGCATCGAAGCGCGAGGCGCCGTCCACCGAACGGGTCGCCGAGACCCCGCCGGTGCTCGTCCGCTCGGTCCGGCCGCCGATCGTGGAGGACGTCCCCGCGCTCGAGGCTTCGGGGATCAGCGTGCGCTTCGGGGGTGTCGTCGCGGTCGACGACGCGGGCTTGCGCGTCGGCAACGGCGAGATCGTCGGCCTCATCGGGACCAACGGCGCGGGCAAGTCGACACTGATGAACGCGATCGGCGGCTTCGTGTCGTGCGCGGGCACGGTGCGAATGCATGGCGACGACGTGTCGTCGACCGGCGCCGCGCGTCGGGCGCGCATGGGTCTCGGCCGCACGTTCCAGGCTGCGCTGCTCTTCCCCGAGCTCACGGTGCGCGAGACGGTCGAAGTCGCGCTGGAGGCGCGCGGGCGCACCGGGCTCCTGTCCACTGCCTTGTTCCTGCCTCGCTCGTTCACGCGCGAGCGGCAGCGTCGCGCCGAGGCCGACGATCTCATCGGCTTCCTCGGGCTCGGGCGCTACGCGAGCAACCGCATCGCCGACCTGTCGACCGGCACCCGCCGCATCGTCGAGCTGGCCGGGCTGCTCGCGCTCGACGCGCGCGTCCTCTGCCTCGACGAGCCCACCGCAGGTGTCGCTCAACGAGAAACCGAGGCCTTCGGCCCGCTGATCAAGGAGATCCGCCGCGAGCTCGGCGCTGCGATGCTCGTGATCGAGCACGACATGCCGCTCATCATGAGCATCAGCGACCGCGTCTACTGCCTCGAGATCGGCCGGGTCATCGCCGAGGGTGATCCGATGGCCGTGCGCAACGACCCCAAGGTGATCGCGAGCTACCTCGGCGTCGACGAGCGTGCCATCCAGCGCAGCGGTGCTGCTCCCACGATGGCCGTGCCCGAAGGAGGCTGAACTGATGACGACTGTCGACAGGAGAACGCGCTTCGCCGGCGCGGTGGAAGTGATGGGCGCCGAGCGGCTGTTCGGTGATCTCGCCGAGCGCCTGCAGGAGACGGGCGGCGTTGCCGCGCGCGGTGTGCAGGCCCTCGGCCTCCCCCCGCTGACGTTCGAGGTCGACGGCACCGTCGCGCACCTCGTCGTCGCCGACGGCGTCCTCCAGCTGCGCGACGGACGCGCCGCCGACGGTCCGGTGATCGGACTCGACGCCGCCGCGTGTTCCGAGCTCTTCCAGGACCTCGCGTCGACGTTCGGGTTGGTGATGCCCGGGCGCGTCGAGGTGCTGCGTCCACGCGCCGACCAGTTCGTGGCCTGGGAGCCCGTGCTCCGTGCCGCGATCGACGGGCGGCCGGTGTACGAGCTGGGCTCGATCGACTTCCGGGATCGGGATGGCAACGACCTCGACCTTCGCCGGGCGTTCCGGATCGACGACCCGCGCGAAGAAGTCGGGCACTTCCTCGCCGAGGCGGGCTACCTGCACCTCGAAGGGGTGTTCACCGAAGCGGAGATGGCCGCGGTCTCAGCCGAGCTCGACGCCGCGATGGCGGCGGCGACCCAGGACGACGGGGCGTCGTGGTGGGCGCGCACGGAGGACGGTTGGTACCCGTCGCGCATCCTCGGGTTCAACCTCAAGTCGCCCACTCTGCGCGAGCTGACGCTGTCCGATCGCTTCACCCGCATCGGCGAGTTCACCGACGACATCTTCGTGCAGCGAGACCCGCGCACGGGCGACAGCGCTGAAGGGCTGCTCAAGAAGGTCGGCGTGCTCGAGGGCATCTCCGACGTGTCGTGGCACAAGGATTGCTCGCTCGGAGGCCACTCGCGCGGTTGCTGTGGCCTCACGGTCGGCATCTCGGTCACGGGCGCGCAGCGGCGCAACGGCGAGCTCGGTGTGGTCGCGGGGTCGAGCCGGGCCAACGTCCAGCCCCTCGACGTGCGTCCCGATCTCGATCTGCCGCGCATCCCGCTGCCGACGAACACCGGTGACGTCACCGTGCACTGCAGCTGCACGCTCCACATGAGCCGGCCACCGATCGACCAGGAGCGGCGTGTCGTCTACACCGGGTTCGGGCTCGCGCCGCGTGACGGTGACGTCCACGAGAACCTCGATGCCGAGGAGATCCGTCGGCGACGTCGAGCGCTCAGCGACCAGGTGCCGAACATCGAGCGCGACCAGATCGTCAGCGCCGAGGCATTCAAGCTCGACGTCTGACACGCCGTGCTCGTTCGGGGAGTGGGTCAGCGTGCGCGCCGGCGCTCCGTTCAGGTCGGGACATAGCCCTGGGGCAGCGGGATCGGGATGTCTTCGTAGGTGATGATCCCGGGCGGCGCGGCGACGACGGCGGGGATGGCGTTGATGGCCGGCAGCGCGGTGACGATGTGCCCGAGCACCATGAACTCCTCCATGGTGGTCGCCTCGAAGTAGGGCGGCGGCAGGATGTCGATCTTCGTGGTGATCGTGGGCCGGCCCTGGATCTCGACCGTCCACCCCATGCCGACCTGCCAGTCGGGTTCGAGCGCGTCGCCCTTGCGCCACCGCACCCGCATCTCCACGACGGTCGCGCCGTTGATCTTGCCGAGCCAGTGGATGGTGACGCCGGCAACGGTGTCCTTGGCCAACGTCCACGAGCCGAGGTCGAGGTCCTTGGTGGTCTTGGCGTACTCGGCCTCGCACACGATCTCGTCGAACACGACGCCGAGCGCGTCGCCGACCAGGGCGACCGCTTCGCTGAACACGATCGTCGCCGCCGCGGTCATGCCGGGGAGATCGGGATCGTCGAGCGGGCGCCCGAATCCGACGGGGATCTCGGTCGGCGGCGAGTCGTACGCGGTGGTGTCGGCTTCCTCGCTGATCAGCACGCAGTCGATGCGGTCCGACGCATTCGCCAGCGCGATCGCGACGAGCTCGATGTAACCCGGGCTCACGCCGCTCCCGAACATCGAGCTGCCGCCCTTCGCGCACGCGTCGAGGATTCGCTGGCGCCCGTTCTCCGGATACGACTGGCCGTTGATGAACGCCGCGGTGGCGACGATGTTGGCGCCGGACTCGAGGATGCGGACCATCTCGTCGACGTTGAACCACATCGGGTTGTAGATGACGCAGTCGGGATCGAGCGCGAGCAGCGCGTCGATGTCGTTGGTGGCCGTGAGCCCGATGGGCGCGAGGTTGCACAGCTCACCGATGTCCTTGCCGGACTTCTCCTCCGACCAGGCGTAGCAACCGACCAGCTCGAGGTCGGGACGCTTCAAGACCGCCTCGACCGACTGCTTGCCGACGTTGCCGGTCGTCCACTGCACGACCCGAATCGTCATTGGGCTCCCCCCATCGCACCACCGATGACCAGGGCAGACCCTATCTGCCGATGTTGGGCAGTCGCCCAGTACGCGAGCGACAGACGGTCAGTCGTCGGCGGCCGCGTCCTGCACCTCTGCCATGGCCGACCAACCGTCGCCGGCGACTTCGACGTGCACGACCTCGGGCATGCCGCTGTACGCGTGGCCCATCTGGCCCATCGCCGCCTTGAAGTGGTCCGAGTTCACGTGGGCATCGCCGGCGGCGCGGTCGCGGAACATCTCCACCAGCAGGTAGAGGTTCGGGTCCTCGACGCTGCGGAACCAGTCGAAGCAGATGTTGCCGGGCTCAGCGCGCGTCGCGGTCGTGAACTCGGCAGAGAGCTCCGGCCACTCGTCCGCGTACTTGGCGCGTATCGGATGCCGAACGATGCTCATGATCATGTCGTGATCTCCCGTCAACGTGGGTCGCGGCCGCGGAAGCAGTCGGATGCGTCGAACTCCGTCAGGCAGCGAACCGTATCGCTGGTTGTACCGATCGGTCCAACGCTCGAACATGCAGCCCGGGGTCGCCGCGCCGATGCGATCCATACTGACCCGGTGCTGACAACCCCGTCCGGCCCGATCGAGAGGACATCCCGTGGCTGAAGAACTGGTCATCGTCGACTACCCGTTGCCCCAGGTGAAGAGGGTGACCATGAATCGCCCGGAGAAGCGCAACGCGCTGTTCCACCCGCTGCGCGGAGCGATCATCGACGCCTTGCAGGAGGGTGACAACGACGACGACATCAAGGTGATGATCGTGCGCGGCAACGGCCCGTCGTTCTCGGCCGGGTACGACCTCGGCGGCGGCAACGAGGGCCACGAGCTTCCGCACTTCACGGCCGCGGGCGAAGGCCAGTGGCCGCGCCACGTCACCGAGACGTGGATGGGGATCTGGGACCTGTCGAAGCCGGTCATGGCGCAGGTGCACGGGTACTGCCTGGCCGGCGGCAGCGAGCTCGCGACCGGCTGCGACCTGGTCTACATGGCCGACGACGCGCAGATGGGCTACCCGGCCGTGCGCTTCGGCGTGCCCGACATGCACTTCCACCCGTGGTTCCTCGGCATGCGCAAGGCGATGGAGATGTTCATGACCGGGGACTCGGTCAACGGCGTCGACGCGGTGCGCTACGGCTGGGCCAACGCGTCGTTCCCGGCGGACCAGCTCGAGGCCGAGGTGCTGAAGGTCGCGGAGAAGATCAGCAAGCTGCCCCTCGACGTGCTGCGGCTCAACAAGCGCGCCATCCACCGCCAGATGGAGGTCATGGGCCTGCGCACCGGCATCCGCGCTGGCACCGAGCTGTGCGCGCTCGGCACGCACACGCAGTCGATGGCCGACTTCGTCGCCGACATCCAGAGCGACGGGTTGACCGGCGCGCTCGATCGTCGCGACAGCAAGTTCGGTGACTACCGCACGACGGGCAACGCGTCCGGCTGACCGACCGATTTACCTGCCGGCAGCGTCGAGGAGCCGGGAGAGCGACTCGACGACGTAGTTGTCGGTGGCCATGGCGCTGTCGGCAGGGATCAGGCCCGCCGCGGTCATGCGATCCGCGAGCGGCACCATGATCGCGGCGTAGCGCATCGATCCGAAGATCTCCCAGAACACGGGGTCACGCACCTCGCGGCCCGACGCGTCCTCGTAGATCTGCACCATCTCCTCGCGCGTCGGGAAGCCCTCCATGCGCGTCGCGTCGAGATCCTCGAACGACATGCGGTCGTACATGAGCCACCAACCGAGATCGGCTTCGGTCGGACTCAGCGCGGCGGCTTCCCAGTCGCAGACGACCGCGGGTCGGTAGTCGTCGAAGATGATGTTGCCGAGCCGCGAGTCGCCCCAGGCCAACCCGACCCGCTCGTCGTGGGGATCGTGCGCGGCCAACCAGTCGAACGCGCGGAACAGCTCGGGATGCGACCGGGCGGCGAGCTGCTCGGTGGCGAAGCGGCGGTAGAGGTCGAGTTGGACGGCGAGCGTGGGTTCGCCCACGCCACTGGCGTCGAGCCACCCCAGGTCGGCGTCGCGCCAGTCGATGGCGTGGACGCGGGCCATTGCCTCGAGGCCGCTCCTCACGAGGCGGTGTCGCTCTTCCGGCGTGGCCTCATCGACGAGGAATCCCTCGAGCGTGTAGCGCGGGACGTCTGAGGGCACGCGCCCCTCGACGAATCCCATCACGAAGAACGGTTGGCCGAGCACCTCGGGATCGGCTTCGTACCCGACGATCGGGCACATCGGCACGTCGTACCCGGCCACCACCTGCATCACGCGCTGCTGCAGCTCCACCGACACCGCGCACGCCGGCGTCTGTACGGGGAACAGCGCGCCGGAGGTCGGCTCGATCCGTCCGACGAAGCGCTCGTGGTGTGGCCCGTCGGCATCGGTCCAGTCCACGTCGAAGAAGATGGTCTCGTTGGAGAAGCCGGTCGCGGCCGGGATGTCGACATCACCGACGGTGACATCCCGCGCGCCCGGACGTCGTCGTGCGAACCACGTGCGCAGTGCATCGCGGTAGCCGCTGCGATCGCGGTGGAACTTCGGCGAGTGGGCGACCTCCGGGGGAGTGCTCATCGGCAGACCCCGTCGGCCACGAGCTTCGCGACCTCGTCGGCGTCGATGCCGAGCACCGACGTGAGCACCGCTTCGGTGTCGGCGCCCATCAGGGGCGCGGCCTCGGCGCGGCGCTGAGGCAGCCGCGAGAAGCGCAGCGGGTTGCCGATGTGGCGTTCGTCGCCGACCTCGGGGTGGTGCAGGGTCACGATGGCGCCGCGCTCGAGCAGGTGCGGGTCGGCGTGGTGGTCGTAGGGGCCCATCACCGGCATCGCCGAGACGCCGTGTGCCTGGAGGAGTTCGGCGGCATCTTCCTTCGTGCGCGTGCTCGTCCAAACAGTCGAGACGTTCGTCGAGTGCGTCGCGCGTCGCGACGCGTTGTGCCGCGGTGTCGAGCGAAGGATCGTGGTCCCAGCCGACGGCCGTGCACAGCGCGTGCCACGCGTCGTCGTCCATCACCGCGATCGCGACCCACTGGTCGTCGCCGGATGACGGGTACACGCCGTGCGGCGACGCGTGCGGGTGCGTGTTGCCGAGGGGAGCGGGGTCGGCGCCCGCGCGTGCGGCCGCGAGGTAGACCTCGCCGATGAGGTAGGCCGCGGCCTCCGTCTGCGCGAGCTCGAGGTGCTGCCCCGTGCCTGACGTCTCGCGCTCGGCGAGGGCACCGAGCACGCCGACCGCGAGCAGCCGCCCGGCGATGTGGTCGGGGTGGTTCATCGACGTGCCGCACGGATACGGCGCGTCGGGGTGGTTCCAGAGCAGGTGGACGCCGCTGAACCCCGAGTTGAGTGGGCCGTACGCGGGCATCTCGCCGAAGGGGCCGCCGCGGCCGTACCCCTGTGACGACGCGTAGACCACTCGCGGGTTCAGTGCACTGACATCGTCGTAGCCGAGGCCTCGCCGTTCGAGCGCCCCGCCGCGCTGGTTCTCGGCGACCACGTCGGCCGACGCGCACAGCGCGAGCGCGAGCTCGCGGCCGCGTTCAGTGTTGAGGTCGAGGGCGACGCTGCGCCGGCCGCGGCACTCGTCGTTGAACGTGAAGTTCTTGTCGATCAGGTCGATGTTGCCGCTGCCCATGCGCAGCACGTCGAGGTTGGCGCGCGACTCGATCTTGATCACGTCGGCACCGAGCTCCGACAGCACTGCGCACATCTCGGGCACGACCGCGGCGACCCCGAACTCGATCACTCGCACGCCGTCGAGCAGCAGCTTGCTCCCGCGGCCGACCGACGGCACGGGTGGCGAAACCGGATCGAAGGTCGCCTCATCGTCGAGCGACGCGCCGCGCCGGATCGACGACGGCGTGCGCGCCAGCTTCACCGGTGGCGTCGCGAACGGGAGTCCCTCGAGGCCGTCGACGTCGTCGGCGAAGAACGCGCGGTGGCGGGTCTGGGGATGTGCCACGAACTCGCTCGGCTGATGCAGCACCCCCACCGTGGCGCCGTTGCCGAGGCCCTCCTCGAACAGCTCGGCCCGGGTCCGGTCGGTGAGCCGCTCCTGCGCCACCATCCGGATCACGTCGGCGTTCATGAGTCGGAACTGCGGATTCCGCCACTCGTCGGCCTCGAACACCTCCGCGTCGCGCATCAGCGACTTGAAGCCGGCCCACTGCTTCGGCGAGCCGACCACGATGCGCACCCAACCGTCAGCGGCGGGCAGCACCCAGTACGCGCCGTCAGCGTTGCGCTTTCCCTCGGCCGGCAGCAGGGGGTTCACCGTGAGGTAGTCCTGCATCGCGACCGACCACGGGATGAGCCCCGCCAGACCGGCTTCCTGCGCACTCACCTCGACGACCTGGCCGGCGTCGTCGTCGCGCCGCGCGCGATCGAGCACCGCGGCGACGGCGCCGATGGCGCCGTAGACCGACGCGCAGTCGTGGGCGAGATCGCCGGGACCGTTGCACGGGGGAAGGTCGGGGAAGCCCGACGCCCACAACGCACCCGACGCCGCCAGTGCGGGAAGCGGTTCGAGGTGCCACGCCGGCGCGCGGCCCGCTCAACCCGAGGTCGGTGAGCGCCACGTGCACGAGTTGCGGGTGTGCCGCCAGCACCTCGTGGTCGACACCGACGTTCTCGACCAGCACGTCGGCATCGGCGAGCAGCGCGTCGAGTGAGGCGCGGTCGTCCCGGTCGATCACCACGCCGCGCTTGTTGGCGTTGCGGTACGCGTGCGCGAGCGAGTCGGCGGGTTCCTCGCGCTCGACCCGGATGACGTCGGCACCGAGATCGGCCAGGATGCGGGCACACAACGCACCGCGCAGGTCGGTCACGTCGACGACCCGCATCCACGCCAGGGGTCCGATGGGTTCCAAGGCGTCGCTCGGCATCTCCCGGACCCTAGAACACTCGGTGCGCAGCTCGTCTCAGTCGACGACGATCGGGCACAACGAGCGTTGGAGGTCGAGCAAGTCGCGCGCGTCGTGCAGGTCGACGCCGAACGCCAGTCGCTCGGACTCGAGCTCGCCGAGGAAGTAGGCGTTGGAAGGCACGTTGCGCAGACGTGAACCAGGCTCGCGGAGGCCGGTGATGCCGGCCGTGAGCGACCGAGGCGCCACGTCGGAGACCTCGATGCACATCGTCGCGCCGGACAGGACCTCGATGCCCCAGTGGACCGTTCGCGCACCGAACAGTGGCCCGGCGTCGAACGCGCCGCCGGGCACCGCGTCCTTGTTGACGAGCGTGATGTTCGTACGGAGGTTCTCGAACGGAAGCCCGCGATGCGAATCGAAGGTACCGGTCTGCAGCGTCCCTCGTCGCCAGACGTTGCCGCTCGAGAGCACCTCCACGTTGATGCCGTGCAACCACGAGCCAGGTACCGCGGGCACGTCGAAGTCCTCGAGCTCGAAGTCCTCGATGACATTGTCGTGCGACTGCGTCCGGGTGATCGTGAAGTGGTGCAGCGAGCGCCCTCCCGCCGAGATCCCACGGAGGGTGCACGATTTGGCGCTCGTCATCGAGAACGCGACGTCTGCGTTCACGACGTGCACGTCGCTGGCCCAGCAGTCGTGCACCGCCTGGAAGCACACGCCGTTGGATCCGGGGTTCTCGTTGTGGGTGGTCTGCACGCGCAGGTCGTTCTCGATGGTCAGTCGTTCGACGCCACTGTCGTGCACCGTTGGCCCGAGGGCGCGCAGACGCGCGGTCATCTCCGGATGGATGGTGATCCGGAGGGGCTGCTGCAGTCGTACATGGCGCTCATCGACGACTTCGGCGATCTCGACCGGCCAGGTCCACTGCGCGCCGGCGAGGTTCGTGGTGTCCCAGGGATATGTGAGGGTGCCCTCGACGTCGCCGCCCATCTCCCGCAACATCCGATGGTCGGTGTCGTCGGTGACCTCGAGCAGCACCATGGAGCCCGGTTCGAGCATCGCGGTGTCGTCGACCTCGACCACGTGGCTGCCACGCTCCGACGGAGCCACCGAGCCGAGCATCTCGCGGGCGAGCCAGCCCTCGTCGCCTCCCTGCCATTCCCATCCGTTGGTCATCGACCGGGCAAGGCGTTCGCGCGCGACGAAGAAGACCTGCCCTCCGGTCCAGGACCAGAAGGTGTTGTCGTGCACGCTCTCGGCGAGCGGCCGCGAGAAGGAGAGCGTGGTTGCGCGCTTGCCCGCCCCGCGGAGCACGACGTGTGAGTCGTGTACGAAGAGCGGGTGCTCGAGTGAGTAACGCCCGGCGTCGAGCTGCAACACACCACCACCCGACGCTCCGAGCTCGTCGAGCGCGCGTTGGAGTTCGGCGCTCACGTCGACGGGGCGATCGGGACCGATGCCGAGGCTCGAAGCCGCGACCGTCCGTCCGGGAGCGAAAGGGAATCGGGCACCGCGCCGGTACCCCGCCCGGCGCCAGTCGCCCATGATCGGATGGGTCGAGGGCGACGCGCGCCATGCCGCGACGATCGCTCTGAGGTCGGGAGGAAGATCGTCGATCACGAGAGGCGGTTCTCCCGAGCGACGTCGCCCAACCAGCGGGCTGACGGCTTGACCGTCCGCTCGAAGGTCGTGGGGTCGAAGGCGATGAGGCCGAACGTGATCTTGAAGCCCGACGTCCACTCGAAGTTGTCGAGCAGCGTCCAGTGCAGGTAGCCCCGCACGTCGATCCCGTCGCCGATGGCGTCCGCGAGACCGCGCAACGCGGCATCGGTGTAGGCGCGTCGGGCGTCGTCGTCGTCGGTGGCGAGCCCGTTCTCGGTCACCATGACCGGTCGGCCGGTCCGCTCCGCCGCGAGCCGGACCGTGTGTCCGAGCGCCTCCGGGTAGATCTCCCACCCGGTCTGCGCGGTCGGAGCATCTTCGGGTGGCGGCAGCATGCCCTCGGGTCCCACGAATTCCCGCGAGTACGTCTGCACGGCCACCCAGTCGTCGTCGCGTGACACGTCGAGCCAGTCCAGTTGCGCAGCGGTGCGCATCTCGGTGAGGCGTTCCTCGCCACCTGGTGCAGCCTGCATATCGACGAGAGCCAGCGACCAGCCGACCTGGATGTCGTCACGCACCGACTTGATGGCGTCGAACGACTTCCGGTGTGCCGCAGTCATCGCGTCGAGGCGTGGCGACGGCCACGACCGCGGACCGTCCGCCGGTGCCACGAGGCCCTCGGTGTCGTCGCGCGTGGCCACCGGTGCGAAGCGGGTGACCATCAGCATGGCGATGAGGTTCGCCTCGTTGATCGTGCACACCCACGGCACCAGGTCACCGAGGTGCTTCGTCACCGCCTCCGAGTAGCGCGCGAACCGGTCAGCGGCGTGCGTGCCCTCGAACCCGCCGTCCCGCGAGAACCAGCGGGGGAAGGAGAAGTGGTTGTAGGTGACGACGGGAGTGATGCCGTGGTCGACGCACGTCGCGCACATGCGGCGGTAGTGGTCGAGCTCGGCGCGCGAGAACCACCCCTCTTCCGGTTCGATGCGCGCCCACTCGACACCGAACCGGTACGCGTTGAAGCCGAGGTCGGCCATGATCGCGACGTCTTCCCCGTACCGGTGGTAGTGGTCGCACGCGTCACCGGACGGCTCGGCGAAGATCGAGGGCGTCGCCCACTCGAGCTCCCACATGTCGGAGTAGACGTTGCCGCCCTCCACCTGATGTGGCGCGGTGGCCGCGCCCCAGAGGAAGCCGTCGGGGAAGGTGGACACGTCAGTACCTCCGGTGGTCGGTGTCGTCGAGCCAGCCGCGCAGGACGCGCGCGTCGTCGACGAACTGTTCGGGGTCGTCGCCGCGCACGTACTCGCAGAGTGCGTAGCGACGGCCGGGAATGGTCACGGCCTCACGGTCGGCGAGCTCCACGGCGGGCGCCCAGAGCGGCGCGCCGTCGGCGAGCGGCCGGCGGTCATCGATGCCCCGCGCGCCCCAGGCGAACACGTGCAGGTGCGCGAGGTGCGGCGTGACCTGTGCGAGCTCGTCGAGTGCGGTCTCGGGCGCGAGCGACGGGTCGGGTTGCCAGTGCGTGCGGAGCTCCGGTTGCTCGACGGTGGCGAGCAGCTCGTTGGTCGAGTGGGCGGTCTCGGTGAGCGTGCCGGGGTGGAACTCGAGCGCCGGCACCATGCCGCGGCCGACGATTCGATGCGCGAGCGAGGCGGTGCGGTCGACGACGCGCTGTCGCTCGTCGGGCGCGGAGGCCGACGTGACGCCGAACTCGGTCCAGATGCGCACCATGGGCGCGCCGAGAGCCTCGGCCGTCTCGAGTGTCGCCTCGATGGTGTCGTCGTCACCCTTGTCCGGTGGCGCCATGCCGAGGTACGACCCGTACGACACGACGTCGAGCCCGGCATCGCGGGTGCGCGCGCCGAGTGCGTCGATCGACAGACCGCCGCCCGGCGGTGCATGCACGTCGGCACCCCACTCGATGCCCCGCACGCCGGCGCGTGACGCGACGTCGATCACGTCGTCGGACGACAACGCCCGGAACGTGATCGAACAGAGTCCGGGTGCGATCGTCATCGTCGCGTGCGCTTGCGGGTGGCCTTCTTGATCGCAGCCAGCTCGATCCGCTCGGGGCGATCCTTGTAGAACTCGTCGAGGGGGAAGCAGCCCGACACGAGCCCGTTGCGCGGCGCGGTCGTGCAGTCGCTGAAGGTGCGGCACAGTCGCGACTGGTCAAGCGTTCGACCGGCGAGCACGTCGGCGGGGAGCTGCGGATAGCTGAGCATGCCCCGCCCGATCCCGACCGAGGATGCGCCGCCGGTGCGGATCGTGTGCTGCCCGGCGTTGGGGAGCCACTGCTGCAGGTACGAGTATCCCGACCCGACGAGCGCGATGTCGGGATGGGCGCGTGCGAGCTCCGTGCACGCCGCGATCATGCGCGCGGCACCGATGAGCGGGTCCTCGGGTGGCGTGTAGCCGTCGGACGGTGGGAAGAAGGCCGGCCGTTGGAGGTGAGGGTTGTAGTAGGGGCTCCCCGCGGTGATGCACACGATCCCGACGCCGAGCTCGCTACACAGTTCGAGGAACCGATGGGAGTCTTCGAGGCCGAATTGGTAGCGCGCGACGTCGGCCGCGCCGGCGACCGGGACGCCGACGCCGTCGTCGCCGGCTTCGTAGGGCGCGTCGTCGTACGCCGACAACCGGACACCGACCGCGAGACCCGGCGCACGTGTGCGAATGCGCTCGACCACCCGGCGCAGGAACGCAGTCCGGTGTTCGAACGAACCGCCGTACACGCCGTCGCGGTCAACCGCACCCAGCAACTCGTGCAGCAGGTAGCCGTGGCAGTGCTTGACGTCGACGAAGTCGAAGCCGGCGTCGGACAGCGAGGACGGCGGCGTCCACGTACGCGTCGACGAGCGCGTCGAGGTCTTCGTCGGACAGGACCACCGCCGCGTCGGCCGTGACGCGCTGGTCGAGCAACGGGTGGTGGTACGCGAGCTGGGGTCGTGAGGTACCCGTCGGCCGCGACCAGCGGCCGGAGTGCGTCAGCTGCAGGCCGACGACGAGCCCGTCTGCGGACCCGTCGGGGTTGGCGTGGGCACCGGTGTGCGCGTCGACGAGATCGGCCCGCAGCGCGGCGATGTCGTCGACGGTCCTCGCATCGAGCACGAGCTGGCGGGGGTTGGCGCGGCCGTCGGGTCGCACGGCGACTGCTTCGCCGCCCCACACGAGCTTGGCGCCGCTCTCCCCGAAGCGGCGCCAGCGGCGGTGCACGAGATCGGTGGGGCGCCCGTCGGCCTCGCCGTCCCAGCCCTCCATGGGGAGCACCGCGAACCGGTTGCCCACCGAGAACGTGCCTGCCGAGCCGTCGGTGAAGGAGAACGGGCTCGCGAGTGGACCGGCGGCATCGACCGCGTCGTCGATGCCCAGCTGCTCGGTGATGCCGAGCTGCGAGATCCGATCGCGCAGTTCGGCGATCGTGCGCAGCCGCTTCACCTGGACGATCGCGTCGCCGGTCACGTGAGCTCGTCCAGGCGTTGTGCGATGTCGGCGAGCACTTCGCGATCGGCGTCGGATCGACGCGCCGCGCCCGGCGGTGTCGCGTCGGACGTGATGCGGCCCCGGAGCTCCAGGAACAGGGCGGCGTCGTGGCGGTACGCGGGGACTGGCGCGCGGAACGCGAACGCGCCGAGGTACTGCAGGAGATCGTTGAGCTCGTGGAACGACCGCTCGTCGTGCGCCCACCGGCGGTCGCGCTCGGCGAACGCCGCGGGCGCGAACGCGGAGAGCCCGAGCAGGTAGTCGGATCCGTAGCAGACCATGTCGATGGCGAGGTCGTTCCCGGTGAAGACGTGGAAGTCGGGCCGGACGCGGTCGCGCAGCGTGAGCCGGTCCCACTCGGCCGCGCGCGACAGCGACGAGTGCTTGGCGCCGATGCAACTGCCGACGCCGAGAAGTGCTTCGTACGCGTCGAGCGAGTAGATGCGTCCGTAGGGCACGAACATCGGTCCGAGCTCGAAGCCGATGAAGCGGTCGAAGCGCCGGCCGAACGCGTCGTGCGCCGCCACCCACTCGGCGTCGTCGAGCGAGTTCAACCCGTACGACGGGAAGATCACTGGAGTCCCACCCGCGCTGGTCGCCGAGTCGAGCGCGTCGAGGTACGCGTCGGCGTCGAAGGGCGCGCCGGGCTCGTCGGTGACGAACGCGCCCGCCACGAAACCCGCGGGTCCAGCAGCGCGTGCGGCGCGCTCGAGCACCTGCGCGCGCGTGGCTGGATCGAGGAGCTGCACGTACCCGGTGTCCATGTTCACCGCGGGCACCAGCCCGGCGGCGACCGTGTCGGCCAACAGCGTGTCGAACGAGGGCCAGTCGACCGCGCCGTCGGCGGTGAACGGCAACAGCACCGCAGAGATGCCGAGGATCGTGCGACCGGGCCTGAGCTCGGGCGTCGCGCTCACGCCGGAACGTCCCGGGCCGCGAATGCGTCGAGCTGTTCGACCAGGGTTGGCTCGATCACGGGCGCGAGCTCGGGCGCGACGCTCGCGGCGTCGTGCGACGCCCCGACTGCGCACGCCAGGACGTGGCAGCCTGCGGCCACGGTCACGGTGACCGCCGGCACGACGGTGTGCGGGTGCATCACGTTGGCATTCGGGCTCAGGACCGCGAGCTGCGCCCGCCGCCTCGGTGCGCCCGACCGCGGCCGGTCGACCACGATCGACGCTCCCGCCGGGCTCGTGAACGGGGCGATGCCGGACTCCGGCTCCTGGAGCGGCGGCGGCGCGAAGCCCTCCGGTTCCCACGCCAACGCGAAGCCGCTCTCGGTGAGCACGAGCTCGCGATCGGTCTCGATCCGGTGGACGCGGACGTGCCACGGCGCACCACCGGTGAGCGCGGTGTCGATGCGCACGCCCGGCATCGGTGACCAGCGTGTGAGCGCGGTGCCGTCGACGACCTCGCTGAGCAGCACACGTTCGCGCACCCGACGCACGCCCGTCGACGGATCGGTGACGGCCAGCATCGAGTCGGTGGCGCCGAGGCCGTACATCGTGAAGTCGCCGCTGAAGCCGAAGCGGCTGGAGTACGCGAACTTCTGGTACTTGGCGTCGGCCTGCTCGACGAACGACCACCCGGGTGGCTGCGCGAACAACGCCACGACCTGCCCGTCGTCGTGTCCGAGGACCATGCCCGGTGTCGACAGCGAGACGGTCGACGGTGGGGACGGCGCGGCTTCCTCGACGGTCCAGAACGAGTGGTCGTCGGGCGCGGCCAGCATCGCGAACGCCTTCATGCACCAGTACGGCGAACCAGGCGAGTTGTACGACTCGGCCATGCGGCGGTTGTCGTAGCCGTAGCCCACCGACACCACGCCGTCGCGGTCGCTGATCGGTCGTTCGCTCCACCAGCGCAGATGGCGGAGCGCGAGCCCGCGCACCTCGGGCCAGTCGAGCGCGTCGACGTCGGCCAGCGCCAGCGCGCCCCAGATGCTGCCCTGCGCCATGCGGTAGGTCAGGCTCCGTCCGAACGGGAGCGCCCCGCCGTCGGCCGCGAACCAGTGGCAGATCTGCGGCGCGAACGCTCGCGCCCGTTCGACGTAGCGCTCGGCCGCGCCGCGGTCGCCGAGTCCCGACGCAGCGAGGACGAGGCCGTACGTGTGCAGCGCGAACGGCACGTACCAGTCGATGTTCCCGCCGGCACCGTCGGTGTACCAACCGTCGTCGACGGCGAACGAGTCGAGGAGCTCCACCGAGTGAGCCTGCGCGTCGAGGTCGAACTGCGCGCCGACGCGCTCGAGCCCCATCTGTACGAGGAGGCGGAAGAACTGCCAGTTGTTCTGCGCCGGCTCGTGACGCTCGATGCCGCGGAGCCAGTCGACGACGTGGTCGCGCTGGGTGCCGGTGAGCGGATCCCAGAGGCGCTCGGGCACGAACGCGAGCGCGAACCCGATGGCCGCCATCTCGACCATGCGCTGGTCGATGTCCTCCGCGCACGGGCCCCAGTACTCGTCGCTGCCGGGATCGGTGCCGTGGGCGAGCCCGTCGACCCACCGGTCCCAGTGCTCGAAGGTGCCGCCGCCCGCGACCAGCGGGACGATGCCCCAGAGGGGGCGGGCGTACCCCTCCAGCTCGGAGACACGCGGCGCGAAGTGCGCGCCGAAGGTGCCGAGGCGGGCCCGAGCGCCGCCGGGGGAGAGGTGCTGGACGACCGGCTCGACCAGGTCGACGACGGCCCGTTGCACGTCGGCCTTCGTGACGAGTGGGTTGCCCGCCATCGGGTTCGCTCGCGCGTCGGTCGGCATCACGCGATCCGATCGAGGTCGTCGGCGCGCACCTCGTGCGCGAGCGCGTCGCCGGCGACGAAGCGCCGGATCTCGGCGACGGCGAGCTCGCCCATGCGCGAGAGCTCGGTGCCGAGCGAGCCCGCGATGTGCGGGGTCAGGACAACGTTCGGGAGGTCGTACAGCGGCGAGTCGGGTGGAAGCGGTTCCGGGTCCGGCGTGTCGATGAACGCGTTGAGTCGACCGGTGACGCACTCGGGGGTCAGCGCGTCGGTGTCGACGAGGGAGCCGCGTGCGGTGTTGACCAGCCACGCGCCGTCGTGCATGCGCGCGAGGCGATCGGCGTCGACGAGGTGGTGCGTCGACGGCAGCTCCGGCGCGTGCACGGAGACGACGTCCGCCCACGCGAACAGCTCGTCGAGCTCCATGCGAGTCACGCCCAGTCGCGTCGCGTCGGCCTCGTCGAGGTACGGGTCGGCGACCGCGACCGTGACGTCGAGCGTCGCGAGGCGCTCGATGACGAGTCGACCGATCGTCGATGCGCCGAGCAACCCGATGCGCAGACCGCGCGTGCCCAGCTCGCCGGTCGGCCCGACACCACTCACGGGCTCGCGTCCGCGCGACGTGCGGAGCGCATCACGCGTGCGGAACACGTCCTTGGCGATCATGACGATGGCAGCGAAGGTGAACTCGGCCACGGGGACGGCGTTGGCCGCGGCTGCACTGGAGACGACGACGCCGTGCTCCCACGTGGCCGGGGTGACGGTGTGCTTCACGGTGCCCGCTGCGTAGGCGAGGAACCGCAGCTTCGGCATGCGGGTGAGCAACACGTCGTCGAGCACGTTGCACCCCCAGCTCCCGAGCACGATCTCGACCCGGGCGAGGACGTCGTCCGGCACCGCGATGAGATCGAGCGCGGACGGGTCGACCAGCTCCACGAGCCCGTCGAGCTCCGCACGGGCCCGGTCGTCGAGCAGCTGCTGCTCGACGCCGCGCACCATGGCCAGAGCGGCGAGGGGCCGGTCCTCGTGCGCCCGCCCGGTGACCTCGTGCCCCATCGATCCCCCTCGTCGAGCGCCCCCGGAACGATACGCGGCAACGCCTGGGGAATGCAAGGGTATCCTTGCATTCCGGCCCGGACCGCCGTACGATCGGCGCCAGTCGCACGGGCGCAGTGCCCGACGGCGGAGCCAGGGGGGAAGCGGATGCAGCGGACGCTGGCGGCACTCGTCGCGGTGGTCGGTCTCGTGATCTCGAGCGGCACGGTCGCCTCGGCGACGGTCGGCGCGGCGACCGACGGGGTCACGAGCAAGGAGATCAAGCTCGGGATCACGTATCCCGACCTCGACGCGATCCGCAGTGTCACCAACACCAACCACGGCGACTACGAGAAGGCCTACACGGCCGTCATCGACGACCTCAACAAGCGCGGCGGCATCAACGGTCGCAAGGTCGTCCCCGTGTTCGCCAAGATCGATCCGCTCGGCACCGCTCCGGCGCAGGAAGCGTGCATCAAGCTCTCGGAGGACGAGAAGGTCTTCGCCGCCATGAGCTTCTTCAACGCCGATGCGCCGCTCTGCATGGTTGCGTCGCACGACACGCCAATTCTCGGCGGGCAGACGACGGAGAAGAACCTGGAGCAGGCAAAGGCACCGTGGGCGACCCTCGAGTCCGGCGCCGAGCTCGGCCCGCGCCAGGTCGCGGCCCTCGCGTCGGCGGGAGCGCTGAAGGGCAAGCTCGGGCTCGTCGGCATCGCCGACGAGGAGGAAGCGCTCATGAAGGGCGTTGTGCTCCCGGCGTTGAAGCAGCAGGGCATCAAGGGGACGACCGCGATCATCGACGCGCCGCCCGAGGACACCGTCGCCCAGGTGCAGCAGGCCGGCACGATCATGGAGCGGTTCAAGACCGACGGCGTGAAGACCGTCCTCCTCGTCGGCGGGGCGGTCAACTCGGTGACGAACGCGCTCTCCAAGACCGACTATCGCCCGCGGATCGCTGCGACCAACGCCCGCAACCTGGCGTCGGCGGCGTCGAATCCGGCCACCGATCCGTCGGTGATGAAGACCGCGCTGGCCGCAGACTCGGGATTCATCTTCAGCGATCCCGCACTGAAGAAGTGCTTCAGCGTGATCGAGAAGGCGACGGGACACGAGATCGTCGAGAACGTTCCCCAGGGCGAGCCCCAGTACCGCGTGTCGGCGCAGACCGCGTGCGAGTACGTCAGCCTGTTCTCTCAGCTGGCGAAGGCGGCGGGCAAGAACCTGACCGTCGAGAGCTTCGGCAAGGCGATCGCGAACACGAAGTCCGTGAACGTCACGGGGTTGGGCACGATGACGTACGACCCGAAGACGCACACCTATTCGCTGCCGATGTTCACGTACAGGTACGACCCCGCGCTGAAGCGACTGGTCGCGAAGCAGCAGATCACCTGAACGATGGACGGCGGGTACTGTCCGTGCTCGGCATGACGAAGACCGCGGTCCGGCGTCCGAACACACGCGAGCGCATCCTCACTGCGTCCCTCGACCTCTTCCTGGAGCGCGGGTTCGACGGCACGACCATCAGCGACATCGAGCGCGCGGTGGGACTCGCCGCGGGAACGGGCAGCTTCTACCGCCACTTCCGGTCGAAGGACGATGTCTTCGTCGCCGCCATCCAGCGCAGCGCCACGGAGTACATCGAGCAGTTCCTGGCGGTGCTGCAGGCACTCGACAGCATCGACGATCCCGTCGAGCGCCTGCGGCGCGACCTCCACATGCGGCTTGACGCAATGCGAAGGTTCGCTCCGATCATGCGCGTGGTCAGCGCCGAACGCGAGCGATTCCCGGAGCTGCAGAAGACGTTCACGGCTGGGCTCGAGCTCGACCAGTGGCAGGTCGGTTGGGAAGAACACCACCTCCCCGGAGTGGTCATGGCCGCACTCGTCGGTTACGGGCAGCTCTCGCAGCTGGATGACAGCCCCTACCACCAGATCCCGGCCGACGAGTTCATCGACGAGCTCGTCGCGATGTTGACCAGCGCGCACGTGACGCCGCCAGTCCGCGAGCACTGAGCCAGGCTCAGCCGATCTGCAGGATCTCGACCTGGTTGCCCCAGGGATCGAGGAGGTCGACCGACCGCGCGGCCTGGTTGTTCGGCGTGCCGGCGAACGTCGCCTGCTTCTTCGCGCCGTCCGCTAGTGCCAGGCCCTCCGATGCGTTCAGGTCGGGAACCTTGATGATGAACGCGCCGGTCCGGCCCTTCTCCTTCGCGTTGCGCTTGAGCAGCACGAGACCGGGGCCGCCGTCCGGGAAGGTCACGATGTGCGCGCTGCCGACGGTGACGGCGAGCTTGGTGCCGAACACGGCCCCGTAGAACTTCTCGGCGGCGGCGACGTTCCCCACTGGGAGCTTGATCATGAGGATCGAGCCGGTGGCCGCCGGGTTGGGCGTGCCCGACGGTGTCGTCGTCGGCGCGGTGCCGATCGGAAGCGTGGTCGGAGGCTCGGTCGTCGTCGTGGCGGCGTGCGCCAGGGGGAGGGCGACCGCGAGTGCAGCCGCGGCGACGACCGTGACCAGGACGAAGCGTCGGCACATGTTCATTCGGTCCTCGCTTCAACAGGGGGAAGTGCGATGACGAGAGGCAAGCCGGGCACCCGCCCGCGGCGGCTCAGACTGGGCATCTTCGGGGCGGTGCTGGTGTTCGGCTTCACCGCGGGGGCGGCCGTCGTGCTCCTGACCGACGCCGGGACGACGACGGCGGGCACGCCGGATGCGACGGCAGCCGTGCCGGCTCACGTCCACGCCGACGCGGTGGTGGTCGCGGGCACTGCAGACGACGACGGCGGGTTCTCGGCACTGTCCAACGGCCATCACCACGCGATCGTCATCCACGACCTGGATCCCGTCACGCAAGCGGAGCTCGACCGGCAGCTCTCCCTGACCCGCCAGGCGGCGGCCGCGTTCCCGACGCTCGGGGCGGCCGCGGCTGCGGGGTACCGCCCGGCGGGCACCTATGGGCCGGGGACGGGCATCCACTACGTCGGTGGTTCCGGCGGTGTGCAGTCGGCGGACGGCTCGCTCACCGACGACGCGCTCCTCCACCCGGGCACCTTGCTCTACGACGGCACCCGTCCCGACGCCAAGCTCTCCGGCCTCATGTACAGCGTCAACACCGCGATCGAACCGGTCGGGTTCGTGGGCACCAACGACGTGTGGCACGACCACGAGGGGCTCTGCATCATCCAGTCGGCCGAGGGCATCAAGACCGCGCTGAGCGACGAGAAGGACATGGCGGTGAAGGAGCGCAAGTGCCCGACCGTCGGGGGCCGGTACATCAAGCAGACGGGATGGATGATGCACGTCTGGACCGCGCCGGGGTACGACAACCCGCAAGGCGTGTTCGCGGAGGAGAACCCACTGCTCGCGTGTTCGGACGGGACGTATCACCTCGCCACCGTGGCGCAACGCGAGTCACATCCCGACAACTCGTGTCGTTCCGGCGCGGTGGGCCGGCCGTCCAGGAACACCCTCTCCGCCATCACGGCGACGTTCTCGGAGTGACCCAGCCTCGGGAAGGGTCAGGGGAGATCGCGGTGGCGACATTTCCCCGGTCGTTCGCGATCGAGTCCGTCAGCTCCAGCCGCCGGCGCCGGCGCGGAATGCGGTGACGCTCGCTCCGGCCGGCACCGCGTCGATCGGCGTGGCGAGGTCGTCGAGCGTCGGCGCCTCGATGTCGCGCGCGATCGTCCGCAGCGCGTCGGCGTCGAGGCCGTAGACCTCGACCGCGTTTCCGCCGACCATCCTTGTCGTCTCGGATGCGGAGATGTTGCAGAACGTGTTCCGCAGCGCGAGGCGCGTCACCGACGGAACGTCGCGGCCCTCGGGCCACACGAACGTTCCTTCGAGGTGCGGATAGTCGGAACCCCACAGCAGTTGCGAGCTCAGGCCGTGGAGCAGCGCCTGCTCGACCTCGTACGGCGACGCGAAGCTCGCGCCGAAGAACACGTTGCGCGCCATGTACTCGCTCGGCGGGCGCGGCACCTGCCGCGAGGAGCGCCTGGTTGAGCGGTTGGTCGCGCTTCGACTCGTAGAACGCGTGGAGCGTGTCGAGCTCGGTCGCGGTCGGCGGGTACCAGTTGCCAGGCGTCTCCGTGATGACCAGCTTGAGGCCCGGGTGGCGTTCGAACACTCCGGCGAAGATCATCCACCACACCGCGCGGCGCGAGAACATCGCCGACTCGAGTTGCAGCAACGCGACCGATTCGAGTCCGGAGTAGCTCGCGTTCGTGCCGCCGCCCACGTGGGTGACGAGCGGCATGCCGAGCTCCTCGCACGTCGACCACAGCGGTTCCCACGCGCGACGGTTGTACGGCTTCAGTTCGCCGTCGCGCATCGCGGGGAAGTTCACGCCGCGCATCCCGGCGCCGTGCGCCCATCGCAGCTCGGCGACCGCAGCATCGACGTCCCACATCGGCAGGTACGCGAGACCGACATGGCGGTGCGGCGCCTGGGCCACGAAGTCGGCGAGCCAACGGTTGTAGATCGACTGGCCCAGGCCGACGAGCTCCATGTCACCCGACGGCTTGACCTTGCCGAGGCCCCCGGGCACGAACGGAATCGGCTCAAGGTTCATCGAGCCGTGGAACAGCACACCCGCGGCGACGCCATCATGGTCGTAGTCGGCGAGCCGCGCGGCGGAGTCATGGTGCCCCGCGGTGCGGAAGTTCGGGTGATCGAGGTAGCCACTGCCCTCGAGCATCGTGACCGCGGCTTCGCGTTCCGACGCCGTCTCCGCCGCGAAGCGATCGAAGTCGTCGAGGCGAGCGGTGGGGCAGTAGGCCCGCAGGTCCTCGACGAGGCGGGGGCCGATGTGCGTGTCGTTGGAGACGACGACGACCGGATCCGCACCGCCGTCGGTCACGGGATGACGATCGGCATGTGCTGCCAGCCGCGCACCGTCGACGTCGGCGCGAGCTCGATGCCGTCGTAGTCGACGTCCCACTCGGGGAAGCGGTTGAGGAACTCGTCGAGCGCGACGCGGCCCTCGAGGCGGGCGAGCGCGGCGCCGAGGCAGTGGTGCACACCCCACCCGAAGGTCAGGTGCCCTGCGTCCTCGCGGCGCACGTCGAACTCGTCGGCATGTTCGTAGCGGCGCGGATCGCGGTTGGCCGAGCCGATCAGCAGCAACATCGCGCTGCCGGCCGGCACCGTGGTGCCGTAGTAGTCGAGGTCGTCGGACGCGACGCGAGCGGTGGCGTGGCCGGTCGGCTCGAATCGCAGCGTCTCCTCGATCACCTTCGGGATGAGTGTGCGGTCGGCGACCACGTCGCGCCGCTGATCGGGGTGCTCGGCCAGCACCTTCGCCAGCCAGCCGATGAGGCGCCCGGTGGTCTCGTTGCCCGCGCCCGCGATCACCGCGGTGTAGGTGAGCACCTCCTCCCGAGTGAGGGTGCGCTGCTCGCCGTGCTCGTCTTCGAACTCCGCGTTGATCAGACGCGTCATCAGGTCGTCAGACGGATGCTTCGCGCGCCAGTCGATGTACTCGGCGAACATGTCGCCGTTGGCGACCTTCTCCTGCTGCACTTTCATCGGTTGGCCGCGTCGCGTGCGCAGGTCGGCGTCGGTCTTCTCGCGCACCGCGATCTGGTCGTCCTCGGGGATGCCGAGGAGCATGCCGATGACGCGCATGGGCATGACTGACGCCAGCTCGGTGATGATGTCGAACCCGCCCGAACCCACGAGGGCATCGAGGATGCCCACGCAGTAGGCACGCACCTGGTCCTCGAGCTCGGCCATCGCGCGCGGTGTGAACACGCGCGACATGAGGCCGCGGTGCATGCCGTGCAGCGGCGGGTCCTCGAACATGATCACGCCGCCGGGCAGCTCGATGCCGGCGCGGATGATGTCGAGGATGTCGCTGCGCGTGCTCGTGAACCGCTGCCAGTCGACCATGCCTCGCTCGACGTCGGCGTGGCGTGACAGCGCCCAGAAGTCGAACTGCTCGTTGTGGTAGATCGGCGCCTCGTCGCGCAGCCGCGTGTAGGTCGGATAGGGATCGGCATTGATGCCGACGTCGTACGGATCGAAGTACACGTCGGTCTCGTGGACGAGCGCCATGGATCCCCCCGGGGTGCACTCATGGGTGCGTGCGAAGTTAGAACAACTGTTCTAACTTACATCTTCGGTGGAGTCAACGCACTACAACACACGGATGGTCGAGACCCGGCGCCCCCGTGCCGCCACGTTGGAGAAGCGCGCCCGCATCCTCGACGCGGCCGAGCAGATCATGCTGCGGGAGGGGTACGCCGCGGTCACGTCTCGGCGGGTCGAGGCGGTGGCGGGAGTGAAGCTCCACTACCACTTCGGCACCATCGACGACCTCTTCGTCGCGGTGTTCCGCCGTCGGGCCGAGGCCAACGTGGGACGGATCCGCGACGCGTTGACATCGCCGGAGCCCCTCCGGGCCTGGTGGGAGCTGGCGTCGGATCCGCGGGGAACCGCGCTGCTGGTGGAGCTCACCGCGGCGGCCAACCACCGTCCGCCGCTGCAGGCCGAGGTCGCCGAGCTGGCACGAGACGTGCGGCGCATGGAGACGGAGGCGTTGGCTTCGATCCTCCGTGAGTACGGCATCGACTCCGACGTGTTCCCGCCTGCGCTGGTCGCGGCGGCGGTGCAGGGCCTCGCGCTCGTGGTGGTCCAGGACGAGGTGCGCGGGTTCGACACCGGCCACGAGGAGGCGAACGCGGCGATCGTGCGCCTCCTCGACCGGCTCGAGGGAGCACGCGACACACGCTGAGCGCCCGAGCGCGCATGCGCGTGTCACGCTAAGTCACTTGACTGATCGGCGGATCCTGAAGAGAATCCGACGATGCCCGTAGCGGCGAGATCGACGAAGGAGCAGATCCTGCTCGCCGCGGAGCGGATGATCGCCGACCATGGCGTCGACGGTGTCTCGATGCGCCGGATCGCCACCGCAGTCGGGAGTGGCAACAACTCGGCGGTGCTGTACCACTTCGGATCCAAGGACAAGCTCGTCGAGGCGATCTTCGAACACCGGCTGCCGCGACTGCGCGAGCGTCGCGACGAACTCGTTGCGGAACGAGCACCTTCGGATCTCCGCGGGTGGCTCGAATGCCAGATCGTCGCCGTGCTCGAGCAGAGCGACCGCGCTGACAGCAACTACCTGAGCTTCGTCGCCTCGATCTCGCAGCACGGCGGTGAGGCGTTCAAGCATCTGCCGAAGCGCTTCGAAACCGGGCAGCGTGACTACGAGGAGCACGTTCGCGCCTGCCTTGACGGCCTGGAGGAGCCGCTGCGGACGCACCGCTTCGCCCAGTTCATGGAGTTGACCGTGCACACCGCGGCGAATCGGGAGCGCGCCCGCGTCCGGCGACGTCCCGTGCTGCCGCTCGCGCTCGAGATCACGAACCTCGTCGACTGCATGGTCGGCTTTCTCTCTGCCCCGGTGTCGGCCGCGTCGGCGGCCGCGCTCGCGTCGGCCGACCGCAAGGTCTTCCGTCAGACGCTGTTCGTCTGACAACGAGGGCTCGTCAGCCACCGGCCGCGGCGAGCGCCTCGACGATGCGCGGTGGGGTGAACGGCGCCGTGGCGAGGTGCGCACCGACCAGCGCGAGCGCGTCGTTCACCGCGTTCGCAACGGCGGCGGGCGCGCCGATCGCGCCACCCTCTCCGACGCCCTTGTAGTCGCCCGGCGTCGACGCCGGCGTCTCGACGTGGCCGTACTCGATCTCGGGCACGTCGGTGGCCGTGGGCAGCAGGTAGTCCATGAAGGTGCTGGTCAGTGGGTTGCCCTGCTCGTCGTACACGAAGTCCTCGAGCAGCGCGCCGCCGATGCCCTGCACCGCGCCGCCGGCGATCTGTCCCTCCACCACCGACGGGTTGATCATCACGCCGCAGTCCTCACTGACGATGTAGCGCAGCAACGTGACGGTGCCGATGTGCGGATCGACGTCGACGGTGCAGAGGTGGCACACGTTGGAGAACAAGAACAGCTGATCGGACTGGTAGCGATGCAGGACCTCCAGGCCCGGCTCCATGCCTGGCGGGAGGGCGCCGAGGTCGAGGTGCGCGACGTGGGCGATCTCGCCGACGGTGCGTGACCGGGTCGGTGTGCCTCGAACGCTCGCCACCCCGTCGACGACGTCGATGTCCTCCGGCGCGGCCTCGAGGAGATGGGCCGCGATCGCCGCCACCTTCTGCCGGAGCTTCTCGGACGCCTCCTGGATCGCGGCGCCGAGGATGGGCCCACTCCGGCTCCCACCGGTGCCGAACGCATACGGCGTCTCGTTGGTGTCGCCCTGGTGCACGGTCACGTCGTCGTACGTGACGCCGAGGAACTCGCTCACCAGCTGCGCGGTCGTGGTCTCGAGGCCTTGCCCGTGCGATCCCGAGCCGAGGTACACGTCGACCGTGCCATCGGGTTGGATGCGGAGGTGGGCCGGCTCCGCGCTGTAGGGACCGATCATGCTCTGCGGCTCGATGTACAGACCGATGCCGACGCCCACCAGGCGACCGAGTTCGAGCTGCTCTCGTTGCCAGACGCGGAACGCGTCGTAGTCGAGCATCGACGCGGCCTGCTCGAGTGTCTCGGCGGGCGAGACGTCGAACATCGGAATGCCGAGCGGCAGCGTGTACGGCAGCTCGTCTCGCCGCAGCACGTTGCGGCGGCGCAACTCGAGCGGGTCGACGTCCAATCGTCGGGCGAGGCGATCGATCGACTGCTCGCGGAAGTACGTCTCGAACTGCCAGGGCCCGCGGTACGGAGCGCGTGGGCAGGTGTTGGTGAACGCCGACTGCGACTCGAACGCCAGCTTCGGAATTCGGTACGGGCCGGTGAAGATGACCGCGCCCATGGCGGCCGCGCTGCCGGCCATCGGGTACGCGCCGACCTCGTCGATGTGGTCGGCCGCGATGCCCAGGATCGTCCCGTCGTCGTCAGCCGCGATGGTCACGGTGCATCGCTCGGCGCGTGACGACGTCGCTGCGATCAGGTTCTCGCGCCGGTCCTCGATCCACTTCAGCGGTCGGCCCAGGTGGAAGCTGGCGAGCAGGACGATCTGCTCGTCGCGCGCGAGGTAGGCCTTCTGGCCGAAGCCACCGCCGACATCGCCCATCTGCACCCGGATCCTGTTCTCGGGAACGCCGGTGATGCGGCTGGTCACGGTGCGCACGTCGTGCGGCGACTGCGTGGACACCCACACGTCGAAGCGTCCCGCACGAGGCTGCCACGACGCCACCACCCCGCGTGTCTCCATGGGGACCGCGAGGTAGCGGTTCTGGACGAAGGTGTCGGTCACGACGTGCGCGGCCGTGTCGAGGATCGCACGGAGCTCGTCGTCGGGGGGCATCGGCATTCCGCCCGCGACGTTGCCCTCGATGTCGGGATGCACGCGCTCGGTACTCGCGAGCGCGGTGGTGTAGTCGACGACGGCGGGGAGCGGTTCGGCGTCGAGCTCGATCAGCTCGACGGCATCCTCGGCGAGCGCGCGGCTTCGCGCGACCACCAATGCGTAGGGATCGCCGACGTAGCGCAGTTCGTCGTCGGCGAGGACCTTGTACGGGCCCACCGACCCCATCGAGAGCACTGGCGTCGCACCCATCGGGCCCACGAGCACGTCGTTCAGGTCGGTGGCGGTCAACACCGCCACGACCCCCTCCGCCTCGCTCGCCGCGTCGGCGTCGACGCGCACGATGCGAGCGCGCGCGCTGTCGCTCCTCGCGAACGCGACGTGCAGCATGCCCGGGACGACAACGTCGTCGACGTACGTGCCGGCACCGGTGAGGAGGCGCGGGTCCTCCTTGCGGCTGATGCGGTTCCCGACGAGGCGGGATGACGGTGCGAGCAGGCTCATCGAGGCGCGATGACCGGCGGCCAGGGGCTGTCGGCCGCGGCCTGGAGGGTGTCGGCGCGCTCGTCGTTGTCGTAGGCGCGGAACGTCAGGATGAGCTCGTCCATCTCCGGCCGGGTGATGTCGCCCGACTCGAGCGCGGAGCCCACGTGCGACAGGATCGGAATCGGTGCTTCGTCCACACCGACGCACGCGACGGTGAGAAACCGCCGCTCGCGGCGCCCGAGACCCGGGCGCTGCCAGACGTGACCGAACACGAAGTTGAGGATGCCTGCGTGCTGATACGGAGAGTCGCGACCGGGAGCCGGCACGTGGTTCACGTCGCGGAACTCCTCCTCGCCGCGCGCGATGCGTGCTTCCCAGTCGTTCGGCCCGAGCTCGGAGACGTCGGTCGAGCGGAGGGGGAGGGGAGTCGGTTCCTCGCCACGCTCTTCCTGGATCTGCGCCCACGTCTGGCGGACGTACATCTCGAGGTTCGATGCTTTGGGCCAGCCGCAGTACACCGCGAAGTGCAGCACCACCTCAAGCATCTCGTCGATGGTGAGTTCGTCACCCTCGAACGCCGCACGGACCTCGTCGACGATCGGTTCCGCAGTGCACGCGAAACCGACGCACGCGATCGACACCAGCCGACGTTCACGACGCCCCAGGCCGTCGCGTGACCAGACTTCGCGCTGTGCGGTCTTCGCTCCCACGTGTCCCCCTCGGACGCTAAAGCACTTGACTGAATCCGTCCCAGCCGCGATATTCGACGACGGACGAGCTGCCGTCAAGATCGGCAGAAAGGACGTGGCGCGATGAAGGCCTCGGAGCTCTTCGACCTGAGCGGCAAGGTGGCGATCGTCACTGGTGGCGCCGGCAGCATCGGGATCGTCTACGGCCGCGCGCTCGGCGAGGCCGGCGCATCGGTGGTGCTCGCCGACGTCGACGAGGGTGCCGCCACCAACGCCGCCGGAAACCTGCAGAGCGACGGCTTCGACGCCATCGGAGTTGCCGTCGACGTGCAGGAGCTGGTGTCGGCGCAGTCGATGGCCCGCGCCGCGATCGACGCGTTCGGCGGCATCGACATCCTCGTGAACAACGCCGCGATCATGAGAGATCTCCCGCGGTACGGGCTCAGCAACATGCCGGTCGACGAGTGGGATCGCGTGATCGACGTCAACCTCCGGGGTCCGTTGCTCTGCACGCAGGCGGTGCTGCCGTCCATGCTCGAGCGGGGAGGAGGCAGGATCATCAACGGCCTCTCCGCCGGCGCGTTCGGTACGGGCGGGATCTACGGGATCTCCAAGTACGCGTTGCACTCGCTCACCGCGAACCTCGCGAGTGAGCTCGGACCACAAGGCGTCAATGTGAACGCGATCGCACCGGGACTCGTCGCGGCCGAGAGCGGATTCGTCAGCCTCGCCGAGGACTCGCCCATCCGGTCGGCGATCGAAGCAGGGATCCCGGGGAAGAAGTCGGGCCCGCCGGAGGATCTGGTGGGGACGCTGTTGCTGCTCTGTTCGAAGGCCGGCGACTGGATCAATGGACAGACCATCAGCGTCGACGGCGGTTGGGTCATGCGGCTCTGACTGCTCGACTTCCGATCGGTCGGTAGCCTGCGCGCACTCGGGACGAGAGGGGAACACGTGGTGGATCTGGCGGGCCGCAACGCGGTGGTGACGGGAGCCGGTTCGGGGCTCGGTGCTGCGCTGGCGCGGATGTTCGCGGAAGCGGGCGCGAACGTCGCCCTGCTCGACATCGACGCCGACTCGGCCGCTGCGAACGCGGCCACGATCGCCGACGAGGTCGGGGTGACGACCACCTCGGCGCGGTGCGACGTCGGCGACGTCGCGTCCGTGGTCACGGCGGCGGAGCACGTGCGGGTCACGCTCGGCGGTTGCGACATCCTCTGCTCGAATGTCGGCGTCCAGCAGTTCGGGGCGATCGACAAGCTCACCGAGCAGGACTGGCTGTGGATCCTCAACGTGAACGTGCTCGGCACCGTGCGCACGGTGCGCGAGTTCCTGCCGATGCTGCGCGCCGGCAGCGGGTTCCGGCGCATCGTGTTCACCGCGTCGTCGAGCGTGCTCGCGCCATCGGTACGGCTGGGCGCCTACCAGACGAGCAAGTTCGCGGTGCTCGGCTTCGCCGAGTCGCTGCGCGAGGAGCTCACCGGTGAGGACATCGGCGTCACCGTGCTCTTCCCGGGCGGGATGATGACCCGTCACCTCGAGAGCAGCGTGGAAGCGCGACCGTCGGACCTCGGCGAGTCGCTCCTCGACATGGGCGACGTCGAGGCGATGATCGCTCACCAACCGATGGGTGACGACGACCTCGCCACGCCGGAGCACGCCATCCGCAACCTCCTCGCCGACCTCGAAGCCGGTGAGCCCTACGTGCTGACGCACGGTTCGTACCGACCGCTCTACCAACAGCGACGCGACGCGCTCGACGCCGCCTTCGACCGCATGGAGGCATCGTGACCGCACCCGAGAACGCACAGCAGCTCCTCGACATCGAGGCGATCAAGCAACTGAAGGCCCGCTACTTCCGGCTCATGGACACGAAGCAGTGGGACGACTGGGGCATGGTCTTCGCGACCGACTGCATCATGGAGGTCCCCGAGGCCGAGATGGTCAACACCGGTCGCGCCGAGATCGTCACCAACGTGAGCGGCGCGCTCGTCGGTGCGCGCACGTGCCACCACGGCCACATGCCCGAGATCGAGATCACCGGCGACGGCACGGCACGCGGCATCTGGGCGATGTTCGACTACGTGGAGTGGGACGAGCAGGACGGCGCGCGCGTCGGTCTGCAGGGGTACGGCCACTACCGCGAGGAGTACAAGCGCGAAGACGGCCAGTGGCGCATCGCGCGCACGCGTCTCGAACGTCTGCGGATCGACTGGCTCGGCGGACAGCTCACCGCCTGAGCGACTGCGCGCCGCGCGTCAGCGCGCGGTGGTGAAGAGGAACGCGCCCCCGGGTGCACCGCCGCCGGTGGTGGCGACAGCGGTTTCGGCGTTCGCGACCTGACGTTCGCCCGCCTGGCCGCGCAGCTGCACGACCGCTTCGTGGATGAAGCCGTAGCCGTGCAGCCGTCCCGACGAGAGCTGTCCGCCGTGGGTGTTCAACGGCAGGATGCCGTCGCGGGCGATGTTGGTGCCGCCGGCGAGGAAGTCCTTCGCCTCACCCTTCCCGCAGAACCCGAGCGCCTCGATCCACGACAGGCAGTTGAAGGTGAAGCCGTCGTAGAGCTGCGCCATGTGGATGTCGGTGGGCGTGAGGTCGGTGCGGGTCCAGAGGTGCGCGGCGGGGCCGGCGACGAGCGGCTCGTGGTCGAGCGTGCCCTGGTCCCAGCTCATGCGCTCCGTGATCTGCGTGCCCACCGCTTCCACGTGGACGGGAGGCTGGCGGAGGTCGGCGGCGACGTCCTTGCGCGACACGATCACCGCGACCGAGCCGTCGCACGGCACGTCGCAGTCGAACAACCCGAACGGCGTGGTGATCATGCGCGCGCCGAAGTAGTCGTCGAGCGTGAGCGGCTCCTTGTAGATCGCCCACGGGTTCAGCGCCGCGTTGGCGCGGTTGTTCAACGCGATCGCGGCCAGCGTCTCGCGCGTCGTGCCGTAGCGCTCGAAGTGCGCCGATGCCTGCATGGCGATCCAATTCGCAGCCGACGACGCGCCGATACGTCACTCGCCACTGCATGTCGCCGCCGATGCGGTTGGAACCGCCGGTGGGCACGATCGCGCTGGAGCTCCCGGGCGCGCCGCTGAACTTCGCGCGCTCCTGCGCGGCGTAGGTCGCCTCCCACACGGTGCGGATGCACAACACGTGCTTGCAGAGGCCGGCCGCCACCGCGAGCATCGCCGCGATCACCGCGCCGCCCTGCCCGGGGGTCTCGAGCCCGCCGTTGATCCACGACGGTCGCAGGCGCAGCGCCTCCTCCAGCGCGTAGATGCCGCCTTCGGACATGCCTCCGCTCAACATCCCACCGGGATAGGTGGTGAGGCCGTCGATGTCGTCGCGCGTCAGCCCGGCGTCGGCGATGGCGGCTTCTGCGGCCTCGACCGCGAGCACGACGGGGTCGGTCATGAGGCGTCGGCCGATGCGGGAGATGCCGATTCCCGTGACCGCGACCTTGTCCTCGAACTTGTCGCCCGGCTTCGGCATAGGCCGCGCGTCGTGGATCTCGGGGTCCTCGGCCGGGAAGGGTCCCTTGTCGGTCTCGCCGGTGGGCTCGAACAGCGGGATCCACACGTCCTCGATGTGCTCGAACAGCACCTGCACCTTCATGCCCACGAACACCGCGTCGGCCGGAACGTTCACCAGGTTGGTGGTGAGGCGGATGCGGTCGTCCTCCTCGATGGCGACGATGGCGATGACGTACGGCGGCGGGAAGCTCGGGATCCACATCTGCTCGTTGTTCGTGAACCCGGCGACAACCGCGCGGCCCGACACCTCGGCCGGCGTCCACTCGTGCGAGCGGCAGTAGGGGCAGACCGCGCTCGGTGGATGGCGCAGCTCGCCGCAGTCGGAGCATCGCTGGAAGCGGAGCGTGCCGTCCGCACCCGACTTCCAGAAGAAGTCGTTGAGGTCGTTCAGTTCGGGCAGGACCCGTCCGCTCGCTTCGGTCACGGTCGCTCCTCGTCTCTTTCGATCACCGCGGCAACCTACGCCGTCGCCCTCCTGGGGGGCGACTCTCGCCGCGCCCTTCGCCGCGCGTTCGCGTAGCGTCGCCGTGGAGGCCCGCCTGCTGGGCCCGATCCGGGTCACTGCCGCCGACGGTGCGCCGGTCACGCGCGGTCCGGCACCGCGCTTCGAGATGTTCGTGCGCACCTGCTCACTCGAGTGCAGTCATGGCGTCGACTTCCGCTCCGACGAGCGCGGCCAGCGCGCCGAGGTAGAGCCACAGCATCACGACGATGACGACGGTCAGCGATCCGTAGTTGCGGCTGTAGGTCGAGAAGTTGGCCGTGTACACGGAGAACAGCGCCGACGCCGCGAGCCAGATCGCGGTCGCGACGATGGGGCCCTTCGTCACGATCCGGTCGCGCGGGTCGCCCGCCGAGACCCGATAGAGCAAGGTGAACACGGCCCAGGCGAGCGCCGCCACGAGGGGCCAGCGCAGGATCTCGAGGAGGATCCGCACTGCCGTACCGAGGCCGGTGATGCTGGCGAGGAGTGGCGGGGCGCTCGCGATCATCCACACCGCCACGAGCATGAACACGATCAACGCGACGGTGACGAGGAGTGCGATGCCCCTGCGGGCGGCGAATCGTCGTGGTTGCGTCTCGCCTCGGGTGACGGCCAGTCCTCGCATCAGAGCCGCGATCCCCGAGGATGCGCTCCACAACCCGAAGGCGAGTCCGATCACCGCGATCACGCTCAGCCCTGCGCCGCCGACGTCGCTCGTGCTGCGGAGCTGCGACGTGATGAACGACCGTGTGGCGTCGGGAAGCGCGCCGGCGACGCTGTCGACCTGGGCACGAATCTGGGCCGGATCGGCGAAGATGCCGTAGATCGACGCCGCCGCGATCAACCCCGGGATCAGGGCGATGAACGCGTAGAACGCGACGCCGGCAGCGATCAGGGTGACTTGGTGGTCGCCCAACCGATCCCGCAGCGAGCCCGCTTCTGAGCGAACCCGATCGAGGAGGTCCGCGTCGCCGTCAGCGGTAGTCGGCTCGTCGTGCACCTTGACGTCGAGGTCCATCACATCACCCCTCCGGTGTCTCGTGTTCCCGAATGCGACGGCACGTAATCAACGTGAGCATCGGTTTCGGGCGCGCTTGAGTCGCACGAGTTTTGGGCATCGCGGAGGAGTACACCTGTGGCGACGAGGAGGAAGACGCATGAGACGCACGCTGCTGGTGGCGCTGGATGACAGCCCGAGCTCGCACGAGGCAGCCCGCTTCGTGTCCGACTTCTTCGCAGGCGACGAAGTGCTGGGCATCAACGTGGCGGAGTTCCCTCGGACGTGGATCGCACCCGGCATCGGCTACGGCATGGTGTTCCCGCCGTTTCCGGTCGACGTGCCGATCGGCGACGGGCCCGTCGTGCATGACGAGGTGACCGATCGAGCTGTTGCCGACGCGCAGGAGCTCGCGGCGCGCGAACTTGCCGCCACGGGACTGGTGGAGGCGACGCCGGTGGCCGCCACCGGCGATCCCGTGGCGGCGATCGTCCGGGCGGCGGCCGAGTATCACGCCGACCTCATCGTCGTCGGAGGAGACGACGCCGGTCTGCTCGGGCGTCTCCTCGACCGCTCCGTCACCCGGGCGCTCCTGCGCGAAGCGCGGTGCCCGATCCTCGTCGTCCCTGCTCCACAGGACGAAGACCGAGATGTGGACGGAGACGAAGGCCGAGCGCCCGACCCCGGCTGACCGCGTCCGCGCCGGTGGTTCGCGGCGCTGTCGGCACGGGAACGGATTTGTTGACGCGCCTTTCGAGGTCCCGAACCGTGGAGCCCTGATGAACAGGCACGGACGCAGCAACGTCTCCCGGCGCGGCGTGCCGAGCGCACCGGGCCGATGATCACCGCCGCGGTCGTGGCCGACGTCTTCGACCGTGTGGTCGAGCTCATGCAGGGTGTCGCGGACCCATGGATCGTGCTCATCGTCTTCGCCGCGGCGGCAGCCGAGACCGCGCTGTTCCTCGGTATCGCACTTCCGGGAGAGACGGTCCTGTTCGTCGCCGGGTTCCTCGCGTACCGGGGCGTCGTCCCCGTCTGGTGGCTGATGGCTGCCGCCGTGGTCGGTGCGATCGTCGGTGACTCGATCGGGTACGAGATCGGGCGCCGCTTCGGACGGCAGATCCGTGCCAGCGCGCCCGGGCGCAAGCTGGGGGAAGCGCGTTGGAGGAGGGCGGACCGCTTCATGCACGAACACGGCCCCTCCGCCGTCTTCCTCGCTCGCTTCGTCACGGGCCCGAAGTCGATCGTTCCGGTGCTGGCCGGAGAGGCGAAGATGCCGTACCGCCGATTCCTGATGTGGAACGCGAGCAGCGCGCTGCTCTGGGGGTGCTTCCACGTGGGGATCGGCTACGTCGCAGGGCCGTCCGTCCGCACCGTCGATCGCTGGTTCGGATGGGCGGGTTGGATGCTGCTCGGCGTCGTGGTCGTGGCCAGCGCCGGCTACCTGTGGTGGCGTCGCCGCACGCGAGGGCGAGGAGAGGCGCGATCGTCCGTCACCGAGTCGTGACGACCCGTTGACCGAGCCGCACGTCGGCGGACGCGAAGGTGGTGGTCGCCGAGTGCTCTGGGCAAGCACGTCGCGCACTCCGAGGACCCCCGACGACAGGGCTGACGGGACCGAGTTCAGCGTCTCCCGGGGGTGGTGAGCTGTCGCAGCCCGGACGGCAGCACGACGCGCGACAGTACGGCGCGCGGCAGTACGACGCGCGGCGCACGCGAGGCTTCGACGCGAGCACGACGAGCAGAGGAGATCCGCATGTCAGTCTTCGGTGACCGATACGGCCCGTGGGCGGTGGTGGCCGGAGCGTCGGTCGGCATCGGCGCGGAGTTCTGTCGCCAGATCGCGGCCGAGGGCGTCAACGTCGTGCTGGTGTCGCGCAGCGTCGACAAGCTCGAGGCGCTCGCCGCCGAGCTGAGCGCGAATCACGGCATCGAGACCCGCGTGGCCGGTGTGGATCTCGCGGTGCCCGGCGCGGAAGCCGACCTGTTCGGGGCGACCGATGGGCTCGAGATCGGTCTCGTCGTCTACAACGCCGGTGCCGACTCGCTGAACACCTACTTCCTCGACGTCGCTGCGGAGGAGTGGCACGCGATGCTGCGACGGAACTGCACCATGCCGTTGCTCGCGTCGCACCATTACGGCGCTCAGATGGTGTCGCGGCGGCGCGGCGGCATCCTCCTCGTGACGTCAGGCGCGGCGTGGGCCGGTGGCGGGCGGCTCACGACGTACGGCGGCACCAAGGCATTCGACCTCGTGTTCGCCGAGGGACTCTGGGCCGAGCTGCGGCGCGACCACGTCGACGTGCTGTCGCTCGTCGTGGGCGCGACCGACACGCCTGCGCTGCGCGCCAGCCTCGAGAAGTTCGGTGTGACCGTCGAGGACCTCGCGAAGATGGCCGAGCTCGCCGACGCCGGTGACGTCGCACGCGAAGGGCTCACCCACCTCGGTGACGGTCCGACCTGGCAGGTGGGCGTGCCCGACGGCGCCGGTCCCTCGTTGCTCGCCGGGTTGCCGCGCCGCCAGGCGGTCGAGCTCATCACCCAGGGACACGACGTGCTCTTCGGCGACTGACTCCACGGTCGAACGCGCTCGCTAGCGTTCCGGCGTGGCCAGCACCGACGAACCCGTGCCCGACGCGCCGCGCCGGCGGCGTCGGCCGCGCATCAGCGCCGAGTCGCGGTTCGAAGATCGGGTCAAGCCGCTCGAGCTCTTCTTCGACCTCGTCTTCGTCCTCGCGTTCACGCAGTGCACCGCGCTGATGGCCGACCGGCCCACGTGGGAGGGCGTCGCCCAGGCGATGCTGGTGCTCGGGGTCCTCTGGTGGGCGTGGGTGGGCTACGCGTGGCTCACCAGCGTGGTCGACCCCGAAGAAGGCGGCGTCCGCATCGTCATGTTCGGGGCCATCGCCAGCCTCGTCGTGGCGACGTTGTGCGCGCCGGAGGCATTCGGGATCGCGCCATCCCGTTCGTGATCGCGTACGGGATCGTGCGCGTGGCGCACATCGGCCTGTTCCTGATCGCGGCGCGCGACGACCCTGAGCTGCGCAAGGCGGTGATCGGTCTCGCGTGCAGCACCGCGCTCGGAGTGGGGTTGCTGCTCGGCGCCGCGTTCGCGGACGGGGGGCTGCAATACGCGCTCTGGACCGTCGCCCTCGTCGCCGACTTCGGCGGGCCGGCGGTCTACGGCGCCGACGGCTGGAAGTTGGTGCCCGGCCACTTCGCCGAACGTCATGCGCTGATCGTCATCCTCGCCCTGGGCGAATCGATCGTCGCGCTCGGCGTGGGCGCGCAGCTCGAGCTGAGCGCCGAGGTGTACGCGGCCACGGTGCTCGGCGTCGGTGTGGCCGCGGCGTTGTGGTGGATCTACTTCGACATCGTCTCGATCATCACCGCGCAACGGCTCGAGCAGGCCGAGGCCGGTCGACCGCGGAACGATCTCGCACGCGACTCCTACTCGTATCTGCACTTCCCGATGGTCGCCGGGATCGTGCTCGCGGCGTTCGGCCTCGAGGAGGCGCTCCCGCACCTGGACGACCACCTTCACCTCGTCCCCGCGTTCGCGCTGTTCGGCGGGGTCGCGATCTATCTCCTCGCTCACGTGGTGTTGCGGCTCCGCAACGCGCACACGATCAGCCGTACCCGGCTCGGCGTGGCGGTGCTGCTGTTGGCGCTCTGGCCGGCGGCGACCGAGGTGAGCGCGCTCATCTCGTTGGTCGCGGTGAACGTGATCCTGTGGCTGATGATCGCGTGGGAGAACGCGCACTACGGCGACGTCCGCTATCGCCTCCGTCACGGCCTCAACCTGTCCGACTGAGAGGGCGCTCGTGACGCGGAGTGGACGAGCTCGCCGCGCTTCCAGGTCTGCAGGACGCGCGCGCCGGTGTCGGCCCGGTCGAGCGACCACGAGGTCGGCGAGCTTCCCCGGGGTGATCGAACCCCGCTCGGTCTCCTGGCCACCCGCGTATGCGGCGCCGGTCGTGTACGCCTCGAGCCAGTCGCCGAACGGCACCGACTGTTCGGGCTCGAACTCCTCGCCCGACGCGGTACGGCGGAGCACGCCGAGGTCGACACCCCACATCGGTGCGCTGGGCGCGCACGGATCGTCGCTCGACCCGGCGAGACGCACGCCGGCGTCGGCGAGACCGGCGAAGGCGAGCCAGTGGTGGTGGTCGAAGCGCACGCCGCTCTGCTCGCCGACGTGCTCCACGAACCCGGGTTGCACGACGGCGACCGCGCCCAGATCGGCGAGCGCGCGCCACTGCGCAGCGCTGGTGACGCCGGCGTGCTCCACCCGGAACCGGTGGTCGGCGTCCGTGTGGCGTCGGGCGATCTGCGCGGCGGTGTCGATCATCGCCTGCACACCCGCGTTGCCCATGGCGTGGACGGCGATGCGGAATCCGTGGTCGGCGGCGCGCAGCGCGTGCTCCTCGAGGTCTCCGAAGAGCATCCCGAAGCGGAACGCGTTGCCGGTCGACGCTCGCGTCGAGCGCGATCGCCACGCCGCCATCGGCGAACAGCTTCATCGCGCCGACGCGAAACCGGTCGTCGCCCTCGCCGGTGGGCGCACCGTCGAGTCTGGCAGTGTGCTCGTTCAGGAGCAGCGCCGCGGGATGCGGCATGCCCACCACGTCGACCGGCAGCGTGCGAGCGCGCGCCATCGTCGCGTAGAGGGCCTCGGCCTCGGGGGAGCATGCGGCGTCGTGCACGCATGTGATGCCCTCGGCGAGCAGTGCACGCGACCGATCCGCAACGTGTTCGGCCCAGCGGTCGGGATCGGTGAAGTCGTGCATCGACCGCGCGTGCGCCTCGCTCCACGCCTGCTCGACCAGGATCCCCGTCGGCTCACCGGTGCCGTCGCGTCCGATCTCGCCGCCCGGCGGGTCGGGAGTGTCGCGACCGATGCCGAGGGCATCGAGTCCGGCCGAGCTCACCACACACTGGTGCAACGTGTAGTCGGCCACGATCACGGGCCGGTCGAGTGCTGCTGCGTCGAGGTCGTGGCGGGTGATGCCTGCGCCGGGACCCATCAGGTCGATGCCCTGGCAGCGCACCCACACGGTGTCGGGCCAGGCCGCGGCCTGCGCATGGATGGCCTCGACGAGCACGTTGCGCTCGCCGACGCCGCGCACCTCGTGCCAGTGCGGGTGCAGCGCCGAGACCGAGAGGTGGTTGTGCGCGTCGATCAATCCGGGGACGAGCACCGCGCCCGCGAGGTCGACGAGCTCGGCGCCGGCGGCATCGGGACGTTCCAGCAGCTCGACGCCGCCGACCGCGACGATCCGTTCGCCCTCGACGAGCACGACGTCCGCGTGGGGCGCGGCGCCGGCCATGGTGAGGATGGTTCCGCCGGTGAACGCGCGCACGCCTGCCATGGTGTCATGCGTCGTCGCCACCACGTCCTTGCGCCCCCGGGAGGATTCGAACCTCCGCACACGGTTTAGGAAACCGATGCTCTATCCCCTGAGCTACGGGGGCGGGGCCGGCAGAAATGCTGGGAGAAAACCCGGCGCCGGACCGTTCAGGATAGAGGGACGTGGGCGTCTCCAGCGCGATCGGTGTGGTCTGCCGGGCTGAGCCGATCGATCCGCTTCTGGGCCGCGTTCGGCGAGCGCTTGTGCTCCGAGCGGGTGCCTCAGGCGGCGAGCGGAGGTGCTAGGCGTTCGCGATGTCGATGCAGCGCGAGCGAGTTCACCGTGAGCGCGAAGCCGAGGAGGTTCAGCAGCTGGCGCGCGTGGCCGAACGTTTGAGCGCGAACACGCCGACGAGCGCAACACCGACGCCGACGAGACCCTGGACCATGGCCTCGGCGACGAAAGGCACTCGTATGAACCAGTTCGACGCACCAACGAGCTGCATGATCTCGATCTCGCGGCGACGGGCGAAGGTCGCGAGCCGGATCGTGTTCACGATCAGAAACAGGACGGCGCGGAGAGCGACGTGTCTGGTCTCGCGCTCGTGATGATCGGAGGTCTGACGCTCTGGTGGTGGGTGGCGGGCATTCCGAATCGGCCGAGTCCATAACTGCACTGGCACGACGGGACCGGGCGACCTGTGGCTCTATTTGGATCGGTACACGCCGACTGCTCGCGAGTAGTCGTTGGGGTCGGTGGTTCGTGGGTCGGAGGTGAGGACCAGGTAGGTGTTGCCATCGACGGTTCCTGCGTACGGCTGACCAGGGGTTGGCAGCGGTGGATCGGCGACGTTCCATTCGCTGCCGTCAGTGGACTGGAGCAGGACGCCGGGGGTGGTGACTTCCTGGTTGCCTGCGTAGCCGAGCGCGAGGACGGAGGTTGGGCTTGGCACGAGTGCCGTGATGCCGCTGATCGGCGCAGGACCACCGTCGTAGCTCTTCTTCCAGTGGTTGAGATCTTGCGAACGCCAGAGTGCGAGATGGGTCCCACCGACGCTTTCGGTGCCGCCAGCGATGAGGGCTCCGCGTTGGGTGGCGAGTCGGGTGATGCTGGCAGTGGGGAGCGTCGTCGCGCGCCAGTGCTCGAGGTCGCTCGTGTGCCAGATCGTGCGCGGGCCCGCGACGACGACGGTGTCGCCTCGTGATGTCACCGCTCGTAAGCCGCCCTCGAACGGGGCGCTGACGTCGAGTTGGTGCGGTCCCGCGACGTGCTGCCAGCGGTGGCCGTCAGGTGACGTCCACACCGCGGGTGCGAAGCCACCCGGGAGGAGCGTGCCGTTGACGAAGGTCCCTTCGAACACTTGGCCGACTGCGACGAAGCCCTCGTCGGTGACCGCCACTGCGGCGATGGAGCTCTTGGCGGTGGTCACACCGGCTGGTATCGATGGCGTGGACGGTGTGAGTGCCTTGCTGTGTTGTCGGGTCCAGGTGCTGCCGTCGGTCGAGACCCACACCGCGGCTTGCTTGTCCGCACCGGTGCCGACCGCGACGAAGCGTCCGTCGGCCGCGACGACGTCGGTGATGACGCTGCCGTCGAGGCCCGTTCCGTAACCGGGGACGGTCGCTCGCGTCCAGGTGTGGTGGTCGTTGCGCGACCAGATCCCGTAGCCGACCGCGACCTCATGGCCGCGGGCCGTTGCGACCGCGAACGCCTGCCCCTCGAACGTCGCTTCCTTGGTCCAGCCACTGAGCGCGACCGGCGGGCCGGTCACCGCGGTCGACGCCGGCCCCGATCGCACCGAGGTGTCGCGACCGTCGCTTCGAAGAATCAACCACAGTCCGATGACAGAGATCGTCACCGCGAAGGCGGTGACCGCGGCGATCACCGAGCGGTGTCGAGCGCGTGGTGGCCGATCATCGGAAGCGTGCAGATCCACGGCGAGCGCCTCGACCACGGCGAACGGCGGGGGCACTGGACCCGCATCAACGATCGTGTACACGAGCGGGCGAATCTTCGCATCGAGGGCGTCAGGCATCGAGAACCTTTCTCAGGGCCTTGCGGGCCCGTGCAAGATGTCGACGGACTGCGCCGTCGCTGATGTCCAGGAGTTCAGCGATCGAGCCGGGATCCAGATCCTCCCAATACGCGAGGTAGATCACCGCGCGTTGACGCTCGCTCAGCTCTGAGACGGCCGCGAGCACCTCGGGCTGCGGCGTCGTTGGCCCGTAATCCACGTCCCGGAAAGCTGCAGCACGCTCAGTGCGCTCGCGCCGTCGACGCTGCCGCTGAGCCATCCGGACCTGGTTGAGCACCGCCTGATACAGGTAGGCACGGCGATTCTCGACCGCCGGCCAGCGCGGCGCCTGCACTGCGGCGACAACTCCCGCCGCGACCGCGTCGGCTGCCGCATCGGGCCCGACCAGCATCGTCGCGAACCGCGTCAACTCCTCGCAGTACTTCTCGTACACCTCACCATCCGACGGCCGCATCAATCCTTACAATGCCGCCACCACACGGATCGGGTGACATGGACCCTCAAAGTTCCTGAACTTCCGCTGGGCGCGCAGATCAGCGCTGCGTGGTATCCCTATCGCCGGACCGAAGGACCCACCACTCCGCGCCATAGCCGATGCCGGATTGGCGCGCGCGGTAGCACGAATTCGTAGAGCGCGTCCGTGTTGGGGACGTGGTTGTAGATCGTCATCACCGGAACGCCGAGCTTGTCCGCGAGCGTGCGCATCCGAACGTCCTCGAGGCGCTTGCATGCGGTGGCTTCGGGACCGCGCTCCGACCGCCTCCAGGGCAAGAGGGTGGATCGGACCCCTGGCGTCCGCTCGCGCCGTCAAGAGTCGGCCAGCAGCGCGACCGTCGCGGTCGCCGGGGCGAGCACGGTGTCGGGGTGGTCGTGGTCGACGACCGGGAGCTCGAGGTCGACCAAATGCTCGCCGTCCTCGTCGCGGACCGCAGTGACCGTCCCGCGTGCTTCGACGGTCATGTCGCGGAGGTTGGGTGAGCGGAAGCTGCAACCGATGGAGACGATGCGGCCGTCGTCGCCCATCCAGTCGCGCACGAGGTTGTGCAGGTACGACCACATGAGGTTGCCCATCCCGAACGCGCCGGGGAAGCCCTGCGCGCGACCAGCGTCGTCGTCCATGTGGATGGGGACGAGCTCGTCGTTGACCGCGGCGTATCGGTTCCAGTTGTGGAACCCGGTCGTGCGGACGAAGACGGGGAGCTCGGTCCCCACCCTGACAGTGTCGTGGTCGACGGCCATGTCAGTACCGGATCAGGGTGTTGCGTGACGTCTTCACACTTCGAACGTCGAGCGAAGCGCTATCGCGAGATGGATCTCGATGTGAGCGTCGCAGGCCGACACCCTCAATCGATGACGGCGACGGCGCCGACGTCAACGAGGAGGTCGGGCGTGAACAGCGCAGCGACGCCGATCCGTGTGCCGGGGAGAGCGAGGTGGCAGCTGCTCGAGTGTCGCGCGGCGAGATCGCCTTGACCGACCGGTGCGCCGTCGGCGTCCCAGGCAACTTGGCCTGCCATGAACACCAGCTTCGATCCGGTGGCGAGCGCCACCTGCCTGAAGAAGTCGACCTTCGGCAGGCCTTCAGGGGTTGATCGGAGTGATGGCCATGCTGGCTGCCTTTCGACAGAATCCGCTGCTCGGCAGTGCGCACCGCGAGTTCGACGAACCCCCGGGAACCGCAGGTCGACCGCGAGGTCGCGTTCCGCGACGTGCCGGTCTGACTCGGGTCGGCTACCCGGAGATCTGCTCGGCCATGAAGCGCAGCTCCGCCGTCGCGGAATCGACGATCTCGTAGCCCGACTGGTCGGACGCCTCGGCGAGGTGCGCGACGACCTCCTCCGCGGCCGGCAGCGTGAGGTCGGGGGCGAACCAGCCCGGAGCCACGCCCACGAACACACGGCCCACGTGACCGCACCCCACCGAGTAGATCCGCTGCGTGAAGTCGCACGAACGATGTGCCAGGTACACGACCATCGGCGTCACGTTGTCGACCGTCGTGTGCCGCGCGAACGGCGTGAAGGCGCGCAGCATCTCCTGGAGGTACTCGTCGGGGTACGGCTGCGCTCGCTCCGAACCGATGGCGGTGTCGAGCGCTTGGGGCATGACGACGTTCGCACGGATGCCGTGCGCCGCGCCCTCGAGCGCCACGACGTTGCACAGGCCGAGCATCCCGGTCTTGGCGGTGGCGTAATTCGCCGCCCACGGCGACCCGTAGACCCCGCTGCTCGACGACGTGAACAGGACACGCCCGTAGCTCGCCTCCAGCATGTACCGGAACGCGGGCTGGGTCACGAAGAACGCGCCGAACAGGTGCGTGGTGACGACGGCTTCGAAGTTCTCGACCGTCATGTCTTCGAACGGCGCAGGCTTCAGCTGCCCCGCGTTGTTGATCACGATCTCCACCGAACCGAAGGTGTCGAGCGCGGCCTGCACGATCGCCGCGCCGCCCGCGGCGCTGGCGACGGAGCTGGTCTCGGCCACCGCACGCCCGCCGTCGGCGGTGATCTCGTCAGCAGTGCGGTTCGCGGCGTCGGCGTCCACGTCGTTGCACACCACCGACGCGCCGCGCGCGGCCAGCTCGCGGCGTAGCCGCGTCCGAGTCCGTTGCCGGCGCCGGTGACGATCGCCACCTCGCCGTCGAAGCGGAGCTCCTCGGTCATGTTGCTCCTTCCCTGGTTGCGGTGTTGCTCGTCAGCGTACGGTGCGGAAGAAGCCCCGCACCTCGTCGACGAAGGTCTCCGGCTGCTCGAACGCGGCGAAGTGCCCACCGCGCTCGGGTGCGCCGTACCAGCGCAGATCGGTGAAGCGGGTGCGGGCCCAGCGTTCCGACACGCCGAGGATCTCCTTCGGGAACGACGAGACGCCGGATGGGCAGTCGACCGGTTCCATGTTCGACGGTCTTGAAGCTCTCCCAGTAGAGGCGTGCCGACGACGCCGCGGTCGACGTGAACCAGTAGAAGGAGATGTCGTCGAGCATCTGGTCCTTGCTGAGCGCGTCCTCAGGGTGGCCGTCGTTGTCGGTCCACGCCCAGAACTTCTCCAGGATCCACGCGCACTGCCCGGCGGGCGAGTCGCTGAGCCCGTAGCCGAGAGTCTGCGGCCGGGTGGACTGCTCGGACGAGTAGCCCATGCCCCACTCCGAGTGCTCGCCGACGCGAGCGAGCGCGGTGGCCTCCTGCTCCGTGAGGTCGGTCATGTCGCATTCGCCGAAGTTCACGACCGGCATGTTCACGTGGATGCCGGCGACGTTCGCGCCGAACTGCTGGCCGATGCTCGTCGTCACCATCGCGCCCCAGTCGCCGCCCTGCGCGCCGTAGCGCTCGTACCCGAGGTCGCGCATGAGCATGTCCCACGCGCGCGCGACACGAGGGACGTTCCACCCAGGCGCGATCGGCTTGTCGCTGTAGGCGTACCCCGGAAGCGAAGGCACCACCACGTGGAACGCGTCGGCAGGGTCGTCGGGATCCGTCAACGCGGCAACCACGTCGAGGAACTCGACGAACGTCCCCGGCCAGCCGTGGGTCAGGACGAGTGGCATGGCGCCGATGTGACGCGACGGCTGGTGCAGGAAATGGAGGCCGAGGCCGTCGACCTGGGCGCGGAATTGCGGGAACCGGTTGAGGCGCGCCTGCGCGGCGGTGAAGTCGTAGCCGTCGGCCCAGTACTCGCACACCTCGCGCTGGTACGAGAGCGGGACACCCTGCGACCAGTCGTCGACGGTCTCGGCATCGGGCCAGCGCGTGCTGGCGAGGCGTGTGCGCAGATCGGCGATCACCTCGGCCGACCACTGGACGGTGAAGAGTTGCGGTCCGCTCACTCGCTTGCTCCTTCGGCGGCTCTTGGCGATGACCTCAGCAGTCTGCTTCGTCGGTCGGACCACCCACGCTCGTCGCCGACCTCGCCGCGGTCGAAGCGCCCGCCGACGCCGGGGCGAAGGCGATGACGAAGCACCTCCCGCCGGACGGCTACTTCTGGTGATCTCCCGCCATTGCGGTCACGTCGTGTCCGCAGTGTGGGCGAACATCGGTGAGCGGGGAGAACCCGCGGCGATACGTACGACGACGATCCGCAAGACGAGGAGACCGACATGCCCGAGCGCAGCAGCTACATCCCCGGAGTGCCGTGCTGGATCGACTGCCCCCAGCCCGACCCGAGCGCGGCACTCCCGTTCTACTCGGGACTGTTCGGATGGGAGTTCGAGAACGGGATGCCCGAGGGATCGGGCGGCGAGTACCACATGGCTCGCATCCGCGGCGGTGACGTCGCCGCCATCAGCTCGGTGCCCGACGGCATGCCCCCGATGGCGATGTGGACCACGTACATCGCGGTGGCCAGCGCCGACGACGCCGCCGAGAAGGTCCGCGTTGCGGGCGGCGCGGTGTTCCAGGGTCCGTTCGACGTGATGGATGCCGGCCGCATGGCCGTGGTCGCCGATCCCGAGGGCGCGGTGTTCTGCGTCTGGGAGGCGAAGGAGAACATCGGCGCGAAGATCGTCAACGAGCACGGCGCGTTGAACTTCAACGGGCTCGCGACCCGCGATCCTGCGGCGGCGGAGGTGTTCTACGGCGCGGTGTTCGGCTGGAAGCTCCTGTCGATCCCTGCGGGGAAGTTCTGGATGCTCCCGGTCTACGGAGATCACCTCGAAGAGAGCACGCCTGGACTGCGCGAGCAGATGCAGCAGATGGGTGCGCCCGATGGCTTCGTCGACGTCGTCGCCGCGGTGAACCCCATCGCTGGCGGCGAAGGTGACACCCCCGCGCACTGGACGGTCACCTTCGGCGTCGACGATGTGGACGCGACCGCGAAACAGGCCACCGAGCTCGGAGGCACCGTGGTCGTCGCGCCGCATGACGAGCCGTGGACGAAGACGGCCACGCTGCGGGACCCGCAGGGCGCGGTCTTCCTCGCCGCCCAGTTCGTGGCCGAGAACGCCGGACTCACTGCATGACGCCTCGAAGACACCTGGGCTCGACGCGGCGTCAGCTGCGCGCCAGAGTGACGCATGAGCATTCGTGACATCGGGCCGCTGCAGGGTACCGACGAGGGACTGAACCATCAGATCGTCGACACGTTCGCGACGATCGCGGAGTCCGACTACGCCTGGACCGAGAAGGTGTGGGTGTCGATCGCCAAGGCCGACGGGTCGATCCAGGCAACACTCGGACTCGGCAAGTACCCGAACCGAGGGGTGATCGACGGCTTCGGGGGTGTGTCTCGCGGTCGCGAGCAATGGACCGTCCGAGGCAGCCGCGAGCTGCGCTCCGCACCGGAAGACACCGGGATCGGACCGATCCGCTACGAGGTCGTCGACGCGCTCGGCGCGGTGCGCGTGGCGCTCGAGCCCAACGACGTGGAGCCGATCTCGTTCGACCTCGTGCTGCGCGGGGTGACGCCGCCGTTCTTCGAGGAACGCAACCTCGTACGCAACCCAAAGACGAACCGCATCGACGTCAACGTGATCCGTTACCACCAGGGTGGGTGGGCGAGCGGCACCATCACCGTCGACGGGGAGCACCACGAGCTGAGCGGTGAGGACGGCTTCGGCTTCCGTGACCACTCGTGGGGCATCCGCCAGGGTGTTGGCGACGACCCGACGGACCTCCCGTCACCGCCGGCGACGGCGCGTTCGCACGCTCGCAAGCGCGGGATGATGAAGTGGACGCCGTCCTTCTTCCGCCGCCCTGACGGCACCTACTACGAGGCGTCGATCTTCCTCACCGGTGGTGCGTGGAACTACGCGTCGGCCTACGTGAACGACGCGGACGGCAGGCAGGACCGCGTGCGCACCGCGGAGCCGCGCATGCAGTACGACCCGCACACGCGCTTCGTGCGCGGCGGCGAGCTGCACCTCGTGATGGACAGCGGTGAGGAGCGCACCATCGAGGTCGACGCACCGGGTGACTCCGGCTACTTCCTCAAGACCGTCGGATACGGCGAATGGAAGGGTCACAAGCACGGGCGGTACATGGGTCCACTCCATCTCGACGGTGAGCACATCGCCGACTGCTGGGACGACGAGCACCTCGGCCTGCTCGGCCAGTTCCGCGACACCCCGATCCGGGTGCGCGAAGGCGATGCGGTCGGCTACGGGATCATGGAGAGCATCGTCACCGGCGACTGGCCGGAGCTCGGTCTCGGTGCCGACTCTGATCGCGACGTCCGGAACGCCTGACCATCGGCGCCCTCACACCTTCACGAACTGGGGCGGCGAGTCGATCGACCGCTTGCCTCCGTCGACCGAACCCGTCGACGAGTCACACAGCCAGTTCATCGAGGTCATCGGCGACGTCCGAGGATGAACATCACCAGCGCGGTGATTGCCAGCGCGGTGATTGCCGGCGCGACGCGCCGACAGGAGTCGCCCGGCGCGGCGCGCCACCCTCCGCGGCTGATCCTCAGCTTGCAATCTGATACCCCTGGGGGTATCCTGCGATACCTACCGGGGTATCTGAATTGCTGGCCGAGGAGCGCGAGAGCATGTCGATGACGACTGACGAACCGGCGGTGTTCGAACACCCAGCCTCGGAGCCGCCCAACCCGCGACGGCTCTTCGCTCGACTCGCAGCGTTCTCGGCTCGACACCGACGAGCCGTGATCATCACGTGGCTGCTCGTCGCGTTCGCGGCGGCACCGCTGGCGCTCACGTTGTCGGGCTCGTTGTCGGGGGCGGGATGGGAGGCGCAGGGATCGACCGCACAGCAGGTGCGCGACGAACTGCGCAAGCACTTCCCGGGGCTCGGCGCCGAGAGCCCGGTGGTCGTGTACCACCAAGCGACGCCGATCGCGCAGGATCCACGAGGTCTTCGGACGCTGGTCCGTCAGCTCGCCGATGCCCCGCGCGTGCAGCAGGTCGCCGATCCGTTGCAGCTCCCGGCCGAGGCCGGCCTCGTCTCACGCGACGGGAAGACGGCCATCGTGCCGGTGGCGCAGCGCATCACCACCGACGCGCAGCGGCCGGTTGCCGCCGGGGAGCTCGGCGACTACGTCGCGACGCTCGCGGTGCCCGGCGGTGCACGGGCGGAGGTGACCGGTGAGTGGCCGGTGTGGAGTGACTTCAACCAGGTCAACGCCGAGGCGCTGCACAAGGCCGAGTTGCTGAGTGGCCTGCCCACGCTGGTGTTCCTGTTCATCGCGTTCGGGGCGATGATCGCCGCCGGCCTCCCATTGCTGCTGGCACTGGCGGGGATCGCGGTCGGGTTCGCGATCCTGCACCTGTTGTCGTGGATCACGCCGATGTCCGTGTGGTCGATGAACTTCTCGATGATGATCGGCCTTGCGGTCGGGATCGACTACAGCCTGTTCATCGTCAGCCGATATCGCGAAGAACGCGCCGAAGGCAAGGACGCGCTCGCGGCGATCGAGAACACCATGTCGACCGCGGGGAAAGCGGTGTTCCTGTCCGCGCTCACCGTCGTGCTCTCGCTGGCCGCGGTGTTCCTCGTTCCGGTGATGGTGTTCCGTTCCATGGCGCTCGGCATGATCCTGTCCGTGGTGGCCGTCGCGTTGGCGGCGATCACGCTGCTGCCGGCGGTGCTGGTGGCGCTGGGCGACAAGGTCCTGGTGACGCGAGGCAAGAAGGATCCCGACGTCGTCGCCGAGGGCCGCTGGGCGCGCTGGACCGGCGTCGCACTCCGGCGCCCCGGGCGCGTGCTGGCGATCGGCCTCGTGGTGCTCGGTGTGCTGATCCTCCCGGCGTTCGGGATGCACCTCGGCATGCCCGGCGCGCGGGTGGTGGATCAAGGTCGCACGAGTCGAGACGGCTACGAGCTGCTGGTCAGCGCCTTCGGACCCGGCGCCGCGGCACCCGCGTTCGTCACCGTGCCCGCCGCCGACGCACAGCAAGTGGTGAAGATCGCCGGGGCTGACGCCAACGTCGTCGACGCGCGCGTCGTCACCGAGCCCGGGTCGACCGGGCGGGTCGTCGTACGGGTCACGCCGAAGACGCCGGTCGACGACTCGGCGACGGCCCACATGGTCGACCGTTTGCGCGCCCAGCTCGACGCGACGGTCCCGGCCGCTCGCGTCGGTGGTCCTGCGGCGCAGAACCGCGACCTCACCAACGTCCTCACCAGCCGAGCGCCTTACGCGATCGGGCTCATCCTCATCGTCGCGTTCGTGCTGCTGCTCGTGGTGTTCCGCAGCATCGTGATCGCGGTGTTCTCCATCATCATGAACCTCCTCACCGTCGGGGCCGCGTTCGGCTTCGCCACGGTCGTGTTCCAACACGGCGTCGGCGCCGGCCTGTTGGGCATCCAGCACCAGGGATTCGTCGACGCGTGGGCGCCGTTGTTCTTCTTCGCCCTGTTGTTCGGTCTCTCGATGGACTACCAGCTGTTCCTGCTCGCGGCGATCCGCGAACGGTACGAAGCGACCGGGGACACGAAGCGTGCCATCGCCGAGGGCATCGCTCGTACCGGCCGCCCCATCACGAACGCTGCGCTCATCATGATCGTGGTCTTCGTCGCCTTCGGTGTGACCGGCCCCATCCCGCCGACCGAGCTCGGTGTCACCCTGGCGATGGCCGTGTTGCTCGATGCCACCGTCGTCCGCGTGCTGCTGGTCCCGGCGACGATGGCGCTGCTCGGCGAGCGCAACTGGTACCTGCCGCGCTGGATGCAGCGCGTCCTGCCCGAGATCCACTTCAGCCACTGAGCAGAGGAGCACCACGATGACGTCGATCACGTCCGGCCGCGCGACCCCCGAAGCCCGAACCCGCCGTCGATGGCCTGCGGAACGGATCCTGTTCGCGCTCGCCGGCACCATGACGCTGCTGAGCGCCCTGCTCGCGGTGTTGGTCAGCCCTTGGTTCCTGCTGCTGACGGCATTCGTGGGGGTGAACCAGTGGCTCTACGTCACGGTGCACGCCTGCCCGGCGTCGCTGGTCCTCGCGAAGCTCGGACGGCGCCCGCACTGCACCTGGTGATCGAATACCCTTGGGGGTATCCACCCACTCGCACGGAGGCATCCGCGATGGAGATCGACGCCGACGTCAAGACCGAACTGCATCGCCGGCTCGCCCGCATCGAAGGGCAGGTCCGGGGCATCCAGAACATGCTCGCCGAGGACCGCGAGTGCCGCGACGTCGTGACCCAGATCGCGGCGGCAGCGAAGGCGCTCGAGACAGTGGGCTTCCGGCTGGTGGCTTCCGGCCTGACGAGTTGTCTCCAGGATCCGGAGAAGTCCGCGGCCGAGGGCTACCCGGTCGCCGAGGTGGAGAAGCTGTTCCTCAAGCTGGCGTGACGCGGAGGCGGCCATTCTGAACACGTGTTCAGAATGATCTAGGGTCGGGGCACTCGAAGCGACGAGGAGTGTGCCCCATGGTTTCTGCACGTGACGCGCGAGCGTGGGCGGCCGACGGCGGCCTCCACGGCATCGGCGACTCGCTGTACACGCCCTTCGCCGGGCGCGACGGCGACGACATCGACTGGGACGCGTACCGGACGCTCGTCCGCTACTGCGTCGACGACCTCGGACACGCGATGTTGTGGCTCACCAGCGGCATCGCCGAGTGGTGGTCGCTGACCCTCGACGAGCGCAAGCAGCTCCTCGAGCTCGCGGTCGAGGAAGCGCGCGCGATCAACCCCGACATCGTGATCCAGGCATGCACGTCGGCGGGATCGGCGAAGGACACCGTCGAGCTCACGCTTCACGCGCAGGAGCACGGCGCCGACATCGCCTACATCCAGACGCCGACGATGGAGGTGCACGGTGGAGAAGGCGTGCAGCGCTTCTTCCAGTACCTCGCCGATCGCACCGACCTCGCGCTCGGCATGTTCAACTCGCCGTCGTCGGGGTACGTGCTCACGCCGGCAGAGATGGCTGCCATCTACGACGCGATCCCCGCGGTCGTCGCGGTGAAGGAAGGCGTCCAGGACAGCATCATGCCGACGCTGGAGCTGCACGCGCTCGCGCCGGGGCTCGTGATCTGGGAGTGCGACACGATGGTGTACGAGGCCGGGTGGTTGCAGGACGGCATCGTCGGTCCCGCGCAGCTCGGCACGTCGGGCTACCTGTTCGAGGTGCCCGACGACAAGTGGTACACGCAGTACTGGGAGCTGATCTGGGGTGGCGAGCTCCCCGCGGCGCGCGAGCTGTGGCGGGAACGCTTCACCAAGTCGCCGATCGCGCAGTGCGGCAACTGGCGCACCCAGTACCCGGGCCGTCCCGACTACTTCACGCACTGGGGCGAGGCGTTCAAGATCGGGGCCGAGGTCATCGGGCTGCCGATCGGCGACTACCCGCACTCGCGTCCGCCGCAGGCGATCCTGCCCGAACAGGCGCGGGCGCAGATCCGTACCGCGTACGAGCGGTCGTCGATGGCGGGCAAGGCGCGCGTGCACGCGACTGCGTCGTAGTGGAGGTCATCGGTGCCGACGTCGTCGGCGAGTCGCGTGGCACGCTCGGTCGACAGGAGCGGGGCAAGGAGACGCGCCGCAACCTGATCCGCACTGCGGCGCGCTTGTGGAGCGAGCGCGGGTTCGACGACGTGACCGTCGAGGAGATCTGCTCGGAGGCGGGCGTCGGCCGCACGACCTTCTACCTGCACTTCGAGAGCAAGGAGCGGCTGCTCGCCAGCCTCGCCGGCGCCACCAGTGCGGGGGTGGCCGCCGACCTCGAGGCTGCGCACACGTCGAACTCGCTCGACGCGCAGCTCGACGTGCTGATCCGCGGCATCGCTCGGCGGATGCAGGCGGTCCCCAAGTCGCTGGCCCGGCTGGTGATCCACAGTCAGCAGCTCGGCCTCATGAAGGCGGGCCCCGAGGTCCTCGCGCAGTCGACCCGCTTCGCCGACCTGGCGCGAGATGTGCTCGCCGACGCGCGGCGGCGTGGGGAGTTGGTGCGGTCGACCGACCCCGACGAGCTGGGCGAGATCCTGGGCGCGCTGACGATGGACGCCATCGAGGCGTGGGCGTCGGGACGGTCGCGCAAGTCGCTCACTGCGGTGCTGCGGTTCCGGTACGCGCTGGTGGTCGACCAGTACCGGTCGACTTGATCCTCGCAACGAGCAACGACCATGATTCTGAACACGTGTTCAGAAGTGGAAGGAAGTGGTGATGGCCGACGAGGAGCTCTTCTTCGTACGAGACCGGCAGCTCGAGTACCCGGTGTTCGACGTCGACAACCACATGTACGAGAACACCGACTCGTTCACGCAGTTCATGCCCAAGGAGTACGACGGCCTCGTCAAGTACATCCAGGAGGGAAACCGGACGCGCCTGGTGGTGAAGGACCGCATCGAGCGCGCCATCCCGAACCCGACGTTCTCGCGGGTTGCGGTGCCGGGCGGGCAGGACGACGACCCGTTGAAGCGCCGTTCGATCGCGGGGAAGGACGCGTTCTACGACGTCGAGCCGCGCTACAAGCTCATGCAGGAGTACGGCATCGGCCGCGCGCTGATGTGGCCGACGCTCGGCAGTGTGATCGAGCAGGCGATGCCCGAGGACCCGTATGCGGTTGCCGCGTCGTTCCACGCGCTCAACCAGTGGATGCTCGAGCACTGGACGTACAACTACGAGAACGCGGTGTACCCCACACCGATGATCTCGCTGCAGGACCTCGGTCGCGCGTGCGACGAGCTGGAGTGGGTCGCGGCGCGCGGCGCGCGCGTCGTGTACCTGAGCAGCGCGCCGGCCAGTGGGTTCGGCGGTCGCCGTTCGATCGCGCAGCGCGAGTTCGACCCGTTCTGGACGCTGATGGAGGACACCGGCGTCGTTGCCGGCTTCCACCAGGTGGTGAACCGGCGCTACCCGGTCGACGTCGTCCGAGCTCGACGGCAACGGCGAGACCGGCGGGTACTTCGTCCCGCCCGGGTTCGGGCTGGCGTTCCACCAGGACTTCTCGTTCCGCGCCCTGTGCACGCCGCGCTGGCAGATCGCCGACTTCATCTCGTCGCTGATCGGACACGGTTGCCTGGCCCGCCACCCTCGTCTGAAGGTGGCGATCGTGGAGTTCGGCACCGACTACGTGCGCCCGATGGTGCACCACTTCCAGGATGCCTACGAGCGGACGCCGCAGCTCTTCGACGAGGACCCCATGGTGGCGTTGCGCCGCAACGTGTTCATCCATGCGTTCTCCGGAGCCCGACCCGATCGAGCTCATCGAGCTCCTGGGCGTCGAGAACACCATGTGGGGCTCCGACTTCCCCCACCCCGAAGGCATGCGTGACCCGCTTGCCTTCTCGGAGGAGATCGAGAGCTTGTCGCTCGACGTGCGCAAGGCCGTGATGGGTGGCAACCTCGAACGACTGCTCGCCGACGCGTAGTCGCCGACCGGAGGAGACGACATGACGCTCGAAGACATCCGCGACACCGACAAGGACCAGTACTGGGAGACGCTGCGCCAGCGGTGGGGCGCGCTGATGAGCTACCGGTACATCGGGCGGCAGTTCTCCTCGATGAACAAGGTCGACGACGACACCGTCACGCTGCGCCACGACATGCGCAACGCAGCGGGTGGGATCCTCAGCCAGATCTTCTCGATCAGCGCGCCCGGCGGTGGCGGTCCCTCCGACCTGGAGGTCGTGCCGAACCCGGTCATCCACTCGGTGCAGATCCTCGACAACGGCAACGACGTGCAGCGGATCGAGGTCGTCAACGCCGGCGCGCTCAAGGTCGGGACGCGGATGTACTTCGGGCGGGCCACGATCGTCGACGCCGACAACCACGATCGGGTGCTCGCGTTGATCGAAGGGCAGGGTGCGTCGATCGGCGACGTCCCGCCGCACGTCAAGGGCGACCAGCTGTTCGAGGACGACCCGATCGAGCACATCGAGGACTCACCGGACCTTCCGCCCATCTGGCAGGTGTTCGGGGGGAACAAGCGGGCCGACGGCCACTGGGGTCTGGGTGAGCTCCAGGCGGAGTTCGCGTCGCCCGACGCTGCGCTGCACGTCGGGCCCCAGTTCGTCATCCACGAAACGGCCGCGATCGATCTCGCCGCCGAGCTCGCGGGCACCGACCAGTTGCAGCCGGAATCCGACCACTTCATGTTCCTGGCGCGCGGAAAGGTCGGTCCGTTCCGGGTCGACGGCACCGCGGGTCGGGGGGCCGACAGCTCCGGTCGGGTCGGGGTCCAGCTCACGCTCCACGACGAGGGCAACGGGGACCGCGCCATCAGTGCCGCCACCTTGATGTTCCGCATCGTCGGCTGATCGGGAGCGCTGACGACGCGGCCTACGCTCGCAGTGTGAGCGACGCCGAGCACGAGCTGCTGATCGACAACACCGCCCAGGCCGAGGAGATCGCCCGGTTGCGCGCGCTCGCCGAGCGCGCCGCCAGAGCCGCGGCCGAGGCGCAGGATCGTGCCGACGGCCGCCACGAGGCCTGGCTCGACGACGCACTGCGCGAGCTCTCCGCCGACTGACCGGCGTCAGGCTTGCGCGACCAGCGCGTCACGGACCGCGCGGCGGCGGACCTGACCGGTGGCGTCGGTGCGCGGGAGCTCGTCGACTTCGACGACGCGGCGCGGTTGCTTCGGACCGACGAGCACGCCGGCCACGTGCGCGCGCAGCTCGTCGACGGACGGGAGGGTCGCGCCCGAGGACACGACGATCGCCGCGGTCACCACCTCGCCCCACGCCTCGTCGGGGATGCCGACCACCGCGACGTCCGCCACGGCGGGGTGCGACCGGATCGCGGTCTCCACCTCCACCGGCGCCACCCACTCGCCGCCTGAGCGGATCGACTCCGACGCGCGGCCGGTGATGGTGAAGTAGCCGTCGGCGTCACGGGTCACGATGTCACCGGTGTGGAACCAGCCGTCGGGGTCGATGGCCTCGGCGGTGGCGTCGGGGCGGTCGAGGTAGCCGGAGAACATGGTGGGGCCGCGCAGCCAGAGCTCACCGTCGTCGGCGACGTGGGCCTGCACCATGGGCGGCGGCTGCCCGACGCTCTGCGGACGTGCGTACAGGTCGGAGTCGAGGAGCACGAGGCCTCGACCCATCTCGGTCGAGCCGTAGGCGACCGACGTCCACGATCCGGGGAAGCGGGCCTTGATCGCGTCGATGAGGTCGAGCGTCACCAACGACGTGCCGGTGAGCGCCTCGACCAGCGACGACGTGTCGTAGTGGTCGGCGCACTCGAGGATGCGTTGCCACACCGCGGGGATGCAGTACAGGCCACCGGCACGCCAGCGTTCCACCGCGTGCAACAGCTCCTCGGGATCGGCACCGGTCACGAGGTGCACAGCACGATCCGCGGCCATCGCGTTCTCGATGAAGTACCAGCCCGCCATGTGGAACAAGCCGAACATCACGACGGTGCCGCGCCGCTGGGTCGCGCCCTCTTCCACGTCGCGCTGCACCGCGCGCAGCCACGCCGCGCGGTGTGACAGCACCGCGCCCTTCGACACGCCGGTCGAGCCGCTCGTGAGGAACACGTTGCTGGCGTCTTCGCTGGTCCCGACGCGCGGCACGGGGGTCGTGGACGCGCCGTCGCTCCATCCGGGAGCGGTGACCACGACGTCGAGCCCCATCGGTGCCGCGACGGCGCGCGCCGCGTCTTCGCACTCGGGATGTGCGATCACGACGCGCGGGTGCAGCACCTCGAGCGCGGCCGCCGCTTCGGGCTCGGTGAAGTTCGGGTTGATCGGCGCGATGGCGGCGCCGAGCTTGCTGGTGCCGTAGCCGACCTCGAGCGTCTCGAACGCGGTCGGACCCCACCACGTCACACGATCGCCGAGGGTGACGCCTGCTGCCGCGAGCCGGTGCGCGGCGCGCGTCGCGCCGGCGTCGAGCTCGCCGAAGGTGCGGGACTCCTCGCCCAGGGTGGCACCGACGCGCGTCGGACTCATCGTCGCCAGGCGGGCCAGGATGTCGTGGATCCGGACGTCGAGCGTCATGCGTCCGGCGGCACGACCTGTGATGGACCGCGCGGACGCAGCTCGCCGATCGGGAACGTGGGGTTCATCTGGTCGCGCTGGTACTGGGCCCCTTGGTCGGTCGGCACCGCCCACCCCGTCGGGCACATGGTGAGCACCTCGACCAGCGAGAAGCCTTCGCCGGCGAGCTGGGACGCGAACGCCTCGCGCAGGTAGCGACGGGTGCGTGCCACCGCATTGGGCTTGTCGACGGCACCGCGCGCGACGTACGCCACACCGGGGAACGACGCCACGATCTCGGGCACGTCGATCGGGTGTCCGTACTCGGCGGCGGTCCGGCCTCCGAGGTCGGTCTTCGTGCGCTGGCCAACGGTCGTCGCCGCCGTCATCTGGCCGCCGGTGTCTCCGAACACGCCGTTGTTGAGCATGAGGCACGTGATCGACTCGCCGCGCGCGGCCGCGTGCAGCACCTCGGCGAGACCCTCCGACACCATGTCGCCGTCGCCCTGGATGGTGTAGATGGCGTGCTCGGGCAACATGCGCTTCACGCCGGTGGCGACTGCGGGGGCGCGGCCGTGCAGGCACTGCAGGAACTCGACGTCGGCGGTGGTGATGATCTGCGTGTAGCAACCGTGACCCACCACGCCGATCGAACGGTCGACCAGCTCGAGCTCGGCGAGCACTTCGACGAGGAGCCGCCACGCCACCGGATGGCCGCAGCCGGGGCAGAGGTGGTGGTCGGTGCTCTGCAGCAGGTCGGGCGCGAACGACGCGACCTTGCGCGCGCCGCTGAGGTCGACGTCGGTCATCGCGGCATGCTCATGAACGGGCTCCTGTCATCGCGTCGAGGATGCGTGTGCGAATGATGTCGACCTGCAGGAGGTCGCCCTGGCGCATGCCCGACTCGTCCTGGCTGACGCCGCCGATGGCGCGCACCGGCTTCGCGCCCTCCACCGCCAGGCGCACGTCGTCGATCATCTGCCCGGCGTTGAGCTCGTGGACGAGCACGGTCGTGCACGCGTCACCGCGCGCGATCGTCGACAGCGCGTCGCTCGGGAACGGCCAGAGCGTGACCGGTCGGAACGTGCCGACGCGGTGCCCGTCGGCGCGGAGCTCGTCGACCACGTAGTCGACGAACGCGGCCGTGGTGCCGAACGACACGACGACGACCTCGGCGTCGTCGACGTTGCGTGTGACGTGGCGTGCCTCGCACTGCGCGAGCTCGTACTTGTCGGCGACGCTCTGCCAGTGGCGGTTGGGACCGGGACCGGGCGTGTTGTGCTTGCCCTGCCGCCAGGTCCAGATCACCTTCGACGCTCCCGTACCGCCGGTGCTGCCGTCGAGCGCCCAGGGTTTCTCGGGTGGTGGCTTCGCCGCGTCCGCGGGGCGTTGTTCCACCGTCATCTGGGTGAAGCCGATCATGTGGTCGGCGTAGAGGATCACCGGTGTGAGCCACTCGTCGGCGAGCTCGAACGCGAGCGTGGTGAGCTCGGCCGCTTCGGCGACGCTCGCGGGCGCGAGGGTGATGGTGCGGTAGTCGCCCCACCCGCCGCCGCGTGTTGCCTGGAAGTAGTCCTGCTGGCCGCGCGCCACGTTGAACACCACGAGCGGCAGCTCGTTGAGCGCGGCTTCGGCGATGGTCTCCTGCATGAGGGCGATGCCCTGACCGGTGGAGCCGGTCGCCGCACGTGCGCCGGTGGCGGCGGCACCGAGGGCCATGTTCGCGCCTTCGATCTCGGTGTCGGCCTGGATGAGCACGCCGTCGACGCGCGGCAGCTCTCGTGTGAACGAGTCGAGGAGGCCGGTGAAGGGGAGCATCGGGTAGCCGGCGAAGAAGCGGCAGCCACAGTCGACCGCGGCTGCCGCGATCGCGTCGTACCCCTCGCGGAGGACGAGCGTCATGCGGCCGGCTCCGAGGTCGTGTCGAACCGGTAGACCTCGAACACGAAGTCGGGGCACACCTCGGCGCAGGCGCGGCATCCGGTGCACCCGTCGAGGAGCTGGGGCAGCACGTAGCCCTTGGCGTTGCGATCGTCGGTCATCTCCAAAGCCCCGGGACGGCACACCGGCACGCACAGACCGCATCCCTTGCAGCGGTCGAGCGCCATCACCACGGTGCCACGCGCGGTCACGATCCGATCCCCACCGGCGTGCCGCGCACCGCGTCGGCACCTGCCGCGAGCGCCGCGAGGTTCGCTTCGAGTGCGGCAGCGCGGTGCGGGGGGACGAGCTGTCGCGTCGCGGCCGCGAGCGCCTCGTCGTCGGCGACGCCGGTCAGCGCCGCGAACGCGCCCACCAGCGCAAGTCCGGCGGCAACTGGTGCGCCGAGGTCGGCGGCGATCTCGCGCGCGGGCACTGGCACGACGAGCGCGGGCGGAGGCGGCTCGGACGGCTCGGTCCACGCCCACGCATCGGTGACGATCAACGGTGCCGTGACCAGGCGGGGGAGAGCGTCGGCGAGGAACGCGGGATGCAGCACGATCAGCGCGTTGAGTCTCGGCACGATCGGCGGGAGGTCGACGGGTCGGTCGCGCGTGATGACCGTTGCTTCGGTGCGACCGCCGCGCATCTCGCCACCGAAGTAGGAGCTCAGCATGACGTGGTGGCCGGCCGCGACTGCCGCGTTGGCGAGCACCTTCGAACACAGCTGGACGCCCTGGCCGCCGATGCCGGTGAAGATCACGTCGCGCCGGTCGTCGACCGTCATCACTCAACGCTAGTCAGTACGCCGCCGGTGGCGGCCGAGGCGCGCATGGAGTCCATGGCTCGCATCACGCCGAGGCCGTCGGCGAAGGTCGGCAGCGCGACGGGTGACTCGACCTCGCGGCCTTCGACCGCGGCGAGGAACGCGGCGGCAAGCCGTTCGTAGTGGCGGATCTCGTAGCTGCCGAGCGCGTCGAGATCGTCGTCGACCCGTCCGCCGCCCACGGTCGCGGTGCCGGGCGGCACGGCGAGAGGTCGGGTGCCGTCGGCGTCGGCGATCCACGCCGCGCCGTCGTCGATGCCGACGGTGCCGGCGGTACCGGTGACGGCGACGAAGCCTCGTGCGGTCCACGCGGCGCCGACGTTCTGGAGGACCACCTCGACGCCGTCGCCCATCTGGAAGCGCGCCGAGTACGAGTCCTCGACGGCGCGGTCGGGCGCGTCGGCGCTCACGAGCATCGACGCGCTGACGGAGTGAAAGGGCCCGAGCCACTCCCGCAGCTGGTCGAGGGTGTGCGATCCGTTGGCGCCGAGCCACCCGCCGATCCCGGGCTCCTCGAACCAACTCGGCATCGCCAGCGAATCGTCCGAGTGCAGGAGAAACGATGAGTACTCCACGACGGTGGCGAGGCGCGGCTCACCGATCGCGCCCGTCGAGATCGCGTCGGCGACGGCCACGCGCGCAGGGTTCCAGCGGAACTCGTGGCCCAAGGTGGCGATCACGCCCACGCGTTCCACTGCGTCGACGAGTTGCTGCGCTTGCCCGGCGTTCGTGGTGAACGGCTTCTCGCACAGCACGTGCCGCCCGGCCTCGATCGCCTCCAGGGCGAGTTCGAAGTGCGTGTGCGGTGGCGTCGCGATCGCCACTGCGTCGACCTCGGGGAGCGCGAGGGCGTCGGCGAGTGACCCGCACACGTGTGGGATGTCGAGCTTCTCCGCTTTGTACGCCGTCGGTTCGACGTCACGCCCCACGAGTGCGACGACGTCGAAGCCGGCGGCGCGCAAGGCGGGCACCTGCACCCGGCATCCGAACCTCCGGCCCACGACTGCGATTCCCGTCATGCGTGCACAGTACGGTGACGCCCCCATGCGCACCGCCGACGGTACCGACAGGAGCGCGAAACCGACGATCGTGCTCGTCCACGGCTCGGGTCACACCGCGCGCGTGTGGGAAGGGGTGCAGGGACACCTCCGCCACTGTTCCCTGGCTGTGGACCTGCCCGGCCGCGCCGACCGGGTCGCCGACATCGCCGATGTCGCGATCGCCACCGCGGCCGGGAGCCTGGCCGCCGATGTCGATGCGCAGATCGAGGGTCCAGTCGTGTTGGTCGGGCACTCGGCGGGCGGCATCGTGCTCCCCGCGCTCGCGGCGCAGCTCGGCGATCGAGTGCAGCACCTCGTGTTCGTCGCCGGCCTGTCGGCGAAGCACGGCGAGACGGTCATGCGCACGGTGCGGCCCGACGCCGAGGCGATGCTCGCCACCCGGCTCACTGCGATGCGCGCCGAGTTCGCGGGGTGCATGCTCGAGCCCGATCCGTCGATTCCCGACGTACGCCGCGCTCGACGCCGAGACGGCGGCGCCGCTCGACTCGCTCAACTACATGGAGCAGACGGTGTCGTGGGGTGCAGTTCCCGCGTCGCTCCCGCGCACGTTCGTGCGATGCATGCGCGACCGCATCCAGCCCCGCGTGCTCCAGGCCGCGCTGATCGAGAACTGCGGTGCCGGCGAGGTGATCGACCTCGAATCGGGCCACACTCCTGCGGTCGCGGTGCCGGGGAAGCTCGCCGAGATCCTCGATCGGATCACCGCGAACCGTGGGATCATGCCGGCATGAGGATCGGACTCGGCGCCGGCGCACCCACCATCGAGCGCATCATCGAACAGGCCGAGGAGGCCGAGGCAGCCGGCTTCACCAGCCTGTGGCTCCCGAGCGCGGTGCTCGGTGACCCGCTCACCGCGATCGCGGTCGCCGGTCGAGCCACGACGTCGATCGAGCTCGGCACCGCGGTGCTCGTCACCTACGCCGCCCATCCGCTGCTGACCGCGGCGCGCGCGGCGTCGACGGCGGCGGCGATGGGCCGACCCGGGTTCGTGCTCGGGATGGGTCCGTCGCACGACATGGCGATCGAAGGGGCGTACGGGCTCTCGTACGAGCACGTCGGCCGCCACACCGAGGAGTACACGCGCATCGTGGTGGCGGCGCTGCGCGGCGACGCGGTCGACCTCGACGGTGACGAATTCCAGGTGCACGTCGCGGCTCCGACCGCGGCGCCGTTCCCCGTGCCCGTGTTGTTGGGTGCCCTGGCGCCGCGCATGCTGCGGGTGGCGGGGGAGATCGCCGACGGCACCGTCACATGGATGGCCAACCGCGAAGCGCTGGAAGCGCACGTCGTCCCGCGCATCACCGCGGCCGCCAGTGCGGCCGGTCGCCCGGCGCCGCGTGTCGTCGTCGGTCTCCCGGTGGCGGTGCACGACGACGTCGACGAGGCGCGTGCGGCGGCGACGACGCAGTACGGCTTCTACGGCACGCTTCCCAACTACGCGCGCATCCTGCGGCACGGTGGGATCGAGCATTCGGCCGACGCGTGCATCGTGGGCAACGAGGAGGCAGTCGCTGCGCAGCTGCGGGCGCTGGTCGACGCCGGTGCCACCGACGTGTGGGCTGCGATCTTCCCGGTCGGCGACGACCGCCGCGCGTCCCGCGCCCGCACCCGCGCCCTCCTCGAGCAACTCGTCCGCGAAGACTGACCCACCCCCACCCGATTTGGCGTGGTTCGTGTGCTGCTACGGCACACCAGCCACGCCGAATGGGGCGTGGGATCGGGCACACTGACGCGGTGCTGCTCGCCGATCTGGTCGCGACGTCGACCGCGGTGGCGTCGACGCGGGCCCGTTCCACGAAGACGGCTGCGCTCGCCGATGTGCTGACTCGTCTCGCGCCCGAGGAGATCGAGCCCGCGATCGGGTTCCTCACGGGTGAGGTACGGCAGGGTCGGATCGGGGTGGGCTGGGCGACCGTGTTCAAGCTCGACGTCGTACCCGCACCCACGCCCACACTCACCATCGCCGACGTCGACCGCGCGCTCGATCGCCTCCAGGACACGACCGGGAGCGGCTCGGTCGCGGGCCGCCAGGACATCCTCCGCGGCGTGTTCGACCGCGCCACCCCCGGCGAGCTCGACTTCCTCCGCCGCTTGCTGGTGGGCGAACTGCGCCAGGGCGCGCTCGCGGGGGTCATGACCGATGCGATCGCGAAGGCGGCCTCGGTGCCGATCGCGCTCGTGCGCCGCGCCGCGATGTTCTCGGGCGATCTCGGTCGGGTGGCGGAACTCGGGCTGACTGCCGGAGAGGCGGGGCTCCGCGACATCGGGCTCGAGGTCGGACGGGGTGTGCAGCCGATGCTGGCGTCAGGAGCGCCCGACGTTCGTACCGCGCTGGATGACATCGGTCTCGCGTCGGTGGAGTGGAAACTCGACGGCGCCCGCATCCAGGTGCACCGCCACGACGACGACGTGCGCATCTACACCCGCAACCTCAACGACATCACCGGCCGTCTGCCGGGTGTCGTGGACTGGGCTCGCGCCCTCCCGGCGCGCGCAGTCGTGCTCGACGGCGAAGCGATCGGTGTCGACGAGGACGAGCGCCCGCACGCTTTCCAGGACACGATGAGCTCGTTCGGGAGCGAAGCCGCGAGCAACCTGGGCGCGTACTTCTTCGACGTGCTCCACGTCGACGGCGACGACCTGGTCGACCGTCCGCTCACCGAGCGCCTCGACGTCGTGCAGTCAGTGGTGGGGGAGCGGCGCATCCCCGGCATCGTCACCGCGTCGCCCGACGAGGCCTCGGCGTTCCTCGACGCTGCCGTCAGTGCCGGGCACGAGGGCGTGATGGTGAAGGCGGTCGACTCGCTCTACGACGCCGGTCGCCGCGGCGGCGCGTGGCGCAAGGTGAAGCCGGTCAAGACGCTCGACCTCGTGGTGTTGGCCGCCGAGTGGGGCCACGGCCGGCGCGAGGGCTGGCTGTCGAACCTGCACCTCGGAGCCCGCGGCGACGACGGCACGTTCGTGATGGTGGGCAAGACGTTCAAAGGTCTCACCGACGCGCTGCTCGCGTGGCAGACCGAAGAGCTCCTCGCGCGCGAGATCGGCCGCGACGGGATCACCGTGCACGTGCGACCCGAGCTCGTGGTCGAGATCGCGCTCGATGGCGTGCAGGCGTCGCGCCGCTATCCGGGCGGGGTCGCGCTGCGCTTCGCGCGCGTGCGCCGCTACCGCGACGACAAGACCGCGGCCGATGCAGACCTCATCGAGGCCGTACAGGCGCTGCTGCCCGGAACGTCGGGCTCGTCACCGCGCGCCCGGACACGTATTCGTCCGTGATCCGAGCTCGGCCGGGCTCGGCCGCGCCGGTGGCAGCGACGCGGAGATCACGGGTGCCGACCGGTTCGCTCTCAAGGCACCCGTTGCGCGAGCCGAAGCAGGGTCGAGCTCGGACCCCGGCGAGGGCCGGTCATCGCGAGGGATGGGCACGGTGGGAGCGCAACGCACGGTGGGAGCAGGGTCAGGGGTCGTCGGTCGACGCAGGTTCCTCGGCGCCGCGGCCGCGGGCGCGGCGGGGATCGTGGTCGGGGGCATCCGCCCGGCCGCCGGTGTCGCGGGCGCACCGGCGCCTGGCGTCGAGCCGATCCCGATCGAATCGTCGACCCTGGGCGAAGGCATGTTCCAGCTCTTCGCGCAGTCCGACCTCAACTTCCAGACGCTGATCGCGCTCGGCGGTGCGGGCATCAACTCCGCGGTGGGCGAGGTGACGACCGCGGTGGCCCAAGCGAACGCGGCCGAAGGCGGTGCGTCGTATCAGAGCGTCTTCGACGCGATGGTCGCGACCGGTGACCGGTTGCGTCGTGCCGCCGACGAAGCCGCGAAGGCCAAGCACGTGATCACCGCGCGGGCGGTATCTCCGGGCTGCGCAGTACTACAACCAGGCGCTGTTCTGGGTGCTCGGCACGTCGACGCCTGACCAGGAACAGAACGTCTACGAGGCCATGGACGCCGCGTGGCATGAGTCGGCCAAGCGGCAGTCGCCGAAGTGGGAGCCATTCACGTTCCCGTGGCAGGGCCATGAGCTGCCGGCGTGGTTCATCCGCCCGTCCGGCGCGAGTGGCAAGCGGCGCACGCTCATCATGAACAACGGCAGCGACGGCCAGAACGTCGACATGCTCCCCCAGGGTGCGACCTTCGCGCTCGAGCGGGGCTGGAACGTCGTCATCTTCGAAGGCCCCGGACAGGGGCGCACGCTGTTCGTCGACAAGGTGCCGTTCACGCCTGCGTGGCACGAGGTGATCACCCCGCTGGTCGACGTGCTGCAGAAGCGCAGCGACGTCGAGCCGAAGCAGATCGCGCTCGTCGGCGTGAGCTTCGCCGGCCTGCTCGTGATGCGCGCGGCGGCGAAGGAGCACCGACTCGCCGCAGTCGTGAGTGATCCCGGCAGCGTCAGCGACTACGACGCGTTCCCGCAGGTGTTGCGCGACGCGGCGGCGAGTGGCGACAAGGCGACGGTCAACGCCGCGTGGGAGAACATCCTGATCCCGGGATCGGATCCGATGCAGCAGTTCGATCTCCGCAAGCGGCTCGAGATCTACACGCCCGGAGCGCTCGGCGAGGTGCGCGCGGGCAAGGTGCCGAGTGACTGGTACGGCATCTCCCGCGCGATCCAGGAGTACGACCTCGGCGACCTCGCCGAGGACGTCACGACGCCGACGTTGGTCGTCAACTACGAGCTCGAGTCGTTCTATCCGGGACAGGCGCAGGAGCTCTACGATCGGTTGCCGGGGAAGAAGGATCTCGTGACGTTCACCGTGGTCGAAGGCGCGCAGTACCACGACGCGCCGATTGGCGCGCAGTGGCACGGTGAGGTCGTGATGGACTGGCTCGACGAGCACGTCCACTGACGCACAGGATCAGACCACGCGCAGCGGACGGAAGGCGTGCACGTCAGCACGTAGAGGTCGGGGCACTCGAACGCGAGATCGGCCGCGACGGGATCACCGTGCACGTACGACCCGAGCTCGTGGTCGAGATCGCGCTCGATGGCCTGCAGACGTCGCGCCGCTATCAGGGCGGGGTCGCGCTGCGCTTCGCGCGCCGCGCCGCTACCGCGACGACAAGGCCGCCGACGCCGCCGATCCGATCGAGGCGGTGCAGGCCTTCCTCTCGGGTTAGAGCTGGCGCAGCACGCGGACGCGGTCGGCGAAGGCGCGCGCCGCCACAGGGAGACCGGGCATGCGGTCGAACCCGTGTGGGCACCCCGGGTGGACATGGAGCTCGACGTTGGTTCCGGTGGCGAGGATGCGGCGTGCGTACTCGATGCTCTCGTCGCGGAAGATGTCGAGGTCACCGGTGTCGATGTAGGTGGGGGGGAGGCCGGAGACATCGTTCGCGCGTGCGGGTGCAGCGGACGCAGGCACGGCGTCGGTGCCCACCGCGTTGCCGAGGAGCGCGTGCCATCCGGTGTAGTTGTCGTCGTACGACCACGCCGCGAAGGGCGCCATCTCGGGATCGGGCACCGTGGTGCGATCGTCGAGCATCGGGTACACGAGGACCTGTTGTGCGACCGGGACGCCACGATCGCGGGCGAGCAGCACGACGCCCGCGGCCAACCCGCCGCCCCCGCTGTCGCCCATGACCGCGACGCGCGCCGGATCCACGCGCAAGCGGTCCGCTCGTGCGACCAACCATTGCAGACCGGCGAAGCAGTCCTCGACGGGCGTGGGGTGCGGGTGCTCGGGCGCCACGCGGTAGTCGACCGAGAGGAAGGGCAGGCCCGAATCGACGACGTACCCGGCGACCAGGTGGTCGTATCCCGCGACCGAACCCATGATCATCCCGCCGCCGTGGAAGTAGACGACTGCGGGGCCCGGTGTGCGGTCGGCCGGTTCGTACCACCGCGCCGAGATCTCGGTGCCGTCGTACGACGCGAACGGCGTGGTCGGTGCGCGCGACTTCGGGATGTTCCGGAAGCAGCGAGTCGATGAACTCGAGTCCGGTGTTGCCATTCGTGCGCAGCACCTGCCAGTCGCCACGCGCCGCGAGAGCGCGCGCGGGTGCGTTCGCGGTGAGCGCCGCGATGTCGGGGTCGAGCTGGTAGGGCATCGTCACACGATCCTGAGTGGACGGAAGCACGTGCGCACGTCGGGCACGTAGAGGTCGGGGCACTCGAAGGCAGCGAAGTGCCCGCCACGTGGCATCTCCGCGAAGTGTGAGAGCGGGTACTGCATGGCGAACCAGCGTTCCGACGTGCGCATGATCTCCTTCGGGTAGCGCGCGTACCCGACCGGCTGCGTCGGCTTCGCCAGGGGATCGATGCCGCCGTTGGCGAAGCCCTGCATCACCTCGTAGTAGAGACGACCCGCCGAATGCGCGGTGGCGGTGACCCAGTACACCATCAGGTTGTCGAGCAGCTGGTCCTTGGTGAACGAACGTTCGACGTCGCCGTCGCAGTCCGACCACGTGCGGAACTTCTCCACGATCCACGCCGCCAGTCCGGCGGGGGAGTCGTCGAGTGCGTAGCCGATGGTCTGCGGCTTGGTCGACTGCTCCTTCATGTAACCGGAGTCGACCGCGTCGTACGCGCTCATGCCGTCGAGGAAGCCCTGCTCCTCGGGTGTGACGTCCTCGGTCATCGGGATCGGTGGCGCCATGTTGAGGTGGATGCCTGCGCAGTGCTCGGGATCGGCGAGCGCGACCTCACGCGTCACGAAGTAGCCCCAGTCACCGCCCTGCGCCACGTAGCGGTCGTACCCGAGCCCCGCCATGAGCTGCGCCCATGCGCGCGCGATGCGGCCGGGGTGCCAGCCGCGCTCGACGGTCGGGCCCGAGAACCCGTACCCGGGGAGCGATGCGACGACCACGTGGAACGCATCGGCGTCGTCACCGCCGTGCGCAGCGGGATCCCGCAGCGGTTCGATCACGTCGAGGAACTCGACGAACGAGCCCGGCCAACCGTGCGTGAGCAGCAGCGGCAGCGCGCCCTCGACCGCGGACGGCGCGTGGATGAAGTGCACACCGGTGCCGTCGATCTCGGCGCGGAAGTGGTCGAACGCGTTCATGCGCGCTTGGCGCGCCGACCAGTCGTACTCCTCGGCCCAGTAGGTGACCAGCTCCCGCAGGTACCCGAGCTCGGTGCCGTAGTCCCAGCCGGCGTCGGGGAGCTGCTCGGGGAAGCGCGTGTTGTGCAGACGCGCCCGCAGGTCGTCGAGCATCGCGTCGTCGACGTCGACCCGGAACGGTTCGATGGTGAGGTTTCCGCTCATGCCGGCGAGACGGTACTCAATGGCGTCCGATCCGGCCCGAGTTACAACTGACGGTCGATGTGTAACATCTGCCCATGGCCGAGCAGGTGCGTGCGCACGTCGTCGTGGGAGGCGCCTCGGGCATCGGCGCCGCCGTGGCCGAGTCGGAGCGCGAGCGCGGCTACGAGGTCGTCGTGTGGGACGTCGCCGGCGCGTACGACGTGAAGTGCGACGTCACCGATCCGGCGTCGGTCGACGCCGCGCTCGAACAAACGATCGGGCGCCTCGGGGCGCCGTCGGAGGTCACGGTGACCGCGGGCGTCGGGCACTCGGGGCTGCTCCTCGACCTCCCCGTCGACGAGTGGGACCGCGTCATCGCGGTGAACACACGTGGCCCGCTGCTGGTGATGCGTGGGTTCGCGCGGGCGCTGATCGATGCCGGATCGCCGGGATCGATCGTCGCCACGTCGAGCGTGAGCGCGCGGCTGGTCGACCGCTCGATGGGTGCGTACTGCGCGTCGAAGGCCGCGCTCAGCATGCTCGTGGAGGTGGCAGCGAGCGAGTGGGGGCCCCACGGCATCCGGGTCAACGCCGTCGCGCCCGGTGTGACCGCCACGCCGATGCTCGGACGCGCGCCGACCGATTCCGGCTGGCTCGCATCGGTGCAGGAACGCACTGCGCTCGGACGACTCGGCACCGCCGCCGACATCGCGCAGGCGATCCGTGCGCTGCACGACGTCGAGTGGATGACCGGCCAGATCGTCGAGTGCGACGGAGGCCTCGGGCTCCACAGCCCGATCAACTCGTTCGGCGAGAACCCCCGCGGCTGAACGCGCGAGGAAGGACGTTCGATGCACGACCTGGTGATCCGTGGTGGCACCGTCGTCGACGGCACCGGCGCTTCGGCGGTGACCGCCGACGTCGCAGTCGCCGACGGCATCATCGTGGAAGTCGGCCGCGTCGACGGCGCCGGGCGTCGCGAGCTCGACGCCGACGGTCTGCTGGTGACGCCGGGGTTCGTCGACGTGCACACGCACTTCGACGGTCAGGCCACCTGGGATCCGCACCTGACGCCGTCGTGCTGGCACGGCGTGACGACTGCGATCCTGGGCAACTGCGGCGTCGGCTTCGCGCCGGTGCGGCCGGACGCGCACGAGCACCTCGTGGAGCTGATGGAAGGTGTCGAGGACATCCCTGGCACCGCGTTGCACGAAGGCATCCAGTGGGATTGGGAGTCGTTCCCCGAGTACCTCGACGCGCTGGAGCGCATGCCGCGCGCGCTCGACGTCGGCGCGATGGTGCCGCACGCCGCCCTGCGCGCCTACGTGATGGGGGAGCGCGAGCACGGTGACGGGACTGCCGACGACGTCGCGGCCATGACCGCGATCCTGCGCTCGTCGATGGAGGCCGGCGCGCTCGGGTTCTCGACCGGACGCACCCACGGCCACCGCAGCGTGCACGGCGAGCCGGTGCCGGGCACGTTCGCCGCGGTCGACGAGCTCGACGCGCTGTCGCAGGCGATGGACGATGCCGGTCGCGGAGTCTTCCAGGTCGTCCCCACCGGCATCGGTGGGATCGAGGGCGGCGACCCCGAAGGCGCGATGGAGACCGAGCTCCAGTGGATGGTCGAGCTCGCGGCGAAGACCCGCAACGCGCTCACGTTCCTCGTGATGGAGAGCAACGTCGACCCCGACGGCTGGCGCCCCTGGTTCGATGCCGTGCACCGGGTCAATGCCGCCGGCGGGAACCTCCGGCCGCAGGTCGCCGACCGCTGCTTCGGGGTGCTCCTCGGTCACCAGTCGCGCATGAACCCGTTCAAGTACTCGCCGACCTACGCGACCATCGCCGAGCTTCCGCTGTGCGAGCGCGTCGAGCGCATGCGCCGCACCGAAGTGCGCGACGCGATCCTGGCCGACGTGCGCGAGGCCAACCGCGCGTCGACGACGCTCGATCGCATCCCGGACGCGCTCTTCGCCAACCTGTACCCGCTCGGCGACGAGCTGGAGTACGAACCCACGCCCGACCAGAGCGTCGCCGCCATGGCCGGGCGCGACGGCCTCGACCCGTGGGTGCTCATGTACGACCTGCTGCTCGGTGCCGACGGCCGCGAGTTCCTGCTCCGACCGCTGCTCAACTTCGGGCGCGGTGGGTATGACGGCCTGCACGCGATGATGCTCGACCCTTCGACGGTGCAGGGCCTGGGCGACGGCGGCGCGCACTCGTCGATCGTGTGCGACGCGAGCATGACCACCTACATGCTCACGCACTGGGTGCGCGACCGCACCCGAGGTCCACGCCTCCCGCTCGAGTACGCGGTCAAGCGCCTCACGCTCGATCCCGCCGAGCTCTACGGTCTCGGCGACCGTGGTGCGCTCATGCCCGGGAAGCGCGCCGACGTGAACGTCGTCGACTTCGATCGTCTGGCGCTGCGCTACCCAGAGCGGGTGACCGACCTCCCGGCCGATGCCGGTCGACTCGTCCAGCGGTCCGACGGCTACGTCGCCACACTCGTCGCCGGCGAGACCGTGGTCGACGCCGGTGAGCTCACCGACGCCCGCCCCGGCACCCTGGTGCGCGGCGCTCGCTGAGCGCCAACCGACCACGTCCTAGGCTCGCGCGGCCAGCTCCACGGTGCATCGGGGGTGTACGGGTGCCGAAGGCGGTGAGCGATCCGCTGTTCGATCCTGAGGTGGTCGAGGATCCGCACGGTTACTACGCCGAGCTGCGCGCCGCCGATCCCGTCCACGAGCTCCCGGGCACCGGCACGTTCCTCGTCACTCGGATGGACCTCATCCGCGAGGTCGTGGCCAAGCCGGCGATCTACTCGAGCGTGAGCACCGTGTTCCTCCACCATCACGGGAACGACGGCGCACCCGGCCTCCGTGGGGTGTCTCCGGATGCCGGGATCGACACCAGTCAGGGCATGGTGCTCGCGACCGCTGATCCGCCCGACCACGCCCGTCAGCGGAAGGTCGTCACCCGGCGGCTGTCGACCTCGGTCATGCAGGGAATGGAACCCGAGTTCCGTGCGCTGGTCGACGACGTGCTCGACGGCGCCCTCACCAGGGGGCGGATCGAGCTCATGAGCGAGCTGGCCGAGCCGCTCCCGATGGTGATGGTGGCGCGGATCCTCGGTGTCGACGACGACAAGGCACCCGCACTCAAGGAGCAGGGGTACGCGTCGGTCGAGGCGATCAGCGGCTTCGTGACCGACGAACGGCTCGAGGCGCTCGGTGCACCGATGAAGAACGTCGGTCCCGTGGTCGACGGGTACCTGGCGGCACGAGGTGCGCAGAAGTACGACCCCGAGACGCTGATCGGTGTGTGCGGCCAGGCCGTCGAAGCCGGTGAGCTCACCGATCTCGAAGCCATGGCGACGTTGTTCCTGCTCATCTCCGCCGGGGGAGAGTCGACCACCAGCCTGACCGGAACCGGTGCGAGGATCCTCGCCGAACGTCCTGACCTGCAGGAGCGGCTGCGGCGCGAGCCGCAGCTCGTCCCGGCGTTCGTCGAAGAGGCGTGCCGCATCGATCCGCCGTTCCGAGGTCACTACCGCCACGTGCTGATCGACGCGGAGCTCGGCGGTGTGACCATCCCGGCCGGGTCGACGCTCGTGCTGATGTGGCCGGCGGCGAACCACGACCGAGACGTGTTCGAGCATCCCGACGACATCGATCTCGACCGACCCAACCCACGCCAGCACGTCGGGTTCGGGTGGGGGATACATCTCTGCGTCGGGGCGCCGCTCGCCCGCGTCGAGGCCAAGGTCGCGTTCGAACAACTGCTGGCGCGCACGAAGTCGTTCTCGATCGATCCCGACGCCGCACCGTTGCGCCACCACCGCAGCCTGATGGTGCGTCGGCTCGTGGACCTCCCCCTCGTCCTCGAAGCGAGGTGATCGCGAGGTGCCCGCGGACGCGCAGGACCTTCTCCGCGTTACGTTGACGACGACCCGGCATCCGGGGTCACGACCAGGGGGAACACCATGCATCGACCGACGCGATGGGGGCTACGCGCCCTCGCGGTGACAGCGGGACTCGGGCTCGCGACCGGAGGCCTGCTCGCGACGAGCGCGAGCGCGCAGTCGGCGAGCTCGCCGGGGGTCTCCGACAAGGAGATCACGCTCGGGTACATCTCGTCCGAGACCGGCGTCGCCGCGTCGGCGAGTGAGGGTTCGGCCACGGGGTGCAAGGCGCGGATCGGCGCCGAGAACGCCAAGGGTGGCGTGAACGGCCGCAAGATCAACCTCGAGGCCATCGACGACAAGTCGTCGGCGAACCTCAACGCGGCCAAGGACCTCGTCGAGAACCGCAACGCGTTCATCGTGATCAACGACTCGCCGTTTGCGTTCGGCACCTACCGGTACCTGAACGACTCGAAGGTGCCGATGCTCGGCGGCGGGTTCGACGGCTCGTACTACTACGAGAAGGGCAACGAGAACATCATCTCCGCGTACGGCGACGGCACCCCGGTGCCCGGCATCACCTACGACACGGTCGCCAAGGTGGTGAAGAAGCTCGGGGCCAAGGAGCTGGCGTCGATCGGCTACGGCGTGTCGCCGTCGTCGAGCGAGACGGCCAAGGCCACCGTCGACTACGCGGGTCCGGCCGTGGGGCTGAAGAAGGGCTACCTCAACACCGCAGTGGACTTCGGGACCACCGATGTCGCCCCGATCGTGCTCGGGATCAAGAACTCCGGCTCCGACGCCGTCTACCTGCCCCTCGACTCCGCGACGAACATCGCGGTCATCCAGGGTCTGCAGCAGAACAACGTGCCGATGAAGGCCAGTGTCTCGGCGACCGGGTACGGCCAGACGCTGCTCGACCAGCCGGCGGCGAAGAGCCTCACGTCCACCGACTTGTTCCAGACCGCGTACAAGCCGGTCGAGCTCGGCGGCAAGGCGATCAAGACGTTCCAGCAGAACCTGAAGAAGTACGGCGGCTACACCGGCGTGCCCGGCTTCGGTGAGTACACCGGCTACGTCTCGTGCGACCTCGCCATCGTGGGGCTGAAGGCGGCGGGCAAGAACCCGACCCGTCAGGGCTGGGTCGACGGCATCCGCACCACCAACGGCGGGATCTACGACAACGCCGGTCTCACGTGTGGCAACCGTGACTTCAGCAAGGCGAACTTCGGCAAGGTGACCAACGAGAGCTGCATCTATTACGCCGTGGTGAAGGACGGCAAGTGGAAGGTGCTCTTCGGCGGCAAGCCGGTCACGGGCAAGATCGTCGGTGATCAGGCCCTGATCAAGCAGTACGAGAGCAGCGCCGGCACCGGCGTCACCACGACCTCGGCCGCTCCCGCTTCGTAGGCGACGCGCGTCCGGCCGGCCTACGGTGCTCGGCACCCGGTGCAGGCCGGACGCGCTCCTCGCCTACGTACGCTCGAGCGTCAGTCCCGCGAAGTCACCGCGCCCGAGCCACTCGGTGAGCAGATCGCGATAGCCGAAGTAGTCGCCGAAGCCGCCGCCGTAGGTGCCCGCGTGCGGGTCGAGCAGCACCATGTTCCCGTCGTCGTCGAAGAGCATTCGTGAGCCGGGTGTGCACGGCACGCCACCCGGCGGCGGCGCGCTGGCCATGGACGCGGTCATGACCTGCTGCACCCAGTCGGCCTCGGCGTCCTCGCTCACGTCGAACGCGTCGACCCCGTCGGCGTCGAGCGCAGCGATCGTGCCCGCGACGAACTCGGCGCCGACTTCGGCGAGCAACGTGTAGTTCACGGTGACGACTGCCTGCTGGCCGGGACACGGCATCAGGAACAGGTTCGGGAACCCGGAGGTCATCAATCCGAACAACGTCGCCGCGCCGTCAGCCCACTTCTCGGCGATCGTCCTTCCGCCTCGGCCGACGATCTCGTGACCGGCGCGGCGGGGCAGCGGTGTCACCTCGGGTTCGAAGCCGGTGGCGTACACGAGGCAGTCGACCTCGTACTCGCGCCCGTCGACCACGATCCCGTGCTCGGTGACGCAATCGATTCCCGCCGGGCAGTCGACGATGGTCACGTTGTCACGGTTGAGCGACGGCAGGAAGTCGTCGTGGAAGAGCGGTCGCCGGCAGCTGTACTTGTAGTAGGGCATGAGCAGGTCGGCGCGGGCCGGATCGCTGATCGTCTCCCGGATCCGCTGCCGGTGCTGCTCCATCACCTCGTAGTCGAACTCGTCGACCTGGAGCATGTACTCCTCCACGGCCATCCCGGGCTCGAACGGCTGGTTGTTGATCCGCGCGAAGTGGTGACACCAACCGTCGTCGACGAGGTCGGTCTCGACCGACTGCCCGAGCATGACCGCCTGGAAATTCTCGTTGCGCTCGCGGTGCCAACCCGGCTGCAGGCTCGCCGCGAACGCGTCGTCGTCGGACGGTCGCCGCGCACGCCGACCGCGGCCGGTGTGCGCTGGAACACGTACAACTGCTTCGACGACTCGGCCAAGCGGCGGGATCGCCTGGATGGCGCTGGCACCGGTCCCGATGACGCCCACGACCTTGTCGGCGAGCCCGGTCATGCGCGGATCTTCCTGTGACCCGCCGGTGTACCCGTAGTCCCAGCGCGCGGTGTGGAACGCGGCACCGGTGAACGACTCCATCCCCGGGATGGCAGGGATCTTCATGAGGTTGAGGATGCCCACGGCCATGATCACGTACTTGGCGCGGATCTCGGTCGCCGCGATCGGTGCGGATCACCCAACGCGAGAGGTCGTCGTCCCACTCGGTGTGCTCGACGCCGGTGTGGAACAGCGCCGCGTCGACGAGGTCGAAACGACGAGCGATCGCCTCGACGTGCTCGCGGATCTCCTCGCCCTGGGCGTAGCGCTTCGTCGGGACGTAGCTCCATCTCTTCGAGCATGGGCATGTAGCAGTACGACTCGACGTCGCACATGACGCCGGGGTAGCGGTTCCAATACCACGTGCCGCCGAACCCGCCGGCCTGATCGATCATTCGGACGGAGTCGATCCCGCGCTTGCGCAGCTGCGCGCCGGCGACGACTCCGGCGATGCCCGCGCCGATGATCGCCACCTCGACGTCCTCACCGACGGGATCGCGTGGCGTGACCGGTGTGAACGGATCCTGGCGATACCTGGCGACGGCACGATCACGCGCGAGATCGCGGATCGCGGCCCGACCCTCGACCATGCGCTTCTCTCGCTCCGCCTCGTACTTCGCCCGCACGGCTTCCGGATCGAACGTCGACAGGTTGTCGGTCCCCACGTCAGGAACCGGTACCGGTGGCGAGCGTGAAGCGCGGCTCCGCGCCGATGACGTCGATGCGTGGCGCCTGATGGTCGATCACCATCGGCGAGACCCTCGCGAGGTGAGCGACGACCAGCTGATGTGCACGAGCGGCGTCTCCGGCTTCGATCGCGTCGGTGATCTCCGCGTGGGCGGCGATGACGCTGGCCCGCAGGTTGGGAGTCGGGCCCGCGCCGACTGCTTCCGCGTACTCCGCCCACGCCTGCTTGTGTTGTGACCACAGGCTCTCGAGCGCACCCATCACGATCACCAGGGTGGCGTTGCCACAACCGTTGATGATCGCGTGGTGGAACTCCTCGAAGATCAATGCCGCCCCCGCCATGTCCTGCGGGTCGACGGCACCGCAACGGATGTTCAGCTCCCGCAGCTGAGGGACCAGGGTGACCATCCGATCGCTGCGTTGCGCGCAGTGCGAGGCGCACGCGGGTTCGATCACCGCGAGGGCGGCGGCGAGATCGTCGAGCGCGACGTTGCGTGCCTGGAGCACCAACCCGAGCGTGCGCGCGGCGTTCTCCGGGGTGGGAGCGTGCACCTGTGCGCCGCCGACGTTCCCTCGACGGACGGACACGAGGCCCTCGCTCTCGAGGATGCGCAGCGCTTCGCGGAACGACGGTCGCGAGACCTGGAACTCGCTGATGAGTTGGTCCTGCTTCGGGAGCATGCTCCCGTCGGGGAGCGTGCCCGCGACGATCTGCGCCCGGATGGCATCGGCGACCATCTCGGCGATGCTCGGCTGGACGAACTGACCGCGCCGCGCGGCGACGACCGGCGATTCCGAGGGGGGTGCCACGGCATGCCTTCCGAGACGACGAGGGAGACCAGGAAGCGGCTCAGAATATGCGCGTCCCTCCATCTTCTGCATCTTTGACATCTCGCCGAGCGTGCTCGTAGGGTGCGCGTCGTTCGGATCCGGGGACCGCGCGTGCGGTCATCACCGTGGGGGGAACCATGGGTGGGAAGGCTCGAGTGAGGGTGCGCGCGTCGCGCCTCGTGGTGCTGGGTGTCCTCGTGGCGGCGGTGGCGATCCCGTTCAGCGCTGCGTCGGTGTCCTCGGCTTCGGCGGCGGTCCGCGCCGGCCGTGAAGGTCGGCATGATCTACTCGCTGACCGGACCGCTTGCTTCGACGCCAGAGGTGAAGGATGCACTGCTGGCGTCGATCGCGGCGTTCAACAAGCGCGGCGGGGCCGGAGCGAACGGGGCCAAGCTCGAGGCCGACATCTGTGACAGCAAGGGTGACGCGAACGGTGAAGTGGCCTGCGCCCACCAGATGGTCGACGACAAGGTCGTCGCGACCTTCAACGACCTGACCTTCAACAACCCGGCCGGCGTGAACGACGTGCTCCAGGCCGCGGGGATCCCGCGCATCGGGATCGGTGGCACGGACATCTCCGAGTTCGGGTCGCCGGTCTCGTACCCGATCTCGGCCGGCGTGATCGCTGCATATCTCGGTACCGCGGTCGGGTTCAAGGAGGACGGCGACACCAAGATCTGCCTCGTCGCGCACCGACGCGCCGACGGGAGCGACGTTCAAGGGCTTCCTCGCACCGTCGTTCACCGCGATCGGGGTGGACATCACGTGCGACGTCGCGGTGGCGACCGGCGCGACCGACTACGCGCCGTACATCGCGCAGCTGCAGCAGGAGAACCCGCAGGCGGTGCTGATCTCCCACACCGACGCCGTCACCACCCAGCTGATCGGCGCGATGGCGCAGCTCAACGCGAAGATCCCGCTCGGCGGCAACCCCGGGTCGTTCAAGTTGGACACCCTCAAGAAGTACCCGGCCATCACGAAGGGCACGGTGCTCTCGGACTCGTTCCCCTACCCGTCGCAGGTGAACGCCAAGGCGTTCCCCGGGCTCAAGCAGTACTTCGCCGACATGAAGGCGTCGGGGAAGAGCGCCCTCAGCCCGGCGAAGCTGAAGACGTCCGACTTCGGGCCGTGGATCGTCGACGCTCGCGTTCGTGAACGTGACGAAGGCGTCTCGACTCGTTCACGCCGGAGACGGTCATCGGCGCGCTCGAAGTCGCGAAGGACGTCGACCTCATGGGGCTGACCCCGCCGTGGACCCCCTCGACACCCGGGTTCAGCGTGTTCAAGTCGAGTTCGAACCACTTCGTGTACATCTCGCGGTTCGACGGCAAGAACATCGTCACGGACAAGGACCCGATCGACGTCACGCAGTACATCAAATGACGGTACGTTGACGACCGTCTGACGGGAGCGGTGGCTCAAGCAGTTCAGTTCGCGATCCTCGGACTCGGGGCGGGTGCGGCGTACACGCTGCTCGCGCAGGGCATCGTCCTCATCTACCGCGGGTCCGGGATCGTCAACTTCGCGCACGGCGCCATCGCCATGTTCGGCGCGTTCTTCTGCTTCCTGACGCTCGTCGACGACCACGGCTGGCCGATCGGCGCCGCGATCCCGGTCTGCGGTGCTGCTCGCCGCGCTCCTCGGGGTCGTGATCCAGAACGGGATCCTGCGGTTCATGCGCGGGGCAGCGCCGCTGGTCCGGCTCGTCGCGACGCTCGGGCGTGCTGATCGTGCTGCAGGGCCTCGCGGGCCAGAAGCTCTGGGACAACGACTTCCACCAGATCGACCAGTTCCTGCCGACCCACAACTACACGTTGCACGGACTGGTTCGGCTTCGACGGCGCGATGGGGCGCGTGGTCGTCCAGGAGGACCGTCTGATCCTGCTCGGCATCGCGATCGTGCTCACGTTCGCGCTGTGGGCCTTCACCCGGTTCACCCGGATCGGGCTGGCGATCTCGGCGAGCGCGGAGAACGAGCGGGCGGTGGCTGCGCTCGGGTGGTCGCCCAACTTCCTCGCCACGGTGACGTGGGCCATCGGCGGCGCGACCGCGGGGTTCGCCGGCATCCTGCTCGCCCCCAACGCGGGGTTGAGCCTCACGACGTTCACGATCGTCGTGACGGTCTCGGCCCTCGCCGTCGCGTTGATCGGTGGGTTCAGCTCCTTCCCGCTGACGTTGCTCGGCGGGATCGCGCTCGGGATCGCGGAGACCGAGGTGCTCACGTACTCGAGCGACATCACGACGTTCCTCCACGACACGCTCGGGATCGAGAACGGCGCCACCGGCCTGCAGCGGGCGCTGCCGTTCCTGGTGATCGTGGTCGTGCTCGTCGTCCGCGGGAAGGCGCTCCCGCTGCGCAGCCACGTGCTCGAGCGTCTGCCCGACCTCGGGAGCGGTGTCGTGACGCGCTGGTTCCTCGTCGTCACCGTCGGCGCGCTGCTGTTCCTCAACGTGTTCGCGTTCGACGCCAAGTGGTCGACGGCGGTGTACACGACGCTCATCGTGGGGGTCTTCATCCTGTCGATCGTCGTGTTGACCGGATACGCAGGACAGCTCTCGCTCGCGCAGTACGCGATCGGCGGGCTCGGGGCGCTCGTCGCGTCCCGGCTCGTGGGCCAGGAGCACTGGCCCGCTGAACTCGCGTTCCTCGCCGGTGTCGTGTTCGCGATCGCCGTCGGCACCGTCTTCGCCATCCCGGCGCTGCGCACGCGAGGCGTGAACCTCGCCGTGGTCACCCTCGGGCTGGGGTTCGCGGTCCAGCAGGTCGTGTTCAGCAACCAGTACTTCACCGGCGACTTCGGTTCCGTCACGACGATCGGTCGGATCTCGGTGTTCGGGTGGGACGTCAGTGCGGCCGACCATCCGGATCGCTATCTCGTCGTGTGCCTCGGCGTCTTCGTCATCGCCGCGCTCATGGTCGCGAACCTGCGGCGTTCCGGCTCGGGTCGACGGCTGATCGCGGTGCGCAACAACGAGCGCGCCGCCGCGTCGCTCGGTATCAGCGTCTTCGGCGCCAAGCTCTACGCGTTCAGCGTCGGCGCTGCCATCGCGGCGTTCGCCGGGATCCTGCTCGCGTTCAAGGACTCGACCGTCGTCTACACGCGGTTCGACCCGTTCCAGTCGATCAACACCGTCGGCAACGCGGTCGCCGGTGGTGTGGGATGGGTGCTCGGCGCGGTGTTCGGCGGCAACCTGGCTCCGGGTGGACTCGGCTCGATCCCGCTCGACTGGATCGACCTCGGCTCGTGGATCATCACCATCGGTGGGGTGACGCTCATCCTCATCGTGATCCTGAACCCGAACGGCATCGCCAGCGTCGTGCTCCACGACGAACGGGGCATCGGGAAGCTGCGACTCCGCCTCCGGCGCACGCCACCACGAGAACAGACTCGTCGACGTTGCGCCGAGCGAGGTGGTGCCGGCCACGCTCGAGATCGAGGACCTCACCGTGCGCTTCGGTGCCGTCGTCGCGGTCGACGGGGTGAGCTTCCGCGTGGCGCCGCGCGAGGTCGTCGGGTTGATCGGACCGAACGGGGCGGGCAAGACGACGATCGTCGACGCCATCACCGGCTTCACCAAGCCGAGTGGTGGCCGGATCGTGCTCAACGGCGCTCCCATGGCCGGGCGCGACGTGGGGTCCCGCGCGGCGTGCGCGCGCGGGGGTCCGTCGCTCGTTCCAGTCGCTGGAGCTCTTCGAGGAGATCTCGGTGGCCGAGAACCTGCACGCCGGCGCGGGCGTGCGCTCGCGCTTCGCCGGTCTCCGCGACCTGGTCTGGCCGACCCGGCCGCCATTGCCGCCGACCGCGGTGAGCAGCGCCCGCGAGTTCGGGCTCGAAGCGGACCTCGACCGACTCCCGGCCGAGCTCTCCTACGGTCGACGCCGGCTGGTCGGGATCGCCCGGGCGATCGCGTCGGCGCCGTCGGTGCTGTTGCTCGACGAGCCGGCGGCCGGACTCGACGACAACGAGACCGGCGAGCTCGGCGACCTCGTCCGTCGCTTCGCCGACCGGTCGGGGATGGCGGTCCTCCTCATCGAGCACGACGTCGAGCTCGTGCTCCGGGTCTGCGATCGGATCGTCGTCGTCGACTTCGGACGCAAGATCGCCGAGGGCACCCCCGCCGAGATCCGCAGCGATCCCGCGGTCATCGCCGCCTACCTCGGGGAAGAGGTGCCGGACGTCGACGCCGCGCCACTCGTCAGCGAGCTGGCGACCGAGGAGTCCTCGTGAACGCGACCACCGGTACCGGTCTCGGCGGCGCGCTGCTCGAGTGCCGCGGTCTCGCCGCCGGCTACGGCGAGCTCGCGGTCGTGCGCGACGTCGATCTGCGCGTCGAACCCGGCGAGGTCGTCGCGCTCATCGGTCCGAACGGCGCGGGGAAGACGACCACGCTGCTCACGCTCGCGGGCGAGCTCCCGGTGATCGCCGGCGACGTCGTGTTCGGCGGCGAGGCGACGAAGGCGCCTTTGTTCCGGCGGGCCCGCCAGGGGATGGGCTTCGTCACCGAGGAGCGGTCCGTCTTCATGCAGCTCTCCACCGAGGAGAACCTCAGGGTCGCGGGCGTCGCCAAGGTCGACGCCATCGCGCTGTTCCCCGAGCTCGAGCCGCTCATGGGCCGGACCGCGGGGCTGTTGTCGGGTGGGGAGCAGCAGATGCTGACGCTCGCGCCGCGGTGGCGCGCGATCCGAACCTCCTCCTCGTCGACGAGCTCTCGCTCGGCCTCGCACCCGTCATCGTGAAGCGCCTGCTCCAGACCGTGCGTCAGGTCGCGGACGAACGCTCGACCGGGATCCTGCTGGTCGAGCAGCACGTCCGCCAGGCACTCCACATCGCCGATCGGGTGTACGTGATGCAGCGCGGCCGCATCGTGATGAGCGGGACCGGCGACGAGGTGCATGGACGCATCGACGAGATCGAGGCGACCTATTTGTCGGGACCGCGCGCAGGCGCGCCCGAACACGAGTGAAGGAGCAGACGTGGCAGCAGACGGCAACCCTGCAGACCGGCAACCCGTCGTCGTCGTGACGGGAGGTGGCGCGGGGATCGGTGCCGCCATCGCCGAAGCGGTCGGACGCAGCGGTGCGTACGTCGTCACGGTCGACCCCGGGGTCACGGTTGACGGCCTCGGGCACGACGACGAGCCGACGGAGACCACCGCCGACCGCATCGTCGCTACCGGCGGCGCGGCGCGCGCGTCGAACACCTCGGTCACCGACGCCGCGGCGATCGATGCGCTGTTCGTGGGATTGGCCGACGAGTTCGGTGGTCTCGACGCGGTGATCAACGTCGCCGGGATCGCCCGTCCGTCGGGATACGCCGAAGGCGACGAGCAAGCGTGGGAGCCGGTGCTGAGGGTGCACCTCGACGGCTACCTCAACGTGCTGCGTTCGGCGCTGCCGATCATGAGCGCGGCGGGGCGCGGACGGATCCTCGGGGTCACGTCGGGCTCGGGCTGGCGACCTGCGAACGCCGGCGCGTACAGCTGCGCCAAGCGGGCGGTCGCCGCGCTCACGTGGCAGCTGGGGAAGGCTGCGCCCGCCGGGGTGACGGTGAACGCGTTGTCACCGATCGCGGCGACGCGCATGGTCACGTCGAGTCTCCGTCAGCAGGCACCCGCGTCGAGTGGAGCCGACCAGAGCCAGACCGGCGGCCTCTCGCTCGCCATCGCGGCGATGCCGTCGCCTGAGCAACTCGGCCCCGTCGGCGCGTATCTCGGGAGCGACGCGTTCGCGTGGAGCTCGGGGAACATCATCTTCTCCAACGGTTCGGAGGTGGCACCGATCCTGGCGCCCCGGATGCTCGAACTGGTGCGGACCACCGACGTCGCCGATCTCGCTCACGCACTCGACGTCGTCGTCCCCGCGGCGTTCGTCCCGGCCGAGGTCGCCCAGGCGACGAACGGCGCGAGCAACGGTCGGTTCGAAGCGGTGTTCGACGAGACGTCACCAACTGCGAGTGGAGCTCCGACGGGTGCCCGGTCGTGCCTGGTCGTCGCCGACGATCCGCAGCTGGAATCGCAGGTGCGCGATGCGTTGGCGTCGCGGGGAGTCGAGGTCGTCGGGATCGCCGGTGGTGCAGCTGCGACCGACTTCGTCGGGGCGGCTGCGCAACTGACGGAGGCCGCACGCGACGCGGGTGGCCTCGACGCGGTGGTGGTCGCGCGGAGTGGCGCCGGACCGAGCGGCTCGGGTGCCCCCTGGCAGCAGGTGCTCGCAGAGCATGCCGGAATCGTCGACGCGATCCGCAGCGACGTCGCGTGGGTCCGAGCGGTGAGTGACCACGCGCGTGCATCGGGCGCGCCCGATGCGCGTCGTCACCGTGACCGACGCCACGACGTCGGGCGGGAGGAGCCGCGCCCAGGCTGCGGCCCAGCTCTCGCGTGCCGCGCACCTGGTGACCGACATCCAGACCGATGCGTTCGCGATCGGTGTGGAGACCGATGCGACGTCGCGTGGTTCGTCCGTGGGCGAACTCGTCGCGTACCTCGTCGGCGTGGACGACGCCGCGGCGATGTCCGGTGCCGAGCTCGTCGTCGCGGCGGAATGGATCGGGTTGCGGAGCCACCCACACGCCGACGCGTCCATCTCGTTCGGTGGCCCGGAGCTGCCGACCTGGGTCGATGGTGCTCTGCGCGACGTCGTGCAGGGCGAGAGCGCAAGGAGCGGAGCATGACGATCGAACGCGTCGTCGACGCGCACGTGCACCTCTGGGACCCCGCTCGGGCCGACTGGTACCCGTACCTCGCGGGCATGCAGGAGCTCGACATGGGCGACATCTCCGGCATGTGCCGACGCTTCGACCAGTCGATCTACTTCTCGGAGGCGGCGAAGTGGAACGTGGAGAAGTTCGTGCACGTGGCGGCCGCCGCACCCACCAAGCTGGTCGACGAGACCCGTGAGCTCGATGCAAACGCCGAAGCAACCGGGCACCCCGACGTGCTCATCGGTGGGCTCGATCCCAACGAGGACGACGCCGAGCTCGAGCGTCAGCTCGACGAGCAGATCACGACCGCTCGCTTCCGCGGCATCCGGATCATGGGAGAAGGCGACCAGGCGATCCCACGTCCCGCGATGCTGCAGGCGCTGCAGGACCGAGGCCTGATCTTCGAGCTGATGGTGCACCCCGATGCCCTCGCGGCGGCGGCGGCCGCGCTCGACGACTGGGAGCTCCCCGTCGTGGTGGAGCACACCGGGTGGCCGCGCTCGAACGACACCGAGGAGCACGAGCTCTGGAAGGCGGGCATGGCTGCGCTCGCCGGGCTCCGTGACAACGTGACGTGCAAGCTGTCCGGGCTGGCGATGCCGATGCAGTCGATGGCGGCCACGGCCTTCGCCCCCTGGATCCAGGGTGCCATCGAGCTCTTCGGACCCGACCGGTGCATGTTCGCGAGCAACTTCCCCGTAGACGGCATGCACGGCACGTTCGACGACCTGTACACCACCTACGACGAGCTCACGGCCGACCTCGACGAGGCGACGCGCGACCAGCTGTTCGCGGGGAACGCCGAGCGCGTCTACTGCGGCTGAACCGAGAACCGCAGCTCGCTACCAGGGCTTGACGTTCTCACCCGCGAACGCGATCGAGCGCGAATCGGCGGGGATCTCGTCGAGCGGCACCGCGACCTCGGCGACGGTCGGTCCGACGCGCGCGGCCACCGGCGCCAGCGCGTCGAGGTCGAAGCCGTAGACCTCGGCCGCGTTGAGCCCGACCATGCGCGCCACCTCGTCGGTGTCGACCCCGGCGAAGCTGTTGCGCAGCGCTTCCTTCGTGTACGGGTACGTCGCCTCGATGTGCGGGTAGTCCTGGCCCCACATGATGCGGTCGACGCCGATCTCGTGACGCAACGGTGTCTCGCACGGCCGGAAGAAGCTCGCGCCCGCGTAGCAATTGGTGTTCCAGTAGTAGCTCGGCAACTCCGTGACGACCTTCACCACCTCGGCGCCGAAGTGCGACTCCGCGGTGTTCGGATCGCGGAAGCGCCGGAACTGGTGGTCGAGCATGTCGAGGGTGCCGGGCACCCAGCCGCTCGACTGCTCGGTGAGGATCAGCTTGATGCCCGGGTACCGGGCGAACGCGCCGCCGATCACCATGTGCCAGAAGACGCGGTGCGAGAACCACCCCAGCTCGACCATGAACACGGCCATGCCGGTGGCGTCCATCTCGGGTGCCGGACCGGCCGCGCCGCTGTGGTTGTTGATCGGCATGTCGTGGTGTTGGCACGCGGCCCACAAGCGGTCGTAGGCGCGCGTGTAGATCGGCGGCAACCCCGAGTCGGGGGGCACGCCGGGCAGGAGGATGCCGGCGCGCAGCCCCTGGGTCGCCGCCCACTCGACCTCGGCCACCGCGGCGTCGACGTCGTTGAGGAACACCTGCGCCATCCCCGCACGCCGGCCGGGCGCGTCGGCGCAGAAGTCGACCAGCCAGCGGTTGTGGGCGCGCAGTCCGGCCCAGCGCAGCTCGTACTCGTCGGCGGCGGGCGGACGCGCCAGCAGGTTCCCGGACGGGAAGAACGGCGGGATGGTGTTGGGGAAGAGCACCTCGGCGACGACACCGTCGTCCTCGAGCTCGCGCAAACGCGCCGCGCTGTCCCAGTTGCGGTACGCGAAGTCGGCGCGCAGATCCTCGAACGGGTTCACGAACGTCGCTTCCCACGCGTCGAACTCGTCGTGGTACTTCGACTCGAGGTAGTCGCGGTACTCGTGCACCTGCGCGCCCGCGTGTCCGTCGGACGAGATCACGATGTAGTGGTCACCGGCGAGGGTCGTCATCGCAGCTCCCTTCACGTGGTGGCTCCGTTCAGTCCTGGGCGCCGGCCTTGCGGCCGGTCATCACGTTGGCGGCCTGGATCAGGTACTCGGGTTGGCTCCGTGCGATCTGTGACTGCGCCCGCAGGACCGACGACGCCGCCGATCCCGGGTTCGGCTCGTCGGCGGGTGGTTGCGAGATCCAGAACACGTCGTCGCGGATGCCCTCGAAGCACAGGTCGGCGACCTCCGACAGCGGTGCCCAGGCGAGCTCCTGTCCGGCCGCGGCCGCCCGCTGCTCCATGGGGGTCAGCTGATCGCGACCGGTCTCGGCGGGCGGGGCACCGGGACGGTCGTAGCGCGCGTGGCGGTTGCGGCCCGGCTGCCAGATGCCCGTCTTGAGCATCCCCGGCGTGCGCGTCGACGGATAGAGGAGATGCGCGGTGACCTTGGCGTCGAGCTCGTGCAGTTGACCCCAGAGGCACTCGGTGAGGCACGTGAGCGCAGCCTTGGTGGTCGCGTACACCGCGCTGTGGATCATGGGCGTGAAGCCGCCGTTGCCGGACGTGGTGTTCACCACCGCGCCCTCGGTGTCCTGGGCGAGCATGGTCGGGAGGAACGCGTTGACGCCGTTGACCGCGCCCATCACGTTGACGTCGAGCGACCACCGCCAGTCGTTGACGTGGTGCTCCCACATCTGCCCTTCCGACGCGGACCCGACGCCCGCGTTGTTGCACAGCACGTCGACCGCACCGAATGCCGCGAGCGTCTCGTCGCGCAGCGCTTCGAGCGACGACAGCTCGGTGACGTCGGTGACGACACCGACGACGTCGCGACCCTGGTCGCGCAGTTCGGCGGTCGTCTCGCCCACCTGCTTGCCGTCGATGTCGGCGACGACCGCGCGCATGCCTTCGTCGGTGAAGCGCTCGACCAGTGCGCGGCCGATGCCGCCCGCGCTTCCCGTGACGACCGCGACCTTGCCGGTGAAGTCCTTCACGACACCGCCTTCGGGTTCGGCACGCCCGCCGGCGGTGCGTCGTCGTACTCCACGAACTCGACGAGGTAGCCGTCGAAGTCCTTCACGTACGCCATCGTGACCGGCCAACGATCGAGATGCGTCGGCTCCATCACCGACTCGCAACCGGCGGTGATGGCCGCGGCGTAGAGCGACCGCACGTCGTCGGTGTTCACGTAGAGCTTCCACATCGCGGTGCCCATGTCGATGGGCGCGTCGTTGTCGAGCTGCTGCGCGAGCTGCATCCGACTCCCTCCGTGGGGCGACTGCAGGATCGCCTCCTTGGCCTGCGGGATGTCGGTGCGGCTCACCACGGGCAGCCCGCACACGCCGTTCCAGAACTCGATGGCGCGCCCGAGGTCGCGCACGTTGATGCAGTACTGCCCGAGGATCGAGACCACGGTGCGGTTCCCCCTTTGCTGGTCCCCGTTCGGCGGACCGTGACATACTCCACCACACGACGTCAGAGAATGCCAGACTGACAGAGTGCGACAGCGACTTCCGAGTCGGTCCGAGGGGGAACGATGTCCGAGCGCTACCTGATCGTGTCGTCCGACTGCCACGCCGGACTCCCGTGCGAGGAGTACCGGCCGTACCTCGACCAGAGGTACCTGCGCGCCTTCGACGACTTCCTCGCCGAACGACACGCCAGCCGCGAGGAGGCGCTGAAGTTCAATTACGACTACATCATGCACTGGGAAGGCGACAACGAGGAGGGCCTCCGCGGCGCATTCGACCCCGAGCAGCGCGACAAGGAGCTCGACGCCGACGGCGTCGCCGGCGAGGTGATGTTCGCCGACGCCGACGCCATCACCGGCATGGAGTCGCCGCCGTTCGGCGCCGGGCTCTCGGCCGGCACGATCCAGGATCCCGAGCTGGCCTACGCGGGCGCGATCGCACACAACCGCTGGCTGGCCGAGCTCTGCTCGCACGCGCCCGAGCGGCGCGCCGGCATCGCACTGGTGCCGATCACCCACGACGTCGGACGCGGCGTCGCCGAGATCGAACGACTCGCGGGCACGCCGGGCATCCGCGGGATCATGATCCCGACGATGTGGCACCAGCGGAAGGCCTACAACGACCCGTCGTACGAGCCGATCTGGGCGGCCGCCGCGGCCAACGGTCTCGTGGTGCACGTGCACTCGGGCGAGGCGCCGCGCGAGGAGTACGGCGACGACATCGGCCCGTACCTCGCCGAAGTCGCGTGGTGGTCGGCGCGACCGATCTCGTTCCTGCTCTTCGGCGGCGTGTTCGAGCGTCACCCCGACCTCAAGTTCTGCGTCACCGAGGGAGCCGCGTACTGGGCCTCCGACATGATGTGGAAGTGGGACCAGTACTTCGGCGGTGGGCACACCACCGCCAAGTTGGCGCACCTGATGAAGGGCAAGATCTCGAAGCTGCCGTCGGAGTACTTCGGCACCAACATCTTCATCGGCGCGTCGACGATGTCGCGCGAGGAGATCCGTCGTCGTTACGTGATCGGCTGCGACGTGATGATGTGGGGCACCGACTACCCGCACCCCGAGGGCACGTGGCCCGACACGGTGGGGGTGCTCAAGCGCAGCTTCCATGACGTGCCCGTCGACGACACCGAGAAGCTCGTCGGCCTCACCGCGGCCGCCTGTTACGGCATGGACCTCGAGGCGCTCCGTGAGATCGCCGACCGCATCGGGCCGACACCGGAGGATCTGGGTCAGGACCCGACGTTGCGGAGCGATCCCGAGGTCGTGGCCAACGCGCGCTGGTGGAAAGAGGAGTACGGCGTCAAGGTGATCTGACCGCGGCGGCGTGCGCGAGCCCGGAGCCCACGAGATCGAAGGCTTGGGCGGTCAGGTCGACGAGCGAGGCGGTGCCGTCGTCCTCGAGCCAGCGCAGGTAGGCGCTCTGCACCGCGGCGAGGGTGACTCGCATCATCACGTCGGGCAGCGCATCGGTCTCGGCGACGCCGAGCCTGCGGGCGAGCTCCACCTCGATGTTGTGCGTGCTCTCGAGCGCGCCGTGCATGATCATCTTGGCCAGCAACGCGGGGGCTTCCTTGGTGAGGTGGGCCCAGATGGCTCCGTTGCGGCCGACCCGTTCCTCGCTCGCCGATTGGTCGAGCACCGCGTTGCGCAGCGCCTGCCAGGCGTCGAGGTGTTCGTCCTGACCCAGGAGCGAGTCGTGGATCACGTCGATCCGACGACCGGCCTCCGCGACGAGCAGGTGGTCCTTGCTGGCGAAGTAGCGGAAGAAGGTGCGCTCCGAGATGCCGGCCTCGCGCGCGATGTCCTCGACGGTGACGGCCGCGTAACCCCGCTCGGCGAACAGCGACATCGCGGCCTGCTGGATCTCGCGCGCGTTGCGCTCGCGTCGTTGCTCGCGCAGGTCGACGCCGGAGCTCGTGTCGTCCTCGGTCGTCATCCGCACCCAGGATACGGGCCCACCCCCGAACATCTCGGAGTTGACCGTCGTAGACGACCGTCAACTCCGAGATGCTCGTCATCGGGGCGGCGGGAACCTCGCGTCACGCCACTCGAAGCCCTGGCGGATGTCGGCGAGGCGCGCCTCGACCAGGCCGTCGAGGTCGCGCGTGGGGAACACGAAGAACTGGTCGTCGACGATCGCCTGGTACACGACGTCGGCAACCTGGGAGGGCGGCGCACCGCTGGCGATCATCTCGCGGTACCCCTTCGACGTGGGGTTGTCGTCCGCGGGATCGTCCATGCCGGCGGGTCGGTTGCGCTCGCTCTCGAAGATGCGGGTGTTGATCAGGCCCGGACACAGCACCGACACCCCCACCCCGGTGCCGGCGAACTCACCCCGCATCGCGGCCGCGAGCCCGACGACGGCGTGCTTCGACACCCCGTACGGCGGGAGGGTCGGAGTGTCGGTCACGCCCGCGATGCTGGCGGTGCAGACCACGTGACCGGCGCCCTGTTCCACCAGGACGGGTCCGAACACGAGCGCGCCGTGCACGACACCGCGCACGTTGACGTCGAACACCCACTCCCACACCTCGGGCGGGGTGTCGAACATCGGACCGACGGGCGCGACGCCCGCGTTGAGGCACACCACGTGCACGGCACCGAACCGTTCGAGCGTGGCGTCGCGCAGGCTTCGGGTGGCGTCGAGCGAACGCACGTCGTGGGTCACCCCCAGGACGCGACCAGCGCCACCGAGCGTGTCGACCGCGGCGGCGATCGCCTCCTCCTCGACGTCGGCGACGACGACCTTCATGCCGGCGGCGAGGAACCGTGCGGCCAGCGCCCGCCCGATCCCGCCCGCGCCTCCGGTGACCACGGCGACCTTGTCGGTCGGATCCTCGAACCACGTGCTCATCATGGGCAACTCACTATCACGCAGCCGCCGACGGGTGCGTAGGGTTCGGGCGCGTGCCGTTCGTGTGACGGAGGGGGAGTGGCATGAGGGTTCCGCTGACGATCGCTGACCACCTGGAGCGCGCGGAGGTCGCCTACGGGCGCCGCACGGTCCTGATCGACGAGCCGGACCAACCCGCGGCGGCGTGGGGAGGGATCACCGCGTCGGAGATGGCGGTGCGGGCGCGGGCGCAGGCCGCCGCGCTCGACCGTCTCGGCGTCGCGCACGGCGAGCGGGTGGCGATCGTGAGCCAGAACTCGGCGCGGCTGCTCACCGCGTTCTGGGGTGTCAGCGCGCACGGGCGGGTGCTCGTGCCGATCAACTTCCGCCTCAGCGCCGACGAGATCCGGTTCATCGTCCGGCACTGTGGCGCGTCCATGCTGCTCGTCGATCCCGAGCTCGACGACCTCCTCGCCGATGTCGACGCACCGCACCGCTACGTCCTCGGTGCCGACAGCGACGAAGTGCTCTACGACCACGGCACCGAGCCGGCGCCGTGGCAGCCCGACGAGGACGCGACCGCGACGATCAATTACACGAGCGGCACGACCGCGCGTCCGAAGGGTGTGCAGCTCACGCACCGCAACCTCTGGGTGAACTCGGTGACGTTCGCGATGCACATGGGCGTCAGCGATCGCGACGTGTACCTGCACACGCTGCCGATGTTCCACTGCAACGGGTGGGGGATGACCTACGGCGTCACCGCGATGGGCGCGCAGCACGTGGTCCTGCGGAAGGTCGACGGCGCCGAGATCCTGCGACGCGTCGAGCGTCACGGCGTCACCCTGATGTGTGGCGCGCCCGCGGTCGTGAACGCGGTGCTCGACGCAGCCGCGTCATGGGACGGTGGGATCCCGGGGCGTGACACCGTGCGGATCGTCGTGGCGGGCGCGCCACCGCCGACGCGCACCATCGAACGCGTCGAGAGCGAGCTCGGATGGCAGTTCAACCAGCTCTACGGGCTCACCGAGACATCTCCCTTCCTCACCATCAACCGACCTCGGGCCGAGTACGACGACCTGTCGCCGTCGGAGCGGGCGCGCCAGCTCGGACGCGCCGGTGCACCCGGTCTCGGGGTCCGGCTGCGCATCGACGAGCACGGCGAGGTGCTGGCGCGCAGCAACGTGGTGCTGGAGGGGTACTGGGAGCAGCCGGGAGCCACCGCCGAGGCACTCGCCGGCGGTTGGTTCCACACCGGCGACGGCGGCGTGATCGACGACGACGGCTACCTCACCATCTCCGACCGCAAGAAGGACGTGATCATCAGCGGCGGTGAGAACATCTCGTCGATCGAGGTCGAGGACGCACTGTGCTCTCACCCGGTCGTCGCCGAGGCCGCCGTCATCGGGGTGCCCGACGAGAAGTGGGGCGAGACGGTGAAGGCGCTGGTGGTGCTCGTGCCCGGCGGGGCGGTCTCCGACCGTGAGCTCATCGAGCACTGCCGCGCCCACCTGGCGCACTACAAGTGCCCCACCAGCGTCGAGCTGCGGGACGAGCTCACCCGCACGGCCACCGGCAAGCTGCAGAAGTTCAAGTTGCGTGCGCCGTACTGGGAAGGTCGCGAGCGCCAGATCAACTGACGTCGCGGCGTCGGCGTCGCGGCGTCGCGGCGTGGTGGCGTGGCCGGCGTCGGCGGTAGCGTTCGTCTCGGTCGTGAGGACGCGCGGAGGAGCACCGGCATGACGACGTACGACAGGTTCTACATCGACGGGGCGTGGGTCGCGCCCGCCGGCCGCGACACGCTCGACGTGATCGATTCGGCCACCGAGGAGGTCTTCGCGACCATCCCCGCCGGCACGCCCGACGACATCGACCGTGCGGTCGCGGCGGCGAAGGCCGCGTTCCCGGCGTGGTCGGAGACGTCGGCCCCCGAGCGCGGCAAGCTCCTCCTGCGCGTCGCGGAAGAGCTCGAGGCACGTCGCGACGAGATCGCCGACGTGATGACCCACGAGGTCGGCATGCCGAAGCCGCTCTCGGCCGCGATCCAGGTGGGCACCGGCATCTCCGCGTTCCGCAACGCGTCGGAGCTCGCGTCGACCTTCGCGTTCGAGGACGACTCCGAGGGCTTGATCGTCAAGGAACCGATCGGCGTGGTCGGCTGCATCACGCCGTGGAACTACCCGCTCAACCAGATCGGGGCCAAGGTCGCGTACACGTTGGCCGCAGGCTGCACGGTCGTGCTCAAGCCGTCAGAGGTCGCGCCGGTCAACGCGTTCATCCTCGCCGAGATCATCGACGACCTCGGGTTCCCGCCGGGTGTGTTCAACCTGGTCACCGGGCTCGGTCCGGTGGTCGGGGAAGCGCTCGCCGCGCATCCCGACGTCGACATGGTGTCGTTCACGGGATCGACCGCGCGGGTCGACGTGTCTCGGAGCTGGCCGCGCCGACGATCAAGCGCGTCGCGTTGGAGCTGGGCGGCAAGTCGCCCAACGTGCTGCTCGACGACGCCGACTTCGACAAGATGGTGCCCGCCGGTGTCGGAGCGGCGTACGCGAACTCCGGACAGACGTGCAGCGCCCTCACCCGCATGATCGTCCCGCGGTCGCGCCTCGCCGAAGTCGAGGAGCTGGCGAAGCAGGCGGCCGAGGCGTACGTGGTCGGTGACCCGTTTGCCGACGGCACCACGCTCGGTCCGCTGGTGTCAGGGGTCCAGCAGGAGCGAGTGCGTGGCTACATCCAGAAGGGTCTCGACGAGGGTGCCACCTTGGTCACGGGCGGCGTCGGTGCACCCGAGGGACTCGAGCAGGGCTTCTTCGTGCAGCCGACGATCTTCTCGAACGTCACCACCGACATGACCATCGCGCAGGAGGAGATCTTCGGCCCGGTCCTCGTGCTCATCCCGTACGACACCGACGACGAAGCGGTCGAGATCGCCAACGACACCGTGTACGGCCTCGCCGGCGCGGTGTCGGGGAGCGACGAGCGAGCCAAGGCCGTGGCGCGCAAGATCCGCGCCGGTCAGGTGCGCGTGAACGCGGGTGGCTACTTCCCTGCCGCGCCCTTCGGTGGCTACAAGCAGTCGGGTCTGGGGCGTGAGCACGGCGCCCACGGTCTCGAGGAGTTCCTCGAGGTCAAGGCGCTCTTCGTCTGAGCTGTCTGACCGACTGACGGCCGTACGCCGACCAACGGGGGGAACCACAGGTGCAGGAACACCGCTACTCGTTCGAGATCGACGCGTCACCCGAAGAGATCTGGAGCGTCATGCACACGCGTCCGGATCATCCGGAGGGCTTCGTCGGCATGGGTGAGTACGGGCCCTTCGTGCGCAAGATCGAGCACGGCCCGGTGACCATCGAGATCCTGCACGAGGGCGACGAGCACGGCGACGGGCTCGTGCGCCACTGCTTCTTCCGTGTGCCCAAGTACCTGATGAGCGGCGGGATGGCGCAGTCGTGGGAGCACGTCACCGAGGTCGTGCCCAACGTGTCCGCCAAGTACTACGCGATCGGCAAGCCCTTGTGGTCACGCGCCGAAGGGGAGCACCGACTCGAGCGGCTGCCCGACGGCCGCACGCTGGTGCACTTCATGGAGCGCTACCACGTGTTCAACCCGATCATGCGCCTGTTGCTCGAGCAGAAGGTCCACCACTTCATCTCGAAGGACAACGACAAGCTGGTGAAGGCGGGGATCGAACGCGGTCTCGCCGCCACGCGGGGGAGTGGCGTCAGCGCCAGCGCAACCTGAGCGTCACGCGGGACGGTCGACGTTCGGACTCGGCACCACGACGACCGGACAGGGACTGCGCTCCGCACAGCGCTGGCTCACGGATCCCAGCAGAAGCCCCGCGAAGCCGCCTCGTCCGCGAGTCCCGACGACGAGCAGATCGGCCCGTTCGGCGAGGTCGACGAGCACGTGCGCGGGTTCACCTTCCACCACGATCGGATTGATGCGCACCGCGTGCTCGGTCGGCAGCGTGGCGGCCTCGATCGCCTCGTGCAGCGTCCGCTTCGCGAGCTCCGCGGAACGCGCCACGATCAACGCTTCCGCGTCGGACCCGACGTCGATCCATGCCAACCCCGATGGGTAGGCGAGCACTGCGTCGATAACGTCGTCACCGATCGCTTGGATGGCGGCCCACTCGAGCGCTCGCTGCGAGTGCGGTGAGCCGTCGATCCCGACGACGATGCGGCGGGCCCCGGAACGATCGGTCACGGTGGTCTCCCTTCTTCGGCTCCGAGGATCGCCGAATGCACGCCGCCGCGGCAGGGCCGAAGGTCACCTCGTCGGTGTCGTGTCCGCATGCGGTCGGGACTTCCGACCCTGGAAGGACGGCAGCCGGTGGAGCACGGTGGGATCGACCATCGAGCACCGAGGTGAACACCATGCGTCCAGTCGTGCAGCCGGGCAGCGATGCCCCGACCGTCGAGGTGATCGCGTTCCGCCACGGGCGGGAGATCGCCCGTGAGCTCTACGACACCCCCGAAGCGGCGGCAGATGCAGTCGACCGCTGGTGCGAGACGACGGGCGTGATGTGTCAGGTCGACGACCTCTCGGTGCAGCACCAGCCGACCGACGTGCGCGACCCGTCGCCCGACGACGCGTGGGACGACGGGGACGAACGCCGGGACGACGACTGACGGTGCTCCTCACGACGGCGGAAGGGGTGGGAGCGCGGACTCGTCGGGAACGAGGCGCCGCCCGGTGATCGTCCGGACCCCGAGGCGGAGGTAGCTCGTGCGCGGGCCCTGCGCCCACGGAGTGACGCGCAGCGTCTCGAGGCGCCGCAACTCGGCCGGGTCCTCGACGTGTGCGACGGGCCCGTTCACGAGCACGCTCCATCCTTGGTGGTCGGTCTCGTCGAAGTCGTCGACCTCGAAGCCGACCTGACCCGAGTACCGCGACGCGAGGACGCTCGACGACGCCTCGGTCCGGAACACGATGTCGTCGTCGTCGACGACGTAGTTCACCGGAAGTGCGACCGGGCCACGGGCGTCGACGAACACCACGCGTCCGACCGGACGCGTGCGCAGCAGCCGCCGGCACTCGTCAGGATCGAGGACGACGAGTTGGTGGAGCGGGGGGCCACCCGGCGCGTGGGCGTCGTTCACCGCTGGAGCCTGACGACGAAGACCGGACAGGGGCTGTGGTGCACGACATCCATGGCCACACTCCCCATGACGACACGACCGAAGCCGGTTCGTGCGTGCGTCGTGAGCGCCAACATGGTCGCGGGAAGTTCACGCGCGCACTCGGAGATCGCGGCAGATGGGAAGTCGTCGTGGAGATCGATCGTCGGCGTGCGGCGCCGTTCGCCGTGGAGCTGGGCGAGCGCAGCGTCGAACTGGCGGGTGGGTTCGACACTCGCGGGCACATCGAGCGGGTGGAAGACGCACAGCAGCGAGAGGTCCATGTGGAGCGCGTCACTCCACGTCTCGGCCGGCGCGAGGATCGCGTCGGACGCGCCGCCCACCCAACACGCGACGAGTCGCGCCGGATCGTGCCACCAGTCCCGTTCGCAGTTCGGCCCGACCAACAACACCGGACCGTCGACGTTGCGCACGACCTCGGTGGCGACGCTGCCCAACAACGGTGCTGCCACGCGACCGCGACCGTGCGTCGTCATGCAGACGACGGCGTCCGGGTGCCGCCGGACGCTGCGAGCGATCTCGCCCGCGGGATCACCCGTGGAGCATTCTGCCTGCACCGCGCCGTCGGTGCGCGCGGCGAGCGCGTCGACGTACGGCCGCACCCGCTCGGCGTCGTCGACGTCGACCGCCAGGAGCACGACGTCACAGGTGTCGAGCTTGTCGGCCACCACCAGCGCGCAGTCGAGCGCCCGCTCGGCGTCCTGCGAACCGTCGACCGGGACGATCAGCGTCTTGGGCATGGGAACCTCCTCGTTCAGGGTTCCAGCGTCTCCCTCCGCGCGTCTCGGTGATAGGGCCCGAAGGCCCCAATGCCGGGCGGGCGCTGCCGGGTCGGCCCGGTCGCGCATGGCTCCTCTACCCTGCGTGATCGTGACGGGCACGGGTGTCATCCGGGTGTTCCTCCTCGACGATCACGAGGTCGTGCGCCGCGGCGTGCGAGAGCTGCTCGACGCCGAGGACGACATCGAGGTGGTCGGCGAGGCCGACACCGCGGAGTTGGCGCTCGCCCGGGTGCCGGCGGTCCGCCCCGACGTCGCGATCCTCGACGTCCGGTTGCCCGACGGTGACGGGATCGCGGTGTGCCGGGAGATCCGCTCCTCGTCCGAGGAGGTGGCCTGCCTGATGCTCACGTCGTTCTCCGACGACGAGGCCCTCATGCAGGCGATCATGGCCGGCGCCGTCGGCTACCTGCTCAAGCAGATCCGGGGCAACGACATCGTCGACGCCGTGCGGCGGGTTGCGGCAGGCGCGTCGCTGCTCGATCCCGCGACGGTGGCGCGCGTCACCGAGCGCCTCCGCCGGCCGTCCGAGGAGGATGAGCGCCTGGCGCGGCTCACCAGCCAGGAGCGCAAGATCCTGGCGCTCATCGCCGACGGCCTCACGAATCGCCAGATTGCCAACGAGATGCACCTGGCGGAGAAGACGGTCAAGAACTACGTGTCGAACCTGCTCACCAAGCTCGGCATGGAGCGGCGCACGCAGGCGGCGGTGTTCGCGACGCGTCTCGACCAACAGGCCCGTCCCCCCGCTCCCGGCGGCTGACGTCGGCGCGACGCCGAGTGCCGCGATTCAGAGGGCCGGATCGCCGGGCGGTGGCCCGACGCGGAACCACGGCGCGGCGTCGAACGTCAGCGGATCCGCGCCGGCTGGGAACACCTCGTCGGAGCGCACCCGGAACGACGGCTCGGTGGATGTTCCCTCGGGGTGCTCGGCGACGCGGTAGGCGAGCTCACCGCGGAATTGGTACCAGGGGCGCGTGGAAGCCCCGGAGGGATGACCCGCCGCGGGATACACCATCGAGCCGAGCACCTCGAAGGCCGCCACCCGCGCACTCCCACGTGGGTGCTCCTCGGTCGCGTACCAGCCCGTGTGCGGCACACCGATCGCGCGCATCTCGGCCATCGCTCCAGTAATGCTCGATGCGACCGCACGATGTAGGGCCGAAGGTCCCCTGTGCGCCGGTGGCCCGGGGGCGCGGTGGACCTTCGCCCCGGTCGGACGGGTCCGATGGTGCGCATCCCGTGAGGTGGCTACGCAGCCGATGTGTGGGCACGAGCCGACCTCGTGGACCCGTTGCTCGACATCGAACCGATGCTCGCCGGCTGAGCGTCAGGAACGGTTCGGCACCTGCCATTCCAGGATCGTCCCGCCGCCGGGGCGAGCGCTCACGAGACAGCGCCCGCCGAGGCGCACCGCCCGTTCCGACAGGTTGCGGATCCCGTTGCCCTCGGTGATCACGGACGGCAGCCCGCGACCGTCGTCGACGACCCGCAGGGTGACGAAGTCGCCGGCATTCGCGATCGACAGGTCGACCGACGACGCCTCGGCATGGCGGGCGACGTTCGAGATCGCTTCGCGTACGACGGGGAGCAGCTCGGCGGCCACCGATTCGCGCATCGCTTCGACGGGTCCGTCGAAGCGGATTCGTGGCTCGAAGCCCAACGCGTCGCGGTGGTCGTCGCAGATGCGCAGGATGTCGGCCCGGACACCCGGGAGGTCGCGGGCATCCGACTGCAAGCTGAAGATGACCGACCGGATCTCGCGGATGGTCTCGTCGAGCTCGTCGACCACGTTGCCGAGCCGTTCACCTTGGTCGGGATCGGCGCTGCGAGCCGCGACGCTCTGCACCGTCATGCCGGCGGCGAAGAGCTTCTGGATGACCACGTCGTGCAGATCGCGCGCGATCCGCTCGCGATCCTCGACGATCCGAAGGTGCTGTTCGGCGCGACGGAGGCGTTCCTCGGTCGCGTTCCGCTCGCGCAGGTCACGGGCGATCTTCACGAAGCGAACCGGGGCGCCGTCATCGCCCGGTATCGCCTGCATGAGGATCTCGACGGGGATGTCGGTGCCGTCGCGATGGCGGTGGACGGTGGTGAACGTGATCGACGACCGTTCGCCGGCTTCCAACGGTGCGAGCAACTCGTGCAACGAGTGCTCGGTGAACTCGGGGACGATGTGCAGCATCGTCATCTGCGTGAGCTCGTCGCGCGTGTACCCCACCTGCCCGACCGCGCCCTCGTTCGCGTAGACGAAGCGGAGCGTCGGGACTTCGAGGATGAGCACCGCGTCGCTCGTTGCGTCGAGTGCGTCGCGCACGACCCGCCGCTCGGCTTCGGCCGCGACGCGCTCGGTGATGTCGCGCACCACGGCCACGACGCTCAACCCGTCGTCGCCCGGCAACGGGCTCAGGCTGATCTCGACGGGGAACTCGGTGCCGTCGGCTCGGCGTCCGGACAGCGTCAGGCCCGCGCCCATCGACCGCAGCCGAGGTTCGGCGCGAAAGCGCGTGCGGTGCGCGCGGTGGACCTGCTGCAGCCGCTCCGGGAGGAGCTCGTCGACGGAACGGCCGTTCAGGTCGTCTCGCCCGAAACCGAACAGCGCTTCGGCTCGCCGGTTGGCGAAGACGATGCGGCCGTCCTCGCCGGTCAGGAGGATGCCGTCGGGCGCCGCATCGACGAGCGCGTGGAACGCGGCTTCGTCGACTGCCCGGTCCCGGGCACCGTGTGTGGCAGTCCCCGTCGCCGGCCGTTCGGTGGTGGGCATGGACTCCAACCTCCGTCCGGACCCGATCCGACCAACCTAGACGGTGCGCCGCGCGTCCATTCCGGCCGGACTCGCGACGCCACTTCCCGCGGAGGTGCGCGTCAGCGGAAGAACAGGGCCGGGATGGGCTGCTCCGGTTGGACCGCGTGGAGTCGCCGTCCGGTGATCGCGAAGGGCTCGAGGACGAGCCACCGGTCACGCCGGTCGGTCACCCAGGGGTGCGGGTCGAACAGGGCGCGGAAGTCGCCGGCATCGGGGTCGACCCGCAGGAGCATCCCGCGTACGAGCACCGACCAGCCTTCGCGCGCGTCGTGGTCGACGTGGTCGATCTCGAACGCTGCCGGGATCCCGTCGCGGTCGAGCAGGTTGCCGGGACGGGTGCGGAGCGCGATCCAGGTGCGGCCGGGCGCCTCCACCAGCCGGTAGTTGACCGGCACGATGACCGGGCCGCCGTCGATGTCGACCCCGATCCGGCCGAAGTCTCCGTAGCGAAGGAGTTCCAAGCAGTCGTGGTGATCGATCTCGCCGAGGGTGCCGTGCATCGCGCTACCTCCCGCTGGTGCACCTCGACGCAATCACCTTCTCGGGCGCTCGGTCAGGGCCGAACGTCACAGCCGCACCATGCGGGTCGGAGCGCCCGGCGAGCCATCGGCGCCGGCCACGATCGCCTGGTTCCGGTTGGGGGGCCTCCATGACCTCGGGGATCGCTGCCAGTCGACGGATCGCATGAGATCCATCGGGAGCTTCCTCGTCGCGAACACCGGACCACTCGATCGTTGCCGCGACGCCAGGGCACCGCCGGAGGCGATGGTCCCACCGCAGGCCTGCAGATCGGGACCATCGGCTCTGTCGGCGCGGGGCGAGTCGCCGGACACTGGACATGAGCGTTGCTCGCAACGAGGAGGACCACCATGAGGGCGAACATCGGAGATCGACTGGTCATCAAGGGCCACCACGTGGGGGAGCCCGACCGCGACGCAGAGATCCTCGAGGTCCACGGCGACGACGGCGGGCCGCCGTACCTCGTCCGATGGGACGACGACGGTCACGAAGGTCTCTTCTTCCCTGGTTCGGACGCGACCATCGAGCACTACCCGCGCCACTCGCAGAAGCACTGAGCGGCGGCCGCGAGGTGACCGTGCCGACGCGGGTGAACCGTGACGTCGATGTCGGGCTCCGCAGCCTCGCGCTGTCCGGCCACCTGACCGTTCCCGACGACGCCGCCGGCGTGGTGCTCTTCGTGCCCGAACCGGGAGCCATCGCTCCCGCCGATGGGCTGGCCGGTCGGTTCGTCGACGCCGGGCTCGGGACGCTGCAGGTCGACCTCGTCACGGCGGACGAGCGGGTTCGCGAGGCCGACGGCCCGGTTCGCGACATCGAGCTGCTCGCGGTGCGCGTGCTGGCAGTCACCCGGTGGCTGCACGCGCACCCGGACACGCGAGACCGCTCCGTCGCGTACTTCGGGTCAGGTGTGGGTGCCGACGTCGCGCTGCTCGCCGCCGCTGAGGACTCGACGGTGGTGGCACTGGTCGCGCAGGATGGTCATCTCGACCTCGTGGCGTCGCGTGTGTCCGCCGTGCAGTCACCGACGCTGCTCGTCGTCGACGGTACGGACGGCTCGGTGTCCGGCGCGAATCGCGATGCCATACGACGACTCCGGTGCGAGCACGCCCTCGTCGTGGTACCGGCGGCGTCGGACCCGACCGCAACTGCGAGCGCGACCGACGCCGTCGCCGACCACTCCATCGAATGGATCACGCGATACCTCCGCCCGGTGGGGCGCTCCGACACGACGACGATCCGAGAGGACGAGAGTTCATGAGAGCAACGACCGACACGCGCTGCGACCTGAAGTGCATCGCGTCGCCACACGTGGCGGTCGGCACGACCCGAGCAGGCGCGGGTGTCGCGTCGGCTGCGTTGGGTACCAAGGTGTACATGAATCTCGTGACCATGGAACAGGCGTACCCCGCCATCCAGGTGCCGGTGGATGGCGTGGGTAGGCTGCTCCTCGACGCGGCCCGCGGGGTCTCGCACCCGGGGGAGCTGTCATGAGCCGACGCGTCATGGTCCTGCTCGGAGGCCTGGGTGTCTTCGTCGTGTTGTTCGCCGCGATCCAGCTCGTGCCGATCCGGGTGACCAACCCGCCGGTGCAGCACGAGCCCACCTGGGACAGCCCGGCAACGCGGAAGCTCGCGGTCACCGCCTGCTACGACTGCCACAGCAACGAGACCACCACCTACTGGTGGGAGGACATCGCTCCGCTGTCGTGGTGGATCACGAACCACGTCGACGAGGGCCGCTCGGCGCTCAACTTCTCCGAGTGCACCCAGGGCCGCGGCGAGAACGAGGCCGCGGAGACGATCAGGAACGGGTCGATGCCGCCCAGCTACTACACCTGGCTCGGCCTCCACTCCGACGCGAAGCTGACGGCGGCCGAGAAGCAGCAGCTGGCCGACGGGCTGCAGGCGACGCTCTCGGGGTGGAACTGCGGACACGGCGGCGGCTGAGCGCGTAGAACGTGCCGGTGCACGCCCACGGTCAGCTCGCGCCCCGTACCCTCGCGCCCACCGAAGGAGAAGCAACGATCGAGCTCGCTCGCACGGCGCAGTTCTCCGTCGAGCAGATCCTCAGTGGCCGTCTCGAAGTGCCCCAGGACCACGAACAGGACCACGACGAGTGGGTCGTGCTCCTCAACGGCGCCGCGGTGCTCGAGGTCGACGGCGTGACGCACGACCTGAGCGCGGGCGACTGGTGGTTGCTCCCCGCGGGCGCGCCGCACCGGCTGGTGCGCACCGAGCCGGGGACGAGCTGGCTGGCGGTCAGATCGACGCGCTGACTACAGGTCTGCTGCGGGGCGCGGCAGGTGCCACTGCAGTTCGACGTGCTGGCCGAACGCGAGCACGCCGGCGGCGACCACGTCGGTGCGCACGAACGCCTGGATCATGTTCGGTGCCGCGGCGCCCGGTTCGTCGGGATGGAACACGCGCAGGAGCGCCACCCGTCCCGCGAGCTCGGGGTCGGCGTCGGCGGCGCGCACGCGCTCGAGGGTGGCGTCGAAGTCGTCGCGGGACAGGAAGCGGATCCCGAAGTGAAAGGACCGCTGCGGCTCCGTCCGCAGACGGTCGAGGTACGCCCGTGCGGCCTGACCCACCCCGGTGTCGTCACCCGCGATCGCGTCGGCGAGGGTCTGCTCCAGATCCCACTGCTCGGGTGTGACCTCCGACGCGTAGCACGCGTTGTTGGAGAAGTCGGCCAGCTCAGGGTCGACGAGCGCGGTCATCCAGGTGCCCCCGCGGTCGAGCACGCGCATGCCGAGCAGCTCGAACACCTTGCCCGCGAGCTCGCGTTCACCGGGCCGGTACACCATCTCCACGTGGTTCAGACGGTGACCCGCGTCGGTGATGGTCGACATGGCTCGACGGTACCCCTTCTCGACGCCTCGTTCAGCCGAGCATGTAGCTGCCGGCGTCGACGACCACCGACTGCCCGGTGATGGTGCGGGCTTCGTCGCTGGCGAGGAACAGCGCCAGGTTGGCGACGTCGTCGGTCGACGAGATGTCGCGCAGCGGGACGCTGGCGAGCATCTTGGCCCGCATGGCCTCGTCGTCGAGGCCCTGCTCGTCGGCCATGCGGTGGACCCAGTTCTGCCACAGCTCGGTGTCGATGCCGCCGGGCACGACGCAGTTGCACCGGATGCCGTGCCGCCCCACCTCGAGCGCCACGGCCTTGGTGAAGGCGCGCAGCGACGCCTTGGCCGTCACGTAGTGCGTCTTGCGCGGCACGCCGTTGAACCCGGCCGTCGACGAGAAGTTGAGGATCACGCCCGCACCGCGTTCGAGCATCGACTGGTTCAGCACCTCGCGGGTGCAGAGCATCGCCGCGGTGACGTCGATGGCGATCGTGGCGTTCCAGTTGTCGAGCGTCTGCTCCCAGATGAACTTGTCGGTACCGGGTGCGGCGGCGTTGTTGCACATGATGTCGATGTGACCGAACTCGGTCACGGCCCGGGCCACCATCGCGATCACGTCGTCCTCGACGGTCACGTCGGCTCGCATCGCGATCGCACCTTCACCGCACGCGGCCGCGGCCTCACGGACGAGCTCCTCACGACGCGCCGCGAGCAGGACGCGTGCGCCCTCGTCGACGAAGCGCTTCGCCATCACGGGGCCGAGCCCGGTGCTGGCGCCGGTGATGATCGCGACCTTGCCGTCGAGTCGACCGCTCACGACGTGGCCTCGAGGCCGAAGCCACCGCGCAGCGTGTCGCCGAACAGCTCGCGACCGGCGCCGGTCTCGTCGAGCTGTCGGTGGGTGCGTCGGTGGATCTTCCACGTGCCGTCGATACGCGTGAACTCCCACCGCGCCGCGCCGAGCCGCCACACGTAGGCGCGTTGCTGCTCGGCGTCTCGGCGGAGCACGAACGAGTACGACAGGGCGGTGGCGTGGTCGCCGTCGACTTCGATCAACGGTGGACCGGCGAAGTCCGCGACGCCCTCGCCGATCAGCATCTGGTGGCCCTTGCTCTGCAACATCCGATCGACCGCGTCCGGGCCCTGGAGCGCCGGCTGCTCGGTGTCCCAGTCGTACTCGCCGTCGTCGGCCCACAGCGCGCCCGCGCGTGCCGTCTCGCCCGCGTCGGCCGCCGGACCGTACGAGAGGATCACGCGCCGGATGGCCAGTTCGTCCTCCACTCGCCGGAGTCGTGCCTCGAAGTCGTTGGCATCGTCGGTCATGCGGGCTCCTCGCGGGAGAGAACGGCGGTGGCCGCCGACTGGAACATGCCCCCGATGGCGTGGGTGAGCGACGTGGTGACGCCGTCGACCTGTGCCGCTGCCTCGCCGCGGAGCTGGCGGATGGATTCCTGCAGCGCGTACATCCCGTACATGCCGCTGTGCGTGTAGTTGAGGCCGCCACCGCTCGTGTTCACCGGCAGCGAGCCGCCGATGGCGGTGTGGCCGTCGGCCACGAACGCGCCCGACTCGCCGCGCGGCACGAGGCCGATGTCCTCGAGCGCCATCAGTGGGAGGAGCGCGATCGCGTCGTAGAGCATCGCGTGGTGGATCTCCGACGGCGCGATCCCGGCTGCGGCGAATGCCGCCGCGCCCGAGCGCCGGAACGCGTCGGAGGACGTGAGGTCGGGCATCTGGCTCGCCATCGCCGCGCCCGTCGCTTCGCCGGTGCCGAGCACGTGCACCGGCGGACGTGGGAGGTCACGCGCACGCTCGGCCGACGTGACGACGATCGCGCCGCCGGCGTCGGTGGTGACGCAGCACATCGGGCGTGTGAACGGATAGGCGACGACGGGGGAGTCGAGCACCTCGTCGACGGTGATCGGGTCACGCCGCAACGCGCGCGGGTTGCGGGCGGCCCAGTCGCGCTGGGCGACCACGACGTTGGCCAGTGCCTCGCGATCGAGACCGCGGTCGTGCAGGAAGCGCAGCGCGCCGAGCGTGAGGAGCGTCATCGGGCCGACGGTGCCGTAGGGCAGCTCGAACTGGCCCTGCCACGCACCGGGACCCGGCAGCACGAGCGGTCCGCCGAGCCCGGAGCGACCACTCTCGCCGTGGGCGATGAGGACCACCTCGCACTGGCCGGCGTCGATGGCGGCGATCGCATGGCTGAGGTGCACCAGGTTCGAGCAGCCGCCGACCATGGTGGCGTCGACCCAGCGAGCCTCGATGCCGAGCGAGTGCGCCACGAACGAGGGGAGGTACGGGCTCAGGCCGCTGCTCGCGACGCCGTCGACGTCGGCGGGGGTGAGGCCGCAGTCGGCGAGCGCACGTCGTGCCGCGTCGGTGGCGAGCCCGAGTGCCGAGAGGGCGACGGTGCCGATCTCGGCGGTCTCGGCCGCGCCGACGATCGCGGCCCCGGTGCCGTTCACGAGCTGCGCGGCCGGAAGAGAGGCAACGTGACCTCGCCGAACGATTGGAACGTGACGTCCAGTGCGAGGTCGAGGGGGAGCTGGTCGGGATCCGGCTCGATGCCCACCAGGTTGCTCAGGAGGCGCGGTCCCTCTTCGAGCTCGACCTCGGCGATCACGTACGGCGCCTCGAAGCCGGGCGCGGCGCGGTGCGTGATCACGTAGCTGTACAGGAACCCGTGCCCGGAAGCCCGCACCACCTCGACGTCGTCGCTCGCGCAACCCGGGCAGAACGGCTGCGGCGGGAAGTACGTGTCGTCGCACGCGCGGCAGCGCTGCAGGCGCAGCTCACCCGCGGCGGTGCCGTCCCAGAAGTGCTGCGTCTCGGGGGTCGGACGTGGAAGTGCTCGGGTCGGTGCCATGCGTGCGGCATCCTGCCACCTACGGCGGAGGCAACCCACCTTCGGCGTCCGCGCCCGCCTTCGTCGGTACGACGAGCAACATCTCGCCATCGGGCAGCACGGGCTCGACCACCGTGGCGCGCGCGGCGTCGCGGATGTCGGACGGCTTGCCGCTGGGCATCAGCGCGACCGTGACCATGCCCACGAGGGCGATCACCAGCGCGGCCACGAACACGACGTGCAGCGCATCGGCGAAGGCGCCGCGCACCAGGTGTTGGGTCTCGGGTGGGAAGCGGGCGGCGGCCTGGGGTGACAGCAGGGAGCCTGCCTTGATCTGCGCGCCGGGGAACAACTCCTTCAGCCGGTCGGTGAGCGTGGTGAGCATCAGCGCGGCGGCGATGGCGACGCCGAACACGCCGCCGAGTTGGCGGGTGAAGTTGACGAGACCGGTGGCGACGCCCATGCGCGGGAGGTCGACGGAGTTCTGCGCCGCCAGCATGGTGGCGATGAACCCGAAGCCCATGCCCGTGCCGATGCACACCATGGCGATGCTCACGTCGAGCTGCGACGAGTCGACGCCGACCTGCGTGAGCAGGAACGTCCCGACGAGCAGGAAGGAGAACGACGCCAGGCACATGAGCCGGTACCCGATCCGGAGGACGACCGGCGAGCCGATGGCCGAGCCGACCACGACGGCCAACATCATCGGCGTGAGCACGCGGCCGGCGTCGGTGGCCGACGAGCGCAGCACCACCTGCACGAAGAGCGGCAGGAACGAGATGATCGCGAACATCACCATGCCGAGCGGGATGCCGATCACACTCGCGGCGCGCAACGCGGGGACGCGGAAGAGGCTGAACGGGATGAGCGGCTCGCTGGCACGGCGCTCGGCGACGACGAAGGCGACCAAGAGGATCGCGCTGGTGACGAACGACCCGACGATCACCGGGGAGCCCCACGCGTAGTCACGGCCGCCGGTCTCGAGCGCGAAGACGAGCAGGATCGTCCACCCCAGCAGGGTGCACATGCCGAGCCAGTCGAGACGGTGACGGTGGCGATCGGTGAGCGGTTCGATCATCACGGTCTGCACGAGGATGACCGCGGCGATGCCGATGGGCAGGTTCACGAAGAACACCCAGTGCCACGAGAGCTGGTCGGTGATGAAGCCACCGATGAGCGGACCGATCACCGACGAGAACCCGAAGACCGCCGACATGACTGCCGACAGCTTGGCTCGTTGTTCGAGGGTGTAGAGGTCGGCGACGATCGTCTGCGCAACCGGGAGCAGGCACCCGGCGCCGACGCCCTGGACGGCGCGGAAGATGATCAGCTGGGCCATCGACGTCGAGAGACCGCAGAAGACCGAGCCGACGAGGAAGATCACCATGCCGAGCAGGAAGATGCGCTTGCGGCCGAACATGTCGGCCAGGCGACCCCAGAGCGGGATCGACGCGATCTCGGCGAGCAGGTAGGCGGTGAACACCCAGGCGTAGTGGTCGATGCCGTGCAGGTCGCCGATCACCGTGGGCATCGCGGTGGCGACGATCGTGCTGTCGAGCGCGGCGAGGAACATGCCCGCGATCGCGCCGATGGTGGTGAGGACGATACGGCGCTTCGTGAGCTGTGCCGCGTACGCGGTCGTCGCGCTCACGAGCGTGATCCGCGGCGCGCCGGCGCATCCATGAGCGCAGGACCGATGACGCGCGCGAGGTCGCGGAGCCGTCGGTCGATCGGTTGCAACGCTCGCGCTGGTCGGCGGAGGTGCTCGATGAACAGACCCCACAGGAAGGTCGTGAGCACGTCGGTCGCGGCATCGACGTCTGCGCCAGGCGCGAGGTCGGTGCCGAGCAACAGGGTCTGGCGCCAGCGCTCTCGCCATTCGGCGTCGAGGGTCGTACCGACGTCGCGAGCGTCGGCGTCACCGAGCGAGGCCTCCCGGTGCATGAGGCGGAGGAAGTCGTAGTCGCGCAGGAAGCGCGAGAGCTCACGGCTCGCCTGCTCGACGACGAGTTGCTCCACCGGAGCGGGCTCCGGGGGCTCCCACGGATCGGCGTCGACGCGCGCCCGGTACACGGCCCGGATCAGGTCGGCCTTCGAAGCGAAGTGGTAGTAGAGGCCGGGCACGGTGAGGCCGGCGGCGTCGGCCAGCTCCCGCATGCTCACCGCGGTGGTGCCCCGCTCGGAGAACAGCGACAGGGCGCGGTCGATCACGCGGTCCCGAGTGGCGCCTTCCCCTCCCGAACGAGCGGCCATCGCCGCGGGAACCTACTTGAACGCTCGTTCAAGTTCAACGAGCGGTTGGCCGCCCGGATCCGGGGGTAGTCGAGCCCCATGGCTCGTTTCGTCGACACCGTCATGACGTCGCTGTGGTCCGAGGACGACGCGTTCTCGTACATGGCCGACGCCCGGAACTTCGCCGAGTGGGACCCGGGCACGAAGCGGGTCGACGAGGTGGAAGGGAACCGCGCCGGTCCGGATGCCGCCTTCGACGTGACCGCCGAGGTCGGTTCGCGTTCGACCGTGCTCCGCTACGAGGTGACCGACTGGGATCCGCCACGGCGCGTGGTCCTCGAGGCGTCCAAGCCGTGGATGCACCTGCGGGACGAGATCCTGATCGATCGCGTGGCGACCGACACGCTCATCACGTACGACGCCCGCATCACGTTGCGCGGCCCGCTGAAGCTGTTCGACAAGTTCCTCGACAAGCGATTCCAGGCCGTCGGCGAACGCGCCGCGGCCGGGCTGAGGGAGCGGGTGCAGCAGCCCCGCTGAGGTCAGCTCGCCTGGACGGGCAGGCGTTCCCACCCGCGCACGTTCGGGGTGTGCGCCTGCTTGGCGTTGTCCCAGTCGACGTCCCAGTCGGTCCATCGCTGCAGCACCTCGTCGAGCGCGACGCGGCCTTCGAGGCGCGCCAGCGCGGCGCCGAGGCAGAAGTGGAGGCCGTACCCGAAGCTCAGGTGGTGGTCGATGTTGCGGTGGATGTCGAATCGGTCGCCGTCGGGGAAGTGACGCTCGTCGCGGTTCCCGGAGCCGTTCACCAGCACCATGATCTCGCCGGCGCGCACGGTCTGGCCGTAGTACTCGACGTCGCGTTGCACCGTGCGGGCCTGCACCGGCGACGGCGCCTCGTAGCGCAGGATCTCCTCGATCGCCTGGGGGACGAGCGTGCGGTCGGCAGCGATCGCGCGTCGTTGGTCGGGGTGCTCGGAGAGCAGCTTGCCGGTCCACCCGATGAGTCGGGTGGTGGTCTCGTTGCCGGCGCCGGCGAGCAGCATGATGTACATCAGCGTCTCGTCGCGCGTGAGCGTGCGGGTCACGCCGAACTCGTCTTCGAACTCGGTGGTGATCAGCTTGGTCATGAGGTCGTCGGTCGGGTGCTTGGTGCGGTGGTCGACGTACTCGCTGAACACGTCGAGACCTTCGAAGATCACGCCCGCCGACGGCACCTCTTCGCCGTCGCCCTCGATGCGCAGGCTGGCGTCGATGCGGTCGCGGATCGCAACCTGATCTTCCTCCGGGATGCCGAGCAGCATGCCGATCGTGAGCATCGGCATGATCGCCCCGAGGTCGGTGATGAAGTCGAAGCGCCCCTCTTCCATGAGCGGGTCGAGCGTGCGGCGGCAGAACTCGCGCACCTTCGGCTCGATCGCGAGCATCGCCTTGGGCGTGAACACGCGCGACATCAGGCTGCGGTGCACGTCGTGCGCGGGCGGGTCCTCCATGAGGATCGACCCCGGCGGCATCTCCATGCCCGCCAGGATCATCTCGAGCGTGGAGCCCTTGCCCGAGCGGAAGTTGTCCCAGTCGACGAGGCCCTTCTCGACGTCGTCGTAGCGGGTGAGCGCCCAGAACGTGTACTTCTCGTTGCGGTACAGAGGCATCTCGTCGCGCATCCGCTTCCACAGCGGGTGCGGGTCCTTGTCGATCTCGACGCTGAACGGGTCGTAGTAGATGTCGCTGTCGCTCGCGATCGTCACGGCGTTGGTTCTCCCCCGATGGGTGCTGGGCCCGATGGTGATCTCGCTCCCCACACTAAAGTTGGGCGAGGTCCAACACAAGGGGGAGCGGCCATGACGTCCAGCGAGTTCATCCAGGTCACGCACCGCGAGTTGCCGTTCTCGACGTTCGACTCCGACAACCACCTGTACGAGAACCAGGACGCGCTCACCAAGTTCCTGCCCCCGGAGTACCAGGGGATCATCCGGTACGTCGACATCGGTGGCCGGACGAAGCTGGCCATCCAGGACAAGATCTCCGACTACATCCCGAACCCGACCTTCAACCGCGTCGCGGTGCCCGGTGGGGCGGGGATGGACATCACCCAGGGCGGGGAGGGCTTCAACCGTCCGGGCGCCGGTGCGGGTTTCGGCAAGATGGTGGCGATGCCGAGCGTCGACGCGTTCTTCGACCCCGAGCCGCGCCTCGAGCTGATGAAGGAGATGGGCATCGATCGCACCCTGTTGTGGCCGACGCTCGCCAGCGCGCTCGAGGAGCGCATGGCCAACGATCCCGACGCGGTGTGCGTGGTGATCCACGCGCTCAACGAGTGGATGCACGAGCACTGGACCTACGTGTACTCCGACGCGATCTACTCCACGCCGATCATCAGCCTGGCTGCGGGCAACGACGTCGCCATCGCCGAGCTCGAATGGATCGCGGAGCGCGGCGCCCGCATCTTCCTCATCCGCGTCGCACCCGTGCCCACGTGGAAGGGCCGCAAGTCGTTCGCGCTGCCGGAGTTCGACCCGTTCTGGGAGCGCGTCGCCGAGCTCGACCTCGTGGTCGGCATGCACTCGGGTGACGCGGGCTACAACCGCTACACCAACGAGTGGGAGGGTCTCGGCGACAAGGAGATGGTGATCACCGCGAAGTCGAAGGCGCGCCAGTCGTCGCCGGCGTTCCTCGCGTTGTCGTCGGAGAAGGACAACCTCGTCGACGCGATGGCGTCGATCATCGGCCACGGGTTGGCCACGCGCTTCCCGACGCTCAAGTTCATGCCGGTGGAGTTCGCCAGCTCGTGGATCCGGCCGTTCTACGACAAGCTGCAGCGCACCTACGACAAGGCGCCCGTGCTGTTCGACGAGAACCCGGTCGAGGTGTTCAACCGCAACGTGTGGGTGCACACGTTCCACGAGCCCGAGCCCAAGGGTCTGATCGACATCGGCATCCCTGTCGACCACATCATGTTCGGGTCCGACTTCCCCCACCCCGAGGGGATGGGTGATCCGCTGGCCTACTCGGCCGTCGTCGCCGACCTGCCGCTCGACCAGCAGGCACTGATCATGGGCGGCGCGCTCGAGAAGGCGATGAAGGTCGGGCAGTACGCCTGACGGCTCGCGTCCTGAATCTGCGCGCTCATGAGTGACGACCAGGGGTTCATCGACGCGCTGCCGGCCGACTACCTGGAGCCGGGCGAGACGATGACGGTGGAGGTCGAGGGCACGCCGGTGACCGTCGCCAACGCCGACGGCACGTGGTGCGCGTTCGAGCACATGTGCCCACACCAGGCCACGCCGCTCGGTGGGCTACCGCTGATGCGCGGGGTGCTCCTGCGCTGCCCCGAGCACGGCTCGACCTTCGACGTCACCACTGGGCAGTGCGTGCTCCCGTCCGACGATGGTTGGACCGGCACCCTGCGCACGTTCCGCACGCAGGTGGTCGATGACGTGGTGCAGATCTCGCTGCAGTCATGAAGTGTCGATGTGAAGGGCCCAGCGTGAAGGTGCCAGCATGAAGGTGGAAGTCGACGAGGACATCTGCGGGGGCTTCGGCACGTGCGTGGGGAAGGCCCCGGCGGTGTTCGAGCTCACCGACGCCGGCTACGCGATCGTGCTGCTCCCCGACGTGCCCGAGGAGCTCGAGGTCGCGGTCCAGGAGGCGGTCACGCTCTGCCCCACACACGCGATCAGGATCACGCCGTCTGATGAATGACGGCGTCGAGTCGTTCCGCGTCGACGTCGCCGACACGGTCCTCGACGATCTGCGCGCCCGGCTCGGCCGCACCCGTTTCCCCGACGCGGTCGCGGGCACCGGGTGGGAGTACGGCACACCGATCGAGGAGATCCGCGACCTGGCCGAATACTGGCGCGACGAGTACGACTGGCGCGCCGCCGAGGCCCGGCTGAACGAGTTCGACCAGTTCACGACCGCGATCGACGGCCAGCGCATCCACTTCGTGCACGCACGATCCGCGAATCCTGACGCGCTGCCCTTGCTGCTCGTGCACGGCTGGCCGGGATCGATCGTCGAGTTCCTCGACGTGATCCCCAGGCTCACCGACGAGTTCCACGTCGTCGCGCCGTCACTGCCCGGGTACGGGTTCTCGGAACCGCCGCGTGTCCCGGGGTGGGACGTCGCCCGCGTCGCGCGTGCGCTCGTCGTGCTCATGGAACGCCTCGGGTACGAGCGCTACGGCGCGCAGGGCGGCGACTGGGGCGCGCAGATCACGACTCGGATGGCAACCCTCGACCCCGAGCACTGCGTGGGTCTGCACCTCAACATGCCGATCGCCGGACCACCAGCGGGCGACGCGCCGCTGACCGGCGAGGAGCAGGCCGACCTCGCAGTGATGGCGCGCTTCCAGCGCGAGGACGCGGCGTACGCGCAGCTCCAGGGCGCGCATCCCCAGACGCTCGGCATCGCGCTCGACGACTCACCGGCCGGTCTGCTCGCGTGGATCGCGCAGCGGTTCCGCGACTGGTCTGACTGCGACGGCGTGCTCGAGCGCAGCTTCACGAGCGATCAGCTGCTCACCAACGTGATGCTCTACTGGGTCACGCGGTCGTTCACGTCGTCGGCGCGCCTCTACTGGGAGACGATGCACAGCGGCGTGTTGCGCGAACCGATGGGACACGTGGACGTGCCGACGGGGATCGCGCGGTACCCCAAGGAGGAGATCCTGCGCTTCCCGCGCTCGTGGGTCGAGCAGCGGTACGACGTGACGCACTGGGTCGACATGCCCCGCGGTGGGCACTTCGCCGCCATGGAGGAGCCTGAGCTGTTCGCCGACGACCTCCGTGCCTTCTTCCGGACGGTGCGGTAGCGGTCGCGAAGAAACGGGGGGCTGCTCCACGCTTGAATCTCGCGTGGAGTCTCGGCTACAAGGGACAGGGGGCAGATCCCATACAGGAGGAGGTTCGACTCCTTGTGAAACGACTACTCGCTTCTGCCGCCATCGTCGCGATCGGGGCGGTCGGAGTCCCGATCGCCATTGCGACGCCCGCATTCGCTGCCGGCAAGGTGTGTCCCACGTTCCGAGCTTCGGGCTTGAAGTATCAATGGGAGACCGCAGGAACCGGTTTCACGTGCAAGAGCGCGAAGCATTGGCTCGTGAAGCTGATCCGGGACCGCGCCGACACGAGCTCAGGAGAGGCCGCGCTCCACAACGGTCCCAAGGGCTACCACTGCTTCGCCACTCTCGACACCAAAGGCAAGGCGTCCGGGGGGCTCTGCTACAAGGGCACAGTGGCGTATCCCAAATCGGGATTCACCTGGAACGGCACCTGAGCGCCAGGCCGACCGCCGAGACTGCCGCTCGGCGTGGACGATCGGGCAAGGTGTGCTCCGCTCGCCGGCCCAAAGGGTCTCAGAGTCCCAGGAGCAGCCGGGTGATGCTGTCCGCCAACCAATCCCGGTACACGTCTGCGGTCCAGTCTCGTTGGCTACGCAAGAGTCGGTGGACATCGGGGCCGGCGATGGTCCAGAGGATGTCGGTGGCGTGCTTCTCGTCGAGACCGGCGCGGAGCTGCCCGGACGCGGTCAGGGCCCGCACGGTTCGGCGCATTCCCTCGAGACGCTGACGCTGCTGGACGTCGGTTCGCAGCGCAGCGATCTCGGGATCACTCCCAGCGGCGGAGAGCATGAGGTCGTCGATGCGGCGGGCCCGTTCGTGAACGTCGGTGATGCCTTCCGCGACGAGTCGTGCGCGCTGTCGAGGGTCGGGTTCGGCGGCGAGCGCTTCGGGCTGGCCGCGGTCGAGCAGTGCCACTGGCGAGTCGTCACCGGCGACGCGCACGTCCATGAGGGTCGTGAGAACACCTCGCTTCGAGCCGAAGGCGGTGTACACGGTGTCGACCGACACGTCGGCTGCCGCCGCGATGGCCGTGATGGTCGTGGCGCCGTACCCGTCGGAGAGGAAGAGCTGCTCGGCGGCGTCGAGAATGTTGCGGCGCGTGAGCCTCGCCTGCTCGGCGCGCAGGGTCGACCGGTACGGGCGACGCGAGCCTTGGGAAGGCTGGTTGACGGGCGTGGTCATTTCATCCTAGTTTACATAGGTTGAATCGAGTGATCATGGATTGGAGATCGCGATGGCAACCGAGCGAGCGAAGGAACTGGCCCGGAGGGTGTGGGACGAGGCCTGGAACGAGGGAGATCTCGCGGTGGTCGACGAGGCGCTCGCGGCCGATGGTGTCGACCGCCACGCCCTCGACGCCGACGACATCCGTGCCCACCTCAAGCAGGCCATCACCGAGTTCCGCACCGGCTTTCCCGACCTCCGCGCCGAGGTCGAGGACATGGTCGCCGAAGGCGACCGGGTGGCCATGCGAGTCGCCCTCGCCGGTACGCACACCGGTCCCTTCTTCGGCACTGCCGCCACCGGGCGCGCCATCAGCATCGAGCAGTATCACTTCATCCAGGTGAACGAGGACGGCCAGTGCGTGCGCCACTGGGCGAACGTCGGTCTCGACGACCTGTTCCGCCAGATCGGCGTGATGCCGGCCGCTCCCGCCGCGTAGGCGCCGCGCTCTCGCGCACTACCGCTTCGAGGTGGTGACGCGACGGCAGGTGCCATCCAGGGAGTTGCGCGAGACCCTGAGGTCATCCCAGTTCCGGGCGCATGCCGGGGCGCACCGACGTGTCGAGCTGCACCTCGTCGCGGCGGATGGGCGTGCCGTTCACCAGCACGTGGCGCAGCCCGACCGGCTCCTCGGCGGTGAGGCGCTCGCCGTCGGCGGGGAAGTCGCGCACCCGCCGGATCGGACCGGGCGCGACCGTCGCCGGGTCGAACACGGTGAGGTCGGCCCACGCGCCCTCGCGCACGTAACCGCGGTCGACGAAGCCGAACATGTCGGCCGGCTCGCCGGTGAGCTTGCGCACCGCCCGCTCGATCGGCATCAGCTGTCGCTCGCGCACCCACCCGCCGAGGAAGTCGAGCGGCAGCGGCGCGTCGCAGAGCTGGCCCACGTGCGCGCCGGCGTCGGACAGGCCGAGCGCGACCTGCGGATGGGTGAGGAGCTGGCGGACCGGACCGTCGTCGTCGTTGGCGATGTAGATGCGAAAGCGCGTGTGGAGGTCCTCGGCGAGCGCGACGTCGCAGATCACGTCGAGTGGCCCGACGCCGCGCTCGCGCGCGAGGTCGTCGACCCGTCGCCCTTCGAGCTGCGGGTGACGGTTCGACTCGGAGATCTCGCACGTCTCCCAGCGCGGCGCCATGGGCTGCTCGGCCAGTTCGGAGGTCGCCCGGGCACGCCACTCGGGATCGGCGTAGGCGTTGAGGCGCGCGTCGCGGTCGAGGTCCATCAACGCGCCGAACATCGGGCTCACGTTGAGGCTGAACGGGCTGTCCATCGTGAACTGCATGGTGAGCGGGCGCGGCGTCACCTGCGGCCACACCTGCACGCCGCGCGCGACTGCTTCGTCGTGCAGCGCGAGCTGCGGGTGGTGACGATCGTTCGCCAGCGCGAACAGGGGATAGGTGAACGGGCGGCCGATGCGCGGCTGGTACTCGTACATGTCGGCGTAGGTGCACTGCTCGCCCGCGGTGGCGAGCACCACGCCCTTTCCGGTGCTGCCGGCGGCGAGGAACAGCGCCTCGACCTCGTCGGGCTCTGCGAAGCGGCTGGGCACCGGCTTCCCGTCCATGCCGCGGTGGGTGTAGGCGAAGCTGGTGGAGAACCCAGCGGCACCAGCGCCGATCGCCTCGACGACGAGCGCGCACATCTGCTGGATCTCTTCGGGAGTGGCGGCGCGCTCGTAGGCATCGTCACCCATCACGAACAGCCGCACCGAGCTGTGCCCGACGTAGGCCGTGAAGTTCAGGACGGTCCCGCGGGACCGCACCAGCTCGAGGTACTCGGGGTACGTGCGGAAGTCCCACACGATGCCCTCGGTGAGCGAGCCGGCGTCCATGTCCTCGACGTTCTCGAGGGTCTGCACGATGACGTCGTGGTGCTCGGCGCGCGTGGGTGCGATGGTGAACCCGCAGTTGCCGGCGACCACGGTGGTCACACCCTGCGACGACGACGGCCGCATGGCGGGATCCCAGAACACCTGCGCGTCGTAGTGCGTGTGGATGTCGACGAAGCCGGGTGCGACGACGCAGCCGTCGGCGTCGAGCTCACGGTCGCCGTGGAGGTCGGGTGCGATCTGCGTGATGCGCCCGTCGCTCACCGCGACGTCGGCGCGCCGGGGGTCCGCTCCGGTGCCGTCGACGACGGTGCCCCCGCGGATCACGATGTCGTGGCTCACTTCGCGTCGCCTCCTTCTGCAGACTTCTCCGCCGAGCCCGTCTTGGCCCGGGCCGCGCGTGCCTCGTCGCCGGCCTTCACGCCCCGCATGAGGTCGCGCAGTTGCGTGACCGGTGGTCCGGCGCTCGTGCCGCCGTCGATCGGCATGACGATCCCGGTGATCTGCGCCGACCGGTCACTCGCCAGGTAGAGCACCGCATCGGCGACGTCGGCCGGCGAACCGTGGCGCTGCAGGGGCTGCATGGTGCGGATGACCGAGCCGAGGTCGTAGTTGGTGATGCCGGTGGGGATGTGCCCGGGGGCGATGCAGTTCACGCGGATGTTGTGCGGCGCCAGGTCGATGGCGGCCGACTTGCTGAACTGCACGACGGCCGCCTTCGCGGCGCGGTACACGATCGGGCCGGCGCCGCCGGTGGTCGCGGCGATGGACGCGGTGTTGACGATCGCGCCGCCACCCTGCTCGGCCATCTGCCGCGCCGCCCGCTGCGTGCCGAGCATGACGCCTTTCAGGTCGACCCCGATCACGGCGTCGAAATCGGAGAGGTCGTTGTCGATGAGGCGCTCGAACTTGCTGCCGATGCCCGCGTTGTTGAACATGACGTCGAGCCCGCCGAACTGCGCGACCGCGAGATCGACTGCGGCCTGCATGTCGTCGGCGTTGCTCACGTCGACCCGCTGGAACGCCACCGCATCGCCGAGCTCCGAGGCCAGTTCCTCGCCGCGTCCCTCGTCGATGTCGGCGATGACGACCCGGGCACCTTCGGCGACGAACCGTTCGACGGTGGCACGACCGATGCCGCCCGCCCCGCCGGTCACGACCGCGACCTTGCCCTCGAGTTCCCCCATGTCAGAGTCCCTTCTCGATCCAGTGGTCCGGTCGCGGGTCGACCCCGTGCCGGGCGAAGATCTCGTCGATCGCGGCCTGGTCGGCCGCGCCGAGCGTCCAGTCGAGTGCCGCGGCGTCGTCGTCGACCTCCGCGACGGACCGGCATCCGACCAGCGACGCGGTCACGCCGGCCGTCGCGGTCGCCCACCGCAGCGCGAGCTGTGCGACCGAGTGGCCGCGCGCCTCGGCGAGTTCGCGCAGCTCGTTCACCACCGCCACGTTCTCGGCGATGCGACCCGGGCCGAACAGGTGCTCGAACAGCGGCGACATCACGCCCCACTTGTCGGTCTTCGAGCGCCAGTCGTCGGCCGGGAAGGAGTGGTCGGCGGGCAGCGTGCCGCTCAACAATCCGTACGCCAGCGCGCCGTAGCCGAGGAAGCCGACGTCGTTCCTGACGCACCAGGGGACGAGGTCGGCCTCCATCCGGCGATCGAACAGCCCGTACACGTACTGCACGACGTCGATGCGGCGAAACTTCGCGCACGCCTGCACTTCGTCGAGGGTGAAGTTGGAGAGCGCGACGAAGCGCACCTTGCCCGCGCTCACCACCTCCTCGAGCGCGCCCAGCGTCTCCTCGAACGGGGTGTCGCGGTCGGGCCAGTGCACGGTGTACACGTCGACGTGGTCGGTGCCGAGGCGTTGCAGGCTGGCGTCGATCGATGCGTGCACCCGCTCGGCGCGACCATCACGAAAGTTGGCGCGCTCGGTGTAGCCGGTACCGAACTTGGTGGAGATGATCGCCTCGTCGCGCCGACCGCGCAGCGCGCGTCCGAGCGCTTCCTCCGACGCGCCGAAGCCGTAGGCCTCGGCGGTGTCGAAGAGGTTGATGCCGACGTCGAGCGCGTGGCCGACGGCGCGGGCGAACTCGCGCGCATCGATGTCGCCGTAGCCGCCGCCCACCTCCTGGCAGCCGAACCCGATGGCCGACACCTGCACGCCGGTGGCTCCGAGCGGGCGTTGCTCCATCAGGGTCGGTCCACCGTCGACGCGGCGCTCACGCGAGTCGGCAGCGAACGGGGAGGTGCTTGATCCCGCCGTTCACTGCGGAGTTGAGTCGCTCCACCGGGCCGGTCACCTCGAACGAGTCGAGGCGCGCCAGGAGGTGGTGGAACACGGTGACCATTTCCATGCGCGCCAGGTGTGCGCCCATGCAGAAGTGCTGCCCGATGCCGAACGCGAGGTGCGGGTTGGGGCTGCGGTCGATCCGGAACGCGAACGGATCGTCGAAGACCTCGTCGTCGCGATTTCCCGATGCGAAGAAGAGCGCGAGCTTGTCGCCCTCGTGGATCTCGACGCCGTGCACCTCGGCATCTTCCATCGCGGTGCGGGTGAAGTGGATGATCGGCGTGACGTAACGCAGCATCTCCTCGACCGCACCGGCGAGGAGATCGGGATCGTTGCGCAGGCGAGCCCACTGCTCTCGGTGCTGGTCGAGCGCGAGGAGGCCGCCGCTGATCGCGTTGCGGGTGGTCTCGTTGCCGGCTTCGACGATCAGCTCGCAGTACGAGAGCAGTTGCATCTCGGTGAGCGGCTCGCCGTCGATCTCAGCCGCGATCAGCTCGCTCACGATGTCGTCGCCAGGCTCGCGTCGATGCCGTTCGATCAGTTCGGCGAGATACGTGTGCATCTCGATGCGGGCGCGGCGCAGCGTCTGGCCCGGACTCTCACCGGGACGGCGGAACTCGGGATCGTCCTTGCCGATGACCTCATTGGTCCAGCGGAACAACAGCTCGCGGTCTTCGTGCGGAACACCGAGGAACCACGCGATCACCGCGATGGGAAGCGGAGCGGCGACGTGCTGCACGAAGTCGAACTCCGCACCTTCTGCCGCGGCGTCCTCGATGCCGTCGAGCACCTCCAGCGCAAGGCGTTCGATGTCGTGGTTGCGCTCCTTGATCGCACGTGGGGTGAGTCGGCGCATCGCGACTCGTCGGAGCGGGCCGTGGCGGGGAGGGTCGAGGGTGACGACCATCTCGATCGGTTGGCCCATCGCGCCCTTCGGTCCGATCATCAGGCCGTGCTCGTTGGAGAACCGGTTCGGCTGTGACGCCACGTCGAGGATGTCGGCGTGCTTGGTGATGGCCCAGAACGGTTCGTAGCCCTCGGGCTCGAACCATGCGACCGGTGCCTCGGCGCGAAGTTGCGTCCACACGTCGTCGGGATAGCCGTGCTCGGCGTAGCGCGCCGGATCACAGAGGTCGAGCGGATCGATCGAGGCGGGGTGGAGGACGCGATCAGTCCTGAAGTCGGTCATGCGCGTTCAGGCTCGTTCGAGGGCGGCGAGGGTCTCGGCCGACGCGGGTGCTTCCAGGTAGCCGACGATTCCGTCGACCACGTCACCGAGTGCGACCGCGAACGGGAGCACGGGCTGGCCGAAGCCGCGGGCGCGCTCGCGGTCGGCGGCCGCGTGCACCAGCGATGCCATCGCGCGCCGGATGCGATGCGTGCGCAGCGGTTCGACGAGGTGCGCGAGCAGCGATGAGATGTGCGCGTGGTACGCGCGCGTCGACGTGACCAGGTCGTCAGGGAGGTCTTCGAAGAGGTCGGTGCGACCCGACTGCGTGAGCATCGAGACGAAGCTCATGTAGTTGCTGTCGTCGAGCTCGCTCTGCTCGAACATCCAGCGGGCTTCGCACTCGACCCACGCCCGCAGGTCGTCGGGTCGACGCTCCGCGAGGAGCAGATCGCGCCGCTCGCGCAAGCGGGGGAGCCGGTATTCGAAGACCGCCTGCACGAGTCGGTCCTTGGTCCCGAAGTGGTACTGCACCGCGGAGTTGTTGCCGTTGCCCGCTGCCGCGCCGATCTGGCGCAACGAGACGCCCTCGACGCCGCGCTCGGCGAAGAGGCCCTCCGCGGCCAGGACGATCTGCTCCTTCGTCGACGGGGTGATCACCGCCACGATGGTCGACTCCGCTCCGGCGTGGTGGTCGTCGGGGTCGCCCGGCCCCGCCTCGGCTGCGTCTCGTTCACAGACGAGATCCCATCACCCTGGACAGCGAAAGTCAATCGTCTTAAAGTTCAGACGTTCCGAGAACTGCCGTCCCGGGGGAGAGCGCTCGCATGACCGCGAACACCACGTCGAATGCCGGCGCCACGCCCACGCAGGTCGAGTTCGACCTCACCAGCATGACGACGCGACGGGCGTCGGACGATGCGCTGCAGGAGGTCAAGGCGACCGGGTGTCCGGTGGTGTGGACCGAGGACAACGGCGGCCACTGGATCGTCGGGACCTACGACCTCGTGGCCTCGGCGTTCCGCGACTGGGAGACGTTCTCGTCGGAGCGCCGTGAGCCCGGCCGTTCCGCGATCGCCTTCACCAACAGCAGCCTCCCGCCGTGTCTCCCCGAGGAGAGCGACCCTCCCCACTGGTACGGCTACCGCCGCGCACTGGCCACGATCCTCTCGCCGCAGGCGTCGGAGCGGCTGCGCGGCCGCGCCCGCCACTGGACGCGGTGGGCGCTCGACCAGGTCGTCGAGACCGGTGAGATCGAGTTCGTCCACGATCTCACCACGGTGGTGCCGGCGCGCGTCACCCTCGAGTGGCTCGGGTATCCGGAGGAGGAGTGGCAGTGGTTCGCCGACACCTTCCACGGGATCTCCGCGTACCCCGCGGGTTCGCCCGAGCACCACGAGGCGTCGCAGGCGTACAAGCCGGTGCTCGCGCGCATCGAGGAGGAGCTGCACGACCGCATCGTCTCGCCCCGCGACGACGCGCTCAGCGCGATCGCGCACCACGAGGTCGACGGCGAGCGCTTGTCGGAAGACGCCGCGCAGTCGATCGCGTTCCTCACGACCGTCGGCGGCATCGACACCACGACGGCACTCGCCGGCGGCGCGCTGCTGCACCTCTCGGCCTTCCCGGCCGATCGTCAACGCCTGATCGACGACCCGTCGTTGTTGCCGTTGGCGACCGAGGAGTTCCTGCGCTTCTATCCGCCGGCGCGCGCGCACAAGCGCATCGTGGCGACCGACACCGAGTTCGGCGGCGTGAACATGAAGGCCGGCGACGAAGTGCTGCTCAGCGAGGTGGCCGCGGGCCGCGACGAGTCGGAGTTCCCCGATGCCGACACGTTCGTGGTCGACCGCAACCCCAACCGGCACGTGTCGTTCGGGGTGGGCATCCACCGTTGCCCGGGCTCGCACCTCGCCCGCATCACGTTCTCGGAGATGATCACGGCGGTGCTCGAACGCATGCCCGACTACCACATCGACCCCGACGCGGTCGTCGACTACCCCGACTGGGCGATGGTCGGCGGGTGGCAACGCATGCCGGCGACGTTCACGCCCACGCCGCGCTCGGCCCACTGACACACTGGCGCGCGTGGTCGATCTCTCGCTCTCAGAAGAACAAGAACAACTGGTCGAAGCGTTCCGCGTCTTCTTCGCCAAGGAGTGCCCGCCGACGGTGGTGCGCGACGCGGAGGAGGCCGGCGGCTTCGACGGCGTGTTGTGGCGCGCGGTGTCGGCGCTCGGCGGCCCGACGATGGGTGTCGCCGAGGAGCTCGGCGGTGGCGGCGCCGACCTGCTCGACCTCGAGCTCGCCGCCGAACGCTTCGGTGCCGCACTGGCGCCGGTGCCGCTCGTCGATGCGTGGGTGACCGCGCGCCTGCTGGCCTCAACCGGTGACGCGGGACGGGTGGTGCTCGACCGACTCGCGGGCGACGAGCCGCCGGTGGCGGTGCTCGCACTCCATCCCGCGCGCGACGGTGTGGCCCGACTCGTGCCCGGCGGTGGCGCGGCGACGGTCGTGGTTGGTCTCGACGACGACGAGCTCGTCGTCGTGGACGGTGAACCCGACGCACCGGCGCGCGCCCACGACCTCGGTCGGGCGGCGATCGCCGACCGTTCGTTGCGGGGCGGGACCCGCACGGTCCTCGCGACCGGTGACGGCGCGCGTGCACTGCACGAGCACGCCGTCGACGAGTGGCGCGTGCTCACCGCAGGTGCGCTCGTGGGCCTCGCCGCCGCGGTGCTCGAGATCGGCGTCGAGTACGCCAAGCAGCGACAGCAGTTCGGGGTGCCCATCGGCTCGTTCCAGGCGCTCGCCCACCGGTTGGCCGACGTGGCGACGGCGACCGAGGGTGCGCAGCTGCTCGCGCGCGAGGCCGCGTGGGCGGCCGACGGAGGTGAATCCGATGCGGTTGCACTGGCGCGCATGGCGTTCCTGTTCGCGGCGCGTGCGGCGCAGGACACCGCGGCCGCCGCGCTGCACGTGCACGGCGGCTACGGCTTCACGCTCGAGTACGACGTGCAGCTGTACCTCCGACGGGCCAAGGCGTGGCCGCTCGCGCTCGGTGACCCGCGGCGCGGCACGCTGCAGCTCGCCGACGCGCTGTTCGGACCGGTGGAAGAGGCAGGCTCGACGGAAGAGGCAGGCTCGACGGAAGAGGCAGGCTCGACGGAAGAGGTGGTGCAGTGATCGACTTCCGCCTCGGCGAGCGCAGCGACGCATTCCGCGACGAGGTCCGTGCGTTCCTGGGTGAGCACTTCAGTCCCGAGATGGTCGAGCGGGCGCACGACACCGGGACGTCGCACAACTGGGAATTCCACCGGGCGCTCGGCGCGCAGGGATGGATCGCGGCGTCGTGGCCCGAGGAGTACGGCGGCCAGGGTCGCGATCCGATGGAGATGACCGCGATGCGCGACGAGCTCCGCATGGCGGGCGTCCCGACCGACGGACTCGGTCAGACGATCATGATCGCCCGCACCCTCCGTGCCGTCGGCACCGAGGAACAGAAGCAGCAATTCATCCCTCCCGCGCTGGCGGGCGAGATCATCTTCGCCCTTGGCTACACCGAACCCGACTCCGGGTCCGACGTCGCTGCGGCGAAGACGCGCGCCGTGCGCGACGGCGACGAGTGGGTCATCGAGGGTCAGAAGATGTTCACGACGTTGGCCCATGAGGCCACGTACGTCTTCCTGCTGACGCGCACGAATCCCGACGTGCCCAAGCACCAGGGTCTCACGATGTTCCTCGTGCCGCTCGACTCGCCCGGCGTCGAGATCCATCCCGTGCACACGATGGGCGGCGAGCGCACCAACGCCACCTTCTACTCGGGGGTGCGCGTCCCCGACTCGATGCGCGTGGGCGAGGTCGACGGCGGATGGGACGTGATGACCGTCGCGCTCACGTTCGAGCGTGGCGGGTTCGCCCTGAGTGAGGCCGATCGGGTGTGGCAGCAGACGGTCGACTGGGCCACCGCCACCCGCCGGCCCGACGGCACCCGCGTGATCGACGACCCGCTGGTGCGCGAGCGGCTCGCGGCCATGCGCATCCACGACGAGGTGGCGCGTCTCCTCGCGCTGCGGTGCTCGTACGTGGCGGCGACCGGCGCGCTGCCGGGTGTCGAGGGATCGATGCACAAGTTGTTCTACGCCGAGTCGATGACCGCCGACGCCGACGAGCTGGTCGACATGCTCGGTGCCGACGGCGTGCTGTCGCACGGCGATGCGGAGGCTCCGGTGCACGGGTGGGTGGAGCACCTGTACCGGCACGCGGCCGTCACCACCATCTACGGGGGAACGAGCGAGGTGCAGCGCGACATCATCGCGTCGCGCGGCCTCGGACTCCCGCGCAACCGCCGCTGAAGGAGCGTCGTGACCGACTACGCAACCACCGACTTCTTCCGTGACCGCGACCTGTTCCAGGATCCGAACGCCTACTACGAGTGGGTGCGCGCCCAAGGTCCCGTGTGGCGCGGCCCGAAGCGCGGGGTGGTGTTCGTGTCGGGCTTCGACGAAGCGGTCGCCGTCTACCGCGACGCCGATCGGTTCTCGAGCTGCAACACGGTGGCCGGTCCGTTCTTCCCGTGGCCGGTACCGCTCGAGGGTGACGACATCAGCGCCATCATCGAGGAACATCGCGACGCGCTGCCGTTCAGCGACCAGCTCCCGTCGTTCGACCCGCCGAAGCACACCGAACAGCGCGGCCTCCTCATGCGCCTCATCACGCCGAAGCGCCTCAAGGAGAACGAGGAGTTCATGTGGCGCCTCTGCGACCGGACCTTCGACGAGTTCCTCGATCGCGGTGAGTGCGAGTTCATCCACGACTACGCGCTGCCGTTCACGCTGCTGGTGGTGGCCGATCTGCTCGGAGTGCCGGAAGGCGACCGCGACGAGGTCCGTCATCGGCTCATGCACAAGGAGCCGCAGTCGACCCAGAAGATGTCGCACAAGCCGCTCGAGTTCCTCTACGAGCAGTTCACCGGGTACATCGAGGACCGTCGCCGCGAGCCCCGCGACGACGTGATGACGGGGCTCGCGACCGCGACGTTCCCCGACGGCACGCTCCCGCCGGTCAACGACGTCATGCGCATCGCCGCCAACCTGTTCAGCGCGGGTGGGGAGACCACCGCCCGGCTGATGGGGACGTCGTTCCGCATCCTCGGTGACCGTCCGGATCTCCAGGCCGAGCTGCGAGCCGATCCGGAGAAGATCCCTGCGTTCATCGAGGAGGCGCTGCGGCTGGACCCGCCGATCAAGGGCGAGTTCCGACTGTCGAAGGTGGCGGTGGTCGTGGGTGACATGGAGCTCGCCCCCGGCACCAGCGTGTTCGTGCTCAACGGCGCGGCCAACCGCGACCCACGGCAGTTCGACGATCCGCTCGAGTTCAAGCTCGATCGCGTGAACGGCCGCCAGCACATCGGGTTCGGTCACGGCATCCACTCGTGCGCGGGCGCGCCGCTGGCGCGTGCGGAGACGCGCATCACCATCGAGCGCTTCCTCGCGCTCACCGATGACATCCAGATCTCGGAAGCGCACCACGGCCCCGCCGATGCGAGGCGCTACGAGTACGACCCCACGTACATGCTCCGCGGCCTGCGCGAGCTGCACCTCGAGTTCACCCCGGCAAAGGACGCGTGATGGCGATCTACAACCACACCGGACAGGTCGTCACCGACCTCGAGCGATCGAAGCGCTTCTACCAGGAGGTGTTCGGCTTCCAGTTCTGGTACGAGATCCAGCCGCCCGACGAGGCGACCGCGAAGCTCAACTGCCTCGAGCCGCCGCTCGGGATCACCGCGTCGTACCTCGTCCTCGATGGCTTCGTGCTCGAGCTCATGGCCTACGGCGCGGACGGTGCGGTGAACGCGTACCAGCCGCGGGCGATGAACGATCCCGGCCTCACGCACCTGTCCATCTCGGTCGACGACGTGCGCGCCTCGGCGGCGAAGGTCGTCGAGCACGGCGGCGAGATCATCGAGGAGAGCGATGTGGGCCTCGCGCTGTTCGTGCGCGACCCCGACGGTCAGCTCCTCGAGCTCCTCCCCGCCGGCTACCGCGACCGCCTTCCCCCGAAGCCCTAGCTCCGTTCGGGCGTGGTTCGTGTGCCGCTACCGCACACCAACCACGCCGAATCAGCTGGTGGTGGTGCGGGTACGGGTGGTCTCGCTGATCCGTCCGAGGACCTTGGTGAGGGCGCGGTAGACGGTGCAGCCGATGGGCCACTGGGTGACGATCTTGCCGGTGGGTGCCTTGAAGTAGTTGTTGCTCTGCTCCCACGACGTGCCGTGCATCTTGTGCTGGAGCCAGCGGTTCCACCACTTGTCGAAGACCGGTCGTACCTCGATCGTGCTGACGCGCTCGCGGCGCATGCGTTTCATCGCCCGCACCGCGTACTCCGACTGGCTCTCGAGCATGGTGACGATCTCGCCGCCGTTGGTGCCCGGTCCGTAGAGGATGAAGAAGTTCGGGAACTCGGGCACGGTGATGCCGAGGAAGGCGTGCGGTTCGCCGGCCCAGTACTCGCGCAACGTGCGCCCGGTGCGGCCGACGACGTTCAGACGCGCCAGGTAGTCGGCGGGTTGGAAGCCGGTGGCCATCACGAGGACGTCGACCTCGCGCTCGACGCCGTCGACGTCGACGACACCCGTCGGCGTCACCGACGCCACCGCCTTCGGCACGAGCTCGACGTTCGGTTGCTTGAGCGCGGGATAGAACGTCGTGGCGAAGATCGGACGCTTGCCCGGGTACGGGTAGGTCGGGGTCACCGCCTTCTGCAGGTCGGGACGGTCCTCGAAGCTCTTGGCGATGTAGTCGAGGCAGAACTGCGTGCGGACCTCGTTCTCCTTGGTGTCGACCACGAAGACCTTGCCGCCCCAGATGTTCTTCTCGAGCAGCCACTTCAACCGGAGACGTTCCTGGCGGCGGCGCAACCGGCTCGAGAACCGCTTGCGCTCCTCGGGCGTGAAGTCGCGGTCGCCCTTGGGCATCACCCACCCCGGCTCGCGCTGGAACAGGTAGAGCTTGCGCACGTCGGGCTGGATGGCGGGCACGATCTGGGTAGCCGTCGAACCCGTCCCGACCACCGCCACGACCTTGTCGGTGAGGTCGTGCTCGTGCTCCCAGCGCGCCGTGTGGAACTTCGGGCCGGCGAAGTCTTCGAGGCCGGGCCAGTCGGGGTACCGCGGGACGTTGAGGAACCCGACGCCGCTGATGAGCACGTGGCACTCGTCGGTGGCGCCGTCGTCGAGGGTGACGGTCCACACGTGGCGGGTGTCGTCCCACGTCGCCGACTCCACCGCGACACCGAGGCGCAGGTGCGGACGCAGCCCGTACTCGTCGACGGTCTCCTCGAGGTACTTCTGGAGCTCCGCCTGCTTGGCGTGGGTGCGGGTCCAGTCGTGCGACTTGAACGAGTACGAGTAGAGGTGCGAGCCGACGTCGACCTCGGCGCCCGGGTACGTGTTGTCCCACCAGGTGCCGCCCACGCCGAACGACGACTCGTAGATCGTGAAGGTGTGGATGCCGGCGTTCTTCATCTTCACGCCGGCGGCGATGCCGCCGAACCCGGCGCCGACGACCACGACGCGCGACGTGCCCGCGGGCCCGAAGAGCTGTTGTGCGGTGGGACGGTGACGACGCTTCACGGGTACCTCATGAACTCGAGCAGGTTGCCGTCGGGATCGCGGACGTACACGCTCGTGGCGTCGATGCCACGCGCGCCACGGCGTGGGACCGGTCCCTCCTCGACGACGACCCCGGCGCCGAGCAGGACGGCATCGAGCTCTTCGGCCGGACCCTCCCAGCGGACGCAGAGGTCGCCGCACGGTGGGACCGCTTCGGGAGCGCGCAGGGTGAAGTCGGTGCGGGTCCACATCTCTTCACGGTGGAAGTTGACCATCTGGTCGCCGAAGTGCACCACCACGAGGTGCTCGGTCTCGTCGACATCCGCGCCGAGCGCGCGGTAGAACGCCGCCATCGCATCGGCATTGCGCAACGGAAGCGAGACGTGGTCGAACCCGGCAATCGGCGCGTTCATGCCGTCGCGAACCCGTACAGCGCCGCGCAGTTCGTCGCGGTCACCTTCATGCGGTCGTCGTCCGACAGTCCACCGAGCGTCTCGTCGATCACGCGACGCGACTCGGGGAACGTGCTGTCGGTGTGCGGGTAGTCCGACGCCCACATGCACCGGTCGGCACCGAGGACGGGGATCTGTTCGGGGTAGAACTCCTCCTCGAAGGTCGCGAAGACCTGCCGGGCGAACAGCTCGCTGGGCGAGAGCGCGGGCGCGTAGTCGAGCTTGCTCTTCAACGCGTTCCACTCCATGTCGGCGCGGGCGAGGAAGAACGGCAGCCAGCTCACCCCCGACTCGGCCATCACGATCTGCAGCCCCGGATGACGTTCGAGGATCCCGGAGAAGATCAGCGTGGCGAGGATCTCGTCGAGCTGGAGCGGCATGATCGTCGCGAACGCCGCGGCCTGCCACTTCCCGATCTGGTAGCTCAGTCCGGACCACGACCCGCCCTTGATGTGGACGCTGATCGGCAAGCCGGTCTCCTGGGCGACGTTCCAGAGGCGATCCCATGCCGGGTCACCGAGGTCCATGTCGAAGACGTCGATGATCGCGCCGCGGTGCCCCTTGGCCGCGCAGCGCTCGAGCTCGTCGGCCGCGACCTGCGCCGAGCTGCTGGGTAGGAACGGCAGGGTGGTGAGCCGGTCGGGCGCCACTGCGTTGAACTCGTCGGCGGCCCAGTCGTTCCATGCCGCGAAGCACGCGGCCTGCAACGTCGGGTCCTCGATGGGCAGCCCGATGGCGAGGGGCCCGTACACCACCGACGCAGCGAGACCGTCGCGGTCGAGGTCTTCGAGACGCAACCGTGCGTTCCCGGCGCGGTAGCCGTCGTCGTCGATGCCGGCCCGGCCGATCGCGTTCAAGGCGCGGACGCGCTCGCCGGTCGCGCCGGCGTAGCCGCTCCCACCCAGCTCGCGACCCTCACAGACCCACACCAAGTCGTCCTCGCGTTCGACGACACGCGGCCCGCGTTCGACATCGGCGCGCGACAAGCGCGACGACCACAGCTCCGGCGGCACCGCGCGCAGGTCGAGGTGGTCGTCGCACGAGTAGATGGCGGTGTGCATCGCGGGCTCCCGGTTCGGTCAGGGTCAGTGGCTCAGGTCGGTGACGACGGCACGGCCGAGGTAGGCGCTCGCGGCGAGCTCGTCGAAGATGGTGGCGAGTTCGGTCAGCGCGCCGGTGCGCGACACGTGGGTGCGCACCTTTCCCGCGGCGGCGAGGTCGACCAGCTCGCGCATGTCCTGCACGTTCCCGACCGCGGAGTAGATGATCGTGGGGTCCTTGCGGAACAGCTCGAAGGGGTTGAACGAGAAGCTTCCTTCGCTGGTCGCCGGCAGACCCACAGCGACGAAGAGGCCGTGGGGACCGAGCAGGTCGAAGCCGAGGCGGAAGCCGTCCATGCGCGACGAGAACACCAGGCTGGCGTCGACCCCACCGATCTCGCTCGCGACGACGTCTCGCGCGTCGTCGGCGCTCACCGCCATCTCGGCGCCGAGCGAACGTACGAACTCGAGCCGTTCCTCACCGACGTCGACACCGATGACCCGGTACCCGAACGCGGTCGCGAGCTGGACCGCGTAGTGGCCGAGACCACCGGCGGCGCCGATGATCGCCACCGGGCCGCCGGGGACCACGTGGTGCGCGAGCAGCTTCTTCACCGCGCCGTACGCGGTCAGCCCGCCGCACGCGAGTGATGCTTCCTCGTCGCCGACGTTGTCGGGGATCGTCACCAACGACTTCGCCCACACGGTGAAGTACTCGGCGAAGGTGCCGACGATCGGCTTGGCCTGCGTGCACAGTCGCGGTCGTCCGGCGAGGCAGTGCACGCACGCACCGCACCAGTACCCGCCGCCGCCGCCACCGAGGCCGAGGACGACGCGGTCGCCGACCGACACGAAGGCATCGGCACCGGGGCCGAGCCCGACCACCGTCCCGATGGCCTCGTGGCCGAGCCGCTCGGGCGCCACGCCGGCCCACTCGCCACGCGCCACGTGCAGGTCGCTGTGGCACACGCCGGCGGCGTCGATCCGGATCAGCGCGTCGCCGGGCGCCGGTTCGGGGACCGGGACGTCCCTGATCGCCATCGTGCCGTCCGCCAGTCGTGCCGCTTGCATGGGCCGACTTTAAGACACTTGACTTTCCCACGTCCACGGTGCTTGCATGCCGCCCGTGGGGGACAGGGACGAGATCACCGCGCTGGTCCACCAGTACGCCGAACTGCTCGACGGCGGCGACGTGGAAGGGGTCATCGCCATGTTCTCGCGGGCGACCTGGCGCTCGGCCGCCACCGGGACGGTGCTGCGCACGCCCGACGAGCTGCGCGCCGTGTACTCGTCGCTCGTGCCCGCCGACGGCAGTCCGCCCCGCACGCGCCACCTGATGCACAACCTCGTGATCACGCACGACGAGGGCAGCGACGACGCAGCTGCGCGCTGCAGCTACACCGTCCTCGAGGGCGATGCTCCGGGAGCGCCCGTGCGCACCCTGGTCGTCGGTCGCTACGAGGACCGCTACCGCCGCGGTGACGAGGGGTGGCACCTCACCGACCGGCTGTTCCACGTCGACCTCGACGCGACATGAGGTTCGGCTTCGCGGTTCCCGCGTACGGCAGGGCGGTCGACGGCGGCATCGCCGAGCTGATCGACGCAGGAGAGGAGCTCGGGTTCGAGTCGGCGTGGTGGCCCGACCACATCGCGGTGCCCGACTACGCGGCCGCGGTGAACCTGCAGACGCCGTTCCTCGAGCCGCTGGCGGCGTGCGCGTGGGGACTCGGCCGCACGACGCGTCTCCGCTTCGGCACCGACGTGCTCGTCGCGCCGTACCGCCATCCGCTCGCGGTCGCCGCCATGATCGGGACGATGGGCGCGCTCGCGGGTGACCGCCTCGTGCTCGGCGTGGGCATCGGGTACCTGCGCGGTGAGTTCGACGTGCTCGGCGCCGACTACGAAGCGCGCGCCGCGATCACCGAGGAGTTCTTGCGTTCGCTGCGCGAGCCGCCCGACGGCTTCTCCGTGATCCAGGCACCGACGCGCGTCCCGGTGTGGGTGGGCGGCAACAACCCGCGCGCACACCGACGCGCCGCGCTGCTCGGCGACGGGTGGCATCCGCTGTGGCTGCCAGCCGGCGACTACGCAGCCGCGCGCGACGAGATCCTCGAGATCCGGCGCGAGGCCGGGCTCGACGAACCGTTCACCTTCTCGTTCAGTGCCGGCCCCACGCGCTTCTCCGACGTGCCGGACGGTGGTTGGCCGCCGGCGCCGCCGCGTGCCCCTGAAGGCTCCGAGTTCCGCTACTCGCCGGAGTTCTGGATGGCACCCGACGGACGACCCCGACTCGTCGGTTCGCCCGACGACCTGATCGGTGACCTGCGTCTCCTCGAAGCCGCCGGCGTCGACCACGTGACGCTGCGGTTCGGCACCGTCGACCTCGCGCCCTACGAGCGCTTCGCGGCCGAGGTGCTCCCCGCCTTCGGGTGACCGAGCACTGGCGAGAAAAACATAGCGCTGTTACATTCTGTGGGTCGCCCCTCGCCGCCGGAGGTGCATCGTGAGCGACCTGCAGCAGATGAACGCGGCGCTGCGTCCCGTGGCGCCGCCCCGGATCGTTGAGTCCGTGTACTCCGAGGCCCAGCACGAGCGGATCCTCGACGTGATCCGTCGGCACGGTCCATGGCCGACGATCACCGCGCATCACTTCGACACCGTCGAGGAGCTCATCGCCACGTCGACCGGTCCGATGCCGGAGGGTGAGGGGAGTTCGCTGACGCTCGACGACATCGCGACCGCGCACTTCCGCGGCTACTTCGCCAAGGACTCGATCTCGTTCCACCCCGAGCTCGACGACTGCTTCTTCAGCAGTGAGTTCCTGGAGCTCGCACGCGACTACTGGGGTGCCGAGTTCGCCAAGCCCACGCACATGCTGTTCAACCTCTGCGGGCCGCACCACAGCGGGTTGAGTGCGCACCTCGACGCGGTGACGTTCCGTGGCATCCGGATCGAGAACTCCCCGGTCTGGTTGCAGAACGTGATGGGCAAGTCCGGCTTGTTCGCCGACCACCTCGTGAAGATGGCACAGGTCATCACCTGGTGGTACCGAGGCGACAACGGCACCTTCACGTACTGGCCCGATGGACCGCTCGGTGCGCCGCAGCACCTGGAGCACCCGTTGTGGAACAAGGGCGTCGTCGTGCAGAACGAGGCGATGTTCCACCGCGGCGATCCCGTCGGCCGACCGGAGGAACGCGACACCCCAGGGTTGAAGCACCGTTCGTTGCTCGGCTACGACGCCGACCACGACGACTGGGCGATCACGACCGACGGCGAGGTGATCCGGCGCTACCGCCCCGAGGAGATGCGGCTCCTCGTCCACTGGAGTGCGGAGGTCTACGCCGACATGGACGAGGTCGAGAAGAACATGGACCACTCCGACGACCTCACGCACGATGTCGTGTTCGACCGGCTGCTCGCCGACATGCGCGGGAAGGGCGTCGACATCGCGGAACCCTCCGACCCGCTGCACGACTCCGACTTCATCCGCGCGCTGATCGCGACGTACACGATCGCGCCGACCACCGACTGGCTCACGACGGAGGCGGCATGAGCACCGTGAACCGCACCGCGAAGCTGTTCGACCTCACGGGCAAGGTGGTCGTCGTCACCGGCTCGACCAAGGGCATCGGCCGCGCGATGGTCGAGGGCCTGGCGCGCGCGGGAGCGTCGGTCGTCGTCAGCAGTCGCAAGCAGGATCTGTGCGACGAGGTGGCGAAGGAGGTCGCCGACGCGACCGGAGCCGAGGTGCTCGGGCTCGCGTGTCACGTCGGCGAGTGGGACGCGATCCCGGCGTTCGTCGACGGCGTCCTCACCCGCTTCGGTCGCATCGACGGGCTCGTGAACAACGCGGGCATCAATCCCGCCCGCATCGGGCCCGCCGACATGACGCTCGACTACTGGCGCAAGGTCTTCTCGGTGAATCTGGAAGGCCCCCTGCGCACGAGTCAGTGCGTCCTCCCGGCGATGCGCGAGCAGGGGGGTGGGAGCATCGTGCACATCGGCACGATGGCCGCGTACTCCGGTGGAGCCAACATCTGCGCGTACGGCTCGTCGAAAGCCGCGCTCCTGAACCTCACCAAGAGCATGGCCATGGAGTGGGCCCAGTGGAACGTGCGCGTCAACATGATCTCGCCGGGTCCGTTCATGAGCGAGATGATGGAGGGCGGCGCCAGGACCCAACCCGGCTTCCTCGATCTCGTGGCCGGTGGCACGTTCCTGAAGCGCATCGCCGATCCGCAGGAGATCGTCGGCCCCGTCTGCTACCTGGTGAGCGACGCGTCGAGCTTCGTCACCGGTGACGATCTGTCCGTCTCAGGGGGGATGATGAAGTGATCGAACCCGCCGCGGTGCAGGACCTGGTCGGTCGTTGGTGGTGGAACTACGACGAGGGCCACTTCCACGTGCTGGCATCCTTGCTCACCGACGACGTGCACTTCTCGTGTCGTACCGACACCGGCGCCACCGACTTCGAGGAGTTCGTGCGCGCCGACCACCGCGGGCGCGACGCGGTGATGGCCTGGCAGACGGACCATCGCACCAACAGCCCGTACCCGCTGCGCCACAACGGCACCAACGTGCACGTCACGGAGCAGCTCGGCGACGAGGCCGCGTTCTCGTCGTACATCACCGTCTCGCAGATCGTGGGCGGGGTGTCGCCGCTCTCGACGGCCATCGTCAACGGTCGCGTGCGGCGGGAGGGCGACGCGCTGCTGCTCGCCGAGCTCGAGGTCGTGCTCGACACGATGGACTCGAAGCCGTTCTCCGAGCGATGAGCACGACCGAACCGCTCACGCAGAAGGCGCGAGCCACGCGGGCCGCGCTCGTGCGGTCGGCGTCGGAGCTCTTCGTCGAACACGGATACGGCGCGGTCTCGGTGCGCGACCTGGCCCGGCGCACACAGGTCACGAGCGGCGCGCTCTACGGGCACTTCCGGAACAAGGCCGATCTGCTCGTCGCGGCCATCGCCGACCACATCGACCAGGACCTCTACCTGGGGGGGACTGGTCTCGACACCCTGCGGTCCTACATGCGCCGGCAGTGGAAGTCGTACCGCTCGCGCGCGGGATTGCGAGCGCTGCTGGTGGAGGCGGCAGCTGCCGCGCGGGTCGACCCCGAGGTGAAGCGACAGCTCCACGACCTCCAGACCTCCCGCATCGCCGAGTGGGAGGCGATCTACCGCCACTTGCAGGAGACGGAAGGACTCGACCCGGCCGTCGACATGGACGCAGTGCTCACGCTGCTCTGGGCGGCCGAGCTCGGCCTCGGTGTGCTCGAGTCGTGGGACGTCGCGCTCCCGAAGCCGACGGCGTGGGCCGACGTGGTCGATCGGTTCATCGGCTCGCTCGAACCGCCGACCCCCTGACACCGCAGGTTCACAACGCGGGGTCGATCTCCACTGCCGGGACCAGCGCGGGATCGTCGATCTCGGCGTGGATGTCGAGTCGTACCACCCGCAGGCGGCGCGTGATGAGCACCCAGCCGAGGAACGAGAACATCACGACCGCGGCGATCCCCACCGCCTCCGCGGGTCCGAAGATCGATCCGAGCGCGCCCCCGATGAGTGCGGCGATCGGCACGCCACCGGCAGTCATCATCGTGTAGAGCCCCATGACGCGGCCCCGGAACTCATCGGGCGAGCCGGCGATCAGGAGGCCCTGGGTCACCGTGCTGAGCACGAAGTACGCGAATCCGAAGCCCGCGAGCGCGATGGCGGTGATCGCGAGCTCTCGCGACGCGCTGATGACCACGTACATCGTCGCGATGCAGCCGAGTGAGACCGCGATCGCGATGCGCCGTCGGCGGTCGCTCAGGAACTCGCCGGCGACGATGGCGCCGAAGATGGCGCCGAGCCCGGTAGTCGTCTGGATGAGCGCGAACCCGGATGTGCCCTCGTGCAACAGGTCGGTGACGATCACGGGCATGAGCGCGGCGTGGTACACGACGAACGTCGTCACGAAGGTCACGAGCAGCAGGAAACCGATCTGGTGGTCGCGACGGGCGAACTGCATGCCGAGCGAGAGCTGACGGCGCAGCGGCTCGTGGGTCTCGTGCGGTCGCGTCATCGTGCGGACGAACGCCCACGCCACGACGACGGCGAAGAAGCTGGCCGCGTTGAGGTAGAAGGCCCACTGCAGCCCCCACGCGCTGATGACGAGCGCGGCGAGCGACGGACCGAGGATCCGAGTGAGGTTGTTGACGATGCTCATGGACGCCACTGCCTCGGGCAGCTCGTCCTGCGGCACGATCTCGCCCACGACCGCGCTCATCGCAGGCTGCGTCATGGCGGTGGCGATCCCACCCAACGCGGCGAGCAGCAGGAGGAGTGCGATGGTCTGGTCGCCGGTCGTCACCAGCACGCCGAGCGCGATCGACGGCGGCACCGCGCAGACGTTGCCCAGCACGACGATGCGTCGTCTGGGAAGCCGGTCGGCGAGCGCCCCGCCCAGCGGCGACAGGATCAGGAACGGGAGGAATTGCGCCACCAGGCTGAGCGACACCGCGAACGGCCAACCGCTCAGCTCCCGGATCGCCCACCCGAGCGCGACGTACTGGCCCCAGGTGCCGAGCTGCGACACGCCGTTGCCGAGCTGCACCAGCGCGAAGTCGCGGTGGCGCAAGACCAGGATCGAGCGGGGCAGGCGCGACCGAATGGCGACCATGTGGCGGTCATGCTGGCCGGACGAGCTGGCTCCACGCCAGATCCGATCACCGGAGTGTGGTACGACACGACCTCCGGACGAGAGGGAACAACGATGACCGAAGGTCGACTGGTCGGGCGGCGGGTGTTGGTGATGGGCGCGTCGGCGGGCATCGGGCGCGTGATCGCACAGCGGCTCGGTGCAGCCGGTGCCCACGTGGCGCTGGCGGCGCGGCGGCGCGAGGTCTGTGAGGAAGCGGCGGCGGAGATCGACGGGCGGGCGATCGGCTTGGCGTGTGACGTCACCGACGAGGAGCAGTGCCGCCAGGTCGTGGAAGACGCAGTGGAGGGGCTCGGCGGCATCGACGACGTCGTCTATTCGACGGGCGCCATCTCCGTGGTCGCGCTCGACACGGCCGACGCCGGTTGGTGGCGCACGACGTTCGAGACCAACGTGATGGGCGCGGCCTTGGTCACCAAGTACGCGCTCCCGCACGTGAAGCAGCGCCCGGGCTCGTTCGTCTACCTCTCGTCGGTGTCGAGCATCGGGCCGGCCTGGCCCGGCATCGGGGTGTACACGGCGACCAAGGCTGCGCTCAACCGCATGGTCGACACGCTGAGGCTCGAGCACACCGAGGTCGGCTTCGTGCGGGTCTTCGTGGGCCCCACCGACGAGGCCGGCACCGGGACCAACTTCGACATGAGCGCGCTGCCGCACATGGCGCGGTGGGCCGACCTGGCGGTGGCCTCGGGCGCGATGAACACCCCGGTCGCGGTGTCGGAGGCAGTGGAGCTGGTGTTGGCGAGCGACGCGCGGATCTACGACGTCACCGTCGCACCGAAGGACCCTGCGCTCCCGTGGGCCGGCGTGCCGTCGGGCGAGGTCCCACTCGGATGACCATCGATCCGTTCGCGCCGGCGGCGCTCGGTCCGACGCAGCTGCGCAACCGCTTCGTGAAGGCCGCGACGTTCGAGGGGATGGCGGTCGACAACCAGGTGAGCGACCGTCTGATCGAGTTCCACCGGGTGATGGCCGCCGGCGGCGTGGGCATGACCACGTTGGCCTACACCGCGGTGTCGGAGGACGGTCGGGGCGCGCCGGCCGAGATCGTGGTGAACCGCACCGCGCTGCCCGGCTTGGCCAAGCTCGTCGACGTCGTGCACGCCGAAGGTGCGGCCGCGTCGGCCCAGCTGGGCCACGCGGGTCCGGTGGCCGCGGGCACCGGTGCAACCGGGCTCGCGCCGTCACGCACGTTCAGCCCCATGGCGATGAAGTTCACCAAGGCCGTGACGGACGACGACATCGCCCGGATCACGAACGACTTCGCGGGGTCGGCGCGTGTGCTCCGAGACGCCGGCTTCGACGCCATCGAGCTGCACCTCGGCCACCACTACCTGTTGAGCGCGTTCCTCAGCCCTGGGTTGAACAAGCGAAACGACCGATGGGGTGGGAGCGTGGCGAAGCGCGCGGCGTTCCCGCGCCAGGTGGTGCGCGCGGTGCGCGACACGGTGGGCCGCGACATGGCGGTCATCGCCAAGCTCAACATGGCCGACGCCTTTCCCGGCGGCATCTGGCTCGACCAGAGCCTCGAGGTGGCGCGCCTGCTCGAGTCCGACGGTGTGCTCGACGCGCTGGAGCTCACCGGTGGTGGCTCGTTGAAGAACCCCATGTACCTGTTCCGCGGAGAGGCGCCGATCGAGGAGATGGCCCGTGCGTTCCCGCAGCCGTTGCGCACCGGCTTCAAGCTGATGGGGAAGCGCTTCCTCCCGTCGTACCCGTTCGAGGAGGCGTACTTCCTCTCCTACGCTCGCCAGTTCCGCGCCGTGCTCGACATGCCGTTGATCCTCCTCGGTGGCATCAACCGACTCGACACCGTGCACACGGCGCTGGCCGACGGCTTCGAGTTCGTGGCCATGGGGCGCGCGCTCCTCCGCGAACCCGACCTGCCGCGGAGGTGGCAGGGCGGCGACGTCGAGGAGTCGCTGTGCGTGCACTGCAACAAGTGCATGCCCACGATCTACTCGGGGACGCACTGCGTACTGGTATCGCCGGAGGATCGCCCCGGGCACGCGGGCTTCAGCTGACGTCGCTGCTGGCCGAGGAGCGCTCGATCATGCCGGTGGCGGACTCGCCGTCCCACGTGTACTGGCAGACGGCCTGCTGCAACCGGAAGGTGCCCATGCCGCGGCCGGCAGCTTCGTTGCCCACGCTCGCCGCACCCATGACCATGCAGGTCGAGAGCACCGTCGTGCCCCGGATGGTCTCGGTGCGGCCGTCCTCGGTCTCGAGCGTGACGGTGGTGTCCTGCCCCTTGGGCTCGAGCGCGCGCAGCCACGGTGCGTCGGTCACCCACGCCGGGATGAGCTCGCCGTCACCCTCGAAGAGGAAACCTTCGTTGAACGTGGGCTTGCCGTCGTCGCGCGGGGGATAGAGGCAGAGCCCGAACGCGCGGCCGCTCGGGAACACGGTCGACTGCCATACGTGACCGCGGAAGGTCGCCAGCCGCCGGATCCCGGCGCGCCGGATGCGCAAGCCGCCGCCGTTGAGCGAGTACTCGTCGTTGCCGACCCGGAGCGTGCCGGTGGTGCGGAAGAGCTGTTCGAAGCGCGGGCCACCCATGAGGTCTCCCTCTTCCTGGGTGGCGAGCACGCGACCGGCTTCCTCGAGGAGGCTGCCGCTCTCCCACGGCGGCGCGGCCGACCTGATGTCGTACTCGAGCTCGATGGGTACGACCTCGCCCGTGCCCGACCCGGGCTGCGCGCCGCCGATCTGTGCCTCGATCGTGGTGACGGTGGCATCGCCGTGGATCCGCGCCTTCCAGTGCTCGAACGGCTTCACCAGCTCGAACTCGATGGGGCCGGCGCCGAGGATGCGCGGCTTGCCGTCGGTGCCGAGGGGGTCGTGCACCTTGCCGCTGCCGAACATGTTCAGGATGCGCCCGTTGGCGAACGCGAGGTTGCACTGGATGTCGTGGGTCTCCCACTGGTCGGCGACGGCCTCGACGCCGATGCGGGGCATGCCGTAGTCGGTGCCGTCGTCCCAGACCCACGTGTTGACCGACTCTCGCATCTCCGGGTCGGACGGCTGCTCGGCGAACACGAACTCGCGGTCGTCGGACAGACCGCCGGTGAAATCGATGGCCATGGCTGGGCTCCCCCGGGAAGGATTGGTGGCAGCACAGTGTCACGAATCTGGGCGCGTCGTCAACGCGGGGCAGGGCTACCGTGTCGCCGCATCCGACGAGGGGGACCGCAATGGCCGCAAGCGACGAAGGTGTGCTCGACCCGTGGGTCAAGGAGTACTTCGAGGCCGATCCGTCACGGAACTCGGTGATGGACACCCTCGATCCCGAGGTCCTCGAGCTCGCGCGCGGTGACTTCTCGTTGCCGTGTGACGTGGAGATCACGAGCATCGAGAACTCCGACGTCGAGGGCATCCCGATCCGGATCTACCGCCACGAGGAACCGCCGACGGGTCTCGTCGTGTACTTCCACGGCGGCGGCTTCGTGCTCGGCAGCATCGGGATCATGGAGAACGTGGCGAAGGAGCTGTGCCACACGTCCGGCGCGGTGGTCATCTCGGTCGGCTACCGGCTCGCCCCCGAGGACCCGTACCCCGCGGGCCTCGACGACTGCGAGACCGTCACTCGGTGGGCGATCGCGAACGCGTCGACGTTCGGGGTCCCGGCATCGAAGGTGGCGATCGCGGGGGAGAGCGCGGGCGGCAACCTCTCGGCCGCGCTCGCGCTGCGGCTCCGCGATACGGGCGACGTGCACCTCGCAGGACAGGTGCTCATCTACCCGGGCACTGCCGGCACGCAGCGCTTCCCGTCGCACGAGCAGTTCGAGGGCCTCGTGCTCAACGAGAAGGCCAAGGTCGCGTACTGGGACGCCTACTCCGCCGGACGCGACCTCGACGACGACCCGTACGCGGCACCGCTGCACGCCGAGCACCTCCGCGACCTGCCGCCCGCGATCGTGATCCTCGGTGGCTGCGACCTGCTGCGCGACGAAGGCCGCGCGTATGCCGACCGTCTGCGTGAGGACGGCGTCGACGTGGAAGAGGTCTGCTACGCGGGTCAGCCCCACGGCTTCGTCAACTTCGACTTCCCCGCCGCCGAGAGGGCGCACGAGGTCATCGGCAACTGGCTCCGAGCCAAGCTCGCTGCCGCCTGACCCCCCCCTCGAGTCTTGGCGTCACTGCGACCGTCCATTGCAAGGCACAGTGACGCCACGACGTGGGGTCAGCTGCGGAGGAGTTGGCTCCAGGGGGTGTCGCGGGGGACGGTGGGCTCCTTGGGGAGTCCGAGGGCGCGCTCGGCGAGGTTGTTGCGCTGTACCTCGTTGGTGCCGCCGCCGATCGAGATGCCGTAGCGGCTCAACATCTCCGAGCTCACCCACCGGCCGATCTCGTCGTCGGTCTGCAGCGCGGCCGCGCCCGCGAGCTCGCCCGCGACCTGGCCGGTGACCGCCTTGTTGAGCGCGATCGACAGCTTGAGGATCGACGGGTCGACCGGCGGACGTTCGCGCCGACGGATCGCACCCATGATGCGGTCGGCGAGCAGGTTGAGCGTCTTCTCGTTGACGTAGCACTCCATCAGGCGCTGCCGCGCCACCGGATCGCCGGTGCGTTCGAACTCCTCCGCGAGCAGGAGCAGGTTGGTGAAGGTGCTGCCGGTGCCGCCGCCGATCATCGCCGACTCGTTGGCCATCACCGTGCCGCGCCGCGGGCCACCCGTTGTCGATCTCGCCGAGCACGTCGGAGACCGGCACGCGCACGTTGTCGAAGAACACCTCGTTGAAGTGTGCGGCGCCGGTGGCCTGGATGAGCGGCCGCACCTCGATGCCGGGGAGGCTCATCTCGACGAGCAGGAACGTGATGCCGTGGTGCTTGGGCACGTCGGGGTTGGTACGAGCGAGGAGCATGCCGTGGTCGCACCACTGCGCGGCCGAATTCCACACCTTCTGACCGGTGACCACGAACTCGTCGCCATCGCGCTCGGCCTTGCACGCGAGTCCCGCCAGGTCGGAGCCCGCGCCCGGCTCGCTGAACAGCTGGCACCACGCGTCCTCACCCGACAGCAGGCGCGGCAGCAGCTCGCGCTTCTGCTCCTCGGTACCGAACGCCATCAGCGTCGGGCCGAGCATCATGATCGTGGAGCGGATGAACCCCGAGCTGGCCTCGTACCCCGCGGCCTCTTCCTCGTAGATCGCCTCCTGCCATGCGTCCGCACCCTGGCCGCCGTACTCCTTCGGGTACGTGAACCCGGCGAGGCCCGCGTCGTGGCGAGCCTTCTGCCAGGCACGACCGCGGTCGAATGCTTCCTGGGCGTCCTCGGAGGAGGTGTGGTAGGTGATCGCCCAAGGGCTCCGCTCCTGCTTGGGCGTGGAGTTCGCCGCCAGGAACGCACGCACCTCGGCGCGGAAGGAAGCCTGTTCGGGCGTGTCGGTCGACTGATGTTCGGCAGTGGCAGTCACCTCGCGAACGGTAGCCGCGCCGTCCCGGGACCGACCCGCCCGGCTCGTCGTAGGATCCCCGGATGCCGGTGGGCGTGACGGTCGAACTCGGGTGGGGCGCGCTGCTGCTCTACGGCATCCCGTTCATCATCGTGGTCGGATGGGTGAGCAGCCGGCTGCTCGGTGTCCACCGCGGTTGGGGTCGGTCGTTCGTGGCCGGGTTGTTCGGGTGGAGCTTCGGTGTCGCCGTGGCCGCGATCGTCGAGGACACGAACGTCCGCACGACCGGACAGATGGAGAACCTCCTCCCGCTCGCCCTCTTCTTCGGCGTGTTCATCTCGATGTTCGTCGGGCTGATCCTCGACGTCATGCTCAAGCCGCGCCAAACCGGTCGGCGCCGGTTCCGATGGCTCGTGCACCCGGTCGCCACGTTGAAGCGCCGCTTCGCACCACTCGGACGCTTCCGCGAGATCCTCCGCTTCGCACGCAAGCGTGGTTTGCAGCACTACGCGTCGACGTCGAAGCTGGCGACTCCCGAGTTCGCGCGTCGCCTCCGGCTCACGCTCGAGGACTGCGGTGGGATGTTCGTGAAGTTCGGTCAGATCGCGTCCACACGCGGCGACCTGCTGCCGGACACGATCACGACGGAGTTGGCCCAGCTCCAGTCGGCGGCCCGTCCCGTCGACGCCGACGAGGTCCGCGAGGTGCTCGAGCGAGAGCTCGGTGCGTCGGTGGAAGAAGAGTTCGCGTCGTTCGACTTCGAGCCTCTCGCGGCCGCCTCCATCGGCCAGACCCACCGCGCGGTCCTCAAGACCGGCGAACACGTCGTGGTGAAGGTGCAGCGGCCCGGGATCGAGGACGTCGTCCATCGTGATGCCGCCGTGCTGCGCATGGCCGCGGGCGTCGTCGACCGCCGAGTCGATGCCGCGCGCCAACTCGGCGTGAAGCGCCTCGCGGAGGAGCTCATCGCGTCGCTCGAGCGGGAGCTCGACTACGGCGCCGAGGCCGCGAGCGGGATCGCGTTCCTCGAACACCTCGAGGGCGACGACGGCATCGCGGCGCCGAAGGTGTACCAGTCGCTGTCGACCCGGCGCGTGCTGGTGATGGAGGAGATCCACGGCGTCACCGTGGCCGACCACGCCGCCGTCGAAGCCACGCCGCTGCCCGCGAACGTGCTGGCCGCGCGTCTGCTGCAGTCGTTCCTCGATCAGGTGCTGCGCGACGGTCTCTACCATGCCGACCCGCACCCCGGGAACATCTTCGTCGACCCCTCGGGGCTGCTCTGGTTCCTCGACTTCGGCGCCGTCGGCCGGCTCAGCCCACTGGTGCTCGAGTCGTTGCAGGAGATGGCAATCGGGTTCCAGTTGAACGACCCGGTGGTGCTGGCGCGGGCGACGATGCACCTCGCGGGCGGTGACGAGGGCGGCGACAGCCGCGCGCTCGAGGCCGACATCGGGTTGGTGCTCACCGAAGGCATCAGCTCGGGCAGCTTCGATCCACAGGCGATGAGCCTGATGCTCGAAGTGATGCAACGCCACGGCCTCGAAGTGCCGGGAGCGATGACGGTGTTGTCGCGCGCGCTGCTCACGCTCGAGGGCACCCTGCGCACCATCGACCCGACGTTCAACATCGCGCATGAGGCGACTGCACTGCTGCCCGAGTTCGCCGGTGAGCAGTCCGAGCTGCTCCAGCAGCAGCTGCAGAAGGAGATGGTACGGGCGCTCCCGTCGTTGCGGACGCTGCCGACCAACGTGGAGGCCATCGCCACCCAGCTCCGCTCGGGACGACTCACCATGCGCACCGAGCGCTTCGCCGGCGGCGACCGAGAAGTGGTCGACGAGTGGGTCGACCGCACGATCTTCGCCGCGATCGGGTTGCTGGGGATGATCGCGTCAGCGGTCCTGCTCGTCGCGGCCGCGCTGATCAGGCAGGACGACGACTTCGCCACCGCGCTGCAGGTCATCGGCTTCTTCGGGATCATCGTCACGTCGGTGATCCAGATGCGCGTCGTCGCGCAGATCCTCCGCCGCGAAGACCGGTACAACCGTCGGCGGGCGTAATCGTCCGAGAGCGAGGGGACGTCGAGATGACCGACGAGCTGTACTACGACCCGTACGACTTCGACATCGACGCTGATCCATATCCCATCTGGAAGCGCCTGCGCGACGAGGCGCCGCTCTACTACAACGAGAAGTACGACTTCTTCGCGGTGAGCCGCTTCGACGACGTCGAGCGATGCTCGGTCGACTGGCGCACCTACCGCTCCGGTCGTGGGTCGGTGCTCGAGCTGATCAAGCAGGGTGTCGAGATCCCACCCGGGAGCATCCTGTTCGAAGACCCGCCGACGCATGACGTGCACCGCTCGTTGTTGTCGCGCGTGTTCACGCCACGGCGTGTTGCCGAGCTCGAGCCGAAGGTGCGCGCGTTCTGTGCACAGAGCCTCGATCCGTTGGTGGGAACCGCGGGGTTCGACTTCATCCGGGATCTCGGCGCGCAGATGCCGATGCGAACGATCGGGATGCTGCTGGGGATCCCCGAGGAAGACCAGGAAGTCATTCGCGATCAGATCGACGCCGGACTGCGCATCGAGGAAGGCGCGCCCAGCGAAGAAGGCGCGGCGATGGTCACGAGCGGCGACGTGTTCGCCGACTACGTGGACTGGCGGGTCGATCATCCGTCAGACGACCTGATGACCGACCTCCTCCAGGTGGAGTTCGAGGACCACACGGGTGAGCACCGCCGGCTGACGCGGGAGGAGATCCTCGGGTACGTCGGGCTGCTGGCTGCCGCGGGCAACGAGACGACGACCCGACTGATCGGGTGGGCCGGCACGACCCTGGCCGAGCACCCCGACCAGCGGGCCAAGGTCGTCGGCGACCGGTCGCTGGTGAACAACGCCATCGAAGAGCTCCTGCGCTACGAGGCGCCGTCACCGGTGCAGGCGCGCTACATCCAGGACGACGTCGAGCACCACGGGCGGACGATCGCGGCGGGCAACGTGATGGTGCTGCTCACCGCGGCGGGCAACCGCGACGAGCGTCACTTCCCGGAGCCCGACCGCTTCGACGTCGAGCGTGACATCGATCACCATCTGTCGTTCGGGTACGGCATCCACTTCTGTCTGGGCGCGGCGTTGGCCCGACTCGAGGGACGGATCGCGCTCGACGAGGTGCTGCAGCGCTTCCCCGAGTGGGACGTCGACTGGGACGGCGCCGAGCGAGCGCACACCAGCACCGTACGGGGCTGGGAGAGACTCCCCGTCGTCGTGCCGTAACCAAGGAGCAACCAGGCGAGAGGTCAGAACGCCAGGCGAACCTCGGCGACTCGGGCGCGCATCGCCGGTGCGTCCTCGGGGCGCAGCGCACCCGAGGTCACGAGCGCGTCGACGGCATCGTTCCAACCCCGCTCGTAGTCGGCGCGGTCGGCGTAGCGGGCGCGCAGCTCGTCGTCGGTGAACGGCGTCGCGGCGCCGAAGAGCGGAAGGCGGCCGGTGCCCATCGCCGCGCCCCGGTAGGTCGCGGTGGGCACCTCGAGTTCCGGGAGTCGAATGCCGCCGCGCGCGTTGCCGGCGTCGTCGGTCGCGATGCGCAGTGGCGGTCCGGGGTCCATCTCGATGCGTGGCTGGTGGGGCGCGGGCACGCGGTCGGCGATCCAGTGGTGGAGCGCGCGCAAGGCGGCGTCGTGCATCGGTGCGTAGCGCAGCGGGTTGGCGATGCGACCGCGTCGATCGGCTTCTCGGAGACGCGAACGCGCGTTGCCGTGCGGGGTGCCGGCGACCTCCCACACCCGCAGCCACTCGGTGTCGACGCACGGCACCTGCGCGAGGTGCGTGCTCTCGAACTCGCTGTTGACGATCACGACGGGGGTCGGGGTGTCGGTGCGGATCGCGGTGCGCACACCCATCGGCAGCACTCCCTCCTCGGGGCGCGGCGCGCGCGCTTCCCACACCGACAGGAGGAAGCCGTCGAAGACCCGCTCCGTCGGGTGGACCGCGTTCAGGTACGTGGCGAGCCGCATCGCCGACTGCGATCCTCCCGCCGCGAGCAGTCGCTGCACCGGGAGTCCGCCGAGCGGGTCGAAGTCGTGGTCACGGTCGGGGCTCACCGCCCGGCCGGCCTGGGTGAAGAGGTCGAACGCGGCCTGGTCGCCGGGGTGGTGCAGGTCGCCGTAGCGCTCGGGATCGTGCTCGAGCAACGGCACGGCTCGGCGCGTCGCCATCCGGTCCATACCGGCGGGGAAGCCGTACAGGCCCACTTCCTGCGCGCTGACACCGACCCAGACGTAGCCCTCGTACATCTCGCCGTGCGACGGCGCGCCGTGCTCGTAGCCGGCGGACACGTTCTGCCAGCCGACGACGACCGTACCGTTGAAGGCCTCGGCGCGCCGCGGGCGCAGCACGAGCAGTCGGGTGCGGTAGGGCGCGCGGGCGTACTCGGCGACCGACCAGCAGCCGTCGGGGGTCGGATCGTCGACCATCGCGAACGCACGGGCCTCGCCCTCGAGTACGAACTCCTCGAGCACGTAGCCGCGCGTCTCGAGGTCGACGTCAGGTGCTCCCCAGGGCGGGCGTTCACCGGTGATCGGTCCGGTGACGCGTGCCGGCGGAGGTGGAGCGAGCGGCGCAGCGCTCACAGTGGCATCGTGGAGCCACCGTTCGGTCGCATCACGATGCCGGTGACGAATTTCGCCGCCGGTGACGCGAGGTAGAGCGCGGCGAACGCGATGTCGTCCGGCTCGCCGGCGACCTTCATCGGCGAGATCTGCGTCATCCGCTCACGATGCGCCGCGTGCGCGTCCTCGTCGAGCGTGCCGTCGGCGCGGCGCGCGTGGCGTTCGTTCATCGGCGTGTCGACCCACCCCGGCGCGATCGCGTTCACCCGCACTTGGTGCGGCGCGAGCTCCATGGCCAACGTGCGCGACAACTGGGCCACGGCCGCCTTCGACGTCGAGTAGCAGACCATCGTCGGTGTCGGTATGTCGATGGCACCCGACGCGAGGTTGATGATCGATCCCGAGCCCTGCTGCACCATGACCCGACCTGCCGCCTGGCAACCGAAGAACACACCCTTGAAGTTGACCGCGAGCACGCGGTCGAGGTCTTCCTCCGAGGTGTCGAGCACCAGCCCGTCGACGATGATCGCCGCGTTGTTGACCATGATGTCGACGTGACCCTGGTCGGCGACGATCTGGTCGACGAGCGCCTCGACGTCGGCGCGGCGGGTGACGTCGAGCTGCGCCGGCGCGCCTCGGTGGCCGTCGGCGCGGATCATCGCCGCAGTGTCGGTGGCGGTGGCGAGGTCGATGTCGGCGCACACCACGGTGGCGCCGGCCTCGGCCAGGCGGGCGGAGATGGCGCGGCCCAGGCCGCGGCCGGCGCCGGTCACCAGGGCGACTCGGTCGGTCAGGTCGAAGGCTTCCGAGATCGTCGTCATCGCAAGACCCTACGTTGCCGGTACCAGGTGAATCCTTGACACTAAGCACCTCTGCTCAATACGGTGCCGCGGCCAAGATGAACACGGCCGGAGCCAACGGGGGAGTCTTCATGCGAGCAGTCCGAGTCGTCCAGCACGCCGCGCCCTTGGAGGCGCTGGAGCTCCAGGACATCCCGGTCCCCGAGCCGGCGGCGGGCGAGGTGCTGGTGAAGGTGTCGGCGGCCTCGCTCAACTACGGCGACATCGCCCGGTGTCAGGGCACCGTGGCGAGCGTGATGGGCCAGGTTCCCTTCACCATCGGCATGGACGTGTGCGGTGTGGTGGAGGCGGCCGGCGAGGGCGGCGAGGAGTGGGTCGGCAAGCGGGTCGTCGCCACCACGGTGCAGTCGTTCGGCGGCGTCGCCGACTACGCACTGGCCGGCGCGACCGGCGTGTTCGAGGCGCCGCGCGAGTTCGACGACGTGCAGGCCGCCGCGTTCACGTTGCCGTTCCACACCGGGTACCTGGCGGTGCAGCGGCGGGCGCAGCTGCAGGCCGGGGAGGAGCTGCTCGTGATCGGCGGCGCCACCGCCGTCGGCACGGCCATCATCCAACTCGGTCGAGCAGCCGGCGCGCACGTGATCGCGAGCGCCGGTGGGGCACAGAAGGGCGACCTGATCCGCAGCCTCGGTGCGGAGCCCATCGACTACACCTCGGAGGATCTCTTCGACCGCGTGAACGCGCTCACGAACGATCACGGGGCGGACGTGTGCGCCGACATGATCGGCGGCGACGGCACCGAGACGGTGTGGACGTGCATGGCACGCGAAGGCCGCTACGTCGCGGTCGGGTTCAACGACGACCCCGAGTCGGGGCTCACCGGCCGTCCGCTGCGCAAGGTGTCGATGGGCAACTTCTCCGTGCTCGGCGTGATGATGGGCTACAACGAGATGCCGGTGGAGTTCCGCCGTTTCGGGCTCAACACCTTCCCGCCGTCGGTGGGTCGCGAGGTGCACGCGGCGCTGCTCGAACTGGTGAGCGCAGGAAAGATCGAACCGGTCATCGGGCGCGTCATCAGCATGGAAGAGGTTGCGGCGGCGCTCGACGACCACGCGAACCGCCGCACGAGCGGGCGCACGGTCGTCGACATCGCCAACCGATGACCGCGCTCGAACCCGAGGCGCTGCTCGACACGGCGCGCGCGGCGACCGGACTCGACGACTTCGGACCCGACGACTTCCGCCCCGGTCTCGACGCGCTGTGCGCGTCGCTGGCTGGTGAGGCGCAGCTCAACGACATCGGGTCGGCCGCGATGCCGGGGATGATCGTTGGTTCGTTGTCGAACCGGTTGCGGGTCTTCGACTGGATCAATTCGCACCCGGAGGTGCGCGAGGAGCGCATCGACGCGCCGATCGTCGTCATCGGCATGTTCCGGGCCGGCACCACGTTGTTGAGCCGTCTCTTCGACCAGGACGCACGCAACCGGGCGCTGCTCATGTGGGAGGCGGGCGACAGCGTGCCACCGCCGACGCCCGCCGACCATCGGGTCGGGCCCCGCGTCGACGCGGTGCACACCAGCAACGAGATGCTCGCCGAGATCAACCCGCAGATCGAGGTGGTGCACCACGAGCAGGCTGACGAAGCCACCGAGTGCATCACCGTGATGGCGCAGGACTTCAAGAGCCTCACGTATGAGGCCGTCGCCAACCTCCCGTCGTACGACGCGTGGCTCATGCGCAGTGACCAACGCTCGGCGTACGAGTACCACCGCAGCGTGTTGCAGCTGCTGCAGAGCGGCGGGGTCCGCGGTCGGTGGACGCTGAAGAGCCCGCACCACACGATCGCGCTCGAACACCTCACCGGGGTGTACCCCGACGCGCGACTCGTGTTGTTGCACCGTGACCCCGTGGTGCTCACCGGGTCGGTGTGCGGTCTGATCAAGACGTTGTCGTCGACGTTCACCGACGTCGACCATCGCGCCTACATCGGTGAGCACTGGCCGAAGATGCTCGAGGAGTCCGTGCGGCGCATCGACACGTTCCGCGACGCGCGTCCCGACCACCCGATCGTCGACGTGCACTACGCCGACCTCGTCGCCGATCCGGCGGCGACGGTACGGGCGATCTACGCGGCCGTCGGTGACGAGCTCGACGACGCCGGCGCGCAGGCGATCGCCTCCTATGTCGACGCCCACCCGCGTGGCCAATTCGGCGCGCACACCTACGACGTGTCCGAGTACGGACTCGACGCGGACGCTCTCGCTGAACGCTTCTCGGCCTACACGGAACGCTACGCCATCCCGCGCGAGCGCTGACGCTTCGACACCGAACCTGCGTCGAAGTTGCGGCCCGTGGCGCACCGTCGACGAAGGAACCTCGGGGTGGGTCAGCGCGCGAGCGTCAGTGGCAGGTGGCGGATGCCGGTGTGGCGGTTGCTGCGGGTCCATTCGATGTCGCCGGCGGGTTCGATCGTCGCGAAGCGAGCCAGGAGCTCCTCGTACATCACTCTCATCTCGAGCCGGGCCAGGTTGGCACCGAGGCAGAAGTGCAGGCCGTGGCCGAACCCCAGGTGCAGGTTCGGATCGCGGGCGATGCAGAACGATCCCGCGTCGGGGAAGGCGAGCTCGTCACGGTTGGCCGAGCCCTCCCACACGACGACCTTCTGGCCAGGCCTGATCGTGTGACCGCCGAGCTCGACGGTCGTGGTCGCGGTGCGTCGTTTCGACGGTGACGGCGAGGTCCAGCGCAGCATCTCCTCGATCGCGGTGCCCATCGCGTCGGGGTCGTCACGCAGCCCGTCGAGCTGGTCAGGATGGTGCACGAGTGCGTGCACGCCACCGGCGATCGCATTGCGCGTTGTCTCGCTTCCCGCTGCGAACAACAGGCTGAAGAACATGTACAGCTCGTCGTCGGTGAGCCGCGGCGGATCCTCGTCGTCGAGCTGGGCCTGGACGACGACCGAGAGCATGTCGTCGGTGGGCCGCGCGCGCTTCTCGGCGATGAGCGCATGCCCGTACTCCAACATGTCGAACGCGGCCGGCTCGCGTTCGGTCCCGTTCCCGGCGCGGAAGTCGAAGCCGGGCTCGACCGCGGCGAAGAGCTCGTGCCGATCGGCCTCGGCGATCCCCATCAGGAAGCAGATCATCTGCAGGGGCAGTTCGGCCGCGACCTCCACGAGGAAGTCGATCGGCTCGCCGTCGGGCACCGCGTCGAGCAGCGCACCGGTACGTCGTCGGAGCTCACCTTCGAGGTCGCGCAACGTGAGCGGCGTGAGTCCCTTGCTCACCAGCCGACGGATCCGACCGTGGCGCGGGTCGTCCATCATGTTGAGCACGATCCCCGCCACGGGGAGGTCCTGTACGAGCGTGCCGCCGTAGAGCCTGGACCCGCCGGTCTCGGACGAGTATCGCACCGGCTCCTTGAGGACGTGCAGCACCTCGGCATAGGTCGCGACCGACCAGAAGCCCTCGCCATCGGGCGTGTGCTCGGTGGGTTCGTGCCACCAGATCGGTGCCTCGGCGCGGTCGGCGCGCGAACAGTGCGTGCGGGAAGCCGGCGCCGAAGTTGTCGAGATCGGTGAGGTCGACCCCTTCCATGACCACGGGCGCCGAGCCTACGGCGACCACCGAAGTGAAAACGGCGTTCGCGTATCCTCGGGCGATGGGCGCCGACGCCACCACCGTGCGCACGCCGTCGGCCCGGCCGGTCTCTCCCGCGCGAGAGGAGAAGTACCGCGCGGAGAAGGAGCAGATCGTGCGGGCGGCCTACGAGCTGATCCAACGCGACGGCTCGAAGGAGACATCGGTGCACGACGTCCTGCGCGCCGCCGGACTCTCGACGCGCGCGTTCTACCGGCACTTCCGGTCGAAGGACGAGCTCGTGCTGGAGATGTACCGCGTCGACTGCGACCGCGTGAACGCGACCGTCGCGGCCGCGGTCGCCGCCGCGCCGGATCCGCTCACCGCGCTCGAGGCCTGGATCGACCAGAACCTCGCGGTCGTGTACGACGCGCGCCGACTGCGCCACGCAGTCGTGCTGTCGTCGACGGAGGTGTCGAGCGCCGAGGGTTTCACCGACGTCAAGAACGCGGGCCTGGCCGAGCAACGCGCGCCGCTCGTCGCGGTGCTGCGTGCGGGCCGTGCCAGCGGTGTGTTCCCGCACACGGATCCCGAGACGGACGCGGTCGCGATCCAGGCCGTGGTGGGTGCACACATGCGGGCTCGCCTCGACCGCGACCCGGTCGCGCTGACGCGGGTGGACGCGCGCCTGCACACGCTCGACGTCTTCCGGCGCGCGCTCGGCGCCGCGGACTGACCGTCAACGAACGCGCACGTCGACGCCGTCGCCGCCGACCCGGCATTCGTACGTCGGGAGGTCGACCGTGGACGGTCCTTGCACGAGCGTGCCGTCGGCGATCCGGAACACGCTGCCGTGCCACGGGCACGTGATGCAGCCGTCGCGCACCTCGCCCTCGTCCATGGGCGCGCCCCGGTGTGGGCACCGAGCGTCCAGGGCCACGATCTCGCCTGCTTCGCGCAGCACGATCACCGGGGCCTCACCCGCGAGCACCCGTCGTGGAACGTCGGTGACGTCGGCGACCGCAGCGACTCGCGTCCAGTCTGCGGGCGGACGAGGTGCCCTCGTCCGATCCACTCCGACGCCGAGCGTCTGCAGGAGGTGGCCGCCGAGATACCCGCCGACCGTCGCGGCAGTGGCACCGGCGAGGCCGAGGGCGACGCCGCGCCCGTGCCGACCGCGCACGCGTGACCACCACGACGCCGCGTAACACGCCAACGCGGTGGTGTTGGCGGCGGCGTGGACGAGCCCGACGCGGCGCGCCGGGCCGGTCGTGTCGCCCCAGTCGGCCGCGCCGGCCAGCGCCGTGGGTATGGCGCTCGCCACGCCCCATGCGACCAGGTGCGTCGCGGCTCGCCGGGTGCTGCGCCCGCCGACGAGGTCGAGGGTGAACGCCGAGGTCCAGAAGCCGATGGGCAGGTCGGTGAGCAGCGGGTGCAAGGGATGTCCGAGCCAAGTACCGCTCAAGGCGTCCTTGAGCGGTTGGCGGTCGAGCGCATCGCGCACCGCGTCGGCGGCGGGATCGGCGAGATCGTCGATCCGCTCGTCGGTGCTGAGCTTCTCGACTGCCCGCGCCATGACCTGACCGATGTTCATGGTCGATCATTGCCCGTCCTGAACCCAGGTGAAACGGGTGCACGGTTCCCAGGCGTCGCGACCGGGTACGGAGCGGCTCGTGAGTGCAACGATCCTGAATCGCACGCTCGAGGTGAGCACCGAGCATTCCGCCACCGGCACCCTCGGGCTCAAGACCCGACTCGCCGAGCGCGACGCTTCGCTCGAGGCGCCGGTGTGTGAGCTGCAGGTCGCAGCCGACCTCGTCGTTCGGTGACCGGGAGGGTTCGCGTCGGGTGCTCGGGCTGGGTGTACCGCGACTGGCGCGGGACCGTGTACCCCGCGGACATCCCGCAACGGAAGTGGTTCGAGAGCTACGCCGCTCGCTTCGACACCGTCGAGCTCAACGCCACCTTCTATCGACTGCCGACGGTCACGGCGGCGGAGCACTGGGCTGACCAGGCACCCCCAGGGTTCGTGTACGCGGCCAAGCTCGGCGCGTTCGGCTCGCATCGGATGAAGCTGCGCGACGCGTCGTCCTGGCTGCCGAACCACCTCGACCGGGTGTGCCGTCTGGGCGACGCGCTCGGTCCCACGCTCGTGCAGTTGCCGCCGCGCTGGCGACGCGACGTGAGCCGACTCGACGATTTCCTGGCGGCCGCTCCGAGCAGCCTTCGGTGGGCGGTCGAGCTGCGCGATCCGACATGGTTGCACGACGACGTGTACGAGACCCTTGCGCGTCACGGCGCGGCGTTGACCATCCACGACCTCCTGGAACACCATCCATGGCTGCGGACCACGAACTGGACCTACGTGCGATTCCACGGGCCGAACGCTCGCGCGGAGAAGTACGTCGGGCGCTACGGCGGTCGCGCGCTCTGGCGCCGGGCCGAGCGTCTCGCCGAGTGGGCCGACGAAGGTGTGGACGCCTACGTCTACTTCAACAACGACTTCGGCGGGGCGGCCGTGGACGACGCGATCTGGTTCAGGAGTCGGGTCGGCGCGGCTGCCCGACCTCGTGGCGCCGGCGCCGCAGTGACCACGCGCTCCTCACGTGTCGCGCGGAGTCGGTGACGGCTCCCGGGAGCGATGTCGCGGGACGGAGCAGTGGCGCCTCCCCAACCGTCGCGAACGGTCTCCCGCTCCGGCATGACCTCGACCCGATCCTCTGTGTCGGGTCGGCCGGAGGCGGACATCCGGACACGAGCCGGCGGAGCCGCACGGGTCCGGTTTTGTCGACGTGAGGCGCGGGTACGCGCGCTCTCATGTCGAACACGCGCGCACCGACGTCGAGCACGCGGAGCACTACGAGACGCCGAAGCAGCAAGGCGTGCCCAAGTCGAGAGAGTCGAGAGCGGCCAAGCTCGCGAACTCGCCTGACGGGTCGACGCACGGAGGCGAGAAGTCGGGCAGAGGTGGCCACGCGAGACAGGACGGGACGACCGCACAGCACGAGGCCGCGGGCCACAAAGGCGGTCGGGCCGTGGCCGCCAGCACGTCGTGACGGCGTTCGGTTTCACGCTGTCGAGCGAGGAACATCCACCGGCTGACCTCGTGCGGCTCGCGGTGCGAGCGGAGGAGAGCGGTTTCGAATTCGCCTCGATCTCGGACCACTCCCACCCATGGGTGGCAGCTCAGGGGCACAGCCCGTTCGTGTGGAGCGTGCTCGGAGCGATCGCGGCGAGCACGGAGGGCTTCTTCCGCTACTGGGATTCCGAGCTGCGCGCCGCGCTGGCCTGATGCGGATGCCGGCAGCCACCCCGCGCGCACACCGCGCGACCAGCGAGCCCACGGCAGGAGGACGACTGTGACCTTCTACGAACCCGATCCTGCGGTCGAGTCGACCGGCGCGGAGGCCGGGGAGTTCGTCGATGACGGCCCGCTGTCTGCCCCGGACGACGCCGAGGCGGATCCCACCCGCCGTCCCACCGGATCGGTACCCGTGCACGACGAAACCGGAGACGACGACGTGAAGTTCGATCGGCGTGAATGATCGGCCCGGTCACCGATCGGAGTCGCGAATCGACGCGATACCAGTTTGTCGGTGACGGGCAGAAGGGTAAGGCCTCCTCACAGGCCACGACGAGGGAATCGACATGCTCGATGTCCGCCAGTTGGATTCCTGTCTTCAGGTGAGGGGAGCGCTCGACGGCGACGGCGCGCCCGTGTTCCTTCGCGCCGTGGCGTCGACGCAAGGCGACGTGCGGGTCGACGCCTCCGGTGTCGACCGCATCGACGGGGCCGGACTGACTGCCCTCGCCGTCGCGCGACACCGCTGCCGAGCCGACGGTCGCCAGTTCGCGGTGACCCGCGTGGCGCCCGCCGCCGTGCGTGAGCTGCGTGCGAGAGACGAAGTCCTGGCGTTGTTCGGACTTCCGGAGGCGCCAGCATCGCCGACGGAGCCAGCTGGGGTCGGCGCATCGGCATCGGATCGAGAGCGTCGAGATGGAGCACCGCGTCGCTTTCGGTTCCGCCTGACCCGCACCGGCCGACACGAAGGGACGTGAGGCGTCCTTGCCCTGGCGCAACGGGATCCGGCAGCGATGTGCCGCAGCCGCCCCGTGACGCCTGCCTCAGCGGCGCTCGAGCTCGATCACTGCCCGGGTCGACGACACGGTCACGACGTCGGCGAGTGACAGCAGCGGGTGGTGCTCGTCCACGAGCTCCCCGACCGCGGCGGCCTGGCGAGGACCCCACACCTGGACGACGATCGCTCCGCCTGGTCGCAGGAGCCGCGACGCCGCCGGGAGACACGCGCGGAATCCCGCCAGGCCATCGTCACCACCGTCGATCGCATGGCGTGGATCTTCCGGAAATCGCACCGTGTCCGATGTCGGGACGTAGGGGGGATCGGCAAGCACGAGCGCGAACGACGCATCACGCAGGGGGACGGACTCCGCGTCGCTGCACACGACGGACGCATCCACGCCGTTGAGCGCCGCGTTGTGCGCCGCCCATTCGCAGCAGCCCGAATCGTCGTCGACCTGCACGAGCGAACGGCCGGTCCAGGCCGCCGCGGCCTGGCCGATGTGGCCGGCGCCGCAGTGCAGCTCCAGCACCGGTCCTGCGGGGCGATCGACGAGCAGCGCCGCCGCGTGCCGGCTCTGCACGATGGTCCACGGCCGTGGCGCGAGGACCATGTCGTCATAGCCCACGCGCAGGGGCCCGAAGTCGCACCAGCGTTCGTTCACAGCCACGTTCATGCCGCGCGCTCCACGAGTCCGAAGCGCGTCGCCATCGCGTCGAAGAACCGCCGGTTCACGACCGCGCGCCACCGCGCACCGCGCAGGATCCTCGGCGCCCACTCGGGATGATCGACGACCACGGGCGCAAGCGCGCCGTCGATCCAGTCCTTGCCGTGCCGCGGATCGGCGACCGCGTGCTCCTCGTAGAACGGCACTGCGGCCGCGGGCACGTCGAGGCGGCGCATGGCGGTGACGACCCGCCGGCACCGGGGGCCGGCCTGCACCTCCAACAGCCCGAGACTTCCGAGCATCTCCGGCTGCAACGCGCGATTGGTGGCGAGGTAGCCGTTGAGGGCGCGGCGCTCGAGGACTTCGAGCGGCAGCCGATCGCTCGGCATGCTGCGCACACCGAGCGCGACTGCCATGTCGTGGTGCAGCTCGGTGTGCACGCGCGCCAGTGCACCGCGGCCCATCTCGTCCCAGTAGTTGGCGGCCAGCGTCAGCTTCGGGAGACCGGAGAGACCGATCTGGCACAGCGCGACCAGGTCGTCGAAGTCGGCGTCGGGTCCACCTTCGAGGGCGAGGAATTCCACCAGATCGATGCGATCAGCCGCATTGGCGAGCCAGTCGTAGAGCGGGGGTACCAGGTCGTCGTGGGCGATGATGCGGAAGGCGTCGGTGACGTCGTCGGCCAGGGACACCGGCTCGTCGCTGCCCAGACGGGCGTGGAGACGCCGTTCGAGAGCAAGCTTGACCTGCGCCACTCGCGGTTCGTGCTGCCACAGTTCGGCGCCGCCGAGGGTGTCGATCGGTGCCAGATGAAGCGCGTACACGTCGAGCAAGGTCGTGACCACGTCGCGAGTCGACAGCACGTCGAGCGCGTCCACGTCAGCGGAGAGCGCAGCACGAAGCCTGGGCGTGAGCACGGAGTCGTCCATCTCTGCTCCGATACCCGCCCGGCCCGTCACCTCAACCGTCGGAGCGTCGTGGCGTGACGGCGCGGAGGGCGGAGGGGGTGGGCCGCTCCGGCTGCTCGGCCCCGCCCGAGAATTCTCGGTGGCCGCGCTGCAGGAGCACCACAGGATCGTTCATGCATGCCTCGGTCACGTTCGACACCTCAACCGGTACGCGCGAGCGGGGTCTCGGAGCTCCGAGTCGAGCGTCGGGCGCGAGTCGACAGCAGCGCACGGGTGCGGCGCTCGGCGAGCGTGAGCCGCGTGCGTCGAGGCGGGGTCGTCGACCACGTGTCGCGGAGTGCCCCGGTGGCGAACGTGTCGAGGACCCGTGGGTGCACGTACGAAGTTCGGCACACGGTGGGCGTGTTGCCGAGATCCGCCGCGACCTGTTCGATCACCTCCTTCACGACGGCGCGTTCTTCACGCTCGGAGGTCGGGGGATCGATCGGGCCGAGCCGGCTTGCGGTCGCGACCGTCGCCATCCAGGTGCGGAAGTCCTTGGCTGTGATGTCGGCGTCGGCTGCGTCGCGCAGGTACTCGTTCACGTCGTGGGAGTGCACGGCAGTCGGCGCGCCGTCGTCGTCGAGGTATTGGAAGAGCCGCTGGCCGGGGATCTCCTGGCAGTTCCGTAGCACCTTCGCCAGTCGTCGATCGTGCGCGTGCACCTCGTGGGCGACACCGCTCTTGCCCGTGAACACGAAGGTGATGTCGGACCCGGAGATCCGCGCGTGCCGGTTCTTGAACGTGGTCAGCCCGTAGGCGCCGTTCTCGCGGGCGTACTCGTCGTTGCCGACGCGTATGAGGGTCGTCTGCAGCAGCTCCGCGACCGTCGCGAGCACCTTCTCGCGCGGAGATCCAGGAAGCGCGAGATCGGCATCGATCTGCTTGCGCACCGCGGGGAGCGCATTGGCGAACGTGGGCAGGCGGTCGAACTTCACGCGGTCGCGGAACGCAGTCCATCCGGGGTGGTACCGGTACTGGAGCCGACCACGCTGGTCGCGACCCACCGCCTGGAGGTGCGAGTCGGGATCGTCGCTGATCCGCACGTCGGTCCAGGCGGGCGGGATCACGATCCCCCGGATGCGCTCGAGGGTGGCGGGGTCCTGGACCCGTGAACCGTCGTGGTCGTGGTAGCTGAACCCTCTGCCCCGTTTCACCCGACGGAGTGCGAGGTCTTCGGGTGACGAGTGGTGCAGCGACGGAACGGCAACGGGACTCACGACGACGAAGGCTGCCCTCCACCCGCTGGCCGGCAAACGTGGTCCGCGTTGCGCCCCTCGTGCCCCGATCGACAGAATGCCGCGATGGCCGACGAACTGGATCTCGACGAACTCGCCGCGCGGGCGACCGCCGCCGCGCAGACCTGGGCACGCGGCTGCTCGATCTCCGAGGTGCAACCGCTCACCGGCGGCGCGTCGAGCCTGACCTTCACCGGGTTGGTGACCGGGGGACCGGTCGTGGGCGAGCGCATCGTCCTGAAGGTCGCCCCGCCCGGCCTGGAGCCGATCCGCAACCGCGACGTGGCGCGCCAGGCCCGCCTCATGCGCGCGCTCGCGGGTGCACCCGGCGTACGCGTGCCCACCGTCTACTTCGAGGATGGTGGCGCGCCACCCGAGGTGTCGCCGTTCCACGCGATGAACATCGTGCCCGGCGTCTGTCACGAGCCGATCCTGACGCCTGTCCCGGACGACATGCTCCCGGAGATCCCGGAGCGGGCCTTCGGTGCCGCGCGGATGCTCGCGGCCTTGCACCGGGTCGATCCGGATGCCGTCGGACTGGGCGACGAGAAGCGCTACACGCTCGAGGGTGAGATCCAGCGTTGGACGCGTGCGTTCTCGACCGTCGACGAGCGCATGAGCGCGCGACACCTCGAAGCCGAGAAGCTGTTGTTCGACACGATGCCGCCCGCGTTTCCCGACGCCGTCTGTCACGGCGACTATCGCCTGGGCAACATGCTCTGCGACGGCACCGAGGTCGCAGCCCTCATCGACTGGGAGATCTGGTCGCTGTCGGACCCGCGCCTCGACCTCGCCTGGTTCCTCTTCTTCACCGACGAGGCCAGGCACCCGATGGCGAGCAACCCCGGACCCACGGGGATGCCGACCGCACAGCAGCTCCTCGACGCCTACGTCGAGGAGTCGGGTGCGGTACCGGCCGACCTCGAGTGGTTCCACTGCCTCATCCGCTACAAGGAGGCGGCCGCGACCGCGCTCCTCATGAAGCGGCTCGTGAAAGCCGGTGGCGACGCCGGCGCCGCCTGGGATCAGATCCCCGCGCTCACCGTCGAGTGCATCGACCGCCTGAAGGCCTTCACTCCCGCCTGACCGGGCCAGGCTGCGACGAAGCTGCGGCGCTCCGCCGCAAGTTCGACACCGAAAATTCGGGTGGTGGGGTCAGACGAGGGCGGGGACCTTCATGATGCGGTTGAGGTTGCCGCCCATCACCTTGGCCTTGTCGTCCTCGGGCAGTCCGTCGAGCTGGTCGACGAAGCCGATCGGGTCGTACATCCCCTCGGGGTGAGGGAAGTCGGACCCGAACAGCACGTTGTCGGCGCCGATCAGCTTGACGAGGCCGATCGGGTCCTCCTCGTGGAACGGGTGGACGTAGATGCAGCGCGTGAACGCCTCCATCGGGTCCTCGTCGAACGCCTTGGGCACCCGCGCGTAGACCTTCTGGAACTTGTCGACCAGCGGACGCACCCACGCGCTGCCGTTCTCGACCGGCATGATCCGCAGTTCCGGGAACCGCGTGGCCAGGCCGTGGCCGATGATCGACGTGACCACGTCGCTGATCATGCGGTTGTCGGCGTGCAGCAGGTGGTAGAAGCCGGACAGCTTCGTGTTGAAGGGCAGGAACTCGCCGTCGTGCCCCTCCCACTCGTTCACGTAGCGCTGGAAGCCGCTGTCGGACGCGTGCATGCCGACGACGACATCCGCCTCCACGACCTTCTTCCAGAACGGGTCGAACTCGGGGAGTGCGAACGAACGCCGGCGACCGTTGAAGTCGGGGACCGGCGCCGGGCGCACCAGGATCGCCTTGGCGCCGCGCTCGACCACCCACTCGAGCTCCTCGATGGCCTGGTCGACGATCGGCAGCGTGATCACCGGGGTGGGGAAGATCCGGTTCTCGAAATTGAACGTCCACTGCTCGTGCATCCACTGGTTGAGCGCGTGGACCACGACGTGCGTGGCGACCGGGTCGTCGGTGAGGCGCTCCTCGAGGAGGCTCGCCAGCGTGGGCCACATCATCGCCCGGTCGATGCCCTGGTCGTCCATCATCATGATGCGGGCTTCGGGCTCGAAGAACGCGTCCGGTGCCTCGATGTACTTCGGCGGCGGCGCGAGCTGCAGCTCCTTGTCGGCCGCGGTCATCGAGTCGGGGTTCTTGAGCTTGAACTCGAGCTCCTGGGCGCCGGGGGGCGCGACCTTGTTGAACGTCGGGTTCGGGATGTAGTCGCTGATCTTGTTCTTGACCGCGATCTTGGTGCGCCCGTTCACCTCGACGTACTTGATCAGGCCCGAGTACTCGTCCGGGAGATACTTCGTGAACGCGTCGGTCGCCTCGTACATGTGGTTGTCGGCGTCGAACACGAGGTAGTCGAGCTTGCGTGTCATTCAGGGACCCCCGATCCGAGCAACGTTTCCGCTGCCAACCTATCGCCAGGTTTGACCAGGCAATTGTGAGAACCCTATTTTCACTTCGATGAGCATCAAGAACCAGGCCGCAGTGGTCGGCGTGGGCGCGACCCCGTACTACAAGCGCGGGCAGTCGTACCCGGAGACCGAGACGTCGATGATGTGCACCGCGATCCTCGCCGCCCTCGACGACGCCGGCCTGACCGTGCAGGACCTCGACGGCTTCGCCCTCTACTCCTTCGCCTGCGATCCGGCAGAGGTGGCAGCGATCCTCGGCGTTCCCGAGGTGCGCTTCGCGGCATCGCTCACATCGGGGGGCGGCGGGTGCGCCGGCCAGCTCGGGTTGGCGGCGGCCGCGATCCACGGCGGCATGGCGAACGTGTGCGTGTCGGTGATGTCGCTGCAGCAGCTCAACCGACGCCTCGGCGGTTCCGAGGTCGATGGAGTGCTCGCGTACGCCACGATGTCGGAGGGTGGCGGCGCGTACGGCGGCGGGGGAGGCATCTCGGCCGGCGCCGCGTTCGCGGCCAACTCGGGGCTGCTGTCGCCGGGCCACAGCTTCTCGGTCCTCACCCAACGACACATGCACCTCTACGGCACGACGCGCGACCACTTCGCCGAGGTGGCGATCACCGAGCGCGCCAACGCCATCCGCCGACCGACGTCGTTGCGGCAGCAACCGCTCTCGCGCGAGGAGTACTTCGCGGCCCGGATGATCTCCGATCCCCTCTGCCTCTTCGACTACACGATGGAGAGCGACGGTGCCGTGGCGGTGATCACCACCTCGGCCGACCGGGCCAAGGATCTGCGCCAACCGCCTGCGTACATCCTCTCGTCCGCCCACGGCGGCAGCGGTCGCTGGGGGCCGGCGATCTTCCGGTACTTCCAGGCGCCTGACGACGAGTTCGCGTCGTCCGGGCACCGCCCGGTCGCGAAGCGGCTGTACGAGATGGCCGGGGTCACGCCCGCCGACGTCGACGTGGCGCTGCTCTACGACCACTTCTCGCCCCTCGTGATCATGCAGCTCGAGGACTACGGCTTCTGCCCGATCGGCGAGGGCGGTCCGTTCGTGGCCGAAGGCAACATGCGCTGGCCGAACGGCTCCATCCCCGTCAACACCCACGGCGGCAACCTCTCGGAGGCGTACATCATCGGCATGACGCACATCAGGGAGGCGGTGGAGCAGATTCGCGGCACCGCGGTCAACCAGGTGGAGGGCGCGGAGATCGCGCTGGTCACCGGCGGTCCCGCGGCGTTGCCGGTGAGCGGCACGCTCCTCGCCCGGAGCGCGGCATGAGCGGCGCCCAGGGTGAGGCCGGCCTGTTCCCGTCGATCCTGACCCGACGCAGCACCGACGACCTGTCAGCGCCGTTCTGGGACGCCTCGGTGGAAGGGCGACTGGTCGCGCCGCGCTGCACCAACTGCGGCACGTTCCGGTTGCCGCCACCGCCGATCTGCTTCGTGTGCCAGCACCGCGAGGTCGAGTGGGTGGAGCTCCCCGGCACCGGCACGGTGTACAGCTTCACGGTGGTGCGCCACCCGTTGGCGAAGATGCTCAACGAGTCGGTGCCCTACGCAGCCGGGATCATCGAGCTCGACGGCACGCAGGGCGCGGGCGCGCGGATGATCGCCAACATCATCGAGTGCGACGTCGAGACGGTGAAGATCGGCGACCGGGTCGAGATCGTCTGGGAGCACGTCAACGACGAGATGGCGGTGTTCCGCTTCCGCCCGATCACGTCGGAGTGATCGAGCGCGGGTGACGGAGGCGCCGGAGATCCCACCGTCGGTGTGGAGGTGTGGACGCGGTGATCAGAGCGCGGTGACGTAGGCGCCGGAGATCCCACCGTCGGTGTGGAGGTGTGGACGCGGTGATCAGACGCGGTGACGTAGGCGCCGGAGATCCCACCGTCCACCAGGAACGTGGATGCGGTGATGAACGACGAGTCGTCGCTGGCGAGGAACGCCACCGCGGCCGCGATCTCCTCGGGTTCGGCGAAACGACCCATGGGCACGTGCACGAGCCGGCGCTGCGCACGCTCGGGGTCGGCCGCGAACAGCTCCTGCAGCAGCGGCGTGCTCACCGGCCCGGGGCACAACGCGTTCACCCGGATCCCCTCCACCGCGAACTGGACGCCGAGCTCACGTGACAGCGCGAGCACCCCACCTTTGGATGCGGTGTACGAGATCTGCGACGTGGCGGATCCCATCGTGGCCACGAACGACGCGGTGTTGATGATCGAGCCCTGGCCCTGACGCTGCATGTGCGGGAGCACCGCCTTGCAGCACAGGAACACCGACGTGAGGTTGACGTCCTGCACCCGACGCCACGCGTCGAGATCGGTGGTGAGGATCGAGTCGTCGTCGGGTGGCGAGATCCCGGCGTTGTGGAACGACACGTCGACTCGCCCGAAGCGCCCGACCGTCGTCGCGAAGAGGTGCTCGACCTGGTCGGCGTCGCTCACGTCGACGGCCACGAACTCGCCGTTGACCTCGGCGGCTGCGGCGGCGCCGGTGTCGGCGTCGCGGTCGGCGATCACGATGCGAGCGCCCTCGCCCGCGAGCCGGCGTGCCGACGCCAGGCCGATGCCGCTCCCGCCGCCAGTGATCACGGCGACACGCCCGGCCAGGCGGCCGTCAGAGGCGTTCGAAGCCACGGATGCGCTCCCAGTCGGTGACGGCGGACTCGAAGGCGGCGAGCTCGATGCGCGCCGCGTGCGCATAGTGGTCGACCACGTCACCGCCGAAGGCCTCCCGCGCGACCGCGCTCTGCTCGAAGAGCTCGGTTGCGGCGGTGAGGGTCGACGGGACGCGTGGCGCGTCACCCGCGTACGCGTTGCCGGTGACCGGCGGTTCGAGTGGCAGTTCGTGCTCGATGCCGTGCAGCCCCGCGGCGAGGAGCGCCGCGACCGCGACGTACGGGTTCACGTCACCGCCGGGTACCCGGATCTCGACGTGCACCGACGGCCCTTCGCCGACGACCCGGAGCGCGCACGTGCGGTTGTCGACGCCCCACGCCACCGCGGTGGGAGCGAAGCTGCCGGCCGCGAAGCGCTTGTACGAGTTCACGTTGGGGGCGAAGCACAGCGTGAGCTCGCGCAGACACGCGAGCTGGCCGGCGAGGAAGTGCTCCATGAGCGGCGACATCCCGTGCGCGCCCGAGCCGGCGAAGACGGGCGCGTCCAGCTCGGGGTCGCGCAGGCTGACGTGGATGTGGCACGAGTTCCCCTCGCGCTCGTCGATCTTGGCCATGAACGTGAGACTGCACCCCTCCTGGTGCGCGATCTCCTTGGCGCCGGTCTTGTAGATCGTGTGGTGGTCGCACGAGGTGAGCGCGTCGGCGTAGCGGAAATTGATCTCGTGCTGGCCGAGGTTGCACTCGCCCTTGGCCGCCTCGACGCTCATGCCCGCGGTCGTCATCTCGTTGCGGATGCGCCGGAGCAGCGGCTCGATCCTGGCCGTGCCGAGCAGCGAGTAGTCCACGTTGTAGAGGTTGGCGGGCGTGAGGTCGCGGTACCCACGGGTCCACGCCTCGTCGTAGGTGTCTCGGTAGACGATGAACTCGAGCTCGGTGCCGACGTCGGCGGCGAGTCCGAGCTCGGCGAGCCGCTCGATCTGGTGACGCAACATCTGGCGGGGTGACGGCGCGACTGCAGCGCCGGCGTGATCGCTGACATCGCACAGGACCAGCGCGGTGGCCACGTGCCAGGGGACGAGGCGCAGGGAGTCGAGGTCGGGACAGAGGCGGAAGTCGCCGTAGCCCCGCTCCCACGACGTGAGCTCGTAGCCTTCGACCGTCGCCATGTCGACGTCGACGCCGAGGAGGTAGTCGCAGGCTTCGGCTCCGTGCGCCACCACCTCGTCGAGGAAGTGGGTGGCCCCGCAGCGCTTGCCCTGCAGGCGGCCCTGCATGTCGGTCATCGCGACCAGCACGGTGTCGACCGCACCGCCGCTGACGAGGGCGCCCAGATCGGTCAGGGACAGCGGCGGGTCGGGTCGGCTCACCGAACGATGCTACCGAAGGCCACGAATGCGGAACTCCGGGGTGATCGCCGACGTTCACCCACGGATGCGCCATTTCTGCACCCTCCACCGTTGGGACGCTTCGATGCCCTGCGTCCACTGCGCCGCCGACGGGCCGACGCGTGAAGACCTGGTGAAGCGCGCGATCGTCGCGCAGGTGTCAGGCGACACCTCAGACATCGCCGAGCTCTACACACCCACGGTGACGGGATCGAGCCCGGCCACGAAGGCGAGGTCCCGGGAGCAGGTGGCCGCGGAGATCCACGAGCGCCGGGGAGCCCTCGCTCACGAACAGGTGACGTTCGGACGGATCGAGAGCAAGGGATCCGTGGTCCGCGTCGAGTGGGAGGCCTCCGGCCTGCACGTCGGCCCCCTCCCGCTCCCAGGGACCGGTGCGGTGCTCGATCCGACGGGCCTGCGCCTGCGGATCCGTGCGGTGACGTGGGTCCGATTCGAGGGTCGCCGCATCGCGTCGTGGCGAGGTCACTGGGACGACCTGCAACTGGCCTCCTAGGCGGGGACCACGGGGTGTCGATTCGCTGGTATCTGTTCGGATACCATGACGGGGTGGACGCTGCCGTGACGCTGCGCCGGGTCCGACTGAGGTCCGGCCTCAGCCTGCGGGCCCTCGCGGCCCGGGCCGAGACCTCGCACTCCACGCTGGCGGCGTACGAGGCAGGTCGCAAGGTGCCGACGGTCGAGACCCTCGATCGCATCGTCCGGGCTGCCGGCTACGAGCTCGAGGTCGAGCTCGTGCCCGCGGTCGGCGGGATCGACCGCAGCGCCCGCGGTCGCGAGCTGGCCGAGGTGCTCGACCTCGCGGCGCAGTTCCCGGCGCGCCACACCCCGACCCTCGACCTCCCCGTCTTTCCGCGGGCGTCGTGAGCACGCTGGTCGACAAGATCCTCGCGATCCACGGCGCGCTCGACGAGACCCGCATCCCGCACGCGTTCGGAGGCGCGCTCGCGCTGGCGTGGTGCACGCACCGCGCGCGCGGCACCATCGACATCGACGTCAACGTGTTCGTCGATCGGTCACGAGCGGTCGAGCTGTTGGAGGCGCTCCCAGGCGGCGTGAATTGGTCCGACGACGACCGGGCACGTATCGAGCGCGACGGTCAGGTGCGGCTGTGGTGGGACGAGACTCCCGTCGACGTGTTCGTGAACACCACGGACTTCCACGAACATCTCGCCGAGCACTGCCGGCGGGAGCCCTTCGGTGGGAGCGAAGTTCCGTTCCTCGGCTGCACCGACCTCGCGGTGTTCAAGGCGTTCTTCGACCGCACGAAGGACTGGGCCGACCTCGAGGAGATGGCTGCGGCCGGCACGCTCGACGTCGACCGCGTCGCCGGCATCCTCTCGCACTACCTCGGCGCCACGGACCCCCGGATCGACCGCCTCAGGGCGCTCTGACGGACGAGAGCCCGTGCTGCCCGTCTCGCCCGGTGGGGCGGAACGAGCTGGGCGAGCGGGCCAGCGAAGAGGCAGTCACTCCACCTCGATGGCGGCGCCGGCGAACTGGCTGTTGTAGAGGCGGGCGTACGCGCCCTGGTGCTCGAGCAGCGTCTCGTGGTTGCCCTGTTCGACGATGGCGCCGTTCTCCATCACCAGGATCGTGTCGGCGTCGCGGATCGTCGACAGCCGGTGTGCGATGACGAAGCTGGTGCGGTTGGTGCGCAACGCGGCCATCGCCTTCTGGATGAGCACCTCGGTACGGGTGTCGACCGAGCTGGTCGCCTCGTCGAGGATGAGGATGGTCGGGTTGGCGAGGAACGCACGCGCGATCGTGAGCAGCTGCTTCTCGCCCGCCGACACGCTCGTTCCCTCGTCGTCGACCACGGTGTCGTAGCCGTCGGGAAGCGCCCGCACGAAGTGGTCGACATGGGTGGCCTTCGCGGCGGCGACGACCTCGTCGTCGGTCGCTGCGGGGTTGCCGAACGCGATGTTCTCGCGGATGGTGCCCTCGAACAACCAGGTGTCCTGCAGGACCATGCCGACGTTGGCGCGCAGATCGTGGCGCCGCATCTCGGCGACGTTCATCCCGTCGAGCGAGATCGTGCCGTCGTCGAGCTCGTAGAACCGCATGACCAGGTTGACCAGGGTCGTCTTCCCGGCGCCGGTGGGACCCACGATGGCGACGGTGTTGCCCGGCTCGGCGACGAGGGAGAGGTCCTCGATGAGCGGCCGATTCGGGTCGTAGGCGAAGTGCACGTTGGCGAATTCGATGCGGCCCTGGGGCTCGTCGTCGGTGAGCGGCTCAGCGGGGTCGGGGCTCTGCTCGTCGACGTCGAGCAGCTCGAAGACCCGCTCGAGGGACGCGATGCCCGACTGCAGCACGTTGGCCATCGAGGCCAGCTGCGTGAGGGGCTGGGTGAACTGACGTGAGTACTGGATGAACGCCTGGATGTCACCGATGCTCAGCTGCCCGGCGGAGACGCGCAGCCCGCCGATGACGGCGATGGCCAGGAAGTTCAGGTTGCCCAGGAACATCATCGCGGGCTGGATCGTCCCCGAGATGAACTGCGCGCCGAAGCTCGACTGGTAGAGCTCCTCGTTCTGCTCGTCGAACGTGCGCTGCACTTCGTCCTGCTGCCCGAAGACGCGCACGAGGGCGTGGCCGGTGAACGCCTCCTCGACCTGCGCGTTGAGCGTGCCGGTGTAGCGCCACTGTGCGATGAACTTCTTCTTGGATCGCGCGGTGATGAGCCGCATCACCACGAGCGACACGGGCACCGTGATCAAGGTGATGATCGCCAGCAGCGGCGAGATCGAGATCATCATGATGACGACGCCGATGATCGTCAGCGTCGAGGTCAACATCATGCTGAGCGTCTGCTGGAGGCTCTGCGCGACGTTGTCGATGTCGTTGGTGACCCGACTCAGGAGGTCGCCACGGGGCTGGCTGTCGACATACGCCAGCGGCAGTCGGTGGAGCTTGTCCTCGACGTCGCTGCGCAGCCTCGACATCGAGCGCTGCACCGTGCCGGCCAGGATGTAGCTCTGGGTGTACGAGAGGAGGCCCGCGCACACGTAGATGAGCAGCACCTGCAGCAGCACCATGTGCAGGTCGCCGAAGTCGATGCCCTGCGGGCTCTGGATGCCGGCGATGACGATGTTGGTGGCGTGGCCGAGCATGCGGGGGCCGATGACGGTGAGGGTGACGCTCACCACCGCGAAGAGGAGCACCGCGGTGATGCGCAACCTCTCGGGGGCGAGACGCTGCAGGAGTCGCCGTACCGTGCTCTTGAAGTTGTCCGACTTCTCGACCGGCATCCCGACGCCGAAGCGCGTGCCCGCGTTCACCGCGACGCGCTGACCAGCTTCGGGGATCTCCTCGTCGTCGCGCTTCTTGCGACCCTTGCCGTTGGCCGCCGCGCCGTTGCCGTGTGCGCCGTTGCCGGTCATGCCACTTCCTCGGCGACGAACTGGGATTCCACGATCTCCTGGTACGTGGGACACGACTCGAGCAGGTCGCGGTGGGTGCCGAGTCCGACGATGCGGCCCTCCTCGAGCACGAGGATCTGGTCCGCCCGCACGATGGTCGACACGCGCTGGGCGACGATCACCGTGACCGCGTCACGGGTGACCGGCTCGAGCGCAGCGCGCAGGCGCGCGTCGGTCGCGAGATCGAGCGCGGAGAACGAGTCGTCGAACAGGTAGATGGCGGGCTTGTGCGCGAGGGCCCGCGCGATGGCGAGGCGTTGGCGCTGGCCACCCGACACGTTGGTGCCGCCCTGGGTGATCGGGGAGTCGAGCTGCTCGGGCTTGGCCTCGACGAAGTCGCGGCGCCTGCGCGACCTCGAGCGCCTCCCACACCTCCTCGTCGGTGGCGTCCTGGTTGCCGAAGCGCACGTTGGTGCCGATGGTGCCGGAGAACAGGAAGGGCTTCTGCGGCACGAATCCGATGAGACGCTCGATGAGCTCCTTGTCCAGCTCGCGGACGTCGACACCACCGATCAACACCTCTCCCGAGGTGACGTCGAACAGGCGTGCGATCACGTTGAGCAGCGCGGTCTTCCCCGAACCGGTGCTGCCGATGATCGCCAGCGTCTGACCGGCGTCGACACGGAAATTGATGTCACGCAACACCGGCTGCTCGGCGCCGGGGAACGCGAACTCCGCGTGACGCACCTCGAGCGACGCTGCGCCGGGGAGCTCGGTGAAGCCGTCGGCCGGGGCCACGACCGAGGTCGAGGTCTTGAGGACTTCTTCGATCCGTCCCGCGCACACCGAGGCGCGCGGCCCCATCATGAAGACCCAGGTGCCCATCATCACGGCCATCAGGATCTGGATGAGGTAGCTCAGGAACGCCACGAGCGACCCCACCTGCATCTGCCCCGAGTTGATGCGGTCGGCACCGAACCACACCGCGGCGACGCTCGACAGGTTGATGGTGAGCAGGACCGCGGGGAACATCACGGCCATCATCCGGCCGGTCTTGAGCGATGTCTCGGTCAGGTCGTCGTTGGCGGTGCCGAAGCGGGCCGCTTCGTCGGGCTCGCGCACGAAGGCGCGGACGACGCGCATGCCGCTGATCTGCTCGCGCAGCACCTGGTTCACCCGATCGATGCGGTCCTGCATCTTGGTGAACTGCGGGTGCATCCGAAGCGCGACCTGGCCCACGGTCAACAGGAGGACCGGGATGGCGACCAAGAGGATCAACGACAGTGGACCGTCTTCGCGGATGGCGAAGAACAGGCCGCCGATGATCATGATCGGCGCGGTGACGAACAGCGTGCACGTCATCAGCACGAAGACCTGCACCTGCGTCACGTCGTTGGTGATGCGGGTGATCAGTGACGGTGCGCCGAACTGGCCCACCTCGCGCGCCGAGTAACTCATCACCGTGTGGAAGAGATCGCGGCGTACGTCGCGCCCGAAGCCCATCGCCGAGCGCGCGCCGTAGAACGTGGCCGCGATGGCGAACGTCACCTGGATGAAGGTGACGCCGAGCATGACGGCGCCGACCTCCCAGATGTAGCTGTTCGGACCCTTGTTCACGATGTTGTCGATGATGTCGGCGTTCAGCGTGGGGAGGGTCAAGGTCGCGACCGACTGGATCGTCTGGAACACCAAGATGAGGATGAGCCACTTCCGGTACTTGAACAGGTAGTCGCGGATGAGCTTGATCAGCACGCCGGCTCACCTCCCCGCGCGTGGTGGATGCCGTCGAGGAGCACGGCGACGATCTCCTCCGATGTGAGCGGATCGTCGGCGCCGAACGACGGGTGCACGCATGCGAACGTGAGGCCGCGCAGGATGCGAGCGGCATCAGCCGGCGAGTGGGTGAGGTGATCGCCGTCGGCTTCGAAGATCGCGATGAGCGAGGGGAGGTCCGCGCTGCGCGTCGGTGACGTGCCCCGCGTCGTGCCCGATGCCGCGCTCAGCACACGGAACACGTACAGGACGCGCTGACGGAGGATCTCGACCGCAGCCACGAGACGCGCCTCGAAGGGCAGAGAGTCGTCGATGGCCGCGATCGCCGCGTTGGTCGGTGCGGGGTCGAGCGCCGCTTCCATCACCGCGTCGAGCAGGGCGGTCTTGTCGTCGAAGACCCGGAAGATCGTGCCCTCGGCGATGCCCGCGGCGTGGGCGATCTCACGGGTGGTGACGGCCGCACCCTGTTCGAGGAACAGGGGGAGCGTGGCGGCGACGATCGCCGACCGTCGCTCCTCGATGGGCAGCGCGGCCGCCCGTCCTCGTCCTTGCACCTGGGTCACGCTGCGAACATACCACTGAGTGAGTCCTCACTCAGTCACGATTTCCCGTTCGTGTGGCAGCCTTCCGCCATGCCCGACGTCCGGTGGATGTTCCACGCCACGGCCATGGGCCCCGACTACGACGGGATCCTCGGGCCGCTGGCCCGGCTGTTCGGGGCTCGGGTCCTGCACCGCCAGCAGCTGCCCGAGCCGGTCGGGCGCGACGGCGGCATGACCTGGATCGGCGACAACTCGATCGAGATCGGCGCTCCGTTCGGGGAGGGCTCCTCGGTGGCGGCCTTCGTCGAGCGTCTGGGCGGCGGGATGCACTCGGTCGCGGTCCAGGTGCCCGATGTCGCCAGCACGCTCGCTCGACTCGAACCGCTCGGTGTGGAGGTGGCGTCGCGCATCAGCGACGAGATCGTCTTCACCCGTTCGGGCGGCACCGCCGGGCTCGTCCTCGAGTGGGCGAGCCACGTGCAGGACGACGACCCGAGGTGGGGCGCGCCCGTGCCCGCGTTCCTCGACGAGCCGGTGGTGGACGTCGAGCGCATGGCGTTCGTCGGCGCGATCGTGCGCGACCCTCAGCGCGATGGCGCGCGCCTCGCCGAGGTGCTCGACACGACCCTCGTCACGTACGAGATCGACGATGGCCATGGTGGCACGCCCGATGTCCCGCACTGCGCGCTCGACCTGGGTGACTGCTTGCTCGCGTTGTACCCCGTCCCGCCCGACGAGGCGACGAGCCGGGCGGTGTGGGGCGACGTCTTCGAGCGACCGCGCTGTCTGGCGCTCGGACTCACCGTCGCCGACCAGGGTGTCGCCGAACGCGCGCTCGACGTCGCCGGCGTGCCCGTGCACCATCGCGCGAGCGACGCCCGCGCGGTGCTCGTCGCGGGCCTGCCGTTCCCGGTCGTGCTCTCCGATCAATTGCTCGCGGGTGATCCCCGCACCGACTCGACCCACCGCACGCTGGAGGAAGCATGACCACCCGCGAAGAACGCTTGTCGGCGATCCTCGATCCGTCCACGACGGCCGTCCTGACGATGGAGCTGCAGCAGGGGGTCGTGGGTGAGGGCGCGATGATGCAAGCGCTCGTCGACGAGCTCGCGCGCGTCGACACGCTCGACACCGTGCGTCGGCTGTGCGACGGCGCGCGTGACGCCGGCGTGCGCGTCGTCCACTGCACGGTCGTCGCCCGTGCCGACGGCGCCGGCTCCACCGAGAACTGCAAGATCTTCGCGATGTCGGCGAAGGCGCGCCGTGAGCACGGCTCGACCGCAACCGACATCGGTTCTCCGGGCGCCGAGCTGATCGACGGCCTCGAGGACCCGCGCGACATCGTCGTGCCGCGGCTGCACGGCATGACGCCGTTCACCTCGACGTCGCTCGACCAGATCCTGCGCAACCTCGGTGTGCGCACCGTCGTGGCCACCGGCGTGTCGCTGAACCTCGGGGTGTTCGGGATGGCGCTGACCGCCCTCGACCTCGGGTACCAGGTGGTGATTCCGACCGACGCGGTTGCCGGCGTGCCGCGTGAGTACGCGGAGGCGGTCCTCGAACACTCCCTCTCGCTCATCGCCACGCTCACCACCACCGAGGAGCTCCTCGCGCTCTGGCGATGACCCCGTCCTGCGGTTGCGCTCGCGGGGCTCCGGGTAGGTGCACGGCGTGGAGACCGAGGTTCCGCCGCGCACGCGGCTCAGTCCGTACCTGCACCGGTTCGACCGCATGATGGCCCACTCCGCCGCAGTCGGGGTCGTCACCGTGGTCCTCCTGGTCTCGGGAGCCGCGCTGACGGTGACGCGGTTCCCGACGTTCTGGAACTCGCTGTTCTCGACCGTCGCGTGGTCGGTGGCGTTGGTGATGTTGTTCCTGGTTCACCACACGCAGCGGCGCGAACAGGTGGCGACGCAGCTCAAGCTCGACGAGATGATTCGAGCGTTGCCACAGGCCGACGACCACTACGTGCGCGTGCAGTCCGCGGGTGATGACGAGGTCCAGGAGCTCGAGGAGCGCCACATCGAGCACCACCGCGCCACGCGCGCGAACTGACGCGCCGCCTCGGTGGCGAGGAACTGCGCCGTTCGAGGACGAGCTACGGCGAGAGCCGCACCGCCACGACCGCGGCGTCGTCGTCGTTGGGGAGGTCGGCCAACATCTCGCGCATCACGTGTTCGCAGAGCGAATCGGGCACGCGCGGTCCCGCGGCGCACGTGGAGCGCAACCGCTGCAGACTCAACGAGATCGCCTCCGAGCGTCGCTCCAGGATGCCGTCGGTGAACGCCACCAACGTCTGATCCGGACCGAGGGTGAACGAGTGCAGCGCGTAGTCCTCGCCCAGTCCGAGTGGCGGATCGGCCTTCGCCTCCACCATCTCGCATGCCTCGGGACCGCACAGCACCGGCGGGAAGTGTCCCGCGAGCGCGTACTCGAAGCATCCGGTGTGCGGATCGAGCGTGCCGTAGAGCGCGGTCACCATCGTGTCGGGTGAGAACACCCGTACGAGCTCGCTGAGTTGAGAGAGCACTTCGGTCGGGTCGTCGTGCAGGTACGAGAGCGAGCGCAGACTGAAGCGGATGTGCGCCATCTCCGCGACCGCGGCGAGGCCGTGCCCGGCAACGTCACCGATGGCGATGCCCAGGCGGTCGCCACGCAACGGGACGAACGCGTACCAGTCGCCGCCGATCGCCGAGCCGGGCGCGGCCTCGTAGCGGGCCGCGAACTCGATGCCGTCGACCTGCGGCATGCGCACCGGGAGCAGCGCACGCTGCACGTTCTGGATCAGTCGATGATCGTCGGCGGCGCGTCGGGCCAGCGCGGCGTCGCGTTCCTCGCGCTCGGTGACGTCGAGCACCACTCCCATCGTGCCGAGCGCCCGACCCGCGTCGTCGGTCATGACGCGCCCACGCCCTTCGATCCAGTGGACCGAGCCATCGGGCCAGACGCAGCGATGGAGCAGCACGTAGGGCCCGGGGGCGGCCATGACCGCCTCGACGCGCGCGACGCACTCGGCCCGGTCGGCGGGATGGATCGATGCCTTCCAGTCCTCGTACGTGCCCCCGAAGGTGCCCGGGGCCATGCCGTGGATCGCTTCCAGGCGGGCGTCCCAGACCGTGCGACCGGTCTCTTCGTCCCAGTACCACGTACCCAGGTGAGCGGCTTCGAGCGCGAGCTGCAGGTGCTCGTGCTCGAGTTGGTTGTCCACCATGCCCCCGGGTGTCGTGTGCGCGTCTGCTGGTTCCCGGCCGACCGGATGACCCATTGTCACGGACGCGGGTGGTCGTTGCCAACCGGCCTCCGTGCGGTGTACTGGTGCGGTGACCGAACCCACTCGCCGTCGACCCTTTCGCGGATGGTTGCGCTCGCTGCGCCGCTCCCGCGACCTCCAGCTCGCCCCCGATCTGCCCGAGGGTGACGTCACCCGGGTGGTCAAGGCGATCGACGACGTGCTCGACCAGCGCGAGACCAACTCGCAGCGTGCCGCCGCGGAGCGGGTGGTGGGTGCCTACTCGAGACTCGATCCCGCCGGTCGACGCCGGTTCCTGGAGGCGCTCGCCACCCGGTTCGGTGCCGACCCGACCACGCTCGATCACGCGGTGGACTCCATTCGCGCCGCCCGGACCCCGGCTGAACGAGCGCGTGCCGAGCGGGTGCTGCGGCGAGCGGTGGTGCCGCGGTACGCCTCCTGGCTGCACGTCATCACCGGGTTGCCACACGGGGTCGCCTTCCTCGTGGAGCTCCGCGCCGATCTGCTCGCGCTGCGCAGTCAGGATCCTGCGCTGGGAATGCTCGACGACGAGCTCACCGGTCACCTCTCGACCTTGTTCGACGTGGGGCTGCTCGGCCTGCGTCAGATCACGTGGGACTCGCCGGCGTCGGTGCTCGAGCGGTTGATGGCCACCGAGGCCGTGCACGCGATCGCCGGGTGGGACGACCTGCGGCACCGGCTCGACGGCGATCAACGGTGCTACGCGTTCTTCCACCCCGCGTTGGAGCACGAACCGATCGTGTTCGTCGAGATCGCGCTGATGGAGGGACTCGCCGACAACCTGCCCGAGCTGCTCAACCGGGCCGAACTGGTCGACGATCCCGACACCGCGATCTTCTACTCGATCACCTCCGCGCAGCCCGGGCTCGCCGGGGTACACCTCGGCAACGAGCTCATCAAGCAGGTCGTCGACGCGTTGCGCCATGAGAACGACCACCTCAAGACGTTCGCGACGCTGTCGCCGCTGCCGGGGTTCCGCGCGTGGTTGTGTGCTCAGGTCGACGAGCACGCGCTCACCCCCGCCGAGGAGGAGTCGCTCGGCACCGACGCCGGTGCACTCGCAGAGCTCACCGACCGCGCGTGGATCGACGACCCGATTCGCGCCGACCGGCTGCGGCCCGGGCTGCTCTCGGCGGGGGCGCGCTACCTGACGACCGTGCGTGACGGCCGTGCGCTCGATCCGGTCGCGAACTTCCACCTCTCGAACGGCGCGTCACTCGAACGCCTCAACTGGCTGGCCAACCCGGCCTCGTACGGCATCGAGGAATCGCTCGGGCTCATGGTCAACTACCGCTACGACCGGGGGAAGATCGCTGCGAACGCGGGTGCCTACCTCGCCGAAGGCTCGATCAGCGCGTCGTCGCAGGTGCGGAACCTCGTGAAGACGCAGAAGCTCTAGCTGTCGCGGCCGCGGTCCAGTGGCAGGGTGCGGGCGATCCGGAGCATCCTTCAGGGTCTGCCTCAGGGGGATGTGTCCGGCATGAGTGACAGCACCGTGGAATTCGACGTGGTCGTCGTGGGCGCCGGCGTCTCCGGTCTCTACGCGCTGCACCACTTCCGGGAGCTCGGCTTCACGGTGCACGTGGTCGAGGCAGGCGACGGCGTCGGTGGTACGTGGTACTGGAACCGCTATCCGGGCGCGCGCTGTGACGTGCCGAGCATGGAGTACTCGTACGGGTTCTCCCCCGAGCTCGAGCAGGAGTGGGAATGGACCGAGGTCTTCCCGCTCCAGGAGGAGCTGGAGGCGTACTTCAACCACGTCGCCGACCGCTTCGACCTCCGTCGCGACATCCAGCTCGGCACCCGTGTCACCGCCGCGACCTACGACGACGCGAGCGCGCGCTGGCTGGTCGACACCGACTCGGGGGACCACTTCTCTGCGCAGTTCGTGGTGATGGCGACCGGGTGCCTGTCCGCGCCGCTCGATCCGCAGATACCCGGTCGTGAGACGTTTGCCGGCCTGTCGCTGTTCACCAACGTGTGGCCGAAGGACGGCGTCGACTTCACGGGCCTGCGCGTCGGGCTGGTCGGCACGGGTTCGTCGGGGGTGCAGTCGGTGCCGGAGATCGCGCGCGACGCGGCGCAGCTCGTCGTGTTCCAGCGCACACCGTCGTACGCGTGGCCGGCGGGGAACCGGCCCCTCGACCCCGAGCTGCAGCGGAGCGTGAAGACGCAGTATCGCGAGCTGCGGGTCAACCAGCGGAACAACTACGGAGGTGTGGTGGGGACGAGCGGCGCGGTCGCGGTGCCGTTGCCGCGCGACGTCGCCATCCTCGAGGCGACGCCGGAGGAGCGACTGGCCGCGGTCGACGAGCTGGGATGGGCTGCGTGCCGGGCGTGGAACGACGTTCTGACCGATCTCGAAGCCAACGAGCTCGGGGCCGAGCTGTTCCGGGAGATGGTTCGACGCGTGGTCGACGATCCGGACACCGCCGACGGCCTGTCACCCCGTGACCTTGCCATCGGCTGCAAGCGTCCGATCCTCCACACCGACTACTACGAGACGTTCAACCTCGAGCACGTCTCGCTCGTCGACCTCCGGCGCGGCGGGATCGTCGAGGTGACGCCCGCCGGTATCCGCACCCAGCAGGGTGACTTCGAGCTCGACGTCATCGTGTACGCCACCGGGTTCGACGCCATGACCGGCGCGCTCGACCGCATCGACATCCGTGGGCGGGAGGGGGTGCGGCTCCGTGACGCGTGGCGCGACGGCGCGCGGATGTTGTTGGGTGTCCAGACCGCTGGGTTCCCGAACCTGTTCACCATCACCGGGCCGGGGAGTCCGTCGGTGCTCGCCAACATGGTCGTGTGCGCGGAGCAGCACGTCGAGTGGATCGGTGACCTGCTCACGTACATGCGTGACCACGGCTCCTCCACGGTCGAGGCGAGGGTCGAGGCGCAGGACGCGTGGGTCGATCTCGTGAACCAGATCGCGGCGAAGACGATGTACACCGCCCCGAACTGCAATTCCTGGTACCTCGGGGACAACATCCCGGGCAAGGTGCGCGTGTTCCTTCCCTGGGCCGGTGGTCTCCCTGCCTACATCGAGCGGTGCGACGCCGTCGCGGCCGCGGACTACGAGGGGTTCGCCTTCTCATGAGCGATCGGCCTACGAGCGACCGGCACCCGAGCATCGACTTCGACCTGTTCGGCCCGGTGACGCGAGCGGCGTCCGACGCCTCGTGGGTCGAACCGCGCGAACGCTGCCCGGTGGCATGGAGCGACCGGCACGGCGGCTTCTGGGTGATCAGCGGCTACGACCAGGTGGCGGCCGCGTTTCGCGACTGGGAGCACTTCTCGTCGGCGCGCACCGACCCCGAGATCAGCTCCATCGTGCTGGGCGCGAGCCGATTGCCGCTGCTCGTCCCCGAGGAGATCGACCCGCCCGACTGGTACCCGGTGCGTCGCGTGCTGTCGGAGTTGCTCGCGCCACGTGGCGCGGAGAGGCTGCGCCCCCGCGCCCACCACTGGACCACGCACTTCGTCGATCAGTTCATCGAAGCAGGGGAGTGCGAGTTCACGCACGACCTGTCGGTGCCGGTGCCGGGCGCGGTCACGCTGGAGTGGCTCGGATTCCCCGAGGACGACTGGCGCATGATCACCGACGCGTTCCATGACGTGGCCGCGTACTCGCGCGGCACCCCCGAACACGGCGCCGCGCAAGCCCAGTTCGGGAATGTGATGGTCCGCATCCGCGAGGAGGTCGCGTTGCGCCGGCACTCGCCGCGCGACGACGCGATGACGGCGATCGCGCATCACGAGATCGACGGCGAGCAGATGCCGCGCGAGACCGCCGAGTCGATCGTGTTCATGACCGTCGGCGGTGGTGTCGACACCACGACCGCACTCATCGGCGCGGCGCTGCTGCACCTGTCACAGGTCCCGGACGACAAGCAGCGACTCATCGAGGAACCCGAACTGCTCGTGACGGCCACCGAGGAATTCCTCCGCTACTACCCGCCGGCACGCACGCACGCTCGCACCGTCACCGACGACTTCGTCTTCGAGGGTTGTCCGATGCGGGCCGGCGACCGGGTGCTGCTCAGCGAGATCTCCTCCGGGCGCGACAACTCGGCCTTCCCTGATGCCGATGCGTTCGTCATCGACCGCAACCCCAACCGTCATCTCTCGTTCGGCGTGGGCCTCCATCGCTGCGTGGGGTCGCACCTGGCGAGGATCGAGTTCATGGAGGTGATCACGCAGATCCTCCGACGCCTCCCCGACTTCGAGATCGACGTCGACGCGGTGGTCGAGTACCCGAACTGGGCCAGCGTCGGTGGGTGGGCGAAATTGCCGGCGACCTTCACGCCCGGCCCGCGTCTGGGGCGGGCAGGATGAACGTCGCCGACTGGGAAGCGGCGGGTGAGCGGCGCGACCTCGCCGGCCACTCGATCTTCACGTTGGTCGCGCCCGCGCTCGGCGAGGAGCGTGACGAACCGCTGCTCGTGCTGCACGGGTTCCCGAGCTCCTCGTACGACTTCGCCGCAGTGCTCGACGACCTGCGCCGCACGCGTCGTGTCGTGCTGCTCGACTTCCTCGGCTACGGCTTCTCGGCCAAGCCCGACCAGGCGTACACCCTCGCCGAGCAGGCCGACATCGTCGCGGCGTGCACGAGTGGGCTCGGCATCGAACGCCTCGCGCTCCTGAGCCACGACATGGGCGACACCGTCGGCGGGGAGCTGCTGGCGCGCCAACTCGACGGCACCTGGCCGGTCGAGGTCACCCGCCGGGTCCTCACCAACGGCAGCATCTACATCGGCATGGCGCAGCTCAGTGCGGGGCAGCAGCTGCTCCTCGCGCTCCCCGACGCCCAGCTGCCGGCCGATGGTGCGCTCGACGCGGCTTCGGTGCAGGGGGGCCTCGCGGCCACCTTCAGCCCCTCGTCGTCGGTGCCCGACGCCGAAGTGGTGGCGCAGTGGGAGCTGATCTCGCGCGGCGACGGACACCGGCTGCTGCCGCGGCTCATCCGGTACATCGAAGAGCGGCGGCGTGACGAGACGCGCTACACGGGCGCCATCGAGAGCCACCCTTCGCCGCTGCACGTGGTGTGGGGCGTCGACGATCCCATCGCGGTCGTGGCGATGACCGACCGCCTTCACGACGCGCGGCCCGACGCCGTCGTCGAACTGCTCGACGGCGTCGGGCACTACCCGATGATCGAGTCGCCGGCGCGCTTCGCGGCGGCGGTCACGCGCGGGCTGACACCGCCGGCGTAGCAACGGTCGGGGCGTCGTCCGCTCCAGAGGTCGAGGCGGCAGTCGAGAGCGCGTCCTTCGATTCGTCGACTGCGGTCGAGGCCTGGTCGCGCACATCGCCGGCGCGTTGGCGGGCGTCGTCGGCCACTTCGGCGGCGGCGACCTTCGCGTGCTGGGTGACATCGCGCGCGGCGGTCTTCGCCGAGCCGAGCACGTCGCCGGCCGGTCCGCGCAGCTCGGCCGCCTTGGGCGCGAACTGGTCGAACAGCGCCTTCGCGCCAACGACGGCGAGGGCGAGTACGCCGAGGCGGATGATGAATCGCATGTCGGCTCCTTCGGGGAGGGGAGGGATTTGGGTGATGTGTCGCTCCTACCCCTCGTGGCACATGCCTACGCCTCGATGCGGAGATAGTTGTCGAGACCGGTGACGTGGAGAGTGCGGTGGACGTGCAGTGGAAGCTCGCGCCACGTGAGCTGGCAGCCCACCTCTTCCGCGAAGCGCTGCACGCGAGCCATCATCGCCAATCCGCGAGATTCCACGAACGTCACCTGCGTGCACACCACGACGACCGCCGGGTGGTTCGCCGCGAGCTCGCAGAGCTGGTCGCCGATCGCGCCGGAATTGGTGACGTCGATGTCGCCGACGAGCGGAATCTCGGTGGAACCCAGCGCGTCCGGATCCACCACGGTCATCGCGGCGGGTTGTCGAGACCGAGGAGGACGGCCGCGTCTTCCTCGGTCGAGGTCGGCCCGTAGTTGAGGACGAGTGAACCGCGCAGGCCGCAGTTCGCGCACTCCACCGCGACGACCGCGAGCATGTCGTCCGGGTCGGATGCACCCTCGAGACGGCGGAGCTCGAGCACGGGTACGTCGGTCGCGGCCATCGTGTGTCGGCAGCTCTCGCATTCGACGGTGGCGCCCGCGCGGGACGCGAACTGCGACGACCAGCCGTGGCGCGTGAATCGGGCGAGCACGTCGAGCAGGGTCTCGGAACCACGCGCCACGCCGTCGAGGTCGTCCACCCCCCGAGCGTTCCCGGTGGGCTCGCCCGACAAACGGCGTCGCGCCCGAGATTCAATAGTCGGTGTCGCGGTGGCCCAAGTGAGGAACCACGTACCAGAGCACCACGTACACGCCGGCGACGACCGCGGCGATGATCGCCGCCACGACGCTGTCGTACACGACGCTCACCACGAGCAGGACCGCTCCGCAGACCGCGAGCGCCACCGCGAGCAAACCGAACAGGGCGACGGTGTTCGCGAAGCGCAAGAGGTCGTGCTTCTGATGTTGGCGGAACACGACACGGTGGTACGCCACGGGTGCGATGAGCAGCGCCGTCGCCAGCGCGGCAAGCACGAGCACCGCCACGTACAGCAGGTGCTGTTCCGGATCGAGCGTCGAGAAGCGGTTGCTGAAGGGCATCGCGAGCAGGAACCCGAACACCACCTGGCTGCCGATCCCGGCGACGCGCAGCTCCTGGAGCAACTCGTTGACGTTGCGGTCGATCCGTTCGGCCTCCGTCTCCCGGCGCCCGTTCGATGGGTCGACTTGGGGTTCGTCATGCCGTGGCATGTGTCCGTTGTACCCGGGAGGCAGCCGCCGGTAGCGTGCGGCGGTCCGCGGAACCAGGGGAGAACGATGAGCGAGCTGCCGACGACGTTGCAGGTGGAGGACCTCGGCGACGGGAGGTGGTCGGCGCCGCACCCGACCGACGACCCCGAGGGGCGGGACGTCGTCTTCAGCGGCCAGCTCCTGGCGCAGATGATCATGGCGTCCGACGCGAACTGCGCCAGTCAGAAGGAGGTCAAGTCGATCCACGCGATCTTCGCCCGGGCCGGCACCTACAGCGCAGGCCGGATGGAGCTGCAGCTCGACGCCATGCACTCGGGGCGGGCGTGGGCGAGCGACACCATCACCGCCTACCAGGGCGAGCGGCTCCTGTCACGGAGCCTCGTGCTGCTCAACACGGTGGAGCCCGACCTCATGCGGCACTCACCGACCATGCCCGACGTGCCCGGCCCCGACTCGGCGACGCCGAACCCGTCCATCACCGTGTTCCCCGGCGCCGAGGCCCGCATGGTCGATGCCCCCGACGCGGTCGGTGCCGACGGGTCGCCCGCGATGTACTTCTGGACCCGTCACCCGGAGTCGTTCGACTCGGTCGCGGCCAACCAGGCCGTCGTCGCGTGGACCCAGCCCGGGTTCATCATCGGTCTGGCGATGCGTCCCCACACGCACATCAACATCGCCGACGCGCACACCTCCATCTCGACCGGTGTGATCTCGCACACCGCCCACTTCCACGACCACGCCGACGTCGGTCAGTGGTTGCTCGTGGCGCAGGAGGCGAGCTACGCGGGCAACGGCCGCGTGTTCGGTTCGGGCGCGGTGTTCACGCAGGACGGCACGCTCGTCTCGACCTTCGCGCAGGACTCGATGGCGCGTGGGGTCGACGCGCCGATCGACCCGAAGCGGGGCATGTAGCCATCTCCACGGTCCGCACATCCGTCGCGTTGCTCCTGGTGAGCGCGCCCGTGATCAGACGCCGCTCGCCGTCGGGACCCGACGGCGGCGACACGTTGGATTGACTGGAGACCCCCATGGCACGATTCCGCGTCGGAGTGCAGCTGCACCCCCAGGCCACGACCGTCGAAGAGATGCGCGCCGCGTGGAGGGCGGCGGATGCGCTGGGCGTCGACAGCATCTGGACCTGGGACCACTTCTACCCGCTCTACGGGGAGCCCGACGCCGCGCACTTCGAGGCGTGGTCGTTGCTCGCGGCGATGGCCGTCGACACGCGCCAGGCGCGCCTCGGGCTGCTCGTCGGTTGCAACTCGTACCGCAACCCCGACCTCCTCGCCGACATGGCGCGCACCGTCGATCACCTCTCCGGCGGACGGCTCTACCTCGGGATCGGCTCGGGCTGGTTCGAGCGCGACTACGACGAGTACGGCTATGAGTTCGGCACCGCGGTCGGCCGCCTCCGGGCGCTGGGCGAGGCACTGCCGCGGATGAAGGCGCGTCTCGCGAAGCTCAACCCGCCGCCCGTCGGATCGCTTCCGGTCCTGATCGGCGGTGGGGGCGAGAAGGTCACGCTCCGTCTCGTCGCCGAGCACGCCGACGCGTGGAACACCTTCGGTCCGCCCGACACGTATGCGCACAAGAACGCCGTGCTCGACGACTGGTGCGCGCAGCTGGGACGCGACCCTGCCGCCATCGAGCGCACGGTCGGTATCCCCGCGCACGAGGTCGACGACGCCGAGGCCTATCTCGACGCGGGCGCGACGCACCTCATCGTGATGACCGGGCACCCGTACGACCTGGCACCGGTCGAACGACTGCTGGGACTGGCGCAGGCCTGATCCTCGCGCAATACGCTGCGGCCCATGGCAGCTGATGACGAGGGACTGCAGCAGGAGATCGACGCCTGGTTGCAGCGCAACTGGGATCCCGACCTCACCGTGCGTGAGTGGTGGGCACGCGTGGGCGAAGCGGGTTGGACCGCTCCGCACTTCTCGCTCGAGTGGCGAGGGCGTGGCTACTCGCGTCGTTCGCTCGCCACCGTGTACAAGACGTTCCGGGCCGCGGGTGCGGTGCCGCCCCCCGGTGGTCTCGGGATGATGATGGCGGCGCCCACGATCCTCACTCACGGCACGCCCGAGCAGATCGAGCGGCACGTCACGCCGATCTACAACGGCTCGCTGGCGTGGTGCCAGCTCTTCAGCGAACCCGGCAACGGCTCCGACCTCGCCGGTCTCACCACCAAGGCGACGCGCGATGGCGACCGCTGGGTCATCTCGGGGCAGAAGGTGTGGAGCTCTCAGGCGATGGAGTCCGACTATGGGATGCTGCTCGCCCGTACCGACTTCGACGTCCCGAAGCACGCCGGCATCTCCTGGTTCGCGTTCAAGCTCGACCAGCCCGGTGTGACCATCCGCCCGCTGCGGGAGATGACCGGCCGCGCGCTGTTCAACGAGGTGTTCTTCGACGACGCGGTGGTCGACGACGCCGATCTCATCGGCGGGCTCAACAACGGTTGGGCGGTCGCCAACACCACGTTGTTCTTCGAGCGCAGCGGCATCGGTGCGGGCAGCGGTGGTGGTGGGTTCCCGCCACCGGGCACCAAGGAGGGATACCTCGACCGGCGCGCCGGCGACGTCGCGACGATGCGCCCGGACCAGGACAGCCGCGGCGTCACCGTCGCCGAGCTCTTCACGCTCGCACGCGAGCGCGGTCGCACCGACGACCCGATGCTGCGACAGAAGCTGGCGCGCCTGCACTCGCTCACGCGCATCGGCGAGCTCAACGGGCAGCGCATGAAGGAGACCGCGGCGCGTGGCCGTGACATCCCCGGCTTCCCCAACATGGCCAAGAACCAGCAGACGATCACGATGAAGCTCGTGGCCGAGGTGGCACTCGACATCCTCGGTCCCGACGGCCTGCTCTGGGGTGCCGACGGCGTCGACGACGGCCGCTATGCCGAGCAGTTCAACTTCGTCCGCTGCATGTCGATCGCCGGCGGCAGCGACGAGATCAACAAGAACGTGATCGGCGAGCGGGCGCTGGGCCTGCCCCGCGAGCCCGACGCCAACAAGGGCCTGCCGTACCGCGAGGTGCTCGCCCGCATCAAGGGTGCCGGCTGAACGGGCGCCTGACCCCGCTGCCGGTGCTCGCGGCCGGGTGGTAGAACAGCCAGGAGTCACCGAACCAGGGGGAGCAGTGTCATGGGCCGCAAGTACCAGGTCATCTCCGGCGACGGTCACCTCGAGACCCCGCCCGACTTCGTCGCCTTCCTCCCGGAGAAGTACAAGGATCGGGCACCGAAGCTGATCACGCTGCCCGACGGCGGCGGCGACGCGTGGCTGATGGAGGGCATGCCCCTCACCTACGCGAGCCAGAACCTGCGCGGCCGCGGCAAGGTGAAGTTCGCGGGCCAGAGCTACTTCAAGGATGACGGCTCGCGCACCGACGGCGCCGGCGACGGTGCGCAGCGACTGCGCGAGCAGGACGAGGACGGCCTCGACGCCGAGCTGCTCTTCGCGCCGGTGTTCGCCAGCCGCTTCCTCGAGAAGATCCCCGAGCACGACGTCTACCTCGCGATGGTGCGCGCGTACAACGACTGGCTCGTCGACTACTGCTCGATCGCGCCCGACCGCCTCATCGGCAACGCACTGATGCCGATCTCGGGCATCGACGACGCGCTCGCCGAGCTGAACCGTGCGCACGAGAACGGGTTCAAGTCGGTGCAGCTGCTCAACAGCCCGAACGGTGGCGGTGGTCCGAAGCCCGAGGACGACCAGTTCTGGGCACGCGCGCTCGAGCTCGACATGCCGTTGTCACCGCACTTCTCGTTCGCGGGGGTGATGAACCTGGGTGGCCCGCGCCATGACACGTCGCAGTGGCCCGTCGAAGCCGGCATGACGCAGCACGCGCAGTCACCACCCGCACCGACGATGGCGCAGCTCATCGTGAACGGGACGTTCGAACGGTTCCCGGAGCTGAAGTTCTACTTCGCCGAGATCAACGCGGCGATCTTCCCGGCGTCGCTGTACTACATGGACCGCGACTACCTCGAGTACAACAGCTGGTTCGAGCTCGAGCTGCCGAAGATGCCCTCGCAGTACATGAAGGACCACGCGATCTACGGCATGGTGCGCGAGCCTCTGGCCGTGAAGATCGGTCAGCAGCTCCCGAACGACATGCCGCTCGAACTCTTCTGGTGGGGGAGCGACTTCCCGCACTCGGTGGGCACGTTCCCCCACTCACGCAAGTACATCGAGGAGACCTTCGCCGATCTCGCACCCGAGCTGCGTCACACGTTGCTCGTCGGCAACGCGGCGAAGCACCTCCACCTGGATCTCGACGCCGACATCACCGAGACCCCGGCCGCCTAGGACCAGAGAAGAGGGAGGGCTCCGCGCCCGCCTGCCGCGCAGTCGCAGGGGACGCGGAGCAACCTCCCGACCTGGGGCGTCGTCACGGGGGGATCGGACTGCCCGCAGGCTTGGTGGCGCGCGGTCACGCGCGCGTTCGATCAGTAGCCACTCGACAACACCCAGCTGTCGGAGAGGTAGGACGGTCGCGGGCTGAGGAACGCGTTGTTCGTGCCGATCGAATCGGCGTAGGAGTACACCGACCACGCGCCGGTGGTGCAGGACGTGCCCTGGTTGGCGTAGTACGCGAACGGCTCGAGGTAGTAGACGGAGGCGCAGCTGCCGTCGGTCACCGGGTCGAGCACGGCGCCGACGTAGTACCAGTCGCCGTTGCAGGTGGTGCCCGGGTACGCCGCGATCTCCTGCGCGACGAGGGTGCCGCTCCCGTCGTAGCGGCTCACCAACGCCGGTGCACCTCCGCCGTTGCAACTGGCGCCGGCGCGTCGGACCGACGACGCGGTCACCCCGGTGCCGACCGCGACCGTGAGCACCAGGAGCGCGAGCAGGCCGAGTCCGGCGCGGCGACACTTCAGCATCCGCTGGCTTCCCAATCGGTGACGGTCCAGCCGGCGTTCATGGGCGTCACGCGCACCGTGGTCACCACGTTGCTGCGCACCGCCTTCACGTACACCACGGATGAGTCGTCGAGCCGCTGCTCCTGGTAGCCGTGCTGCGCGAGCGTCGGCTGACCGGTCAGGAACTCGGCCAGCGCGTCGGCCGGTCGCGAGAACGCGCCGGCCTGCACCGGGCCACCGACGCTCGCGACCGCAGGCACCGCGAGCGCAGGCACCGCGAGCGCGGTGGAGTCGGCGTTCGTCACGCCTTCGCACGCGACGACGGGAGGCGCCGACGCAGCCGTGCCCGTCGTGGTGACGAGCGGCTCGTTCGAGTGGAACGGCGCCCGCAGGAGACCGTTGGTGATGCTCTCGACCACGTCGATGGTCTTGCCGGAGACCGTGACCTGCAAGGAGTCGCAGCCGGCTGGCTGTCCGCCGAACCGGAACACGATCGTCTGGTGCGCGACACCCTTGGCGTCGACCGTCGCGGACGGGTCGGACACCGCCGTGAACGAGTCGCCCGGCGCGGTGCCGGTGCTCCCAGGGACCTTGTCGGTGTCGGCGGGCCAGCGTTGTTCGATGGTGGCCTGATCGGATGTCCAGCTGGTGGCCTGCTGCTTGCCCGACGGCGCGGCGATCCCGGTGCCGAACCCGGCCGGGATCGCGAGCTCCCTCGGCGGTGCGTCGGCACATGTCTGCTGCGGTGCGACGGCCGGAGCGGTGGTCGGGGCGTTGCTCGCAGCGGGCGCGCCGACGGTGCTCCCCTCGTCACCTCCGGACGAGGTCACCGCCACCACCCCGGCGCCCGCCGCGCACAGGGCGATCACGAGTGCGGTGGTGACCAGCACGCGGTGGCGGGACCGGCGCTCGCGACGGGGACGTCGCGGTCGGTGCCCGTCGGCGCCCTCGGCCGCGATCGCGGCCCGCAGCTGCGTGCGGTGGCGCCGGGCGGTGTCACGGGACGGCCGCGTCGAAGGCGAATGCTCCTTCAGCCACTCCAGCTCGTCCACGGTCAGTCCTCGTCGTCGGCGGAATCTGCGCGCCTACCGGGTACTTGTCCGCTGGTGGCGATGAGTTCCCTCAATCGAGCTCGGGCTCGGGCGAGGCGCGAGCGGACCGTCCCCACCTCGACCCCGAGGGCCTGCGCGATCTCGGGATACGTGAGCTCTCCCCAGGCGTAGAGCACGAGGACTTCGCGGTCGATCTCCGAGAGCTCCCGGAGGAACTCGCCCACCCACGCCAGGTCCTTGCCGTAGTCGAGCGTCTCCTCGACCATCTCGAAGCCGCCGTCGTCGGCGTCGCGCTCGGCTCCGACGCGGTCCCACGCCCGTCGGCTCCGCCCGTCGGACCGGGCCCGATTGCGGCGGACGTTGGCGGCGATCCCGAACAACCACCCCCGCACGCCGCCGAGGGCGGGGTCGTAGCGGACCCGGGCGTCGAATGCGGCCACGAAGACGTCACCGGCGTACTCGTCGGCGCGGTCGGGTCCCACCGATCGGGCCAGGTACTCGTAGATGGTCCGGTGATACTGCTCGAACACGACCTCGAAGCGGTGTGGGTGCTCGATCGACGCGAGGACCGCCTCGCTCATGGCGGACGCGACCGACGCCGGCTCGGCGTGCGCCGGGCGGTCGTTGTCGGTCGCGTCGCTCATGGGTGTCCCTGCCCCCGCGCTTCCCTCGCCACTCGGAGGGAACCGTTCCGGTCGTGCGGCGAAGTACATGGTGACGGGTGGATCGGGCCGCGTGCCGGATCCGTCCCTTCCTGCACAGTCGGCACCCGATCGTACGGAGAAGCTGGGACGTGTTCGGACGCAGGCGCAGGCGTGGGCGACGGGAACGCGCCGGCGGGCCCGGCCGCTACCTGCCGGTCGAGTCCGCCGGGCGCGACTGGTCGCGTTGTCGCGTGCTCGACGTGTCCACTGGCGGCGCCGGCCTCGAGCTGCTGGGTCCTGCTGACCAGGCCGGCGCGCGGGTCGGCGACCGCGTCGTCGTCGACCTGCAACTGGTCCGCAGCAACATGGCACGCGTCACGCTCACCGGTGAGGTGCGGCACGCGACCCGCGTGCCGATCGGTGTGCGGGTCGGGCTGCGGTTCGTCGACGTGGGTGAGCTCGAGCGCGCACTGCTCGAGCGGCTCGTCGCGCGCCAGAAGCACGAGCGGCGCCATCCCGGGGTCGTGACTCCGCTCGAACGGTCGCACTGATCCGTGTCAGCGGCCGCCCTCACCCGCTGGGGCCGAACCGTTCGAAGCGCGCCCGTTCGGGCGCGACGCCGAGGTCGACGAGCAGGTCGCCGGCCGCGTTGGTGAACGGTGCCGAACCGCACACGAAGATCGACTGGTCGTCGCGCAACACGGGCAGCACATCGTCCGCGGTGAGTCGTCCCGCCGGTCGCGCCCACCCCGGCGGCGTGGTGCGCGTGTACAGCACGGTGGCGTCGGCGCGATCGTGCAGCTCTCGGGCGTAGTACAGGTCGTCGGGGGTGCGCACCGACACGAGCAGGTGCACGAGAGCATCGGGGGCGGGATCACCCTTGGTGGCGCGCGCGAGTCGCAGCATCGCCATCAGCGGCACGATCCCGGAACCGCCGCCGAGGAGCAACGCGGGCGTCGTCGCGTCCCACACGAAGTAGCCGCCGATCGGGCCGCGCACCTCGAGCTCGTCGCCGACGTCGACGACGTCGTGGAGGAAGGTCGAGACCTCGCCGTCGTCGAGACGCTCGACGGTGAGCTCGATCTCGTTGCCATCGTCGGGCGGTGACGCGACCGAGTAGGAACGTGACGCGGTGTAGCCGTCGGGCGCGGTCAGCCGCACGACGTAGTGCTGACCGGCTCGATGTCCGCTGGGCGCGTCGAGCCGCAACCGGAGCGTCTTCGTGCGCGACGTCTCGTCGTGGAAGGCCACCACGGTGGCGTTGCGCCACACGGCGGGCACGTTCAGTCGCCCTGGTAGCGCTGCTCGAGCCACGGATCGCCGCGGTCGTGGTAGCCGTTCCGCTCCCAGAACCCGGGTTCGTCGTGGTCGAGGATCCGCATGCCGGCCACCCACTTGGCGCTCTTCCAGAAGTACAGGTGCGGCACGAGGAGCCGGGCGGGCCCGCCGTGGTCGCGCGACAGCAGCGAGCCGTCGGCCCGGAACGCGACCCACGCCTTGCCGTCGGTCACGTCGGCGAGCGGCAGGTTGGTGGTGTAACCGGTCGACGAGAACGCGACCACGTGGCTGGCGTCGGCGAGCGGGCGGGCGACCGCGAGCAGGGTGTCGATCGACACGCCCTCGAACTCCATGCCGAGCTTCGACCACGTCGTCACGCAGTGGATGTCGCCCGAGTACGTCGACGCGGGGAGCGCGTGGATCTCGTCCCACGTCCACGTGGTCGGTTGTTCGACATGGCCTTCGATGGTGAAGGTCCAGGTGGCGGGGTCGATCTTCGGAGTCGCCTCCGCCGAGAGCACCGGCCACTGCCGGCCGGTGTCGTACTGCCCGGGCGGGAGCCTGGGATCGCGCTCCGCCTTGCCCCGGCCCGAGAATCCCCGAGTGAACTTGGCCATGGCCGGACAGTGTCGCGCGCGTGGTGGGTAGTGTCGGGCGAGCGGCGGACCGGGGGGAACGAGTGGTCGTGACGGACGTGATGGACGCGAGTGTGTACGTCGGCGACGGTGTGCTCGAGGTGCAACAGGTCGTGGTACCGGAGCCCGGCCCACGGGACGTGCTCGTCGAAGTCGGTCAGTGCGGGATCTGCGGCACCGACGTGCATCTGGTGCTCGAGCGGATCGCCCGGCCCGGCACCGTGCTCGGCCACGAGTGGGCGGGGACGATCGCGGGGTTGGGCGACGACGTGACCGGGTGGTCGGTCGGCGATCGCGTGGTGTGCGGACCGTCGCCCGGGTGCGGGGCGTGCCGTGCGTGTCGCGCCGGTCGACCGTCGGTGTGCCTCGATCGTCCGCTCACCGATCACCTGGATTTCCGCGGCGCCTACGCGCGCTATGTCGTCGCGCCGGCAGCGCAGCTGCTGGCAGTGCCCGAGTCGCTCTCGTTGCGCGAGGCGGCGTTGGTGGAACCCACCGCGGTGGCGATGCACGCCGTGACCCTGTCGGGAGCGGCGCCTGACGATCGCGTCCTGGTGACCGGGGGCGGTCCGGTCGGCCTGCTGGTGACCGCGGTGCTCCACGCGCAGGGGATTCGTGACGTGACCGTGTCGGAGCCGTCGCCGATCCGGCGGGAGCACGCCTTGAAGGTGGGTGCGGCGCGGGTCGTCGAACCGCACGAGCTGCCCCGGTCGCGGATGGGCGCGCCGGTCGAGGAGCCGTACCAGGTGGTGTTCGAGTGCTCGGGCCGGGCCGATGCCGCCGAGTCGGCCATCGACCAGCTCGACTTCGCGGGTACGTGCGTGCTGGTGGGCACCGGACACGACCTGCCCCGCATCAACCACAACCGGGTGATCGTGCTCGAGAGCACGATCATCGGTGCCTACAACTACGACGCCGACGGCTTCGCGCCCGCGCTTGCGCTGCTGGCGTCGGGGGCGATGCCGCTCGACGCGCTGGCGGAGCCCGTCGACATCTCGCTCGACGAGCTGCCCGAGGCGCTGCGACGTTGCGCGGCCGGGGAGTTGCCCGGCAAGGTGATGGTCCGACCCGTCCGTTCTCAGGAGAGTGAGCAGTCATGAGTGAACCGACGTTCGCGCCCCGTCTCAACCACGTCGCGATCACGATGCCGCCCGGCGAGCTCGACGATGCCGCCCGCGCCGAGATCAAGGACTTCTACGGCGACGTGTTCAGCTGGTTCGAGGGCGACAACAGCGGCGAATCGGGGAACCCGCTCATCCTGATGACCGGTCAGATGCAATTCGTGTACCTGCTGCCCGGTGACCCGGCACTCGCGTGCCCACGCCTCGACCACTTCGGGCTCGAGGTGTCGTCGGTGGCGGAGATCGAAGAGATCGTCGCCAAGGCCAAGGCGTGGCAGGAGAAGGACGACCGCGTGCAGATCATCGACGTGAAGGCGCGCTCGTCGGAGGGTCCGCGTGGGCAGTACACGCTGACCAGCGCGTACGTCGGCTTCCTGCTGCCGATGATGGTCGAGCTGCAACACCTGCACGTCGAACTCGCGTGACGGTCTTGCTGCCGCGCACGGTCGCGGACATCTTCGCTCCCGTCGTCGCGGTCGATCCCGATCGAGAGGCGCTCGTCACGCGCTCCGGCCGGTGGTCGTACGCCGAGCTGGACCGCTTGGCGACGCGCGCCGCGCACGCCCTCGCCGCACTGGGCGTGCGCCCCGGCGATCGGGTGGCGGGCGGTCTGCCCAACGACCTCGACGTGATCCTCGCCTTCCACGGTGCGATGCGGCTCGGTGCGGTGTGGGTGGGCATCAACCGCGCGCTGGCGCCGCCGGAGAAGCAGTTCCTGCTCGACGACAGCGGCACGTCGCTGCTCCTGTGCGACGCCGCGACCGCCGAGCAGGTGACGGATGGGGGCGTGCGGGTGCTGGCCGTCGAGGACGGGCCCGGCGAGTGGCACGACGCGCTCGCGGCCGCACCCGACGATCCGTTCGTGAGCGACGTCGACCCGTACGCGCCCGCCGGCATCGCGTACACCAGCGGGACCACCGGTTACCCGAAGGGCGCGACGCACAGCCAGCACAACCTGCTGGTGCCCGGCGCGATGCTCGGCGCATCGCGAGGGTGGGGACCCACGCTGCGCAAGGGCGACTTCCTCGCGCTGACGATCCTCAACATGCAGGTCCTCACCACCCTCACCTCGGCGCAGGCGGGTGGCTCGGCGATCATCTTCGATCGCAACGATCCGGTGGGCGTCGCCGGGTGGATCCGCGACGAGCGGGTCACGGTCTGGAACGGCCCACCCGCGCTGATCCACTCGCTCGCGCACGACGACGCCGTCGCGCCCGACGACCTCGCCACCCTCGACGAGGTCTGGAACGGCGGTGGCGACTGCCCTGAACCGGTGCGCGCGGCGTTCGAGGAGAAGTTCGGCAAGCCGGTCCTCATGACCTACGGGCTCAGCGAGGCGCCGACCGTCGTGACCATCGACGACGCCGACGGGAAGCACGCAGTCGGCGGCAGTGGCAGGCCGCTCCCGCACCTCGAGATCCGCGTCGTCGACGACGAGCTGTGCGTGGCGGCTGCAACCACCGGTGAGTACGCCGGTGTCTACCGGCCCATGCTCGGCTACTGGAACCGCGACGAAGCGACCGCGGAGACGTTGCGCGACGGGGTCTTGCACACGGGCGACCTCGGATTCGTCGACGACGACGGCTTTCTCCACGTGCGCGACCGCAAGAGCCTGGTGATCATCCGCGGCGGGGGCAACGTGTATCCGGCCGAGATCGAGCGGGTGCTGCACGAGCGGCCCGAGATCGAGGCGTGCGCGGTGGTGGGTCTGCCCGACGAGCGGCTCGGCGAGCGCGTGGCCGTCGCGGTGCAGCTGCGCGACGGCGCAACCGCCTCCGAGGCCGAGCTGCGCGACCACTGCCTCGCCAACCTGGCGAAGTACAAGGTGCCCGAGCGCTGGCTGTTCGTCGACGCCTTCCCCCGCAACTCCATGGGCAAGATCCAACGCCGCGAGTTGCCAGATCTCTTCAACTAGCGCAGGTTGCGTCACTCGACCGCGTTCTACGCGGTCAGGTGACGCAACCTGGTGGTGGGTCGGGTCAGATGCTGCGGAGGGTGCCGCCGTCGACGGCGAGGGCGGCACCGGTGATCCAGCTGGCGGCGTCGCTGGCCAGGAAGACGACCGCCGCGGCCACCTCCTGGGGATCGCCGAAGCGGCCCATGGCGACGGGGTCCTTCTCCATCATCCGGGCCATGATCTCGTCGGCGGTCGTACCCTGCTTGGCGGCGGCCGCAGCGGCGGTGTCGTTGATCGCCTCGGTGATGGTGACGCCCGGGATCACGCAGTTGGAGAGCACGCCCTCGGCCGAGTACGCGTGCGACAGGTTCTTGGAGTAGTTGAGCAGCGCCGCCTTGGCCGCCGAGTACGGCCCGAAGTACGGACCGGGCTCGACGCCGTAGGTCGACGCCACGTGGACGACGCGGCCCCAGCCGCGCTCGAGCATGGTCGGCAGGCACGCGGCGGTCGTGCGCACCGACGAGAAGAAGTTGAGCTCGAAGCCCTGCTGCCAGTCGTCGTTGGTCAGCTTGTGCAATCGGGTGGGATCGCCGCCGCCGCCCATGTTGTTGACGAGCACGTCGATGCGGCCGAGCTCGTCGAGCGCGCGCTCGGCGATCAAGGGTGCGGCGGCGGGATCGAAGAGATCGGCCGCGACCTGGACGACGCGCACGCCATGCGCCTCGGCCTCCAATGCCGTCGCCGCCAATGCGTCGACGCTGCGGGCGACGACCACGAGGTGCGCGCCTTCGCGCGCGAAGTCGATGGCGATCTGCCTGCCGATGCCACGACTCGCGCCGGTGACGACCGCGACGCGGTCGCGCAGTCCGAGCTCCATCAGCCCTCCGCGGCGACGTGCTCGGCGTAGGCCATCGGCAGCAGCTCGATGCGCTGCCCGTCGGGATCGCGCACGAAGATCCCGCCGCCGATGTCGGTGTCGCGCAGCACCTCGCCGCCGTACTGCTCGACGAGCGCGCAGGTGGCGGGGATGTCGTCGACGCTGAGCGAGATGTGGGTGAGCCCGAGCTCGTTCATCGGCCGGGGGCGGTACGGCGCCGGCGCCGCGCCCTCGCCTGCGTAATGCAGGAGCTCGAGCACGAACGAGCCCTGCTTCAGGTAGCAGGCGCGGAACCCGAGCGGCGCCTGCAGCTGCAGCAGCCGGTCGCTCGGTGAGTCGTCGAGCTCGAGGGTGCGCCAATAGGTGAAGCCCAGCGCCTCCTCGTAGAACGTGCGCGACCGCTCGAGATCGGACACGCACTGCCCCATGTGGTTCATGACATTGTCACTCATGCTGGGTTCGGCTCCAGGACGACGCGCAGCGCTCCGGTCGTCTTGTCGGCGGCCACCCGGAACGCCTCGGGTGCATCTTCGATCGGGAAGCGGTGCGTGACGAGCGCGTCCACGAGATGCGGTGTCGACGCGAGGAGTTGCGCGGCGTCGTCGAAGTCGCGACCGCCGTCATGTTTGCAGTAGCCGAGCGCGGGCACCGACCGCACCTCCTTCATGAAGCACAGCATCTGCGGCCACTGCACCTCCGGTCCGAACACGCCGAGCACGCCCATGGCGCCGCCCGGCGCCGCGAGCTCGGCCGCGCGATGCAACGCGCTCTCCGAGCCGGCGGCTTCGATCACGACGTCGTAGAGCTCCGACGGCTGCGTGGCCCCCAGCCGCTCACCGAGCTCGATCTGGTGCGGGTACCGGGCTTCGAGCGACACCTCGGCGGCGCCCATCGCCCGGGCCGCGGCCACTGCCATCAGGCCGATGGCGCCGCCACCCACGACGGCCACCCGCGTGCCCGGACCGCCGCCGGCGAGCCGCACGGTGTGCCACGCCACCGCGGTGGGCTCCACCAGGCACGCGCTCGACGGATCGAGCCCCTCGGGGAGGTCGACCAGCGAGCGCGACGGGGCGCGGAACCACTCGCTCATCCCGCCGTCGGCCATGACGCCCAGTGCGGTCGTCCCCGTGGTCGCACAGAGGTTGTAGCGACCCGCGAGGCAGAGGTCGCACTCGCCACAGCCGAAGATGGCCTCGATGGCGACGGTGCGGCCGTCCTCGGTGACGCCGGCGAGCTCGTGGCCGAGCACCATCGTGCTGCCCATCTCGATGTAGCCGAGGTCGGACGCGCAGATGCTGGCCGAGGTGATCTTGATCAGTTCGCCCGGACCTTCGGGCTCGTCGACGTCGACCACGGTGACGCCGGGCTTGGTGGATCGAACCGCGCGCATGGGGCTCCTTCAGCGGACGACGTAGTCGTCGGGGTCGGGTGCGAGGGTGCGCTGCCAGTACTCGAGCAGCGTGAACGGCCAGTTCTGCGCGACCCGACCGTGGTCGTTCTTGTACCAGCTGTTCACGTCGGACCAACCCCACGCCATCCGCCGGTTCTCGGCGTCGACCTGCTGGTTGAACTCGTCGTGCACGTCCTTGCGCACCTCGAGCGAAGCGTGGTGGGTGCGCAGCAGCAGTTCGAGACAGCCGAGGATGTAGCGCACGCCGCACTCGGAGAAGTAGATGATGCTGCCGTTGATGACGATGTTGGTGTTCGGTCCGTAGAGGCAGAAGAAGTTGGGGAAGCCCGGGATCGTGATCCCGAGGTACGCGCGCGCGTCGCCCGCCCACTGCTCGTGGAGGTCGAGGCCGGCACTGCCGGTCACCTGCATCGGCGTGAGGAAGTTCGATGCCTGGAAGCCGGTGCCGTAGACGATGACGTCGACGTCGTACGCGGTGCCGTCGGCGGTGACGATGCCGGTCGGTGTGATCTCACGGATCGCGTCGGTGACGAGCGTGACGTTGTCGCGCGTGAGCGCACCGGCCCACACGCCGTTGTCGCGCAGCAGCCGCTTCGCACCGGGCGGGTATGTGGGAATCACGTGGGGGAGGAGGTCGGGACGATCGGCGAACTCGCGCTCGAGGTAGGAGGCGAGCATCGTGCGCATGAAGTCGTTGACTGCGCTGACGGTGCCGTTCGAGGTGTCCCACCCGGGATCGACGCGCACACCGGGGATCGAGCCGTCGCCCATGCGCCAGAACATCCAGAAGCGGTTCCACTCGCTGTACGTCGGCACGTGCGCGTAGAGCCAGCGCTGCCCTTCGGGCACGGCGTCGTGGTAGTCGGGGCTGGGCCCGAGCCACGGTGGGGTGCGTTGGAAGAGGAACAGCTCGCCGGCGCGGGGCGCGATCTCGGGCGTGAACTGCACCGAGCTGGCGCCCGTGCCGATCACCGCGACGCGCGCGCCGTCGATCGGCGCGTCGTGGTCCCACCGCGCGGAGTGGAACGCGACTCCTTCGAAGGTGTCGATGCCGGGGATCTCGGGGAAGTGAGGGCGATTCAGTTGACCGACCGCGCTCACCACCGCGTTGGCGACGAGGGTCTCGTCGTTGCCGTCGGCGTCACGCGCGACGATCGTCCACGTCGCGGTGGTGTCGTCCCAGGTGGCCGAGCGCACCTCGGTGCGGAACCGGATGTGGTCGAGCACGCCGAAGTCGCGGGCGCAGTCACGGAAGTAGTCGTGCAGCACCTGCTGGTCGGAGTAGTGCAGCGGCCAGTCGTGACGTTGCGCGAACGAGTAGCTGTAGTTGTGGTTCGGGTTGTCGACCCGACACCCCGGATACGTGTTCTCGAACCACGTGCCGCCGACGTCGGCGTTCTTCTCGACCACCACGTAGTCGATGCCGGCCTGCGCGAGGCGGTACGCGGTGAGGATCCCCGACATGCCGCCGCCGATGATCACGACACGGAAGTCGGTGTCGGGAGCCAGGTCGGCCTTGCGCCATTGCGGGCCGCGTCGGTCGTCGCCACGCAGCGCGAGCTCCTCTTCGAGCAACGGCACGTACTCGCCCATCGCCGCGCCCCCGACGACGTGCTCCATGATGCGCACGAGGTCGTCGCTCGACGGCGGTGTGGCGAGCCCGGTGGCGTCGTCACGCAAGCGGATGAGCGCGTCGAGTGCGAGCTCGCGTGCGGTGGCCTGCTGCTGCGGTGACAACCCGCCCTGGGGGAGCGCGAGCAGGTTCGGATCCGGCCGCAGGTCGTCGCGCAACAACGAGAGGTCACCGGTCGCGTACGCGAGCGCGGGGAGCAACGGCGGGATCTCGGCGTCGGCGAGGTGGCCGCGCAGCTCGTCGTCGGTGGCGGTGATCGCCGTCGCGTCGCCCACGTCACATGTCGGTGATCGTGCACCCGCCGTCGACGACCACCTGGGTGCCGGTGATGAAGCTGGCGTCGGTGCTCAGGAGGAAGCGAGCGGTCTTGCCGATCTCCGACGGCTTGCCGAGCCGGTGCATCGGCGAGGCGGCGGCGAAGCGGTCGTGCAGGTCACCGATGTCGGGCAGCATCGGCGTCTCGATGAAGCCTGGGCAGATCGCGTTGACGCGGATGCCCTCCTGCGCGAACCGGATGGCCAGCGAGCGGGTGAGGCCGAGCACACCCGCCTTCGACGCCGCGTAGGCCGGGTTCATCGGGTTGGCGACGATGCCGTGGATCGACGCGATGCCCACGACCGCGGCGTCGGGGGCGTTGGCGCGCAGCTGCGAGAGGAACGCCTGGATGACCATCGCGTACGCGCGGAGGTTCACCTCCATGAGCGGGTCCCACGTCTTGTCGGTGAGGTCCTGGAGATCGATCGCGTCCGGGACCCCGGCCGCGTGCACCACGCCGCCGATGGTCCCGACGGCGGCGACGGCTTCGTCGGCGGCGTCGGCGAGGGAGTCCGTCTCGCGCACGTCGACCGCCATCCCGATGGTCTTCACGCCGTGTGCGGACGCCACCGCCTCGGCGGCCTCCGCGGCCCGCTCAGGGTGGAGGTCCCAGATCGCCACCGGGCGCCCGACCTCGGCGACCGCATGCGCCGTGGCGAGGCCGATGCCCGAGGCGCCGCCGGTGATCACGACGCCCGACGTGGGTTGGAGCTCGAGTGCGGCCATGGGGGCATCATGCCAGGAGTGGGCGGGAGGCACCCGTCCGCGACAGGATCGGCCACATGACCGAGACCTTCACCGCGTTCACCGCCGAGAAGAGCGACGACGGGTTTCGTCGTGGCGTCACCGAGCTGACCCTCGACGACCTGCCCGAGGGCGATGTGGTCGTCGACGTCGAGTGGTCGAGCGTCAACTACAAGGACCACCTGGCCTCGACCGAGAAGGGGCGGGTCGCCCGCATCTCGCCGATCGTGCCGGGGATCGACCTGGCCGGGACGGTGCGGTCGAGCGACGCGGCCGGGATCGCAGCGGGGGACGCGGTGCTCGCGCACGGCTACGACCTGGGCGTGGCGCAGCACGGTGGGTTCGCGCAGATGGCGCGGGTGCCCTCGGGGTGGGTGGTGCCGCTGCCCGACGGCCTCACCGCACGCGAAGCGATGATCGTCGGCACTGCGGGCTACACCGCGGCGCTGTCGGTGCTCGCGTTGCTCGATCACGGGCTCGCGCCGGGTGACGGCACCGTCCTCGTCACCGGCGCCACCGGGGGCGTGGGCAGCATGGCGGTGGCGATGCTCGCGAGGCTCGGGTTCACCGTCGCCGCGAGCACGGGGAAGGCCGAGGCGGCGCCGTTCCTCCGTGGGCTCGGTGCCTCGGAGATCATCGACCGCGAGGAGCTCACCGACATCGGCAAGCCGCTGCAGTCGGTCCGGTGGGCGAGCGCGGTCGACGCAGTGGGTGGCTCGACGCTCGCGCACGTGCTGGCGACGCTCGCGCCCGGAGGCGCGGTGGCGGCGAGTGGCAACGTCGGCGGCGCGGAGCTGCCCACCACCGTGCTGCCGTTCATCCTGCGCGGCGTCGCGCTCTTCGGCATCGACTCCGCGGGTACGCCGATCGAGCGTCGTCGAGAGGTGTGGGCACGCATCGCGACCGACCTGAAGCCCGCGGGCCTCTCCGCGATGGAGCACGTCGTCGACCTCGCGCACCTCGAGGGCGCGCTCGACGAGATCGGCCGCGGCGGCGTGACCGGCCGCTACGTGGTGGAGCTCTGAACGACTGGGCCGGAGATCAGGCGGGGAAGGGCTCGAGGCCCATGCGCGCCCGCACCTCGGGTCGACGCAGCGGCGGCACCGTCTTCGGAGGCTGACGGCGCGCCGGGAGCCGGTCGAGGAGGTCGTGCGCCAGCGCGGCGATCTCGAGTGCGACCGCGTGCATGTCGTCGTGCACCGCGCCGGTCGGCTTGGTGACGCCGGTGATCTTGCGCACGAACTGGTACGCCGCGGCTTCGATCTCTTCGTCGGTGGCCGGCGGCTCCAGGCCGCGCAGCTCGGTGATGTTCCTGCACATGTGGGTCAACGCTCCTTGCCGTCGAACGCGGCCTGCAGTGCCGCGAGATCGAGCTTCTTCATGCCGTACATCGCGTTCAGGGCCCGCTTCGAGGCATCCTTGTCGTCGCTGGTGTAGAGCTTCGCCCAGCCCTCGGGCACGACCTGCCACGAAAGGCCGAACTTGTCCTTCAGCCATCCGCACTGGCTCTCTTCGCCGCCGTCGGCGGTGAGCGCGTTCCAGTAGTAGTCGACTTCGTCCTGGTCGGCGCAGTTGATCAGGAGCGACACGGCCTCGTCGAAGGTGAACTGCGGGCCGCCGTTGACGCCGGTGTGCTCCTGACCGTCGAGCAGGAAGCTGACGGTGAGGACGCCACCGGGGTTCGGCGCGTCGTCGGGGTAGTACGTGATGTCGGTGATCTCGGAGTTCGGGAACACCGACACGTAGAACTCGGCGGCCTCGAGCGCGTTGGTGTCGAACCAGAGGTTCGGGGTGATCCTGGGCATGACTCGGCTCCCGCGATCGTGGGAATGGACTCACCGTATCGACCGCGCGGGCGAGGCGAATTCATCGTCGGCGGCCGGAAAGAAACCGCCCCTGGAGGCCGGGGTGGGTCCGGGCTCCAGGGGCGGTGTGGGGGCGTTTCGGCCGGTGGGGCAACCGGCAATGGAGTGATCGGCCGTCGTCGCCCGTTCTGGAGCGTCTTGGCCGAACGTTGGAACAACGCTGACCGATGGTTAACGGACGTCCCTCCGGTCCACCCAGGTTGCGTCACGTGACATCGAGAGACGACGTCAGGTGACGCCACCTCGGGTGGTCGGGGCGAGAGGTCAGCCGACGCCGACGGGCTCCACCGCGGTGTCGACCTGGTCGGCGGAGTACTTCACGACCGGCTCGTCGGTGCCGAACACCTCGAGCGTGTGGATGAAGCGGTGCATTCCCATCGATCCCGCACAGCTGAGCCCGAGCTCGATGATCTGCGCGGCGGTGAACACCTCGGCCAGCTCGGCGTAGAACTCGCGGTCGATGGCGTGGTGGTCGGCCGACAGCAGGTCCATGAACTTGACCGCGAGGCGTTCCTGCTCGGTGAGGCCGCCGCCCTCCATGTCGAGGAGGCACGCGACGTCCTCGTCGGTGATGGAGTCGTGCTTGCGCGACTGCATGCACGGCTGGCACTCGCCGAGCTGGGCGCTGCGGATGCGCAGGAGCTCGAGGATGCGACCGCCCAGCAGCGAACCGCTCCCGCGCAGACGACGGGTGTCGTCCATCGCGAGCAGGTGACGGGTGCTGTAGGCGAACAGCTGGAGCGGGATCGGCGTGGCGTAGAGCCCTTCCTCGCAGCCGCTCTCGATCACGGCGCGGGAGACGGGGGAGAGCTCGTCCATGGGGATCGGTTCGATGATCGGCATGCGAGTGACCTTTCGTTCCTGGTCCTGGCACACTAAGCCCGCTCGCGCTCGCGACGCACGACGGTGGGAACGGTGGGAAGGCGAACGACGTGGATCTCGGACTGACCGACAAGGTGGCGCTGGTCACCGGTTCGTACCGCGGCACGGGGGCAGGCATCGCGCGTTCGTTGGCCGCCGAAGGCGCCGTCGTGCTGGTGCACGGGCTCGAACCGGGACAGGCCGACGACGTGGCGTCGGAGCTCACCGCCGGCGGCGGGCGCGCCCACGCCGTCGTCGGGGACATCAGGACCGAGGACGGCACCACGGCGTTGGTCGGCGACGTCCAGGCGCAGCTCGTTGCGGGTGGTCGTGACCACGTCGACATCGTCGTGAACAACTTCGGCAACACCGATCACGCGAGCGACTGGGATGCGGCCGACAGCGCCTCGTGGCACGGCAGCTACGACGTCAACGTGGTGAGCGCGTTCCGCGTGACGCAGGCGTTCGTCCCCGACATGCGCGCCGCGGGCTGGGGTCGCGTGGTGGTGATGTCCACCATTGGCGCGACGCGACCGGGCGACACGATCCCCGAGTACTACACCGCGAAGGGGGCACTGCCGTCGATGGCGGTCGGGTTGGCGAAGCACCTGGCGGGCACAGGGATCACGGTGAACTGCGTGAGCCCGGGGATCATCGCGACGGACGAGGTGGTGGCGAGCTACACGAAGCGCGCCGAGCGCGCCGGCCGCGGTACGGACTGGGAGAGCGTGCAGGAGCTCATCCAGGAGGGGCGCATGGCGAACCCGACTGGCCGCGTGCCGACCCCCGACGAGGTCGGCCGCTTCGTGACGTTCGTGGTGAGCGATGTCGCGTGGCACCTCAACGGCGCGCACCTCCGCCTCGACGGCGGCGCGTCCGACGCAGTGACCTGACCGCGTCAGTCGCGCTGCTCGGCGAGCGCGGCGTCGATGATCTCGACCGCGCGCGGCTGATCGGGCTCGAAGCAGAGGATCTCGGAACGGAGCACCCCACCGTAGACGGGGTAGCGGTCGCGCAGCTGCGCCCGGATGCCGGCAGCCCGGAGCTCACCGATCAGGTAGCCACCCAGACTCGGCCCGACGTTGGCGACGGCCACCACGTGTTCGGGATCGGGCACGTGCCCGTCGTCGGCTGTCATCACCCGGTGGACCCACTCCAGGAGATGCACGGCACCATCTTGGCACCGGCGGCAGCGAAGTTCGCGAGACTGGTCCCGTGACTCCGTCGGTTCGTCATCTCCTGCGCGCCAAGGACCTCGCCGACAGCCGCTATTTCGAACCGCTGGCGGTCGCCGACCTCGCGGGCGCCGCAGGACTCTCCCCGGCGCACTTCAGCCGAGCGTTCCGTCGCGCGTTCGGTGAACCTCCGCACAGCTACCTGTTGACCCGACGGCTCGAGCGCGGCTCGGCCCTGCTCCGCAACACCGACTGGCCGGTCACGGACATCTGCTTCGCGGTGGGATGGTCGAGCGTCGGTTCCTTCTCCGCGAGCTTCCGGCGCATCTACGGCGTGTCACCGAGCGCATACCGCGCGTCCTTCCCGCCCGCGCAGCGCCACCTCCGCGTGCCCGACTGCATCTCGCGCGGTTACGGACGTCGCGAGAACCGCACGTTTCGAGAAGCGCCGACAGCGCAGCGTTCCTAACGTCGTGCACGACCCACGAAGAACGACGACCGAGGAGCAACGATGATCACCATCGCCAACGCACAGTTCTGGGTGCACGACCAGGACGAGGCCCTGGCGTTCTACACGCGCACGCTCGGCTGGGAGGTGCGTTCCGACGTCAAGATCGACGACTGGGCCTTCCGCTGGCTCGTCGTCGGCCCGACCGACCAGCCGGACGTCGGACTGGTGCTCATGCCGATCCCGACCCCGCCGATGCTCGACGCCGACAGCAGCGCCCAACTCGCGGACCTCGTGGCCAAGGGAGCCGGAGGGACCCTGTTCCTGGAGACCGACGACTGCCGAGCGGCGTACGACGACCTGTCGGCCCGCGGTGTCGTCTTCAACGATCCGCCGACGGAGCAGCCCTACGGCATCGACACCTCGTTCCGCGACCCGTCGGGCAACAACATCCGCCTGACCCAGGTGCTCGAGTTCTCGATGGAGCGAGGTCGCTGACTCCCCGCGCTAGTCGATCGAGAACCAGGCTGCGACCTGGGCCTCGTGGTCGACGAACTTCTCGCCCGAGACATCGACGACGACCTTGTCGATGGTGCCGCCGGTGAACCGGTAGGGCGCGGTGTACTCGGGTGTGACCGGCGACGCGCTGTCGCGTCCGATGCAGAGACCGTCGCCCACGAGGCAGAAGGCCCCAGGCTGCGTGACGATCTCGCCCTCACCGACCTTCGTCGTGTCGAGGTACAGCGAGAGCGTGCCCGCGAAGCCGGGCATCGTGGGGTCGGTGCTCCGGCCCTTCGACGCGAACTCGGCGGTCAACACGTGCTTGCCCGGTGTGATGTCGGTGTCGGCGACGACGTCGAACATCTTCGTGCCGACCCAGTTGAACGCGTACCGGAGCTTCTTGTCCTTCACGAAGAGGCTGTGGCCACCGGCGACCCCACCGTGCGCGAAGAGCACGCCCTCGGCGTCGGCCGACTCGATGTCGACGCCCGCGGCGATCGTGTACGACCGTCCGCCGATCGCAACCGCAGACGACTCCGGCACGTCGGCGACGTCGGGGTAGTAGGTGTATTGCTGACGGTCGGGCCCGCCGCGCGGACGTTCGGACAGCACCTGCTCGAGCGCGGTGCGATCGTCGAGCGGCAGCCCCTTGTAGATGCCCGCGTAGTAGAACCACAGGCTCTTCAGCGTCTCGAGCTGCTCGGGGTGGTCGGCGGCGACGTTCTTCGACTGGGCGCGGTCGTGCTCGAGGTCGTACAGCTCCCACTCGTCGAGCTCGAACTTGCCCCACCCACCGATGGGCGGGTGCACGGTGCACGCGAGCCACCCCTCGTGGTAGATCGAGCGCTGACCGAGCATCGTGTAGAACTGCGTGCTCTTGCCCGGCGCCGTGGGGTCGGTGAGCGCGGCGGCGAAGCTCTCGCCCTCGATCGGGCTCTGGGGGTAGCCCTTGATCACGGCCGGCGGCTCGATGCCGAGCAGGTCGTACACGGTCGGGACGATGTCGACCGCGTGGATGTACTGCTGACGCACTTCCTTCGAGGCCTCGATCTGCGCCGGCCACGCGACGAGGCACATGTCGGCGACGCCGCCCTCGTAGCCGGCCCAGCGCTTCCAGTACGGGAACGGTGTGTCGAAGGCCCACGCCCACCCGGTGCAGTAGTGGTTGTACGACTTCGGCGTACCGAGGTCGTCGATGTGCGGCAACGTGGCGTCGGTCGTGTCGGCCACACCGTTGAAGAACCGCCACTCGTTGAACGACCCGTTGGGGCCGCCCTCGCCGCTGGCCCCGTTGTCGGAGACGACGACGACGATGGTGTTGTCGAGCTGCCCCGACTCCTCGAGGTAGTCGAGCACCCGGCCGATCTGGTCGTCGGTGTACGACACGAACCCGGCGAACACCTCGGCCATGCGGGCGAAGAGTCGCTGCTCGTCGCTCGTCAACGAGTCCCACGGGCGCACGGTGTCGAGCAGGGGCCAGGCCTGACCGTCGGGGCCCGTCCGCTCGGGTTCGCCGTGCGGGTTGATCGGCGACAGCTCGGTGTCGTCGGGCAGCAGCCCGAGCTCCTGCTGGCGGGCCAGGATCTCGCTGCGGATGGCCTCGTAGCCCTGGTCGAACTGGCCCTTGTACTTGTCGGACCACTCGGTGAACACGTGGTGCGGCGCGTGCCCGCACCCGGGCGCGAGGTACATGAAGAACGGCTTGTCGGGATCGATGACCTTGGCCGACTTGATCATGCCGATGGCCTGGTCGGCGAGGTCCTTCGAGAGGTGGTAGCCGTCCTCGGGCGTGCCCGGAGGATCGATCTGGCTGTTGTCCTGCACCAGGTCGGGGTACCACTGGTTCGACTCGCCCCCGAGGAAGCCGTAGAACCGCTCGAACCCCCGGCCGAGCGGCCACCGCCCCTTGTAGGCGGCGAGGTTGCACTCCTCGCCCGGGGTGAGGTGCCACTTGCCGACGCAGTACGTGTTGTAACCCCGCTCGACCAGCACCTCGGAGATGAACCCGTTCTCGAACGGAATGCGGGTCGAGATCCCGGGGAACCCGGCGCTGAACTCGGCGATGGTGGCCATGCCGTTGCTGGTGGCGTTGCGACCGGTCAGCATCGACGATCGCGTCGGCGAGCACAGCGCGGTCGTGTGGAAGTTCGAGAACTTCACGCCCAGGTCGGCGATGCGCTGCATGTTCGGCGTCTTCACCGGGCCGCCGAACACGTCCATGGTGCCGTACCCGAGGTCGTCCCAGGTGATGTAGAGGACGTTCGGGGCGCCGTCGGGTGCCTTCGGGGGGAGGTAGGGCGTCCAGTCGGGCACCGAGTCGCGGATGTCGAGGTTGATCCTGGCGCCGGGCTCGCTGGCCATCGAAGTGCTCCTCGGGTGCAGGGAACGGGAGGTGGCCGACGCCACCGCACGGCCATCATCGCCCAGCGCCCGCTCCGCCGCATCACCCGATCTGGATGGTCGAGCCTGGACGATCGTGAGCGACCAGACTGGGCAGGTGGTCAGGTCGGTCGAGGACGGCAACCGCCGCATGCTGCGGGCCCGCGATGCGATGGATCGCGACTACGCGAGGCCGCTCGACGTGCCCGAGCTGGCGTCGATCGCCTGCGTGTCCGAAGCGCACTTCATCCGGACCTTCAAGTCGACGTTCGGCGAGACGCCGCACCGGTACCTGCAGCGCCGCCGGGTCGAACGTGCGATGTACCTGCTGCGGACGACCGACCGCACCGTCACCGAGATCTGCATGCGGGTCGGCTTCTCCAGCCTCGGGACGTTCAGCCGCACGTTCCGCGACATCGTCGGAGAGACGCCGTCGGAGTTCCGGGCGCGTGGACCGATGCCGGGCGTGCCATCGTGCTTCGTGAAGGCGTGGACGCGACCGAGCACTTTCGGAGAAGCCTCCTGACCGGAGGGCTCTCTACGATCGCCGCATGTTCAACCACATCAGCCGTTCACAGTTGTTCGTCCTCGACCAGGACGAAGCCCTCGACTTCTACGTCAACACCCTCGGGCTCGAGGTCGCTCTCGACCAGGACCTCGGGTTCATGCGCTGGCTCACCGTGCGGGTCCCTGGTGACCCGGTGCGGGAGATCCTGCTCGAGCGGCCCGGCGCGCCCATGATGGACGACGCCACCACCGCGCAGGTGCGGGAGCTGCTCGCCAAGGGCGCGGTGGCCGGCGCGCTGTTCTTCACCGTCGACGACGCCCACGCGACGTTCGCGGTGCTGAAGGAGCGGGGCGTCGACGTCACCGACGAGCCCGAGACCCGTCCCTACGGCATCGACTTCGGCATCCGCGACCCCTTCGGCAACGCCATCCGCATCGGCCAGATGTTCGACTGATCGAGCCTGGAGGGCAACCTCGGGTGCCACACGTGCGTCGGTGCCCGAGGAGGTGGGCATGCGGGCTCGCGTGTGGACGTGTGGATTCGTGGCGCTGGTCGTCGCGCTCGGGATCATGGTGCTCCCGACGCCAGCGGGGGCGCACCCGTCGCCGCTCGACTCGTTGACGCTCGACTTCATCCTCGACCAATCGGGTCTCGTGGTGATCGACGGCGCCGCGAACCACGCGACGTACGATCCCGACGCGCCCTCGCCGGCGGAGCGGTCGGCGATCGTGGATCAGGTGCTCGATGCACTCGGCATCCCGACCGACACCGTGCAGGTGGACTCCGAGCAGAGCGACCTGTACCACGAGGTGGGGTTCCGTGCCTCGCTGCACACGCCGTTCGCGAACGCTGGCGACGGCGGCGTGCGGATCGACACGAGCGCGCTGCAGCCGATCGCGGCCCGTCTCGGCACGCTGACGCTCGAGGTGTGTCGTGCGGTGGAGCCGGAGCTCACCCTGACCGTCGACGCGACCGCACCCGCGAGCCAGCCCGATCCCTCAGGTGCAGGCGCGCCGCAGGTCGACCGCGCCGACTGCCGCACCTGGGCGCGGCGCGCCGGCGATCCACCAGTGGTCGTCACCGCGCGCGTCGCGGGCACCAGCGCGTCGCAACCCGTCACCGAACGGCACGTCACGCTCCCGTGTGGCGCGCCGTCGCCGGGCGGAGACCCGACCTTCACGATCGACTACCCGGTGATGTATCCCGAGCATGTTCTGCAGGCGCACGCCACGGGAGCAGTGGGGTCACAGCTGCTCCAAGCGGACGTGGTGGTCGGGTTCTGGGCGGACACCAAGAGCGAACTCGTGGTGCCCAAGACGCAGATCGGGCACGTGTCGGTCGGGATCCGCGACGCTCCGAGCGCGACACGTCGACTCACCGTGCCCAGGTGCCCTCCTGCGGATCCCGCGGACTCCTGGACGATGTTCGTCATGAGGATCTGGGTGGACCATGCTGCGTGCGTGCCGTTCAGGGTGACCGCGCGGAACACGACGACGATTCGGCTCGCGGTTGGCGCGCCGTGCAAGGAGCGAGCGGCATGATTGCCCGCGTCGCGTGCGCGGTGGTCATCGTGCTCGTGGCCACGATGCTGCCCGCTGGCGCTGACGCGACCGGCGTCACACCGACTGCGACGCTCGACTGCACCGATCCGATCGGCGGTTCGTCACCACCACGGTCCGAGACCGTTGGGAACCGCGTCGCGCTCCTCACCACCCGGACGCAGGAACACGCCTTGCAGACCGCGCGGTTGCACGATCCGGTGGCGCCGGGGTACCGCTACTTCGCCAAGACGGCGCTCCTCATGCGTCACGGCGCGGGGGACGCTGAGCTCGTCGTACCGCGGTCGGAGCGGGGCCGGGTCGCGCTGTCGTGGGGCAACACCGATCACGACGGCATCGCCGGTCGCGTGTTCCGCGTCGGTCCGTGCCCGGCGGGCTCGAGCTGGACCGCATTCCCCGGGGGCTACTTCGTCACGGCGCCACACTGCGTCCGGCTGATCGTGCGGGCAGGGCGCGACGAGCGGCGGGTTCGGGTCGGTGTCGGCAAGGCGTGTCCCGGCCAGCTCCCGCCGGGCGAGCCGAGCGACGGGTAGCGAATCCCCCCCAACCGCCCCCAACCGCCGGCCGGGCCGTGGTCGACGCGGCATGATGCCGAGCGTGGCGGCGTGGGAGCCCGAGGGGGAGCACTGGATCCGTTGGGCGCGCACGCCCGGCTTCGACGCCTACTGGTACTTCCGTGACGCGGTGTTCGACGCGATCCTGCCGCCACCCCGGGGCCGCGCGCTCGAGGTGGGGTGCGGTGAGGGCCGCGTGACTCGTGACCTCGTCGAGCGCGGCTACGACGTGATCGCCCTCGAACCGGCGGACACGTTGGTGCGCGCCGCCGCCGACGCGGATCCGATCGGGCGCTATGCGATCGCCGACGGGCACGAGGTCCCGTTCGCGGACGACGAGTTCGACCTCGTGGTGTCGTACAACGTGTTGCAGAACGTTGCCGATCTCCCGCGAGCAGTACGGGAGATCACGCGCGTGCTCAGACCCGGCGGGACGTTGTGCGTGTGCGTCATCCATCCCGTCACGGACCTCGGTGACGTCGAGATCACCGCCGACGGTCCGCGCTTCATGTTGCGCGAGCGGTACTTCGACGTGCGGCACATCGAGGAGACGGAGGAACGCGACGGGATCAGCATGACCTTCCGGGGATGGACGTATCCGCTCGAGGACTACATGCGGGCGTTCGAGGACTCGGGACTTCGCATCGAGCGCATCCGTGAACCGCGCCCGAGTGGACACCCGGAGCGCTACGACCGTTGGCTCGCCGTGCCCCTGTTCCTCGCGCTGCGCCTGGTCAAACCGTGACCATGCGGAAGCAGTACAGCTTGCGCCGCAGTGCGAATGGATTCGACGCGTGGGACGTCGACCGGCTGGTCGCGCGTGCCGCCGACCTGCCCGTGTTCGACCTCGCCGTCGCCGACATCGCCGAGCTGGACGAGGAGTACTGGTTCGCCGACAGCGACGTGGTCCCCACGGTGCGCGCCGTCGTCGAACATGCACGACTCATCGACGAGGTCGACCTCGTGCACCCGATCATCCTCGACGTGGACGGCCGGGTGATGGACGGCATGCACCGCGTCGCGCGTGCGCTGCGCGACGAGCGGGCGACCGTGCGGGCCGTGCGGTTCGCGGTGCAGCCCCCACCGGACTTCGTCGACTGCCATCCGCGGGACCTCCCGTACGGGGAGTGACGACGGAGGCGCGGCTCGGTAGTGTCCGCGCATGAGCATCAGCACGTTCTCGCACGTCGCCATCGGGGTCCGCGACATGGAGGTGGCGCTGCCGTTCTGGCGCGACGTCGTCGGTCTCCACGTGTCGCTCGACACCGTGGAGTCGATGCCGCGCGGCAACGACCAACCACCGGCGCGGCGCCGTGCCGTCTACATGCGGTGGGACGACGACCCTCGGTCGAGCTTCGTCGTGCTCGACCAGCAACTCGACTTCGACACCCCGGGTGAGCCGGCGCACATCTTCCAGATGGGCCTGCATCACTACGGCTTCTGGGTCGACGACGTCGATCCGATCCGGGAACGGGTCGAGGCCGCCGGTGTACCGATCCTGCTGAACGGGTCGGTCGGCGCCGACTCCGTGTGGTGGGGGGAACCGCCGGGCGACACCATCCGGTCGATCATCGTGCAGGACCCAGAGGGCGGGTACGTGCAGTTCGACCAGCGGGTCTGACCTCCCCGCGCCCGAGACGGGCGGGAGAGAACGGCGTGAGGTCGAGCGCGGGTGGGCGGCCGGCGATCGCGTCGGCGACCAGGCGACCGCTCACCGGGCCGAGCAGCAGACCGTTGGCGCCGTGTCCGGTGGCGACGTGCACGTTCGGCACGTCCGGCAGTGCACCGAGGATCGGGAGGTCGTCGTCGCTCACCGGTCGGAGCCCGACGCGCACCTCCCGAAAGGTCGCCTCGGCGAGGCCGGGGCTCACCCGGAGCCCTTCCGAGAACAGCTGACGCAAGCCCGCCGCGGTCGCGCGGCTGTCGAAGCCCACCTCCTCGACCGTGGCGCCCAGCGCGACCCGCCCGTTGTGCCAGGGCACCACGTAGTGGCTGAAGATCGGTTGGAGCACCGGCCACGCCGACGTGTCGGCGTCGATGTCGAGGTGCACGATCTGGCCGCGCACGGGACGCACGCCGCACCGCATGCCGAACGCGTCGGCCAACGCCGGCGTCCACGCGCCACCAGCGATCACGACCGCGTCGCACGAGATCGCGCCGTCGGCATGCTCCACCGCGACCGCACGGTCACCGTTGGCGATGATCCGGTCGACCGAGCCGATGCGCCAGTCGACTCCGAGTGCGCGCGCCGCGTGTTCGAGTGCGCGTACGAGCTCGCGTCCGTCGACGCGCGCGCCGCGCTGGTTGAAGAACGCGTCTCGGATCGCACCGAGCGGCGGGAACAGCTCCTTCGCCGCTTCCGGTGTCACGATCGAGAGGGCGTCGGGGTGGCGGTCGATCGACTCGCGCTGATTGGCTGCGAATGCTTCGTCGTCGAGGTCACGGAACGCGATGCGCAGCGCGCCACACACTGCGTAGTGAGGATCGGGCGCACCGGCGTCGGCGAGGGCGGGGATCAACCGGCGGTGGTGGTCACCGGCGAGATCGGCGAGATCGAGGAAGGGCGCGGGTAGTCCACCCATGGTCTCGGGTGAGAGGATGCCGGCGCCGGCATCGGTCGCCCGGCCCGGGTCGTGACGGTCGATCACCACCACCTGGTGGCCGTCGCTCGCGAGCTCGTACGCGCACGAAGCGCCGACGAGGCCGCCGCCGACGACCACGACGTCGCGAGCACTGTCCATGAGCGCGGCCATCCTTCGACGCTGTGGGGCCGGTCAGCTTACGCACGAAGGTGCTGCGCGCGTCTCGGGTCGGAGCATCGGGCACCATGGGTCCGTGATGACGACGGACCGGCCCGCGGAACGGGGCGTGACGTCGTCCTGGCGTCGCAGCATGTTCCGGCCTGCCGGCGAGGGCGCGCTGCGGCGACGGACGCGCGACTGGTTCGGTCTGATCGTCGGGATCCTGTTGCTCGTGGTCACGTCGTTGCACCACGGAGACGTCACGCGCAGCGAACGGCTGGTGTTCGACCTGTTCAACACCCTCCCGGGCGGACTGGCCCCGGTGTTCAGGGCGCTCTACCGGTTGGGCGCGCTGTGGGCGGTTGGATTGGTCGTGGTCGCAGCCCTCGTTGCCGGCCGCATCCGCCTGGCGCGAGACCTCGTGGTGGCCGGGGTGCTCGCGTGGGCGTCGGCACGCGCGCTCGGCGAGATCGTCGACGCCCACGAGACCATCGCGCGCACCCTGCGGGTCGCAGCCGGGTTCGGGGGCTCGCTGTCGGCGTATCCGTCGACGCGGGTCGCGGTCATCGTCGCGGTGATCGTTGCCGCTGCTCCCTACGTCACCCGGCCGGCGCGCGCGTTCGGCTGGATGGTGGTCGCGCTGCTCGGAGCATCGGCGCTCTACCTCGGTGTCGCCTTCCCCAACGATCTCTTCGCCGGTGTGCTGCTCGGGCTGACCGTTGCGTCGCTGGTGCATCTGGTGTTCGGGTCGCCAGGCAGCAGGCCGACGATCCCGCAGATCACCACGGCGCTCGCGCATCTCGGTGTCGTGGCCCGCGACGTGCGGTTCGCGGTGGAGCAGCCGACTGCGTCGACGCTGGTGGTCGCCACCGACGACGAGGGTCCGCTGCGCATCCGCGTGATCGGTCGCGACGATGCGCACCACCAGCTCCTCGCCAAGGCGTGGACGTCGGTGGTCAACAAGGGCTCGACGAACCGCTTCGTGCTGACTCGTGAGCAGCAGGTGGAACACGAGGCGTACCTCATGCTGGTCGCCGCGCAGGCCGGGGCGCACGTGCCGACGGTCGTCGTCGCCGGGCGGGCCGGGCCTCGTGCCGCGCTGCTCGTGCAACGTCCCGTGCCCGGCACCCGCCTCGCCGACCTCGACGGCAGACGCGATCACCGACGCCCTGCTGCGCCACCTGTGGCACGACGTCGATGCGCTGGGTCGCAGTCGGGTGGTGCACGGCACACTCGACGCCGAACACGTCATCGTGCACGGCGGGCGGCCGTGGATCGTCGGGTTCGCTGACGCCTTCATCTCCGGTGATCCTGCCGACCGCGCCGACGACGTGGCCGAGCTCCTCGCGTCGACCGCGGCGTTGGTGGGTGACGACCGCGCGATCCGGGCCGCGATCGATGGCGTCGGCGGTCCGGCGGTTGCGTCGGCGCTGCCGCGCCTCCAGCCGGCGGCACTGTCGCCGAGCACGCGCAAGCGGGGTGGCGACGGGCGACGTCAGTTCGCCGAACACCTGGCGCGCCTGCGCGTCACGGCGGCGGCGGTCATCGGCATCGACGTGCCGGAACCGGTGCAGATCCGCCGAATCACCGCAACCAGCGCCGCAATGGCGCTCGGGGCATTGGTCGCCGTGGGCGCGTTGCTCATCGACGTCGGCGATCCCGTCGACGTCGTCGACACCATGCGGAACGCCGATTGGGGTTGGTTGGTGCTCGCGATCGTGGTCGCGTTCGCGGCCAACGTCGCGTACGCGGTTGCGCTCCAGGGCACGGTACGCAGGCGACTGCCACTGGTGCCCACCACCGAGCTGCAGGTTGCGATGTCGTTCTCCAACCTTGCCGTCCCCGCGATCGGCGGTCAGGGCATGCAGGTGCGCTTCCTGCAGAAGCTCGGGGTCGATCTGCCGTCGGCGGTCGCCGCCGGTGGGGTGCTCAGCGGATTCGGTGGCCTGGTCGCCGCGTTCGCCTGCTTCGCGGTGGCGCTCGTCGTCGAACCGGCGCGCGTCGACCTGTCGCTCATTCCGACGAACGGTCTGCTCCTGGCCCTGGTGATCGGCGCCGGGCTGTTCGTGCTCGTCAGCGCGTTGCTGGTCGCTCTCCCCGGCCTGCGCGCGCGGGTGGTCCCGCCGGTGTCGCACGCGGCGCGCACGATGGCCGACGCACTGCGGTCGCCCGGGCTCGTCGCGCTCCTCATCGGTGGCAACGTCGTGGCGACGATCATGTCGACGTGGTGCCTCGAGCTCTGCCTCGTGGCGTTCGGCGGTCACGTGTCGTTCTGGGCGCTGCTCGCGGCCAATGTCGGCGTGGTGACGATCGCATCGATCGTGCCGGTACCGGGAGGCGGCACGGCGGTGGGGACGGTCGGCCTGTCTGCGGTGCTGGTCTCGTTCGGAGTCCCCAAGGAGATCGCGGTGGCGGCGGTGCTCGCCAATCAGCTCGTGTACTACTACCTGCCCGCAGTACCCGGCTGGTTCGCGACCCGAGACCTCATCCGGCGCGACTACCTCTGAGTGCCCGTTCCCCGTTTCAGCCTTCTGTGGCGAGCCGACGGCGGATGTCGGCGCGGAGCTCGCCCTTGGCGACCTTCCCACCCGAGGCGCGGGGGAGCGCGTCGACGACGACGAGGCGTTCGGGGAACCACTCGGGTGACACGCCGCGCGAGCGCAGGAAGGTGACGAGCGCATCGAGGTCGAGCGCGGTGCCGGGTTCGAGCTCGGCGTAGAGGCAGACCCGTTCGCCGAACACCTCGTCGGGCATCGCCACTGCAGCCGCGACCGCGACCGCCGGGTGTTCGGCGACCTCGCCTTCGATCGCGGGCGCGCTGAGGTTCTTGCCGCCCCGGATGATGATGTCGGACGTGCGGCCCACGACGCGCAGGTAGCCGTCGGCGTCGACCGTGCACAGGTCGCCGATGCGCATCCAGCCGTCGGAGGTGAACAGCTCCGCGTTGGCGCGCGCGTCGTCGAGGTAACCGAGGCAGGTGGCCGGGCCCTTGCACACCGGATGTCCGGGTGTGTCGGGCGTGGTGATGTCGTTGCCGTCGTCGTCGAGGAGACGCACGTGCATGTCCACGATCAGTCGGCCGGCGGTCTGGAGGCGATGGTCGCGGTCGTCGCGCATCGTGGTGTTGCTCAACGCGCCGGTCTCGTTGGAGCCGTAGAACTGGAGGACGCGCGCGCCGGTGACGTCTTCGAACCGCGCCGCGCGTGCCTCGGGCACGGCCTCGCCGCCCGTGAACATGCACCGCAGCGACGACAGGTCGTGCTGCTCGACGATGGGCGACTTGAGCATCATGAGGAACTGCGTGCTGACGCAGGCGAGCACCGTGACGCGTTCGCGCTCGATGGCGCGGAGCACGTCGTCGGCGTCGAAGCGCTCGTGCACGACCGTCGGCGCGCCGAGGACCGCCGGGGTGACGTGAGCGGTCCAGATGCCGAACCCGAAGGGTGCGGGAATGGCGCTGAGGAACACGTCGTCGCCGGTCATGTCGCCGGCTTCGGCCGCGAGCTGATGGAAGTACATCCATCGGTTCTGGGTGTGGACCACGCACTTCGGCATGCCGGTGGTCCCCGAGGTGGAGTTGACCAGGAACACGTCGTCGGGGCCATAGGCCCGGCTGGCGAGATCGGCGACCGGCGCGGCCGGGGCGGTGGCGACGCCGTCGCGGTCGACGACGATGTGGTGACGGACCGCGCATCCCCTGCCTTGGAGCATCGTCACCAGTTCGGCGGTGGGCCGGCCACGGTGCTCGGCGAGCGTGACGAGCGCGTCCGCCCGGGTGAGGGTGAGGAGGTGGCGGAGTTCGTCGTCACCGGCGCGATGGCCGAGCCCCACGATGGTCAGCCCGGCGCGCTCGGCGGCGACGAAGGCCACGTGGACGGCGATCCCGTCGGGAAGCAGCACGGCAACGCGTGCGCCTCGGGCCAGCCCGCTGCCGGTCAGCACGTGCGCGAGCGCAGTGGCTCGGGTGTCGTAGTCGGCCCAGGTGGCTCGCTGCCCGTCGGCGATCAGCGCGTCATGGCCGGGACGGGCCACGGCCCATCCGGCGACGGCGTCGCCCACGGTCGTGTCACCCCACCAGCCGGCGGCGCGGTACTCGGCGGCGACGACGGGATCGGGCTGCACCTGGATCCTTCTACTACGCCGCGGTCCCATGAGACATGGCCGTAGTGTGCCGGTCAGCGAGCGAGGAGTGCGCATGACGACGACGCCCACGCAGGCGGCCCGGATCCGCAGCCAGGTCGACCACCCGATCATCGACGCCGACGGTCACTTCGTGGAGCTCGGGCCCCTGTTGCAGGACGAGGTCATCTCGTACGTCGAGGATGCCGGAGGCGCCGACCTGCGCGAGCGGTTCCTCGCCACCGCCAAGTCGTTCGACACTTCGTCGAGCCTGGCCGACCGCGATGATCCCGACGTGCGCCGGCAGTGGAAGGCGATGCCGTCCTGGTGGGGGTGGCAGACCGCCGGCGTGCGCGACCGCGCCACGTCGCACCTCCCGGCGCTGCTCTACGAGCGGCTCGACGAGCTGGGCATCGACTTCACCATCCTCTACCCGTCGATGGCACTCGGGTACTTCGAGATGACCGACGAGGAGCTGTCGTCGGTGGTGTGCCGAGCGGTGAACCGCTACCACCAGCGGCAGTTCGCGCCGTACCGCGACCGTTGCACGGTGGGCGCGTTGATCCCGATGAACAGTCCCGCGCAGGCCGTCGCCGAGGTGCGGTTCGCGGTCGAGGAGCTGGGAGCCAAGTCGGTGCTGATGGCGGGGTACGCGCGCCGTCCGGTCGAGGCGGGCGGGTACCGGCTCGACATGTTCGGCCTCGACAGCGACTACGACTACGACCCGTTGTGGTCGTCGTGCGTGGAGCTCGGTGTCGCGCCCGTCGTGCACAGCGCGTTGCAGCAGCACCGCGTGACGCGGTCCATTTCGAACTACGTGTACAACCACGTCAACGGGTTGGCGGCGGCGCACGAGTCGTTGTGCAAGTCGCTGTTCCTGTCGGGCGTGACGAACCGGTTCCCGGAGTTGCGGATCGGGTTCCTCGAGGGTGGCGTGGCGTGGGCGTGCGCACTCTTCTCCTCGTTGGTCGGGCACTGGGAGAAGCGCAACCGTGACGCCATCGTGGAGCTCGATCCCGATCGACTCGACGTCGACGCGCTGCTCGCGTACTTCACCGAGTACGGCGACGCCGAGGTGCGCGGACGCATCGACGAGTTGCGTGAGTACTTCGCCCGGCCCGCGGCGCGTCCCGCTCGGGTCGACGAGTTCGCAGCCGTCGGCATCGACATCGCCGACGACCTGCGCACGCGCTTCGAGCCGAACTTCTACTTCGGGTGTGAAGCCGACGATCCGCTGGTCGCGTGGGCGTTCCGCGACGACGTGAACCCGCTGGGCACCAGGCTGCGACCGGTGCTGGGATCGGACATCTCGCACTGGGACGTCCGCGACATGACGGAACCGGTGGCGGAGGCCTACGAGTTGGTGGAGCACGGCGTGATCACCGACCACGACTTCCGAGACCTCACGTTCGTGAACCCGGTGCGGCTGCACGCGGGTCCGAATCCGAGGTTCTTCGAGGGCACGGTGTGCGAAGCAGCTGCCACGCAGGCGCTGGCCGAGGTGGGGGAGGTGTGGTTGTGAACCGCGACGATGCCCCACCTCTGCGATCGGTCGTGTTCGCGCCCGGTGACGACGCCGAAGCACTGGCGGCGACACGGGCGTCGGGTGCCGACGCGATGGTCGTCGACCTCGAGGAACCGCAGACGCCGTACCCGGAGTCCGAACGCGAGCGCGGCCGCAAGGTGGCGCGCGAGTTCTTCGACTCGCTCGTTCCGGGCGAGTTGCCGCTCGTGTTCGCGCGCGTGCAGCCGCCGTCGACGGGTCAGACGTTGAAGGACCTGCGCGTCTGTCGCGGGACCGGGCTTGGCTGGTGTGCTGCTGCCCAAGATCATGTCGCCGGCCGACGTGCACATGCTCGACGCGCTGCTCGCGTGCACGGAGGTCGACTTCGAACTCGTTCCGGGACAGATCGCGATCTATCCGATCCTCGAGACCGCGCAGGCGATCCGCCTCGCCTACGAGATCGCGGTGGCGTCGCCACGCGTGTCGCACATGGGCGGCGCGCTGTCGCGCTTCGGCGACATCCACCAGGCACTCGGCTACCGCTGGACCGCAGAGGGCGAGGAGACGTTGTTCCTCCGCTCCAAGGTGCTCGTGGACGCCAAGGCGGCGGGAATCCGCTATCCCATCAGCGGGATGTGGGGCGGCGCGCTCGACGATCTCGACGGCTTGCGCGCGTTCGCGACGTCGCTGCGGAACCTCGGGTACTACGGGATGATGCTCGGGAGCGCCGAGCACGTCCCCCTGGTGCACGAGGTGTTCACGCCGACCGCGGAGGAGATCGCGTACTGGCGCGAGCTCGACGAACTGGCTGCCGAGGCCGAGCGCGTGAACAGCGGACCGATCCGCCACGGCGATCCGCGCCAGGGTGAGGCGCACGTCGTGCACATCGCCCACGTCGGCTCCGCCCGCAAGAACCTCGCCTGGGCCCGCGACCTCGGCGTCCTGTGACCTCTCCGTGAAGCTGCGTGACCGCGGCACATCAATTGTGCCCGAGTCACGCAACCTCGTTGTCAGAGGATGCCGAGGAGCTCGAGGATCCTGGTCGGAGGCAGGTGCTGATCGAGGACGACGGCGCCCGTCGGTCGGAGCGCGTCGGCGATGGCGTTGCAGAGCGCGGCAGGGGCGCCGATGGCGCCGCCCTCGCCCACGCCGCGGAAGTCGATCGGCCCCTGGGGCGGCGACTCGAGGTGGTGGATCTCGAGGTGGGGGATGTCGGTCGCGGTCGGGAGCAGGTAGTCGACGAAGGTCGACGTGAGCAGCTGACCGTTGGTGTCGTACTCGACGCGCTCGAGCAGCACGCCGCCAATGCCCTGGGCGACACCACCGGCGATCTGGCCCTCGACGATGGCCGGGTTGATCAACGCGCCGCAGTCCTCCACCACCAGGTAGCGGTCGATCTGCACGAGACCGGTCGCCGGATCGACCTCCACCCAGCAGCAGTGGGTCGCCTGCGACCAGCCGCCCTCGGGGATGGCGAAGTCGAACTCGGCGTCGATCCCCGGGGTGAGCTCGGGTGGGAGGAGCGCGGTGTTTCGGTATGCGACCGTCGCGACGTCGGCGAGTGGGCGGGCCGACGTCGGCACGCCGCGCACCGAAACCACGCCGTCGACGAGCTCGATGTCGTCGTCGGCCGCCTCGAACAGGTGTGCGGCCAGCTGCACGACTTCGCGGCGTACCTCGGCGGCGACCCCGATCACCGCGCCGCTCGCCAGCGTGGCGGCGCGACTCCCGCCCGTGCCCACGAGGTTGAACGGCGTGACCTGGGTGTCGCCGGTGACCACCCGGACCGACGCGAGCGGCACGCCGAGCTCGTCGGCGGCCAGCTGCGCCAGTGTGGTGTGGTGGCCCTGACCGTGAGGTGACTGGCTGGTGAAGACGGTGAGCGACCCGTCGGGCTCGAGCCGGGCGGTGGCACGTTGCGCGCTGCGGGGCGCCGCGCCCGCGCCGAGGGCCTGCGTGTAGTCCGGCGGTCCGGGTGAGGGCTCCACGAACGTTGCGAGCCCGAACCCGAGCAGCCGACCACCGGCCCGCCCCGAGGTCTGCGCCCGCCGGAACCCGTCGACGTCGGCGAGCGCCAGCGCGCGCTCGAACGTCTCGCGGGCGGACACGTGCTCGAACGACACGTCGGTGACCAGTCGCGTCGGCAGCTCGTCGGCGGTGAGGAGGTTGCGCTGGCGCACCACCTCCGGTGCCACTCCCACGTCAGCGGCGATCTCGTCGAGCATGCGTTCTCGCACGAACGTCTCCGCCTCCCACGGACCGCGGTACGCGACGTAGGTGGCCTTGTTGGTGGCGACCACGCGGACACGGAACTCGAGATCCCGCAGGCGGTACGCGCCGGGGAAGAGGACCCGCACGATGGTGGGGAAGATCGTCGGGGGCAGCGTCGTCAGCTGATAGGCGCCCTGGTCGAACACCATGTCCACCCGCACGGCGCGGACCGTCCCGTCGTCGTCGTACGCAGCCTCGACGTCGAAGCGTTCCTCACGCGCCTGGCCTGCAGCTTGGAGGTTCTCGACTCGGTCCTCGACCCACTTCACCGGCCGACCGACGAGGGTGCCCGCCGCGCACACGGCGACATCTTCACGGCTCACGTACGCCTTCTGGCCGAAAGAGCCGCCGACGTCACCAGTGCGCACGTGGAAGCGGTGCGCGGGTATGCCGAGCAGGTCGGCGACGAACAGCCGCAGCGCGTGCGGGTTCTGGTGGGCTGCGTGGTACGTGAAGTCGCCGGTGTCGAGGTCGTGATCGGCCAGACCGGCGCGACCCTCGAGTGGTGCGTTGCACTGGCGGTGCTGGATGAACCGCCACCGACTCGTTCGTGCTGCGGTCGCGAACTGGGTGTCGGGATCGCCGTAGGTCCAGTGACCCTCGAACATGAGGTTGTGCCCGACCTCGTCGAACACGGCCGGCGCGTCGGGCGCGAGCGCGGTGTCGACGTCGGTGAGCGCGGGCAGCGGGTCGTACGCCACGTCGACCAGTTCGCACGCGTCCTCCGCGATGGCGCGGCTGGCGGCGACCACGATCGCGACGGGATCGCCGACGAACCGGACCCGGTCGCTGGCCAGCGGTCCGAAGGCGGGCGAGTGCAGGCCATCGGGGCCGGCGCCGCGCATGATGCCGACCACGGCGTCGAGATCGGCGGCGGTCAGCACGAGGTCGACACCGGGAATCGCACGCGCGGCGGCCGCGTCGATCGCAATGACACGCGCGTGCGCGAACGGGCTGCGGACGAAGGCGGCGTGGCGGAGTCCGGGTGGCTGCAGGTCGTCGACGAAGTGCCCGCGCCCGCGGAGCAGGCGGGGATCCTCCACCCGCGGGACCCGCGCCCCGACCAGACGACTCATGCAGTCAGCGCTCGAGCGCGCCTTCGGCGAGCAGCTCCATCGGGTCGCGCATGCGGACCATGCCGAGGTAGCCCCCGCCGTCGGCGATGGCGTCGTGTACCGCGTAGCCGAGCAGCTCCTGCGCTCGCGGCGACAGCGTGCGCGCGATCGCAGGTGGCACCGCGAGCGAGTTGTTCTCCTCGGTGCGCAACCACCCGAGCGTGAAGCTCACGTGCGCGCCCAGGCGCCACTCATCGACCGTCGAGTTCGTGCCCGCGTAGTGGATGGTGGAGCCGAGGTAGATCACCGCGCCGCCGGGTGGCACGACCGCGTCCGCGACGTCCTCCGGCTGCGGATGCCGACCGCGCTCCCAGTGATTGCTCCCGGGGACGACGCGGGTTGCGCCGGTGTCGACCCGGAAGTCGGTGAGCGCGACCAGCGATGCGATCTGCAACTCGTCGTGCGGACGAGGGAAGTGCGGCCACACGTCTTCATCACGGTGCGCGAACTGTGCCTCCGCGCCCGGGCCGCGCGCGATGAGATGGCCGAGGTTGAGCTGGTAGCGCGAGCACGACGGCAGCAGGATCTCGTCACAGATCGCCGCGTACGTCTCGTGCGCGATCACCTCGTCGGCGAACGTGGGGGACACCGCCGCGAGCGCCGACACGTGCTTGGTGCACGGGCCGTAGAACGCCTGCACCGCGGGGTTCACGGTACGCATGCCGGCTTCGGCGGCGTCGACGTGGTCGTCGACCTCGGCGCGTATCGCCGCAACCGTCGCGGCCGAGACGAAGGCGTCGACGAGCACCGCGCCGTCGACGCGCAACGCGGCGATCAGGGCGTCGGGGTCGCTCGTGTCGGGGAACCGTGCGATCGACGCCATCTGCGCGGTCCTGCGCTACGCCTGCGCGCGCTGCACGACGTCCGCCGCGTGTTCGAGGTACGGCCACGCGATCTCGGGCGGGATGCCCCCGCACAGCGGCATGAGCATGAGCGGCATGCCGCTGCGCACGATCTCGATCGCCTCGTCGGTGCTGTAGATCTTGTGCGCCGGCGACGTCGCGCGCAGCTCCTCGACGGTCTGCGCGTGCGAGATGCTCGCGGTGGTCTCGTCGCCGGGGTTCCACTCGCCGTACATCTTCACGTCGTGGAGGATGTAGTCGCCGATCTCGTCCCACGCCTTATCGACGTCGTCCGCCACGAACTGCGTGGTGGCCGCGTCCTTCGGCGGGAGTTGCGTCATGCCCGGTTCGTGACCGTGCTCGCGACACGACGCCTCGTAGGCCTCGAGCATGCCTTCCTTGTCGCTCTGCGCGAAGAAGCCGAGCCCGTAGCGACCGGCCCGCTTGGCGGCGGCGATGGAACCGCCACCCCACATGACCATCGGCCCGCCCGGCGTGATCGGCGGGGGCGTCACGTGGATGCGACGACCCTCGTGCTCGAACGGCTCACCCGTCTTCGCCCTGAGGAGCAGCTGCAGCTTCTCCTCGACGACGGCGCCGCGCTCCTTCCAGTCGATGCCGTACATCTCGAACTCCTCGGGCCGGTATCCCAACCCGAGCGTGTACGACAGTCGGCCGTTGCTGATGATGTCGAGGACGGCCATGTCCTCGGCGAGACGGATCGGGTCGTAGAACGCGAGCAGCGCGGCGGCGATGCTGATGTACAGCTGGTTGGTGCGCGCGGCCATCGCCGACGCGAGCAACAGCGGCGACGGGATGTAGCCGTCGGACGACGTGTGGTGCTCGGAGATCACCGCAGCCATGCAGCCGCGCGTCTCGGCCCATTCCGCCATGTCGATCGCGGCCTTGTAGAGATCGGTGGTCGAGCCGCCGAACTCCGGTGCGCGCATGTCGAAGCGCATCATGAACATGGCGGCAGGCTTGCGCGTGCGCCCCCCGGTCGTCAAAGGCGGGGGAAGGTACCGGCGAATCGGGCGAATCGGGATATACTCCGCCGTCGCTTCGGCGGGAGGGTCGGATGCCTGCACGGATGGTGATCGCAGCTCGGACCGCGGTGGCGATACTCGTCCCCGTCGCCGTCATGGTCGTAGGCACCGGGACCGTCGGAGCGGCGACGACCGTGACCTACGACGAGCCCGGCACGTACGAGGTGACCACCCCTCCGACCACCACGTGCGCGACCTTCGTCGTCGACGGCGCGCACGGCGGCGCCGGCAACACCCTCGGAGCGTCGTACAGCGCCGGAGGCGCAGGGGCCGAGGTCACGATCATCGTCGCCGCGACGCCCGGTACGACCTACGCGGTGACCGTCGGTGGGCACGGTGGCGACGCGACCTCGACCGCGCCGGGCGCGGGAGGCGCGAACGGCGGTGGCGACGGCGGTAGCGGAACCTGGGACTCCGTCGGGCAGCTCTCAGCGGGCGGGGGCGGCGGACGTTCGTCGATCGAACTCGCCTCGACGGTGCTCGCGGTCGCAGGCGGCGGGGGCGGCGGGAGTGCCAACGCTCCGGGCTACGGGCTCGGTGGGAACGGCGGCGCCGGCGGCGCGTTCGTGATCGCCGACGGAAGCGGGATGGACGGCTCGCCGGGCGGCAACGACTTCTTCGATGTCTCGAAGGGCGGTGGTGGCGGTACCGGTACCGCGGGCGGAATCGGCGGCGCCAGTGGTGGTGGGAACGCGTCGTCGGGCACCGACGGGAGCGCGATGACCGGTGGCGACGGCGGATCGAACGTCGTCGACCACGGCAGTAGCGGTGGCGGTGGCGGCGGTGCCGGATGGTTCGGTGGCGGGGGTGGTGGCGCGGGTGACGCGTTGTCGCCCGACCTTCCGCCGGAGGTCACCGGTGACCCGGGCTCGGGTGGTGGTGGCGGGTCGAGCTTCGCGTCGTCGAGCGTCCTCGCGCACGAGTTGGCGGCTGCGCCCGGCCTCGGTGACGGTGCTGTGCACGTGACGTTCAGCAGTGGGCTGTGCCCGCCTCCGCCTCCACCGACACCACCGCCCGCACCGCCGGCGGCGAACGACGTCGTCGTGGTGCAACCCCGCTTCACGGGGTGACGCGCGTGAGAAGTTCGCAGGTCAGAACGTGAGGACGCCGCGGGCGAGCGTGCCGTGGTGCATGTCCTCGACGACGGTGTGGAAGTCCTCCATCGGGTAGGTCTTGCTGACCATCGAGTCGAGGTCGAGCAGGCCCTTCTTGTAGAGGTCGACGATGACGGGGATGTCGCGCTGCGCCCGAACCCCGCCGGCCCGGCTGCCGATGATCCCGCGGTCGACCTGCGTCAGGTGGGTGATCGGGATCGCGTAGGTGACGCCCGGCGCAGGGACACCGACCTGCACGCACACGCCGCCCCACTCGAGGCACATGACCGCCTGCTCCGTGACCGCGGGGTGGCCGACGCACTCGAACGACCAGTTGACGCCGCCGGCGCCGAACGGGCCGTCGGGCATCTCGGGCGAGAAGGGGAGCAGCTCCTTGATCGCCTCGACCGGGTTGGTCTCCGCCGCGTTGATGAAGTGGGTGGCACCGAGCTGCAGGGCGAGCTCGCCCTTCGCGGGGATGGTGTCGACCGCGATGATGTGGTTGGCCGCCTTGATGCGCAGGGCCTGGATGGTGGAGAGGCCCACACCGCCGGCGCCGAACACGGCCACGTTGTCGCCGGGCTGCACGTTGGCCCGGTTGAACACCGACCCCATGCCGGTGACCACACCGCAGGCGATCAGACACGCCGAGGTGAGCGGCACCTCCTTGTCGATCGGGACCGCCTGCACCTCCTTCACCACCGTCATCTCGGCGAACGACGACGTGGCGGCGAAGTTGCCGGCGGGCTCGCCGCCGACGGTGAAGATCTCCCGGCGGTTGCCGAGCGTCTTGCGACACCACGTCGGCTTGCCGACCGAGCACTGGTCGCAGATGCCGCAGTTCGAGACGGTGGCGATGACGACGTGGTCGCCGACCTTCACCCGGCTGACCAGCGAGCCGACCGCCTCGACCACGCCCGCCCCCTCGTGACCCATCAGCGACGGTGCGGGCCACGGGATGGTGCCGTCGAGCAGGCTGACGTCGCTGTGGCAGACGCCCGCGGCGGCGAGGCGCACGAGCACCTCGTCGGGTCCGGGGTCGATGACCTCGACGTCGTTCCGGACCTCCGCACCCTCACCCATGAACACGATTCCACGCATGGATCGCACCCTATCTCGCGTCCCTGACGACCCGTCAGAACGCGAGGTTGCGTCACTTGACGTCGTAGATCGGGTGGTGGACGCCGTCAGCTGACGCAACCCCGTGGAGAGGGTCCGTCAGAAGGCCATGAAGCCGCCACCGTCGACCATGAGGGTCTGGCCGGTCATGTACCGGGCGAGGTCGCTGGCGAGGAAGACGGCGACGGGGCCGATGTCGGGTTCGGGGTCGCCGATGCGGCGCAGCGGCGTGCGGCCGACGAGCAGGCCGTCGGTGAAGACGGGGCTGGTCTCGGCCACCGTCTCCATCGCCGGGGTCATCGCCACCGGTCCGATGCAGTTGACCCGGACGCCGGCGGGGCCCCACTCGCGGGCCAGGCTCTTGGCCAGCCCGCGCTGCGCGGCCTTGGCCACGCCGTACGCCGGGAGGTACGGGCTGCCCTCGACGCCGGCCGCCGAGGTGATGAGGATGAGCGAACCCTGGTTGGCCTCGAGCTGCGGGTAGGCGACCTGCGCGCAGAGGTACGACGCCCGCACCGCGGTGGCGAGCATCGCCCGCCACGTGTCGTCGGGAACGTCCTCGATCGGACGGGGATCTCCGACGGGGGCGAGGGCGTTGTGCACCATCACGTCGAGGGCGCCGAACTCGTCGACGGCACACGTCACCGCGGCCTCGACGTCGGCGCGCTCGGTGACATCGCAGCGGAGGGAACGTGCGTGGCCGCCGCGCGCTTCGATCTCCCCGGCCACGACGTCGCCGGTCTCGGTGCGCCGCGCCGCGATCACGACGTTGGCGCCGTGGGTCGCGCACGCGAGCGCGATGCCGCGCCCGACGCCGCCGCCGGCGCCGGTGACGACGACGGTCTTGCCTGCGAGCAGCCCCGTCGCGGGAACGGTCGCGCTCACAGGCCCACCCACGTGCCACCGTCGGCGACCAGGGTCGCGGCGGTGAGGAAGTGCGCGTCGGGATCGTCGAGCAGCGCGATCAACGGCGCGAGGTCGTCGGCCGCGCTGCCGTGGCCGCCGAACGCAGGTGTCGACAACGAGATGCCGCGGGTCAGCGCGTCGGCCGCTTCGGCGTCGACCCAGTGGTGTGGCGCGGCGGCGATGGTGTTGACCGTTGCGCCGTCGACACCCCACTGGCGCCCGCAACCCTTCGCCAGCACCCGGATGCCTTCGGCGACGGCGGCCAGCATCGTGAATTCGGCCGCGCCGGCCATCCCGATCGTGGGTATCACGAACACGAGAGACCCGGAGCTCGCCCGGAGCGGTTCGGCGCTCGCGCGCGCCAACCACCACGCGGCGGCGAGGCTGTGCTCGCAGCCGTCGGCCCACTGGTCGTCGGAGAGGTCGACGAACCGGTGCGGCGCCACGACGCCCGGCGCGAGCCACGTGTGCACCACCTGGTCGATGCCGTCGAGGCGGGCGTCGGCCGCGGCCATCGCGGCGCGCACCACCTCCTCCGACCCGAACGTGCACCCGAGGTGCAACGCCGCGACGCCGAGCGACTCGAGGCCGTCGAGGAGCTCGTCGGCGAGTGGCCCGTCGCCGGTGACGACGACGCTGCGGTCGGTGATCGGTCCCATCAGGCGTCGTCCATCAGATGAGCATGATCGCGCCGCCGTCGGCCATGAGGGTCTGGCCGGTCACGTAGCGGCTGGCGTCGGAGATCAGGAACTGCACGACGGGGCCGATGTCGTCGACCGCGTCGCCATCCCTCGGGATCGGCTGGTTGGCGTAGGTCTCGGCGAACATCTTGGCCCGCACGGGGTCCTCGTCGCCGGGTGGCATCCGGTGCGCGGCCGACACCGGACACAGGCAGTTGACGGTGATGCCGAACTTGCCCCACTCCCGCGCCGCGGAACGGGTGAGCGCGCGGATCGCTTCCTTCGACGATGCGTACGGCGCGTAACCCACCGCGCCGAGCAGCGCCGCGTTGGAGCCCATGGTGACGATGCGGCCACGACCCCGGTCGCGCATGTGCGGGAACACGGCTTGCATGCCCCAGAGCGTGCCCTTGGGACCGGTGTCCAGCAGCACGTCCATGTCGTGCTCGGTGATCTCGGCGAACGGGGTGACCGAGCGGAAGGTCTGCGCGTTGGCGACAAGCGCGTCGACCTTCCCGAACTCGGCGATGGTCTGCTCCACCAGCGCGAACGCGCCGTCGCGATCGGCGACGTTCAGCGTGGTCGCGAGGCGCGGGGCACCGAGTCGGTCGAGCTCGACCGACACCTCGTCGAGCGCCTCCTGACGGCGCGCGGTGATCACCACCGACGCGCCCTGCTGCGCGAGGTGGAGCGCGATGCCGCGCCCGACGCCCCTCGAGCCTCCGGTGACGATCACGACGTGGCCGGCGACCGAGTTGGGATCGCTCACATTGCTCACGTGCGGTACCTCCACGAGACGTGCGCGGCCCGGGCGCGCAGCTCGTCGGCGCGCGCGTCGGGATCAACGCGCGGATGATCGGCGGGCAGGTGCGCGTCGAGGTCGCCCAGCGGGACGATCTCGCTGCGGATCGGCGGCGGCTCCGGGGGTCGGAACCACCGCGCGGTCGTGAGGAGCTCGGGGCGGCCACCGGTGTCGAGCCAGTTCGCGGTGCCGGTGTCGACGCCCGCCAGCACGACGCGCACGATGCCGTCGGAGTCGGCGATCACCTGACGGTGGTTGCGGCTCGTCACGCGCGTGGCGTAGTCGAGGGGCTCGTACCACGTGGGCGTGTACGAGCTGATGCCCCACAAGGCCGCCGCCGAGGGGTCGAGCTCGATGACCATCGCCTCGTCGTCGCGCAGCGAGACGAAACCGTGGCTGTAGATGATGTCCTGCACGCCGCGTCCCGACACGTCCGGCTGGCTGAACTGGTTCGGGGTCTGCGCGGCGCGCATGCGCGCCTGCAGGTCGCGGAAGTACACGCTCGAATGCTCCACCTCGTGCACCGCGGTCTCGAGCATCCACGCGACGCGCTCCGCAGTGACCGCCGGTGCGGAGGTGCCCGCGGTGTCGAGGCGCTCGATCACGAACGTGGCCGGCTCGGCGGCGACCCAGTCGAAGTAGTAGTCGCGCACGTGGACGAAGCCGGGACCGGGACCGAGCGGCAACCATGTGCCCGCGCGTTCCTGGCCACCGACGTGGATCTCGAACGTGTCGCCGGGCCCGAGGCCGAGTGACGATGCCGACACCTCGGTGGCGATCTCCGCGCCGCCGCTCTGCACCGCCCCACCCTTGATCTGGAGGATGAACTCCTCGCAGGCGCCCATGCGTCCCGACACCCGGTACGCGCCCGAGCCGTCGACCGCCGCACGCCGCGCCACCTGGTCGACGTTGGGACCGCCCCACGCGTAGGTGGGGTCGGCACTGCGGAAGAACGCGGGGCGCTCAGGGTCGTCGTGACCCGTGGCGTAGGTGAACCAGCACGCGACCTGCGTGGCGAGGTGGCGCGCGCCCTCGACGCGGCTCTGCTCGTCGTCGGGCCACCCGTCGCCGAGGATCGTCTCACCCATGGCCGCGAGCCGCTGGCAGACCTCACGCCACGCGGCGCCCGACGTGACCCCCTTCGCGTCCATCACGCGCGGCTCATCAGCGGCGTTCCGACACGAAGATCGCGGTGGCCTCGGCGGTGACCTTCCCGTCGACCACGACCTCACCCGAGGTGTAGCTCTTGCGACCCTCCTGGCCGGTGAAGCGGCCTCGGATGTCGACGGGCACGCCGTAGGGCGTCGTCCCCTTCAGCGACGTGGTGAGTGACACCGTCATGCCGGTTGCGCCGGAGACCAGCGCGGCGATGCCGAGCACCTCGTCGAGCGCGCACGCGAGCACGCCGCCATACACGCGGCCCGGCGAACCGCTGTGCTGGGGTCCGAACGTGCAGCGCGCGTGCACTTCGACGGGAGTGGGCGTGCTCCCCGGCGGCGGTTCCTTGGGCCGGTGGACCCACTCGATCGGTGGCGCCTGCGGGTTCAGTCGCCCGGAACCGGCCTGGGTGAGGCTCTCGACGCGTCCGTCGCGATGACGGCTGAGGAACATCGCGTCGGGTCGTTGCGCGGCGCGCAGCCGCGCGGTGATCGCCTCGAGCTCGGCGACCGCCTGCGCACGGATCTCGGTGTCGACGTCGGTCATCACCACCGCCGCGGTGAGGTCGCGCGTGGCGGCGACGAGATCGAACGCGACCGCGGGGATGGCGGCAGGGTCGGGGAGTGCATCGCCCGCGAGCTCGGCCACGCGTGCCGCAGACACGGGAGCGGGCGCGGGCTCGTTCATCTGGTCGACGTTACACAGGACCGGTAGGTTGCGCGCATGCCGTCCCACGCGCTCCGCACCGTGCTCGAGGACCTCGTGTTCACCGAGGGACCCCGTTGGCGCGACGGCCGTCTGTGGTGCAGCGACATGCACGACCACCGGGTGATCTCCACCGCGCTCGACGGCGTCGCCGACACCGTGGTGCGCGTCGACGACGACGAACCGTCGGGCCTCGGTTGGCTCCCCGACGGCCGCCTGCTCGTGGTGGCGATGGAGACGCAGCGGCTGCTGCGCCTCGAGCACGACGGCACGCTCGCGGTGCACGCCGACCTGTCGTCGGCCGCACGCGGTTCGCTCAACGACATGATCGTCGCCGCCGACGGCACTGCCTACCTGGGCGACATGGGCGTTCGCATCCACGAGCTCGGTGCCGAACGCCGCCCGGGACAGACCTTCCGGGTCGCGCCCGACGGCACGTGGGAGTGCGCGGCCGACGACCTGGAATCACCCAACGGGCACATCCTCACCGACGACGGGCGCACGCTGCTCGTGGCCGAGAGCGGAGGCGGGCGCCTCACCGCGTTCACGGTGGAGGCCGACGGCGCGCTGACCGATCGTCGTCTCTACGCCCAGCTCGCCCCTGCGCGCGACGGCGTGGTCTTCGCTCCGCCCGACGGCATCTGCCTCGACGCCGAGGGCGCAGTGTGGGTCGCCGATCCGCTGGGCGCGCGGGTGTTCCGCGTGCTCGAGGGTGGCGAGGTGACCGACACGGTCGACTTCACCGACGCGATTCCCGTGGCCTGCGTGCTCGGTGGCCCCGATCGGCGCACGCTGTTGATGTGCGTGGCCGCCGACTGGAAGCGCGAGGCGCTCGAGGGGACGCGCACCGGCCGCATCCTCGCCACCGACGTCGACGTCCCCGGCGCCGGCCGTCCCTGACGGCTGTTCTGGCGTCACTCGGGCGCCTCTTCGCCGCCGTTCTGACGCAAGTGGTCGGGGTCAGCCGGGGAAGAGGTGGCGCAAGGCGCGGGGCGGCGTGAACTGCTTCCACTCGCCCTCGGGTTGCGCGAGGCGGTCGGCGATCGCCACCAGCGCCGCCGGGTTGTGACCCAATCCGCAGTGGCTGCCGTAGACCTCGATGTTCTGCGCGCGCGGACCTTCGTTCTCGAGGCACCACTGCCAACTCGCCACACCGTCGGTGCGGCTGTAGATCGCGGTGGCGGGCACGTCGAGCAGCGGGTCGTTGTACGCCGACGACTTGATCGCTTCGTTGTGGGGCGCGTGCCACCGCTCGGCGAGCTTGTAGAAGAACGCGGCGTGGGTGCGGTAGCGGTCGTCGATGAGGAGGCGGAACGGTGATCCGAGGGTGATGACCTGGCGCACCGCGTCGGGATTGCGTCGCGCCGCCTCGCGCCCGAGGATGCCGCCCGCACTCCAGCCGATCACCGACACCGGGCGCTCGGACCGGTCGGCAAGCTGCTGCAGACGCGCCGGTACACCCTCGAGGATCGACGAGGTGGGCCCGAGGTTCTGGCCGAGCTTCCAGCCGTGGCTCGAGTACCCGAGCCCGCGGAGGGTGGCCCGCAGCGGGCTCGTGTATGCATCGGTCGCGCCGAACGGCGGCAGCACCAGCACCGAGTGACCGTCGCCGCGCTGCTGTGCGAGCAGCAGCGGCCACGACGCGAAGTAGAGCGCGAGCTCGGGCCAGGCGCGCACCTCGAGTGCGAGCAGCGCCAACGACGGTGCGCCCGGAGCCTCGCCGTGGTCGTCGACACTCGTCACTGCGGGCGAGCGTACCGGCTCGACCGGCGTAGTCTGCGCGTCCGATGGCGACGCTGTTGCACGTCCACCACACGACGTCGCCCTCGCTCCACGCGATGTTCGGTGCCGTGCGATCGGGGGCGACCGACCCCCAGATCGAGGGCGTCGACGTCGTGAGCGTCGCCGCCCTCGAGGCGACCGCCCACCACGTGCTCGCGGCCGACGGCTACGTGCTCGGCACCCCCGCCAACCTCGGGTACATGTCGGGCGCATTGAAGCACTTCTTCGACCAGATCTACTACCCGTGCCTGGAGTCGACCGTCGCGCGCGTCCTTTTGGTCTGTACGTGCACGGCAACAACGACACGACCGGCGCGATCCGTGCGGTCGAGATGGTCACCACCGGACTGCAGTGGCGGCTGGCCCAAGCACCGGTGTCGGTCATCGGCGAACCCGCGCGCGCCGATCTCGACGCGTGTTGGGAGCTCGGCGCGGCCGTCGCCGCAGGGCTGCTCCCGAACTAGCGGGTCGCCGACGCCTGCGTGCGCGGGTCGCCTCGGATGTCCGCCGCGGGACGGCAGTGGTGCTTCGGGGGAGCGGCCGGTACCGTCGAAGCGCGTCCGAACGACGAATCGATGGGAAGCCACCATGTACAGCATCCGGTCCGCCACACCGATCACGCCGACCGACGGTCACGTCGACATCGACTTCACCGACCGGAGGGCCTGGACCGAGAACATGGGCGCGACGATCCTGCCGATCATGATCGGCGACGATCACTGCGGCCCGTTCGTCGCGCTCAGCTATGTCGAGCCGACCAGCGAGCAGATGCCGCTGTCCTTCGCCCATGCGCACGCGAGCGACAACTGGCGCATCTCGGTGCGGGGCACCACCAACATGGGCCGTGATGCCTACGAGCAGGGACAGTTCCGATTTCACGACGGCGGGGTGCCCTACGCGAGCGACAACTTCGCCTGGGGCCCCGAAGGTGGGTACGGCATCATCATGTTCGCCGACCGGCGCGGTTTCCCCATCCGTCCTGTGAAGGCGGAGCTCGCCGAGCAGATGGTGCCGGCACAGGAAGTCGCCGGTCGAGCCATGGGCATCGACGTGCAGGATCCGTGCCCGGGTGCACCCGCCATCATCACGACGCTCGGCCCGACGGAACGGGCGCACCTCGACGGCGGCTTCGACACCGCCGAGCAGTGGGACGAGATCGAGCCCGGCGTGCGCATGGCAGCGGGCCTCGCCGGCGAACCAACGTGTGGACCGGTGCTCGTGTTCGTGGACTGCGCCCCCGGCACCGAGGCGGTCCCCCGCGCTCGATCGGTTCCGAGACGATCGTCGCGCCGGTGTCCGGCTCGATCGATGCGGCAGGCGTCGCGATGTGCCAGGGCGATGTGCGCGTCGAGGAAGCGGATGTCGACCATCCTGCGCTCGTCGCCGGACCCGACGGCGCGCAGGTCGTGCTCATCTTCGCCGATCGGCGCGAGCTGCGAGCGGCGTTCGAGGACGGGAGGATGTCCGGCACGCTCGGCGCCGCGCTGTCGCCGGTGCTCGACGACCTCCAGCGCCAGCTCCCCCTGGCCGACTCCGCGTCCTGACCTCGACCGAGTCGCTGCGGCCCGCCCGCAGGCGATCAGGTCAGGCTGTCGACCGGTACGACCTCGCAGGTTGCGATGGTCGGATCGGTCTCGGGCAGCAGGTAGCGCCAGAAGATGGTGCCGAAGCGGTGCCCACCGGTGTCGAGCCAGTTGTGCACGCCGGGATCGCGGTGCGCGACGACGACGGTGTACGACCCGTCGGGCTCGTACGCGATCTGAGCCGAGTTGAGCGAGCTGCGCCGGTGGACGTACTCGAGGGTCTGCATGTGGCGGTTCCAGAGCATCACGTTGGTGAAGCGCGACGGCGGGATCGAACCGCGCATCACCAGCGCCTCGTCGGGGCCGAGGTCCCAACGACCCATCGAATAGAAGATGTCGACCGCACCGGCCACGTCGACCCCCGCGTTCCGGAAGCTCCACGGTTCGCCGACCGTGTTGGGCTCCTTGCCCATGAACGGCGCGGGCGACGGTGCGGTGGGCAGCCCCTGGCCCACGGTCGTCTGGCGCAGGAAGGCGACACCGGCGGAGAGACGCCCGGCGAGAGTCGCGTCATCGAGCGGCGGGGGCGGCGGGACGTCGCCCAACGCCTCGATGCCGATGCGCACCGCCACCAGCGGATCGGTCTGGGCGGACACCTCGCGCAGGAAGTAGCTGCGCACGATGAGCATGCCGCGCGTCGGGATCGAGCTGCACCCAGTCGCCCCCGGTGTCGGGCTTCTCCGCGCTGAACACGATCGAGTACGAGCCGTCCGCCGCGAAGGTGAACTCGCTGTCGTTGATGTCCGCGAGCACCCGCCCGTTGAACCCGCCGTCCACGGCCTCCGAGTGGATCGTGAACGAGATGTACGACTCCTCGCCGCGCACGCCGAAGACGCGGTACGAGCGGTCGCCGCGGATCTGCGCGAAGTGGTAGATGGCATCTGGGTTGTCGCCCTGCAGCTTGCGCGCGGGGCTCACGATCGGCGCCATGCGCGGGTGGTCGGCGTCGCCTTCGACGAAGAACTCCGACATGCCCGAGAGCACTTCGGTCACGTAGCGGTAACCCTCGACCACGTCGAGGTCGTCGCTGAAGCGTTCCTCGTTGAGCACGTATCCGTCGCGGATCTCCTGCAACGCGGCGATGAGATCGTCGAACGCTTCGGTGGTCTTCGGTGCGCGGTTCACGTGAGCTCTCCTTGATCGGGCAGGGGGATGAGGCTTCGATAGTCGATGAACGACCGCAGGGTGTTGCCGCCGTCGACGGTGAGGAGCTGGCCGGTGACCCACGACGACTCGGGTCCGGCGAAGTACCGCACGGCCTGGGCGATGTCCTCGACCTCGCCGTGGCGTTGGATCGGCTGTTCGGCGAGGAACGCCGCCATCATCTTCGGATTGTCGAAGGCGCGGGCGGTGCCCGGGGTTCGGGTCATGCCCGGCTGCACCGAGTTGACCCGGATTCCGAGCTCGCCGAGCTCGTTGGCGGCGACGCGCACCAGCTGGTCGACCGCCGCCTTGCCGGCGGCGTACGACGCGAGGTACTTGGTGGAGAACACCGCCGCGGTCGACGAGATGGCGACGAACGAGCCGCCACCGGCGCGCACCATCGCCTGACCGGCGTACTTGAGGAAGAGGTACACCGGCCGCACGTTGGCGTCGACCTGTGCGCTGAAGTCGTCGTCGTCGAAGAGCAGCACCGGCGTGATCGCACCCAGACCGGGGACGACGACCGCGATCCGGAGTCGGCGCTCGTCGTCGGACGCGGCCTCGACCGCAGCGCGCACCGAGGCGCTGTCGAGCGCGTCGCATGCCACGTGCGCGACCTCGAGTCCTTCGCCGGCGAGCGTTGCCGCGGCGTCGACGAGCTTCTGCTCGGTGCGGCCGGCGATGGTGACGATCGCGCCGTCGCGCGCGAGCACGCGCGCCGAGCCCAGCCCGATGCCGGAACCGCCGCCGACGACGATCGCACGCTGTCCCGCGAGTGCCCTGTCCGACATGGCGATCGCCTACGCGCTCGGCGGGTTCACGGCCCGCGTCTCGGTCCAGTCGACCCGCAGGCGCCGGTGCGCGAACTTCCACTGGCCATCGTCGTTCGGCCGGTACGTGTCCTCGTAGCGAATGAACATCACGTAGTCGGTGCCGCCATGCTGCTGCCCCGGCGTGAGGTGGTGCGCGATGCAGTACACCTCGCCGGTGGCCTCACCGTCGGCGATCGCGTACGTCGACTGGCCGAGCATGTGGAAGGTCTTCGGGTAGCGCTGGATGACTTCGGGGATGCGGGCCAGTCGTTCGGTGCCGCGGATCTCGCGCGGCTCGGTCGACTCGCTCGGGTCGTGGATGGTGATCACGGCATCGGGAAGGAACAGCGCGACGAACCCGTCGACGTCGTCCCGGCGGTCGACGCCCCGCGCGTACTGCTCGGCGAGCGCTCGTAGCTCGTGTCGGATCGCGCTCTCGTCGGTCGTCGCCATGGCTCCCCCCGGGTCAACGGGGGGAGACTACGACTTCGGGCCGCGGTTCAGAGGTGGAGGTCGCCGTAGGTGTTGCAGAGCCCGGCTGCGGTGATGGTGAGGAAGGAGAGCACCAGCATGGCGCTGCTCATCCTGACCACGAACCGCCGCCACCCGCGGAGCGCGGGCGGTCCGATCGGCGCCGGCATGTACCAATGGGGGAGTGCGCCGGACATCGACGCCGCGGCCCAGGCCTCGAACGGGACCGCGTCGTCGGCGACCACGGTGTCCGGATCGGCGGAGAGGGCTGCAGCGCACAGCTCGTCGTCCTCGAGGAGCCCGGGAGAGTCCATGCAGCTGATCCGGAGCGAGATGGCTCATCGGATGACCTCGCGCAATCCAAACGCGGGGTCGGAAACGTAGACCCAGCATGGCGACGGCGGCAGGGTGCACGCGCCGCGGCGCCGGCGTGGTCGCCCGACACCTGACGCACGGCTATCGGGGTCCGGACGGCTCCGAGCTCCCCGTGCTCTCGTCCCTCGACCTGGACGTGGAAGCGGGAGAGCGGGTGGCGATCGCCGGACGCTCGGGCGTGGGGAAATCGACGCTGCTGGCCCTGCTCGGGGGCCTCGAACGCCTGCAGGGTGGCGAGTTGACGATCGCCGGAGTCGACGTCGGCCAACTCGATCATGACGATCTCGCGGCGTTCCGGAGGCGGACGGTCGGCTTCGTCTTCCAGCACTTCGGGTTGCTCGACAGCCTCAACGCGGTCGAGAACGTGGAGCTGGCGATGGTCATGGCTGCCGTCCCTCGGACCGTGCGCCGGCAGCGCGCCCGCGACCTGCTGGAGCAGGTCGGTCTCGGCGACCGTGCCCACCACGTCCCGGCGGCCCTGAGCGGCGGCGAACGCCAGCGCGTGGCGATCGCACGCGCGGTCGCCAACGATCCGCAGCTGCTGCTCGCCGACGAGCCGACCGGCAACCTCGACGAGGACACCGCGAACGTCGTGCTCGACATGCTCGATGCCTTCACCGTCGACCTCGGGTGCACCTTCCTCGTCGTGACCCACGACGAGGCCGTGAGCGGTCGCGCCGACCGGCGTCTCCTGCTCGAGCACGGCTCGTTGTCCGCCGCATGAGCTGGCGCGACGCCGCGGTCGTCGCGCTGCGCAGCATCCGGCGTCGGTTGAGCCGGGCCCTGTTGACGGTGGCGGCGGTGGTGCTGGCCGCTGCGCTTCTCTCGGCGCTGTTGATCGCGGTGGGTTCCGCGCGGTCCCGCGTGCTCTCGGCGGTGTCCAAGGGTGGTCCGCTCACGGGGATCGAGGTGTTCCCGAACGCCGCCGGCGAAGGACAACTCGACAGCGACTCGGCGCAGTTGGGGCGCGCCCTTCCGATCGACGATGCCGTCGTGCGGCGGGTGCGGGCATTGCCGGAGGTCGCGTCGGTGGTGCCGATCACGAGCACGCCGGTCTTCGTCGTGCCACTGCCGCGGGCGACTTCGGGCACGGGGCGCCCGCCGCGGCCGTTCCGGGACACGTTGAGCGCCGCGGACTCCCGGCGCGCCGAACAACTTCCGGTGACCTTGGTGACCGGCCGCCTTCCAGGGGTGTCGGCGCAACACGAAGTCGTGGTCACCGAGTCGTACCTGCGCCTCGTCGGGCTTCCGGATTCCGCCGCCACGAAGGTCGTCGGCGACGAGATCGAGGTCGGGGCGCCGCGTGTGTACGTCGCCGACGACGGGTCCGCCACCGTGCGGTCGCGCTGGACGCGCAGCCTCATCGTGGGGGTCGTCGCTGCACAAGGGGTTTCCGGCCACGTCGTCGGCTCGTCGGCTCAGGTCTCGCGTGCTCGCCAATGGTCGGCGGCGAGCGAGATCCCGACCGAACCCGACTTCGGGAGCTTCGCCCGAAGCCTCGTGGACAGCTCGCGCTACGACCTGCTGTTCGTGGTGGCGCGCGGACTCGGCGCGGTGGGTGGGGTGCGGGCTGCGATCACCCGGCTCGGCTTCTCGTCGAGCGCGCCCGAAAGCATCATCACCTCGGTCGATCGCTACACCAACGTCGTGGAGATCGTCCTCACCGCAATCGGACTCATCGCACTCGGGATCGCGGCTCTCGGCATCGCCAACGCGATGATGGCCGCGGTGCGTGAGCGACGCACCGACATCGGCGTGATGAAGGCGATCGGTGCGCGCGACCGTGACATCCGACGGGTCTTCCTCGTGGAGGCTGCGGTGCTGGGCGCGATCGGTGGGATCATCGGTACGTCGCTCGGCTACGTGATCGCCCGGATGGTTGGTCTTGCGGTGAACCGCTACTTGACCAGCGAGGGCCTGGCTGGGGTGCACGTCGGGTTGCCGTTCGTCGTCGTGCTCGTGGGCGTGCTCGGCTCGACGCTGCTCGCACTGGTGGCCGGCACCCTGCCTGCGCAGCGCGCCGCGCGAATTCCGGCGCGCCGAGCGATGGCCGGCTCGTGACCCGGCCGGCGCGCTCGGTCGCGGCAGTGCTGATCCTCGTGGTCTGCGCGATGGCGGCGGGGTGCGCCGGCACTGGGCCGCCCGCGGCGTTGCCGAAGGAGCAGCCAGGTCATGGTGTGTTCTACGTCGCGCTCGGCGGCGACGACAACGTGGGGAGCCGGTCGACCTTTGCCGACGCGTGGCCCCAACAGCTGTTCCGCTCAGCGTTGTCGCGTGAGAGCGTCTTCGTGAACCTCGCCGACGGGCGCTCGGGCATCACCGAGGTGCGGTCGGACCAGCTGCCGACCGCGGTCGCTCTGCATCCCGACGTCGTCACCATCACACTGCTGGACGACGCCGAACGTGCGACCGATCCCGCAGTGGTCGAGTCCGACGTCCGGGCGGTGGCCACCCGCCTCGATCGGATCAACGGCACGACGGTGCTGGTCGGCACGACACCGCCGGGTGTGGGCGCGCCGGACGCGTCGGCGTTGGACGCGGCCATCCGCCGTGGGGCGGCAGGGCACGCGACGGTGGTCGATCTCGGCAGCATCGCCCCTGGTGACCCTACCGAGACGGCCGCCGGGATCGCGCGCGCGTTCGCGCGGGCATTGCCTGCGTCAGCGCGCCGGTGACCCGCGGGGACCTGCGACGTAGCGTCGGGCCGTGCAGTTCAGTGCAGACTTGCGCGACGGTGTCCTCGATGGCGCGATCACGCTGACGTATCGGCGCTGGAGCCGACCCCAGGTGAAGGTGGGCGGCCGCTACCGAGTCGATGCGGCGACGATCGAGGTCGACGACATCGAACTCGTGCCGTTCGGCAGCGTGACCGCGGCGGAGGTCAGGCAGTGCGGAGAGCGCGACCGCGAGACTCTGCGCGCCCGCACCGCTCACGCGGGACCGGTGCACGACGACACGCTCGTGTACCGCATCGAGTTCCGCGTCGTCGACGACGGCTGAGCCGCTCAGTCCTTCTGCAGCCTCGCCCGGAGTTCGGTGAGCCGGTCCTGGAACGCGGGCTGGTCCATCGACCAGTCCTGGTGGGTGAACTCGAGCTCGAACGCCGCTTCCCACGTGTCGAGGGTGAGCGACGCGTCCAGCACCGACTTCGCACGACCGACGAGCTCGCGCGGCCGGTCGGCGGCGCGACGCGCAAACGCGATCGCGGTGGCGAGCAGCATGTCGTCCTCGACGCAGCGCCACGCGAGGCCGACCCGCGCGGCCTCTTCGCCGGTGAGCGATTCGCCGAAGATCACGAGCGCGGCTGCCGCTTGTCGGCCCACCAGTCGTTCCATCCGCCAGAGGTGTCCACCGCCCGGGTGGATGCCGAGGTCCATGAAGCGCGGGTCGAAGCGCGCTTTCGGTGACGCGAGGATCACGTCGCACGCCAGCGGCAGGTTCACACCCGCGCCGATCACCGGGCCGTTCACCGCGGCGACGGACGGCAGCGTCGTCCGGGAGAGCGCGAACACGCCCGCGTACATGTCGCGCAGCGACGCCCGCGGGTTGAGCAGGTCGTCGACCGAACCGCCGGCGCAGAACGCCGGGGGAGTGGCGGTGAGCACCAGTGCCCCGACCGACGGGTCGGCAGTGGCCTCGTCGACGGCCTGGGCCAGCTGCACCGTGACCTCGAGCGACAGCGCGTTGCGGCGGGCCGGGTCGTCGAGGATCACGACGGCCACGTTGCCGTCGCGCTCGAGTCGAACTCTGGGGTCGTTCGGGTCCATCGGCCGAGCATCGCGCACGGGGGACAGAATGGTCAGATGGAGTTCCTCCCGAGCGACGACGTGACCGCGATCCGGACCCGCCTGGACCACCCGATCATCGATGCCGACGGCCACGCCATCGAGTACCTGCCACTGGTGCGCGACATCCTGCGCGAGCAGGCGGGCAACGAGGCCGTCGAGGTCATGGATCTCGTGACCGGCGGGGCGGCAGCGACGCGCGGCCTCACCCCCGAGCAGATGCGCGCCGCCGGGCTCACCCGCACCTCGTGGTGGGGCCTGCCCGCGCGCAACACCCTCGACCGCGGTACCGCGCTGTTGCCCGATCTGCTCGCGGCGCGCCTGCCCGAGCTCGGCATCGACCACGCGGTGCTCTATCCGACGTACGGGCTCGTCCCTGCCGCGCTCGACGACGCCGCCATCCGGCTGCCGATGGCGCGCGCGTTCAACACGTTCTACGCCGAGGCGTTCCGCGACCACCGTGAGACGCTCACACCCGTCGGCATCATCCCGATGCACACGCCCGAGGAAGCGATTGCCGAACTCGACCACGCAACCGGGACGCTCGGTCTCAAGGCGTTCATGTTCGGTGGCCCGATCAGCCGTCCGGCGCCGGGTGTCGAGCCGCCGTCGCGCGCGGCCCGCTGGCTCGACTCGCTCGGAATCGACTCGTTGTTCGACTACGACCCGGTGTGGCAGCGCTGCGTCGAGCTCGGCGTGTCCCCCACGTTCCACACCGCGGCGATGGGGTGGACGATCCGCCAGTCGGTGACGAACTACGTGTTCAACCACATCGGGATGTTCGCGATCGCGGGCGAGATGCTCGCGCTGTCGTTGTTCATGGGTGGAGTGCCGCAACGATTCCCGGAACTGCGGTTCGCGTTCCAGGAGGGTGGCGTGGCGTGGGCAGCCGCGCTGCTGGCGAACCTCGTCGGTCACTGGGAGAAGCGCAACCGCGACGCAGTGGAGCACTACAACCCGGCACTCCTCGACCGGGTGCAGGTGGTATCGCTGTTCGAGGAGTACGGCTCGGCGCGCTTCCGCGAGCGACTCGACCAGCTCGACGCGGGCCTGCGCATGCTCAGCCTCCCCGACGAGGATCCCGCCACGCTCGACGAGTTCTCGCGCTGTGGCATCACCGACGCCGACGACATCCGTGCCGTGTTCACGCGGGCATACCACTTCGGTTGCGAAGCCGACGATCCCATGACCGCGCTGGCGTTCGACCCGCGGCGTACGGGCGGTCCGCGGCTGAAGGCCCTGTTCGCGTCCGACATCGGCCACTGGGACGTTCCCGACATCCGCGAGGTGCTGCCCGAGGCGTGGGAGCTGGTCGAGGACGGTGACGCGACCGAAGCCGACTTCCGGGCGCTCACGTTCGAGCACGCAGTGTCGTTGTGGGCGACGACGAACCCGTCGTTCTTCGACGGCACGTCGGTCGAGGGCGCGGTGCGCCACGAAATTGAGCGGGTGGGCGTCTCCCGGTAGCGTCGCCACCACGACGAGAGGGGTGGCATGACGACAGCGGTGTTGGTCCACGGTGCGTTCCACGATGGTTGGTGCTGGCAGCGGGTCCGCAGCGCCCTCGACGAGCGAGGGGTGCCGAACCAAGCGCTCGATCTCCCGTTCACCGGGCTCGAAGGCGACGCCGAGGCGGTCGCGAGGCTGCTCGACGCCATCGACGGGCCAGTTGTGCTCATGGGGCACTCGTACGGCGGGATGGTGATCTCGCGCGCCGCGAGCGGACGCGACGACGTGGCGCACCTCGTGTACCTGTGCGCGGTGCAGCTCGGCGAGAACGTCGATCTGGCCACCGCGATGGCGACGTCCGACGAGTTGATGTCGGCGATCGTTGCCGGTGACGATGGCGCGATGTACGTCAAGCCCGAGGTCGCGCCGGCGGTCTTCTACCACGACTGCGACGAGGAGCTCACCGCGACCGCGGTGAGCCACCTGCGCGGCATGGGCTTCGGTGTGGTGCAGGACGACGACGCGCCTCCTCCGCCGGCGGCATGGAAGAAGATCGAGTCGACATACGTCGTGTGCAGCGATGACCGGACGATCGCACCCGAGTCGCAGCGGAAGATGGCGACCAACGCGCAGCACGTCGTCGAATGGGACACCAGCCACTCGCCGATGCTGTCGCGCCCCGACCTCGTCGCCGACCTGCTCGCCGAGCTCGCGGCCACGGCGGCGAAGGCCGAGACGGCGAGAGGTGGTGCCTCATGACCACCGTGCAGACCGTCACCGGACCGGTCGACGGCGCCGACCTCGGGCGCACGCTCGTCCACGAGCACATCCGCATCTCGTACAACGGGGAGGACCTCGATCCCACGTACAACTGGGACCGCGCCGACACCGTCGAGCGTGCGGTCGACAAGATGGGCGAGCTGCTCGACGCCGGGTTCCGCACGTTCGTCGATCCGTGCCCGATCGAGCTCGGGCGCGACCCCGAGCTCTACGCGGAGATCGCGTCGCGCTCCGGCATGAACATCGTGTGCACCACCGGCTTCTACACCGAGCACCTCGGTTGGGGCCTTCCCGTCTACTGGCGGGCGCGTGACCCCGAGGAGATCGCCGAGCTCTACGTCAAGGAGCTCACCGAGGGGATCGCGGCCACCGGCATCCGCGCCGGCGCGATCAAGGCTGCCACGGGTACCGAGGTCACCGGCGCCGAGTCGCGCTGCCTCACGGGCGCGGCGATCGCGCAGCACGAGGTGGGCTGCGCCATCATCACGCACACCGAGAACTCGCGCCACGGCGACGTGCAGCAGGATCTCTTCGCGGACGGCGGCGCCGACCTCGGACGTGTGCTCATCGGTCACCAGGACGAGCAGACCGACGTCGCGCCCATCCGCAAGCTCGCCGAGCGGGGCACGTTCGTCGGCGTCGACCGCATCGGGCTCGAGATCATCGCCCCCGACGAGCGACGCGCCGATCATGTCGCCGCGCTCGTGCGCGAGGGCTACACCTCGCAGGTGTGCCTCTCGCAAGATCACATCTGCGCGCTCACCGCGCCGCGACCGTCGTTCTACGTGCCGCCCGAGCACCGCGAAGCCGCCGCGGCGCGGCGTGAGCAGATCTCGTGGCAGGTGTGGCAGCGGCCGTACACCTACATCGTCAGCGACTTCGCACCCAAGCTGCGAGAACGCGGCGTGACCGACGCCGACCTCGAGACGATCTTCGTCGACAACCCTCGCCGCCTGCTCACCGGTTCGTAGTCGAGGCGCGCACCACCACCGGAACCGACCGAGCCATCGGGAGCGAATCATCCGAGCATGACACGCCGATGTGTCAGCGGGGGATGGCGCGTCCTGCGAGCGTCATCAGTCGCTCGGTCTCATTCGCGTCGTCGGGCGCGACGGTCACTGCCTGGATCAGTCCGTGGTCACGCGCTGCGTCGGTGCAGGTGGCGTCCACGATCGCCGCGATGGCGGGAAGGTCCTCGGGCGAGAACTCGATGGCGCGTCCGAGGCTCGCAGAGATGTCCCACGCGTGGGCCAACGCGTCGATGGTCGCGAAGTTGATCACGACCGATCCGGGCAGTTCGCCCAGCGGGGTGACGTGCGTCTGGGCCAGTACGCCCTCGGTGTTCCACATCTCCAGCGCGCGGACGACGACGTCGGCGGCGTACTGCGAGAGGTCGCCGTCGTACGGTGCGGCGCCCATGGTCTCCTCGAACGACACCGGCTGTTCGCCGGTGATGACACCGCCCCAGAACAACTGGTTGTTGAGCGCGTGGCTGGCGAGGCGGCGCACCGTCCACGGGGCGCAGTTGGACACCGTTTCCATCTCGGCGTCGCCGATGCTGACGACCGCGCGCTGCAACTCGTCGAGTGAGTACTCGAGCACTGACAGCTGACCCATGGCCAACCCTCTTTCCGTGGTGGCGGCCCTTCGACTGCGTGACCGTACTGCGCCAGCTCACGCTTCGCGACGGTCGGACTCCGGTCCGGGATGTGTCGGCGGTCGGCTCAGGGCCAGGCGCGCCGCGCCGATCCCGATGTTGGTGCCGGCGCCGTAGGCGACCGCACCCGAGAGCACCGTTGCGAGCGCGGCACCGAAGGCCAGTTCGAGGGCGGCGTAGACGTCGATCTCGCCGGCGACGAACTGCCACGCGGTCACCGCGATGCTCGCCACCCCGACGAGCAGCACGAACCAGCCGAGGCGGGTGAGCACGCGCTCCACCGTGAGCGCGTGCTCCACCCGTTCGTCGACGTCGTCCAGCACGGCGGAATCGAGTGCTTCCACCCTGGCCTTCTCGGCGTCGAGTCACCCGGCCTTGACCTCAGGAACCTGCGACCTCGCACTCGTCGGGGTCGATGTGGCCCAGGCTCTCCACCACGTTGAACGTGCCGCTCTCGGAGCGGGCGATGTACATGTTCATGCGCACGTGGTGCTGTCCCGGCACCATCTCGGCCGGGCCTCCCGGGCCGTGTTCGATCCGGGCGTGGTCCAGTGCCGAGATGATGTCGTCCTGGTTGAGCGAACCGGCCTCGTTGACGGCCGCCTCCCAGAACTTCAGCGCCCGGTACGTGCCCGTGCACGCGCTCCCAGCAGTGAAGAGCGCACTCCCGGGGAAGAGGCTCTCGTACCGGTTGAGGAGCTCGATGCTGAACGCGTCGTCGACGCTCCGGTAGTAGTCGAGGCACCCGTACAGCCCCTCGACCTGCTCGGCCGGCACCAGGTTCAGGAAGTTCTCGTCGAAGTACGTGCACACGACGATGCCACCGCGAGCGGTGAAACCGGCGCGGTGCAGCGCCTCGAGGAACGGCGTGAGCCCCGGTGGCACGATGGTGTTGAACACGACCTCGGCATCGCTCGCCATGATGTCGGCGACGGCCGCTTCGTAGTCCATGTGGTCCATCGGGAAGTACTGCTCGCCGACGATCTCGCCGCCGCGCGCGGTGACGACCTCACGCACCTTCTTGTTCAACGTGTGCGGCCAGATGTAGTCGGCTGACGGCAGGTGGAACTTCCGGGCGCCGGTCTGCTCCATCAGCCACGGGAACAGCGGATCCACCTGCTGCGCCGGCACCGGACCGGTGCAGAAGATCAGCGGGTGGCACTCCTGGCCCTCGTACTGCTCCGGGTAGAGGTACAGCTTCTCCGCCCGGTCGACGACCGGTGACTTGATCGCCTGGCGCGTCGAGCTGTAGATGCCGCCGACGACGACGTCGACGCCCACCTGCTCGACGAGCTTGGTCGCCACCGCTTCGGCCACCGCGTCGTCGGTGGCGCTGTCCTCGACGAACAGCTCGACCGGGCGACCGAGGAGACCTCCGCGCTCGTTGATGTCGTCGATCACCATCGTGGCGACGTTGGCGTTGGCGATGCCCATGAAGGACAGCGGGCCGGTCTGATCGGTGATCAGGCCGACACGGGCAGGACGGTTGATCGTGCTCATCGTCAGGCCCTCACGCGCCGTAGGTGCCGAGGAAGGCCGCGGCCTGCGGCTTGTCGAGGTGACCGGCTTCCTTGATGATCGGGAGCACCTCGGGGTCGGACACGAAGTTCGCCCAGCCGGCCTCGTTCCAGTCGAAGAGCACCCAGACACGGTTCTCCTCGGTCGGGTCCTGGAACACGTTCGCACCCTTGCTGCCGTGCTCGGCGCGCTTCTCGGCGCCCTTGGTGCTGAACACGTCCAGGAACCGCTCGATGTTCTCGACCTGCGTCGTTGCCAGGATCATGACTACCCCTTCGTCGTGGATCCGGAGTGGATCTCGTCGCCGACCGGTCGGGCGGCGTAGGGGTGATTCTCCGGATCGAAGGCCGGCGCGGCATCGGTAGACCTACCCATTTGCGAGGCGAATCGGCGCGTGGGTAGGTGCTTCAGGGCGTGACCACGTCGTGGGCGACGGCCCACCGCGTCGCGGAGGCGCGGCTGGACACGCCGATCTTCGTGTAGATGTTCTGGATGTGGTGCTCGGCGGTCCGCGTCGAGATGAAGAGCTGCGACGCGATCTCGCCCGAGGTCTTGCCGTCTGACACCAGCCGGAGCACCTCGAGCTCGCGCCGGCTGAGACCACCCGGGCGGGTCTCGGGCGCCTGCCGTGGCGGATCGCGGCGAGCGACGTCGAGCTGCTGACGCGCGTAGACCGATGCGCCGTTCAGGTCGAGTCCGGCGCCCGATGCGATCAGCTCCGCGGCGCGGGCGGCTCCGAGCCGGGCGGTGACGCGATCGCCGAGCGGGTCGAGCTCTGGGACGTGTTGCATGCTCGAGGGTTCGCGTGACAGTGCACCGAGGAGTATCGCCGCGGGCGCGGGTCGATCGAGTCGCTCGAACAGCGCGGGCACGCTCCCGAGCGTGATGACCAACTGCGGCACGTTGCCGGCGCGCTGGAACGCGGTGAGCGCCTCGGCGAACAACACCAGTGCCGTGTCGGCCTCACCGTGCGAGGTGTGGAGGCGGGCCGCGTCGCGCGCCAGGAAGCCTTCGAAGAAGTGCACGCCGTGCTCATGGACGAAGCTCACACCCTCCTCCCACGCCGCGAACGCGCGACCGACGTCGGCCTTCGAGAACGCCATGCCCGCGATCCAGAGCGCATACGCGACCCAGTACGGATTCCCGAGCGAGCGCGCGGCCTCGACCGACTCCTCGGTCAAGGCGAGGGCTTCGTCGATCCGCCCGCACGACTGGAGGCCGTCGACGTACGCCGCGAGTGCGTAGCCACGATCACGCCCGTAACGGTGCGCGACGTCGCCGGTGAGCTCCACGTAGTGGTCGAGGTCGCCGCAGTAGACGGAGCACAGCGCCTCGACGAACGGGGCGTACCCGGCCTCGCACGCCTCGTATCCGGGGTCGGCTTCGAGCTCGGTCGCGCGATGGGCGTGAGGACGCACCGCCTCGGCGCGCCCCACGAAGCACGCGTATCCCGCGGCGGTGCAGAGCCGCGGCAGGCGGCGCACGTCGGCCGCCGATGCGAGCGGCACCAGTTCTTCCGCCCACGACAGCGTCTCGAACAGCTGCGCCGAGAACCCGATGAGCGCCGCGTGCGCGGCGAGGTCGGTGGCGACCGTGGCGTCACCACGGCCTGTGCTCCACCGGTAGGCGGCGCGTAGGTTGCCGAGCTCCAGCTCCACCCAGTCGACCGATTGCCGCCACCCCGGCCCGTTCCACTCGTCCCACCGCGCCACCGCGGCGCGTGCGAAGTGCGCGGCGTGACGGTCGCGCGTAGCGTCGAGCGCGCCCGTCACGGCCAGGCGGTCCTCCGCGAACTGGCGGATCGTCTCGAACTGCCGGTACCGCGTGCGGGTCGCGGTGTGATCGGCGACGACCAGCGACTTGCGGACCAACGAGTCGAGACGACGGAGCACGTCCACGTCGTCGAGCGCCGTGACGACATCGACGACGCTCGCGAGCTCGAACCCGCCGGCGAACACCGCGGTGGCGCGGAGCAGCTCCTGCTCGTCGTCGGTGAGGAGGTCGTACGACCACTCGACCGTGTGGCGGAGCGTCAGCTGACGCTCCGGGGAGTGATCCGAGCCGTGCAGCAGTCGGAACCGGTCGGCCAGGCGGTCCCTGACCTCTGACGCGCTCATCGCCGACATCCGCGCCGCGGCCAGCTCGATGCCGAGTGGGAGGCCGTCGAGCGTCGTGCAGATCGCCGTGACCGCCGTGGCAGTGTCCGCGTCGCGCAGGCCGAAGTCGGGCCGCACGGCACGCGCCCGTTCGACGAACAGCGTGACCGCGTCGGAGGACTCACCGCCCACGACGGCCAGCGGGGCGACGGTGAACGCTGCTTCGCCGTCGAGGCCGAGGATCTCTCGCGACGTGGTGAGGATCGTGACGGTCGGCGACGCGGCGAGGATCGCGTCCGACGCCGTGGCCGCCGCGTGCAGGACGTGCTCGCAGTTGTCCATGACCAGCAGCAGCCGCCGACCGCCCAGGGCCTCGGCGATCGTGGCGAGGAGGGGGGTGTCGCCCTGGGGCGTGATGCCCAGCGCCGTCGCGACGGCGGCCGGGATCGAGCTCGGGTCACCGACCGACGCCAGCTCGACCAGCCACACGCCGTCGGGGAATTCGGTCGCCACCTCGGCCCCGACCTCGAGTGCGAGCCGGGACTTGCCGACTCCGCCGACCCCGGTCAGCGTGACCAGCGAGCTCGACCGCACGAGCTCCGCGACCTCGGCAACGACCGGCTCCCGCCCGATCAGCGACGTCAGTTGCTGGGGGAGGTTGCCCGGGAGGTCGTCGACGCTGCGGAGCACGGGGAAGTCGGCGGGGAGCCCCTCGGCGACGACCTGGTACACCGCCATGCGCCCGTGCCGACCGCGCACGCGGTGCTCGCCCAACGACCGCAGGGTGACGCGGTCGCGCAGCAGCACCTCGGTCGCGTCGGAGACCAGCACCTGACCGCCGTGGGCCAACGACAACAAGCGCGTGGCGCGGCTCACTTCGCTGCCGACGTACGTCTGGTCCCGTTCGATCGCGTCACCGGTGTGCAGGCTCATGCGGACGCGGAAGTCGATCACGGGGTCGTCGCGCAATTGCTCCTGCACCTCGATCGCCGCGGTCGTGGCGTCGGTGGCGCTCGAGAACGCCGCCGAGAAGCTGTTGTCGCCGATGCCGAACACGTACCCGCCGTGGCGTTCGATCGTGCCCCGGACGATCGCGTCGTGGACCCGCATCGCGGTCGCGGTGTGGGTCGCCGCATCACCTCCGGGCCGGGTGGCTTCGTCGACCCCGGTGCACAACAGGGTCACCGTGCCTCCAGGGCGCCCGCGTGGCATGTCGGCACGGTAACGCAGCGCCGAATCGATCAGGTGGTGCCGTTCGTGTCCGGTTTCGTCCCGACGATGCACCGCGCCACGCCCGGAACCCGCACCGTGCCGTCGTGCTCGTACGCGCCGACCTGTGCGATGGCGTGGGCCCGGATGCGTTCCCGTGCCGGTGGATCGACCTGCTGGAGCGCGGCGACGGCGACCGAGACGTGCTCGCTGATCATGTCCCAGTACTGCGCGGGCGACTGCGTCACGAGCTCGACGTCGACGTCCCACTCGGCGACCTCGTGCAGGCCCGCGTCCTCGTACAGCGCGCTGACCGATCCCGGAGCCGCGCACCGGAACATGTTCGGTCCGCCCGGGGCAGGTGGTGCCACGACCACCTCGCTCGCGATCGCCTGCATGGCGATCGACGTCCACGGGTTCGCGTCGGGCTCGACCCACACGGACGAGCAGAGCCGTCCGCCCGGTGCGAGCACGCGAGCGAACTCGGCGGTCGCTGCGGCCAGGTCGGGGAAGAACATGAAGCCGAACCGCACGGACACACCCTGGAAGGTGGCGTCGTCGAACGGCAGCGCGTCGGCGCTGCACACCTTCGTCTCGACGTTGGTGATCCCTCGCGCCGCGGCTCGGCGCGCCGCGATGTCGAGCATCTCCGGCACGAGGTCGGTCAGGACGACGCGTCCGTTCGGCAACTGCTCGGCGATGCTCAGCCCCGGCTCACCGGTGCCCGAGGCGATGTCGAGACACCGTGCGTCGTCGGCGAGGGCGAGTCGCTCGATCATCGCTGTGCCGACCGGTCCCAGCTGCGCGGTGATGACCGAATCCCACTTCTCCCAGCCCGTCGCGAGCTCGGCCCACGTCGCACGCTGCGCGTCGCGGATCTCGTCGGCGCTGGGCATCGGTCCTCCCGGGCGGTCGCTGGACGTCACTCGCTGGCGGCTTCGCCCGTCGGCTCCGCCCGCCAGGGGAAGCGGCCTTCGATCTCGACGTCGAGGGTGAAGCTGAGCACCGTGCGGATCAGCACGATGAGCGCGAGCACGGCGACGTTCTCGATCGACGGGTCGACGGCAACGGTGCGGATCAGGTCGGCGGCGATGAGGATCTCGAGGCTGAGCAGAATGGTGCGTCCCACGAAGCTGCGGAGGCGCTGGTAGATCGAAGCACGATCATCGTGGCGCAGGTACGCGATGCCGGCCTGCGCGAAACCGACCACGAACCCGACGGCCAGCACCGCCACGCCGACGGCCTCGAAGACCTTGGCGACGTCGTCCATGGTCTCGTTGAAGGTCATGTCCGCCTACAGATAGTCATCGTGGAGGAGATCGTTGGTCGCCCACCAACCGGGGATGGCGGGCAGGAAGCTGGTCACCAGCTGATCGGCGAGCACCGCGGCGACCGCGATGCTGGTCGGCATCCCCACGGCCGCGAGCGCGCCCGACATGCCCACCGACGACACCGCGGTGTTGCCTCCTGGTACGGGCACGAGTGAGGCGACGGTCGAGATGAGGATGTTGAGCGCCAGCAGCGTCCAGAAGTTGATCGATCCGCCGAACGCGTAGATGCACGCCATGTAGACGCCCGCGTACATGAGCGCGTTGAGCGCGTTGCCGCCGAGCAGGAGCGCGACGCGTCGCGGCGAGCGCATCGCTTCCCAGATCGTCGTCGCGGCGGCCTTGGTGGGCGGCACGACCAACTTCCGCAGCTTCGGGATGCCGAGGACCAGGCCGATCACCACGACCGCGAGCACGATCACCAGCAGCACCAGTGTCACGAGCTTCTGCGTGTCGACCGGCTCGATGTGGATCTTCGCCGGGGCCAGCAACAGCGCGATCCCGAGCAGGAGCACGTTGGCGACGATGTTGCCGACGTTGATGAGGAGCCCGCCCGATGCCACCGCTGACGCCAGGTCCACACCCTGCTTCTGCAGGAACCGGATCTGCGCGGCCATGCCGCCGATGGCGGGGACGGCCAGGTTGGAGAACGACATCGACAGCTGCAGCTCGGCGGTGCGGATCAACGGCAGGTTGATCGGCACCGTGCCCATCAACGCGATGGCGGTGGCGAAGTTGGTGAGCAGCGAGACGATCATCGCGACGATCAGCCAGAACGGACTGCCGTTCGTGATCGTGTCCCACAGCTCCTGTGGGCTCCCGACCTGGCTCAGCAGGGCGAAGATGGCGATGAGCGTGCCCACGGCCATCATCAGGTTGGTGCCGCTGACCCGGTGCAGCTCCTGCAGCGGCGGTTCCTCGGTGCCGGCCGCGGCCGCAGCCGCTGCGCGCACGGACGCGACCTCCTTCGACCGCTCCTTGCGGTGGCGACGGTCGGGGCGGAGATCGTGGCTGAGTGCGGCGGGTTGCAGGTACGGCAGCGCTTGGATGATGGCGTCATCGCCGAGGCCGCGCCGCGCCGCCGCAACGGCGCGGTCGTCACCGACGAGCAGCGCGGTGCTCACGAGGAGCTCGGCGACGTCGGCGGCGCGCCGGCCGGTGGCCGCGGCGCCGGTGGCGAACTCGAAGTCGGTGATGCCGACAGTGGTGCCGTCGACGATGACATGGGTTGCGTTGAGGCGCCCGTGCGCGACGCGCGCCGCGTGCAACTCGGCAACCTGCTTCCAGAGGTCGTCGAGCATCGCGTCGGTGATCGATGCCGGATCGGTATCGGCGAGCAGCTGCCCCGCCGGTGTGCGCGACGCGATGAGGGCCATCCCCGGCCCCGCGCTCCCGGCGACGACCACCGGCGGCACGTGCACACCCGCGCGCTCCGCGAGCAGCAACGCGTAGGCCTGGGCCTCGACATCCTCCAGCCGCGTGCTGTGCAGCGTGGGACCGCCGTCCTTGTACGCGAGCGACCGCCAGAACTTCGACATCAGCTGCGCGTCGGCTTCGTCGCGTCCGAGCACCCGGATGAGGAGATCGCCGTCGGCGTCGCGCGCGCTCATCGCCGTGCCCGTGCTCGGTTGCTCGGGGAGGAGGTGCACTTCGTGGGCGTCGACGCCGAGCTCGAGCAAGGTGGCGTGCACCTGCGTCGCCGTCGGACGACCGCCGGGTGATCCGAACACGAGGTGCACGAGCGCGGCGATGCTCCACCCGAGCGCGACCGCGGCGAGGGCGCCGTCGGGGAGCGTGGCGCCGAGGTAGAGCGCCGAGATCGCCATGACCAGCACCAGGAGCTGACCGAGACGCCGCACAGGACGGGTGAGGTACGGCGACGCCACCGAGATGACAGCGACGATGATGGCCACCCGCACCGCCGGGAAGCCAGGCGCGTCGCGGTTGACGCGCACCGTGACGTCGAGCGAGTGGAGCAGGCTGGAGTTCTCCACGACCAGCGAACCGACCATGCGTGCGAGCACCCACGTGACGAGCCCGCCGATGGCGAGGTCACGCGCCAGTCGCCACCGGCGGGCGACGAGCGCGGCGACCACGACGAGGCCGAGTGCCCACAGCGCTCCGAGCGCGTAGACGAGGTGGAAGAACGAGTCGAGCTGGCTGGGCAGCCCGTTGAGCGTGGTGAAGAGGTTCTTCTCGAACTGCGTCGGGTCGTCCTGGTGCCAGATCGTGAACGCGAAGATGCCGAGGCCGATGACGAGGCGTACCCAGTCGCTGGTGCGCCGGCGGTAGGGCTGCTCCGACGCCGGGCCGAACGAGTGGGCGCGCCACGCGGCCAGACGCGAGAGGTTGTCCGGTGCGTCGTCGGACGATCCGGGCGTCTGCGGCGCCTCGGTGGCGGTGGTCATGCGCCGCGAAGCATCGCAGACGTGATGGCGACAGGCGCGGAACCTGGTGGTGCGGGAGCGTCTACTCCGGCAAGACGCGGTCGGGCAGCGGGTGGCGGTAGAGCTTGGCCGCGTTCTCGCTGCACATCATCCGGAGCTCGTCGGTGGGGATGTGTCCCCACAACTTCTCGATCACCAGCTGGGTGTCGGGCCACGTGCCGTCGCCGTGCGGGAAGTCGGTCTCCACCATGATGTTCTCGACCCCGATGGTGTGGCGGGTGTCGATGGTCGACGGGTCGTCGATGGTGCAGAACCAGAAGTTGCGCCGCAGCACGTCAGAGGGCCGCTCGTCCCATGCCCGGCCGTAGCCGGAGCGGTCGACGAGGTTGTCGAGGCGGTCGATGAGCATCGCGACCCAACCGATGCCGCCTTCGCTCATCGCGATCTTGAGGTCGGGGTGCTTCTTCGGGTACTCGGACCACAACCACTCGGCTGCCGCCGTGAGCGACAGCTGGCCGAAGAGCGTGGCGCCGATCTGGAGCCCCGGCGCGTCGGGCGGACCCATGGCGGCCCCGGAGCTGCCCACGTGGAGCGACACCACGGTCTCGGTGTCGACGCAGGCCTGGATGATCGGATCCCAGTGCTCACGCTGCCACAGGTCGGGAAGGCCGATCATGTGCGGGCGTTCCGGCATCGAGATGCCGGTGAATCCGCGCTCGGCGTTCCGGTGGATCTCCGCGACCGCAGCATCGGGGTCGCTCAGGAACGCGATGCCGAGCGGGACGATGCGGGTCGGGTGCGCGAGGTACCACTCCTCGTACAGCCAGTCGTTCCAGGCGCGGATGCACGCCTGACCGACCTCGGGGTCGTCGGCGTTGAAGAACACCCGACCGCAGAACCCGGTGACCATCGACGGGAAGTTGACCGCAGCCCACACGCCGTTGATGTCCATGTCGCGGACACGCGCGTCGACGTCGTAACAGCTCGGCCGCATCTGGTCGAAGCGGAACGGTTCCTTCTTCTGCGTGGGCTTGCGACCCGCGATCGCGTTCATGCCGACCTGGGTGAACTTCTGGTCCTCGAACTCCCAGATCTGCAGGCCGTTCTCGTCGGCGACGCGCGGGGCGCGGTCCTGCAGGTGCGCGGGCAGCCGGCCTTCGAACGTGTGCGGCGGCTCGACGACGTGGTCGTCGACGGAGATGACCGTGTACTTCACCTCCCGCGGCAGCGGTTCGGGCAGGAAGAGCTCTTCGGTTGCGGTCATCGTCGATTCCCCCTCGGACGTCTCGGACGTCTCAGACGTATTGCCAGCTGCGCTCGGGTGCCGGTCCGCTCGTCCGCTCGATGCACTGGACGTCGAACCAGATCGGCAGCAGGTACTTCACATAGAACGCGTGCGTGGTCACTGTAGGTGAGACGAGATCGTCGTAGATCTTCAGCCGCATGCGGTCGTCCTTCTCGGCGAACCGTTGGCACTCCTCGAGGATCGCGTCGACCTCCTCGCGCGTGTCCATCAGCAGACCCAGGTGGTCGTAGCCGGGTGACGAGATCGGCTCCTTGGCCTCGGCGAGGAGGATGAACTGGCCGTCGTCGGGAAGGAGGAGGTGGCAGCTCTGGTTCACGACCTCGGTGTCGAGCGTGCGCCACCCGAGCACATCGCCGTAGAACGCGTCGACCTCGTCGCGGAACCGCTGGGTCAGCGTTCCCTTCGCGAACGAGAGCTCCATGTGGTTGAAGCGGAACTTGGGCATCTCAGGCTCCTTGTCTCGGCGTTCAGCCGATTCCCATGAGATCACTCAGGCCGGTGCGCGTGCCAGCGAGGTAGCCGCCGTCGACGGGCAGGGCAACGCCGGTGACGAACGACGCGTCGTCCGACGCCAGGAACAACGCGGCCGCGGCGATCTCCTCAGGGCGTCCGAATCGTCCGAGCATGTGGTCGTTGCGGTACTCGTCGCGGAACTGGGCCATGTGCTCGCTGCCCATGACCGCGCGGAACATCGGGGTGTCGATGAAGCCGGGGCAGATGGCATTGACGCGAATGCCGGCGCGCCCGTAGTCGATCGCCATGTTCTTGGTGAGCATGACGACCGCGCCCTTCGACGCGTTGTACGAGCTGCCGCCTTCGGTGCCCTGCAGCCCTTCGACGCTGGCGATGTTGACGATGCTGCCCGAGTGCTGCTCGAGCATCGGACGGAGCGCGTGCTTGTTGACGAGGAACGTGCCCTTGAGGTTGACGTCGAGCACGCGGTCCCAATCGTCGGCGTCCACCATGTGCACGGGTCCACCGCCGGCGACGCCCGCGGAGTTCACGACCACGTCGAGACGTCCGTGCTCGGCGACGACGGCATCGACCAACGCGCCCACCGCGGCTTCGTCGCGAACGTCGAGCGCGCGCACGCCATCTGCCGCGGTGACGTCGGCACCCACGACGATTGCGCTTTCCTCGGCGAAGCGCTCGACCGTCGCGAGGCCGAGTCCGGACGCCGCGCCGGTGATCAGCGCGACCTTCCCGTTCAGGCGACCGGTCACTCGAACTCCGGCAGCACGTACTTGCCCATGAGCTCGATGGTCTGCATGACGCTCTCGTGCGGGATCTTGTACGGGTTCACCAGGCAGAGCAGCAGGTCGCACCCGACCGCTTCATAGCGCTTGGCCGCCCTGATGCACGCGTCGGGATCACCCATCACCGCGGAACCCGAGTCGCGCAGGTAGTCGATGGTGAGCTGGCCCATCACTCCGTCGCGCTTCAGCTTCATCGCCTCGCCCGTGTACTGGTAGGTGCCGAGCGCGTCGCCGGTGACGCCGCGCTCCTCCTGCCACTCTGCGACCGACGCAATCAGGCCACCCCCGTACTTCGGGTACCACTCGAACGACTCGCGCGCGACCTCGGTGGCCTCTTCGTTGGTCGGTGCGCACAGCACCATCGTGAAGGTCGCCGCGGTGTCGTTGACGAATTTGCCCGCCGGCTGCCTGCACGCCGCGAGTCCCTTGCGGTACATCGCGATGTTGTCGGCCAGTTGCTCGGGCGGCAGGCCGACCGTGAACGAGCACAGGCCGATGCCGCGCTGGCCGATCTCCTCGTGGCCGGGGAGGCTGCTGGTGGCGCCGAAGATGGGCGGATGCGGCTGCTGCAGCGGCTTCGGGAGGACGCGTCGCGGCGCACCCATCTGCCAGTACTCGCCCTGTGCCTGGTACTCGTCTTCGGTCCACGCGCCCACGATGTGGCCGAGCGCCTCGCGCCACATCGCGCGCGTCTGGTCGGGATCGACGTTGAACCCTTCGAGCTCCGCGCGCGTCGACGATCGGCCCGTGCCGAAGTCCACGCGACCGTCGGAGATGAGGTCGAGGACCGCAACCGACTCGGCGGTGCGGATCGGGTGGTTGTAGGGCGCGGGCAGGAGCCGCACGCCGTATCCGATGCGGATGTTCTCGGTGCGGGCCGCGACGGCGCCGTAGAGCACTTCGGGGTTCGAGCAGTGCGAGTACTCCTCGAGGAAGTGGTGCTCCACCGTCCAGAACGCATGAAAGCCCATCTGATCGCCGAGGATCGCCTGCTCGAGCGTGTCCTTGTACGCCTGATGCTCCTTGCCGGGCGTCCACGGCTTCGCCACGGGGATCTCGTAGAAGAGCGCGAATTTCACCGGCCAACCTCCGGGAAGACGGTCAAGTCGCGGACATTAATGCGGTCCGGGATCAGGTGAAGCGGGGCCGCAGCGGCATGCCGCTCGCGCCGTCGGTGGTGGCCGTGGCCAGCACCTGGTGCACCTGGTTGTCGTCGTGCTCGAAGCCGACCGCGGCGGCGGCCATGTAGAGGCGCCACACCCGGGCCCGTCCGGGACCGACCTCGGCCACTGCGGCGTCCCAGTTCTCCTCGAGGTTGCGCACCCAGCACCGGAGCGTGCGCGCGTAGTGCTCGCGCAGGCTCTCCATGTGGCGGGCCTCGAAGCCGGCGCGTTGGATCGCGGAGACGACGTTGCCGATCTCGTGCAGTTCGCCGTCGGGGAACACGTATCGCTCGGTGAAGCTCCGGCCCATGAAGCTGGGCGCCCAGCGATGGTGATGCATCTTCCCTGCGTGCTGCGGTCGGCTGATGCCGTGGTTGAGGAGTCGTCCCTCGGGCCGCAACAACGATCGGCACCGCCCGAAGTACGCGTCGAGCTCCGAGAGCCCGACGTGTTCGAACATCCCGATGGAGCTGATCGCGTCGTACGGACCGTCGCTCACGTCGCGGAAGTCGGCGAACCGGACATCGACTCGGTCGCCCAACCCGCGTTCGGCGGCGCGCTTGCGCGCCAGCTCGGCCTGCGGCCGCGACAGCGTGACGCCCACCGCTTGCACGCCGTGGTGCTCGGCCGCGTGCAGGAGCATGCTGCCCCACCCGCAGCCGACGTCGAGGAGGCGCATCCCGGGCTGCAGGTCGAGCTTGCGGCAGATGAGCTCGTGCTTGTTCGCCTGCGCCTGCTCGAGGGTGGGCGTGTCGTCGTGCCACACCGCGCACGAGTAGGTGAGCGAGGGCCCGAGGACCATCTCGTAGAACGCGTTCGACACGTCGTAGTGGTGCGCGATCGCGGCCGCGTCACGCGCACGCGAGTGCCGGCGGCCGTGGAGCCGAGCTTCCTCGGGCGGTGCCGGGAGCGGGACGACGCCCTTCCAGCCGACCAGCTTCGCGGCGGCTGCGATCTGGCGCGGCCCGAGCCGGAGTTCCTCGATGTAATTCGCCACCGCCATCACGTCGAAGATGTCGCCGTCGACCTCGAGCTCGCCGGCCACGTAGGCGCGACCGAATCCGAGCTCGTCGGGTGCGGTGACGATCCGTCGGAGCGCATCGGGCGAGCGCACGACGATCGTGGTGCGCGCATCGGACGGGCCGAACGCCGAGCCGTCGTAGGCGCGGAACGCGACCGGGACGTCATCACCGAGCACGTCGGACAGGAGCTCCGCGACGCTCACGGACGGAATTCTTACCGAGAGATCGGAGTGCGGTCCAGCGGCCGCGGTCGAAAGCCGGTGGGGGTCAGGTGCGCACGAGCATGGCGACGAGCGTGAAGTGGCACGCTGCCGCCGCCACGGTCATCACGTGCCAGACCTCGTGGTAGCCGAACACCAGTGGGCGGGGGTCGGGCCGGTGCAACCGCAGACCGATCGCGCCGACGGTGTAGAGCACGCCGCCGGCGAAGAGCAGCGCGAGCTCTGACGGATTCAGCGACGTGACCACCGCGGGCAGGGCGATCACGACGATCCAGCCCATCCCGATGTAGAGGTAGCCGCCCGCGCGGTTCAGGGCGCCGAACCGGGCCAGCGCCAGGGTCACACCGATGACCGCGACCGTCCAGACGATCGCGAGCAGCGAGATGCCCCACGCGGGCTGGAGGGCGAGGAGCGTGATCGGCGTGTACGAGCCGGCGATGAGCACGAAGATCATCGCGTGGTCCATGCGCCGCAGCCGGGAGCGCACGTTCGGGGTCCAGTTGCCCGTGTGATAGATCGCGCTGACCCCGAAGAGACCCGCGAGCGACACCGCGAAGATCGCGGCGCCGACGTGGGCCGAAGCACCTCGACTGAGCAGGACGAGCAGGAGCCCGGCCGGGATCGAGACCACGAACGCGCCGAAGTGGATGCGCCCCCGCCACCTGGGTTTCGGCTCCACCGGCGGGTCGGCGCCGGCTTCCGGGGCCAGGATTTCCATTGATCCAGGCTAGGGCGACAACTCGCGGGCTCCCACGCGCGACAATGGACGACCCCCGTTCGTCGAATTCCTGGAGTCGTTGCCGTGCTGACCGTTCGTGGCCTGGTGGTCGAGGTCGGCGGGAAGCGCATCGTCGAGGGAGCGTCGCTCCAGGTCCGTCCGGGTGACAAGGTCGGCCTGGTCGGGCGCAACGGCGCCGGCAAGACCACGCTCCTGCGTGTCCTCGGCGGCGCCGACCGCCCGCGGTCGGGCCTCGTGGAGCGGTCGCCGCTCACCGGATACCTGTCGCAGGACCCGCGCAGCGATGCCGTCCCCGACGACACCACGGTCCTCTCCCACGTGTTCTCGGGCCGGGGTCTCGACGACCTCCTCGCCCGCACCGAGAAGCTGCGCATCGCGCTCGAGGAGAACCCGTCCACCGAGAACATCGAGCGGTTCAGCGACGCGCAGGAGGCGTTCGAGGCGGCCGGTGGGTACGCCGCCGAAGCCGAGGTGCGCAAGCTCGCGGACGGTGTCGGCCTGCGCCCCGATCGCCTCGACCTGCACCTCGGTGCGCTCTCCGGCGGCGAGCGCCGACGCGCCGAACTGGTGCGCATCCTGTTCGGCGGGAGCGACCTGCTCCTGCTCGACGAACCGACCAACCACCTCGATGCCGACGCCCGCAACTGGCTGCTGAAGTTCCTGCGGTCGTACCGCGGCGCGTTGCTCGTGGTCAGCCACGACCTCGACCTGCTCGACGAAGCGATCACCCGCGTGGTCCACATCGACCGCGAATCCGAAGAAGGCACCGGCAAGCTCGTCGAGTACAAGGGCACCTACTCGCAGTACCTCGCGGCGCGTGAAGGCAACGAGGAGCGCGCCGCGAAATTGGCCGAACGACAGGACGCGCGAGATCGCGCGCCTGAAGGTCCAGGCCGGTGGCATGCGTGGCCAGACCGCCAAGCGCGCGCGGGTCGCCAAGAACCTCGACCAACGCCGCGCCAAGCTCGAAGCGGCGAAGGTGCAGAACACGTCGAGGCGCAAGGCGCTCGCGGTGCGCTTCCCTGAACCTCCGTCGGCCGGGCGCACGGTGCTCATCGCCACCGAGCTGTACAAGTCGTTCGGCTCACTCGACGTGTTCGGCGACGTGTCGTTCGACGTCGGCCGCGGTGAGCGGCTGCTCGTGATGGGTCTCAACGGCGCCGGCAAGACCACGCTGCTCAAGGTGTTGGCCGACGAGCTCGGCCCCGACCTCGGCGAGGTGGAGCTCGGCACGAACGTGTCGGTCGGCTACTACGCGCAGGAGCACGAGGGGATCGTCCCGGGACGCACGTTGCTCGAGCACATGCGCGAAGCGTCACCGGCGGGCGACGGCGCGCTGCGCAACCTGCTCGGGATGTTCGGCCTGAGTGGGCAGAAGGTGTTCCAGGACGCCGACACGCTCTCCGGCGGCGAGAAGACCAAGCTGGCCCTCGCCCAGCTCGTCGCCGGTCGTCACAACGTGCTGCTCCTCGACGAGCCCACCAACAACCTCGATCCCGCGTCGCGTACCGCGACGGGTGAGGCGCTCGCAGCCTGGCCCGGCACCATGATCGTGGTGAGCCACGACAGTGAGTTCGTTCGGTCGCTGGCGCCCGACCGCTCGCTGCTCATGCCCGATGCCACCCTCGACTACTTCGACGACGAGATGCTCGACATGGTGTCGCTCGCATAGTCCCGGCGTCGGCGGGGTAGTGGCGTCGCATGCCCGACGTTCCCACCGCCGTCAGCGATCCCTTCGACCGGATCGTCTCGAACCTCGACTACCCGATGTTCGTCGTCGGCGCGGCCGCCGCTGGTGACGCCGACGCCTGCCTGGTCGGGTTCACGAGTCAGTGCAGCATCGACCCACCGCGCTTCGCCGTGTTCCTCTCGAAGGCCAACCACACCTACGACCTGGCGACGCAGTCGGACGTCGTGGTCGTCCACCGACTGCGTGCCGACCAGCACGACATCGCCGAGCACTTCGGCGGGACGAGCAAGTACGACGACCCGACGAAGCTGACCGGCTGCACGTGGACGCCGGGGCCGGGCGGGGCGCCGGTGATCGACGGGTGCGACTGGTTCGCGGGCCGCGTGCTGGAGCGGATCGACGTGGGCGACCACGTGGCCTTCGTGCTGGAACCGTTCGGCGGTTCGTGCTCGGAGACCGACCAACTCGACGCCCAGGACGCCATCGACATCGAGGCCGGGCGGCCCGCGGACTGACTTCCGGGCCAGGGGTGAATTCCGGGGGGGGCGTCTACGTTGTGCCGCCATGACGCCCGAGTTCCACCTCTACCTCCCGCAGATGCGACTGACCATGGACGCCATGGTCGAGAAGGCGCGCGCCGCGGAGGCGGCCGGCTTCACCGGCATGGCGGGGATGGACCACCTCGCGCCGCCGCTCGCGGAGCGCCACGACATGTACGAGGCGCTCACCACCAACGCATGGTTGCTCGCGCACACCGAGCGGCTCGTCCAGGGTCAACTCGTGCTGTGCGACGCGTTCCGTCACCCTGCGGTGCTGGCGCGCGAGGCGGTCACGCTCGACCACGCGTCGGGCGGACGCTTCGAGCTCGGCATCGGCTGGGGATCCGTGGTCGATGAGTTCACGACCTACGGCATACGGCCGATCCCCGCGCGCGAGCGCGTCGGTCGCCTGAAGGAGACGCTCGAGGTCGTTCGCGCCCTCTGGACCGGCGAGACGCTCGACTACGACGGTGAGTGGTTCCAGCTGGTCGCGGCGCGTCAGATGCCCACGCCACTCGAGAAGATCCCCGTCGTGATCGGTGGCACCGGGCCCAAGACGATGGCGCTCGTCGCCGAGCACGCCGACTGGTGGAACGTCCCGGTCCACCAGCTCGACCGCCTTGACGAGATGCGCGATCGCGCCGGGGACGCGCGCGTCTCCATCCAGCGCATGTACACGTTCGCGCCCGAGGGCTCTGACCGGGCGGCGATCGAGGAGGCTGCGCAGAAGCGGTTCGGGTACTCGAGTCGGGTCGTCGGCGGGAGCGCCGAGATGCTCGACCACTTCCACGCGATGCAGGAGCGCGGCGTCGAGCGCTTCTACGTGTGGTTCACCGACTTCGCCCCGCCCGCGACGCTCGAAGCCTTCGGCGCCGAGGTCATCAGCTCGTACTAGACGTCACGCAGGGCCTTCGGCGAGCATCGCGTCGGGCTGCGTGTCGTAGTCGCGGATGAGGCCGCGGTTGCGCCGCGCGACCGGCGCGCGTTCGGGCTGCATCGACCAGCACACCGGCCTGAGCCCGGGCATGTCGGCCAGCGTCGGGTAGCTGTCCAGGTCCATGCCGCGGCTCATGCCGATGCTGCACGCGCGCTTGAGGACGATGGCGGCTTCGGCGGTGTCGGCGTCGAAGTTGGCGTCGGCCCAGCGCGCGAACCCGCCCTGGGCTTCCGACCAGGGCACGGGCGTGCGGATGTGGCGGCCTTCGAGCTCCCAGGCCAGGAGGGCCTGACCGTCACGCGCCAGGGTGACCGTGCGGCGCTGCCCGTCGAGCAGCCCGAACGGCACTTCGATGTCGTACTGCCGTCGGGCCGCGCCGCCCGCCGTGACCCGGGCCGCGTGCGCCACCGCGAGCGTCGCGACGTCGAGTTGGTGGGTGCAGTGCTGGTCGGACTGCGTGTGGGTGGCGACGACGAGGCACCGATCCGAGAGCGGCGCGCCCACCAGTGCCTGCAACTGGACGCCCGCAGCCGGGCACGTCGTCCACGGCGCGCGCACGGACTCGCTGGTGACCGTGTTCACCCGCTCACCGTCGTGTTCGACGTGCACCTTGAAGTAGTGCTGGTCGTCCTCGAGGCCACCGAACACCGTGCCGGCACCGGGCGCGACGAGTCGGATGCGCCGCCGGTAACGGCCGTGGGGGAAGTAGGTGGCACGGGAGTCGGTGTCCAGGAGTCCGAGGGTACCGCTGCCGACCATGCCGGTCACCGAGACGCGTTTCGGCAATAATGCGCACGCTCGCGGGGACGTGCCGAGTCAAGGGAGAACACCGGCATGAGCATGCGCATCACGTTGACGCCTGAAGAGGAGCGCGCGGTCGCCGACGCGTACTCACGCACGTGGTGGTTGTGGCTGATCGCCGGGATCATGTGGTTGCTCCTCGGGTTCATCGTGCTGTCGCTCCGGCCCACGTCGATCACCGCGTGCGCGATCCTGATCGCCATCGCGTTCTGGCTCGGCGGCATCACCCAGCTCGCGCTCGGCTTCGTGCTCGAGGGCGGGTGGCGTTGGCTCGCGATCATCGGCGGCACCTTGGCATTGCTCGCCGGCATCGCCGCGATCGTGTGGCCCGAACCCACGCTCGTGGTGATCTCGGTGTTCGTCGCGTGGTACCTGCTGGTCCGTGGCGTGTTCGACGTGGTCATCGCGCTCTCGCACACGCACGTGCGGGGCTGGTGGATGCCGCTGATCGCCGGCATCGTCGGGATCGCGCTGGGCGCGTGGGCGATCGGCAACCCCGATCGCTCGGTGCTGCTGCTGGTGTCGATCATCGGCATCTGGTCGATCTTCAAGGGAGTCGCCGATCTCGTGGCGAGCTTCGAGTACCGACGTCTCGGCAAGGACCTGGCCGTATGAGCGACGACACCACACCCACGACCCCGGATGACGCGAGTGACGACGCGTCCGACGACGCGTCCGACGACGTCACCGAGTCGGTCGAGGCCGAGACCGCGGCTGCGCCCGCAGCGGTGGCGACGCCCGTGCCCGAGCAGCCGGAGAAGCTCGCGAAGGCGGACAAGGGCAAGCGGTGGCAACGCATCGTCTCGGTCGTCCTGCTGGTCCTCGGGTTCCTCCTGGTGCCGCTGTCGGCGATCGCGATCTGGACGCACAACCAGCTCACGAACACCGACCGCTACGTCGAGACCGTCGCGCCGCTGGCCGAGAACGCAGACATCCAGCAGACGGTCGCCACGGCCGTCGTCAACGCGATCTTCACCAACGTCGACGTCGAGAAGCGCGTCGCCGACGCTCTCCCGACGCGGGCGAAGCCCCTCGCGGCGCCGGTCGCGTCCGCAGCGCAGAGCTACGCGCTCGACGTCACCGAGAAGCTGCTCGCCTCGCAGCAGTTCTCCGACCTCTGGGACGCCGCCAACCGGCGCGCGCACAATCAGCTCGTCGCGCTCCTCACCGACGATCCGGGCAAGGCGCCGGGCGCGGTCAACATCAAGGACGGCAAGGTCTCGCTCGACCTCAGCAACGTGATCAAGCAGGTGCAGGGCAAGCTGGTCGACGCGGGGCTCTCGTTCCTCAAGAACGTGAACGTGCCGCCGGTGTCGCGCACGATCACGATCATCGACACCGAGGGACTGTCCGAGGCGCGTCAGTACGTGTCGATCCTCGACACGCTCTCCTGGGTGCTCCCGGTGCTCGGCGTGCTCGCGCTCGCCGGATCAGCGCTCATCGTGCCTCAGCGTCGTCGGCGATTGACCGTGCGCGCCGCGCTGGTCCTGGTCGCCGCGTGCGTGCTCACGCTCGTGTTGCTCGCCATCGGAAGATCGTTGTACCTCGACGCGGCCACCAGCCCGAAGATCTCGGAGGGCACCGCCTCGGCGATCTTCGACATCCTCGTGCGCAACCTGCGTTACGGCGTCATCACGCTCGGGGTGGTCGGGATCATCGTCGCCTTGGTCGCGTACTTCGCCGGGCCGTCGGCGCCGGCGAAGCTGGCGCGCGGCATCGCCGACAAGGGGATCGCCGGCGCGCGGAACAAGGCCGGTGACCTCGGCCTGCAACCGAACCCGGTCGAGGAGTTCGTGGGCGCGCACAAGCGGGCCTTGGAGCTCGTGGTCGCGGGGATCGCGGTGCTCGCACTGATCGTGTGGGACCGGCCCGGCGTGGGCGCGGTGCTCTTCATCTTCGTGGTGGCGCTGATCCTGGTGGGCGTGGTCGAGTTCTTGGCCCGGGGATCGGTGCCCGAAACCGCTGACGACGCCGCCGTCTAGGCATCGGCTGGCGTTCAGTCCGCCTTCGACTTCTTGGCGGCCTTCTGCGCCTGCTTCCAGGCGCGCACCCGCTGGAGGTTCTCGGGCGAGTCGATGTCGGCGACCGAGCGCGGCTTGTCGTCGGAGAACGGCGCCGCGTACTCCTCCCAGCCCTTCGGTGCGACCCCGAGTCGCTTGCCGAGGATGGCGAGGAAGATCTTCGCCTTCTCCTCGCCATAGCCGGGGAGCGCGCGGATGCGGTCGAACAGGACCTGCGGGTCCTTCGTGCCCTTCCAGATCATCCCCGCGTCACCGCCGTACTCTTCGACGATCATCTCGCAGAGCGCGTGCGTGCGCTTCGCCATCGAGCCGGGGTAACGGTGCAGCGCGGGCTTCTGCTTGAAGACCGCTTCGAGGTCGTCGACCGGCATCGCGGCGATGGCCGCGCAGTCGAGACGGCCGAGGCGGTCGCGCAGCGTCGCCGGTCCGCGGAACGCCCACTCCATCGGCACCTGTTGGTCGAGCAGCATCCCGATGACGAGCGCGAGCGGATCGGTGACGAGGAGGTCGTCTGCCGCGGGGTCACCGGTGACGGGCAGGGTCGCAGTCGGCATGCGCGCAGCCTACCGAGGGGACACCAACAGGTGACCCGGTGTCGGTAGTGTTCCTCGGATGTCCGCTTCGGAGCCACCGCAGGATCCCAACGCTTGGAATCCTGACGACACCAGCGCGGTGCCGGTCGGCCCCGAGCCCGAGCCCACCGGAGCGGGTGGTGCCGGTGGCGCGGGCGGTTGGGGAGAGGCGCGCGTCGAGCCGTTCGCCGTCGCCGCATTGGTGTGGGCGATCGTCAGCATCGTCATCCCCGTCATCGGCACGATCGTCGCGTTCGTGCTCGCAGCGCGCGCTGCCGATCTCATCCGTCGCTCGCGCGGCGAGCGCACGGGGACGCAGTACGTCACGGCGGCGCGCATCGTCGCGGGCGCAGTGCTCGCGCTCTGGATCATCGGGGGCATCGCGTTCCTCGCGCTGCGCGACGACGGCGGGTCGAACGACAACGTGGCCGTACCCACGCAGCCGCCGTCCACGACCGTCGCGCCGATCACCACGTCGACGACCGCGCCGGCCACCACGACCACCACGAAGCCGCCGGCCGTCACCACGACGGCGCCCCCGCCCACCATCACGGTGATCCCACCACCGCCCACCGAGGCGCCGACGACCGCGCCGCCCACGCAGGCGCCCACGACCGCGGCACCGACGACGGCCGCACCGACGACGGCCGCACCGACGACGGCCGCACCGACGACGGCCGCGCCCACGACCACCAAGGCGCCGCCGACCACTTCGCCGGACCAGGGCAAGGCGGCGAAGGTGCAGACCAAGTTGCTCCAGCGGCCCCAACTCGGCACCAGCAACCGTGGAGTTCCGGATGACGAGCGCTTCGTCGTCGACTACACACCGGGCAAGGATCTGCTCGTGACGTGGGCCATCAACAACGGCGAGACCGGCGACCAGCCGACCGGCACGCCCGACTGCACGACGCCTCCGACCGACCCGCCCCCGACCTCGTCCACGAGCCGACCACCCCGGCGCCGACCACCCCGGCGCCGACCACCCCGGCGCCGACCGATCCGACGACGCCCGGCTCCACTCCGGCGCCCACCACGCCGACCTCGAAGCGCACCACGCAGGAGCAGGCGCGCTACGAGGCCAAGCAGATCCTGCTGTCGATCAAGCCGCAGCTCAAGAGCCTCGGACTCGACGTCCCGGGTGTGCAACTGGTCGGGACGTACCCCCTGAACCAAGACGGCGACGCCGACGTCGTGCAGGTGCTCTTCTCGAAGGCGACCGTCCAGGCTCTGCCCGGAGCGATGCCGGACTACAAGAAGGCGTTCGACGCGCCGCCGGCCGAGGCCGTCCAGTGCCTCAACCCGGCGTTCGACCTGCCGTAGTCAGGCCCGCCGCTCGCCCAGGAGGTCGCGGATCTCGGTGAGGAGGACGACCTCGTCGCTCTTGTCCTCCGCGACGTCCTCGCCCTCGGCCTTGCGCCGCTTCTGCAGTTGCTCGAAGGCCTTGATCACCACGAACAGCGTCGCGGCGATGATGAGGAAGTTGATGAGCGCGGTCAGGAAGCTGCCGTAGCGGATCACCGCGTCGTTGAGCGTCCAGGTGAGCTTGTCGAAGTTCGCCTTGCCGAAGACGGCCGCGATGAACTGCATGATCACGTCGTTCACCAGCGAAGTCACCACTGCGTTGAACGCCACGCCGATGACGACCGCCACCGCCAGGTCCAGCACGTTCCCTCGCATCACGAACTTCCGGAAGTCCTCCCACAACTGACTCATCCCTGCCTCCTCGTCGTCGACCACACGTGCTGATGCGCCACCCTGCCCAGCAAAAGGTAGCGATCGACCGATCGCTACCTTTCGGGCCGGGGCGGGCGGCCGAGTCAGGTCAGGCGTTCGACGATCATGGCCATGCCCTGGCCGCCGCCGACGCACATGCTCTCCATGCCGTAGCGGGCGTCGGCGTCGTCGAGGCCGTTGAGGAGCGTGGTCATGATGCGAGCGCCGGTCATGCCGAACGGGTGGCCCAGCGCGATCGCACCGCCGTGCACGTTGAGCTTCTCCCACGGGATGCCGAGCTCCCGGGCCGACGGTACGACCTGCGCGGCGAACGCCTCGTTGATCTCGACCAGGTCGATGTCGTCGATCGACAGCCCGGCACGCGCCATCGCCTGTCGGCACGCATCGATCGGGCCGAGGCCCATGATCTCGGGATCGAGCGCCGACACACCGCTGGCGACGATGCGGGCGAGGGGAGCGACCCCCAACTCCTCGGCCTTGGCCTCGCTCATCACGAGGACGGCTGCAGCACCGTCGTTGAGCGGACACGCGTTGCCGGCCGTGACGGTGCCGTCGGGGCGGAACACCGGCTTCAGCGCCGAGAGCCCCTCGACGGTGGTGCCCGGCCGGGGACCGTCGTCCTTCCCCACGACGGTGCCATCGGGCGTGGTGACCGGCGTGATCTCCCGCTCGAAGAACCCGTTCTCCTGCGACTCGACCGCACGCTGCTGCGAGAGCGCGGCGAACTCGTCCATCTCCTCGCGCGTGACCTTGGCGTACTCGGCCACGTTCTCGGCGGTCTGGCCCATCGCGATGTAGATGTCGGGGAGCCCACCGATCGGTGCCCACGAGTCGAACCCGCCCTGCGTGCGCTGCTCGGTGCGCGCCTCCGCGTCGCTGAACTTCTCGTTGTGGGTGCCGGGGCCGCCGTCGGACATGCCGGAGCGGAAGCGGCTCACCGTCTCCACGCCACCGGCGACGAAGACGTCGCCCTCGCCCGCCTTGATCGCGTGCGCAGCCATGCGGATGGTCTGCAGGGACGACGAGCAGTAGCGGTTGACGGTGACCCCGGGCGCGCCGTCGAGGCCGGCGAGCAGCGCGGTCACCCGGGCGACGTTGTAGCCCGCCTCACCGGCCGGCTGCGCGCAGCCCCAGATGACGTCCTCGACCAGCCCGGGGTCGACGGCGGGCGCCTTCTCGAGCAGTGCCTGCACGATCGTGGCCCCGAGGTCGTCGGGACGAAGGTCGACGAGCGACCCCTTGTTGGCCCGGCCGATCGGCGTGCGGGCGGTGGCGACGATGACGGCTTCCATGCGAGATCTCCTGAATCGCGGCGGGCCGAATGGTACCGCTGGGCGTTCGAACCCCCACCTAGCATCGGCCGGATGCCCGACGACGCCGACGCGCACGAAGCTCCCGCGCCCGAACCGTCAGCGGACGTCCCCGCGGAGCGCGCCCGGCGACTGGCCGACCTCGACGATCTCAGGGCTCGGGGCGTCGATCCCTACCCGGTCCGGTTCGACCGCGACCGCACCCTGGCCGAGTTGCGCGCCGACTTCGGCGACCTCCCGCCGGGCACCGAGACGGAAGTGCGGGTCCGGGTCGCCGGCCGCATCCTGCTGCTGCGCCGTCAGGGCAAGCTCACGTTCGCCACCGTGCGCGACCAGTCGGACGCCGTGCAGCTCTTCGTGTCCCGCAGCGTGCTGGGGGAGGAGTCGCACGACGCGTTCGACGCCCTCGACCTCGGCGACTGGGTGGGGGTCGACGGCACCGTGATGACGACCCGCAAAGGCGAGCTCTCGGTGAAGGTCGACGGCTTCCAGCTGCTGGCGAAGTCGCTGCGCCCGCTGCCCGACAAGTGGCACGGCCTCTCCGACGTCGACACCCGCTTCCGCCAGCGTTACGTCGATCTCATCGTCAACGACGACGCCCGCCGCGTGTTCGCCATCCGCTTCGCGGCGGTGGCTGCCATCCGGCGCGAGCTCGCCGACGCCGGCTTCCTCGAGGTGGAGACACCGGTGCTCGGCCACGAGCTCGGCGGCGCGACCGCACGCCCGTTCGTCACCCACCACAACGCGCTCGACGTCGATCTCTACCTCCGCATCGCGCCCGAGCTCCACCTCAAGCGTCTCGTGGTGGGCGGGTTCGAGCGCGTCTTCGAGATCGGTCGCGTGTTCCGCAACGAGGGCGTCGACACCAGCCACAACCCCGAGTTCACGATGCTCGAGGCGTATCAGGCGTTCGCCGACTACCACGACATGATGGAGCTCACCGAGCGCCTGGTCGTCACGGCGGCACGCGCGTCGCGCGACGGCGACACCGTGCTGGAGCTGCGCGGCGAACGGGTCGACCTCGCCGAACCGTGGCCCCGCGCCACGATGGTCGACCTCGTTCGCGAGCACGCCGGCGTCGAGCTCCACCCCTCGATGGACGTCGCGACCGCGCGCGCAGTGCTCGACGGTCTCGGCCTCACGTACAAGGACGAGTGGGGCGCGGGTCGTCTCACCCACGAGGTCTACGACGAGCTCGTCGAGCCGAAGCTGGTGCGACCCACGTTCGTGCTCGACCACCCGCGCGAGACGTCGCCGTTGGCGCGCGTGCACCGTGACGATCCCAACCTGGTCGAACGGTTCGAAGTGGTCGTCAACGGCAACGAGCTCGCGAACGCGTACAGCGAGCTCAACGATCCGATCGACCAGCGAGGGCGCTTCGAAGCCGAGGCGCGGGCGCGCGCCGCCGGCGATGCCGAAGCGGGCACGGTCGACGAGGACTACCTCCGTGCGCTCGAGTTCGGTCTCCCGCCCACCGGGGGCATGGGACTCGGGATCGATCGCCTCACCATGCTGCTCGCCGGTGTCACCAGCATCCGCGAGGTCATCTTGTTCCCCACCCTCAAGCCGGAAGCCTGACGGTACGACACCGTCAGTTCCGAACCCTCTCAAGGAGCTCTGGAATGATCCGCCGTCTCTGCTGCACGGGCGCGCTCGCGCTCGGCTTGCTCGCCACCTCTGTCCCCGCGGCGCACGCGGCGACGGTCTCGCCGTCGACCTGGGCACCCAAGTTCTGCACCGCGATCCAGGACTACCAGACGACCATCACCGACGCGCAGGACCAGATGAGCACCGCGCTCGACGGGGTGACCGACCTCAAGGAGGGTCGTGCGCAGCTCGTGTCGTTCCTCGGCGACATGGTCACCGCGGCGAAGACCGCGAAGACGGCGGTCACCCACGCGGGGAACCCGTCGTCTCCGAACGGGGCCAAGATCGAAGCGCAGTTCGTCAAGGCGCTCGGCGCCTCGGCGGGCATCTTCGCCGATGCCAAGGCGAAGGCGGCGAAGATCTCGACGACGAGCCCGACGGCCTTCGCCAAGGAAGGCAAGCAGGTGGGTGTCGACCTGACCAACGCGGGCGAGAAGCTCAGTGCCGGCTTCAATGGGATCGGCAAGCTCGACAAGGGCAAGAAGCTCGAGGCCGCGGTGCGGGCCGCGCCCGAGTGTGCGTTCCTCACCTGATCCGAGGGGCCGATCGAGCGGCTGATCAGCCGATCAGCTGCTCGCTGACCTCCCACAACCGGGCTGCGGCCGCGTCGTCCTGCGCGGCCGCGCTCGGAGTGGCGGGCGCCGATTTCGCCCAGTAGCCGCCGGTGATCCCGGCGAGCTCGGGTGCCGACGCCACGTACACCTGGGTCCGCGCGCCCTGCTCAGGCGTGAGCGCGAACGGCTTCAGCAGCGGGAACACCATGCCGGTGAGGCGACCGGTGTCACCGTCGCGCCCGAATCGGCTGGCGACGAACCCGGGGTGCACCGCGTTGGCGGTGATGCCGGTGTCGTTCCATCGACGGGCCAGTTCACGGGTGAAGAGGATGTTGGCGAGCTTCGACTTCGAGTACACGTTGAAGCTGCGGTAGCTGCGGGTGGACTGCAGATCGTCGAAGTCGAGACCCTTCCGCGCGCTCGAGTGCGCGGCCGACGCCACGTTCACGACACGAGCGTCGTCGCCGGCCACGAGCTGGTCGCGCAGCAGGGTGGTGAGCAGGAAGGGCCCCAGGTGGTTCACCTGGAACGTCATCTCGTGGCCGTCGACGGTCTCGCGACGGGAGCCGAGCATCAACCCGGCGTTGTTGAGCAGGACGTCGAGGCGATCGTTGCCGGCGGCGAACCGGGTGGCGAAGTCGCGCACCGACGCGAGCCGCGCGAGGTCGAGCTCCATCACCTCGACCGCGTCGTTGTCGCTGCGCTGGCGGATCTCGTCGCGCGCCGCGGCACCTTTCTGTGCGTCGCGCGTGGTGAAGACGACCCGGCCGCCAGCGGCGGCCAGCGCGATGGCGCTCTCCTTGCCGATCCCGGTGTTCCCGCCGGTGATCAGCACCGTGCGTCCGTCCATCGTCCCCGCCACGGGCGCAATCTAGGAGACGACACGGCGCGTCTCGGAGACTGCTGAGGGTGGGGGCGGAGCAGAGTCGACCATCCGGGGGCCCGCGTACACTCCGCGGGTGTCCGGACTCCCGCTCGACGGCGTGCGCGTCGTCGACCTCACCACTGTGGTGTCCGGGCCCTATGGCACGCTCCTGCTCGCCGACTTCGGTGCTGACGTCGTGAAGGTGGAGTCGCCCGCGGGCGACGTTGCTCGCGACCTCGGTCCTCGCGCGCACGAGGGGATGGCGGCGGTCTACCTGTCGTGCAACCGCGGCAAGCGCAGCGTGGTGCTGGACCTCCGGACCACCGACGACCGGGCGCGGCTCGCCGAGCTGGTCGCCGCGTCCGACGTGCTCGTGCACAACATGCGCCGAGACGCCGCGGAGCGTTGCGGCGCCGACCCCGACACGCTCCTCGCGGTCAATCCCCGTCTCGTGCACTGCGCGATCGTGGGGTTCGGGCCCGGCGGTCCGTACGCGGATCTCCCCGCCTACGACGACACCGTGCAGGCGGTCGCGGGCATCGCCGGCGCACAATCGTGGATGCACGGCGAGCCCACCTACGCAGCCCACGCGGTGGCGGACAAGGTCGCAGGCATGGCGGCGGCCTTCGCGATCTCGGCGGCGTTGCGCAAGCGGGAGCTCGACGGTGCCGGCACTGTGCTCGAAGTGCCGATGGCCGAACTGATGGCGTCGTTCGGGCTCGTGGAGCACCTGTGGGGCCGCGTGTTCGTCCCGCCGCGCGGCGAGGCGCGCTACCCGCGCGTCTCGTCACCGAGTCGCCGTCCGTTCCCGACCGCCGACGGTCATCTCGCCGCGCTCGTGTACTCCGACCGCGACTGGTCGCGCTTCTTCGCCATGATCGGGCGGCCGGAGCTCGCCGACGATCCACGGTTCGAGACGCTGCACTCGCGCACGCAGCACGTCGACGAGCTCTACGGCCTGGTTGCCGAGCACCTCGCCACCGACACCACCGCGGTGTGGTTCGCGCGCTTCCGCCAGGCGGAGATCCCGGCCGCGCCCTACAACGCGATCGAGGACCTGTTCGACGACGAGCACTTTCGCGCAGTCCAGTTGTTCGAAGAGATCGACCACCCGACCGAAGGTCGCCTGCTCCAGTGCGTCACGCCGATCTCCGTCGACGGCACGCGCGTGGGCAACGACCGTCCGGCGCCCGAGCTGGGCGCCGACACCGAGGCTGTCTTCGGCGAGCTCAGTCGCTCACGCGGAAGCGATCGCCCTCGACGGTGACGTCGCGGCCGCACCACTCGTCGGCGGCCATGTCGGCGCCGAGTGCTGCGTCGTCATTGCGGGCCACGACGCGCCGCCGAGCGGGCGTGGTCGCGAGGATCGTGGTGTAGCGCGGCTCACCACCTTCGTACGCGACGGTGTAGCCGTCGATCGTCGCGACGCCGCGGTGGTCGCCGACCACCTCGAGCGCAGGCGTGCCGGCCTCCACCGCCGCGCTGGTGTCGGCGTACGCGAAGCCGTCGTGCTCGGGCGCTGTGGTCGACCACAGCGAGATGCCGTGCTTGGTGATGATCCCACTGATGAAGGTGAGCAGGCCCGTGCTGCCGGGCGCGTCGCGGAGCATGCCCACCATCCGTGCGAGGGCCTGGAACGTCGAGTTGTTGAGCGGGCCGCCGCCGAAGGTCATGCCACCACCGACGCTCAGCGGCCGGCCGTCGGGATCGTCGATCGGCAACCCCAGCTCACGCGCCTGGACCCGCACCGCGACCGGGAAGCAGCTGTAGAGATCGACCACGTCGCTGGTGGTGACGTCGATGCCGGTGAGCTCGGCGATGCGGTCGGCGCCGATGCGCACCGCCGGCGCCCGGTGGAGCTCGGCACGCTTCGACACCGCGAGCATGTGGTTCGACTCGGCGACGGCGAGCGGGTACACCCGGCGGTCCTGCGGCACTCCGGCGCGGTCGGCGGCCTCGGTGGAGCACAGCACGAACCCCGCGGCCTGGTCGACGTTCCACTGCGAGCAGTGCCACTTCGTGTACGGCGCCGCCAGCATCGGATTCTTGGCCGACGGATGCTCGAGGAACTCGGGGAGCACCGGCTCCCGTCGCCAGGCGTCGGGGTTGGCGGCGGCGATGCGGCTGAACCCGGCCCAGAGCTCGGCGGTGGCGCTCGCGTTCTCGGGCACGGTTTCGCCGAGCGCAGCGCGCAGCGCGGTCTCGAGGGCGGAGTACATGAGCGGCGCGCTCATGAATCCGGCGGCGCGCTCGGGCGCGGGGATGATCTCGTCGTCGGGCTTGATGCTGTCGTCGGGAGCGACGGCCTCGTCTTGCGCCGTGTCGACGACCTCGGTGCCCGTGATGTGCGCGGCGGAGGTCGCGGAACTTCGCTTCCCCCCCCACGACGATCGCGACGTCGAGATCGCCGTTCGCGATCGCGCGACACGCTCGCGTGAAAGGGGTCGACTGGAGCACGCCGAGCTCGGCGACCACCGATTGCGCGCTGGCGCCGACGCGTTCGGCGACGATCCGACCAGGGTCGCGGTAGCGCCACGTGCCGCGCGGCACGAACACCACGCGGGCCTGCGCGAGCAACCCGGGCGCGCCGGCGTCTTCACCGGCGCGCTCGACCGCGGTGGTCATGAGCGAGACGGCTTCGGCAGCTTCCGCGGGATCGTCGGACCGCTGGTGCGCGACGCCTGCGCCCACCAGCACCGGGGTGCGGGCATCGACCATGGTGCCTACTTCCGCTGGAAGTCGGGGGTGCGCTTCTCGGCGAAGGCCTTCGGGCCCTCCTTCGAGTCGGCCGAGGCCATCACCGCCATGCCGATGGGCTGCTCGAAGGCGAACGCCTCTTCTTCGCTCATGTGCTCGGTGGCCCGCAACGTCTGCAGGATCGCCTCCACCGCGAGGGGACCGTTGCCGGCCACCGTCGCTGCGACCTCACGCGCCTTGTCGAGCGCGGTGCCGTCGGGCACGACGTAGCTCACGAGGCCGTAGTGGAGCGCCTCGGCCGCGGTGATGTGCTTGCCGGTGAGCAGGATGTCGGCCGCGACCGCGTACGGCACCTGCCGGCGGAGCCGCACCGCGGAACCGCCCATCGGGTAGAGCGACCAGCGCGCTTCCGAGACACCGAAGCGCGCGCTCTCGGCGGCGACGCGGATGTCGGTGCCCTGCAGGATCTCCGTGCCGCCCACGATGGCGACGCCCTCCACCGCGGCGATCACCGGCTTGTTCGGCCGGTACGTCTTGAGGAGGCCGCGGTAGATGAAGCCGGGGTCCTCCTTCATCCGTGCGGCGGTGTCGATGGCGTCGGGCTCGGCGACGTCGCCTGCCAGCGCGCGCAGGTCCATGCCCGAGGAGAAGTCGCCTTCGGCGCCGGTGAGGATCACGCACCGGATGTCGTCGTTCTCGCTCACCTCAACCCACGCGTCCGCGAGCTGGGCGAACATCGTGAGGGTCATCGCGTTCTTGCGGTGGGGACGGTTCAGGGTGACGATCATCACCGCACCGTCGCGTTCGATCTCGACCTGGGCCACTGTTCCTCCGTCGTTCGGTCGGTTGCAGTCGGCAGGCGTGCGTCGACCGGCTCCGAGACGGTAGCGGGCGGGCAATACTGAGGCATGGCCGAGCACCCCTTCGATCTGTCTCGCTACCCCGTGCACCTCGGGTTGGGCGCGACCGTCGAGCACCTCCCCGAGTTCGACGGGTCTCCCGACTGGTACCAGCGCTACGGCGACGCCCACGCGTCCGACGGCGCCGAGGGACGCCTGGTGTCGTTGCACACCTTCGAGGGGTCGTGGGACACGTGGGAGATGCACCCCCACGGCGAGGAGCTCGTGGCCTGCGTCGCTGGGCGCATCACCCTCCACCAGGAGATCGACGGCCAGGACTGCGTCGCGGTGCTCGAGACCGGGCAGGCGGTCGTCAACCCGCCGGGCGTGTGGCACACCGCCGACGTCGACGGGTCCGTCACCGCGCTGTTCATCACCGCCGGCATGGGCACCGAGATCCGTCCGCGCGCATGAGCGATCCTGACGCAGCCGATTCCCAGGCGGCATGGCACGAGTTCTGCGCGTTGCTGGAGCAGGCGGGCGCAGTGCTCGCGCGCGACGACCTCGGTCTCACCGACCTCGACCGTGCCGAAGGCCTGCGCTATCTCGGACGACTCACGCAGAACGGTCTCGTGTCGTTCCTCGAGAACCCCGGGCCGCGTCATCCGCGGTTCTCGTCGTTGCCGGCGCACTGCGGCTTCGGACTCGACAACCCCGACAACGTCTATTCGAGCGCCGGCATCGACCCGAACCTCGAGTACCGCATCACCGGCACGCGCGGGACCATCGCGTACCTCAGCTTCGCAGCGCAGAACCAGAACTACGCGGCGCGTGATCGCATCACCGGCGGTGCGGGGCATCTGAACGACGACGATCTGGTGGTCGACGCCGACGGTCGCTTCGAGATCGTTGCCAGCCAGGCGGAGCACCCGGGCAACTGGCTGCACCTGGCGCCCGACTCGTCGATGATCCTCGTGCGCCAGACGTTCGCCGACCGTGCCGTCGAGGAAGCCGCCGACGTGTCGATCGAGTGCATCGGGGTCGACGAATTGCCACCGGGAGTCGTGGAGAGCGCGGTGCCGCGGCAACTGCTGGGCGCTGCGATGTACGCCATCGGCGCGTCGAGTTGGTTCGGCGACTGGGTGGCGCCGTGGCGGGCCGAACCCAACCAGCTGCACTTCCCCGATCCTGAGCACCACCGCCTCGTGGGCGGCGACCCCAACATCGTGTTCCAGCTCGGCGCGTGGGAGCTCGGCCCCGATGAGGCGCTCGTGATCGAGGTCACGCCGCCGGTCTGCGCGTACTGGAACTTCCAGCTCGGCAACATCTGGGCCGAGTGCCTCGACAAGCGCCGGCGCATCTCGGTGAACCACGTCACCGCCGCGTACGACGACGACGGGTCGGTGCGCATCGTCGTCGCGCCGCGTGATCCCGGTCATCCGAACTGGATCGACACCACCGGCCACGACCACGGGATCATGGGCCTGCGCTGGGTGCGCGCCGAGACCCACCCCGCCGCGTCGACGCGCGTCGTCCCGATCGCGGAGGTGTGACCCGGATCGTCGGCGCCGGGGTGGGCGGGGGTTGATCGGATCAGTCGGACGCGACGCACCCGCACATGCTCCCAGGTCTCGCTGGTGGAACGAGCGCGGTGCGGTCCTACTCTCGGTCGATGGACGGTTCCGCTCGATCGAGGCACGTGCTGGTCACCGGAGCGTCGGGGTATGTCGGTGGTCGACTGGTCACCGAGCTGTTGACGCGGGGCCATCGGGTCCGCTGCGCAGCACGCGACGTGCGCAAGCTCGACGCCGCGATCTGGCGTGATGAGGTCGAAGTGGTGCGCGCCGACATCGGTGGTGATCTCACCGACGCCATGGCCGACATCGACGTCGCCGTGTTCCTCGTGCACAGCATCGGCGAGGGCGCCGACTGGGTGGCGCGCGAACGCGCGCTCGCCGAGAACTTCCGCACCGCGGCGGAGCGCGCCGGTGTCGATCGCATCGTGTACCTCGGCGGCCTCGGCGACGACCACACCGAACTGAGCAAGCACCTCGACAGTCGCCACGCGGTCGGCCGGGTGCTGGCGGCGGGCAGCGTCGAGTGCGTCGAGCTGCGCGCCGCGGCCGTGATCGGATCGGGCTCGGCCAGCTTCGAGATGCTGCGCTACCTCACCGAGGTCCTGCCGGTGATGGTCACACCGAAGTGGGTGAGCACCGAGTGCCAACCCATCTCGATCCGCGACGTGCTGCGCTACCTCGTCGGGGTCGTCGAACACGAGGACGCGATCGCCGGAGTGCTCGAGATCGGTGGGCCCGACGTCGTCACGTACGCCGACATGATGGCGACGTACGCCGAGGTCGCGGGCTTGCCGCGGCGACGCCTGTTGCCGGTGCCGGTGCTCTCGCCGCGGCTGTCGTCGCTCTGGGTCGGTCTCGTGACCCCGGTCCCCGCGCAGCTCGCGCGCCCGTTGGTCGACTCTCTGGTCAACCGGGTCGTGGTGAACGACCACCGCGCCGAAGAGCTCTTCCCGTTCGATCGGCTCCCGCTGGCGGAGGCCGTCCGCCTCGCGATCACGAACACCGCGTCAGGGAAGGTGCCCACGAAGTTCGACGACGCGTCGTCACCGGTGTGGCAGTCGAGCAGCACCGATCCCGACTGGACCGGCGGCACGGTCGTGAGCGACGTGCGCGAACAGACGACGACGGCCGATCCGCATTCGGTGTGGCGGGCCCTGTGTCGGATCGGTGGTGCGCGCGGCTGGTACAGCGGCGCGGTGCTGTGGCAGATCCGCGGCATCGCCGATCGTGTCGTCGGCGGCCCCGGCCTCAGACGCGGTCGTCGTGATCCGGAGCGCCTCTCGGTGGGTGAACCGCTCGACTGGTGGCGGGTCAGCGATCTCGAGCGCGACCGGTCCCTCGCGCTCCACGCCGAGATGCGCCTGCCGGGGGAGGCGTGGCTCGAATGGGCGATCGAGCCGGTCGACGGCGGCTGCCGCGTGGTGCAGACCGCTCGGTACCGCCCGCGCGGCCTGTTCGGACGCGCCTACTGGTACACGGTCGTGCCCTTCCACTCGCTGGTGTTCCCGGGGATGCTGCGAGGCATCGTGGAGGACGCGGAGTCGCTCGCCGGCGAGGACCCGGTCCCCACCGCAGCGTGAGCGAGCGGCGGAGGATGCCGGGGGAGTGGAGCTGAGGGGAATCGAACCCCTGACCCCTTCCATGCCATGGAAGTGCTCTACCAACTGAGCTACAGCCCCGTGAGGGATGGCCACGATACCAGCGCCGGTCGCGCGATCTCGGCCCGGTACGCTCGCCCCGCATGTCCGATCCGGTTCGCACCACGCCCGACATCCCGCAGCACCGCTACAACGCCGCGCTCGCCAACGAGATCGAGGCGAAGTGGCAGGACCGCTGGGACGCCGACCGCACCTTCTGGGCGCCGAACCCCACCGGCGAGCTCTCCGGCGGGTTCGCCGAGGTCGCGCACCGCCGCAAGCTCTACGTGCTCGACATGTTCCCGTACCCGAGCGGCGCCGGCCTCCACGTGGGACACCCCTTGGGCTACATCGGCACCGACGTGTACGCCCGGTTCATGCGGATGCAGCGTCACAACGTGCTCCACTCCATGGGGTACGACGCGTTCGGGTTGCCGGCGGAGCAGTACGCGGTGCAGACCGGCCAGCACCCGCGCGCGACCACCGAGGCCAACATCGCCAACATGCGCCGCCAGCTCCGGGCGCTCGGTCTCGCTCACGATCCCCGCCGTGGTGTGGCCACCACCGATGTCGACTACTACCGCTGGACCCAGTGGATCTTCCTGCAGCTCCACGGGTCCTGGTACGACGACGCCCGGGACCGCGCCCGTCCCGTCGAGGAGCTGCTCACCGAGCTCGAGGAGGGCACGCGCGCACCCGAGAGCGACGCCAATCCGGACGCGCTCGCGTGGCACGAGCTCGACAGCGCGCAGCGGCGCGCGGTCGTCGACTCCTACCGCCTGGCATACCTCGACGACGCGCTCGTGAATTGGTGTCCCGCGCTCGGCACGGTGCTCGCCAACGAAGAGGTCACGGCGGACAATCGCAGCGAGCGCGGCAACCACCCCGTCTTCCGTCGTCCGCTCAGGCAGTGGATGCTGCGCATCACCACCTACGCCGACCGGCTGCTCGCCGATCTCGACCTGCTCGACTGGCCCGAGTCGATCAAGTTGATGCAGCGCAACTGGATCGGTCGCAGCATCGGCGCCGAGGTGTCGTTCCCCGTGGAGGAGCACACGGACGTCGAGATCGAGGTGTTCACCACCCGTCCCGACACGTTGTTCGGCGCCACCTACATGGTGCTCGCGCCCGAGCACCCACTGGTCGACGCGATCACGCCCGACCAGTGGCCGCAGGACTCGCCGTTCGAGTGGCGGGGCACGTTCGGTCTCGACAAGTTCCCCGCGCAGGCGGTGGCGTCGTACCGCGAGTTCGCAGCACAGAAGTCGGAGCTCGAACGCCAGGCCGAAGGGCGCGAGAAGACCGGCGTGTTCACGGGCGCGTTCGCCAAGAACCCCACCAACGGGTGGAACGTCCCTGTGTTCATCGCCGACTACGTGCTCATGGGCTACGGCACCGGAGCGATCATGGCCGTGCCCGCGCACGACCAGCGCGACTTCGAATTCGCCGACGAGTTCCAGCTGCCGGTCGTCGGTGTGGTGCGTCCTCCCGACGCGTGGTTCGAGGCGCACGGTCTCTCGCCCGACGCGCCGGCGTCGGAGTGGCCGGAGGCCTACACGGGTGACGGCGTCGGCATGGCGTCGAGCAACGACTCGGTCTCGCTCGACGGACTCGCCATGGCCGACGCCAAGGATCGCATCATCGGCTGGCTGGAAGAGGCCGATGCCGGTGAGGCCGCGGTCACCTACAAGTTGCGCGACTGGCTGTTCAGCCGTCAGCGGTACTGGGGCGAGCCGTTCCCGATCGTCTACGACACCGAGGGTGTCGTGCACGCGCTGCCGGAGTCGATGCTGCCGGTGGAGCTGCCCGACATCACCGACTTCGAGCCCCGCATCCTGGCGGATGACGACACTGCGCTTCCCGAGCCGCCCCTCGCGCGCGCCACGGACTGGGTGTACCTGCAGCTCGATCTCGGCGAGGGGCTGCGCGAGTACCGGCGCGAGACCAACACCATGCCGCAGTGGGCAGGTTCGTGTTGGTACTACCTGCGCTACCTCGACCCCACGAACCCGGATGCGCTCGTCGATCCCGAGATCGAGCGGTACTGGATGGGCGAGGGCGGCGACGAATGGCGGCGTCGACCTCTACGTCGGCGGCGCGGAACACGCGGTGTTGCACCTCCTCTACGCGCGCTTCTGGCACAAGGTGCTCTTCGACCTCGGGCACGTGTCGACGCCCGAGCCGTTCCACCGTCTCTTCAACCAGGGCACGATCACCGCCGCGGCGTACACCGACGAGCGCGGCGCGTACGTCGAGGCCTCGGAGGTGGTGGAGCGGGACGACTCGTGGTTCCACGACGGCGTCGAGGTGATCCGCCACGACGGCAAGATGGGCAAGAGCCTGAAGAACGCGGTCGCGCCCGACGACATCTACCGTGACTACGGCGCCGACACGTTGCGGCTCTACGAGATGTTCACCGGGCCGCTCGACGCCAGCCGGCCCTGGAGCACGCAGGACATCGTCGGCGTGCACAAGTTCCTCCAGCGGTTCTGGCGCAACGCGGTCGATGAGGACACCGGCGAGCTGCACGTCACCGAGGTGCCGGCCGACGACGAGACCCGTCGCCAGCTGCACCGCACCATCGCCGCGGTGCGCGACGACATGGCCGAGCTCGAGTTCAACACCGCGATCGCCGCGCTGATGGAGCTCAACAACCGGCTCACCCGGGTGGTGCAGCAGGAGGGGAGCGCGCCACGCGAAGTCGTGCGGGCGATGGTGCTGATGCTGGCGCCGCTCACCCCCCACGTGGCCGAGGAGCTGTGGGAGCGCCTGGGTGAGGCCGGGTCGCTCGCCTTCACCGACTTCCCCGAGGTCGATCCCTCGCTGCTCGTCGACGACACCGTCGAGGTCCCGGTCCAGATCAACGGCAAGGTCCGGGGCAAGGTCACGGTGGCGACTGGCGCGTCGGAGGCCGACCACGAGGCCGCGGCCCGCACCGACGAACGCATCGCGGAGCTGCTCGCAGGGGCGACCGTCCGCAAGGTCGTGGTCGTCCCCGGCCGGATGGTCAACTTCGTCACCAGCTGAGGGGTTCGGGTCCAATCCGAGAGCTCCCTTCCACACGGGAGGGCCGCCCGGTACGATCGCCGCACTTCCCTCGTCGCTTCCTCTGACGTCACGCGCGCCCGCCGCGCGGTTTCCGGAGGTGTGCCGATGGTGCAGCAGTCGCATCAGCCGTCGCGCGAAGAGCAGGAGTTCTGGGACGCGCACTTCCGCGACCCGTCGCGTCCGTCGCGCGAGCCGACGACCGCGCGCGGCATCTCGCGGCGCGACCGCCGCCGTGCTCCCGCGCCCGATGCGTGGGCCACGCGGCTCGTCGATCGGTGTCGCGACTGGCGCCACGACGCTCGCTTCGGTGTCGTCGTGCTCGTCGGCGTCGCGTTGGTTGCAGGTGTGATCTGGTACCGCATCGGGATAGGAGGCGAGGGCGCGGGCGAGTCGAGCGCGGCGCCCGCCGCGGTGAGCACCACCGCGCCGAGCACCACCGTCGACGATCCGACGCCCGGAGGCGCAACGAATGCGACGCGGCAGTCGGCGACGATCGCGGTCCACGTGGCAGGAGCGGTGAACCATCCGGGCGTCGTCGAGCTGAAGACCGGCGCGCGAGTGATCGACGCGGTGGAAGCGGTCGGCGGTGCACAGGCCGACGGTGATCTCGATCGTCTGAACCTGGCCGCGAAGGTCGCCGACGGTCAGCGCGTGTACGTGGCCAAGGTCGGTCAAGCCGATCCCGGTGCGGCACCCGACGGCTCGGGTGCCGTGCCCGAGGGCGATCCTTCGGGTGACTCCACGCCGGGGGGCAAGGTGAACCTCAACACCGCCACCCAGGCCCAGCTCGAGGAGCTGCCCGGGATCGGTCCCACGTACGCGCAGTCGATCATCAGCGAACGGCAGCGGCGGGGTGGTTTCACCTCGGTCAACGACCTCCGCAGCGTGCGCGGCATCGGGGACAAGCGCTTCGCCGAGCTCGCACCGCTCGTCACCGTCTGACCGGCGATGACGCCCGCACCGGCGTTGCCCCTCGCACCGTTCGTCGTGCTCGTCGCGCTGATCGGTGGGATCTTCGCGGGTGAGGCGGCGGGTCCCGCCGGGGCGACGGGTGGGCTCGTCGCCGGTGTGGTCGGTGTCGGGGTGGCCGTGTGGGTGCGCGCCCCGGTCCTGCGCGTGGCAGTTGCCGCGCTCGCGTTCGGGTTGCTCGGCGCGGCGGTGATGCAACGGTCGCTGCATGGCATCGCGGTCTCGCCCCTCGCGTCTGCCATCACGAACCACGCCGATGCGCCCCTGGCTGCCACGTTGGTCGACGATCCCGACGCGAGCCGGTTCGACACCAGCGTGCTCGCGCGGGTCGATGCGTTCGACGGTCGCGCCGCCGGTGGGCGTCGGGTGCTGGTGACTGCGTCGGGCGATGCGGCGGGGCAGCTGCGGATCCTGTCGGCGGGGGAGTCGGTGGTGCTGCGTGGTTGGTGCGCCGAGTTGGAGGGCTTCGACCTTCGCTGGCGCTGGAAGCACGCCGTGGGGGAGGTGCACGCCACCGAGATCGTGGGCGTCACTCGGGCTCGGGCGCCGCTCGACCGACTCGCCAATCGGCTGCGCAGCCTCGTGCTCGCCGGCTCGACCCACCTGCAACCGACCGACCGCGCGCTCCTCGCGGGGTTCCTCCTCGGCGACACCCGCGGTGTGCCTCGAGAGCTCACCGAGCAGTTCCGCGCCGCCGGGCTCACGCATCTCACTGCGGTCTCCGGAGAGAACGTGGCGTTCGTCATGGCGTTGTTCGCGCCGTTGCTGCGGCGCTCGGGCCCCCGGGGTCGGGTGGTGCTCGCACTCGTGCTGCTCGTGTGCTTCGGCACGATGACCCGCTGGGAGCCGTCGGTCCTGCGGGCGATCGCCATGGCGACCGTCGCGCTGGTCGCCGGCGCACTCGGGCGACCGACCACGGGCCTCAGGGTGCTCGTCCTCGCCGCGACCGCGCTCCTGCTCATCGACCCGTTCCTCGTGCACCAGGTGGGGTTCCTCCTGTCGTGCGGCGCGAGCCTCGGCATCGCGTTGCTGTCGCGCCCGATCACGGCACGGCTGCGTGGTCCCATGTGGATGCGCGAGGTGCTGGGAGTCACGGCGGCCGCGCAGGTCGGCGTGGCGCCGGTGTTGATCCCGGTGTTCGGATCGATGCCCCTGGTCGCGGTGCCGGCCAACCTGTTCGCGGTGCCGTTGGCCGCACCTCTCACGATGTGGGGTCTGGTCGCCGGCGTGGTCGGGGGTCTCACCCGTCCGTTGTCGCCGGCGATCCCGCGAGTGCTCGAGCTCCCGACCGTGGGCCTGTTGCACGCGCTGATCTCGGTCGCCGATCTGGCGGCTCGGGTCCCCGTGGCGATCGACGGCCGTGCCGCGTGGGGTCTGCTCGCGCTCGGCGCCCTCCTGGCGGCGGCACACCGCTCGCGTAGGCTCCGGACGGATGCCCGACTTCCGCTACCGCCTCGGTGACGAGGTCCTCGACCTCACGTCGCGCACGCTGGTCATGGGCATCCTGAACCGCACACCCGACTCGTTCTACGACAAGGGATCGACGTTCGAGCTCGACTCGCTGCTGTCGCGTGCCGAGGTGCTGGTGCGTCAGGGCGCCGACCTGCTCGACGTCGGGGGCGTGAAGGCCGGTCCCGGCCCCGAGGTCGACGAGGCCGAGGAGCTCGACCGCGTCGTCGCGCCCATCGCCGCGCTCCACGAACGCTTCGACGTCGCCATCTCGTGCGACACCTGGCGGGCGTCGGTGCTGGACGAGGCGTGCAAAGCCGGCGCAGTCGTGGGCAACGACATCAGCGGGTTCGGTGATCCCGACTACCTCGCGGTCGCTGCCCGTCACGACGCCTCCGTCGTCGCCACCCACATCCGCCTGCAGCCGAGGGTCCCCGATCCCGAGCCGCACTACGAGGACCTGGTCGGCGACGTCACCGCCTTCCTCCTCGATCGGGCCCGGCGCGCCGAGGCCGCCGGCCTCGCGCTGGAGCAGATCGCGCTCGACGCCGGTCTCGATCTCGGGAAGTCGCCGCCGCAGAGCGCAGTGCTCCTGCGCGAGAGCGATGCGCTGGCGTCGCACGGCTACACGCTGCTGCTCTCGTCGTCGAACAAGCGCTTCCTCGGTGACCTGCTCGAGCTCGACATCGACGCCCGTCGAGCGGCATCGCTGGCCTCGGTCGCGTACGGCGTGGCCCACGGCTGTCGCATCGTGCGGGTGCACGACGTCGCCGGTTCGGTGGCGGTGTGCCGCATGATCGAGGAGCTCGTGCGCGCGTGAAGGCGACCTTCCTCGTCAAGGGCTCCGAACCCTCGCTGCGTGACCGAGTGGTCGACGACCTCGTGACCGAGCTGCTCGGTGCCGACGATCCCACCCTTGCGCTCGAGGAGATCACCGTCCCCGGGCGTGCCGGCGCGGGTGACGACGACGACGCCCCCGCGGGCGCCGACGGTCGCGACGCCGCGGTGGCGGCGATCCTCAACGCCGCCGGCAGCCCGCCGTTCATGACCGAGCACCGCATCGTCGTGGTGCGCGACACGGGCGCGCTCACCGCCGGCGACGTCGACGGCATCGTCCGCTACCTCGACGACCCCCTCGACACCACCATCTTGGTGTTCGTCGCCGGCGGCGGCACCGTGCCGCCCGCGCTCACCAAGAAGCTGAAGGAGATCAAGGCCGAGGAGCGCGCGCCCGAGAGCGAGAAGACCGACAAGGTCCTCATCACCGCCGCGCACGAAGCCGGTGTGCTGCTCACCGCCGATGCCGCGCGGCTCGTCGCCGGACACCTCGGCGACGACGCCGGCCGCGTCGCCGCGCTGGTCGATGTGCTGGCGGCCGCGTCGACGCCCGGTGTGAACCTCGGCGTCGATGACGTGCGCCCCTACCTCGGTGAAGCAGGCGGCGTGCCGTCGTACCAGCTCACCAACGCCATCGAAGCGGGCGACTCCGCGACGGCACTCGAACTGCTGCACCGGCTGCTCACCGTGTCGACCGCGCAACAGCCCAAGCCCATGCATCCCCTCCAGATCATGGGCATGCTCAACGGCTACTACCGGCGCATCCTCCGCCTCGACGATCCGTCGCTGCGGTCACCTGCCGACGCCATCGCCGCGCTCGGCGGCAAGGTGAAGGAGTTCCCGGCCAAGAAGGCGCTCGGCCAGGCGCGCGCGCTCGGCAGCAGTGGCATCCGCCAAGCCTTCGACGCGCTGTTCCAGGCCGACCTCGACCTCAAGGGCGCGCGGGGAATCCCGGAGCAGGTGGTGATGGAAGTGCTCGTGGTGCGACTGGCGCGACTGAGTGCGAGGACAGGAGGTCGTCGACGATGAGCGACACGGCCAACGACACGGCACAGAACAAGCGGCTGGTGCTCGAGTTCTGGGCCGCGGCGCAGCCCGACAAGATCCCGTTCCTCGCCGCCGACGCGGTCTGGCATCTGCCCACGTCGGTCGCGGCACGCGGTTTCCCGGCGCGCGACCTGCAGGGCGAGCAGGTGCACGCGCTCTTCATCGGGTCCACCCAGGTCTACGAGCCCGACCGCACCTGGGACATCGATCACGTGATCGCCGAAGACGACCTCGTCACCCTGCACTGCACGATGCACGCCCGCACGACCGCGGGGAACGAGTACCACGGCTCCTACCACATGCTGTTCCGCGTCGCCGACGGCAAGATCGCGGAAGCCTGGGAGTTCCTCGACACCGCCTACGTGTTCGAGTGCATGCAGCCGCCGTCGGGGTGACGCCGGCGGAGTGAAGCGCCGCCGAGGTGCCTACTCGGCGGAGGCGACGGCCTTCTTCATCAGGCGGGAGGTGCGACGGGCGGCCGCGTTCTTGTGGATGCGGCCCTTCGACGCGGCCTTGTTGATGCGCTTCTGGGCCATCCGCACCGCCTCGGCGGCGTCTTCGGCCCCGGCCTCGATCGCGGTGGTGGCGGTCTTGGTGCGGGTCTTCAGCTCCGAGCGCACGCCCTGGTTGCGGAGGCGCCGCTTCTCGTTCGAGCGGTTCCGCTTGATCTGGCTCTTGATGTTGGCCATGGCGCGTGCAGTGCTCCAGCTTGAAATCGAGGCGGTGACGAGAGGGCGAAGAAACCCCATCGAGCGACCGCTCAGACTAGCAGTGGGGCGGGGGTTTCGTCCCAACACCTCCGGGGCGGGGAGAATGGGGTGTGCCCGGGCTCGACCAGTTCCGCAATTTCAGCATCGTCGCCCACGTCGACCACGGGAAGTCGACGCTCGCCGACCGCATCCTCGAGCTCACCGGCGCCGTCGACCCCCGCGACATGCGGGCGCAGTACCTCGACTCGATGGACCTCGAGCGGGAACGTGGCATCACCATCAAGGCTCAGAACGTGCGCCTGCACTGGGCCGGGCACGTGCTCCACCTCATCGACACCCCCGGCCACGTCGACTTCGGGTACGAGGTGTCGCGCAGCCTGGCCGCCTGCGAGGGGGCACTGCTGCTGGTCGACGCTTCGCAGGGAATCGAAGCTCAGACGCTCGCCAACTGCTACCTGGCGCTCGAGCACGACCTCACCATCGTGGCCGCGCTCAACAAGATCGATCTCCCCGCCGCCGAGCCCGACCGGGTGGCGGGCGAGATCGAGCACGTGCTCGGCATCCCCGCCGATGAGATCCTGCAGATCTCGGCCAAGACCGGCGAAGGCGTGCCCGACCTGCTCGACGCGCTCGGTGGCGCGCATCCCGGCGCCGAAGGGCGACCCCGACGCGCCGCTCCAGGCCCTGATGTTCGACTCGATCTACGACGCCTACCGCGGCGTGGTGAGCTCGGTGCGAGTGTTCAACGGCACGCTCACCAGTGGCGCGCGCCTTCGGTACGTGCAGGCCAAGGCCAATCACGATGCCGAGGAGATCGGGGTCCGGCTGCCGGTGCCCACGCCCGTCGCCGCGCTCGGTCCCGGTGAGGTCGGCTATCTCATCGCCGGCATCAAGGACGTCGGTCAGGCGCGCGTCGGCGAGACCGTCACCACCGTCGCGCACCCCGCCGAGGAGCTCCCCGGCTACCGCGACCCGAAGCCGATGGTGTTCTGCGGTCTCTACCCGGTCGACGGCGACGAGTACGCGGAGCTGCGCGAGGCGCTCGAGAAGCTGCGCCTCAACGACTCGTCGTTCACGTACGAACCCGAGACGTCGGGCGCGCTCGGCTTCGGCTTCCGCTGCGGGTTCCTCGGCCTCCTGCACATGGAGATCGTGCGCGAACGACTCGAGCGCGAGTACGACCTCTCGCTCGTCGCCACCGCACCGAACGTCGAATACCAGCTCGAGCTGGTCGACGGCACCATCTCGATCGTCGACAACCCGTCGGCGATGCCGACGCCGAACGAGATCGCGAGCATCGAGGAGCCGTACGTCAACGTCACCGTGCTCACCCCGACCGAGTACATCGGCTCGATCATGGAGCTGTGCCAACAACGACGCGGCGAGATGACGCGCATGGAGTACCTGTCGGAGGAGCGCGTCGAGCTGGTCTACGTGCTCCCGCTCGCCGAGATCGTCATGGACTTCTTCGACCAGCTGAAGTCGCGTACGAAGGGCTACGCCAGCCTCGACTACGAGCCCATCGGCTACCGCCCGTCGAACCTGTCGAAGGTCGACGTGCTGCTCAACAACGTCGCCGTCGACGCCTTCTCCACCATCGTGCACCGCGACCGCGCGTACGACTACGGGAAGCGGATGACCGAGAAGCTGCGCGAGCTCATTCCGCGCCAGCTGTTCGACGTGCCGATCCAGGCTGCCGTCGGCGGGCGCATCATCGCCCGCGAGACGGTGAAGGCCAAGCGCAAGGACGTGATCGCCAAGTGCTACGGCGGTGACATCTCGCGCAAGCGCAAGCTCCTCGACCGCCAGAAGGAGGGGAAGAAGCGCATGAAGCAGATCGGCCGCGTCGAGGTTCCCCAAGAGGCGTTCGTGGCCGCGCTGCGACTGGACGACTGAACATGCGCGAACGGGCTGCGCGCACTGGGGTGTACGTCCACATCCCGTTCTGCGCGGCGCGCTGCGACTACTGCGACTTCGCGACGTGGACCGACCGGGCGCACCTCGTCGACGAGTACGTCGACGCCTGTGTGCGCGACCTCCACCGACGCGCGCTCGCACCCGTCGACACCGTGTTCTTCGGCGGGGGCACGCCGTCGCTCCTGCCCGCGCACCAACTCACCCGGATCCTCGACGCCGTCCACGCGCGTGGCCGACGCCGAGGTGACGGTCGAGTGCAACCCCGACTCGGTCGACGGCGACAAGTTCCGGGCCTACGTCGACGCCGGCGTGAACCGCGTGTCGATCGGCGTGCAGTCGATGCGCCGGCACGTGCTCGTCGCGCTCGGTCGTACCCACGATCCCGACAACGTGTCGCGCGCCGTCGAGGCCGCTCGAGCCGCAGGCATCGACCGCTACAACCTCGACCTCATCTACGGCACGCCCGGCGAGTCGGTCGACGACTGGTCGACCACGCTCGACGCTGCGCTCGCGCTCGAGCCGGGCCACGTGAGTGCGTACGCGCTCACCGTCGAGCCGGGCACGCCGATGGGCAAGGACGTCGCCGCGGGGCAGCGAGCCGCGCCCGACGACGACGACCAGGCCACCAAGTACGAACTGGCCGATGACCGTCTCACCGCGGCGGGCCTGCCCTGGTACGAGGTGTCGAACTGGGCCCGTCCGGGCGACGAGTGTCGTCACAACCTGATCTACTGGCACGGGGGCGACTACACCGCCATCGGCTGCGCGGCACACGGTGCATCCTTCACCGGGGACGGAGCCGTCCGACGGTGGTGGAACGTCCGTACGCCCGAGCGCTACGTCGAGGCGATCGCTGCGGGGCGGTCGGCGGAGGCCGGGGACGAGTTCCTGGGCGACGCCGCCCGGGCCGGCGAAGCGGCCGTCCTGGCGCTCCGCACGTCCCGTGGGATCAAGCTCCCGCTGCCTGCGGCCGATCCTTCTCGAGTGGTCTCGTGCCTCGACGATCTCAGCGCTGCCGGCCTCCTCGAACGATCGGGTGACCACGGCCGTGAACGTGCCGTGCTCACGCGTCGGGGTCGGCTCCTCGGCAACGAAGCGGCCGCTCGCCTCCTCGGGGCGATGGAGCAGCCGCCGAGTCCCGTTGGCACTCGGTAGAATCGAGTGCCAATGGAGCTCGACGACCGCAAGGCGACGATCCTCCGAGCAATCGTGGAGGAGCACATCTCCACCGCCCAGCCGGTGGGGTCGCAGACGATCGCGCGCTCGCGCAACCTCGGGGTGTCGTCGGCCACGGTGCGCAACGACATGACGGTCCTCGAGCGCGAGGGCTACCTCGTGCAGCCCCACACGTCCGCCGGTCGGGTGCCCACCGACCGTGGCTACCGCTTCTTCGTCGACAATTTCGACCGCCAGCCGGGGCTCGCGCCGGCGCAGCGGCGGGTGGTCGCCGACTTCTTCACCCTCTTCCAGTCGGCCCACCAGGTGATGGAGGAGCTGCTCAACGAGACCAGTCAGCTGCTGGCCCGGGTGAGCACCCACACCGCGGTGGTCGTCGGCCCGCACGTCGACACCACCAAGGTGCGCAGCGTGCAGCTGGTCATGCTGCAACCCTCGCTGTTGCTCACACTGGCGATCCTCTCCAACGGTCGGGTGGAGAAGGCGGTGCTCCACGTCAGCGCCGACACCGACGACGCAACGGTTGCCACGGCCAGCGCACTGCTCGACACGCAGCTGTCGGGCGTCCGGTGGGAGCACATCCCGGAGATGCGCCCCGGCGCCGGGCCCGCGGCCGACACGCTGGCGCGCGAGGCGCGCGACGCCTTGGCCGCGCGCGCCGAGCAAGACATCATCGAGCCGCTCTACGTGGGGGGCGCGAGCCGGCTCGCCGCCGAGCACGAAGCGTTCCCGGCCACCGACAGCGCGGCGCGGCTGCTCGAGCTCCTGGAACGTCAGGTCGAGGTCGTCTCGCTGGTGCACGATCTGCTCGAGCAGGGCGACACCACTGTGCGCATCGGCTCGGAGAACTCCATCGACGAACTTCGCAACTGCTCGATCGTCGTCGCGCCCTACAAGGTCGACGGCGAGGTCGCGGGCACCGTCGGTGTGCTCGGGCCCACCCGCATGGACTACCGACAAGCGCTCGCCGCTGTCGAAGCCATCTCGCAGCAACTCGGAGACGTCTTGTCGTGACCGACTACTACGAAATGCTCGGGATCGCTCGCAACGCGACCGACGAAGAGATCAAGCGCGCGTACCCGCGCGCTCGCGCGCCAGTACCACCCCGACAGCAACCCCGATCCCGACGCCGAAGCGATGTTCAAGGAGATCAACGTCGCCTACGAGACGCTGAAGGATCCGGAGCGTCGTCGTCGCTACGACATCTTCGGCGACGAGGGCGCGCGCGCCGGTGGTGGTGGTGGTCCCGCGGGAGGCGAGGCGTTCGGCTTCGGCGACATCTTCGACGCGTTCTTCGGCGGTGACCCGTTCGGCAACCGGCAGGCCGGTCCCGCGCGCGCACCCGATGCCGAGGCCGTGGTGCACCTCGACCTCGCCCAGGCCGCGTTCGGTGCCACCGCCACCGTCGAGATCCGTCTCCCGGTCGCATGCGAGCGCTGCGAAGGTTCGGGCTGTGAGCCCGGCACCCACCCGGCCCGCTGCGACGTGTGTGGTGGCGCGGGCGAGGTGCGTGAGGTCCGCCGCTCGATCCTCGGACAGATCGTCACCGCGGCGCCGTGCGTCGCGTGCAGCGCCACCGGGAGCCGCATCCCCTCGCCGTGCACCGAGTGTCGCGGCGACGGGCGCGTGCGCTCGTCGAAGGCGATCGACGTCGAGGTGCCCGCCGGTGTCGACGACGGCCAGCGCCTGCGTCTCGCTGGTCGCGGTCCCGCCGCGCCGCGCGGCGGGGTGCCCGGCGACCTCTACGTGACCGTGCGCGTCGCCCCCGACGCGCGGTTCGAACGCCAGGGCGAAGATCTCCTGCACGTGCGCACGATCGCGTTCACGCAGGCGACGCTCGGCACCCACCTCGACGTCGAGACGCTCGAGGGCATCGAGGAGCTCATCGTCACGCCCGGCACGCAACCCGGACACGTGTTCCGCCTGAAGGGACGCGGGATTCCCGCACTGCGCGGACGCGGCCGCGGCGACCTTCTCGTGCGCGTCGACGTGGAAGTGCCCACCCGCCTCTCGGCCGACGAGGACGAGCTCGTCCGGTCGTTCGCCGAGATGCGCGGCGAGGAGGTGGCGAACGTGCAGGACAAGCGCATGTTCTCCAAGCTCCGTTCCGCGTTCCAGTAGCGCGCGTTCGCGGATGGTCGAACCGCCGGCCGCCTTCCCGGCACGGGTCGCGGCGACCGCGCACGTCTTCGCGGTACGCCTCGACGATCGCATCACCGTCGGTGGCGACGACGGTCATCACCTGCAGCGAGCGCGACGTGTGCGCGCGGGTGAGCACGTCACCGTCGCCGACGGCTATGGGCGGTGGCGCGCCTACACGGTGGTGAGGAGCGACGCGGGCACCGTCGAGCTCGACGCCGTCACGTTGGTCACGCACGAGCCACCGTTCGAGCCGCGCCTCACGGTTGCGTGTTCCCTCACCAAGGGTCACAAGCCCGAGCTCGCGACGCAGAAGCTGACGGAATTGGGTGTCGACCGCATCATCCTGGTGGAAGCGGTGCGTTCGGTCGTGCACTGGGACGACGCCAAGGTGTCGAGCGCGTTCACCCGACTCGAGCGCGTGGCGCGAGAGGCGGCGATGCAGTCGCGCCGCGCGCGCATCCCGGTCGTCGACGGTCCGGTCGCACCGGCCGAGCTGGCGCGCTTCGCCGGCCTCGTCGTCGCCGCGCCCGACGGCGTGCCGGCCGCCGAGCTGGCGATCCCACCCGGCGGGGAGTGGGTGGTGGCGGTCGGGCCCGAAGGTGGCTTCGACGACGACGAATTGCACGCTTTCGGGGCTGTGCCCCGGTTGGCGGTGGGTCCCTTCGTCCTGCGTGCGGAGACCGCGGCGATTGCAGCCGCCGCCGCGTTGGCCGGTCGCCGCGCCACTTCTTCATCGGGAAGAGATGACCGCAGAGAGTGGTGACGGGCGTCACTCAGTGGTAGGGTCCCGAGGGCGCTGGGAAACAGGGGGCTTGGGGACAAACATGGATAGCGTCGATGGACGTCACGTCGGAGAACGCCTACGGGCGATCCGGCGGCAAAAAGGGCTCTCGCTCCACGATGTCGAGGCGCGCTCCGACCAGGAGTTCAAGGCATCGGTGCTCGGCGCGTACGAACGCGGTGAGCGTGCCATCTCCGTGCCGCGGCTGTTGCGCCTGGCCGAGCTCTACCGGGTGCCGCCCGACCAGCTGCTGCCCAAGGGCGGGCACGACCTCGAGATCGACCTCACCGAGCCGATCGGCAGCGCGGGTGACGGCTTCACCATCGACCTGGTCCGCCTGCACGAGATCGACGACGACGACGCCGCGGTCATCGCACGCTACGCGGCCACCATCCAGCTGCAGCGCCAGGACTTCAACGGCCAGATGCTCACGATCCGCAGCGACGACCTGCGTGTGCTCGCAGCGGTGATGGGCCGGAGTCCCGAGGACCTCGGCAGCCGGCTCGACGAGCTCGGGTTGCGCGCTGCCATCTCGGCCTGAATCGCACGCACCTCGGCGAATCGTCGGCGGCTACGCTCGTCCCGACGTGCCTGCACCGTCGCCGACCCAGGTCAAGATCCTCGTACCGGGCAACCACCTGATGGTGGGCCTGCTCGGTCAGCGCGACGAATTGTTGCGCCTCGTGCAGGACGCGTTCCCCGTCGAGATCCACGTGCGCGGGAACGAGATCAGCATCCGCGGCGACGAGGTCGAGGCCGATCGCGTCGGGCGCCTCTTCGAGGAGATGGTGGCGCTGCTCGAAGCGGGCCACGTCCTCGATCCCGCGGGTGTGGGCAGGAGCATCCAGATGTTGAAGGCCGACCAACGACCGACCGAGATCCTCACCACCGAGGTGCTGCGCGGGCGCAAGCCGGTCCGACCCAAGACCGCGGGACAGAAGCGCTACGTCGATGCCGTGCGCGCGCACACCATCACCTTCGGGATCGGCCCCGCGGGGACCGGCAAGAGCTACCTCGCAGTCGCGCTCGCGGTGCAGGCGCTGCAGGCCAAGGAGATCAACCGGATCATCCTCACCCGCCCCGCGGTCGAGGCGGGCGAGCGGCTCGGGTTCCTGCCCGGCGACATCCTCGCCAAGGTCGACCCGTACCTGCGGCCGCTCTACGACGCGCTCTACGACATGCTCGAGCCCGAGGTGGTCTCGCGCCTGATGGAGCGCGGCACCATCGAGGTGGCGCCGCTCGCGTTCATGCGCGGTCGCACGCTCAACGACTCGTTCATCATCCTCGACGAGGCGCAGAACACCACACCCGAGCAGATGAAGATGTTCCTCACCCGCCTCGGGTTCGGCTCCAAGATCGTCGTCACCGGCGACGTCACCCAGATCGACCTGCCCGAAGGGCGGGGGCGCAGCGGCCTGCTCGCGGTGCGCAACATCCTCGTCGACGTCCCTGATCTCGCGTTCGTCGAGCTCGACACCCACGACGTCGTGCGGCACAAGATCGTCCAGGACATCGTGAACGCGTACGAGCGGGCGAACGACTGACCTCGATGGCCGTCTTCGCGTCAGACGAGCAGTCGATCCTCGAGGTCGATCTCCCACGCTGGCTCCGCCTCGCGCGCCTCGTGCTGGCCGAGGAGCGCGCACCCGCCGACGCCGAGGTCTCGTTGATCTTCGTCGACGAGGAGGCCATCACCGACCTCAACGGTCGGTTCCTCGGCGGCGACGGCCCCACCGACGTGCTCGCGTTTCCCATCGACGACGACCAGCTGCCGAGTGGTCGCCATCCCGACACCGGTGGGCGCGGTCCCGGGAGCGCGACCGAGCCGTCCGATCCGCCGATCGTCCTCGGCGATGTCGTGGTGTGCCCGACCGTCGCGGCCCGCCAGGCGCCCGCCCACGCGGGCACCGTCGACGACGAGCTCGCGCTGCTCGTGGTGCACGGTGTGCTGCACTTGCTCAACTACGACCACGCCGAAGCGGCGGAGGCTGCGTCGATGCAACGCCGGGAACGTGAGTTGTTGGCAAAGTTCCAACAGCTCGAAGGCTGAGGGCAGGCACACGTGAGCGGGGAAGCATGAGCGGGGCCGACTGGGCGATCCTCGCGATCGTCATCGTGCTGTTCATCCTGTCGATCTTCCTCGCGCTGGCCGAGACCGCCTTCGTGCGCATGAGTCGCATCCGCGCGCTGGCGCTGGCCGACGAGGGCAACCGGCGCGCCGCTCGGCTCGCGGTGATGCTCGAGCAACCGCAGCAGACGTTGAACTCGGTGTTGTTGCTCGTGCTGGTGTCGCAGCTCACGACCGCCACCCTCATCGGTGTGCTGCTCGAAGGGGCGGCCGGCGCATGGGGCGTCGTCATCGGCATCGTGCTGCAGATCTTCCTGTTCTTCGTGATCGGCGAGGTCGCGCCCAAGACGTTCGCGGTGCAACACACCGAGCGCGCTGCACTCTCGGTCACGCCGCTGCTCTGGTTCCTCACGCAATTCGCGCCGCTGCGCTGGTTGTCGAAGCTGCTGATCGGCGTCGCCAACGTCGTCCTCCCGGGCAAGGGGCTCAAGGCGGGCCCCTTCGTCACCGAGGAAGAGATCCGCACGATGGCCGACGTCGCGGCCAGCGAAGACGTCATCGAGCGCGAGGAGCAGGCGCTCATCCACTCGATCTTCGAGTTCGGCGACACCGTGGTGCGCGAGGTGATGCAGCCCAGCCCCGACGTCCTGACCATCGACTGCGAGGAGACGATCGAGGCGGGCATCTCGGCGGCGATCGAACGCGGCTACTCGCGGCTCCCGTGCCGTGACGGGGACGACATCATCGGGCTCGTGTACCTGAAGGACATGGTGCGGCGGGCGCGTGACGGCGAAGGCGAGCAGACGCTGCGCACCGCGGTGCGGCCGGCGACGTTCGTCCCCGAGCAGAAGCGGGTCGCCGAACTGCTGCGCGAGATGCAGACCGAGCACTTCCACATGGCGGTCGTGATCGACGAGTACGGCGCCACCTCGGGCATCGTCACCATGGAGGACCTGCTCGAGGAGATCGTGGGCGAGATCGCCGACGAGTACGACGTCGAACGTCCGGGGGTCGAACGTCTCGACGACGGCTCGCTGCGAGTGCCGGGACGCATGCCGATCGACGACGTGAGCGATGAGCTCGGTACCGAGCTCCCCGACACCGAGTGGGACACCGTCGGCGGGCTGATCCTCAACCTGCTCGGCCACGTGCCCGAGGACGGCGAGTCGGTGCAGTTCAAGAACCTCGAGTTCACCGCGGAGGACGTGCAGGAGCGGCGCATCGGCACGGTCCACATCAGCGTGGTGCCCGAGGGCGAGGACGAGGTCGCGGACGCGGCCGATCGCTCCGGGTCGACGGTCGACGCGCCGCCCGCATGACCGACGTCGCATCGAGTGCGTCCAACGACCACTTCCGGTCCGGCTTCGTCTCGCTCGTGGGACGGCCCAACGTCGGGAAGTCGACGCTGGTGAACCGGCTGGTGGGTTCGAAGGTCGCGATCGTCTCCGACCGTCCCCAGACGACGCGGACGCAGATCCGCGGCGTGCGCACGACCCCGACGTCGCAGCTCGTGCTGCTCGACACTCCGGGCATCCACAAGCCCCGCACCCTGCTCGGTGAGCGCACCAACGACCGCGCCCGCTCCACGTTGTCGGAGGTCGACGTGGTGTGCCTCCTGATCGAGGCGAACTCGACCATCGGGCCCGGCGACCGCTTCGTGGCCGGCTTGGTGGAGCAGGTCGACACGCCCAAGGTGCTGGTGATCAGCAAGACCGACCTCGTCACCCGCGCCGCGGTGGGGGAGCAGCTGCTCGCCGCGGTCGCCGAGCTCGGCGACTTCGACGCCTACGTGCCGTTGTCGAGCGAGACCGGTGAGGGCGTCGACGCGCTCGTCGGTGAGCTCGAGGCACGACTGGAAGAGGGACCCGAGTACTACCCGGGCGGTGTGGTGTCCGATCAGCCGGAGACCTTCCTCGTCGCCGAGCTCGTGCGCGAGAAGTTGCTGCGGGTCGCGCGGGAGGAGCTGCCGCACTCGATCACGGTGGTGGCCGAGGAGCTCGAGCCCGAGCGCGACGACGACGTGCTGCGCTACGAGGTGAAGGTGCTGGTCGAGCGGGAGTCGCAGAAGGGCATGGTCATCGGCAAGGGCGGCGCGGTGATCCGCGAAGCGGGCACGCTCGCCCGAGTGGAGCTCGAAGCGCTGCTCGGCGTCCACGTGCACCTCGAGACCAAGGTGAAGGTCGACCGCGACTGGCAACGCCGCGCCCACGCCCTCGATCGCCTCGGCTTCTAGCGCCAGCGCCCGTCAACGCGCGCGTCGCCGGTCGTTTTGCGCTCGTGGAGCGCGACTGCGACGATCCGGTGATGCACGCACTTCTGTTCGGGGTCGCACCTCGCAACGGTGACATCGCGACCGACAACCCCCTGCTCGCCGCGCTCGAGCGCACCCCGATGGACTACGTCGAGATGCCCGACCCCGGCTTCCTCCGTCCCGACTGGGTGATCACCGCGCCGCGGCTCACCGGGATCTGCGGCTCCGACGCCAAGCAGGTCTTCATGGACTGGGGCGAGGGGGGAGGGGACAACCCCATGCGGGAGTTCTCGTCGATGCCGCAGGTGCTCGGCCACGAGGTCGTCACCGAGGTGGTGGCGCTCGGCCCCGAGGCCGAAGGCGTCGAGATCGGCGACCGCGTCGTGCTCAACCCGTGGTTGTCGTGCGTGCCGCGCGGCGTGTCGCCGATCTGTCCCGCGTGCGAGGTCGGCGACCTGAGCCTGTGCTGGAACTTCCAGACCCCGCCGCTCGCACCCGGCATCCACATCGGCACGTCCAGCGACGTCCCCGGCGGCTGGGCCAATCTCATGCCCGCGCACCCGTCGATGTTGTTCCCGGTGCCCGACTCGATCCCCGACGAGGTCGCGGTGTTCGCCGACCCGTTCGCGGTGTCGCTGCACGCGGTGACGCGCCACGCGCCGCCTCCCGGCGGCAAGGTGCTGGTGTACGGCGCCGGCGCCCTGGGCACCTGCGCGATCGCGATCCTGCGAGCGTTGTACCCGGACGTCGAGGTCGGCGTCGTCGCGCGCTTCGGCGCGCAGGCCGACATGGCCCGCAAGCTCGGCGCCCACGAGGTGTTCGCGCACGAGCCAGCCGAGGCCGTGATCGAGCAGGCCGCGAAGTGGTCGGGCGGGAAGCTCGCGTCGCACACCGGGCTGCCGATGGCGTTCCCCGGTGGGATCGACGTCGTCTACGACACGATCTCCAAGAAGGAGACGCTCGAGGTGGGTGTCCGCCTGCTGAAGGCGCACGGGACGATCGTCAAGGCGGGCGTGCACGGCACCACCAACTGGGAGTACACGCCGCTGTACTTCAAGGAGCTCAGCTGGGTGGGTTCGAACGCGTTCGGGATCGAGGAGGTGGACGGCGTGCGCAAGCACGGCATCCACCACTACCTCGACCTGGTGGAGGCAGGCCGCGTCGACTTGAGCGGGATGCTCACCCACACCTTCCCGCTGAACGAGTCGTGGCGCGACGCCTTCGAGGTGCTCGCCACCCAGGACGGCTCCGGCGCCATCAAGGTCGCCTTCGACCAACGCACCAACTGACGCTCCCGGACGATCAACCTGCGTCGAAGTGGCGGCCCGGTGGCGCGACTTCGACGCCGGAGACGCGTTGCTAGGTGGCGCGGGTGGCGGTGACGGCGATGGTGCCGCCGGCGCGGAACAGGGTGAGTTGGTTGCCGGTGACCTGGTAGGTCTTCGCCAGGTCGAGGGCCGTGAGGTACTGCTGCTCCTGCGTGCTGACGGCCTCGTCGGCGCAGGCGCGCAACGTGCTCCGGAACGGGCCGAGGGTGATGACGTCGGTGCCGGTGGTCTCGAACGGCCCGGAGTACGTGTTGCAGCCGCTGTCGCCGGACACCTCATTGGCGGTGAACACGAGCGACAGCGCGCTGCCCTCGACCGGTGACGAGATCGCGTTGCCGGTGTAGAGACCGGTGACCTCCCACGAACCGCGCAGGGCCTGCGCCCCGACCGACGCGCGGTACACGAGCAAGCGACGTCCGGCGCGAGTCGACAGCGTGAGCGTGCTGCCGGTGATGCGCCAACGACCGACGCGGCTGAGCGCGTCGAGGTACTTCGGCTCCACCTTGCCGGCCGCGCCCTCGCACGCGATCAGCGTGCTGACTCCGTCGTTCCTGATGGTCATGCGCGCACCGTCGGTGGTGTACGAGCTCGTGTAGCCGTTGCACCCCGACGTGCCGCTCACGTGCTTGGCAGCGAACACTGCGTTCACCGCGACGCCGTCGAGCGGCGTGCCGATCGACACCTGGTCGGTGAGCACCCAGTTGGTGCCGCGCAGCTGTGGACGCGCACTCGCGGCCGCGGAAGACGTCGCGGGCACGGCCGCGAGGAACAGGCCCGCGGCCGTCACGATCATGAGTGTCCGCCGCATGCGGCGAGACTAGGGTCCGCCGCGTGAGCCGCCGGGGCGCCCCGCACGAGAGCTCTCGACGCGGAGTGTTCGGTCACGCCGACGAACGTCCCTACCGCCGGTTGACCGGCGATTGGGTCCGGCTCGTGCTCGCGACGGTCCTGGTCGTGGTCAGTGCGGCGAACCCGCAGTTCCTCCGCGCCGCCGAACGCGCCCTCGACGCGTTCTTCGCGACGTTGCCGGGGTCGTTCGACGGCGTCTTCGAGGTCGCGCTCGCGGTCGGGTACCTGTGGGGCCTCGCGTTGGTGGTGGTGGCCGCGCTCGTGGCGCGGCGGTACCGGCTCGCAACCGTCATCGCGCTGAGTGGACTGCTCGCGTGGGGCGTGGCGCGCTTCCTGGGCTTCGCGGTCGCGGGAACCGGGGTGTCGTCCGCGTTGGGCAAGGTCTTCAGCGCCGACGACCCCGGCAGCTACCCGACGGTGCGGCTCGCCGTGCTCGCCGCGGTGGTGTTGGTGGCGAGCCCGTTCCTCACCCGGCCGGTGCGCCGGCTCGGCCAGCTCGTGCTGCTCGTCGTGGTGCCCGGCACGATGGTGCTCGGCCTGGGTGGGATCGACGCGGTCGTCGGCGCGCTGGCCGTCGGCTGGGGGATCGCCGCCGTCCTCCACGTCGCGCTCGGGTCTCCGGCGGGGCGTCCCACCATGGCGCAGGTCGCGGCCGCGCTCGCCGAGCTCGGGGTCGTCACCACGTCGGTCGTGCTCGCGCACGAGCAGCCCAGGGGGTCGACCGTCGTGGTCGCGAGCCGGCCCGACGACGAGCCGCTGCGCGTTCGGGTGTACGGGCGCGACGCCGCCGACACCCGGCTCGTCGCCAAAGCGTGGCGGTTCCTCGCGTACAAGGACTCGGGGCCGACGCTCACCATCACCCGCCTGCAACAGGTGGAACACGAGGCGGTGTGCCTGTACGCGGCGCGCGACGCGGGCGTCAGGGTGCCGGTGATCGTCGCCGCCGGCGTCGCGGGACCGTCGGCCGCGCTGCTTGCGCTCGACCAGCCCGAGCTTCCCGCGCTCGCCGATGTCGACCCCGGTCCGGCTCTCGACGCCGGTGTCGCCGCCCTCTGGGACGACGTGCGTCGCCTACGGGACTCCCGTGTCGCGCACGGCGCGCTCGACGGCGAGCACGTGTTGGTGGGGGAGGGCATGGCGTCCATCGTCGACTTCGACAAGGGCTCGATCTCGGCGTCGGCGTCGCGGCTCGATCTCGACGTCGCCCAGGGGCTGGTCACCACCGCGCTCCGCATCGGCGCCGAACGCGCCGTCGACGCCGCGGCGCGAGTCCTCACCGTCGACGAGTTGCTCGTGGCGCAGCGCTACGTCACCAAGCCCGCACTCACGCCCGCAACGCGACGCGCGCTGCCGCGCTCAGAAGGGGTTGCTCGACGAGCTCACCGCTGCGGTCGCGACCCGCACCGACGGCACGTTGGTGCAGCCGATCGAACTGCGACGGGTGAAGCCACTCAACATCGTGATGGTCGTCGCGCTGCTCTTCGCGCTCTGGGTGATCCTGGGTCAGGTCGGCAGCCTGAGCGACCTGTGGGCGACCCTGAAGACCGCCGACTGGCCGTGGCTGGTCGTCGGGTTCGTGCTCGCGCAGTCGACCGCGATCGCGTTCGCGTGCAACACGCTCGGCTCGGTGCCGCAGGCCATCCCCCTCGTGCCGGCGGTGCTCCTGCAGATGGCGGTGTCGTTCGTGAACCTGGTCGCGCCCACGGGCGCGTCGGCCGCGATCATGAACATCCGCTTCCTGCAGAAGCAGGGGGTCGAGGTGGGCGCCGCCACGTCGTCGGGCGTGTTGCTCGGCGTCGCCGGCACCGTCACCCAGTTCACCCTGTTCGCCCTCACCGCGATCGTCGTGGGGCAGGAGGCGAGTCTCTCCGAGATCGGCGGTGTCGGGCCCGACCACGAGGAACGCAGCCTCATCCTGTTGGTCGTGTTCGTCGCCGGTGTGCTCGTCGGCGTCGCACTTGCCATCCGACCGGTGCGACGGTTCGTGCAGCAGAAGGTGTGGCCGCAGCTGCTGAGCGCGGCGCGCAACATCTGGGGGATCCTCACCACGCCGCGCCAGCTCTTCATGATCATGGGTGGCAGCGTGGCCGCCCAGCTCCTCTACTCGCTGTGTCTCCTCGCGTGCCTCACCGCGTACGGCGGGAGCCTGTCGGTGGCCCAGATCGTGTTCGTGAACACCTCGGCGTCGTTCCTGGCCAGCCTCGTGCCGGTGCCGGGCGGCATCGGCGTGATGGAGGCGGCGATGGTCTCGGGCCTCACCGCGTTTGGCATCCCACCCGAGATCGCCACCGCGACGGTGGTCACCCACCGCCTCTTCACCACGTACCTGCCGCCCATCTGGGGCAACTTCGCGACCAAGAAGCTCATCACCGACGGCTACCTGTAGAGAAGATGAGGGTGGAGGCGCGGTCGGATCGGCCGGACGCCTGCACGCCGGAACGGGATCGACCCGATAGAAAGTGACCATGACCACTGGTGACGAACGGCGCGAGTCGGGTCGGGCACTCCGAGCCGAGGTGCCGCGTTCGGTGCATGCCGACTGGAACGTCGAGGCGCGCGACCGCGACGCGGTCGCCGTGCTCGAGGGGCAGGCGCGCACGCGTGTGGCCGAGCTCGTCCCCGTGCGCTACGAGCGCATGGCCGCGTCGCCGTTCGCGTTCTTCCGCGGCGGCGCCGCGATCATGGCCATGGACCTCGCCGCCACGCCGGTCACCGGCCTCACCGTGCAGGCGTGCGGCGACGCCCACGTGGCGAATTTCGGGACGTTCGCCACGCCCGAGCGCAACATCGTCTTCGACATCAACGACTTCGACGAGACCGAACGCGGGCCCTGGGAGTGGGACGTGAAGCGCCTCGCCACCAGCCTGCACGTCGTCGGGCGCGAGCACGGGTTCAAGGCGTCGCAGCGTGACGAGGTGGTGTTGGAGGCCGTGCGCGTCTACCGCGAGTACGTCGACGACTACTCCCGCATGCGCACCCTCGACGTCTGGTACGACCGCACGACCGCCGACGACCTCGTCGCCCACTTCCCGAAGCGCTACCGGGCTCAGGCCGAGCGCGACGTCACGCGCGCGCTGCGGAAGGATCACGTCCGCGCCGTGACCCGCCTCACAGCCGACCGAGCAGGCCGGCCGCGGTTCGTCGAAGACCCCCCGATCGTGGTGCACCTCGACGACCTCGCACCGGGGATGGACGACGTCGAGGCCACCATCGCCGAGTACCGCCAGTCGCTCGCCGACGAGCGGCGCTTCCTCTTCGATCGCTTCCGCGTGGTCGACGTCGCTCGCCGGGTGGTCGGTGTGGGCAGTGTCGGCACCCGATGCTGGGTGGCCCTCCTCGAGGCCGTCACCCCGGCGCAGCGCACACCGGACCGGATCGTGCTCCAGGTGAAGGAGGCCCAGCCGTCGGTCCTGGCGCCGTACGTGGGGCCCACGCCGACCGGGCACGAGGGGCGGCGGGTGGTGTCGGGCCAGCGGCTCACCCAGGCCGCCAGCGACCTGTTCCTGGGTTGGTGCCAGGCGCCGAGCGGCCACCACTACTACGTCCGCCAGCTCTGGGACGTGAAGGGTCAGGGCGACCTCACCCGGATGGACCGGGGCAAGCTCACGCACTACGGCGCCCTCTGCGCCCGCGCACTGGCCCGGGCCCACGCCCGCACCGGCGATGGCGCCGCCATCGCCGGCTACCTGGGAGGGGGTACGGCCTTCGACCGCGCGATCGCCGGGTTCGCCGCGAATTACGCGGCCGCCAACGAGCGGGATCACGCCTCGCTGGTCGACGCCATCTCGTCAGGTCGTGTCGCCACGAACTCGGCCGCGAATCGAGCTGAGTAGAAGTTGCTGTGGCGGAAGTTCGCCCATGTAGAGTGCCGACACGCGAGGGCCGTAGCCTTCGGCCGCAGGGGTTCCACCAGCACGACTTGCGAGACTCGGAAGGGGACATGACGCCACGCCGTTCACGGGGACGCAGGCTCGTCCTCGTCGCAGTCGCAGCCGTCGCCCTCGTCGTCGCTGGGTGCTCCGAGGTCAAGAACAACGGGCAGAATTCGCTCGAGCCCAAGGGACCGAAGGCCCAGCAGGTCTACGACCTCTTCGTGCCGATCCTGATCATCGCGATCGTCGTCGGCATCGCGATCACCGTCGCCACCGTGTTCCTCGCCCTGAAGTTCCGGTACAAGAAGGGCGTCAACGAGAACCCGAAGCAGGTGCACGGCAACACGCGCCTCGAGATCGGCTGGACGGTCCTCCCCGCGCTGCTCCTCGCGATCATCGCGGTGCCCACCGTCGCCACCATCTTCGACCTCGCCGCGAACCCCGGGCCCCAGGCCTTGCAGGTCACCGTCGAGGGCAAGCAGTGGTGGTGGCAGTTCTCCTATCCCGACGCCAAGGTCGTCACCGCCGACGAGATGGTGATCCCGACCGGACGTGACGTGTACCTGAAGCTCAACGCCTGTGATCCCGGGAGCGGGCCCACGAAGACGTGCAACGTGATCCACAGCTTCTGGGTGCCGGAGCTGTCGGGCAAGAAGGACGTCGTCCCCGGCCAGACCAACACCCTCACGATCAACGCCGACAAACCCGGCACGTACCTGGGCCAGTGCGCGGAGTACTGCGGTCTGTCGCACGCCAACATGCGCTTCCGCGTGATCGCCAAGAGCCCGGCCGACTTCCAGGCGTGGCTGAGCGAGCAGCAGCAGGGACCGGTGAACCCGCTCTACGAGTCCGACGGCACCACGCCGGCCGGACCCACCCAGGATCTGATCGTCAAGACGTTCCAGTGCACCAACTGCCACATCTTCGACGACGCTTCGAAGGCGGCCTACGGCCCGAACCTCACCCACCTGGCCAGCCGCAGCACGTTCGCCAGCGGCTCCTACCCGCTCAACCGCAGCAACCTCGTCAACTGGGTGAAGAACGCGCCGTCGATGATCCCGATGTCGTCGCAGGACTGCCGGCTCCCACCCGGTGACGGGATCTGCGTCGGCATGCCGTCGTTCATCGAGAACACACCACCCGGCATGAAATCAATGACGCAGCAGAACGCCGAGGACATCGCCGACTTCCTCCTGGAGCAGAAGTAGATGACGACGGTCACCCGCTCCCTGCCGAAGGCCGCACCGCGGCCGCTCGCGCTTCGCCGACCCCAGCGCATCACGGGCTTCTGGAGCTGGTTCACCACCGTCGACCACAAGAAGATCGGCATCCTCTACGGTGCGACCGCGCTCATGTTCTTCGTGTTCGGTGGCGTCGAGGCGCTGCTGATCCGTCTGCAGCTGGCGGGTGCGAACGGCTCGGTGCTCACCGCCGCGCAGTACAACACCATGTTCACCATGCACGGCACCACCATGGTGTTCCTGGTGGGCATGCCGCTCGCGGTCGCGTTCGGCAACTACTTCATCCCGCTGCAGATCGGCGCGCACGACGTCGCGTTCCCGCGGCTCAACATGTTCGGGTACTGGGTGGTCCTCTTCGGTGGCCTGTTCATGTACTCGAGCTTCTTCCTCGGCGGCGCGCCGAACGGTGGTTGGTTCGGGTACACGCCGCTCACCAGCACGCCGATCTCCGGCGGCGCGCTCCCCGGCAACGGGCCCAACTTCTGGTGCGTGGGCATCGTGCTGCTCGGCATCGGGTCCACCACGTCCGCGATCAACTTCATCGTCACCATCCTCAACATCCGCGCGCCCGGCATGACGCTCATGCGCATGCCGGTGTTCACCTGGATGATGACGGTGGTCGCGTTCCTCACCGTCTTCGCCATGCCGATCATCACCGCCGCGATGATCATGGTGTTCTTCGACCGCAACTACGACACGTTGTTCTTCGTGGCGTCGAAGGGCGGAGACCCACTCCTGTACCAGCACCTCTTCTGGTTGTTCGGCCATCCCGAGGTGTACATCCTGATCCTGCCGGGCATGGGCATCGTGTCCGAGGTGCTGCCGGTCTTCTCCCGCAAGCCGCTGTTCGGCTACTCGGTCGTCATCTTCTCCGGCATCGCCATCGGCTTCATGGGCTGGGGCGTGTGGGCGCACCACATGTTCGCCACCGGCCTCGGCCCGGTCGCCATCTCCGCCTTCGGTCTCTCGACGATGCTGATCGCCATCCCGACCGGTGTGAAGATCTTCAACTGGTTGGGCACCGTCTACGGCGGCGCGGTGCGGCTCACGACCGCGATGCTGTTCTCACTCGGCTTCATCGCGATGTTCACCCTCGGCGGTCTGTCGGGCGTGCTCCACTCGATCGTCCCCGCCGACACGCAACAGACCGACACCTACTTCGTGGTCGCGCACTTCCACTACGTGCTGTTCGGTGGACTGTTCCTCGGGATCTTCTCGGGCCTCTACTTCTGGTGGCCGAAGATCTTCGGGCGTCTGCTCAACGAGACGCTCGGCAAGTGGAACTTCTGGATCATGCTCATCGGGTTCAACCTCACGTTCTTCCCGATGCACATCCTCGGCCTCACCGGCATGCCCCGGCGCACCTACCGCTACCCGAGCGGCATGGGCTGGGACACGATGAACATGATCGAGACCGTCGGCGCCTTCGTGATCATGGTGTCGGTGCTGATCTTCTTCGTGAACATCATCTACTCGACCAAGCGCGGCGACGTCGCCGGCAACGACCCCTGGGACGGGCGTTCGCTCGAGTGGTCGATCCCGTCGCCGCCGCCCGCGTACAACTTCGCCGAGATCCCGGTGGTCGAGGCTCGCGACGACTGGTGGCACCGCAAGTACACCGAGGACGCCGAGGGACGACTGGTGCGTCTGCCGTCGGGCGGCTCCGACGAGGCGGACGAGACCGCCGGGGGAGCGCCGTTGCCCGAGACCGTGGGTGCGTCGTCCGCGACCGCCACGGCCACCGACGTCGCCGTCGTCGACGCACCCGTCTCGGAGTCGGGCGGGGCCACCCCCGCGGTCGCCGACGACCACACGGACGGCCACGGCATCCACCTCCCCTCGCCGTCGTACTACCCGCTCGTGCTCGCGGCCGGTCTCCCGTGCCTCGGCTACGCCGCGGTGTTCAACGAGATCCTCTGGGTGATCCCCGGCCTGATCCTGCTGCTCTTCGGCATGTTCGCCTGGGGCCTCGAGCCGAGCGTGGACGAGGAGGCCTGATGACCGCCATCGAGCAATCCTCCGGCACCGCCGACCTGGTCCCCGCGGGAGGCGGGCACGACGCGGCCCACGACCCCCACAGCGGTCACACGGGAGTCCCCAACGCCAAGCTGGCGATGTGGCTCTTCCTGTCGTCCGACTGCCTCTTCTTCGGGGCCTTCATCGCGACCTACCTGCTGTACCGCGACCGTCCGGGACAGACCGGCCCGACGCCGCAGGACGTCTACAACATCCCGTTCACGTCGGTCACCTCGTTCATCCTCCTGATGAGCTCGCTCACGATGGTGCTCGCGCTGGCGGCGGTGCAGCGCGGTGACTACCGACGCTTCCGGGTGTGGATCATGGCGACGGCGCTGTTCGGGGCGACGTTCATCGGTGGTCAGATCTTCGAGTTCACCGAGTTCACCCGCAAGGGCCTCAACGTCGACACCAACCTGTTCGGTTCGAGCTTCTTCATCCTCACCGGCATCCACGGCACGCACGTGCTCATCGGCATCGTGTGGCTGGTGGCGCTGTGGGGACTGTCGATGCAGAGCCGCATCTCGCAGGGCGACTCCGAACGGGTCGAGATCGCCGGTCTCTACTGGCACTTCGTCGACGTCGTGTGGATCGTGATCTTCACCGTCATCTACCTGCTTCCGAAGTGAGGCGACGCGCATGAGCGACACCGAGACGCAGGAGATCGAGTCACCCGGTTCCGTGCCCGAACGGCAAGGGAGCGGTCTCGAGCCCGACCTGCCCCAGGGCGATCTCGCCTATCGCATGTCGCACGCGGCACCCAACCTGCTGCCGGGCGAGATCAGGGCCCACCCCGACCCGTGGCAGTACGTGGTGGTCGCCGCGGTGCTCGCGGTCATCACCGCGGTGGAGATCGCCGTCTCCTACATGGAGGGCGACATCCCCGACGGCCTCATCGTCGTGCTGCTCGTCGCGATGATGGTGATGAAGTTCATCCTGGTCGCGTCGTGGTTCATGCACCTGCGGACGGACCAGCCGGTCTTCAAACGCCTCTTCATCGTGGGTGCGATCTCCGCCCCCCTCCTCTACGTCGTCGTGCTCGCGACGCTGCACGGCGTCCTGGCCAGCTGAGGACGATCTGCTGATGCCGGCCGCGGTCGCGTACCCGAGCTGGACGCCACATCCTGACGTCTGGTTGCTGGTCGGCATGTTCGCGGCGGGCTACGCCATCGCCATCGTGCGGCTGGGCCCGCGTTGGGCGCCGGCGGGTCTCGCGGTGGTCACGCGCTTCCAGATCACGTGCTGGTCGCTGGGAGTCTTCGCCATGTGGCTGGCATCCGACTACCCGATCCACGACATCGCCGAGCGCTACAACTACAGCGTCCACATGGTGCAGCACCTCACCTACACGATGGTGGTGGCACCGCTGCTCCTGTTGGGGATCCCGGCCTGGCTGCTGCGCCGTCTGCTGGCGCCGCGCTGGTTGTTCAACACCGTGCGCACGCTGTCCCGGTTCATCCCGGCGCTGGTGATCTTCAACCTGGTGCTGGTGTTCGCGCACTGGCCGGTGATCGTCGATGCGTCGCTGCACTCCGGCTTCACCCACTTCTCGCTGCACTCGCTGCTGTTCGTCTCGTCGCTCATCGTGTGGATGCCGATCGTGAGCCCGCTGCCGGAGATCCCGCGTCTCGCGCCCGTGATGCAGATGCTCTACCTGTTCGCGTGGTCGGTGGTGCCGACGGTGCCGGCGTCGTTCCTCACGTTCGGCTCGGCGCCGCTCTACAAGTTCTACGAGGGCGTGCCGCACCTGTTCGGACTGTCGACCCTCGAGGACCAACAGGCCGCCGGCCTGATCATGAAAATCGGTGCCGGGCTCCTACTGTGGGGCGTCATCGCCGTAGTGTTCTTCCGCTGGGCCTCCGAGGAGGAACGCGCGAACACCCCGCGGCACGGACTCGACGAGATGGACCGTGAGCTCACGGAGATGGGGCTGAGGAGATGAGCGACACCACCACCCTGGACGAAGCGCCGGGCGACGACCTCCCCGAGCTGGTCGAGAGCGAGTACCTCGGTGCCGACACGCCGGCGGAGGACACCCCGCTCAAGACACGCGTCCTGCTGCCGTTCCTCATCCCGCTGTTGTCGATCGCCATCGTCGCGGTGCTCGTCCTCAACATCTCGCGCGTGTTCCTCGCCGACAACAAGAACACCGCGCTCGTGCTGGCCATCGGCATCACGTTGGCGATTCTCATCGGTGCCGCGGCGATCGCAGCCGCACCCAGGCTCAAGACCTCGTCGCTCGCCGTGATCCTCGGGCTGGTGCTGGTCGGCGTGTCGCTGGCGGGCCTCGCGTCGCTCGGTCACAGCCTCGACGACGGTGAAGGTGGAGCTGCCGGCTTCCAGTACGCGACCGGACCCGCCGCGTCCACCGTCTCGGTGACCGCCGGGCCGGGGCTCACGTTCGACGGCGTCGCGTTCAAGGGCAATTACGATGCGAAGCCCGGCGTGGTGCAGATCGACTACGGCGGTGCCGCCGGGCACACGCTCGCCATCCAGGACCCGAAGTTCGACGGCTTCCTCCTGGAGTCGAGCCCTGGAGGCAAGAAGTCCGGCAAGGTGCAGCTCGGGGCCGGCACCTACACCATCTACTGCACCGTGCCGGGTCACGAGGCCGCCGGCATGAAGGCCACGCTGACCGTCTCCGGATGACGACGGGCAAGCGTCGCGTCGGCGCGCTCCTGTGTGCGGCTCTGATGGCCGTCGGGCTCGCCGCGTGCGGCGGGGGCGGCGGCGACAGTGGGCCCAAGGCCTACGTGGAGCCGAAGGGCGCGTCCACCGAGACCATCGCGATCGAAGCGGGCAACTTCTACTTCAAGCCCGACAAGATCACCGCGAGCCCCGGCATCGCGACCATCGAACTCACGGCGAAGAGCGGGATCCACGACTTCGTGTTCGACGGTGCCTACCCCGGCTTCCAGCTGGAGGCCGACGGCGGTGGCGGCACGCAGAAGATGAAGATCGACCTGAAGCCCGGGAAGTACACCTTCTACTGCAGCATCACCGGGCACCGCGCGCAGGGGATGGAAGGCACGCTGACCGTCAAGTAGTCGGCGTCGTCGGTGACGGCACCACGACCGCGAGGGCGCCGGCCACCGGTTCGAGGCGTGCCGGGAGCCGACCCGCGTGCTCGCCGCTCGCCCAGAGGTCGACGGCTGGGGTGGGGTCGAGCGCTTCGACGACGACGTCCGTGCCGCGCAGGGCGTGCACGTCCGGGTGTTCGACATGGGTGCCCGCGAACACCGACGGGAACGTGCGCAGGAACTCCGTGCGCGACACCGGACCGACGACGCACACGTCGAGCAGCCCGTCGTGCACGCTGGCCGCGGGCGTGATCATCATCCCGCTCGCGTACGTGCGCGTGTTGCCCACCGCGACCAGCCAGGCGTCGGTCTCGATCACGGTGTCATCGACGGTGACGCGCACGGGAGTGGGTGTGTAGGCGGCGAGCGTGCGCAACATCGCGAGCACGTAGAGCGGGGTGCCGCTCGTCCACGTGACGTCGTTGGCCCACACGTTCGCCACCGCGTCGAAGCCGGTGTTGGCGACGGTGGTGAACCAGGTGCTCGTACCGTCTGCGGTGTGCGCGCGGCCGAGGTCGGCGGGCACCACGTGACCGGTGCGCAGCACGTCGAGGGCCGCGGCGACATCGCCACGAGGGAGATCGAGCTGGCGGGCGAAGTCGTTGCCGGACCCGAGGGGGAGGATGCCGAGCACGCCCTCCGCGTCGGCCGCGACCCCCGCCAGCATGCAGACGGTGCCGTCGCCTCCGCACGCGACGACGGCACGGCCGCGTCCGAACGCGTCGTGGGCCTGGTGGACGAGGTCGGCGGCGTTCGCCGAGAGCACGATCTCGACGTCGAGGTCGACCGCGGCGAGGGCGTCGAGCACATGGGGGAGACGGGCCCGGGCCCGACCGCGCCCGGCGGCCGGGTTCACGATCGCGGTCCAGCGCTCGGGGGCCGGGAGCATCGGGCGAGGAGCGTAGCGTCGGCATTCGGTAGCGTGCGCGAGTGACCGTCGGGGCCGATGTCGACCTGCACCAGGTGCCGGGACACGTCGCGATCGTGGGCGGCGGGGTCGACGAGACGTCGCTGGCCGACGTGGTCGACGGCGCGCTGGGCATCGGGTTGCGCTGGCTCACCATCGAGCTGCTGCCGGGCGAGTGGTGGGGCGACCCGCTCGTGGTGTCCCGCCGTGGGTTCGCCGACGCCGAGCGGCTGATCACGGCCCGCCGCGACGAATTCCACCGACGGGGTGTGCGCATCCGCGGTCTCGGTCGCCGCGACGCGCGGGTACCGCAGCGACTCGGCCGCGTCCTCGTCGAGAGCGAGGCGATGACGGCCGCCAACCACGGGATGACGCTCACGCTGGCCGTCGACCACGACGGGCGCGTGGAACTCGCCGACGCGATGGCGGCGCTGGCCGCCGAGGTGCGCGACGGACGCCGCCGGCCGTCGTCGATCGACGAGGACGCGCTGGCCGCCCACCTCACCGCACCTGATCTGCCCGATCCCGACCTCATCGTCCGCACCGCCGGCGCGACCACCACCACCGGCTTCCTGGTGTGGCAGTCGGCCTACTCGGAGCTCGTGTTCACCGACGTCTGCTGGCCCGCGTTCGGCCGCGACGACCTCTTCGCCGCCGTCGCCGAGTACCAGCGCCGCGAACGCCGCTTCGGCGCCGTCGACCCGACCTGAACTCCGAGCATCTCGGAGTTGACGGTGGAATGGCACACCGAAGTCCGAGATGCTCGTGATGACGGGGCGAATTACACTGGTGTAGTGAACCTGTACCGCGACCAGGGGGTCGTGCTCCGCACGATCAAGCTGGGGGAGACCGACCGGATCGTCTCCTTCCTCACCCAGGGTCACGGCAAGGTGCGGGCGGTGGCCAAGGGCGTGCGGAAGTCGGGGAGCCGGTTCGGCGGCCGGCTGGAGCCCACGAGCCACGTCGCGCTGCAGTGCTACCGGGGTCGCGAGCTCGACGTCGTCACCCAGGTGGAGACCATCGACGCCAACCGCGCGCTGCGCGAGCACTACGGGTGCCTCACCCACGCGATCTCGATGTTGGAGGCCACCGACCAGGTCGCCCAGGAGCGGGAGGCCAACCCCGCGCTCTACCGGATGCTGGTGGGGGCGCTGCGCACGCTGGCCGAGAACCCCAACCCGCTCGTGAGCTCGGCGTTCTTCTGGAAGCTGCTCTCGCTCGAGGGCTTCCACCCGCTGCTCGACGCCTGCGCCCGCTGCGGCGACGACGAGGGGCCGTTCACCGCCTTCGACCTGGAGGAGGGCGGGGTGCTCTGCACGGGGTGCGGCCGCTTCGCGGGTCGTCGGATCGACGCCGACACGCTCGACATGGTCCGACGAATCCTCGGCGGTGACCTGCGCGGCGCGCTCGCCGAACCACCGGGGCCCACCACGGTGGCCACCGAACGGCTGGCGCTCACCAGCCTCGAGCACCATCTCGAACGGCGGCTCCGCAGCGCCGCCCTGCTCTGACCGTCATGCGTGGCCCTGTGGACCTTCCCGACCCCCGTCCGCTCGCCCTCGAGGTGCGGGCCCGTCAGCAGCTCACACCGCTCGTGACCCGCGTGGTCGTGGGGGGCGACGACCTGCTCGGCTTCGAGTTCGCCCCGGGCCAGGACCTCATGCTCGCCATCCCGGTCGACACCGGCGCCGGCACCATCAACCGGCGGTACACCGTGAGGCGGGCCGACCCGGTCGCCGGCACCGTCGACCTCGACCTCGTCGTACACGGCGACGGCCCCGGTGCCCGATGGGCCACCGCCGCCGCGATCGGATCGACCGTCGCCGCAGTCGGACCCCGTGGCAAGGTCGTGCCCGCGACGGACGTCGACTGGCACCTGTTCGTGAGCGACGAATCGGGCTGGGCGGCGACCGCCGCGATGGTCGAATCGCTGAGCGCCGACGACCGGGCGGTGATCGTGGCCGATGTCGCGGGCGAGGAGGAGCAGCAACCCCTCGACGCGGTCGCCGACGTCTTCATCTCCTGGTGCAACCGCGACGGCGAGCCGGCAGGAGGGGCCGACCGGGTGCTCGCGGCGCTCGACGCGCTGACGCGGCCCCGCGGACGCGCGCACGCCTACCTCTCGGCCGAGTTCTCGGTGGTGCGCGCGCTCGGCGAGTGGCTGACCGACCACGGGTTCGCGGGCGACGACATCTCCCCCAAGGCCTACTGGCGCGCGGGAAGGGCGAATGCGCCTCACGGCGAGCCGCTGCGCGACGCCTGAGCGAGCGGAGCATCGAAGAAGGCCGCCACTAGGATCGCCGTCCGGTATGGCCAAGAACGATCAGATGGACCGCGTCGTCAACCTCGCCAAGCGACGCGGGCTGGTCTTCCCGTCGAGCGAGATCTACGGCGGGTTCCGCTCCACGTGGGACTACGGGCCCCTCGGCGTGCTGCTCAAGCGCAACGTCAAGGACGCCTGGTGGCGCTCGATGGTGCAGCTGCGCGACGACATCGTCGGCCTCGACTCCGCCATCCTCATGGCTCCCAAGGTCTGGGAAGCCAGCGGCCACCTCGCCACCTTCACCGACCCGCTGGTCGACTGCCGCAACTGCAAGGAACGGTTCCGCGCGGACCAGTTGCCCGAGTCGGGTGCGTGCCCGAACTGCGGCATGAAGGATTCCTTCACCGAGGCGCGCAACTTCAACCTGATGTTCAAGACCTACGTGGGCCCGGTGGAGGACGACGCGTCGGTCGCGTACCTCCGCCCCGAGACCGCGCAGGGCATCTTCGTCAACTTCCAGAACGCACAGACCACGACGCGCAAGAAGCCGCCGTTCGGCATCGCGCAGATCGGGAAGTCGTTCCGCAACGAGATCACGCCCGGGAACTTCGTGTTCCGCACGCGTGAGTTCGAGCAGATGGAGATGGAGTACTTCGTGCCGCCCGAGGACAGCGCGCGGTGGTACGAGTACTGGTGCCAGGAGCGTTACCGCTGGTACGTCGACCTCGGCATCCCCGAGGGGCAGCTGCGCCTGCGCCCGCATGCCACCGAAGAGCTGTCGCACTACTCGACGGGCACCTCCGACGTGGAGTTCATGTACCCATGGGGATGGGGCGAGCTCGAGGGCATCGCCAACCGCGGCGACTACGACCTCGCCCAGCACAGCAAGTTCTCCGGGCAGGACCTCAGCTACTACGACCAGGAGCACGACCGTCGCTACCTGCCCCACGTGATCGAGCCCGCGGCGGGCGCCGACCGCGCCACGCTGGCGTTCCTCCTCGCCGCCTACGAGGAAGAACACGTCGACGACGGCAAGGGTGGCACCGAGCAGCGCACCGTGCTGCACCTGCACCCGAGCCTGGCCCCGATCAAGGTGGCGGTGCTGCCGCTCTCCAAGAAGGAGACGCTGGTGCCCGTGGCAAACGAGGTCGCGGCCCTCCTGCGGCCGGAGCTGATGATCGACGTCGACGTGGCGGGATCGATCGGTCGCCGCTACCGTCGACAGGACGAGGTGGGGACGCCGCTGTGCGTCACCGTCGACTTCGACACCCTCGACGACCGGGCGGTCACGATCCGCGATCGCGACACGATGTCGCAGGAGCGGGTACCGATCGACGGATTGCTCGGCGAGCTCAGGGACCGGCTGAATTCATGAGTGACGAGAACTACTACGAAGAGCTCGGGGTCGAACCCGGCGCATCCCGCGACGAGCTGCGCGAGGCGCACCGTCGACGCGTCGCCGACCTCGAGGCTGCGCGCGAGAAGAAGAACGTCTCCGAGTCGCAGCTGGCGGCGAACCGCGACGAGGTCGCGCGCGTACGGGCGGCGTGGAACGTGTTGTCCGACCCCTTCCAGCGCCAGCGCTACGACGCGCAGCTCGGCGCCGACGCGGAGCCGTCGGGCGACGTCGAGCTCGTCGACGACGACGACAGCGCGGCCCCCGCGAGTGGTGCGCAGCTCACCGGCTGGCGGAAGCTGCTCGCGCCCCCGCCGCCGAAGGATGCCGGCAGCGGCAACGGGAACGGGAAGGGCAAGACCCCGGCGCCGCGCACCGATCGCAACGGGCGGCCCCGTCCCGAGCCGACGGTGGTGCTCCCGCCGGGGATGAAGCTCGCCGAGCCGCGCGTGCGCGGCATGGCGCTGCTGTTCGACATCTCGATCCTCATCGTCATCTTCTTCTCCGTCAGCCTGATCGTGCCTCGCCTGATCCAGAGCGACTACCAGGACATCCAGGACCGCATCAGCAAGACCAACGACCTCCACGACGCCCGGCAGTCGGTCATCGACGCGCAGAAGTCGGTCGACAACGCGAAGACCGCGAGCGACCAGAAGAGTGCGCAGTCCGACCTCAAGTCGGCGCAGAAGGACTACGAGAGCGCCCGCAAGGACGCCAAGAACGCCGACGTCCCGGCGCAGTACGTCAACTCCGAGCAGCCGGCCTCGCCGAAGCAGCTGCAGAGCTACGCCGACAACCAGGCCGACAAGATCAAGACCACGACGTACCTGACGACCGGTCTCACGTTCGTGCTCGCGCTCGCCTACCTCGTGCCGATCTCGGCGCGCAAGGGCTACACGCTGGGCATGCGCGGCCGGAAGATCCGGCTGGTGAGGATCGACGGATCACCCGTCGGCTGGTACGGGTCGTTCACGCACTTCGCGCTGCCCATCCTGCTCGCCCTCGCGATCCCGTCGTTCGGCGTGATCCTCGGCCTGGGCATGGTGGCGTGGGCCTTCTTCGACCGCAACGGTCAGGGCATCCACGACAAGCTCGCGCGGACCCTCGTGGTCGACGCGTAGTCTCGAAACCCTTCCGCACGCGTCAGTTCCCACAGGAGATCAGCGATGCCATACGTGTACGCCTTCGACGAGGGTTCGAAGGAGCAGAAGTACCTGCTGGGGGGCAAGGGCGCCAACCTCGCCGAGATGACGAACCTCGGCCTCCCCGTACCTCCCGGCTTCACGATCAGCACCGACGCGTGCCGGGCCTACATGGCCGCCGACGACACCATCCCCGCCGGGCTCATGGACGAGGTCGCCGCCGCCCTCGCCGCGCTCGAGGCCAAGATGGGCAAGTCGCTGGGCGATGCCGCCGACCCGCTGCTGGTGTCGGTGCGCTCCGGCGCCGCGTTCTCGATGCCGGGGATGATGGACACCGTCCTGAACCTCGGACTCAACGACGTGTCGGTGGGTGGACTGGCCAAGCAGACGGACAACCCGCGCTTCGCCTACGACTCGTACCGCCGGTTCGTCCAGATGTTCGCCAAGATCGTGCTCGACGTCGACGGCGCCAAGTTCGAACACGCGCTCGAGCAGCTGCGCGAGGAGCGCGGCGTCGCCACCGACCCCGAGCTGTCGGCCGACGACCTCAAGGGCCTCGCCGACCGGTTCAAGGCAATCGTGCTGGCCGAGGCCGGCATCGAGTTCCCGCAGGACCCAACCGCGCAGCTGCGCCTCGCCATCGAAGCGGTGTTCCGGTCGTGGAACAGCGAGCGCGCCTTCGTCTACCGGCGCATGGAGAAGATCGACGACGACCTCGGCACCGCGGTCAACGTCCAGTCCATGGTGTTCGGCAACAAGGGCGACGACTCCGGCACCGGCGTCGCGTTCACCCGTAACCCCGCGACCGGTGAGAACATCGCGTACGGCGACTTCCTGAAGAACGCGCAAGGCGAAGACGTCGTCGCCGGCATCCGCACGACCGAGCCGCTCGACGCGATGGGCAACGAGTTCCCGGAGTGCCACGCGCAGCTGCTGGAGCTCATGCAGACGCTGCAGAGCCACTACCACGACATGTGCGACATCGAGTTCACCATCGAGCAGGGTCGCCTCTTCCTGCTGCAGACGCGCGTCGGCAAGCGCACCGCCGCGGCCGCGCTGCGCATGGCCGTCGAGATGGAAGAAGAAGGGCTCATCGACCAGCGTGAGGCCGTGCTGCGCGTGCAGCCCGCGCAGCTCGACCAGCTCCTCCACCCGCAGTTCGACCCGAAGGCCGAGTACGTCGCGGTCACCAAGGGTCTCAACGCGTCGCCCGGCGCTGCCGTGGGCCGGGTCTACTTCACCGCCGACATGGCCGAACACCACCGCGGGCTCGGCGAAGACGTCATCCTCGTGCGTCCGGAGACATCGCCCGACGACCTGCACGGGATGATCGCGGCCGAGGGCATCCTCACCTCGCGCGGTGGGCTCGTGAGCCACGCCGCAGTCGTGGCTCGCGGCATGGGCACGCCCGCGGTGTGCGGTGCCAGTGAGCTGCAGATCGACGTCGACGGCGGTTCGTTCGAGGTCAACGGCGAAGTCGTGCGCCAGGGCGAGATCATCTCGATCAACGGTACGACCGGTGAGGTCGTGATCGGCCCGGTCGCAGTGGTGACGCCTGATCCCGGTGGCCCGTTCGAGACCATCCTGGCGTGGGCCGACACCTTCCGGCGCATGCGCGTGCGCACCAACGCCGACCTGCCGCACGACGCGCAGGTCGCGCGCCAGTACGGCGCCGAGGGCATCGGGCTCTGCCGCACCGAGCACATGTTCCTGGGCGATCGGCTGCCGTTGGTGCAGCGGTTCATCCTGGCCGACAGCCCGGTCGAGGAAGAAGAGGCGCTCGCGGAGCTCGAGAAGCTGCAACGCTCCGACTTCGAGGGGATCTTCGAGGCGATGGACGGCCTGCCCGTCACCATCCGCCTCCTCGACCCGCCGCTGCACGAGTTCCTCCCCGACGTCGAGGAGCTCCTCATCCACGACGCCAAGGGCGAGCTCGACGCCGAGGGCCGTCGCCTGCTGGGCGCCGCGCAGCTCTGGCGTGAGTCCAACCCGATGCTCGGCACCCGCGGCTGTCGCCTCGGGATCATCAAGCCCGGCCTCTACAAGATGCAGGCCAAGGCGATCATCGAGGCCGCCGTCGCTCGCAAGCAGGCCGGCGGGAACCCGCACGTCGAGATCATGATCCCGCTCATCGTGAGCGAGCCCGAGCTGGCGCTGCTCACCGATTGGGTGCGCGAGGTCGCGTCGGCCGCGCTCGCCGAAGCGGGTGTCGACGCGGTCGACTACCTCGTGGGCACGATGATCGAGACGCCACGCGCCGCGCTGGCCGCGGGCGAGATCGCCGAGGTCGCCGAGTTCTTCTCCTTCGGTACCAACGACCTCACCCAGATGACGTTCGGGTTCTCGCGCGACGACGTCGAGGGCCGGTTCATGTCGGAGTACCTCGAGCTCAAGCTGCTCCGGGCCAACCCGTTCGAGACTCTCGACCAGGACGGCGTCGGTCAGCTGGTCGAGATGGGCGTCGAGCGGGGACGCGCGACGCGCCCGGGGATCAAGCTCGGCATCTGTGGTGAGCACGGTGGCGATCCGGCGTCGGTGGAGTTCTGCGACCGGATCGGGCTCGACTACGTGTCGTGTTCGCCGTACCGCGTGCCCATCGCACGTCTGGCCGCGGCGCACGCGTCGCTCGGCCACGACGGGCCGGGGAGCACGGCCTAGCGGCGCGGGTTCGACGACCACCGGGCGCAGCGCGGCGAGAGATCGCCGCCGAGCGCGTGTGGGTCCGATGCGCGCACGGTCGGCGGGTCGATCTCTTCAGCGCGATCGCAGTGATCGCCCGTGGTGGTGCGTGGTGGTCTTCGCCAAACTCGGTGACCGCCCGCCGCTCCCTCCACGACCGGCCAGCAAAAGGTGGCGATTCGTTTCATCTGAAACAGATCGCTACCTTTCGGCGTCGGTCGGCTTTGGCGTTGGCGTAGGTGTCGATGTTCCGGGGTGAGTGTCACACCCCGGTCGTACCCTCGGAGCATGACCGAGCTGATCGTCCCGCGCGTCGTGCGCCATGCCCACGAAGGCGCCGCGGCCCACGAAGGCGCCGCGGCCCACGTGGGCGCCCCGGTGCGGCGCCGGGAGGAGCGCGAGGTGGAGCTGGCGACGTCCCTGGCCCCGGGCGCCACGCGGCCGGTCGGCGCCGGCGTGCGAGCGCGACCGGAGGAAGCCGACGTCTGGCGGCTCTGCTTCGAACGCGACCTCGACCGCATCAAGCACTCCCGCCCGTGGCGGCGCCTGGCCGGCAAGTGCCAGGTGTTCATCGCGCCCGAAGACGACCACCTGCGCACCCGCCTCACCCACGCGGTGGAGGTGGCGCAGGTGGCCACCGGCATCGCCCGCGCCGCCAACCTGTGCCTCCCCCTGGTCGAGGCGATCGCCCTGGCCCACGACTGCGGCCACGGACCGGCCGGGCACGCCTCGGAGGAGGCGTTCTCGCCGTTCCTGCCGGCCACCGGGTACGACCACGCGGTCTACGGCGCCGACGTGACGCTCGCTCCGCTCAACCTCTGCGTCGAGACGCTCGACGGCGTGCGCAACCACTCGTGGCGGCGACCCGCCCCGGCGACGCCCGAGGGCGAAGTGGTGGCCTGGGCCGATCGGATCGCCTACGTGTGCCACGACTTCGACGATGCGGTGCGAGCGGGGATCCTCGAGCCCGACGATCTGCCGCCGTCGGTGCGGGCGATCACCGGCGACCGATCGTCGGCCCAGATCGGGGTGTTCCTGGGTGCGGTGATCGACGCCATCGACCAGACCGGCGCGGTGGGCATGACCGAGCCGGCCGCGTCGGCACTGGCCGAGTTCCGGGCCTTCAACTTCGATCGGATCTACCTGCGGCCGGCGGCGCGCCGGCAGGCGTCGCGGGTGATCCGGCTCCTCGGCGACCTGGTCGAGCACTTCGCCGACGCCCCGCGGCGCGTGCCCGCGGTGCGCGACGGCGAGGTCCCCGCGCCCGCGGCGGGGTCGCCCGAAGCCGCGGCGTTGGCGGTGCAGTACGTGAGCGGGATGACCGACCGCTTCGCGCTCGGCCTCGGCGTCGAGCTGCTCGGATGGCGTCCCGACGACCTGCCACGCGGCGTCTGACCGCTGGGTCGCGATCGCCACTCGCGTCGGCGCCCGACTGGTCATAGCATCGACCGATGGGCATCCTCGACGAAGACGTGGTGCGCGTCCGCGACGCCACCGATCTCGTCGCGCTGGCCAGCGAACACCTCGCGCTGAAGCGCGTCGGGCGCAACTTCGTCGGCCTCTGCCCGTTCCATTCGGAGAAGACGCCGTCGTTCAACGTCAATCCCGAAGCCGGGAGGTTCCGATGCTTCGGCTGCGACGCCAGCGGCGATGCGATCACATTCGTGCGCGACGTCGAGCACCTCGACTTCGTCGACGCGGTGGAGCGCCTCGCGTCGCGCGCCGGCATCACACTGCGCTACGACGACAAGAACGTCGCCAAGGACCGCACGCGCAAGCAGCGCTTGTCGGAAGCGGTGGCGGCCGCGATCGACTTCTACCACGACCTCCTGCTCGTCGGTGACGACGGCAAGATGGCCCGCGGGTACCTGCGTTCGCGGGGGTTCGACGGCGACGCGGCTCGTCAGTTCCAGCTGGGATGGTCGCCCGACAACTGGGACGAGCTCAGCGTCCACCTGCAGCAACGGAAGTTCGCGCGCGACGACATCGAGGGCGCCGGCCTCGCGTTCGTGAACAAGGCGAACAAGCTGCAGGACCAGTTCCGCGGTCGGCTCATGTTCCCGATCTACGACCAGCGCGGCGAGGCAGTGGGCTTCGGCGGACGCGCGCTGGGCGACGAGCAGCCGAAGTACAAGAACTCACCGGAGACTCCCATCTACCAGAAGAGCCGGTTGCTCTACGGGCTCAACTGGGCCAAGGGCGAGGTCGTCGGTCGCGGTGAGGTCGTCATCTGCGAGGGCTACACCGACGTGATGGCGTTCGCGCTGGCGGGATCGCCCAATGCGGTCGCCACGTGCGGCACTGCGCTGGCCGACGACCACTTCCAGATCCTCAAGAACCTCACCCGCAAGGTGGTGCTCGCCTACGACTCCGACGCCGCGGGCCAGAACGCGGCGGAGAAGTGGTACGGCTGGGAGCAGCGCTACGAGATCCAGCTCGAGGTGGCCGATCTGCCGGCGGGCAAGGATCCCGCCGACGTGTGGCGCGACGACCCTGCAGCGCTCCTGCGTGCGCTCGAGCGCGCCACACCGTTCCTGCAGTTCCGGCTCGACCGGGTGCTGGCGGCTGCCGATCTCGCCACGCTCGAGGGCCGCGCCCGCGCGGCCGAGGCCGGCGCCGACATCGTCGCCCAGCACCCGAGCGACCTCGTGCGCGACCAGTACGTGATGAAGCTCGCGGGCGAGCTCGACATCGATGCCGATCGTCTGCGCGACACGGTGGCGCGCCATCGCAAGGAGCATGCCGCGGGAGGCGCACGTCCCGCGCCGTCGACGCGTCCTTCGCGTGACGGGCGTGACGGGCGCGACGAACCGCAGCCCACGCGTCGCCCGCCGGTGCGGGTCGATCGTCGCGAGCTCGACGTGCTGCTCTACGCGGTGCACGAGCCCGAGCTCGTCGTCGACTGGCTCGACGACCGTCTCTTCGTGGATCCCATCACGCGCGGCGCGTTCGAGGCGATCGCGTCGAGCGACAGCATCCACGACGCGATCGCGTCGACGGAAGATCCGGTGCGCGACCTCCTCGAGCGTGTGGCGGTGGAGGAGCCGATCGCGTCGAACGAACCCGAGACGTTGCGCGCGCACCTCATGGCGAACACCATCGCACCAGCCGCGCAACGCGTGCTCGCGGGGATGCTACGCGCCGGTGACGATCGCTCCACATCGCTGAAGTTGCTGCTCGACGCACTCGCGCACGCGCGCGAATCCGGCGACTGGGAGGCCGTGCAGGAGGACTCGTTCGAGTTGCTAGGGTGGCTCGGCGAAGCAACACGCGGGGCAGGCCGGGCGTGAGGAGACGACCGTGAGCAACGCCGACGCCGCCATCGCGGGAGGAGCAGAGTCACCTCGCGACGAGGTCGACGAGCTCATCACGCGTACGCGAGCACGTGGCTCGGTCACCATCACCACCGGCGAGATCTTCTCTGCCTTGCCGAAGCTCGAGCCCGAGACCGACGAGCTCGCAGCCATCTTCGAGCGCATCCAGGCGAGCGGCTTCGACATCATCGACGAGGTCATCGACGACATCCGTCGCGAAGACGAACGACGCGCGCTCGGAGACGAGCCCGCCGCGGCGCTTCCGGTGGTCGCGCCCGCGCCGATCGCGCCCCCGGCCGCGGCGCGTCCCGGCGCCAGCGCCGCCCCGACGCGACACAGCCGTGCGGCGGCGCGTCCCGACCGCAGCGAAGGGGGTGGCTTCGACCCCGTCCGGATGTACCTCAAGGAGATCGGCAAGGTCCCGCTGCTCACCGGGCCGCAAGAGGTGTCGCTGGCCAAGCGCATCGAAGCCGGTGTGCACGCGACCGAGCGCCTCGAGGACGCCACCGCACCGCTGACCGACGAAGCCCATGCGTCCTTGCAGGCGGTGGCGGTCGACGGCGAGATCGCCAAGAAGCAGCTCACCGAGGCCAATCTGCGGCTGGTGGTGTCGATCGCCAAGCGCTACGTCGGACGCGGCATGGCGTTGCTCGATCTCGTGCAGGAAGGCAACCTCGGCCTGATCCGCGCGGTCGAGAAGTTCGACTACACGAAGGGCTTCAAGTTCTCCACGTACGCGACGTGGTGGATCCGCCAAGCCATCACGCGCGCGATCGCCGACCAGGCCCGCACCATCCGCATTCCTGTGCACATGGTCGAGACCATGAACAAGGTGTTGCGCGTGCAGCGCCAGATGCTCCAGGAGCTCGGTCGTGAGCCCACGGTCGAAGAGGTTGCCGCGAAGGTCGAGCTCACGCCCGATCGCGTGCGCGACATCCAACGCATCTCCCTCGAACCGGTGTCGTTGGAGACACCGGTGGGGGAGGAAGACGACAGCTCGCTCGGTGACTTCGTCGAAGACCCCTCCGCGATCGCGCCGGCGACCGCGGCCGCGCGCGCGCTGCTCACCGAGGCGATCGAGGAAGCGCTCGAGGAGCTCAACGACCGTGAACGAGCGGTGGTGCGGCTGCGCTTCGGCCTCGACGACGGTCAGGTGCGCACACTCGAGGAAGTGGGCAAGGAGTTCGGCGTGACGCGTGAGCGCATCCGCCAGATCGAGTCGAAGACGCTGGCCAAGCTGCGCCATCCCACCCGCTCGCAGCGCCTCCGCGACTACCTGGAAGAGCCCTGAGTCGTCCGCCCCGCCCCCGTTAGCCTGTCGGCCCACGGGGCCGTAGCTCAATGGTCAGAGCAGGCGACTCATAATCGCTCGGTCGAAGGTTCGATTCCTTCCGGCCCCACGCAGCCGACGAATCACACCCCGGCCAAGCGGGTGATCTGGGTGACGAGTTGGTCGGCGTAGCGGTGCGCGGTGGTGTCATCGACGAGCGGTCGCGGCCAGCCGATGCCGAGGCACAGGTCTCGATCAACGGGCGACACCGCGGAAACGACGAACGCCTCGACGCCCGTCGTCTGGACGGTGGTGACGAAGCAGGCGCTCACCTCGGGTCCGAGATCGCACTCGCCGAGGTCGGTGAGGAGGACACCGAGATCGAACGACGAGCGATCGTCGCGGCACAGGCCGCGGAGCAGCGCCTGCACCGTGTCGTCGTCCCACGCGGCGGGGCGAACCATCGCCGCGAGCTCGCGGTGGAGCTGGTCGGAGAGGTCGACTGCCGCAGCCCATGGTTCGTCGTCGCACTGCGCGCCTGACGCGAACAGGTGGGCCCGTCCGAAGTACGCGCCCACGGCAGCGGAAGGGAGAGGCGGCGTCGCCCGTGAGCGCACGTCGTACGGGACGTTGAAGCCGACGTGAGCGGTCGCGCCGGGCACTGCGTGGCGCGCGCGGGAGCACGCGACCGCCAGGACCGCACCGATCGTCGTGTGCTCGGTGCGCGCACGTCGGTGCACTGCCGTCACCGTGTCGTGGTCGACGGTGCGCTCAGTGAACCCGAACGTCCGTTCCTGCGCGGGTGCGCGTTGCGCGACCGACCACCGTTCGGCCGCGGGTGACGCGCCGGGCGCGGCGGGAGGCGCGTCGACCGGCAGGCGGTCCTCCATCGCGGGCAGCGCTCCGTCAGCGGTGTCGCCGGTGGTCCGAGGAGGTCGCGGAGGACGCTCGTCGCCGAGATGCCGTCGAGGATCGTGTGGCAGCCGGCGACGATGACGACGGCAGGCTCGTCGGCGTCGACCGGGTGCGGGACGAGCTCCACCCGCCACAACGACTCGGTCGGGTCCAGCGGCGACCTGAGCTGCAGTCCGTATCGGTCTCGCCAGCGGGCGCCGGGTGGAGCCTCGGTGACTGCGACGGCGCCGGGTGCGGCCGGTGCGAACCGCAGGTGCCCGTCGCCGTCATCGACGACGCGGCTGGCGGCCGCAGGGTGGCGCGCGCCGATGAGGCCGACGCCACTCACGAGCTCACCGCGAGTGACGGATCGGGTGCACACGGCCGCGGCGACGACCTGCAGTCCGCACGGGATCGACTCGTACCAGCGGGCGCAGAGCGCCTCGGTGAACCCCAGCGCCCGGTCGAGCCCGTCTGCGTCCTCGTGGCGCGTCATGGGCGAGACGGTACCGACTGCGCGCCGCCGAGCGCGGCTCCTCCGAGCCCTGGGTCGGTCCGAGCGCGATCTCGCATCAGGACCTCCGCCCCTGGCGCCCGCCGCTGCTGTCTGCGACTGTCGAGGACGTGAAGACGCAGCTGCTGTCGGGGCCGGTGCTCGACGTCGTGTACGACAACGCAAGTCCCCGGCAGGTGTTCCGTTCGCGCGTCGTCGAGAGGCTTGGTCGCCTCGACGACGATCGTCGCAGCTCGGCCTGCTGACGCGCGCCGTGGACCCGGAAGCGCGAACCGAGTGGCTGCGTCGGCGGGCGATCCAGTTGGAGTGGGCAACCAACGCGTGGAACGTCATGGAAGTGGGCGTCACCGTGACGCTGGGTCTGCTCGCTGGATCTCTTGCCCTGATCGCGTTCGGACTCGACTCGCTGATCGAAGTCTTCGCGTCGACGGTGGTGATCTGGAGACTCCGACACACCGGGCCGGATCCTGGTGACGCGCGCACGCACCGGAGCCTGAGGCTGATATCGGTCGCGTTCTTCGTGCTGAGCGGCTACCTCGTCATCGCGAGCGCGCGCAGCCTCGCCCTCGGCGAGGAACCGACCGCGTCACCGGTCGGCGTCGCATACATGGCGCTGACCACCTGCGCGATGTTCGTGCTTGCTACGTGGAAGCGGCGCGTCGCCGGCGAACTCGGAAGCGAGTCGCTCGAGCGCGAAGCCCAGGTGACCTACCTGGACAGCGCGCTCAGCGTCGGCATCCTCGTCGCCCTCGTCGTGGCACCGGCGTTCGGTTGGTGGTGGGCCGATGCGGTTGCGGCGTGCGGGATCGGGATCTACGCCGGGTTTGCCGGCGTCAGCAGCTGGCGCCAGGGCGCACCGCATGCGACCCGGTGAGCTGCTACCCGCGGGGGCGGCTGGGATCGTGGTGGTCGCGCCAGGGGTGGTCGCTGGGGTAGGGCTTCTCGGGGAGGTGACGAACCAGAGCCCGACTCCAGCGATGCAGACCAGTCATCAGCTTGGTCATCATCCGCTCCTTCGGAGGTCGTTCCGTCCGCGAATCCAGTATGACTGCGACGGCGACGCTCGCGTTGCATCTTTTCTGTCGCCGAGTACAACGCCAGAGGTCGGTGATACGTTCCGCGTCATGGACGCAGTCATCCTCGACGAAGAGATCGCGCCGGCACTCGCGGCGACGCCGGTCGGTTTCGAGCTCTCGGCCGACGTGCTGCCCGCCATGCGCGCCGCGCGCGGTGAGATGTTCGCGGCGATCGAGCTGTCCGACGCGGTCGAGCGCACCGACCACGTCATCAGCGACGACCCGCACGTGGTCGTCCGGGTGCACCGTCCGAAAGGGATCGACGGTCCGCTGCCGTGCGTGTACTCGATCCACGGCGGTGGTTACGTCCTCGGCTCGTACGACATGGACGACGCCAAGTTCGACCGGCAGTGCGTGCACTTCCCGTGCGTCGGTGTGTCGGTCGAGTACCGCCTCGCACCGGAGACCGCGTACCCGGGTCCGCTCGACGACTGCTACGCCGGGCTGCGCTGGACCTACGAGCACGCCGACGAGCTGGGGATCGTGCCCGAACGCATCGGCGTCTCGGGGGTGAGCGCGGGCGGCGGTCTGGCCGCGGGCCTGGCGCTGGTCGCCCGCGACCGCGGTGAGGTGCGCATCGCGTTCCAGTTGCTCGAGTGCCCGATGATCGACGACCGCCAGACCACGTCGTCGAGCCAACTCGACGGGCTTCCGATCTGGAGTCGTGAAGCGAACGAGTTCGGGTGGCGCAGTTACCTCGGCGACGTCTACGGCGGCGACGTGCCCCCGTACGCGGCCGCGGCGCGCGCGACGGACCTCGCGGGCCTCCCGCCTGCGCTCGTGATCGTCGGCGGTGCCGACGGCTTCCGCGACGAAGACATCGAGTACGCCCTCCGGCTCAACCAGGCCGGGGTCCCCACGGAGCTCCACGTGCTGCCGGGTGCGCCGCACGGCGTGCAGATGTTCCAGGACTCGGTGGTGGCGCGGCGGTGGAACCGGTTCGTGACCGAGTGGCTGGAGCAGCGGCTCCGCTGAGCTTCAGGCGCTGACGCCACGCAGGGCGTCCATCACGCGCGAGCACTCCACTCCGTCGGCGAACGTCGCCCCGCCGTCGGGTACCGCACCGGCGCGCACCGCGTCGCGCACGACCTGCGCCCACGCGCGCATGGGGACGAGGTGGGGGTCTTCGCGAGGCGCGTCGAAGGCGAACACCTCGTGCGTGCCCTCCGCGTTGCGCAACGTGATCTTGCCGTCGGCGATCGATTCGAGCGTGCCGTTCGAACCGAGCACGACGACGCGCGGCGGCGAGTTCTTCGTCGCCACGAACGTGGTGTCGATCGTGACCGACACGCCGGTGGCGGTCGAGAGCAGCGCGGTGAACCCGTCCTCCGCGGTGCATCGGTGCATCGCGCCGTCGGCATCAGGGCGCTCGGTGATGTCGGTGCGCAGGCGCGCGCTCGCGTCCACGAGGTCGCCGAAGGTCCAGCGCAGGAAGTCGATCACGTGGGAACCCCACGCGCCGATCCACCCGCCGCCGCGCCCGCGGTCGAACAACCAGCCGTACGGCCGCATCGGGACGCGGAAGCCGGCGCCGAACACCGTCCACTGGATGTGTTCGACGGTGCCGATGGCGCCGTCCTGGAGCAGCGATCGCAGGGCGATGCGGCCCGGGTGATGGCGGAACTCGAAGTTGAGCAGCGCGACTGCATTCGCGTCGCGCGCGGCGGTGTGCATGGCTTCCGCTTCGGCGGTCGACGTGCCGAACGGCTTGTCGCAGAGCACGGCCTTGCCTGCGTCGAGCGCAGTGGTGACGCACTGGGGATGGAGGAACGGGGGAGCGTGCACCGCGACGAGGTCGACATCCGGGTGCTCGCACAGCGCGCGCACGGCGTCTGCGTCACGCGGTGAGATGACGTCGACCAGCGTGCACCCCTCCGTCTCGGCGAACACCGGCGCGACGACCGTCTGCCCGAACCCCCGCCCGATGACCCCGACCCCGACCGTTCCGTCACGACCCATGGGCGGAACGTAGCGCGCTTGACTGTCACAACCCCGGCGTACCGTCAGCCCATGGACTACCGAGGGAAGATCCAGGAACAAGAGCGAGCGCGCGACATGCGCGCCCGGAACATGACCCTGTAGGACATCGCCGATGAGCTCGGGGTGTCGAAGTCGTCCATCTCACTCTGGTTCCGCGACATCCGTTCACTCCCAGCAAGCGGCGCACCGGACCGCAACGCCGCCCGCATCCTCTCCATGAGGCCAAGCTCGCCCAGATCGCGGCGCTCCATCTCGAAGGCGTCGAGCGGATCGGCGTGCTGAGCGATGCGGCATTTCTCGCGGCAGGAACTGCGCTCGACGCGGGCGAGGGCTCGAAGCGCGACGGGTCTGTCAGGTTCGCCAACAGCGATCCCGCGATGATCCGGTTCTTCTGTGCGTGGTTTCGACGCTTCTTCGAGATTGACGAGAAGCGACTCAAGGGGCGCGTGTACCTGCACGTGGGGCTCGACATCGACGCGGCGACGGCGCATTGGGCCGAGGTGACTGGGATTCCTTCAGAGCAGTTCTGGAAGCCCTACCGAGCGACGCCTGACCCGACGATCCGCCGGAACAAGCACGAGTTCGGCTGTGCGTACATCGATGACGCGTGCTCCACCGCGCACCGCCGGGTCATGGGCCTGGTGCGATGCGCTGCTATCGTCGAGCGCCATTCCGGGGTAGCTCAATTGGCAGAGCGCTTGGCTGTTAACCAGGATGTTGAGAGTTCGAGTCTCTCCCCCGGAGCCAATCTTCTCCTCGACTCGCAGGTCGGGGCCGTCGAGGTCTTGAATTGGGCCCATGGCCCGTCCCACCGCCCTCGACGACGACCAGATCGTCGCCCGCCTCACCACTCTTCCGGGGTGGGAGCGTGACGGCGACGAGATCGTCAAGTCCTTCGAGCTGCCCACGTTTCCCGACGCGGTCGCCTTCGTGACCCGCCTCGCCGACCGGGCCGAGGCCGCGAACCACCACCCCGACATCGACATCCGTTGGCGTACCGTCCGCATCGCGCTCACCACCCACGACGCCGGCGGGCTCAGCGACCTCGACTTCGACCTCGCCACCGAGATCGAGGACTGTCTCGCGTGATCACCGCCGTCGTCGGGATCGTGGTCGTCGCCCTCGCCATCGCGGTGGTGGTCGCGATCGCCAAGGATCGGGGGCCGGGTCCCGCTGAGGTCGCCGTGGCGTACGAGCTGGCGTGGGACCGACTCGACTTCGAGTCGCTCTACACGCTCTCGGGGTCGGAGCTGCGCGACGGCCTCGACCGTCGTGGGTTCATCGACGCCAAGCGGACGGCATACGCGCAGCAGCACGACCTCGGTGGACTGGTCGAGCGAGTCGGCATCGTCCAGGCGGCCAACAGCCGCGACGCGGCAGTCGCGATCACTGAAGTGGAACTGCACGACCAGGCCGTCGTGCACAACCGGGTCGAGATGACGCGGCGCAACGGGCGCTGGCAGGTCGTGGCGTACCGGCTCGAGCCGTCGGCCGAGGACGCACCCCGCACCGACGGCTGAGCCGGACGCCTACTGCAACTCGTGGCGACTCACCCGTGCTGGGTGATCTCCGACGTCAGACCACCCGCGCCGATCTCGATGCGGATCCGCCACTCGACATCGCCATCGGTGAACCGCACCTCGACGCGACCGGGGCCGTTGTCGTGCACGTCAGCGCCGAAGCCGGCGGCCGGGCTGGTGGACACCAGCGAGAGCGACGTGCCGTCGGTCGACACGACGATCGACCCGCCGACCGAGGAGAACGACTGCGTGCCCGCCGGCACCGGCGTGACCGTGTTGTCGTCGTTGCCGCCGTTGCCGTTGCCGTTGTCGTCGCCGGGCTCGGGGACGGGGTGCTCGTCGCGCGAGATTCGCCGCCACCGGGCGTAGGCGCGCGTGAACGGCGTCCTGGACCGCATCGGCGGCGGCTTCGCGGTCTCCGCAGGCCACCGAGAGTGATCGGACCATGGGCCAGGAGTGCTCTCTGAAGGTTTCGTCGAAGTCGTCCGGCCCGTCGAGGTCGGCGTGTTCAGCATGCATGTGCACCAGGGACACGCCCGACCGGCCCCGATGGTTTGGCCGCGAGCACGATTTCGACTCTACGGTCTGCGCATGACGGCGACGGCGGGCATCCTGCTCACCGGCGGCCGCTCCCGCCGGCTCGGGGTCGACAAGGCCACGCTGGTGCTCGAGGGTGAGACCCTCGCCGCCCGGGCCGAGCGCCGACTCACCGCGGCCTGCGCACCGGTGGTCGAGGCGGGTGACGGCGTGAGCGGCCTCTCTGCGGTCAGGGAGCAGCCGAGCGGGGGAGGGCCCCTGGCTGCGCTGGCCACGGCCGGTGCGTGGCTGCGGGCCCGCGGTCACCACGCCCCGGCGATCCTGCTGGCGGTCGATCTCCCGTTCGTCGACGAGCCGTTCCTGCGCTGGTTGGGCGACCGACCCGGCGAGCCGACGACGGTGCTGCGCGTCGACGGTCGGCTCCAGCCGGTGTGTGCACGGTACGGACCGGACGCGTTGCTCGCCGCCGAGAGCCTGGTTGCCGGCGGTGTACGCGCCCTGCACGAGCTCTTCGGCGTGGTCGAGCACGACGTGGTCGAGGAGGACGAATGGTGCGCGGTGGCCTCACTCGCCACGTTCCGCGACGTCGACACGCCCGACGACGCACAGCGTCTGGGAATCGAGCTTCCAGGATCAGCGTGAGCCACGATTAGCGTGAAGCGGTGAGCTCCGGACCCGCCCGTCGTGCCGTCACATCGGTGCGCGTGTCCGCGATCGACGGCGACTCCGTGCGCGATCGACCCGACAAGGTCGTCACCGAGGAGCCGATGGAGATCCGCCTCCACGGTCCCGGCCAGGAACCCGAGGCGCTCGCGGTGACGATGCGCACGCCCGGGCACGACTTCGAGCTCGCGGTCGGCTTCTGCGTCACCGAGGGACTGCTCCACTCGCCCGACCAGCTCGACACCGTCGCGTACTGCCTCGCGGGGCAGGGGGAGCAGGAGTACAACGTCGTCACCGTCAAGGTTCGTCACCCGGTCGACCAGTCCGGGTACCAGCGGGTGTTCGTGGCCAACGCCAGTTGTGGGCTCTGTGGCAAGGCGACCCTCGACGACGTCGAGCAGCAGTGCGAGCCGGTCGGTGCGGGCCCAGTGGTCACACGGTCGGTGATCGGTGCACTGCCCGATCACCTGCGCGACGCGCAGACCGTGTTCGACGCCACCGGCGGCTTGCACGCGGCGGCGCGGTTCACGGGCGACGGCGAGCTCGTCGCGCTGCGCGAAGACGTCGGCCGCCACAACGCCCTCGACAAGCTCGTCGGGCACGCGCTCCTCGAGCGACAGCTCCCGCTCGCGACCGACGTGCTGATGGTCTCGGGGCGTGTCAGCTTCGAGATCGTGCAGAAGGCGGCGATGGCCGGCATCCCGATCGTGTGCGCAGTGTCGGCACCGTCGAGCCTCGCGATCGACGCGGCTCGTCGCTTCGGTCAGACCCTGGTGGGCTTCGTGCGTGGAGACCGCGCCAACGTGTACACGCACCCCGAACGCCTCGACCTCGAGCACTGAGCAGCAGCACCCCCGTGGCCTGGAAGACGTCCGCCAAGATCAAGTCACCCAAGCGCACCAAGCGCGATCTGTGGGTGGGCTTCAAGCCGTACGGCGTCGGCGAGACGAAGCCCAACCACTACAAGGAGATGCTCAAGACGCTGTGGGAGAACCGCGACAACCTCCCGTACGCATGGCGCATCCTCAACCGGGGCGTGTGCGACGGTTGCGCACTCGGCGTCGCCGGCTTCCACGACTGGACGTTGTCGGGCGTGCACCTCTGCACGACGCGCCTCAACTTGTTGCGCACCAACACGATGGGTGCGCTCGACCACTCGCTCCTCTCCGACGTCGAGCCGCTCAAGGCGCTGCGGAACCGCAACCTGCGCGACCTCGGGCGCCTCGCCCACCCGATGGTGCGGCGCAAGGGGGCACCCGGGTTCACCCAGGTGACCTGGGACGAAGCGCTCGACCTGATCGCCGAGCGCATCCGAGGCACGACGCCTGACCGGCTCGCCGTCTACCTCACGGCGCGGGGCATCACCAACGAGACGTACTACGTCGCTCAGAAGTTCACCCGCTTCCTCGGCAGCAACAACATCGACAACGCCGCGCGCGTCTGCCATGCGCCATCGACCACGACGCTCAAGAAGACGCTCGGTGTCGCCGCGACGACGTGTTCGTACACCGATGTCATCAACAGCGATCTCATCGTGCTCTTCGGCTCCAACGTCGCCAACGGCCAGCCCGTGTTCATGAAGTACCTGTACCTGGCGCGCAAGCGTGGCGCGAAGGTCGCGGTCGTCAACCCGCTGCGCGAACCGGGCCTCGATCGCTACTGGGTGCCGAGCAACGTCGAGAGCGCGATGTTCGGCACGCACATGACCGATGAGTTCTTCGCGGTGAACACCGGCGGTGACCTCGCCTTCATCAACGGCGTGATGAAGGTGCTGCTGGCCGACGGTGGGATCGACCGGGACTTCGTGCGCGACCACACCGACGGTTTCGACGACCTGGTCGCCGAGCTCGAACGAGAGCCCTTCGAGGATCTCGAGCGGCAGTCGGGTACGACGCGCGCCGACATGGAGCGGTTCGCGCGCATGTACGAGGCGGCGCCCTCGGCCGTGCTCATCTGGTCGATGGGGATCACCCAACACGAGCACGGCGCCGACAACGTGGCCGCGATCGTGAACCTCGGCCTGGCGCGCGGCAACGTCGGCCGATCCGGCGCCGGGCTCATGCCCATCCGCGGCCACTCCGGCGTGCAGGGAGGTTCCGAGATGGGCGCCTATGCCACCGCGTTGCCCGGCGGCCTCGAGGTGAACGCTGCCAACGCGGCGGCGCTGGCGGAGCAGTACGGCTTCACGATCGGACACGAGCCGGGCATCACCGCCGAGGAGATGCTCGAAGCCGGCGGGCGCGGCGAGATCGACGTGCTCTACTCGTCGGGCGGCAACTTCCTCGAGGTGCTCCCGGATCCGAACGCGGTCGAGGCGGCACTGGCGCAGATCCCGCTGCGGGTGCACCAGGACATCGTGCTCTCCACGCAGATGTTCACCGAGCCCGGCGAAGTCGTCGTGCTCCTGCCTGCGGCCACGCGCTACGAGCAGCGCGACGGCGGCACCGAGACCACAACCGAACGTCGCATCGCGTTCAGTCCCGAGATCAGCGGACCGCGGCCAGGAGAAGTGCGCAGCGAGTGGGAGATCTTCGTCGATCTTGCCCGGCGCGTCGCGCCCGAGCGCGCCGAGCAGTGCACGTTCGCATCCGGACAGGAGATCCGCGACGAGATCGCGCGCGTGGTCCCCGTGTACTCGGGCGTCGAGTTGTTGCGGACGACCGGCGATGCGATCCAGTGGGGTGGCACGAGACTCTGCGAGGGCGGTGCGTTCCCGACCCCCGACGGCCGGGCCCACTTCCTCGCGGTGGCGCCGTCGGAGATCGACGTGCCGCCGGGCAGCTTCGTGCTCAGCACGCGTCGCGGCAAGCAGTTCAACACGATGGTGCACGAGCAGCAGGATCCCCTCACCGGTGCGATGCGCGACGCGCTCTTCATGTCCGCGTCCGACATCGATGCGCTCGGTCTGCGCGACGGCGATCGTGTCGTCGTTCGTTCCGACCACGGCGAGATGCGGGCCCGACTGCACGAGAGCCCGCTGCGACCAGGGAACGTGCAGGTGTTCTTCCCCGAGGGCAACGTGCTCCTGCGCGCGGGACGCCGCGATCTCGCGTCGGGCGTGCCCGACTACAACGCGGTGGTCACCGTCGATGCGGAGCCCAGGTGACGCCCGACGACCTGCTCGACGTGTTCGACGTTGCGGCCGCCGCGCAGCGCGGTGCGCTCGCGACGCTCGGGCCGGGCGAGCGACGGGCCCGTACCGGCCGCCCCGGTCAGTACCGGCTCGACCTGGTGGCCGACGCGGCCGTGCTGCCGGTGCTGCACGCAGCCGGGCTGCGCGTGCTCAGCGAGGAGTCGGGCTGGACCGGTCCGGCCGACGCCGGGCTCACCGTGGTGCTCGACCCGGTCGACGGATCCACCAATTGCGCGCGCCGGATCCCGTACTGGGCGATCTCGCTGTGTGCGCTCGACGCCGAGGGTCCGTCGTGCGCCTTGGTGCAGAACGGCGCCACCGGGGCGCGCTACTCGGCGGTGCGCGGCGAAGGCGCGCAGCTCGATCGCGCCCCGATCGCACCGGCGTCGACCACCGAGATCGAGCGCGCCGTCGTCGCGCTGTCGGGCTGGCCGCCGGTACCGCTCGCGTGGCGTCAGTTCCGGGCGTTGGGCTCGGCGGCTCTCGCGCTGTGCGATGTCGCCGCTGGTCATGTCGACGGCTACCTCGACGGCCATCCCGATCAACACGCGCCCTGGGACTACCTCGGCGCGCTCCTCGTGTGTCAGGAGGCGGGTGCGCTCGTCGCCGACGCCGACGAGCGCGATCTGGTCGTGCTCGCTGCAACCACGCGACGACAACTGGTCGCGGCGGGCACCGAGGAACTGCTCCAACTGCTCCGCGAAGGGACCCGACCGTGAGTGTCGACCTCGATCTCGACGCGTTGCTCGACGCGGCTCGACGCGCGGCCGCGGCCGGGGCCGCGATCGTGCTCGAAGCGTTCGGTGACGCGAGCAACGTCCGCACGAAGGGCCCCGGCGACTGGGTGAGCGACGCCGACACGACGAGCGAGCACACCATCCGCGACCTCCTCCACGACGCCGCCCCCGAGCTCGCCTTCTTCGGCGAGGAGACCGGAGGCGACCGCAGCGCCGACGTCGGCTGGTTCGTCGACCCGCTCGACGGCACCGCCAACTTCGTGCACGGGTTCCCCGTCGTCGGCGTCTCGGTGGCGCTGGTCGCCGACGGCCGTCCGGTCGTGGGCGTGGTCCACGCGCCGATGCTCGACCGGGTCTATGCGGGGCGCCTCGGCGGCGGTGCGACGTGCAACGACCGACCGATGCGCATCAGCGAGCGGGACCCCGAGGAGGCGATCTGCGCCACCGGGTTCCCGTTCCGTGCCAAGCGCGACCGCCTGCCCGAGTACTTCCCGGTGTTCGAGCGGGCCCTCCTGACCTTCGAGGACCTCCGCCGGGCCGGTTCGGCGAGCCTCGATCTGTCGTGGACGGCGGCCGGCGTGCTCGACGGCTACTTCGAGCAGGCGCTGGGCACGTGGGACGTGGCCGCCGGCGCGCTGTTGGTGCGGGAAGCCGGGGGAGTGGTCACCGACTGGCAGGGCGACGACCGGGCCTGGCTCCAGTCGGGCGACATCGTGGCCGCCCCGGGGCCCGTCCACGAGCAGATCCTCGAGGTGATCGCCGGGCTCGTCTGATCGACGACCTGATCGCTGTGACCGGGGTCAAGTTTCTCGCCGGGCTTGCCGAAGCTCAGGGAAATGTCGCAACGGGCAAGGTAGGCCGAGCGCACGGAGCCCGCAATGAGCCAGGTGACAACCCCCACGGAACCCGGTTGGCTGCCCGATCCCTCCGGCCGCTACGAGTGGCGGTACTGGGACGGAGGTTGGACCAATCGCGTCGCCAATTCGGCGCCGGCCGCCACAGAGCCTGCGCCTCCTTCGACACCGGTCCCGACACCGGCGCCCGTCGCAGCCGCACCGGCTCCCGCACCGGTCGCAGCCCCCGAGCGCGCCATGACGGCAGCACCGGTCGCGGCCTCGGAGGCAGAGGTGGCGCAGGCGCTGACCGCTCGTGACGCAGTCCCCCGGGTCCCGTTCGGCGCCGACCCCGAGCCCAGCCCGGAGGCGGTCGTCGTCGCGCCCTCCAAGAAGCGCCGCCGCACGCCGTGGGTCGTGATCGTCGACTTCTTCCGCTCGTTCGCCGACCAGCCCGAGTCGTACCACCACGAGCTGGCTCGTCAGCCGCTGCCGTCCGATCCCCGGGGCGAGCGCCTCGTGGCCACCGCCCCCGGCAACTACGGCCACGCGATGATCGTGGTCTTCGCGGCCCTCGCCGTCGTCGTGGGCGCCTACCTGCCCTGGGTGTCGGGCACGATCGGCCTGGCCAAGTTCCACCGGTCCGGCTTCGACGACGGCCTCGGCCTCGGGTACAGCATCGGGGCCATGGCCCTCGCCCTGAGTGCCATCCTGTCGGTGCAGATGCGCGCCTTCCGCTGGCTCACCGTCGTCCTCTCGTTCGTGATCGCCGGCTTCGTCGTGCGCGACGTGTTGCACAGCTACGACGTGATGCAGAACATGAACCGGTACCGGACCGTCGACGCGAACGTCAGCTGGGGCCTCTGGATCATGATCGTGGCGGCGTCCATCGCGATGATCGGCTCGGTCCGTCTGAGCGAGGACGAGAAAATGGGTTGACGAGAGGTCATCTCTCCCGGGTAATCTCACGACTTCACACGCACCCGATCTCCGACGGAGCACCACTGATGTACGGCTTGACGACGCAGCACAACGGCATGGCAGCCGTGGGCGTCGCGCGCGCTCGCTACGTCGGTGGCGTCGCGAACGACCTCATGGCTGCCGAGGCCTCGTGGTCGATTCCGTGCACCGTGCCGGCCACCTTCCACAAGCCCCGGCCCCGTCGGTCCCAGGTGACCTTCTCGTAGCTCCGAGAAGAACCGCTCACCAGGCCGCCGGGGCAACCCCGGCGGCCTTTTTCGCGTTTCCGACCGTTTTCCAGCCCTGTCCCCGAGCATCTCCAGCGTCCGCACGACCAGAAAGAAGAGGAACAGCGATGTTCGCTCTGGAACCCACCGAAGTCCTCGAAGACGAACCCTGGCGGATCGACGCGCGCTGCGCCGACGGCACCAGCGCGCTCGTGGACCTGTTCTTCTCGGAGCAGCTCGACGACATCCTGCGGGCCAAGGCGTTCTGTGTGGAGTGCCCGGTCAAGGACGAGTGCCTGGCGGCCGCGATCGACCGGCGCGAGCCGTGGGGTGTCTGGGGCGGTGAGCTCTTCGCCAATGGCAAGGTGCTCGCCCACAAGCGGCGCCGGGGCCGTCCGCCGAAGGTGGCGCGGCCGGAGCCGGTGCTCGACGACCTCGTCCCCCGCTACGAACCCGCGTACCAGGTCGCCGAGAGCGCCTGAACGCAGCAACACCAGGTCACCGCATGAGGCGGGCCGGGGTGACGCCGCCGGGGTACGAGTCCCCCCGGTACCCCGACGAGCCCCGGTCCGCCGCGGTCAATCGCAGCAATGACAGGCGCCCGGCGACCGCGAGTCGCCGGGCGCCTCGTCCGCTACCCTCGCTCGCAGCCCAAACGGCTTCGGGCGTTTAGCTCAGCTGGCAGAGCGCCGCTCTTACAAGGCGGAGGTCGGGGGTTCGAGACCCTCAACGCCCACCACCTGCAGATGCCTGCCGCGAGCGGGTCCTCGTCATGGACCATCCATCGTGTCGTGCTCGCGGCTGGCACGATGCACCGGTGGAGCAACCGAACCTGTTCTCGTTCGACGAGTGCGATCTCGACCGGAGTGCGCACGAAGCCGTGCCGCCGGCGCCCCTCGTCGCCGCGACGGACGGCTCGTGTCTGCGCAACCCCGGGCCCGGCGGCTGGTGCTGGTTCGTGTCCGACGACTGCTGGGACGCCGGCGCGGAACCGGCAACGACGAACAACCGCATGGAACTGATGTCGGTCGCCATGCTGCTCGAGGCGGCGCCGATCGGGTCCCAGGTGCACATCCAGGCCGACAGCACGTATGTGATCGACGCGCTCACGAAGTGGCGGCACGGCTGGAAGCGGCGCGGGTGGAAGACCTCGTCGGGGGATCCGGTCAAGAATCGGGATCTCATGGAGCGTCTCGACCTGCTCATGGATGCACGCACGCCCACCTTCGAGTGGGTGCGCGGCCACACCGGTCACCCGGCGAACGAAGCGGCCGACGTACGGGCGCGTGCCGCGGCAGAAGCACTGGCGGCCGGCCGTCCGTGGCTCTCGGGGCCGGGCATGCCGTCAGGTACGGAGTCCCGCGACGACGGCTCCGGTCTCCGCTGACGGTTCGACACCGAGCTCGTCCCAGAGGAGCGTACGGATCGTCTCGAATTGCCTGGCTGCCGCCGCGTGACTGCCCTCGCCGAGATCGGCGAGCATGAGGACGAGATGGGCGCTCTCGCGCAGCGGCTCGACGGAGACCGCACGACCCGCGCGTCCGTTCGACGGCATCGAGCCTCGCGCAGCATCACGTACGACACTTCGACATCGACCGCGCACCCCGAGACGAACACACCGAAGGTTGCCGGTCCGCACCCGGCGTCGACGGCGGTGGAAATCGGTCACGGGCAGAGGCGACGAGCGACAGCGTTAGGGTCCGGGCATGCCGCACGCACACGTCAACGACCTCGACATCGCCTACGAACTGATCGGGGAGGGCCGGCCCTGGGTGATCACACCCGGCGGCCGCTTCAGCAAGGACGACGGCGGGATCCGCGAGCTGGCCGAGGCGCTGGCCGCGCACGGCAACCAGGTCCTGATCTGGGACCGGCCCAACTGCGGTGAGTCCGACGTGTGCTTCACCGGCGAGTCGGAATCGACCATGCAGGCCGACACGCTCGCAGCGCTGATCTCGCACCTCGACCTCGGCCCGACGGTGATCGCGGGTGGGTCGGGTGGCGCGCGCGTCTCGATGCTCACCGCGGGTCGTCACCCGGCGCTCGCCGCCGGCCTGGCGATGTGGTGGATCAGTGGTGGCCCCTTCGGCCTGATGAGCCTCGCGGTGCACTACTGCGGTCAGAACCTCGTGGCTGCGTGGACCGAGGGGATGCACGCGGTCGCGGACCTCCCCGAGTGGGAGGGCAGCATCGAACGCCACCCGGTGAACCGCCAGCGCATCCTGGAACAGGATCGCGGCGAGTTCGTGCGCACGATGGAGCGTTGGATGCTGGTGTACTACCCGCGCGACGACCAGCTCGTGCCGGGGGTTGCCGACGAGGACGCCGCCCGCATCACCATGCCGACGCTCGTGTTCCGCAGCGGGGAGAGCGATGCGTGGCACACCCGCGCGACCAGCGAGGCGGTCGCCCAGGGGTTGCCGAACGCGCGTCTCGTGGAGCCGCCCTGGGGCGACCGCGAGTGGCTCGAACGCTCGGCCGAGCACCGCACCGGTGAAGCGCCGCTGTTCACGGGGTGGCCGGCGCTGGCGCCGCCGCTGCTGGCGTGGGCCGACGAGACGATCAGCTGACCGGCACGGTCCCGACGCGCAAGGTCGATGCGTGCTCGCCGCCCGCGAGCACCACGCACGTCGCGGCCGGCGGTCGCTGATACCAAGCAGGGAACTGGCCGGTGAACGGGTTCCGCGGGAAGATCCACCGGCCGCGCACCTCGAGCCGGAGCTCGTCGCCGGCCCGGAAGCGGGTGGCCTGGGGGAGCAGCGCGAGCTCCACCGGCACCACCTCACCCGGCGCGACCGGTTCGGCGCACGAGTGCGTGTGCACCGGTTGCAGGTCCGTGCTCAGCGAATGGTCGAGCTCGCGGTGCGCGACGCGTTGCCAGCCCTTCGTCACCACGTCGTGGTCGAATCCGTACGACCCGTGGAAGTGCACCTCGCGACCGGCGCGGAACTTGCGCACTGCCGCGGTGAGCACCGTGTCGTCCGCGCCGTCGAGCGACACGTGGAGCGTGAGCGCCATCGGGTCCGATGATGTCGACGCCGTGGGTCACCACCCACCGCCACGTCACTGCGCCGGTGCTTGTACGGAACGCCGTCGCCGACGATCGGTCGCTCGGCGTCGTCACACAAGGTGCGGGTGGTGTTGTCGAGATGACGGGTGACGATCTCGAGGTCTGCCGGGGGCCACTCGTTCGCCGTGATCTCGGCGACCGGTGGACCGGCGCGCTCGTACACCTTCGTCACGACCGGTGAGCGAGTCGCCCAGCCGTTGTCGGTCTCCTTGAGCACGTGGTCGAAGAACGCGAGTCGCTCCGCGTACGCGGCGTCGGAGTAGTACGTCGACCACTTGCCGCCCCGATGCGTCGTCAGCCACTTGCGCGTCGAGCCCGACCGGCGGAACGCCTCGAACGAGCCGCGGCTGTGCAGCGAGTGGTCGGAGAAACTGCCGCACACCAGCATCGGCACCTCGATGTCCTCGAGGTGGGGGTGTGGGCCGCATACCAGTCGTCGAGGTCGCGGCGGCGCACGAACTCCCGGCGGAGGTTGCCGACGACGCGCGCCGCCCGTCGCGTCGCCGCGCTCCAGATGATCGAGAACCCGTCTTCGCGCCCGCCCCGGGCCGCGCGAAGTCGCGGTACACGTCGGAGAAGCCCTCCCACGGGCAGACCGCTGCGAGGTGCGGCGGGCGCAGCGCGGCGACGCGGTACTGGCCGATCGCGAGGTACGACACGCCGTCGAGTCCGATGTGCCCCGAGCGACCATGGCTGAGCGGCCGCCCACTCGATCACGTCGTGGAAGTCGAGTGCCTCGGGCTCGCTCAGCAGCTCGCCGCGCCCGGGCGAGGTGCCGGCGCCTCGCTGGTCGACGTTGACGACTGCGTAGCCGTGCGCGACCCAGAACGCGGGGTCGGGTGCCTCCCATCCGGTCAAGGACGAGATGCGGATCGGCTCGGGTTGCGGGAACACGCGGTACTGGAAGTTCGGTCGCCGACCGGTGCGCGAGTGATGGGGGATCGCGTCCTTGCCGTACGGATGCACCGACACGAGCACGGGCACCGGCGCAGGGGCGGACCCGTCGTCGAGGGGCCGGAACACGTTGGCGCGCAGCACGGTGCCGTCGCGCACGGTGACCGGCACGTCCCACTCGATCGTCATCGGCGGTGGTTCGACCACGGTGACGCGCGGGCGCAGCATCGTGCGCACTCGTGTCGCCGCGAGCTGCAGCCGGCCTCGGCTCCCACCGCGCTCGTGCTGCATCACGAGGCGGAACGGTATACGTTCGCCCGATGGAGAACAGCCTGGGTCAGTACTGCATCAACGTCACCGACCTCGACCGCTCGGTCGAGTTCTGGAGCGAGGTCATCGGCATCCCGGTGCAGAGTCGCACCGAGATCCCCACCGCCAAGGAGGTCGTGCTGCAGGCGGAGGCCGGCGGCTCACGCATCCAGCTCGCGCAGCAGCTCGAGCAGGACGGGCCGATCGACATGGGCACCGCGATGTGGAAGCTCTACGTCGACACCGACGACTGCCAGGCGCTCTACGACAAGTGCATCGCCTGGGGGTGCGAGTCGGTGTCCGAACCGCAGGACCTCGACCGTTGGCCGGTGACGGTGGCGTTCGTGAAGGACCCCGACGGCTACCTCATCGAGCTCCTGCAGAACAAGGAAGGCATCCGCCCGTCGATGCGGCCACCGAAGCAGAGCTGACGCGCCGCTGACCGGTCGCGACGTCAGTCGACCCGCGCGTCCTCTTGCCACCATGCGAGCAGCGCCTTCACCTTCCCCGCCGGTGCCCCGCCGGTCACCACGAGACGATTGCGGGTGTCGGAGAAGCGCACGTGCGCGAACTCGTCGGCCGACTCCTGCGCGTCGGTGTCGTCGTTCGAGAACCAGCACATGTACCGACCGGCCTGACGTCCCTCGTGCCGGTACGGGCCGGTGCCACCGCATCTCGTTCCGCCGACGGTGACGCGCCGGTCGTTCACGTAGCTCTCGGGAAGCACGCCCATGAACGCGTCGGTGGTGGCTGCGTTCGCGAACTGCATGTACTCCGTGTCGGTGGAGCCACGCTCGGGCCGGCACTCTTCGACGTCGGCGGTGATCCACAGGCGCCACTCGAACGCGCCGCCGAGCGCGTCGGGTGTGAGCGAGTCGATCACCTGGCACTGGTGGCGGGATGCCTCGGGCACGGACTGCAGCAGCTGCTTGCCCGCGGCGCGCAGCGACGCCGCGGTGGCGAGCGGCGGGATTCCCTTGCGGTCGGCGCTGGAGAGCGGACCGGCGTCGTCGGCCCAGACCTTGCGGAGGCGCGCGAGGTCGAGGTCGGTGTCGTACGCCTGCACGACGATCGCCTGCGGCTCGTAGGTCCAGGTGATGATCGGCGCGCCCGCGTCGAGGTCGTCGTCGCCCTCGGAGAGGAAGCACGTGTAGAGGCCGACGTCGTCGTTGCCACGTTCGATGCGGTACTGCGTGGGGCAGTCGCCCTGGTCGTCGGCCATGTCCCTGGTCGGCTCGGGCTTCACCAGTTGTTGGAGGTAGGTGTCGCCGGCGCCGGCGGAGGTGAACTTCGTGTAGGTGAGGGTGATCGCCTCGCCAGCCGCGTGGCACCGCACCGAGCCGCGTCGTTCGTCGAGCACGTCGTCGTCGACGCCGGGGGCGACGTCGGGCTCGTGGACGGTGCAGGTGTCGCGCAGCTCGCGTGGCACGAAGCCGAGGAGTTGGTGCGCGCCCTGCGTCCAGTCGTCGTCGACCCCCGGCGCCGGTGCGGAGGCGGAGGCTGCACCCGCCGGTGACGCCGCGAGCGTGGGCATCGTCGTTGCGAGCGTGCACACGACTGCGAGGAAGGCGACTCGCACGCGCATCGACGTGATCACCTGGCCATCAGCGGACCGGAGTCGTCCTCCCAGAAGTTGAGCAGTGGCTGCGCGTCGGAGCCGTCGACGGTGGCGTAGGCGAGGATGCGCTGGTCCTCGTCGGTCCACGCGATGCCCGTGTAGTCGCCGTTGTCACCGGTGCCGAAGAAGCACGCGTACTGCCCGACGTCACGGTCCTTGCGTGACCACGTGCCCTCGCCCTCGCACGTGAAGTCGCCGTCCGAGAAGCGGGCGTCGGCGTCGTCGATCGCGGACGCGAAGTCACCGAAGATCCCCGCAGTCGCCGAGGCTCCGCTGGCGACCGGCGCGAGCTTCAGGTACTCGACGGCCACCACGCCGTCCGGATGGCAGCGCAGGCCGGCGGTCGCCACGGCACGCCACGCGTAGAACGTCGCTCCCATGGCCGCGGGGCTCAGCGCGATGGGCTTGCACGTGGAGCGGAACGACTTCGGCGCGACCACCTTCAGCGCCTTGCCGTTGGCGAGAAACTGCGTCGTCGTGAGCAGCTTCGGGAGCCCGCTGTCGTCGGCTTCGGGCAGTGGTCCGGCGTCGTCGGAGCTCCACCAGGCGTCGAGTGCAGCCAGGTCGCTGTCGTTGCGGTACGCCGCCACGAGGATGTTGTTGGCGTCCTGGGTCCAGACCACCGTGGCAGGGTCGGTGACGCCGGCGATCTCCTTGCCCAGGTAGCAGGTCCACCGTCCGGCGTCCTGGTCGTCCTGGTCCCACGTGCCGTGGCCCGGGCACGCGTCACCGTCGGGGACGCCCGCGTCGTAGGCGTCGAAAGCCGTGTTCATCGCCTCGCTGCTGTCGAACTGCGTGTAGAAGACCGACTCCTCGTCGGACTCCGATTGGCACGCCAGTTGCACCAGGGCCTTGTCGGCGACGCTCCCGATGACCGGGTCGTCGGCGGTGACGCTGCTGATGTTGCACGTCGGGCGGCTCGATTCCGGGACGAACGCCAGCAGGCCCAGTGCCTGGGCCCGTTGGATCTTCTCGGTCGATGCGCCCGCGGGCGGCGCCCCGATCGCAACCACCCCGACGGACGCGGCCGCCAACGTGGTCGTCAGCGCTGCGAGCATCCGCCGAACGCGTGCGCGTCGGCCCACGACTGCCATCCCTGTCCGCCCTCCCGCGCCGCCGTGCGGCCCGCCTCCGAACCCGTACCGTACCGTGCTCGTCCATCGGCCGATCGGCCGATCGGCCGATGTGGTGCGGAGGCTGCTAGTCGCGGTCGGCGGGCTTGGCCGCCATCATGTGCGCCTCGAGCAGGTACTCGGGCGGCGTGCGAGTGATCTGCGACTCGGCGCGGGCCCGGATCTTCGCCTGTTGGGGCTCGCTGGGGTACGTGATCCAGAACACGTCGTCGCGGATGCCCTCGAAGCACAGATCGGCCACTTCCGACAACGGCGCGAACACCACCGGCAGACCAGCTGCGTCCATGCGCCGCTGGTACTCGCCGAGCGCGTCGCGACCCTCGGTCGGCGGCGCGCCGGGACGGTCGTAGCGGTCGGGGCGGTTCGCACCCGGACGCCAGATGCCGGTGTTCAACATGCCCGGTGTGCGGCGTCGACGGATAGAGCAACGATGCGCCGACCGTGGCGCCGGTCTCGCGCAGCTGACCCCACAGGCACTCGGTGATGGTCGTGACCGCGGCCTTCGTCGTCGCGTACACCGCGCTGTTGATGAGCGGCGTGAACCCACCGTTGCCCGACGTCGTGTTGACGACGTGACACTCCTCACCGCTCGCGAGCAGCGTGGGTACGAACGCGTTGATGCCGTTGACCACACCCATCACGTTGACGTCGAGCGACCAGCGCCAGTCGTTGACGTGGTGCTCCCAGAGCTGACCTTCGGACCCCGAGCCGATCCCCGCGTTGTTGCACACGAGGTGCACCGCGCCGAACGCGTCGAGCGTCGCGTCGCGCAGCGCCTCCACCGACTCGAGCGACGTGACGTCGGTGACGACACCGACGACGTCGCGACCTTCGTCGCGCAGCTCGGCAGTCGTCTGCTCGACCAGTGCGGGCACCACGTCGGCCAGCACGACGTGCATGCCCTCGTCGGTGAACTTCTCGACGAGGGCGCGCCCGATGCCCTGGCCCGCGCCGGTGACGACGGCGACCTTCCCCCCGAACTCCTTCATCGTCTCACCCCATGTACGCGGTCAGCGGCTGCCCGCAGGTCTCGGGAACGACCTTCCCGTCGACCTCGCGGCGGATCATCATGGGGCACGTGGGCACCGGCGCGCCCAAGTTGTCCGGCTCCACCTTGCCGTGCGTCGGGCAGTGGTACTCGATCTTCACGCCCCCGGTCTACCCGCTGGGCCCGGCCAGCGGAACTAGCGTCCGGCGCATGACTTCGGTGCAATTGCGACGGTACGAGATCAAGCCCGGTGAGATGGCGGCGTTCCTCGACGCGGTGCGCGGCGCGTTCCCGATCCGCGAGCAGTACGGGTTCACGGTCGAGTTCGCGTTGATCGACGACGACCGCAACGAGTTCGTCTGGGCGGTGTCGCACGACGGCGACTTCACCGCCGCCGAAGTGGCGTACTACGAGTCGCCCGAGCGCGCGGCGTTGCCGGCGAACCCGGCCGATCACATCGCGGTGATGCACCTCGCCATGGTGACCCCCGAGAGGCTCTGAGCCGACCCGCTGCGCTGACTACTGCGCGCCGAGGAACTCGGTGAGCGCGCGGTGCAGCTCGGGGCGGGCGTTGGCGGTGAAGTGGTCACCGGGCACCCGCACGAGGGTGGCGTCGAGGCGCTCGGCCAGCGGAGCGGGGTCGCCGGCGTTCTCGTCGTCATCGCCGACCACGAGCAGCACCGGCACGTCGACACCGTCGAGCGGCGCGGGGCCGATGGCGCCGGGCGCCTTGACGTAGGCGAGCAGCGGTTCGCGGTCGAGACCGGCCATCACCCGGAACTGACGCAGCGACGCGTCGTCGACGTCGTCGGGGGAGTCGGCCTCGAGCACCGCGACGAGCGCGTCGCGCCGGTCGGCGCCGTCTTCGCCGCCGGTGCCGCTCTCACCGATGCCCAGCAGCACCACCGCCTTGACCCGCGGTTCCTCCGGCGCCAGACGCAGCGCAAGATGCGCGCCCATCGAGTAGCCGACGAGCAGCACGTCGTCGAGACCGAGGTGGTCGAACAGCGCGACCACGTCGCGCTTCATCGCGTCGTCGGCGTAGGCCTCGGGCTCGGTCGGCTTCGACGACAAGCCGTGACCGCGGGCGTCGAGCGTCACCACGCGGTAGCCCTCGTCGAGCAGGAGGTCGAGGATGCCCGAGCGCACGTAGTTGACGTTGGTGTCGGCGGCGAAGCCGTGCAGCAACACGACGGCGCGACCGTCGCCGTCGTCGAGGTAGGAGAGGCGCAGACCGTCGAAGCTCTCGAAGTCGGGCATGGGTTGCTCAACCCTCCTCGGGGACGGCGTGCGTCGCGTTGGGTGATGGGGGCCGCGCCGGCGAGCGCGCCGCCGTCGACCACGAGGGTGTGGCCGGTGATCCACGACGCGCCCGGCCCGGCGAGGAACCGCGCCGCGTGCGCGATGTCGTCGGGTTCGCCGAGCCGCCGGAGGGGGAGTCCGGCGGCCACCGCGTCGCCCGCGGGCTCCCACAGGGCGCGGGCGAAGTCGGTCTTCACCAGCCCGGGAGCGATGGCGTTCACCCGCACGCCGGGGCCGAGCTCGAGGGCCAGGATCCGGGTGAGGTGGACGATGGCGGCCTTGGTCGTGTTGTAGACGCCGATGGCGGCGTCGCCTCGCAACCCACCGATCGACGACAAGTTGATGATGGTGCCGCCGTGGTCGCGCATCCACGCCCGCCACGCCAGCTGGCTCCACACGAAGCAGCCCCGCACGTTCACCTGGAAGGTCTTGTCCCAGGCGCCGAGCTCGGCGTCGATCGTGGCGCCCATGCTCGGGTTGGTGGCGGCGTTGTTGACCAGGATGTCGAGGGCGCCGAGCTGCTCCACGCAGGCCGCAACACATGCTGCGGCCTGGTCGGGGTCGCCGGCGTTGGCGGCGATGGTGGCGAGCTGCGCGCCCGGCGTGGCCTCGAGGATCGCCGCCGCGGCGTCGTCGAGACCCTCCTGCTTGCGCGACGAGAGCATCACCGCCGCACCGGCGTCGGCGAACGAGGCCGCGATGGCCCGCCCGATGCCCTTCGAGGCGCCGGTGACGAGCGCCACCTGACCATCGAGTTCTCGACCCACGAACCGCAGTCTCGCGCGCGACGATGAGAGGATGGCCGGAGTGGCAGCCCCGGAACGAGTCGCGCCCGAGCACGCGCCGGCGCGACTCGGCTACATCCCCGCACTCGACGGGTTGCGCGCGCTCGCGGTGGTGGCGGTGCTGCTGTACCACGCCGACCAGTCGTGGATCCCGGGCGGGTTCCTCGGCGTCGACGTGTTCTTCGTGATCAGCGGCTACCTGATCACGTGCCTGCTGCTGTCCGACTACCAGCAGACGAACGGCATCGGCCTGAAGCGGTTCTGGTACCGGCGCGCCCGCCGCCTGCTGCCCGCGCTCTTCGCCATGCTCTTCGTGGTGTCGCTGTACGCGGTCCTCTTCCTCCCCGACGTGCTCGACCAGCTCCGGGGCGAGGTGATCTCTGCGCTGCTCTACGTCGAGAACTGGTTCCTCGTCTTCCGCGACCTGTCGTACTTCCAGAGCGCGGGTCGCCCGCCGCTGCTGCAGCACGTCTGGTCGCTCGCGGTGGAGGAGCAGTACTACCTGTTCTGGCCGTTGATCCTGATGCTGGTGTTGACGGTGTGGGGCAAGAGCCGCAAGGCGTTGCTCATCGGCGTGCTCGCCGGCGTCGCCATCTCGACGCTCGAGATGGCGATCCTCTACCACCCCTACACCGATCCCGTCGCGCGTGTACTACGGCACCGACACGCGCGTGGCCGCCTTGCTGCTCGGGTCCGCGCTCGCCTTCGTGTGGGCGCCGTGGCGACTCATCGGCCGCACCGGGCGCAACGCGGGCATCGTCCTCGACGCCGTCGCCGTCGTCGAGCGCAGTCGTCCTCTTCTCCATGTTCCTCAACGTCCACGACTTCGACCCGAGCCTCTACCGCGGCGGGTTCCTGCTCGTGGCGATCGTGTCGGCGCTGCTCATCGCGGCAACGGTCCATCCCGCGTCGAAGCTCGTGCCGTGGTTGCTCGGGTTCGGCGTGTTGCGCTGGATCGGGGTGCGCTCGTACGGCATCTACCTGTGGCACTGGCCGATCTACATGGTCACCCGTCCGCACTCCGACCTCCCGCTGACCGGCCTCCCGTTGCTCGTGCTGCGGCTCACGCTCACGTTCCTCGCCGCCGCGGCGTCGTACAAGTACATCGAGGAACCGATCCGTCACGGCGCCATCGAACGCCAGTGGGCGCACTACAAGACCGCGCCGGCCGAGACGCAGCGCAAGCTGATGACCCGCTTCACGCTCGGCGCCGCCGGGCTCGTCGTCGGGCTGGTGATCATCGTCGATCGGCCTCGGCAACGGCGGCAGCGCGGCGACCCCTGCGGGATTCGGGACGCGCACCGAGGTCGTGGTGCGTCCGGGGGAGACCACCACGACCCTTCCCGGCGAGACCACCACGGCACCCACGACCGCGCCCGCCGGCGCGCCCACCACGGTGCCCGGCACTCCCGTCACCACCGTCACCGCCATCGGCGACTCGGTGATGCTCGGTGCGTACGTGCCGCTGAAGTCGACCATCGACACGATGTTCAACGCCGACGTCACGGGTGTCGACGCGGCCGAGAGCCGGCAGTTCGGCGCGGGCGTCGACCTCATCCAGTCCTACAAGGACAAGGGACAACTCGGAGAGATCGTCATCGTGCAGCTCGGCACGAACGGGCCCATCGACCCCGGCGACTTCGACCGCATGATGGGGATCCTGGCCGACCGCAAGAAGGTGCTGCTGATCAACGCCAAGGAGCCCCGGAGCTGGGAGCAGCAGGTCAACGACACCCTCGCCGACGGGGCCAAGCGCTACAAGAACGCCGTCCTCGTCGACTGGCACGCCTTCGGCGGGGCCCACCCGGAGTTCTTCTACGACGACCAGATCCACCTGCGGCCTGACGGGGCGGCCGCGTACGCGAACTTCGTGGCCGAGCAGGTGGCCGCGGCAGCGTCCTCCTGAAGCGGCCCTGACGCGGCCCGGGACGCGGCCCTGACCCCTCCGACGGTGGGGGTCGTGTGCCAAGCTGGGAGGCCCCATGCGCACCCTCTCCCGCTCGTTGATCACCGTGCTCGTCGCGATCGTCATCGGCGGTCTCGCGGTCGGTGCCTGCCTCGCAGCGCTGATCCCGGGCACCGTCGAAGTCGCGACCGCGCACCACTACACCGCGCCGCAGGTGAAGGAGCTCAAGGCGCTCGCGCAGCCGTCGCAGATCTACTGGGCCGACGGCTCGCCGATGGGTGACTCCCATCGGCATCCAGAACCGCCAGAACATCAGCTCGATCGACGAGGTTCCCAAGATGGTGCAGGACGCGGTGATCGCCACCGAGGACCGGTCGTTCTGGACGAACGACGGCATCGACCTCGGCGGGGTGTTCCGGGCGTTCCTCACCAACATCACGTCGGGGAAGATCGAGCAGGGCGGTTCCACCATCACGCAGCAGCTGGTGAAGAACCGCATCCTCACGTCGAAGCGCGACGTGAACCGCAAGATCAAGGAGATCGAGGACGCGCTGCGGCTCAACGAGAAGTTCTCGAAGGAGAAGATCTTCGTCGAGTACCTGAACACGGTGTACTTCGGCTCGGGCTCGTACGGCATCAAGGCGGCGGCGTCGCGCTTCTTCTACACGTGGGACCCGGGTTCGCCGTTGCCTCGCGGCAAGCACCTCGACGAGCTGACCGTCGGTGAAGCAGCGCTGCTCGCCGGGGTGATCTCGAACCCGACGGGGAACAACCCCTTCGCCTACCCCGACCGCGCCATCCGCCGCCGGGCCGACGTGCTTCGGGGCATGGTCGAGGCCGGCTACCTCACGCAGGCGCAGTCCGACGCCGCCAACAACGAGCCCATCCCCACCATCGCGCCACCTGCGAGCCCGATCGTCGGCACCGACTTCCTCTCCACCGAGGTGCTGCAGGACCTGCTCAGGAACCCGGCGCTGGGCGCCACCGAGAAGGAGCGCTCCGACAAGATCCTGAAGGGCGGCCTGAAGATCTACACCACCTTCGACCGCGGCCTGCAGGACGCGGCCGTCAACGCGTCGAACACTGCGAAGCCCCAGATTCGGTCCCGACTGGGTGGCGTCGATCGTGTCGATCGACCCGAGCACGGGCGCGGTCCAGGCGATGGTGTCCGGGCAGGACTACGCGGAGGAGAAGACCAACATCGCCACCTCGTCCAACGGCCGCCAGACCGGGTCCACGTTCAAGGTGATCACGCTCGCGGCCGCACTCATGAACGGGTACTCGCCCGAGGACACGGTCTCGGGTGACGAGCCGTGTCCGGTCCCGAGCAAATTCCCGAACGTGCCGCCCGAGCAGTGGCCCAACAACTCGGCCGACGGGGCCGAGAACGGCGATCACACGCTGGACCACTCGACCGCGCACTCGATCAACTGCGCGTTCGTCCGCATCGCCACCAGCGTCGGGTACGACAAGGTGATCGCCACCGCGCACGCAATGGGGATCACCAAGGACAACCTCGAGCCGCTGCTCAACCTCACCCTCGGGACGCGCGAGCAGAACACCGAGACCATGGCCGCGGTGATGGCGACGATCGCCAACCACGGGGTGCACCACACGCCCTTCGTGGTGCAGAAGGTCGTCGCGGCCGACGGCAAGGTCGTGATCGACGAGTCCACCAATCCGGGTGAGCAGGCGCTCACCAGCGATGTGGCCGATTGCGAGGCGAACCTCCTCACCCACGTGGTCACCGGCGGTACCGGCGGCAATGCCGCGGTGGCCGGCCAGACGATCTTCGGCAAGACCGGTACCACCGACCACACGACCGACGCGTGGTTCATCGGTGCCAACGCTCCCGGATCGAGCCGGCAGCTCGCCACCGCGGTCTGGTTCGGCAACCGCACCGGCAACATCGGCGGGGCCGGATTCGGCGGCGACTCCGCGGCGCCGGTCTTCGCCGCGTTCATGTCGGCCGCGCTCGCCGGTGAGAGTCCCGGCGCGATGCCCGATCCCGGTCCGGTGTGCGCCCGGCCCGGCGGCGTGGTCAACCAGGACGGTGGCCGCAACAACGCACCGATCGCGCCGGTCAACCCGGCCCCGCAGCAGTTGCCTACTGTGCAGCAGCAGCCGACGGTGCAGACGACGCCGGCGGTGACCGCACCGGCCGCACCGGCCGCACCGGCCACACCCAACACCCCCGCCGCGGGCGGTGGCCCGCGACAGAACGGAAACTAGTGACGAGCGAGCTCGACGTCCTCCTGACCCTCCAGGAGCACGACACCACCCTCGAGCGACTGCTCCACCGTCACCACACACTTCCCGAGCGCGACGCACTGCGCGACGCCGAAGCCACTGCGGCCGCGCTCGACGCGCGGCTCGTCACGACCCGCGGTGAACGCGACAAGGTCGCACGCGAGGAGCAACAGCTCGACGACGAAGCCCGCTCGCTGGCCGACAAGGCCACAGAGGTCGAAGGTCGCATGTACTCCGGCGAGATCAGCTCGCCGAAGGAACTGCAGGCCATGCAGGCCGACGTCGAGCAGCTGCGCAGGCACCAGCGCACGATCGAGAACCGCGAGCTCGAGCTCATGGAGGTGCGCGAGCCGCTCGACGCCACCGTCGCCGACCTCGAGCAGCAGCGCGCCGCGGTGGGCACCGACGTCGACCGACACGCGGCCGCGCTCGGCGCCGCCGAGGCCGAGATCATCGCCGAGATGCAGACCGAGCGAGCCACCCGCGACGAGCTCGCCGCCGGGATCGACGCCGGCGCTGGTGAAGGAGTACGAGCGCTGCCGCGCGCTGGCCAAGGGCGCCGGCGTCGCTCGCCTCGTCGGCACCACGTGCCAGGGCTGTCACCTGTCGATCCCCGCCGTCGAGGCGGAGCAGATCAAGCGCACGGAGCGGTCAGCCGTTGGCGCACTGCGACAACTGCGGCGCGATCCTGGTTCCCTGATGCTCGACGAGGTGGTCGTCTACTTCGACGGCGGCGCGCGCGGCAACCCGGGTCCTGCCGCGATCGGCGCGGTCGTCGTCGACCCGTCGAGCGCGCCGCCGGCCCGTCTCGCCGCGGTGAGCGAGCGCATCGGCGAGACCACCAACAACGTCGCCGAGTACCGGGCGCTGATCGCGGGACTCGAAGCCGCGGCCTCGACGCCGTCGCGGACGGTGAAGGTGCGCGGAGACTCCAAGCTCGTGATCGAACAGGTCGCCGGTCGCTGGAAGGTGAAGCAGCCGCACCTCCGTCCGTTGGTCGAGCGGGTGCGCGAGCTCCTCGCCGGCTACGAGAACGTCGACCTCGGTCACGTGCGTCGCGAGCTCAACGCCGACGCCGACGCGCTGGTGAACGCCGCGCTCGACCTGCCCTGAGCCGATGTTCTTCTGGTACATCGGCCTGTCGGTGTTCGGTGTCGCCACCATCTTCCGCAGCGTCGGCGTCGACTACCGCCTGATCGCGGTCGGGTCACTGCTGCCGCTGGTCCTCGACCTCGGGTTCGGGTACCGCGCCTACGGCTACACGTTGCTGTTCGCGGTGGCGCTGCTGGTGATCGTGATGGTGGGCACGATCGGCCGGCCCCGCCTCCTGCGTCGCCGTTGGCTGTGCCTGCCCATCGGCGTGTTCTGCGGGCTGATCCTGTCGGGCGCGTTCGCCAACACCGAGCTGTTCTGGTGGCCGTTCCTCGGCGGCGACTTCATCCACGACGCGCTGCTGCCCACCTGGTGGGTCGTGGTGATCGAGGAGTTCGTCGGGCTCTTCGTGTGCTGGGTGGTCGTCGGTCAGTACGACCTCTACCTCCCCGGCCCACACGCCGAAGTTCTTCCGCACCGGCCGCCTCACGATGGGAACACCTCGAGGTTGACGTGCGCCGACGCACGCGAACCTCGAGATGCTCGTGGCGTCGAGCGGCGGCTACTCGGCGCGGACGGGGATGCCGACGCGCACGGGCTTCGGTGTCTGGGCGGGTCGGGCGTGCGCGCCGTGGGAGTCGATCACGAAGCGACCTTCGCCGGGGCCGTCGGCGACGGGCATGCCGAGCGCCTCGAGCAGTGCGTGGTCTTCCTCGGGAGGGCGGCCGGTCGACGTGAGGTAGTTGCCGACGATCAGCGCGTTGGCGCCCGCGAGCAGCCCCATCGCCTGCAGCTCGCCGAGCACGTACTCGCGACCGCCGGCGAGGCGGAGCCATGCGCTCGGCAGCACGAGGCGGAAGAGTGCAATCGCCTGCAGCGCCTCCCGCGGGGAGATCATGCGCTGGTCGCCGAGCGGCGTGCCGGTGGGGGGGAGGAAGTTGATCGGCACCTCGCACGGTTCGAGGTCGGCGAGCTCGAACGCGAAGTCGACGCGCTGCTCGAGGGTCTCGCCCATGCCGAGGATGCCGCCGCAGCACAGCTCCATGCCGGCGTCGATGGCGAGCTTGGCGGTCTCCACCCGGTCGTCGTAGGTGTGCGTGCTGACGATCGACGGGAACAGCGCTCGCGGCGCCTCGAGGTTGTGGTTGTAGCGCTTGACGCCCGCCGCAGCGAGGCGTTCGGCCTGCTCCGGGGTGAGGAGCCCGAGCGAGCACGCCACCTCGAGGCCCGTCTCGCGCTGCACCGCGTCGACCGCTTCGATGACCCGGGTCAGCATGCGCTCCGACGGGCCGCGCACCGCGACCACGATGCAGAACTGCGTGGCACCGGCCTCGCGCGGTCGCGTGCGCGGCCTCGAGCACCTCGTCGAGCTGGAGGAGCGGGTACACGTCGACGTCGGTGGAGTAGCGCGCCGACTGCGAGCAGAACGCGCAGTCTTCGGGGCAGGCCCCCGACTTGGCGTTGATGAGGCTCTCGAGCTCGACCTCGGCGCCGCAGTACGCGAGGCGCACGCGGTGCGCGACGGCGACGAGGTCGGGGAGCTCGTCGAGGGGGACCGCCGCCACTGCGAGGACTTCGTCGCGCGTGAGCGGGCGGCGTTCCTCGAGCAGCGCGGTCTCGGCGACCAGGAGGGCGTCGTGCATGGCCGAGAACTCTAGGGCCGCACACCGTTGTCTCCGGTACTTGAGGGCCGGTCGTACCAAGGTGGCCTGAGCGAGCGAACCATCGAGCCGGCGAGCGAACCATCGAGCCGGCGAGCGAACCATCGAGCCGGCGAGCGAACCATCGAGCCGGCGAGCGAACCATCGAGAAGGAGCGCCCACCCGCCGCCAGACGTCCCGTCCCCCCAGCAGGGTCGACGGCGGCCGGGTGGGCGACCGGCCGCCAGCATGCCCGCTCGCCACCGGAAAACGCGCGCGCCCCCGTAGGCTTGCCCGTTGGTGGTGGCGAGCGAGGATCGACCGACGCGGGCCGCGGCGCGCATGAGCGTCGCCACGCTCGCGTCCCGCGGGGTCGGCTTCGTCAAGGTCTGGGTGATCGCCGCCGTCCTCGGCGCCACCTATCTGGGCAACACCTACCAGGCATCCAGCTCGGTCTCCAACATCCTCTTCGAGCTGATCGCGGCCGGCGCGCTCTCGGCCGTCCTGGTTCCCACCTTCGTCGACCTGTTCCGCGCGGGTGACGACGGGGAGGCCGAACGGCTGGCGTCAGGCGTGCTGGGCATGGCCCTGGCGATCATGGCCGTGGTCTCGATCATCGGCGTGGTGTTCGCCGTGCCCATCGCTCGAATCCTCTCGAGCAGCGCCCCGAACGCCCAGATCGAGTCGCAGCAGGTGGCGCTCTCGGCGTTCTTCCTCCGCTTCTTCGTGCCCCAGGTGCTGCTCTACGCCGTGGGCACGGTGGCGACGGCGGTGCTCTTCGCCAAGCGCCGCTTCGTGATCGTGGCGGTGGCGCCGATCGCCAACGCCGTCATCCTCGTCGCCACGATGGCGATCTTCCACGCGCTGCACGGCCCGAACCCGGGCCTCGACCTCACCACGGCCGAGAAGCTCGTGCTCGCCATCGGCGGCACGCTCGGCGTCGTCGGCTTCGTCGCGGTGCCGACGGTGGCACTCGTGCGCAGCGGTTTCCGCCTGCGCGCGACGCTCGGCGCGGTCGACCGCAAGCTCCGACGGCTGCTCTTCCTCTCGGCGTGGGTCGCACTGCAGCCGGATGTCGCGGTGCTGCTCGGCGCGGCCCTGGTGATGGGCAACCAGGTCGCCGGCGGTGTGGTCGCGTACCAGTTCTGCTTCGTCGCGTTCCTCGCGCCCTACGCGATCCTGGCGCAGCCGATCCACACGACGATCCTCCCCGAGCTCACCCACGACGTCGCGACCGACGACATGCCGGCGTTCGCCGGTCGACTGCGTTGGGGCCTCGACGGCATGTCGCGTCTCCTGCTCCCGGTCAGCGCGGCGTACGTCGCGCTCGGCGCTCCCGGTGATGCGGGTGCTCGCGGTCGGCAACAGCCGTCACGAAGCCGACCTCTTCGCCGCCGCGCTCGCGTCGCTCGGCATCGGCCTCTTCACGTACGGCACGTTCCTCTTCTTCGCTCGTGCGATGTACGCGCTCGGCGACAGCCGCACGCCCGCGATCATCGCCGGGGTCGAGCGCGCTCGTCGGTGCCGGGGTGATGATCGCGGGAGGCCTGGCGTTCGAGAGCGACACCGCCAAGGTCGCCGCCCTCGGCCTCGGACACAGCGCGGCGTACTTCCTGGGCACGATCGCCCTCGGTGTGGTGTTGCGCAAACGGGTGGGTCACGGGTTCTTCCCACACGCGTTCTTGCCCTCGCTGGCAGCGTCAGCTGCGCTCGGGGGCCTGGCGTGGTTGGTGGAGCACCTCGTGGGCCCGAGCGGTCGGTTGGCGAACATCCTGCTGCTCGTGGGGATCGGTGTGCTCGGGCTCGGCCTCTACCTGCTGCTGCTGCGCATGCTGCCCAAGCGCGGCGACCGCCTCGAGCAGGCGTTCGAACCCATCGATCCCGATCTCGCGGTCGAACCGTGACCCGGCGAGTCGTCGCCGCCATCGCGCTCGCGGTGCTCGCCCAGTTCCTGGTGCCCGCGGTGGCTGGCGCGCAAGCGGCCGGCACCACGGCGGTGAAGCGCGTGCTCGTGATCTCGCTGCCCGCCACGTCGTGGGGCGACGTGCAGGCGGGTGACGACCCGAACCTCCAGCAGCTCTTCGCGCAGTCGGCGGTCGCCGACATGATCACCCGCACCGCGGGCCGCAAGAGCTCGATCACGGCGGGCTACACCGCGCTCGGTGCCGGTGGGCGCGCGTCGGCCAGCACCTTGCTCGCCGGTCAGGCGTTCGAGACCAGCGAGGCCTACGGCGACAGCACCGCCGGCGCGGTCTACCGGCAGCGCACCGGCGTCGAGGCCACGGGCGGCATCGTGCACCTGGGGGTCGAGGCGTTGATCAGCGAGAACGCCGACGGCCTCTACAACCCGACCATCGGTGCGCTCGGCGACACGCTCGAACAGGCCAAGGTGCCACGTGCGGTCGTCGCCAACGGTGACGGCGCGCAGCCCGTGGTGGACGATCCGCTGCAGCCCTACCAACGGGCCGCGGTCAACGCGCTGATGGACAGCAAGGGCCGTGTTCCGTCGGGCAGCGTGAGCGACGACCTGCTCGAGCCCGATCCGCACGCGCCGTTCGGTCTGCGCACCGACAACGACGCCGCGTACCGCGCGTTCTCCGAAGCGTGGCAGCAAGGCGGTGTCGTCCTCGTCGAGGGCTCCGACCTGCTGCGAGCCGACCTCTACACCGACTTCCTCACCGACCGCCAGGCCCGGGCGCAGAAGCGCGCTGCGCTCCACCGCGTCGACGAGCTCGTCGGGCGCATGCTCGCCGATGTCGATCCCGCGCACGACGCGGTGTTCGTGGTGAGCCCGGCGTCGCCCCGTCGAGGTTCGGGGCTCGCGGTCACCGGCATCCGAGCGCCGGGCGATCGAGCCCGAGTTCCTCCGGTCCGCCACCAGCCGGCGCAATGGGTTCGTGTACGTCATCGACATCGCCCCCACCATCCTCGATCTGCTCGGCATCGACGTGCCGAAGGTGATGGAGGGTCGCGCCATGGAGGTGGTGAACGGACCGCCGCGTGACCAGCGCGTCACCACGCTCGTGCACGCCAACGAAGACGCGGTGTTCCGCGACTCCAAGGTCGCGCTCGCCAACAACATCGCGATCGCGCTCGCAGTCGTGCTCGCGCTCGACGGCCTCGTTGGTCGCGTGGCGCCGTCGCCGCGGTGAGGGGATGGTGCGCTTCTTCGCCCTGGCCGTGCTCGGGTTCCTGTTCGCCACGTACGCGGCGGAACCGCTGCACTTCGGGCGCAGCGACAACTCGGCCGCGTACCTCGGCTTCCTCGTGGTGGTCGCAGTCGTGTTCGCCGGCGTGTGCCGCCTGCTCGGCGGCCGGCACCCGTACCGTCCGCTCGCGATCGCGCTCGCGATCACCGTCGTCGGTGCACGTCGTCGACCTGCTCGCGGGCGCGCGCCTCGAGCTCAACTCCGTGTTCGGCTACTCGGCCACCGTCGGCATCCGAGTCTCCGGTCAGGGCAACATCACGTTCTCGCAGCTCACCGCGGCCGTGCTGCTGCTCGGGTGGCCTCGCAGTGTGGCGACGGCCCGGGCGCGTCACCGTGTTCGCGGTCATCGCCATGCTCGCGTGCACGCTGTTCGTCATGGCCGCGCCTCCGTTCGGCGGTGACTTCGGCGCCGCCATCGCCGGTGCCCCGGGCTTCGGCCTGTTCGTGTGGCTGTTGCTCGGCAAGACCATCCGCCTCCGCACCGTGGCCATCCTCGGTGTCGTGCTCGTGGTCGCCGGGTTCGTCGTCGGGTTCGCCGACTACCTGCGCCCGCGCGACCAGCAGACGCACGTCGGCCGCTTCTTCGACGAGTTGCTCAACGGGGCGTCGGGCGACTCGTTCCTCACCATCCGGCGCAAGCTCGACGCCAACCTGGCGTCGTTCGGCGGCACCAAGCTGCTGTGGATCATGCCCGTGGTCGCGCTGCTGGTCTGGTACCTGTGGCGCGTGCGCGGGCGGGCGCATCCGTTCGCTGTACCGATCGGTGCCGGTCATCCGCCAGACGGTGCTCGCGCTCGGGGTCGTGGCGCTGCTCGGCTACGCGCTCAACGACTCCGGCGTCGCCATCCCCGCGGTGATGGCGCTCGTGTTCGAGTGCGCCGCTCGTGTTCGTCGCGCTCACTCCCAACACCGGTTTCGGCGTCAGAGTGGCGCGATCATCCGCCCCGGTTGACGCCCGAACGCGTCGGAGTCGGAACGCGGCGAGCCAACCCGGGAGTGGGATCCCCGCGTCGGTCGAGCTGCTGAGCGAGCCGCTCGTTCGGCTCCTCGGTATCGGGACGCGAGCTCGGCGCGCACGGAGTCGGGGACATGTTCCTCGGCGGGACGGCCGTTGAGCCGGTAGTAGAACGCGCGCAGCTTGCGCTTGGCGTCGGGGTGGCGGCGCAGCACGCGCTCGAGCTTGTCGTTGCCCGCGAGGGCGACGCGCTGGAAGCTCTCGCTCTTGAACCCGGTGGTGCGGTTCTCGGAGCTGAGCGCGTCGGCCGGGAACCCTGCGGGATCGAGGCCGAGCCACGCCGCGGTCTCGTGGAGCGTGCCGACCTGGTCGCCGACGAGCCGATCGAAGTCGACGACGCGCACGTGGTCGGTACCGAGCACCTCGAGCCATCCAGGGAGGAACTCGGCGTAGCACCCCCCTCGGAACGCCATGTACTTCTCGTTGTCGGGATCCTGGAAGTCGGCGGGCGTGAGGGCGTCGGCCGCGGTCAGGTACTCGGTGATGGGGTAGTCGGCGGGGAAGCGCAACCGGATCTTCTGGTAGCTGAAGAACGACAGCGCGCGACTCACCGGCTCGCGGAGCACGACGAGCGCGCGTGGATCGACCAGGCGTGCCTGCATCGCTTCGGCGACCGCCGCGCTCCCGTAGAAGTACGAAGGCGTCGCTTCCAGGTGCACGGGCCGGTCGCCGGCGTCGGCGAAGTAGGCATCCCACTCCGCGGCGGGCGGCAAGGCCTCTCCGTAGCGCGCCGGCAGGAAGAACCGAGTTTCCTTGATCGACGACGGCGCGACGTCAGGATGCGTCGACAGCGACACGAACAGCGAGGTCGTGCCGGCTTTGTTGACTCCGGCGATGATGGCATCGGTGCGGCCGCGCGCCAAGGGTGGAAACCTCCGACGGAGAGGCTGACTGCCCGACCACCCTAGGCAGCGAACCTGAGGGGGCGATGAGCAGCGTGTTCGGGCTCGGTTCGGAGCGCGTGAACGAACCGGGTGGGCGTCAAGGATGCACGACGCGCGCGCGTGTGCGAGCTAGCGTCCCCGTTGCCTTGATGACCAGCACCGTCTACGTCGTCGACACCTCCGTCCTCCTCGCCGATCCGTTGGCGGTCACGCGCTTCGCCGAACACGAGGTCGTGCTCCCGCTGGTGGTCCTCACCGAGCTCGAGGGCAAGCGCCATCACCCGGAGCTGGGTTGGGCGGCGCGCCAGAGCCTGCGCTTCCTCGAGGAGCTGCGCACCCGGCACGGGTCGCTGCTCGAGCCGATGTCGGTCAACGACGAGGGTGGGACGCTTCGGGTCGAGCTCAACCACCAGGAGCTCGAGGCGCTGCCCGCGCCGCTCACGTCGCCGGCCAACGACCACCGGATCCTCGCGGTGGCGGTGAGCCTGGAGCGCGAGGGGAGGAACGTGGTCGTCGTCACCAAGGATCTCCCCCTGCGCCTCAAGGCCGGCGTCGTCGGCCTCGAGGCCGACGAGTACCGCAACGAGCTCGCCACCGACTCCGGCTGGACCGGCTTCGTGGAGCTCGACGTGTGGAGCTCGGTGATCGACGACCTCTACGAGGAGAAGATCGTCGATCTCGAAGCGGCACGTGAGCTCCCGTGCCACACGGGGGTCGCGCTGCATTCGGGTTCGCAGTCCGCGCTCGCACGCGTGCACCCCGACAAGCGACTGCACCTCGTGCGCGCCGACCAGTCGATGTTCGACCTCCGCGGCCGCTCCGCCGAGCAGCACATCGCGATCGACGTGTTGCTCGACGACCAGGTCGGCATCGTGAGCCTCGGTGGGAGCGCAGGCACGGGCAAGAGCGTGCTCGCGCTGGCGGCCGGTCTCGAAGCGGTGCTGGAGCGACGGACGCACCAGCGCGTCGTGGTGTTCCGTCCCATCTATGCGGTCGGTGGACAGGACCTCGGCTACCTGCCCGGATCCGAGAGCGAGAAGATGTCGCCGTGGGCCGGCGCCGTCACCGATGCGCTGGAGTCGATGGTCGGTCGCGAGGTGATCGACGAGGTCATCGGCCGCGGCCTGCTCGAAGTGCTCCCGCTCACGCACATCCGCGGACGCAGCCTCACCGACAGCCTCGTGGTGATCGACGAGGCGCAGAACCTCGAGCGTTCGGTGCTGCTCACGGCGCTGAGCCGGCTCGGCCGCGGGAGTCGGGTCGTGCTGACCCACGACGTCGCGCAGCGCGACAACCTGCGCGTCGGACGTCACGACGGTGTCGTGAGCGTGATCGAGACGCTGAAGGGTCATCCGCTCTTCGCGCACGTGACCCTGACGCGATCGGAGCGGTCAGCCATCGCCGCCCTGGTCACTCAGGTGCTCGACGGCTGAGGGACGCGCCCCGCTCGCTACGCCCCGGGCGAGGAGCCGGCTTCGCCGGTCCCTCGCCCGTCGGGACGGAGCGAACGGAGTGAGCGGGGCGGAGTCGAGGAGGTTCAGCTGGACTGAGCCTGCGAACGGCTCGTGAGCGTGACGTCCACCGTGGTCGACTGGCCGTTGCGGGTGTAGGCGACACTGATCTTGTCGCCGCTGGACTTGGCCTGGACGGCGGCGCGCACGGCGTCGGGAGCGGTGACGTCCTTGCCGTCGATCGAGGTGATCACGTCGCCTTGCTGCAAGCCGGCCTTGGCGGCGGGGCTGTTGGCGGCAACTTGGGTGATCTCGACGCCCGTGCCGTCGGTCGATGCCTGCACGCCGACGCCGAGGAACCCGGCGTCGCTGGCGGTCGTGCCGTCTCCGTTCGAGTTGCCCGTGCCGCCCTGGTTGCCGTTCCCGCCGGGGAGCTGCCCACCGTTGGGAAGCTGTCCGCCGTTGGGGAGCTCACGGTTGCCGGGGAACTGGCCGCCGCCCGGCAACTGCTGGGTGCCGTTGCCGTTCCCGTTCGGGAACGCGCTGCTGGCGTTCTGGGTGGAGCCGGACCCCGAGGAATCACCGATCGCATAGCCGATGCCACCGAAGACCAGCGCGGCCACGATCGCGGCAGCCGCGAGGCCGACCCACTTCGGGATGAAGATCCCCGACGGACGATCGTTCGTCGCGACGGCCGCGGGTGCCGCGGCGACGGGCGCCGCGGCAGGAGCTGCCTGCGTCGGGGCCTCCGCGGGAGGTACCTGGGCGGCAGCCGGCGCAGGTGCGACGTCGTCCTCGTCGCCGCTCTGCGCGACGGCGTCGTCGTAGGTGAAGGGCTTGGTTTCCGCAGTGGGGGTCTCCTCGGGTGCCGCCGGTGACGGCTCGCCCTCGGGTTGCGGTGTCTCGTCGGTCATGGTCTGGATCCTCCCGGGGGTCGACTCTCCCGACGCTCATGGTGGTGGGGCGGTGCTGAGAGGTCCCTGAGCGTCGGCCAAGCGACTGCGAGGGCGTGCTGCGGTTACGTTGGCGACGATGGAGATGCAGCGGAATCGACGGTGCTGATGACCGTCGACCTCGGGCTCCAAGGGAAGCGGGCGCTCGTCACCGGCGCCGGCGATCGGCATCGGACGGGGGATCGCTCGCTGGTTGGCGGCCGCCGGTTGCGACGTCGTCCTCGCCGACAAGGACGCCGCGAGCTTGGCCGAGGCGGCGGCCGAGGTCGGCGCCGAAGGCACCCGCGTGGTCGCCGCGACCGCCGACCTGCGCGACCCGGACGAGGTGCGAGCTCTCGTCGCGCGTGTCGTCGACGACCTCGGTGGCCTCGACGTCGCGGTCAACAACGTGGGTTCGCTCGCCGGGCGCATGCCGGCGGCGTTCGTCGAGCTCGACGACGACGCGCTGCGCGACGTGGTCGAGCAGAACCTGTTCGTCACCATGTGGTCGTGCCACGCCGAAGCGCGAGCGATGCTCGCTGCCGGCACGCAGGGCGTGATCATCAACGTCACCTCGGGGGAGACGACCCGTCCGTCGCCGCGCATGGCGCACTACGGCGCGGCCAAGGCCGCCATCAACCACCTCACCGAGACGCTCGCGGTCGAGCTCGCACCGCGCGGCATCCGCGTGCTCGCGGTCGCGCCCGGCACCACGCTCACCCCGGTGGTCGCGGCCGCGCTCTCCGACGAGCAGGTCGCGGCGCTGGTCGACGCGCACCCGCTCGGTCGGCTGGGCGAACCCGACGATCTCGGCCGGCTCGTGGTCGCGCTGGCGTCCGACCTCGGTCGCAGCGTCACCGGCCAGGTCGTGTTCGGCGACAACGGAGCCCAGCTCTCGCGGAACCGGCCGGCACTCTGAGCCGCCGGCGCGGAAGGCTGCGCAGCCGGGCACGTCGCCTCCCGATCTCGCTAGGGTGCCGGACGTGATCGTGGTCATCGCAGCATTGAAGGGCGGGGTGGGCAAGACCACCACCGCGGTGTACCTCTCAGCCGTCTCGGGGGGCGGGAAGCGGTCGGTCACGCTCGTCGACAGCGATCCCCAGGGGAGTGCGGCCGACTGGCTCGAGCACGGGGCGGACGAGGTCTTCGAGTCGATCGACGTGGTCGAGGCGCCGACCGAGCGGCTCCTGGTGAGGACCCTCGACCGGATCGAGGGCGAAGACGTGGCGGTGGTCGACACCCCTCCGGGTCACGAACGGCTGCTGGCCAAGGCCCTGGAACGGGCCGACGTCGTGGTGATCCCCACCCGCGTCGGTGGCGTCGAGACCGCCCGGGTCGAGGCCGTCCTCGACATGGTCCCCAAGCGACTCCCGGCGGGCCTGGTGTTCTCCTCCGCCCGGACCTTCACCCGCGACTACCAGGAGACCATCGCCATGTGGCAGGAGGCGGGCGTCCCCGTGTGGGGCACGATCCCCGAGCGGGTCGGCATCGCCACCGGCCCCGACGGCTGGCTCTCGGCCGAGGGGCTCGAGCTGTACGGCGACGTGTGGCGGCGGGCCCGACGCGCAACACGGTCGTAACGCGCCTGACGGGTTCGGGTTGCCCGGGCGGGGGTACTCTTGACCCATGGATGTAGGACCTGTCGAACTGTTGATCGTCCTCGCCGTGGTGCTCCTGCTCTTCGGCTCGAAGAAGCTGCCGGAGCTGGCGAAGGGGATGGGTCAGGCCGCCAAGGAGTTCCGCAGCGGACTCCACGACGAGCCCGAGCCGACCCCCGAACCGAAGCCCGTCGACACGAAGGCCGTCCAGACCGCGGCCTCCGAGCCGAAGGTCGTCGAGGCCACGACGATCGAAGCGCCCTCCGAGGCGACGCCGAACCCGCTGACCTGATCGCCTCCGGGCGTCAGACGATCCGCCGATACATCGCCTGCGCGGCGTCGCTGTTGTAGGCGGTCCCGACGCGGTCGATCAGCTTCAGCCACTCGGGGTCGCCCATCAGGGCGGCCTCACCGCGTTCGACGGTGTCGATGTCGGGTGCCGCGGTCAACCACGCGCAGCCGCCGTAGGCACCGGTCGAATTGACGACGAAGAGCGTCGTCTGGCCGGACAGGCGCGTCGCGTGGTCGGCGATCTCGATGCCCGACGTGATGGCGTCGCTCAGGCGCCCCGGCGCGGCGACCGCGCTGGCGACGGTGACGTAGCCCGCGTTGGTCGTCGGGGTCGAGCTCGCCGTGCACCAGCGTCGCCAGGCTGTCGACGACCGGACCCTCGCCGAACGCCTCGCCGGCTGCCACCGACTCGAGGTACTCGGGAGAGGCCATGAGCTTGTCGCTCGCCTGCTCCAGCTCGCTGAGGTGCTCCGCCCACATCGACCAGACGACGAGGCCGGCATCGGGCGAGAGCACCGAGCCCCATGCGTCGACCTGGTGTCCGGTGATGGTGCGCACCTGTCTCGGTGACGCCGACCGACCACGCGAGTGCGCCGGCGAGATCACCGGCACCCATCCGACGACTCCGTGTGAAGAGATACATGCGCTTCCCCCCGTTCGTCCGATTTGCTCGACGAGAAGTCTCGCCCCCGGGAACCGGCTTGGCAAGGGCCGTATCCTCGCTGCCATGTCCGAGCTCGACCACAACCCGCACGCCGGTCGTCCGTTCACCGACGACGACGCCACCATCGCCGCCATCGTCGAGGACCTCAGCGTTCCTGCGCTGCTGTGCTCGATGGTGCACATCACCGGCGACCCGCAAGTGGATCCGGAGCGAGCTGCGGCCGCGCTCGTCGATGCTGAACGACTACACGGGCGGCATGACCGAGGAGGAACAGGCGGCAGCGCGCGGGTGGGCGCTGCCGGCGATCCTCGAGTTCCGCGACGGCGGCTGCGTGCTCCCGCCCGCGCCGTCCGACGACGTCATGCGCGAGATGATGGCGTTCCTCGCGACCGCACCGCTCGACGACGACGTCGTGCCGATGTTCCTCGAGGACCTCCACCTCGACGGCGCCGACGCACGCGCGATCACGTGGGCCGACGAGATCTCCGACGAAGTGCGCGCCGATGCGCACGTCGTGGTCATCGGATGTGGTGAGTCGGGTCTGCTCGCGGCGCTGCGTCTCGCGCAGGCGAAGCTGCCGTTCACGGTCATCGAGAAGAACGGTGGCCCGGGCGGCACGTGGTGGGAGAACCGCTACCCGGGCGCGCGCGTCGACATCGGCAGCCACTTCTACTGCTACTCGTTCGAGCCCGCCGACCACTGGACCGAGTACTTCTCGCAGCACCCCGAGCTGCGCGCGTACTTCCGCCGCGTGCTCGAGGCACACGACCTCGAACCGCACTGCCGGTGGAACACCCGCGTCGACACCATGACCTACGACGAGGCGACCGGCCGCTGGGCGGTCGAGGTCACCAACCCCGACGGCAGCACCGAGACCATCGACGCGCGCGCCGTCATCAGCGCGGTCGGGTCACTCAACTCGCCGCGCATGCCCGACATCCCGGGCATGGACGACTTCGAGGGTCCGTCGTTCCACTCGGCGCGTTGGGACCACTCGGTGGAGTACGCAGGCAAGAACTTCGCGCTGATCGGCGCGGGCGCGAGCGGCTTCCAGATCGCGCCGACCATCGCCGACGACGTCGAGCAGCTCACCGTGTACCAGCGCACCGCGCAGTGGGTGTTCCCGAACCCCAACTACCACCGGGCAGTGCCCGACGGCGAGCGCTGGGCGATCCGACACCTGCCGTTCTTCGGGCGATGGTTCCGCTTCCTCACGTTCTATCCGGGCGCGGGGTTGTCGGTGGACCGCAACCGGATCGACCCGGAGTGGGACGACGGCGGCCATTCGGTGAGCGCGGGCAACGCGGCGACGCGCGAGTTGTTCGCCGCGCTCGATGCTCGCGCAGCTCGGCGACGACGACGAGCTCGCGGCGAAGGTCATGCCCGACTACCCGCCGACGGCGAAGCGCATGCTGCAGGACAACGGCTCGTGGCTCGCGTGCCTGCGCAAGGACAACGTCGAGCTCGTGCGCACCGGCATCGAGCGGATCGTCGCCGACGGTGTGATCACCGTCGACGGCACGTTCCGACCGGCCGACATCATCTGCTACGCCACCGGCTTCCGTCACAACGACTTCCTCTGGCCGATGCACATCGTCGGTCGCGGCGGTCGCGGTGCTGCGCGAGGAGTGGGGGATCGAGCCCGCGGCGTACCTGGGCATCACGATCAAGCAGTTCCCCAACCTGTTCTGCCTCTACGGCCCGGGCACGAACCTCGCGCACGGCGCGAGCCTCATCTACCAGTCGGAGAACCAGGTCGACTACGTGATGCAGGCACTCCACGAGTTGCTCACGTCGGGGCACCGCGCGATGGAGCCGCGTCCCGAAGTGCAGGACGACTACACCGCTCGGTACTCGAGCGAGATCTCGCAGATGGTGTGGGCGCACGAATCGGTGAAGCACTCCCACTTCAAGAACCCCGAAGGGAAGATCTTCACCATCTCGCCGTGGCCCATCCCCACCTACTGGGCGTGGACGAAGACCTTCGAGCCGAAGGACTACGTCTGGGCGTGACGAGGAGCTCAGCCTCCCGACTGGTGTGCGATCAGCTCGATCCAGGTCACGCCGACCGGAGGGTTGTTCACTCCGCCCTGGGCCAGCGCCTCACCGAGACGCCCCTCCATGAACCGGGCCTGGTGCTCGGGGGTGTCCCAGACCTCCATCACCACGAAACGGCCGTCCTCGCGATGTCCCGCCGAATGGCTCAGCATCCCGTCAGGCCAGTCGCCGGCCCCGGTGGCGAAATCAATCCCGAGGGCGGCGTTCACCGCGTCGTACTCCTTCTGACCGATGCCCTCGAACTCCAGGATCAGTGCGGCCGCCATGTCGGCTCCCCTCGTCGTCGCGAGACCCGATCCTGACAGGTCAGCGGCCCGCGTGCTCGTGGATCAGCGGCGTCAGAGGGTCGTCGGGCGATTGGTGAAGCGCCGTGCCGACGGAGACCAGAACCACCCGCCTCCGGTCTTGGTGCCGCCGTCGACCGGGATGTTGTGGCCGGTCACGTACGCCGACATGTCGGACGCGAGGAACAGCGCGACGCGCGCCTGGTCCTCGGGCCAGCCGAGCCGTCCGACCGGCGCCCACGACTCCCACATGTGGTCGTGTTCGCTCACCGGCGCAGTAGTCGACCTGCGGGCGTCTGCGTGAGGTCGGGACCGATGCCGTTGACGCGGATGCCGTTGCGTCCCTGTTCGGCGGCGAGGCACGTGGTGAAGTGCGCAACCGCGCCCTTCATCGCGCCATACACGGGTTCGCCCGGATACCCGCGCATGCCTTCGACGGAGTGGAAGTTGACGATCGACCCGCCACCGCTGTCGATCATCGGTTGCAGGAACGCGCGCGTCACGGAGAAGAAGTGGCGGAGATTGATCTGGTACATCTCGTCCCACGACTCTGGCGTCGACTTCGCGAAGCGCACGAGCGGACGAAAGTCGCCGACGTTGTTGACGAGCACGTCGACGCGCCCGTCGTGCGCGTTGGTGACCGCATCGGCGAAGGCGGCGACCTGGTCGTCGTCGCGCACGTCGACGACGAGCGCGCGTGCGGTGCCACCCAACGCCCTCGATCTCGGCCTGCTTGGCCGCGGCGCGCTCGGGGTCGATCTCGGCGATCTCGACTCGGGCACCGTGCTCGGCGAACAGGCGCGAGATGGCGCCGCCGATGCCGTCGCCACCACCGGTGACGACGGCGACCTTGCCCTCGAGCAGGCGTTGGTAGTCGGGGATCGCGGGGACGTCGGTGGGTTCCTGGGCCATGGCCCGCACGCTACCCAAGCTGTCTACATTTGGCAGATGACCGACGTGTACTGGGATCCGTTCGACACCGACATCGACACCGACCCGTACGACACGTGGCGGCGCATGCGCGACGAGGCGCCGCTGTATCGCAACGACGAGTACGACTTCTTCGCCCTCAGTCGCTTCGCCGACGTCGAAGCCGCGCACCGCGACCCCCGCACGTACTGCTCGAGCCACGGGACCGTGCTCGAGCTCATGGGGCCGCAAGCGTTCGAGACCGGGCAGATGATCTTCATGGACCCGCCCGACCACACGCGGTTGCGCACGCTGGTCTCGCGCGCGTTCACGCCGCGGCGCGTCGACGCGCTCGAGGACCGCATCCGCGAGCTGTCGTGCGACTTCCTCGACCGGCTCGCTGATCGTGACTCGTTCGACTACGTGCAGGACTTCGCGGTCTACCTCCCGTCGATGGTCATCTCGTCGTTGCTCGGGGTTCCGCTGCAGGACCAGGAGATGTTGCGCAAGCTCATCGACCAGGTCTTCCACATCGAGCCCGGCGTCGGCATGGTCAACGACGTGTCGCTCACCGCGCAGATCGAGATCAACGCCTACATCCGGTCACAGCTCGAAGAGGTGTTGCAGCACCCGCGCGACGACATGCTCACCGACCTGAGCGTCGCCGAGATCACCGATGACCTCGGCGTCACCCGGCGACTCACCATCGCGCAGGGTGCCGACTTCGCCAACCTGCTCATCAGCGCGGGTACCGAGACGGTGGCGAGGTTGCTCGGGTGGGCGTCGGTCGTGCTCGAAGCGCACCCCGACCAGCGCGCCGAGCTCGCGGCGGACGCTTCGCTGCTGCCGAACGCGGTCGAGGAGCTGCTGCGATTCGAGGCGCCGTCGCCAGTGCAGGGTCGTTGGACCACCGCCGACGTGGCACTGCACGGCGAGACGGTGCCTGCCGGGTCGAAGGTGCTGTTGCTCACCGGGTCGGCGGGCCGGGACGAACGCGCGTTCGCCGATGCCGACTGCTTCGACATCCACCGCGACTTCGACCTCCACGTCTCGTTCGGGTACGGCATCCACTTCTGCCTGGGCGCGGCACTGGCCCGCATGGAGGGCCGCATCGGTCTCGAGGAGACGCTCCGCCGCTTCCCGGAGTGGGAGGTCGACCACGAGCACCTCGTGCGGTTGCACACGAGCACCGTGCGCGGGTTCGCGCAGGTGCCGATCCGCGTCTGAACCCCGGGCGTCGTTTCCCCGTCCCGCCGAGCGGGAACCCTCGCAGGTGCGGGCAGAGGATGTGAGGTGAAGATGGTCGAACGACCAGATCGGCGCGAGCGCAGCGACGTCGCACGCACGATCGAGGACGCCGACACGCTGACCGACCTGGGCGTGGTCGTCCCCCGAGAGGTCCTCGAGTCGGCGCGGGCCGAGCTTGCGAACCCGGGCGACGAGACCGACGAGGGCTGACCTGCGCGATCGCCGTGCGAAGGTGTGCGAATGGCGCGCCACGATCACGATGCCGGGGGCGATGCCGACCTGCTGGCGGCGAAGGCGGTGCTGCGCGAACAGGTGTGGACCGACCTCGACCAACCCGGGATCGCGCGGTTTCCGCGGCCCGCGAACCGCATCCCCAACTTCGTGGGTGCGGAAGCGGCGGCGCGCCGGCTCGCCGAGACCGACGAGTGGCGCGCCGCGTCGACGGTCAAATCGAACCCGGACTCGCCGCAGTGGCCAGTACGTGCGCGTGCACTGCAGGACGGCAAGGTCGTCTACATGGCGGTGCCGCGCCTCGCCGAGGCCGATCCGTTCTTCCTGCTCGACCCCGAGCACCTCGCCGATGCTCCCAGGAAGGCGAGCTCGATCAAAGGCGCGCTGCGGAGTGCGCGCACGATCGGTGTCGAGGAGCTCGAACCGGTCGACCTCGTCGTGACCGGGTGCGTCGCCGTCGACGAGTCCGGCGCGCGGCTCGGCAAGGGCGGCGGGTTCAGCGACCTCGAGCTCGCGCTCGCGGCGGAGGCGGGGTTGGTGGACGCGCGGACCGTCGTCGTCACCACGGTGCACGAGCGTCAGGTGCTCCCGGGCGGCGTGGTGCCGACCACGAGCCACGACATCCACGTCGACGTCATCGTGACGCCCGAACGGGTGCTGCGGTGTCGACGGCGGCGCGGGTGGGAGCTGCCCGACCTGCGCTGGAACGAGCTCACCGACGAGAAGATCGCAGCGATCCCGTTGTTGGCCCGGCTGCGGCCCCGAGCCGGCTGACTCAACGCGGCAGATCGACGCGGCTGGTCGACGCAGCCGCGCTGCGCACGTGGTCGGCGATCCAGGTGTTGAGCGGGCGCGCCGCTTCGAGCGTCGTGACGACGCGGTCCTTCGCCGTCTTCGTGCCCAGCCAACCGCCGACGGGCCACGCCTTCGACATGACGATCCCCTTGTAGCGGAGCAACTCGATGCGGGGGTGGTCCTTGGGGTAGCCGCGCGGCGCGGTCTTGAGCATCTCGTGCGCGCCGACGTCGTACTTCGCCTTCCGCAGCGTGGCGACGATCGCTTCGAGCTCGGCGCCACTTCGGTCGGTGTCGATCGCAGCGCGGAATCGCTTCAGGTCGTCGGGCATCGGCATGTAGAGCCCGCTGCCGACGAACAGCTCGTCGGCCGACACCGAGATGTACCCGCCAGTGAGCTGCGCGGCGCAGTTCAGCTTGTACGGCGTCTTGTCGTGGCTGAAGCGAACGTCGCGGTTGGGACGGAACACCCGACCCGGCCCGAATTCGTCTTCGAGCTCCGCGAGCAGCGCTTCCATCGGGCCCTTGACGCACTCTGCGTAGACGGCCTTGTGCGCCTGCCAGTACGCACGCGAGTTGTCGTCCTCGAGGCCTTCGTAGAACTCGATCGCCTCCACAGGCCAGCCGGTGAACGCCACGACGACACCGTATGCTCCCGCCTCATGGACCTGACGAAGTACCGACACACCGACTCCATCGACATCGCCGCGTCGCCCGAGGCCGTGTACTCGCTCGTCGCCGACATCACCCGCATGGGCGAGTTCAGCCCGGTCTGCAAGACCGCGCAGTGGCTCGACGACGACCACACCACGTTCAGCGGGGACAACGTGCTCCCCGACATGCAGTGGTCGACCACGTGTCGAGTCGACACCGCCGAACCGGGCAAGGAATTCACCTTCACCAACCTCGGCATGGACGGCGCGCGTGAGCTCGTGCGCTGGTCGTACACGTTCGCTCCCGCCGGAGACGGCTGCACCGTGAGCGAGCACTGGGAGGTGCTCCCCGGTTACGCCGACTTCTGGAGCAGCGTGGCGCCGGATTCGAACGTCGAGGACTACCTCGACACCGTGGTCGACCGGACACACTCGGGGATGGCGGAGACACTCGCCAACATCAAGGCCGCGGCCGAGGGCTGATCGCCGAGGGTTGATCGGTGGTCGTCATCTGGGTATGCCGGAGACATGTCCGAACGTGATCCCGACGACCTCGCTCACGACGAGGTCGAACCCGATCCCGACCAGCCGCCCGGTCCGGTCCCCGACGACGAGCGCGAGGTGCCGGCCGACGACGCGCCCGACCTCGGTGACTTCGAGGGCAACATGAACGCGTGAGTCAGTCGTTCGCGTCGCGACAGTTGCGACACGCGCCACCCATGAGGTGGAGCGGTCCGACCTCGACGATGAGTGGCGCGAGCGTCGGCGTGAGGATCTGCTCGCCGCAGAGGTCGCAGCGACGGTCGGCCGGAGTCCCACCGATGCCGGCCTGGTAGAAGTCGAGGCAGGTGCTGCAGAGCACGCGCGGGTTGCCGAACGCGAGGTACGCGGGCGCCGGTTCGCGGAGGTGCGCGCAGCTGCGACCCTGCTTGGCGAGCCATGCGTCGAGCGTGGCGTCGACGGCCACGTTCACGGGGTCGAGAGTGATGGCGCCGGTCCCGGCGCCGACGGCAGCGAGCGCGTCGGCGCGCTCCTGACGGGCGGCGTCGACCTGCGGGATGAGCCAGGTGGGCATGTCGGCCATGGCCCGAATGTCGGCACCCGGCGCGGCCGGCTGTAGCACGATGGGGCGATGACCGAGCTCGCGGAGTTCCAGCGCACGATGGACGCGGCGTACGGCGAGCGCGACCGCGCCCGTGGCGTGCCGGCGACGGTGGCTTGGCTCGCCGAAGAGGTCGGGGAGCTGGCCAAGGCGGCGCGCAAGGGAACCGTCGAGGAGCAGCGGCACGAACTGGGCGACGTGCTCGCCTGGCTGGCGTCGCTGGCCAACCAGCTCGGGCTGTCGTTGGAGGACGCGGCAGCGCGGTACGCGTCCGGGTGTCCGCGGTGTGGTGCGTCACCGTGCGGGTGCCCGTGAGCCTGCTCGTCGTCACCGGGCCGCCCGGTTCGGGCAAGTCGACGGTTGCGGCGCTCGTGGCCGACCGGTTGCCGCGCAGCGTGCTGGTCGAGGGTGACGCGTTCTTCGGCTTCGTGCGCCAGGGTGCGATCGAGCCTTGGCTCCCCGAGTCGCACGCACAGAACGAGATCGTCATCGAAGCGGCGGCCGGCGCGACGGGGCGGTTCGCGCGTGACTACGCGACGGTCTACGACGGCGTGATGGGCTCCTGGTTCATCGACACGTTCCTCCGCGGTACCGGCCTCGACGCGCTCGACTACCTCGTGTTGCTGCCCGACGTCGAGGTGTGCGTCGACCGGGTGATGGCGCGCCTCGGCCATGGGTTCCGCGACGAGGCCGCGGCGCGCAAGATGCACGACGAGTTCTCAAAGGCCGAGGTCGAGTCGCGTCATGTGCTCGACAACGACACCGACCCCGAATCCGCCGCCGACGAGATCCTCATCCGTTGGGAAGCCGGCGCGCTGAGGTTCGGCTCCTAGCGAGCGGCCTCGATCGCATCCGAGAAGGACTGCATCAACGGCTGGAGACGCGCCCACGCGTCGGCTTCGAGCGTCATCAACCGTCGTGTTGGCGCAGTGCCAGTTCATCGTGACCGTGACCCGTCCCTTGCGGCCGGGCGGGTCGATGCGCAGCTCGGTGACCGCCGGGCGGAAGCGACGGCCACCCGACGCGCGTATGGCGCCGGTGCTCGATTCGATGCGCGTCAAGAGCCAGGCCGTCAGGGTGATGAACCCGGAGATCAGGTCGAGCGGACCCTCACCAGCATCCATCATGTCGTTGGCGGTTTGGGCGGTGAACTGCTGGTGCTCGAGCTCCGAGCCCGAGTGCCAGGCGGTCATGACGGCGATCGCCTTCGAGAGGTCGTCTCCCGTGTTGTCGTTCACACCACCCGAGTCTCGCACCGCGCGAACCCTGGACGACTCGGCTGTTGACGAGTCGAGTGTGCAGCGAGTCGACCTGTACGCCGGATTCTGTTCGGACCGAGGTCCGCGGTGACCATCCATCTGGGCCGCCGGTTGCCCGACGGCTCGAGCGGCCTACCCGGGTTCAACGGACGGGCCGTCCTCACCCTGCTTGGCCTTGCTCCCGGTGGGGCTTGCCGAGCCACCCGGGTCGCCCCGGGTGCTGGTGCGCTCTTACCGCACCGTTTCACCCTTACCTGTGCGCCGGATCCGAAGACCTGACGCCATCGGCGGTCTGCTCTCTGTTGCGCTGTCCTGCGGGTCGCCCCGACTGGGGGTTACCCAGCACCGTGCCCTGTGGAGTCCGGACGTTCCTCGAACCGGTCACGCCGGTCCGCGGCCACCCGGCCGACTCGCTGCTCGGACGAGTCTAGGGCGCAGCCAAACCCGGCAAAAGGTAGCGATTCGTTTCAGATCTGAAACAGATCGCCACCATTTGGCCGCGGTTCTCGGTTCGCGGGCTCGGTCAGGAGCCCATGCCGCGGTTGAAGGAGCGGGCACCGAGGAAGCCGCCGAACATGCCGAGCCCGGCGGCGATCACGAGGTGGCCGAAGAGCTGCCCCGGGCGCAGGGCGGGGGAGTGGCCGGTGAAGAGGGCGCGGTGCTCGTCGCGCAGCAGCCAGATGACGACGCGCACCGGGATCCACAGCACGAACGCCCCCACGCCGGCGAGCGCGCCGTTGGTCAGGCCCGCCCGCGGCACGAGACGCCCGGCGCCGAAGCCACCCAGCGTGTAACCGAACAGGATCAGGACGAACAGCGGGTAGATCCACCCGCTGTCACGGAAGCTGTCGATGTTGCGGTCGAGGATCGCCTCGAGCACGCTCGCCAGCACCAGGAAGCACAGGCCGGCGGTCGCGCCGCGGAAGACGGCGGGCCAGTCGACGACCGCGGCGTCGTCGGTGGGAACGGGGTCGCTGGGCACGGTCACGATTGTGCCTCGTCGGGCACTTGTTCGTGGAACAGCTCGTCGACCGGCACGAACAGGCCGTCGCGCACCAACGGCTTCACGTACGACCGTTGCTGCACCAGGAACACCGCCGCGAGCAGGAGGTAGACGATTCCGACCCCGATCCGCTCGACCTCGCGCAGGCCGTCGGGCAGCACGGCTCCGAGCACGAACTGCGAGATGAAGAGTCCGAACAGCATCCACGCCTCGCGCACGCTCATGCTCCGGTTGGCGAGCACCGCGATCGCGAACACCGACTGCGCGGCGGTGAGGAACAGCTCCTCGCGTTGCAGCGAGTCGAGTGGCAACCCCGTGAGGTGGCCGGCGGAGATCGCGTACACGATGGGCAACGAGCCGACGAGCAGCGTCCATTGGTTCACCTTCGACGACAGCAACGTGCCGAGTCCGGCGCTGGTGTTGAGACGCCACGCGAACAATCCGGCCACGAGGAGCTCGGGCGCTTCGGACGCCAGTGGCGCGACCCACTGCACGAGCAGGAACGTGCTCACACCCGCCTGCTCCCCGAGGTGGACGAGCGACGACGCGAACGGCTCCGCGCACAGGAAGATGACGCCCGCCGCGTACGCGAGCAGCGCGCCCACGACGATGCGACGCGGCGTGGGTGGCAACCCGCCGATGAGTCGGGCCGGCCCCACGAGGTGCGGTTCCTCGGCGGGTGCGTGCCACAAGCGGAACACGAACGCGAGGAAGATCGCGATCAGGATCGCGGAGTCGACGAGGGTCAGCGTGTGCTTGAACGGCAGCGTCAGCGAGTACGCCGTCGCCAGCGCGAGGAACGTGATCTCGATGGCGTGCGGGCGCTCGAGGCGCAGCTCGGTGTCGAGCTCGCCGGTGTAGCCCTGCTTCTTGGCGATGCTCTTCATCCGCCAGGCGGCGACGAGCACCACCATCGACCACCCGATGCCGATCAGCAGCCGGTTGCCGCCGGTCATGTTGGCGAGCGCGAGCGGGGCGTACTTCTCGGGGTTCTCGCCCGCCTTGTAGGCGAAGGTGAAGTCGACCGCGTACTCGGGCAGCACCGCGATCAGCGCGAGCACCGTGAGCGCGAGGCCCTGGGACACGTCGAGCTGGAGCGTCTCGGCCGCCCAGGCGAGGAGGAACGCCGAGCCGAGGATGGCGAGGCCGAAGACCGCGGGGGCCACCCAGTCGCCCGGGTCGATCCCGCCGACCCGCGAGATCACGCCGGGCGCCGTGGCGAGGGCCGCCAGGGTCAGGGCCACGAGCTGCCCGCTGCGGCCCCGGAGCGCCGTGGGCGCGCTCTCGGGGGCCGTCGGTATCACTCGTCGCATGCTACGGGGCGGGTTTCGAGGCCTCCGGACCGCCAACGGACTCGCGAACTCCGAATGAACTCTCAGGAACAGGGGAAGAACAGCCGAAGTTCACCGTGTTGGATGAGGTTCGCCGGCCCTCTTCCCGGGGCGGAGTCCAGAAAGCACGAGACCGATGACCAATCACTGGCGCCAATATGCCCGCTGTCTGGGTGCCGATCCTGAGCTCTTCTACCCGCCCTCCGAGTCGGACGACGGGTCGCTCGACGCCAAGGCGATCTGCGCCGTGTGTCCGGTGCGGGAGCCCTGCCTGGAGCACACGCTGACCCACCGCGAGAAGCAGGGGGTGTGGGGCGGTCTCGACGAGCGGGAGCGCCGCCGTCTCGTCCGCCAGCGCCGCAAGACGGCGTGACTGCGCCCTGACGCGAGCCGCTTCGTGCGGCGTCCAGCTGAGTCTTCCCCGGTACTATCCGGCGGATGGATCCTGCGCTGTGGCCCGACGTCATCGGGCGTCTGCTCCGGCGCGAAGATCTTCCCGACGACCTGATCGCGCACGCGATGTCGGTGATCCTCGCAGGTGACGCGACCGACGCTCAGATCTCCGCCTTCGCCGTCGGCCTGCGTGCCAAGGGCGAGACCGCGGGCGAGCTCGCCGCGCTGGTGCGCGTGATGCTCGAGGTGGGTGAGCACGTCGACCTGAGCGACGTCGACGGGCCGCTCGTCGACACGTGCGGCACCGGCGGCGACGGTGCCGGCACCGTGAACGTGTCCACCATGGCCGCGATCGTCACCGCCGCCGCAGGGGCACGCGTCGCCAAGCACGGCGGTCGCGCCGCGTCGTCGAAGTGCGGATCGGTCGACGTCCTCGAATCCCTCGGGGTGGTGATCGACCTCGGGCCCGAGGGCGTGGCGCGCTGCGTGCGCGAAGTGGGGATCGGCTTCTGCTTCGCGCAGAGGTTCCATCCCGCGATGCGATTCGCCGCGCCGGTGCGGCGCGAGCTCGGCACGCCCACGACCTTCAACTTCCTCGGTCCGCTCGCCAACCCGGCCGGCGCCTCCCGTCGCACCGTCGGGGTCTCCGACCCGGTCATGGCCGAGCGGGTCGTGCGCACCCTCGCCGCGCTCGGCGTCGAGCGGGCGCTCGTGTTCTTCGGCCACGACGGCCTCGACGAGCTGACCGTCACCACCACCTCGACGGTCTACGAGCTCGAGGCCGGCGGAGTGCGCGTGTACGACGTCGATCCGATCGACGTCGGGATCCCGCACGCCGAGATGGGCGCTCTGGCCGGTGGCGACGCCGCGGGCAACGCCCAGGCCGTCCATCAGGTCTTCGCCGGCGCCCGGGGGCCGATCCGCGACATCGTCACGCTGAACGCCGCCGCTGCCATGGTCGTGGCCGACGCCGTGCCGGACCTCGCCGGTGGGGTCGAGGTCGCCCGGGCCGTGATCGACGACGGCCGCGCTGCGGCCACACTCGAAGCGTTCGTGCGGGTGAGCGTCGCCGCACGCGAAGCAGGGCTCGGCTGATGGCACGCGCGCTCGAGTGCCCGGCCTGCGGACATCGCCACCGCCTCGACACGATCCCGGCGTCGGCCACGTTCCGTTGCGAGCAGTGCGGCCAGGTGCTCAAGGCGCCCGCCGCGGTGAGCTCGCAGGCCGATGCACCGCCGCCCCCTGCACGGGGTGGCGGTGCTCCCGCTCGCACGGGTGCGCCGACTCCGGTCGCTCCACCGCCACGGCGCGCGGAGAACGCGCCTCCTCGGACTCCGCCGGCCGACGACGGCGCCACCCGCGGAGCGCCGGTCCGCACCGCGGCGGCGGTGTCGGCAACGGTCGCTCCTTCGGCGCCCCCCGACGGCGCCAACGGCGCCGGAGACGCACCGCGGCACGGTCGCGGCAAGCCGGCGCCTTCGGCGCCCGCGCGACTCGCGAAGGTCCACTGGTACTGGCGGGTGCTGGCCTGGATCGTGGCGGTCCCGGTCGGGTTCCTGCTGACCGCGTGGCCGGCGTACAAGTTCGGGTTCATCAAGAAGGACGACCTCCTGGACCTCTTCGTGGGTACCGGGACCGGCCGCTATCTGCGGCTGGCGATCGTCACGCTGGTGTGGGCGATCGTGACCGCTCTCCTGGTGCAGCTCTTGGTCGAGGGCGGCCGAGCTCGCGCCAAGCGTCGCCGCCGGTCCCGAGCGGCTGCGGCATGACCACGCGGTTCCGCTGCTCGGCGTGCGGGAACCTCACCCGCTTCGACGTGGTGGCGTCGCGTCGTACCCGCGCCTTCCACCACTTCAGCGTCGGCGGGGAGCTCAGCGTCGAGGACGAAGAGGTGCTCGACGAGAGCATCGAGGCCGTCACCTGCCGCTGGTGCGGCGCCTCGGGTGACACGATCGAGCAGGTCGCGGTGGCGACTTCGCGCGACGGGCCCGACCCGGCTTAACTGTCACACCCTCGCGCCAGAGTGGTCACATGTTGACCATCGACTGCTCCGAGTGCGTGATGCGGGCCACCACCGCCTGCGACGACTGTGTGGTGTCGTTCGTCGTCGGCAGGGAGCCGGGGGAGGCCCTCGTGATCGACGCCGAGGAGGAACGGGCCGTCCGCTTGTTCGCCAAGGCCGGACTGGTGCCGCGGCTGCGTCACGTCGCGGGGTAGCGTCCTGCCGCGGGCCGCAGGGCGGCTACGACAGGTCCACATACCGGGAGGGCGACATGGACTACAGCAGCGACGCCGTCAACTTCGCGCTGCTGCTCGCACGGGTCTGGATCGCGATCATGATCTTCGCCCACGGGTGGCGCCACGTGAAGGCGATCCAGTCGGGCCCCGGCATGGCCAACTGGTTCGAGAGCCTCGGCCTCAAGCCGGGCCACTTCCACGCGCTGATGGTCACCGGCACCGAGGTCGCGATCCCCATCGCGCTGGCGCTCGGTTTCCTCACGCCGCTCTGCTACGGCGGGGTGTGCGCCCTGATGCTCGTGGCGATGCTCACCAACCACCTCAAGAACGGCTTCTTCCTGAGCAGCGCCAAGGAGGGCTACGAGTACGTGCTCTCGATCGCGGTGCTCTCCATCGCGCTGGGCACGCTCGGCCCGGGCAAGTGGTCGCTCGACAAGGCGATCTTCGGCTACGACTCGTTCATCTTCGACCCGAAGCAGGCGTTGCTCGTCACCGCCATCGTGGGCATCGGAGGTACCGCCGTGTTCCTCGGAGCGTTCTGGCGGCCACCCAAGAAGGACCAGGCCGCGGGCTGAGTCCGGCGAACCCGGGGGGAGCCGCGCATGGGGCGGGTCGCGCTCGATCAGGTCTCGAAACGGTTCGACGACGTCGCCGCCGTCGACGCGCTCACGCTCGAGGTGGCCGACGAGGAGTTCCTCGTGCTGCTCGGGCCGTCGGGCTGCGGCAAGAGCACCGCGCTGCGCATGATCGCGGGACTCGAGGACCCGACGTCGGGCACCATCACCATCGGCGAGCGCGTCGTGAACGACGTCGAAGCCAAAGACCGCGACATCGCCATGGTGTTCCAGAGCTACGCCCTGTACCCGCACATGACCGTGCGGAGGAACATCGAGTTCCCGCTCCGGTCGCGCAAGGTGCCGGCATCGGAGCGCACCGCGTTGGTGCAGGAGGCCGCCGACAGCCTCGATCTCGGCGAGCTGCTCGACCGCAAGCCCGCGCAGCTCTCGGGTGGTCAGCGGCAGCGGGTGGCCCTGGCGCGGGCGATCGTGCGCCGACCGCAGGCGTTCCTCATGGACGAACCGCTGTCCAACCTCGACGCCAAGCTGCGCGTGCAGACGCGCGCCGAGCTCGTCGAGCTGCAGCGGCGCCTCTCGGCGACGATCATCTACGTCACCCACGACCAGGTCGAGGCGATGACGATGGGACATCGCATCGCGGTGCTCGACCGCGGCGTGCTGCAGCAGGTCGGCGCGCCGCAGGAGGTCTACTCCAAGCCCGCCAACCTGTTCGTGGCGCGCTTCATCGGCAGCCCGCCGATGAACACCGTCACCGGCCGCATCGACCGCGTCGAGGGCGCGCTCGTCGCCCAGTTGCCCGGTGCGGGCGTGCCCGTGCCGGTCGAGCTGGCCGCGGCGATCGAGGCATCGGGTGCCGACGAGGTCGTGATCGGCGTGCGTCCCGAGGCACTGCGCTTCACCGACTCCACCGCGGACGCACCTGAGGGCATCCCCGCGACCGTGAGCGTGGTCGAGTCGCTCGGGCACGAGCGCCACGTCGTGTGTCGCCTGGCGGATCAGCAGCTGGTGATCCTGCGGCAGGACGCGCACGACACCGCGCCCGCCGAGGGGAGCAGCACGTTCCTGCGCACCGACGCCGACGGCCTCCACGTGTTCGACGCCGAAACGGGCGCCAGGATCGGCAGTTGAGCGTGGCCACCCGCGGGGTCGCGCTCACGCCTGCCCGCAAGCGGCTCCGACGCCGCGAACGTGGGCTCGGTTACCTGCTGCTGATCCCGTCGCTGCTCGTGTTCGGCGTGTTCGTCTTCTGGCCGCTGGTGCACAACGCGTACCTCGGCTTCTTCCGCAACCCGCCGTTCCCGGGGTTGCCGAGCACGTACGTCGGGTTCGACCAGTACAAGGACGTCCTCACGTCGGAGACGTTCGTCGACAGCGTCAAGACGACGTTCCTGTTCGCGATCCTCACCGTGCCCGTGGGCATCGCCGCGGGGCTCGGGCTGGCGCTGCTCGCGCACCAGCAGCTCCGGGGCATCGGCATCTACCGCACGTTCTTCTCGTCGACGGTGGCCACGTCGGTGGCGGTCGCAGCGGTCATCTTCGGCACGCTCATGAACCCGTCGGTCGGCCTGCTCCCGTGGCTGGGCCTCACCACCAACCCAACGGTGCTGCAGAACCCCGACTGGGCGCTCATCGCCGTCGCCGTGGTCACGGTGTGGCAGACGCTCGGCCTCACGTTCATCCTCATGGCGTCAGGCCTCCAGGGCGTGCCCGACGACCTCTACGAGGCGGCGCGGGTCGACGGCGCCAGCGCGTGGTCGCGCTTCTGGCACGTGACGCTGCCGATGATGTCGCCCACCATCTTCTTCGCGGTGGTGATCGGCACCATCTTCGCCTTCCAGTCGTTCGGCCAGATCGACATCCTCACGCAGGGTGGACCGCTCAAGAAGACGAACGTGCTCACCTACTACATCTACGACACGTTGCAACGACAGAGCGATCCCGGCAAGGCCGCGGTGCTCGCGGTCGCGCTGTTCTTCCTCACGTTGATCCTCGCGCTGGCGCAGATCCGCCTGCTGGAGCGGCGGGTGTCGTATGAGCGCTGACACCCGCGCGAGCGACGCTCGTGCGCTGCACCGTCGCAAGGTGTGGGGGAAGGTCGGGCGCTACGCGTTGCTGACCGTCCTCGCGATCATCGTGTTGTTCCCGATCTACGTCACGCTGGTCAATTCGCTGCTGAAGCCGGTCGACATCACGCGCCAGCCGCCGAAGCTGTTCCCCACCGATCCGCAGTGGGGGGCCTATCGAGACGCCTGGAACGCCGGCCACATGGGCACGTACCTCAAGAACAGCTTCATCGTCACGTTCCTGATCACGGTCGGGCAGGTGCTCACCGCGATCCTCGCCGGCTACGCGTTCGCGTTCCTGCAGTTCCCGTTCAAGCGCGTGTTGTTCGTCGTGTTCCTGGCCACACTGATGGTGCCGTTCGAGGTCACCATCGTCACCAACGTGTCGACGATCAGCGACCTCGGCCTCTACAACTCGTACGCGGGGCTGGCGGTGCCGTTCCTCGCCACCGGGTTCGGCGCGTTCCTGATGCGCCAGGCGTTCCTCACCCTGCCGCACGAGTTGCGCGACGCTGCCGCGCTCGACGGCTACGGGCACTGGCGGTTCCTGTGGCGGGTCGCGGTCCCGCTCGCCCGCCCGGCGGTCGCCGCGCTCACCGTGTTCGCGTTCCTCGCCGCGTGGAACCAGTACCTCTGGCCATTGCTGATCACCAAGGACGACAAGCTGCGAACGGTGCAGATCGGACTGAAGCAGTTGCAGCAGACGAGCATCGACCAGCTCAACATCGTGTTCGCGGGGGCGATCATCGCGGTGATCCCGTTGGTGATACTCCTGTTGTTCTTCCAGAAGCAGCTCGTGCGGGGACTCACGGCCGGGGCCGTGAAGGGATGAGGTCCAAGTGAAGAAGTTCGCAGTGATGGTCGTGCTGATGCTGTCGGCATCGGCGCTGGTGGCCGTCGACGCTCCGGTCGCGGGCGCGGCCAACAGCACGTCGTGCCCGTTGAACGCGTTGAAGTCGGCCAAGAAGCCGGTGGAGATCACGCTGTGGCACTGGATGCCACGGGCCAACGAGACCGCGTTGCAGGGTCTCACCGACACGTTCAACTCGTCGCAGAGCGACGTGAAGGTGTCCCTGGTCAACCAGATCGACTGGGAGGCGACGTTCCAGAAGTACAAGGCCGGCCTCGGCACCGGCGACCTGCCCGACATCGTGCAGCTGCAGGAGACCGACCAGCAGCAGATCATCGACACGCAGACGGTCCTGCCGGCGAGCGTGTGTGCGAAGGCCGACAAGTACAGCTTCTCCGACTTCCTGCCCCGGGTGATCAGCTACTTCACGGTGCAGGGCACGCAGTACGCGATGCCGTTCAACACGTCGGGTCCGGTCCTCTACTACAACAAGAAGGCGTTCAGCGCCGCTGGTCTCGATCCGAACTCGCCGCCCAAGACGCTCGACGACGTGCGCGCCGCGGCCGAGAAGCTCAAGGCCAACGGGGTGGAGGCGCCGCTCGGGCTCAAGACCGACCCGATCTTCTTGGAGCAGTGGACCGCCCAGGCGAACCGCCTGTTCGCGAACAACGGCAACGGGCGCAAAGCGCGCGCCACCAAGGCGGTCTTCGGTGGCGCGTCGGGCAACACGATCTTCCGCTGGATGGACGGCATGGTGAAGGACGGCCTCGCCGCCACCAACGCCGACCTCGGTCCCAGCATCTACGACGACCTGCTCGGCATCCGGAGCGGTTCGCACGCCATGGCATTGGACACCAGCGCCGCGCTCGGGACCATCAAGTCGATCCTCGACGCCGGCGACGACCCCAACATCGAGCTCGGGGTGGCGCCGTTCCCGTCGCCCGGCGGCGGCCGCGGCGGCGTGTTCAACCAGGGTGGCGAGATGTTCATGGTCAACAAGTCGTCGCCGGCCAAGCAGGCTGCGTCGTGGAAGTTCCTGAAGTTCCTCGAGGAGCCCGAGAACGTCACGACGTGGGCGATCGCCACGGGCTACATCCCGATCCGCACGTCGTCGGCCAACAGCACCGAGATGAAGGACTACTGGTCCCAGAACCCGGGCTTCAAGGTCGCGTACGACCAACTCGTCGGCGGCGCCGACACGGTGGCGAGTGCGGGATCGGTGATCGGCAACAACAAGGGCGCCCGCGACGCGGTGCGCGACGCGGTCAACAGCATGTTCCTCAACGGCACCTCGCCGAAGGACGCGCTGAAGGCAGCGGTCGATGGTGCGACCGCCGCCATCGACGACTACAACAGCCGCATCAGCGGCTGACGCCACCAGGAGCGCGCCATCGGCCATGCTGTGGCCGGCATCGAGGGTCGACGGGAGCACTGGCATGCGGCTTTGGAAGCGGTGGGCGGGTCCGGCTCTGGCCGTGGCGGTGGTGGCGAGTGGGCTGAGCGTCGCCGCCGCGCCCGGTGCGGGCGCGGCGAACAGCACGTCGTGCCCGTTGAGCGCGTTGAAGTCGGCGAAGAAGCCGGTGGAGATCGTGTTCTGGCACTCGATGAACCGAGCGCTCGGTGAGACGTTGCAGAAGCTCACTGACGAGTTCAACTCGTCGCAGACCGACGTGAAGGTCAGCCTGGTCAACCAGCTCGACTACGTGCAGACGTTCAACAAGTACAAGTCGGGCCTGAGCAGCGGTGACCTGCCCGACATCGTGCAGCTGCAGGAGACCGAGCAGCAGCAGATGATCGACACGCAGACCGTGCTGCCGGCGGGCGTCTGCGCCAAGGCCGACAAGTACAGCTTCTCCGACTTCCTCCCTCGTGTGATCAGCTACTTCACCGTCGAAGGCAAGCAGTACGCGATGCCGTTCAACACGTCGGGACCCGTCCTGTACTACAACAAGAAGGCGTTCACCGCCGCCGGGCTCGACCCCGATTCGCCGCCCAAGACGCTCGACGACGTGCGCGCCGCGGCTGAGAAGCTCAAGGCCAACGGGGTGGAGGCGCCGCTCGGGCTCAAGACCGAGCCCGGATACTTCGAGCACTGGCGCGCGCTGGCCAACAAGACCTATGTGAACAACAACAACGGCCGGAAGGCACGCGCGACCAAGACCGTCTACGACGACGCCACCGGGCGAGAGATCTTCACGTGGCTCTCCGGCATGGTGAAGGACGGCCTCGCCACCACCAACGCCGACCTCGGCACCGGCAACTTCGACAACCTGCTCGGCATCCAGAGCGGGTCGCACGCGATGGCGTTCGACACCAGTGCCGCGCTCGGCACGATCAGCGCGGTGCTCAACGGTGGCGCAGCCCCCGACGTGGAGCTCGGGGTGGCGCCGTTCCCGGCGCCCGGCAAGGCCGCGAGGGGCGGCGTGCTCGTGAGCGGCGGTGCGCTCTACATGGTGAACAAGTCGGCCCCGGCCAAGCAGGCGGCGGCGTGGGAGTTCCTCAAGTTCCTCGACAACCCGACGAACATGACGGAGTGGGCCATCGGCACGGGCTACATCCCGATCCGCAAGTCTTCGGCGTCGAGCAGCCAGATGCAGGACTACTGGACGCAGAACCCGTCGTACAAGATCGCGTACGACCAGCTCCTCGACGGTCCGAACAACGTGGCGACGGCGGGGTCGGTGATCGGCAACTACACGGGTGCGCGCGACGCCCTGCGTGACGCCGAGAACACCATGTTCCTCAATGGCGCCGATCCCAAGTCGGCACTGAAGGCCGCGTCGAAGAACGCCACTGCGGCGATCGACGACTACAACTCGAGGCTCGGCGTCGGCTGACGCCGAGCCGGCGACCCTCGGTCAGCCGCGCTCGTCGATCGCGACGTAGGGACGCTTGGTGGCGCCGGTGTAGATCTGGCGCGGGCGGCCGATCTTGGTGGCCGGGCTCTCCATCATCTCCACCCAGTGTGCGATCCACCCGGGCAGGCGGCCCATCGCGAACAGCACCGGGAACATCTGCGTGGGGAAGCCCATCGCCCGATAGATGAGGCCGGAGTAGAAGTCGACGTTCGGGTAGAGCTTGCGGTCGACGAAGTACTCGTCGTTCAGCGCGACCTCCTCGAGGCGCAGCGCGAGGTCGAGCTGCTGGTCCATCGTGCCGAGGTCGGAGATGACCCGGTGGCACGATTCCTTGAGGATGCGGGCGCGCGGGTCGTAGTTCTTGTACACGCGGTGACCGAAGCCCGAGAGCCGGAACGAGTCGTCGGGGTCCTTGGCCATGCGGACGTACTTGTCGACGTCGCCACCGTCCTCGGCGATGCGGTCGAGCATCTCGATGACCGCCTGGTTGGCGCCACCGTGCAGCGGACCCCACAGGGCGTTGATGCCGGCGGCGATCGACGCGAAGAGGTTGGCCTCGCTCGAGCCGACCAGTCGCACGGTGCTCGTGGAGCAGTTCTGCTCGTGGTCGGCGTGCAGGATCAGGAGCTGCTTCAGGGTGACCACCGTGTTGTGGCTGACCTCGTAGCGCTCCGACGGGACCGCGAACATCATGGTGAGGAAGTTCTCGACCAGGTCGAGCGAGTTGTCCGGGTAGAGGAACGGCTGGCCGATCGACTTCTTGTAGGCGTACGCGGCGATGGTCGGCAGCTTCGCCATCAGGCGCAGGATGGAGAGGTGCACCTGGTCGGGGTCGTGGGGGTCGTTGCTGTCCTGGTAGAAGGTCGACAGCGCACTGACCACTGAAGAGAGCGTGCCCATCGGGTGGGCGTCCTTCGGGAAGGCGTCGAAGAAGCGCTTGGCGTCCTCGTGCAGCAGCGTGTGCTTGCGGATCCCGAAGCGGAATTCGTCGAGCTGCGTGCGGCTGGGGAGCTCGCCGTAGATGAGGAGGTACGACGTCTCCAGGAACGACGGCACCGGGACCGACACCAGCTCCTCGATGGGGATGCCGCGGTAGCGCAGGATCCCGGCCTCACCGTCGATGAAGGTGATGGCCGATTCGCACGACGCGGTGTTGACGAAGCCGTTGTCGAGGGTGACCGCACCGGTCTGCGCCCGGAGCTTGGAGATGTCGATCCCCCGCTCGCCCTCGGTGCCCACGACCATGGGCAGTTCGGTCTCGTCGCTGCCGATGCGCAGTACGGCGGGGGCTTCGGTCATCTCGTGGCTCCTCCTGGTCCGCAAGCAGCGTACCCGTCGGCGCGGGAGCCACTTCCGGTCGGCAGCACTCGCCTACGGTGGCCCGGTGGCGGTGGCTGAACGCGACCTGACGAGCGGAGCCACCGGGGGGTTCGTCGGATTGTTCCCGTGGCGCGGGGTCGTCGCCCCGTGGCTCCTGTCGCGGGCGTTGTCGATCGTCGTGCTGCTGGCCGCGGTGAACGATCCCGCCGCGGGTCGCGCTTCGTGCAGGTGGCGACGCGCTGGGACGGCGCCTTCTACCTCGACATCGCCCGCAACGGTTACGGCCCCGTCGACGTCCCGTTCCCGAAGTGGCCGTTCTTCCCCATGCTGCCGGGGTTGATCCGGGGCCTGAGCGAGGTGGCCGACGACAAGGCCGCCATCTTCCTGCTCAACCAGGTCGTGTTCCTGGTGGCACTCGCCGGTGTCCACCGGCTGGCGTCGCGCCGCGGTGGGGTGACGGTGGCGCGGCTGGCGACCTGGTCACTCGCGCTCTTCCCCGCGTCGTTCGTGTTCTCGATGACCTACCCGTCGGCGATCTTCCTCGCCGCGTCGGTGTGGGCGTTCGTGCTGGTCGAGGACGAGCACGACATCGCCGCCGGGCTGGTCGCGGTGGGAGCCGCACTGGTGCGTCCCAACGGTGCGGTGCTCGTGATCGCGCTGATCGTCGCGGTCTGGCCGTCGTTGCGACGCGCGCTCGTCGTGGCGGCGCCGTCGGTGGTCGCGGTCGCCGCGTGGTGTGCCTACTGCTGGGATCGCACCGGTGACCCACTGGTGTTCCTCACCAGCAAGTCGCGCTGGCAGGAGATCACGTTCGTCGGGTTGTTCGAGGGCCACGTCAAGTGGTCGGTGCTCCCGCACATCGGGTTGGCGATCGGCGCACTCGCGGTGCTGGTCGTGCAGCGCAAGAAGTTGCCGGTGTCGTGGCTGGTGTTCGGAGTGCTCTATCTCGTCCCGTCGTTGCAGCTCGGCATGGTCGGGGTCGGGCGCTACGCCAACGAGTGCTTCCCTCCGTTCGTCGGCGTCGGCCAGCTGCTCGCACGCTGGTCGGTGCGCATCCGAGCCCTCTACTTCGTGGCGTCGACCGTCGGCCTCGTGCTCTTCGCCGTCGTCGCCGCCCGCTACGAGCTCGTCCCCTGAGCGCTGCTCGAGCGTGGCTACGCGCCCATGAGGGCTCGCCATTGCTCCAACGTGGGGACACGGAACACGTAGTTGTGGGCGCGGGTGTCGCCCATCGTCGCCGACGCCGCCGGGGAGTAGCGGTGGCCCGGGTACAGCACGGTGGTGTCGGGGAGCGTGGCCAGGCGCTGCGTGAGGCTCTCGTACATCGCGTCGGGATCGGAACCGGGGAGGTCGGTGCGGCCGCAGCCCTCGAGGAACAACGTGTCGCCGGCGACGAGCCGGCCGTCGACGACGAAGCACTGGCTGCCGGGTGTGTGCCCGGGCGTGTGCATGAGCTCGATCGGGATGCCGCCGGCGTGCACGACGTCGCCGCTGTCGTGCAGCGAGAGGTCGGAGTCGGACAGGCCCGTCGAGCGCTTCACCCACTCGGCCTCGGCGCGCTGGATGTGCACGGGCACGCCACCACCGTCGAGCGCGAGCAGCTCGCGGCAGACCCTCGATGGAGTAGCCCATGATGTCGCCGCCGCAGTGGTCGGCGTGGTAGTGCGTGACGAGCGCGCCGGTCAGGCGGAGGCCGTCGGCTGCGAGCAGATCGACGAGCTCCCCGACGCCGTACGCGGGGTCGACCACCACGGCCTCGCCGGTTTCGCGGTCGCCGACGAGGTACACGAAGTTCACCATCTGGCGCGCCAGCGGGTCGTCACGAGCGAAGTCGGTACCCGACAGGAGCTGGCGGAAGTAGAGACGGTCCTCGTGCTCGTTCCAGCTCATGGTGCTGCTTCCTTCACGAGCCGGCTCGCATCGAACCCATGGCGGCGACGAAGGCGCCGGGGTCGTTGCTCTTGCCGACGACGATCGAGTGTTGCGGACCACCGCCGGGAAAGTCGGGTGGGGCGTACCACTCGAAGCCCTCACCCTCGATCGCGTCGACGACCGACTGCGCCGCCTCGGCCGCGGGGACGAACGGACCCTGGTAGGCGGCAGGCTCGTTGCCGGGCTGGTCCCAGATCTCGGTGTCGATCGGTCCCGGCAGCACCAGCTTCACCTCGACGCCGGTGCCGTAGAGGTCGACGGCCATCCCCTCGGTCCATCCGCACAGCGCGAACTTGCTCGCGCAGTACGCGGCCTCGTTCGCGATCGGCACGCGACCGCCGAGGCTCGACACGTTGACGACGCACCCGCCGCCCCGCGTCAGCCAATCGGGGAGCAGTGCGAGCGACATGCGCACCGGCGCGTGGAAGTTGACGTCCATCACGTGTGCGACGTCGGCGGCGGTGAGGTGGGGTACCGGGATGCGCGCCGGGATGCCCGCGTTGTTCACGAGGCAGTCGACGCGACCCCACTCGCGCGCGGCCTGGTGCACGAGTCCCTCGGCGGCGGTGAGATCGCCGAGGTCGATCGGCCAGGCGCGCGACTCCGGCGTGTGCACACGACATTCGGCGAGCACCTCCTCGAGTCGCTCGGCGCGCCGCGCCACCAATCCGACGGCCGCGCCGCGCGCCGCCAGCATCGGACCGAGGGCGGCGCCGATGCCCGACGACGCACCCGTGACGATGATGTTCGCTCCGTCGATCTGCACTCGTGTCCCTCTGCTCAGCCGTAGTCGCGCACGGTGGGTGATGTCGGTGTGGTCGGGGCGGCCGTGCCCGCCACCGCTCGGTACGCCGGGGTGTTCTGGAGGTGCTTCGCCACGAACAGCGAGAACGGGACGTCGCCGTTGGTCGGCGTGGCCGCGGCCTGCTCCCGTGACGTGTGGATCATGGCCGCCACGTCGACGGTCTTCCAGTTCACGAGCTTGCTGCCTGCGCGCGTCGCGTACACCTGGGTCTCCGGCGCCGGCGTCGGACGGTCGTCGACCGCGGGTCGCGGTTCCTGGCACACGTCGAACGACTTCAGGTCCTTCCACCGCCTGAACACGTACGGCAGGAACACCTTCGACACGTCGACGGTGCCGTCGATGTAGTCCTGCGGCGTGTAGTCGCCGGTCGGTTCGACATAGATGGCGAGGTGCGTCCCGGTCGCGTCTCGTTCCTGCGCCGGGTTCACCAACGCCGCGCGCGTCACCCGGACGCCGAGGGGTTTCACCTTCTTCGCGAAGATGGCGACGAGGTCTTTGCGGGCAGCCGGCGGCAACCGCGACGAGTTGCTCGCACCGGCCGCGGTGGCGACCAATCCGCTCGCCGTGAACGCGAGCAGCATCACGAGTGCGGCGACCAGCCGCGTGGCGTGCATCGAGTCAGGCGTTGACCGAGACCGGGGTGCCGAGCGGCAACTGCTTGGCCAGCATGGTGATGGCGTCGTTGTCCATGCGGATGCAGCCGTGAGTCGCGTTCTTGCCGAGCACGGACGCGTCGTCGTTGCCGTGGATGCCGACCTCGGCATCACCACCCGCGAACGAGTCGAGGGTCTCGGAGTGGCTCGACAACCCATATGCGTACGGTCCGTACACCGTGTTCGGATCGGGTGCCTGCAACAGCACCCGCAGGTAGTACTCGCCGGTGGGGGTGGGCGTCGGCTTGCCCACGTCGGGCAGCGGCGGATCCGTGGCACCGACCGCGACCGGCCCGGTGTAGACGACGTCATCGCCCTTGTTCACGGTGATGGTGTGGTCACCGAGCCGTACGACGATGCGGTACGGATTCGGGGTGAGCGTGACGTCGGCCTTCTTCACCCACCCGGTGCTCCCGTTGGGTCGCACGGGCAGCAACACCTGGACCCAGCCGTCGGGGCGCTGCTGCTTCACCAGGAACACCTGCGGCACCTTCGACGTGGGAACGGTCGGGTCGTACAGCCACGGATTGTCGAACTGGCGCGTCGCGGTCGTGCCCGCCGGCTCGTCGTAGACGTCGACCTCGGAGATCTCGGGCTTCACCGTCGCGATGTACGACGTGTTGCTCGACGGCGGGGGGACGGTGGCCGCGGGTGCAGTGGTGGACACCGGCTTCTTGCCGAGCGTGGCCGCGTCGCCTCCACCGCAACCGACGAGCACGAGCGCGAGCGCGCGATGAAGCAGAGGGAGGCGGTCCTGAAGCGGCGGAGCACGGGGGCGAGGTTATCGGCGGATACGGGCTACGGTGCCGCACGTGGCGCGCCGGGCAGTGGTCGACGGGACGGCGGCGCTCGTTCGCCAGGCACCCGAGTTCGCGCCGTACGTCGACGCGCACGGCCCCGCTGAGCTGCGTCGAGCGCGACCCCGGCGGACGCACTTCGCGGAGCTGGCCAGAGCGATCTGCTTCCAGCAGTTGGCGGGCGCTGCAGCGCGCACCATCCACACCCGCTTCGTCGCCGCGCTCGATGGCGACGTGACCCCTGAGGCGGTGCTGGCGCTCCCGGTGGAGACGATGCGTGCCGCGGGCCTGTCGGGCAACAAGACCGCGTCCATCCGCGATCTGGCCGAGAAGGTGCTCGCCGGCGACGTCGAGCTCGACCGGGTGGCCAAGCTGTCCGACGACGAGATCGTGGGCGAGCTCACGCTGGTGCGGGGCATCGGCCGATGGACCGCCGAGATGTTCCTGATGTTCCAGCTCGGCCGACTCGACGTGTGGCCGGTCGGTGATCTCGGCGTGCGCAAGGGATATGCCGTGATCCACGGCTGGTCCGCCATGCCCACCCCGAAGGTGCTCGAGGTGCTCGGCGAGCCGCTGCGACCGTATCGCTCGCTGGCGGCGTGGTACTGCTGGCGCGCCGCCGACACGCAGCTCTGACCGCGGTCAACGATCATCATGACTTCCCATCCCTCGTCGTCTGCTTCGTCGTTCTCGCTGGTCGCCCGCGACCTCGCCCGCGAACACGGTTCCCACACCGTGCTCGATCGCGTCGACGTGTCGATCGGACCGCGGACACGACTCGGTGTCGTCGGCCCGAACGGCGTGGGCAAGAGCACGCTGCTGCGCATCCTCGCGGGCCAGGAACCCCCGGACCGGGGTTCGATCACCGCGACACCACGCGCGCTGCGGGTCGGCTACCTCGCCCAGGAGCCCGAGCGGGCTGACGAGACGATGCTCGAATTCCTGTCGCGGCGTACCGGCGTCGCCGCTGCGGAGACCGAGCTCGAACGGGCAGCCGCCGCGCTCGCCGACCCCACCGACGAGGCGTCAGACGCGTACGCCGACGCGCTCGACGGGTACCTCGCGGTCGGCGGACCCGACTTCGACGCGCGCGCGCGGGCGATGTGCGACGACGTTGGGCTCCCCGTGCGCCTGCTCGAGGTGTCGATGCGTGTGCTCTCGGGCGGCGAGGCGGCACGCGCGTCGCTCGCCGCCATCCTGCTCAGCCGGTTCGACGTGCTGCTCCTCGACGAGCCGACGAACGATCTCGACTTCGCCGGGCTCGAGCGCCTCGAGGCGTTCGTCGAGGCGCTTCCCGGCGGTGTGGTGATCGTGAGCCACGACCGGGCGTTCCTCGAACGCACCGTGACCCGTGTGCTCGAGCTCGACGAGCACACCCGTTCGGGCACCGAGTACGGCGGCGGTTGGCTCGGCTACCTCGAGTCGCGAGCCACGGCCCGACGTCACGCCGAGGAGGAATTCGCCACCTATCGCACCGAACGCAGCCGACTCGAGCAGCGGGCGCGCACGCAGCGCGAATGGTCGGTGCAGGGCACGCGCGCGGCGAAGGCGGACACGTCGGAGAAGGACAAGAACATCCGGCACTTCAAGGTCGCGACATCGGAGAAGCAGGCGGCGAAGGCGCGCCAGACACGCGAAGCGATCGCACGCCTCGACGTGGTCGAGAAGCCCTGGGAAGGGTGGGACCTCCGGTTCCAGGTGGCGACCGCGCCGCGCAGCAGTGACATCGTGATGCGACTGCGCGACGCGGTCGTCCAGCGGGGGGCCTTCACGCTCGGTCCGGTCGACCTCGAGATCGGGTGGCGCGAACGAGTCGCGCTCGTCGGCCCGAACGGCTCGGGCAAGACCACGCTGCTGCTCGCGTTGCTCGGGCGGCTGCCGCTCACCGAGGGCGAACGGTCGACGGGCGCGAGCGTGGTGCTCGGAGAGATGGACCAGGCCCGGGCCGGATTCACCGGCGACCAGCCCTTGCTCGCGGCGTTCCTCGCCGCCACCGGTCTGACCGTCGCCGAAGGCCGGTCGCTGCTCGCCAAGTTCGGCCTCGGAGCCGACCACGTCACTCGCAGCGCGGCGACGCTCTCGCCCGGGGAGCGCACCCGCGCCGTCCTCGCGAGGTTCGCGGCGCAGGGCGTGAACTGCCTCGTGCTCGACGAGCCGACCAACCACCTCGACCTCGAGGCCATCGAGCAGCTCGAGCTGGCCCTCGCGGGCTACGACGGCACCCTGCTGGTGGTCACCCACGACCGGCGCATGTTGGAGGCACTGGAGCTCACGCGTGCCGTCAACGCGGCCGGGGAGGAGATCGAGCTGGTCTGACCGAACCGGCTCACCGGAGCGGGCGATCTCGATTCGTGACGTCACTCCGCCCCCGCAGGGGACGACGACGGCCCCGTGAGCGCGCACGGCGAGCCCCGCTGATGGAGCCGCCGATCAGCAGCCGCCACCCCATGGGCCCGTGCCCTGCCACTGGTACAGCACCCAGGCCATCTCGTCCTGGTCGTAGGGCGAGGCCAGGTTGGGTGGCACGCCGACGAGGTCGGACCGGCCCGCGTGCGCTGCGGTGACGTTCCAGGTGGCCTGCAGGAACTGGTAGGCGCCGAGGTAGGGACCGGACGGGTTCACCACGCCGTAGTTGCCCCCGCTCTCCCGCTGGCGCACGCAGCTGAGGAACGGATCGTCGTGGTGCGGGCTGACCCCGGGCGTTCCCGAGTAGTCGGGAGGTGGGGGAGGTGTGCTCGGCGCGGGCACCGTCGTGGTGGTGGTCGGTGCGGCCGCCGCGGGCGCGGTGCCCGTCGTCGTCGTGGTGGTGGTCTCGGCTGCCTTGGCTGCGGCAGCCTGCGCGGCTGCCGCTTGCACCTGCTCCTGGGCCTCGGCCTGGGCGAGCTTGGCGTCGATCGCCGCGCCCTGAGCCTTCAGCTGGGCGAGCGCGTCGGCCTGCGCCTGACGGGTGTCGCGCAACTCCTGCTCCTGCTTGTGGAGCGCACGCGTCGCCTTGTGCAACGCGGCGTAGACGTCCTGGTCGTGCGCGTTCACCTGGTCGATGAGGTGCGCTCGACGCGCAGCCTCGAGCGTGTCGTTGCCGTCGACCAGTGTCGCGAGCTGCGTGCCCGCCGATGTGTACGCGACCAGCGCGCGTGGCGCGTGCAGCCTCGCGCGCAGCCCTGGCGCGCGCGAGCAGGTCGTCGCGCTGTTGTTCGCTGCGCGCGATGTCGTCGTCGAGCGAAGACACGCGCTCGAGCGCGGTGAAGTACTTCGACGACAGTGCATCGGCTTGCGCGCGCAGGTCACTCGCGGTGTTCGTGGTCTGCGCCTGCGCCTGCGCGAACGGGGCGAGCGCGATGCCGAGGGTGGCGCACAACGCCACGAGCACCCCGAGAACGAGCGCGCGCGAACCCGATTCACGGACCAGCGGCATCCCGACACGCTAGCGAGGGCACCGGCGGCGTGTCCGCAACGGCCCCGGACGAGCGCGAAGTCGCAGGTCAGAGCGGTTCGGTAGCGTGCATGCGGTGCCGGTCGAGCCGCCCCCCAGCCGATGGGAGCTGCCTGCACCGGCGCGGATGGCCGAAACGGCCGAAATCGCCGGCGTGGGCGCCGACCTCGCGCCCGGCACACTGCTCGCCGCGTACCGCCAGGGGCTGTTTCCCATGCGGTTGCAGGCGCGCGGGCCGCTCGGACCGGGGCCGCTGGGATGGTGGTCGCCCGATCCTCGGGGGATCATCCCGCTCGACGGCCTCCACGTCAGCCGATCGCTGCGACGTTCGCTGCGGTCGTTCGAGATCCGGGTCGACACCGCGTTCGAGGACGTGATGCGCGGGTGCGCCGATCCGAAGCGCCCACACGGATGGATCGACAAGAAGTTCGTGGCTGCGTACGGCGAGCTGCATCGGCTCGGGTGGGCGCACAGCGTGGAGACGTGGCAGGTCGACGAGCACGGACGGGACGCGCTCGTCGGCGGTCTCTACGGCGTCGCCATCGGTGGACTGTTCGCGGCGGAGTCGAAGTTCCACCGCGTCACCGACGCGTCGAAGGTTGCGGTGGTCGCGCTCGTCGACCTCATGCGCACCGGTGGTGGCACGTTGCTCGACGTGCAGTGGACCACGCCGCACCTGTCCTCCCTCGGCGCGGTCGACGTGTCGCGAACGCACTACCTCGAACTGGTCGCGTCTGCGATCGCGGCACCGATGATCACGACGTTTCCCGACCTGTCCGATTCACGCGGGCGATAGCCTCCGCGTCATGACTGACGACAACGTGGTCGTGTACCACAACCCGGTGTGCAGCAAGTCCCGCGGTGCGCTCGAGATCCTCGGTGAGCGCGGGATCGATGCCGAGGTCATCGAGTACCTGAAGGTGAACCCGAGTCGCACCGATCTCGAGCGGATCGTCGACTCGATCTCCGACGAGCCCGCCGCGCTCGTGCGCAAGGACAAGCGGTTCAAGGAGCTCGAGCTCGACGCGTCCGACTACACGACCCGCGACGAGGTGATCGCGCTGCTGCTCGCGCATCCCGAGCTCATGGAACGTCCGGTCGTGTTCGTCGGTGAGCAGGCCGTCATCGCCCGTCCGAGTGAGCGGGTCCTCGAGCTCCTGGAGAGCTAGACCCCGACCGGGACCTTCGGTTCGGCCTCGATCGTGGCCTCGGGTGCGTCCTTCTCCCCTTCGATGTCGATGCGGGGGAGGAAACCGAGCCACTTCGGGAACCACCAGTTGGCGTCGCCGAGGATCTCCATGATCGACGGCACCAGCAGCATGCGCACGATGGTCGCATCGACGAGCACGGCGAACGCGAGACCGAGGCCGAACATCTTCACCTCGGGCGTCGGGTTCAAGACGAACGCCCCGAACACGAAGATCATGATCAGCGCCGCCGACGTGATGACGCGCGCGGTGCGGGCGAGTCCCTGGACGACACCCTGACGCGTGTCGCCGGTGCGGTCGTACTCCTCGCGGACGCGCGTGAGCAGGAACACCTGGTAGTCCATCGAGAGGCCGAAGAGGACGGCGAACATCATCATCGGCACGAACGGCACGATGGGCACCGTCGACTCGAGTCCCACGAGCCCCTTCGCCCAGCCCCACTGGAACACCGCGACGGTCGCTCCGTAGGCGGCCGCGACCGACAGCAGGTTCATGATCGCGGCGGTGAGCGGGACGAGGATCGAGTGGAACACGAGCATGAGCAGCAGGAACGAGAGCAGCACGACCGCGCCGATGAAGTAGGGGAGTCGGCTGCTGATCCGATCGCCGATGTCGATGAACGCGGCGGTGACGCCACCCACGTAGGCCTGCGCGCCGCTGGTGCCGACTGCAGTCGGGATCACCGAGCTGCGCAGCGTCGAGACCAGGTCGGCGGTCTGCGCGCTGTCGGGTGCGGTCGTCGGCAGCACGCCGATCTGCGCGACCGCGCCGTTCGGGCTGGTCTGCGCAGGGAGCACCGCCTTCACGCCGGGCGTCTTCTCGATCGCGCTCGAGATGTCGGCGAGCACGGCGTCGTCACCCGCCGCGGGCAGTTGCACCACGACGAGCAGCGGCCCGTTGGTGCCGGGCCCGAAGCCTTGCGCCACGAGGTCGTAGGCCTGCCGCTGCGTCGTCGAGCGGGGCAGGTTGCCGTCATCGGACTCGCCGAGTCGCATCGAGAGGACCGGCCACGCGATGAGCAGGAGGATGATCACCGCGCCGATGGCGAAGGGCCACGCGTGGCTGGCGACGAGGGTGGCCCATCGCTCCCACACCGAGCCCTTGGGCGGTGCGGGGTCACGGCCCTCACGCACGGCGCGGTCGGGGTGGTGGATGAGGCTCGGCACCTTCCAACGGTCGATGCCGTGGCCGACGACGCCGATCACCGCGGGGAGCAACGTGAGCGCGGCGAGCATCATCACTGCGACGACGAGGCCGGACATGTAGCCGAGTCGCGCGACGTACGGGATGCCCGAGATGACGAGTCCGCAGATCGCGATCACGACTGTCGTTCCGGCGAAGAGCACCGCGGAACCGGCGGTCGCGACCGAGCGGCCGACCGCGGCTTCGGTGTCGAGGCCGGCTGCGAGGTTCTCGCGGTAGCGCGTGACGATGAACAGGGAGTAGTCGATGCCGACGCCGAGCCCGATCATCGTGGCGAGCGTCGGTGCCACCGATCCGATCTCGGTGAACGACGCGATGATGCTCACCACCGAGAGACCCACGACGAGTCCGAAGACCGCGGTGAGGATCGGCAGGCCCATCGCCACCACCGAGCCGAAGGCGAACAACAGGATCACGACCGCGGCGAGCAGACCGATCAGGTCGGCGTTGCCCTGCGGCGGTTGGTCGGCGTAGTCGGTCACCGCGCCGCCGTACTGCACGTCGACGCCGGCGGTGGTGGCCGGCGCAGTCGCGGCTTCGATCTGCGTGAAGACGTCCTTCTGCAGCTCTTGTGCCTTGGTGTCGAACTGCACGGTGACGACCGCGATCTCGCCGCTCTTGGAGATGAACGCGCTGCCGACCGGCCCGTAGGGGTTGGTCACGCTCGTGACGTTCGGGATCTTCCCCAGCGCCGCCACGCTCGCGCTGATGGCGGGTTCGGCGGACGAGCTGGTGATGCCCTTGGGCGTCTCGAACACGACGAGCGCGTTGTCGCCCGCGGCGGCGGGGAAGTCCTTCTCGAGCAGGTCGAGCGCCGACTGCGACTGCGCATCGGGGATGCGGAAGTTGTCGCTGTACTGGCCGTCGAGCGCTCCTGCGAGCATCAGGATCGCGAGCGCGGCGACGATCCAGACGCCGATGAACCACCAGCGGTGACGAACCGCGCGTCGCCCGAGATGTTCCAGGAATCTCGACACCGTTGCCCCTCCGGTCGGTGCCCATGGTGACACCGTTCTCCAGTGTTTCGGCGCACCCTGGGCACCGCTTGATGCACAACTGGCTCGGTTGATGCGGAACCGGGGGCGCCGCCCGTGCGACCATGAGCCCGTGCAGGCGGAGTACGTGGACCTTCCCCGGAGCGGGCGGGTCTTCCGCGCCTCGCGGCGGGTGCACCTCGGTGATGTCGATGCCACGGGCACCGTCCGGCTCGAGGCGCTGGCGCGATTCCTCCAGGACGTCGCCACCGACGACGCCGACGACGCCGACCTGTCGGAGGCGCGCGGCGTGTGGGTGCTGCGCTCGAGTGACCTCGAGATCGTGGCGCCGCCCGTCTACCACGAGGGTGTCGAGCTCGCGACGTTCTGCAGTGGCACCGGTCCACGCTGGGCGGAACGACGCACGCGCGTCGTCGGCGATCTCGGCGGGTTCGTCGAGACGGCGGGTCTGTGGGTGTTCGTCGACCGCGACACCGGCCGCCCGCTCGCGCTCGACGACGACTTCCACGTGCGCTACGCCGAGTCGGCCGATGGTCGTCGCGTGCGCGGGCGCCTGGTCCACGACCCTCCGCCCGACGACGCGCAGTGGCGACCATGGCCGCTGCGCACGAGTGACTTCGACGTGCTCGACCACGTGAACAACGCGCGCTCGCTCGAGGCGGTCGAGGACGAGTTGGCGCGACGCCTGCCCGGGCGGATCCCGGTACGAGCGCGGATCGAATACCGCGGCACGCTCGAACGCGGTGACGCGGTCGCGCTCGGCAGCTCGATCCTCCGTGACGGGGAAGACGACGTGCTCGCGGTGTGGCTCGCGGTCGACGGCGAGGTACGGGTCTCCGCCACCGTGACCACTGCGGGTCGCGGGTCGCGGGCCGGATCGCCGCCGCTGATCGCCGCTGCCCGACCGCCCTCTGTGATCGCGAGGGCTGATCCTGGGGGCTCCTACACTGGCGGCGCTCTGGCCCCCTCATCGTTCGACGCCGTTTCCGGGCGCCGGTGCGTCGTCACCGGTGGACTCGGGTTCATCGGGGCCAACCTCGCGTTGGCCCTGGCCGAGGGGGGCGCCGACGTCACCGTGATCGACGCGCGCGTCACCCGCCACGGGGCCAACCCGTGGAACCTGGTGCCCGACGGTGACGAGGCCGGTGGTCGAGGGGAGGCCGACACCCGCATCGCGGTCGTGGAAGCCGACATCGGTGACACCGACCGTCCCGACGTGCGCGACGCCACGGTCGCGGCCGACGTGGTGTTCAACCTCGCTGGGCAGGTCAGCCACGTCGACTCCATGAGCGACCCGCTCTTCGATCTCGACGTGAACACGACGAGCCAGTTCCGCTACCTCGAGCTGCTCGGCGCGAGAACCCGAGCGCGACGGTCGTGTTCACGTCGACCCGCCAGATCTTCGGCAAGCCTCGCTACCTCCCGGTCGACGAAGACCATCCGGTCGCACCGGTCGACGTCAACGGCATCACCAAGTACGCGACCGAACAGCTGCACCTGCTGTATCACGACGTGTACGGGCTCCGGTCCACCGCGGTTCGACTCACGAACGTGTTCGGTCCGCGCCAGCGCCTGCGTGACGACCTGCAGGGGTTCCTCCCGATCTTCGTGCGGCGCGCACTCGCCGACGACGCCATCACGGTGTTCGGTCACGGCGAACAGCAGCGCGACTGCCTCTACGTCGACGACGTCGTCGAGTGCCTCTTGCTCGCGGCCACGTCGAACGACGCACCTGGCCAGATCTTCAACGTCGGCAACGACGAACGCCTCTCGTTGGGTGCGATCGCCGACGCCGTGGTCGCCGCCGCGGGGCAGGGGCGCGTCGACTACGTGCCGTGGCCACCAGACCGCGACGCCATCGACATCGGTTCCTACTTCGGTGACTCGTCGAAGGCGAAGCGCCTGCTCGGTTGGGAGCCGCGCACCACGTTTGCCGACGGCATCGCCCGCACGCTCGCGTTCTACCGGGCGCGCGCGGCGTGGTACCTGTGACAGCAGCGGTGTCGATTCCCGGGCCGAACCGCCGGATCCCTGTCGTCGACCTCTCCCGCAGGGCGGAGGCGCTCGAGCCCGAGCTCACCGACGCGGTCGCACGCGTCCTGCGCTCGGGGGCATATCTCTTCGGACCCGAGCTGACCGCGTTCGAGCGCGAGCTCGCCGCCTACACCGGTCGCGCGCACGCGGTCGGGGTGTCATCGGGCACTGACGCGTTGCGGCTCGCGCTCACCGCGCTCGGGATCGGCCCGGGCGACGAGGTCCTCGTCCCCGCGTTCACCGCGGTGCCGACCGCGGCCGCGGTGTGCGCGACGGGGGCCGTACCGGTGTTCGTCGACGTGGAGCCCGACACCGCGACGCTCGACGCCGCCTCGACGAGCGCGGCGCTCACCGAGCGCACGCGCGCGGTGATCCCGGTGCACCTCTACGGCCGCCTCGCGGCGCTGCCCGACCTCGGCGTGCCGGTCGTCGAAGACGCCGCGCAGGCGTTCGGCGCACTCGAACCGGCTCGCGGGTCGGCCGCGGTCGCCTACAGCTTCTACCCGACGAAGAACCTCGGTGGCGTCACCGACGGGGGCGCGGTGGTGACCGACGACGGCGACCTCGCAGCGACGCTGCGCCTGCTGCGAGCCCACGGCCACGCCGGCGACTACGTGCACACGCTGGTGGCCACGAACGCGCGGCTGTCCGATGTGGCCGCGGCCGCCCTGCGCGTCGGGCTTCCCCGGGTCGATCGGGAGAACGCCCGCCGCCGGGAGATCGCGGCGCGGTATCGCGCCGCGGCGCCCGACCTCGGTTGGCAGGCCGAAGATCCACGGCACGTCTACCACCTCTGCGTCGCCCGGGTGCCCGATCGTGACGCCTTTCGGAACCGGGTCCCGTTCGACACCGGGGTGCACTACCCGCGAGCGCTGACCCAGCAGCCCGCGTACGAGCAGTTCGTGCGAGCACCGTGCCCGGAAGCCGAACGTTGGGCCGCGGAGTGCGTATCGTTCCCGTGCTTCCCCGAGATGACCGACGACGAGATCGAGGCGGTGTGTCAAGCCATCCGGTGAACCCGGCAGTCGAGGCCCTCTCGGTCTTCTTCCCCTGTTACAACGACGAAGCAACCATCGCCCGCATGGTCGAGGTCGCGGTTGCCACCATCGGACGCATCGGGGTCGAGGACGCGGAGGTCATCGTCGTCAACGACGGTTCGTCGGACCGTTCCGCCGCCATCCTCGACGAGCTGACGAGGCGCGAGCCGCGCCTGCGCGTCGTCACCCACGAGTCCAACCGCGGCTACGGCGGCGCGCTGCTGTCCGGGTTCGCGGCGTCGACGAAGCAGTGGGTCTTCTACACCGATGGCGACGCCCAGTTCGATCCCGCAGAGCTCGAGCTGCTCGTGCAGCGCGCGTCGGCCGAGGTCGACGTGGTCCAGGGGTACAAGCTCCGGCGCGCCGACGGCGTGCTACGGACGGTGATCGGGCGCGTGTACCACCGGTTCGTCAAGGTGATGTTCGGCCTCCACATCCGCGACACCGACTGCGACTTCCGGCTCATCCGGCGGAGTGCGCTCGACCGCGTGACCCTCGTGCACACCACCGGGGTGATCTGCGTGGAGCTGGTGCGCAAGCTGCAGGACACGGGAGCACGCTTCACCGAGGTCGGCGTGCACCACTACCGCCGCGTGCACGGCACCTCGGAGTTCTTCCGCGTCGGGGCGATCGCGAGCACGCTGCTCGACCTGGCCGGGCTCTGGGTGCAGATGGTCGTGCTGCGGCGCGGCCGCACGAGATCGGTCAGCGCGTAGCGAGGAGCACCACCGATGTCCCCACCGGGATGTCGTGGCGCATGAGCCATCGGCGTTCGCGCGCGGCGAGCGGCGCGAACACCCGGTCGAGCGCGCGCTTGTCGACGTCGGACCCGCCGGGTTCGTCGCGTCGACGTCGCAGCCGGTCGACGGCGGCGAGGGTCGCGGCCGGCGGGGCGAGGAAGGAGTAGGCGTACGTGCAGCGCTGCACGGTGAGTCCGGCAGCGGTGGCGAGCTCCGCGAGGTCGGTGCGGCGGTACCGACGCCGTCCGTGGACCGTGGCGTCGTGGGCGCGCCCCAGACTGGTGAACGCGGGCTCCACCAGCAGGACTGCGCCGCCCCGGCGGGTCACCCGCGCGAGCTCGTGCAGCGCGCCGGTGTCGTCGGGCACCGTGTACAGCACGGTGAGTCCGACGACCACTGCGTAGCTCTCGTCGGCGAAGGGGAGTGCGTCGATGCTCGCCCGCACGGGCGTGGTGGCGGGCCGTCGAGCCTTCACGAATGCGAGCGCGTCCGGCGAGAGGTCGACGCCGACGACTGCCCCGTGCTCGGCCAGCCACGCACCGTTGCCGCCGGGCCCGCAGCCCGCATCGAGCAGGCGCTCGGTTCGGTGGAGCCAGGGGGCCAGCAGGCCGCCAGCCAGCGCGCGCGTGTTGCGGTACCACCAGTGGTCGTCTTCCACTGCGGCGATGCGCGCGTACTCCTCGAGCTCCACGCGCGGCGAGGGTACCGGGGTGGGGCGCTCAGCGCGAGGCGACGCGCACGGTGTCGATGACGAGGTCGGACGACGACCACGCCTGCACGCCGACCCGGTCACCACTGGCCGCGTCGCGTCCGCGATCGGCCGACGCCTGCTTCAGGTTCTCGACGGTCAGGACGTCGACCCCGTTGACCTGCGCCCGGAGGTGTTCGCCGATCACTTCGATGCGCACGAGCAGCGTGCCGTACATCGACGTCGGATCGTCACCGCCCACGCGAGCGATCGGGTTCCACAGCTCGCGGTCGGCCTGCCACTGGCGCACGAGATAGCCGCCACCGTCGTAGATGGGATCGATGTCGAACGAGTAGCCCGACATGCGGCCCTCGTCGTCGATCGACGCGCGGAAGAGCACACCCAGACCCGGGCCGGAGCGGAAGTCGACCTCGACCTCGGCGACGAAGTCGGAAGCTGTGATCACGTCGGCGAGCGCCCAGCGCTCGTCGGCGCGGCGCATCACGAGTCCGCCCTGGCCACGCACCTCCACCAGCGGGAGTGCGTTGCCGAGCTGCCAATCCGGACCTGCGGTCACGAACGCGTCGCCGATCGGCTGGGGCTCGGGCTCGTCGATCGCGGTGGGCTCGACGATCTCGGGCGTCGCGGTGACGGGCTCGATCGAGGCCGGCTCGACGGGCCCGGTCCGCGTCGGCGACGGCTGGGCCCAGACGGGAGCGACGTCACCGGGCACGTCGACGATCGTCTCGGAGGAGTGGACGTTCCGTTCGGCGGTCGTGGCGACGTCGGCCGAGGCGATCTCGTCGCTCGTGTCGGCGACCTCGGATTCGGCGATGTGCGAACCGTCGGCGCGCCAGCTGATGTGCGCCAACTCGACGGTCTCGGCTTCGACGGAGGTCGCGGGCGCGTCGGCATCCACGGGCGGGACCGGTTCGACGGGTTCGACGGCGGTGTCGGCCATGGCGGCCGCGTCGGTGGCGGGCGTCCACGTGTCCCACGTCGGCGGCGCGTCCATCATCGGGGCGTCGAGGGCGGTCGAGCCGACGAGATCGGTCTCGGCCCCGATGATCTCGGCCGTCTCGTTCGCCGGTGTCCACTGCTCCCACGCCGGACGATCGTCGGCGACGTCGCGGCGCCTCGACGATCTCGGTGTCGACGATCTCGGTGTCGACGATCTCGGTGTCGACGATCTCGGTGTCGACGATCTCGGTGGCGTCCGTCTGCGACCAGGCGTCCCAGGCGGCGGGGGCGTCGACCACGTCGGCGGTCGTGCCTGCATGCGGTTCGACGGGCGTGTCCCATCCGGGGGGCGCTTCGGTCTCGTCGGTGCCCCAGTCGACGTAGAACCCGGTGTCCACCGCCGCCGGGTCGGGGCGGTGGTCCCACGCGCCGAGGTCGGCGGGCTCACTCGGCCACTCGTCGGCGGTCAGCGGGTTGTGGTCGACCGCGGCGTCGGCGCCGACGGTCTCAGCGGGGGACCAGGGCTCGGGGTCCCACGCGGCACCGGCCCAGGTGCCCACGCCGATCACCGGCGGTTCGGCGTTCGGGTCGTCGGCGGTCAGGCTCTCGGAGGCTGCGTCGATGAGGTCGGCGCTCTCGGCGAGGGGGGGAGCATCGGGGGCTTCGCCGGGGGGTGCCCAGTCGTCGGTGCCCTCCCAGAACCCGTTGGGGGCGCCGTCGGTGCCCTCGGGAACCGGGGGCTGCCAGGTGCCGGTCTCCCAGGTGTCGGGCTCCACCCCGGAGGTCTCGCGACCACCGGACGACTTGGCGACCAGCGGCGGCTCTGCGAGGTCCCAGGTCGACGAGCCCTGGCGCATGGCCACTTCGATCGGGGGCGCGTCGGCCGCATTCCATGCGCCGGCGCCGGCGGTGTTCCCTGCGGGCATCGTGCTGTCGACGAGCTCGACGGCACCCTCGGGGGGGCCGATCGGAGGCACGCCGGCAAAGGGGTCGGCGAACGGGTCCTGCGGTGCGAGCAGGTCGGGCAGCGGGGCGGACGGGTCACCCAGCGGCAGGGGTTCTGGGAGCCGGGCGAGCTCCGCGAACACGTCGACGTCGTGTCCGTGGACGTCGTCCACCGGTGCGTCGATCGGCCGGTCGAGGAACGCCGGCGCTGCGGAGGGGAACGGTGTGACGGGTTCGGCGGGTGTGACGGGTTCGGCGGGTGTGACGGGTTCGGCGAAGGCGGCGGGCTCCGGGCTCGCGAGAGCGTCGCCGGCGGTGGTCGGGGCCGCGAGGGATGCCGCCTCGGCGAAGGGCGCGGGCACCCCGAAGGGGTCCGTGACCGGCGCGTGGAGCGGACCTGGCGGCGGGAACGGAGCCGGCGTGGGTGCAGCCTCGATCGGCGGCGCCTCGAACGGTGCGGGCGTGCCCGCAGCCGACGCCGAGGGTGACGCGGCGAGTGCGCGCGGCCGACCCTTCGTGTTGGGCGGCACGAGGATCATCGCCCGCAGGCGCTCCGCCTCGTCGGGGGAGACGTTGAGCACTTCCCGCAGCTTCTGCTCGATCGATCGCGGGGTGGACCCGAGCGCGGTTGCGATCTGCTCCAGCTCGCGCTCCTTCACCGGGATCCGCTTGCCCGGGGGGAGCGCCTGGAGCTTCTGCAGCGTGTGGAGGTACGGCGTGACGCCGGCGTCCTCCTGGCTGCGCCGGAGCTGGCTGACCGTGTCGCCCACACTCGTGGCGTTGGCCGCCGCGGTGAGCTCGAGTGAGGATGCGCTGGGCATCAGCTCGGCGACGTCGACCCCGCACGATCCCGCGAGCACCCAGAGGTCGCTCTCCGGGATCGGGATCTTGCCTCGCTCGTAGGCGACGAGCTCGCGCCGGCTCAGTCCCGCGCCGCGGGCGACCTCGGACAGCGAGAGCCCCTTCTTGCGGCGGATCGACCGCAGGTGCTTGCCCAGCTGCTTCGACGTGACGGTGTTCTGGGTGGTCACCTCGGCCATGCCTCTCGGTATCGGCCGCCATCGGCCTCGCCTGTAGGGTCAGCTCGTGGCCATCTACGCGCTCGGCGACCTGGAGCCGACGGTCGATCCGACTGCGTACGTGCACCCCGACGCGACCGTGATCGGCGACGTGACCCTCGGCGCCGGGACCACCGTGTGGCCCCAGGCGGTGCTCCGCGGCGACTACGGCGTGATCCGCGTCGGAGCACGGACCTCGGTGCAGGACGGCGCTGTCCTCCACACCACCCCGCTCACCCCGACGATCGTCGGCGACAACGTCGTGATCGGTCACCTCGCGCACCTCGAGTGCTGCACGGTGCACGACGGCGCGCTGATCGGCACCGGGTCGATCGTGCTGCACCGCGCGGTGATCGAAGCCGGGGCGTTGGTGGGCGCCGGGGCCGTGGTGCCGAACGGAATGGTCGTGCCGTCCGGCGCGATGGCGCTCGGCGTGCCGGCCAAGATCCGTCCCGACTCGGTGGATGTCGCCGACACGCTGCGCAACGCGGCCGAGTACGTGCGCAACGGTGAGCGGTTCCGACGCGAGCTCCGTCGGATCGACTGACTCAACCCTTCACGTACGCGAACTTCTCGGCGACCTTGCCGTCGCGCACCCGCAGCACGTCGACGCCGCGCAGTGAGCTGGTGGTGCCGTCGTCGTTGGTCCACGTGTAGGCCCACAGCACGATGCAGCGATCACCCGCGACGATGACGTCTTCTGCGTCGAAGCGCGCATGGGGCGACGCGGCGAAGAACTCTTCCCAAGCCGCGCGCACCTGTTCCTGGCCTTCGTGGCGCTCCCCGTTCGGCGGTGACGTGTCCTCGAACACGCAGTCGTCGGTCATCGCGGCCATCACTGCGTCGACATCGTGAGCGTTGAACGCCTGGTTGAAACGATCGACGGCTTCGGCGGTCCCGGTCATCGGCGCCTCCTGGGAGGTGGGCGTGTCGTCGCTGCGCGCGGCGTCGTAGAGGTCGGGTTCGAAGAAGATCAGTTTGACCGTCGGGGCCGTCGCACGCACCCGCGCCTCGGTCGTGTCGATCGCACGGGCGAGCTCGGGGATGGTGGTGCAGGTGAACTCGAGCTTCGCCGTGAGCAGGACGTCGTCGGGTCCGAGGTGCTGCGTGCGCAGGTGGATGATGCGCGAGATCTCGGGGCCGTCGAGGATTGCGCTGCGGATCTCCTCGTCGACCTGCGGTGCGACCGCCTCGCCGATGAGCAGGCTCTTCATCTCGACGGCAAGCACCACCGCGATCACGCCGAGCAGCAGACCGATCCCGATGCTGCCGAGCGCGTCCCACCGGGGGTTGCCGGTGATCTCGGCCAGGCTGATCCCGACGAGGGCGAACATCAGGCCCACCAGCGCCCCGCTGTCCTCGAGCAGCACGACCGGCAGCTCGGGGCTCTTGGTGCTGCGAATGAACGTCCACCACGACTTGCGGCCTCGCGACGGCGTGGCCTCGCGACGCGCGGTGCGCAGGGACCACCCTTCCAAGACGATCGCGATGCCGAGCACCGCGAACGCCCAGATCGGCGAGTCGAGGCCGTGGGGGTTGACGAGCTTCTGGATGCCCTCGTAGAGGGCGAACATCGATCCCAGCGTGAAGAGCACGAGCGCGACGACGAACGCCCAGAAGTAGCGCTCGGCGCCGTACCCGAACGGGTGCTCCGCGGTGGGAGCCTTCTGGGCGCGCTTGCCGCCGAGGAACAGCAGTCCCTGGTTGCCGGTGTCGGCGACCGAGTGGATCGACTCCGCCAACATCGACGCCGAGCCGGTGATCACGAACGCGGCGAACTTCGAGATCGCGATGCCGAGGTTGGCGACGAACGCGGCTGCGATGGCGCGCTTGGTGCCCTCAGTCGACATCGCGCACCGCCCAGACGGCCTTGGTCTGGATGCGCACTGTCTGACCGTCCACGTCCGTGCAGCGCAGGATCGACGAGCCGCGTTCGTAGCCGTCGAAGCTGCCCTGGAGCTCGTGCTCCTCGCCGTCGATGTTCCAGTTGATCTTCACCGGGCCCGTCGCGCCCTTGTTCACCCGCAGGCGTTCGTCCCAGCCGTAGTGCAACCGGCCATCGGGGCCACGTCGCGGCGGACGACCGACGTGCACGCCGTGTTCCCGGTACGAGGCCTCGAGCACCGCCGCGTGCTCGGGCCCACAGAACTCGCCGATCGCGTCGAGCAGGACGCGGGCGAACGTGCGGCCGTGGTGCGGGAGGCCGGAATCGATGCCGAGCGCCCAGTGCGTGAGCTCGTGCAGCACCACGCCCTTGGTGCGGTAGCGACGGGGGAGCGTGATCGTGGGCCCGCTGTCCTCCACCCGGTAGAACGCCTGGCGCGCCCCGTTGCCGGGGCGGAGACGGGGCACACCGGCGAGGTCGCGGTCGGGGAAGCGCTCGTGCCACCAGAGGGTGCCGACGACACGGTCGGCGAAGCGCGCGCACGCGTCGAGGCCGGGCAACGGGCTCGACGGGAGGGGCGTCTCGGCCAGGTACACGCGGCGCCGCTGTGCATCGCGGGGCCGGCGGCCGGCGGTCGTTTCCATGGGGCGCCACGCTACGCTCGCCGTAGTGGTCCCCCCGCGCTCCGTCGGCCCCGTTCTCGGCCGCCGATGACCGAACCCGTCGCCGAACCCGTCGTCGAGATCATCGGCTTGTCGAAGCGCTTCGGCGCGGGGGTGCTCGCGGTCGACGACCTCTCCTTCTCGGTGGACCGGGGACAGGTGTGCGGCCTGCTCGGGCCCAACGGCGCGGGCAAGACCACGTGCTTGCGGATGCTCCTCGGTCTCATCCGTCCGAGCGACGGCGAGACGCGCCTCTTCGGGGCACAGGTCACTCCCGGCTCCGAGCAGTTGCGACGGCTCGGCGCGCTGATCGAGTCGTCGGCGTTCGTGCCGCACCTGTCCGGGACGCGCAACCTGCGCCTCTGGTGGGAGGCAGGTGGGGGGCGCTGGGCCGACGCCGACGTCGAGACGGCACTGGCCATCGCCGATCTCGGTGCCGCGGTCGACCGCAAGGTGAAGACGTACTCGCAGGGCATGCGCCAGCGGCTCGGCCTCGCCCGGGTGCTGCTGGGCAAGCCCGAGATCCTCGTGCTCGACGAGCCCACCAACGGCCTCGATCCCGGCGAGATGCGCGAGGTGCGCCAGCTCGTACGTCGGGTCGCCGAAGCCGGATCGACCGTGCTGTTCTCCAGCCACGTCCTGGCCGAGGTCGAGCAGATCTGCACGCACGCGGTCGTCATGGACAAGGGCCGCCTCGTGGCGACCGGGTCGGTCTCCGACCTGATCGGCGCGTCGGGCACCGTGTACCTCGAGGTCGACGACAGCGCAGCAGCCCGTCGTGTGCTCGAGGGGATCCCGTCGGTGCAGCGCATCGACGACGAGATGCCCGGGCTCGCGGTCACGATGGACGGCGGACGGCGCTCCGACCTCGTGGCCGCCCTCGTGGCCGCAGGCGTCGCGGTGGAGACCGTGACCGCCCGCCGCAGGCTCGAGGATGCGTTCCTCGGGCTGGTCGAGGGGATGTGATGCTCACCCTCGCGGTCGTGCGCACCGAACTGGTGAAGAGCCTCCGGCGCACGCGCACCTACGTCGCGTACGGGCTGCTCGTGCTCATTCCGATCATCATGGCGGTGGCCATCGACCTGAATCCGCCGAGTCAGCGGGGCGAGGGCCGACTGCTCTACCTCGCGTCGCAGACCGGGCTGCTGCTTCCGGGGTTCGCGCTGCGCGTCACCAGCGCCTTCATGCTGGTGATCGTCGTCGCGTTGTTCGGGGGCGACGCCATGGCCGGCGAAGCGAGCTGGGGCAACCTGCGATACCTGCTCATGCGTCCGGTGGGACGCGGCCGCCTGGTGTTCTCGAAGTTCGTCGTCGCGATCTTCTGCGCGTGGGTCGCGGTCGTGATCGTGGTGATCACCGCGCTGGTGGTCGGCGCGATCGTGTTCGGCACCGATGCGATCGGGCCCCCGTTGAGCTTCCTCACCGGCGGGCAGTCGAACGGCGACATCCTCTACCACCTGTTGGTGTCGACGGCGTACGTGTCGTGGTGCCTCACGGGTGTCGTCGCGTTCTCGTTCATGGTGTCGTGCATGACCGACGCCCCGTTCGGCGCGATCTTCGCCGGCGTCGGTCTCTACTTCACCTCGTTGATCCTCGATTCGATCTCGTCGCTCGGCAACATCCGCTACGTGCTCCCCACTCACTACTTCGATCGGTGGGTCGACCTGCTGACCCACGGTCACTGGAGCGCCGACATGTGGCGCGGTGTGGTGTTGCAGCTCGCGTACGTGGTGCTGTTCTTCCTCATCGCTCTGTGGTGGTTCCGCCGGAAGGACATCAAGAGCTGACGTTCGACGTGGCGTCACCTGAGCGCGTCGCTCGCGTCGGAGCGACGCAGACCTGTTCGGGGCATCAGCGCGGGCGGAAGAGGGGGAGTGCGACGCCGGCTCCGTCAACGGTGGCACCCGCGGGGTCGAAGTGGACCTCGACCGGGAGGCCGACGACGAGCTCGTCGCGTTCCACGTCGGTGATCCGGCTCAGGATCCGCACGACGCCGTTCGTGCCCTCGAGCTCGACGACCGACACGTTGTACACGCCGAGGTGCGCGAGCCCGGGCACGACGGGGCGGTCGGTCCACGTGTACGTGAACACGGTGCCGCGACCATCGTGCGGTTGCCAGGTCCACTCGAGCGAGTTGCACTCGTAGCAGACCTCCGTGGGCGGGTGCCGGTGCGTGCCGCACGCGCTGCACCGCTGCACGACGAGCTCGCCCCGCCCGGCGGCCAACCAGTAGCCCTCCGTGGTGGGATCGGGTGCGGGCCCGGGGAGGCCGGGCATGTGGTCGCTCATCGTGCTCCCGTCAGGATCATGCCGCTGGTCGGCGCGGGTCCGGCGCCGCCCACCACGAGCACGTTGGTCGCGCCGTCGATCTGGTTGATCGCGGTGCCGCGGATCTGGCGCACCGCCTCGTTCACGTGGGTCATGCCGTGGGTGTACGCCTCCGCCAGGTTGCCGCCGTGCGTGTTGACCGGGAGCGGGCCGCCGAGCCCCAGGTTGCCGGCCTCCGCGTACGGGCCGCCCTCGCCCTTGGCGCAGAACCCGAAGTCCTCGAGCGCCATGAGCACCATGCCGGTGAAGTGGTCGTAGACCATCGCCGCGTCCATGTCGGTGATCGCCATCCCCGAGAGCCGGTACAGCTCGTCTGCCACCACACGGTGACCGCTCGACGCGAAGTCGACGTCGGGCTGGTTGTAGAAGCTCATCAAGGCGTTGCCGAAGCGGAACGGTGCACCCGCCGACGCGGCGGCGATGTAGGCCGGCGCACGACGCAGATCGCGCGCGTTCCGCCGACGCGATCACGACCGCGCACCCGTAGTCGGACTCCATGCAGAAGTCGAAGAGGCGCAGTGGGTCGGCGATCATCGCGCTGGCCTGGTGGTCGTCGACGGTGATCGGCTCGCGAAGCGCGCGTTCGGGTTCGTGCGGGCCATCTCGCGTGCGTTGATCGCCACGTGCGCCATCTGCTCGCTCGTGGTGCCGTACAGGTGCATGTGGCGCCGCACGGCGAGAGCGAACATCTGGCCCGGTGACTGCAGGCCGTAGGGCACCGAGAACGCGAACGGCCCGCCCACCGCCGGGATGCCCTGGCCGATCCGGCCGAACGCCTGGCCGTAGCGCTTGTCCGCCTCCATGGTCGCGACCTTGTGCACCACCACGAAGTCGGCCTGGTCGGTGGCGACGGCCATCGCCGCGTTCTGGAACGCGCCGCACATCGACGCCCCGCCGCCGCCCCACGTCTGTGACGCGTACCGCAACCGCTCGGCGCCGAACGCGGCCATCAGCTCGGCCGGCTCGACCGAGCTGTAGTACGACGAGTAGCCGTCGACGTCCTTCGGGCGGATGCCGGCGTCGTGGCACGCGGCGGTGATGGCCGCGACGGCCAGCCGCACGAGTCCCTGCTCGGCGAACTCGCCCCGGCGCCCGAACGGCACCGCCCCGATGCCGACGATCGCGGCTTGGTTCCTCACGTCCAGCAACGAGCACTCCTTGTCGTCCTGCGGACCCGGGATCGAACCACCCCGGAGGGCCCGAGGGCAATCTCGCTCGCGCGTCGACGCGCGAAACGTTCGGTGAACAGTTGACAACCGCGTGTCCGGACGCGACGCGAACCCGGCAGTCTCGACGGCATGACCGCGCCCGTGCGCGATGCAACCGATTCGCGGCGTCGGGCGTCGGTGGTTCGATGACTCGCCCCACCCGACGTGTCGGCATCCGCTTCGCGCTCGGGGTGGCCGCGGGTGCGATCGCGCTCGCCGTGGTGGCTGCGGTCAACGACCCGGTCCATGAGGTGCTCGGCGCCGAACCCGTGACCGTCGTCGAGCACCTGGACGTGGCCTACGGTGCGCGCCCGGAACAGCTCCTCGACCTCCACCCGCCCCCGGACGCGCGGGGACCGGTCCCCGTCGTGATCTTCGTCCACGCGGGCGGATGGATCGCCGGCAGCCGCGCCGCCATCCCCGACGTGATCGAGTCGCTCGGGCCCGAGCTCGGCGTGGCGCTCGTGTCGATCGACTACCGACTGGTCGGTACGGCGGCCGACGGGCGCTCGACGAACCCGTTCCCGGCTCCGGTGGAGGACCTCGATCGCGCCATCCGCTTCGTCCGGGCGCACGCCTCTGCATGGGGACTCGATCCCGAGCGCATCGTCCTGGCCGGCGCCTCGGCGGGGGGCCATCTCGCCGCACTCGCCGCGGCCGATCCGGGTCGGTACGCCGACCCCGATCTGGCGCCCGAGCTCGCACACGTCTCGCCCGCGGTGCAAGGCGTCATCGACTACGTCGGACCGTCGGACCTCCACACGTTCCCGCAGGCTGGTGGATGGGCGCCGGCCATGACCGCGGCGCTCCTCGGCTGCGCGCCGATGCGACCCGAGACGTGCGATCCGGCGCGCGTCGACGACGCCACCGTCGCCACCCATCTGCACGCCCGCCCGCCGCCCGCGTTCTTCGCGTACGGCGAACAGGATTCGCTGGTGGTGGCGGAGACCCAGGGGGCACCGCTCGCGGCCGCGTGGGCGGCGCGACGAGGCGAGAGCGAGGCCACCCCTCCCGCGCAGCGCACCGTCTGGTACGAGCAACGAGCCGAGGCCGACCACAACTTCACGCGAGAGCTCGACGGCGGCCTGCTCGTGTTCTGGCTGGGACGCCTGCTCGACGGCGCCTTCCGCTGACCAGCGTCGCGTGCGCTCAGGCGTTGGAGGACGGGCCGCCCTTGCGGTCGCGCCACGAGCTCGGCAGCTGGAAGTAGCACTTCCCGCGGGCGACCATCACGTCGTCGGTGTCGTACACGTGCACGTCGACGATCGCGGTCGCCTTGCCGACCCGCACCACCTCGCCGCGCGCGATGTAGGCGCGACCGAGGGGCATCCCGTGCAGGTAGTCGACCTGCAGGCTCACCGTCGGCGCGCCGGTGCCGATGACCGACAGCAGCGCCATCCCCGCGGTGTCGTCCACGAGGAGTGCGATGTAGCCGCCGTGCACGTTGCCGACCGGGTTGCCCCAGTCGTCAGGTGGCGTCCACGTGACCTCGGAGTGCCCGTCGGCCATCGTCGTGTTGCTCATGTGCCGGGGTCGGTACGGATGCTCGTTCACTGCCACGGCCGGCACGCTACCGAGGTGCGCGCACCGCGGCGCCGGGTCACGTGGTGTCCGTCGCGCCCGCCCAGTGCTGGCGCAGGTCGGTGAGCCAGTCGGGGAACTCGAGCGGAGGGTCGGGGAGCGCACGCGCGCCCTGTGCTGCGAGCGCGGCCTCGAACTGCTCGGGCTGGTCGCCCCAGCTGCGGGGGTCACCGAGCATCACCTCGAAGAACGTCACGCCGTCGGGCCCCGCGACCACGGGCCCGAACGCGGCGCCGAAGGGCAGCTCGATGTGGGTGCCCACCGGGCACTCGCGGTCTCCGAAGGTCGCCGAGCCCTCGAGCACGAACACGATGTGTGGGCAGTAGTGGCCGTGGCGGCGCACCACCATGCCGGGGTCGTACTCGGCGTAGATCGACAGGTAGGGCGGATCGGCGCTGAACGCGAACCACTTCTCGCGCACGTAGGCGGTCGTGCCGTCGGCGTTGCGCTGCGCCTTGACCGGTTGCCACGGGACGTCGGGGTCGTCGAAGGCGCGGAAGGTCGGCTCCAGCCCTTCGACGCGGGGGTTGTCGGGTGCTTGGCTCACGACTGGCAAAGTACCACGGCACATAGCTATTCTCAAAGGGATCTCGCCAGGAGGAACGGCATGACCGTGGTGGACGAGGGCGACGGCGCGACGGCGCGACGGCGCACGCGGCGGACGGGGAGTCGCCGGGGGCGGACGACCTGCCCTGGATCATCTCGGTCGGCGACCACAGTCGCGCACCGTCCGATCGGCGAAGCAGGACTCGACGCGCAGGAGTCGTCTCGCTCGTTGCGGGGCGACGCCATCGACGTCGACGCCCTCGATCGCTTCGGGAACGTGGCATGACCGCGAGCGCGCCGGCACCTGCACACTCCCCGGCCGGCTTCGACCTCGGCGAACCCGGGCTCGTGGCGCGCGTCCTGCGGCTGAACCTCCTCATGAACGAAGCGCTCGAGGGCATCACCGCGCGGTCGGGTCTCAGCCTCGCCGACTACCTCGTGCTCGGTGTCGTGCGACGCTCGCCCGACGGCCGCACGACGCCGACGCGCATCTGCGAGGTGCTGCGGCGCACCACGGGCGGCATGTCGCTCACCCTCGATCGTCTCGAGGGTGCCGGCTGGCTCACCCGATCGGCCGATCCGGCGGACGGTCGTCGTGTCGTCGTCGAGCTCACCGACGCCGGACGGGCGTTGGCCGTGGCGGTGAACGGCGAACTCCATCGTTGGGAGGACCGTCAGACCCTGTCGAGTCGCGCTCGCGACCAGATCTCGACCCAACTCGACGCGCTCCTCGCCCTCTTCGACGACTGACTGCACGACGCGTCCAGCGTCGCTCACCCGAGCTCGGGCAGGTCCTGGTCGCCGGCGAGGCTGTCGGCGTAGAGGTCGCCGAACTCGTCGACGCGTTGGAGCACGTCGGCCGGCGTGAACGCGAACGCGCGCGGGTCGCCGCCGTCGGCGAGCTCGTCCAGCTCGTCCCACCCCAACGGCGTCGACACACCCGGGACGTCGGTGGCGCGCAGCGAGTAGGCGCACACGGTGGTCTTGTGCCGGTCGTTCTGGCTCCAGTCGACGAACACGCGCCCGCCGCGCTGCTCCTTGGCCATCGTCACGGTGACGCGCTCGGGTCGCGCGGACTCGAGCACCTTCCCGAGCGCGAGCGCAAACCCCTTGGTGGTCTCGGCGTCGACCGACGGCCGTATCCCCACCGACAGGTGCAGACCCTTCGAACCCGACGTCTTCGCGACCGCGCGCATCCCCAATTGGTCGAGGAGCTCGTGCAGCTCGAGCGCGACGCGGCGCGCAGTCGCCGAGGTCGGTGCCGGGCCCGGGGTCGAGGTCGAACACGATCGCCGACGGCAGCCACGGCTCGGCCGCGCGCGCCTGCGGGGTGTGCAGCTCCAGCGCAGCGAGGTTGGCGGTCCACACCAGCGCGGGCACGCTCTCGAGCGAGCACGCCTGGATCTCGGAGTCGGCGTCGAGCGCGATGGTGTCGAGCCACTGCGGCCGGTGACCGGGGCAGCGCTTCTCGAAGAACCGCTCGCCGGCGATGCCGTCGGGGAGCCGCACCATGGTGACCGGCCGATCGGCGAGATGGGGCAGCATCGTCGGGCCGATGCGGGCGTAGAAGTCGATCACCTGGCCTTTGGTGAACCCGGTGGCCGGGTACAACACCTTGTCGAGGTTGGTCAGGCGCAGGCGCCGGCCCTCCACTTCCACCGTCGTCGCGGGTTCCGCACCCGGCTTCTTGGAAGAGGGGACCACGACCTGCGAAGGTAGTAGGAGCGGGAGAAGAGGGAGATCGTCGTGCCGCAAGCCATCTGGACGGGTTCGATCAGCTTCGGGCTGGTGACCGTGCCCGTACGTCTCGTGTCGGCGACGAGGTCGCAGGACGTCCGCTTCAACCAGCTCGAAGCCGCCACCGGTTCGCGGATCCGCTACCGCCGCGTGTCGGAGCAGACCGGCGAAGAGGTGCCCAACGACCAGATCGTCAAGGGCTACGAGCTCGAGAACGGTCACTACGTCGTCCTCGACAACGACGAGCTCGCCGCGCTCAAGCCGTCGGCCAGCCGCATGATCGAGATCGAGGACTTCGTCGACCTCTCCGAGATCGACCCCGTCTACTTCGAACAGCCGTACTACCTCGTGCCCGACAAGGACGCGGCCAAGGCCTACCGCCTGCTGTCGCGCGTCATGGAGGACGAGAACAAGGTCGCGGTGGGTCGGTTCGTCCTGCGGTCGAAGGAGGCGCTGGTCGCGATCCGTCCCATCGACGGGATGCTGTGCCTCGAGACCATGCGCTACGCCGACGAGGTGCTCGCGCCCGAGCGCGAGCTCGTGGATTCGCAGCCGGAACCGACCGAGCGCGAGCTCGAGATGGCGCGCCAGCTCGTCGACACGCTCTCGGGGACGTTCGATCCCGAGAAGTACCACGACGACTACCGCGAAGAGGTGCTCGCCCTGATCGAGCGCAAGGCGGCCGGCGAGGACATCGTGGCGCCGGTCGCGCCCGAGGAACCGGCCAAGGTGCTCGACCTCATGGCCGCGCTCGAAGCGAGCCTGGCGCGCACCGGGGCCAAGCAGTCGGGGAGCGGCTCGACCGCGGCCAAGCGCCCGGCGAAGAAGGCGGCCGCCAAGAAGACAACCGTGAAGAAGTCCGCCGCGAAGCGAAGCTCGACCGCCAAGAAGGCTTCCGGGGCAGCCAAGCGCACCCGCAAGTCTGCCTAGCGTCCACCGAGTGGCGCGCTTCCCGATCCGCTTCACCGGCGTCAACCGGATGATGGGCCTGATGGGAATGACGCCGTCGCGCTGCTACGTCGAGGTCGACGAGCAACGTGTCCGCGTGCGGATGGCCATCTGGTTCGAGCTCGATGCCGACCGGAGCGTCGTGCGGGGTGCCGCGCTCGACCACGACCGGGTGCTCGGCTGGGGCGTCCACGGCTGGCGCGGTCGTTGGCTGGTGAACGGCTCGTCGTCCGGGATCGTGCGCATCAGCTTCGAGCCGTCGGTCCGCGCGTGGATGGGGCCGGTGCCGCTGCGGGTGCGGACCCTCCGCGTGTCGGTGGAGGACCCGGACGGTGTGGTGGCGGCGTTGGGTGCCGACGCGGCCGAACGCCGCTAAGCGGTCTGACGCGCCACGACCGCGGTGCGGCGGCGGGGACGGCGACCGGCGAACTGGCGGCGGCTCACCGCCACTGCGTGGTCGGCCTCCAGCCAGCCGCACTCGCACACCTCCCCGTCGCTGCCCCGGTAGCTGGGGCAGGACTCGAAGCGCACCGAATCGGCGCGGAACAGCATGGCATCGAGCCTGACGAGTCGTGCGCTCATGAGGGTCCTCCTGGGGTGGTGCTTCCAGTCCGTCCGCCCCGGGTTCGAATCACAGACATGTGATTCGCGGGGCAACTGTACATCCCGGGCACCTTCGCGCCGAGGTATGACACTCATGGACGAGCACGAACTCCCCGACGAACCCGGTGTCCAGGTCGACTTCCTCGGTCCCGAGCGGGCCGAGGCCTTCACCCGCCTGGTGCGGCGCTGCTACGGCGACTCGTACGACGCTGCCTGGGTGTACGACCCCGCCGAAGTGGCCGAGCGGCTGCGCCGCGGCACCCTCTGGTCGACCGTCGGCATCGCCGACGACGGGGAGGTCGTCGCGCACGTGGGCCTGGCCCGTCTGCGACCCGACGACGACGTCGCGGAGTCGGGTCAGGCCGTCGTCGATCCCGAATACCGCGGGCGGCACCTGTTCACGATGCTGAAGCGCCGCGCCGCGGCGGGGGCCGCCGAACGAGGGCTCTTCGGCCTCTACAGCGAGGCCACCGCCGCGCATCCCTACAGCCAGCGCGCCAACGTCGCGCTCGGCGCAGTCGAGACCGGCCTGTTGCTCGGCTACATCCCCGCGACCGTCGAGTACCAGGCGATCGACGCGCGTCTCCACCGGCAGTCGGTCGTCCTCTACTACCTCAAGACCAACGACGGTCACACCCGATCGGTGTACGTGCCACCTCGCGACCGGGCCATGGCCACGAGCATCCTCGAGCGAGCCGGGCTGCGCGGCACCGTGCGTGACGCCGGCGACGAACCGTCGACCGCGCACACCGACGTGCACGTCGACGACCGCGACGACCACAACGACCGCGTCGTCACCGTGCGCACCGTGGGCGACGACCTGCTCGACGCGGTGCTCCGGGCGCGTGACGACGCGCTCGCGCGCGCAGCCGACTGCGTGTACGTCGACCTCCCGCTCGCCGATCCCGGGACGCAACGTCACGGTGACGGCCTGCGCGAGCTCGGCTTCACCTTCGGTGGGATCTTCCCCAACCGGCTGCACGACTGCGACGTGCTGCGCTACCAGTACCTCGACCGCGTCACGCTCGACACGAGTGACATCGCGCTCGGGTCAGACCACGGACGCGAGCTGCTCGACTACGTCACGGCGTGACGGCGCCACCCGTGTTCCCGTCGGCCGCGGTGCCGTCGGGCCGACTCTCCTCCTCGGTGAGCTCGGCGGCTTCGACGTCGGTGGACGCCTCGCCCGGTTCCGTCGCGTCCGACGGCGCGTCCATCGCGGTGACCGGGGCGACCGCGGGCGGCGGCGGGGCCTGCTTGCCGTTGGACGAGCCGGTGCCGAGATAGCGCATCAGCGTGGCCGCGAGGCCGTCGAACGAACCTCCGCCCCCGGTGACGAGCACCTCGGGCACGACGGTGATGTGGCCGTCGGCCACCGCGTTCGCCACCGCCACCACCGCGGTCGCGGGCCCACCGAGCGCGTCCTTCTGCGCCTCGAAACCGGTGGCGCGGGCGAGCCCGAGCGCTTCGGTCGCCTTGGCCTCGGCGAGACCGATGGCCTGGCGCCGAGCCGCTTCCGCCTCACCGGTCAGCTGCACGTACGCGGCGTCGCCCTTCGCCTCCTGCTCGCGCGCCTGGGCCTCGTTCGTCTTGATCTGCACCCCTACCTGTGCGCTCGCGAGCTGCGACTGCATGTTGGCGGTGCCCTTGGCCTTCTCCATCTCGATGCGCGAGGTCTCGGCCCGCTGCTGCTCCTCGAACGTCGCCTTCTCCTGGTTGGCGATCTCGCGCTGGGTGAGCACGAGCACCAGCTCCTGCGGGAACGCGACGTCCTGGATGTAGACGCCCTTGGTCTCGACCTCGTACTGGCTCAGGTAGCGCGTGATGGCCTCGAACGCCGCCGCCTGCACCTCGCGGCGGGTCTCGATGAACTTGATCGCCTCGAGCGCCTGCAACGTGTTGCGGAAGTGGTTGCCCACCGCGCTCTGCAGCACCTCGCTGACGAGGTTGCGCATGGTGCCGACCATCGAGATGACCTTCGGCGCCTTCGTGTCGGGCACGTGGATCTGCACCTGCAGGTCGATCTTGAAGATGAAGCCCTCGCGGCTCTTGCCGACGATCGACGACAGCTGCGCGTCGAGGTCGTGGGCTTCCGACGTCGCGTCGGCCCAGTTGAGCGTGAGGATGAACGTGGGCACGATCTCGGCGGCGTACACGCGTGGGTTGATCGCGTACTTGCCGGTGCGCAGCGGCTCCTGCCAGATGCCGCGGTGACCGGGGCGCACGATCGAACCGAACTTGAACTCGGAGCCCGACGTGTCGGCGGTCGGGAGGCCCACGAACCCCTTGATCACCGCGACCTCGCCCTGGTTGACCACCAGCATGGGCACGAGGTCGACGCGCACGAGGAACGGGTTCAGCAGGTACGCGCCGTAGAGCAGCGGGTCGTGCTGCAGTCCGATCTTGCCGCCGTGGTCGAGGAAGGCCTGGAAGTCCTGGTAGTTGTTGTGGAGCGTGTTCTTGCTTCCGAGCAGCAGGTCGATGAGCTCGGCGTCGGTGGTCGTGGTGCTGCCGCCCGCGTTCGACGCCTCGATCGCGGCGATGTCTTCGAACCCCCCGAGACGACTGGCGATGTCGCCCGACGGCAACGGTTCACCCTCGAGCGCGGTGACCACACCGACGAGGTCGACGCCGGCGTCGGGCGCGATCACCACCACCCGGAGCTGGTCGGGGGACAGGCCGAACGACTCCGGCGTGAGGTCGTTCCCGCGGGCCTGGTCGGCGAGGTCGGGGGACAGGGGCTGGCCGTAGACGGTCTGGGGCGTGAGCACGAGGAACGCGGCGGGATGCACCGGTACGAGCGTGCCCGGCGGGAGCACCGGGCGCTGCACGCCTTTCTGCCCACCGGCCGCGACGAAGGTGTGCAGGTCGGAGAAGTTGGCCAGCTCGGGCTTGTACACCGCGCTCTTCGCGCCGATCGGGAGTGGATCGCCGACCTGGGCGATCACCACGCCGATCTCGCCCGCCGGCACCTGCACCCAGGGGAACTTCTTCACGCCGAAGAGGGGCCAGAGCTTGAACCGCAAGCCGGGCATCAGCATCACTGCCTGGTAGCCGGCCTCGCCCCGGAACGCGACGGGGTTGTCCTCGGTGAGCTTGCGCAACGCGAAGCGCTTCGCGACCAGACCGACCTCGGCGGCGCCGATCGAGTGGAACGACTTCCACACCACGATCACGACCAGCGCGATCACGACGATCCCGACGATGACCTCGACGCCCATGTTCCGAACCTCCGCAGTTCTTTCGAAACCCGCAGTCTCGAATCCCGGCTGCGCGCCCGGAACCTCCGGCACTCTCGCCCGGATCGTACAGTGGCGCCGATGCATCCGTGGCCGGTCGTCGGCTTCTTCGCAGGCTCGTCCACGGCGACGACCGGGTCCGGCCCGCCGGTCACCGAGCTCGTGCGCGTTCGCCCGAACGCGCACGACCCGAGCTGGCCGCCGGTGCTGATCGTGTGCGTCGCGGTGGTCGTGCTCGGTGGCTTGCTCGCTGCGCTCGTGTTCCTCAGGAGCGCACGCGACGCCGCGCGTCCCCGCGAGGTCCCCTCGATGGGTGACGCGGCGACGTCGTCGTGGGGGCGCCGCCGCGAGTCGGCGCAGGTGGTGTCCGGCGATGTCATCCGCGCCGGGTGGCAACTGATGGAACGGCTCGCCACCATCGGGCCCCGCAGCCGACGCGCGCGTGCGTTCCGCCGCTTCGGGGACGGTTCGGCGATCTGCTTCCCGGTCGCCGCGCTCTACGGTGAGGAGTACATCGAGCTCGGCGAAGGCTGCATCATCGGCCCGTACTGCTCGTTGTCGGCCGGCGTGATGCCCGATCAGGTCCTCGACCACTCACCGGTCGTCACCATCGGTGACCGCGTGCTCATCGGCAAGGGGAGCGGCATCGTCGGCCACCACTCGGTCGAGATCGGCGACGACGTGTTCACCGGCCACCACGTGTACATCACCGATGCCAACCATGGTTACGAGGACACGTCGTCGCCCCTCGGCGCGGCAGTTCGCGCCGACCCGCCCGGTGCGGATCGGCAGCGGCTCGTGGCTCGGCCACGGCACGGTGGTGCTGCCCGGTTCGAACATCGGCCGCAACGTGGCGGTGGGTGCGGGCTCGGTCGTCACCGGATCGTTGCCCGACTTCAGCGTGGCCGTCGGCAACCCGGCTCGGGTGATCCGCCGTTACGTCGAGGGCGACGGCTGGGTGCGGGTCGACCACGCCGCCGGTGACGCCATCGACCATCCCGCGGGCGATCATCCCGCGGGCGACGGGTAGCTCGGCGGCCGGTCCTCGGGTGGAAGCGTGTCGAGCACGGCGCTCGACGTCTTCGGGTCGAACAACGTGATCTTCGTCTTCGGCCACTGACCGGGCAGGTAGCGCGTGCCGTGGTCCGCGTAGCGGTAGAGGCCGGTCCCGTCGCGTCCGACCTCGTCGGCGCCCTTCGCGGCGGGGTCCCACCAGATCACGGTGGCGTCGTCGCCACCGGTGAGGTCGACGCCCTTCCAGATCCCGTGCTTCCCCCACGAGAGGTGGAGGCGGGTGGGCGTCGTGGTCTCCGCCGGCGGGAAGGTTCCGAGCCCGGCGGCGAACGTCTTGGCGGTGAGCTTCGGTCCCGCCAGGTGCACGCCGGTGAAGAAGACGAGCGGGGCCTGCACCAGCTCGCGGAACGTCTTGGCCGGCGGCGGGTGACCGCTCTGCCAGGTGATGAGGTTGCCGAGCTCGTCGACGCCGTCCGTCGTGCGAGCCGGCAGCAGGGACACGCCGAACGTGTGCGCCCATTGCTTCTGGTCGTACTGGCGTCCGAACACCGCGGTGTCGGTGAAGGCGTACCCGAGCACGATCCACTCTGGGAACCACTGCTGCGCGGTCGCCTCCTTGGTGAGGAACGTCGGGAACACGGGATCGCCGGCGAGGATCACGCTGGTCACGCCCGCGCTCTTGAGCTTGGCGACGATGGTGCGCGCGTCCTGCTGCGCGGTCGCGAGGTCGAGTGAGTACGGCACGGTCGTCGCCGGCTTCACGCCGTACGTCGCCAGGCGGCTCTCGAAGTGGGAGACGCTCTTGGCGAACGTTCCCGCGTCATCGTCGTAGTGGACGACGCCGAACACGCGCCGTTTCGACTTCAGGGCGTCGCCCGCGTACTGCGCCTTGCCCTGAGCCAGTTGCCTGCCCACGAAGGCGGCCCAGTGCTCGCTCGCCTGCTCCGGCGACGCAGTCGTCGGCCACACGTACGGCGCGTGCTGTTCGAGGAACGACTGCGGTTCGGCGATCACGCAGTCGCCGACGCACAGCACACCCCGCGCCGAGAGCTCGTCGGCGTACGCGGTCGTCTGGCCCGGGCCGCCGAACGACGCGAACGCGTGCAGCTCGGTCGCCACCTTGATCGCGTCGGCCTTCGCCGCGACCGCGTCGTCAGGTGCGCCGCTGGCCTTGACGGTGACGAGATCGATCTTGCGCCCGTAGAGCTCGTAGTGCGCCGAGAAGTAGTCGACGTAGTCCTGGGTGGTCGCGCGTTCCTTCGCCAGGCTCTCGTCGCTGCCGGTGTTCTCGAAGAACGCCTGCTGGAGGAGGTCGGGCTGGGCCTGGTAGAGCGCAACGGTGATGGTGTCGGCGGTGACACCCGGTGCCGTCTTGCCGCCGTTGTCGCCGCCTTTCCACGGTGCGACGCACGGCGGTGCGTAGCCGCTCGGCACCTTGACCTTCCCGGTGGTGGTGTCGCAGTTCGGGCCCCAGGCGACGGCCTTGCCCTGGGCCTTCGCCTGGTCGAAGGTCAGCGGGCCCGATGGCGCCGGCGTCGTTGCTCCCGCGCTGCCGGCGCCGGCGAGCGTGGCGGCAACCGCGAGCGCGGCGAGGACACGGGCCAGGTGGCGGGGAGGACGCACGGGGCGATGGTCGCGCGCGGAACGGGTCCGGCGGGGTCAGGGAGGACCGCGGGGGTCAGGGGGGTCAGCCGCCGGTGACCGCGGGATCGGCGAGGACGACCTCGGGCGGCCCCGACGCGACGACGCGGCCGCGGTCGAGTGCGACGATGCGGTCGGCCACGTCACCGAGCACGCCGAGGTCGTGCTCGATCACGAGCACGGCGGCGTCGAGCGAATCCCGGATCTCGGTGAGGAGGGGGCCGAGCGCCTCGGCTTCGCGTTGCGCGACACCGGCGGCGGGTTCGTCGAGCAACAGGACCGCCGGCTCGTGCGCGAGGACGCACGCGAGGTCGACGATCCGACGGGTGCCGGTCGACAGCTCGTGGCCGAATCGATCGGCGTAGGGTCCGAGGTGCAGTCGTTCGACCAACTCGTCGACCTTGGTGCTGACCGCGTCCTCGGAACGACCGACCGCAGGGAGGTGCAGGGCTGCGGCGATCGGATTGCGGACGCGCACCGAGCGCTCGCAGGCCACTGCGACGGTCTCGCGCACGGTGAGTGCGGGGAACAGGCGTCCGTCCTGGAACGATCGGCCGAGTCCGAGCGCGGCGCGTGCGTGCGGAGCCAGGCGGCTGACGTCGCGCGCGGGCTGGTCGCGATCGGGGCGGAGCTCGATGGTGCCTGCGTCGAGCGGCGTGAACCCCGACACCGTGTCGAACAACGTCGTCTTGCCCGCGCCGTTCGGCCCGATCACCCCGACGATCTCTCCCCGCGCGACCGACAGCGAGACACCGCCGAGCGCATCGACGCCGCCGAATCGCACGTGCACGTCGCGCAGCTCGAGCGCCGGTGGGACGTCGCGAGCGTCGGCGGCTGCGCGCACCCGTGTCGATGTGACCGCGGCCGCGGCACCGAGGAACGTGGCCCGCACCAGGTCGGGCCGCTCGAGCAGGCCACCCGGATCGCCGTTGTAGCGCACGGTCCCCCCGTCGAGAAAGACCGCGTGGTCGGCGAGGGCGATGGCCCGATCGATCGACTGCTCCACGACCACGATCGCGACGCCATCGGCGCGCAGGGCCCGCAGCCGCTCCTGCACCCGGCGGGTCGCGTCGGAGGCCAGGCCGAGCGAGAGCTCGTCCACGAGCAGCACACGCGGCGACGCCGCGAGCGCCATGGCCAGGGTCAGCATGTGCCGTTCGCCACCCGAGAGGTCGCCGGCGCGCTGGGCGGCCCGTTCGTCGAGGCGGGGGAACAGCGCCAGGGCGTCGGCGAGTGCCGCCCGGCTGGCCCCCCGGTCACGCACCCGCCAGCCGGCGAGGCGCAGGTTCTCCCGCACCGTGAGCGTGGGGAACACACCGTGATCGGCGGGCGCCTCGGCCAGGCCACGTCCCGCCAGTTGATCGGCACGCATGCGCGTGGTGTCGACGCCGTCGATGGTGACGTGGCCGCGGCTCGGCGCGTGCACGCCCGCGATCGTGTCGAGGAGCGTCGACTTCCCCGACCCGTTGGTGCCGAGGAGGGCGACGATCTCGCCCGCGCGCGCGTCGAGGTCGATGCCGTCGAGCACCGGCACCCCGTCGTGCTCGGCGCGCAGCCCGCGCACCTGCAGCCGGGCGTCACTCGGTCGGACACGGTCGGCGACCGGACCGTCGGCGGTCGGCGGCGCGACCGTTCCGGCGAGCGCGGGCACCGCGATCGCGCGTCGACGCGCGACCCGGCGCAGCAGCGCGTCACGCGTGTCGGCGAGCGCGGCCCCGAACCCGCCGCGGAACACCAGGAGGACGACGAGCATCCCGGCCCCGGTGGCGAGGATCTGCCACTCCACGGGGAGCCACCACGTGACCCCGCGCACGAAGAGCGCGCCGAGGAGTGCACCGGGCACCGAGCCGAGGCCGCCGATGACCACCATGGTGAAGACCACGAGGCTCTCGCCCGCGCCGTACGAGTCGAGCTGCAGGCCGTTCTGCTGGTGTACGAACAACGCCCCCGCGAACGCGGCGAGGAAGCCCGACACCGCGAACGCCTGCAGGGTGGTCGTGCGCGGGTTGACGCCGAACGCACTCGCGGCGCGCTCGTTCTCGCGGATCGCCACCAGCGCGCGGCCGGTGCGACTCCGACGAATGCCGACGACAGCCACGATCACGAGCGAGAGCGCGACGAGGCACAGGAGGTAGTAGCGCCCCTCGGAGCGCACGTCGATCACGCCGAACAGGTCGGGGCGTTCGACGCGCGACGGGGGCAGCCAGTCGAAGCGGGTGCCTTCGCCGAAGATGCGGGGGCTCAGCAACCACGCGGTCGTTGCCAGCCCGAAGGCCAGGGTGATGACGGCGAGGGTGAGCCCGCGCCGTCGCAACACGGGGAAGCCGATGAGCATCGCGAGGGCAGCACCGATCACGCCTGCGCCCAGGAGCCCGAAGGCCAGGTCCCAGCCGAGCCGCGCCGTGAGTGACGCGCCCGCGGCGGCGCCCACCGCCACGAACGCCATCTGCCCGAGGCTGATCTCGCCCGCCCATCCGGTGAGCACGACGAGTGACAACGCGATGATCCCGTACACCACCGCGACCGCGGCGAGGTTGGTGCGGCTCTCGGTGAACACCACTGGGACCAGCGCGAGGGCGAGCGCGACCGTCGCGACCAGCAACGCCCGCGCGGTGCGCACCTCGGGCAGGCGAGCCAACTCGCGCGGCACGGGGCGCGGCTCACGCACCGCCTTCCACGTCGACGGTTCGAGCCGGGCGCGCAGTCCGGCGCCCGCGGGAGTGAGCCACACCGCGAGCAGCACGACGACGAACAGGACCGGGTACACGTCGCTGGGTTCGTTCCAGCCCCACAGCACCGACTGCTCGACGATCCCGAGCGCGATCGCCGCGGCCGCGATGGTCGGCAGCCGCTCCATGCGGCCGATCACTGCCGCCGCGAGCGCGGGCAGCAACAGCGACGGTCCGAGCACGGTGCCGAGGGAGAGCCCGACGATCCCCGCCCGGAGGAACACCGCGAGGAACGCCAGGATCGAGGCGATCGCCCACACGATCGAGTGCACTCGGCGCACCGGGATCCCGACGAGCGCAGCGCGGTCGACGTCGTCGGCGCAGGCGCGCGTCGCCAGGCCGATGCGGGTCCGGAGGAACAGCGCGAGTCCCACGAACGCGAGCGGGACCACGATCAACGCGACGACGTCGTTGCCGCCGAAGCGCAGCGGCTCCACCGTGAACGACACGTCGATCGGGGCCGGGAAGCTCTGCGGCGGCAGGTCGACGCCGAACCAGCCTGGGAGCAGCAGCCCGAGGCCCGCGAGCACTTGTGCGAGCCCGATCGTCGCCACCGACAGGATCAGCCGCGGCGATCGGAAGAACCGACGGACGACGAGCGCCTCGACGAGCACACCGAGGACGATCGCGGCGGCGAGCCCGGCGACGAACGCCACCAGCCAACTGGTGCCACTCGTCACGACGAGCAGCACCGCCAGCGACGCGGGCGCGGCGCCGAGGTCACCCTGCGCGAAGTTGAGGATCCGGTGCGCGCGGTACACGAGTGCGAGGCCGAGGGCGAGCAGCGCGCTCAGGCCTCCGAGCAGCGCGCCCTGTACCACGATGCCTGCCGGCGGCCCCCAGAGGAGCTGCACGACGACGAGGAACGCGACCGCTGCCCCGGCCCCGATGAGCACCGGACGGAGACGGGTGGATCGCGACACGACCGAGGCCAAGGTGATCAAGTATGCGCGCGTCGGGCCCATACATTGCGGGTGATGCGCTCTGGACTCCTCCGGTCGACGCGCGCGCTCGTGGTCGCGCTCGTCCTCAGCGCGCTCGGGACGACCGTCGCGGCCGCGGCGGCGCAGCCGGGTGACACCGCGATCGCCCGCACCGGAGTCTTCGTCGCGTCCGATGTTCCCGCCGGTTTCACCAGCGAGCCCGCGACCGCCACGTCGCACAGCGACAACATCGTCCTGGCCGAGGGCGTCGCCGGATGTGGGCCGTACATCAAGTTGCAGAAGGCCGTCGCGCCACTGCCGCAGGCCGAGTCGCGGCGCTTCGGTGACCAGTCGCGGAGCATCGGCAACGAGGTCGACGTGTTCCCGACCGAGAAGGCCGCGCGTTCGGCGATGGTGCTGTACAGCAAGTCGAGCATCGTCGGTTGTCTGGAGAACCTCTTCGAGAAGCGGGCCCGCCAGGATCCCGACCTGCGCGGCTCGCTCGACGACGTGGTCGTGGACATCGCGCGGCAGGACATCGCCGATCTCGGCGACGACAGCGTCGTCTACGAAGGAAGCACCGTGTTGACCGGCACCGACGGCACTTCCCGGCAGATCGGGATCGGGACCGCCGCGGTGCGCGTGGGCCGCACGTTCGACGTCGTGACCTACACCACCTCCGGCGCTTCGCTCACCGAGGTGCTGACCCCGGCAATCGACGCGTCGGTCTCACGGCTCCGCAGCGCGATCGCCCGGAGTGGTTCGTGATCCGTCGTCCAGTGGTTGCCGCGCTCGGCGCCGTGCTCGTTGGCGTCGGCCTCCTCGGCGCACTCGCGCTTCCGGGCGCGGCGGCCTCGGCGTCGGACCAGGAGCTCGCGACGACGGGCGTGCTCGTCCCCTCCGACTTCCCTGCGGGCTGGACGTCGAGCACGCGCGGTCAGACCTCCGACAAGGCGATCGACGCCGCCGCGGCGAAGGTCGCGGCGTGCGAGCCGTTTCTCGCGTTCAGCAAGGCGAACAAGAAGAACCCCCGCGCGAAGTCACCGAACTTCGACCACCTGCAGTCGAACGTCACCAACTCGGTGAGCGTCTACCCGTCGGCGGCGAAGGCGAAAGCTGCGATGCACACCTTCGCCGATCCACGTCTGCCCGACTGCCTCGACGCGCTGTTCCGTTCGGTGTTCACGAAGCAGCTGAAGAAGAACTCGAGCGTCGCCGACCAGATCGCTTCGGTCGACACGTCGATCACGCCGGTCTCCGACGTCCGCATCGGTGACCAGGCGGTCGCCTACCAGGGCGCGGTCGACGTCGAGTTGCAGGACGGGTCCCACCAGTCGATCGGTCTCGGGCTCGTCTCGGCGCGGGTCGGCAAGGCCGTCGCCGGCTACTCGTGGACCTCCGACATCGACATCTCGGCCGCACTGCAGCCCGCGATCGTGCAGTCGGTCACGCGGCTGCAGCACTCACAGCCAGGCGGGTGACGCGCTTCCGTTGCCCGCTCACGCCGTGCGCGCCGGACTCCACACCCACCCTTCGTTGCGGGCGGTGTCGTCGAGTGTCGGGAGCGAGCGCAACGCCGATTCGTGGTGCGACATGACCACGGCGGAGATCGCGGCGTCGAACGCATCTTCGCTGTCGGCGGCGGAATCGCGCCACGGGGTGGGGAGTTCGGGGAGGTGGTGGTCGAGGTACGCGGCGCGTGCCGTCGCGCTCGACTTCACGACCGGGCCGGTGAGTGCGCGCGGCCAGATCTCGACCGCGACGGGCGTCCGGGCCGGCGCGTCGAACGGCCAGATCGCGTACCCGGCGTCCTGCAGGCGAGCGAGCGCGGGGAACCCGCGCAGCGAGCCGGTGCCCACACTGCCGGCGCCGCCGATCTGGAACGACGACTTCGGCCGGATCCCGCCGACCGCGGCCATGTCCTCCTCGGTGCGTCGGAGGTGCGAGGGCAGGTCCGGACGAGATCGACCGGGTCGACCCCAGAACGGAGGTTCGCAGTCGCGGAGCCACGCTTCGCCGTCGGTCACGGCCGCGTCCCAGAGCGCCCGCGCGTTCACGTAGCCACGGTCGCGCGAGGAACCACCCGGGCAACGAGAACGAGAAGTCGAAGCCCACGACCACTCCCGGCGTCTCGGTGGCCCGGTCGACGAGCTCGTCGATCACCTGCTCGCGCGTCCGCCCCGCAATGAGGCGGAGCAGTTCCCCGTCGTGCGCCTCCGCGGTCCAGAGGTGCCGCCGTTCGCCGCGGGCTCGCCCCGACCAGTCGACCGCGACGACGCTCACCGTCCCGCCGCCGGCACCGCTACGTCGTGGCCCAGATGAGCACCTCGGCGCCGTCGGGACCCGCGGTGACCGTGGGCGAGCCGGCGTGGGTGAGGCGGGCCGCGTCGCCGGTCGCGAGGGGAGCGCCGTCGAGGGTGGCGGCGCCCACGGCGACGAACACGTGCACGTGCCTCGCGTCGGGGACGACGACCGACTCGTCGGCGTGCAGGCGACCGACCGAGAGCGCGGCGTCGCGCTGGTGGATCGAGACCGCCCCGTCATGGCCCTGCCCCGACGCCACGACGACCAGGCCACCCTCCGACAAGGCGTCGTTGAGGTCGCGCTGCTCGTAGCCGGGCTCGATGCCGTCGGTGTCGGGCAAGACCCACATCTGCACGAGATGGACGTCGGCGGTCGCGCTGGCGTTCATCTCCGAGTGCCGGATGCCGTGGCCTGCGCTCATCCGCTGCGCGAGCCCGGGGTAGATGATCCCGTCGGTGCCCGTGCTGTCGCGGTGGGCGAGCTCGCCGCGCAGCACCCAGGTGACGATCTCCATGTTCTGGTGACCATGGGTGCCGAAGCCACCGCCACCGCGGACGACGTCGTCGTTGTTGACGATCAGGAGCCCGTGGCCGGTGTTGCGAGGGTCGTGGTGGGGCCCGAAGCTGAAGCTGTGCCACGAATCGAGCCAATCGAGCTCGGTGTGGAAGCGGCTCCCGGCGGTGCGGACGTCGATGGTCATCGCTGCAGTATGTCCGCGTCCCGTCACCGGTTTCGGGGTCCCTAGACTCCGCCCGATGCCCCACCTGGTCACGTTGTGCACCGGCAACGCGGCGCGGTCGGTGATGGCCGGCGCGATCCTCGCCGAGCACGTTCCCGCCATCGTCGTGGCCACCCGGGGCACCCATGTGATCGAGGGCATGCCGATGAGCTGGCGCACCCGCGACGCCATCGTCGCCCTGGGCGTGTCGGCGGACGGCCATCGGAGTCGCCAGCTCGACGCCGCCGACCTCAGGACCGCCGACCTCGTGCTCGCGATGGCGCGTGAGCACGTCCAGTACGTCCGGCGTCGCCACCCGGAGGCGGCGCCGCGCACCGGCACCCTCAAGCGCCTCGCCCGCGATCTGCCGTCGGCTTCGGGCACGCTCGCCGAGCGGGTCGCGTCCCTGCACCTGGCCGAGGTCGAGCTCGAGCCGTGGGAGGACGTCGACGACCCCGCCGGCGGCACGCCCGAGGTCTTCCACGAGTGTGCGGTCGAGATCCACCGGCTCCTCACCGTCCTGCGCCCGGTCTGGGAGGGCGTCGCCGCGTGAGGCGTCTCGTCGTCGTCATCCTCGCGCTCGGCCTCGTGGCGGCGGCGCTGAGCACCGCCGCCGCGCAGACCGCCACCACGAATGCCGCGTCCACGACGACGGCCCCGGCCGCCACCCGCGGGGTCACGGACACGTCGATCAAGGTCGGTGGGCTCGGCTACTCGTTCGTCTACGGCGGTGCCGACATCGGCGCCAAGGCGCGCTTCCAGCGGGCCAACGACTCGGGCGGCGTCAACGGCCGCACGATCGACTACCTGGGCTTCACCGACGACGGCGCCGACCCGACCGCCGGCACCGCCGCGGCCACGAAGCTGGTGGAGCAGGACGGCGTGTTCGCGGTCGTGCCCACGGTGACTCCCGATCTCGCGGCGGCGTCGTACCTCGTCGGCCAGGAGGTGCCGTACTTCGGGTGGGCGCTGTCATCGAACTTCTGCGGCAACCCGTACGGGTTCGGGTTCACCGGGTGCCCGGTGCCGAGGAACGCCACGAGCAACGCGTGGCCGTTGGTGGTCGGCAAGGTCTTCCCGAAGGGCGCCAGCGGTCGCACGATCGCGATCGTCGCCGAGAACACCCCGTCGGGGCAGTACGACGTCGGTGCGCTGAGTGCCGCGGCGAAGAGCGTGAAGTTCGCGGTGTCGTACGCGAAGACCTCCCTGACCGCGCCGGCGACGCCCGACTACAACGCAGTCGCCAAAGAGGTGCTCGCGAGCAAGAACGGCGCGAGTCCGGACGCGGTGTTCGTGCTCGGCGGTCCGTCGAACGTGCTCGGCATGCAGCAGGCGCTCGCCGCCAGCGGCTACCTCGGTGTCTTCACCAACCAGATCGAGTACTCGCCGCTCCTGGTCGCGCCCGCAGTCGGTGCGTTCGTGTACACGCAGACCGCACCTACGGAGACGGTGACCGGCAACGCGGCGATGCAGCAACTGGTGAAGGACGTGCAGCAGGTCGCACCCGACCAGCCGATCGACCAGTCGGTGCTCGCCGGCTACTGGTCGGCCGACCTCTTCCTGGCCGCCGTGCAGCAGGCGGGCAAGAACCTCACCACGGCCTCGCTCGAGAAGGCGGCCAACCGGAAGTTCACGTACGACGTCGCCGACACCGTGGGCCCCACGACGTTCCCGGCCGCCCATTCGCTGCCGACGCCGTGTGGCGCGCTCGTCTCGAGCAGCGGCACCGCGTACGCGGTGAAGGTGCCGTACACGTGCGGGCGCGTCGTCCCGATCAAGTAGGCCCGTGCGACTCCGAAACCGCGCGCTCGTCGCGCTCGCCGCGCTCGTCGCCACCGCGATGACGACCGCCGTCGCGCCGGGCGCGGGTGCGGCGACGCCGCCGCAGATCGGCGTCACCCGCACGACCGTCACCGTCGGCGGCCTCGTGGGTGGCGAGCCCGCGTCGAGTGGCGCCGAGATCGGCGCCCAGGCGCGCATCGCCCGTGCCAACCGGCGCGGGGGCGTGGCCGGCCGCACCGTCGAGTACGCCGGCAACGCCGCCGACGCCGCCGTCGCGGCGGCGACCGTCTTCGCGGTGGTGCCTGCGGTGAGCGACGCGCTCGACACCACCGCACTGGCGGGGGCGTCGGCACCGTTCGTGGGTGCGGCGTCGACCGCCGCGTGGGATGGCAACCGCTTCGGGTTCGGCTTCGTGGGCGCGCAGGCCGCAGTGCAGACGAAGGTGGTGAGCCCGGCGTGGGGTGCGCGGCTGCGGTCGCTGCTCGGGACGGCGCAGGGCTCGACCGTGACCCTCGCGGTCGACGACGGCGACCTCGGCGCCGCGCGTGCCGCCCAGGCCGACGCGTCGCTGCGCGCCGCCGGGTTCCGCGTGGGGGCGACGGTCACCGTGCCGGCGCCGCCGGCACCGTTGCCGGATCTCGCGCCGCTCGCGGGTCAGCTGGCCACCGGTGCGCCCGCGGTCGTGCTGCTCCTCACGTCCGCCGCGGCCACCTCCGGGATGGCGCGGGTGCTCGCGGCCATCGGCTTCACGGGCACGGTCGCGGCCGACGCCTCGATGTACCAACCGACGACCCCCGCCGTCGCCAACGGCCTCACGGTCCTGGTGCCCTACGCGCCACTCGAGCAGTCGACGGCGGACAATCGCCGCCTCGCGGCGGACGTCGAGGCGTTCGCGCCGGGCACGCAGCTCACCGCCGGCATCGTTGCGGGGTACTGGTCGGCCGACCTGTTCCTCCGGATCCTCGCGAAGACCGGCAAGCGCCTCACGTGCGCACGGTTCCTCGCGGTGGCCCAGCGCTTCCAGTACGAGGTGCCGTCGACCATCGGTACGTCGCGTTGGCCCGCCGCACACGCCCAGGGCGTCCCCTGCGGCGCGCTCGTGCAGAGCGACGGGTCGCGGTACGTGGTGGCCGAACCTTATGCGTGCGGCAAGCCCATCGTCGTCAAGACGCCGCAGCGGGTCACGACGACGACCGCCCCCACGACGACCGCCCCCACGACGACCGCCCCACCGACCACGCGCTGAGGGAGCGCGGGCGACTCAGTCGCCGTCTTCGAGGCGGAAGCCGACCTTCATCGTCACCTGGAACCACGCGATGTCGCCCTCGTTCATCGCGCCGCGGATGTCGGTGACCTCGAACCAATCGAGGTTGCGCAACGTCTTCGACGCGCGGCCGATGCCGCTGCGAATCGCGGCGTCGATGCCGTCCGGTGACGACCCGACGATCTCGGTGATCTTGTACGTGTGGTCCATCGGGATCCTCCTGGGGCGAGGGTGAGCGTGCACGAGCGAGGGGTGAACGGGGACGGGGCGAGCGGAGCGAGCGAGGGGTGAACGGGGACGGAGCGAGCGGAGCGAGCGAGGGGTGAACGGTAGCGTCGGCCCATGGGACTCGCCATCGAACCGTTCACCATCGCGATCCCCGACGCCGACCTCGACGACCTGCGCCAGCGGCTGGCTCGTACGCGGCTCTCGGCGCAGTTGCCGGACGCGGGGTGGGACTACGGCACCGAGCGGGGCTACCTGGCCGAGCTCGTCGAGTACTGGCACGACGGTTACGACTGGCGTCGCGCCGAGGCGATGCTCAACGCGTTCGAGAACTTCGTCACCGAGGTCGACGGCACGCAGGTGCACTTCATCCACGCGCCGTCGCCCGAACCCGACGCGACGCCCTTGATCGTCACCCACGGCTGGCCGGGATCGGTGATCGAGTTCATGGAGATCATCCGTCCGTTGTCCGACCCTCGTGCGCACGGCGGCGACCCGGCCGATGCCTTCCACGTCGTGTGCCCGTCGATCCCCGGTTACGCGTTCTCGGGTCCGACGCGCGAGCGTGGCTGGGGACCGCGCCGCATCGCGCGGGCGTGGGCCGAGCTCATGGCCGGTCTCGGCTACGAGCGCTACGGCGCGCAGGGTGGCGACTGGGGCTCGATGATCTCGACCCAGCTCGGTCTGGTCGATCCCGAGCACGTCGTGGGCATCCACCTCAACATGGTGGTGGCGCCTCCGCCGCCCGATCTCGACTTCGAGCACCTGCAGGACGACGAGCAGATCGCCCTCGGCACCTACGAGTACTACGGGCGCGTCGACTCCGGGTACTCGAAGATCCAGGGTACGAAGCCGCAGACGATCGGGTACGCGCTCGATGACTCTCCCGCCGGTCTCGCCGGCTGGATCATCGAGAAGTTCCGGACCTGGAGCGATTGCGACGGCGACCTCGAACGTCGCTTCACCAAGGATCAGCTGCTCGACAACGTGATGCTCTACTGGCTCACCGGCACCGCGCACTCGGCCGGTCGCCTGTACTACGAGGCCGAGCAGACCGGCACCTTCGTGGCTGACCGGAAGGTCGAGGTGCCGGTGGGTGTCGCCGCCTTCCCGGCCGAGATCATCCGGCCGCCCCGGCGGTGGGCCGAGCCGCGCTACGACATCCGCCAGTGGACCGAAATGCCGCGAGGTGGCCATTTCGCGGCGTTCGAGGAGCCGGCGCTGCTCGTCGAGGACGTCCGAGCCTTCTTCCGATCCCTGCGGAGCAACTGAGCGTGCCGCGGACATCCAACCTCGGCTCGACACGAGCAATGGTGCTCGTGAGGATCGTGTCACTGCGGAGAGTGGCTGCGCCGATGGCCGCATTGGAGGAAGCGATCGTGCACAATGCCGTGCGTCGGTTCGGGGGCGTGGCGTCGACGGATGTCATCGAGGCACGTTCTCGCTGACCGCCAACCTCACCGGGAAGACCCCTCTCGGTGAACTTCACCTACGGCACCGACAACGCCGACAGGTCGGGCGGTGCAACGCCCGGTGGTCACGTCGTCGTTCGGGTGAATGCGAACACGGCCACGAGCAGCACGACGGCAGCTTCGCTGGCGTTCACCGGTTCCTCCGGCGGCGATGGTGTCGGTGCCGTGCTGGTGGTCGCTGTCCGCCGTCGCTCGCAGCTCTCGTCGTGCCGCGGCCGACGCGCCGCAGCAGAGCCGCACTGTAGAGTCGGCCCCCAACGTTCACACGCGCGTCTTGGAGGCAAGAATGGCCTGGAAGGTCGTGGTCGACTTCGACCTCTGCGAGAGCAATGCCATCTGCATGGGCATCGTCCCCGAAGTGTTCGAGGTCCGTGACGACAACTTCCTGTACGTGCTTCAGGAGAACCCGCCCGACGATCTCCGCGAGAAGTGCGATCAGGCCGTTCGGCAGTGCCCCAAGCAGGCGATCAGCATCGACGAGAGCTGAACGCCCCGACACTGCGTCGTCGGTGATCCGGGTCGCGCCGAAGGGCGTGGCCCCCACCGCTAGGTTGCTCGGCCATGTCCACGCCGCGTGCGCAGCTCCGTCTGCAGCAGCGTCGGCGTCGGCGAGCACTGACCATCGGTGCGGTCGTCGTGGTGCTCGTGATCGCGCTGGTCGCCGGCGGCATCGCCGTGTTCGGCGGTGGTCGCGACAGCGACCGTCAGGTCACCGCCGGCGGGTCCGACCCGACGACGTCGTCGAGCCCGACCGCAGCACCGACCACGGCGGTGCCCACGACCCGCACCGGCGACCGAAGCTCCCACGAACTCGGGCCTGTCGGCGATCGACACCAGCCGTCGCTACGCGGTGGGGACGGCCACGCGCACCTTCGTCGACTCGTCGCGGACCACGTCTGCCAACGGTTCGTTCGTTGGGGAGCCCACCCGCACGCTCCCGACCGAGTTCTGGTACCCGGCGCAGGGCTCGGCGGATCACGGCCCGGCGGCCGACGCCCCGCCCGACACGGAGCACGGCCCGTACCCGCTGGTGCTGTTCGCGCACGGCTACGCGGTCACCCCCGACTTCTACGCGCCGCTCCTCGCCGGGTGGGCGGCGGCCGGCTACGTGGTGGCCGCACCGGTGTTCCCGATCCTGAGCGGCTCCGATGGCGGCGCCAGCCACGTCGACTACGAGAAGACCTTCGGTGACGCGTCGTTCGTGATCACCCAGGTGCTCGAGCTGGGCAAGGGCGACCTGCTCGGCGGTCTCGTGGATCCCGACCGCATCGCGGCGGCGGGTCACTCCGATGGCGAGGTGGTGTCGTTCGGGGTCGGGTTCCTCGACTGCTGTCGCGACGTGCGGGTTCGGTCGGTGATCGCGATGGCCGGAGACCTCTCCAACGCCAACAACCCGCACACCCGCGACACCGGCACGCCGATCCTCCACGTGATGGAGACCAACGACGAGTACGACCCGTACCTGCACTCGATCCAGTGGGACCGCGACAACCTCACGCCGCCGCGCTGGATGGTGTCACTCAACTCGAGCCACGTGCCGCCCTACACGCAGCCAGGCGATCCCGCGTTCGAGTTGGTGAGCTCGATCACGGTCGCGTTCTTCGACGGCACTCTGAAGGGTCACCCCGAACGGCTCGATGACGTGAGTCGTGACGTGAACGCACAGCCCGACGTCGGCACGATCGAGCGGTGATCGAACGCTGACCTCGAGCGTCAGCTCTCTTCGAGGAGCCGCTTGACCTCGCGGCGCAGGAGCTTGCCCGTCGCGGTCTGCGGCACCTCGTCGACCACCACGATGACCTCGGGGGTCTTGAGCGAGCCGATCCGCGTCCGCACCCAGTCGCGCACGTGGTCGAGGTCGACCTCGTCGACGCCGGGCCGCAGCGAGATCATGGCCGCGACCTTCTCGCCGTACTGCTCGTCGGCGAGCCCCACCACGGCGGCCACCGAGATGGCGTCGTGCTGGAGCAGGGCGTCCTCGACCTCCGCCGGGCCGATGTTCTCGCCGCCGCGGATGATCGTGTCGTCGGCGCGCCCCTCGCAGAAGACGTAGCCCTCGATGTCGAGCCAGCCGCGGTCGCCGGTGTGCAGCCAACCGTCCGCGTCGACCTTCGAGTCGGTGCCCACGTACTTGCCGCCGACCTGATCGCCCTTGATCAGGATCTCGCCGGGCTCGTCGGGACCCAGGGTCTCGCCCGACTCACCGACGATCCGGAACTCGATGCCCGGGACGGGCTGGCCGACGGACCCGAGCCGGGCGGTGAAGAGGGGCTCGTCGCTGTAGAGCGCGAGCCGGTGGTCGTCGGGCCCGAGGATGGCGACGGTGCTGCTGGTCTCGGTGAGGCCGTAGGCGTTGACGAAGTCGACCTCCGGGAACAGGACCAACGCGCGGCGGAGGATCGAGGGGTGCATCTTCGCCCCGCCGTACGACATCGCCCGGAGGGTGGGGACCCGCAGCGACTCGTCGGCCTCCATGGCCTCGACGATCTTGCCGAGCATGGTGGGCACGAGCATGGCGTGCGTGACGCCCTCGTCGCGGGCGGTCACCAGCCAGTCCTCGGCCGAGAAGCGCACGCCGGGCACGGGCACGATGCGACGGCCCACGTAGGTGTTGCTGAGCACCGCGGCGACGCCGGCCACGTGGAACGGGGGCACCACCACGATGGCGGCTTCGTCCTCACCCGCCGACGCGAACTCGAGCGTGTTGAAGATGTAGGCGAGGAGCTGGTCGTGCTCGAGGATCGCGGCCTTGGGTTCCGCCGACGTACCGCTGGTGAACAGGAGCACCGCAGGGGCGTCGGGCGAATCGGGGAAGGCGCGGTCGCTGCTGCCCTTGTTGTCGAGCCAGTGCGGGGCGGACACCACCGCCGGCTCGATGCGCCCCAGCAGCGCCTCGAGCTGCGCCTCGGGGAGGCGGTAGTTCAGCGGCGCGTAGCTCACCCCGGCCCACGCCGCGCCGAACATGGTCGCGGGCACGATCGGCGCGTTCGACTCCATCAGCGCCAGGCGTTCGGCGCCGGTGCCGTCGACCCGGTCGGCGATGCCGCGAGCAGCTGCCCGCAGGCCCTCGTAGGAGAGGCCGTCGGCGCGGGTGCCGTACGCGAGTCGGTCCCCCAGGGCGTCGGCCGCCATCTCGAGGATCATGGCGATGTTCACGGTGGCCCCCTGGGATGCGGTGCGCTGCGGTGGTCAGTCGGAGGACGGGAGCGGCTTCGCCTGGGCGATCTCCATCGCCACCCCGTGGCAGCTCAGCTCGCCGTCGCCGGCCTTGGTGACGAGGACGGTGGCCTCGCACTCGGCGCAGGTGTAGCGCTTGCCCATCTGGTTCGGCATCTCGTCACCCCTCGCGAGCAGCCATCGGCTGCCCGCAACACGACACCTCGCCGTCGGTGCCCTTCACCACGATGATCTCGGTCTCGCACTGCTCACAGCGCAAGCGGCTTCCTGCTGCGGTCGGCATGCCCGGCAGGATACCCAACGCGCGCGAAGGCTCCGCCAGTCGGAGCTAGCGTGCCCGGTCGATGAGTGCGCCCGACGATCCGCAGTCGTGGACGGTCGAGCACGACGGCTTCACCATCGGGGCGCTCGACTGGGGTGGCGACGGGCCGCCCCTGGTCCTGCTCCACCCGAACGGCTTCTGCGCCGGGGTGTTCGACCCGCTGGCCCGGGCGCTCACGTCAGACCACCGGGTGGTGGGCGTCGACCTGCGGGGCCACGGCACCAGCGACGCGCCCACCCGGTTCGAGGACTGCGGGTTCCTGGCCGCGGCGGGCGACGTGGTCGCCATGCTCGACCACCTCGGGCTCGACGAGGTGGTGATCCTGGGCGAATCGCTCGGCGGCGGCACCGGGATCCTGGTCGACCTGCTGCAGCCGGGTCGCGTGCGCAAGCTCCTGCTGTGCGAGGCGATCGCCATGCCCGCGGTCGACGGTCTGCCGGGGCGGACCTCCGAGAACCACATGTCGGCCATGGCCCGGAAACGTCGGGCGGTGTGGGCCGACCGGGCCACGGTGCGTGAGTCCTACGGCAGCCGGCCGCCGATGAACGTGATGGAGCCGGCGGCGTTGGCGGGGTACGTGGAGTGGGGGTTTCGCGACCGCCCCGACGGTCAGGTCGAGCTGTCGTGCCCGCCCGAGGTGGAGGCGTGGTTCTTCGAGTGCGGTACCCGGCCCGACGGCGCGCCGGCGTCGTTCGAGCATCTGGCATCCCTGCACGCCGACGTCGCGGTCGTCTGCGCCGACGGCACCGATCTGCCCGACGGCATGTTCGCCGCCCAGGCCGAGCGCGCCGGCGTCGACCTCATCACCGTCGAGGGCACCCACTTCTTCGTGCAGGAGGACTCCGCCAGGGCCGCCGCCCTGGCCCGCGCCCACCTCGCCTAGCTGGTTCGGCGTCCCTACCGCGTCATCGTGACGCCGCAGGGGCGCCGAATGATCATTGGACGGCGCGCTGGGCCCACTCGTAGTCGAGCTTGCCGACGGTGGTGCGGCCGACCTCGTCGGCGAACACGAAGCGGCGGGGGCGCTTGTAGCCAGCGAGGCGTGCACCCACCCAGGTGCCGAGCGTGTCGGCGTCGGGCGGATCGTCGCCGGTGGTGGCGACGACCGCGGCCACGATCTGGCCCCAGTCGTCGTCGGGGACCCCGAGCACGACCGCGTCCGTGACCGCAGGATGCTCCTTCAGGACCTCTTCCACCTCTTCGGGCCAGATCTTCTCGCCCCCCGAATTGATGCAATTGGAACCACGGCCGAGCAGGGTGAGCGTGCCGTCGGCCTCGAGCGTCGCCTGGTCGCCGGGGATCGCGTGCAGCCGACCCTCGATCACGCGGAACGTCGCCGCGGTGCGCGCCGGGTCCTTGTAGTAGCCGGTGGCGCACGACGTGTGCACCGCGAGCACACCGACCTGGCCCGAGCCGGGTTCGACCTGCTCGTCGCGATCGGCCGCCACGAGCAGCTTGGCGTTCGGGCCGATGCGGAAGCGGGCGGTTGCGCCCGCGCCCGCTTCGGCGGTGAGCCCGACGCCGAAGCCGACGGCCTCGCTCGAACCCAACGAGTCGTACACGTGCATGGTGCCGCGTGAGAGCAGCGCGTCCTTGAGGGGCGCGCTCACCATCGCACCCGAGTTGTGGATGCGCTTCAGCGACGAGAGGTCGTAGGGCTCGCCGCGCACGTCGGCGTGGTCGAGCGCGCTGGCGATGCGGCGCATGAGCACGTCGCCCACGATCTCGAGCACGCTCGGTCGTTCCCTCGCGATGGTGCTGCAGATGGTGTCGCCGTCGGTGTGGCCGCGCTCGAGGAGCACGATGGTGCCGCCCACCGCGAACGCGGTGTTGGCCTGGTGCACCGCGGTGGCGTGGACGAGCGGCGTCGTGAGCAGTGAGACGAGGGGTGTGCCGCGGTCTCGCCACCGCTGCACGTCGTCGCCGAGCTGGTCGAGCGAGTCCGTGGGCGTCTCGTCCTGCAGTGCGTAGGCGGCGATGAGCCCGTAACCGAGCAACGTGCCCTGGTGCCAGAGCACGCCCTTGGGGAGTCCGGTGGTGCCGCCGGTGTACCAGAGGAGGAGGTCGTCGCCCGAGCGCTCGATGCGCGGCGCCGGCTCGTGGGCAAGCAGCAGCTGCTCGTACTCGGAATCGCCGCCGTCGTCGTCGATCTCGACGGTGTGGCGCACGCCGGGCATCCGGTCACGGGCGGCCTCGACCCGGTCGCGCAGCGACCGGTGGTACACGAGCACCTCGGCGTCGGCGTTGTCGACCAGCTGCACGAGCTCGTCGCCGAGGTAGCGGAAGTTGACGTTGGCCGGGACGGCTCGCAGCTTCGACAGCGCGAACAACAGTTCCATGTAGTCGGGGCAGTTGTGCAGGAACAGCGCGACCTTGGTGTCGTGGCCCACGCCGTGCGCAGCCAGCGCGCTCGCCAGGCGCGCGGCGCGGTCCTCGACCTCGTGGTAGGTGACCCGGCGCTCGCCCTGCACGACGGCCGGCGCGTCGGGAATGGCGTCGGCCACCAGCTCCCAGACCGTCGCGAAGCTCTCGTACACGCGGCGACTCTAGATCCCATCCGTTGTGGCGTTGTCGGTGTGCCGTCGTGGCACGCGAGCCACGCCAAACGGGGAGGTGCGGGTCAGGCGGCGCCCATGCCGAGGAGGCGTTCGCGCGAGACCGCCTTCGAGGCGCGCCACAACGCGAAGATGGCACCGCACCACGCAAGGCCACCGATCGCGAACGCCACCCCCGAGCCGCGGAACAGGGTGTTGCTCGAGACCCCGTAGGCGATGACGATCAGCGGCAGCGTCGCGAGGGCCGATGCCTGTTGCGCAGCGGCCGCGCTCGAGACCCGCGCCGAGATGGCGAGGATCACCGCGAGCGCCAGTGCGATGAACGGCGGCAGCACCCAGAGCATGAGGATCCACCAGTTCGTCGTCGGGAAGAACCAGCCGCCGACCTTGGGGCCGACGATCAGGTTCACCACGAGCGAGTAGAGGAGGAAGCCCATCGCGGCGGTGAAGTAGCCGGGGATGAGGCTGGCCATGAGCTTGCCCAGGTAGATCTGGCGCTCGGTGGCGGGGGAGTGGGAGAGGAACTCGCCGCTGCCGCGCTCGCGCTCGCCGACGATCGTGTGCGCGCCCACCGCCGAGGACACGGTCAGCGGCACGATGATCGCCAGCGGGGCGAAGAGGTAGACCGCCAGCGCGTACGACGCGCTCACCGCGCCGTTCGAGCCGTGCGTCTTCGCCTGCAGGTCCTTCGGCAGGCTACCGACGACGTCACTCAGCTTCTTGGCCAGGTTGGCGTCCTTCACCGAGCCGAGGATGAGCAGCAGGAAGGTCGGGATGATCACGAAGAACAGCAGTGCCACGACCATCAGTGGCATCCAGAAGTCGCGCGCCTGCATGAGCTGACGGAGGTCGGTGCGCGCGATCACCCACGACGGGCGTGGCAGACGGGTCGAGGGACGACGGCTCACGAGTGCTCCCGGCGGATGGCGAAGTACAGCTCTTCGAGGCTCGGCGCCTGCGGCTCGACGCGCGTCAGCCGCGCTCCGGCACCCACCAGCGCGTCGACGAGATCGGGGACGTCGCTCTCGTTGTCGAGCTCGACGGTCGCGACGCCGTTGCGGTGGTACGCGCGCACGAACGGCAGCCCCTGTGCGCTGTCGAGCAGCGCGGGGTCGTCGGCGTCGATCACGACACGCGCCGCGGGCCAGAATTGGCGCGTGAGTTCGTGCGGTGAGCCGGACATCATGGCCTGGCCGTGGTCCATCACGATCACCTGGTCGGCGAGGCCCTCGGCCTCGAGCAACAGGTGCGTGCACATGAGGACGGTCTTGCCGCCTTCGGCCATCTCGTCGATCAGGCCGAGCACGGTGCGCGCCGACTCGGGGTCGAGGCCCGCGGTCGGTTCGTCGAGCAGCAGCAGGTCGGGTTCGTGGAGGACGGCGCGCGCCAGCGCGAGGCGGGCGCGCATGCCGGTCGAGTAGCCACCGACCTTCTGACCCAGCGCGTCGGCGATCCCGAAGCGTCCCGCGGCCTCGGCGATGCGCTCGTCGACGCGCGGCGGCGGCACCTGGAACAGCGCGGCGGCGTACGCGAGGTTGTCGGTACCGGACAGGCGGTCGTAGAGCGCGGGCCGGGCCGGGACCACGCCGCAGCGACGCCGCACCTCGGTGCCCTGGTCGTCGTCGTCGGGATCGAGTCCGAGCGTGCGCACCTCGCCGGCGTGACTGTGCAGGGCGCCGGTGACGAGCCGCACGACGGTCGTCTTGCCCGCGCCGTTGGGTCCGAGCAACACCGTGACCGAACCGCGTGGGACCTCGAAGGTCAGGTCGTCGACCGCGACGACGTTGCCGAAGCTCCGTCGAACGCCCGAGAGCGCGACTGCAGGGCCGGTGTCCGGTGCCATGCCGTGTTTTCGGCGCGGGAGGAGGACAGGTGAAGGGGTAACCTCGGCCTCCGCCGTGTGTCACACACGGTCCTGGCGGCGTAGCCGAGTGGCTCAGGCAAGGGTCTGCAAAACCCTCGACGCGGGTTCGATTCCCGCCGCCGCCTCCAAGCATCTGGGCAGGTCAGGAGCGCTCCTTCGCGGCCGTCGGCCGCGAGAAGTGCTCGACCCAGACCTTCGTCTGGTCGGGATCGAGGACGGTGGCGTGGAGGTAGCCCGACGGCAACGCCGCCACGGCCATGCCCTCACCCTCACCGGGTGGATCCGTGATCTGCGCGACCAGGTCGACGTGGCCCGTCTTCAGGTTCACCCGGTAGATGTCGTTGTGCGCGTCCGACGTGGAGATCCAGATCGCGCCGTCGGCGATGCTCGCCCCCTGCGTGTGCTCCAGCAGCATCGAGAGCTTCAGCGGCCGCAGTGACTTCCACTTGTGGGCGACGTCGTAGCGGAGCAGCTCGTCGCCGTCGAAGTGATCCATCGAGTACGCGACGCGAGTCGCGGGGTCGACGGCCACGAACGAGTTCTCGTGTTGCGCGAGCTCGACGGCGTCGAGGAACTTCAGGGTGCGCGCGTCGTAGCGCGCGGTGACCTGATGGCTCTGCGTGTAGTCGGGCTGCTCGAACGGCGCGTACAACACGTTGCCGACCACGTCGATGTCGCCGACGTGCACGTACCCCTGTGTGCGCCATTCGGGCGGTATCGCCTTCTCGTTGCGCGCGACGACGTCGAAGGTGTCGTCGGTGCGCACGATGACGTCGGTGTCGGAGACGGGTGACAGGGTGCCTGAGAGGATCCAGCCGCGAGGGATCCGTGCGATCCCCTGGTTGTAGGTCAGCGGGATCTCGGTCTTCGAGCGCAGCTGCGCCTGCCGCTGCGCGTCAGCGCCGAACGCGGCGGACGCGAGCAACACCACCCCCATCACGATCGCCACCCCGAGCCATCGTCTCATCGTGCCCCCCGACGTGGCCATGTTGCCACGCCGCGCGTGTGCACGTCGCAGTTCGAGTACCGCCTGCTCGCGGCCCGACCGGGATAGCGTGCGCGCGTGACCGACTCCGACGTCGATCCGTCGAGCGATCCGGGTTGGGGCGGACTGCAGGGTGTGCTGCGGGCGTTCGTCCCGATCTTCGACCAGCGTCAAGCGCGGGGCGATCCGCTCGTCGTCATGCGCCGGCTGTTCCTCACCTTCTGCTTCGCGTTCGTTCTGATCTTCGTGGTGGTCCTGGTCGCCATCGACAACGGCACGACCAAGCATCGCAACCTCGGAGTCGGGCGCGGCGGGCGCCGTGGTGGCGGCGGGCATCGTCGCGCTCGTCGCGCGTCGCCTGTTCGCCGACCGAGCGCTCGACTGCACGGACGGAGCGACGTTGGCGAGCTCGTATCGCACGCGGTTCTTCCTACGCATGGCGCTCGCGGAGTCCACCGCGCTGATCGGGTTCGCGCTCTGCTTCGTCACCCAGTCGCCGTGGCCCTACGTGGTCGCGCTCCCGTTCACCGCGGTCGGGTTCTTGCTCGCCGCGCCGAGTTCCGGTCACCTCACGCGCGATCAGACGCGGTTGTCGACGTCGGGGTGCACGCTCAACGTGGTGGCTGCGCTGCGCATCGTCCGCGGCTGACGCTCCGACGCCGCGCCGGATGGCGCTACGGTGCGCGCATGGGTGACTCGCTGCTGTTCGTGACGCAGGTGGCCCCGTACGCCGAAGGACCCGCGGGCGTCCACGGCGTGCTCGACCAGGCCGCGGTCGGCGTCGCCCAACTTGCCGAGATGTACGACCTCGAGCCCCTTCGCATCGACGACGTCCGCATGCTGCCCGACGCCGGCATCCGCAACGCGAGCGCCCTTGCACTGTTCACGATCGGCGAGACGCCGTGGAGCGCCTCCCAGCGAGCGCTCCTCCTCGACCGGGTGCGCGCCGGCGCGCTGTCCGTCGTCGCCATCCACTCCGCCACCGATTCCTGCTACGGCTGGGACGGCTACGGCTCGCTCGTCGGCGCGCGCTTCGACGGCCATCCGTGGACCCAGACCTTCACCGCCGACGTGCTCGACCCGTCACACCCCGCGTGTGCGCACCTCGGCACCTCGTGGGAGTGGCACGACGAGGTGTACCAGTTCCGCGATCTGCGGCCCGACGCCCACGTGCTGGTGCGCGTGCGCGACGGCGAGCTCGATCTCGACGCACCTGGCGCGACGTCGCCGTCGTTCGGCCACCCGCTCGCGTGGTGCTTCACCGAAGGCGCAGGTCGCGTGTTCTCGACGGCACTCGGTCACTTCCCGAGCGCGTGGGAGAGCCCCACCTACCTCCGCCACCTGGCCGGTGGCCTGGAGTGGACGCTCTCCGCCTGACCGATCGTCATTCGCCGAGGGAGTGCTCCGGCAGTGGCAGGTGGCCGGCGACGACCGCGAAGTAGGCGTCGCCACCGCCGTCACCGGGGAGCGCGCGCAGCTCGTCCACGGTGCGACGGCTGCCGAGCGCTCGCGTCGCCTCCCACGGCGTGACGTCCATCGTCCAGCCGGGGTGGGCGTCGTGAGTGCGCCAGGTGCGGCCGTCGTGCTCCACGACGATCGCACCGAGTCCCGCGTCCTGCAGCGGCTGGGCGAACGACGGCAACTCGCATGCCATCACCGCGTCGATCTCGAGCGCGTCGTGCTCGGGCTTGCCGAGCGCGCCCCGGAGGTCGTGCTCGTGGATCGCGACGTCGGTGAACATGAGCGAACCCATTCCCTGCAACATCGGTTCGATCACACCGTCGAGCGTGGTCCATTCCTGCACCAGAGCGCCGACGTCGGCGTCGCGCCGCTCGTCGACGATCCCCTGCAACCACTCATCGACGTCACCATCGGGGAAGTTGCCGGCCGCGAGCGTCGCGGGCACGCCCACGAGATGCGCAGCGAGGTCGTGCACCGACCACGCCGGGCACGCCGGCACCGTGCGAACCAGCGCATCGGGTGTGGCGTCGAGCAAGAGCGCGGACACTCGTGCACGCGTGCGCTGGTAGGGCTCGAAGAGGTCGTCCATCCGCGGGACCGTACTGCGGACGCCCCGGGGCCGAAAGTGGAGGGTTCGGTAGGGTGATCCGGTGACCGACCTCTCCATTGCTGCGTCTCGTCCGCTGCCGGAACCGCTCGACGACTCGCAGAGCGGTACACCGGCCCGACGGCTCGGTTCGGCTCGCCGCACGTCGAGCCTCGACATGGTGTGGCCCGACGGCATCGGCACGTCGCTGCACGTCGTGGGCCGCGCCCGTGATCTCGTGACGACGCGCGCGGGTGACGCCGTGGTCGTCGACGAAGCCTCGATGCACGCGGTCGTCGACATCGAACGCCGCATCACCGCGATCGAGTCGACGCCACCTCGTCCCGGCATCGAGGGATTGGTGGGCTCCCAGGGCGGCACCTACCTCCGGAGCGCGATCGACGCCGCGCTGCCGGGCGAGCGGGAAGCCGCCACGCCCCTGCACATGATGCTCGACGACATCGCCGGCACCAGCCTCATCGCGGGGTTCGTGTGGACGCGGCACATGGATCCCGAGGAGTTCGCCGCGCTGCGCCAGCAGGCACCGTCGGGGTTCGGGCAGCGCAAGGGCAAGATCATCTGCTCCGGCCTGCGTCCGGGCGGGAGCGCGCAGGCGGCGTTCGCCGGCGAGACCGAATCGGTGCATGCGATCCGCACCGCCGGACCGCTGATCACCGACGACGACGAGTACGCGTGGCACGAGTTCCCCGAACGTCCGGTCGTGAGCATGCGTCGTCACCGGCGCGTCGACATCACGCCCGTCGACGACGTCTACGAGATCGACGCCTTCTTCCGCGACAGCTACTGGGAGCCCGACGGCACCGAGATGGCGCTGCACGAGTACAACGTGGCCGCGGTCGTCGACGCCACCGACCTCACGTTGCGCTCCGTGCTGGCGACGCCCCGCGTCCTCCCGTTCCCGGAGTGCCAGTGGGCACCCGAGCACGCGGCGCTGCTCGTCGGCCGACCGGTGCAGAGCTTCCGCACCGACGTGCAGACCACGCTCACCGAGCTCCAGGCGTGCACGCACCTCAACGACATGCTGCGCTGCCTCACCGAGGTCCCCGCGCTGGCGGCTGTGATCGCGGCGACCGCGAACTGACGGCACAAGGTAGCGACGCGTTTCAGATCTGAAACAGATCGCTACCTCTTGGAGGGGTCACGTGCCAGCGCGCACGGCTACATGAACGAGGTCGCGCCGTCGAGTCCCAGGCCCGGGTGGTCGCCGGTGATGATCGGCTGCATGTTGCCCCAACCTTCGCCGCCGCCGACCGGGTCGGTCACGTGGATCACGGTGTCGCGGATCTGGTGCAGCCGCCGCGCGTTCTCTGCGGTCGAGCAGTCGGCGATGCGCTCGCCGTCGACGACGAGGTCACCGCGCCACTCGCCGTGGAAGTGCCCGTCGAACCCGAAGTAGAGCCCGGCGCCGAGGTGGAAGCCGGTGCCCGACACGACGTCGACGCCCAGCGGTCGCGCCGACCCGTCGGCCATCGTCACGGTGATGCGCCCACCCAGCAGGCGACGGTTCGACGGGTCGTAGGTCATCTCCGGTGCGATGCCCACGATGGTCTCGACCCGCCCGTCGGGATGTTCGACCGCCCCGTGTGCCTCCTCGCGCGAGAAGCCCGGCGCTCGCACCCGTGACCACTCGAGCCAGAGCGCGTAGCGCGAGCCGTCGGGTCGCTCCATCAGGACCGGACTCCACAGGAACTCGAACGACGCGCCGTCGGAGATCGCCGACGCGCCCGACGGTGGCATGTCGGTGAGCGGCACCCCGACGCCGTAGCGCACTCCCCACGAGTGGTCGCGCGTCGACACCCACGTGTCGGGCGTGATCTCGCTGCGTTCGCCGTCGACCTCGACCCAGCCGCTCGCCACCCCGGTCTGGTGGTAGCGCACGAGCTCCGCCGACACGCGGTAGTTGTCGCGCGAGTGCGTGCGTTCCTCGACGTGCGGCGGCACCGCCGCTTCGAACACCCAGTCGAACGCGATCGGTTGACATTCGTTGGCGTCGAGCGCGAAGCGGAGGGACCGCAGTGGCTCGAGCACCTCGTAGCGGATCGGGCCGATCACCGTGCGCTCGGGATCAGGCTGCAGGCGACGACTGGCGCGCACCGTGAGCTGCTCGACGCCTCGCGACACGCCGGAGTACGCGTCCATGACATTGCGGTTCGTGTACTTGCCGAGCCCGAAGCCGAGCTGCAGCGACCCGTCGCGCGCCGCCGCCATTGCGCACACCTTCTCCGTCCACGACGGATCGGTGCTGCCGACGGTCGCGAACGTCTCCACGACCTGATGGGTGAACTGCTCGTCGGCGGGCAGCAGGGGACCGATCGGGTTGGCCACGGCACACGTCCTTGTCGGGAGTCGGGCTCAGGGCATGTCGGGCACACCGCTGCCGATGGCGTCGGGTGCGAGGGGTGCGTCGGTGCCCACCATCTCGGGCGTGCCCGCGAGCTCGCGACGGCCGAGGGTGAACGCGATCGTGAGGAAGACGGCCATGAGCACCGCGGTGCCGGTGCAGACCGCGAACCGGCCGGCTTCTTCGTACACGAACCCGGCGGCCAATCCCGTGAGCCCGGCCGCCGCCAGGCCCGTCGCGCCGAGCAGACCCTGCGCAGCGGAGAGATGCTCGGGCGGACTGCCGAGCGCGGCGGCCACCTGGTTGCTCGGCATGGTGAAGGAGTCGGCGACCGCGTGCACCAACGACACCGCCAGCAGCATCCAGAGGCTCGGGAGCACGCCGTACGAGAAGGTGCAGATCGTGGCGACGGTCAGGCTGACCGCGACCACCCGCAGGGGACCGCGTGACTGCGCGGCGCGCCCACCGATCGGCGCGAGGAAGATCATGGGCAGCGTGAACATCGAGAGGGTGAGGCCGATGAGCCACGTCTCCGCGCCGTGGTCGCGCAGCAGCACCGCCCAGATCGCCTCGAACATGCCGACGGTGAGGTAGAAGGCAACGCTCGCCGCGAGCGTGGCCTGGATCGCGGGGCGGACCAGCAGCGTGCGCAGGGCGTGGCCCGAGTGCTCGCTCGCCACGCCCGCGTTGAGGTCGAGCCGCGACGCGAGCACGAACACGCCGACGAACACGACGGCGAGGAACAGGAACGGTGCGCGGATCCCGAACGCCTGCGCGACGATCGCCGCGACCAACGGCCCGAGCATGAATCCGGCCACGTCGAACGCGGCGAGCCGACCGAGGTTGGCGCCGACCGCATCCGGTTCGCGTGTGATCACGATGCGGCGCATCGCGGGTCCGACCGCGCCGCTCCCGAGACCGAGCAGCAGGCGCGCCACCAGGAACGCCCAGAACTCGGTCGCCACTGCGCTACCGATCATCGCCCCCATCGCGAGCAGGATCCCGCCCCGCACGAGCATCGGTGCGTACCCGCGGTCGGCGAGCCGGGCCAGCGAGAGCTGCGTGACGAACCCGGCGAGGAACCCGGCAGCCACGATGTAGCCCAGCTGTGCCTCGGTGAAGCCGTACCGGTCGCGCAGATCGGCGAGCAGCGTGTAGATGGAGCCGTACCCGAGCGACATGCTCCCCGCGACGACGCAGTAGGGGAGCAGCCCCTCGCTCCTGATCCGCACCGAGCGTCAGGCCCGGTCAGCGTTCGAGTTGGGCACGCGCTTCCTCGAGGACCTTCGTGCGCACGTCGCCGCGCGCGTTCGCCAGGGGCAGCAGGTAGTCGAGCATCGTCGACTGGATGTCGGCGAGGGCCTCGAGCTGCTCGGGTGAGAGCTGGTCGAAGAAGTGGTGACGCACGCTCTCGACGTGGCCCGGAGCCGCGTCGCGGAGGGCAGCGAAGCCGTCGTCGGTGAGGACGGCCAGTTGTCCGCGCCGGTCGGTGCTGCACGTCTCGCGCCGCACCCATCCCAGCTCTTCGAGGCGCGCCACCGCGTGGGACAACCGGCTGCGCGACGACTGCGTGGCGTCGGCGAGCTCGCTCATCCGTCGCGATCGATCCGGTGCCTCGGAGAGCATCACCAGGATCTCGTAGTGACCGAACGAGAACCCCGACTCACGCTGCAGGTCGCGCTCGATCTCCTCCCACAGGAGCCGGCTGGTGAACACCCAGCCCAACCAGATGCGGCGCTCGTCGGGATCGAGCCAGCGCGTCGCTCGCTCTTTGCCGGGCCCGTCGGCCGTGCGGACGCTCACTCCGTCTCCCCGGGTCGCTCGCTCCTTGCCAGGCCCGTTGGCCGTGCGGACGCTCACTCCGTCTCCCCGGGTCGCGTCGCGACGCCTTCGTACAGGTAGCCCCACGGCAGCATGAACTTCGGGCCTGGCATCTGGTCGTGCTGCAGCGCGGTGATCTCGAAGCCGGCCTCGCGCACGAGGGCGTCGATGGGGCGATCGAGGTGACATCCTCCGCACACCCGCTGCTGCAGGCCGTTGAACCGGTGCTGCTTGTGGGCGACGACAGGATCGGGGCACAAGCCGTGCTCGAGGAAGTGGAAGGTCCCACCGGGGCGCAGCACGCGCCGCACCTCGCTGAGCGCGCTCGTGACGTCGGGGATCGTGCACAACGTGAACGTGCTCAGGGCAGCGTCGACGGACGCGTCTCCGAGCGGGAGGTGCGCGCCGTCGAGGCCGACGAAGTCCACGTCGACCGGTGACGCGTCGACGCGTGGTCGCGAGAGCTTGCGGCCGACGAGTGACGGGTCGATCGCGTAGACGCGATCCACCTCGGACGGGTAGAGCGGCACGTTGAGCCCTGAGCCGAATCCGATCTCGACGACGTCGCCGGCCAACGAATCGACGGCTCGGCGTCGCAGCTTCATGACTTCGCCCGACCCCAGCAACTTGTCCGTGATGCGGGGCACGACCTCGTCCGTCCAGAAGGGCACGGCCGTGAGCCTACGGTGCCGCGCCCCGGTGCCGCCCGTGCTGCCGGTTCGGCTCAGGCCGGACGGGTGAAGAGGTCCACGAGTCGGTCGGCCGCGTCGTCGGCCCACCGCTCCAACGTTGCCCGGGGGGTACCGCCGATCGGGTGGTCGAGCACGAGCGTGCGGGCTTCCGGGAGCCCGAAGCTCGACGCCATCGTCGACGCGATCGGCGCGAACTGCGTGGTGGTGACAACGACACAGGGCCGTCCGGCCTTCTCGAGCTCGATGGTGTCGTAGACGCTGTACGCGGTGCAGCTCCCACAGTCGGCGGTACCGGTGATCACGATGTCGGCCTGGGCGAGCACCTTCTCGAAGATGTCGGGCGCACACGGGATCGCCGCGTTCGCGGACCTTCCCTCCGGCCCCTTCTTGGTGACCAGCTCCACGCGCGCGCCGGTGCGCGTCGCCAAGGTCTCCGCTGCGCGCGCCATCACGAGCGCGGCGTTGGGCTTGCCGTTGTCGAGCACCGCGATGCGCAGTCCCGCGAGCGACGCCGGCGACGGCGCCAGGCGCACGACCTCCGGACCAGGCTCGCTGTCGGGGAGATAGATCGTCGTCACCGCTTCAGCCTTCCACGGGCAGCGTGACGCTGCGGGTCATGCCCCACGACGGCACGAGGAGCGTGTGCTTCCCCGGGCCGCCGATCACCAGCACCCGGATGTTGCCGGGTTCACCGGTCATCGGCAACGGATGGTCGTCAGGGACGGTCTTCATCCACTGTGTCCACGCCAGCTCCTCGAAGTGACGGCGGAACGTCACCGCGGGGATGCGGGCACGGTCGTAGAGGTACAGCGACACGTCGTCGCGCGAGAAGCCCTTGCTGGCGAGGCTGTGGGCGTGCTCGGGGCCGAGGACGACGAAGAATTCGCCCTGGCTGATGGGTGCGTTGTTCATGCCCAGCGACGCCATCGACGATGCGATCTTGTCGAGGATCAACTGCGGGTCGCCGTCCTTCTCCATGTCGTGCACGTTGTGCGGGCCTTCGCCGCAGTGGACGGTGACCGCGCTGGGCGCGTGCACCCCGCGACTCACGGCGTATCCCTCCCAGGGCGACGCGTCGAGCGCCTCGGCCGCGCAGAACGTGTACTTGGCCGGTTGGCCGTGCGTCGCGGCGTCGCCGGAGCCGGGACGCGCGCCGGCGACGTGCAACAACAGCAGTCGGATCGCGCGTCCCACCGTCGCGTTGGCGCGGTTGCCCGGTCCGAACGCGCCGACGCCCGACGCGAACCCGGCGGTCGTTGCGATGTCGCCGTGCACGAGCACCATCGGCGCGACGGGGTGGGTCGTCGCGTTCACGCCGCGCAGGTTCATCTCGGGGCGCGCCAGCGCGCGGACCGCGCTGAGCACGACCGGGAACGCCTCCCGAGGGCACCCTGCGAGGACCGCGTTGATGGCCACGACGCGACGCGTCACGATCCCGGAGCGGGGCAGGAGCGTGGCGAGCACGTCGTCGGGATCGCCTGTGGCGTGCTCGAGCATGGCGTCGACGCGCGCCGGCGTGGGAGCGACGACCGGCAACCCGTCGCCCAGGCCGCGCGCCTCGAACATCTCGGCGATCGCCTCGGCGGACTCGTCGGCGATCTCGACGGTGCTCGGCACGTAGGTGGTCACGGCGGGCCCTTTCCTGACAACATTCGGAGTATGCCTGATGCCATCAGGCGTGTCCAGCCGCGACTGCGTCACGGGCGCGCGTTACACGCGGGTACGGTTTTGTCATGGACACCCACGACACCAAGATCTTTCCGTCCGACGTCGAGTCCGCGGCGGGCGACCGCGGCGACGCCACCGCGGTGCAGTTCGCGGCCGAGAGCCTGGGCGACGCCTCGTGCCCGCAGCCGATCTACCAGCACCTGGTCGAGGCCGAGGTGATGGAGGCCATGCCCGGCATGTACATGGTCGCCAGCCGCCGGGCGGTCGAGGCCACGTTCAAGAACACCGAGGTGTTCTCGTCCGAGGGCTTCCTCGAGCTCGGCAACGTCCGGCCGCTCATCCCGCTGAGCGTCGACCCGCCCCGTCACCTGAAGTACCGCAAGATCCTCGACCCGATCTTCGCGCCCCGCCAGATGGATGCCATCGAGGACGACGTCACCGCCCGGGTCAACCACTTCATCGACCAGTTCGAAGCGCGTGGCGAGTGCCACTTCACGCACGAGTTCGCCGAGAAGTTCCCCTCGGCGGTGTTCCTGGGCCTGATGGGCCTTCCGTGGGAGGAGCTCGACACGTTCCTCCGGTTGAAGGACGGCATCATCCGTCCCGGCGGGATCGAGATGGAGCAGGAAGCACGCCAGCAGATCCAGCGCGACGTCGGCCAGGAGCTCTACGCGTACTTCGACGCCATCCTCGACGAACGGCTGAAGGCACCGAAGGACGACATCCTCACCCGGTTCAACACCGCGGAGATCGACGGCGAGAAGCTGTCGCGCGAGGAGATCCTCGACATCTGCTTCCTCTTCTTCATCGCCGGTCTCGACACCGTGACCGACTCGCTCACGTGCTTCTTCGCGTTCCTCGCCGAGCACGACGCGCACCGCAAGCAGATCGTCGACGACCCCGACATCATCCCGAGCGCGGTCGAGGAGCTGCTGCGCTGGGAGACGCCGGTGCCCAACGTGCCTCGCATGGCGACGACCGACGGGTGCCCGGTCCAGGGTCACACGGTGCCCGCGGGTTCGTTCGTGCTCGTGAACGTGGGCGCGGCCAACGTCGACCCCGCCGAGTACGACGACCCGATGGAAGTGCGCTTCGATCGCGACGTCAACCGTCACCTCGCGTTCGGCGGCGGCGTGCACCGGTGCCTCGGGTCGCACCTGGCCCGGCGTGAGCTGCGGGTGACGCTGCGCGAGTGGCACCGCCGCATCCCGGAGTACTCGATCAAGCCCGGCGTGGAGCTGCAGTACGCGGCCGGACTCCGCATGGTCGAGAACCTGGAACTGGTCTGGCCGACCACGTGACGGCAGAGGTCGTCGAACGGCGGTTCCAGGACACGCCGGCGATCGAACTGCGCAGCGGCACGCTGCGGGCCACGTTCGTGCCCGGCGTCGGCATGACCGGCGTGTCACTACGTCGTGATCGCCGCGAGCACCTGGCGCTCCCCGGTGGCGTCGCCGCGCTGCGCGCCGGTCACACCGGCGGGCTGCCGCTGCTCGCGCCCTGGGCCAACCGCTTGTCGACGCGCCGCTACCGCGCCGGAGGCGTCGACGTCGACCTCCGCCGATTGCGGCTCCACACCGACGACAACGGCCTCCCGATCCACGGGCTGCTGGTGGGTTCGCCCGAGTGGGAGGTCACGAGCACGAGCGCGCGACGCGAGGTGGCGCGTCTCACCGCGACCACCATCGTCGATGCGCCTGCGTTTCCGTTCCCGCACCTGCTCGAGCTCGCGGTCACCGCGCACGACGATCGGCTCGTCATCGACACGATGCTCGTACCGACCGGTGACCGGAAGGTGCCCGCCGCGTGGGGGTGGCATCCGTACCTGCGCGTCCCGGGTACCCCGCGCTCACGATGGTCGCTGCGCCTCCCGGCACGCGAGCATCTCGCGCTCGACGACCGCGGCATCCCGACCGGTGCTTCGACACGCGAGACGGCCGAGGACGACCTGCTCGGTCGCCGCACGTTCGACGACCTCTACCGGCTGGGCCGCGACCGCCGCCTCGTGTTCACCGGACAAGACGGTGCGTCGGTCTCGGTGCAGGGCAACGCGCACTACCCCTACGCACAGGTGTGGGTGCCACCGGGCGAGGCCTTCGCCGCGCTCGAGCCGATGGCCGCGCCCACCAACGCGCTCGTCACCGGGAACGTGCACCTGGTCGAGCCCGGTGACGCGTTCACCGCCACGTTCACTCTGACCGTCACCTGACCCACCACCTCGGGATGGTCAGTTCTCGAAGGCCGAGAGGTCGAATTCGAGCACGAGGCGACCGGTCGTGATGGCCGACACCGTGCCGCCGTCGGTGTTGAGGTTCTCGCCCGAGATGTACGACGCGGCGTCGCTGTTGAGGAAGATCATCGGCCACCCCTGCTCCGCGGGCGTCGAACGGCGACCGAGACCCTGGGCGAAGAGGTCGATGATCTTGCCGTCTCCGCCCGCCATGTCCTCGAACGCCGGCATCATCGGGGTGTCGGTGGGCCCGGGGCTGATGCAGTTGAGGCGGATCCCCTTCGCGTTGAGGTCCATGGCCGCCTTCATCGTCCAGATGATGAGCGCTTCCTTCGACTGCGCGTAGGCGCCGAGGATGTCGTCGGGGTGCTCCTCGCACCACGCCTTCGCCGACGCGAAGTCGGGGGTGTCGACGAGCGGCATCCACTTCTCGAGGTTGAGGAGGTAGCCGCTGCCCGCGGTCGACGAGATGCTGCAGATCGCGCCGCCGTCGGTCATGTACGGCACCACGCACGAAGTGAGGTGGCGCGGCGCGGCGAAGTTGACCAGCATCGTGTCGACGTCCGGGAACGGCGGACCGGGCAGGCCCGCGGCGTTGAACAGCGCGTCGATCTTGCCGCCGATGGTGTCGACGGCGGTCGCGACCGCGTCGGGGTCGCGCAGGTCGACGATCTGGTGGCTCGCCACCTTGACCGGTGGGTCCTTGAGGTCGAGCACGTGGATCTCGGCGCCCAGTTCGGCGAGCCCTTCGACCGCGGCGGCGCCCATTCCGGCTCCGCCGCCCCCGCTCACGACCACCCGCTTGCCTTCGTAGCTGAACGGCAGTGCCATTGCTTCCCCCTCTGAGTGTCCGGACGCGGGCACTGTATCCCCGCGTGGTGGCTCACTCCCACGGGGTCAAGTGCCAGACTCACGGCGACGAAAGGCACATGGTGACCACGTTCCCCGACATCGCCGACTATGCGTTCCTCTCCGACTGCGAGATCAGCACGCTCGTCGCGCCCGACGGCTCGGTCGAGTGGCTGTGCCTCCCGCGCCCCGACTCGCCGAGCGTGTTCGGCGCGCTCCTCGACCGCGCCGCGGGCAACTTCCGCTTCGGTCCCAGCGGGATCGACGTGCCGAACCAGCGTCGGTACGTACCCGGCACCAACGTCCTCGAGACCACCTGGCACACACCGACCGGCTGGCTCATCGTGTGGGATCTCCTGGTGATGGGTCCTGCCCCCACCGACGAACGGCGCGAGCGCTATCGCCGCGTCCCCGGCGACACGATGGGTCAGGCCACGCTCCTGCGCATCGCCACGTGTTGCGACGGGCGCGTCGAGGTGCAGGCGAACTGCATCCCCCAGTTCGACTACGGGCGCGAGAACGGCGAGTGGACGTACGACGACGGTGGCTACGAGAAGGTCACCTGCCGCTACGGCGACCTCGCGCTCGACCTGACCGGCAGCCTGCGCTTGGGCATCCTCGGACCCCGCACCTACGGGCGCACGACCCTCGAAGAGGGTGAGTCGGCATGGTTGGCGCTGTCGTGGGAAGGCGACGCGCCGACGACGCTGGAGGAGGCGGAGGCGCAGCGCGACGCCACCGAGAAGTACTGGCGCGACTGGCTGGCGTTGGCAAAGATCCACGACCACGTGTGGCGCCCGTATCTGGAACGCAGCGCGCTGGCGTTGAAGTCGCTGAGCTACGCACCCACCGGGGCGATCATGGCGGCCGGCACCACGTCGCTCCCGGAGACTCCCGGCGGTGAGCGCAACTGGGACTACCGCTACACCTGGATCCGCGACACCGCGTTCATGCTGCGCGCCCTCCACGACCTCGGGTTCGAGTGGGAGGCCTTCGAGTACTTCGCGTTCATGCTCGAGACCCTGGCCCTGGAGATGGGATCGGGTTCGCCGAACCTGCAGATCATGTACGGCATCGGCGGTGAGACCGACCTCGCCGAGCAGACGCTCGACCACCTCTCGGGCTACCGCAACTCGCGTCCCGTGCGCGTCGGGAACGGTGCGTTCGACCAGCACCAGCACGACGTGTGGGGGATGTTGCTCGACGCGGTGAGCTCGTTCCTGCGCCGTGGGGGCCAGATGCCCGCCAGCGTCTGGACCGGTCTCTGCTTCTTGGTGGAGCAGGCGATCGAGAGGTTCTCCGAGCCCGACCAGGGGATCTGGGAGATGCGGGGCGAGCCCCAGCACTTCGTGGCGTCGAAGGTCATGTGCTGGGTCGCGGTCGACCGGGGCCTGCACCTGGCCCGCGAGCGCGAAGACGCCGAGCTCATCGCCCGCTGGGAAGCGGCAGCCGAGAAGATGCACGCCGAGATCCTCGACCAGGGGCTCGACGACCGGGGCGTCTTCACCCAGTCCTACGGCAGCAAAGCGCTCGACGCGTCGAACCTGCTGATCCCGATCATGGGCTTCCTCCCCGGTGACGACGAGCGTGTGCGCGCCACCGTGCTCGCCATCGCCGACGAGCTCACCAAGGACGGGCTCGTGTTGCGGTACCGCGTCGACACCACCGACGACGGACTGAGTGGCGAAGAGGGCACGTTCACCATCTGCTCGTTCTGGTTGGTGTCCGCGCTCACGATCATCGGCGAGGTCGAGCGGGCGCGTGCGCTCTACCAGAAGCTGCTGTCGTTCGCGGGGCCGCTCCACCTCTACGCCGAGGAGATCGACGCCGCCACCGGGCAGCACCTCGGCAACTTCCCACAGGCCTTCACGCACCTGGCGCTGATCGACGCGGGCCGTCGCCTCATCGCGGTCGAGACGGAGGACTGACCACCGGCGTGGAGGTCTTCACGACCAGCGCCCTGGAAGATCCACGCGACGTGCGGGCGACCTATCCGCGGCTCGAGGAGATCGGGTACGACGGCGTGTTCTCGTTCGAGGCGAAGCACGACCCGTTCGTCGCGCTCGCGGTGGCGGCCGAGCACACCTCGCGCGTGCAGCTCGGCACGGCCATCGCCATCGCGTTCGCGCGCACGCCGATGAACCTGGCGTACCTCGCCAATGACCTGCAGCTCGTCACCGGCGGCCGCTTCCTGCTCGGGCTCGGCTCGCAGGTGCGCCCGCACATCGTGCACCGCTACGGCGCCGAGTGGTCGGAGCCGGCACGGCGCATGCACGAGCTCGTGCGCGCCGTTGGCGCGATCTTCACCGCGTGGGAGACCGGTGAGCGTCTCGCGTTCGAAGGCGAGTTCTACCGCCACACGTTGATGATCCCGGCGTTCGATCCCGGCGCCAACCCGTTTGGCCGCCCGCCGGTGTACGTGGGCGGATTCGGACCGCGCATGGTCTCGGCCGCCGGCGAGGTGGCTGACGGGCTCATCACGCACCCGTTCACGACGCGTGAGTCGCTCGAGACGATCACGCTGCCTGCGCTGGAGCGGGGGTTGACGGCATCGGGACGGACCCGGGCCGACGTCAGCGTCGTGTGCGCGACGTTGGTCGTCACCTCGGACCGTGAGGAGGAGCTCGACCGCCTTCGAAGTGTCGCGCGTCAACAGCTCGCGTTCTACGGCTCGACGCCCGCGTACGCGTCGACCCTGGACTGCCATGGGTGGGGTGATCTCCATCCAGAGCTCAACCGCCTGTCGAAGGACGGCCGCTGGGAAGACATGGCCACGTTGATCGACGACGACGTGCTCGACGCGATCGCGGTGGTCGGGGAGCCGTCGACGATCGCGCCCAAGCTGCGAGCGCGCCTCGACGGCATCGCCGACGTGGTCAGCCTCACGAACAACCGTGCCCCCGATCCCGATCACTGGGCGGGCGTGGTCGCCGACCTCAAGCGGGGATGAGGTCCACCAGCAGTCGTTGCGGGCCGTGGGCCCACATGACCGGGACTTCGTCGTACGCGCCCGGATCGACGGGGCGCACCTCGGCGACGCGGTCGAGGAACACCGTGAGCGCGACGCGTCCTTCCAGGCGAGCGAGGCTCGCACCCGGGCACACGTGCGGACCGCCACCGAACGCCACGTGACCGCGCGGATCGGGACGGTCGAGGCGGAACGCGTGCGGGTCGTCGAACATCGCTTCGTCGCGGTTGGCCGACAGGATCCCGAACGCCACCTTCTCGCCCGGCGACAGGTGTTCGCCGTGCAGGTCGTGCTCCTGCATGCAGTTGCGCAGCAGGAACCGGATCGGCGGGTCGTGGCGCAGTGACTCTTCGACGGCGGTGGACACGAGCTCACGATCGGCTCGCAGGCGTGCGTAGAGCTCCGGATCCTGCGCAACCGTCCAGAGCAGGTTGCCGATGAGGTGACGGGTGGTCTCGTTGCCGGAGACGAACAGGAACACGAGTTGCGTCCGCGCTTCGACGTCGGTGAGGTGACGGCCGTCGACCTCGGCCTCCAGGAGGCGCGTGATGAAGTCGTCGCGCGGCACGTCGCGCCGCGCCGCGATCAATGCGTCGACGTAGTCGGAGAACTCGGGGTGCGCGCCCGGCAACCCCTCGCCGCGCTCGTTGCGATTGAGCGCCGGCCACGTGCCCTGCACCACCTCGTCGGACCACCTCGCCCAGAGCGGGAAGTCTTCGCGCGGCGCACCGAGCAGGTGCGCGATCACGTTGTTGGGCACCGGCATCACGTAGTCGGTGACGAGCTCGACCGGCTCGTCGCGTGCGAGCAGGTCGTCGAGCAAACCGTTGCACAAGTCGACGCAGAACGGCTCGATGTTCACGAGCCGGTGCACCGCGATCGCCGAGTTGATGATGCGGCGGACCTGTCCGTGGCGCGGCTCGGGGATCTCGTTGATGAGCTGCTCCTCGTCGGGCACGACCACACCCGGCTGGCGGAAGCTGGCCTGGAACAGCTCGACGTCCTGCGTGGCCGCGAGCACGTCGGCATACCGCGCCAGGTACCACGGGCCGCTGGGCGTGCGGGCCACCGGGCACCCTGATCGGAGTGCCCCGAGGCCGGGGGAGTCACCCGGTGCGCTGAGCGGATCGAACGCCGTCATGCGTGCATCCTTCCACGATCGGGGAGACTGTTCCCATGACGACGACACCGCTGCAGGGACTCCGCACCGTCATCCACCCGGTCGACGACCTCGCCGCCGCGAAGCAGTGGTGGACCGAGCTGCTCGGCTTCGGCCCGTACTTCGACGAGCCGTTCTACGTGGGCTTCGAGGTCGGCGGCTACGAGCTCGGACTGCTGCCCGACGCCAACCCGGCCGACGGCGCCCTGACGTACTGGGGTGTCGACGACGTCGAGGCCGCAGTGGCGAACGCAGTCGCGCTGGGCGCCACGGTGCACGCCGCGGCTGCCGAGGTGGGCGACGGCATCGTCACCGCGACCGTGACGTCACCGCAGGGCTTCATCGTCGGATTCATCTTCAACCCGCACTTCGGCGGGACCTGAACCGATCAGCTGCGCGGCGCGGGCGCGACCAGTTCGACGCTGATGCCGTCGGGGTCGACGAGCTGCAGGGTCGGCTTGCCCAACTCCAGCTCCACGCCCGGGTGTTCGATGCCGATCTCGGTGAGGTGATCGGCCCACAAGCGCAGGGTGTCGCCGTCGGGAACCGCGAACGCGACGTGATCGAGCGGGCGACGTCGGCCGCGCCGCTCGGAGGAGCCCTCGACCCGACTCGAGATCACGATCACCATGTGTGACGGCCGGTGTCGCAGCGCGACGTACGAACCGTCGTCGGCCGCGGTCATGGTCTCGACGCCGAGCACGGTGGTGTACCAGTCGCGGCTGGCGGCGACGTCGCGCGACGCGCAACTGGAGGTGCGAGAACCCGAGGAGGGGCGTGTCCATGTGGTCAGTATCCCACGCTGGGTCGAGGACCGATACTGTCCGTCGCTCATGAGCAGCGCACAGATCTCCGGGTTCGGCATCAACGTCAGCGACCTCGACCGCTCCACCGAGTTCTACACACGAGGGCTCGGGCTGGTCGAGAAGGGCAAGTACGACCTCGGGCACATGCTCGAGGTGCTGGTCGGGTCGGAGGGCGACGCGGTGTCGATCCTCTTGATCAAGTACACCGACCGTTCGGACGCCCCCGACCTCGGCACCGGCTACGAGAAGATCGTGCTCGCCGCCGACGACGTCGCCGGCGTCTACGAGCGCGCGCTGGGCGAGGGTGGCACGTCACAACTCGAACCGCGCACGATCGAGGCGATGAACCTCACCGTGGCGATGGTTCGTGATCCCGACGGCTACCTCATCGAGATCGTCAAGCAGGGCTAACCGGTGACGCGCCCGCTGTAGGCGCGCATGAATTCCTGCACCTCGGGCGACTTGCCGGCGATCTCCTGGTTGCGGTTCTCGAGTGCGATGCACGCGGCCATGTTCGGCGTGTCGAGGTTGGCCCACATGACCTCCTTGGTCAAGCGCAACCCGATGCCGGTGTAGGCGGCGATGCCCTCGGCCATGCCGAGCGCGGTGTCGAGGAAGCCGTCGTCGTCGAACACCTGCGACACGATGCCGAGGTGCTCGGCGGTGTCGGCGTCGACGGTGCGACCGGTGACGATGAGGTCGAACGCGCGCGAGGCACCGATGAGACGAGGCAGCAGGTAGGTGACGCCGATGTCGGTGCCGGTGAGGCCGGTCTTGATGAACGCGGAGCAGAACGTCGCCGACTGCGCGGCGACGCGCAGGTCGCACGCGAGCGCCAACGAGAGTCCACCGCCGAACGCGGGTCCGTTCACCGCAGCCAGCACGATCTGGGGTGTCGCCCGGATGTGCTGCGTGAGGTTGGCCATGAACGACTGGCCCGTGGTGCCCGCGGGATAGTGCGGATGCTCACCGGCCGACGGCGGCGTGCCGAAGTCGCGCAGGTCGAGTCCGGCGCAGAACCCACGTCCCGATCCGGTGAGGATCGCGACCTTGCAGGTCTCGTCGGCCGCGACCTCGTCGAGCGCGTCGTGGAGATCCGCGACGAGCTCGAACGAGATCGCGTTGAGTCGGTCGGGTCGATCGAGCCGGATCACCCGGATCGCATCACCCGCCGATTCGACGGCAACGGTCGACATGTTGGGACTAGGAGATGGCGGCGAAGTCGACCTGACCGGTCGTCATCGCGGCGGTGAAGCCGGCGTCGACCAGCATGTTCACGCCGTTGACGTACGCGGCGGCGTCGCTGCCGAGGAACGCGAGCACGAGACCCACTTCGCGCGGTGAGACCGGACGGCCGTTGCTCTGCTCGACGGTCCAGTCGATCAGCTTGTCGGTCATCGTCTCGCGGAAGTCCTTGAGCAGCGGCGTGTCGATCGGCGCCGGGCACACGCTGTTGGTGCGCACACCGCGCTGCTGCGTCGGACGCGACGACCGCATCGTGTACACCTGCACCAGCTCCTTCGAGAACGCGTAGGGCTGCGTGCCGAGCTCGTGCGAGTCGAGCCAGGCGAGGGTCGACTCCCAGTTGCCGCCCAGGTCGAGCACCTCGTTGATCATGTCGAGCCGGGTCGGCCACTGGCCGCCCGCGATCGACGCGGTGTTCACGATCGCGCCGCCCTCGGGGATCTTCGGGAGGAGGCCCTCCGACAGCGACCGCAGCGCGAGGTAGTTCACCGAGATCACGGTGGCCGGCGGCAGGGTGTCGGCGACGCCCGCGTTGTTGAACAGCACGTCGACCGGACCGTCGATGGCGGCGACCGCGGCGGTGACCGCGACGAGGTCGGACAGGTCGCACTGCATGTACGTGTTGTGCGGGCCGGTCGGCTCCTTGAGGTCGAGGACGGTCACGTGCGCTGCGCCCTGCTCGGTGAGCACTTCGAGGAGGCCGGCGCCCACGCCGGTGGCGCCACCGGTGACGACGACGCGCTTGTTCTCGTAGCTGAAGGGATTGCTCATGCGTGGTTCCTGTCGTTGGGTGAGGGGGACGGGTCGATCGGGGTCAGATCTTCGCGCCGGCTTCGCGTCGGTATCGGCTCGTGCTGTGCTCAGGGTCCTTGTCGATCTGGGGGATGACGTGCTCGCCGATGATCCGGATGGTCTCCAGCGCTTCCTCCTGGGTGGCCATCCCCTGGCCGAACACGAGCTGGTCGGCACCGGCGTCGGCCCACTCCTGGCACGCCCGGAGGGCGTCGTCCGGGTCGCCCACCACCATGCCCTGTTGACCGATCGACGCCCGCACCTCGTCGACCGTCGGGTCGGGGATGAGCTCGGGCCACTTCGGGACCCAGTCGGGGTGCGGGAAGGTGTCGTGGTAACGGAACACGTTGCTCTGGAGGTACGACAACCTCGCGTTGACCATCGACTCGACCGCGTCGTCGCGGTTCTCGGCGACGAACGCGGCGGCGGTGACCATCACGTTGTCGTTCACGAACGCACCGATGGGCTCGGCCTTCGCCACGTCGGCCTTGTACGCCGCCAGCACCGGCTTCATCTCCTCGATGCTGCCCACCGAGAATCCGAGCACGCCGAGGCCGTACTTCGCCGCCATCGCGTAGCTGCTGGTGTTGCCGGCGGCGTACCACATCGGTGGGTGCGGCTTCACGTAGGGCTTGGGCAGGATCTTGCGCGGCGGCAGCGACCAGTACTTGCCGTCGTAGCCCTGGTACTCGTCCTGCATCCACATCTTCGGGAACTCGCGGATCACGTCTTCCCAGATGTCGCGCGTGCCGGTGAGGTCCTCCATGTCGGGGAGGAAGCCGAGGATCTCGTGGCTGCCCGCGCCGCGACCGGTGCCGAACTCGACGCGTCCCCCCGACAGGTGGTCGAGCATCGCGACCTTCTCCGCCACCTTGGCCGGGTGGTTCACCTGGGGGAGCGGGTTGAAGATGCCCGAGCCGAGGTGGATCCGCTCGGTGCTGTGCGCGAGGTACCCGAGGAACACCTCGTTGGCCGAGAGGTGCGAGTACTCGTCGAGGAAGTGGTGCTCGGTGGCCCAGACGTACTTGAAGCCGGCTTCGTCGGCCGCCTTCACCAGCTCGAGCTCGTTCATGAGCGCGTGGTGCTCTGCCTCGGGGTCGGCTGCCTGACGGAAGCCCGGTGTGTACCCCTGGACGAAGATCCCGAATTCCATCGTGTCCCCCCGGATGTGCGCTTGGAATCTGACACAGTGTCAGATCCCGTGGCAGGGAGCGAATTTCCTCGGTCGTCGGGTGGGGGGCACGGATGCGCCTCCGGCCCGAGCCGATCACACGCAGAGCGGCCCCGCCGGTGTCTGATGGGTGGTGTCGGTGCCGATGGGGGGGCCGAGCACGAGGTTCCCGGTGTCGACGACGACTTGGCCTCCCGACACGTCGAAGACGAACCGGTCGAGCCCTCGCGGCGCCGGCCCGCCCGTCTTCTCGCCCACGCCGTTGTACTTCGATCCGTGACAGGGGCACTCGAACCACTGCGACGTCGAGCAGAACGGGACACGACACCCCAGGTGCACGCACCGCTGGTACAGGGCGACGTACCCGGCCTCCATCCCGGCGATGATCGGAGGCGTGTACGCGGCGATCCTCCGCGCTTTCGGGAGGTCGGCCTTCGGATACGCGACGACGTACGTCTTGGCGGTGGCGTTGTAGAACGGTTGCTTCATGGCGAGCGCCGCCTCGACATCCGACGTGGAGCCGACGGCGATCTTCCCGCCGAAGCCGCCGCTCGCCACGGGCCACAGGAACGCGAGTGACGATGCCCCGAAGGCGGCCACGCCCAGTCCGAGGCCGGTGAGCATCGAGCGGTTGAAGAACTGACGCCGAGTGACTCCGATCCGCTCGTCGATCGGGGCCATGGGTGTCGCCGGGGCCCCGGCGTGCACCGGGCTCACGCTCGACGTGGTCGTGGGCTCCGCGCTCGCGGTGGCGATCGTGGTCGGCGCGGGCGGCGGGCGGTCGGATCGGCGGGCCCTGCGATCGAGGCGCCCGACGCTGGGACGCGGCCGGCGACCCGCCACGAGGGCGACGAGCGCGAGCACCACGACGACCGCGATGCCGATGACGATGAACATGATCGCTCCTCCTTCCCGTGCTTCCCGCGACCCTCCCCCGTGCAGTCAGTTCGACATCGGCTGCCTCGGCGAAGTCGATGTCCAAAGTCGATGTCCAAAGTCGATGTCATAGACAACTATTGTCATAAGCATAGACCGCCGCGAGGGACGTGACGGAGTGTCGAGAGGAGCGCATGGTGGGTTTGGTGACATACGGGGACTTCAGCGAGGCTCCGAGCCGCGTTGCCGCGCAGTACGTGGATCGGCTGGTCGAAGCGGGTGTCGAGGTCGAGTGGCGGGCTGTGACCCGGTTGCCGCTCGGCACCGTGCGCCCTTCGTGCGCGGCGCTCGCCGCACTGCGCGCCCCGCGGGCACACGTGCTGCGGCGTGCGCTCTTCGTCGCGAGGTGGGAGTCGATGCTCGACATCGACGATCCGAAGGTGCTCGAGACGATCCTCGGAGAGGCGCCTGAGTTCGACGAGGCGCGGGCGCGGTTCTGGCAGCGCGCGTGGCGCGGGATCGACGAGCCGGATCTTCCGCTGGTGCGGCTGACGACCGGGTACGTGTTCCGCGGGACGGCTGGCATCGCCCAGCTGGGCGCGCTCGCGCAACGCGGTCGCGGCGAGCGCGGGCGGCGTCGAACCGGTGCGCGCCGCCGGGTCGCGGCTACTCCTTGAGCCACCCCTGGGACCACTCCTGTGCGGGTGCGCCCGACGCGGCGTCGGAGAAGGTCTGGAGTGCGAGCACGAGTTCGCGCCGCCGCGTCGGTGGAATCGCGTCGATGATGGCGGAGATCCGGTCATGGCGACGTCGGGTGACCCGGTCGACGAGCGAGCGCCCCCGCCGAGTGAGCGAGACCACGACCTCCCGACGGTCGCCGGGTTCGGTGGCCCGCTCGATCAGACCCCTCGCGGAGAGTCGATCGCAGAGTCGCGTGACGGTCGACGAGTAGACGTCGAGCAGCTTCGAGAGCGTCGCGACCTTCTTCGGTCCGTCCATCGCGAGCAGGACCAGCAAGCGGTACTGCGGCAAGGTGATCTCGACCCGCTCGTCGGCGAGGGAAGCGATGGCGATCGCGACCATGGCGCGTGACGCGGTCAGCACCGCCTCGACGACGCGTTCCCGATCGTCGTCGGCCGACGGCGTGCTCCCGCGCGTGGGCTGGTCCATCTCGCGATCATTGCATACGACACGGAATCCGGCTCGGGCCGCACACCCGGCGTGCACCTCGCGCGGTCCCGGTGTGGCCGGCGCCGCTCGCGGAACGGGAATCCGCATCGCTCTAGCATCGTGGAATGCCCCGCGACGCCACGACGACCCGCGACCAGTTGCTCGACGCCGCTGCGCACGAGTTCGCCGAGCACGGGGTGTGGAACGCATCGCTGATCGAGGTCACGAGGCGCGCCGGGCAACGCAACCGCGCCGCGCTCCGCTACCACTTCGGCACCCGTGAAGACGTGCTGTGCGCGGTGCTCGAACGCCACGTCGAGTTCCTGGCCCAACGCGAGGGCGAGCTGTTGGCCAAGGCGCGCCGCACCCCCGATCACGACGTCGGCGCGGTGGTCGAGGCGATCGTGCGCCCCGCGGCCGAACTGGCGGCGAGCGGCTGGCGGGGCCGGTCGTGTCTCTTGATCGTGGCCGAGTTGGCAGGGGAGGACCCCGCTCGGTTCAGCCCGGCGCTGGAGTCGGTGCTGGCACGCACCGGTGGCCACGAGGTCTACGCACTCCTTGCCGAGCGCATGCCGGCGGTGCCCCGAGAGATCCTCGACGAGCGCTCCAGTCTCATCACCATGTTCATCCTCCGTGCGGTCGCCGACCGCGAGCGAGCCAAGGCGCGCACCACCAGGCCGTCCCGGCACGTGCTCGACGACGAAGCCTTCGTGGAGAACCTGGTGGCGATGGTTGCGGGCGCCGTGACGACGACTTGGCCCGGCTGACGTCTCCCCCTGATCCCCTCTGACCGGTCGGGGTTGACGTAAGCAGGGGTGCTCAATACGCTCTGGGCCGCTCGTCAGAGTCGGATCCAGGGGGGAACCGTGCCCAACGTTCGTCGCCCGTTGCTCGCGCTCGCCGCGCTGAGCCTTGCCGTCGCCTCGTTCGCGACCGTCACGTCCGCGGGGGCCGCAACGCCCGCGGCGAATGCCGCCAGCGAGATCGGTGTCACCGCGAAGACCATCAGCATCGCCGTCATCGCCGACGTCGACAACTCGCTCGCACCCAATGCGTTCAAGGGCATCGTCGACGGCGCGCAGGCGGGTGCGAAATTCGTGAACGCCAACGGCGGCGTCGCCGGGCGCACGCTGAAGGTGGACTTCATCGACTCGCACCTCAACCCGAACGACACCCGCAACGCGATCATCACCGCGTGCGGCCAGGACCTCTCGATGGTCAGCACCGCCACCGCACTGTTCACAGGACTCGATGACCTCACCGGCTGCAAGGACAAGGCGGGGCAGGCGACCGGTCTCCCCGACATCGGCTCGATCGTCCTGGGCACACCCCAGGCATGCGCGCCGACGTCGTTCCCTGTGATCCCGTCGATGATCGACTGCTCGACCGTCGGGAAGAACCCGCAGACGTACCGGACCAACCAGGGCGTCTTCAAGTACCTGTCGAAGCAGCACAAGGGCGACCTGAAGGGCCCGTTCATCAAGAGCAGCGATTCGCCCGACGCGGCGCGATCCACCGACTCGCTCGCCGACGCGGCCAAGAACGCCGGCATCGACGTCACCGGCATGCCGTCGCTGTCGAACTCGTCGCCGCAGAGCGCGTTCACCCCGGTCGTCACGCAGATGAAGCAGGACGGCGACAACTGGTCCGACAACGGCCTCACCACTCCGGGCGCGGTCCTGCTGCGGCAGGAGGCCGCGCTCCAGGGCCTCGACAGCAACTCGATCGTCTGGCAGTGCACCAGCGCCTGCTACGACCAGAAGCAGATGGCTGCGGCGGGCGACGCGATGGACGGCGAGTACGTCGACCTCGGGTTCCTGCCGTTCGCCGAGGCCAAGTCGAACAAGACGCTCGCGGGCTACCTGAAGTACATCGGGAAGGACAACGCCAGCGCGTTCGGGGTCTATGGCTTCGAAGCCGTGCTCGCGTTCAAAGAGGCCGCCGACACCGCCAACAAGTCGACCGACGGCCTCACGCGGGCGTCGTTGCTCACGGCGCTCAAGGGCATGGACAGCTTCAACGCGGGAGGCATGACGGGCACGGTGAACATCGGCGGGAAGGTGCCGTCGAGCTGCTTCATGGTCGTGCAGTGGAACGGCGGCAAGTTCAACCGCATCTACCCGAAGAAGGCCGGCACCTTCGACTGCACCACCTCGAACCGGTACACGTACCAGACCGACCTCACCACGCCCTGACCACGCGCCCGCATCGAGGTCGCGTCAGTTGGCGTCCACAGACGACGTCAGGTGACGCAACCTCGTGATCGGGCGGCTCAGGCGTGGGTGCCGCCGTCGATGCGCACGGACGTGCCGGTCACGTAGGCGCCATCGTCGGAGGCGAGCATCGCGATCACCGAGGCCACGACCTCCGGCGGGGCGAAGCCCTCGCCGAGCAACGGCGTGATCTTGGCGAAGAGGCTCCAGTCGGTCTCGGCGGGCAGCATCCCGCCGGTGGTCTCGGTGATCCCGCTCTGGATGCTGCCGGGCGCGACCGCGGTGACTCGGATCCCGCGCTTGGCGTACTCCATGGCGAGTGTGTGCGTCATCGCGTCGATGCCGCCCTTGCTCGCGGCGTAGGCCGCCATGTAGGGGTGCCCGAAGGTCGCCGATGTCGAGCTGAAGTTGACGATCGCCGCGTGGTCGGACTCGAGCAGTGCCGGGATGGCGGCCCGGCACATCAGGAACGTACCGGTGAGGTTGACGTTGATCACCTGGTTCCACATGTCGAGCGTGCACTCGTGGGTGTTCGCCGCACGCAGGATCCCCGCCGCGTTCACGAGCACGTCGAGGCCGCCGAAGCGGTCGACGGTGGCACGAACGCCCGACTCCACCGACTGCTCGTCGGCGATGTCGAGCACCGCGGTGGTCAGCCGCTTCCCGATGCCCTCGGCGTCGGCGAGCTCGGCGGTGCCGACGAGGCCGGGCTCGTCGACGTCGATGGTGTGCACCGTGCCCGCCTCCCGCAGCAGGCGCAGCACCGTGGCGCGCCCGATGCCCGAGCCGCCGCCGGTCACGATGATGTGTCGATCCTGGAAACGTTCCACGATGTGCCTCCTGCTTCGAGAGCACTCTTCTAGCATTCGTGCGCATGTCGATGATCGAGACGCTGCGTTCGGTGATGCGGTTCCGCCGCTTCGAGTTCGACCCCGTCGCGCGCCGACTGGCCAAGGCCGCCAACGTGCACGATCTCCGGGTCATGGCCCGTCGGCGTCTGCCGAGGGGTGTGTTCGACTACATCGACGGCGGCGCCGAGGACGAGCACACGATGGGCGAGAACACCGCCGCGTTCCGCCGCATCGGGTTCCACCCGCGGATCCTCCAGGGCGTCGGCAAGCCCGACCCGTCGACCACGCTGCTCGGTCAGCCGCTGTCGATCCCGCTGGTGTTGGCTCCCACCGGCTTCACCCGCATCGCCGATCCCGACGGTGAGCTGGCCGTGGCGCGGGCGGCGGCCCGCGCCGGGGTGCCCTACACCCTGAGCACGCTCGGCACCCGTTCCATCGAAGAGGTCGCCGACGTCAGCGACGGCCGCAAGTGGTTCCAGCTCTACATGTTCCGCGACCGTGGCTTGTGCGAGGAGATGGTGAAGCGCGCCGCGGCCGCCGGGTTCGAAGCGCTGGTGTTCACCGTCGACCTCACGGTGCACGGTCGGCGCGAGCGCGATGTGCGCCGCGGCTTCGAGCTCCCGCCGAAGGTCGGCGTGGACACGCTGCTCGACGGCGCGATCCACCCGAGCTGGACGTGGCACTTCGTGCGCGGTGAGCCCATCCGCTTCGCCAACGTCGCCGGTGAGCACGTCGGCGATGGCTCCACCGCGGTCACGCTGGCCGAGTACATCGCGCAGCAGATGGACCCCGGCCTCACGTGGAGGGACGTCGAGTGGCTGCGCTCGATCTGGGACGGTCCGATCGTGATGAAGGGCATCCAGACCGTCGCCGACGCCAGGATCGCAGCCGATGAAGGCGTCGAAGCGATCGCGTTGTCGAACCACGGCGGTCGCCAGCTCGATTCCGCGCCCGCCATCGCGGATCTGGTTGCGCCGGTCGCCGACGCGGTCGGTGATCGCATCGAGATCATCTGCGACGGGGGCGTCCGCCGCGGGAGCGACATCGTGAAAGCCGTCGCGCTCGGTGCCCGAGCGTGCATGGCCGGCCGCGCGTACCTCTACGGCCTCGGTGCAGCGGGTGAGCGTGGTGTCGACCACGTGCTCAACCTCTTCGACGCCGACATCCGCCGCACCATGGCGCTCATCGGGGCCCATGACGTCGCCGCCCTCACCCGCGACTACGTCTCGATCCCCACCCCCCGCTGACCCTGTTCTGAACATCTCAAAGTTGACGTACGCATGTTGACGGTCAACCTCGAGATGCTCGCGGGAGAGCGGACGTCAGCGGCCGGGGAGGGTGCCACCGTCGACGGTGTAGAGCTGGCCGGTGATCCAGGAGCCCTGGTCGGAGCAGAGGTAGACGGCCATCCACGCGATGTCCTCGCCCGAACCGGCCCGGCCGAGCGGGATCTGGCGCTCGACCATGGCGTCCCAACGTTCACCGCGCGGGATGTCGTCGAGGCGGAAGGTGTCGACGATGCCGGGGCAGATCGCATTCACGCGGATGCCGTCGCCACCGAGCTCTGACGCCATCGCGCACGTGAGCGCGTGGATGCCGGCCTTCGACGCCGCGTACGCCGCAGTGCGCGCGGCCATGAGCTTCCCGCCGATCGACGAGATGTTCACGATGCTCCCGCCGTTCCCCTGCGCGACGAGGTGCTGTCCGAACGTGCGGCTCATGTAGAAGGTTCCGTTGAGGTTCACGTCGATGACGGTGCGCCACTGGTCGACGGGCAGATCGACCACCGGAACCCGGTCGGCACCGCGCGCCGCGCCGGCGTTGTTGACGATGATGTCGACCCGTCCGAGCTCGTCGAGCACTGTCGCCGCAAGCGACTCGACTGCCTCGGGGTCGGACACGTCGCTGACCACCGGCAGCGCGCGCCGACCGAGCGCGCGCACCTCGTCGGCGACGGAGTCGATGTCGTGCCAGGCGACGGCGCGCTCGTCGTCCGGGTAGCGCTCGGGTGGACGTCCGGTGCCGGTGAGCACCACGTCACACCCGGCTCGCGCCAATTCGACCGCGATCGGTCGGCCGATCGATCGCATGCGTCCGGCGCCGGTGACGACCGCCACCTTGCCCTCGAGTCCGGAGAGAGTCAGTCCACTCATGGTCGGGAGTCTGACCCACATCGCGGTCCATCGCGCCGGCGACGCGCCGAGCTAGCTTCCGTCTGCCGGTCGTGGGGAACCGGTGGCGAGTGGGGGCGCAGGATGACCGACGTGGCGGAAACGCCCGACGAAGCGGCGACATCGTCGCGCATGACGAAGTGGCTGTTGCTCGTCGGCGCCATCATCATGCTGGCCGGACTGCTGTTCGGGTACGACCAGGGCGTCATCAGCGGTGCGCTCAACGGCATCGACAAGAGCTTCGACGTCAGCACGCTGGCGACGGAGATCATCACGAGCTGGGTGACGCTGGGGGCGATGGTCGGCGCGTTGGTCGCCGGTGGGCTCGCCGACCGGCTCGGCCGTCGCCGGGCGGTGCTCGCGGCCGCGGTGCTGTTCGTGATCGGCGCGGTGATCGAATCCGCTGCGCCCGGTGTGCCGATCCTCGTGATCGGTCGCCTCGTCGTGGGCTTCGGGGTCGGCGTGGCGTCGGTCGCGGCGCCCCTGTACGCGGCAGAGATGGCGCCCGCGCACCTGCGCGGTCGCTTCGTGTCGACCTACCAGCTCGCGATCACCATCGGCATCTTCATCGCGTACCTGGTCGATGAGCTCCTCTCGTCGGGTGACGTGTGGCGCCTGATGCTCGGCCTGTCGGCGGTGCCCGCGGTGCTGCTGCTCCTCGCGATGTGGCCGTCGAAGGACTCGCCCGTCTGGTTGGCGAAGCAGGGCCGTCGCGGCGAAGCCGAAGCGTCGTTGCGACGCGTGCGGGGTGACGACGCCGACGTGACCGACGAGCTCGCGGCCATTGACGAGAGCCTCAACGAGGAGCGGGCGTCGTGGGGGGAGGTGTTCGCACGCCGGTGGCGCGCGCCGCTCGTGATCGGTGTCGGCCTCGCGGTGCTGCAGCAACTCACCGGGATCAACGCGGTGATCTACTACGCCGACAAGATCTTCGCCGCCGCCGGCTTCTCGAGCGCCGGCGCGCAGACCGCCGCGACCACCTGGTCGATCGGTGCGGTCAACGTGCTGTTCACCTTCGTTGCGGTGGCGTGGGTCGACAAGCTCGGGCGACGGCCGCTGCTGTTCGCGGGCCTCATCGGCATGGGCATCTCGCTCACGACGATCGCGATCTGCTTTGCGAACCTCAACCACGTCACCATCCACTCGTCGGCGGCCGAGAACACGCCGACCGACACCGGTGTGATCATGCTGCTGGCGATGATGGTGTTCATCGGGAGCTTCGCGTTCTCGCTCGGGCCCGTGGTGTGGACCGTGATCAACGAGATCTATCCGAGCAGCGTGCGCGGCCGGGGCGTCGCCGTCGCGACCGCGGTGAACTGGTTCTCGGCGTGGGTCGTGACGCAATTCTTCCTCAGCTTGACCAACCTGCTGGGCGAGTCGGGGACGTTCGGGCTGTTCGCGTTCATGTGCGTCGTCGGCTTCTTCTTCGTGAAGAGATTCGTGCCCGAGACCAAGGGTCTCACGCTCGACGACATCCAGGAGATGTTCGACGACGACGCGTCGGCGAGCTCAGCCGGCGGCGCGTAGCCATTCGGCGAGCGCGTCGATGCCCTGCTGCTGGGCCGTGCCGCCGCCCGTCGAGCCGAACATCCCGCCACCGCCTCGCATCATCGTCAGCTTGCGCCGTTCCCCGCTGGTGGTTTCGAGCTTCACCGTCGAGCGCGGCGGCGTCCAGGATCGCCTCGCTCGCGGTCCACCAGCCGCCGCCGGCACCGTCGGCGCTGGCCCTGGCGAGCTCGGCCGGTCGGATGGCGAGCGGATCGTCCTTGGGCCGGAACTTCCGGTCGACGGACTGCAGGAGCAGGCGCTGGTCGGTGACCCCGACGACCGTGGTGTGACCGCTGAACGCGCGCTGCTCGGTGGCCAGGCACCAACCGCGTAGCTCCTCGCCGTCGCCGAGCAGGGGCCGCAGGAGGGGGAGCACGACCTCGGCGGGGTCTTTGGGCACGGCGCGAGCGTGGCACGCGAACATGGGCGGTGTCACGGACCACGACCCGGAGGTGTCAGCGATGATCGAGGTGCTGGACGGCATGCCCGATGGGGTGGTGGGCGTCGAGGCAATCGGTGAGGTGACCGCTGACGACTACGAGCAGGTGCTGATCCCCGCGTTCGACGCCGGGCGCGCCGCGCACGATCCCGTCAGCGTGGTGTTCCTCGTCGGCGACCGGTTCACCGGGTTCTCGTCGGGTGCACTGTGGGACGACACGAAGTACGGCTTCTCGCACCTCAGGGGGTGGGGGAGGATCGCGCTCGTCACCGACGTCGACTGGATGCGCCACCTCACGCACGCGTTCGCGTGGTTGGCGCCGAAGGGCATGAAGGCCTTCCCGACCACCGAACTCGACGCGGCGAAGGCCTGGGCAGCTGGGTGAGCGACATCGAGATGATCAACGCGGTCACGTTGGCGACCGCGGACATGGACACGTCGTGCTCGTTCTACGGCGCGTTGGGTTTCACGCGCGTCGTGGGCGGACCCGGTACTGCGTTCACCACGTATCGCGTCGGCGACGGCTTCCTGAACGTGCAGCTCGACCCCGCGCACGCGCCCGTGCCCGCGATCTGGGGCCGGGTCATCTTCTGGGTCGGCGACGTCGATGTGATGTACGAGCGCGCGCGCCGACACGGATATGCACCCGAGGAGTCGCCGACCGACGCGCCCTGGGGCGAGCGCTACTTCCACCTGCGCGACCCCGATGGTCACGAGCTCAGCTTCGCCAAGCTCCTCGCCTGACCTGCACTAGTACCCCTGGGTCAGCTCGAGCGCGAGGTCGGCGAGCTGTTGCACGGTGCCGGTGACGCGTTCGGCTCGTTCGGGATCGGTGTGCTCGACGCGACGCGCACCGCCCTGGGCGATCACCGCCAGCTTGTACGTGGCAAATGCACGGTAGAAGTCGATGCTCGAGAGGTCGGTGCCGCTCGTCTCTTCGTAGCGGGCCAGCAACGTGTCGACGTCCGGAAAGCCGGCGTTGGCGCGGTGGGCCTGTGGCTTGCGGTTGCGCCACATGATCTCGCCCACATCGGTCCAGTACACCGCGACCATGCCGACATCGGTCAGGGGGTCGCCGAGGGTCGACATCTCCCAGTCGAGGACCGCCTGCATGCGAGCGGGATCGTCGCGCCGGAACATCGTGTTGTTGAAGCTGTAGTCGCCGTGCACGATGGCGTGGCGACCGTCGGTGGGGAGGTGACGTTCGAGTCGCTGCGCGACCTCGTCGACGACGGGCATCTCGATCGTCTTCGACTTCTCCCACTGCGTCTGCCAGCGCTTCACCTGCCGTTCGAGGTAGCCCGCCGGCCGACCGAAGTCGCCGAGACCGACACCTTCGTAGTCGACCGAGTGCAGGCGTGCGAGCACGTCCATGAGCTCGTAGGAGGCGGCCAGTCCCTGCTCCTCGGTGAGTGACGCGGTGGCGTCGATGTCGTCGTACACCACGCCGTCGAGCCTCGCCATCATGTAGAACGGCGCGCCGATCACCGCCTCGTCTTCGCAGATCGCAACTTGGGTGGCCACGGGGACCTCGGTCCACTCGAGCGCCTTCTGCATCCGGTGCTCGCGGCTCATGTCGTGCGCAGTGGCGAGCACATGGCGGAGCGGCGGACGCCGCAGCACCCAGTCGTGCTCGCCGTCCTGCACGCGGAACGTGAGGTTCGACGAGCCCCCCGCGATCTGGGTGACCTCGACGGCGCCGCTCGCGCCGGCGACGTGTTCGGCGACCCAGGGGCCCAGCTTCTCGGGCGGGACCGCCTCGGCGACGTCGACGGGGTTGGTCTGCTCCGCGGCCATCTAGAAGTTCGCCGCCTCGTGGTCGAGGAACTCGGCGAACCGTTCTCGGAGGTCGGCCTTGCGGGTGGGGATGTGCGCACTCGGCCACCCCTGCTCGACCGGCTTGTACGCCTTGGCCCGCTTGTTCGCGACGAACGACTTGTGCACCTCGTCGGCGCCGTCGGCGATGCGGAACTGGCGAGCCATCACGTACGAGCTGGCCAGAGGGAGATCCATCGACCAGCCCAGGGCGCCGTGCACCTGGATGGCGCGATCGATGACGTCGTGGAGCACGCGCGCGCCCCAGAACTTCAGCTCCGCGATCTCGACCCGGGCCTTCGAGGCGCCGAGGTTGTCCCACATCCACGCGCTGTGGAGCGCCATCAGGCGCAGCGCGCGGATGTCGGCCGACGACTCGGCGATCATCTCCTGGATCATCTGCTTCTCGATGAGCAGCTCGCCCTTGGTGCCGCGGCTGACGGCGCGCTCGCACATCATGTCGAACGCGGCCTCGCACTGACCGACCCAGCGCATGGCGTGGTGGATCCGACCGCCGTTGAGGCGTTGCTGCGCGAGCACGAAGCCGTCGCCCTCGGCGCCGACACGGTTGGCGACCGGCACACGGCAGTCGCGCAGGAAGATCTCCGCGTGGCCCCCCGACCGGAAGTGTCCGGGGTAGGGGTGGCCCATGTTGAAGACGTCGCGCGCGATGTCGAGCCCCGGCGTGCCCTTCGGGATGATGAAGAACGATGCCGCCTTGTGCGGGGGGTTCTCCGGGTTCGTGACCGCCATCATGAGGATGAAGTCGGCCTTCGAGGCGTTCGACGCGAACCACTTGTGCCCGTTGAGCACGTACTCGTCGCCGTCGCGCTCTGCGCGCGTCGCGATCATCGTGGGGTCGCTGCCGGAGAAGTGCGGCTCGGTGAGCGAGAACGACGACGTGATCTCGCCGCGCAACAGCGGCTCGAGCCACTGCTCCTTCTGCTCGGGCGTACCGCCGATGGCGATCAGCTCGCTGTTGCCCGAGTCGGGTGCCTGGTTGCCGAAGATGTTGGGCGCCACGCGGCAGCGACCGAGGATCTCGTGCATCAGCGCGAGCTTCACCTGGCCGTAGCCCTGGCCTCCGAGCTCCGGATCGAGGTGACACGCCCACAGGTTGCGGTCCTTCACCCGCTGCTTGAGCGGTGCCGTCGCACGCGCCCATGCGTCGTCGGTCATGTCGTCGTAGAAGAGCGAGAGCGGTTCGATCTCCTGGTCGACGAAGGTGCGCATCCAGTCGAGTTGCGCCGCGAAGTCGGGGTCGGTCGAGAAATCCCACGCCATGCGCGGAGTATAAGGTCGCCCCGTGGGGCAGCTCCCGGGCCGCGTGGCGGTCGTCACCGGCGGTGGTCGTGGCATCGGCCGCGCGATCGCGCTGCGCTACGCGCGCGGAGGGCGCGACGGTCGTGATCTCCTCCCGCACCCAGTCGGATCTCGACGCGGTGGTGACCCAGATCGCCGACGAGAGCGGCGCACCGGCGCTCGCGGTCGTCGCCGACGCCACCGATCGCACCGACGCGCGACGCCCGGTGCTCGACGCGATCGAGCGCTTCGGTCGCGTCGACGTGCTGGTCAACAACGTGGGTGGTTCGGTGGGCCGCAATCACGACCCGTTCACGGGCGACGACGCGAGCTTCGAGCGCACGCTCACGCTGAACCTCACGTCGGCGTGGTGGACGACCCGTGAGGCGCTGCCCGGCATGCGCGAGCGCGGGTTCGGCCGCGTGATCAGCATCGGCTCGGGCGCGTCGAAGCGCGCTGCCGCGTCGTTGTCGTACACGACCGCGAAGCACGGGCTGGTCGGGTTCACCAAGCAGCTCGCGCAGACGGTCGGGTCGCACCGGCATCACGGTGAATCTGCTGTGCCCGGGATGGACGAACACGTCGTTGCTCGACTTCGAAGCGGTCGCGCGCCACGCGGGCACGACCGTGGAGGAGGCGATCGAGTCGGCGTCGTCCGAGAGCGCGCAGCACCGCGTGCTCGAACCCGAGGAGCTGACCGGCATGGCCACGCTGCTCGCGTCCGACGAGGGCGCCGGCATCACCGGCCAGGTCATCTCGCGTCGACGGCGGCTACCGCCTCTAGGCGAGCGGCGTCACTTCTTCTTGTTCTTCTTCGACGTCTTCTTCAGCATCTTCTCGGCCTTGCGCTGAATGCGGTCGTGCTCCTTCTTGGTGAGGTTGCCGCGCTTCGTACTCGCCGCGCCGCTCGGCGGATGGCGCTGATCGCGTGACCCCGGTCGGGGATCGGGTAGTTGCCGGTCCCCTTGCGAGCCTCCGCGGTACGGGCCTTCTCCGGAAGACCGAAGTCCTTCGGTCGGAGCCTGGCGCGTTGTTTCGCCGTCAGCTTGCTCATGACCGGGGCAGTACCCGTAAGCTCCGCGCACCATGCCTGATTCGCACATCACCCCGCAGATGCTCGACCTGGTCGGGCTCGAGCTGCGCAGCGCCACGTCGTTCCCCATCACCGACTCCGACATCCGCCGGTGGGCGATCGCGGTGTACTACCCGGAGCCGGCGCCGCGGCTGTTCTGGGACGCCGAGTACGCCGCGGGCACGTCGCACGGCGGCATCGTCGCGCCGGAGGACTTCAATCCGTTCGCGTGGCTGACCCAGACCGAGGCCGACGCCGGCGTCGCCGCCACGCACCGCCGGCGCGTTCGTGGGTCCCGAGGAGACGTTCGGGCTCCCGGCGCCGGCGACGACGGCGATCATCAACGGCGGCACCGAGGTCGACTACGGCGTGCGCATGCGCCCGGGCGACGTCGATCACGTCGACCACCACGCTCGGCGAGTACAAGGAACGGGAAGGACGACTGGGGCTCATGCTCTTCACCACCTCGATGGACACCTGGACCAACCAGCGGGGCGAGACGGTCAAGACGTCCCGCAGCACGCTGATCCGGTACTGACGTGGCCGTCGACCGCGACACCGTCACCGTCGGGACCGAGCTCCCGGTCTTCGTCCGCACCACCGGGTTCCACAACTGGAACCGCTACGCCGCGGTGAACGACGAGTTCGTCCCCATCCACATGGACGACGACGCCGGCCGCGCGCAGGGCTTCCCCGGCGCGTTCGGCATGGGCAACCTCATGTGGTCGTACCTGCACAACCTCGTGCGCGACTGGATGGGTGACGACGGCCGCATCGTGTCGATGGGCTGCAGCTTCCGTTCGCCCAACTTCCGCGGCATGACGGTGGAGGCGCGCGGCACCGTCACCGCGGTGCGCGATGAAGACGGCGAGCGCCTCGTCGACCTCGAGCTCACCGTCGTCGATCACGATGCGCCCGACACCGTGCTGGTGCCGGCGACCGCCACGGTCGCTCTCGCCTGACCGCTACCGGCGGAGTGCGTCGCTACCCGAGCTCGGGGAGCACCAGGATCTTGCGGTGCTCCTTGGCCTCGGTCGAGCGCGCGGAACGCGTCGTTGGCGCCCGCGAGGCCGACCTTCTCGGTGACGAACGGCGCGGCGTCGACCGCACCGCGCCCGAGCGCGTCGACCACGGAGAAGAACTCGCGGCGCGTGTAGTACACCGCGAAGGCCACGTTCAGCTCCTTGACCACCGCCTGGATGGGCACGTACGGATCGGGGTGCGTGCAGACCCCCGCGATCACGATCCGGCCGTGCCGCGTCGCCGCGCCGACGCACACGTCGGTCATGCCGGGGAGTCCGACGCACTCGACGACGAGGTCGTACCGAGGTTCGAGGGGTTCCGCGGTCGGGTCGATCGTGCGGGTGGCGCCGAACTCCTCGGCGGCTGCTCGCCGCACCGCGTGACGGATCACTCACCACGAGCTCGCGTACGCCGAAGTGCGGCGAGCCACGTCATCACCGCGAGTCCGACCGGCCCGGCGCCGATCACGAGCGCTCGGTCGCCGGCGCGGGGGAGCGAGCGCTCGACCGCGTGCAACCCGACCGCGAGCGGTTCGACCAGCGCACCGAGATCGGGGGCCAGCGAGTCGGGGAGCGCGACCGTCTCGCGCTGTGGACGCGCACGTACTCGGCGAACGCACCCGCGCTGCCACCCACGCCCACGAGGTCCGCCTGCTCGCAGTCCGCGGGTTCTCCCGACACGCACGCGAGGCACATGCCGCAGCCGAAGATCGGGAGCGCGGTGACGTGCTGGCCTTCGCGCCAGTCGCCCTGCGGGTCGGCGCCGACCGCGACGACCTCGCCGCAGAACTCGTGGCCCATCACCAATCCGGCGGGCATCATCGGCCGGAGCTTCAGGTCGGAGCCGCAGATCCCGCAGGCGGTGACTCGCAGCACCAGCTCGCCGGTTCCGGGCGAGGGATCGGCGACCTCGGCGACCTCGAGATCATGGGTGTCGTTCAGAGACGGCAGCACGCATGGGCGGACTCTAGAACCGTAGGCTCGCCGCCGTGGTCGGTCTCCCTGTGCTCCTCGACGGCATCGGCTTCGGTGAGGGTCCGCGCTGGCACGACGGGCGGCTCTGGTTCTCCGACTTCCACCAGCACACGGTGTCGAGTGTCGGTGACGATGGCGCGCGACGCCGTCGAGCTCGTGATCGACGAGCCGCCCAGCGGCCTGGGTTGGCTGCCCGACGGTCGTCTGCTCGTCGTGGCGATGGAGTCGCGCCGCGTGCTGCGCGTCGAAGCCGACGGTTCGGTCGTGACCCACGCCGACCTGTCGTCGATCGCCACCGGCAACTGCAACGACATGGTCGTCGCCGTCGACGGCAGTGCCTACGTGGGCAACTTCGGCTTCGATCTCACCACCGGCGAGCCGCGTCGAGCCGCCGCGCTGGTGCGAGTTGCGCCCGACGGCGCGGTGTCGGCGGTGGCCGACGGACTCGAGTTCCCCAACGGCAGTGTCATCACGCCCGACGGGCGCACGCTGATCGTGGGGGAGACGATGGCCCGGCGCGTCACCGCGTTCACCATCGCCGACGACGGGACGTTGCGCGATCGGCGCGTGTGGGCCGAGTTCGCCGACGTGCTGCCCGACGGATGCACCCTCGATGCCGAAGGCGCGATCTGGTTCGCCGACGCCTCGAGCAGGGAGGTGGTCCGCGTTCGTGAGGGCGGTGAGATCGTCGACCGGGTCGACGCCGGGCAGCGCGTCTTCGCATGCGCGTTGGGCGGCGAGGACGGTCGCACGCTCTTCGTGCTCTGCGCCGACGGTGCGGGCGACGCCACGGCCGCGCCGACCGGCACCCTCCGGACCCACCGGGTCGAAGTCCCGCACGCCGGACTGCCGTAACGATGTCGGATCTGCCCACCGGAACGGTCACGTTCCTGTTCACCGACATCGAGGGTTCCACGCGATTGTGGGAAGAGCATCCCGAGGAGATGCAGGTCGCGCTCGCTCGGCACGACGCGATCCTCACGCGACGCGGTCGCGAGCTCGGGGCGGCACCGTGGTGAAGACGACCGGTGACGGCATCCACGCGGTGTTCCCTGTCGCCGACGGACGGGATCCAGGCCGCGGTCGAGGGTCAGCAGGCGCTCGCAGCGGAGTCGTGGGGCGAGACCGGTCCGATCCGGGTGCGCATGGGACTTCACACGGGGGTCGCCGAGCAGCGCGACGGCGACTACTACGGGTCGGTCCTCGAACCGCGCCGCCCGCCTGATGAGCGTGGCCCATGGAGGTCAGGTCGTCGTCTCGCATCTCACCAAGCAGCTGGTCCGTGATTCGCTCGGGACCGACGTGGAGCTCGTCGACCTCGGTGAGCACCGTCTGCCGCGACCTCGCCGAACCGATGCACGTGTTCCAGGTGACGCACCGCGACCTCGAGCGCACGTTCCCACCGCTGCGCTCGACTCGACGTCGCCAGCGGCAACCTGCCCGTGCAGATCAGCTCGTTCGTCGGGCGTGACCTCGACCTGAAGCGCCTGCACGACCTCGTCGAGTCGAAGCGGCTCCTCACACTGACCGGGGTCGGCGGGGTGGGGAAGACCCGCCTCGCCCTCCAGGCTGCGATCGACGCACAACCGAGCTTCCCCGGGGGCGCGTGGCTCGCCGAGCTCGCGCGCACCGGCGATCCCGATGCCGTCGCGTCCGTGGTCGGGACCGCGCTGGGCGCGCCGGCCATCCCCGGTCGCGACCGACGTGGACGTCGTGTGCGAGTACCTCGGCGCGACGCGAAGCATCCTCGTGCTCGACAACTGCGAGCACGTGCTCGACGCGGCTGCGGACCTGGTCTCGGCCGCGCTCGACCGCTGCCCGAACCTGGTGGTGCTGGCCACGAGTCGCGAGCCACTCGACCTCGAGGGCGAGCAGGTCGTTCCGGTCCGCCCGCTCGACGCCGCGACCGACGCGGTGCTGCTCTTCGTCGAACACGCGCAGAGTGTCGACCCGGAGTTCGTCCTGCGAGGGTGACGTCGTCACGGCGGTCGAGGAGATCTGCGCACGCCTCGACGGCGTGCCGCTGGCGGTCGAGCTCGCGGCAGCTCGCGTCGACACGATGGCACCGGCCGACATCGCGGCGCGGCTCGACGACCGGTTCCGGCTGCTCTCGTCGGGTCGGCGGCGCTCGGTGGATCGCCACCAGACCCTCAAGGCGACGTTGGAGTGGTCGCACCAGCTCCTCGACGACGAGGAGCAGACACTGCTCCGGCGTCTCGGCGTGTTCGCCGGGGGGTTCACCAGCGACGCGGCCCGCTCGGTCTGCGGCGACGACCTCGCACTGGCGTCGCTCGTGCGCAAGTCGCTCGTGCAGTTCGAGCGGGATCCGGCGCCGGGCCGCTACCGCCTGTTGGAGACCGTGCGCGCATTCGCGCTGGAGCAGCTCGCCGCGCACGACGAGGCCGAGCCATTCGGGCGTAGGCACGCAGAGTGGATGACGACCTTCCTGGATCACTCGATCGAGGACTGGAGCGTCGCCGGCGGCGTGCATCGGCGATCGCTCACCGAGGAGCACGACAACTGGCGGGAAGCCGTGATGTTCGCCGTCGACGCCGGTGATCCCGATCTCGGGTTCCGGGTCGCCGGGTTGCACACCCGGGCAGCTGCCGAGCCCGAGACGGGGCGGTGGACCGCGAGCGTGATGACGATCGACGGGATCGACCGGCAACCCGGTGCCTTCTGGATGCACTACTCGATGGCCTGTGCCTGCGCGTCCGCGAACGACTTCGCCGCGCTCGCCCATCACGTCGCGGCATTCAACGGTGCCACCGACGATCCGCACGCCCGGTCCTGGATGGCTCCGTTCGATGCCATCCTTGCGACGGTCGACGGGCGCGACGCGGCGCAGGTCCTGGCCGACGCCGTCGCGGTCCCTGGCCTGTCGGCCCTCGAACGGGCCAACCTGCACCTGTATGACACGCTGGTCCGCAACCTCCCTCCGGCCATCGACCCCGACGCGCGCGGCTCGCGGTGCAGACCTGCACCGCGGCGAACCACGGGGGACTTGCGGTGACCTACACGTTCCTGGCGATGTCGCTGCGCGAGTCCGATCCCGACGGCGCGCTGGCAGCGTTGCGACACGCCGAGGAGCTCGCCGAGGAGACCGACGACAGCTTCATCATCGCGTCGGCGTCGGCGTGGGGTTCGCTCGCCCTGCTCGGTCTGCCGACCGCCGTCGCCGCGGCCCATCTGGCCGAACGCCTCGACCGGTTGCAGCCGCACTTCGGCAACGCGGCCGCGGCGCTGCTCACGCTGTGCCTCTGCCTGTTGCGGGGCGCTGGTGACGCGGCGGCCGAACCGCTCCACGCGTACTTGTTCTCGATGCCGACCGGTGCGAGCGTGGCGCGCACGCTCGCACTCGACCTCCCGGATCCCGACCCGTTGGCGGTGCCGTCGAGCACCTTCGAAGATGCGGATCGCGACGGCTCGCGCCGCTCTGTGCGAACTAGCCGTCGAGGCCGAGCGCGCGTCGTAGCACGACGAAGCGCTCCACGCCCTCGCGCTGCGTGACCGCGGCACCCGTGACCATGCCCGAGCCGTGGAACGTGCCCGGGAACGAGTGGAGCTCGACCGACACGCCGGCCGCGAGCATCTTCAGCGCGTAGATGATGCCTTCGTCGCGCAGCGGGTCGAACTCCATCGTCGACACGTACGCGGGCGGCAAGCCCGCGAGATCGGTGGCGCGGGACGGTGCCGCGTAGGGCGACACGTCGTCGGTGCCGTAGGCGTCGCCGAGATACCACTGCCAGCTCTGGACCGCCTGCGGGCGCGACCACATCGGCGTGTCGGCGAAGCGCTGCATGCTCGGCGTGTCGAGCGTGTCGTCGAGCTCGGGGATGCCGAGGTACTGGAAGCAGATCGCGGGACCGCCGCGGTCACGTGCGAGCAACGCGAGCCCGGCCGCGAGTCCGCCGCCCGCGCTCCCGCCGTTGACCGCGACCCGCGCCGGGTCGACGCCGAGCGCGTCGGCCTGTTCGTGCAACCACACGAGCGCGGCGTAACAGTCCTCGATCCCGGCGGGGAAGGGATGCTCGGGCGCCAGGCGGTACTCGACCGACACCACGACCACACCGAGCTCCTGCGCCAGGCGCGCCGAGCCCCCGTGCTCGGTGTCGATGCTGCCGACGTAGAACCCGCCGCCGTGGATGTAGAGGATCGCAGGCACGGTCGCGATCGACCGCTCCTTCGGTGCGTAGACCCGCACGGTCACATCGGGTGCACCGGCAGGGCCCGGAATGCTCCGGTTGCCGATGTCGAGACCGGACTCGTCGACGTCGATCGACAGCGACGCCATCAGCTCGGCCATCATCTCCCGGGCCTCCACCGCACTCGTGGGCGGTGCGTTCACCGACACCGCGGCCATGGGGGCCAGCTCCGGGTCGAACGCGTAGGCGGGTGTGACAGGATGCTCGGACATCTCGGAATCGTAAGGGGACGGTCATCGTGGCGCACTTCGAAGAGCTGGGCTTCTACACGCTCGCCGGCGCGCCGGAGTCGACGCGCGACCTCATCACCGAGGTGCGGCGCGCCGAGGAGCTCGGCCTCGGTCACTGCTTCATCTCGGAGCGCTTCAACGTGAAGGAGGCGGCCACCGTGTCGGGCGCGGTGGGTGCGGTGAGCGAGCGCATCGCGATCGCGACCGCGGCGACCAACCACCACACCCGTCACCCCACGATCACCGCCGCCTACGCGTCGACCATGCACAGCCTCACCGGTGGTCGGTTCACGCTCGGGCTCGGCCGCGGTGTCGACCGGCTCTGGGACGCGATGGGTCTGCCGCACATCACCACCGCGCAGTTGGAGGACTTCGCCGGCCTCATGAAGCGGTTGTGGGCGGGGGAGATGGTCCTCGGTCACGACGGTCCCGCGGGATCGTGGCCGTACCTCAACCTCGACGGCATCGAGGGCCTCGACATCCCGCTCGGTCTCGTCGCCTTCGGCCCCAACTCGCTGCAGCTCGGTGGCCGCGCCTTCGACCAGGTGGTGCTGCACACCTTCTTCACCGACGAGACAACTGCACGCGTGGTGAAGACGGTGAAGGACTCCGCGGAGCAGGCCGGTCGCGACCCCGACTCGGTGAAGGTGTGGTCGTGCTTCGCGACGGTGGGCGACCACATCGCCCCCGATCTCCAGCTCAAGAAGACGGTCGGGCGTCTCGCCACCTACCTCACCGGGTACGGCGACCTCCTCGTGCGCACCAACAACTGGGATCCCGCGGTGCTCGAGCGCTTTCGGGCCGACGAGTTCGTGAGCAACTTCAAGGGTGCGATCGATCGAGCCGCCACGACCGAGGAGCTCGAGCACGTCGCCACGCTCATCCCCGACGAGTGGATGGAGCCGATGGCGAAGGGCACGCCCGAGCAGTGCGTCGCCGCGGTGCGCAACCAGTTCGACCTCGGGTGCGACGGCGTGATCATGCACGGCGCCACCCCCGACGAGCTCGAACCCGTGATCAAGGCCTACGCCGCCAGCGCGTGATCAGCACCTGACCGCCACGCGGCAATCATCCGCGTCTGTAGGTCCGGGTCGGGTGGGCTCAGTCCGGGAGTTGCAACAGCGTGCGCGGTCGAACCCACATGGAGTCGATCTGCGCGCGACTCCGCAGCACGTCGACGAGCGCCGACGCCTGATCGTCGGGAGTGAGCTGCTCCTGGGCGAGATAGCCCGCGCTCGCCACTCGTTCTGGAACTGTTCGATCCGATCCGGCTGCGGCTTCTCGGCGCTGGCGAAGAACGACGTGCCCGACGTGGAACCGACGACCATCGTCGTGAAGCGCACGGTCGGGTGCTCCAACTTCCACACCTGCACCGACTTCTCCAATGCGGCCTTGCTTGCCGCGTACAAGCCCATCCCTGCCCACGGAGGTGTCACGTGCGCCGACACGCTGGAGAAGAACACCGCGATCCCCTCGGTCGCAGCGAGATGCTCGACGGCCGCCGCCGTCACCAGGCCTGCACCGATCACATTGGTTTCGAAGACGCTGCGCCAGTGCTCCGGCGTTGCGTCTCGGAGCTCGGTCACCACGGCGACTCCCGGCGCGTACACCAGCGCATCGAGTCCACCGAGATGGTCGATGCACTCGGTGACCACGGCGCGACACGAGCGCGGGTCGCGGACATCGCATCTCGCGGCTCGTACGCCGTGGGGGAGTTCGTGGGCCTTCGGCATCGAACGGGCGGCAGCCACGACCCGCGCGCCGTCGCGGGCGAGGCGATCAGTGAACGCGGCTCCGAGTCCCTTCGACGCCCCGATGATCAGAACGCGATGGTTCGCAAGCGCGCTCGCATCCACCCGGGCCACGGGGATTCAGTCGTCGTAGAGGCGTCCGCCGTGCACGGCGAGCGCGTAGATCACGAGGATGTCGACCAGGATGATGATCGCCGACCAGAACGGGTAGTGCGCCAGGAACCCGAGCTGCAGGATCGAGTTGCCGATCGCAGCGACGAGTCCGACGATCCGCCCGAACTGGTTGCCGGCGAAGATCAGTCCGCCGGAGATGAGCAGCAGCAGTCCCCACGCGAACACGATCCAACCCCACGTCTTGAGGTCGTTCGTGATGGGGAGCTGGTCGGTGCCACCGGCCTTCGCGAAGTAGCCCTGATCGGTGATCGCGACCAACCCGTCGGCGACGTTGAACGCGCCGACCACGATGATCATCAAACCGGCGAACATCTTCCAGCCGATGCCCTCGGCCGCGCGCATGTCGTGCTCGCTCTGACCGACTGCCATGGTTCCCCCCGTTCGACGTGTGGTGCGCATACTGGCCGAGACCGTCACCATTTGTCGATGCGGGGCGGTGCCCCTACGCGCTGGCGGCTTGCTTGATCAGCTCGGCGACTTCGTCAGGATGCGATGTCATCGCCACGTGGCTCGACGGGAGCTCGATGGTCGTCGCTCCCATCCGGCTGGCGAACAGTCGCTCGGCGTCGGCCGGGATGGCCTCGTCGTTCTGCGCCACCACGAACCAGGTCGGGACCTGCTTCCACGCGGGCACGCCCATCACGTCACCGAGGGTCGATGCGGCCAGCGGTTGCTGCACCGCGAACATGACGTTTGCCTCGGCCGGTGCCACGTCGGCGGCGAAGTGGTTGACGAAGTCGTCTTGCGGCAACCACGCGTATCCGGACTCGTCGATCACCAGGTGCGCGAGCGCAGGGGTCGGCTCGCCCTGTGCGAGCAATCCGCCGATCGACTCGCCCTCGTCGAGTCCGAAGGCCGCCACGTAGACGATCGCCTTGACGTCCCGGACGTCGTCGCCCAGTGCAGTGATGATCTGTCCGCCGTAGGAGTGACCCGCGAGCACTGTCGGCCCTTCCTGCAGCGCGAGCACCTGACGCAGGCGCGCCACGTTGTCGGCAAGTGACGTGTGCGGGAATTGCGGGGCGACGACGTGGTACCCGTCGGCTTGCAGGTTGCGGATCACTCCGCTCCAGCACGAGCCGTCGGCCCACGCGCCGTGCACGAGGACGATGTTCGGAAGATCAGCCATGCGGAGCTCCTACGGGGGATGGCGGAAATTTGGGGAAGGGGGATCGTCCCACCGCACGGCGCGCTGGTACAAGCGTGCGTTCATGGAGGGGACAGCGTCCGGTGTGACAGCGCCGGTGCCACGAGGTCACCATCTGGCATGGATTTCGAGGTGGGACTCGCAGAGAGCGCGGAGGACAAGGAGGCCGTCTACCGCTTCCGGTACTCGGTCTATGTCGAGGAGATGGGTCGCTACCAGGAGAGCGCCGATCACGCCGGCCGTCGACTGGTCGAAGCCGAGGACGACGACAGCTTCGTCTTCTACGCGCGCGAGGGTGGCACGGTCGTCGGCACCGCGCGTCTCAGTTGGGGCGGCAACGGCTTCTCCGCGCGTCAGGTCGACGAGTACAGCCTGGCCCCGTTCCTCGACGAGTTGCCGCACGAGCACATCGCAGTGGGGGAACGGGTCATGGTGGTGCCTCGGCTGCGCGGGACCGGCCTCGTCGACGAGTTGATGAACCGGCGAAACGACGCCGCGCTGGAACACGACGTGCGCATCCAGTTCAGCGCGTGCGAACCGCACCTCCTCTCGTTGTACCTCGGGCAGGGCCGCCGCACCTACGCGGCGAAGAACATCAACACCCCGGAGGCGGGGTACCTGATCCCACTGGTCGCGTTCCCCGAGGGTCCGGAGTCGTTGACCGGTGTGGGTGCCCGCACCGCAGCCGGTGAGCTCCCCGACTGCGTCGCGCAGATCTTCGAGGGAGGCGGGGGCGCGGTGCTGAGCCCGCTCATGACGGGCGAGGACGACTACGAATCGCGCCTGCGATCCGCCATGCACGAGATCGAGGCGCAGGACATCTCGGCGTTCCACGGGTTCACCGACGAAGAGGTCGAGCGCTGCCTGGCGCGCAGCAACGTGATCGAGTGCGCCAAGGGTGACCGGGTGTTGAAGAAGGGCGGCGCCGCGCGGAACATCTTCGTGGTCCTCGACGGCACGCTCGAAGCCCGCGACGGGGATCAACTCGTCGGCGTCATCCGGACCGGCGAGGTGTTCGGTGAGATGGCGTTCCTGCTCGAGCGCCCGCGCACGCTCGACGTCGATGCGGCGAGCGACTCGGTGCGCGTGCTCAGCCTCAGTGAGAGCACGATCCGCAAGATGGTCTCCGAGGACCCCGGCGTCGCCGCCAAGCTCCTCTTCAACGTCGCCAAGATGCTCTGCGTCCGCATCGTGAAGGCGAGCTGAGTCACCCGCGATGGCTCAGCCCTTCAACGCCTTGCCGATCAGCGCCGCCATCTTCTGATGACCGAGCGCGGTCGGGTGGTAGGCGAAGCCGTCGGTCGCCTCTTTGCCGGCGGTCCACTGTTGCCCCGCGGACGCGCAGGCGGTGTGATCGCCGCGTTGGGCGTACGGATCGGCGAGCAGCACGCCGGCCTTCTTCGCTGCCGCGACCAGGGCCTTCTCGACCGTCGCGCCCATCTGCTGGAGGATCGCGAGCTCCTCGTCGGTCATCGACAGTGCGGGGCAGTTCGCCTTCGGGAACTCGCGCGGATACGTCACGACGACGATCGTCGCCTTGGGGGCCCTTGCCTTGACCGCCGCGAGCATCGTGTCGAGCTTCCCGGGCAGCGCGGCCTCGTCCGCCGCCAACGTGGGCGGCGCGGTGCAGACCGTCGTCGGGTCACCGCACGCCAGCGCGGTGCCGTTGTATCCGATGTCGTTGCCGCCCAGACCGATCGTGATCAGCTTCGTGTCCGCGGTGAACGCGTCGAGCTGTGGGGGATTGGTGCCCTGAGGCTGGTCTGCGATGTTGGGGACGACCGCACCGCCGCAACTCACGTCGACGAGTTGCAGCCCGTACTTGGCCGCGACCAGCGGCCCGTAGGCCTTGTCGGAACGGCCGCAAGTGGGGGACTGGTCGGCGATGCCGAATCCGGACGCCAGGGAACTTCCCAGTGAGACGTAGACGGCCCCCTTGTTCAGCTTCACCGCTTTGGCAGGGGCGTTCGATGCGGTCGATGCGCCGGCACGATCGGTCGAGCTGCTCGGCCACGTGACGGCACCGAGCACCATTCCTGCGAAGGCAACCAGTACCGCCAGTCGCTTCATCAGAACGGTTCGGGCGTGGGGAACGGGAACGCGTCAACGTCGTGCGCGGGTCGTGCCAGCGACGAGTAGTTGCGCGACACGAACCACCAGCGACCGTCGATGCGGTGGAACTGGTCGTGGTACACGCCGTACACAGCCGTCCAGCGTCGCTCGGCGTGGTCCTGACGCAGCTCGCTCATGTACATGCGAGCCACCGCGGCGTCGGGGTTGCCTTCGTGTTCGAGGTAGACGCGCGAGTTCAAGATCACGAACTCGAAGAACTCGAAGCGGTCGACTGCTGCGCTCACGAACTCGCGGAACGCGTCGCAGCTGTCGAACACGTACGGGTCGCGGTCGCGCAGGTCGACGCTCACCGGGATGTCGGGGACGAAGATCTCGTCGAGCTCGTCCCAAGCTCGCCGAGTGGCGATGTCGGCGTACGCGTGGTGCAACCGGCTGACCGCGATGTAGTCGAACGTCTCTTGCGCGGGATCCATGCCGCCACCCTACGTGGCCCGGTCGTTAGGGTGCGGCCGTGGCGCGGCAGGCATCTGCATGACGACGGATGGGGCTGCAGCCCGGCGCACCCCGATGCCCTCGGGCATCCGAGCGCTGTTCGCGGTCGTCGTCGTCGCGGTCCTCGGGCTCGCGATCCACGGCCTGGTGGGGATCGGTGGCGAGGGGATCCACACCTACCTCGACTCCTGGGTCACGTGCTGCGCCGAGTGGTTGGTGGCGCTGCTGAGTCTCGTCGGCGCGCTGCGGGCGGAGCGCAACCGCACCGCGTGGCTCCTGGTCGCGGCAGCCATCGTGGCATGGGCGCTCGGCGACACGATCTGGGCGATCCGTGGCGACCCTCAGGGTGTGGCGACGATCTCGGATGCGCTCTGGCTCATGTGGTATCCGTTCCTGGTGGCGGCGCTGGTCGTCCTGGTGCGAGATCGCGTCCCGCGCTTCGAGCTTCACCGCTGGATCGACGGCGTGGTGGTGATGCTCGTCGTCATCACACCGTGGGTCGCGCTCTTCTTGCAGCCCGCCGCCGATCGCTCGCACGCCGGCTCGCTGGTTGACGTCGTCGACTTCGCCTACCCACTCGGAGATGCCGTGCTCGTCGGTGCGACGCTGGGCGTGCTCGCACTCATGGGTTGGCGTGCCGGCCCCATGTGGCTTGCGCTGATCGGCGGGTTCACCGCGCTGGGGATCGTGGACGCCATCTACTCGGTCGACGCGCTCGGCCACTCCTACAGCTCGGACACGATCTTCGACGCGCTGTGGCTCGGCGGTCTCGTGCTGATCGGGTTCGCGGTCTGGCTGCCTCATCCTGGACGCCTCGATCCGATCGAGGTCTACGGCTGGAAGGCCATCGCCTTGCCGTTGGTCGCCCAGTTCTTCGCGGTGAGCCTGCAGATCCTGGCGGTGTTCTACGAAGTGCCCGTCGCGGAGCGGGTGCTGACGATCGTGGTGCTGCTCATCGCCATCGTGCAGATCATCGTGAGTCGACCCCGCGCCCGGGTCGAGGAGTCCCTCGAGTAGCTCGACCCGCATTGGGTTCGCTTCGCCGTCGCTTCGTAGGCTCCTGCGCGCATGAACGTCGCCGAGCTCTACGTCGAGGAGCACACGAGCGCGGCACCGGACGCGCCGGTCGTCGTGCTCGTGCACGGCGTGTTCGACTCGTGCGAGAGCTTCGAGGGCGTGATCGATCATCTGCTGCCCGCACACACCGTCGTCACCTACGACCGACGCGGCTGGGCGCGCTCGGCTGCCGCCACGCCGGCGGCATCGCTCGGCGATCACGCCGACGACTTGCTGGCGGTACTGGGCGACCGACGCGCCACCGTGGTGGGGCACAGCTACGGTGGCACCGTCTCGTTCCTCGCGGCGGTGCGCGCGCCCGATCGCGTCGCCGCGCTCGGGATGTTCGAACCGTCGATGCAGTGGCAGCCCTACTGGCCGTCGACGGACGTGATCGCCGCCGAGAGCGCCTACGAGCAGGAGCACTTCCGTGCCGGACTCGAAGGGAAGCCGCGCCGGACCCGCGAGGAGCGCGATCGCGAGCAGGCGCTCCTGGCGCACGAGCTCACGCTGATCGCCGAAGCACCGTGCACCCCCGCGCAACTGACCGTGCCGCGCGTCGTCGGTCGGGGCACGTTGTCGGCGTCGTGGCGCTTCGGGACCACCGATCATCTGCGCGACGAGCTCGACTGCGAGCTGATCGAGATCGAGGACGCTGGCCACACCGCGCACCGGATGCAACCAAAGGGCTTCGCCGACTTCGCCCGTCGAGCCGTCGCGCTCGTGCCGGACGGCCGATGAACGTCGTCGAGCATCCTGGCGTCGACGGTGCGCCGATCGTGCTGCTGATCCACGGCCTCACCGATTCGCTCGAGAGCTTTGCGGGCGTGGTCGAGGAGCTCACCCCTGAGCACACCGTGATCACATATGACCGACGCGGATGGGGGCGCTCGCGCGACGACGAACCGCCGACGTCGCTCGCCGACCATGCGCAGGACGCGATCGACCTGCTCACCGGTCGCCGAGCGACGGTGGTGGGGCACAGCTACGGCGGTGTCGTCGCGCTCGAGACCGCCGTGATGCGCCCCGACCTCGTCGCCTCGCTCGCGGTGTTCGAGCCGACGGTGCCCTTCACCGGCTGGTGGCCCGACCACGACGAGATGATGCGCCGGTCGCTCGATCTCAAACCGATGCTCAAGCGCTGGAGCGCGGGCACGCAACGTCGCACGACCGAGCAGCGCGCGGCCGACGACATCTCCATGGCCCGTGACTTCTCGTTCGTCGAGACCGCACCGTTCGACTTCGCCGACGTGACCGTGCCGTGCATCGTCGGTGGGAGCGTCGACACCACGCCGTGGGACTACCAGTCAGCCGAACGGCTCTCCGAGCTGCTCGGCGCCGACATCGTGATGTTCCGCGACGCCGGCCATCCCGCGCACCGCACGCACGCCCGCGAGTTTGCCGACTTCACACGACGCGCGGTCGCCCTCGGGCGCTGACCTCGCGCGCTGACCACGAGGTTGCGTCACCTGACCGCGTATATCGCGGTCGAGCGACGCAACCTCGCGTCGGCGGACCTACTTCGGAGGGAACCGCACGGCGCCGTCGATGCGGATGACCTCGCCGTTGAGCATGGTGTTCGTGCAGATGTGCTCCACCAGCGCGCCGTACTCCTCCGGCTTGCCCATGCGCTTCGGGAACGGGTTCAGCTCCTCGAGCGCCTTGACGCGGTCTTCCGGCATCATGCTGTAGGCAGGCGTCTTGAACGTGCCCGGCGCGATGGTGACGACGCGCACCCCGATCGCCGCGAGGTCGCGCGCCGCGGGCAGCGTCATACCGACGATCCCGCCCTTCGCGGCCGAGTAGGCGGCCTGGCCGATCATGCCCTCGAACGCCGCGATCGACGCGGTCATGATCACCACGCCGCGCTCGTTGTCCTCGAGCGGCTCTTCCTTGCTCATCTGCGCGGCGGCGAGGCGCATCACGTTGAACGTGCCGACGAGGAACGACTCGACGGTGATCGAGAAGCCCTCGTGTGAGGCCGGCGTGCCGTCGCGGCCGACGATGCGACCACCACCACCGGCGCGGCCGCCACAGTTCACCGCCACGCGCAGCGGTCCGTGGCTCGACGCCACCCGCACCGCCTCCTCGACCTCTTCGTCGTTCTCGACATCGCAGCGCACGAACTCGGTCTTGCGCCCGAGCTCCTCGACCATCCGCCGGCCGCCCTCCTCGTTGACGTCGGTGATGACGACGTTGGCGCCCGCGGCGTGCAGGCGACGGGCGGCGGCTTCACCGAGTCCCGAGGCGGCGCCGGTGACGATTGCTCCCACTCCGTTCAGTTCCATGGGCTGTGCTTACCGGAGAAATTCGGCCGCGTGCAATTTGCGGATTCCACGCCCGCGAGGAACGCTGGGCGTCAACCAACCCGACTCCCAGCGACTCGACTCAGGGGGGACCTGATGACCGCGACGGAAAGCCTGCGCTACATCGACTCGGACGGGCACATCCTCGAGCACCCGAGCGCGATGCCCGACTATGCGCCCGCCGAGTGGCGCGACCGCGTGTGGCACATCGAGACGCACGACGACGGCGTCGAGTACCTCCACTACAACGACTTCGTCATGCCGTCGAACGGCCTTTCGTTGGCCGGGACCGCGGGCTTTCCCGACGACGAGGTCGACCGCGCCCGCAGCGGCAACATGCGCTACACCGAGGTGCGCCCGGCGGCGTACAACGCCAAGGCGCGCCTGCAGGACATGGACACCGACGGCATCGACCTCGCGGTGCTGTACCCGACTTCGATGCTCGGCCTGCAGTCGATCCCCGACGAGGAGTTCGCGGGCGTGCAGGCGCGCGCGTACAACGACTGGGCGTCGGACCACACCCAGGAAGGCGAGGGTCGTCTGTTCGCCGCCGGCGCAGTGCCGCCGATGAACGACGAGGCCGGCGTCCAGGCAGTCGCCGACGAGATCCGCCGGGTTGCCGAGAAGCCCGGCATGGTGTCGGTGTTCCTGCGCCCGAACCCGTCGGTCGACTGGAGGCCGTTCAACGACAAGATCTACGACCCGGTGTGGCAGGCCGCGGCCGACACCGGCCTCGTGCTCGCGTTCCACCCCTTCCTCATGCCCGACCTCCCCGGTGCGTGCCGCGGCCTGAAGCTGGCGCGCCCGTTCTCCGACTGGAGCTACGCGCCGTCGGAGGAGGAGCCGCCGGAGGGCTGGCAGATGGGCAACATCCTCTTCACCCAGGCCATCGCCAACCCCGTCGACGTGATGCACTCCATCGCGTACATCACCGCCGGCGGTGTGTGTGAGCGCTTCCCCGACACCAAGTTCCTGTTCCTCGAGGCCAACGGCGGCTGGCTGGTGCCGTGGCTCGAGCGCCTCGACCACCATTCGAAGAAGTTCGAGTGGGACGTGCCGTGGCTGAACATGTTGCCGTCGGAGTACTTCCGCCGGCAGTGCTGGATCAGCTTCGATCCCGACGAATCGATGCTGGCGTTCACGGCCAACTCGCCGTTGTGCGGTGCCGATCGCATCGTGTGGGCATCGGACTACCCGCACCCCGACGCCAAGTTCCCCGGCGTGACCGAGGAGTTGGCCGAGGCGCTCGAGCCGCTGACGCACGAGCAGCAGTCGGTGATCACGAGTGAGAGTGCGCTCGCGCTCTACGGCATTGGCTGACGCGCGACGCATCGGTGCCTCGGGGCTCGACCTCGACACCGTCGACAGACTCCTCTCCACCACTCGGGCGGTGCGCAAGCGCCTCGACCTGACGCGTCCGGTCGAGCTCGACGTCGTGCTGGAGTGCCTCGACCTCGCGCTGCAGGCGCCGACGGGGTCGAACCAGCAGACGTGGCGGTGGATCGTCGTCACCGATCCTGCGGTGCGCGCCGAGCTCGCGGAGCTCTACCAGGGCCTCCCCGCCGATCGTCCGCCGACGCGGCTCGGTTCGGTGCCGCCGCCCGAGGAGCAGCAGGCGCGCGTCACCGACTCGGCCGGCTACCTCATGCAGCATCTGCAGGAGGTACCGGTGCTGGTCATCCCGTGCGTGGAGGACGTCGGGGGCGCGGCGGGGTGGGCGCCGTCGATCTATCCGGCGGTGTGGAGCTTCATGCTCGCGTTGCGCAGCCGCGGGCTCGGCTCGGTGCTCACGACGGTGCACCTCTATCGCGAGGCCGAAGCAGCGGAGCTGCTCGGGGTGCCCGACGGCTTCGTGCAGTCGTGCCTGCTACCGGTGGCGTACTTCACCGGCGACGACTTCCGGCCTGCCGATCGTCGACCGGTCGAGGAGGTCACCTTCGTGGACCACTGGGGCGCCCATCCTGCGAGAAGTGCACCAGGAGGAGACTGACCATGGCTCGCATCCGACCCGTCGATCTCGGTGTCGACCCCGCCGACCTCGACCAGGCCATGCGCGTGCAGCTCGGCGTCGGCGGCATCATCTCGCACCGCCCGGAGATCGCGGCCGGTCTCGGCGCGGTGACGGAGGCGATCGACCACAACGGCACGTTGCCGCGCCGACTGGTCGAGCTCATCCGGCTCCGCATCGCGTTCCACAACCAGTGCCGCAGCTGCATGGCGATCCGCTACGACGAAGCGGTGCAGGACGGCGTGACCGAGGATCTGGTGTGCTCGCTCGAACATCCGGCCGAGGCCGACGACCTCACCGAAGCCGAAGCGGTCATGACCGATGCGATGAAGGAGCAGGGGCTGCTGCCGTGAGCGCACTGCTGGGCGAAGTTCGTGAGCTGCCCCCCCGCTTGACCGTGCTCGCCGGGTCTGGTCAGGCTGGGCCGATGGCCGCCGCGGACCCGCTCACGCTCGCGGTGCGCGAGCACGCGGCGTGGTGCGACCTGGTCTGCCGGCTCCACCGGTTCACTCCGGAGGGCGACGGGCGCCTGTGGTGGTCGGCGCGGCGCACTCCTGACCTGGTGCCCGACGCGGTCACGCTTGCCCCCGACGTCTCGGTGCTCGACGTGCTCGGACGCATCAACGACTCGTCCGGCGCGTCGGTCGAGGACTCCTTCGCGACGCTCGACCTCGCGGACCAGGGGTGGACGGTGCGCTTCGACGCGACGTGGGTCGCGCGTCCACCCGGGCCGGGCGCGAACGACCAGGTCGCGTCCACGTTCGCCGTCGTGCGCGAGCGGTTCCCGTTCGCGACCTGGTGCCGCGCCTGGGGCGGCCCGACCGGGGCACTGCCAACCGGCGTGCGGCGCGCGTCCGGAGTCACCGTGTTCGGCCGCGAGGGCGAAGCCGGGTTCACCGACGGTGCGATCGTGCACACCACTGAGATCGGGGGTACCGCCGTCGCCGGACTGTGGAACGTCTTCGGCGCGTGGGCCGACGTGGCCGCCGCGGCCTCCCACCGCCACCCCGAGGCCTGGATCGTCGGGTACGAGCACGGCGCCGGCCTGGACGCCGCGCTCGCGGCCGGCTTCACGGTGATCGGGGCACTCCGCGTCTGGAACCGTTGACGCGGTTCAGAAGGTGAAGCGCGTCGCGCCACCGGGCTCGGTCGTGCTCAACACCATCGCGGTCTGCGGGACGACGCGGTACACGTGCCACGGCGGCGAACCTGCCGACGGCGCACTGAATGGTGCGGTCAGTGCAGTGCCGCTCTCGTCGACCTCCGCCGGCCACCCGTCCGCGTTGTAGAGCCGAGCGACCTCGGTGACGACCGCGGGATCCGTCACGAGCTCGGCCTCGCCCTCGACGACGATGTCGAACTCCTCGAGCGCGAGGCTGATGGTGCACCGGGGGTCGCGCGCCAGGTTCCGTCCTTTGCGGGACGTGCGGCCGGTCTCGAAGATGAACGCGCCGTCGAGCCAGCCCGAGCCGATGCCGGTCACGTGAGGACTGCCGTCGGCATCGATGGTGGCGATCCACGTCGAGTGGCGATTGGGGCCGCCGGTCCCGGGTGCCTGGGAGTAGCCGGCGGCGAGCTTCGCCGCGAACGGCTCCCACTCGAGCGTCGGCAGGTCGTACAGCTCGGCCAGGTTCTTCGCATCCATGTGCTTCAGACTGCCCACGCTCGCGGAATTCATCACCGCACCGATGAATTCACCGACGGCTCGCGGTCGGGACGACGTGACAGCAACCGTGGTGCGCTACCAGGCCAAGGCCGACCGGGCCGACGAGAACCAGCAGCTCATCGAGGCGGTCTTCGCCGACCTCGCGGCCCGGGAGTCCCAGGGCTTCACGTACCAGGTGTTCCGCCTCGAGGACGGCGTGAGCTTCGTGCACGTGGTGATCGAGCACGACGTGCCGGACGCCGACTCGCTGCAGGACGTCCCCGCGTTCCAGGCGTTCGTGCAGGACATCGCCGACCGCTGCGACGTCGCGCCGTTGGCGATGGGTGCGACCGTGGTGGGTCGCCACTCCTGAGCGCGGCAGCTGGCAAGGTCTCCGCACCCGATCGGAGGTGGACGATACGAGAGGACGACGTCCTCGGCACGGTGCTGGGGCTCGGCGGCGAAGCGTGGAGCATCTACGGCCGACGCGAGATCACCGACGCCGCCATCGACCGCGAGGTCGAGCGTCGTCGGGTGGCGCGAGCTGACGGCTACTTCGCGAACATCGTTTCGAGGAAGTCGAACACGACCTCGTCGCGCAGGCTCTGCGCGGCGGGTTCGCAGTGCCAGTCGGCGCCGTCCTCGGTGACGAAGCGAGCGAGCTGCTTCTCGCACGTGAGCGCGTCGAAGAACTGCTTCGACTGGCCGGGCCAGAACTGCTCGTGGTCGGGATCGAGCACGAGGGTCGGGCACTGGATCCGTGCGACCGTTGCGTCGTCGAGCGTGTGTTGGCGCGCCTTGACGTAGGCCTCGTAGTACGACGTCGTGCCGTAGGGCGCCATGCGCCAGGCGAGCATCGCCTTCTGCTGCTCGTTCGGATTGGCGTCCATCAGGGCGTCGAAGTCCTTCTGGTTGCCGTCGTCGATCAGCTGCAGCAGATCCTTCGGGAGGTGCGCCTCCCACGACGATGCCACCCGCATGACGCCCGGATCGGCGACGAGCGCCGCGAGGCGGTGCTCGAACGCCGCCGCACGCGGTGCCCAGTACCCGCCCTGGCTGATGCCCTGGAGCGCGATCTTCCCGGCGTCGATCTCGGGGCGGGTGAGCAGCCAGTCGACGACGGGGGTGATCACCTGCTCCCAGTCGGCGCGGAAGGAGAGGTGCTGACGGTGCAATGCGGCGCCCTGGCCGGGGCCGTCGAAGGTGAGCGCGTTGAAGCCGCGTGCGATCGCGGCGCGCCCACCCAGGCTCCACTGGCTCACGACTGGTCCGTCGGAGCCGTTGTTGAGGATCACCGTGGGGCGGGGTCCGGGCGAAGCGACCGCAGGCGTGAAGAGGTAGCCCTCGAGCGTGGTGCCCTCGTACGGGATCTGCACCTGCTCGACCGGGCACTCGAAGATCTCGGTGGCGCGGTCCCAGCAGCCGCGGTGCTGCTCCCACAGGGAGGTGTAGCGCGACGGATCCGTGCTGCCCGGGGACATCGACGACGCGTGGTCGTAGTACGTGGACGCGCGCAGCAGCTTCGTACGCGCGCTCACCGTGTGCCCACCGGCGAGCGACTCGTCGGCCTGTCGCACCAGGCGCTCCGCGGTCTTCGTCCACTCGGTGACCCAGGCTTCGTAGTCGCCTTCGGGGATGCGCTCGATGGTCGCGAGCGTCTCGCCGACGTCGGTGATGTTGGCGTAGGCGAATCCGAGCGAGATGAGGACGGCGAAGTTCATGCCCTCGTCGTCGTAGAAACGATGCATGCGAGTACTTCGGCGTTCAGCGGGCCTTGGTGAAGAGGAACACGCCTCCGGGTGCGCCGCCACCGTTGCTCACGACCGCGGTCTCCGCGTTCGCGAGCTGGCGCTCGCCCGCGTGGCCGCGCAGCTGCGTGATCGCTTCGTGGATGAAGCCGTAGCCGTGCAACCGGCCCGACGACAGCTGCCCGCCGTGGGTGTTGAGCGGGAGCACGCCGTCGGGGGCGATGTTGGTCCCGCCGTCGAGGAAGTCCTTCGCTTCACCCCAGCCGCAGAAGCCGAGCGCCTCGATCCACGACAGGCAGTTGAACGAGAAGCCGTCGTAGAGCTGGGCCATGTCGATGTCGGTCGGGCTTGAGGTCGGTGCGGGTCCAGAGGTGCGCGGCCGGGACCCTGCACGAGCGGCTCGTGGTCGAGCGCGCCCTGGTCCCAGCTCATGCGTTCGGTGATCGCGGTGCCGACCGCCTCGAGGTGCACCGCCGGCTGCTGCATGTCGCCGGCGAGGTCCTTGCGCGACACGATGACAGCCACGGCGCCGTCACACGGCACGTCGCAGTCGTAGAGGCCGAACGGCGTGGTGATCGTGCGCGCGTTCATGTAGTCGTCCATCGTGAGCGGTTCCTTGTAGATCGCCCACGGCGTGCGCGCCGCGTTCTTGCGGGCGTTCAAGCGCGATCCAGCCGAGCGTCTCCTTGGTGGTGCCGAAGCGGTCGAAGTGCGCGTTGGCCTGCATCGCGATCCAGTTGCTCGCCGACGACGCGCCGAACGGCATGCGCCACTGCATGTCGCCGCCCATGCGCGGCGACTTCTGCAGCGCGAGCATCCCGGTGCTGGCACGCTCGTTCATCGCGGCGCGTTCCTTCGCCGCGTACGTCGCCTCCCAGACCGTGCGGTAGCAGAGCACGTGGTTGCAGAGGCCGCCGGCGACCGCGAGCATCGCCGCGATCACCGAGCCGCCCTGGCCGGGGAGCTCGATGCCGCTGTTGATCCACAGCGGACGGAGGCGCAGCACCTCTTCGAGTGCGGTGATGCCACCCTCGGACATGCCGACGCCGATGCCCGGACCGGGGTAGGTCGACAGGCCGTCGATGTCGGACGGCTCGAGGCCGGCGTCGGCGATCGCCTGCAGCGCGGCATCGACGGTGAGGGTGATGGGGTCGACCATCAGCCGACGACCGACCTGCGACATCCCGATCCCGGTGATGGCGACCTCGTCCTCGAACTTCTTCGCGTTCTTCGGCATCGGGCGCGCAACGCGCGATGTCTCGTCGACGGTCGGGGAACGGGCCCTTCTCGGTGTCGCCGGTGGGCTCGAACAGCGGGATCCACACGTCCTCGTCGTGCTCGAAGCGCACCTGCACCTTCATGCCCACATACACGTCACCCGGTTCGCAGCCGACGATGTTGGTGGTGAGGCGGACGCGGTCGTCTTCCTCGATGGCGACGATCGCGATCACGTAGGGCGGCGGGAAGCTCGGGAGCCACGTGTGCTCGTTGATGGTGAATCCCGCCACGACGGCGCGTCCCGAGACCTCGGCCGGCGCCCATTCCTGTGAGTGGCAGTACGGGCAGACCGCGCTCGGCGGGTGGCGCAGCTCGCCGCACTCGCTGCACCGCTGGAACCGGAGCTTCCCGTCCTCACCCGACGTCCAGAAGAACGTGTTGGTGTCGGTGAGCTCGGGCAGCAGACGCCCGGACGATTCGGCCACGGTGGCTCCTCGGTGTCGGCGTGGGTCGGAGTGAGTTCGGGACGCTACCTGGACTCCAAGGAACCCACTACTTTCGGGACGCTCGGAACGAGTCCACGAGGGGGAGACGCATGCCTGCACAGCTCAAGCCGACCGGTGGTCTCGAGGGCACCGGCGTGCTCGTCACCGGAGGCGGCACCGGCATCGGCGCCGCGTGCGCGCGGGTCGCCGCCGCCGACGGCGCCGCGGTCACCATCTGCGGACGCACCGAAGCGACTTTGCAGGCGTCGGTCGAGAAGATCAGCGCCGCGGCCGAGCACGGCGGGAGCATCCGCTACGTCGTCGGCGACGTCACCAGCGAGAGCGACGTCGAGCGCATCGTCGCCGCCGCAGTGGAACCCACCGGGACGCTCGACGGCGTCGTCGCCAACGCCGGCGGCGGTGGCGCGCTCATGCCCCTCGGGATGCAAGACGTCGAGGAGTTCGAGCGCGTGATGAAGCTCAACGCCACCGGCACGTTTCTCTCCGCGAAGCACTCGCTGCCGTACCTGATCGAGTCGAAGGGCTCGTTCGTGGGCATGTCGTCGTTCGCCGGCGCGTACACGCACCGCTACTTCACCGGCTATACGGCCGGGAAGGGGGCGCTCGAGCAGATCGTGCGCAACGCCGCCGACGAGTACGGCGCGGTCGGCGTGCGCTTCAACGCCATCCGGCCCGGCTTCATCAGCACCGAGATCATGGAAGGCATCTCGCGAGAGGGCTCCACCTACCAGAGCTACCTCGTGAACACGCCGCTCGGCCGGGTGGGGGAGCCCGACGAGATCGCGCACGTCGTGCGGTTCCTGCTCGGGCCCGAGTCGCAGTGGATCACGGGCCAGATCCTCAACGTCGACGGCGGCAACAACCTGCGCAGCGGACCCGACTACGGCGAGCTGGTCGTGATGATGCACGGCCCCGACGCGATTCCCGGCGCTTCAGCCTGACGCTTCTCGCGCCGACGTTCGGAGTTGGATCGCGTCTGGGAGACCGAAGGATGGATGAACTCGACCGGGCGCTCGCTGCCGCCCAGGAACGCTATGAGGAGAAGCTTCGGGCCGAGGCGGACGAGAAGGTCCGGACGCTCGAGGCCATCGCGTGGTTCGGTCAGTGGGCAACCCAGGTCGGCATGCCCACCCTGAATCGTCTCGCCGACCGGCTGCTTACGGCCGGGCACAAGGGCGTCGTCTCACCGACGTTCGATCCGAACTCGGTGATCACCGACATCACGTTCACGTTCACCCAGGAGAACGGTCCCGGGACCTGCAAGATCGACTTTCGCCGAGGCAACGACAAGTCGGTGGCGGTGTTCTTCGCGGTGAACGGCACCCAGGGCACCGGTGGCCGAGTCGATCCTCCCGATCCCGCGACGGTCGAACGCTGCGCCCAGACGTACGTCATCCAGGCGCTCGACGGCCCGAGTTGGTGACCGGCTGAGACTAGGCGGGGCCGGCTCAGTACTTCCCGTTCCAGACGTTGCCGTCGCTCCCGATCACTCCCACGACCTCGTAGTACTTGCCCTGGGTCTCGACCGCGTGCCTGACCGTCGACGGTATCGGTGCCCTCGCCGAAGTCGAGCGTCTCCCAGTGCTTGAGGTCCACCGAGCTCCACAACGTCGCGGCAGCTGGTCTTCTTGTTCTCCGGCTTCTCCGCGTACCCGACGACGATGTAGTAGCCGCGCCCGGTCTGGACGCCGAGCGGTGTCACCGACGTGCGGGTCTTGTCGCCGCTGGCGAACGTGGGATCGTTGACCTTGTTGCGCGTCCAGTTGACCCCGTCGGTCGAACGCCAGACGACGACGTGGCTCGGCGTGATGAACGTGAGTTGCGTCCCGTTGATGGTCGACGTTCCGTTCTTCGACTCGTCGCCCACCGCGACGAACCCGTTGTCGGACACGCCGGCAACGCTCTGCATCTCCTGTTGGTACTTCGCGCCCGATCCGAAGGAGCTCTGTTCGGCCTCGCAGTCCACGTCGCGCGTCGTCCGAGCTCCACACTGCGGCGTGCTTCGTGCCGTCGGTGTCGGACGTCGACCCGACGCCCACGAACACCGGCGAGCTGCCGCCGGACCGTCCTACCGCCAGGATCCCGCCCTGGGTGGTCACCGAGTCCCGAGACGCACGCCACTGGCCGGTCGCCGATCTATGCCGACGTGTCGGACGTGTGGCGCACCGACCCGCACAGTCGCGACCGTCCTCCGCTCTCTCGGTGACGCGCCTCTCTGTGACGCGCCGGCGCGCCGGATGTGGCGCACCGGCGTAGCGGCGACGAGAGTCGGTCTCGTCCCAGCGGGCCTCAGCCGGCGGCGAGCTCCCATCGACGAACGTCGATGATCGTCTTCCCTGTGACGGTGAGTCGAGAAGGCGCAGACGGAAGGCGACGGGCAACGCATTCGACACCTGCGCCAACGGGGGTTCGAGACGGTCCCTTCAGCGCACCGCGAGCGTCATCGCCGTCTCACCGTCGGCGCGGATGGCACGGAGTGACGCCCTCTTCGGCGTCGGCCGGCGCGCCGGCCAGCCAGAACCGACGGTTGGCGAAGTGGGGGGCGCGGGCGCGGAACGAGATCTCGCGCGCATCTGCCCGCGGCACGGCGGCGCGCGAATTCGGCGAGAAGGATCGCGGTGAGCGGGCCGTGCACGACGAGGTCGGGATAGCCCTCCACCTGCGTCGCGTACGGGTGGTCATAGTGGATGCGATGCGCGTTCGTCGGTGACCGCGGAGAAGCGGAACAGCAGCTTGGGGTCGGCGACGCGTTCCACGACCCACTCGCCGTCGGGCGCGGCGTCGATGTCGGCACCGACGGGCGCGAGCGAACCCGCGGTACGGAACACGAGGTCCTGCTCTTCCTCGACGTGGGGCGCGCCCTCCTGTTCGATCGTGTGCCCGACCGTGACCAGCCAGAAGCGACCGGCGCCGCCCTCCTTCATGTCGGCCTTCACGATGCGCGAGACCCGTTCGGCGTCGATCCCGATGCGCAGCGGCCGGACCACGTGCACCCGGCCACCGACCCACATGCGTTGGGGGAACTCGTCCATCTCGGCGCGCCGACGCGGGTGACCGTCGACCCCGAGCCCCGCGGTCGGCACCTCGGGGTGGAAGAGCACCCAGTGCCAGAGCGCGGGGAGCAGACCGTGGTCGAGAATCGCGGGGTCGACGTCGAGGCACGCGGCGAGGCGGCGCGCCTGGTCGAGGGATACGGGATCGTGCGCGATCCCTGCGAACCCGGCGTCGGCGAGGGTCGGTACGGCGCTCATCCGACGGCCACGTCGCTCGCGACCACGCCGTCGTCGTGGAGTTTGCCGATCTCACTGGCCGAGAGGTCGAGCACGTCGGCGAGGACCTCGTCGGTGTGCATGCCGAGGAGCGGCGCGGTCGCAGGCGGAACCGGCGGTTCGGTCGGGAACTTCATCGGAGACGCCGGCGTGCGGAGCACGCCGATGCCGGGGTGGTCGACATCGCCGAACACCGGACTCGTCGGTGCGACTCGCCAGTCGTCGTCGAGCAGCTGGGTGAAGGTCTGGTACGGGCCCCAGCACACGCCGTGCGCATCGAGTGCCGTGCGCACCTCGTCGAGGGTGCGGCTCTCGAACCAGGGCTTGAGCAGCGCGGCGATGCCGTCGCGCGCCCGATAGCGGTCGGCTTCCTTCGTGAAGTCGGCGTCGAACGCGCGCTCCATCGCCGGAAGGTGCTCCTCGATGCCGGTGGCCTTCACCAGCGTGCGCCACTGGTTGAGGCTGATCGCCACCACCATCACACGGCGCGCGTCGCTGGTCGCGAAGTCGCGCCCGAACGCGCCGTACATGTCGTTGCCGAGCGGCGGGCGGTTCTCGTGTGACACCTCGGCCTGGGCGAGGAACCCGAGGTTCGCCACCATGGTGAACGCGACGTCGGCGAGCGAGATCTTCACCAGCTGTCCCTCGCCGGTGATGTTGCGCTTGCGTTCGGCGGCGAGGACGGCGATCACCGCGTTCAAGCCGGTGGCGATGTCCCACGCGGGCAGTGCGTTGTTCACCGGGAACAGCGAGCCGACGGGTCCGGTGGCGTTGGCGATGCCCGACGCCGCGTTCACCGTGTAGTCGACCGCGGTGCTCTCGTCGGGGTTGCCGACGATGTTCACGTAGACGAGGTCGGGGCGGCGGGCGCGGAGCCGGGCGTCGGCGAGCCACCCCGACTCGGGGAAGTTCGAGAGGAACAGGCCGGCGTGCTCGCCCGGCGCGATGATGAGCTCGGTGGCGAGCTCGCGACCCTCGGGCTGGGACAGGTCGATGGCGATCGACCGCTTCCCCTTGTTGAGGCCGGCCCAGTAGAGGCTGACACCCTCGTCGGTGACCGGCCACCGCTTGTAGTCGAGGCCGCCGCCGATGGTGTCGAAGCGGATGACGTCCGCGCCGAGCTGGGCGAGGGTCAGCCCACCGAGCGGGGCGGCCACGAACGCGGATCCTTCGACCACGCGCAGGCCCGAGAGCAGCTCCATGGTCGACACGTTACGGTGCACCGATGGACAAGCTCCTCTTCTTCTTCCAGCGCAAGGACGGGCTCACGCGCGAGCAGTTCCACCGGCACTACCTCGAGGACCACGCGCCCCTCGGCCTGCGCGTCACGGTGACCATGGAGGGCTACACCGTGAACCTCGTCGACAATGAGAGTGAGGTCGACGCGGTGACGGAAGTGTGGACCGCGTCGATGGCCGACTTCTTCGACCCGTCGAAGTCGTTCGACACCGAGGACGACGCCAAGGCGCTCATGGCCGACCACGACTCGTTCATCGGGCCGTACGACGCGTACGCGGTGGAGGAGGAGGTCGTGCACGGTGGGCTGCCCGACGCACCGCTCGGCGCAGTCGCGCCCGGCGCGAAGGTGTTCGTCCGCTACGCCGACGCCGTGGCGGTCCCGCCGCCCCCGGGCGACGCGCTCCACGTCGTGGACCAGCGCGTCGTGCAGCCCGTGATGCCGGGTTCGCCCGACCTCGCGGTGGTGCGCACGCTCTGGTTGGAGGATCCCGGCGAGGCGGCAGATCTGTGGGCCGAAGGGTTGGTCGCCCGTGAGGTCCGCTTCAAGCCGCCTTTCGGCTGAGCCGGCGCGCCGATCGTCACGAGGGCTCGAGCGTGACCCGCCAGTCGTGCGCGGCCAACCGGGCGCGCGTCACGGTGCGGCCGTCGGCGCGATCGGCGACGAGGAACGTGTAGCTCGGGCTCGACGCGACGTCGCGCAGCGTGAACCGGAGCAGGCACCGCTCGATGCCGCCACCACCGGCGCGACCTCTGCCGAGCCTGGTGTGCGCGACGACGTGGTGATCGGCGTCCTGCAACCTCACCCGGGTGTCCTTGTGCACGTCGCTCAGGTCGTCGGCGCCGGCGCAGTCCCCGAGCGACACCCCGCCCCGCACGACGACGGTGCCGTGGATGGTATGAGTCGCGGCGCCGGCGGGGAGCGGCGCGAACGCGAAGACGAGAGCGACGATGCAGCAGAACACGAACGGGCGGGACACCCGAATGCGCTACCCGGACTGGGCGGTCTCCAACCCGTGCTTGCGAGCGAGCTCGGGATCGGCTGCGGTCAATTTCTGCAGCAGGTCACGCAACTGCCGCTGCTCGGAGGCCGTGAGTGATCCGAAGGCCGACGGTGGTTCCGCCAGCATCTCGAGCGCGCGCTCGCGCTTGGCGTGACCTTCGGCGGTCAGCACGATCGTCTTCACCCGGCGGTCAGTGGGGTGGGGCTGACGTTCGGCGAGCCCGCGCTCCTGCAGCCCGTCCGCCAGCGCAGTGACGTACGAGGCGTCGAACCCCCAGCTCTCGGCGAGGTCGCTCATGCGCAACCCACCGTCGCCGTCGGGCGCGCCGAGGTGCACGAATGCCTTGAGCAGCGGGGGCGAGAGCCCCAACTCGCTGCAGATGCGGTGGACACGGTCGTGGGCCTCGCCGTCCATGAAGAGGGCGTGCATCGACGCCCATGCGTCGCGGGCGGCCTGCGCGGTCACAGGGCCAGTCTAGCAAAACAGTTGATGAACATCGAACATTGAGAATCATCAAAACTTGATCAGACTCAAGGAAATCCGACTAGGGTGGCGCCCGTGGCAGCTCCTGCGATCGTGGCCGACGGATTGGTGAAGCACTTCGGTGATGTCGAGGCGGTCAAGGACGTCTCGTTCGAGGTTCCCGAGGGCAAGGTCCTCGGCCTGCTCGGGCCGAATGGCGCCGGCAAGACCACCGCGGTGCGGATGCTCACCACCTTGCTCAAGCCCGACGGCGGCACCGCCCGGGTCCTGGGCGTCGACGTGCGCAAGGACCCGCAGCGGGTGCGGGGGAGCATCGGCCTCGCCGGTCAGTACGCCGCGGTCGACGAGAACCTCACCGGGCGCGAGAACCTCGCGCTGGTGGGCAAGCTCACGCACCTGCCTTCGGCCGAGATCACCGCCCGGGCGAACGAGCTCCTCGAGCAGTTCGCGCTCAGCCACGCCGCCGACCGTGTGTCGCGCACCTACTCGGGTGGGATGCGCCGTCGGCTGGACCTCGCCGCCGCGCTCGTGCACCGTCCCCCGGTCCTGTTCCTCGACGAACCGACCACCGGACTCGACCCGCAGGGGCGCAACGAGCTGTGGAGCGTCATCGAGGCGCTGGTGAGCGGCGGCACCACCGTGCTGCTCACCACGCAGTACCTCGAAGAAGCCGACATGCTCGCCGACAACATCGTGGTGATCGACCACGGCAGCGTGATCGCCGAGGGTACGGCCACGGAGCTGAAGGAGCGCCTCGGCGCGACCGTGGTCGAGATCACCATGCGCGACGACGATTCCACCGCACGCGCCGTCGACCTGCTCGCGCCGGTGGGCAGCGCCTCGCGCGACGGCAAGCTCGTGCGCGTCAACGTGCCCGGCGGTGCAGGGCCGCGATCGATGCTCGACGCGGTCCGATTGCTCGACGGTGAACACCTCGATCCCGCGACGATGGTCTTGCGCGAGCCCACGCTCGACGACGTGTTCCTCGAGCTCACCGGACACAAGACGTCGGACGACGACGACACTGCCGAGGGAGGCACCGAATGACCGCGATCACGGCCGACGCCCCGACGACCGTGCGGGTCAACCGCGGCCACGCGGTCGGCGACGCGCTGACGATGGCGTGGCGCAACCTCCTCAACCTCGTGCGGAACCCGCAGCTGCTGGTGTTCGCCACCATCCAGCCGGTCATCTTCGTGCTGATGTTCCGCTACGTGTTCGGCGGCGCGATCCAGGGCAGCCTGCCGCCCGGCCAGACCTACGTGAACTTCCTGATGCCGGGCATCTTCGTGCAGACGATCGTGTTCGGTTCGCTCACGACAGGTGTCGGCCTGGCCGACGACCTGAGCAAGGGTCTCATCGACCGGTTCCGGTCGTTGCCGATGGCGCGCTCCGCGGTGTTGGTGGGGCGCACGCTCGCCGACCTCGTGCGCAACTTCTTCGTGGTGATCCTGATGTGCGTCGTCGGGTTCATCGTCGGCTGGACCATCGGCACCGACGTATGGGGGCTGCTCGGCGCGATCGCGATCATCGTCGCGTTCTCGTACTCGCTGTCGTGGGTGTTCGCCATCGTCGGCCTCACCGTGAAGGATGCCGAGACCGCGCAGGCGGTGTCGTTCCCGATCCTGGCGCCACTGGTGTTCGCGTCGTCGGCGTTCGTGCCGGTCGCGACCATGCCGTCGTGGCTGCAGGGCTGGGCGAGGAACCAACCGGTCTCCGTCGTGGTCGACGCCGCCCGCGTCCTGACCATCGGCGGTCCCACCGCCGAATACGTGACCAAGGCGATCCTCTGGATCGTCGGCATCATCGCCGTCTGCGCTCCCATCGCCGTCGCCCGCTACCGCCGGGCCGTCTGATCGTCTGATCGTCTGATCGTCTGATCGTCGTGCGACGTTGCGTCGCCTGACGTCGCATCCCGGTGCCAACTGACGGGACCTGCCGGGGGAGCGGAGCGTTACGCTCCCGCGCATGAGAGACATCGCCGCGCTGGTTGCGTCCATGACCGTCGAGGAGAAGGCTGCCTTCACCGCGGGGGCCGACTTCTGGACGCTCGTGGCCAACGAACGGGTCGGCATCCCTCCCATCCGGGTGACCGACGGTCCCAACGGCGCGCGGGGGAGCGCTCTGTTCGGGCTCGGCGGCGAGACCGCGGTGTGCGCGCCGTGCGGATCCGCGCTCGGTGCCACCTGGGATCCGGAGCTCGTCGAGCGCGTGGGCGTGATGCTGGGCGAGGAGGCGCTCACCAAGGCGTGCCGCGTGCTGCTCGCGCCGACGGTCAACCTGCACCGGTCGCCGCTCGGCGGCCGCAATTTCGAGTGCTACTCGGAGGACCCGCTGCTCTCGGGCAAGACCGCCGCTGCGTTCGTGCGCGGCGTGCAGTCGCAGGGCGTCGTCACCACCGTGAAGCACTTCGCCGGCAACGACGCCGAGTTCGAGCGCCACAGCATCAACTCCGTGATCGACGCCCGCACCCTGCGCGAGCTCACGCTGGTGCCGTTCGAGCTCGCGGTCAAGGAGGGCGGCGCGCTCGGGATCATGACCGCCTACAACCGGCTCAACGGACCGCACTGCTCCGAGCACCACCAGCTCATCACCGAGATCCTGCGCGGCGAGTGGGGCTACGAGGGGTTCGTGCTCACGGACTGGCTGAGCGCGGGTTCGACGGTCGGGTCGTCGGCCGCGGGACTCGACCTCGAGATGCCGGGGCCGGGCGCGTTCTACGGGAAGCTGCTGGGTGACGCGGTCGCCGCGGGCGAGGTGCCCGAGGCCGAGCTCGATGCACACGTCACGCACCTGCTGGAGGTGTTCGACCGCGTCGGCGCGCTCGACGACGATCCCGCCTGGGCGAGCACGTCGATCGATCGGCCCGAGCACCGGGCGCTCGCGCGTGAAGCGGCCGCCGCGGCGACGGTGCTGCTGCGCAACGAAACCCGTCCGGGCAACTCCGCGGTGTTGCCGTTCGAACGCTCGGGCATGCGCACACTCGCGGTGCTCGGCGCGAACGCGGAGCGTCCGCAGATGATGGGCGGTGGCTCCGCCAACCTCGCACCTCATTACGAGATCAGCCTGCTCGACGCGCTGCGCACCAAGCTCGGCGACGGGGTCGAGGTGCAGTTCGCGCGCGGTGTCGACATCGACCGCACCACCGCGCCGCTGTACGCACCCTTCGAGATCGAGTACTTCTCGGGATCGGATCTCGGCGGTGAGCCGCTCGCGTGCGGCCGCTACCGCAACGGCAAGGTGCTGGTCGTCGACCCGCTGCCCGACGGCGTCGAGAACGGGAACTTCTCGTTCCGTGCCCGGGCGACCTACGTCCCCGACGAGACGGGCACGTACACGTTCGCGCTGGTGCAGATGGGCGGCCGCGGGCGGATCCTGCTCGACGGCGAGGTGCTGCTCGACGGCGTCGCCGATCCGCCCGGGCCGGGCACCGAGTTCTTCGGCTTCGCCAGCGGCGAGGCGCTCGCGCCGGTCGAGCTCGACGCAGGCACAGCCGTCGAGGTGGTGGTCGAGTTCGCGGTCGCACCCGACGCGTTCTTCCTGCGGGGCATCAAGGCCGGCCTGCGGCGACCGACGCCGCCCGATCTCGTCGACCGCGCGGTCGACCTTGCGGCGGCAGCCGACGCGGTGATCGTGATGGTCGGCACCAACGACGACTGGGAGAGCGAGGGCGAGGACCGGTCCACCATGGATCTGCCCGGCCGGCAGGACGAGCTCGTGGCGCGCGCGGTGGCGGCGAACCCGAACACCGTGGTCGTCGTGAACACCGGGTCGCCGGTCACCATGGACTGGGCCGACGACGCGCCGGCGGTCGTGCAGGCCTGGTTCGGCGGTCAGGAGATGGGCAACGCGGTGGCCGACGTGCTGTTCGGTGACGCCGAGCCCGGTGGACGGCTCCCCACGACGTTCCCGGAGCGGCTGGAGCACAACCCGTCCTTCGGCAACTTCCCCGGCGAGTTCGGTGAGCTGCGCTACGGCGAGGGCGTGCTCCTGGGCTACCGCTGGTACGAGGCACGCCAACTGCCGACGCGGTTCCCCTTCGGGCACGGACTCTCGTACTCGAGCTTCGCGATCGGCGCGCCGACGATGAGCAGCGCCGCGGACACGGTCACCGTGCAGGTCCCGGTCACCAACGTCGGCGATCGCCGCGGGGCCGAAGTGGTGCAGTGCTACGTCGCGCCGCCGCCGACGCCGACGCTCACCCGGCCCCCGCAGGAGTTGAAGGCGTTCGCCAAGGTGTGGCTCGACCCCGGCGAGTCGACCGCCGCCGAGCTCACGCTCGACGCGCGCTCGTTCGCGTACTGGCATCCGGTCGACGACGATTGGCGGGTCGACCACGGCACCTACGAGTTGCACGTCGGCCGGTCGTCGGCCGACATCGCACACGTGGTCTCAGTAGAGCGGTGACCAGGCTGCCGTCCTGAGCAGCCGGCTGCGCCACTGGTCGCGGAACGCGAGCGCGTCGTACATGTAGGTGCCCGGCGCACGTCGCTCGATCGGCAGATCGGTGGCGATGAGATGCGTCACCGTGGCGGGATCGGGAATCCACTGCCACAGCATCGCCTCGCGCCGCAGCGCGGATCCGTGCGCGTTCTGGAAGCACGCCTGGATGTCGATCGGGATGGCACGCATGTCGTCGGCATACGCCAACAGCGGTTGGCGGTAGATGTCGTCCCACGCCTGGATGTACTCGTCGAGTGACGACGTGGGCCAGCCGGTGTCCTCCATGAACAGGTGCAGCTCGTGCTCGCGCCCGTCGGTCGGCACCTCGTCGAAGTCGACCTCCTGGATGGGTGACCAGTGGACCGGGAGCATGATCTTGGCTGTCACGTCGTGGCGACACCGGTCGACCGACTGCATCCACTCGCGCAGGTCGCCGGCGCGGATGCGCTCGTCGAGTCGCTCCCACGCGGCGCCGTCGCGGACACCGGTGATCGTCACGACGTTGTAGGCGGGTCCGCTGCCGTGCGCGTGGTGCATGTACCAGAGCAGGCGGGCGTCGTCGCCCTCGGCGAGCATGGGCATCCAGCCGGTGCGGTAGAGCGTCTCGAACTCGTCTTCTTCGAGGCCGACGACCTCGTGCGTCTCGTGGACGAACAGCATCACGCCACCTCCAGCGGAGCCGGCGACCACCGCGCGGTGCGCAACAGCAGGCTCTCCCACTTGTCGCGCAACGCCAGCGCATCGTGCATCCATGTGCCCGGCACGCGCATCTCCCGTGGGATGTCGGTCATCAGCAACCCCTGCAGGCGCTCGATGTCGAGGATGCGTTGCATGAGCACGACCTCCCTGCGCACATGCGAACCGAACGCCGGCTGGAACCCGGCCTCGATCTCGAGGAAGCGCGGCGCGCCGCTGTCGCGGTGCTCGAGCGACTTCGAGTACACGCTCCCCGACGCCTCGATGTAGTCCGCGAGCTTGTCCTCGTAGGGCCACATCGTGTCCTGCATGTACACCACGGGGTCGCGGTCGACACCGCCGCCGGGCACGGAGGCGAGGTCGAGATCGGCCATCGGCGACCACGGCAAGGGCACCAGCACCTTGGCGTGCGCGTCGTGCCGGGTCGTGTCGAGGGCCCGCATCCATTCCTGCAGGTCACCGCGCTGGATGCGCGTGGCCAGACGTTCGTAGGCGGCCCCGTCGCGCACCGCGGTCACGGTGACCACTCGGTATGACCACGTGCTGCCGTGCGCGAGGTTGCAGTACCAGAGCAGACGGGCGTCTTCGTCCTCGGCCAGGGTCGGCATCCAGTGGTCGCGGAACGCGGCCTCGAAGTCCTCCTCGTGGTATCCGGCGACGAGATGTGTCTCGTGGAGGAACAGCACGCCGGGCATCCTCACCCCTCCACGTACATGCGTCAAAAGACGGAGCGAGCCGAGGAGGAAGGAGGAAAGCGAGGGAGGAAAGCGAGGGAGGAGAGGAGGCGCGTTGCCCGTCAGACCCCGAAGGCGGCGCCGTCGTGGCGGGCGTCGCTCCCGCCCTCGAGCCAGCCGTCGGGATGGACCCGGACGACCTGCCCGGCGCCGAACCAGCGTTCGTCGATGTCGACGACCTGCCATCCGTCGTCGGTGGCGGCCTGGCGCACCGCGACGTCGTCGGCGAAGCCGGGCTCGATGCCGAGGACGTCGCCGAGCGGCCAGAACGTGCGGGGCCGATCGAGCGCGGCCTGCGGGTCGAGGCCGTGGTCGAGCAGGTGACGGAGCACCTGCACGTGGCCCTGTGGTTGCATCGGACCACCGACCAGGCCGTAGACGACCTCGACGCGCCCGTCGTGGCGGACCATGCCCGGGATGATGGTGTGGAAGGGGCGCTTGCCGCCGGCGACGACGTTGGGATGCGACGGATCGAGCGAGAACCCCGAACCCCGGTTCTGCAGCGCCGCGCCACCGGCGTGGAAGCCGGAGCCGAAGCCGACGAACACCGAGGTGATGAGGCTCACCGCCATGCCGTCGGCGACGACCGCGGTGTACACGGTGTCGCGCCCGAAGGTCGTCCGGAAGTCGGTCTCCCAGAACCGCGGCACGTCGGTGGCGCGCGGATCGGCGACGTGCGCGTGCGCGAGCTCCATGCCCTCACGGATGGCTCGCGCGACGCGGACGACATCGGCGGGATCGTCAGGATCGGCCGCGGGCGCGGCGGCCAGACGCGCCAACGCGGCGAGGACCGCCGCGCCCTGGCCGTTGGGCGGGAGCTGCACCACCTCCCGGTCGCGGTAGTCACCGGCGATGGGGGTGACCCACTCGCCACGATGGGCGGCGAGGTCGGCGAGCGTGAGGCAGCCGCCGGCGTCCTGCACCCGGTCGACCGCGGCGCGGGCCCACGGTCCGGTCATGTGTGCTTCGCGCCCGCCGCGACCGATCGCACGCAGTGATTCGGCGAGCGCCACGTTGGTGATGCGCTGCCCCGGCCTCGGGCGCTCCGGCAGCCCGTGCCCCGGCTGCAGGTGCTCCGCCATGCTCGACCAGTCCCGCGCCGAGATCCTCCCGATGGGGAAGCCGTGTTCGGCGAGCTCCACTGCCGGTTGCAGCGTGGTTGCGCGATCGAGCCGTCCGTAGCGCGCTCCGAGCTGCTCCCACGCGTCGACGACACCCGGCACCGTCACGACCAGCGGGCTGCGCTCGTGCCAGACGCCGGGGACGAGGCACTGCTCCAGGGTGAGCGCCGCCGGCGCTGCCCCCGAGCCGTTGAACCCGACCACTGGTTCGCCGGGCGCAGCGACCAGCGCGAAGGCGTCGCCGCCGATGCCAGTCGACTGCGGCTGCACGACGCCGAGCACCGCGTCGGCGGCCAACGCGGCGTCGACCGCAGTGCCGCCCTCGCCCAGCGCCCAGAGCGCAGCCTCCACCGCGAGTCGGTTCGACGTCGCCACCATCGCTGCACGCGCCCACGCGGGCGATCGGGTGGACGCCACGTCGTCACCGCGTCCAGCGGTGGCGGTGCTGCACCTCGCAGACGGCAACGTCGTAGTGCGTGTAGAAGCGCTCTCGCGCTTCCTGCTGCGCGGCGCGGTGTTGTGGGTCGTCACGCCAGGCGGCCTCGTGCTCGGCGGAGTCGAAGGTCACCACGGTGACCCGTTCCCCGTCGTCGGCCACGAACTGCTTGAACTCGACGAAGCCGGCGAATTCCTGCGCTCGCTCGTGCAGCTCCGTCGCGAGGTCGAAGTAGCGGTCGGGGACGTCGTCGCGCAGGCGCGATCGGAACACGGTGAGGCTCTCGCCCATGTCAGCTCCCCAGGATCTCGCCGTGGAGGATCTGGTCGGTGTGCTCTCCGACGAGCGGAGCTCGCCGTGAGATCCTCCATGGTGACGCGTTCATGAGGAAGGGTGCTCCCGGATATCGCACGGTGCGGTCGAGCTGCTCGTGCTGGACCTCCACCTGGAACCCGCGTGCCTTGATGTGCTCGGTCTCGAACGCCTCCTCCGGCGACGCCACCACCCCGCACGCGAGGCCGCGGGTCTGCCCGCCGACGAAGAACTCCTCCGCCGGGATGCGCTCGGCGATGAAGTTGAGCGCCTCGCGGCCGGCACCGAAGATGTCGCGGGCGAGGTCGTCGGTGGCCATCTCGGCGATCGACACGCCACCCCGCTCGATCGCGAGGTCGAGCAGCATCGTCTCGGGGAACTCGTCGCGGTACCCCAGCGTCTCGATCCACTCGAGCAACGACTCGAAGTCGCGCTGGGAGCGCGGCGGGAAGCCGGTGGTGACGTAGCGGCCGTCGGCGCAGCGCATCTGCGTGGGCATGCTGATCGTCGGCATCGCGTGGCGCCCGGTCTGGCGCAGCACGGTCTCGTGCGCGGCGAGGTAGCCGTAGGTGCCCATCTCGGTGGTGACGTTGCAGGCCGCGTGCATGCTCACGTCGACGTGCTGTCCGCGACCGGTGACGTCGCGCGCCAGTACCGCAGTGAGTGCACCCATGACTGCCCACGTGCTGGCGATGTGGAACGCCTGGTTGCCACCGCCGCGGACCGGAGGCAGCGAGTGATCGTCGTACCCGCAGCTCCACGCCGGGCCGCCGCCCGCGAGCAAGGTGAGATCGGTGGCGGGCTCGTGCGCGCGCGTGCCCTCGCGTCCGAACGCAGTGACCGACACCCAGATCAGCCGTTCGTCGGTGTCGCGCAGCCCGGGATGGTCGATGCCGAGCGCATCGAGCGCGCCCGGCATCTCACCCTCGAGGACGATGTCGGCGTCGGCCACCAACCGCCGGAACTGCTCCGCGCCTGGCTCAGAGGTGAGGTCGAGCACCACGCCGCGCTTCGACGTGTTGTAGTTCCACCACCACAGGCTGCGTTCGGGATCCTCGATGTCGTCGGCGAACGGTCCGTATCCGCGACTGTCGTGACCACCCGGCGGCTCGACCACGATCACGTCGGCCCCGAGGTCGCCCAGCATCTTGCCCGCGAGGGCGGCGTGCTCCGATGCCAGCTCGATCACCCGCAGGCCGTCCAACGCGCCGGTCACACCACCCCGTCCTTCGTGAGCTGCTCGATCTCTTCGTCGTCGAGGCCGAGGATCTCCGAGAAGACCTGCTGGTTGTGCTCGCCGAGGCACGGTCCACCGCGGGTGATGGACCAGTCGGTCTCCGAGAAGTGCAGCGGGATGCCGTCGACGCGCACGTCGCCCATCTCGGTGTGGTGCGCGGTGGGCCACAGGCCCCACTCGCTCGTGCCCGGGTCGTGGTCGATGCGGTCCTCCGGTCGCTGCACGGCCGTCGCAGGCACTCCTGCGGCGCGCAGCGACTCGGCGACCGCGAACCGGTCGCGTGCACGCGTCCACTCGGCGATGCGGGTGTCGAGGGCGTCCTGCACCGCGGCCCGCTCGGCGAGCGTGTCGTTGCGCGGATCGGTGGCCCACGGTTCACCGATGACCGCGGCCATGCGTTTCCAGTCGTCGTCGTCGCGGCAGGCGATCGCGACCCAATTGTCGTCGCCTTCTGACGGGTAGATGCCGTGCGGGACGCGCAGCGGTGCGTGGCTGCGGTTGGAGTGGGGCTCGCCGTCGCGCCGGAGCGGCCGACGGTTGACCGTGTAGTCGAGGAGATCGGGGCCGACCAACGTGGTGCCGGCCTCGGTGCACGACATGTCGATCCACTGGCCCTCACCGGTGCGGTTGCGGTGCACCAGCCCGGCCAGGATCGCCACCGCCATGATGTCGGCACCCATGTGGTCCATGTACGAGTACCCCCAGCCTGCGGGCGCTTCTCCGGGCAGCCCGGAGCTGAACGTCAGCCCGGCGACGGCCTGCACGATCGGACCCCACGTCTTGAACGAGGTGTTGGGACCCCACGCGCCGAACCCAGAGTTCGAGACGTACACGATGTCGGGCTTGATCGCCCGCAGCTCGTCGTAGGCGAAGCCCATGCGGGCCATCACCCCGGCCGCGAAGTTCTCGGTGACGACGTCGGACACCGCGACGAGCGCGCGCAACAACTGCTTGCCGCGCTCCTCACGCAGGTTGAGCGTGATGCCGAGCTTCTCGACGTTGTGGTTGTTGAAGCCGCTGCCGAACTCGATGCCACGCCGGTCGTCGACGAACGGTCCTGCGCCACGCACGATGTCCCACGTGCCCTGCTTCACCGGGTCTTCCACTCGGATCACCTGCGCGCCGACGGTCGCGAGGTATCGGGTCGCGCCCGCGCCGGCGAGTTGGCCGCTCAGGTCGCAGATGCGAATGTGGGAGAGCGCACCCACTCAACGCACCCGCATGGGCACCGACGTGTAGCCCCGCACGGTCGAGGTGTGGATGCGCTCGAGCTTGCTCTCGTCGATCTCCCACGCGGGGTAGCGCTTCAGGGTCTCGTGCAGCGCGACGCGACCTTCGAGGCGCGCCACCGCAGCGCCGATGCAGAAGTGCGCGCCGTACCCGAACCCGAGTTGGCGGTCGATGTCTCGGTGGATGTCGAAGCGGTCGGGGTCGGGGAAGTGGCGCTCGTCGCGGTCGGCCGAGCCGTTGAGCAGCGAGATGCGCGCACCGCTGCGGGATGGTCACGCCGTGCACCTCGACGTCGCGCGCAACCCACCGCGACTGCACTGGCGACGGTGCCTCGTAGCGCAGCAGCTCTTCGACCGCGTTGCCGAGGAGCGACGGGTCGTCGACCAGCTCCTGGCGCTGGTCGGGGTGTTGCGCCAGCGTGACCGCGCCGAAACCGAGCAGACGGGCGACGGTCTCGGTACCCGCCAGCGAGATGAGCTGCACGAACCCGAGGATCTCCTCGAGCGTGAGCGTGCGGGTCCTCCCGTCCTCCTCGATCTCCGCGTGCACGAGGCCGGTGAGGAGATCGTCCTGCGGATCGTTGCGCCGTTGCTCCATGAGCTCGGGGATGATCGCGAACGCCTCCTGGCCGATCTCGCCGTTCTCCTGCACCATCGACGACATCGACGCCATGCCGCCCTGATGGGTGTCGCCTTCTTCGACGTGGAGCGTCTTGGTGGCGAGCTCGCGGAACGTGGCCGCGTACCCCTCGGGGTACCCGACGAGGGCGAGGATGACGGTGGGCGGGAGCAGTCCGGCGAACGCACCGATGTAGTCGAACTCGTCTTCGTCCTGCACCGTGTCGAGGAACATGTTGCAGAGCTCGCGGACGCGACGCTCGAGGTCGGAGATGGCGCGGGGCGTGAACGCGCGGGCGACGAGCTTCCGCAGGCGAGTGTGCGCCGGCGGGTCCTTCATGATCATCATCTCGATGTTCTCGTAGGGCTCCGGCGTGATCATCTCGAGGACGATGCCGTGCCCGGACTTGAAGGTGTCGGTGTCGACCAGGCCGTTGAGGACGTCGTCGTACCGACTCAGTGCGTAGAAGTCGTGCTGCTCGTTGTAGTAGAGGGGTGCCTCGTCACGCAGCCGACGCCAGACCGGATAGGGGTCGGCGTCGATCGCGTAGTCCCACGGGTCGTAGTACACCTCGGTGGCGGTCATGATCCGAGCGTACGCGAGTCGTCAGCCGGTGATGGCCCGAACGATCGTGTCGGGGTCGAGGGGTTGGTCGGTGACGATCACGCCGTGCTGCGCGAGCGCGTCGGCGATCGCGTTGAACACCGCGGCGGGTGCGGCGATGGCGCCACCTTCCCCAACGCCCTTGTACCCTCCGACGGTGGCGGCGGGGGACTCGATGTGGAACGTGTCGATCGCCGGGATCTCGTGCACGGTCGGGAGCAGGTAGTCCATGAAGGTGGATGCCAGCGGGTTGCCGTCGTCGTCGTAGACGTTGTGCTCGTAGAGCAGTCCGCCGATGCCCTGGGCCACGCCGCCGTGCACCTGCCCGTCGACGATGTTGGGGTTGATCATCCGGCCGCAGTCTTCGGACACGACGTATCGGAGGATCTCCACCTTTCCCGTCGTCGGGGTCGACCTCGACCGTGACCCCGTGTGCGGCGTTCGACCACATGTTGGTGGGGGCGACGCTGCGGTGCACGACCTCGAGCGTGCGGTCGAGCTCCGGCGGCAGCGTGCCCGACTGCTGGTACGCGGCCCATGCCACCTGCTGCACCGGCACCGACTTCGTGGGCGTGCCCTTCACCGACACCGTGCCCTCGGCGACCTCGAGGTCGTCCGGTGACGCCTCGAGCAGGTGGGCGGCGATGGCGACGACCTTCTCACGGAGGAGGAGCGACGCCTCGGTGACCGCCTGCCCGATCATCGGACCGCTGCGGCTGCCCCCGGTGCCCGGTCCGAACGGGGCGCTGTCGGTGTCGCCCTGGCGCACGGTGACGTCGACGTAGTCGACGCCCAGGTTCTCGGCCACGAGCTGCGCCGTTGTGGTCTCGAGGCCCTGGCCGTGCGCGCCGGAGCCGATGAACACGTCGACGCGTCCGTCGGGGTGCATGCGGATGTTCGCGGGATCGGTGGCGTAGGCGCCCACGTTGGTCTGTGGCTCGACGTAGACCGCCAGCCCGACGCCGAGGTAGCGACCTTCGGCGGTGGCCTTCACCTGTTCGGCGCGGAACGCGTCGTAGTCGAGCTCCTCGGCCACCTGGTCGAGCGTCTCGGCGGGCGTGACGAACTCGATGCTCATGCCGCCCGGGCACATGTAGGGGAGGTCGGACGTCTGGAGGATGTTGCGCCGGCGGAACTCGAGCGGGTCGAGGCCGATCTCGCGCGCGACGCGGTCCATCATCTCTTCGCGCGCGGTGGTCTCCATCATCCAAGGACCGCGGTACGCCGCACTCCCGCACGTGTTGGTGTACACCGTCGTGCTCGACCAGCCGAGGTGCGCCACCTTGTAGGGGCCGGTGAACAGCATGCCGACGAGCGGTCCCGCGGAACCGCCGGGCATCGGGAACGCGCCGGAGTCGTCGAAGTGCGCGATGTCGCACGCCTGGATGATGCCGTCGGCGTCGACGCTCATCGTGACGTCGACGCGCTCCTGGCGCGCGTGTGCCGACGCGATCAGGTTCTCGCGGCGATCCTCGGTCCACTTGACCGTCGCGTTGAGCATGTGCGCGGCCATGACGACGGAGATCTCGTCGCGGCCGACGAACGACTTCAGGCCGAAGCCACCGCCGACGTCGCCGATCTGCACGCGGACGTTGTTCTCGGGGACGCCGGTCGCGCGCGAGAACACCAGACGGGCCTCGTGCGGGTTCTGGCTCGCGTGCCACACGTCGAGCCGCTGGTCGAACGGCTCCCAGCGCGCGGTGACGGCACGGCACTCCATCGGCACCGCGCTGTAGCGGTGCTGCACGAAGCTCTCCGACACCCTGTGGGTCGCTCCGTCGAGGGACTCGCGCCCTTCGTCACTCAGTGGGACGGCCATCTCCATCAAGACGTTGTTGGCGCGGTTGGGATGGATCAGGTCGTCGCCCGCCAGCGCGGCGTCGTAGGTCAGGATGGGGCTGAGCGGCTCGTAGTCGACCTCGACCAGCTCGGCTGCGTCCTCCGCGATGTAGCGGCTCTCGGCGACGATGAGCGCGATGGGGTCGCCGACGAAGCGGACGTCGTCGATCGAGAGCGGGAACATCGGCGCCATGAACTCTTCCGCGCCCTGGAACATCGACGGGTACATCGACACCGCGACGCGCGGGTTCATCTCCTCGCCCGTGAGCACCGCGACCACACCGGGGAGCTCGCGCGCTGCGCTCACATCGAGGTGCGTGATCTTCGCCCGGGCGAGGTCGCTGCGCACGAAGTGTGCGTGCAGCATGCGCGGGAGCTCGACGTCGTCGGTGTAGCGGCCCCGACCGGTGAGCAGGCGCGGGTCTTCCTTGCGGAGCACGGCTTGCCCGACGAAGCGGCCCGCAGTGTGCGTGGGTGCGGTCATGCGGACGCGCTGCGAGGCGGTCGCGCACCCACTGGAGACTGTTCGGCTTCTTGTCCATCGCCCCTTCCCATCCGGCCAGGAGCCGGTCGACGGTGGCGCGCTCGGCCACGACGCCGAGGATCTCGACCGTCACCGCTTCCGTGGGCAGGTCGTCGACCCGGGTGTCGCCGAACGGGTCCATCTCCACCGAGCCGGCTGGCTCGGCCATCGCGTAGAGCTCGCCGGTCGCCGCGACCCACGAGAGCTCGGTGCGCATCCCGTTGGCGTCGGACCATTCGCGGCCGAACTCGATCTCCTCCGACTCTCGTCGTCGGGGATCGGCGTCGTAGAACTCTTCGATGTCCATGGTCACCTTCGTGTGAGACCCACCAGGGCTGGTGCGAGTGCCCGCCATTCTGCCCGGGGGAAGTCGGTGCGCTCGGCACCGGTGACGGCCTGGACGCACACGTGGTCGGCGCCGGCGTCGAGGTGGGCCTGCACCCGGGCCGCGATGGTGGCCTCGTCGCCCCACACCACCACGTGGTCGACCAGCCGGTCGCTGCCGCCGTCGGCGAAGTCGTCCTCGCCGAAGCCGAGCCGCCGCCAGTTGTTCACGTAGTTCGGCAGCTGGAGGTAGACGCTGAGGCCCTCCCGCGCCACGGCGCGGGCCTTGTCGGCATCGGTCTCGAGCACGACGTGCTGCTCGGGAGCGAGCAGCGGACCGTCGCCCAGCTCGGCGCGGGCAACGTCGGTGTGCTCCGGCGTGACCAGGTAGGGGTGCGCGCCGCGAGCACGGTCGCGGGCGAGCCCGAGCATCTTCGGGCCGAGCGCGGCGAGCACGCGTCGTTCGGGCGGCACCGTGGGGGTGACCTCGTCGAGCTCGTCGAGGTAGGCGCGGGTCTTGGCCAGCGGCTTGGTGTACTCGCCCGGATGGCTGGTGTCGATGAGCAGGTGATGGCTCACCCCGATGCCGAGCAGCGTGCGACCGGCGAAGTCGTCCTCCAACGCCGCGAAGCCCTCACCGACGTGCGCGGCGCCGTGCATCCAGAGGTTGAGGATGCCGGTGGCGGCGACGAGCGTGGTGGAGGCGTCGAGGAGCTCTCGCAGGGCGCCGAACACGTCACCGCCCACATCGGGGATCCACGCCGCGGTGTACCCGAGCGATTCGAGCTCGGCCACCGCCTCGCGCTTCTCGCCGTCGTCGCCGTAGCGCAGCTCACCGCTCCAGATGCCGATGCCGCCGAGGTCCATGCCGCCATCCTTCTCCAAGTTGCGTGACTCGAGCACATCTGGTGTGCCCGATCCACGCAACCTCGCCGCGTTGGATCCCGGTAGGGTCACGCGCATGAGCGATTTCAGCGGGAAGCAGGCCGTCGTGACCGGCGCGGCGTCGGGGATCGGGCGGGCCACGGCCAAGGCGCTGGCCGATGCGGGCGCCACGGTGACGTTGCTCGACGTGAACGACGAGCTCGGTGCGAGCGCCGCCGAGGCCGCGGGCGGCACCTACGTGCACCTCGACGTATCCGAGCCCGAGGCATGGCGCGAGCTCTACGGCACGCTCGACCAGCTCGATCTGCTGCACCTCAACGCCGGGATCTACGACATCGCGCTCACCGACATCACCCAGATCTCCGACGCCCGCTACCGCGCCTACACCGGCGTGAACCTCGACGGCGTGTTCTTCGGGTTGCGAGAGGCGATCCCACTGCTCGAGCAGTCGAACGGATGCCGTCGTGGTGACGTCGTCGATGGCAGGATTGATCCCGCTACCGGGAAACCCGCTGTACGCGGCGACCAAGTGGGCGCTGATCGGGCTGGTGCGCAGCGTCCACGGCGACCTCGAGCGCCGCGGGATCCGCATCAACGCGCTGTGTCCCGGGCGCGGTGGCGACGCCGTTGATGGGTGAGGACCCCCACGCGTTCTTCGACCAGATCGGCGTGCCCTCGTTCGAACCCGAGGTCCTCGCGGGCACGGTGGTGGATCTCCTGGCCTCCGACCGCAGCGGTCAGGCGGTGCTGCACCGTCCACCGGGCGAGCCCGAGGTCTTCGAGTTCGCGAGGCTGCCGGAACGCTGACGGTGCCGGCGGGCGGCGCGGACGACAGCGTGGACGACAGCGTGACACCGCGGCTTCGCATCCGGGGGCTCGACGCGGGCTACGGCCGGGTGCAGGTGCTCTTCGGGCTCGACCTCGACGTCGCGCCCGGCGAAGCGGTCGCGGTCCTCGGCACCAACGGCGCAGGCAAGACCACTTTGCTGCGCGCGATCAGCGGCCTGCTGACGCCCACCGCGGGCAGGATCGAGCTCGACGGCGACGACCTCGCGCGCGTCGGCGCGGAGGCGCGTGCTCGGCGCGGCATCGTGCAGGTGCGCGGTGCCGACGTGTTCGCCGGGCTCACGGTCGACGAGAACCTGCGCGCCGCGTTGGTCGCGCATCCCGAAGCCCGTCGCGACGCGGCGGCGCGCATCGCGCACGTCTACGACGTGTTCCCCGCGCTCGCCGCGCACCGCAAGCAGGACGCGGCGTCGCTCTCCGGTGGCGAGCAGCAGATGGTGGCGCTGGGGTGCGCACTGTTGTTCGAGCCGACGGTGCTGCTGGTCGACGAGCTCTCGCTCGGACTCGCGCCGCTCGTGGTGCAGCGCCTGCTCGACGTGCTCGACGCATTGCGCGCCGACGGCCAGACCATGGTGGTGGTCGAGCAGTCGCTGGCGATCGCGGCTCGCCTCACCGACCGTGTCGTGTTCGTGGAGAAGGGCACCATCCGCTTCGACGGATCGCCGGCCGATCTCACCGCCGACGACGAGCTGGCCCGGGCGGTGTTCCTCGGCGGACCGGCGCGTGGCGAACCGCGTCGGAGGCGGCGCCACGTGATCACGCTCCACGGCTGGGACATCAGCCAGCAGATGCTGCTGAGCGGCGTCGTGCAGGGCCTCGCCTACGCGGTGCTGGGCGCGGGCATCGTGCTCGTGTACCGCGCCAGCGGCGTCATCAACTTCGCGGTGGCCGCGTTCGGCACCACCGCGCTGGCGTTCATGGCCGTGCTGCTCGGCGGGGGAGTGGCCGACTGGCACCCACCGTTCTGGGTCGCAGCGGTGCTGGCGACGATCGCGGCCGCACTGGCGGGCTCGCTGGCCGAGTGGGCCGTCATCCGCCGCCTCGCCGACGCGCCCCGGCTCGTGGTGCTGGTGGCGACGATCGGGATCGCGCAGGTGCTGCTGCTCGTCGCGCTGGTGCTGCCCGACGTGCTCGCCGGCGGCTTCTTCCCGCCGTTGCTCGACTGGACGTGGACCGCCAGCCCGGAGCTGCTGGTGCAGGGGCGCGACTGGAGCGTGCTCGTCGTCATCCCGGTACTGGTGTTGCTGCTGGGCGTGTTCCTCACCCGCACGCGCATGGGGCTGATGGTGCGAGCGTCGGCGGCCAACCCCGACAAGGCGCGCCTCGTGGGCATCCGCGTGTTCCGCACCGCCAACGTGGTGTGGGCGATCTCGGCCGCGCTCGCCGCGGTGGCGGCGATCGCGCTGGCGCCGGTGCGCGGCGTGTCGCTGGCCGGTGCGGCTGCTGGCGGTGGTGCGCTGAGCTACCAGTTGCTGCTGCGCGCGCTGGTGGTCGCGCTGGTCGCGCGGATGCGCTCGTTGCCGATCGCGCTGGTGGCCGGCATCGCGGTCGGGATCGTCGAGGTGATCCTGCAGCAGAACGTCGACCCGAGCGACCTCGGCGTCACCGAGCTCTGGTTGTTCGTGGCGACGCTCGTGATCGTGCTCGTGTTCTCACGGTTGTCGCAGCGGTCGGGGCAAGGTGGCATCGACGACGGCGGATGGAAGGTCACTGCGTCGACCCCCGTGCGCGCGGTCGACGCCGACGGACCGTGGTGGGCGCGGCACCTCGGTCGCATAGGTGTGGTCGCGCTCTTCGCCGCGCTGGTGCTGATCCCGGTGTTCTTCTCGCGCGCGTCGGAGTCGTTCCTCTGGACCCGGGTGTTGATCTTCGCCATCGCCGGCTGCTCGCTCACCATCCTCACCGGGTGGGCGGGCCAGGTGTCGCTCGGGCAGTTCGGCTTCGCCGCGGTCGGCGGGCTCGTCACCGTCAAGCTGGTCGGCGACGACGGCTTCCTCGGGCTCCACCACCTGCCGTGGGGCGTGGCGGTCGCGATCGGCGTGATCGTGGGCGGCGGCGGTCGCGGTGCTCATCGGGCTGCCCGCACTGCGCATCCCCGGTCTCTACCTCGCGGTGACCACCCTGGCGTTCGCGGTGTTCGTGTCGGTGTGGCTGGTCGCGCAGGGGACGTTCCTCGACGCCAGCGGGCTGCTGCCCACGCTGGCCAAGCCCGACGCCGGGGTCGTCGACTTCGCCTCGCGCCGCTCCTACTACTACCTGTGTCTTGCGTTCCTGCTCGCGTGCGTCGCGCTGGTCGCGCAGTTGCGCCGCACGGGGATCGGCCGGTCCGTGATCGCGGTGCGCGACAACCCGGCGTCGGCCGCGGGCATGACCATCTCGACCACACGCATGAAGCTGCTCGCGTTCGCGGTGTCGGGCGGCATGGCCGCGCTCGCCGGGCTGCCTGCTGGTGACGTTGCTGCCGAGCAACACGCCGGCGGTGACGTTCGCGCCCGAGGAGTCGGTGAAGGTCGTCGCCATCGTCGTGATCGGCGGGCTGGGCGCGTTCGTGGGTCCCGGTGCTCGGCGCGCTGTGGGTCGTGGGCGTGCCCGCGATCTGGCCCGACGAACCGATCGTGCCCTTCCTCGTGTCGGGCATCGGCATCCTCGCCATCCTGCTCTTCGCCCCCGGCGGCTTCGCCGGCATCCTCCGCACCCTCGAGATCCTGGCTCCTGCGCCGCTCATCGCGAGGGTGCGTCAGTGCGCCCCGTACATGGACGTCACGTGACGCAGCCGCGAGGGGGGACGGCGCTCGCGGCGTGCCTCCCGGAGGCGACTGGCTGGTCGCGACGGGGATGACGGTGCGGTTCGGCGGGCGGGTCGCGGTCGACCACGTCGACCTGCGGGTGGGTGCCCGCGAGCTGGTCGGACTCATCGGCACCAACGGTGCGGGGAAGAGCACGCTCATGAACGCGATCGGCGGTTTCGTGCCTGCCGACGGTCAGGTCGAGGTGCTCGGGCGCGACGTCACCGCGTTGGCCGCCTACCGGCGGCACCGGCTCGGTCTCGGGCGCACGTTCCAGGCCGCGCGTCTGTACGACGACCTCACCGTGCGCGAGACGGTGATGGTCGCGCTCGAAGCGCGTGAGCGTTCGCGCGTCGTGCCGTCGATGCTGCACGTCCCGCCGTCGCCGCGGGCGGAGCGACGCAAGCGGGCCGAGGCCGACGAAATCCTCGCCGCGCTCGGACTCGGCGACACCGCCGACCAACCCGCCGCCGCGCTGTCGACCGGCACCCGGCGGCTGGTCGAGCTCGCCGGGCAGGTCGCGCTCGGTGCCCGCGTGGTGCTGCTCGACGAGCCGACTGCCGGACTCTCCCAGCACGAGACCGAAGCGTTCGGTCCACGACTGCGCGACATCCAACGCGACCTCGACGCCGCGGTGCTGCTCATCGAGCACGACATGCCGTTGGTCATGTCGGTGAGCGACCGCGTCTACTGCCTCGAGGCCGGACTCGTGATCGCGGAGGGGAGCCCGGCCGAGGTGCGCGCCGATCCGCTGGTGATCGCGAGCTACTTGGGTGTCGACGCCGGCACGACTCCGAACCCGGCGGTGCCACCACCCGGAACGCACCGCGCATGAAGGGGTGGACCCGACAGAAGTAGGTGTACGTGCCGGCGGCGAGGTCGGAGGGCGTGCTCCACGTCGTGCTGCCCGACGTCGGCTGGCCCGCGTCGCCGAGCTGGCCGGAGTCGAACTGCACGTCGGCATCGGCGAGCGGGTAGGCGACGCCGGTCGACGCGGTGCACGGTGCCTTGCACGCAGTGATCGAGTGCCACACGTTCTGGTCGGCGGCGTCGAAGTTGTCGAAGGTGATGCTCTGACCCTCGGTGACGGTCGGGATCTTGCCCTTCGCCGCGAGGTCCCCGGCGCCGTACTCGAAGCTGCCGATCGGGATGGTCGTCTCGAGCGGACCCGACGCCGGCCTTGCGGGCGTCGAGGAAGGTCGTGGTCGCCTTCCCGCCGTGGTTGTCGTTCTCCGGCAGGTGCCCGTGGGTGAGCACGCCCTTCTGGTCGATCTGCTGCGTGAACGGGTCCTTGCCGCCCGGGACCGTCGTACATCCACACCACCCCGAGGCCCATCGACTCGTACCACGAGGCGCGGGTCGTGTCGTAGGTGGTCGTGAGGCTCAGCGTGTCGCCCGCCTTCACCGCGACCTGCCAATCGTCGGGCGTGGCCGTCATCGACACGTCCCACGACACCGCCCCCGCGGGCTCGAAGTACTTCGCCTTCGACGTGAAGATCGTCTTCGTCTGGTCGCCGCGCGTGACGGAGAAGGTGTCGTGGAGACCACCGGGGTGCAGGTGGCCGAACGTCTTCACCAGCACGCCGTCGGTGGGCACCGTGTACGTGTTGACGTGCGGCGCGTTGGGATCGTCGTCGGGGTAGGTGAACTTCCCGTTCGTGCCGCTGCCCTTGAGCGCGTCGAACACCGGGTAGACCTTGCCGTTCTGCACGTCGAGCCAGATCGGGTGCACGTCCTTCATCGACGCTCGCCTTGGGCGACGACGCGGGTACGAAGTCGACGTCGTAGGTGAGCGACGCCTTGAACGGCTTCGCCGTGAGGTCGTGGATCATGTAGTTGAGGTACCAGCGGTCGGCGGTGCTGTAGCGGTAGCCGAACCCATCGGGCAGCTCGAGCGTCGTCTTCTCCTCACCGGCAGCGATGAAGCGCTCGGGGAACAACGGGAACGTCGCGTCGCGGCGGTTGGCGACCGCCCACACGCCGTGGTGCAGGTGCAGCACGTCGACCGGCGGCACCTTCCCGTTCGGGAACTGCAAGCCCGGCTTGAAGCCGACGACCCACCCGTCTTCCTCCGGCTGGGGGATCTGGAACGTGTTCGTCTGGATCAGGTTCTGCCCCGGCGCGATGTCGAGCGGCCCGTACTCGAAGTGGAAGTGCTGCACGCCGTCCTTGTCGGTCGTCGGCGCGGCAGTGGTCGTGGTCGACCGGGCGTCACCGGACGTCACACTGGTCTGCGCCTGCGCGCTCGTCTCGCTCAGCACGGTCGCGGCGACCCCGCCGGCGAGGAGCAACGCCAGGACGAGGGTGACCAGAGCGATCTTCAGGGGGCGGCCGCGCATCTGCATCACGGTAGCGATGCGCCTTCAGCCGAAGCGCGCGGTGGCGCGAAGATGCGCGATCTGCTCGAATCGGACTCGATGTCCGACGACGCGGCGACAGCGCGGGCGCAGTGGCGCGCCGACGAGGAGCAGTGGACACGCGCTGCGCACGAACGGTGGGAGCACAGCCGCGGGCTCGCCGACGTCTTGCGTGACTGCATGCATCGCGGCGACACGGTGACGTTCCGGTTCGAGTCGCACGTGTGGGTGGGCGTCGTCGTCGCGGTGGGGCTCGACATCGCGCGCCTCGACACCGGTGACACGCGGGTGGACCTCCGGCTCGCCGCCGACTCGCCGTTCGTGGTCCGTGTGCGGGCCGACGGCCGCGACGATGACGGCGTTCGCGAGCGACGCGACGCGGGCGCGCTCACGACGTTCACCGCACGGCTACGGGAGATCGACGGCACAGCAGTGTGCATCGGCACCGCGACCGGCTCACTCGAGGGTCGTCTCCGGATCGGCGCCGATCAGGTCCGGATGACCGACGTCGACGGCGGGGCGGCCCACGTGCCGACCGGATCGGTCCGGTGGGTGCGCCCACTCGACGACTGATCGACGCCCGGCAACGCCGCCAGCCACGCCAGCAGTTCGTCGCGCAGGAAGCGCAGCTCCCTCCCGCCGGGGAAGCGATGGCAGGGAACCCGTCCCGCCCGGACCATGCGCCGCAGGTATTCGACGTTCACCTGGAGGAGCTCGGCTGCCATCGCCGCCGTGAGCACCGGCGGGAAGTCGGAGCCGGCCTCGGGCGACACCTCCACGCCGCCACCGTAGTGCCGGGAATGTCCGGTTCGAAAGGGCTTGACCGGTATCCGCAGGAAAGTGCATACTGCACCTGTTGGTAGGAACCGGACATTCCGCTCGGACGGAGCCCGGAGGAGGGGCAGACACACATGACCACGGCAAGGGTCACCGACGCCCGAGGAGCCGAGGCCGTTGCGCCACCCGGCGCGCTCGCGTCCCCGTCACGTCGCCGCGGTCGGGTCTCCCGGGGCCACGTGGTGATGGCGTTGGCGGGGATCATGGGCGTCGTCCTGTCGTTCGCCGTGCTCCGGGAACGCCAGGGTGAGACTGCGGTGCTCGTGGCCGCGCACGAGATCCGGGCCGGGGAGACGATCACCGCGTCCGACCTCCGCCCCGTGCGGGTCACGCTGACGCCTGACGTCCTGGCGACCGTGGCACGAGCGCACGATCGTGGTCGTCTCCGCGGACGCATCGCCGGGAGCACGATCGCCGAAGGTGAGCTCGTGACCACGCGCACGCTGCGGTCGCGAGCCGCGCCGCACCGACTGCGCGCCATGAGCATCCCGATCGATCCCGCGCGTGCCGTCGGTGGTCGGATCGCGGCCGGCGATCGGATCGACGTGCTGTTCGCGGGGCGACAGTCGGTGTCGATCATCGTGGCCGACGCGCCGGTGCTCGCGGTCGATGCGCGCGGTCGCGCCGGGATCGGTGAGTCGGCGAGCCCGTTCACGGTGACGGTGGGGGTGAACGCACGCCAGTCGCAGCTCGTCGCGGCTGCGGTCGCCGACGGCGAGATCTCACTCGCTCGCACCACAGGCGCCGAGTCGGCGCGTGGCGTCGCACCCGAGTCGCTCGATCGCGTCGGTGGCGTCGATCCGGGTGCCCGATGACTCGGCTGGAGCCGTCGGTGGCGCTCGTGTTCTCGCCCGAGGCGTGGGTCGAGGAGCTCCATCGTCATCTGTCGCACCATGGTGGCGCCCGCGTGCGGCAGATCGTGGTCGAGCCGTCGGTCGCGCTCGACGAGGAGTACGACGTGCTCGTCGTCAGTGACCGGTGGCCGGCACTGACCTACGGGTTCGTCGGGACGGTGCACGCGCGGGGACGCTCGATCCTCGGGGTGTTCGACCCCGAGCAACCCGCGGGCAAGGAGCACCTCCTCGGCCTGGGCGTCGAGGCCACGATCGCGGCCGACGCCCTGGTGGCGGAGTTCGTGGCAGCGCTGCAAGAGATCCAGAGCGCGACGGCGACGAGCCCGATCGAGCGGAGCACCTCGGTGTCGCACCCCGTCGGTGCGCGCGACACCGAATCGTCGGGCACGGTCGTGGCGGTGTCGGGGGCTCGCGGGAGCGGGATCACCGAGGTCGCACTCGGCGTCGCGAGCTCGCTGGCCCACCGTCGGCGCTCCGTCCTGGTCTTCGACGGGCACGAGGCCGCGCCCGCGCTCGCGGGGCGTCTCGGGCTCGGACTCGAGCCGAACCTCCGGACCGCGGTCGACGCGTGCGCGCACGGCCTCGGTGCGCTCGACGACTGCGTCGTCGCCGTCGTCGACCGAGGTTCCGTGCAGCTCCGCGCGCTCGCCGGCCATCCGAGCGCGATCGCGGCATCGCAGGTGAGCACGCAGGACGTGCTCGACGTCGTCGCCGCCGCGAGGCGCGTCCACGACTTCGTGATCGTCGACCTGGAGGAACGCACACCTACGGCGCATGAGGTGACGGGGATCGCCGACCTGGTCGTGGGCGTCGTCCATGCCAGCCCGGTCGGCGTCGTGCGCGGTCTGGAGTGGACCGTCGACACGGTGGGCCGGGGCATCAACGCTCCGCTGCACCTCGTCGTCAACCACGCGCCGAGGAGCCGGTTCCGCCAGGAGGAGATCCGGGCCGAGATCGAACGTGCGGTGCGACCCACGTCGATGGTCTGGTGTCCCCATGACCGAGCGGTCGAGTCGGCGGCGTGGGACGGGGTCCCGGTGCCCCGTGGCGGGTTCCACGCCGCGTGCACCCGGGTCGGCGACGTGCTCGACCCGCGGGCGACCCGGACGGCGGGTCGGAGGTGGTCGCGATGACCGTCGATGCCTACGACGTGATCCGTCGCGAGGTGCACGTACGGATCGATCGGCGACGCCTCCGGCCCGACGTCGACCACGAGGCGGTTCGGGGCGAGGTGGGTGCGACCGTCGACGAGTACCAGCGCGCGGCCATGCTCGGCGAGCACCTGCCCCTTGTCGGATCCGTCGGAGCTCGCGGACCGTGTGCTCCGGTCGATCACCGATCTCGGCCCGCTGACCGACCTCCTCGCTCGACGCGACGTCGAGGAGATCTTCATCGAGGGACCGCGCGTGTCGTACCTCGACGGTTCGGGGCGTCTGCGCGGTCTCACCGTGCCGACCAGTGAGGACGAGAACCGTCAGGTCATCGAGCGCATGCTCGCGGCAACCGACCGACAGCTCAACACCAAGCATCCGCTGGTGCAGGCGCGCGTGCTCGGCGGATCGGCCCGGCTCACCGCTGCGATCCCGCCCGTGGGCGATCAGCTCTCGGCGACCCTCCGACGCTACGTGGTGCGCAACGTCACCCTGGCCGATCTGGTCGCGCGCGATTCGCTCTCGCAGCAGGCGGCTGCGTTCTTGCACCTCCTCATGCAACTCCGCAGCAGGGTCACGGTGTCCGGGGAGCCTGGCGCGGGCAAGACCACGCTGCTCGCGGCGCTGCTCGCGGCCGCACCGACGAGTCACTGCGTGCGCGCCTGCGAGGAGATCCGCGAGCTCGCGGTGCCGATCACGCACGGCTCGTACTACGAGGTGCGTCCACCCGCGCTCGACGGTACCGGCGAGATCACCCTGCGCGACTTGGTCAAGTTCGTGCTCGCGATGAGGCCGGACCGAATCGTGGTGGGGGAGGTGCGCGGCTCCGAAGCGTTCGAGCTCAGTCGGGCGGTCAACGCCGGCTGCGGCTTCCTCTGCACTGTGCACGCGAACAGCGCGTCGGAAGCGCTCGACGCGCTCGGTGAACGCCGCGCTCATGGCCGGTGAGAACGTCACCGAGCGAATCGTCCGCAAGGTGTTCTCGGAATCGCTCGACGTGGTGGTGCACCTCGATCGTGACGATGTGGTCGGAGCCGACAGCGAGAGCATCCGGCGTCGAGTCGTCGAGATCGCCGCCGTCGTGCCTGCACTGCGCGACGACTTCACCGTCGAGCCATTGTTCGTGCGCGACGACCGTCGCGGTCCGCTGCGTTGGACCGGTGCGTTGCCACCGTCACTCGCGACGCGGCTCGAACGAGTGGGCCACGCCGGGGTGCACGACGTCCTCGCCCATGCGGGGAGCGGGTCGTGACGCTGCTCGCTGCTCTCGCGGTGGGTGCGTTCTGCTTGCTGGTGGCCGGCCGCGTCGTCGGACAGCCGGTCGAACCGCGGAGCTGGGTGCGTCGGGAGGGTCGGGGCGACGTGGCGGAGCTCTGGCTCGCGCAGGCCGGTGCCGGGGTGTCGCCCGCGCAATTCGTGCTCGGCTCACTCGGGGTCGGCGTCGCCACGTTCGCGATCACCTTCTTCGTCACCGGGACGCCGCTCGTCGCCTTCGTCCCCGCCCTCGCCGCGGCGACGCTTCCTCGCGCGTACTTCGGACGCCGCCGGGCGGCCCGTCTTCGTGAGCTGCAGGCGGCCTGGCCCGACGGCCTGCGCGACGTCGGCGCCTCGCTCGCGGCCGGTCGTTCGTTGGGGCACGCCCTGGTCACGCTGGCCGAGACCGGTCCGCCGGCGCTGCGCGACGCGTTCACCCGGTTCCCGACGTTGTCCCGGATGCTCGGGCCGGTCGCCGCACTCGAGGTGGTGAAGGCCGAGCTCGCCGATCCCACCAGCGACCGCGTGATCGAGGTCCTGATCCTGGCGCAGGAGCGCGGCGGCCCGATCGTGGCCCGGATCCTCGACGACCTGGTGGTGACCACCACGAAGGACCTCAAGGTGCTCGACGAGGTCGAGTCGGAAGGTCTCGAGATGAAGCTCAATGCCCGCGCCGTCCTGGTGATGCCGTGGCTGGTGCTGATCGCACTCACGATCCGCGACGGTGCGTTTCGCGACTTCTACTCGTCGCCCGCAGGTCTCGTGGTGGTGGTCGTCGGTGCCGCGCTGTGCGCCGTCGGCGCCTGGTGGATCGGCCGTCTCGGGCGCACCTGCGAGGAACGACGCGTGTTCGGTGGCGCGCACCCGTTGGAGACGCCGTCGGCGGTGTCGCTGTGACCGACACCGCGGTGGTCGTGGGCGCGCTCAGCGCGGGTGTGGCTGCGGTCGGAATCGCCGCGGTGCTGGTACCGCCGACCCGCCGGCTCGCGCCGCGGGTGCGGCCCTACACCGTCGCGGCGCGCACTCGCTTCGGGCGTGGTGTCGACGCCGCCGACCTGGTGACGGACCGGCTCGTCGGGCCGTTCTCTTGGTCATCGTCATCGTCATCCTCGTCGTCGACCGTGGCGCGCGTGTTCGGGCCGCCGATCCTCGCTCTCGTGCACCGGGTGGGCCGTGCCCTGGAACGGCGGACCGACACCGCGCTGGCGCGTTCGCTGCAGCAGGCGGGGTTCGTCGACGTCAGCCCCGACGAGTACCGCACCCGCATGGCCGTGCAGGTGCTCGCGTTCGGTGCTGCGGGAGCGGGATTGGGTGTCGTCGTGCTCCACCGTCCGCTCGCGGCGATCGGTCTCGGCCTGTGCGGGGTCGTCTTCGGTGCATCGCGTCAGCGGGGGCGGCTCGACCGCGCCATCGCTGATCGGCGTGAACGGATCCGGCTCGAGCTCTACACGGTGAACCAGTTGTTGGCCATGCATGTACGTACGGGTGCCGGGCCGGTGCAGGCCACGCAGCGAACCGTCGAGCGCGGCCAGGGAGTCGTGGTCGACGAGCTCCGCGCCGTGCTCGCCGCGATGCGCAACGGTGTGAGCGAACCCGACGCGTTCCGGCACGCGGCCGAGGTCACACCCGAGCCCGCAGCCGCGCGCACCTACAAGTTGTTCGCCGCGGGTGCCGAACGCGGCGTCGACCTCGCCGACGGCCTGCGGGCGTTGAGCGAGGATCTGCGCGACTCACGTCGTGAGGAGATCCGTCAGACCGCGACCAGGCGTCGTGCCGCCATGCTCGTCCCCACGATCGCAGTGCTCGCTCCGGTGATGTTGTTGTTCATCGCCGCGCCCTTGCCATCGATCGTGTTCGGGAGCCGGTGATGCGGACACAGGTCGTGGCAACCCCAGCCGGCCGCGGCGCTCGCCCGACCGCCGAACCAAGGAGCACCCGTGCACCCATCCCGTCCTGGCGCCATCCGTCTCGCTGCCGTGCAGGCGCTTCGTCGGCTCGTCGATCTGATCACCGCCTGGCGAGCGCCGGATCCCGAAGCGGGCATGACGACCGCCGAGCTGCTCGGGAACGCGGCGCTCGGGATCGCGGCCCTCGTCGCGATCTGGGCCGTCATGCAGACCCTCGGCCTCGACGTCGTCGACTGGATGCGAGGTCAGCTGCGGGTCTGACCACGATCCAGTACGTCGTGGCGACCGCGCTCTCGCTCCTCGTGTTCGTCACGCTCGCCAACGCGGTGGTCGACCTCTACGTGCGTGGCGTCGCGCGCGCCGCGGTCGACGAGGCGGCGCGCTCGGGAGCGGCGTTCGATGCCACCGCCGCGGACTGCCGGCGGCGGGCACACGCCGTGCTCGACGGGGTCGTGACCGCCGACACCGTGCGCGTGTCGTGTCGCGAGGTCGGCGGTGCGATGCGCGTGCGAGCCCGCGTCGTGCTCGCAGGCTGGATCCCGGGCATCCCGACGTGGTCGATGGTCCTCGAGGGCGAAGTGACCAAGGAGCGTGTGCCGTGAGGCGTGGGCGCGAGTCCGGGTTCGTCGCCACCGAGTTCGCCTTCGGGGTCGCGGTGCTCGTGCTCCCGGTCGCGCTGCTCGTCCTGACGTTCCCGCGCTGGTCGGAGCGTCAGGTCACGGCCCGGGTGATCGCGCGGGAAGTGGCGCGCCGAACTGCCCGTGACGGAGTGTGCGATCGCGGTGCTGCCCGAGTCATCGGCGCCACGATGGCGCACAACCTGGGCGTCGCGTCGCGTGACGTCAGCGTCGACCTTGCATGCGCGGAGGGTTCGGGACTGGTGCCCGGCAACGACGTCGAAGCGCGCGTCACCGTCACGATGCCCGCGATGCAGCTTCCGGGAGTCGGGGCGGTCGGTGCGTGGTCGTGGACGGCGCGTCATCGCGAACCGGTCGACCGGTACGTGTCGGCCCGGTGACCGGCACGATGCGCACCGACCGCGAATCGGGCACCGTGACGCTCTGGTTGCTCGGCGTGTGCATCCTGCTCTTCGCTCTCGGAGGCATCTCGGTCGACCTGTGGCGCGGCTTCTCGGCGCGGCGGTCGTTGTCGAACGCGGCCGACGCGGCCGCGCTCGCGGGCGCGTCGGCGATCGACGAAGAGGCATACCGCCAGCGCGGCGTCGTGCAACTCGATCCTGCGGTTGCCCAATCGCGGGCGCGGGAGCACCTCAGCCGCCAAGTCGACGCAGGCGCTCTCCTCGGTGCCGACGTGCATGCCGATCGCGACGCGGTCACCGTCGTCGTGCGCGGCGAGATCGGGTTCACCCTGCTCGCGGTCCTCGATCCGCGTGGCGACCTCCCCGTGCGGGTGACCGCAACCGCGACTCCGCGGCGGGCAGGATGAAGGCGTTGGCCGCCGGCGTCGCTGCCGTCGTGCTGGCGATCACCGGACTCGCCCCGCCGGCGGCAGCGCAGACCGCCGGCGGAGGCGAGCTCGGCCCCGACTACGTGCGCGCCACGGCGAGTGATCTCGGCGCGGGGACCTTCCCCGGCGGCGGTCTCCCCGCCGAAGCACCCGCAGCCGATGCGCCGTACACCTGGGAGCGCGCCGCCACCGGCGGACGGTGCGTCGTGTTCACCGGCGCGGTCCCACCCGAGCTGGCGAGCGTGGTGTCTCCGCTCCCGGGTCTCGAGTGGTCGCCCTTCGTGCCGATCCACGTCGGCACGCTGCAGGGAGGCGCGCCCGGTGCGGTCCGTCTCGACGGCGACGCGCCGCTCCCGCCCGGAGCGGTCCTCGTGGGCGCGTTCGTGATCGACACCGCCACCCCGCGCGGCGGCGGACCCGCCACGTTCTTCGTGCCGCGCTGCGCACCTCCGGGCGAACCGCTTCCCCCGGCGGTCCCGGACGCCGCTGCCATCTGGCAGCAGACGCCGTTGCCACGCGCCCGCATCCACGCGTCGCCACCGGGGACGACCGACTGGCCGGGCATCGTCAACCTCGAGTCGCGCTTCTGGAGCGATCCCTTGCCGGTCGCGTCGGCCACCGTGACCCTCGACGGCTACGTGGTGGACGTCTCGGCCCACGCCGTGGCCTACGCGTGGGCGTTCGACGACGGCACCACCTCGGTCGGATCGTCGCCCGGGAGCGCCGGGGCCCCGCTCCGGGCGACGTTCCGCCGGCGCGGCGACCACGGTCTTGCGCTGTACGTGACCTGGGCCGGTCTCGCCCACATCGCCGCACCCGCGCTGGGGCTCGATTTCGGGATGGAGTACCTCGGGACCGTCACCCTGCCCGTCGCGGGCACGCACCACGTGGCCGAGATCCGGGCGCTTCTCCGGTCGCGTGGCGTGCCGGGCTAACCGACCTTGGGTGCGTGTCCGCCCTTCGGGAACGTGATCGGCAGGAGGTGCAGTGAACGGGTGTACCGGATGTCGCCGACGATCACGTAGCCGACATAGGGCGCGGTCCACGCATGGAACCCCATGATCCAGTTGCCCGACGGATCCTGGAAGACCGTCGGCGCCCCGGGCCCGACCATCGAGCCACGCGTCGCGAGGACCGGCGTGGTGTAGATGCGGGTGCATCCCCCGGTCGGAGTCGTGCAGTACTGCACGAAGACCCGGTAGCTGTCGTTCCACCATGCACCCGCGGAGTAGTAGAGCAAGTAGCCGCCATCGGGTGACGGCATCATCGTGGGCCCCTCGATGTTCGGCCACTCGAGGCTCCCGTAGAGCACCGCGGTGAGCTCATGGGCCGGTCCTGCCACCGACCGACCGTCGGCGGTGAGGGGCGTGCTCCACAACCGAGTCGGTTCCGACGGGGCGATGCCGAAGCTCTGCCACAAGAGGTAGAGCTGTCCGTTGGCGACGAACGGGTTGGGGTCGATCGAACCGCCGCGCTCCGGTGTGCACACGATCGGTTGCGTGGCCTCGTCCACAAACGGTCCTTCGGGTGAGGCACTGGTCGCGCGGCCGATGCACTGCTTGCCCGTGCTCGGCGCGACCTTCGACGTGGCGGTGTAGTAGAGGACGTAGCGCTGGTCGGATGGGTTCGAAGGCCGATCGACCACACCGGGCGCCCAGGTGTTCTTGTCCATGATCGCCCAGCCGCTCAGGCTCGTCGCCGTCGTCGACGGACCCCGGTACACCGCGGGCCCGGTGAACGCGTCGCCGACCCACGACCAGTGCAGCGCGTCGGCCGACTTGATCACCTGGACGTCGGTGCCGTTCGAGCTGGTCGAGTACCCGTAGTACGTGTCGCCGAACCTGGTGATGAACGGGTCCGGGAAGTCGATCGGTTGGTTGCCCCTCGCACCGACGTTCACGAGGACCGGACCGGTGGAGGCGCCGTTCGACGCGGGGGGCAGGCACGCAGTCAGGACGAGCGCGGCCGCCGCGAGCACGATCCCGAGCTGCACGGCTCGGCGAGACATGAGCTGGTGAACCACGACACATCATCGGCCGCACCCTCCAATCCCTGAAGCGGCGCGCGGTCGGTCGGACGCCACGGTCACGGGCTCCCGCACGAACCAGGGCTGACGTTCTCCGGTCGCGCCGACTCCCCGTGTGGGGAGGCGCCTCCGGGTAGCGTTCGGGCTCGTCGGAGCGGGTGGCGACGTACAGCGACGTGCAGCGGAGGCGGCAGATGTTCAAGTCGATCGTGGTGGGGACCGACGGTTCCGACAGGGCGTCGGAGGCGGTGCTGGCCGCGGCCGAGCTCGCGGCCACCCAACCCGAGGCGGTGCTGCACATCGTCACCGTGCAGAAGCCGCTGTCGGGGTCGGCCGTCGCCGCCGGTGAGATGGCGGCCGCGGCACCGGTCGCGGCCGAGCGCAGTTGGGAAGACGAGATCAAGACCGAGCTCGAGGATGCCCTCACCCAGGCGGCGGAGACGGCGATGCGGGTGTGCGACACCCGCATCGAGACCCACGCGCGGTTCGGCAGTCCGGCCGAGGTGCTCTGCGACATCGCCGCCCACCTCCAGGCCGACCTCATCGTGGTCGGCAATCGCGGCATGCAGGGCGGCCGCCGCTTCCTCGGCAGCGTGCCGAACACGGTGTCGCACCACGCGCCCTGCAGCGTGCTGATCGTGGACACCACGAGCGACGACGACCCGAGCTAACGGCGTGACGGTCGCCGAACCCACCGTCGCGCCCGAATCCGGGTCGCCGCGACACGGGCGCGATCCGCTCGGGTGGTTCCGCAGCCCGCTCACGACGTTCCTCGTCCTCGCCATCGCCGCCGGCGTGTACCTGGTGTGCGTGGTGCCGCACTTCGCCGGCATCGACGAACCCGCGCACTTCTACCGCTCCTACCAGATCTCCACTGGCACGTTCCTCCCGGAGAAGGAGGGGAGCGAGGGTTTCGGCGGCGCCTGCATCCCGCGCGACGTCATCCGCGCGCAGCGCGCCGATTCGAGGGCGTACTCCGCGCACCTGCTGCAGGGCCTGGTCGACCCCGACACCGGCAAGCCCGTCGTCTACGACCCGGGCCCGATCCGCGCGTGCCCCACCGATCCGAGCGAGGGGTTCGTCACCTTCTCCACGTTCCCGTCATTCGTGCCGTACCTCCCGCAGGCCGCGTCGGTGTTCGTCACCCGCAACCTCGGCGTCGACACCGACGCCATGCTGATCGTCGCCCGCCTCGTGGTGCTGGCCATGTACGTGGCGCTGGTCGGGGCGGCCATCGCCCGATCGCCGCGCGCCAAGTGGGCCTTGGCGGTGGTGGGCCTCGTGCCGGTGGCGGTGTACCAGAGCGCGTCGTCGATCTCGCACGACGCGTTCACGACTGCCATCGCGTTGGTGGTGGTGTCGTCGGCGTTGCGTGCGCTCGATCCACCCGAGGGCACGTCGACGCGCGCGCTGGTGATCGAGGCACTCCTGCTGAGTGCGGTGCTCGGTTCGGTCAAGCCGGTGTACGTGGTGATCGCGGGCCTCTACCTCTTGCCGCTGCTCGCCCCGACGCGCTCGGATGCGAGCGAAGGAGTGGCGGGGGCGCGTCGTCGCACCGACCGGTGGCCGCTCGTGTTCGCACCGATCCTCGGGGTGGCGGTGACGGCGCTGTGGAACGCGTCGGCGGGCGACGTGTGGAAGACCGACGCCGGCTACTTCAACATCGCGGTCGACGACGTCACCCAGAAGCACGAGCTGCTGCACCGCCCCTGGGACTTCGGCGTCGACCTCCTGCGCGCCGGCTACCACGAGCTGTGGCACTGGGTGACCCAGCCCTTCACCGTCGGCCCGAGCGTGACGAGCGGGCCCGCGATCCTCGCGGTGCTGTGTGTGGCGCTCTACGCGGTGTCGTCGCTGCAACGCGCGCCGGTCGAGGCGCCTGTGCCGCTCGGCTGGTTGCAGCGTGGGCTGGTCCTGCTCGCGTTCGTGATCGGTGTGGTGCTCATCGGCGCAGCCAACTACATCTACTGGACCCCGCCGGGGCTCGACCGGGTGGAAGGCATCCAGCCGCGCTACTTCGTGCCGCTGCTCGTGCTGCTTCCGGTCGCGATCGGGTCGCTGCCGTGGAAGTGGGCGGACACCGCGCGGGCGCGTGTGCCGATGCCGGTGCTGCTCGCGCCGACGCTCGGGGTGTTCTGCGCGATCGTCACGTTCCGCATGTACTGATGATCCTGGGCCGATGACCGACGACCGGCGCTTCTGGCGCATCCTGTTGCTGATCGTGCTCGCCGCGCTGGCGCTGCGCGTCGGCTACGTGATGCTGGCCAAGCGATCTGAACCGCTGGTGGGCGATCAGCTCTACTACAACGCGCAAGCGAACACGCTGGCGCGCGGTCACGGGTTCACCGATTTCCGCGACGGCACACAAACCGCCGAGCACCCGCCGCTCACCGCGCTCGCGCTCACGCCGACGTCGTGGGTGATGGAGCAGTTCGACGAGGGCGGGAGCCACGTCCTCGCGCAGCGCCTCACCATGGCTGTGTTCGGCGCCGGGGTCGTGCTCGTCATCGGACTGTTGGGGCGCACCGTCGCCGGCTCGCGCGCCGGGTTGCTGGCGGCTGCGGTCGCTGCGCTGTACCCCAACCTCTGGATCAACGACGGGCTCGTGATGTCGGAGACGTTGGCCACGCTCGCCGTCGCACTCGCCATCCTCCTGAGCTACCGGTTCATCCGTGCGCCGAGGCCGGTCAACGCGGTGTGGGTGGGACTCGCAGTCGGCTTGGCGATGCTGGCGCGCGCCGAGCTCGGATTGCTGCTGCCCGTGATGGTCCTCCCGGTTGCGCTGTTCCTGAAGGAGCTGCCGTTCCTCCGGCAATTCGGGCTGTTCCTGGTCGCCTGCCTCGCCGCACTCGTCCTGGTGAGCCCGTGGCTGATCGCCAATCTCACCCGATTCGACCAGCCGGTCCTGTTCTCGACCAACGACGGGCTCACCATCTGCGGCGCCAACCTCGAGCGCACCTGGTACGGCGACGGCACCGGGCTGTGGGCGCTCGACTGCGCGGGGTTCCCCGTCCCCGAAGGTGACCGGTCGGTCGTCTCCAACGAGCTGCGCGCCGACGGCCTCCACTTCATCAAGGACCACCTCGGTCGGCTGCCGGTGGTGGTGGCGGTGCGGATCGGACGCGTCTGGAGTCTGTACGCACCCGGGCAGATGGCTTCGTACAACGTGAACGAGGGTCGCGACGAGGCGGTGTCCTGGGCGGGCTTCGTCACGTTCTGGTTGCTGATGCCGTGCGCCGTCGTCGGTGGCGTCGTGCTGCGCCGCCGCCGGATGCAGATCACACCCTTGGTCGCGCAGTTCGTCGTGGTCACGATCACCGCCGCCGCGATCTATGGGTTGGCGCGTTTCCGCACCCCGGCCGAAGTGAGCCTGGTCGTGCTGGCGGCGGTCGCGTTCGACCGGTGGCTCGGAGGTCGTGCCGAGCCGAGCGACGAGGACCCGGTCGACGCCCGCGGGCGACCCGCGGTGGTCGAAGCCCCGGCCTAGCATCGCCGCGACATGACGACGACCGACGCGGTCGCGTCCGGCGTCGAGGCGCGTCGGTGGCGCGTCCTGGGCTACGCACTCCTGGCGCTCCTCGCCTACGTCCCGGTCCTGCTCACCAAACCGGGGAAGGTCGTCGCCGACACCAAGTCGTACCTCTACCTCGACCCCGGCCGACTGCTCCAGCGCGCCGCCTCGATGTGGGATCCCAACATCGGGATGGGGACGGTCACCCACCAGAACATCGGCTACCTGTTCCCGATGGGCCCGTACTACTGGCTCATGCACGAGGTGGGCGTGCCGGCATGGGTGTCGCAGCGACTGTGGCTGGGGTCGATCCTCTTCGCCGCCGCGCTCGGTGTGCTCTACCTCCTGCGCACGTTGCACGTGCGCGGTCCCGGCGTCGCCGTGGGCGCAGTGGTGTTCATGCTCACGCCGTACACGCTCGACTTCGCGGCGCGCCTCTCGGTGATCCTGCTGCCGTGGGCGGGGCTGCCGTGGATGCTGGCGCTCACGATCAAGGCGCTGCGCGCGCCCGACGGCAAGGAGGCGTGGCGCTACCCGGCGATCTTCGCCGTCGTCGTGCAGGTCGTCGGGGGAGTGAACGCGACCTCGCTGATCTTCGCCGGGATCGCGCCCGTGCTGTGGATCGTCTACGCCTGGGTCACCGGCGAGGTCCGCGCACGGCGCGCGCTGAAGGTGACGATGCGCATCGGCGCGCTCACGCTCGTCACCTCGCTCTGGTGGATCGCAGGTCTGTGGGCGCAGGGCGGGTACGGGCTCAACATCCTGAAGTACACCGAGACGCTCCAGGTCGTGACGCTCTCGTCGTTGCCGAGCGAGGTGCTGCGCGGGCTCGGCTACTGGTTCTTCTACGGCATCGACCGCATCGGGCACTGGACCGACGGCAGCGTGCCCTACATGCAGAACCTCGCGCTGATCGGCGTGAGCTTCCTGCTCCCGCTCCTGGCGTTCGTGTCGGCAATGGTGGTGCGGTGGCGCCACCGCGCGTACTTCGTCGTGCTCGTCGTGGTCGGTGCCGCGGTCGCAGTCGGGTCGAACCCGTTCGACGACCCCAGTGCGCTGGGTGGGTTGTTCAAGTCGTTCGCCGAGACCTCGAGCTTCGGGCTCGCGCTCCGCAGCACGAGCCGGGCGGTGCCGCTCGTCGCGCTCGGCCTCGCGGTGCTGCTGGCCACCGGCGTGAACGCGGTCGCGGCGCGCTGGGCCGACCGTGGGCCGCAGTGGCGCGGGCGGTCCGTGCTCGCGCCTGCGGTTGCGGGTCTGGTGATCGTGCTCGCAATCGTGAACCTGCCCGCGCTGTGGACCGGCGACCTGTACACGCGGGACCTGACCCGCAACGAGGACATCCCGCAGTACTGGACCGATGCCATCGCCGCGCTCGACGCGCAACCGCACGACACCCGCGTGCTCGAGATCCCAGGCTCCGACTTCGCCGCCTACCGCTGGGGCCAGACCGTCGATCCCATCACGCCTGGCCTCATGGATCGTCCCTACGTCGCGCGCGAGCTCGTGCCGTGGGGCTCCGCCGCGTCGGCCGACCTGCTCGACGCCTTCGACCGCCGGCTGCAGGAGGGCGTGCTCGACCCGTCGGCGATCGCGCCGGTGGCGCGCCTGATGAGCGCGGGCTCGATCCTCTACCGCGCCGACCTGCAGACCGACCGCTACGACCTCGCGCGCGCGGTGCCGGTGTGGCGGCTCCTCACCGAGCCGACGCCCGACGGCCTCTCGAAGGCGAAGGGCTACGGCACCAGCCTCGGGCCCCCGTTGCGCGTCGCCGCGCGATGACGAACTCCAGCTCGCGCTGCCGGCCGACGCCAAGGACCCGCCGCCGGTGAGCACCTTCCAGGTGGACGACACGCCGTCGATCGTGCGCAGCGCCGACGCCTCGAACCCCGTGATCGTCTCGGGCGACGGTGAGGGCGTGGTCGACCTCGCCAGCATCGGCGCGCTCGGCGGCAACGGGGTGCTCCTCTACAGCGCGAGCTACGCCGGCTGACCGCAAGGGGCTGCAGCAGGAGATCGCCGAGCCGCGGTCGGTGCTGGTCGTCACCGACTCCAACCGCAAGCGGGCGCGGCGCTGGACCGGCGTGCTCAACAACCTCGGTGCCACCGAGCGCGCCGACGAGACCCCGCTGGTCAAGGACGAGAACGACAACCAACTCGACGTGTTCCCGGACCAGACCACCGACGCGCAGACGGTGCTGCAGACACCTGGGGTCGCGGTGAGCACGAGTCGCTACGGCGATCCCGGCTTCTACCAACCCGAGTACCGCGGCTCGCGCGCGTTCGACGACGACGTCACCACGTCGTGGCAGGTGGGTGCGCACGCCGCCGTGATCGGTGAGCGTCTCCGGCTCGACCTCGACCAGCCGATCACCACCGACCACGTGAACCTGGTCCAACCGCTGGTGGCGCCGAACCGCCGGTACGTGACCAAGGTCGACCTCTCGTTCGACGGCGGTGCGCCGATCACCGTCGATCTCGGCGACGTGTCGCGCACGGCCGCCGGGCAGACGGTGACGTTCCCGCCTACGAAGTTCTCGCGGCTGGAGATGCGGATCGCCGACACCAACGTGGGCGACGAGCACACTGCGCCGTACACCAACAGCGTCGGATTCGCCGAGATCCGTCTGCAGGACGATGCGCCCGGCTCGGTGCCGGTGCGCGCCGACGAGATCGTGCGCATGCCGACCGACCTCGTCGACACCGCCGGTACCACGGCGGCTGACCGACCGCTCGTGTACCAGATGAGCCGGTCGCGCTCGGTGCTCGTGCCTCCCAGGTCCTCCTCTGACGAGGTCGCGCTGGTGCGCCGCTTCCGCGTCCCCGACGCCCGCACGTTCGGCCTGCGCGGCACCGCCCGGCTCGCCACCGACGCGCCCGACCAGGTGCTCGACGCGGTGCTCGGCATCCCCGATGCCGCGGCGGGCGGCATCACGGTCACCGCGTCGCAGCATCTCCCCGGTGACATCGCGTCGCGCGGGTCGTCGGCCTTCGACGGCGATCCGGCGACTGCGTGGAGCACCGCGTTCGGCGCGCCCGTCGGTCAGTGGGTCAACGTCACGACGGCCGCGCCCGTGACGTTCGACCATCTCGACCTCCAGGTGGTGGCCGACGGCAAGCACTCGGTCCCCACGCAGGTGCGGATCGACGCGGGCGGGGAGTCACGGACGGTGCAGATCCCCGCGATCTCCGACGGCAGGGTCGGCGACGCGTCGGTCTCGGTGCCGGTGTCGTTCGCGCCGCTCACCGGTTCCGACGTGCGCGTCACGGTGACCGGCGTGCGCGAGGTGAACACGCTCGACTACGCCGAACGCCAGCCGCGCACCATGCCGGTGGCGATCGCCGAGGTGGGACTCCCGGGGGTGCAGCGCGCCTCCATGCCCGCGCGGCTGCCGGCCCAGTGCCGCGACGATCTGCTCGCGCTCGACGGTACCGTCGTCCCCATGGCCCTCGACGGCTCGACTGCCGACGCGAGCGCCGGTCGCCCCGTCGACCTCGCTCCGTGTCCCGCCACCGCAGCGACCGGTGGCGTCGCCCTCGATCGCGGTGACCACACGGTGCGGTCGACGGACGGGAAGCAGACCGGCATCGACGTCGACGGCATGGTCTTCGGTTCCGATGCCGGCGGGACGCGCATGGTGCTGGGCGCGCGCGGCGAGCTGCCCACCTCGGTGACGCAGGCGGCGACGACCGCCGGTGCACAGCCCCGCGTGAAGGTCACGAGCAAGGGCAGCTCGAAGATCGAGCTCACCGTCACCGGTGCCCGCAAGGGCACACCGTTCTGGTTGGTGCTCGGGCAGAGCCAGAACGCGGGATGGGAGGCGACGGTGGCCGGCACCGGGATCGGCGGGTCGGCCCTGGTCGACGGCTACGCCAACGGCTGGCGCGTCGATGCGCCATCGGGCACCTTCCACGTGACCCTCACGTGGACACCGCAGACCAAGGTGTGGATCGCGCTCGGGATCTCGGCGGTGGCGGTGCTGCTGTGCCTCGGGCTCGCGCTGCGTCGCCGGCGCGTTCCGCCGATGCCGGACGACGACGAGCCGCCCGCGTTCGCGAGCCCGTTGGTTGCCGGAGGATCACCACCGGGTCCACGCCGCGCCCTCGTCGGGGCACTGATCGTCGCAGCGGTCGGTGCGCTCCTCGCCAGCTGGTGGGTCGGCCTCGTTGCCGGTGCAGCGGTTGCGCTGGTCGCGCGGTGGCCGAAGGTGCGCGTGCTCGTGACCATCGGCGCGCCGCTCGCCCTCGCGTTGTGCGCGACGTACGTGATCGTGCAGCAACACCGGTACCACTACCCGGCCGACCTCGACTGGCCGCCGCAGTTCACCCGGATCAACGAGATCGCGTGGCTCGCGATCGTGTTGTTGTTCGCGGATGTCGTCATCGAACGGGTGCGCGGCCGCGGCTCCGCACTCCCCGCGCCCGACCCCGACGATCCGCCGTCTCGGTGAACGCGTCGCCGTGGGTCGAGCGCTTCGGGGTCCGGGTGCCGACACCAGGCCCGGTCCTCGACGTCGCCTGCGGCGGAGGCCGACACACGCGTTGGTTCGCCTCGCGCGGGCTATGACGTCGTCGCCGTCGACCGCGAGCTCGGCGGCGTCGCCGAGCTCGTTGCGGCGCCGAACGTCGAGTTGGTCGAAGCCGACCTGGAGGACGGTGGGCCGTTCCCGTTCGCGTCGCGCTCTTTCGGCGCGGTCGTCGTCACCAACTACCTCTGGCGCCCGATCCTCGATGCGATCGTGGACGCGGTCGCCGCTGGTGGGTGGTTGCTGTACGAGACGTTCGCGCTCGGCAACGAGCGGTTCGGGCGCCCGACGAACCCTGACTTCCTGCTCCGGCCCGGCGAGCTCGTCGAGCTGGCTCGGCGCCACGAGCTGACGGTCATGGCCGACCAGGAGCTCGAAGTCGACCTGCCCCGGCCCGCGGTGCTGCAACGGATCGCGGCGGTTCGACCCGGCTGACCGGTCAGTCCGTACTCCACCACCAGCCCGCGACGAGGTCGCCGAGCAACAGCCCGATCGCCACCCACCCGAGCTCGGGGGCGTCGACGAGGGCTCCGAGCGCGAGCGCCGCCGGCGCGCCGACGGCGAACAGCAGGCGGCCACGGGTGAGCCGCGACGACGCGAACGTCGCCACCGCCACCAGCGCACCGATCCACCAGCGCGACACGAGTGCGCTCGCGAGCCCGGCCACCACCGCCGCACCGGCAGCCGCCGCCACGGTCGGCCGTGCGCCTGCAAACGCACTCGGCGATGACCACGTCGGTGCGTCGGACAGCTCGGGTCCGTCCGTGACGAGCGGCCGCCGGCCGCGCCAGAACACGAGCACGAGACAGACGAGAGCCGCGAGCGCCGAGAGCCCGAGCCCGACCCACACCAGGCGCTGCGGTGTCCACCGGAGGACGACGTCCAAGGTGCCGGCCTTCCCCGGACGGACCAGCCAGCCGTTGGCAAAGCCGTTCACCAGCGTCGACGAACCGAGGTCGTGGCCGGCCGCCGTGGCCTCCCAGCCCGAGTTCTGGCTCTGGCCGAGCACGAGCCAGAACGGCGTGCCGTCGGTGTGCACCTGCAAGTGGAACGAGTCGGGGGTGCTGTCGACGACGTCGACCGTCGCTCCCGACGTGCGCAGGCGCGCCCCGGCGGGTGTCACCGGCGTCGGCTCGCCGGAGGTGTCGGACGACAGCACCACGCGATCCAGGTTCCAGGCGGTGGTGAGGCCCTCGCTGGTCACGAGCGTGTTGCTTCCCGCGGGGAGCGCCAGTGACGGGTCACACGCGACGACGTCGAGCCCGCGGCGGGCATCGTCGCTCGCACCCCGGATCGCGACCGGGAACGGTTGCCCGTCCACCTGCACGAGATCGCTGCGGCATCCGGAGTCGATCTCGCGGTGGCGCAGCGGGTCGGGGCACCCCGGCGATCGCGGCTTCGGAGACCGACACCGGCAGCAGGACCGGATTTGACTGCGCATCGGGGACGGTGATCTTCGGGTCGATGTCGTCGACCCGCAGCTGCAGGTTGCTCGTGGTCACCGAGTCGAACCGGAGCTCCACCGTCTCGCTCGTGCCGAGCGCACCGCGCGTGATCGTCGGCAGCTGCAGGGTGCGCACGGGCGCGCCGTCGGCGAGCAACGTCACCTTGGTGGGCACCGAGTGCTCGCGATCGGCGACGACGGTCAGATCGAGGTGATCGAACGTGACGGGTGCCGGCGTGGACGCGCCGATCCACTGACCGACCGCGCTCCCGAGCCCGGACGTCCACGCAGTGTCGGGATCGCCGTCGAACGCACGCGACGCGTGCGCGTCGGCGTCGCCGTAGAGGTGGCTCGACGACGTGTACTGGGTCCCGGGTGCGGTCGTGCCCAGCGCGGTGTCGATCGCGGGGTCGGTTGCGTTGGGCTCGACGCGGGCGGTGCCCGAGAGGAGGTACGACCGGGCGTCAGGGAGGACGAAGCGCCGGTCGAGGTGCAGCTCCTCGTCGAGACGTCCCGCGGGGTCGTTGCGCAGGCGGGCGAGCACGACGTCGAGGCGGTGGCCGGTGGCGGCCGTGCCCGCGCGTTCGGTGAGATCGAGGGGGAGCCGCACGGTCTCGCCGACCCGCGTGTCGCCGAACTCCACTTCGGAGAAGCCGATCCCGTTGCGCGAGTTCGCCGACGGCACGTCGACGGAGTCGATGGTGACGGCGAGGACCTTGGCCGTGCGGCTCGGGAACGAGATCGTCTGGCCCTCGGGTGCGAACGACGACGCGTCGAGCGTCGCGGTGACCGGGTCGCCCTGGTCGAAGTGCAGCGTGATGCCGGCGATCGAACGCCCTCCCCCGGGGATCGGGGCCTGGTGCAGGGTCACGTGGTCAACGGTCTGCTCGGCCTCGGAGTGGATGGTCAGCTGTTGGCCGACGACGTCGGAGCCGCTGACGAGCCACGAGGTCTGCGGGATGCCGTCGACGGCCTTCACCGGTCGGTCGGTGGGTGTCACGTACCCGGTGGCGTCGACGGTGCCGCCGTGCTGCTCGACGATCGTGCGTGTGGTGTCGCCCGACTGCGGGAACGGATCGAGTCGGAACTCCGCGCTCGACGAGTCCTGGCCGGCACGCTCGGTGTAGCCGTTGTTGTCGCGGACGCCGGCGAAGAACTGCTGGTTGCGGCGGCGGTTCGAGTCGGTCAGCACGAGGTCGGCGTCACGTCGGAGCTGCTGTCGGAGCTGCTTCGCGCTCAACGCGCCGGTCTCGAGCACCAGCGCGCGCCCGTCGACGATGCCCGCGGCTGCCGCGTCGACGATTCCTTCGCCGTCACCCGAGAGCAGCACGGGCTGGTCGGCGGGCGCGGAGTGCACGATCGGCACTGCGTCGCGCACGCCGAACAGTGCTACCGGCGGCGGGTTCGCGGCCGACGCCGCCGTCGCCAGCTCGTGGTTGTCGATCGCGGGCACGTCGCTCGACGCGCGGTTCGGTGTGCGCGGTCCGAAGCCCACGGGATCGTCGAGGCCGGCCGGCACCGGGTCGGTGAGCACGTGCCACAGTTCGCGGGGCGCGGTGTGTCGAAGCGCTCGTACTCGAGGTCGGACCGCAGCACGACGGTGCCGATGCCGGTGAGGCGCGCGTACGACGCCAACGCGGCGGGTTCGAAGGTGTCGTCCTGCAGGCGGTGGTCGAGCGCGACCAGGAGGTTCACCGACGCGGCCGAACCCGACGGCAGTGTCTCGCGCGCGACGTACGGACGGTCCGTGAGGCCGGGGGTCAGCGGCTCGATCAGGTCACCCCATCGGTAGGCGGTGAAGTCGCTGCCGGGGACCTCCAGGATGCGGGTCGCGTCGCCCTGCGCCGAGAGCGCAGCGACCGCGTCCTTCCAGTACTGCGGCACGTCCTCGGGCCGGTCGACGTGCCGGGAGAGGTAGCCGTTGGCCCACACCGGGATGAACGCCGCGGCCACGAGCACGCCCACGACGATCGGTGCGACCGCGGCGCCGAACCGCACCCGCGCGAGCTTCGGCGCCAGGGCGGCGACGCCCGCGGCGACGAGTCCGGCGAGCCCCAGGACGAGGAGCGGCACCGCGCGGGGTGTGTTGCGCAGCGCGAGGCCGGCGGCGGTACCGGAGAACCACTTGAACAGCGCGCCGTACGGGCTCGGATGGTCGTAAGGCCATGCCCCGATCGACACGACCGCACCCACGACGACCAACAGGACGAAGAACGCTCGGTGGCGCCACCGCGTGATCGCGGCGAGCGCGAGGGCGACGACGGGCACCGCCCAGCTCGCGAACATCGTCGCGACGTCGTGCGCGTACGACGATGCCTGGTCGATGGAGAATCCCAGCCGGTCGTGTCCGTAGAAGTACCAGTTGCCGATCCCGCGCAGGACGTCGGTGGGATCGGAGTCGGCCGCCACCGTGCGGAGCGATTCGGTGAGTTGCAAGATCGGGAGCCCGAAGGTGCCCTGCGTCCGCAACGCGACGATCCACCAGAGCGAGACGCCGATCGTGAGCACCGCGATGCGCACGACGGCGCGCACGACGTCGACGAATGCGTCGCGTCCGCGACAGGCGTCGATCGCGAGCCAGAGCGCGGGACCGATGCACACGAACACCAGGGAGCTCGCGTTCACGCTGCCGATGGTGAGGATGACCAACGCGAACAGTGCCGGGTCGCGCCAGCCGCCGCGCCGCACCGACCGCATGGTCAGACCGACCAGCCACGGCAGCCCGGCCCACGCGAGCAGCAACACGGAGATGCGGGCCGTGAACGCCAGCTGGTACGGCGTGAGCATGTAGACGAGCGCACCCGCGATGGCGCCACTGCGGCGTACGCCCAGCATGCGGAACAACCAGCGGGCCCCGAGCGCGGCGGCGAGCGAGATGGTGCCCAACCAGAACCGCTGTGCCACCCAGGTGGGGACGCCGAGGTGCTCGGTGACCCAGAAGTAGGGCCCCATCGGGAACAGGTAGCCGATGATCTGGTGTGACACCGTCCCGAACCCGATGTGGGGGTCCCAGAGGTACGGCGCACGCTGCAGCAGGCGATCGGGGTCGAGGTAGAGGTACTGCTTGGTGTCGGCAGAGACCCGACCCGCTGACGAGAGCAGGAAGGGCACGTACGCGAGGAGCGCGAAGCCGAGCAGCTCGAGCCGCCCGTGCCGCTCCCGTCGATGACCCGCGCCGAGCGTGGGTGGCGAGGGTCGTTCGGCCACCTGCATGAAGCCCGGATGCTACGTCTCGCCGCGGAGACGACGGCGGCGCGATCCGGGGTCGCGACAGGTCGCCGGTACACTCGAAGCGGTGGGGCGCTCGGGAACGCAGTTCGACGCGAACACGCTCGCGCCCGCTGATCCCGCGGCCGAGATGGCGGTCGAAGACCACACGACCGACGACGAGCCGCCGGAACCGTCGCGTGAACGTCGCTTCCTGGCACGCACCGGCCTCGTGGTGGTGCTCCTCGTCGCCGCCGCCGTCGTGTCGGTGGTCGTGCACCGGGTCGTGTACCCGGCGCTGTCGTGGAACCGCGACGAGTCCACCTACCTCTGGCAGGTCCGCGGCCTCCGTGCTGGTCAGTTGCTCACCACCGCGGGCGACATGCCGCACTTCTTCCAACCGTGGCTGACCGGCCTCAAGGACGGGCAGTTCTTCTCCCAGTACACGCTCGGGTGGCCCGGGGTGATGCTGGTCGCCGACCTCCTCTTCGGCTCGCCGGTGATGGCGATGGTCATCGGTACCGTGCTGGCCGTCCTCGGCGTCTACGTCTTCACCCGCGAGATCACCCACGACCACACGCTCGCCTTCGTCAGCGCGCTCTTGATGCTGGCATCCCCGATGCTGATCACGCAGAGCGGCGTGTACCTCGGCTACCTGTGGTCGCTCGGACTCGGGTTGCTGTTCGGCGCGTCGCTGCTCGCGGGACTGCGTCTGCACACGTGGTGGCGACTCGTCACGGCGGGGGCGTTGCTGGGCGCACTGTTCATCACCCGGCCGTTCGATGCCGTGCTCTGGGGCCTGGTGATGGGCGGCTACGCCGTCTTCACCACGTGGCGCGAGTGGGCGCGTCAGGTCCGCACCGCGGTGTTCGTGTTCGTCGGGATGCTGCCGTTCCTCGTGCTCACCGTCGTGCAGAACAGCGTCGTCACCGGCAAGGCCACGCAGTTCCCCTTCACGGCGAAGGAGCCGCTCGACACGTTCGGGTTCGGGTACCGGCGGCTGATGCCCCACATCCTCGGCATCGACTACACGCTCACCGAAGCGGTGAAGGGCAGCGGACTGAGCGGCTTCTACCTGCCGCAGTTCCTCGTCGGGAGCTACCTCGCGATCCTGCTCGCGGGGTTCGGCCTCTGGTTCCGTCGGCGTGACCGCACGACGCTGCTGCTCCTGGCGATGATGGTCGTGTTCCCGGCCGGCTACTTCGTGTTCTGGGGAAATCGGCTCGCCAGCGGGTTCGCGTACCTCTCCGGGCCCGTGTACTTCATCCCGCTGTTCGTGCCCCTGTGCATCTTCGTCGCCACGGTGCTCCTGCGACTGTGGCGGCGGAACCGTTGGTGGCTGGTCGCGCTGTGCTGCGCACTCGTGGTTGCCACGGTGCCGTTCCTCTACGACAAGTCGCGGATGAACCACAACATCAGTGCGGCACAGGTGCCGTGGAAGGACGCCGCCGCGAACCTCCCGGCGCACTCGCTGGTGATCGTGCGTGACTCAGGCCCGTACCTGCTGCACCTCGACCCGTACTCGCAGAACTCACCCGACCTCGACGGCCCGGTGCTCTATGCGGTCGACCGTGCCGCGAAGAACTTCGAGGTGATTGCCGCGCATCCGGACCGCACGCCGTACATGGAGATCACGAGCAACACCGAGCTCGACGACGCCATCCACCATCCTGATGCATCTCCGCCTGTGATCACCGTTGCGCCGATGACCGTGCACTCCGGTACCGCGGTCACGTTCACGGTCACCATGTCCAATCCTCAGCACGCGCCGTCGGTGGTGGCGTCGATCCAGGCGGGCGACCGCTCCGTGCAGCGCGTCCTCACCCCCGATCCGGGGAGCGACACGTATTCGACGCAGTGGACGGTCGTGCCCGAGAGATCCGCTTCGACCCCGCCCGACGGCGCGCTGCCGGTGTCGGGGCGCGGGACGATCGCCGTCGTCGGCGGCATCGGCAACGATCCGTCCGCCGCGGCATCGTTGCCGCAGCAGCGCGAGAAGTTCACCTATCGCGTGAGGGGCGGCGAGGTGCAGGTGCTCAGTCCGAGCCGCAAGACCGTCATCCAGGTCGTGGATGGCCGTATCGTCTCGCAGGATGTCGGCAGCCTCTCCAACCTCCGCGTCGGCGTCCACTCGCGCTGAGCGCCTGCGGAGCGGGGTGTCGGGGTTCGTACGGGCGCGACCTGCGGGTCGCGGCGGTGCCGTGGGTCCTGGCGCGGGTCCTGGTGGTGGCGTCGCTCGCGCTGTCGCGCCACCTGTTCGACCAGATCGGTGCGCCGCCGCGCCCCGTGGCGCTCGGTCAGGGTCTGTTCGCGTGGGACGCCGCGTACTACCGCGCCATCGCCGAAGACGGCTACCGCGCGGTCGGGCACGGTTCGCTCCGCTTCTTCCCCCTCGTCCCGATGCTGGCGCGCGTCGGAGGATGGATCTCGTTCGACCACACCGCGGCGGCGCTGCTCGTGGTCGCGAACGGGTCAGCGCTGTTGTTCGGCGCGCTCCTGCACCGACTCGCCCTGCGGGAGACGCGCGATGCCGGGTTGGCGCGTCGCGCGGCGTGGTTCGGTGCGCTGTTCCCGGCCGCGTTCGTGCTGGTGCTCGGCTACGCCGAGGCCACCGCGATGATGCTCGGCGTCGTCGTCTTCCTCGGGATCCGGTCGAACCGGTTCTGGTGGGCTGCGCTCGCGGGGTTCTTGGCCGGGTTGTGTCGTCCCGTGGGTGTGCTCCTCGTCGTGCCGGTCGCGATCGAGGGTGTACGCGGGTGGCGCGACGCGTCCACGGAGTCGAAGGTCGCGCGGGTGGTCGCGGTCGTGGCGCCCGCGGCTGGCGCGGTGTCGTACCTCGCGTGGGTTGGCGCGACGTTCGGCGACTTCTGGAAACCGATGTCCTTGCAGAGCCGGGCCACGCTGCGCGGTGGCTTCCAGGATCCTGTGACCCGCACGATCGACGCGGTCGGTGACCTCTTCGGCGGTGACCGGTTCGGATCGGGCCTGCACATCCTGTGGGCGCTCGCGTTCGTCGCCTTGGTGGTCGTGCTCGTGCGCCGGTTCCCGGCCTCGTACTCGGCGTACGGAGCGGCGACGCTGGTGCTCGGTCTCTCGGCCCACAACCTCGACTCGTTCGAGCGCTACTGCTGGAGCACGTTCCCGTTCGTGCTCGCGTTGGCCGCGGTGACCGACGGGGACGAGACCGAGCGCGGCGCCTACGTCCTCGCCGCGGCGGCGCTCGTGGGCTACGCGACGCTGGCGTTCACGGGCGTCCAGGGCCCCTGACCGGGCTCCGCGAGGCCTCGCAGGAACCCGGGGAGATGGCCGCCGGCCCGTAGACTCCCGGGTCGCGAAGCTGGGCACCCAGCCGCCGCGCCCGTCTGCGCATCCACGCACCCATCCGGGAGAACCTGCCAGTGAGCGAAACAACGCCGAACGAGCACGACGTCCTGATCATCGGGGCCGGACCGGCCGGTCTCACGGCGGCCTACATGCTCACCAAGCGTGGGATCCGCCCGACGGTGCTCGAGTCCGACCGGGTCGTCGGCGGCATCAGTCGCACCGCGGTGCGCGACGGCTGGCGCTTCGACATCGGCGGGCACCGCTTCTTCACCAAGGTCAAGCCGGTCAACGACCTGTGGTTCGAGATCCTCGGTCCCGACGACTTCCTGCGCCGCCCGCGGATGAGCCACATCCACTACCGCGGCAAGCTCTACGACTACCCGATCAAGCCGCTCAACGCGCTGAAGAACCTCGGCCCGGTCGAAGCGGTGCTGTGCGGGTTCTCGTACCTCTGGGCGAAGGTTCGTCCGCCGAAGAACCAGGACACGCTCGAGGGCTACGTGGTCGCCAACTACGGCTGGCGGCTCTACAACCACTTCTTCAAGACGTACAACGAGAAGGTGTGGGGCGTGTCCGCGTCGGAGATCGCGGCCGACTGGGGCGCACAGCGCATCAAGGGCATGTCGCTCTTCGCCGCGGTGTGGGAGCCGATCCGGGCCAAGGTGATCGGCAACCGCGACAAGTCGAAGCAGGTCACCAGCCTCATCGAGGAGTTCAACTACCCCAAGTACGGCCCCGGTCAGATGTGGGAGAAGTGCACCGAGCTGGTCGAAGAGGCCGGGGGCACGGTCACGTTCGACTCCGCGGTCGTCAAGATCGAGCACGCCGACGGGCGGGCGCACGCGGTGGTCGCGCGGCACCCGGACGGCAGCACGCAGCGCTACGAGTGCACCGACGTCGTCTCGTCGATGCCGATCAGCGCGCTGCTCGAGGCGATGGACCCACCGGTGCCGTCGGAGGTGCTGAAGGCAGCCGAGTCGCTGCGCTACCGCGACTTCATGACCGTCGCGGTGGTGGTGCCGGAGAAGTACGGCTTCCCCGACACGTGGATCTACATCCACGACCCCGACGTCGAGGTCGGGCGCATCCAGAACTTCGCGTCGTGGTCGCCGTACCTGGTGAAGGACGGCCGCACGTGCCTCGGCCTCGAGTTCTTCGTGCAGGAGGGCGACGAGATGTGGACGAAGTCCGACGAGGATCTCGTCGAGCAGGCCAAGCGCGAGCTGCAGCACCTCGGTCTCGTCGATCCCGACAAGGTGGAGATCGGCTACGTGGAACGCACGCCCAAGGCGTACCCGTTCTACGACTGGGAGTACAAGGCGCACGTCGAGACGCTGCGCCGCTGGCTCGAGGAGCACACCGCCAACGTGTATCCCGTCGGCCGCAACGGCATGCACCGCTACAACAACCAGGACCACTCGATGTACACCGCGATGCTCAGCGTGGAGAACATCTTCGGTGCCGACCACGACGTCTGGTCGGTGAACGTCGAGGAGGAGTACCACGAAGAGCTCGCCGACTCGTCTGGCTGATGGCGTGAGCACGAGGCCGACGGGGGAGCGCAGGACGATCGGCGCGGCAGGGCTCGAGCGGGGCCCACGCTGCACTTCCCGTGCTTCGACGCGTTCCGCTTCTTCGGGATGACCATGGTGCTGCTGCATGCACGCGGGGTTCGCCACGCGGCCGTGGGTGCAGGAGCCACCTTCCGCAGTGGATGCAGTCGATCTTCCAGCGGATGGACGTCGGCGTGGCGATGTTCTTCATGATCTCAGGGTTCCTGCTGTTCCGCCCGTTCGTGGTGCGACTGCTCGCGGGCACGCCGCAGATGCGGGCACCGGCACGTTCTTCCGGCGTCGGTCGCTGCGCATCTTCCCGGGTACTGGTTCGCGCTGACCTTCTGCGTGCTGTTCCTCGGCCAGCTGCTCGGTGGTGTGAAGAATGCGTTCCTCTACTACTCGCTGCTGTTCCCGTTCGCGAACCCCGACGTCGCGCTCGGCGGCGGTCCCGGCCAGGAGGGCACGTACGCCATCCCGCAGGCGTGGAGCCTCACCGCCGAGTTCGGGCTGTACCTGCGTCCTGCCGGTGATCGCGCATCGCTGCTCGTGCGGCTGGTCGGCGAGGAAGTCACGGCGAAGTGCAGGTGCGCAACGCGCTGCGTCGATCTGTGCCGGGCTGTACGCGTGTCGCGCAGCTGTTCCGCATCTATTCTCGTCGTCGACCCGTCGTGGGCTCGTCTGGGCGTGACCTGGACGCCCAACTGGCTCGACTTCTTCGCCATCGGCATGGCCACGGCCACCTTCAGTGCGGCGCACGAGGCCGGCCTGCGGTTGCCCTCGCTGTTGCGCTACCTGGGCGACCATCCCGGCGTGTCCTGGTTGCGTCGCCGGTGCCGTTGCGCTGAGCTTCGCCACCTTCTCGCCACCCGACACGCCCGGCGCCCACGGCGCCGAGTACGTGAGTGCGCTGGTTCATGTTCGGGGTGTTCGCATTGTTCTTCCTCGCGCCCACGATGTTCGGTGACCAGAGGCAGGGGCGGGTGCGGCGCTTCCTCGCCAGCAGGCCGCTCGTCATGCTCGGCACCGTGTCGCTCGGCTTCTATCTGTTCCACCTCGCGATCATGAGCAACGTGCAGGAGTGGCTGGCGCCCTCGGGCACGAGCAGCGCGTTCTACGGCTCGCTTCCAGGTCGTCTTCACGCTTGACGTTCGTCGGCTCGGTGATCCTCGCGTTCCTCAGCTACTACGCCGTGGAGAAGCCCTTCCTACGACTGAAGGACCAGCCGCTCTCGTCGCGGTGGCGGCGGCGCACGCCGACACCGACGGTGCAGCGTGAATGCCCGCACGCTCGTCATCATCCCCGCCTACAACGAGGAGGAGTCGCTGCCCGCCGGTGCTCAAGGAGCTCGCCGAGCAGACACCCGGCTACGACGTCCTGGTCGTCTCCGACGGCTCCAGCGACGCCACCGCCGAGATCGCGGCGGCCGCCGGCGTGCACGTCGCGGTGCTGCCCTTCAACCTGGGGATCGGCGGCGCATTGCGCACCGGCTTCGCCTACGCGGTCCGCCACGGCTACGACCGCGCGGTGCAGTTCGACGCCGACGGCCAGCACGACCCGCTGGCGGTCCAGGCACTGCTCGACGGTCTCGACCACGGCGCCGACATGGTCATCGGCAGTCGCTTCACCGAGGGCGGCGCGGTCACGTACTCGGTCAGCGGCATCCGGCGTCGAGCGATGAAGCTCCTGCAGGCACTGGTGAAGGTGCTGGTCCGACAGCCCTTCACCGACACCAGCTCCGGGTTCCGGGCGTTCTCGCGTCCGATGCTCGAGTTCTTCGCTCGCAGCTACCCGGTCGAGTACATGGACTCGGTCGAGGCGTTGGTGCAGGCGTGCAACGCCGGTTTCAGGGTGGAGGAGGTGCCGGCCAACATGCGTGGCCGCACCGGGGGCGCACCGAGCACCCGCAACTTCAAGCTCGTCTACTACTACGTGCGACTGCTGGTCGTGCTGCTGGTGTCCACCACCAGCCGAGGGCAGCGCCAGCGCCGGTCGGCGGAGCTCGGCGAGGGCCGGGACGAGGAGAGCACGACGTGAGCACCGAAGCGCACGTTCTCATCATCGTGCTCGCGGCGGCGGTGATCGCCTTCATCTTCCACCTCGTGCGCAGCCGTCGGCTGCGCGCCAAGTACTCGGTGCTCTGGTTCTCGATCGGGTTGGGTCTGGCGGTGCTGGCGATCTTCCCCGACCTGCTCGTGTGGGTGTCGGACCTGTTCGGCATCAGCTACGCGCCGGCCACGTTCATGTTGCTGGCGTTGAGCTTCCTGCTCGTGCTCGCGCTCCACTTCTCGTGGGAGCTCTCGCGGCTCGAAGACCGGACGCGCGCGCTGGCCGAGGAGTACGCGCTCCTTCGCGAGGAGGTCGAAGCGCGGTTGCCGCGGCGGGCGGGTGACGGTTCAGGCTGACGTCGAGCGCGCGGTGACGATCAGGCCGTCTGCGGCGTACGGCCGCCCGAGCCGAGCCAGCAACCGCTCGAGGCCGAGCACGGCACGGGCTCCGGTCGCGAGCAAGCGGCTGCGAGCGTCGGTCGCGTCGCTCTTGACCTGCTGCAGGTAGACGGCGTGTTCGACCGGCTGCCAGGCGTGCCGGTTCAGCATCGCGTCGAGCGTGGTGCACGTGAACAGGATGACGTGGTCCGGGTGGTTCACCTCGTAGTTGCCGAGCAACGCGGCCGCGTTGACGAGCCCGGCCGCGTTCGGCGTGGTCACGACCAGCAGACCGCCGGGCGCGACGAGCGCATGCAGGCCGTCGAGGAACGATCCCGGATCATCGAGGTGTTCGATCACCTCGCCGGCCACCACGAGGTCGGCTGGCGCGAGGCCCAGGCTCCGGACCGCTTCGACGTCGCGACAGTCGACCGCGTGCGCGGCGTAGCCGCGCCGGCGTGCGTCTTCGACGCCGGCGACGTCGAGGTCGAGGCCGACCAGCTCCGAGGCCGCGCCCGCGAGGTGCTCGTGCAGCCACGCGCCGGACTGCTCGTTGAGGAGCTGGCAGCCGGCGTCGACGAAGCCGACGTGCACGACGCGACGGCGCTGCGCGAGCGCGCAGAGGTAGGAGAACCGGTCGACCAGCGTGGCCGGCGGGAGCCGGTGCACCATGTCGAGCTGGGTGAAGTCGGTGTCGGTCATGCGGCGGCGGGTACCTCGTTCAGACGCTCGGCGAGCGGAGGACCGGCTCGACCGCGCAACATCGCCTCGATCTTGGCGAAGGTGCGGCGCCGGTTGTACCAGAGCAGCCGGCTGCCGAGCCGACCGGCGTCGGGAACGACCCAGAACTCTTCGCCGGGATCGAAGTCGTACGGGTGGCAGTAGATCCAGAGCAGCTGGTCGCGCCCGACGCTCCGGCGGGCCGCCGCGGACGCCGCCCCCGGGAGCGCACGCAGGTACACACCACCGAGATAGGGCAGCCCGACGCCGCCGGCGCGCACCACCGGGCACGGGAGCTCGGCGAGGCCGTTGGGCCATCGGAACGGGGTGACGGGTGCGCCCGGATCGCCGAACAGCGGGCTGCGGGCCGGCAACACGCTGGACGAGTAGCTGAATCCGACGTCGCCCAACACGTCGATCGCCCACTGCGACTGGGGCACGAGCGAGAACGTCGGGGCGCGGAACCCGAGCACCGGCGTGCTCGTCAGGTCCTCGAGCAACGCCTTGCCGCGCGTCGGCATCGGCCCGGAATCGGTCCGGGGTCAGTTCGGTGAGCGGCTGGTGACGCCAGCCGTGGAGACCGACCTCGTGGCCGCGGGCGGCGATCTCGCGCACGAGCTCCGGATGCTCCTCGGCGGTTTCACCGACGACGAAGAAGGTGCCGCGGACACCGCGTGCATCGAGGAACTCGAGCACCTCACGGGTGAGCGACGGGTAGCGCTCGGGTGCATCGAGCGACGGTCGGTGATCCTCGAGGTCGAGCGTGAAGGTCACGAGCGGGGCCATCAGTACGCGTCCATGTCGAGGAACTCGAAGGTGTCCACCGTGAGCGTGTCCTGGTCGACCACGGAGGAGAGCGAGCGCAGGATGAGGTGCAGCGGCGACGGCTGCAGCTTGCGCGGTGGCTGCATCCCGCGCACGCGCACGCGTGCGTTGAACCCGGCGTAGACCGCGTACGGCGCGCGATGGAAGCGGCACGCGGCGCCGATGATCGTGTCCGCGGTGGAGGGCTCGGTGGCCGAGCCTCGCCGCAGCACCTTGAGGATCACCGCAGCGCGGACACCGAACCGGACGTCGGTCGTGGTGACCGCGAACAGGTCGTCGGTGGTGTGGATCGCGTAACGGGTGCTGGGGCAGACCAGGCGCCATCGCAGGTACTCGGTGGTGTACGAGTTGGTCCACTGCTCCACCGGGAATTCGTCGAGTCCGGCCGTGACGTCGGCGAACCGGCTCGAGGCGAGCAGTGCTGTGTCCACGGGCTCGCTGACGACGCCGCGGCCGGTGTGCAGCGGCGGGCACAGCTTGACCGGCAGCGGGCCTGGGGTCTTCCAGCCCATGTACTTGACCACGGCGCCAATCGACTTGTCGTTGCAGACGCCGGTCGAGAACTGCCAACCGGCTCCGGTCGCCTCCTCGTAGATCTCGGCGCCGAGCTGCTGGAAGTAGCCCTTGCGCTGCGTGCCCGAGCGCGTGACGGCGTGGAGCGAGAACGCAGCCGGCACGACGCCGTCGCGTGCCGCGGTAGCGCTGGGGGATCAGTGCGTAGTGCGCGACGCGCGACTCCGTCGTCGTCGACTGCACGTTGGATGGCCGGCCCGTAGGGGTTCTCGTCGTAGAGCCAACGGAGGTACGCGCTCGTCGACGTAGCGCGCTGCAGGCAGCTCGGCCCGCAGGAGTTCGGTGTTGCGCTCGTTGTCGATCGTGCGGTCAGGCGGGTCGGAGGCCGGCATCGGCGTCGAGGCTACCGGCGGCGTCGGCGCGCTCGGGGGCGTCGAGCGTCGTGGCGGAGCCCGGTCGAGGAAGCGGCGGAGGAGCCCGTCGACCGCGATGCCACCCAACACCGTGAGCGTGAGGTCGGCGCCGACGCGGTAACGGGTGATCCCCATGGCGATGGCGACGGTGAACGTGACCAGGACGAACATCGCGATCATCGGCGAGATGGGGATGCGTCGCCTGCGCATGATCACGAGCGCGTAGACGGCGAACGGCACGAGCGCGTAGTACATGTACGCGCCGGACCTGGCGGGGAACGTGCCGCGCCGCTCGAAGAAGATGTCGAAGTTCATGTCCTGCTCGGGTCGGAAGATGCCCCACACGCGTCCGATGCGTGCGGCGACGACGATCGGCACGCGTGACAGGTGCTCGCGCATGTAGTGGAACGCCTTGTCGCGACCTTGGGTGTCGAACACGGAGTCGTCACCGGCGTTGCGAGCATCGAGGTACGCCAGCCCCGGGACATCGGTCCCGTGGAGGATCCGTCTCTGCTCCGCGTTCTCCGGCGGCGCGTCGGCGGTGAGGCACCTCACGTCCCAGTAGCCGAGGAACTGCCCGGAGTAGGTGCCGTCGCAGTTCGACACCTGCAGGACCACGCCGTTGCCCGTGGCCAGGAAGCTCGGTTTCTCGAACTCGGTGAGGTTGCGCACCCACCACGGGAGGATCACCACCAGGCACACACCACCGATGACGAGCAGCGTCGAGCACCGTTGCCGGAACGGTGTGCGTTTGGAGAACAGGAACGGCACGCCGATCAGCGGTACGAGGAAGACGGCTTCGGGGCGGGTGAGCGCGCTGAGCCCGATGACCCCGCCGAGCAGCACAGCGTCGGTCCACCGACGAGAGTCCCACAGGCGGTACGCGCAGAGGAGCGTCAACGCGATCATCAGCACGTACATCGACTCGGAGATCAGCATGCCGTCGTTGATCCACAGCTGCGGGTAGATCGCGGCGATGCCCGCGGCGATCAGACCCGCCCGCGGACCGGCGACGCGACGTGCCACCAGACCGACGACGACCACCGCGGCCACGCCGAGCAGGCACGATGCAGCCGGTGGGCGAGTGGCGTGTCGAACCCGAGCCACGAGTACACCGCAAGGTAGAGCGAGTACAGCGGCGGGTGCGCCGCGCTCGGCTCGAGCTGGCCGAGCGCCTTCCACGTGAAGGGGTTGATGAACCCCTTGCCCTCGGCCAGCGCGTTCGCCTGCCAGTGGTAGAAGAAGTCGTCGCCGCGCAGCGCGAAGTCGCGGCGCGCGAAGAGCACCCACGACACCCGTACGACCAGCGCCGCCAGCGCGATGCACGCGAGGCCGAGACCGAACCCGAACGATCGCCGGGTTCGTTTCGCTGTGTGCTGCTCCGGAGGCTCGACCGTGGTGGTCAACGGCGCGTCGCGTGGCGCAGCGCGTCGTCGCGGCGGCCGCGCCACCGTTCCCAGACCACCGCCGCACCGATCGACGCGGCGAGCACGAGTGCCACTTCGGCGGGGGCGCGGTAGCGCGTGACGCCGAACGTGATCGCCGCGGCGAACGTGGCGACGACCGCGATGGCGATGAGCGGGAGGATCGGGATCCGACGCCGGCGCATGACGACGAGGCCGAACGAGCGCGAACGGCAACATCGCGTAGTACACGAACAGTGCGATCCAGCTGGGCGCGCGGCCGCGCCCTTCGATCCACCAGTCGAGCGCGGTCGTCTGCCCGGGCTTGAAGAAGCCCCAGAGGCGACCGACGCGCGCCGCGACCACGAGCGGGAGCCGCTTGAGGTGGTCTTCGGTGTACTGGATGGCCTGCTTGCGCGGTTCGATGTCGCGCTGCGACTCGTCGGCGTTCGGTGGAGGCCACGGGCCCTGGAAGCAGTTCGCGTAGTAGCCGATCAGGCGCCCGTACCAGACCTCGTCGCAGCTGCCCGCCGACACCACCGCGAACGTGCCGCTGCTCAACGTGGTGGTCTCCTCGAAGCGGGTCAGGTTGAACACGATCCACGGGCCGAGCACGAGGCCACCGACCAGGCACGCGACCACCGCCAGCTTCACCCGCCGGCGCCAGTCGGCGTTGCGGACCAGCAAGGCGAGTGGGATCACGACCAGCGGGAACAGCAGCGTGAGCTCGGTGCGGCTCAGCGCGGTGAAGCCACACGCGAGCCCGAGCCAGCGCGGCGTTGCGGACGGTGGGGGTGCGCCAGAACGCGTACGATCGCGGTGAGGGCGACCGCGGTCATGAAGATGGTCATGGTCTCCGACAGCAACATCCCGTCGTTGATCCACATCCCCGGGTACAGCGCGGTGATGGCCGCCGCGATGAGGCCGGCGGCGTTCCCGGCGAGCCGGCGGGCGAGCAGGCCGATCACCACGATGGTGGCGGTGCCGAGGACCGATCGACGCGAGCCGGTGCGCGGTGACGCCGTCGAGACCGAGCGAGCGACCAGAGTGCGAGGTACGACGTGTACATCGGCGGGTGGCCGGCGCTCGGGCGTTGGAGGCCGTCGAAGAACCACGGGCCGGGGTCGACGAACCATGCGCCCGTGGCGAGCGCGTTCGCCTGCCAGTGGTAGTAGAACGCGTCGCCCCAGAGCCGGTAGCCGTGGTAGCCGGGCGAGTCGGTGGTCGGACGCCACCAGAGCACGTTCAGGACCCGCACCACGAAGCCGAGCAGGGTCAGCGCCGCGAGCCACGCGAGGAACGCGTCGACGCCGGCCGCGGGCGTGACCGCGGGCGGGTTCGCTCGGGGGTGCGTCGCTCGACGATCGGCTCGACCGGCTCGGTCGGAAGTGGTGGTGCTCATGACGTCTCCGAGACGGCCGGCACGGGCAGCGAGTCGTCGTCGGGAGCTGGTTCGGCGCCGGGATCGGCCGGGATGGCGTCGGCGTGCGGCCGCGGTCGCGGCGACGCCACAGCGCGTCGAGCGCCACCGCGGCGAGCACCGGGAGCACGGCGTCGACCGGCGCGCGGTAGCGGGTGATGCCGAAGCTGAGCGCAACCGTGATCGTCACCGACACCGCGATCGCGATCATCGGGAAGATCGGTACCCGACGGCGGCGCATCACCACGAGCCCGCCGATGGCGAACGGCAGCAGCAGGTAGTACCCGATGAGCACGGCCCAGCTGGCGGCGTCGCCCCGCCGTTCGTAGAACGACGTTGAGGTGCACGTTCTGGGCCGGGCGGAAGACGTCCCAGACGCGACCGACGCGCGCGGCGACCACGACCGGTACCCGCGACAGGTGGTCGCCGATGTACGTTGGTCGCCTGGTGCCGAGCTCGGAGGTCGACCCGCGACTCCTCGAGGCTCGGCGGGTAGTCCTTCAGTGCGCAGCTGTCGTTCCAGTACCCGAGGAACTCGCCGTGGTAGGTCGCGTCGCAGTTCCCGTAGGCGAGCACCCAACCGAAACCGGTGCCGAGCACGGTGGGTTCGTCGAAGGTGGTGAGGTTGCGCACCACCCACGGGCCCATCACGACCAGGGCGACGAGCGCGGTTGCGCCCACGTACTTCGCGCGGTCGCGCCCGTTGACCCCGGGAACGAGGAGCAACGCGGGCAGCGCCAGCAGGACGAACAGCAGCGTGCCCTCGGACCGGGTGAGCGCGGCCGACGCCGAGCGCGGCCGCCATGCCGAGCACCGGCCCGATCGACGGTGTCGACCAGAAGCGGTAGAGGCAGAGGAGCGCGACGACCAGGCAGAAGCAGTAGAGGGTCTCGAGCCCGAGCACCGCGTCGTTGGTCCAGAGCGCCGGGCTGGCGGCGGCGAGCACCGCGGCGATGATGCCGGCGCGGTCACCGGCGAGGCGCCGGCCGAGCAGACCCGAGCGAGGAACACGGTGGCGGTGCCGAGCAGCGCGGTGAGGATGCGCTGCGACAGCACGCTGTCGATGCCGAGCTTGGCCGGTATGGCGAGGAACACGGTGTACGCGGGCGGGTGGACGGCGGTCTCGAACACCCGGTGCGCGGGCGTGCCGACCGGCGCGAAGTACCCGAAGGGGTTGACGAACCCGACGCCGTCGGCGACCAGGCGCGCCTGCTGGTGGTAGAAGGTCTCGTCGGACAGCGCGAGCCTCGGCGTGCGGGGGTCGGCGACGGCCACGACGTACCAGATGCGCCACACTCCGGCTGCGGCGGTGATCAGCCCGAGGCGCGCCAAGAATCGCCGAGAGCCACCCACCGCGCCGAACGCTAGTCAAGGGCCGGTTCCGAGCCGCTGCACTCGGACCCGCACCCGAGCCGGTCGCGGGCCCTGGTGCCCCTGGATCGCAGAGGGTCGTGACCTACGCTGGAGGGCCGGGCACCCGCCCGCCGACCGTCCTCGGGGGAGACCGCTCTGGCTCGCACGATCCACGACGCACCGCGGGGGCCGGATCGAACGGGTGAGGGTCGGACCGTCCCACTCGGCCGAGACCCGCCAGTCGCTGCAGCGCGGCCCAGCGCGCGCAGTCAAGCGCGCCGCGCCGTCGCGCCACTTCGGGTATCAGCCTGCGCTCGACGGCATCCGCGCCTTCGCGGTGGCGGCCGTGCTCTTCTACCACGCAGGTCAGTCGTGGGCCGTGGGCGGATTTCTCGGCGTCGACACGTTCTTCGTCCTCAGCGGGTTCCTGATCACGACGCTGCTCGTCACGGAGTGGACCAACCGCTCGACCATCAACCTGCTCGCGTTCTGGGCCCGGCGCGCCCGACGCCTGCTCCCTGCGCTGTTGCTGGTGATGGTCGGGATCGTCGTCTACGCCGGCGTCTTCGCCGCGCCCGGTGAGCTGTCGCGCATCCGGGGCGACTCGTACGCGTCGCTGGGGTACGTCGCGAACTGGCGCTTCATCTTCTCGGGTCAGTCGTACTTCGACCAGTTCTCACAGCCGTCGCCACTGCGGCACATGTGGTCGTTGGCGATCGAGGAGCAGTTCTACCTGGTGTGGCCGCTGGTCGTCGCCGGACTGCTGTGGTGGCGGCGTTCGCTGCGGGTGCTGCTCGCAGCGTGCGTGGTCATGATCGCGGCGTCGGCCACGTTGATGGCGGTGCTCTACCAGCCGGGTCGCGACCCGTCGCGCGTCTACTACGGCACCGACACGCGCGCGCAGTCGTTGCTGATCGGCGCGGTCGTCGGAATCCTCGTCTTCATGCACGGGCCGTTGCGCAGCGCCGCGCGCGCGCGTCGCCATCCGCGTCGCTGCGATCGTGGGCGCGGGCTACACGCTGTGGTTGTTCTGGCGGATGTCGGAACGCACCGACGCCCTGTACCAGGGCGGTTTCCTGTTCGCGGCGCTTGCGGTGTCGGCGGTGATCGTCTCGGTGGTGCAGCCCGACCGCGGCGTGCTCGGTCGCTTCCTCTCGTTGTCGCCGTTGCGGTGGATCGGCCGCATCTCCTACGGCCTCTATCTCTGGCACTGGCCGGTGTATCTCACGCTCACGCAGACGCGCACCGGCCTCGACGGCTTCTGGTTGCTGGTGGTACGGATCGCGGTGAGCGTGGCGTTCGCCACCCTGTCCTTCTACGCGCTCGAGCGTCCGATCCGCGCCGGCACGTTCCACATCCCCAAGCCGCCAGGTGGTCGCGCTGGTCGCTGTCGTGCGCCCTCGTGGCCGCGGTGTTCGTCACCACCACGGGCGGCGGCGACTCCGTCGCGGCCAAGACCGAGCGAGCGCTGCGTCAGGACGTGGCCGCGCCGAAGGCCGAACCGCCGTCGACGGCACCGGCGGGCGACGGCGCCGGCGCGGTGCCCGCCGCGCCGCCGAAGGTCATGATCGTCGGCGACTCCGTGGCCGGCACGCTGGGGCTCGGCTACGACGACCTCGGGGCGTCGCGCGGGTCTCACCGTGTGGAACCGCGGTCGCCTCGGCTGCGGTCTGTTCTACGACGGATCGGTGTTCGAGGGCGGTGAGCTCGTCCCCGTCGATGCGGCGTGCAACTGGCGCGAGCGGTGGCCGAGCGAGCTCGCGCAGTTCCAACCCGACGTCGTGGTGATGCTGGTGGGCGCGTGGGACATCCTCGACCGCGACGTCGACGGCCACGTCGTGAAGTTCGGGAGCGTCGAGTACGACACGTCGTTCCTGCACCAGCTCGACGACGCCACGAACCTGCTCGCTTCCACCGGGCGCGAAGGTCGTCGTGCTCACCACGCCGTTCTTCTCGCGACCCGAGCTCGTCGGCCAGACCGGCCGTGAGTGGCCCGAGTACGATCCCTGGCGCGTCGATCGCATCAACTCGCTCTACCGCGACTTCCTCGCCAACCACCCCGGCCGCTACCGGATGATCGACCTCAACCGGTTCGTGTCGCCGCAGGGCAAGTTCACCGACGAGCTGAACGGTCAGGTCATCCGCGGCGACGGCGTCCACTTCACCGAGGCGGGTTCGGCGATGGTCGTCGACTGGCTGACGCCGCAGATCAAGGAGGTCGCGGCCGGCGGCGATCCCGATCCCGTCGACGACACCGACCGCCCCGACTCGCGCGGCCTGTGGGCCAAGTAGGGCGATGGGCGGAGTTGCTCAGCCGCGCGGGTTGCGCGCCACCGCGAACAGCCCGGGCGTGGTGGGCGTGATCTGGTCGGTGACGAAGAAGTGCGACTCGTCGAGGCCCGAGCCGATGCCGGTGCGTTCCGAGCCGAGGAACTTGTAGACGACGGGGAGCACTCGCTCGTAGCTCCACACGTACCAGCGGTACGGCACCTTGTGCCGCAGGTCGAGGGGGTCGAGCTTGAGGAGACGCTCACCGCTCGCGCGGCGCTGCGCGAAGTCGGCGTGGAGCTCGGGTGAACCCTCGAGGCCGTAGCACGGTCACGTCGTCGAAGAACAGGGCGAGCAAGCGACTCCAGCTCGTCGGCTTCGAACAACGACACGTGGAACGGGTTCTCGAAGTCGGCCGGTCGGTTGGGCGTGATGACGAGCGCGGTGCCGCCCGCGGTCGCGACGCGCGCGAGCTCGGCGGCGTGCTGCTCCGGCGCGCGGAAGTGCTCGATGATGTGCGACGAGCACACCCAGTCGATCGAACCGGCCCGGGCGGCGATGCGGGCGCCGTCCATGGCCGCGAAGCGCATCCCGCGCGGTTCCCACTCGTGGGCGGCGTCGATCGCGGTCTGCGCGTCGTAGTCGACACCGATCACCAGGCGTCCGAGCCCCGAGAGCCGCGCGGTCTGGTCGCCCACGCCGCATCCCACGTCGAGCACGGTCCCGGGGCCGATGCGATCGGCCATCTCCCGGTATCCGGCGTCGTGGAACGCGAGGAGGGAGTCGGGGGTGGCGCCCGCCATGGGGCGCTCGCCGGTGAGCCGAGCCATCGGGTGAGGTTATGCAGCGGGCGGGGTCCGTTCCCGGACCGCGGCAGACGGCCCCACCTAGCATGCACTGCTCATGACCGGTCCCGACCGCACGATCCAGGACGCACCGATCCCGGACCATGCGATCGAGGTCGCCAAGCTCGGCGACATCGCCGCCGAGGCCGGCCTGCACCGGGTGAGCATGCTCGCGTGGCGCGACCTCGACGATCCCGAGGCCGGCGGTTCGGAGCTGCACGCCTCGAACATCGCCAAGCTGTGGGCCGAAGCGGGCATCGAGGTGAACATCCGGACGTCGTACGCGGCCGGGCACCCGCAGGTGTCGTGGCGCGACGGCTACCGCGTGATCCGCAAGGCCGGTCGGTACCTCGTGTTCCCGCGTGCCGCGTTCAGCGAGATGATGGGCTGGCACGGTGGCCGCGACGGTCTGGTCGAGATCTGGAACGGCATGCCGTTCTTCTCACCGCTGTGGTCGCGCACCGCGCACGTCACGTGGCTGCACCACGTGCACGCGGAGATGTGGCAGATGACGCTGCCGCCGCGGCTCGCCGCGTTCGGCAACTTCGTCGAGTCGAAGGTGGCGCCACCCATCTACCACCGCACGTCGATGGTCACGTTGTCCGAGTCGAGCAAGCGCGAGATGGTGCACGACCTCGGATTCCGGGCCGATCGGGTGAGCGTGGTCGCGCCGGGCATCGACCCGCACTACGTGCCCGGTGGCTCGAAGTCGCCGACGCCGCTGGTCGTGGCGGTCGGGCGCTTGGTGCCGGTGAAGCAGTTCGACGTGCTCGTCGACGCGCTCGTCGGGCTCAAGGCCGACCATCCGGCGCTCGAGGCGGTCATCGTCGGCGAGGGCTACAACCGCGAAGACCTCGAGGCGCAGATCCACGCCGCCCGTGCGGAGTCGTGGATCAGCCTGCCGGGCAGGGTCGACGAGGCCACCAAGGTCGACCTCTACCAGCGAGCGTGGGTGCTCTCGAGCGCGTCGGCGCGCGAGGGGTGGGGGATGACGATCACCGAGGCGGCCGCGTGCGGCACGCCCGCGGTGGTGAGCGACGTCGCCGGCCACGCCGACGCGGTCGTCGACGGCGACACCGGCATCCTCTGTCGCGGGGGCGACGCCCTGCGCGTCGGTCTCGACCGGATCCTGCGCGACCGCGATCTGCGCACCCGCATGAGTCGAGTCGGCGCGCACGCACGCGGCGCGCTTCACCTGGGAAGCGACCGCACGGGGCACGCTCGAAGTGCTCGCGGCGGCGGCCATCGCACGTCGGCGCGGGCAAGGCGGCCGATGAAGTTCACCGTCATCGGCCACAGCTGCCTGCGCATCGAGACGAGCGGTCCCACCATCCTCGTCGACCCGTGGCTCTTCGGGTCGTGCTACTGGCGCTCGTGGTGGCACTACCCGACGGTCGCGGATCCCGCGCCCGAGGTGCTCGAGCCCGACTTCGTGTACCTCACGCACCACCACTTCGATCACTTCCACTTCCCGTCGATGCGTCGGATCGACCGATCGGCGCACGTGCTCGTGCCGAAGTTCGGCGTCCCGACCCTCGCCGAGGAGGTCCGCAGCCTCGGATTCGACGAGGTCATGGAGCTGCCCGCACGCACAGGTCGTGCAGCTCGCGCCGGGAGTGCGGGTGGCCTCGTACCAGTACGGACCCGACGACTCGGTGTTCGTCGTGGCCGACGGCGACCACGTCCTCGTGGACATCAACGACAGCAAGCCGCGTGGGCGCACGCTGCAGCGAGATCCTCGACGACTTCGGTCACCCCGACGTTCGTGTTCAAGAGCTACTCGTTCGCGCAGTCGTACCCGCTGCTCTACACCGCCGACGATCCGGCCGATCTCGAGCTCGTCACCCGCGACAGCTACATCGACAACTGGGTGCGCGTGGTCGACGTGCTCCAGCCGCGTTACGGCGTGCCGTTCGGCAGCATGGTGGCGTTCCTCCATCCCGAGAGCGCAGGCGGCGAACGAGCAACTGATCACGCCGGGCGAGGTGGTCGACGCGTTCCGGGCGCAGCGACCGGACTCGGTCACCGAGGCGGTGCAGATGGATCCGGGCGACTCCTGGAGCTCGGAGACCGGCTTCGCGCTCTCGGGCATCGACTGGTACGCCGATCGCGCCAACCACCTCGAAGAGCTCGCGGCGCAGGTGGCGCCCAAGATCGCCGACCAGACGTTGGAGGAGAAGGGCATCACCCTCGAGTACTCGGCGTTCGCCGACTACTTCCAGGGCTTCATGCGCGCGTTTCCGCCGGGGGTGCTCCGGCGCCTGCTGCACCGGCCGGTGGTGTTCGAGGTCTCGTCGTCGCCGCTGCCGTACTGGGTGCTCGACTTCTCCCGTCGTGCGGTGTACCGGCTGTCGGCGCCGCCACCCGACACCGCGAGCATCGTCACCGTCAACGAAGGCGTGCTCGCCGACGCGATCGCCAAGCGCCTCGTGCACGTCGTGCACGGCTCGATGCGCATCCGCGTCCACCTCCGGCCGGGAGGCGTCGGCGACGATCTCACGTTCTGGGGTCTGGTGGTGCCGTGGGAGCTCGGGTATGTCCCCGTGCAGCGCGTCCTGCGGCCGCGCCTCGCCGAAGTGGCGTGGCGACGGCGCGCCGAGGGTGTGGAGCTCTTCGAATCCGTCCGCGGCGGAGGGCCGACGCTCTCCGATCGTGTCTTCGGCTGACCGGCGCGCGGCGCCGTCGGGGGCCGGTCAACGGGCGCGTCGTAGGGTGGCCGTCATGGCCGACCCGAAGTCGTTCTTCCTCACGCCCGAGATCCACCAGTACGTCATCGCGCACGGCACGCCACCCGACGCGGTGCAGCAGGCCCTCATCGACGAGACCGCCGAGCTGCCGATGGCGATCATGCAGATCTCGCCGGAGCAGGGCGCGTTCATGACCCTGCTCACACGCGCGCTCGGCGTGCGCCAAGCGGTCGAGGTCGGGACGTTCACCGGCTACTCCGCGCTCGCCATCGCACGCGGTCTGCCCGACGACGGGCATCTGCTCTGCTGCGACGTCAGTGAGGAGTGGACCAACATCGGTCGCCAGGCGTGGGCCGACGCCGGGGTCGACGCGAAGATCGAGCTGGTGATCGCGCCGGCCGCCGACACACTGCGTGCGTTGCCCGACGAGGAGTACGTCGATCTCGCGTTCATCGACGCCGACAAGCCGTCGTACCCGGTGTACTACGAGGAGCTACTGCGTCGGCTCCGCCCGAACGGGCTCATCCTGGTCGACAACACGCTCTGGGGCGGCGCCATCGCCGACGCGTCGAACACCGACGAGTCGACCGTTGCCATGCGCGCGTTCAACGACATGGTGGCCGCCGACACCCGCGTCGACACCGCCCTCCTCACCATCGGCGACGGCCTGACCCTCTTCCGCAAGCGCTGACCCGCCACAACCCGAACGTCTCGAGGTTCGCGTGCACATGCGACGGTCAACTTCGAGATGCTCGGGCTGGGGTCAGAACTTTCCGGTGCGGCCGTAGCGGTAGTAGCCGGCGAACTGCTCGTTGGTGGCTTCGGGCAGCGGCACGATCTCGCCCAGGCGCTGCGCGCCCCAGACGATCTCCGCGGTGCGCTCCACCAACCCCGCGATGTGCATGACGTCGGCCGGGTTCTTGCCCACCGCGAACAGGCCGTGGTTGGCCATGAGCACCGCGCTGCGGTCGCCGACCCAGCCGGCCACTTCCTCCGCGAGCTCGTCGGTGCCGGTGGTCTTGTATCCGGCCACCGGCACGTCGCCGCCCACGTACACCACGAACTCCTCGATCACGGCCGGGATGGGCTGGCGAGTGAGCGCGAACATCGTGCAGTGCTTGGCGTGGCAGTGCATGGTCGCGTTGATCTCGGGATACCGTTGCATCGCCGACAGGTGCAGCATCTTCTCCGACGTCGGACCGCGGTGACCTTCCACCACGTCGCCGTCGAGATTGCACACCACGAGGTCGTCGAGCTCCATGGTGAGGTAGTCGAGCGACGACGGCGTGAGCACCACGTTGCCGTCGGGCAGTCGTGCGGCGACGTTGCCGGCGGTGCCCTGCACCAGGCCCGACGTCAGCATCTCCTTGGCGGTGTCGAGGAGCTGCTGCTTCACCTCGTCGGCACTGGCCGCGGGTGCTTCGCTCACTTGAGGACCTCCGGGTTGACGAGGTTCGGCGGGTTGCCGCCGTCGAGCAGCGTCACCAACCCGTCGACGATCAGGGTCGTGTGGTTCTGCTCGGTGTCGTAGGTCGCGCCGCCGATGTGGGGGGTGAGCACGACGTTCCACATCGAGCAGAGCGGGTCGTCGACGTCGAGGCGCTCGCCGGTGAAGTGGTCGAGGCCCGCGCCGCCGAGGTGGCCGTCGGCCAGCGACGCGGTGAGCGCGGCGGTGTCGTGCAGCCCTGCTCGTGCGGTGTTGATGTAGACCGCGCCTTCCTTCATGCGGGCGAACTGCTCGGCGCCGATCATCTCGTGCGACTCGGGCGTGACCGCGGCGTGCATCGACACGACGTCGGCCTCGGCGAGCAGGTCGTCGAGCGAGTGCGTGGCGTCGGGCGCGAACGGGTCGTAGGTGATGACGTTCATGCCGAGGCCGGCGAAGCGCCAGGCCGCGGCCCGGCCCACCGCGCCGTAGCCCACGATGCCGACGGTCTGGCCCGCCAACTGCCAGGCCCGGAAGCGCTGGTAGGGGATCGTGCCGTCGCGGTAGGTCTCGCCCGGCGCGCACGTCGAGGTCGGCGCGGATGACGCCTCGGTTCACCGCGAAGAGCAGGGCAACCGCCATCTCGGCGACGGCATCGGCGTTGCGTCCCGGCGCACGGAGCACCGGGATGCCCTTCTCGGTGGCGGCGGCGATGTCGACGTTGTTGGGGTCACCGCGGCACGACCCGATGGCGACGAGGGGCAGGTCGAGGACCGGGCCCTTCACGCTGTCGGACTCGACGATGAGGAGGTCGGCGCCCTCGGCCTCGACCCGGGCGGCCAGGTCGTCGGCGTTGTAGAGGCGCAGCGGCTGGTGGTCGATCCAGGGATCGAGCACGACATCGGCGAGGGAGCGGAGGGTGTCGAGGCCGGGACCGCGAAACGGTGCGGTCACGAGCGCGCGATGGCGTTCGGTCATGGCGGGCGATTCTGACAGCCGCGACCGGTGTGACCCCACCCTCGCATCAACACGCGCGTTGCACTCGGGCGGGCCGGAAGCCCCGTTGGTGAGCGGAGGAGCTGGGGTACCGGGCGTGTCTCGCGCCTGAGGCCGGGCACAGCGGAAGCCCCGGTGTGGAGGGGGGTACCGGGGCTTCCGTGTGCGGGGAGATCTCTCTCGACTCGCTGTTGGTGGTTCGAACCCGCGGCCGGTCCCGGATGTTCCGGCCACCACCGAATTTTCCCGTGCGGTCCCGTGGTAGTTGACAACGAGTGTTGATAAGATGAACGCCGTGAAGACGGTCGAGGAGCTCACCACGCGCTTCCGCGCCGAGGGCCTCCGGGTCACGCCGCAGCGCCAGGTGATCTTCCGACTCCTTCACGGCGTCGACACCCACCCCACGGTGGAGTCGCTCTACGAATCGGCCCGGTCCGAGATGCCCACCATCTCGCGCAAGACCGTCTACGCCGACCGTCCACGACCTCGAGTCGATGGGCGAGGTCGAGCTGCTCGACGTCGGCACCGGCAGCATCCGCGTCGATCCCAACGTGGAGCACGCGCACCAGCACCTCGTGTGCACCCGGTGCGGCACCGTGCGCGACGTCCTGCTCGACATCGCCGACCTGCGCGTGCCCTCGCGCTACCGGCGGGCCTTCACGGTCGAGGCGGTGGAGGTCGTGTTCCGCGGCGTCTGCGACGAGTGCCTCGCCCAGGAGCCGATCGACGCCTGAGCCGTCGCGCCGTCACCCTGTCCAGTCCAACGCAACCAACGCACACCAAGGAGAACAACGCATGCCCGACCTGAACGGCACCCAGACCCACTCGAACCTCAAGGACGCCTTCGCGGGTGAGAGCCAGGCCAACCGCCGGTACCTCTACTTCGCACAGAAGGCCGACGTCGAGGGCTACCCCGACGTCGCCGCGCTGTTCCGCTCGGTCGCCGAGGGCGAGACCGGGCACGCGTTCGGCCACTTCGACTTCCTCGCCGAGGTCGGCGACCCGGTGACCGGCGTCGCCGTCGGTGCCACCACCGACAACCTCAACTCGGCCATCGAGGGCGAGACCTACGAGTACACCGAGATGTACCCGGGCTTCGCCAAGACGGCTCGCGACGAGGGCTTCGAGGAGATCGCCGAGTGGCTCGAGACGCTCGCCCGCGCCGAGAAGAGCCACGCCGGCCGCTTCGGCCAGGGCCTCGAGAGCCTCGACGCCTGATCACTCTGCAGTTCGTGATGTGCACGACCCCGGGGCGCGTCCCCGGGGTCGTGCGCGCACGATCGGTTGCCACGAGAGAGGAGCGACCGTGAGGAAGCTCACCGTCGACGACATCGTCGACCACCGCGCCTACGAGCGCGAGCGCGACGAGTTCCGCGCCGAGATCATCGCGATGAAGAAGCGTCGCCGCATCGCGTTGGGCGACCTCGTGACCATCGTGTTCGAGAACACCGACACCATGCGCTTCCAGGTGCAGGAGATGGCCCGCGCCGAGCGCATGCTCACCGACGAGGCCATCGCCGGCGAAGTCGCCACCTACAACGAGCTGATCCCCGACCCCGGCGAGCTGTCGGGCACGCTGTTCATCGAGCTCACCACCGACGAGCTGCTGCGCGAGTGGTTGCCGAAGATGCGCGAGATCGAGTTCACCGTGCGCTTCGACCTCGGCCCGCGCGACGCGACCGACGTGTCGCGTGTCGTCGGCATCCCACGCGACGAGGAACGACTGACGCGCGACGACATCACGTCGACCGTGCACTACCTGCACTTCCCGTTCGACGCCGCGCAACGCGAGCTGCTCGCCACGGGCCCGGCGCGGCTCGTCGTCGACCACCCCGAGTACAAGGTGTGGGTCGAGCTCACCGACGCGCAGCGAGCCGAGCTCGCCGGCGACTTCGCCGACTGATGCCGGTCGGGATCAAGCGTCCAGCGGCTCGATCCCGAGCTGCCCCTCCCGCGCCAGCAGCACACCGACGACGCCGGCTACGACCTGCACGCGCGCGAACGCGTCGAGCTCGCGCCCGGCGGCGGCCGAGCGCTCGTCCCGACCGGGCTCGCGGTCGCGATCCCGTCGGGACTACGCCGGCTTCGTGCTTCCGCGCTCGGGCCTGGCGCTCAAGCACGGCATCACGTGCCTCAACGCCCCGGGCCTGATCGATCCGCAGTACCGCGGCGAGCTCAAGGTGCTGCTGGTCAACACCGATCCGGCCGAGCCATTCACGGTCGAGCGGGGCGACCGCATCGCGCAGCTGGTGATCCAGCAGCGTCGAGCAGGTCGACTGGAAGGAGGTCGACGCGCTCGACACCACCGATCGCGACGCGTTCGGATTCGGTTCCACCGGCGTCCAGTGACGAAGCCGTTCCGCTTCGGTGTCACCGCGGGCAACCTGACCACTGGGTCGGCGTGGGCCGAGCAGGCGCGCCGCATCGAGGGTCTCGGCTACTCCACCCTGTTCGTGCACGACCACTTCGTCGACTCCGGCGCACCCGCGCCGATGGTCGCGCTCGTCGTTCGCGGCGGCCGCGACCACGCACGTTGCGCGTCGGCATGCTGGTGATGGGCAACGACTATCGCCATCCCGCGGTCCTCGCCCAGGACGCCGCGACCCTCGACGTGCATGTCCGACGGTCGACTCGAGTTCGGACTCGGTGCGGGGTGGATGACCGCCGACTACACGGCCCTCGGCCTTCCCTTCGACGGCCACGGCGTGCGCATCGACCGCCTGGCCGAAGCGCTCGCAGTCGTGAAGGGCGCGTGGAGTGAGGGCGCGTTCGGCTTCACCGGCGACCACTACACGATCACCGCGTACGACGCGCAGCCCAAGCCGGTGCAGCAGCCACGACCGCCGATCCTCGTGGGCGGTGGTGGTCCGAAGCTCCTGCGGCTCGCCGGGCGCGAGGCTGACATCGTCGGGATCAACCCGATCCTCAGTGCGGGGGTGATCGGCGCGGAAGCAGCTCGCGACACGATCGGCGACGCCACCGCGCGCAAGATCGGTTGGGTGCGCGAGGGCGCGGGGGAGCGGTTCGACGAGCTCGAGCTGCAGATCCGCTACTTCGTCGCCGCCATCACCGACGACGCGCAGGGCCTCGCCGAGGCCATGGCCCCCGGCTTCGGCGTGTCACCCGACGTCGCGCTGAGCTCCGGCGCCGTCCTCGCCGGCACGGTCGACGAGGTGTGCGACACCCTGCTGCGGCGCCGTGAGGAGTGGGGCGTGTCGTACGTGGTCTTCGGCGACGACCAGTACGAGCAGTTCGCGCCGGTGGTCGACCGTCTCGCCGGGACCTGAGCCCGAGCGCGTCGCGCGCTATTCTCGTCACCCACGCGGACGTGGCTCAGTTGGTAGAGCACAACCTTGCCAAGGTTGGGGTCGCGGGTTCGAATCCCGTCGTCCGCTCCAAGAACCGCAGGTCAGGCCCCCTCTCCCGAGGCTCGAGCCGGACCGGTCGCGCGTGGACGCGTCCGGTCGGATCGGTGAGCCGGAAGAGATCGCACACGGCGTGCTCTTCTTCGCGTCGGACGCGTCGAGCTTCTGCTCCGGACAGACCTTCTCCATGCACGGTGGGCCCGGTCCGGCCGGTGTGTAGCGCCGCTGCGATGCGGCAAAAGCAGGGCACCTCACCCGTCGCGGTCACGACCCCGTGCCCCTTCTCTCCGACGAACGCGGTGACCGCGTCAGCGACGCGCGTGGGTGCTCGACGCGACCTCGTGCGGCCCGGTGACGTGCGCGAGCACGAGGTCCAGGGTGTCGAAGACGTCGCGGGTCGTCGCGTCCCGCATGCGCTGCTCGAGTACATCGTCGCCGAGATCCTCGAGGATCCAGCGGCGGATCCGAGCGATGTGGCGCTGCGTCGTCGGCCACGGCTCGATCTTCAGTCGGTCGCGGACGAGGGCGCTGGTGGCGACTGCGTCCGCTGCGGCGGCGAGGGCGCCTCGCTCGCGGGCGACGACTGCGAGCGCGTCCAGTGCGTTCGCCGCGTCGGCGCGGAGTCGGCTGCGCCGGAGTGCCGGCACGGCTTCGGTGATGAGGTGCAACGCCTCGTCGGTGCGCCCCTCGAGCAGACGGATCAGCGTCAGCTGGCCGAGCGCTTGGACCACCTGCTGATCGCTGTCGATCGCGCGTGCCCGACGCAGCGACTCCTGCTGGTGCACGTCGGCACTGGCGAGGTCGCCCGTCGCCGCGTCGATGCTGCCGAGCATCGCCTCCGCGAGGGCGACGCCCCAGTCGTGGCCGAGACCGTCGAAGAGCGCCGTGGACCGTTGCAGCGCAGCCCTGGCGGCCTCGGGATCGCTCTCTCGGTACCAGACGAATCCGAGCTGATGGAGCACGACCGCCGACTCGAAGTCCATGTCCCGGGATTCGAAGACCCGCAGCGCCCGATCGAAGATGTCGTGTGCGTTCGTGTAGTCGCCGTGATGGATCCGCGTGAGTGCGTGGAGCGAGCGCAGCTTCGCGTCGAGTACCTCGTCGAACCTCGGACCGACGGCCTCGACTCGCTCGAGCCAACGGTCGGGTTCACGAACGCGATCGGTGACGAAGTACAGCACGATGACGTCCCATGCGAGCTCGACCACCGCCGCGTGATCGCGGCGCGGCGAGCGCGGTGTCCACCGCGGCGGCGAAGTTCGGCCGCTCGGGGTGGAGGCGGGTCACCCACCGGCGCTGTCCGGGTCCGCACAGACCAGGCTGGGCGGCGTCGCCGAGGGCTCGCGCCCACGAGAGGTGGCGCCCGTGGGTCGCGGCCACCTCCTCGCGCTCGGCGAGCTGCTCGCGGGCATAGTCGTGGACGGTCTCCAGCATGTGGAAACGCGGCTCTGCGCCGTGCTGTTCGTCCGCGGCGACGAGGCTCTTGTCGAGCAGCGCGATGAAGGGTTCGACGACGTCCGGAAGATCGGGATCCCCGCACACCTGCTCGACTGCGGCGAGCGTGAAGCCACCGGCGAACACCGCCAGCCGCGCGAAGACCGCCCGCTCGTCGTCGGAGAGCAGACGATGACTCCAGTCGAGCGTCGCGTGGAGGGTCCGTTGCCGTTCCGGCAGATCGATGCGCGCCGAGCCGCTCGGGAGGTCGAGTCCGGAGTCGAGGCGAAGCACGAGCACCCTCGGTGGAAGCACTCGAACCGCGGCCGCCGCGAGCTCGATGGCCAGGGGCAAGCCGTCGAGCCTGCGGACGAGGCGTTCGATCGCGCGCTGATCCTCGAGGCCGGGAGCAAAGCCCGACCAGACGGCGCGAGCCCGTTCCAGGTAGAGCTGCACCGCGGGGGCCAGATCCTCTCCGGCACGCGAGTCGCGGGTCCCGGCGACGTCGAGGGGAGGGACCGGCCGTTCCTGTTCGGCGCCCACGCGCAGCGCGTGCCGGCTGGTGACGAGCAGTTGCAGACCTGGTGTCCGTTCCAACAGCCGAGCGATCACGTCACCGAGCCCGACCACCTGCTCGGCATTGTCGAGCACCACCAGGACCTGCTGGTCGCAGAACGCGGCGACGAGGAGGTCGAGGTGGTCGGCGTCGGGTTCACCGAGACCGAAGCTCTCTGCGACCAGCTCGAGCGCGCGATCAGCCGCATCGGTGGCAGCGAGCGAGACGAAGGCCACTCCGCCGGCAAACGCGTCTCGACAGCGTCGGCTCGCCTCGACTGCCAGCCGGGTCTTGCCGACGCCGCCGGGACCGGTGAGCGAGACGAGCCGCTGGCCGGACCGAAGTGCGCGCTCGACCTGCGCGAGCTCGTGCTCGCGACCGATCGTCGAGGTGAGCGGCACCGGCAGCACTGGCGAGGTCACGCGAATCGGTGCGAGGAAGCGCTCGGAGAGCAGGAGCGCGAGGTCACGGGTCACGAGCTCGGCCAGCTCGTCGATCGTCCGGAAGTGACGGTACGAGGCGCGGTCGTCGGCACGGATGTCGGCGAGAAGACCGTCGAGCCGTTCCTGGCGGTGTGGCGCAGGGTTCTTGACGTAGAGCAGCCTCGGGCGATCGCCTGCGAGTCGATACTCGTCTTCGAGACCGGAGATCGACTCGCCCGGCGCCAACCATCCGTACTGCTCCCAATACAGCCCCAGGAACACGTCGCTCTGTTCGAGGTAGGCGCGGTAGAGCTGACGCGGCGGGTGCGGGCGGGCACCCAACTCGAACATCACGGGGATCAACTGCATCGTCTCGATCGCGCGACGCGTTGCGTCGCGTTCAGGCGCGAGCTCGCCGAGCGTGGAGCTGACGAAGACGCGGATCCGTTGATCCGGTGTCCGGATCGAGGGCCTGTGGCGCGCCCGTTCCAGGGGTGTGGCTGACATCGTCACTCCAGTTGACTGCCATGGTGCATGACGACTGTCGTCGGCCTCGACGGCGTTGCGACGCACCGATTGTGCCACCGCGCGGACCGCTCGGCACCGGACGCGCGTGATCGTCACGGGTTCGCAGCCGGACGGCAACGGAGTGGGCGCGCGCGGCGACTCGGACGCTCGGTCCCGACGACCACGGACCGCCCCTCGGTCCCTGGCGGATTCGGGTCAGCGGCCGGCGAGGCCGTGCTTCACGAACGCCGCGTCGACGTCAAGGACCAACACGCGCGGGCGGGGACGTCGACGATGTCGAGTCGCTCACGGACGGGCGCCCTCGCCGAGCTGCGTGCGGAGCTCGGCTTCGAACGCGGCGACCTCGGGGCCCGCGGCCGCGGTCTTCATCGTGGTGAGCACCGGGTACCCGGCGTCGCGCTCGGCGTCCCACTCGTTCGCGAACTCGCCGGAGTCGATGCCGTCCACGATCTCGCGCATCGTCGCCGCCACGTCGTAGTGGTCGAAGCGGTCGCGTCGTGACAGCTGGCCGTACTGGCTCGTGGGGGAGTGGTGCTCGAACTGCGCCGCGTACCCGCCCTCGCGCATCAGGCGGTAGGTGCGTTCGACCTCACCCGACAGCACCAGCTCGGTGATGATCGCTTCGATCGGGATGCCGTGCTCCAGCATGACCTGGGTGAACGACTGCGACACGCGGCTGAGCGCCGGTGACAGCGCCTGTTCCACCGCGAGGTCCAGCACCGCCTCCTGGCGAGGGGTCAGTTCGATCGCGCCCTGGAGGAGTCCACCGATGCCCTTGGCGACGGCGAGGGTGCGCGACCGCGCGGTGCCGGTCACGTCGCGGTGCACACCGAACGCGGTGATGAACCCGATGCCCTCCTCGTAGCAGCGACGCACCTCCGGACCGAGCATGCGCGGCGCGACCATGCCGACGTCGCACGCGGGGTCGAACCGGTCGAAGGCCAGCGTGTACCCGCTCGCCACGACCACGAGCGCGTCGTCGCGCGGTCGGATCGGCAACGACGGGATGACGTCGTCGGGGATGAGGATGCACACGATGTCGAAGTCGGACGCGGCATCGAGCTCGGTGGTCGCGAAGCCGTCGGCTGTCGCCCGGTCCCGCGTCTCGTCGGCGCGCACGCAGACGGTGACGTCGGCGCCGGAGTCGCGCAGGTTCAGCGCCCAGGGGCGGCCCTGGTTGCCGTACCCGACCACGGCGAGGCGCGCGCCGCGCAACGGATCGAGGGTGGCGTCGGCATCGTGGACGATCGTCGTCATGGCTGCTCCCGGTCGACGGTGTGAGCGGGAGGATCGTACGAAACCGGGCGCCACCGCAATCCCGAGCGCAACCTCGGCCGCACTCCGGGGCGTACCCCTACCGGCACGGGGGCGTGAGGATCCGTACCACCATCTCCACGGTGCGGTCGATGCTCGTCCCCCGGGCGGCGATGGCCGGCACGAAGACGCGCCCGAGCAGCGCGCCCTGGATGAGGTCGAACACCTCGTCGAGATCGAGGTCGGGATCGACGTCGGCGGGCGCGGCGGCGAGGATGGCGGCGAATTGCGGGCGCACCGAGAGGTGCAACCAGTGCGCAGCCGGGCGGGGCACCTCGTCCTGGTACGTCGCCATGAGGCCGGGCATCACCGCGCGCGCCGCGGGAGAAGCGAGGCTGTCCTGGTACGCGGCGAGGAAGCGCGCCAGATCGGCGCGCAGGTCGCCGGTGGGTTCGATGCGGATCTCGGTGAGGCCCGAGAACGCCGCGTCCTCGAGCAGCGCGCGACGCGACGGCCAGCGCCGGTAGATGGCAGGCGGATGAATGCCTGACCGACGGGAGATCTCCTGCACGGTCGTCGCCGCGAAGCCGACCTCACCGAGCAGCGCGCGCGTCGTCTCGAGGACGATCTCGTCGATCTCGGGGTTGCGCGGTCGGCCGCGGATCGACATCGCCGTCACGGCTCGATAGCTTAACGGTACGGCTCCTACCGTAAATGCCGAGCGACCCGTGGGGGGGGGAATGGATGGAAGGCCCGCAGCGCGCCGAGGCGCCCGTGGCGAAGGTCGATTTCGTCAACTTCCTGCCTGACGGCACGAACGTCGACACCACCACACCACAACCGGCGAACCATGCGCTGGTCGAGCAGGGCGCGATCGGCACCGACGCCGGATCGTCGCCGATCCCGACGTGGTCCCGGACGCGGTCGAGGAGCTGCTCCGTTGGGAGACACCGGTCCCGGCCGTCGTCCGATGGGCTCGCGAGGACGCAGTCCTCGGCGGCGAGACCGTCGACGCCGGACACCACGTGCTGGTCAACCTCAGCGCCGCCAACCTCGATCCTGCGGAGTTCACCGACCCGCTCGAGGTGCAGTTCGACCGCGCGGTGAACCGTCACGTCGCGTTCGGGGGCGGAGTGCACCGGTGCCTCGGGTCGCACCTGGCTCGCCGCGAGCTGCGCATCGCGCTGCGGGAGTGGCACCGCCGCATCCCGGAGTACACGCTGAGTCCGGGGTACCAGGTCGGCTTCCTGCCGCCACTCCGGTTCGTGCCCGACCTCCAATTGTCGTGGGGAGACTGAGATGACCGACGTGACGCCGGCGAAGATCGGGTTGCTGTTCGACTACATCGGGGAGGACGGCACCTACGACGAGAACGTGATCCCGTCGTTGCAGCTCGTCGCCGACGACCTGCTCGCGCGGGGCGTGCTCGAACGACCGGTCGAGTACGTGATCCGGCACGTGCAGGGTCTGCCGAACGGCTCGTTCCGGGCCGTGCGCGACGCGTTCTTCGAACTGGTCGAGGAGGACGCGCTCGTGATCTTCGGCCCCTGGGTGTCGGAGAACGGCGTCGCGCTCAGCCCGTACGTGGAGGAGCTCGCCGAGGTGGCCTGCATCACGATGGGCGGCACCGAGACGATGCTCGGCGAGTGGGTCTTCGGCCTCCCGGCCGGATCCCTCGAAGAAGAACCCATCATCATGGCCGCCGTCGCCAAGCTCGATGGCTGCCGCACGGTCGGCATCGCGTACGAGGACTCGCTGATCGGTCACGAGTACCTGCGCTCGACGCGAGCCGCGTGCGCGGATGCCGGACTCGCCATCACCGGCGAAGTGCCGATCCCACAGGTCGACGCCGAGAAGCAGGCGGCGATGCAGGAGCTCGCCGCCGATCGTCCCGACGCGCTCGTGCACGTGGGCTTCGGGCTCGGACTCATCGGGATGAACGAGGCGCTCGAGCAGATCGGGTGGATGCCGCCGCGCTACACGACGACTGCGTTCGAGTTCGCGGCGACCAGCGACTGGTGGCGTCACCAGCTCGCGGGCTGGATCGGGCTCGACCAGTACGACGAGCGCAACGACGTGGCGCGCGAGTTCCTCGACCGGTTCGAGGCGCGGTACGGCCGACGGCCCGAGTACTTCTTCCCGCCCTACTGCTACGACATCGGGCGGGTGATGATGCTCGCCATCGCCGCTGCCCGTCCGCTGACCGGTCCCGGGGTGAAGGACGCGCTGGAGAAGATCAAGATGCTGCCCGCCGCGAGCGGCGCGCCGGGCACGCGCATGCGGTTCGGTCGCTACATCCGCAACGGCTGGGTCGGCAGCGAATTCCTGGTGGCCCGGCGGGTCTTGCCCGACGGGAGTCGCAGCGTGCTGCACGGCACCATCGAAGGTCTGCTCGAAGCGGCGACGTCGTGACCCGTCCGGTGACTCGAGTCGTCCAGTGGGCCACGGGTGCTGTGGGTGCCGCGCAGCTGCGCGAGGCGATCGACCGGCCCGACCTCGAGCTGGTCGGCCTCTTCGTCTACGACCCCGCGAAGGTCGGGGTCGACGCGGGCGAGCTGGTCGGTCGGCCACCGACCGGCGTGCTCGCCACCGACGACAAAGCGGCGATCCTCGCGCTCGACGCCGACGTCGTGCTCCACGCCGCGAGCAAGGCCTTTCCGCAGAACACGAACACCGACGACATCGTCGCCCTGCTCGAGTCGGGCAAGAACGTGATCACCACGACGTCGTACAACCACCTGCCGACCTACGGCGCCGACGTCGACCGGCGGATCCGCGAGGTGTGCGCACGCACCGCCACCCGGTTCCACGCCGCCGGCGAGCACCCGGGCTTCATGTTCGAACGGTTGGCCACGTCGGTCACCGCGTTGTCCGCAGCACGTCGACCGGATCACGGTGCAGGAGTTCGTCGACTGCTCCGGCGTGGCGGGCAGGGAGATGCTCGTCGACCTCATGGGGATGGGGAAGCAGCCCGAGGACATCTCGGTCGACTCACCCATGTTCCGCGCCGTGTCGGTGCAGTACGAGCAGGCGATCGGCGCCGCCGCCGACGTGCTCGGGCTCGCGCTCGACGAGATCCGCCACTCGGTGGAGACCGGCACCGTCGACCACGACGTCGAGGTCGCGTGCGGCACGCTGCCTGCGGGGTCGGTCGTCGGTCAGATCATGTCGTGGAGCGGGTACCGCGACGGCGAGGCCGTCCTGGTGGCGCAGGAGTTCTGGACCGTGACCAGCGACATCCCGAGCTGGGACCTCGACCTCGAGCAGACGTTCCTCGTACGGGTCATCGTCGAGGGCACACCCACGCTGCGACTCGAGCTCACGATCGACAACGAGTTGGTCGGTGAGCTCGCAGGTACGTCGGGCGGACAGCTGGCGGTCGCCATGACCGCAGTGCGCGCGGTGCCCGACGTGCTGGCCGCACCGCCGGGCGTGGTGACCGCGCCGGTCTTCGGGGCCTACCGCTGGTCGTAGTCGGCGCGCGCGAGGCTGGCAGTCGTGATCCTCATCGTCGTGAAGTTCAAGGTGAAGCCCGACTGGTCGGCGCGCTGGATGGAGCACGTGCGCGAGTTCACCGCGGCGACGCGCGCCGAGCCCGGCAACCTGTGGTTCGACTGGTCGCGCAGCGTCGAGGATCCCGACGAGTGGGTCCTGGTCGAGGCGTTCGACGACGACGGTGCCGTCCCGCACGTGACCAGTGACCACTTCCGGGCCGCCGTCGAGCAGCTCCCGCAGGCGCTGCTCGAGACTCCGCGCATCATCAACACCACCATCGAGAACACGCGCGACTGGTCGAGCATGAGCGAGATGCAGGTCGACTGAGCAGGCTGGTCAGGCGGTGAAGCAGTCCACGAGGAACGCATCGAAGCGGGTGACGTCGGGTTCGATCACCATCTCGTCGCCGATGCGGTCGATGCGGAGTCCGGGACAGAAGTAGCTGCGCCCGTCGAGGAAGAACTCCGGCGAGCCCTGCACCCCGCGTCGACGGCCCTCGTCGTAGTCCACCACCACCATGTGCTCCGCGTCGGTGCCGACGCCGTCGATCCCGTGGGCGGCCGCGACCGCGGCGAGGACCTCGGGGTCGGCGATGTCCTCGCCATCCTCGAAGAGCGCGCTGCGCACGGCCAACGACACCGCCTCGCCGAGTGCGTCCCCGACCGCGTACGCCTCGGCGACGAGTGCGAACGCCGGCATCGATGTCGTCGGGACCGCGTCGGGCGTGAAGTGCGCGAACAGGTCGGGGGCCACCTGGCTGCGGAGCTCCTGCACGTGGTGTTCCACCGTCTCGGGATCGAAGGGATGTCCGTTCACCAGCTCGAGGGGCCAGGCGCGCACCCGTAGCGACGGGACCGACATGCCGCTCTCGCCGCGCCGGGCCACGAACCGGCGCAACCCGACGTGGGTGAACGGGCACACGACGTCGGCGAAGACCTCGACGCGGGTTCGGCTCATGACGACATCACCATGGAGTGCTACCCATCCAGGAGGTGCTCGATGCGATGCCTCCAGCATGCGCCGCGGCGACGATGCAGGGCAGAGCCGAAGGTCACCACTGCGCGGAAGATGGCGGTGGCTCTAGGATCCGGCGCCATGCCCCGAGCGCTCTCGCACGCCGTCGTCCTCACCGACGACCTCGACGTCACCCTTCGGTTCCTCGGCGACATCGCGAAGGTGGTGCCGGTGAGCCCGGTGGCTCAGGGCGCGCCCGAGGACTACGCGTTGGTGTTCGGCTGGCCGGTCGATCAGGCGGCGACGCGCAGCGCGTTCGTCGGTGAAGGTGCAGGGATGCTCGAGGTGGTCGAGATCCCGGTCGCACTGCGCGCCACGGTCACGCCGGGTGTGCGCCTCCTCGCGGTCGCCACCCGCGATGTGGCCACCACAGCCGGCGCTGCGCACGATGCGGGCTTCGAAGTGCGTGGACCGCTCACGGTCACGAGCGCGGGCGAGCGCGGCGCGACCATCGCCGAGGTCGTTGCCGGTGGCGTGCCCTTCGAATTGATCCAGTTCGCCTGATTCAGGGGCGGGCGTCGGCGGCGCGCAGGACGACCGCGTCGGGATCCGCGGTGGGGAACTGGCCCTGGGGGAAGACGGCTGCGAGTCGCATCACTGCTCCGTGGTGCTCAGGCGGGATCCACGACGACGGTCGTGACGCGCCACGATCGAGGCCTCGTCGCGATGAACAGGATCGCCTCGGCGACGCTCTCGACCGGCGCCGGCGCCTCGGGCGCAGGCCCTCCCCGGGCGACCCAGTCCTCGGTCATGGCCGACATGTCGGTGTTGCCCGCTGGTGTCGGCTCCGACGCGGTCGGGCCGACGCGGATCGAGCTCACGCGGATGCCCTGCGGTCGCAACTCGGCCGCGAGCGTCCGGGTGAACGTCTCCAGTCCACCCTTGGTCGCGGCGTAGACCGACAGGTAGGGCCGGGCCAGCTCCACCGCACGCGAGGAGATGTTCACGATGTCGCCCCCGCCGGCGGCGTCGAGCAGCGGGATCGCGGCCCGGCTGCACCACATCGGGCCGAGCAGGTTGGCGGCGACGATCGAGGTGACGTGCTCGTCGTCGGCTTCGCCGAGGAGCGACATGCCGATGATCCCGGCGTTGTTCACGAGCAGGTCGACCCGACCGAGGCACTCGCCGATGGTCGCGAACGCAGCCCGCACCGCGTCGGGGTGACCGACGTCGCACGCGACGGGGAGGGCGCGCTCGCCGAGCTCGTCGGCGAGCTCGAGCAGCTTGGCTTCGGAGCGGGCGAGGAGCGCGACGGTCATGCCCGAGCTGTGGAGGGTCCGGGCGATCGTGGCGCCGATGCCCTGCGACGCCCCGGTGACGACTGCGACCTTCCCGGTGAGCTCGACTCCGACCCCCACGCCGGGACCCTACCGGGACCGGTGTGCCGGCCGCGTTGACGCCCACCGAAATATCTGACATCTTGACGCTCGAAAGATCATACGTCTGACATCTCTGGGGGAACCGTGCGACCGAACACCCGAACCGTCCGCGTGCTGGTGGCGCTGGGGGTGCTCGCCGTCACGATCGGTGTCATGCCCGCCGTCGGTGGCGCGGCCGACGAGAAGCCGACCGATTCCGAGATCGGCGTCACGGCGAAGGAGATCCACATCGCGATGGTCGCCGACGTGGACAACGCGTTGGCGCCCGGGCTCTTCCAGCTCGGCGTCGACGGCGCCAAAGGCGGAGTGAAGTACATCAATGCCAACGGTGGCATCGGTGGCCGGAAGGTCGTGCTGGATTTCATCGACTCGCACCTGAACCCCAACGACGCCCGCAACGGCTTCATCCAGGCGTGTGAGAACGACCTGGCGATGGTCGGGAACGCGACGTTCCTGATCGGCAGCTTCGACGACGCGATCAACTGCAAGGACAAGGCGGGTCAGGCGACCGGTCTGCCCGACATGCCGTCGACATCGACGAACTCGAAGCAGGCCTGCTCGGCGGTGACGTTCGCGCCTTCGGGGAGCCTGCTCGATTGCAGCACGCTCGACCAGGACCCGCAGACCTTCACCGGCCAGGTCGGCGACTCGAAGTACTACGTCAGGAAGTTCGGGCCGACGGTGCAGGGGCCGATCATCGTGAGTGGTGACTCGGCGGCGACCGCGCACACCACGAAGGTGCTCGGGCTCCTGGCGGAGAAGGCCGGGATCAAGATCACCGACACGATCCCGATCGCGAGCAAGGACCCGCAGAGCGCGTACACGCCGGTCATCCAGCAGATGAAGAACGACGGCGACAACTACAACCTCACCGGCGCACCCGTCGACAACGTGATCTCGATGCGCCAGGAGGCGCAGCTGCAAGGTCTGACCGACCCGAAGTTCGTGTGGACCTGCCAGGTCCAGTGCTACGACCAGAAGACGGTCGACGCCGGCGACGTGATGGCGAACACGCACATCGTCATGAACTTCCTGCCCAACCTCCCTGCGGAGACGAAGGCGAACGCCACGCTGAAGAACTTCGTGAAGTACGTGGGTGCCGACAAAGCCAGTGGTTTCGCGGTCTGGGGCTGGGTGTCGACCCTGCTGTTCCAGCAGGCCGCCAACCAGGTGATCAAGGACGAGGGAGTCAACGGCCTGACCCGCGCCAACCTCCTGACCGCGTTGAAGAACACGCACTCGTTCGACGCGGGCGGCATGTGGGGGAAGATGGACCCCGGCACCAAGGCCAACTCGCCGTGCTTCATGATCGCGACGTTCGACGGCAAGAAGTACGTGCGTGACTACCCGAAGAAGCCGGGCACGTTCGATTGCACGCCGTCGAACCGCCAGTCGGTCACGCTCGCGGTCAACGGCTGAACCAGCCGCGGAAGATCACGATCGCGAAGGCGGCCGGCTCCCCCCGGGGCCGGCCGCCATCGTGTCGATGCAGACCTCCCCGTCGCTCAGGATGTCGAAGCGGCCAGTCCGATGCGCGCCGCGAGATCGGGGTCGCGGCGCAGCTCGCGTCGCACCGCGGTCTCCCAGTAGCCGGTGAAGCGGGTGCCGTCGCTCTGGCCGAACGTGTCGTGCACGACTTGCGGCACGCCGGGTCCGCCGCCGCCCTGCTCGACGAGCCAGGCATTGCGGCACCGCCACTCGAGCGAGGCGGCGCGCCAGTAGACCGCGTGCACGTTGGTGCCGAGCACGAACACGCCGTGGTGCGCGAGCAGCGCGAGATCGGCGTCGCCCATCTTCTCGACCGCCTTGGCGGCCGCGTTGGCATCGCCCACGTTGCCGTCGTACTCGTCGACCAGCACGAGCTGACCGCCCCCACCCGCCGCGGTCTGGTCGTGGATGGGTGGCAGCCGCTTCATGTCGGCCCACACCGTGCCCCATCGGGAATGGTGGTGGAGTGCCCACCCGATCCCGGGGCGTGCCTTGTGCAGCTCGAGGTGCAGCGGGATGCCGAGCGGCGCGGGCCAGTCGCCTTCGAGCACGTTGCCCTCGAGGTCGATGCGGATGACGTCGTCGGGGCCGAACTCCGCCCATGTGAGGAGCCACGGGTTGCACAGCAGCGTGCCGTCGCCCTGGTTCACGGTGATGTGGCCGGCGAGGTGGTCGTCGTACCCCTCGTGCCACAACGCGCGTGCGAGGAGGACGATCTGCTCGCGTTCGGTGAGCTCGGGAGCGAGGTGGTCGGGACGTGGCGCGAAGCTCATCTCAATAGGCCATGAAGAGGATGTGCTCGCGCTGGTACTCGTCGGCGAGGTCCGGGTGCTTCTCTCGGAGGTGGGCGAAGGCCTTCTCCACGAGGTCATCCTCGTCGTCGCCGCGGATCATCTCCCCGCACGGGCAGGCGAGTCTCGTCTTCATCTCGGTCCCCCTGGATCGATTGCGGTGCGCACCGACGTTATGGCCCGTTCCGCGCCGGTCACGTGCCCCGCCGATGCTCGAGGACGAAGCGCCGCCACTTGCCCGGATGCCACACGTCCTGGTCCTCGGCCCAGGCCTCCACGCCGCCGAAGTCCCAGCGGGTGAAGCTGGTCCAGTTGCGGTGGCTTCCACGACCCGGGCGGTGAGCGCCGGGCTCAGGTCGTCGGTCATGACGTGGTGGTTGGCCTGGCCGTTGCTCCGCTGATCCGTCCGAGCACGTCGGGGTAGCGCATCGTGGCCGCGCCGCCGTCGACGAGGTGCAGCGCGCCGGTGATGAAGCCGGCCTCGTCGGACGCCAGGAACGCCACGAGGCTGGCGATCTCGTCGGGCGTGGCGGAGCGGCCGATCGGCGCGTTCTCCACGTACTCCGCAACGATCTCGGGCACCAGCCACATGCCGTCGGTGAGCCCGGTACGCACGAGACCGGGCGCGATCGTGTTCACGCGGATGCCCGAGGGTCCGAGCTCCATCGCCGCGACCTGCACCAGCATCGCGGCGCCGGCCTTCGCCGCGGAGTACGCGCTCATACCCCGCCCGGGCTGCACCGCGTTGAGGCTCGCAGTGACGACGATCGCTCCACCATCGGTCATGCGCGGTGCCGTGTGCTTGATCGTGAGCATGGGCCCGACCAGGCAGACGTCGACGGTGCGCTTCCAGTCGTCGACGTCGGAGTCGACGATCAGCCCGCTCGTGCCGATGCCGGCGTTGGCGAACGCGATGTCGAGGCGTCCGAACGCGTCGGTGGCTGTGTGGGCCAACGTCTCGACGGCCACCTCGTCGGTCACGTCGCACGGCACGATCCGCACCGCGTCGCCGAACGTCGCCGCCACTGCGTCGAGCCGCGACTTGTCGACGTCGCCGACGACGACGCGCGCGCCCTCCCGCACGAACCGTTCGACGGCGGCGAGACCGATCCCGGAGCCGCCACCGGTCACGACCGCGACCCTGCCGTCGAACCTCACGCCGTGAACCTCATGCCGGTGCCTTCTCCACGACTTCGTCGGGTCCGATCTCGTAGAACTGCCGCGCCCACTTGCGCAGCTGTCCGTACGGCTTGGCGTCCTGTTGCGCCAGCGCAGGATGCTCGACGTACCGCTGGTAGCGCCAGATCTCGAGGTCGTCCCAGAGCGTGACGATGAACTCCTTCTCGATCCGCTCGCGGATCTCCTCCGGCGGTGCGGGCGAGTCGTCGCCCGGCAGGCGGGGCCACCAGATCGAATAGAACATGTCGGAGTGTTCGTCGTCGACCGGCGTCGTCGCGAACACGAGCCGGTATCGGGCCGAACCTTCGAACGCGCTGATCGCACCACCCACCCCGAAGAAGTGGCTCGCGATGCGCAACGCCATCGCGCCTTCCTCGGTGCTGCGGGTGTCGGGCCAGCCGGTTCGGAAGTGCACCTCCTGGTCGACCATCTCCCAGTCGAGCAGCACGGGGTCGACCGACGCCGAGTGCACGTAGCGGAAGTGCACGCTGTCGGGCCCGTTCTCGAGCGGGATCTGGGGGTGCACCGGTTCGCCGGCGTACTTGATCGACAGCTCCGGGTACGGGCGGTAGTAGTTCGCAGGGTCGACATCGAGCGTGGGGAACGACGTGAAGATGTCCGGCATGTCCCAACGTGGGCGCTCACCGTGCGGTTGGTGCCACACGAACACGCAGTCGTACTGCTCGACCACCGACCACACGCGCAGACGCTTGGTGAGGTTGGGACGATCCTCGTAGGGGATCGCGACGTTCACGCCATCGGTGCCGTAGCTCCACCCGTGGTAGGGGCACTGGACGCAGTCACCGGTGACCGTGCCGTGATGACCGATGTGCGCGCCCAGGTGAGGACAGTGCGCGTCCATCACGTTGAGTGCACCGTCCTCGGTGCGCCAGGCGACGAGGTCTTCGCCGAAGTAGTGGAGGGGCCGCACCTCGCCCACCGGGAACTCCGCGCTCCAGCCGACCATGAACCAGCCGGTCGGCTTCCACGTGAACGGGACCTTCATCCGTCGTCCTTCCCCCGGGCGGATCGCTGGGCGACATGATAGGTGTAGAGCTTTCGGTTCGCCGACGGGGGAGCGTCACTGCGATCGCCGCGCAGGTCGCACCGATCACGATCGGGGCGAGTGGACCTCGTCGGGTCCTGGGCCGACACCGCGGTCGATGATCGGGTACGACGTCCGTCTCGTCTTGGCCGGTGCGACCGCGGCGGCCTGGTGGTACCGCTCCTGGCCGACCCGGAGGCGCGCGTCGTGCGCCCGACCTGACCCGGAGGTCAGACCAGTTCGAAGAGCTCGTGGGCGACGCCGCCACCGGGTGCGACGGCACCCTTCGAGACCAGCGGCAGGTGGTTCACCCACGTGTAGCGCTCGTCACCGGCTTCCAACGTGGCGCGCGAGTAGATCGGACCGTCGCCGAGCCGCTCCGGCCACTGCGCGTGTCCGTCGAGGTGCACGTACACCTGGGCGCCGTCGTCCGTGGTGAGCAGCACGCGGATGTCGAGGGTCACGTTGCCGGCGTCGTCGACGGTGAGCCAGTCGGCGGCGGCCTTGCCGGTCATCGTGCCGTGCACCCGGCCGTCGAGCTGCACCGACTGCAGCTCCTGGATGATGCGCTTGCCCGCCGACGTGTTGCCGAGGAAGAAGAGGCCGTCGGGGTCGGTGACGATGGTGAGGGTGCCGAAGGGTCGCAGTTCCATGGCCGCGGAGTCTGGCACACGCGGTCAGTGCGCTGACTCGTCGGCGACGACGTCGACGATGCCGTGCATGCCGTACTCGTAGTGGCCGGGCAGGTGGCACGCGTACTCGACCGGTCCCGGCGCGTGGAACACGTAGGTGGTCGAGGCTCGGCCGTCGGCGGGTACCGAGACCTCGCCGGACACCGGCGGGTGGTACGCCTCGTGTCCGGTGGCGTGGCGGGCCTGCACGTCGGGCCCGCCGACGATGAGCTCGTGCCCGATGGGGTCGTGGTTCACCACCACGAACCGCACCTCGGTGTGCGGACGCACCCGGATCGGTGCGGTGCGGAAGTGGCTGTGGTCGACGTCGATGCGCACGGTGACCGGGCCCGGACCGAGCGCGGTGTCGGTGGTCGACCGGCTGGTCGCGCCCGCAGCCGCCAGCACCACCACGCCCGAGCCGAGCGCGAGCACCACGACAGCGACGGTCGCCAGCACCAACCGGTGGCGGTGCAGCGCGCGTCTCACGCCGCTCGCCGCCGGGCCAGGACCGTGCCGCCGGCCACCAACAGGATCGGCGCGCCGACGAGGACGATCGGGATCTGCCAGTCGTCGGTCGCGTCGGGCGACGCCGGGACGGAGAAGCCCGCCATGCGCGCCGACGGCAGGGTGTCGGGATGCGTGGACACCGCAAGGTCGTGGCGCAGCTCACCGGCCGGGGTCGAAACGTCGTAGTAGCTGAACCACATCGAATCGGGCACCCACTCCATGTGCTGGTCCGATCGCAGGTCGTCGAGGAGCGACGCCGACGCGGGCTCACTGCGCGCGGCCTCGATGCCGGAGTCGGCGGCGAGCACCGCCGGACGCTGATCCGTGAGGAGGAACACGTCGGCGTTCACGAACCGCGCCGAGTCGAGACCGAGGCCGAGGATCCGCAGAGGGACCCAGGGCTCGTCGGTGGGGATGGTGAGCATGATCGGCGTGCCGTCGCCCGACCGCTGCCCGAGCGACGCGGCGCGCGCGGCGTCGAACCGCGCGGCCATGAAGATCTTCGAGCGGCGTGAATAGAAGTCGAGGACCTCGGGCGCGTCGGGCGTGAGCAGGAACCCGTGGTCGATCGCCCACCTGCCCACCTCGTCGCCGCCACCGCGCAGGATGGTGATGTCGAGCGCGTCGACCTGGGTCTGCTGCAGCACTTCGGCCGCGCCCGCGGCACTCTGCGCGTCGGCGGACACGGCGAAGCGCTCGGACGCGGGCGGCGCGATCTCCCGCTGCAGGCGTTGGAGCGTCCAGTCGCCCCCGCGCTCCACCCTGGTCGGAACGTCGGGCAGCGGCACGATCGAACCGACGGACTCGCCGGTGCCGCTGAACTCGAAGCTGGTGACGTAGCGCTCCACGCCGTCGTGATAGGCCGCGAGCGTGGTGGTGCGGGTCAGCTGGATGGTGCCGTTCTCGCCGACCAGACCTCCGCACGCAGCCGCCGGACCGGCGATGATCACCGTCGTGGCGATCGCGAGCGCGACGAAGCAGATGACTCGACGCATGGGTTCCCTCCCCGTCAAGCAGCCCGTTGCATCGGGGCCGTCATGAGGTTCAGACGCACGCGCGCGGTGTCCGGTTCCCGGGATCCGGCGATTCCCGCGCGTCGGCCCACTACGTTGCCGGGATGCCCGAGCTGCACGCGCGTGTCGACGGACGCGTCCTCGACGCGCTCGACGAGCTTGCCCACAGCAGCGGTGCGCCGCGCGACCACCTGGTGGAGCGTGCACTGGCGGAATACCTCGGAGTGGAGCACCACACGCTGTATCAGGTGTCGACCGCCGGCGCGCTGGTGGAAGGCGTGTACCAGGGCGCGGTGTCGGTGGGCGTGGTGCGCGAGCACGGCGATTTCGGTCTCGGCACGTTCGAGGACCTCGACGGCGAGATGGTGGTGCTCGACGGGCACGTGTTCCGCGTGTCGTCGAGCGGCGGCGTGCACGAGGTCCCCGACGACGCGGCCACGCCGTTCGCCGTGGTCACCCGCTTCGGTGCGCCCGACGTGATCACCCTTGACGCGGTCGACGACCTCAGCGCGCTCACGAGTGCGGTCGACGCGAGGCGTGACTCCGCGAACGTGTTCTTCGCGGTGCGGGTCGACGGCCACTTCGACGCGGTGCACGTGCGCGCCGCGTGTCGCACCGCGTCGGGTGTGCCGCTCGCTGTCGCCACCGAGCAGCAGTCGGAGTTCGAGCTCACCGCAGTCGACGGCACGTTGGTCGGGTTCTGGTCACCCCCCTACGCGTCGGGTGTGGAGATCGCCGGCTACCACCTGCACTTCCTCACCGACGACCGCACCGCCGGCGGTCACGTCCTCGACTGCCGCGGCCGTGCGTTGCGCATCCGCGTGCAGGAGGAGTCCGACGTCCACCTGGCGCTGCCCGACACCGCCGCGTTCCGCGACGCCGACCTCACGCACGATCCGACCGCCGACATCGACCGCGCCGAGCACTGATCAGCGCGTCGTGACCGCCGGCAGCCCGAGCAGTTCGACCGCTTGGCCGGTGGATGCGATCGGGCGTCCGACCTCCGTCGCCAACCCGACGGCCTGCTCCACCAGCTCGACGTTGGTGGGGGAGTGCGCGGGGTCGTAGTGCTCCTCGAGTCCCACGTGCAGGTGACCGCCGCGCTCGAGCGCGAGGCGTGCCACCGGCGTCGCCATGAGGTCACCACCCCACACCGAGACCGACCACGGCAGATCGGTGCCGTCCAGCATGTCGAGATACGCGAGCAACGCATTGGCGGTGGGTGGCAGGCCGAAGGTGACGCCCTGCGCGCGTGCCCACATGCCCCACTCTCCGCCGAAGTAGAGCTTCACCATCGAGCCCGCCGGGAGTCGGCCGGCGCGGTGGTACGTGAGCACGCACTGGAGGAACCCCGGTTCGTAGATCGCGAGTTGTGGACCCCACCCCTGCTCCTCGCACATCGCGAACGCTTCGCGCACATCGGCGTAGGAGTTCGCGTACACGTTCCCCTCGGGCAGACCGTCGGCGCCGGGCGTGCCCAGGTTGGTCGATCCGGGATCGACTGCCGCCATGCGTACGGGTACCTGCTCGCCCACGAGACGCACGTGTTCGAGCTTCGCCCGTGCACCCTGGGTCACGCAGAGGGTCGGGTACCAGAGCACATCGGGATGCGCGGCCAGGAGGGGCGCCCACGCCTCCAGGTAGCGGGCCGCGGCGTCCATCCCGGTGAGCCGGATGTCGTCGTTGTGGGCGTGCACGATGGTTGCGCCGGCGTCGAAGCACCGCATCGCGTCGGCGCGGATCTCGTGCGGCGTCACCGGGACGTTCGGATTCCGCTCCCTGGTGGTACCACCGTTGATCGCGGCTTCGATGAGGACCGGCACCTCGGCTCGGGACGAGTTGGCCATCGCGCGATCCTCGCGCGGTCAGGCCGAGCGCGCCTCCACGACCGCGGCGTCGCCTTCGAGCACCCCGTCGACGAACGTCACTCGGCGGGTGCGTACCGCCGGCACCCGGGCGCCGGGCACGATCACGCCCACCAGGTTGAGTGGGTCGGTGGCGTTGACCGTGACCCGCTCGCCCTCGCGCGGCGACCGGCGCACCTGGGTGAGCTGCTCGTGGGCGGCCGGCAGCGCGTACTGCTCGCCGCTGAACCCACTGACGAACCGCCCACCCCGCACCAGACCGCGGTCTTCGAGGCGCCGCAGCGCCCACTGCAGGTCGCGCCACGGGAAGCGCAGCGAGTCGTGCACGACCAGGTCGCGGAACACCACCCCCCACCGGTGGAGCAGCAGCTCGGCCACTGCTTCGGCCAGTTCGTCGCGGTCGGCGGTCGCGAGCTCGGCGAGCGCGGCCGCCTCGGCGGTCGGCACCAGCGACCAGCGTCCGGCGGCCGCGGTCGCCAGCCTCGGCCCCCGGGACAGGCGTGAGAAGCGGCGTCCCTCGGACGAGCGCCGGCCGTTCTGCGTGACCCGCGAGCGAATGGCGCCGAAGCCGTCGGACATCACCAGCCCGCGTGCCACGCCGTCCCACAGCGCGCGCTCGATGTCTTCGGGCAGTCGGTTGGTGGCCGCGCCGAGCTCACTGGCGAAGCACGCGCCGCGCTCGCGCAGCACTTCGATCACCTCGGCGGTCGCGCCGACGACCGGTTCCCCGGGATCGCCACCGGCGCGCGCCGCCATGAGCAGCCACGGCAGGTCGACCCGCGCGACGAGCGAGATCGGGGTGGCCTTCGACGGCGCCACCGACGGCGCGTCGACGTCACGCGCCGGAGGGTTGGTGCGCAACCACGCGACTTCGCCGTCGTGGCACAACCGGTCGAGCCACGCGGGGTCGTAGCGCCGCATCCGCGTCCCGAGCAGGTCGGGTTCCCACGCCACCGCGGCGGCATCGAAGCCCTGCAGCTGCTCGACCACGGTCAGCAACCCGACCTCACCGGCGAGCTGACAACCCGGCGCGACGTGCTGCCAGCGCAGGAGGAAGCGCATGAAGTCCTGCGCGGTGGCAGGTTCCACTCCGCCGCGGCGCGCGCGGCGCGAGTACGAGTGCATCCGCGCCAGCAGCCGCCGCGACACCCACTCGGTGTCGACGGCAGACTCGGTGTAGGTGCCCTGCAACGCGAAGCCGCTCTGCTCCAGGTACGCGAGCCCGGCCATGATCCGACCCGGTGTGAGCGTGGTGATCTTCGCGAGCTCGTCGACGGTGGTGATGCCGTTGATCTCGAGGTGACCGCGCAACAGCTGGGCGATCGCCTCTTCGTCGTCGGCGAACGCGTGACCGGCGTCGTCTTCGCGTTCGGTCGCGCACCACAGGTCGATGTCGCGCGGGCGGAACACCACCGCCCGCCGACGGGCGGTGAGCTCGTCGAACAACGGCTTCCACTCCGGCCGCGGGCGCACGACCACCAGCGACGCCAGGAGGTCGGCGAGGTCGTCGGCGGATTCGGGGTCTGGCGTGATCTCATCGTGCACCTGTTCGATGGCGGCGGGATCGAGTGCGCCGATCGCCGCGAGGTCGACCGCGAGACCGCGCCGCAGGGTGACCGCATTGGTGCGACGGTTCTGGAGCTCTTCGTCGTCGAGGAACGCATACGGCCGGGCGGTGATGATCTCGTGGGCGAGCACCGACGGTTCGGTGGTGTCGGCGAAGTGCACCTGCACGGTGCCCGCTTCCATGCGTTGCAGGAGCGCGTGCGTGCCCCCGACGTCGAGCGCCTCGTGCAGGGTGTCGCTGATGGTCTGGCGGACCAGCACGTGGTCGGGGATCTCGATGGGGCCGGTGACGTTCTCCTGGCACGCCGCCGCCTGCGGGAACACCGCGGCCATGAGGTCGTCGGATTCCATGCGCTGGATCGGTGGGGGATTGCGCCGACCGTTGCGGAACCGCAGCACCATCAGCGAGCGGTTGAGGTTCCAGCGCCAGCGGGCCTGGAACATCGGGGAGTCGAGGATGGCGTGCTCGAGCGTGTCCTGGATGGTGCTGCTGCTCAGGTAGTTGGGCACGTCGCTCAACGGGAAGCTGTGGTGCGGGCCGAGCGAGAGCACGATTGCGTCGTCGCTCGCCGCCGCCTGCAACTCGAAATTGAACGTACGGCAGAACTTCTTGCGCAGCGCGAGCCCGAGCGACCGGTTGACCCGACCACCGAAGGGGGAGTGCACCACGAGCTGCATCCCGCCCGTCTCGTCGAAGAAGCGCTCGAACACGATGCGCTCCTGCGTGGGCATGGCGCCGAGCGCCGCCCGCCCGACCGCGAGGTAGTCGACGACCATGGTGGCCGACTCGGCGTCGATCCCGGCCGTCTCCATGAGCCAGCACTTGGCGCCGTCGGGGTCACCGGCGGTGAGGAAGCGCTCGACGGCCGCGCGCAGGTCGGACACCTCGGTGGACAGCTCGGCGGTGCGCGCCGGTGCCTCGCCCATCCAGAAGGGGATGGTGGGTGGCGCGGTGCCGGCATCGCGCACGCGCACGACACCGAGCTCGACCTTGCGGATCTGCCACGAGTGCGTGCCGAGCAGGAAGATGTCGCCCGCCATCGACTCGACGGCCCAGTCCTCGTTGACCGTGCCGATGAAGGTGTCGTCGGGTTCGGCGACGACGCGGTAGTCGCCGGTCTCGGGGATGGCGCCGCCGGAGGTGACCGCCGCGAGTCGCGCGCCCTTGCGCCCGCGCAGCTCGCCGTTGATCGCGTCGTGGTGCACGTACGCGCCGCGCGGCCCTCGCCCGGTGGTGATCCCGTTGCTGACGAGGTCGATGACGTCGTCGAACTGCTCGCGTGTCATGTCGTGATACGGCGCGGCTCGTTTCACCAGCGCGAACAGGTCGTCGGTGCGCCACTCCTGCGCGCCGAGCTCGGCGACCACCTGCTGGGCGGCGATGTCGAGCGGCAGCTGTGGGAGCTGGATGGTGTCGAGACGACCGCCGTGCACCGCCGCCAGCAGCGCGGTGCACTCGACCAGCTCGTCGCGCGTGAGGGGGTACAGCCGACCCTTGGGAGTACCGGCGCGGCTGTGGTTGGAACGACCGACGCGCTGCAGGAAGGTGGCGATGCTGCGCGGCGACCCGATCTGACAGACCAGCTCCACCGGCCCGATGTCGATGCCGAGCTCCAGTGACGCCGTGGCGACCAGCGCACGCAGGTCGCCGGCGCGCAGGCGGGTCTCGACCCGGTGGCGACGTTCCTTGGACAGCGACCCGTGGTGCGCGGCGACCACGTCGTCGCCGAGGCGCGTGCCCAGCTGGTGCGCGAGCCGCTCGGCCATCCGTCGCGTGTTGACGAACACGAGCGTGGTGCGGTGCTCCTCCACCAGCGCGGCGATGCGGTCGAGCACGTCGCTCATCTGCTCGGCCGAGGTGACCGCCTCGAGCTCGCCATCGGGGAGCTCGAGGGCGAGGTCGAGCGCGCGCTGGTGACCGGCGTCGACGATGACGGGGAGCGGTCGGTCGCCGACCAACAGACGACCGACGGTCTCGATCGGTCGCTGCGTGGCCGACAGCCCGACACGCGCGGGCCGTACTTCGCACAGTGACTCGAGTCGCTCGAGGGTGATCGCGAGGTGCGCGCCTCGCTTGTCGCGCGCGACGGCGTGGATCTCGTCGACGATGACGGTCTCGACCGTGCGCAGCGCGTCGCGTCCCTTCTCGCTCGTGACGAGCAGGTAGAGCGACTCGGGCGTGGTGACCACGAAGCTCGGCGGCTTGCGCACCATCGACGTGCGTTGCGAGCTGGTCGTGTCACCGGTGCGCACGCCGACGCGCACCTTGGGTGCGCGCATTCCGAGCTCCGCGGCGACCGCGGCGATCTCGGCCAACGGCCGCTCGAGGTTCTCGGCGATGTCGACGGCAAGCGCCTTCAGCGGTGACACGTAGACGACGCGCGCGACGTCGTCGATCTCCTCGCCGCGCTCGTGGGCACGGTAGATGCGGTCGATGCACACCAGGAAGGCAGCGAGAGTCTTGCCCGATCCGGTGGGCGCGGCGACGAGCACGTCGTGCCCGGCCGCGATCTGGGGCCACGCCTCCTCCTGCGGCGCGGTGGGACCATCCGGGAACCGGCGCCGGAACCACTCCGCGACCGCGGGGTGCATGCCCGCCAGGGCCGGGTGCACGGACGGGCCGGCGGCGACGAGGGCCAGCGGGAGAGGGAGCGGCACCGCGGTCATCGGTCCATTCTCGCGGATGGGTGTGACACTGATACAGGCTCCTCCTCGGAGCCCGTAGGCTCGGGGCGAATCGACCAGTGGAGGAGTCCCATGGCCAGGATCAGCGTCCCCGAAGGCGCCGGCGGCGAGCTCGTCCAGGTGTGGTCGCTGTCGCCCGAGCTCGGCGCCGCGGTCGGCAACCTGAGCGCGGCGGTCTACGGCGAGCGCCTGATCGCGCCCCGGGTGCGCGAGGTGGCCCGCATGCGCATCGCGCAGATCAACGGCTGCAACGTGTGCCTCCAGTGGCGCTTCCCCGAGATGGCCGATCGGGGCGTCACCGAGCAGCTCTACGAGCACGTCGAGGACCCGGCGAACGGTGACTACTCCGAACAGGAGCTCCTCGCCATCGAATACGCCGACAAGTTCGCGCTCGACCATCGCTCGCTCGACGACGCGTTCTTCGCCCGCCTCCGCGCCGCTTTCACCGACGCCGAGATCGTCGAGCTCACCGCGATGATCGGCAACTGGCTCGCGTTCGGTCGCTTCCAGGCGGTCCTCGACGTCGCCGAAGCGTGCGCGTGGGCACCTCCCGCCGAGCAGACCGACGAGAAGGTGGGTGTCTGATGGCGCGCATCACCCTTCCCGGCGTCGGCAGCGACCTCGAGCGCGTGTGGTCGCTCTCGCCCGAGCTCGGTGCCGCGGTCGGCGAACTCGCCGGCAAGGTCGGTGGGAAGGGTCTCGAGCTGCCGTGGCGCGTGCGTGAGGCCGCGCGCATGCGCATCGCGCAGATCAACGGTTGCAACATCTGCATGGCGTGGCGCGTGCCCGCGCTCGAGAAGCACGGTGTCGACGAAGCGCTCTACGCGCACATCGCGGATCCCGCCAACGGCGACTACTCCGAGCAGGAGCGGCTGGCGATCGAGTACGCCGAGAAGTTCGCGCTCGACCACCGCTCGCTCGACGACGCGTTCTTCGATCGCATGAAAGCGCAGTTCAGCGACCGCGAGATCTTCGAGCTCACCGTGTGCATCGGCGACTGGGTCGCGTTCGGTCGCATGACTGCGGTGCTCGACCTCGACGAGGCGTGCGAGTGGTCGCCGGCGGCGGTCGACTGACCACTTCGACGTCGGCTGCCTCAGCTACTTGGCCACCTTGTCGTCCTTGGGCGTCGGATCACCTTTGGGCTCCCGGTCCTCGGGTGCCGGCTTGTCGGCCTTGGGTTCCTTGGCGACCGGTTGGTCGGCGGTGGCGCCTTCGCCACCGTCGTCGCCCGGTGTGCCGTCGAGCATCCGCTCGGCGGTGGCCTCGTCGAGCGGCGGAAGATCGGATCGCGCACGGTGCCGGAAGTGATCGAGAAGGAGTCACCGATCAATTGGTGACGGCGCGTTCCTCCTCCGCGAGGCGGCGGGCCAGGGCGCGCAGACCCCGATGAGCGAGCACACGTACCGTACCCGGTCGCTTGCCCATGATCGCGGCGACGTGGGCCACGTCGAGTCCGGCGACCGCCCGCAACATGACCGCTTCGCGTTGGCCGGGCGGAAGTTCTGCGACGCGTCGGAGTGCAGCTTCGGTCTCGAATCGGTTCACCGCGGTGTCGCCGGGGTCGGTGCCCGGTGCGGGGATCACTGCGGTGCCGAGGGCGACGGGATCGACGGGGACGGACGGGCGGCGCGACTCCCGACGGAAGTGGTCGACCGCGCGTCGGCGGGCGACGGTGAAGAGCCAGGCCCGGAACGCGGTCTCGTCGCCGTCGAAACGGGTGATGGACGTGGCGACCGCGGCCCAGGTCTCTGACGCGACGTCCTCGGCTGCGTCGCTGGTGGTGACCCGCAGGTACCGCAGCAGCGCCGGCTGGTACTCGTGCCACAGCGTGGCGAACGCCGACGGGTCGCCGTCACGCGTCCGTTCCAGCACCATCGGGAATGACGTCCCCATCATCATGCCCCCAAGATCATCCAGCGCAACGGTCGATGCTGCCGGTGATGCGGAACGCCTGCCGTTCCCAACCCGTGGAGGGACACTACGTCACGCGACGCGTTCGCGTGACCACCCTCCACGGAAGGCGCTGCCGCCGACGCGACGAGGCCGCAGCCCGATGGCTGCGGCCTCGCTGCTCTCAGGATCGGGAGCGACGGCTCAGAGACCGCCGAATTCCTGGACGGCCCAGATGCGGCCGTCGGGTCCTCGGTAGACCCCGATGCCGGCCACGTTGAACGAGGGATTGGAGATGTTCCTCCAGTGGTCGTACGAGTTCCTCCACGCGGACTCGATGGTGGCGGGCGACATGCTGCCCGGGCCGACCAGGATGTTCTCACCGAGGGTGTAGTAGGGGTTGTACTCGCTCGTCGACAGGAGCGCGCCGAGGTTCTGGTGGTAGAGCGAGTTCGCGTTGCTCATCTGGTGGGCCCACGTCCCCGCGTTGTTGGCGAGCTTCGGGCTCCAGGTGAGCGGCGGCAGTCCGGCCGTGGCGCGGTCGTAGTTCATCCGGTTGTAGAGCTCGTTGACGAACGGGTCCCTCGGCGGTGTCGACGAGGTGTCCGGGAAGCACCCGGTCAACCCCAGGCCCACCACACCCGCGAGCACGACCGCGGCCGTCTTCCTGCCCAGCAAGCCCTTCAAGCGCATGACACTGTCTCCCGATGGTCACTTTGAGTGCCCGTGACCACATGCATCGGCGCGACGGTGCCCTGTTCTTGAGCCGGAGGCGACGAATTTCGTCCTCGCGGCATCGCGTGGAAGGTGATGTCGCCCCGAGGTGCCCCTCGGTGACCGGTCCGGGCGGCCATGATGGGCCGGAGGAGGGAGCGACCAGCCCCATGTGGAAGGCGACGATCAGGGGCCTCTTCGCCCGAAAGGTGCGACTCGCCCTCACGGCGCTGGCCATTCTCCTCGGCGTGGCGTTCGTGAGTGCCACGTACGTGCTCACCGACTCCGTGAAGCGCTCGTTCGAGTCGGTGTTCGCCCAGACCCTCACCGGTGTCGACCTCCAGGTCCAGGGCGCTTCGGCCCTCGGTGACGGCTCGACACCGGGGCGCATCCCCGACTCGACGATCGCCGCGGTCGCTGCGGTGCCGGGCGTGCGTTCCGCGCAGGGCTTCGTGCGCACCTCGCTGGCGCAGTTCGTCGACGCCAACGGCGACACCATCGGGGGCGGTGGCCCCCCGACGTTCGGGATCTCGTGGGTCGACGACGGACCGTTGCGCCTCACCGACGGGCACGCGCCCGAGGGCCGGGGCCAGGTCGCGATGGACGCGGGCACCGCGGCCAAGCACGGGTTCCATGTCGGCGAACGCGTGCGCGTGCTGTTGAGCGGCGCGGCGAAGGAGTACGAGATCGTCGGCACCTTCGGCTTCGGCGACACGACCGACTTCGGTGCCGTCACCTTCGCCGCCTTCGATCTCGCCACCGCGCAACGCGAGTTCGACGCAGCGGGTTCCGTCGACGCGGTCTACGTGCAACGCGATGCCGACGTCACCACCGCTGCGCTGCAGACGCGGATCACGGACACCCTCGGCCCGGGCTACGAGGTGCTCACCGCGTCGGAGGCGACCCTGCAGGTCGGCAAGCCGGTACGCCAGTTCCTCGGTTTCTTCACCGACGCGCTCCTCGGTTTCGCCGCCATCGGCGTCGTGGTCGGTGCCTTCATCATCTTCAACACCTTCACGATCCTGGTGGCGCAGCGCACACGAGAGCTCGGCCTGCTGCGGGCGATGGGCGCCACCGGCGGTCAGGTCGTGCGTTCCGTCGTGCTCGAAGCGCTCGTGGTGGGCGCGGCGGCCTCGGCGGTGGGCCTCGGGCTCGGGATCCTGCTGGGGGCCGGTCTCCTCGACCTCTTGCGGGAGGTCGGTCTCGACCTTCCGGCGACGTCGACCGTCGTGCTCGGTCGCACCGTCATCGTCTCGTTGTTCGTCGGCATCGTCGTCACCGTCGTGGCCGCGGCGATTCCTGCGGTGCGCGCCGCCCGGGTGCCACCGGTGGCGGCGATCGCCGACGTGCCCGAGCGCGCCGCGGGCGCCTTCGGGCGGCGCATCGCGATCGGGGTCGTCGTGATGACGGCCGGCGCCGTGCTCCTGATCTACGGCCTCGCACGCGCGCGCGACGTCAGCGGGATCCTCGACCAGGTGCAGGTGGTCGCGTTCGGGGCGTTCGGGGTGCTCGTCGGGGTGGTGTTGCTGCTGCCAGTGGTGGTGCGCCCCACGCTGCGCGCACTCGGCGCTCCGCTGCGTCGGTTCGGCCCTCCAGGCGTGCTGGCGCGCGCCAATGCGATGCGCAATCCCCGTCGCACCGCGATCACCGCGTCGGCCCTCGTCATCGGACTCGCGCTGGTCGGCCTCACCGCCACGTTCGGCGCGTCGGCACGGGCGTCGGTGGGGCAGAGCACCGCCGCCGGGCTGCGGGCCGACTACGTGGTGAAATCCGACGGCTTCGCCGGCTTCTCCACCGAGGTGGTCGACCGGCTGCGAGCGCTACCGATGGTGGCGACCGCGGCGTCGATGCGCTTCACCGACGGTGCGGTCGACGGCGACGTCAAGACGGTCGGGAGCATCGACCCCGAGGTGCTCACCGAGGTGGTCGACCTCGAAGTCCTCCGGGGCGACGTGGCCGCGCTCGGCGACACCGGCGTGCTCGTGAGCGACGAGTTGGCGCGCCACGCCGGCGTCGACATCGGGGATCAGCTCCCGGTGCAGTTCTCGCAGGGCCAGCTGCCCTTGACCGTGCGTGCGGTCTACCGGCAACAGAACTTCGTCGGGCTCTTCGGTCAGGCCGTGCCGGTGCTCGTGGCGCCGGCCACGATCGGTCTCGGATCCGGGGGCACACCGCAGGACTCGCTGGTGCTCGTACGGACGGAAGGCGGTGAGACGCTCGCCAACCAACACGCGCTGCAGCGCGCGCTGGCGAAGGACTTCCCCAACATCGACGTGCTGACCCGCGCGCAGTTCCGCGACGATCAGCAGGCGCAGGTCGACCAGTTCCTCACCGTGTTGATCGCGATCCTCGCGCTCTCGGAGCTCATCGCGATCCTCGGCATCGTCAACACCTTGGCGCTCTCCGTCTACGAGCGCACCCGTGAGCTCGGGCTGCTGCGAGTCGTCGGCATGTCTCGTCGACAGGTGCGGCGGATGATCCGTTGGGAGTCGGTGGTGATCGCGGTGCTCGGTGGCGTCGTCGGGCTCGCCCTCGGCATGCTCTGGGGCTGGGCGTTCGCCCGTGCGCTCGAGGAACAGGGCATCACCGTGTTCCGGATCCCGTGGCTCGAGGTGCTGCTCTTCGTGGGCGGTTCGATGCTCGCGGGTGTGCTGGCGGCAGTGTTCCCCGCGTGGCGGGCGTCGCGCCTCGACGTCCTCGACGCCATCGCGACGGAATGAGCTTCGCTAGCATGGCCCGCTCACCGGGCGATTAGCTCAGGGGTTAGAGCACTTCCTCGACACGGAAGGGGTCGGGCGTTCAAATCGCCCATCGCCCACCGGTGCACGTGCAGGTCAGCGGGGCCTTCGGGCCTCGCTGATTCGCGTGAGACGCCGGTGGGTCCGTTCCGATCCGGTGGGCGTCCTCGGTGCTGGCGAACCCGTCAGCGCCGGCCTTCGCCCGTGTCGTCGTGATGATCGCGCCGGATCCCGAGTCGAGCACGTCCACGCGTGCCCCGACCGACGCAGTGCCGTCGGCGGAGCCGCGCCTAGGTGTGCGCGCCGCCATCCCACGCCAGCACGTACACGGTGAAGAGGATCGCCATCACGAGCGCGAAGCCGACGAACCCGACTGCGATCCGCCAGGCGCGGTCATCGGGCGTTGCTGCTCCCTCGTGAGGACTCAACGAGTGCGGGGCCTGCTTCTCAGGTATCGAGCTCATCGCTCGAGCGTGACACGCTTCGTGGAACGTGACAATGCCGCCGTCGTGCCGAGTACGAGGAGCGGGGCCACCCCCCTGCTCTTCTGGCGCCGCTGAGCGTGCCGCGCTGCGCTTCCCCCGGCCACTCGAACTACGAGATGGGAAAGTCGAAGTAGGTGTCGGGGTACGGCTCGTCACGCAGGGCGTAGTGCCACCACTCACATTCGTGCCGCCGGAATCCGCTGTGCTCCATCACGGAACACAGCGTGCCGCGATGTCGGGCTGCGACCTCCGACACGCCTCGCGCGCCGTGATGAGACCGCTCGTCCATGAAGTCGTGGCCCCCTCCCATCGGCGCGAGCTCTCCGGTGTCGAGACGGTAGAGGGTGAGATCGACGGCGCTGCCCCGGCTGTGCCCCGACTTCGGCGCGACGTACCCGCTCGTGAACATCTCGGCCCGGTCGATGTTGGGATAGAACCGCGGCTTCGTGCGCCCGTCCTCGGGCTGTCGCGACCACTCGAGAAAGCGATCGACGGCGCGCTGCGGTCGGTAGGCGTCCCACAGCAGCAGGCCGAAGCCGATCGCCGCCGCGCGTGTCGTCGCCTCGAGCAGCGCACCCGCCAGGGCATCCGAACCGACGACGCGATTGACCTCGTACCCGACGACCGGTGTGCCCGTGAAGTTGTCCCAGGTCGCATACTTGGCGTCCCAGCGAACTCCCGGCAGCACCTGGTCGAGGAAGACGAATCCCGGTTCCACCTTCACCGCACCGACGCCGACGTGATGCAGCGGTTGATCACCTCGGACAGGACCATGCCCGCGGCCGCCATCATGCGGGGGTAGCGGCTGTAGGCCGTGAACCCCGGCAAGGTGTTCACCTCGTTGAGCACGACGCGACCGTCGTCCCGCAAGAACATGTCCACGCGGGCCAGTCCGGTGCAGCCGAGCACCCGGTAGATCGCCATCGCCGTCTCCTGGATGTGCTCCCGCTGCTCGTCGGGGAGGTGCGCGGGCACGGTGATCACCGCGTTCTCCGAACCCTGCTCGGGTGCGGCTTCCTGGTGGATGCGGAAGATGCCATGCGACAACTCGATCTGGTCGATCTCGCCGACGACGAGGTCGGGACCGTTCCCCAGCACCGCGCAGCCCACTTCGGTCCCGTGCACCGCCTGCTCGATCACGACCTTGGGGTCGTAGCACCGGGCTTCGGCGATTGCGGCGTCGAGCGCTTCGGCCCGCTCGACCTTGCTCACGCCGAAGGACGAGCCCGACCGCGCCGGTTTGACGAACACCGGGAACGTGAGGTCGTCGGTCTCCGTCGCCTCGGCGCCGTCGAGCACCCGGAATCGGGGCGTCTCGATGCCCGCGCTGCGTGCGACCACGTACGCCAGCGATTTGTCCATGCACGTCGCCGACGCCTGGATGCCGCAGCCCACGTAGGGGATCCCGGACAGTTCGAGAAGGCCCTGCACCGCACCGTCCTCACCGGTCGTTCCGTGCAGCACCGGGAACACCACGTCGACGGGCACGGTCCGGTACGCGCCGTCGGGCTCGGCGACGAGCAGCCCGTGGGTCTCCCGGTCCGGCGAGATCACCGCGCGACGGCAGTCGCCCGCTTCCCATGCCGCCGAGGGCAGCTCGCACAGCTTCCACTCGCCTGATCGGGTGATGCCGACGTAGATCGGCGCGTGGCGCTGCGTGTCGATGTGCGCCGCGATCTCCGTCGCCGACTTCACCGAGACGTCATGCTCCTCCGAGCAACCGCCGAAGAGGACCGCGATCGTGGATTGGTTCACTCGTTCCGTTCCTTTCGAAGCGCAGGCAGTCGACGAGCGTCTGTTCGACGGTGTCGTGCAACGCCCGGCGGGTGTAGTACGCGGTGTGAGGGGTGACGATCACGTTCGGGAGCTGCTGCAGTCGCTGCAGTCCCCGGTGGTCGTGCGGCGTCGTCGTGCGGTCGACGTAGAAGATCCCTTCCTCTCCCTCGAGCACGTCCAGTGCCGCGCCGCCGAGTCGCCCGCGCTCGAGGGCATCGACCAGGGCGTCGGTGTCGACCAGCGCACCGCGTCCGGTGTTGACGAGCAACGCGTCGCGCTTCATGGCCGCGATCTGTCGGTGACCGATGATGTGGTGCGTGTCGTCGGTGAGAGGGAGGTGGAGCGTGACGACGTCGCTCTCGCCGAGCAAGTGGGGGAGGGAGACGAGCTCCGCTGCTCCCGCCGTCGGGTGCCGCCGGTTGGTGCAGGCGAGGACCCGGCATCCGAACCCGTGCAAGCGGCTGACCACGGCGTGGCCGATGTTCCCGACCCCCAACACCCCGACGGTCAGGTCGCGCAGCTCTCTTCCACGTACCCGGGCGAGCCTGAAGTCGTGTCGATCCGCGGCGTTGACGACTTCCTGCACGTCGCGGACCGCCATCAGGATCAGCATCACGGTGAAGTCGGCGACGCCGTCCGGCGCGTACACCACGTTCTCGACCGTGATCCCCATCTCCGCCGCCGCAGCCACGTCGATGTGATCGAAGCCGATGCTGCGCGTCGAGAGGTGCTCCGTGCCGGCGTCCTGCATCGCTCGCAGCACGCGGCGTGAGATCTCCGACTTGTGACCCACGCTGACGCACCGGTTGCGAGGCACCGAGACGACGGTGCTCTCCGACGCCGCGTCGCTCGTGATCGTGGGCGAGATGCCGAAGTGAGGCGAGAGCTCGTCGAACAGGTCTGCCTCGTCCGGCTCGCAGCCATAGACGGTGATCCCGACGGTGCTCACGGCAACATCCGGGGATCATGAGTGGGGTCGGCGTAGACGGCCGGACAGCCCTGCTCGGTGGCTTCGGGGCGAAGTTCGTAGTGCCAGGGTTCGTTGCCGTAGATCGGGCACAGCCCGTACGCGGCGCCGTGTTCGGACAACCACGCGGTGGCATCGGCGTGGCCCAGGTCGACTGCTTCGCCCGAGACGTGCGCGGACGAGTTCGGCGTGGCCACCCATCGCGCGGCTTCTTCGCTCGAGCCATACTTCGCGACGGCCTCGGCGAGGAGCCGTTCCTGGTACGCGGCAGAGCGCCAGCCGCTCTCGACGTGGAACACGACACCGGTGCCGGCAGCATCGCCTGCTGCTCTGCGCAGGGCGACGAGCAGCGCGCGGTCGAGCTTCGCCACTCCGGGGACTCCGTCGTCGAAGACGGTCGTGCCGTCGGGGACGGCACCGTCGGCTTCCGACCCCGATGCGCCGGGTGACCACGGGGATGCCGACGACGCGACGCCGAGGGCGCCGAAGATCGCCACGATTGCGACCAAGCCGGCGGCGAGGGTCCTGCGAGTCATGCCGCCAGTGAAGGGAGCGCGGTGTTCCCAGCGCGTCTGCGGTTTTCGATATGCCGGCGATACAGGACCGATCGTTACCATCGCAGCACGCGTGTACTGATCGTCGAGGACGAACCCTTCATGGCCGAAGCCATCCGCGATGGCCTGCGGCTCGAGGCAATTGCGGCCGACATCGCGGGCGACGGCGACGTCGCGCTCGAACTGCTGCGCGTGAATGCCTACGACATCGCCGTGCTCGACCGCGACATCCCCGGTCGTTCCGGCGACGAGATCGCCGAGCGCATCGTCGCGTCGGGGAGCGGCATGCCGATCCTCATGCTCACCGCCGCCGATCGCCTCGATGACAAGGCGTCCGGCTTCCAGCTCGGTGCCGACGACTACCTCACCAAGCCGTTCGAGCTGCAGGAGCTCGTGCTCCGTCTGCGCGCCCTCGACCGTCGGCGCGGGCACAACCGGCCACCGGTGCGCGAGATCGCCGGCCTCCGTCTCGATCCGTTCCGCCGCGAGGTCTACCGCGACGGCCGCTACGTCGCGCTCACGCGGAAGCAATTCGCCGTGCTCGAGGTGCTCGTCGCGGCCGAAGGTGGAGTGGTCAGTGCCGAAGAGCTGCTGGAGCGAGCGTGGGACGAGCACGCCGACCCGTTCACCAATGCCGTGCGCATCACGGTGTCCGCGCTCCGCAAGCGGCTCGGCGAGCCGTGGGTCATCGCGACCGTGACCGGCGTCGGCTACCGCATCGACACCGGAACAGGAGAACCGCCATGACGGACGTGACCGCGCCGAGAGATCCCGGCATGAGCGTTCGCCTCAAGCTCACCCTGAGCTATGCCGGCTTCCTCGTGCTCGCCGGTGTCCTGATGCTTGCGGCGGTCTGGGTCGTGGTGCTGCGCTACATCCCACAAGGTGTGATCGCACGGGCCCACCCTTCGTGGTGGTTCTTCTTCAGCACCCGCTCGGACCCCCTCAACGGCTTCGGGCTCACCGCGGTCATGGTGTTGGGGGCCCTGCTCGTGTTCGGCCTGGTCGGAGGGTGGTTCCTCGCGGGACGGATGCTCGCGCCGCTGACCCGGATCACGGCGGCGACACGCACGGCGGCCGGAGGGTCACTCTCCCATCGGATCGACCTGGAGGGCAGGCAGGACGAGTTCCGCGAGCTCGCTGACAGCTTCGACGCGATGCTCGCCCGCCTCGAGGCGCAGGTCGACGAACAGCGGAGGTTCGCGGCGAACGCATCCCACGAGCTGCGCACGCCCCTGGCGACCACGCAGACGTTGCTCGAAGTTGCCCGCAGCGATCACGACCACGTGGACGGCGAGCTGGTCGAACGGCTCTACGCGGTCAACGCGCGCGCCATCGAGCTCACCGAAGCCCTGCTCGTGCTCAGCCGCGCCGAACAGCGCGCCTTCGCCGCCGAACCCGTCGACGTGTCGCTCCTCGCCGACGAGGCGACCGAAGCGCTCCTCCCGCTCGCGGAAGCGCGTGGTGTCACCGTCGAAACCTCAGGTGACGTCGCGCTCGCGAACGGGTCTCGCGCACTGCTGTTCCAGCTGACCACGAACCTCGTGCAGAACGCGATCGTGCACAACCTCGCGCACCGCGGAACGGTGTGGGTCTCCACCCGAGTCGATGCCGCGGGCGCGGTGCTCACCGTGGAGAACACCGGCGCGGCGCTCACGCCCGAGCTGGTCGCCACACTGGCCGAGCCGTTCCAGCGCGGTACCGAACGCATCCGCACCGATCACGCGGGCGTCGGCCTCGGACTCGCGATCGTCCAGAGCATCGCGCAGGCGCACGACGGCACCCTCACCCTCACGTCGCGAACGGGTGGTGGGCTCTGCGTGATCGTGCAACTTCCCGCGTGACGCCGTGCCGCTCCGCCTGTGTCAGCGCGGGCCGCGTGCGATGTCGATGTCGTCGGCCATGGCGTCGCCGACCGGGGTGAAGCGCTCGCCGTGGTCGTAGCCGGCGTTCGTGGCGAGGATCAGCTCGCCGGTGTGGTCCATCGACTCGAAGACCCCGACCCGCTCTTCGCCGAGCTCGGGAACGCGGGCGATGCCGCGGAACTCGAAGATGTGGTCGGTGTGGTCGTGGCGGTAGAGGCAGCCGCGCTCGAAGGAATCGAGATCTGGCCTGTCGTCAGTCATCGCCCACCCGGCTCTGCTCGCGCCGATTGCGCGAGTCGTGCGCATCGTACCTGCACGGCCTGGCGGCACCCGGAGACGTGCGCACGGGGAGGCAGTACCCTGAAGATGATGTCGACACCGGCGCAACGCCCGACTGGCAACTGTCCCTCGTGCCATCGGGCCGACGTCAGTCGCCGGGTCGTGATCGGCGACTTCGAACGTGACCTCTGCCGGATGTGCGCCGACAGCTACAAGCGATCGCCCGGCATCGTCGTCGAGATACTGGTGCTGGGCGACTGATCGCCGAGCGACGACTCAGTCGTCGCGTGCGGCCCGTTCGCGTGCGCGCTGGCGGGCCTGGGCATCGTCGCGCGGAGGCTTCTTGGGCGTCGCTCGGCCTGACCGACCGCGCCCCTTTTCGAGCGCTTCCGACGCCGGCTTCTTCGCTGCCAGTTCGACATCGGTCTTCGGCTCGTTCTTCACCCGGGTCATCACGCGTCACCGTACACGGCGACTCGTCGGAACGCGGTGCTTTGCTGGATCCGGTGCATCACGCGTCTCACGGTGCCTCCCCGAAGGTGTCGTCGAGCCCGAGCGTCGAGAGGATCTCCTGCCGTTGGGCGAGGTAGATCTCACGCTCCATCTCGCCGGCCGCGAACGATTCGCTGAGAACCCGGAAGCGCTCGAGCGCCTCCGGGTTCTCAGTCTGATCCGTGTGAACGCGGTTGGCGCGCTGCTCACGTTTGGCGGCGGCCTTCTCGCGCTTCTGCTTCTCGCGCTCGCGCTTGCCGAAGCTTGCGCTCGCCACGCTCAGATGGGGCGAACGTTGAGTGCTTCGGGGCCCTTGCGGCCGGCACCGATCTCGAACTCGACCTGCTGGCCGTCGTCGAGCGACTTGTAGCCGTCGCCGGCGATGTTCGAGAAGTGGACGAAGACGTCTTCGCCTTCGGCCTGGCTGATGAAGCCGAAGCCCTTTTCTGCGTTGAAGAACTTGACGGTTCCAGTAGGCATTGCGGTTCCTTTGATTGTGAGTTGGTGCATCGGACTCAGCGGTGCGAACGTGGCAACCGGGACCGATGAAACAACGAGAACCGAAAGCAAGCCTGCGAGCGTGAAACGCCAAGTACGAAGGCGGTCACGCTAGCACAGACCCGGTGTGCGTGTGCGCCCCAGCGGGGAGCGATCCCCCGCTGAGGCGCAGCACGAGGCGGGTCACTGCTGGATGAGGTTGCCCTTCACCGTGGTCGCGTTCGACGCCTTGCAGTCGAACGTGCCCTTCTTGGACGGGTACTGACGGACCCACTTGCCGCTCTTGAACTGGACCACCATGAAGCAGGACGTGATCTTGCCGTCCTTGAACGACCGCGTGCCGAGCATGCCGCCGGCGTCGAAGTCGGTGAGCCCCTTGATGGCGCTGATGAGGTTCGTGCGGGTGAGGCCGTTGACGCCGTCCTTCTTGACCACTGCGTTCGCGGCATCGGCGAACGCCAGCGTGGCTGCCCACGAGTAGGCGGCGAACTGGTCGGGCGCACCACCGATCTGCTTCATGTACTTCACGAAGTTGGCGACGGTCTTGTTCACCGACGCCTCTTCGAAGGGCAGGAACCCGAGTTGCTGGACCTCACCCTCGAAGTCGGTGGCGTTGTCGGTGATGAGCTTGTTGCCATAGCACGACGAGCACTCCCAGAGGACCGATGTCGGATCGATGCCCTGGAGCGTCGCTTCGTTGCGGAACAACAGCGCCTGGTTTGCCGAGGCGATGTTCAACGACCAGTTCGACTTGTCGTCCTTCATCTTCTGCACGATGGGAGTGAACACGCTCTGCGGATCACGTCCAGACACCGCGACCGCGGGGTCGCCCTGGTCCATCTTGATGCCCGCCTTCTGCGCGGCGAGCGCAGCCAGCGTGCCGCCTCGGGCGGCGTCCTTGGTGTCGTTGCCGATGATGGTCACGCCGTGGAGCGGGCTCTTCGACTTGGAGACCTCGTACTTGGGTGGTCCCTGGTTGACGTTGAAGGTCTGAGGGTTGTCATTGACCGTGGCGCAGTCGATCTGCGTGCCGAAGGCAGGGAACGCCATCGGCATGCACGACTCGGGCACGCCGGTGGTGACCGCGGACAGGTCGGGGATGCCGGTGGGCGCACCCGCCTGATCCGCGCAGTTGACGATGTCGTCGACCTGAGTGAGGAACAACGCCGAGGTGCCGACGAGCGCGTAGTCGCTCTGGCACGCCTGGATGGTGGCGTTGCGCGCCTCGTTGCCGTTGAGCTTCGAGTCGTAGAAGTCGACGACGACCTTGCGGCCGGCGAGACCGCCGCCGCCCGCTTTGCTGTTGAGGTACGCCGCGCCGGCCTTCACGCCGTCGACCGCGCCTTGGAACAGCCCCGGAGCGAACGGGTTGTCGACGTCGGCGACCACGCCGATGTGGATCTCTTTGTCGGTGACGCCGACCTCGGTGGCTGTCGGCTTCTCGTTGCTCGACTGGGCGGACGCGGTGCCGATGGCTGGCACGGCCAGCGCGACGAGCACGAGACACACCACGACCAGGTTGCGGACCTTGAACATCGTTCCCCCCGGTTCGGCGCCCCTCCCCCCGAGCGGCGCACGGCACACCTTCTCACTTCCACGCTCGCGTTGCTCGGCACCCGTCGATGCGTACGGACGCGGATCGGCGGGGCGCATGCCCCGCCGACCCGTCGACTCGGAGAGGAGGTCGAACTACTGCTGGATCAGGTCCGCCTTGATCTCGATGGCATTCGACGCCTTGCAGTCGAAGGTGCCCTTCTTGGACGGGTACTGACGGACCCACTTGCCGCTCTTGAACTGGACCATGAGGAAGCACGACGTCGTCTTGCCGTCCTTGAACGACCGTGTGCCGAGCATGCCGCCGGCGTCGAAGTCGGTGAGGCCCTTGATCGCGTCGATGAGGTTTGTACGGGTGAGACCGTTGACCCCGTCGGTCTTGACGATGGCGTTGACCGCGTCGGCGAACGCCAGCACCGCGGCGTACGAGTACGCCGAGAACTGGTCGGGCGTGCCACCGACCTGCTTCATGTACTTGACGAAGTTGGCAACCGTCTTGTTGGCCGACGCCTCTTCGAAGGGCAGGAAACCGAGGAACTGGACCTCACCCTCGAACGTGTCGGCGTTGTCCTTGATCAACTGGTTGCCATAACACGACGCGCACTCCCAGAGGACCTTGGTCGGGTCGATGCCCTGCAAGGTCGCCTCGTTGCGAATCAGCAAGGCCTGGTTGGCCGCGCCCACGTTCAACGTCCAGTTGGAGTTGTCCTGCTTCATCTTCTGGACGATCGGGGTGAACACGCTCTGGGGATCACGGCCCGACACGGCGACGACGGGGTCGCCCTGGTCGGCCTTGATGCCCGCCTGCTGCGCGGCCAGACCGAGGATCGTGCCGCCGCGGGCGGCGTCCTTGGTGTCGTTTCCGACGATGGTCACGCCGTGGAGGCCGCCCTTGTTCTTCGACAGCTCCCACTTCGCCGGACCCTGGTTGGCGAAGAACGTCTGCGGGTTGTCGTTCACCGTCGGGCAGTCGATGGCGGTGCCGTACGCCGGGAACGCCATGGCCGAGCACGACTCCGGCACACCCGTGGTCACTGCGGACATGTCGGGGATGCCGGTGGGCGCACCCGCCTTGTCAGGGCAGTTGACGATGTCGTCGACCTGCGCGAGGAACAACGCCGAAGTGCCGACGAGCGCGTAATCGCTCTGACAGCCCTGGATGGTGGCGTTGCGCGCCTCGTTGCCGTTGAGCTTCGAGTCGTAGAAGTCGACCACGACCTTGCGGTTGGCGAGACCGCCGCCGCCGGCCTTGCTGTTCAGGTACGCCGCGCCGGCCTTCACGCCGTCGACCGCACCCTGGAACAAGCCTGGAGCGAACGGGTTGTCGACGTCGGCGACCACGCCGATGTGGATCTCGGAGGCCGTGACTCCGACCTCGGTCTCCTTGGGCTTCTCGTTGCTCGACTGGGCGGACGCGGTGCCGATGGCTGGCACGGCCAGCGCGACGAGCACGAGACACACCACGACCAGGTTGCGGAGCTTGAACATCGTTCCCCCCGGTTCGGCGCCCCTCCCCCCGAGCGGCGTCGCAGGTCACTCTTTCACGTCTGCCGACAGATTGCTGGGCAGCCCGGATTCACTCGGGACGCGGCTCGTCGGCCCGCACGATGATGCGGACCGGACGATCGAGCCGCACGTAGTACCAGGCCCAGCGCATGACGACGCGGACGCGATTCTCGAAACCGATGAGGTAGTAGAGGTGCACCACGAGCCAGGCGATCCATCCGACGAAGCCGGTGAACGTGAGCGGCCCGAGCTGTCCGACCGCCGCCCGGCGCCCGATCGTGGCCAGCATGCCCTTGTCGCGGTACCGGAACGCACCGTGGCCCTCGCCCAGGATCTCGGCCGCCACGAACCGGCCGGCCTGCATCGCGGGTGGTGCCAGCATCGGGAGCACCGAGCCGCGGGGGCCGGGACCGGCGGCGACGTCGCCGATGGCGTAGGTGCGCGTGGTTCCCGCGACTCGGAAGTGGTCGTCGACATCGATGCGGCTGTACGGGTCGTCCTCGCCGAGCAGCGCTGCGGGCGCGCACTCCCGCGGTCCACACCATGGTCGCAGTCGGGAGCTCGGTCCCGTCGTGGAGGATCACGCCGGCGTTGTCGGCCGACGTGACCATCGTGCTCGTGCGGAGCTCGACGCCGAGCCGCGCGAGCTGACGGGCCGCGTAGGCGGAGAGCCGTGGCTTGAAGGGCGCGAGCGCGCGGTCGCCACCCTCGAGCAGCAGGATGTGCACGCTCGCCGACGCGAGCTCGGGGTATTCGTGCGGGACCACGAGGCGCACGAACTCGGCGAGCGCGCCGGCGTATTCGACGCCCGTCGGCCCGGCGCCGACGACGCAGAAGGTGAGGAGACGTCGCCGTTCGGCGTCGTCGGCGGTGGTCGTCGCACGTTCGAGGCACATGAGGACGTGGTTGCGCAGCTGCAGTGCTTCGCCGAGGTCCTTGAGTCCGAGCGAGTGCCGTTCGACGCTCGGGTTGCCGTAGTAGTTCGTCGCGCTTCCCGTGGCGATCACGCATGCGTCGTACCCGAGCACCGCGCCGCTCGCCAGGGTCGCGCGGTGCGCATCGTGATCGAGGGCGACCACGCGGTCCTGGCGGTAGCGGACGTTGGTCGCGCCCCGGAACACCTTGCGGATCGGCGCGGCCACCTCGGACGGGTTCAGCAGACAACTCGCGACCTGGTACAGCAGGGGAGTGAAGAGGTGGTAGTCGTGCGGGTCGACGATCGTGACGTCGACGGCGCGGCCCCGCAGCACCTTCGCGCATTGGAGCCCACCGAACCCCGCGCCGACGATCACGACGTGGGGGCGTGCGCCATCGGACACGTCGGGCTCCCGTCAGTAGGGCTTCTTCGTGAATCCGCCGTCGACCAGGATCGTCTGCGCGGTCACGAAGCTGGCGGCGTCGGAGCAGAGGAACAGGCACATGTCGGCGAGATCTCCCATCGTGCCCTGCCGCTTGATCATCTGCTGGTCGATCAGCATCTGGTCGATGCCCTCCATGCCGGCACGGGCGGGATCGCTCCACCACTCGACGGCGGCCTCGGAATCGACGAGTCCGGGCGCGATCCCGTTGACCCGGATGCCGTCGACGGCGAAGTCGGCGGCCAGGCTCACCGTGAGCGAGTTGAGTGCGAGCTTCGACACTCCATAGGCGCCGGATCCGCCGTACGCCGCCATCGACGACATGTTCACGATCGCGCCGCCGCCGCGCCTCACCATCGCCGGTCGGCACGCGGCTGCGCAGATGAGCGCGCCGATGACGTTCACGTCGAGCACTGCGCGCCACTTCGGAACCGCATCGAGCGTGAACGGCAGCTGCGCGTGGTCGAGGTGGATGCCGGCATTGTTGACGAGCACGTCGACGCCGCCGAGCTCGGCGATCGCGCGTTCGACCATCGTGGTCGCAGCGTCTGCGTCGGTGACGTCCATCACGTGCGCGAAGCCTCGTGCGCCATCGGCCCCGAGTTCGCCGACCACGGCGGACGCGGCCGCCTCGTCGAGGTCGGCGATCACCAGCGACGCGCCCTCGGCGGCGAAGCGGCGCGCGTAGCTGCGCCCGATGCCGGCACCGCCACCCGTGACGACGACCACCTTCTCTTCGAACCGGCGCACGCTCGAACCCTAGGTGGAACCGCTGGAACCGGGAACGGGTACAGCTAACGTCACCGAGGTGACGGACGCCCGGGACCACCTCGCCACGTGGTTTGCGAGGCAGCTCGGCGTCGGGTCGGTCACGATCGATGACTTCGCCGGCGTACCGACGGGCCATTCCGCCGAGACGATCAAGCTCACGCTCGCATGGGAGGCCTCCGGCGCGCATCGTCGCGAAGTGGTGGTGCGCGTGCGCCCCCAACCACCGGGGCTGCTCGAGCCCTACGACCTGCGCATGCAGTTCGACCTGCTCCAAGCGCTGGAGCCGACGCCGGTGCGGTCGCCGAAGGTGCTCTGGTACGAGGCGACCGGCGACGTGCTCGGGCGTGAGTGCTTCGTGATGGAGTGCTCCGAGGGAACGGTGTACGAGCGGGCGATCCCGGCCGAACTGGTCGCCGACCCACCGCGGGTGCGACGGATGTCGGAGGCCCTGGTCGACGAGCTCGGCGCCATCCACGACGTCGATGTCGACACGCTGGCGTTCCTCGGTGATGGTCGAGATTCGGTCGCACGCGAGCTCGCGCACTGGGAGAGTGAGATGCGGCGTGTGCAGCGCGGACCACTGCCCGCACTGGAGCTGCTGCTCGCCGAGCTCACACGCCGTCGTCCGGCACCGAGTGACGTGGTCACGCTGCTGCACGGCGACGCCAAGCCCGGTAATTACGCGTTCGTCGGCGACCGATTGAGCGCGACCTTCGACTGGGAGATGGCCGCGCTCGGCGATCCCATGACCGACCTCGCATACGCGCAGGTCACGTGGAAGCTCCCCAACATGTTCACGACGTTGCCCTCGTCACTCACCACTGACGAGCTCGCGGCGCGCTACACGGATCTCACCGGGCGCGCGGTGCGCGACCTCGATTGGCACCGGGCGCTCCAGGGCTTCAAGCTGGGGGTGATCCTGTTGCTCGGCTCGATGCTCTTCGACGCCGGCCACAGCGACGACGCGCGCCTCGGTCTCATGGGCTACGGCGTCGAGATGTTCACCACGCCCACGCTGGCCGAGGTCGGCATCGACGAGCCGCCCGATCAGGGCGCGGTGCTGGCGCGCCCGGAACGCTTGGCGAAGCTCGGCGGCGGCTGAGGGCACCCTTCCGAAATTGTGACCCAGTCCGAATTTCTGCGATTCTGACCCCGTTCACGCACGGGTTCGACGAGGAGATCCTCAGCCATGGCCGACACCGACCAAGACCTCATCTACGTCCGCGAGCGCCGGCTCCCGTACGAGACGTTCGACGCCGACAACCACCTCTACGAGAACACCGACGCACTCACCAAGTTCCTGCCCAAGGAGTACAAGGGCGCGATCCGCTACATCGACGTCGAGGGTCGCACCAAGCTCTCGATCCGCGACCACATCAGCCAGTACATCCCGAACCCCACGTTCGCGCGCGTGGCCCAGCCGGGTGCGTGGGGGAACTCGGCGTCCAACCGGGGAGAGGGTGGCAAGAGCATGCGCGACGGCGTGAAGCCGCGCGCGATGCCGGGCATCGACGCGTTCTTCGACCCCGAGCCGCGCCTCGCGCTGATGAAGGACATGGGCATCGACCGCACGCTGCTGTGGCCGACGCTCGCCAGCGTGCTCGAGGAGCGCGTCGCCGACGACCCGACCTTTGCGTGCACCGTGATCCACGCGCTCAACGAGTGGATGCACGAGCACTGGACGTACGTGTACGGCGATGCCATCTATGCCACGCCGATCATCAGCCTCGCGGAAGGACCCGGTCGGGCCCTCGAGGAGCTGCAGTACATCCACGAGCGCGGTGCGAAGATCTTCCTCATCCGCGTCGCCCCGGTGCCCACGTGGCAGGGCCGCAAGTCGTTCGCGCTGCCCGAGTTCGATTCGTTCTGGGCCGAGGTCGAGAAGCTCGACATCGTCGTCGGCATGCACTCGGGCGACCCGGGCTACCAGCGGTACGTGAACGAGTGGGAGGGCATCACCGGTGAGATGCTCCCGTTCAAGTCGCAGGGCTCGCCGGCGTTCCAGGCGATGATGTCGCCGAAGAACCCGGTGGAGGACGGCATGGCGTCGATCCTCGGGCACGGTCTCGCGACGCGCTTCCCGAAGCTGAAGTTCATGCCGGTGGAGTACTGGTCGGGCTGGATCCGCCCGTTCGTCCACCGGATCCAGCGCGCCTACGAGAAGTCGCCGGTGCTCTTCGACGAGGACCCGTTCGAGGCGATGAAGCGCACCATCTACATCCACATCTTCCACGAGCCCGACCCGCAGGGCCTGCTCGACATCGGCCTCCCCGCCGACCGGCTCATGTTCGGTTCCGACTTCCCGCACCCCGAAGGCATGGGTGACCCGCTGCAGTACAGCGAGGTGGTCGAGGGCATGGCGCCGGAAGACCAGGAGCTCATCATGGGCGGCACCATCGCCCGGGCGATGAAGGTGGGGAAGTACGCCGACGCGTAAGCGCTTCGGGAGCACGGGCGTCGAGGTCGCATCGCTGACGCTCGGCGCCATGAACTTCGGCATCGCCACGCCGCCCGACGAGGCGGCGGCGATGCTGGCGCGCGCGCTCGACGCAGGCATCGATCTCGTCGACACCGCGGATGTGTACGGAGAGAGCGAACAAGTCGTCGGCGAAGTGCTCGAGCGCACCGGTCGACGCGACGAGGTGCTGCTCGCGACGAAGGTCGGTCTGCCTCGCGGCGAGGGCGAACCCGGGCGCTGGCACCGGCGCGAGCACATCGTCGCGTCGTGCGACGCGTCGCTGCGCAACCTCCGCACCGACCGCATCGACCTCTACCAATTGCACCGTCCGTCGCCGGTCGTGCCGATCGAGGAGACCCTCGGTGTGCTCGGTGAGCTGGTCGACGCGGGCAAGGTGCGCTGGATCGGCACGTCGACGTTCGCGGCGTGGATGGTGGCCGACGCGATGGCGCTGGCGCGTGAACAGGGCTTCCCGCTGGTCGTGAGCGAGCAGCCGCCGTACAACCTGCTCGATCGGCGGGCCGAGAACGAGCTGCTCCCCATGTGCGTGCACCACGACGTCGCGGTGATTCCGTGGTCACCGCTCGGGGCCGGTGTGCTGGCAGGCCGCTACGACCGGCTCGACTCGGTGCCCGCCGACTCGCGCGCCGCGCTGGTGCCGATGACGCGCGATCGGATGAACGAACGCGCCCTCGCGGTGGCGACCGCCGTGCGGGAGCTGGCGCGGCGAGCGTGGGCTCACCACGGCGCAGCTGGCGCTGCTCTGGGCAAAGGATCAGCCGGGCGTGACCGCGCCGATCATCGGCCCCCGCACGCTCGCGCAGCTCGACGACGCGCTCGGTGTGCTCGACCTCTCGCTCGACGACGACGCCCACGCCGCATGCGACGCGCTCGTGCATCCGGGCAACGCGGTCTCCGACTTCCACTCCACCGCGTTCTGGATGCGCGCCGAGGTGGAGACGCATGACATCTAGATGTTTCGCCCTCGGGTCCGGTGGGTGCGCCCTCTGAGGGGCTCGAGCATGACCGCGACCGAGGAGATCGAGCAGCAGCCGATCATGCAGCAGCTCCTCGGCGACACCCCGATCCATCGGTTGGGCACGGCCGACGAGATCGCCGCGGTGTGTGCGTTCCTCGTGTCCGACGTGTCACGACGTGTCCTTCGTCAGCGGGATCGACGTGCTGGTCGACAGCGCATCCGGCGCCGCGTCGCGCACTGCGTCGATGTGAACATGCGCCGAACGCGCGGTCATGTGCCGCAACTTCGACGTAGGAACGCGGTGGGTGGCGTCAGGCAGGCGTGAGCTCGAGGTGCAGGGCGCGCAGGCCGCGGAAGAAGAACGTCTGGTCGTAGTCGTAGGCGCGCGCGCCGTCGGGACCGTGATCGGCGGGCGAGATCCGGATGGCGGTGGTGCGGTCCAGGATGCGTTCGAGCGCGATGCGCATCTCGGCGCGGGCGAGCTGTTGGCCGAGACAGGTGTGCACACCGCGCGCGAACGCGACGTGCTCGTAGATCGAGGCGCGTGCGAGATCGACCGCATCGGCGTCGTCGAAGCGACGAGGATCGCGATTGATCCCGCCGATCAGCAGCATCACGGTGGTGCCCGCCTTGATCTCCACCCCACCGAGCGTGGTGGTACGGCGCGCCAGGCGGAAGTGGCTCTTCACCGGTGCCTCGAGGCGGAAGATCTCCTCGACGAACGTGGGGACGGCGCTCCGGTCGGCACGCAGCGACGCCTGGAGCGCCCGGTCGTCGACGAGGAACTGGAGCGCGAACGCGAGGCTGCGCGCGGTCGTCTCCTGCCCGGCCGCGAACAGGAACGCCGCCTCGTTGGCGAGCACCGACACCGGGGGAGTGCTCCCGTCGGGGAAGGTCACCTGCGCAAGGTGCGTGAGCACGTCGGCGCGAGGCGCGCGCCGACGGTCTTCGATGTAGCCGGAGAAGGTGCTCTCGAAGAACGACAGCGAGTTCGTGTCCTCGGGGTTGGTCATGTTCTCGTCGATCTGGCCCGGCGACTTCTGCCGTTGGAACCACGCGCGGAAGCGAGCGCGATCGTCGTCGGGCACGCCGAGCAGGTCGGCGATCACGAGCGCGGTGAACGGCTCCGCGAACTCGCTGATGAACTCACACGACCCGCGGTCGATGAACTCGTCGAGCTGCTGATCGGCGAGGCGCCACATGAATTCCTCGTTCTCCTTCAACCGCTTCGGCGTGAAGAGGCCGGTGAGGAGCGAGCGGTAGTCGGAGTGCTGCGGCGGGTCCCACGTCGCCATGTAGCCGTACATCATCATCTCCGAGCGGTGTTGCTCGATCTGCGCGCTGGCGTCGTCGCCCTCCGGTGCGAAGGGGAGGCCGGGGAACGGGCCCGACGGCGCGTTGCACGACGAGTAGGTCTCGTGGTCGCGGTAGACCGCGAGCGCCTCGTCGTGGCCGGTGACCACCGCGACACCGTGCACCGGCTCGATCCAGACCGGTCCGCGCTCGTTGCGCAGGTACCGGTAGTAGGGGTACGGGTCGTCGACGACGGAATCGTCGGTGAACCAGTCGACCTCGGCGTAGTGCTCGGTCATGGACGCACGATCTCCCGGAGGACGGCGGTGAGGTGGGCTCGGAGGGCGGTGTCGTCGAGGCCGTCCACGAGGTGGTGGACGGGTGCGCCCGCCAGCGCGGAGATCGCCGCGGCCGTGCGCACCCTCGCCGCGGCATCGGGGACCGCGCCGCCGAGCAGCCGGTCGAGGCGTGCCAGGAGATCTTCGTAGCGGGCGTCGTCGGCCATGAGCCGGACCATGACGGGATCGAACCGAAGCTTGTTGAACACGCTGCGCGACTCGACGGCTTGCGCGACGAGACGGGGGACGAGGCGGTCGAGCGCGCGTTCGCGCGACGTGACCGATTCGATGGTCTCGGCTTCGGTCACCGCGGCTTCGAGCGCGTCGAACGAGTCGGCGCACACCGCGAGGACGATCTCGTGCTTGGTCTTGAAGTGGTAGTAGACCGCGCCCTTCGTGATGCCGAGGGCGTCGGCGATCATCTGCAACGACGTGGCGTCGATGCCCCGGGTCGCGAACAGCTCGACGGCCGCGCCGACGATGCGGGTCTCCATCGAGGTTGGTTCCGGCGCGGTCGGTGCCGTGTCGGGTGCCGCGACCTGCGTCATCGCGCGCACGCTAGCCGATCGGCTGACAGTTCCAAGCCGTCCGGCTAGTGTCCGGTACACCGCACCGGCCGGATCCGAGGGGGAGCACATGCCGTCAGCACGGGACGCGAAGGACTGGGCCGCCAAGGGCGGTCTGCACGGGATCGGCGACTCGCTGTACACGCCGTTCAGCGGCACCGACGGCGACGACATCGACGACGACGCGTACCGCGCACTCGTGCGGTACTGCGTCGGCGATCTCGACCACTCGATGCTCTGGCTCACCAGCGGCATCGCCGAGTGGTGGTCGCTCACCATGGACGAGCGCAAGCGACTCGTCGAGATCGCGATCGAGGAGGCGCGCGCGCTGAAGCCCGACGTCGTGATCCAGGCGTGCACGAGCGCGAACTCGGCCAAGGACTGCGTCGAGCTCACGCAGCACGCCGAGGCCGCGGGTGCCGACATCTGCTACCTGCAGACGCCGCCGATGGAGGTGCACGGTGGCGAGGGTGTGCTGCGCTTCTTCCAGTATGTGGCCGACCGCACCGACATCGCGCTCGGCATGTTCAACTCGCCGTCGTCGGGCTACGTGCTCACACCCGAGGACTCCGCGCTCATCGCCAACTCCGTGCCCGCGGTGTGCGCGACCAAGGAAGGCACGATGGAGCACTGGCGGAGTGGTGCATTGCACGCGCTCGCGCCCGAGGTCGTGATCTGGGAGTGCGACTTCCTGGTGTACCGCGCCGGTTGGTTGCAGGAGGGCATCGTCGGTCCCGCGCAGCTCGGTACCGCGGGGTATCTGCACGAGATCCCGGAGCGCAAGATCCTCACCGAGTACTGGAACCTGCTCTGGGAGGGGCGGATCCCCGAGGCGATCGCGTACTCGCGCGAGTCGCAACTCGACACGATCATCTACGGCGTGGCGCGCTGGTACTGCACCTCGCCCAACCGCCCCGACTACTTCACCCACTGGGGCGAGGCGTATCGCTGCTCGGCGGCGACGCTCGGTCTGCCGATGGGCGACTACCCCCACTCGCGCCCGCCGCAGGGGATCCTCCCCGACCAGGCCAAGGCCGAGATCCGCGCCCTCTACGAAGGCGTCGGCTTCGCCAAGGATCTCGTCACCACCTGACCCCTCTGCGCTCTGGCGCCCCGATGCCGTCACCATGACGCGGTAGGGGCGCCGAAACGATCAGGACAGCAGGTCGTCGGCGGGGGTGTCCCAGTGGTCGAGGTTGACCGCGTCGGCGAGGGGGCGACGGCGCACCGGACCGTGGCTGCCGCGCGGCCACCCGATCACGATGTGGCCCGCGAGCATCCACTCGTCGGGCACGCCGACGGCTTCGCGCAGGATCGCCTCTCCGCCGTACGACGCCCAACTCGTCATGCACGCGCCCAGACCGAGCGCACGCGCCGCGAGCAGGAAGTTCTGCATCGCCGGGAAGATCGACCCGCCGAGCAGCAGCTCGGACGCGGTGGGGAAGTGCATCTGCGCGAACAGCACCGAGGTGTACTCGCCGGCGCGGTCGTGGAGCTCGTACGTCGCCCGGTTGGTGCGCGCGGCTCGGCTGTCGTCGTCGGGTGCAGGGCGCGACATCCCGTACACCGGTTCGATCACCTCGAGCGCCTGCGCGGCTGCTCGGGCGACGGCGGCGCGGGCCTCGGTGGACTGGAGCACGACGAACCGCCAGCGCTGCGCGTTCGCGCCCGAAGGCGCCCACCGCGCCGCTTCGAGGCAGCGGGCGAGCGTGGCGTCGTCGACGGGCTCGTCGGTGAAGCGCCGGATGGTGCGGGCGGTGGCCATCGCCTCCCACACGTCGGACGTCGGACCGGTCACGGTTGTTTCCTCCTGGTCGGCACCTCGGTCGGGAGCGTGGGCGGGAGCGAGAGGTGGCTCGGGCTCGCCACCGCCAGGCGGTCGCGGACGAGCATCGCCAGCGTGTCCCAGCCGTCGTCGGCGCGGCCGTGGCGGCGGTCGGTCCACTCCTGGGCGAGCTCGCGCTCCACCGTCGCCAGGATGTTCGCCGCCACCCTTCCTTCGTAGGCGAGGCCACGGTCGTCGCTGGTCGCGACCCGCTCGGACAGGAACTCGCGCACGGCGTCGAGCAGCTCGCGGGCGGTGGGTCGTCCGTAGCGGTCGTCGTCTGGGAGCTGCGCGGCGGGCGGTGCAGCGCGCGTGGCCGCGCACGCCTCGGGTGCGAGCAGCTCCACGAGGTCCCACTCCTGTTCGGCGGTGCGACGCCCCACCGCGGCGAGGTCGACCGAGCGGACGCGGCCGGAGAGGTGCGTGTCGCCCTGCAGCATGCACCCGACCCCCCAGGTGAACGTCTTGGCCACCAACCACCACCGCAGCGTGTCGCGGTCGATCGTGCGACCGCCGGCGTCTTCGTACGCGGCGACCAACTCGTCGATGGTCCCCAGTCCACCCACCTCGAGCGGTAGGCCGAATCGCCACGCCTTGAGACACAGCCACGCGAGATCCTCGTGCGGGTCGCCGCGGTGGACGAGCTCCCAGTCGATCACTGCGGCCAGGCCCTCGGGCCGCACGATGATGTTGCCCATCCGGAGGTCGCCGTGGATCAGCGCGTCGGCGGTGTGCGGCGGACGATGCACGAGCAGCCACTCGTGGGTGCGGTCGAACACGGCGCTGCGCTGGTCGAGCCGTTGGTACTTGTCCCAGATGGCCATGGGGTCCGGCGCATCACACCCCGGCACCTCGTCGGGATCGATCGCGTGCAGGCCGGCGAGGAACTCCGCCAGCTCGCGCACGAGCACCGCGCGCGCGACGGTGTACTCGTCGTCGCGGAGTATGCGCCGGGCGATGGTCTCCCCGTCGACGTGGCGCATCACCAGGCCGGTGGTGCCGAGGAGGGTGCCGTCGTCGTCGAGCAGCACCTCGGGGGCACGCAGACCGGCGCGCGTGCACGCGCGCATCACATCGGCCTCGCGCTGCATCGCGCCGGGAACGCCGGGCCGCGCCGGAGGGTCGCGACGCAGGACGAGTCGCTCGCCGTTCGCGATGAACGACCACGTCTCGCGCGACGCGCCCCCGGTCAGCTTGCGGAGCTCGGCGATCTCGACCGGCGCGCCCAGCACGGGCGCGAGCGCGGTGGCGAGACCGTCAGATGCCGACGCTGGTCCCGACGGGGACGTCATCGACGACCTGGTCGAGGTACTCCGACAGCCCCGCGCCCTCGCGGTCGCCGACCGTCCAGCGGGTCAGCCCCTCGGTGAGCCGGGTGACCATGCCGTCGCGTCGGTTGCGCAACGGGATGCTCGACGACACTTCGCCGTGCAACGCGTAGTCGTGGTCGTCGGTGGCGATGACGACGTCGCTGCGTTGCACGAACCACTCGTCGTCGTACTCCGACGTGAGCTGCATGTCGCGCACCTTGACCGCGCGACCGTCGCCGTAACGATCGAGGTCGAACACCCAGCCGTTGACGTTGCGCAGGTCGGGATCGTCCTGATGACCGCGGACCGTGCACGCGAGGCCGAGGCCGCCGTCGAAGCTGGCGGTGACCCAGCGATACCACCAGATGCTCTGCCAGACGCGCGGCCCCCACGAGTGGTCGCGCAGGCCGACGGCGCGTTCGAGATCGAAGCGCTGCCCGTCCACCTGCACGACGCCGGTGATCGCCATCTGCTGCTCGGTGTGGCCTCGGGCGAAGCTGTGCGCGACGCCCGGCGCGGGCTCCTCGCCCTCGTCGTAGATCGGCTCGCCGCCCGACGGCTCCGACGCCGCGAGCAGGCGGAGGTCGATCGAGCACTTCTCGTGCGGGTTGTGCGTGAACGCGGTGCCGGGATCGGCCATCTCGCGGGGGTTCACCAGCAAGCACACGTTGCCGTCGTAGGTGACGTGGTGCTCCTCGTACGGAGCGACGACGTCGAACTTCAGGCCGCCGGCGTCGTGCGCGACGTGGCCTTCGATGGGTGGCCGCTTGAACATGAACCCCACCCGACCGTCGGGCAGGTAGAGGCACACCGTCATCTCCGCGTAGTGCTCGTTGGGCCGGTTGCCCATGCGGACCCAACCGCCGAACCCGGACACGGTGTCGAGGAAGTTGTAGTAGCGGCTCTCGTTGTAGTTCTGGTCGTCGTCGGGCGTGTGGAACAGGTCGTCCTCGGGCTCGCGCCGCATGCGCACGTCAGCGCGCCTTCGCCAGAGCCTTTGCCGATCGGAGCAGGGCCTCGTTGGCACCCTCGGGCAGTTCCTCGAGCGGCGTGGCGATCTCGGCGACGGTGGGGCAGTACTTCTGGGCCGCGGGCCGCAGCGCCTCCATGTCGAAGCCGTAGAGGTTCGCGGTGTTGGTGCCGACGATCTGCTGGATCTGCTCGGGCTCGAGGTGGCCCATGACCTGACGCAGGTGCTCGCGCGAGAAGGGTTGCGTGCCTTCGTCGTGCGGGTAGTCGCTGCCCCACAGGACGTGGTCGATGCCCACCGGTCCGAGCGCGGCACGGATGTCGGCCGGCTGCGGCTGGCTCATGCCGATGTAGCAGCTCTGGTTGAAGTAGTCGGTCGCGTTCTTCACCGGCACGATCTCGCCTTCGAAGCGCATCTCGCCGGTGCCTCCGGTGCGGAGCATCGCCATCAGCCCGTCGAGGTTCTCGAGCACGTTGGGGACCCACGCGCAGCCGGCCTCGGTGAGCACGAACTTGATGTTCGGGAAGCGCTCGAACACGCCGCCGGTGATCATGTACACGAACGGCCGCTGCGAGTAGAAGATCATCTCGTTGATGTGCACGAGCGGCATGGCCGGCGCCATCTGGTACCGGGGACCACCGGTGCCCGAGTGCGTGTTCACCACGACCCCGAGCTCCTCGCACGCCGCCCACAGCGGGTCGTAGGACGGGTCGTACATTGGCTTCAGCCAGTCGGCGGTGATCGGCGGATTGCCCACGAGCACGCCGCCGCGCAAGCCGTTCTCCTTGCACCACTGCACGTCGGCGATGGCGTCGTCGACGTCGTTGAGGAAGATCTGGCCGATGCCGGCGCGCGCCTCGGGCTTCTTCGAGCAGTAGTCGGCGAGCCAGCGGTTGTGCGCTTGCACGCCGGCGTGGCGGTGCTCGTACTCTTCCGGGCGGGGCGGCTCGGCGAAGAGCACGAAGCTGGGGAAGAACGGCGGGACGGTGTTGGGGAAGATGACCTCACCGACGATGCCGTCGTCGTTCAGCTGCTGGTCGCGGAGCTCGGAGTCCCAGTTGCGGGTGCGGAGCTTCGTGTCCTTCAGGTCCTTGTACGGGTTCTTGTACTTCTCGCGCCAGGCGTCGAAGTCGTCGCGGTACTTGGGATCGAGGAACTCGCGGTACTGCGCGTGGCTGCCGCCGGCGTGGCTGTCGGCGGTGATGACGATGTAGTGGTCGTCAGGCTGCATGGCGTCCGTCCTCGTCTGAGCTGCTGTCGCGGAGCGCTTCCCACGCTAGCTGGGCAGCGCGAATCGCTTCCGCTACCGTCGCCGCTCATGCCCATGCAGGTCGACGTGCAGCTGTCCCAGTCGGTGATGGAGGCGGCGCGTCGCGCTCCTGAGCTCCAGGCGCTCGGCGTCGACGGCGTGTTCAGCTTCGAGAATTCGCACGACCTCTTCTTCCCGCTGGTCGCAGCTGCGCCCGTCTGTGATCTCGACCTGATGACGAACGTGGCCATCGCATTCCCGCGCAGTCCGTGGCACCTGGCCAACTCGGCGTACGACCTGCAGGAGCTGTCGGGCGGTCGCTTCCGCCTGGGCCTCGGCACGCAGATCAAGGCGCACGTCGAGAAGCGCTTCGGCGGCGAGTTCGGTCGGCCGGTCGCCCACATGCGGGAGTGGGTGCTGGCGATCAAGGCCATCCTGGAGCACTGGCAGGAACGCACCCCGTTGCGCTTCGAGGGCGACTACACGAAGCACACGTTGTCGACGCCCGCATTCGATCCCGGCCCGAATCCGCACGGCATCGCGCCGATCCTGGTGGGTGCGTTGGGTCCGAAGATGAACGAGATGGCGGCGGAGGTCGCCGACGGCATCCTCGTCATGCCGTTCAACAGCGGTGAGCACATGAGCGAGCGCACGATGCCGGCCATCGACCGCGGGCTCGCGACCGCAGGGCGGACACGTGCCGACCTCGAGGTGATCGTCGAGGTGATCGTCGGGGTCGGTCGCAACGACGAGGAGCTCGAAGCGGCGAGGGGTGTGCGCAACCTGCTCGCGTTCTACGGGTCGACGCCCGCGTACAAGCCGGTGCTCGACGTGCACGGTTGGGGTGACGTGCAGCCCGAGCTCAACCGACTCTCGAAGCAGGGTGACTGGGCGACCATGGGCACGCTCGTCACCGACGAGATGATCGACACCATTGCGGTGCACGGCACGCCCGACGAGGTCGCCGAGGAGATCGTGAAGCGCTACGGGCCGTACTCCAACCGCGTGTGCGCGTACTTCCCCTTCTACCAGGCCGGCGACGATCTCATCGCCGACTTCACCGCAGCCCTCAAGTCCGCGAGCGCCTGACCCCTCCCCACGTTCCGGCGTCGAACTCGCGGCACATCGCCGTCACGTCGGAGCATGCTCACAGGCGGTGGTGACGGCGTCGATGACCTCGGTGTCGGAGGCGCCGGGGCCGAGCACCGCGGCGACACCCATGTGGCGCAGCAGTATGACGTCGGAGTCGGGGACGATGCCCCCGACGATGACCGCGGCGCGCGCGCCGGCGGCGCGCAGTGCGTCAACGACGCGCGGTGCGATGGTGAGGTGCGCGCCGTTGTGCATCGAGATGCCGACGGCGTCGGCGTCCTCGTCGCGCGCCATCGCCGCGACGGTCTCCGGGGTCTGCCGCAGACCCGCGTAGATCACCTCCATGCCCGCGTCGCGCAACGTGCGCGCGACGATCTTGAGACCGCGGTCGTGGCCGTCGAACCCGATCTTCGCCAACAGGATGCGGCAGGGTGGGGTGTCGGTCACGCGACTGCCCGCTCGGTCCACGCGCCGAACACCGTCTCCAACGCGGCTGTGATCTCGCCCACGGTGACGTGGGCGCGCACGGCGTCGAGGATCGCGGGCATCAGGTTCACGGTGGGGTCGGTGGCGTCCCGCCGGATCGCGTCGAGGGTCGCGCCCACTCGGTCGTCGTCGCGGTCGGTCTTGACCTGGCGCAGGCGCGCGAGCTGCCGATCCTCGACGGCGGGATCGATGCTCAAGGTGGGTGGCGCAGCTTCATGGCCGTCGACGTGGTCGTTGACGCCGACGATCACGAACTCGCCCGAATTGATGCGCCGCTGGAAGTCGTACGCAGCATCGGCGATCTGCCCCTGGAACCAGCCGTCGTCGATGGCGTGCAGGACGCCGTCGAGCATCGAGCCGTTGCCCTGCTGGCGGAGGTGCGCGAACACCGTCTCCGCCTCGTGCTCGAGCTCGTCGGTGAGGCTCTCGACGAACCACGAGCCACCGAGCGGATCGGCCACGTGCACCACGCCGGACTCGTGCGCGATGACCTGCTGCGTGCGCAGCGCGATCCGCGCCGCGCGTTCCGTGGGCAGCGCCAGCGCCTCGTCGAACGCGTCGGTGTGCAGGCTCTGGGTACCACCGAGCACGGCCGCCAGCGCTTCGAGCGCGACGCGCGCGATGTTGACCTCGGGCTGCTGCGCGGTGAGCGACACGCCGGCGGTCTGGGTGTGGAACCGCAGCTGTTGTGAACGCTCGTCGCCGGCGCCGTACTCGTCGCGCATCCAACGGGCCCAGATGCGTCGCGCCGCCCGGTACTTGGCGATCTCCTCGAAGAAGTCGACGTGCGCGTTGAAGAAGAAGCTGAGGCGCGGCGCGAACGCGTCGACGTCGAGTCCTGCCGCGAGTGCCGACTCCACGTACGCGAACCCGTTGGCGAGCGTGAACGCGAGCTCCTCCGCGGCCGTCGATCCTGCTTCGCGGATGTGGTACCCGGAGATCGAGACCGGGTGCCAGCGGGGGAGCTCGGCGGTGGCGAACCGGACGACGTCGGTGACGAGGCGCATCGACGGCCGCGGCGGGAACACGAACTCCTTCTGCGCCTGGTACTCCTTCAGGATGTCGTTCTGGATCGTGCCGCCGAGGCGCTTCCGGTCGACACCCTGTTGATCACCGAGCGCGACGTACATCGCGAGCAGCGTGGGCGCCGCCGAGTTGATGGTCATCGACGTGCTGACCGCACCGAGGTCGATGCCCGCGAACAACAGCTCGAGGTCGACGAGCGTGTCGATGGCGACGCCCGCGCGCCCGACCTCACCCACCGCGAGCTCGTGGTCGGAGTCGCGTCCGAGCAACGTCGGCATGTCGAACGCGGTCGACAGCCCGCTCCCGCCGGCGGCCAGGAGCGCCTGGAAGCGCTCGTTGGTGTCTTCGGCGGTACCGAAGCCGGCGAACTGACGCATGGTCCAAAGCTTCTGGCGGTACATCGAGGCGTACGGGCCGCGCGTGTACGGGAACTCGCCGGGGCGCTCGGCGGCGGCCGGGCCGTACACCGCGTCGAGCTCGATGCCCGACATCGTGGTGTGCGGTCGCGGGTCCATGGCGTCCTCCGAGCACAGTCTCGCACGGGTCGTGCGGGCCTCCATCCTCCCGGTATAGCATCCACTATGGAGATGGACCCCGGAACCCGTGGAGCGCCGACATGTCCGCCGAGCCCGTCATGACCACCGCTGAGCGCCTGATCTCCGCCGACGACCACGTCGACGTGTCGCACGAACTCGTGAAGCAGCACCTGGCCGGCAAGTTCCACGACGACTACGACGCCGGGCTCCTGCGCTTCCGCTCGTCGATGGCGAGCACCGCCTCGGTCGCCGCGAACGAGCAGTGGCGCTCGCAGCAGGGTCTCGCGCCCGATCCCGACGCGGGCATGGGCAAGAACCGTCGCCACGAGGCCAGCGGTCGCCCGGGTCACTCCGACGCCTCGGCGCGCCTCGCCGACATGGACGACGACGGCGTCGAGGCCTCGGTGAACTACTGCGAGGTCAGCTCGTTCCGCTACCTGTACCTGATCGAGGACGGCTGGCGTGAGGCGACGCGCGCGTTCAACGAGACGTTGGGCGACTTCGCCGCCACCGATCCGAAGCGACTGATCGTCTCGTACCAGATCCCCATCCACGACGTCGACGCCGCGGTCGCCGAGGTGCAGTGGGCTGCGTCGGTCGGCTGCAAGTCGCTGCAACTCCCGGTGTATCCGGCCGAGCTCGGCGTGCCCGACTACTGGGACGGGCGCTACGACCCGCTCTTCGCGGCGATCCAGGAGTCCGGCCTCCCGATCTGCTGCCACATCGGGATGAACACGCAGCTCGACGACCTTCCGCGCCGTGACCCCACGCCGCAGAAGGGCATCTTCGTGCCGATGGTCGCCCTGTCGGCGGCGGAGGCGCTGGGCATGTGGATCATGGGCGGCGTGTTCGAGCGCTTCCCGCGCCTCAAGGTGGTGTTCGTCGAGCCCGGGCTCGGCTGGGTGTCGTGGTGGCTCTACATCGTCGACGACCTCAACCAGCGCCAGGGCTACGACTTCCCGGCCATCACGGAGCTGCCGAGCCACTACTACCGCCAGAACGTGTTCCTCACGTTCATCGACGAGCCCAACGCGGTGCGGCAGGCGCACGAGTCGCTCGGCGTCGAGAACATCATGTGGTCCTCCGACTACCCGCACCCGGTGTCGAGCTGGCCGCACTCGCGCACGATGGTGGACAAGATGTTCGACGGCGTCGATCCGCGCGAGCGCGAACTGATCGTGAGCGGCAACGCGGCACGCGTCTGGAACCTCTGACGAGCGTGGGCGATGATGCGCCCATGACCACCAGAGACCTTCCCGGTACGCCCACCGACGACGCCGACGGGGTGCTCGCCACCGGCGGATCGGTGATCGAGCTCGTGTACGTGTCGATGTCGGCGCGCCACCCCGAGGGTCGCGACACCGACTACCTGCGCTGGCACTTCTTCGACCACCGGCCCGAGCAGTACCGCCTCGCGACCATCCACGCGTCGCTCCGGTTGATCTCGACCCCGGAGTGCCGCGCCGCACACGCCGCGAGCGACGCGCGCTTCGACGCCACCGACCACGTCATGAACTACTTCTTCTCGGATCCGTCGGGGTTGAAGCCGTTCCACGACCTCGGCCGCGAGTTGGGCAAGGTCGGTCGCATCCCCGAGCTCCTGCCGTCGGTCGAGCGGGGCGTGTACGCGTTCGACGGGCGGGTCGCCGCGCCCACGGTCAAGGCCGGTGCAGACGTGTTGCCGTGGTGGCCGTCCGTCGGCGTGTACCTGCTGGTCGAGCACGGGACGTCGTCGGCCGCGCCGTTGGTCGACGTCGACGGCGTCGCCGGCGCATGGTGGGGGGAGACCGCGTCCGGCGTGCCGTCGGCCTACACGGTTGCGCAACCGGGCGACCAGCTCACCTACCTGTTCCTCGACGACGACCCGGTGGCCGTCGCCGCTCGTCTGCAGCCGGTGCTCGAGGCGCGGTGGGTCGACTCCGGGGTCACGGGCCTGTTCGCGGCGCCGTTCTTCGTGGCCCACGCCGACGACCTCGGCCGTCACCTGCCCTGACGGAAGGTCGCGCGTGACCGGTGTGCCACCATGACCGCATGACTGACAAGCAGGGCATCAAGCTCTTCCGCGGCAAGGACGCGCCCAGCCTCTTCGAGTCGGGGACGATGAGCGCGCCAGAGTTCGACGCCGACGACCGTGCCGTGATCGCAGCGGATGGACCGCGGTCACCCAACCTGCTCGACGGCAACCTCGACGAGGTCGTGTACCGGGGCGAGGGTGACGACGGCATGAGCCTCGTGCGTGCCTGGTTCGGCCCCCACTACGTGCTGCCGCGTCACACGCACGACGGCGACTGCCTCTACTACGTGGTCGCCGGCTCGCTGAAGATGGGCTCACAGGTGCTCGAAGCCGGCGACGGCTTCTTCGTCCCCTCTGACGCGCCCTACGCGTACGAGGCCGGTCCCGACGGTGTCGAGGTGCTGGAGTTCCGCACCTGCAGGTCGTTCGGGATGAAGATCCCCGGCGGTCAGGTCGAGCGCATGCGGCGCAGCGGCCAGGTCGCGGAGGAGTTCGGGGACGACTGGGCCGAGCGTCGCGACCTCGTCGCGCGTGCCCCGCGCTGACCACGCGGTGGAGCTCGACCAGTTCCGCCGCGAGCTCGACGTCTGGCTCGACCAACACGCCGACGAGCTCGCACCCGAGTACGAAGGCGTTCCCACGCTCGAAGACCACAACGCGCAGATCGCCAAGGTGCGCCGCCTCACCTTCGACGCCGGGTGGGCCCGTCAGGGCTGGCCCGAGCGCGTCGGCGGTCTCGGCGGCTCGTCGATCGTGCGGGCGTACCTGAGCGAGGCCGTGACGGTGCGCGGGCTCGTGTACTCCGGCGTCTACTCGATGCCGGAGGTGCTCGGCCCGTCGGTCATCACGTTCGCGCCGCCCGAGCTGTCGGCTGCGATGTTGCCGCCGTTGCTCCGCGGTGACGAGGTGTGGTGCCAGGGCTTCTCCGAACCCGGCACCGGGAGCAACCTCGGCGCGCTCACGTGCAAGGCGGTGCGCACCGACGACGGTTGGCACGTCACCGGCCAGAAGGTGTGGACGAGCCTGGCGCAGTACGCGCAGCGCTGTGTGCTGCTCGTCCGCAGCGGCACGCCGGAGTCGGCGCACCGCGGCATCACCGCGCTGTTCGTCGACATGGACACTCCCGGCATCACGCCGCGTCCGATCGAGACCATGCACGGCGAGCCCGAGTTCTGCGAGGTGTTCTTCGACGACGTGCTCGTGCCGTTCGATCGCACCCTGGGTGACGAGGGCGACGGCTGGGCGTTCGCCATGGATCTCCTGCCCTACGAACGCAGCACATCGTTGTGGCAGCGCGCCGCGTTCCTGCACCGCCGGTTGGCGGAGGCGCTCGAGCTCGCCGACGCCGGGCTGGTCGATCCGGCCAAGCTCGGAGAGGTGACGCAACTGGTGTACGCGTTCCGGGCCCGGTCGCGTGCGACCGTCCACCGGATGGCCGCGGGGGAGACGCTCGGCGTGGAGACGTCGATCGACAAGGTCCTCCTGGCGTCGTCGGAGCAGGCGGTGTTCGACTTCGTCGGCGACGTGTTGCCGCAGACGATCACCATCGGGGACGACGTCGACGGCGCCCGCTGGCGCAGCGAATTCCTGTACTCGCGCGCGGCGTCGATCTACGGCGGCAGCTCCGAGATCCAGCGCAACATCATCGCCCGCCGACTCCTCGACCTCGGCAACGACCGATGACCGAGCCGACGATCGCGGGTGAAGATCTCGAACTGTTCCAGCGGAGCGTGCGCGCCGCGACCGAGGTGCACTCCGGCGACGAGCTCGACACCGCGGTCGCCGACCTCGGGTGGGACGACGCACTCTCGTTCGACACGCGCGCCGCGGTCTCCACCTTGTTCGAGCTGCAGGGTGAAGCGTGCGCACGGTCGTCGGCGCTCGACCGCGTCGTCGCGTTCGCGCTCGGACGCGAGCTCGACGGCGACACCGCGGTGGTGATGCCCGCGATCGGTCGCACCGACGCACCGGTGGTGCACGGCGTGGTGCGAGGACTCGCGACGTCAGCACGGTCCTCATACCTGGTGGTCGGCTCGACCGTCGATGCCAGGTCGCTCGAAACCCGCACGATCAGGGGCATCGATCCCGACCTCGGCATGGTCGAGGTCCATGGCACGCTGGCGTCGACCGATCGGGAGCCCGTCGACTGGAACGCGGCCGTGCAACTCGCGCAGCTGGCGCTCGCGCACGAGCTCGTCGGCGTGTCGCGTCAGCGCGTTGGCGATGGCGCGTGACCACGCGCTCGAGCGCATCCAGTTCGACCAGCCGATCGCCAGGTTCCAGGCGGTGCGGCACCGGTTGGCCGACACGCTCGTCGCCATCGAGACTGCGGTCGCGGTGCTCGACGCGGCCTGGCTCGACCGCACGGCCGTGACCGCTTCGATGGCCAAGGCCAGCGCCGGCCGGAGCGCACGGATCGCGGCCAAGCACTGTCAGCAGGTGCTCGCCGGCATCGGATTCACCACCGAGCACGATCTCCACCGCTACCTCCGGCGGATCTGGATGCTCGACCAGCTCTTCGGCTCGAGCGCCGTCCTCACCAAGCACCTCGGCGAGCAGCTCATCGCCAGCCGCGAACTGCCCCCGCTGCTCCCGCTCTAGCGTCTCGTCACGGTTTCGGCGTGGTTGGTGTGCGGAGGTGGAACACGAACCACGCCAAAAATGGCAGACGGCTATTTCGACAGCATCCGGGCGAGGTTGGCCTGGAAGGCGGGCTCGTCGAACGACTGGGTCTCGGTCGCGATCGCGCCGTCGAGCAGGTTGCCGATCGCGCCGTGCAGCGCCGAGTTGAGCAGGCGCTTCGTCTCGCGCACCGACTGCGGCGGGAGCTTGGCGACGCGCTGCGCGAGCGCGAGCGCCTCCTCGACCGCGGTGCCCGTGGGGACGACGCGATTGGCGACGCCGATGCGCACGGCGTCTTCCGCAGAGACGCGGTCGCCGAGGAGGATGTACTCCTTGGCGCGCAGGAGGCTCGTGAGCAGTGGCCAGGTCACGGCGCCGCCGTCGCCGGCGACGAGGCCGAGCGCAACGTGCGGATCGGCGAAGTAGGCCTGCTCCTCGACGAGCACGATGTCGCTGAGGCCGGCGAGGCTGCAGCCGAGACCGACCGCGGGACCGTTCACCGCGGCGATGATCGGCACCTCGATGCTGGTCATCCCACGCACGATGACCGCGCCCTCTTCCATGATCGCAGCGCGCAGCTCGGTGTCGTGCACCATGCGGTCGAGGAGGTTGAGATCACCGCCACCGGAGAACGCCTTGCCCGCACCGGTGATCACCAGTGCGAGCATCTCGTCGTCGGCCGCGAGCTGTGCCCACACGGTCGCGAGCGCGCCGTGGAGCTCCTCGTTGGTCGCGTTGAACGCGTCGGGACGGTTGAGCGTCAGCAATCGGACCGCGCCGTGCGACTCGACCAGCAGTACATCGTTCGTCTCGTCCACCATGCGCGGCACTGTAACGGTCGCGGCCGACGGCTCGGATGCGTGGGACCGGGGCTCAGCTCGTCGCCGCGGTCTTCGGTGGGCCGGCCTGGGTGTGCGTCGTCCCCACGGGATCGACCGCCCATTCGGGGGTCACGCCCCACCCCTCGCCGTAGATCAATTCGGCGAGCGGTCGCCGGCGCACCGGTCCGTGGCTGCCCTCGGGCTTGCCGATGGTGACGGTGCCGGCCATGAACACGCCCTCGGGGATCTCGAGCAGGTCGCGCAGTTCGGGTTCGACCAGCGCGTGGAAGCCGGTGAGCACCCCGCCGTAGCCGAGAGCCCGCGCCGCCAGCAGCAGGTTCTGCACCGCGGGGAAGACCGACGCGCCCTCGAACGGGGTGGGGTCGCGGTAGCGCACCAGGCAGGGGAGCACGAGCACGGGCACGCGTTCGAACTCGTCGGTGTATCGCTGCATGGTCGCGGCCATGCGGGCCTTGGGGGAGTTCTCGACCGCGCCCGATCCCTGGTCGTAGCCGTCGTTGCTGCGCTTGCCCGACCACACCTTGCGGGCGCCAGTGGCGATGAGCTCCTTGGCCTGGCGCGCCTTGAAGCCGTCGGTGAGGACGATGAAGCGGAACGGCTGGCGGTTCGAGCCACTCGGGGCCCGGCTGGCGGCGAAGAGCATCGCGCGCAGCGCGGCCGGCGGCACCGGCTCGTCGCGGTAGCGGCGGATGGCCCGAGTCGACGCGAGGCCCTCGAGCAGGCCGACGGTGTCGGCCGGGAGGGGTGACGACGCCAGCTCGTCGGGTGTGGTGGCGTCGATCGGGTCGGGGTCGGGCATGCGGTCTCCTGCGGTGCGGTTGCGGGGGTCGTGCAGTGCCAAGATTCGCAGATGGTGCTCGACCGCGCACTCCGAAACGGAGTCCTGGTGCTCACGATGAACCGGCCGGAGCACCGGAACGCGCTCAACCGGGATCTCTTCCGGGAGATCGGCCACGCGTTCGTGGGGGCCGAGACCGATCCCGACGTCCGGGCCATCGTGCTCACCGGCGCCGGCGACAAGGCGTTCTGCGCGGGGATGGACCTCAAGGCGTTCGCGGCGGGCGAGCCCATCGGGCCCGGCGACGGCCCGGGCACGACCGTGTTCGTGGAGCGCTGCTACCCGAAGCCGATCGTCGCCGCGGTGAACGGTGCGGCGGTCGCCGGCGGCTTCGGAGTGATGCTCGGCTGCGACATCATCGTGGCCGCCGAGCACGCGACCTTCGGGCTGCCCGAGGTGAAGCGCGGGTTGGTCGGAGTGGGCGCGACGACCCGCGCGTCGCTTCGCCTTCCGCCGGCAGTCACGCTCGAGCTCGCGCTGACCGGCGCGCCGATGGACGCAACACGTGCGCTCCACCACGGATTGGTCAACCGCGTCGTACCGGCCGCGGAGGTGCTCCCCGCCGCGATCGAGATCGCCGAGCAGATCGCCGCCAACGCCCCGCTGGCCGTCTTGTTGGCCAAGGAGATCGCGCTCGACGCGCGCGGCCTGCTCGACCCCGACATCGCGGCGTGGCGTGAGCGCGCCGCGCCGGTGTTCGCGAGCAACGACGCCAAGGAGGGTGCCCGCGCCTTCGCGGAGAAGCGTCCCCCGAACTTCACCGGCACCTGACCGCGCCGCACGAACCGGCGTCGAAGTTGCGGTCTGACACCGCAACTTCGACGCAAGAACTCGGAGGGTGAGGGGTCTACGCGGCGGCCATCTCGTCTTGCTGGCGCTTGACTCGCAGGAGCGCTTCGTTGGGCTCGGCGGGCAGCGTCTCGAGTGGCTGCGCGATCTCGGCCACCGTCGGGCCGTACTGCTCGGCCAGCGGCGCGAGCGCGTCGAGATCGAAGTCGTAGAGCTTGGCCGCATTGCCGGCGAGGATGTCGCGCAGCTCGGCTTCGCCGACCTGGTTGAACACCTGCCGCAGCGCTTCGCGCGAGTACGGCCCCGTGCCCTCGTCGTGCGGGTAGTCGCTGCCCCACATGAAACGGTCGGTGCCCATCGACTTGCGGACCTCGACGTCGGCGAGGCCGGGGAAGCTCGCGCCGATCCACACGTTGCGCCGGAAGTACTCGCTCGCCGATCTCGCCAACGCGTTCTCGGCGGTGTACTTCAGCTCGCCGATCTCACCCTTGCGCACGTTCTCGATGATCGGGTCGAGCTGCTTCACGATCGCGGCGACGCTTGCCGCGGAACCTTCGGTGATCACGAACTTGAGCTTGGGGAACCGCTCGAACACGCCCGAGAGCAGCAGGTGCACGAACGGACGCATGCCGTAGAACGGCACCTCGCTGATCATGATCATCGGAACCGATGCGTACCGCCCGTAGTTCGGCGAACCGGTGCCCGAGTGCAGGCTCAACGGGAGCTCGAGCTCCTCGATGGTGGCCCAGAGCGGGTCGTAGACCGGGTCGTAGAGCGGCTTGACCCACTTCACGTCGGGAGCGACGTTGGGCAGCAACACGCCGCCGCGCAGTCCGTGCTCCTTGATCCAGGTGACGTCCTCGATCGCGTCGTCGACGTCGTTGAGGAAGAACTGGCCGATGCCGGCGCGCTGCGCGGGCTTGCGGGCGCAGAAGTCGACCATCCACCGGTTGTGGGCGTGGATGCCGGCGCGCCGGTGCTCGTACTCGTCGGGCTGGGGCGGGCCCGCGAACAGCACGAAGCCGGGGTAGAAGGGCGGCACCGTGTTGGGGAAGATCACTTCACCGACGACACCGTCGGCGAGCTGGTCGCGGTCGCGACGGTCGTCGTCCCAGTTGCGGACGCGCAGGTCGGTGTCACGCAGGTCCTTCCACGGGTTCTTGTACTTGTTGCGCCATGCGTCGAAGTCGTCGAGGTACTTCGGGTCGAGGTACTCGCGATAGGTCTCGTGGTTGGCGCCGGCGTGGGTGTCGGCCGAGATGATCGTGTAGTGGTCCTGCGTGCTCATGCGCACACCTCCTGGTTCACTGCTGGCTGATTCGCCCCGGGCTGGTCCGCGCCGGGCTGAGTTGTCGGGATTGCTCGCAGTCCGAGGGCACGTCCCTCGCCGTCGAACTCGAGTCGTTGCAGGTCGTGACGGAAGCGGGCGAGCGCGTCGCCGAGGGCGCGCTGCTCGTCGGGCGACCACTCCGAGATCGCGATCTCGTACCACTGGGTGGCGACGTGCTGGAGACGGTGCAGCATCTCGTCGCCGTCGGCGGTGATGGAGAGCCACGCCTTGCGGCGGTCGTCGGGATCGGTCTCGCGCGCGACGAGGCCCACCTCGAGCAACCGGTTGGCGGTGCGGCTGATCGTCGTCTGGTCGAGCGCGAGGTGCTCGGCGAGGCCCTTGAAGGTGATGGGGCCGTCGTCGGCGACGACCCGCAGCGCGGCCGACTCGGCCGGGGTGACGAGTCGCTCGGCCGCGCCCGCGACTCGACGGCGCACCGCGTCGCTGGTGGCGAGGCGCGACACGTAGGTGATGAACGAGGAGATCTCGTCGAGCGGGGTGGGACTCGGATCACTCATGAATGAATGTAAGCATACATCTATTCTGTCCATGCGGCCAACCGGCCCATCGGAACGGACCTCCTGCGGCGACCACGGTACGATCAGCCGCTAGGACGGCCTGCCACGAGTCGTGGTGGACGGAATTGGCGGATTCCTTGCTCGAAGCGATCGACGGACCCGAGGCGCTGCGCCGGCTGGACGACGCCGAATTGTCCGCGCTCGCCGACGAGATCCGTGAGGTCCTGATCGAGGCGGTGTCGGTGAACGGCGGCCACCTCGGGTCGAACCTGGGGGCGGTCGAGCTCACCCTCGCGCTCCACCGGGTCTTCGACTCGCCCCGCGACGCCATCGTCTGGGACACCGGGCACCAGTCCTACGTCCACAAGCTGGTCACCGGCCGACTCGAGGGGTTCAGCCGTCTCCGGCAGGGCGGCGGGATGTCGGGCTACCCGTCACGGGCCGAGTCCGAGCACGACCTGGTCGAGAACAGCCACGCTTCCACTGCGGTCAGCTACGCGTACGGGTTGGCGGTGGCGCGCGACGCGGCCACGACGAAGGGCGACGACGAGACCGCGGTGGTGGCCGTGATCGGCGATGGCGCCCTCACCGGGGGACTCGCGTACGAGGCGCTCAACAACTTCGGGGCCACCGGCCGTCGTGCGGTGATCGTGCTCAACGACAACGGCCGCTGCTACGCGCCGACCGTGTCGCGCCTCTCCGTGGCCGGGCACGTGAGCGGCGAGACCGGCGATCCAGCCGCGTTCTTCACCGCGCTCGGGCTCGACTACGTCGGTCCGGTCGACGGCCACGACATCGCCGCGCTCGAACCGGTGCTGCGCGACGCCGCGACCCGTGACGGGCCGGTCGTCGTGCACGTGCTCACGCACAAGGGCGAGGGGTACCTCCCCGCCGAGGCAGACGACGAGAAGCGCCTCCACGACATCGGCGCGTTCGACCCGGAGACCGGCGTGCCGGTGGGCGCGAACGGATCGTCGTACACCGCGGCGTTCCGCGACGCGCTGATCGCGCTGGCGGAGGAGCGCCCCGAGATCGTCGCCATCACCGCGGGCATGCCCGGTTCCACCGGGTTGCTGCCGTTCGCAGAGCGCTTCCCCGACCGCTGCTTCGACGTCGGCATCGCCGAACAGCACGCGGTCACCGCTGCCGCCGGTATGGCGATGCGCGGCCTGCGCCCAGTGGTCGCGATCTACTCCACGTTCCTCAGCCGGGCCTGGGACCAGATGGTCTACGACGTCGGTCTCCACGGTCTGCCTGTCGTGTTCTGCCTCGACCGGGCCGGCATCACGGGCGACGACGGCCCCAGCCACCACGGCCTCTACGACCTCGCGCTCCTCACCAAGGTGCCCGGTCTCACCCTGTTCGCCCCGTCGTCGTACGAGGAGATGGCGGTGATGCTCGAGGAGGCGCTGCGCATCACGTCGGGCCCGGTCGCGCTGCGCTGGCCCAAGACGGTGGCGCGCCACGTGATGCCCGGTGCCGTCGGCTCCGGTCGCAGCGCGCGCCGCGTGCGCGCCGGCGACGACGTCTGCATCCTCGCCCTCGGCAAGATGGTGGAAGCGGCGGAGGAAGCAGCCGAACTGCTCGACACTCGCGACGTGCACGCGACGGTGTGGGACATACGCACGATTCCCGCCGATCCGAAGATGCTCGCCGACGCGCGTCGGCACCCGCTCGTCGTCACCGCCGAGGACGGCATCGCCGACGGCGGTGTGGGCACGCTGCTCGCCGCGCAGCTCGGTGGGCTCGAGACGGGCTCGGCCGCGCCGCCCGTCGTCGCGCTGGGCACGCCGTCGGCCTACATCCCGCACGGCAAGCCCGCCGCGTTGCTCGCCAACCTCGGCCTCGACGGCCCCGGCATCGCCGCCACCGTGGCCAAGCTCCTCGAAGACGCCTGACCGCCACCACCACCACAACCAACCTCGTGGGCGCGAGTGGGTCAGAGGGTGATGCCGGCGAGCGGGGCGGGGTCGCCGGCGAGCACGTCGCCGGGGGCGACGCCCATCCACTGCGCGAGGGTGGCGTAGTACTCGCCCATCGTCACCGTGCACTTCAGGTTGTCGTTGGTGTCGAGCTTGGTCCAGTTCGGGTGCGACCCGTAGACGCCGGCATGGATGGCACCGGCCATCAGACCGACGGTCGCAGTGCCGTGGTCGAGGCCGTTCGAGTTCTGGTCGGCGCGCCGGCCGAATTCACTCGTGGTGGCGAGCAGCACGTTCTGCGTGAGGTTCAAGGCGGTGAGCTCCTGGAGGAACGCGTCGAGCGCGCCGTCGAGCTCGGTCATGAGGTTGTTGTGCCGCGAGAGGTGGTCCTCGTGGGTGTCGAAGTCGCCGCTGAACGGGATGTGGACGATGCGGATGCCGGCGCCGGCGCGCAGCAGGCGCACCGCGGCCGCGAGCTGCGCGCCGAGCGTGGAGTCGGGGTAGGCGACGGTGGAGTCGGGGATGGCGGTGAGGAGATCACTGAAGCGGAGCGCGGTGCGGATGCCGCCGCGCCCGGCGAACAGCATGGTCGCCTCGGCCCGATCCTCCTGGGCCATCGCCCGGTGCGCCGCGATCCACGCCGCGTTCATGCCGGCGTCGTCGTACCCGGGGAAGCGACCGTCGCCGTGCGGGTCCATCGACAAGGTGACCGCGTTCTCGGCCACGAGTGCAGCCGACGGTCCCCACCCGAGTGACACGCCGGTGGCCGCGTCGTTCGAGGTCGCGATCACGTCGCACAACCGTCCGAGAAAGCCCGTACGCGGGTACTGCTTCCCGTCGGTGTCGCCGAACCACCACCGCCGCAGCATCTCCGAGTGCGAGAAGTCCGGGTTGGGGTGGCCGAGTCCCTCCACGAGCGCGAGTGGGCGACGGTAGGAGCGCGCCAGGTTCGGATGCAGGCCGAACTGGTCGTTCAGGTGCAGCACCTGGTTCGCGGCGATCGAGACGTTCGGTCGGCGCGAGTAGTACGCGGCGTCGGCGAAGGGGACGCCGAGCGAGTTGCCGTCGTGCCCCCCGGCCATGTCGATCACCACCAGCGTGCGGTCGTCCACCGGCACCGGCGGCATGGTCGTCGTGGTCGTGGTGGAAGTGCTGGTGGTGGAAGTCGTCGACGTGGTGGTGGTCGTCGACGTGGTCGACGGCGTCGGCTTCGTCGTCGTGGTCGGCGTCGGCGGTGGCGGCGGCGGTGCGCACGCGGCGAGCGCACCCATCGCGCCCGCCCCGAGTCCCCACTGCAGCGCCTTGCGGCGCGGGATCTGCTTCATGCGAGTGAATGCTCCGGGCTGCAGAGGACCAGACCCAGGAGGAGGCGCGACCGCTGCCACTTCGGCAAGGTCGACGACGCCACCTGGTCGAGTGCGGTGCGCGTTGCCGCCGAGACCTCGTACACCGAGCACCGTGCGAGCGCCGCGCCGACCATGTCGGGCGCGTTGGTGATCTCGTCGAGCAGCCCCCAGCGCGACATGTCGGCCCGCACCAATGCGTTCGCCGCCGCCAACCAGCGCGTGCCACCGGGCCAGCCGGCCACGCTCGGCGGGTAGAACGGCAGCTGCCCGAGGTTGTCAGCGACGCTCGCCTGCCACCCGCCGTTCGGCTCGTAGCCCGCAGCCGCGAACGCGTGCACCACCCACTCCACCGGCAGCTTGGCCCGACTCATGCGCACCGAGGCGTCGAAGAACATCGGGTCGCGCAGGATCGCCTCGACCAGCGGGCGGATCTCGAGGTTGGCGTTGCGGAAGATCGTCGCCAGTTCGGCCCGACGCGGCGCGGAGGGGTCGACCCCGTGGAAGAACTTGTGCAGCTTGCCGGCGATGAACGGCGCGCACGCGGCGTGGTCGCACACCGCGTCGATCACCTCGTTGTAGCGGCTCACGTTCTTGCCCAGGAACGTCACCGGCGCGGTGAGCGCGTACTGGGGGTAGAAGGTGGCAACGCCGGTGTCCCAGTTCACGTCCCAACCGGCAAGCGCCTTGGCGCCGTTGCGCACATCGGCCTCGGTGTAATTGCCCGGGCCCAGCGCGAACAGCTCCATGACCTCGCGGGAGTAGTTCTCGTTGGGAGCCTCGACCACCGACGGGTCACCGTCGAGGTAGATCAGCATCGCAGGATCGATGGTGATCTGCTGCAGCAACGTGCGGAAGTTGCCGAGCGCGTTGGCGCGCAGCAACGTGTGCTGGTTCCACATCATCTGCCAGCTGCCGACCTTCTCGATGCTGCTGCAGAGGTGCGCGTGCCAGAACCAGGTCATCTTCTCGGCGAGGCCGACCGCGGGATCCGACATCCGCAGCATCCACCAGATGGGCGGATCCCAGCCCTCCAAGGTCGGCGGAGCGGGGAGCGGTGGCGGGGTTGCGGCGAGCACCTGGTCCAGCGCCGCGGCGAGCCCACCGGCGTTCAACGCCTCGACCTGCCCGGGTGCCGGACCGAAGGTCGCGCGCCGCAGGAGATGGGCAATTGCTGCGCGGTCGTCGGCCATGCGCAGCATGTATCGACCGGAACGAAAAGTTTCTGCACTCGTCTTGGTAAAAGTTTCGGACCCAGGTAACCGCTCGGTAACCGCAGACCGCCATAGCCTGGTGACGTGTTCATCGACGGTTTCGTGCACTCACTCCCCGACATCGATCCGCAGGAGACGGGGGAGTGGCTCGATTCCCTCGACGCCGTCATCGACATCGGTGGTCGCGCGCGTGCGCGCTACCTGCTCGCCCGCCTCATGGAGCGCGCGCGTGAGCAGGGCGTCGGCGTCCCCGCGATGGTCACGTCCGACTACATCAACACCATCCCGCCCGAGCAGGAGCCCTGGTTCCCCGGTGACGAAGTGCTCGAGCGGCGCATCCGTTCGTACATCCGCTGGAACGCGATGGCGATGGTCGACCGCGCGAACCACCGCTTCGACGGCCTCGGTGGCCACCTGTCCACCTTCGCGTCGGCCGCCGCGCTGTACGACGTCGGATTCAACCACTTCTTCCGCGGCAAGGGCGACGGGGGCGCGGGCGACCAGGTGTTCTTCCAAGGTCACGCGGCGCCGGGCGTCTACGCCGCGCGCGTTCCTCGAGGGTCGACTGAACGAGGAGCACCTCGACCGGTTCCGGCGTGAGGTCGACGGCGGCGGCCTCCCGTCGTACCCGCACCCGCGGCGGATGCCGACGTTCTGGGAGTTCCCCACGGTGTCGATGGGTCTCGGTCCGCTCAACGCGGTCGCGCAGGCTCGGTTCAACCGCTACCTGATGGCGCGCGAACTGGCCGACACCAGCAAGTCGAAGGTCTGGGCCTTCCTGGGCGACGGCGAGATGGACGAGCCCGAGGCGATGGCTGGTCTGTCGCTCGCGGCGCGCGAACAGCTCGACAACCTGATCTTCGTCGTCAACTGCAACCTGCAGCGCCTCGATGGTCCGGTGCGCGGCAACGGCAAGATCATCCAGGAGCTCGAGGCCACGTTCCGCGGCGCGGGCTGGAACGTGATCAAGGTGATCTGGGGTCACGGGTGGGACGAGCTGCTGGCCCGCGACGTCGACGGCGTGCTCGTCAACCAGATGAACAGCACCGTCGACGGTCAGTTCCAGAAGTACGCGGTCGAGAGCGGCGCATACATCCGCGAGCACTTCTTCGGTCCCGATCCGCGCCTGCAGCGCATGGTGCAGCACCTGAGCGACGACGACCTGCGCATGCTCCCGCGCGGCGGGCACGACTACCGCAAGCTGTTCGCCGCCTACAAGATGGCGGTCGAGCACGAGGGCAGTCCCACGGTCATCCTGGCGAAGACGGTGAAGGGGTGGACGCTCGGCGAGGGCATCGAGTCGCGCAACGCCACGCACCAGATCAAGAAGCTCACACCCAAGGAGCTGCGAGCGTTCCGCGACCGGCTGCAGATCCCCATCGCCGACGCCGACGTGGACGACGGCGACCCGCCGTTCTTCCACCCCGGCACGGAGTCGCCCGAGTTCGAGTACATGATGGCCAGGAGGCGTGCGCTCGGCGGCTCCGTTCCTGAGCGGGTCGTGAAGCGGAAGTCGTTCTCGGTACCGGTGCGCGAACACACGCCCGACAGCGCGGGCCCGTTCGCCGACAACTTCGCCGGTACGGGCGAGAAGGTGCAGGCGAGCACCACCACCGCGTTCGCGCGGCTGCTGCGCAACCTGCTGCGCGATCCCGACATCGGTGCGCGCGTCGTGCCGATCATCCCCGACGAAGCGCGCACCTTCGGCCTCGACGCGCTCTTCCGCGAGTACAAGATCTACGCGCCGTTCGGCCAGCGCTACGAGCCGGTCGACGCCGAGCTGCTGCTCTCGTACCGCGAGGCGAGCAACGGTCGCATCCTCGAAGAGGGGATCACCGAGGCCGGCTCGATGGCCACCCTCACCGCGGTGGGCACGTCGTACGCGACGTGGAACCAGCCGATGATCCCGTTCTTCATCTTCTACTCGATGTTCGGGTTCCAGCGCGTCGGCGACCTCATCTGGGCATTCGGCGACCAACGTGGACGCGGCTTCCTGCTCGGTGCCACCGCCGGCCGCACGACGCTCGCGGGCGAGGGTCTGCAGCACTGCGACGGCCAGAGCCACCTCTACGCGCAGGCGTACCCGAACTGCAAGGCGTACGACCCGGCGTTCGCGTACGAGATGGCCGTCATCGTGCGCGACGGCATCGAGCGCATGTACGGGCCCGACCCGGAAGACTGCTTCTACTACGTGACCCTCTACAACGAGAACTACTCGATGCCCGCGATGCCGGAAGGCGTCGAGGAGGGCATCGTCCGCGGCCTGTACCGCTACCAGCGGTCGGCGGTCGCGGGGGAGAGTGGCACGAAGCCGGCGCAGATCCTGGCCAGCGGCACGGCGATGCTCGCGGCGCTCGACGCGCAGAAGATGCTCGCCGACGAGTACGACGTCGCCGCCGACGTGTGGAGCGCGACCAGCTACAAGGAACTGCGCGAGGATGCGCTCGGCACCGAGCGTTGGAACCGACTGCACCCGACCGAGCCGGCACGAACGCCGTACGTCACCGAGCAGCTGGCCGACACGGAGGGACCGGTCCTCGCGGTCACCGACTTCATGAAGGCGGTGCCCGACGGCATCGCCCGGTTCGTGCCCGGACAGTTCTCCGCGCTGGGCACCGACGGGTACGGGTTCTCCGACACTCGCGTCGCGCTACGACGCCACTTCGAGGTCGACGCCCCGTCGATCGTGGTCGCGGTGCTGCACGGTCTCGCGCAGACCGAATCGATCAAGGCCGAGGTGGTGGCCGAGGCGATCTCCCGCTTCGACATCGACACCGACCGCGAGGACCCCCGCCTGGGCTAGCCCTCACCCGGCGGACATCTCAAAGCTCGCCGTCGCCGGCGTACGTCAACCTTGAGATGCTCGTGGAGATGCTCGTGCTCGAGCGCGTGATCTGACGAAGCGTCAGATCAGATCGCCCGGCGCTCGTCTTCCTTCAACGGGTCGTCGTTGAGCGGGTCGTCGTCGTCCCAGCCGTCATCGTCGTCGAACTCAGGGTCGTCGTCCTCCGCATCTGCGTCGAGGTCGACGTCGGCGAGCGTGCCGGAGCCCTCGCTGAACAACCCGTCGTCGAAGCCCTGCTTCAGTTCCCGCGCTTCGCGGAACCGGCGAGCTCGTCCTTTTCTCGGCACGTCGTCACCTGCCTTGCAAGACAGCGAACTGGGACCGTGTGCTGCCGCAACCGGAGCCCCCGGCGGCTGCAGTTCTGGGAGCAACATCTTACCGGAAGGGCGGATTCCCGTAACGGTCCCGGAGAGCTGCTTCGCCGCCGAGCATAGGCTGTGTACTGCACCGGGACGCTGGACCAACTCGACGAGAGGAGCGCGCCCGGAGGATGACCTTGTTGGAACGCCGAGGGCGCACCCTCACGGCTGGGACGATGGACAGCGCGCGCTACCGCTGGGTGGCCATGGCCGTCATCCTGATCGGGACGTTCATGGTCATTCTCGACACCTCGATCGTCAACGTGGCGCTGCCGCAGATCGGTGCCGACTTCCATTCCGTCTCCGCCGTCGACTGGATCGTGACGTCGTACCTGCTCGCGGTGGGTGTGTCGATCATGGCGACCGGATGGCTCGCCGATCGCTTCGGCAAGAAGCGCGTGTTCGTGGTCAGCCTGTCGGCGTTCACCGTCGGGTCGCTGCTCTGCGCCCTGGCGCCGACGCTGCCGATGCTGGTCGGGGCACGGGTCGTCCAAGGCCTGGGTGGCGGCGCGCTCATGCCGCTCGGCATGGCCATGATCTACGAGCTGTTCGAGCCCCAGGACCGGGGGATGGCCCTCGGGATCTGGGGCGTGGCCGCCATGGCGGCGCCCGCGATCGGTCCGGTACTCGGTGGCTTCCTCGTGACGGCGGTCGACTGGCGGGTCTTGTTCGTCATCAACGTGCCCCTGGGCCTGGTGGGCGTTCCCGCGGCGGCAGTGCTGCTGCGCGACCGCGGCGCCGGTGATCCCCGGCCCCTCGACGGCGCCGGGTTCGTGTCGGCGGCGACGGGACTCGTGCTGGTGCTGCTCGCGCTCTCGGAGGCACCCACGTGGGGCTGGGGCTCGCCCACGTTCCTCGCGGTGATCGGCCTCGGCATCCTGCTGCTCGGCGTCTGGATCGTGCGATCGCTGCGCGTCAAGGCCCCGGTCATCGAGCTCCGCATGTTCCGGATCCCGGCGTTCACGCTCACGATGGTGATCGTCTGGCTCATCACCATCTCGCAGTTCGCGCGGCTCGTGTTCATCCCGCTGGAGTTCGAAACTCTCCGCGGGGCGAGCGCGCTCTCGGTCGGGTGGATGCTGACCCCGTCGGCGATCGGCGTGGCACTCACCATGCCCATCGGGGGTCGGCTCGCCGATCGCATCGGGGCGCGGGTCCCCGTGACGACCGGTCTGGCCATCGCCGCCCTCTCGTTCTGGCCGCTCGCGCATCTGCACATCGACACGCCGATGTGGTTCGTGTCGATATGGCTGTTCGTGGGCGGGCTGGGTGTGGGGCTGGCGATGATGCCGAACACCGTCATCGCCATGAACTCGGTGCACGGACGCTACGTGGCGCAGGCGTCGTCGGTGCGATCCTTGAACCGCCAGGTCGCGGCGGCGCTCGGTACGGCGGTGCTCGCGTCGCTGCTGACCTCACGCATCGGAGCGATCGGATCGCACGCGGGCCATCCGACGCCGCACGTCCTCGCCGGGTACAACGATCTGTTCCTCGTCGCCATGGTTGCGGCGATCGGGGCGCTCGTCTGCGCGTTCTGGCTCCCGGGCAAGTGGGCGGCCCGGGCACTCCAGGAGGAGCGCAGGAACGAGGGACCGGTGGCCGGTGTGCTCGCGGAATTCGAATGACGCGATTGCCCGGCGGAACGGACTAGCGGAAGGGCCGATTCCCGTAGCGGTCCAGATGGACCACGTCGACGACCGGCTTGCGGGTCGTCGGGCCGTATCGACCTCGAGGCCACCCCACGGGGACGACCGCCACCGGGGTGACGTTCGACGGGAGGCCGAGGGTGCGGCGCGCCAGCGTGGTCGACCAGAGGGGCAGGGTCGTGAGGGCGGCCCCGAGGCCGACGCCCCGGGCGGCCAGCAGGAGGTTCTGCACCGCGGGGAAGGCCGAGCCGTACCAGCTCGAAGCCAGGACCGGAGGCCCGAAGACGGGGGAGCGACCATGGAGGCAGGCCACGATCACGACCGGTACCTCTTCGAAGTGGTCGGCCTGCCACTGGACCGCGTCCATGATCTTGAGGGTGGCCTCGTGGCCCTTCGCCTTGCGCTTGCCGAGCCGGCGGTAGATCGACCACGCCTGGCGGTTGAGGCGGGCGAGCTGGTGCTTCACGTCGGGGTCGCGCACGACCACGAACTCCCAGCCTTGCAGGTTGCTGCCGGTGGGTGCCTTGGTCGCGAGCTCGATCACGCGGAGGATCGTGTCGTCCTCGACGGGGTCGGGCAGGAGTCGACGGACCGCGCGCTGTGTCTCCATCGCCTCGACCAGGGGCATGCCCAAGCCGTCCGAGTCCTGCCGTGATTCCATCCCGTCGTGTTCGTCGCTCACTCGTGCCCCTTCGGTTGCCGCGGAGGCTACCCCGACCCTCGCGACGGCCGTCGGTAGGGTGACCGGGTGGCCGAGGTGGACGAGCACCCCTGGGGCTCCATGACGTGGCCGGCAGATCCAGCCCCCGGGGCGGAGCTGTCGTCGGCGGTCATGACGCTCCGAGCTGGGCGCGCCTCACCGCCGCATCGACACGGCAACTGCGAGGAGATGATCCTCGTGCACACGGGAAGGGTCGTGCTGATCGTCGAGGGACGGCGCCGAGCGCTGCGAGCCGGTGAGGCCGCACGAGTGCCGCGCGGCTCGGTGCACCACCTCGAAGCCGACGTGGCCGACGCGTCGCTGTTCGTGGTGTGGTCGGCGGCGCACCGCGACTACGACCCGGTCCCACCCGGCACTTGACTCACGGGGTTCGCTATCCTCGCTGGTCCCGGGCGATTGGCTCAGTTGGTTAGAGCGCTGCCTTCACACGGCAGAGGTCATGGGTTCGAGTCCCGTATCGCCCACCGGAAACGTGCAGGTCAGGACCCACCTGGTGTCACGTGAAGCCCTGCGGGCGGCGACGCGCCCAGGGTCGCGCGTCTTCGAGCTGCCGAGCGATCTGGAGGAGCAGCGCTTCGCTGCCTCGGCGCCCGGCGAGATGCACTCCGATCGGGAGTCCCTCGCGGCTCCAGCCGAGCGGCACGTTGACGGCCGGTTGGCCCGAGAGGTTGAACGGCTGGGCGAAGTTCGGGAACCCGGCGAAGGTGGTCATGTGCGCGACCGGGTCCTGGTCCCACGGCGCCCACTCGACCGGTGGCGCCACGATGCCGGCGGTGGGGGAGACGAGCACGTCGTGGTCGTCCCAGAACTGCAGGAAGGCGGTCGCGGCGGCGCGGACGTCGCGCACGGCTTCGCTGTGCTCCAACAAGGTGAGCGACCGCAGCCGTTCGACGAGCGGACGGTTGCGCGGTTCGACGTCGTCGATGCGATCGGCGGGCACGAGGGCGGCTGCGCCTGGCACCTCCATGGGGAACGTCGCGACTGCGAGCATGACGTCCCACGAGGGTGTGGCGTTCTCCACGTGATGCCCGAGCGCGCAGAGGATCTCGCGCCGCCTCCTGCGCCGGTGCCGCGCACTCGTCCTCGACCGTGCCGTACGGGGCTTCAGTGCTGACTGCGATGCGCAGCGGTCCCGGCGCGTCGAGCGCAATCGGGGGGCCCTGCGTGAACACGCCGACCATCGCGGCGGCGTCGCGCACGGAGCGGGTGAGCGCGCCGCTGCCCGACGTGCCGTAGTACGGGTTGCCGACCTCGGGACCGAAGTCGACGCGGCCACGGGTGAGCTTGAACCCCACGAGTCCGCAGAACGACGCGGGCGAGCGCACCGAGCCTGCGCCGTCGGTCCCGTGGGAGACCGCACACAGCGCCGCGCCCAGAGCGGCCGCGGCGCCACCGCTCGACCCGCCGGGCGTGCGATCGGTGTCCCACGGGTTGCGGCACGTCCCGTTGAGCTCGGAGTCGGTCATGCTGCTGCAGAACTCGGGCACGTTGGTCTTGCCGAGGAGCACGAAGCCGGCATCACGGCACCTGCGCACCAGTGGGTCGTCGTCGGTGGCGACATTGTCGGCGAGCACCTTGCTGGAGTGCGTGGTCCGCAGGCCGCGCACGTCGATCACGTCCTTCACCGTCAGGGTGACGCCGAGGAACGGCGGCAGCTCGGCGCTCCACCCGGCACGCACCGCGTCGTCGGCGACGCGTGCGGCCGCCCGGGCGCCGTCGGCATCGACGGTCACGTAGGCGCGCAGCCGGTCGTCATACCGCTCGATGCGATCGAGGTACGCGTCGAGCAGCGCGGTCGCCGTCGTTCGGCCGTCACGAATGGCCGCCGCCTGCTCGGTCGCGTCACTCCACACCAGCTCGTCGAGGTCGGCGCTCATGGGTGCAGTCTGGCTCACGGGGCGGCGGCGAGCAGCGAGCACCGCAGGTGCGACGGGATCGAACGCCGCGCCGAACGGGACGACACCGGTGTCCGGCGCGGGTTCGGAGGGCGGCATGGCGCCGCGCCTCCGACGAAACGTGTAGACCTCTGGCGAGCCGATCAAATCGCCACGAGCCAGGGACGGGTGACGACGATGTCGAGCATGAGCAACGCCGAACCGATCAAGCTGGGCTTCCTCATCGACTACATCGGGGACAGCTCGTCGATGGACGACCGCAGCATCTATCTGCGCTCGCTCGAGCTGGTGTTCGACGCCGGCTACGAGTCGGGGATGATCGACCGTCCGGTGGAGGTCGTCTTCCGGAGTGCGCAGGGACTGCCGCGCGGCAACGTCAAGGCGGTGATCGACGCGTTCGGCGAGCTCGTCGACGCAGGATGTCTCGCGGTGATCGGCCCGCACATCAGTGACAACACCGTGGCCGTGCGGCCGGAGATCGAGCGTCGCTTCCGTGTCCCCGCGATCAGCGTGTGCGGTTCCGAGCACTGGTTGGGAGAGTGGACGTTCCTCCTGAACAACGGATCGATGACCGACGAGCCCATCCTCTGGGCGAACCTGATGGCCCGGGCCGAGCAGCCGACCGCCGGTGTGCTCGTCGAGCGCTCGTACATCGGGCGGGAGTACCTCGCGAACTTCCGGCGCGCTGCGCTGCAAGAGGGCGTGCAGATCGTCGCCGAGGAGCCGATCGCGCAGACCGGTCAGGACATCTCGGCCGCGGTCGCCGCGCTCCACGACGCGGGCGCCAGCGCGATCGTGCACTGTGGCTTCGGACTCGGCGTGGCTGAGATCAACGATGCGCTGCGCGCGCTCGACTGGGATCCGCCGCGCTACATGGGCACCGCGTTCGAGACCGGTTTCAACGAGCACCTCTGGGACGCGTACCGCGGATGGATCGGGCTGGAGCAGTACGACGAGGGCAACGAGGTCGGGCAGCAGTTCCTCGACGAGTACGAAGCGGCCTACGGCGAGCGGCCCGAGTACTACGGACCGCTGCTGTGGCGTGACTGCGCGATGTCGATCCTCGCTGCGTTCGCCGATGCTGCGCCGTTGTCGCCGCTGGGGGTCAAGGACGCGCTCGAGCGGGTGAAGATGCTCCCGGCCGCATGTGGTTCACCCGGAACGCGGATCTCGTTCGGGCCGTGGATCCACAAAGGGTGGGTCGGCGCCGGCTACATGGTCGCCCGCACGCTCGATCCGGACGGCAAGGAGCTCGGCCGCTACTACAAGTCGTCGCTCGTGGGGCGTTACGGCCAGGACTGAGTCGAACGGACGCATGCTCCTCGTCGATGCCGCGAACGTCGTCGGTGCGCGCCCGAACGGTTGGTGGCGCGACCGACCCGGCGCGGCACGCGATCTCGTCGCGCGGGTGAGAGGCAGCGTCGTCGACGGCAGCTTGACCGGTCCCGTCGTGGTGGTGCTGGAAGGACAGGCGAAGCGGGGCGTTGCCGCGGGGACCGCCGACGCCGTCGAGGTCGTCCACGCGCCAGGTGAAGGTGACGACACCCTCGTCGCGGTCGCGGCGGCGAGTGACGAACCGGTGGTGCTCGTGTCGGCCGACCGTGAGCTCGGTGAGCGGGTGCGTCGCAGCGGCGCCGACGTCGTCGGTCCGATGTGGCTGTGGGAGCGGTTGGGGTCGACTCCGAGTGACCGACCATGATCGGGTCGCCGATTCCGGAGGTGCCACGACATGTTGAGCGATGAGAAGATCCTGATCACCGGCCCGGCCGGGCGCATCGCCTCCGCAGTCGCCGAGACGCTCACGCACGACAACGAGGTCTGGGGCATCGCGCGCTTCGGTGATCCCGAGAAACGCAGGCGAGTCGAGGACCTGGGAGTGACGACGCGCGCGCTCGACCTCGCCGATGGCGGCTTCGGCGATCTCCCGACCGACTTCACCTACCTGGTGCACTTCGCGGCCGACTTCAGCGTCGACGACTACGAACGGTCGTTGCGGGTCAACGCCGAGGGCACCGGGTTCGTGCTCGAGCACTGCCGGAGCGCGAAGGCGGCGATCGTGATGTCGACGGTCACGGTGTACAAGCCGCACCCCGATCCGTGGCACGCGTTCCGTGAGGACGACCCGCTCGGCGACGTCATGCTGCCCGATCGGCTGCCGTACTCGATCTCGAAGATCGCCGAGGAAGCGGTGGCGCGCTACTGCGCGCGCTCGTTCGACCTGCCGGTCACGATCGCGCGCATGGGGTCGGCCTACGGCGACCAGGGCGGCCTGCCGCTCTGGCACCTCGCCGCCATCGCCGCCGGCGAGCCGGTGAAGACCCGCTGGGACCCGATGCCGTACAGCCCGATCCACGACGACGACGTCGTCGCGCAACTCGAACCGCTGCTCGAGGCCGCGACCGTGCCGGCGAACATCGTGAACTGGTGTGGCGACGAACCGGTGAGCGTGCAGGAGTGGTCGGCGTACTTCGGCGAGCTCCTCGGGGTGACGCCCGAGATCGAGGTCACGCCGGTTCCCGGGTCGTCGGTCGGGTCGGTCGGGGACCACACGAAGCGCGCCGCGATCACCGGCCCCGGCACCGTCCACTGGCGCGACGGGTTCCGGCGGCAGGCGGAGAAGCTCTATCCGGATCGGGTCGGCGCGTCGGCGGCGAAGGGCGAGCAGTAGTCCGCCCATGGCGACGAGCACCACGACCGGCACCCGCCGCTATCCCACTGGCGAGGAGCTGCTCGCCGACGCCGCGGCCCAGCGGGGTCTCGACGACTTCGGCCCGGGTGATTTCCGGGACGGGCTCGACCGGCTCCTCGACAGCCTCGAGCTCGACGGGGACCTGAGTCCGGCAACCGACGCCGACGTCATCGGTGCACTCCGGCGACGGCTGGTGAACCGCCTCGAGGTCGAGGCGTGGTACGCCGAGAATCCCGAGATCGAGCAGCTCGCGGTGCGGGGCCCGATCGACATCAACGGCATGCCGCGCACCGGCACCACCGCGTTGTGCCAGATGCTGTCGCTGGATCCGCAGTTCCGGTCGCTGCGCGGCTGGGAGCAGGGGAGGCCGGTGCCGCCGCCGACGCTCGAGACCGAAGCCAGTGATCCGCGCCGTCTGGAATTGCTCGCGAGCAACGCCGCGGTGTCGCCGGAGCTGGCGGCGAAGCACACCTTCGACGCCGACGCGACGGTGGAGGACACCGAGCTCCTCGGCATGGCGTTCCACGGCCAGCAGTACACGCTGCCGGTGTACGAGTACCACGAGTGGTGGCGCCATGCCGACATGACATCGACCTTCGAGTACCACCGGCGCGTCGTGAAGCTCCTGCAGTCGCGCCGCCCACCGGACCTCTGGTTGTTCAAGGCGCCGCACCACAACTACTGCCTCGAGGCGATCGTGGCGGCGTACCCCGACGCGAAGTTCGTCATGACGCACCGCGACCCCGCCAAGACGGTGCCGTCGTGGACCAGTCTCGTGTCGTCGATCTTCCCTGCTCCCGACGGCGAGCGCGACCTGGTCCGTCTCGGCCAGGAGGTGTCGAACCACCTCCGGGTCGGCGTGGAGAACGCGATCGACGCGCGCTCGCGCCTCGACGGCGCGCGGTTCCTCGACGTGCACCATCGTCAGCTCCTGCAGGACCCGATGGGGTCCGTACGGCGGGTCTACGAGTTCCTCGAGCTCGACCTCGAACCGTCGGTCGCGCAGACCATCAGCGACTGGCAGGACGCGAACCGGTCCGGCGCGCACGGCACCCACCACTACACCGCGGAGCAGTTCGGCCTCAGCGCCGAGCAGATCCGCTCCGACTACGACTTCTACCTCCAGCACTTCGACGTCGAAGTCGAACGCTGACACCCTCGGAGGACTGCGACGTGGCGAACGAATCGACAACATTGCCGAGCTGGGCCGAGCAGATGCGCGCGCTCGAACCGGTCGTCGACAACCTGCTGGCGATCTGGCGTCCCGAGGGCGCGACCGCAGCCGAGATCCAGGACATGAACAAGCTCGCGCTGTCGATGCTCGCCGACGGCTACCTCTGCCACGTCTACACCGACGCGCGTCGACCGGTGTTCATGCCGCTGTGGAACTACGCGTGCAACCAGGGCGGCCCCGACCCCGACTACGTGTACTCCAGCGTCGAGGTCGACCCCGAAGGTGTGTACCGGATCTCCGGGTTCCGCGGCACGTCGCGCTTCGTGGAGATCACCGAGCGCGGGTCGCGCATGTTCAGCCCGAACCAGGTGAAGACGGGTCGACCGGTGAACGCGACGAACGACCTCGACGACCTCACCCTCGGCGAAGACGGTTCCTTCAGCGTGCTCGTCAGTGTGGAGCGCCCCGACGGCTACGAGGGCGACTGGTGGGCGCTCGACCCCCGTGCGCAGAGCCTGCTGATGCGGCGCTGCTCGTGCGACTGGACCAACGAGATCGACGCGCGCGTCGCCATCGACCGCCTCGACGACGGCGGAGCCGACATGACGCCGGAGGAGATCGCGGCGCGCATCGCCGACATGCCGGCGTGGATCGAGGGGATGATCGCCTTCGACATGGACCTCGTGCGTTGGTATCGCGAGCACCACGGCGTCAACACGTTCATGCGTTCCAAGAAGATCGACACCATGGGCGGGCTCCCCAAGCAGGCGTACTACGACGGGATCTACGAGATCGACGACAGCGAGGCGTTGATCATCGAGATGGAGATCCCCGAGGAGTGCGTGTACTGGCAGGCGCTGGTGGCCGACGACCGGTTCGCGACCGTCGACTGGGTGAACCGCCAGTCGAGCGTGAACGACGCGACCGCGCACGTCGACAGTGACGGCAAGTTCCGTGCCGTCGTCTCCCAGCGTGACCCTGGGGTGCCCAACTGGCTCGACAAGGCCGAGTGGCCGTGGGGTGTGATCCAGATGCGCCTGTACAAGGCGAACCGCTACCCCGACCCGACGATCGTGAAGGTGCCGGTGGCGGACGTGCGCGACCACCTCCCAGCCGACACGCCCACGGTCACCTCGGAGGAGCGCCGCGAGCAGCTGCGACGTCGACGCGAAGGTGCGCAGCTCCGCCGCATCTGGTGATCGCGTCGCTGACGCGCAGGTAGGTTGCCGTCGTGGCTGCACCGCTGCTCCCCATGTTCGAAGAGCCGTGGCCCGACGGCGAGTACCGGTTGTTCCAACTCGGATTCGTGGTCGACGATCTCGTCGAGGACGCGGCGCGCTGGGCGCGTGTGCTCGGCGTGGGGCCCTTCCATGTGACGCCGCCCCGTACCACGAGCGCCACCTACCACGGCGTGCCCTCGAACGTGGAGGTGCAGTACGGCCTCACGCAAGCGGGACCGGTGCAGATCGAGCTGATCCAGCAGCACTGCGATCGCCCGAGCATGTTCCGCGACGTGTTCGCCCAGGGGGAGTCGGGCTTCCACCAGCTCTGCACCGTCACCAAGGACTACGACGGCAAGGTCGCGCAGTACGCGGCCCTCGGCTACGACCTCACGGGGGCGATCGCGACGCCGGGCGGCGCGTCGCCTACTTCGACACGTTCGCCGACTTCGGCTTCTACCTCGAGGTCGTCGAGCACGACCCCGCATTGGTGAAGAGCTGGGCTCGCATCGCCCGCACGTGCGCCGAGTGGGACGGACGTGACCCCGTGCGGCTCATGACCGCCAACGGCTACACGACGCCCTGAGTCGCAGCCCGTCCACGTCAGCCGAGCCGGAAGGGCGGGTACTGGTCGGTGACGAGCACGAGCGCGTAGCCGAAGACCCGGTTGTGCCAGCGCATCACGCCGACGATGTAGTCGAACGCCCAGCGCGGGTACGTGCCGGTGAAGAGGATCGCGAACCACGCGATCACCGCGCCGACGATGGCAGCGATCGAGAGGAAGAAGAGCACGACGAAGTGGGGGATGGCGAGGAACCACTTCACGAGCGGGAGCCAGCGATTGAGGTCGCGCGGCACGTCGGGATAGTCGATCTCGAGGTGGACGGCCTGTTCCTCGTCGGTCGACGGGTACTCGTCGCGCAGGAGCAGCAGGAACGCGCCGACGCGGTTCTCGAAGCGGAGCAGTTGGAGGTTCCAGTCGAACCACCAGCGTGGGTACTTCTGGCGGAACAGGATCATGAGCAACGGAGCCGCGAAGAGCAGGCCGCCGGCGACCGCGATGCCGCGATTGTCGCCCGCCGCGAGCGACCCGCCGCTGACCAGTGCGAGCACCACGATGATCGGGATCGCCACGAAGATGCGAAAGAAGGTGGTGACGCGGTTGCGTTCGGTGTCCTGGTAGTCGACGTCGAAGCGAACCGCGTACGGATCGGTGATCGGCTGCATCCCTGCTCCTCCAGTTGAGTGGTCTCATCCAACTGGATCTGCACCGTCTTCACCAGGGCCGAAGGTCAGGAGCCGTTACCCTCGGGCCATGTCGGTGACGAACCAGCGGGCGACGTGTCCGGGTCCACTCGTGGAGAGCACGCCCGGTACCGGTGCATGTGCGCGCGGCGACGAGTGCGAGGTGCTCGCCCTGCAGCACGACTACCTGTCGTACCGCAACGCCCACATGCGGGTCACGACCGAATGGCAGCAGCGCCCCGCGAAGGACTGAGGCCCGCTACAGCTTGCTGAACGTGAGCGTGCCGTGGAACTGCAGCGACGCAGTGTCAGGGCCGTCCGTGCCCGAGCCGTCGATGTCGAAGTGCTTCGTCTGCGGGAGCTTGCCCGCGGGGAACGAGATGCTGCTCGCCCCGATGGCGTCACCGAGCATCGCCGCCTGCGACTCGTCGAGCGCAGCCTGTTCCCCGAGCCCGAACGGTTCGGGGAGTCCGTACGACTCGGTGAAGTCGCCGTCCGACGTGCAACCACTCGCGCCGTTGTTGCCCGAGGTCCCGGTGACGCCCTGGGCTCCGGGGAGGGGCGTGTCGGCGATCCCCCAGGAGAAGCTGATGGGGGTGCCGTCCTTGTACTTGCCGCCGGTGCGCTTCCTGACCCATCCGTAGCCGCTCGGCGTCTGGATCGTGCAGCTCACGTGCAGGGCGTTGCCGTCGAGTGAGTACGTCCCGCTGGCGTCGAACGTGGTGGTGGTGTCGTACTCCGAGTTGTACGGGGAGGGATTGCTGATGTCGATGACCTGGGTCTGGGTCCAGGTGTACGAGCCGGACTCGTTGGTCGGAGGCAGTTGGTCCGGCGTCTGCGTGTGCGTGTACTCGTAGGTGCCCGTGTACACCATCTTGAACTTGGTCGACGGCGCGCACGAGAGGTGCCACACGTAGTCGTCGCCGTTCGGCGCGACGCCCGACTCGCCGGCGGCACCCGGATCCTGGTTGCCGTCGAGCAGGTGGGGATACCCGCCGGACGACTTTGCGGCCTCGTGATGGACGGTGAGCGTCATCGTCTTGCCCGGCTGGAGCTTCGGCACCTTCACGTCGAAGTTGAAACGATCGTCGTTGGCCCACTTCGCGTTCGCGATCGACGCGCCGCACCCCGACGCGGTCACCACGCTCTTCGGTGGCGTGTCCACCATCTGCGCGTCGAACTGGATGCTCACCGGTGTGGTCGTGCCTTCGACGCCGCCGCCGTCGCCGGGCGATGCCTCGACCACTGCGGGCGAGAGCACGACGTCCTTCGACGTCTCCGCCATCTTGAAGTACTGGTCGTCGAACCCGCCCAGCTCGAACGCCTTCGTGGTCGCGCGCGCGTCCACCCCGGAGTGGCCGGTGAGGCGACTGAACAGCTTGGGCTCGTCGTGTGCTTCCTTGTTCGTGCACGCGGTCCGGTCGTGACCGAAGAACGTGCGCGCGTCGAACGCGGGCGCCAGGTTCATGCTCTGGCACGCCATCACGTCGACGAGGTCGAGCTGCTTGTCGCCGAAGAAGTGCGCGACGCCCGCGGCGGTCATGAACAGCGCCGGTCGTCGTCCGCCTCGCTCCGGAGCGGGATTGTCGTTCTCGTCGAGCTGCGGTGCGTCGCCGTCACGGAAGTCGACGTTGGTGGTGGCGAAGAACGGGCCGGCGAACCATTCGTTCTTGTAGCCCTGGGCGACGTACTTCTTGCGCGCCGCCGTGCCCGCCTCCATCGTCGGGTACCACTCGATCTGCAGGAGGGGCTGGTCGAGCTCCGAACACGTTTTGGGGCTCGTGGAGGTCGTGGTCGCGGCCGGGTCGTCGTGACCGACGAAGCCCTTCGCGTCGACGCAGGACTGCACCTCCTTCGTCGGGTCGTAGCCGTGGCCGTTGATCACGATCACGCTCGCCTTCTTGCCCATGGCGGCGAAGTTGGCCAGCGTGGCGGTGCCGTGGGAGCCGGCACCCTCGGTCGAGTCCGTGTATCGCTCGACCTGGTAGCCCTCGTCCTTCAGGTTGCTCGTGATGGTCGCGAGCGTGGTCTGGTCTTCGGGCCGCAGCCCGAACAGGTCGTAGATCGCGGCGACGTTCGTGTGCGGCGCCACGGGCACGGTGCCGGTGCGTCGGAGTGCCGCTTCCGATGCGGGCGCGCCCGCGACGACGGCGGTCGACGCCACGACGAGCGCGGCCGTGAGGGTCGCGACGCGTCGAGGGATCACAGACGCGAGATGGCGGTCTTTCCGAGGCTTTCGATCTGCGCTTCGGAGAGGCCCGCCACGTATTGGTCGATGCGCAACGTCTTCTTGCCCTTGCGGACGAGGATCGTTGCGTTGTCGGCGCTGCGGTACGCGGCGTCGCCGATGCCGGTCACGGGGATGTTCGCGTTGCTCCCGAGCGCCTGCTGCTTCCACAGCGCGACGGAGACCAGCGGTCGCACCATGATGTTGATGAAGTTGTAGTCAGTGGCCGAGGAGAGGTCGCACTCGTCGACCGAGTCCGACTTCGCAGGCTTGATCGGAGGCGCGCCCAGCGTCTGCGTGAGCTCGGCGTCGGTGAGCAGCTTGCAGGCCGCGACGGGCTTCTTCGGCTTCTTGGCCTTCGATGCCACCGCGCTGGCATCGAGCGCAGTGCTCGTCAGCAACGCCGCCAGGACGGCGACTCCCACCAGTGCACGTCGGATCCCGCCCATGTCGCCCTGCCCCTTTTCGTTCAGATGCGCAGGGACAAGGTATCGCGACAGTGGGGTCAGCCGGGCGCGAGCACCTCTTCGGCAGGCTCTGCCGGGTCGTGCGCGACGAGGTCGACGTCGTCGGGGTGGGTGCGCGCACGCGCTGGCAGCCAGATCAGCACGCCGATCCCTCCGATGACCGCGATCGCCGCGGCCACCAACACCGCCGCGTGCATGCCGGTGACGAAGCTGTGCTGCGCGGCGTCGACGATGCGTGCCGCGAACGGCTTCGCCGACGGGTTGTCACGCGCCACGCCCAGCGCGCTGCCGAGCGAGTCCTCGATCTTGGCGAGCAGCGTCGCGGGCACCTCGCCGTGGAGCAGGTCGCCGACCTTCGGCCGGAACGCCGACGCCAGGATCGAACCGAGCAGCGCGACACCCACCGCGCCCCCCACCTGTCGTGTCGTGTCGTTCATCGCCGAGCCGACGCCGGCCTTCGCGCGCGGCAACGAGCCCATGATCGATTCCGTCGCCGGCGCAACGACGTGCGCCATGCCGAAGGCGCTGAACGCGGTGACGGCGATGACCCACCACGCGGCGGTGTCGGTCTGGAAGGTGGCCATGAGCACAAGCGACGCCGCGAGGATGAACAGCCCGGTCGCGACCACCGCCTTGTTGCCGAACATGCGTACCCAGCGGGTCGACAACGGAGCGAAGATCATCAGGACGATCGATTGCGGGACGAACACCGCGCCCGCTTCGACCGTCGAGTACCCGAGCACCTGCTGGGTGTACTGCGTGAGCAGGAAGATGGTGCCGAAGAGCGCGAGGAATGCGAGCGTGATCGCGCCGCTCGCCGCCGAGAAGCGCGGGTTCTCGAAGAAGCGCACGTCGAGCATCGGGTTGGAGCACTTGAGCTCCCACACGAAGAACGCGACGAGGATCGCGCCGCCGACGACGAAGCCGCCGAGGACCGTCGACGACGTCCACCCGTTGCTCGGGCCCTCGATGATCGCCCACAACACGATCGCCAGTCCGGCGATCGAGAGCAGCGATCCGAGGGGGTCGAGCTTGCCTGCGTTCGGGTCCTTCGAGTCGGGGACGAGCAGGTAGCCCAGCACCAGCGCGATGCACACCACGGGGACGTTCACGAGGAACACCGACCCCCACCAGAAGTGCTGCAACAGCACGCCACCGACGATCGGTCCGACCGCGATGCCGATCGCCGACACGCCCGCCCACACGCCGATGGCCTTGGCGCGCTCGCGCGGGTCGTGGAACACGTTGGTGAGCACCGACAACGTGGCCGGCATGATCGCCGACGCGCCGATGCCCATCAGCGCACGGGTGCCGATCAGGACGGTCGCCGACGGCGCGAACGCCGACATCGCCGAACCGACGCCGAAGATGACGAGGCCGATGGTGAGTGCGCGGTAACGACCGAAGCGGTCGCCGAGGCTGCCCGACGTGAGCAGGAGACCCGCGAACACGATGGTGTAGGCGTCGACGATCCACTGCAGTTCGCTGGCCGACGCACCGAGGCCGCCCGCGCTCGTCGGCTTCGCCAGCGTGGGGATGGCGACGTTGAGGATCGTGTTGTCGATCCCGATCACCATCAGGCTCAGGCAGAGGACGAGGAGCGTCAACCAACGCCGACGGTGCGCGACCGTGGGATCGGTGAGACGCCCGAGCATCGCATTCTCCCTGCAGACTGGGTGGGGACGACAGACTGATACGGCGCGTGCGCGTATCGAAACTGAAGCTACCAAGCGCGAGGGTGTCGTCCGTGAGTGATTCCCGCTTCGTGGTGCAGCTCCACGACGCCACCACCCTGCACTTCGATCTGCGCCTCGAGGTCGACGGTGTGCTGCGCTCGTGGGCGCTGCCGAAGGGGCCGTCACTCGATCCGGGAGTGAAGCGCCTGGCGGTGCCGGTGCCCGACCACGAGCTCACCGCGGGCGACTTCGAGGGGGTGCATGGTGGATCGACTCGGGGGAGCGGGGCGGTGATCATCTGGGACGAGGGCACCTTCGAACTGGTGCGTTCGACTCCGCGCCACGTCTCGTTCGTCGTCCACGGCACGAAGCTCCGCGGTGGGTTCGCCCTGACGCAGACCGGCGACGATCGGTGGATCCTGGTGAAGACCGTGGACGACGAGGCCCGGCGCGGCTCCGACATCGTGCGTGACTCGCCGGCCAGCGTGCGCAGCGGACGGACCTGGGAGGAAGTCGCCGCCGGCGGGAGCGCATGACATGCTGCGGGCATGACCCGTCTGCATCACGTGAATCTCGGCGTCCCGCCCGACGGCGCCGATGCCGAGGCCGACTTCCTCGTGGGCGTGCTCGGCTACCGCAAGGTCGAGCCGTCGGCGATGGCGCAGGGCTTCGGCGCTCGGTGGTACGAGACCGACGACGGCACCCAGGTGCACCTCAGCCCGGATCCCGACCATCGGCCCGCGGCGCGTGCGCACACTGCGCTCGAGATCGGGGACGAGTTGGATGCGGTGGCGCGGCGGCTGCGCGACGCGGGTGTCGAGTTCGGCGACAACGAGTTCGACGGACGCCGGATCCTGTTCTGCCAGGATCCCGCGGGCAACCGCTGGGAGTTGCGCGGCGATCAGGTCTGACGGGCGCGCGGTGCCCGGGCACTGACGATCAGGCCTCGTCGCCGTCGTCGGCGGGAATCTCCAGCTCGCGCGTCTCGCGTCCTCGATCTCGTGCGGATCGTCGGTGCACCGCGTGACGCAGTGGAGCCATCTCGAATTCCGCCGCGCCCTGCGGCAGTTGCTCGATCGCGCGTGCGCTGCCCACGTTGCCCCGACCGGACGCGAGGCGACGATGGATGTCATACGCCCGTGATTGGATCAGTGCATGTTCGACGTGCTGGTCGACGAGCGGGGCCAGGTCGATTGCTCGATGGGCTCGCAGGGTGAGTCGCCGTAAACGGTGCGCGACAGGGTCGAGACGGCGCGCGCGCTCGAGTCGTTGCCCCAAGTCAGTCGGGTTGCGTTCGAAGGCGGGTTCTCCGACGAGCAGCTGACGCAGGTCGCGCGGCTGGCCAACGGGCAGTCCGACGCCGAATGGGCCCACCGTGCTCCGAACATCGATCCCATCGAGCTCGCACGGCGGGCCCGGAACCTGACGAAGCCGGCCGCCAGGACTCCCGGGCGCGCCATGCGGCACGCGAGCACCAGATGCGTTGGAACCGCGACAGGACGATGTTGCGGTTCTGGGGCCAACTGCCCGACGAGACGGGCGCGCGATTCGAGGCGAAGATCACTGCCGACGCCGAATCCATGAAGGTGAAGGGCGAGGGGTGGCTGCCGTTCCCCCGCGCACCATCGATTGCTCGTTCCGCACGGGCTGCTCGGGCTGGTCGGGAACCCGAACCTGCCCGAGGGCCTCGAGCTCGTCACGGCGAGTCGCGGGCCGCCGTGACTCAGGCGACGGGCGCGGCGAACGGTTCGATCCAGGCCTGCAGCTCTGTTGCGCCCCGCGCGCCGACGCTCGTGTCGATCAACTGTCCGTCACGGAACACGAGGAGGGTCGGGATGCCCTGCACGCCGAAGCGCGCCGCGGTCGACGGGTTGTCGTCGACGTTCACCTTCACCAGCTTGATCCGCCCGCGGAGGCGCGTGGCGACGTGCTCGAGTGCGGGCGAGATCATGCGACACGGTCCGCACCACGGCGCCCACAGGTCGACCACGACCGGGAGCGGTGAGCGCTCCACCACCTCGGCGAAGTCGGCGTCGCCCGCCTCGGCGAGCCAGGGCAGGTCGTGATGGCAGTGGGCGCAGCGCGGACGACCGGTCGCGACGGCGGGCACCCGGTTCTTCTTGGCGCAGTCGGCGCATTCGACGATCACGGTCCCAGTGTGCCGCGTCGAGATGTCGACGGCCACGGATCACTCCTCGATGAAGGTGTTCTCCGTCTCGCCCGTCAGGACCTGCTTCATGACCTTGCCGTTGGCGGTGCGGGGGAGCGGCTCGGTGCGGAGCTCGACCTCCTCGGGCACCTTGTACGACGCGAGGGTGAGCGCGCAGAAGGCGCGGACCTCGTCGGCGGTGAGGGGGCTGCCCGGCGCGACCACCACGACCGCCTTCACCACTTGCCCGAAGGTGGGGTCGTCCACGCCGTAGACCGCCGCCTCGAGCACCTCGTCGTGTTCGTCGAGGCGGTGTTCGATCTCGAAGGGGTAGATGTTCTCACCGCCGCGGATGATCAGGTCGCGCTTGCGCGACGCGATGAAGAGGATGCCGTCTTCGAAGCGGCCGAAGTCGCCGGTGCGGATCCATCGACCGGGCCGCACCGTCTCGGCGTTGGCCGCCTCGTTGTGCCAGTAGCCGAGCATCGACATCCAACTGCGCGCTTCGATGTTGCCTTCGGCGCCGGGAGGCAATTCGTTGCCGTCGTCGTCGGTGATGCGGGCCTGCGAGGTCGGCATCAACGGACCCACGCAGTCGGGCCGGGCCTTCAGCATCCAGCCGGGTGCCCAGCTGATGAGCCCGGTCTCGGTGGAGCCGTAGCCGGTCGAGATCGCGCTCTCGAGGTGGGGGAAGCGCTCCTCGATCTGACGGATCACGTCGGGTGGGGTGGCCGAGCCGCCGATGCCCACGCTGGTGACCTGCTTGGCGTCGATGGTCTCGATGTCGGGGTGCTGCAACAGCCGAACGACGTGGGTGACGCCGCCACCCCACACCGAGATGTTCTCCTCACGGGTGAGGCGGAGCACGGTGGCGGGGTCGAAGCGGCCGAGCGGCCACACGGTCGGCGCGCCGGTCATCACCGTCGACACCGCCATCGACATGCCCGACACGTGGAACAGCGGATAGGGCGCAAGGCGCACCGTGGGAGGGGGCGCGTCGGGTGAGTCCGACGGCGGGGGCGTGTAGCCCGCCATGGCCATGCCGCGGGCGGCGATGAAGCTCTGCTCCATCAGGTAGGAGAGCACCGAGCGGTGCGACAGCACCGCGGCCTTGGGGCGGCCGGTGGTGCCGCTGGTGAAGATCAGGATGAACGGGTCGTCCTCGGCGATGGGGACGTCGGGGAGCTCGGCGGTGGTGTCGTCGAAGAGGCCGGCGAAGTCGTGCTCGCTGAGCAGCACGGGGATGCCGGGATCACCGTCGAGGCGGGCGCGGCGCTTCTCGTCCATCACCAGCATCTTCGGAGTGGTGAGCTCGAGCGCGTTGCGCATCTCCGGGCCTGTCCACCAGCCGTTCATGGCGACGAGCACCGCATCGAGCGCGGCGACGGCCCAGAAGGTCATGAGCCACTCACGGTTGTTGGCCGCGCACACCGCGACGCGATCGCCGGGGCCGATGCCGTGCCGGTCGCGGAGCGCGACTGCGAGCGAAGCGACCTGCGGGACGAGTTGCTCGAAGGGCAGACGGGACCCGTCGCTGAACACGTAGCAGTCGCGGCCGCCGAAGCGCGCCGCACCGAGCAGGATGTCGCGCATGGAGTGGGCGCGGTTGGCGAACACCGCGAGACGCTCGCCCAGCACGTCCTCCTCCGCGATCTCGAACGGCATCCCCGGACTGGTCATTCGGGCGGTCGCGTCGAGGAGCGCGCCCAGGCGCGGATCGTCGCTCAGCGTCGTGGTCACAGCCGTCTTTCTACCCCACTCACCCGGATCCGCGGTTCAGGTCTGGTGCTGCGCGACCGATGCACAGGAGAGTCGGCGAGAGTCTCGTCGCGCGCGGTTGTAGTACATCCGAATACGCACCGCTGCGATCCGGGAGGCAACGTGGGTCGAAAGAAGCCGAAGCGCAAGGCCGAGAGCGGGGTCGAGCCGGGCGTGACGGCGCCCCCGCGCGCCGGCTCGCTCGACGCCCCGCCTCACCAGCATGGTCCCGGTGCGCTTCGAGCCCGTGATGCTCGCGGAGATCCGCCAGCGAGCCGATGACGACGGACGCTCGGTATCGGCGTGGATCCGACGCGTCATCGAGGCCGAGCTCCGGCGCGACGACGCCTCGTGAAGGTGGACGAGCGTCGTACATCGCAGTGACGTCGCGTCGGGTCACGTTCGCCGAACGCCACGTGGCCGAATCGTAAAAGTATCCCGGATGACTTGCGAACGTGGGGTGGTCGGCGAGTACGTTCGCCGCAGCGAAGCGGGCCCCCGACGGTGACGTCGACGCGGGCAGTGAGTACGAACCAATCAGCACGTTGTCATCGAGTTGCGGGCGCTGACGCGCCCGTCCTTCTCTGCTGATCGTCGCGCGCTTCTTGGGTTCCGGCGGTTCCGGACCGGGCGAGCGCGACGCTCGCTCGTACAAGCCGTTGGGAGTCCAGCATGCTTCGCCGTCACGTCGTCTTGGCCGTCATCACGGTCATTCTGGCTTCGTTCTTCGTGTGGGCAGGTGCCGCCGCAGCTCACGAAGGTGAGATCGTCAGCGCGGACTGCTCGTCCGTGTCCGGCGCCTTCGTCAAGTTCGCGCCCGGCGACCACCCGATCTCCTTCGCCGTGTCGATCGGCGGTGCCCCGTTCCAGACCGTCGCCTCCGTCGAGAGCCCGCCGGGCTTCGTCGGCTCGGGCACCGCGACGGCCGACATCGCGTCACTCACCGAGACCCTCGAGGGCAAGACCGCCAGCCTCGATGTCTACGCCTTCTGGCCCGCGGGACGGACCGACACTGCGGCGTTCAGCGTGACCTGCGGCACGTCGCCGCCGCCGACGACGACACCGCCGCCGCCGACGACGACACCGCCGCCGCCGACGACGACGACACCGCCGCCGCCGCCGACGACGACGACACCGCCGCCGCCGCCGACGGCACCACCCGCGCCGACGGCATCCGCGGAGATCGCCGTGAAGGTCGCGGTGCAGGCCCCTCCGGCAGTGCCGATGGTGGTGCAGCCGGCGACCGCGGGCTGAAACGGATCGAGCGCGACCTCAGCGGGACCGCCCGGTGCGCCTCGCGCCGTCAGGGCGCGAGGCGCACGGGCAGGTCACGAAGCGACACCGCGATGGTCTGCTCGGGCGCCGACACGATGTACGTCGGCTCGCCCACGATCTCGACGTCGGGGAAGCGCCGGGCGAGCTCGGTCACCATGGTGCGGATCTCGTTGCGGGCGAGGTGCGCGCCGAGACAGAAGTGGGCGCCGCCGCCCCCGAACGACACCTGCGGGTTGGGCTCGCGGGTGATGTCGAACTCGTCGGGTCGGTCGAACGCCCGTGGGTCGCGGTTGGCGGCAGGGAACCACATGCTCACCCGGTCGCCGGCGACGATCTGCTGGTCACCCAACTGCACGTCGGTCGTGGCCGTGCGGGCGAAGCACGCCACCGGCGAGGTGAAGCGCAGGATCTCCTCGACCGTCGTTCCGATCACCGACGGATCGCAGCGGAGGCGGTCCCACTGCTCGGCGTGGTCGCGGAACGCCACCAGTCCGCCGGAGATCGCCGAGCGCGTCGTCTCCGAACCGGCGATGGTGAGGATCATGAAGAACTGGTCGAGCTCCGACGGCGTGAGACGCCAGACCTCGCCGTCGTCGCTCTCGACCTCTGCGGTGGTGAGGATGCTCCACACGTCGTCGGTGGGATGGCGACGCTTGTCCTCGCCGAGGGCGCGCGCGTACTCGTAGAGCTGCGCGCCGGCGAGGAAGTGCTCGTCCTGCGAGATGCCGGCCTGGGGATCGGGGGCCGCCATGATCATGTCGGTCCAACGGAACACGTCCGGGCGGTCGGCTTCGGGGATGCCGACGATGTCGGCGATCACGTGCATCGGGAGCTGGTAGGCGACGTCCTGCACGAAGTTGCACGTGCCGGCCTCGGCCGCGGCGTCGAGCACTCGCGTCGTCCGCGCCGCGATCTGCTCGTCGAGGCGGTGGATCATCCGTGGCGTGAAGCCCGCGCTGATGAGCTTCCGCATGCGGGTGTGGCCGGGCGGATCGGCGGACACGAGGGTGTGGCCGCGCTGCTCTTCGCCGGTCGGGGAGATGCTCGCGCCGTCGAGCGAGCTGAACGTGCGCCAGTCGCGCGCGAGGGCTTGGAGCTCGGGGTGGCCGAGCACGACCCAGAACTCGATGCCGTCGCGGCTGCGGCTGAGCACTGCGCGCGGGTGACGCCAGACCGGGTGCTCGTCGCGCAGTTCCCGGAACAGCGCGTGGGGGAAGCCGCCGCGGTAGAGCTCGTGCCCGGTGAGGTCGATGTCCAGCACGGGTGGTGCGCTCACCGGCGGCAACCTATCGTCGCCGTCACCGCCCGTCGAGGAAGTCGGCCGTCGAGGAAGTCGGCCGTCGAGGAAGTCGGCGTCGAGGAGGCATGGTGGACCGCATCAACCACGTCAAGATCGTGTCGCCCGATCCCGCGGCCGTCGATCGGTTCCTCCGTGAGGTGGTCGACATCCCGGCTGGCTGGTCGCTCGGCTCGCTCGACGGCTATCAGCCACCGGCCGAGGTGCGCGGTCCCTCGCGTGCGGACGACGAGGCGCTCACCATGGACGGCATCATGGCGTTCCGGGGCGGGTCGCAGGTGATGGGCGGCTTCATCACCGGCGATCCGAGCAGCCGCCAGTTCCAGATCTTCCAGGGTGACCAGCCCAAGGTGTGGGGCATCGCGATCGGCACCCGTGACCTCGAGGGCGCGCACGCTCGCTGTGAGGAACGCGACATCCCGTGCACCGACCTGCAGCTGACCGAGTGGCATGACGGCGGCTCGATCCGCTTCTTCTTCGCCGAGGTCGGTGGCATCGTGTTCGAAGTCCTGCGAGCCGAGTGACGGCTCGTCGAGAGAGGGAGCGCTGAGTGGACGTCCGCAACGTGGTGACGGTGGAGCCGGAGGTGGAGCACAACGGCACGGTGCCGGTGTGGTGGCTCATCAAGCCCGAGGAGATGAAGGCCATCACCGACGGTGGCTACCTCGAGCTCGCCAACGAGTTCGAGGTCGCGGTCGGCGGCGAGGTGTTCCCCCACACCCACCCGACGCACGAGTTCTACTTCGTGATGACGGGCGTGGGCACGATGATCATCGGCGACGAGCAACGCGACGTGGCGCCCGGCGACCTGATCTACATCCCGCCCGACCAGGTGCACAGCCTGCGCACCATCGGCGACCAACCGATCCACTGCTTCTGCTTCGCGGTGGGCGTCAAGGGCGCCGGCAACATCGACTACACCAACCACTAACAGGGTGCTGAAAATAGGCACCTGAGCGTCGTTCGTCTGGCCGGCGGCATGTTGGTCGGTCCGTCGTGCGGGTTCGCGTGGTTCGCGATCCCCGTCTGGTGTCGCCGATCAAGCTGGTGTGGCGTCCAGTGCAGTGATTCTGATGATGTTGTAGACGGCTGCGGTCATGAGGAACCAGGCTCGGTTCCGAGCTCGGCCGATGTAGCGGAGTTTGCGACCGCCGGCGATGGTCTTGGTCCAGCCGAAGGGTTCCTCGATCCGTTTCCGGATCCGTTGACTGGTCGCGTGTCCTTCGTGGCGGGTGGTGCGCCCATCGATCGTGGAGCGATTCCGTGTCGTGTTCGGCGCGATGTGCGGCGTGAACCCCAGTCCACGGACATCGGCGACGAAGTCTTTGGTGTCATAGGCCTTGTCGGCCGCGATCGTGCGCCGTCGACGTTTCGGTGGAAGACGCCTCAACATCTCGAGCGCGGAGGCACGTTCCGCGTAGCCGTTCACTTCGGACAGTTCGATGTCGACCAGCAACACGTTGCGGTGTTCCATCAAGAGATGCCCCGTATAGGAGAGCTTCGCTGCGGTCGCGTTGGACTTGCGGGCCATCCGCGCTTCAGGATCCGTGGTCGAGATGTGCGTCTCGTTGGAGCGTCGTTGCCCGTGGAAACTCACCTCGGCGTTGCGTCCCGGTGGTGGCGGTGCCGGCGGTCCGTCTTTGGGTTGGAAACTCTTGTGCGACGCCCACGCCTCCAACAATGTCCCGTCGACCGAGAAGTGATCACTCGACACGTAGCGCCGCAGGCGCGCCTGACCGACCACCGCGGCGAAGAACCGATCCGCGATGTCGTGATCGAGGAGCCGAAGACGGTTCTTCGAGAACGTCGACGCGTCGAACGCCTTCGCGTCGATCGCAAGATCCAGGAACCACTTGAACAACAGGTCGTAGTTGAGACGTTCGCAGAACGCCCGCTCCGAACGGATCGAGTACATCGCCATCAACACCGTGGCCTTGAGCAGCTGCTCAGGTGGCACACTCGGACGACCCTTCGACGCGTACATCACGTCGAACTCGCCGTCGAGCTCGACCAGCACCGCGTCGACAACCTTGCGGATCCGACGGATCGGATGATCCGGTGGGATCAGATCCCCCGGCTGCAACGTCGTGAGCATCGCCAACTGCGGATCAGGAGTTCCACGCATCACACGAGCATGACGAACCCCAACCCAGATCGCGAGCACCTACACGGGCTTTTTCAGCACCCTGCTAACCGCCGCGGGCGTCGATCAGTGCGGCGCGGCTGACCTTGGTGGCTTCGGTGCGAGGAATCGCTTCCACGAACTCCACCGACTTCGGCACCTTGTACGCAGCGAGGCGCTCCTTGGCGAACGCGCGCACGTCGTCGTCGGACGGTGGGTGGTCGTGGTCGACCGCCTCGATGATGGCGTGCACGCGCCGACCCCATTCGTCGTCCTTGAGCCCGACGACGACCACGTCGGCGATCTGCGGGTGGTCGATGAGCGCGGTCTCCACCTCGGCGGGGAACACGTTGGCGCCGCCCGTGATGATCATGTCCACGCGACGGTCGACGATGTGCAGGTAGCCCTCGGGTTCGAGCCAGCCGAGGTCGCCTCCGGTGGAGAAGCCGTCGACGGTGCGCGGCGGCAACGGTGCGCCGCCGACGTAGTGGAACATCCCGCTGCTCGGAGAACGCATGTAGATCTCGCCGATCTCGCCGGCGGGGAGCTCGTTGCCCGCTTCGTCGAGGATCTTGATCTCGGTGCCGCGGAAGCCGCGCCCGACGCTGCCCGGGTGTGCGAGCCACTCGTCACCCCGGATCGCACACAGACCGATGCCCTCGGTCATCCCGTACGACTGGTACACCTTCTCGGCGCCGACGAGGTCGATCCAGCGCTGCACCAGCGACGGTGAGATCACCGCCGCGCCCTGCAGGAACCACACGAGGCTCGACAGGTCGCGCTGCTCGACGTCGGGCAGGTCGGCGATGCGCTGCAACATGAGCGTCGTGGCGGTGAAGGTCGTGATCCCGTGTCGCTCGATGAGGTCGACGATGAGCTCGGCGTTGAACTTCTGCAAGACGACGAGGTGGTCGCCGGCGAGCAGGCTGAAGAGCGTGGCGAACCCGTTGGTGTGGTACATCGGCGCCATCACCAGTACGACCTGCGGGCGCTCGACCGTGGCCCACGAGCTCGCGAACGGCAGGCCGGTCATCTCGTCGTAGCGCCCCGGCTTGTCCATGAGGATGACCTTCACCGCGCCGGTCGATCCGCTGCTGCAGATGCCGTTGGTCATCGGTGAGACCGCCGGCGGGAGCGGGGTGGGATCGAGATCGTGCGTCGATTCCAGCCATTCGAGGTCGTCGACGCCCACGCTCACGCCGTCGATCACCTCGAGCACCCGCTCGCGCTCCCAGTCGGGGAGGTCCCAGCGCACCGGGACCGGCACCGCCCCGAGCTTCCACGCCGCCAGCACGGTCATCACGAACTCGGGGGAGTTGCGCAGCGCCACCGCGACACGCGCGCCTTCGGTGGTGCCGCGAGCTTGCAGGGCACGCGCGATCTGCGTGGAGCGGCGGTGCAGCTCGGGCCAGGTGACGACGGTCTCGGCGCCATCGACCGCGACCACCCGCACGACCGGGGAAGTGGCGTCGTCGGCTGCCAGCTGGGCGATGCGTTCCGCGAAGGAGACGCCCCCGCTGATCCCGGGAGTCACTGGGGCGTGATGGTCAGCGCGGCGAAGCGGAACGCGCCGTCGTCGAGCACGACCGTGGCGACGTAACGTCCGACGCCGACCACCGCGAACGGCGCGTCGGCTTCTGGCCGTCGCGTGAGGAGGTAGTCGGCCCGCGCGTCGAGCGCTCCCCCCGCACCGGCACGCACGCTGACGTTGGTGATGATGTGCGCGCCACCGGGGTTCGTCATGACGCTGCGCATGAAGTCCTTGATCGCGTCACGGCCCTGCTGCACGTTGCCGGCGAGTGAGTAGTCGGCGTCGACGGTGAACAGGTCACCGAAGCCGTCGAAGTCGCGGTCGTCGATGCGAAGTGCGTACCGGGCGAACAGATCCTGGATGCCCGTGACGGTGGAGGGTTCGGGAAGGTCCATCGCCGCAGTTTCACCGCGCGGAGCTAGCGTCCGCCACATGACGTTGGAGTACGCCGCTGCGCCGATCCCCAGCGATCTCGTTGCGGGCTATCGGGCAGCCGGCTTCCACACCGACGCGGTGGTGCCCCAGCTGCTCCGACGCAACGTGTCGGAGCTCGGTCCGAAGCTGGCCGTGATCGACGACACCCACGAGGTCACGTGGGCCGAGCTGGCCGACGCCGCCCGCCGGGTCGCCGGTCTGCTCCGTGCGCACGGGGTCGGACCCGGCGACACCGTGGTGTGGCAGCTGCCCAACTGGTGGGAGGCCCTCGCCGTCGCCCACGGGGTCTGGGCCGCCGGTGCGATCTCGGTGCCGGTGGTGCCGATCTACCGCGAGCACGAGCTGGCCGAGATCATGCGGGTGGTGCAGCCGGCGTGCGTGATCGGTCCCACCGAGTTCCGGGGTCACGACCACGTCGACATGCTCGATGCGGCGGCGGAGGCGGCGGGGATCGAGCTCCGCCTCCGGGTGGTGGTGCGAGGCGAGGCGACGGGCTGGCGCTCGTGGGACGACGCCCAGCAGGCCACGCCCCACGTCGAGCGCACGATCGATCCCGGCGCACCCATGATCGTCGGATTCACGTCCGGCACCACCTCGGGCGCCAAGGGCGCGGTGGTCAGCACGCGCGGGTTCCTCGCGGTCCCGATGCGCCACCACCGGGCAACGCCCTACACGTTCCGCGATCGCGGCTACATGCCGGCGCCGGTGTCGCACATCACCGGCCTCCTGATGGCGGTCACGTTGCCGCTGGTGTCCGGATGCTCGGTGGTGCTGCGTGAGCGGTGGGACGCGGCGCGCGCCGTCGATGACATGCGCCGCTTCGGCGTGACCTACACCGGTGGGGCAACGGTGTTCATCCAGGAGCTGGCCGACGCGGTGGAGGCCGCGGGACTCGAGTCGCTGCCGCTCTCGTGTGGCTACAACCTCGGAGGGAGCGCGATTCCGCTCGACGTGGTGGAACGGGCCGAGGCCCTCGGGTTCCGGCCCCGCCGTGCGTACGGCATGACCGAGTGCCCCACCGTGTCGGCGTCGCTCGGTGACGATGGCCCCGACGTGCGCTGCCTCACCGACGGCCGCATCCTGCCCGGGGTCGAGGTGCGGGTGGTCGATGCCGACGGCCGCGACGTCGACCCCGGTGCCGAGGGTGAGCTCCTCGTGCGGGGGCCGCAGCGCGTGCTCGGCTACCTCGACCCGCAGCACACCCGCGACGGCTTCGACGCCGACGGCTGGTTCCGCAGCGGCGACCTCGGCGTCGTCGACGACCGCAACTGCATCAGAGTGACCGGTCGCACCAAGGACGTGATCAACCGCGGCGGTGAGAAGCTGTCGGCCCAGGAGATCGAGGGGTTGTTGCGTCGCCATCCCGACGTCAGCGACGTCGCCGTGGTCGCCGCACCGCATCCGCGTCTCGGTGAGGAACCGGCGGCGTTCGTGATCGCCAAGGAGGGCACCGTCGTCGACCAAGCGGGTTTGGCCCGCCTCCTCGAAGCCGAAGGGGTCGCCCCGCAGAAGATCCCGCGCGTCGTGATGACCGTCGACGAGCTGCCCCGCACCGCGTCGGGCAAGGTCAAGAAGTACGAGCTCGCCGAGAGACTCCCCGAGCGCCCGTAATCGACCAACATCTCAGGTTCGCGTGCGTATGCGACGGTCAACCTCGAGATGTTCGCTACTTCTCGTCGGGCCAGCGGTTGGTGAAGTGGGTGTCGCGCTTCTCGCGGAAGGCGGCGATGCCCTCGTCGACGTCGTCACCCAGGTTCATGAGGCGGCTGAGCGCGAGGCCGTGGTCGAGCGACTCGGCCAACCCGCGATCGCGCTGCTGACGCAGGACGCTCTTGATCAGTTGCAGCGAGACCTGCGACATCGCGCACATGTCCTGCGCCGTCGTCAAGGCCACGCCCATCAGCTCGGCGGCGGGAACGACCTGTTGCACCAGCCCGATGCGCAGCGCGTCAGCCGCGTCGACGCGGGCGGCGGTCAGCAGCATCCATGATGCGTCGCCGTAGTTGAGCATCCGCGGGAACAGCTGGATCGCGGCGCCCGGCACCAATCCACGCTTCGGCTCCATGAGGCCGAACCACGCGGTGTCGGCAGCGATGCGGAAGTCGCAGGCCATCGCGATCTCGCAGCCGCCGGCGACGGCCAGACCGTTGACCGCGGCGATCATCGGCTTCTTGGACGCCCCGATCCCGAACATGTCGGAGAGCAGGAAGCGGCGGTGGCCGGTCGAGATGCGTCCGCCGGTGGGCGTGGAGAGGTCGTTGCCGGAGCAGAAGGCGTCGCCGGCACCGGTGACGATGCCCACGTACTGGTCGGGGTCGGCGTCGAAGGCGAGGACGGCGTCGCCGATCGCTTCTTTCGTCTCGTCGTCGTACGCGTTCTTCTTCTCGGGACGATCGAGCGTGAAGACGGTGACGTGGTCGTGACGTTCGACGCGGAGATTGGCCACAGGGCCGAGACGGTACCAGCGCGCCGGAACCCGGTACGTTCCTCGTGATGGCTGGAATGAGCGACGCCGCGATCGCAGGCGTGTACGTGTCGGAGCAGGGGAAGCTCGCCCACCGCGAGCAGCCCGACCTGTGGTGGGAGTGCGTCGAGGGCGCACTCGCCGACGCCGGTCTGGGGCTCCGGGATCTCGACGGCCTCATCGGCCCCGCGCCCGAGGGCTACGGGGTGCGCCACGCGCTGCCGGCCTCCGCGGTCGCCGACGTCGTGGGCCACCCGCTGCGGTTCCACGCCAACACCGGAGTGGGCGCCGCGAGCCAAGCCGCAGGAGTGGGCCTGGCCGCGCTGGCGGTCGCCAACGGTCTCGCCGAGGTGGTGGTGATCCCGACGGCTGCTGCGGGCTCGGGTGCGGGCTACACCGCGGCCGACCGCAACGCCGCGGTGGAGCACATGGCCAAGCTCGGCAGCCCGTTCGAGGCGGTGATGGGGACGACGCGCGTCGCCGACTTCGCCATGGTCGCCCGCCGCCACATGTACGAGTACGGCACGACGTCGGAGCAGCTGGCCGAGGTCGCGGTCGCGCAACGGCACTCGGCCACGCTGCACCCGCGCGCGGTGATGCGCGACCGCGGTGAGCTGACGGTGGAGGAGGTGTTGGCGTCGCGGCTCATGGCGGAGCCGCTGCACCTCCTCGACTGCTGTCTCGTGAACCAGGGCGGCGGGTGCGTGGTGGTGACGAGCCGGGCGCGCGCCGCGGACGCCGGGTTGCACGCGCCGGTCGTGCTGCTCGGCTGGGGTGAGGGCCACGGCTACCTCGATCCCAACACCGCGCCCGAGCTCACGTCGTTCTCGGGTCGCCTCGCCGCCGACACCGCGTTCGGTCTCGCGGGTGTCACGCGCGACGACGTCGACGTCGCCGGCGTGTCCGATCACTTCACCATCAGCGTGATCACCGAGCTCGAGGACGCCGGGTTCTGCGCCAAGGGCGAGGGCGGCCCGTTCGTCGATCACGGCGGCATCGCCCTCGGCGGGCGCCTTCCCACCAACACGCACGGCGGCTACCTCTCGGGTACGCACGCGGCGAGCTGCGCGCTGTTCACGCTCATCGAGCTGGTCGAGCAGCTCCGGGGAGAGGCGGACGCACGCCAGGTGGAAGGCGCCGAGATCGCCTTCCACTGCGGTGTGGGCGGCGTGTCGCAGGCGCACTACGCCGCCGTCCTCGGGAGAGCGTGATGACGTACGAGGGGTTCCGGCCCGACATCACGCCACTCGACGCGCCGTTCTGGGAGGCACTGCGCCGCCACGAACTGGTCGTGCAGCGGTGTGACGAGTGCGAAACACCGCGGTTCGTGCCCGGTGAGCGGTGTCGCAACTGCGGTTCTCCGTCAGCCACGTGGTCGACGGTGAGCGGTGACGCGACCGTCTACACCTTCTCGATCGTGCACCGCGCACCCACGCCCGCGTACCAGGCCGACGTGCCGTACGCCATCGCGTACGTCGAGCTCGCCGAAGGTCCACGCATGCCCACGCGTCTCGTCGACGTGGACCCCGACGCAGTCGCGATCGGCATGCCGCTCGAGGTCGTGTTCGACGACGTCGACGACGACCTGACCCTGTACCGCTTCCGGCCCAAGGCCGCCACGAAGGAGATCGGCTGAATGCGGCTCGGACTCACCACCCCGTTGTTCACCATGACCCCAGACGGCCACGCGCCGTGGGAGGTCGACGCCGAGCTCGCCGACGTCGTTCCCCTCGTCGAAGCCGCCGACCGGCTCGGCTACGAGTACGTGACGTGCAGCGAGCACGTCGTCATCCCGGACGACGTCGCACCCGTGCGCGGTGGCCGCTACTGGGATCCGCTCGCCACCTTCGGGTACCTCAGCGCGGTCACGACCCGCATCCGCTTCGCGACCTACGTGCTCGTGCTCGGCTACCACCATCCGCTCGCGATCGCCAAGCGCTACGGGACGCTCGATCGCATCTCCGGTGGACGGTTGATCCTCGGCGTCGGCGTCGGGTCGCTGCAGCCCGAGTTCGAGCTGCTCGGCGCGCCGTTCGACGACCGGGGCGCACGTGGCGACGAGTCGTTGCCGCGCTGCGCACGAGCTTCGGGCGACGCGAGCCCGAGTTCCACGGCGAGTTCTTCGACTACTCGGGGATGATCGTCGATCCGTGCGGTGTGCAACAGACCGTGCCCTTGTGGATCGGTGGTCGCACCCCGAGGTCCCTGCGACGTGCAGTGGAGCTGGCCGACGGATGGGCGCCGTTCGGGCTGCGACGCGACGAGATGGCAGGGATGCTCGAGCGGGCCCGTGCCACCGAGGCGTGGAGCCTGCGCCAGGCGGCGAACGACCTGCCACCGTTCGAGGTGTCGCTGCCGTCGGGCAAGTTGCTCGATCCGGTCGGTGATCCCGACACTGCGACCAGCGTGTTGACCGCGCTCCGTGACATCGGCGCCACGATGGTCAACGTCAACTTCCGCCACGAGTCGCCCGACCACTACGTCGAGCAGCTCGAAGCCCTCGCTGACATCGCACGCGACATCTGATCAGGTACGTGCCGGGAGAACCTTCACGGGAATCGATCGTGCGGGAGGGAAGTCGCTCCCGTTCTGCCAGAACGTGGCGGAGAATCGTCCGGGGTCGAGCGGGCACACCGGACCCGTGGAGCACGTCGGAGCCGCTGCGCTGACGGACGCGGGGTACGCGGTCTCACCTCGGGGGACGGTGAACCGCATCAGACACGCGAGCCGTGGGATCTCCGGCGTCGCTCCCCCCTGGGTCAACGCGATGCCGAACGGCGCGCCGCAGCCTTCGTACGTCAACGGTGCGCCAGTGTTGTTGACCACCACGACGACGCCGGGGATCGAAGCGCCGGATTCGACGGTGCGGCGCGCCACCCGGATCTCGGTGGCGCGCCCAGCGGTGCTGAACGGCATCATGCGAAACGAGGCGGCGGCCCGATCGACGAAGCGCTCGGGGCCGGTGACGGTGACGTGCAACCCGGTGGCGCGGTCGCACCACGCCGCGCCCTGGTTGGTGCCCGATGGTGTCATCGGGAATCGCCGCGGGGTCGTGCCGTCGGTGCCCGGTCCCTCACACAGCCAGCGTTCGCCGATCGACACGCTTCCGGACCGCTTCGACGTCGGGCCGAGGACGAAGCTGACCTTCGCCGACTGGTCGAGCGTCACGGCACGTCCAGGTGCGAGCACGAGGAACCCGTCGCTGTCGACCCAGCCCGACAGGTCGTGGGCCCAGAGCGCGAGCTGATCGGGCGTGAGGTGTTCGTCCGGGGCGTTGACGGGGTCGTCCGAGTCGGGGACCACGACCAGCCACGAACCGATCTGCACCGCCAGCCCACTGCGCTCGGGTGACACGGGATCGACGTAGTACGGCACGGGGCGACCGTCGGCGTCCGGGTACGTCGCCGTCGGCGCGAGACCGCGAGAGTGCTCGGCTGCGGTCGTGTGGAGGACCGCGAGGTTGCGCAGCAGCGACGAGCGGATGTCGCCTCCCGGGGACAGCGTCGCCGACACGGTCGATCGATAGCCGCGCGCCGCGAGGTCGAGTGCCTCTGCGTATCTGAGCGTGAACGGTCGGCCGTCGGGGAGCGTCACCCGCATCTTCGTGATGCCTCGTGCGCTCGTCGTGGCCGGGACGTAGCGGTCATCGACACTCGTCGTTGCGCGATCCGACGTTGCGACCGTCAGGTGCCCGTGGTCGCGGCTGACCACGCTCGCACTGATCACACCCACGATCACCATGGCGACAACGAGCACCGAGAGTCGCGCACGCCGGCGTCGGGTGTGCCGTCGAACCACCACGTTCGACTCTGGAACGATGAGCGGGTCGACAGCGTCGCGCATCGCGGCTGCGGCAGCGCGGCCGCGAGAGTCGACGCTCACGACTCGTCCTCAGTGGTCTCCGCGGTCTCGGTGAGCCGACGAGCGAGCGACGAGCGCGCTTCGTGCAGGTGGACTCGCACCGTCGCCGCCGCGATGTGCAGAATTTCCGCGATCTCGGCGACGTCTCGATCTTCGAGGTAGCGGAGCGCCACGCACTGCGCCTGGCGGGTGGGGAGCGCGCGCACGGCGTCCCAGAACTCGTCGTCGGCCGCGTCCATGGGGCCGACCATCCCGACCGGCTGTGCTCGGAGGCGTGTCATCGCCCGCAGCTCGCGGGCTCGTCGACGCCACACCGATGCCGACCGGTTCGCGACCGCGCGCCGCACCCACGCGCCGGGGTCGTCGTAGTGGGCCAGGTCCTCCCACTTGCGGTGGGCGGCGAGCAGGGCGTCCTGAGCGAGGTCTTCCGCTGCGGCACGATCGCCGGTGAGCGCCAGCGCCAGTCCAACGAGCGCGCGGTACTCGCGCCTGAAGAACGCGTCGAAGTCGTCGTCCTGTCCACCCCTCACCACCTCACGGCTCCGTTGTGCTCGATTCGGTGATCACTCGCCGCAGCGGGTTCCGACGTTCAGCCGAGTGGAGAAGTTTCTCGGTCGGAGCTGACGACGGGTTCGAAGTCGCCCTTGGTGATCGGCGGGAGCTCGGCGACGGCGCGCATGAGGTGGCGCTCCCAGACGTCGCGCAACCGTTCGAGCAACGGTGAGTCCTCGGTCACCCGGAACTCCTGCAGGGCGGCGCCGGCGTCGGTGGGCAGGATGGCGAGGTCGTAGGGCGGGCCCACCGACAGGTTCGCTCGCGCCGTGCTCATCATCGACCCGAGCGCGATCTTCGTGGCCTGCGGGAGGTCGACATGGGCTTCGACCGCGAGCTCGAGCATGAACTTCCCGTACTTGCTCTCGCCGATCTGCAGGAACGGCCGGTCGTCGGACGCCCGGATGTAGTTGCCCTCCGGGTACACGAGGAGGATGTCAGCAGGCTCGTCTCCCACCCGGCCGCCGAGGATGAACGTGGCAGTGCCGTCGGCGCCGACGTTCCGCAGGGCGTCGTGGTGGTCGGCGGCGACCTCGCGGCTCAGGCGGCCGACGTACAGCGCGGCCTCGAAGAGGTGGTCGACCGAGGTGAGGCTGTCGCCCGTACCGGCGAGATCGCGGCGTATGCGGTCGAGCACCTCCTGCGTGGTCGCGAGGCTGCCCGCCGACTCGAGCACGAACACCCGGTCGGGCGAGGGTCGCAGCACGTGCAGCTTGCGGTAGGTGCTGATGTTGTCGACACCGGCGTTGGTGCGGGTGTCGGCGAGGAACACGAGACCGTCGTCGAGGCGCATCGCGAGGCAGTAGGTCATGTGACGCAGTCTCCCCGACCGCACACCGGGTCACACAGTCGCCGTCAGCTCGCCGCGGCCTGCCACAACATCCGCGCGATGCGCTGCGAGGCGGGGACCGCGTGCTCGGCCCCATGGAGCTCGTCGTCGACCGCGACGATCCCGTAGTTCCCGTGCAGGCGGTCGATCCACGGGTAGAAGCCGAGCGCGCCGCTCCCGCTCACCACCTGGATGGTGTCGTCGGCCGCCACCTCGTCGCGCCAGACGCCGAGGCCGTACGTGGGGATGCCGGTGATCTGCACTGCGCTGTCGCCGCGCGTGTCGAGGCCGCGGACCTGGTCGCTCTCGATCTCGGCCACCGACGCCGTCGAGAGCAGTTGCTTCCCGTCCACCGTGCCGCCGGCGGCGAGCATGCGCAGGAAGCGCGCGTAGTCGTGGACGGTCGACGTCGCCGACGCAGCTGGCGACGGGTTGCGTGAATGCGGACGCCGGGTGCCGTCGAAGCGGGTGTGGGTCATGCCGAGCGGCGCCGCGATGCGGTCCTCGAACGCCCGCTCGAACGACGTCCCTGCGAGCCGCTCGACGAGACGGCCGGCCACTGCAAAGCCCACGCCGCTGTAGTGGAACTGCGTGCCCGGCATCGACGACGGATCGCCATCCGCCGCGATCGACGCCGCGCACGCCCGCAACGTGGTGGACGGATCCCCTTCGCAGCCTGCAGGAGGGAGACCGGTGGTGTGTGACAGGAGCTCGCGCACGGTGATGGCCGACTTCTCGCCGTCGAACGCGGGCAGGTACTTCTGGACGGGATCGTCGAGGGCCAGCTTCCCGTCGTCGACGAACGTCATCAACGTCGCCGACGTGAGCCACTTGCTCGCCGACGCGATCGGCATGACCGTGCGGGCGTTGATCGTCCCCACCGAGACCCGATGCAGCGTCGTGCCGTCTCGTGCCACGAGCAGGACACCACCGGGGAGGTCGTCGTCGCGTACGCGGGCCCGGAGCGCGGCGTCGGCGGCGTCGTACGAACCGGCGGCTCCCGCGGTGCCGACGAGGAGCGTGAACGCGCACACCACTGCGAGCCCGAGCCGCCGCATGGCAGGAGCCTACGGCGAATCACCCATCCCGGATGATGTCCGGCATGCCGGCGACGCGCACGATGACCGGGACAACGACCTGGAGGTCACGAATGAGCATCGGACCCGTCGAGTACCTGATCGTCGGATTCCCCGGGAACCAGTTCAACGGTGAGATCGCGCCCGCGCTCGCCGAGCTGATCGCGAGCGACACCATCCGCATCCTCGACCTGGTGTTCATCGCCAAGGATGCCGACGGCGATCACGTGGCGGTCGAGTTCGACGAGCACGAAGCGCTCGAAGCGTTCGGCACACTCGACGGCGACGTGGGTGGGCTGATCTCCCACGACGACATCGAGTACGCCGCCGAGGCGCTCGAACCCAACTCGTCGGCCGCCCTCCTCATCTGGGAGGACACCTGGGCCAAGCCGCTCGTGGACGCGCTGCACGGTTCCGGCGGCGTGCTCATCGAGGCCGCACGCATCCCGCACGACCTGATCGAGCCGGCCCTCGCCGCGCTCGACGCCTGATCGGAGGACACCAATGCTGGGACGACGACCCGTCGCCCGTGCCGCCGTCACCACCGCGGTGGTGGTCGGTACCGCCGAACGCACCCGCAATCGCGTCGACCGCCGCGAAGAACGCCGCCGCTGACCCTGTCGGTCCCGTTGCCTGGTTGGGCGCCCCTCCCGCGTCACCGTGACGACGTCGGGGCGCCGAGACGCGGGTGGGTCAGGTCTCGGTGATGGACTCGACGATCATGTCGACCTCGCGCTCGCGGTGGTCGTCGTGGACGAGCAGGTCCTCGCCGTCGATCGTGTACTGCACGCCCTGGCGATCGAGCTCGTGCTCGATCGCCGCGAGCTCCTGCACGCTCCAACCACCCGCGAAGTACTTGACCATCGCATCCAGTCAACCACGGTCGGCCGCTGGCGTGACCCATGCCGATGCGACAGCATGCCGCCATGCCCGGACGACCGATCGCCTTCGTGTGCGCGATGCCGATGGAGCTCGCGCCGCTGACGCGCGACCTCGGCCTGGTCGAGACCGAGATCGACGGTGAGCTCTTCCACACCGGCCGGGTGGGGGAGCGCGACGTCGTCGGCATCGTGACCGGCATGGGCACCCGCCTCGCCGGCGACGGGGTGGAGCGGCTGCTCGACGCCTTCGACGTCGACCACGTGCTCGTGGTCGGCATCGCCGGCGCCGGTGTGGGCGACGCCCCCATCGGCACCCTCGTGCTGCCCGAGGTCGTCGTGCACGGGCCGAGTGGACGCGAGCACCGGCCCACCCGCCTCGGCGACGCCGACCACGCCGGGCACATGTGGACCAACGACGAGCTGATCACGGAGCTGGAGGATCTCGCGGCGTTGCACGAACGCGGGGTGGTGGCGCTCGACATGGAGACGGCCGCGATCGCGCACGCGTGCGAGCAGCGCGGCGTGCCGTGGTCGGTGTTCCGCGCGATCTCGGATCGTTCTACCGACGGCCTCATCGACGCCGAGGTGTTCGCGATGAGCAACCTCGACAACACGCCCAACGTCGAGGCCATCACCGCCTACTTCGAGCAGCACCCCGAAGCCGCAGCCAGGCTGGAGCAGATGGGCGCGGATGCGGTGCTCGCAGCCGACACGGCGGCGGCAGCGGCCATCGCCGCGCTCGGGCACCTCTGAGCGCCGACGGCGCGATTGCCGCGTCGCGGGCCGGACCGTCGTCCATGCTGTCCTCCGCACTCGCCGAGAGGGGACACTGTGATCAAGGGTCTGCTGTTCGCCATCGTCATCTTCCTCGTGGGGACGTTCCCTGCGACCTGGCTGCTGATGCTCTTCCTCGGTAACGTCCACGCGAACGTGTCGTACTGGGGCGCGCTGCCTCTGGGCGCGCTGGTCTCGGTCGCTCTCGGGGCGCTCACCGCGAACTACGAGTGACCGGACCGGCGCCACGAGATGGGGACTCGTCGTGCCGGAGATGAAGACGGTCGAGGAACGCCGCGCGGAGGGTCGGGCCCGACGCGCTGATGTTCCGCGCTCATCGCACGCAGGCTGGCAGCCGCCGGCCGGCCGTCCCGACCCGGTCGCGCTCCTCCACGACCGACACCGAACGCGCGTGCGCGAGCTCGTTCCGATCCGCGTGGGCCGGATGTCGATGTCGCCGTTGACGTTCCTCCGGGGTGCGGCGGAGGTCATGGCGCACGATCTCGCCTCCACGCCGACCACCGGGTTCCGGGTCCAGGCGTACGTCGCAGTCGCGGGTCGAGGCTGCCCCAGATCAAGGAAGCGGAGGTGTCCGTCTCGCCCCGCACGCGGGGCGTCGGAGTGCGAACACGAGAGATGGGCCGTCGATGCGTACGGGAAGCACGACGACGTGCGCCAGCCGCGTGGCATGAAGGGCTCGGTGTCGATCGACCGGCCTCGACCGGACGAGCTCGCCCGCTACGCGATGCTGTGCGGTGTGACGTTGGCACGGGCTCACGCACGGTCGGGCGATCCCGCCGCCATCGCCGGCTACCTCGGCGCCGGTGATCAGCTCGATCTCGCCACCGTGTCGTTCGCCCGGTGCCACGCCGACCAGACCATGGCCGATCACGCCACGCTCGAGCAGGCAGTCGCTGGCGGGCGCATCGAAGCGGTGCGTGCCAGGTGACGGAGGTGCACCCCCCGTCCGGGGAGGAGACCGACGACGCGATCACCCGGTCGCGCATGGACCGGCTGAAGCTGGAGCAGGCGCGCGCCGTCGGTCGGATCCAGCGCGCGCGCGAGCAACTCGAGCAGAAGCGTCCGAACTCCAAGCTCATCGACACCGCGCTGGGTGCGTTCGAACGCGACGTCGCGGCCGGGGGAGGAGTGCTCGCGGGCGCGGTCGCGTTCCGGGTGTTCCTGTTCATGATCCCGTACGTGTTCCTGCTCGTCGTGATCTTCGGCCTGGGAGCCAGCGCCGCGAGCGAGGATCCGGGCAGCCTGGCGCGCGATGCGGGGATCGGCGGTTTGGCGGCGAAGGCCTTCGCGGGGATTGGCGACCTCTCCACCGGGCAGCGGGTCTTCTCGTTCTTCGTCGCGGGGTTCGCGCTGCTCCTCGCCACCCGATCGTTGCTGAAGGTCTTGCGGATCGTGCATGCGCTCGTGTGGCACACGACTCCGGGCAAGCCGAAGAGTGCGACCCGCGCCGCGGGTGCACTGGTGCTGCTCGTGACGGTTGCGCTCGCGATCTCGGCCCTGATCGGAACGGTGCGCCACGTGTCGTTCCTCGCGGGTCTCGTGGCGACGTTGCTCTTCATCGCGATCCCCGTGGTGGCGTGGATCTTCGTCAGCTGGCACATGCCGCGGGCGCCCGACATGCCCTGGACCGCGCTCTTGCCGGGCGCGGTGGTGTTCGGGTTCGGCCTCGAGGTGCTCCACCTGATCACCGTGTACTGGATCGCCACCCAGGTGGAGCACAAGACCGACACCTACGGCGCCATCGGGTTCGCGCTGGCCCTGTTGCTGTGGGCGTACCTGCTCGGGCGACTGATCACGTCGGCCGCGGTCGTCAACGAGACGCTCTGGGCTCGCGACCTGGAACGTCGCAAGGCACGCGCCGCGGCACGGGCGCGGCGCGCGCCGCGGGGTTCAGCTGTGCTCGGGCAGGAGGCGACGGGGCACGGCGCGGGAGACCCGGGCCGACTGGGCGGCGAGCACCGGCGCCGCGAGGGCGAGGATCAGCACGTAGCCGGCCACGAACGGCACGACCCGGGCGTCCAGCCCGGCTTCGGCGCCGAGCGCCGCGATGATCAGGGAGAACTCGCCCCGGGCCAGGATCGTGGTGGCGAGGTTGGTGGCGGGCACCCGCCCCAGGGCTGAGCGACGCGACACGACGATCGCAGCGGCGAAGTTCATCACCACCGTCATCGCGATCGCGATCGCGATCGGTCCCGCCACCGACGCCACGTCGCCCGGATCCACGGTGAGCCCGAACGTGAAGAAGAAGAGTGCGGCGAAGGTGTCGCGCAACGGGAGCACGAGCTTGCGCACGCGTGGCGCGACGGACGTCTCGGCGATCACCAGTCCGGCCATGAACGCGCCGATCGCGTCGGACACATGAACCTCTTCGGCGATCCCTGCCACCAGCACGGCGACGCCGACGAAGCACACGGTGAGGAGCTCGTCCTGCTCCGCGCCGATGACACGGCCCACGAGCGAGGCGCCGTAGCGTGCGATCAGGGCGACGATCACGAGGAACCCGAGTGCCTTGGCGAACGAGAGGATGGCACCGCCCGCCGTCGCCGACTCGTCGAGCACCGGTTGGAGCGCGGCGAGGTACACCGCGAGGAACAGGTCTTCGACGACCACGATGCCGAGGATCAACCGCGTCTCGCGGTTCGTGAGGCGCCGCATTTCGACGAGGATCTTGGTGACGATCGCCGACGAGGAGATGCCGACCGCGCCCGCCAGCACCAGCGCCTCGCGGGTGCCCCAGCCGACGGCGAAGCCGAATGCGAGGCCAGCGCCGATGTTGAGCCCGAGGTAGATCGCGCCCGCCGACGCGAGGCCACGTCCACCCGCGGTGAGCTCACCGATCGAGAACTCGAGGCCCAGGTAGAACAGCAGCAGGATCAGACCGAGGGTGGCGAGGAGCGCGAAGTCTCCTGGATCGTCGACCAGTTGGATGCCCGGGGTGTTGGGCCCGAACAGCAACCCCGCGATCATGAACAGCGGGATCGTCGGCAGTCCGATGTGGCGACCGAGACGCGCGAGCACTCCCGCCGCGAGCAGCGACGCCCCGAGCGCGACGAGCGTGTCGCGTGCGCTCACGGAGACACCCTCTCAGCCGGTTCGCGTCAGTTCTCGAAGGCGGGAACGAACGTGCCGGATTCCAGGCGCTGGATGACCGACTGCGGGACCACCACTCGCCAGCCGTCGTCGGCCAGCTTCGAGCGCGAGACCCGGAGGCTGCCGCCGTCGATTCCCCCGGACGAGAACGAGAAGACCCAGTCGTCACCCTGGTCGAGCACGTCGAGGGTGGTGGCCGAGGTGTTGGGAGAGACGGTCGCGAGGATGAGCCGGGCGTCGTCGTGCGCGGGGCGCACGCTCACGTTCACGTCGAGCCCGCTCGGATTCTCGATGGTCACCTTCGAGACGACCTCGGGGTCGCGCAGCGCGTACGCCATCGCCGCGCACAGGAGTACGCCGACGATCGCCAGCACGATGACGGTCACGGGTGGGAAGGTCCGGCGTGGCGACTGCGGCCGCGCCATGGTGGCTTGCGTCATGGTTGCCCTTTCCGGCGGAGCGCGCCGGAACCGGACGCGCGTCAGCAGTGGACGATGGCGGGCACCAGTGGCGGCGCACGGGTGCGTGGGATCGCGCGCGGGCGTCGATGGAGCGCGTGGGCGGCGCGCTCGCGCGCGAACCAGAATCCGCCGCTCATCGTGAGGATGAGCCCGATGCCGAGCGCGGCGGCGACGTCGCGACGCACGTCGTGATCGCGCCCGAGATGGTCGCGGGCACGGGAGGCGGCGCCGGGCGTCGCCACGTCCGCGAGGTCGGCGCGGGCGAGCGCGGTGGTGCCGGGGGAGTCGTGCCACGGCACGGCCCCGGTGCCGATCGCGGCGCCCGTGGCACCCGCGAGGCCGCCGGCGAGAACGACGAAGAGGAGGGCCCGGCGGCGCATCGCTCCAGTCTTACCGATGAGGTGGGGGACGAACCGTGCCGTCCCCCACCTCACCAGATGTCGTGCTGTGTCGTGCTGTGTCCTGCTGGATCGCTAGCGGCGCGTGGTCTTCTTCGCGGTGGTCTTCTTGGCGGGAGCCTTGCGAGCGACGGTCTTCTTCGCGACGGTCTTCTTGGCGGGAGTCTTCTTCGCGACGGCCTTCCTGGCGGGAGCCGCCTTCTTCGCCGGTGCCTTCTTCGCGACGGCCTTCTTGGCGGGAGCCGCCTTCTTCGCCGGTGCCTTCTTGGCCGGACGCTTGCCTGCGAGCACCGCGTCCTTGAACGCCTTCAACGGGGTGACGCGCACGCGACGCGACGCCTTGATGCGGATCGCCTCACCGGTCTGCGGGTTGCGGCCCATGCGGGCGGCGCGCTCGACGCGGGCGAACTTGGCGAACCCGCTGATCGCGACGACCTCACCCGACGCGACCGTGTCGGTGACGAGGTCGACGAAGGCCTGCAGCCCGGTGTCGGCGCTGCGCTTGTCGATCTCGAGTCGCTCGGCGAGTTCGGCGACGAGTTCTCTGCGGTTCATTCCGTGCTCCTGGTGATCGTGGGGGGTAGCGAAGGGGCGTGCATGATGCCACCGAAACGGCGCCGAAGCTGGCATCGGCCGCAGAAAATGTGCCTTGCCGGGACCATCCGTGCACCTCTCGACGAAGCATGACACGATCTCCGGCGGCCCGGCCTCGGCCGGACGCAGCACTCTGGCGCGACCCGTGGAGGGGACATGAGCAGGACAGCACGGATCTTGGTGGCGGAGATGATCGGGACGATGATCCTGATCCTCGGCGGACCGGGCACGGTGATCTTCGGACAGTTCCTCGGGTTCGACATCGGTGTGCTCGGCGTGTCGCTCGCGTTCGGTCTGAGCCTGCTGTGCGCGGCGTACCTCTTCGGTCACATCTCGGGCTGTCACATCAACCCGGCCGTCACCATCGGCATGTGGGCGCTGAAGCGGACCGAGGGAAGGGAAGTGCCTGCGTACATCGTCGGCCAGATCCTCGGCGCCGCCATCGGCGCGTTCATCATCTGGGCGATCCTCGAGACCGGTGACAACACGATCCCGAAGAAGGCCACGCGCGAGCTGCTCTTCGGCGGCGCGTCCAACGGGTTCGCCAACCACTCGCCCTCGGGGTTCGCGTTCTGGGCCGTGGTGATCACCGAAGTCGTGTTCACCGCCCTCTTCATCCTGGTGATCGCCGGCACGACGCGCGCGTCGGCGATCGTCGGCTTCGCCGGCATCCCGATCGGCCTGATGCTCGCGCTCATCCACATGATCACGATCCCCATCGACAACACGTCGGTGAACCCGGCCCGCAGCTTCTCCACGGTGCTGTTCGGCCCGAGTTGGGGTTGGGAGCAGCTCTGGGTCTTCATCGTGTTCCCGATCATCGGTGGAGTGATCGGCGCCATGATCTGGCGCTTCGTGACCACGGTCGAAGAGGGCTGATCGCCTCCCCGTTCAGCGATTCCCGCTCAACCGTCGCCCGCAACACCCGACCGATGCAGGTCGGGCGCGGGCGACGGGCGACGCGGTGCCGGGTCACCGCGGTGACGGGTCGCCGCGGTGGCCGCCTGCTCCCCAGGTAGGTCACAGCCAGTTCTCAAGTCGACCTGCGACGCTGGCCGGCATGGCGGGTGAACGGCTCCTGCTCGTCGACGACGAGGACAACCTGCGGTCCATGCTCGAGGCCGCGCTGCGCTACGAGGGCTTCGACGTGCACGCTGCGGCGTGCGGACGCGATGCCCTCGACGTGGTGGAGGACCAGTCGCCCGACTTGATCGTGCTCGACGTGATGATGCCCGACCTCGACGGCTTCGAGGTGTGTCGACGCATGCGCAACGACGGCGTGAAGACGCCGGTGCTGTTCCTCACCGCGCGCGACGCCACCGACGACAAGGTCCGCGGTCTCACCCTCGGCGGCGACGACTACTTGGTGAAGCCGTTCAGCCTCGACGAATTGGTGGCGCGCATCAGCGCGGTGCTGCGGCGGTCGGGACTCGTGCGCGCGGGAGCGGTGTTGCGCTGCGCCGACCTCGAGCTGGACGACGACGCGCACGTCGTGCGGCGCGCCGGCGCCGAGGTGCCGCTCTCGCCGACCGAGTACAACCTGCTGCGCTTCCTCCTCGCCAACCAGGGTCGAGTGCTGTCGAAGCCGCAGATCCTCGACCACGTGTGGCAGTACGACTTCGGCGGCGACGGCGGGGTCGTCGAGACCTACATCGGCTACCTGCGCAAGAAGGTCGACAACGTCGACCCTCGGCTCATCCACACCGTACGCGGCTTCGGGTACGCGCTCCGGGAGCGCTAGGTGTCACTGCGGGCCCGGCTGATCGCGGGCATGGTGGTGGTGTCGTTCGTGCTCGTCGCGGTGGCGTTCATCATCGCCCGCACCACCGAGGCCAACCTGGTCGACCGGGTCGACCAGCAGCTGGTGCAGGCCGTCTCCCAACTTCCGCCGTCCGACCCGGCCTTCGGTGGCGGCGCGGCCGCGTCCACGTTCGTCGGACCGACTGCGGTCTACGCGTGGCGCATCGAGAACGGCGTGATCCGGGTGCTGCAACAGCCGAACGTGACCACCGGCAGCGCATCCGGTCCGAAGATCAAGGTGTCGACGGCCATGGCCGCGGCGCGTTCTGGTGACGCGTTCACCGTGTCGAGCACCTCGGGATCCGGCCGGTATCGCGTGATGGCGTTGCGCTCACCCAACGGCGTCGATGTCGTCGGCCTCTCGCTCCACGACGTCGACGCGACCATGAGCAAGCTGCGGTGGGTGCTCTTCGCGGGCATCGCCATCGTCATCGGGATCCTCGGCGTGGTCGTGTTCTGGGTGTTGCGCCTCGGCGTCCGTCCGCTCAAGCGCATGACGAAGACCGCGAGCGCGATCGCGGCGGGCGATCTCTCCGAGCGCGTGCCTGCCGAAGCCGAGGGCACCGAGGCGCGCGACCTCGGCGACGCGCTCAACGCCATGCTCACCACCATCGAGGGAGCGTTTGCGGAGCGCTCGGCGAGCGAGGCGCGCCTCCGTCGCTTCGTCGCCGACGCCTCGCACGAGCTGCGCACGCCGGTCACCACCATTCGCGGGTATGCCGAGCTGTATCGCCACGGTGGGCTCGCCGAACCGGCCGAGCTCGATCAGGCCATGCGACGTACCGAGTCGGAGTCGGTACGGATGGCATCGCTGGTCGACGACCTGCTCCTCCTGGCTCGGCTCGACGAAGGCCGTCCGCTGGTGCGCGAGGCCGTCGATCTCGGAGTGCTCGGGGTGGACGCCGCCGCGGACGCGCGCGCCGTCGCACCTGACCGCGTCATCACCGCCGAGGTCGCCGAGGGCGTGACCGTCGACGGCGACGAGGACCGGCTGCGCCAGGTGGTGGGCAACCTGGTCGGCAACGCCCTCGTGCACACGCCCGCGGGCACGCCGGTGTCGGTGCGTGTGCACAACGGCGGCGCGCTCGCGGTCGTCGAGGTGCACGACGACGGGCCCGGCATGACGCCCGACCTCGCCGAGCGCGCGTTCGAGCGGTTCTCCCGAGCCGACGCGTCGCGATCCCGCAACGCGGGCGGTTCGGGCCTCGGTCTCGCGATCGTGCGCGCCATCGTGGTCGCCCACGGGGGAGCGGTGGTCCTGCAGAGCGAGCCCGGAGCCGGGACGACGGTGCGGGTGGAGCTGCCCCGTCAGTCGGTCGAGGCGGCCCGCGCCGAGGTCGAGCCGTCTCGGTAGAGGACGCGCAGTAGGGTCCGCGCCCATGGCGAAGGCATCGGGGGACGACGGGCTGCTCGCCGGCCTGCGGGTCGTGCCCGGTGAGGCTGCGGATCTCCTGCAGCGCAACCCGGCGGCCCGTCTCGGTCTCGGGGAGAAGGGCGACGGGCAGGCCCGCAGCGCCGAGCTGGCCGCAATCCTCGAGGATCTCCACAACCGCCTCTGGGCCGAAGCGCGGCGCAGCGTCGTCCTCGTGCTCCAGGGGATGGACGCCTCGGGCAAGGACGGCACCATCCGGCGGGTGCTCACCGGCCTGAACCCGCAGGGCTGCTCGGTGGTCAACTTCAAGGAGCCGACCACCCTCGACTTCGCCCACGACTACCTCTGGCGCGTCCACGCCCACACGCCCGCCCGCGGGATCCTCGGGGTGTGGAACCGCTCCCACTACGAAGACGTCGTCACGGCGTACTGCATCGGCGCGATCGACGAGCGCCAGACCCGGCGTCGCTACCGCCAGATCCGGGGCTTCGAGCGGATGCTCACCGAGGAAGGCATCTCGGTGGTGAAGGTGTTCCTCCACATCTCGAAGGAGGAGCAGCGAGCCCGCCTGCAGGCGCGGATCGACGACCCGGCCAAGAACTGGAAGTTCCGCCGCTCCGACCTCGAGACCCGCATGAAGTGGGACGAGTACCAGGCGCAGTACGAGGCCGCGATCACCGCGACCTCCACCTCGTGGGCTCCCTGGCACGTCGTACCGGCGGACCACAAGTGGGTGCGTGACGTCGCGGTCGGAACGTTGCTGGTCGAGGAGCTCGGCGCGCTCGATCCGCAGATCCCCGCCCCTGAAGCCGGCCTCGAAGGTCTCGTCGTCGACTAGCTCGTCGCTGCTCCGCCGGCCGTTCCCCGCCCCCGCTCGCCGCCCCGCCCCGACCCTCGACGTCGAACGGTTCGTCCCGTTTCGCCAGCCGAGTGGGCAGTGCGGGGTTCCATCGGCCAGAATGGTCGACCGATGGACGTTGAGTCGCGTGATTCCGTCTCTCTCAAGCCGGCCGAGCTCGACGAGCTCGGTCAGTTGGTCTCTGGGCTGGGTCTGCCCCTTCAGGACGAGCAGCTCGACACGCACGTCGAGCAGTTCCCCCTGGTGGCAGTGGTCGAGGTCGAGGGAGAGATCCAGGGGTTCTTGTTCGGGTCGCTCGAGCGCATCGGGGGCACCCCGTGCATCCTGTGGGGCCTCGGGGGGGTCAGGAAGGGCAAGAACGCCCGCCCGGCCCTCGACCGCCTCGTGGCCGAGCTGTACCGCCGGGCCGCCATCTCGTTCCCCGACGAGGATGTCCTCGTCGCAGGGCGGGTCGCGCACCCGGCTGCGTACACGCTCTTCGGCGTGCTCGACGACGTGTGCCCGCGCCCGAAGTACTCGCCCAACGGTGAGGAACGCGCCTGGGGTCGCCGTCTGGCCCGGCGCTTCGGCTGTGACGGCCGCTACGACGACCGCAGCTTCCGCCTGAGCGCCCACGGGGCGCCCGAGCTGGTGCTGCACGCCTCCGCGGTGAAGGCCGGGGGCAAGGTCGTGGTGGAGCTGGTCGGTGAGACCGATCCGGCCAACGGCGAGGCGATGATCGCCTACGGCTGGGCGATGGCCGAGGCCCTCGCCGACGGCCTCGCCACCCCGCGCAGCTGAACCTTCTCTGACACCACCCCCGTTTGTCCCCGGGCCCCTGCGGACAGGCTGAGGGGACGTGAGCACGCGACACCGCCGGGTCGGGATCGTCGCCGCGGCGTTCCTGATGCTGACGGCGTGGACGGCCGCGGCCACGCGCGCCTCTGCCCGAGTGCCCGCCCGAGTGCCCGCCCGAGTGCCCGCCCAGGCTCCCGCGCTGCGGGTCTCGGTGTACGGCGACTCGGTGCTGCTCGGCGCGCGCGAGGAGCTGCTGGCCGAGTTCGCCGGCCAGCCGGTGACGGTGGATGCGGTGGAGAACCGGTCGTTGCTCGGTGCCATCGGGTTGTTCCAGAGTGCCGGCCCCGCGCTGGGCGACGTCGTCGTGCTCGACCTCGGCTACAACGACGTCGCCGATGCGGCCGTGTTCCGTGGTCGCGTCGACGGCGCCATGGCGGCGCTGGCGAACGTGCAGCGCGTGTTCTGGCTCAACCAGCACGACTGGGGACCGGGCCGCGCGGCCATGAACGCGGAGCTCGCGGCGGCGGCGGCGCGCTATCCGAACCTCGAGGTGATCGACTGGAACGCCGAGGTCGTGGCCCATCCCGACGAGGTGTACGCGGATTCCATCCATCTCAAGCCGTCGGGCCAGGACGCGATGGCGTCGCTGGTCCGCCGGCACTATGACGCCTACGTGACGTCGCTGACGCCGACGACCGGCACTGCAGCGCCAGCGGACTCGTCGACGAGCTCGGCGCGCCCGGAGACGGTCGACGGCGCGGGGGTGGCGGCGGTGGCCACCGACGACGGGTCCGGGTTCGACACGCGCGACCTCGCCGTGGGCGCCGCAGTGGTCGTGGTGGCCGCGCTGGCGTCGGTGCTGTGGTTCAGCGTCGGTCGTCGAGCAGTCCGTCGAGCTCGGCGCGGAGCGCGTCCGGGTCGGTGACCGGCAGGCGACACGCGAAGTGCTCGCACACGTAGGCCGCGGGCTGCCCGTCGACCAGCGCACGCTCGGCGAGCAGAGGCGTGAGGTCGGCGCCGACGCCGGGAGGCGCGGTCACCCGCACCGATCCCGGGAGCACGCGGGTGCGCAACACGTCGACGAGCGCGTCGAGCGCGGGACCGTCGTCACCCACGATCGCAACTTCGAGCGACGGTCGCACCGCGCGCTCGAGGGCCTCGAGGAGGTACGCGAACGCGGTGGGGTGCTCGCCCAGCACCGGCGCCAGGGTGGCCAACCAGCGCTCGGCCCGTTGCGCACCGTCGGGGACGCCGGTGAGCGCCGAGAGGCGGAGCAGGCCATCGGCGGCCAGCGAGTTCTCCGAAGGCGTGGCGTTGTCCTGGAAGTCCTTCGGTCGCACGATGAGCGCTTCTGCGTCGCTCCCAGTGGTGAAGAAGCCACCGCGCTCGTCGTCGGCGAACAGCGCGACGAGGCCGTCGGCCACCGCGCGCGCCTCGGCCAACCACTGCACGTCGTCGAGCTCGGCCAGGGTGAGCAGCGCCTCCAGCAGCGCCCCGTAGTCCTCCGCGTACGCGAGGAGGTTGGCGCGGCCGTTCTGCCACGAGCGGAGCAGCCGGCCGTCGTCGCGTCGCATCTGGTCGAGCAGGAAGCGCGCGTTCGTGCGCGCCGCGTCCATCCAGTCGTCGCGCTGCATCGCGTGTGCAGCCTCGACCAGGGACCGCAGGAACAGCGCGTTCCAGCCGAGCAGCACCTTGTCGTCGAGACCGGGGCGCACGCGGTGCTCGCGTCGGGCGAAGAGCGCGGGGAGGACCGCCGCGATCGACTCCGGCCGGTCCTCGGGCGGGCCGACCGCGTGGAGGATGTTGCCGCGGAAGCCGGTGTGGGGGTCCTCGAAGTTGCCGCGCGCGGTGACGCCGAAGTGGCGCACGATGTCGGGCATGGCATCGCCGCAGAGCTCCTCGAGCTCGTCCGACGACCACACGTAGAACTTGCCCTCGACGCCCTCGGAGTCGGCGTCCTCGGCGGAGAAGAAGCCGCCCTCGGGGTGACGCAGGTCGCGCAGCACGTAGGTGATGGTCTCCTCGACGACGCGCTGGTAGCGCGCCGAGCCCGTGACCATCCAGCCGTGGAGGTACGCGCGCGTGAGGAGCGCCTGGTCGTAGAGCATCTTCTCGAAGTGCGGGACGAGCCAGTGCGCGTCGACCGAGTACCGGTGGAAGCCGCCGCCGACCTGGTCGTAGATCCCGCCCGCGGCCATGGCGTCGAGTGAGGCGGTGACCATCTCGAGCACCTCGGGCCGCGGGTCGGGTCCGGGACCGTCGGCCGCGACGTCGAGGAGGAACGTGATCGTCATCGCCTGGGGGAATTTCGGTGCTCGACCGAACCCGCCGAAGCGGGGGTCGAACTGGTCGCGGAGGTTCTCGACGGCGCGGTCGAGGATGGCGGGGGAGAGTGCGCCATGGACCCCGTTGCCGATCGTGGTGCTCTGCTCGATGGCGGCGTGGAGCTGCTCGGCCTGCTGGTCGAGCTCGTCGCGCCGGTGGCTCCATGCGTCGTCGACCGCCTCCATCAGCCGGACGAACCCCGGCATGCCCTGACGGTCCTCGGGCGGGAAGTACGTGCCGCCGAAGAACGGGCGGCCGGTGTGGTCGAGGAACACCGTCATCGGCCAGCCGCCGCTGCCGGTCATCGCCTGCACCGCCTGCATGTAGATGGCGTCGACGTCGGGGCGCTCCTCGCGGTCGACCTTCACGTTGACGAACTTGTCGTTCATCACCGCCGCCACCGCGGGATCCTCGAACGACTCGTGGGCCATCACGTGGCACCAGTGGCACGACGAGTAGCCCACCGAGAGCAGGATCGGCTTGTTCTCGGCCCTGGCTCGATCGAACGCCTCGGTGCCCCACGGGTACCAGTCGACGGGGTTCTCGGCGTGCTGGCGCAGGTACGGGCTGGTCTCGTGTTCGAGGCGGTTCACGCGGTGCAGGCTACGGCCCGTCGCCCGGTCCCGACCCGGCCGCGTCGATGGCGGTCGCGCGCGCCCAGCGGTAGTCGGGTTTGCCCGACGGCGAACGCACGATCGCGTCGACCAGGACCAACTCGCGTGGTGCCTTGTACGACGCCAGCTGCGCGCGCACGTGCTCGGCGAGGTCATCGAGCTCCGGACGCGTCCCGACGCGCGGTTGGACGACCGCGGCGACCCGTTCACCCCAGCGTTCGTCGGGCACACCCACGACCACTGCGTCGAACACGGTGCTGTGCGACTTCAGCGCTGCCTCGACCTCTTCCGGGTACACCTTCTCGCCCCCGGTGTTGATCGACACCGAGCCGCGCCCGAGCACGGTGATGGTGCCGTCGCCCTCGATGCGAGCGTGGTCACCCGGCACCGACCAGCGGACGCCGTCGACCACAGGGAACGTGTCGGCGGTCTTCGCCGGGTCCTTGTAGTACCCGAGCGGCACGTGGCCGCGGCGGGCGAGCTTGCCGATCACGCCGGGTGCGACCGGTTGCAGGTCGTCGCCGAGCACGGTGGTCTCGTCGTTCACGCTGAAGCGGGCGACGCTCTCGATCGGCCCGCCCGCGGCCGACACGCTCTGGCCCTGACCCCCGGTCTCCGACGCACCGAAGCCGTCGATCAGCAACGTCCCCGGGAGCCGGTCGACCCACGCGGCCTTCACCGACGGCGAGAGCACCGCGCCGCCCGAGAGCACCACCGTGAGCGGGGTGGCGTCGACGGGTGGATCGAGGCGGTCGTACGTCTCGACCAGCGGGCGCGCGAACGCGTCGCCGACGATCACGAGGAACGTGACCCGCTCCGCTTCGATCAGGCGCCAGAGGTGCTCGGGATCGAAGTGGCGCTCGGGCGAGATCACCACGGTGCCGCCGGAGTAGAGCGTGCCGAACGCCATCCAGTGGGCGGTGCCGTGCATGAACGGACACGCGGGAAGGCCGCGCCGGTGGAGGTCGAGCGAGTCGACGACCTGCTCGGGTGCGCCGATCGGCGCGTCTCCCAGGTTCCCGCCACCGAAGGCGCCGAAGAAGATGTCCTCGGCCCGCCACATCACGCCCTTGGGCATGCCGGTCGTGCCACCGGTGTAGAGGATGTACAGGTCGTCGGCCGAGCGCGGCGCGAAGTCGCGCGTCTCGGAGGCGGCCGCGAGCGCAGTCTCGTACTCCGTTGCGCCGTCGAGCGAGCGCGCACCCGACGCGTCGTCGACTTCGACGCAGACCTGCAACAACGGCAGCTCGGCGCGGACGGCGTCGAGCGCGGGCGCGAACTCGCGGTGATACACGACCGCACGCGCGTCCGCGTCGTCCAGGAGATAGCGCAGCTCGTCTTCGCCGTAGCGGTAGTTGACGTTGATCGGGACCGCGCGCAGCTTGAACGCCGCGAGCATGCCCTCGAGGTACTCGGTGCCGTTGTAGAGGTACAGCGCGACGTGGTCGCCGGGGCCGACGCCGGCGTCGGCGAGGTGGTGTGCGAGGCGCGTCGCGCGCGCGTCGGCCTGCGCATACGTGAGGCGCCGGTCACCACACACGAGCGCCTCGTGGTCGGGGATCTCGTCCACGACCCGTTCCCACAGGTCGGCCAGATTGAACTCCACGCGTCCTGCCCCCCGGGGACTGTGCTCAGAAGCCGTCGGTCAGAAGCATCAGAAGAAGTCGGTGCCGCCGTCGACGGGTACGGTCGCGCCCACGACGAAGCTGCAGAGCTCGGAGCAGAGGAAGACGACCATGGTGGCGACCTCCTCGGGGAGACCGACCCGCCCGATGTCGTTCGACGCGCCGTAATCACGGGCGATGGCTTCGTACGCGGCCTCGAGCGGTCCTTCGGGCAGCCCGTCGAGGTCGGTGCCCACGAGGTAGCTCGCGAGGGTGGGCGACATCACCGTGCCCGGTGCGACGGTGTTCACGATGATCCCCTCGGGTGCGAGCGCACGTGACAGGTTCTTCGACGCGCTCGCCATCGCCGCCTTCGATGCCGTGAACCCGATGAGCCCGGGGCTCTGGTGACGGATCGACGACGCGGCCACGTTCACGACGCGGGCGAAGGTCGCCTGACGTAGCAAGGGCAGCGCGGCGCGCGTCGTGCGGATCATGGTGAGCACGCCGAGGTCGAACTCGTCGAGCCACGCGGCGTCGGTGAGATCGTCGAGACCACCGACCTGCGCCGGACCGACGGTGTTCACCAGCGCGTGGCACTCGCCCCAGCGCTCGTCGAGGAACGTGAACGCGGCCTCGACCTCACCGGTGTCGAGCAGGTCGCACTCGAGCCCGATGGCGTCCTCGGCGCCCGCCGCGAGCAGCTCTTCCTCGGCTTCGCGCAAGTGGCTGGGCGTGCGGGCGAGCACGGCGACACGGGCGCCTTCCTTCGCGAACAGCTCGGCCGTGGCGCGACCGACCCCACGCGTCCCACCCGCCACCACCGTGGCCCGACCGCGCAGTCCGAGGTCCATCAGCGTGCCAACTGTCGGGCCATGTGCTCCGCATTCAGCGGCTCACCCGTGGCACGCTCCACCAGCGCGTCCCAGCGCAGCGATGCGCCCGGTGCGAAGACGTCGTCGCGCAGCAGGGCACCGGCGGCGGTGCGGTCGACGATGCCCCCGGCGCGAGCGTGGAGAGTGGCCTCGAGCTGGGACGCGAACAGCTCCCCGTACAGGTAGTTCTGGTAGTAGACGGGCGCCGCCGCGAGGTGGATCTTCGCGGCCCAGTCGGGTGCCTGACGGTCGTCGGGTCGGTGCAGGAGCTGGTGGTGCTCGACCAGGTCCCACCAGAGCGTGTCGAGGTCGGCGTCGGGATCGGCGTAGAGCCGGCGCTCGAAGTTGGTCATCACCAGGACCCAACGCGCGAACACGAGGAGCGCGGCGCGCTGGGCCTCGGCGAGCGCACCGGCGATGGCATCGACGTCGTCGCCCGACACCGCGGCCACCTCGCGCAGCCAGGCCGGGTCGCGCGGGAGGCGACCCATGAGCATCGCGATGCCCTCGGTCGTGAGCGCGTGGGCGGCGCCGCGGACGAGCCACGGGAGGCTGCGGTCGCACTCGCGGTCGTAGATCGCATGACCGAACTCGTGGAGCATCGTGTCCATCCAGCGTTCGCTCGGCTCCACGTTGCAGAGCACACGCACGTCGCCCGACCGGTCGATGTCGATGCAGAAGGCGTGTTGGCTCTTGCCCTCGCGGGCGTAGAGGTCGCTGTGGTCGAGCACCGTCCGCACGTCGAGGCCGAGGCCGTCGTAGGTGCGCACCGTGAGTGCTTCGAGGTCGGCACCGGTGAAGAAGTGGTCGATCGCCACCGCACCCTCGGCCGGCGGTGTCTGGAAGAAGGGGTCGTCGTAGTGCCACGGCCGCAGGTCGGCCACCGCGATGCCGAACCCCGCTGCGAGGCGAGCGTCGACCTCGGCCTTCCACTCGGCGAAGGGCGCGGCGGTGGCGCGATCCACGTCGCCGAGGGTTGCGAAGAGGCGTTCCTCGTCGAGCTCGCTGGTGGCGAGCGCGAGCGCGAAGTGGTCGCGGGCACCGAGTGCCTGCGCCGCCTGGTTGCGGAGCCGGGCCAGTTCGCGGATCCGGTCCGCCACTTCGGGGCCGATCTGCTTGGAGGCGTCCCACGCGCCGCGTCGCTCCTCGGTGTCGTCGCTGGTGCGCAGGATCTCGGCGATGGCGTTGTCGTCGACCCGCCGCCCGCCGAGCTCGCCGCGGAAATTGTTGAAGGTCGACTCGACTCGCGTCTCGAGCTCGACGATGGCGCGGCGCAGATCGGCGGGCACCTGATGAGGCACGAAGCCGTCGTGCAACACGTCGAGCTGGCGACGCAGCAACGGGTCGTCGTCGGCCGAGATCGCGTCGCGCGCTTCGCGCACCGCGGCGAAGCGCACCGGATCCGCGAGGAACTCCCGGCGGGCGAGCTCGGCCTCGGTGCGGCGGCGGTCGGCTTCGGGCGACGAGCTCGTGTTCGACTGCCACCACGCCTCGGCCAGTTCGACCTCCAACGGACGGAGCTGCGCCTCGAGGGCGGTCACGAGTTCAGTGGGGGAGAGGTCGGTCACGAGCGGGAGCTTAGAGAGGGTCCGCGGCGGTGATCACGGCCCGGGCGTGGCGGGCCAGCGGCTCGTCGACCATCTGGCCCTCGAACGCGATTGCGGCATTGCCGCCCGCGACGGCTTCCTCGTACGCCGCGACCAGGCGGCGGGCCCGGTCGACCTCCTCGGGCGACGGTGTGAACGCTCGGTGGGCGAGCGGGACCTGGGCGGGGTGGATGCACAGCTTCCCCCGGTATCCGAGGGCGCGACCCTCGGCTGCATCGGTGAGGAAGTGGTCCTCGGCGTCGAGTCGGGTGACGACCTGGTCGACCGCGGGCACCCCGGCGAGTCGAGCGGCCAGGGCGACGCGTGACCGCGCGTAGAGCACCTCGGTGCTGCCCAACGTGCGCACACCGCCCAGGTCGGCCACGTAGTCCTCGGCTCCGAAGTACGCGACCGCGACCGGTGGCACGAGGAGCTCGCGGACGCGGTCGACACCGGCCGCGCTCTCGATCCCGGCCAGTACGTGGAGGCCCTCAAGTCCGGCGGCGGAGAGCGCGTCGGTGACGGCTGCCAACTGCTCGGGCGTCTCCAGCTTCGGGACGATCACGCCGGTGATCGAAGCATGGAGACCGTCGCGCACGTCGTCGGCGAACCACTCGGTCGGCACCGGGTTGACGCGCACGTACACCGCGATGGCCGGGTGCTCGGCCGCGAGCTCGGCGCCCACCTCACGCGAGCGTGCGCGTGCCCCGGGCTTGCCGTCGGGTGGCACCGCGTCCTCGAGGTCGAGCGCGACGGCGTCGGGGCAGGCGCGGGGGAGCTTGCGCAGCACGTCCGGCTTGCTGGCGGGGGCGAACAACAGGCTGCGGATGCGTTCCGGTGCGGGGTTCACGCCGGGGCCGGGCGCTTGTGCATGAGGGCGTTGCGGCGGGCCTTGCACGTGAGCTCGTCGCGCTGGTTGAAGCCGCGGTGCTCGAACGTGACGATCCCCTGGTCGGGTCGCGACTTCGACTCGCGCGTCGCCACCACCTCCGACTCTCCGTGCAGCGTGTCACCGTGGAACATCGGCGTCGGGAAGGTGATCTCCTCGAACCCGAGGTTGGCGACCGTCGTGCCGTGCGTGGTCTCGAGCACGGAGATGCCGACGAGCAGGCCGAGGGTGAAGAGGCTGTTCACGAGGGGACGGCCGAACTCGGTGGTGGCTGCGTGCTCCGCGTCGAGGTGCAGGCGCGCCGGGTTCAACGTCATCGTGGTGAAGAGGACGTTGTCGGTCTCGGTGATCGTGCGGGTCAGGGCGTGAGGCACGACCAGGCCGACGGGCAGGTCCTCGAACCACCGTCCGTGATGCGGCGTCTCCACTCGGGCATCCTCCTAGGCTCCGGCTCGTGATCATGGCACTCGGCGACCCCTCGTGGAGGAGGTGGGGGTGACGGAAGCCCGCGGCGAGATCGTCTGGGCACCGCCGGCCGACGTGCTGTCGACGAGCCGCATCGGCGCGTTCCTCGACTGGCTGTCCGAGAGCCGCGACCTGCACTTCGTCGGCTATCCCGACCTGTGGCGATGGTCGGTCGAGGACCTCGACGGGTTCTGGCGCGCGTGCACGGAGTGGTCCGGAATCCGCTGGCACACCCAGCCCACCGGCGCGCTGGCTCGGCGGGCGATGCCCGGGGCCGAGTGGTTCCCCGGGGGCACGCTCAACTACGCCGAGCACGCGCTGGCGGCCGTCGCCGACGACGACGCGGACCGTGGCGACGAGGTCGCGATCGTGGCGCACAGCCAGACCCGAGCACCGACGGAGATCACCTGGGCCCAGCTCGCCGACCGCGTGGCGCGCTGTCGCGCCGGGTTCGTGCGTCTCGGCGTGCAGCGCGGTGATCGGGTCGCCGCGTTCCTGCCCAACATCCCCGAGACCATCGTCGCATTCCTCGCCACCGCGAGCCTGGGCGCGATCTGGTCGTCGTGTGCACCGGAGTTCGGGACGCGTTCGGTGGTCGACCGGTTCGCGCAGATCGAACCCACCGTGCTCCTCGCGATCGACGGATACCGCTACGGAGAGAAGGTCGTCGACAAGCGCGCCGACGTGGAGGCGATCGAGACCGCGCTGCCCTCGCTGCGCCACACCATCCACGTCCCGTACCTGGATGCCGACGCCGGCCCCGACGACTGGAGCGCGCTCCTCGCCGAACCGGGCCCGCTCGAGTTCGAGGCGGTGCCGTTCGACCACCCGCTCTACGTGCTCTACAGCTCCGGGACGACCGGCCTGCCCAAGGCGATCGTGCACGGCCACGGCGGCATCACCGTCGAGCACGCCAAGACCACCGCGCTGCACCACGACCTCGACGCCGGCGACCGGTTCTTCTGGTTCACCACCACCGGCTGGATGATGTGGAATTACCTCGTCTCCGGTCTGCTGGTCGGCGCGACCATCGTGCTCTTCGACGGTGATCCCGCAACCCCCGACCTCGGCGCGCTGTGGCAGCTCGCGGCCGACGCCGGCGTCGACGTGTTCGGCGTGAGCGCGCCGTTTCTCATGTCGTGCCGCAAGGCGGGCGTCGTGCCGCCACCGCACCGGCTGCGCAGCATCGGGTCCACCGGCGCGCCGCTCCCGCCCGACGGCTTCCGCTGGGTGCGCGACGTCGTCGGCGCGCACGTGCAGACCGCGTCGGTCAGCGGGGGTACCGACGTCTGTGCGGCGTTCGTCGGCGCGGTCCCGCTGCTCCCGGTGCGTGCGGGCGAGATCAGCTGTCGCCTCCTCGGCTGTGCGGTCGAGGCGTACGCACCCGACGGCACCGTGTGCCCGCCCGGGGTGCAGGGCGAACTGGTCGTCACCGCACCCATGCCGTCGATGCCGGTCGCCTTCTGGGGTGACCCCACCGGGGAGAAGCTGCGCCACGCCTACTTCGACGACTATCCGGGCGTGTGGCGCCACGGCGACTGGATCACCTTCACCGAAGACGGCGCGTGCGTGATCTCGGGCCGCTCCGACGCCACGCTCAACCGCGGCGGCGTGCGTCTCGGCACCAGCGACTTCTACGCGGTGGTCGAAGGGTTGGCCGAGGTCGCCGACAGCCTGGTCGTGCACCTCGAGGGCGACGACCCCGACCGGCCCATGGGTGAACTCGTGCTGTTCGTCTCCCTCGTCCCGGGTTCGACCCTCGACGACGAGCTCAACGCCGCGATCGTGCGCAGCCTGCGCCGCGACCTCTCACCCCGGCACGTGCCCGACACGATCCTCGCGGTCCCCGCGGTGCCGCGCACGTTGTCGGGCAAGAAGCTCGAGGTGCCGGTCAAGCGGATCCTCGGTGGTGCCGCCCCGGACGCGGTGGCGAGTCGCAGCTCGCTCGCCGATCCCACCGCGCTCGACTGGTTCGAGGAGTACGCGGCGACGCGGTGAAGGGACCTTCGACCCTCCACTCGACCCGCGTTCGCCGTCACAGTGGTGGTGGACGGAAGCGGCCGGACGCGGCGAGCCGATCGAGGAGCCAGGTGTCGATGAAGGTGTGGATCAACCAGGAGTTGTGCACGGGCGACGGGCAATGCGTCGATGTGTGTCCGGAGGTGTTCTTCATGCACGAGGAGGCCGGGAGCTACCTCGCCTACGTCTCGAACGTCGACGGCTCCCGGTGCGACCCGAGCGGTGCACCGACGCTGCGGATGCTCGACGGGCGGGCCGACGTGCCCCCGGTGATCGAGGCAGCCGTCATCGAGGCAGCCGAGCTCTGCCCCGGCGAGTGCATCGCGCTCGGTGTCCGAGGACTGAACCGCGCGCCGTGATCAGGCGGGCGGACCGAGCGCCGCGGCGCAGCGCGTCGCCCACGCCGCCGCCGCCGATCATGGCGGCCTCGAGCTCGCAGCGCTCGCCGGTCGCACCGACGACGTAAGGTCGCGCGACCCGAACAGGAGGCCCTCCGATGGCCGACAAGTCCCCGAAGAAGCCGAACGCCAAGAAGCCCGGCAAGTCGCTGAAGGAGAAGCGCGTGGAGAAGCACGCGAAACGCGAAGAGAACAGCTCGGGCTTCAGCCGCTGACGCACCGCCATCGGGTGGCGGTACCAGCGACTACTTGAACCAGATGCGTTGGTACTCGCGGCTCATGGGGTGGAGCAGCAGCGCGACGAGCGCGGCGTCGAACAGGAAGCTGATGATCACCGTCGAGGTGAACACGTCGGTCCCGAACACCAGGAACAGCATCGCGATCTGGAGCACCGCGCCCCCGACTGCAACCGCGTAGCCCCATCGCTTCTCGTTGGCGATGCCGAACCCACCGGCCGCGAGCGCGGAGATGGTGACCAGGCCCGCGAGCAGCGACGTGGCGACGAAACCGAAGAGCAGACCGAACACGGCGTCCACGTAACAGAGGATCGTCGCCATGTAGAGGGTCTGGGGCTGGAACTGATTGACCCACTTCCACTGGTTCACGGCGCCCATTGTGCCCCACGGGCGTCACCCCGACGGCATCGCCTCCCGGGAGCGGAGCTGACCGCAGGCGGCAGCGATGTCGGTGCCCCGGTTGCGGCGCACGGTGGCGGTCACGCCGTGAGCCCGCAGTCGCTCCGCGAAGGCCCGAAGCGACGGCGGATTGGTGGCATGGCCGCCGAAGCCGTCGGTGGGGTTGAGCGGGATCAGGTTGACGTGGGCGCCGCCCACACCCGTGAACGCGCCGAGCAGCCGGCCGAGCGCTTCGGCCTGGGCGTACGAGTCGTTCTCGCCGGCGATGCACGCGTACTCGAAGGTCACCCGCCGGCCCTTGGCGCCCGCGTATTCGGCGGCGGCGTCGAGCACCTCGGCGATCGGGTAGCGGCGGTTGAGCGGGACGAGCGCGCTGCGCTCGTCGTCGGTCGGCGCGTGCAACGACACCGCCAACGTCACCGGGAGGTCTTCGTGGGCGAGCCGGCGCATCGCCGGCACCACGCCGACGGTGCTGATGGTGATGCGCCGCGCCGACAGGCCCAGGTCGTCGTGGAGGCGATGCACGGCGGCCCACGTCGTGTCGTAGTTGGCCAGCGGTTCGCCCATGCCCATGAACACGACGTTGCTGACCCGTTGCGGCGACGCCTGCGCGGCGCGCATCACCTGCTCGACGATCTCGCCCACGTCGAGATGACGCTCGAACCCCGCCTGGCCGGTCGCGCAGAACGTGCAACCCATGGCGCAGCCAGCTTGCGACGACACGCACACCGTCGCCCGCTCCGGGTAGCGCATCAACACGGTCTCGATCTGCGCGCCGTCGCGCGCGCACGACCACAACCACTTCGACGTCATGTCGTCGTACGACGTCTGTTCGACGAGCGCGTCGAGCGCGAGCGGCAGTGCGGTGGCCAGCCGGTCGCGGAGCGCACGTGGGAGCGTGGTGGTGGCGTCGAGTGGGATCTGCTGGCGGTAGAGGGCGTCCCACGTCTGCTCGGCGCGGTAGCGCGGCTCACGCCACTCGGCGAGGAGCGCGTCGAGCTCGCCGCGCGAGATGCCGTAGCGGCTGGGTCCGACGTGGGGTTCGGTCATGACGTCGCGTCCGCGCTGTGCTCCACCTCGCGCCCGTACGCTCGGTCGGTGCGGTGGGTGACGAAGCCGAGCGCGCGGTACAGCCCGACCGCGGCCTCGTTGTCGGCATCGACGTAGAGCAGCCCGACCGTGATGCCGCGCTTCGCAAGTGATTCCAGCCCCGCGGTGGTGAGGGCACGTCCCAGCCCGCGGCCGTGGCGGCTCGGGTCGGCGCCGATCACGTAGATCTCGCCCAGCGCGACGGGCTCACGCGGCGGTTGCGGACGGTGCACCTTGGTCCAGCAGAAGCCGGCGAGACCATCTGCATCGAACGCCAGCACGAACCCTTCGGGGTCGAACCAGTCCTCCTGCTCACGGGCCTGCAGCATCGCGACGGTCCACTCGCCCTGCTCGGGGTGGCCGGCGAAGGCACGGTTGTTCACCGGCACCCACGCTGCTTCGTCCTCACCGACGCGAAACGTGCGCACGGTCGTACCGCCGGGCCAGCGAGGCACCACAGCAAGCGGGAGGGGCACCCGCATCTGCAGCAGGTCGCGCTCGGCCACGAAGCCCGCGCGGGTGGCGCGCGCGTCGGCGTCGGGGTCGGATTCGGTGCCGTGGACCCAGTAGGTCACGTGGCCACCCCCGTCGTGTGCGATCACCGCGAGGGCATCGGTCAGGAGCGCGCCGAGGTCGACGGCCGTGCCGGGGCGGGCCACGATCTCGATCGACCATTCGTCGTCGTGGTGACGCGCCAGGTGGGCGTAGGCGTCGCCCGACCCGTCGAACAGCCCGCGGTCGCGCCCGGCCATCGCGTGCATGCCGGTCCACGCGTCGTCACCGAGCGGAACGATCCCGGTGTCGGCTTCGACGGCGTCCGCGAGCGCGCGCACCCGCGCGATGTCGTCGTCGGAGAAGTCGCGCAGCACCTGTCGGGAGCCCACCGGCGGAGGGTAGCGTCGCCCCGACAACCGGACGACGCCGAACGACGGGGGGTCAGCGATGGAGATCGAGCACTACGAACCCGGCGTGCCGTCGTGGATCGACATCGGGAGCCCCGATCCGCAGGGCGCCGCCGACTTCTACGGCGCGCTGTTCGGTTGGGACGCGCCCGAGGGACCGCCCGAGACGGGCGGGTACCGCGTCGCCATGGTCGGCGACCGCGCCGTCGCCGGCATCGGTGAGCAGGCCCACCCGGGCCCGCCGGTGTGGTCCACGTACGTCGCGGTCGAGAACACCGACGAAGCCGTCGCCAAGGTCCTCACCGCGGGCGGGCAGGTGATCGTGCCGGCGATGGACGTGCTCGACGTCGGTCGCATGGCCATCTTCAGTGACCCGCAGGGTGCGGTGTTCTCGGTCTGGCAGGCAGGCACGCACCCGGGCGCCGAGCTGGTCAACGAACCGGGCACGTGGTCGTGGAGCGAGCTCCTGACCACCGACGTCGAGGCCGCGAAGGGCTTCTACGGCGACGTCTTCGGGTGGACCGCCAACACGGCCGGTGCCGGCCCCACCGGCGAGTACACCGAGTGGCAGGTGAACGGCCGGTCCGTGGCCGGGATGATGCAGAAGCCGCCGACGATGCCGGCCGACGTGCCCCCGTTCTGGGCCGTGTACTTCGCGGTCGAAGACACCGACGCCGCGGTGGCGCGCATCGCGGAGCTGGGCGGCACGGTGGTCATGGCGCCGCTGGACATCGAGCCCGGTCGCTTCTCGACCGTCACCGACCCCTTCGGCGCCGTCTTCAACGTCATCGCGCTCAAGCCCGAGCTCGCCGGCTCCTGAGCACTCGCTCGATGGCGCGACCTCGGGGTGCGAAGGCGCGGGCGGAGATCGTGCGGGAGCGCCTCGCGCTCGAGTACCCGGAGGCTGTCTGCGCGCTGATCCACGACGACGCGTTCCAGCTGCTCGTGGCGACGATCCTCTCCGCGCAGACCACCGACGAGAACGTCAACAAGGTCACGCCCGCGCTGTTCGCCCGGTACCCGACGCCCGCCGACCTCGCGCACGCCAATCCCGACGATGTCGAGCAGCTGGTCTTCCAGACCGGCTTCTACCGCTCGAAGACCAAGAACCTCCTCGGCATGGCGCGCATGCTCGAGGAGGAGTTCGACGGCGAGGTTCCCACCGAGCTCGACGACCTGGTGAAGCTTCCCGGCGTCGGGCGCAAGACCGGCAACGTGGTGCGCTCGGTGGCGTTCGACCTCCCCGGCCTGCCCGTCGACACGCACGTGGGCCGCCTGTCGCGCCGACTCCGGCTCACCACCGAGGACGACCCGGTGAAGGTGGAGGTCGATCTCAACGCGCTGGTCCCGCCCGACGAACGCGGTCGCTTCTCGCTGCGACTCATCCTCCACGGACGGCAGGTCTGTTACGCGCGCACGCCCGACTGCGGACACTGCGTGCTGCTCGACATCTGCCCCTCGGCCGATCCCGCCGCGAAGGCGGCCGCGGCCACGAGCTAGCCGAGCTGGCCGAGCAGGCCGGCGGCGCGGTCGAGCGACCGGTAGGCGCCGACCAGGCTCCGCTCGGCCTGGTCGAGCTCGGTGGCGATGGCGCTGTCGTCGCTGTCGCGGTAGCGGTCGCCCACCAGCACGACCCGCGCGGTGAGCTCGTCGAGCTGGGCTTTGAGGCTGGACAGCTCGGCGAAGTCGGACGATCCGGGCACCCCTCCAGCCTACGATGACCGCACCGTGCTCTCCCGACTCGACCTTCGCGGCTGCGCTGATCTCGCCGGCGCGCTCGCGCGCCCGGAGTCGGCCCGACCGGCCGGCGACGACGGCGCGCTGGAGTCGGTGCGCGCCATCCTCGCCGACGTCCGTGCCCGCGGTGACGACGCCGTCCGCGACCTGACCGAGCGCTTCGACGGCTGCCGTCTCGACGAGCTCCGTGTCCCTGCCGACCAGTTGCGCGGAGCGCTCGACGGCGCCAGCCCCGAGCTCCGCGCCGCGCTCGAGATCGCCGCCGCCCGCATCCGCGAGTACCACGTCACGCAGGTCACCGTGCCGGCACCGGTGCTCGAGCGTGACGGGGTGACCCTGGGCGAGATGACCATCCCGGTGGCGCGAGCGGGCCTGTACGTGCCCGGCGGTCGCGCCGCCTACCCGTCGACGGTCCTCATGACCGCCATCCCTGCGCAGCTCGCAGGCGTGAACGAGCGGGTGTTGTGCGTCCCACCGGCGGCCGACGGCACCGTGCCCGCGTCCACCCTCGCCGCGGCCGCACTGGTGGGCGTCACCGAGGTGTACCGCATCGGTGGGGCCCAGGCCATCGCCGCGCTCGCCTACGGCACCGAGACCATCCGGCCGGTCGACGTGATCGTGGGGCCCGGCAACCGCTATGTGGCCCTCGCCAAGCGAGAGGTCGCCGGCACGGTCGGGATCGACTCGTTCGCGGGGCCCTCCGAGGTGGTGGTCGTCGCCGACGGCAGCGCACCCGCCGCGTTCGCCGCCGCCGATCTGCTCGCGCAGGCCGAGCACGGGCCCGGCGGCTCGGCCGTCCTCGTCACGTGGGATCCCGATGTCGCCGACGCCACCGACGCCGCGCTCGACGACCTGTTGGCCGAAGCCCCCCGGCAGGCCGAGATCACGTCGACGCTCGGCACCGGTGGTCGCATCGTCCTCGTCGACGACGCTCTGGCCGCGCTCGACGTGGTCAACGTCATCGCGCCCGAGCACCTCGAGCTCCTGACCGCCGATCCCGCGTCGCTGGTGCCGCTGGTGCGCAACGCCGGCGCGGTGTTCCTCGGACCGTGGGCGCCCGCTGCTCTCGGCGACTACCTCGCGGGCGTCAACCACGTGCTGCCCACCGCGCGCACCGCCCGGTTCGCGAGCGCGCTGCGCGTCGACACGTTCCGCAAGCACGTGCACGTGGTCGAGGCGACCGAAGAGGGCCTTGCCGCGCTCGCGCCACATCTCCGTGCCCTCGCCGCGGCCGAGGGCCTCGACGCGCACGCGCGGTCCGTCGACGTGCGCAGTGCGCTCACCCCATCATGAAACCGCTGGTCTCACCACGCGACGACCTGCTGGCGCTCGAGGGCTACCACTCACCGCAACTCGACGTGGCCGTGCGGCTCAACACCAACGAGAGCCCGTTCGAACCGCCGGCCGCGTTCATCGATCGGTGGGTCGACGAACTTCGAGATGCGCCGCTCAACCGCTACCCCGACCGCGCCGCGCGCGAGTTGCGCGGAGCGCTGGGCGATCACCTCGGACAGGCAGCCGAGCGGCTCTTCTGTGCCAACGGTTCCAACGAGGTGCTCCAGACCCTGTTGCTCACCTACGGCGGCCCCGGCCGGCGCGCCGCCATGTTCGAACCCACGTACGCGCTCCACTCGCACATCGCCCGCATCACCGGCACCGAGGTCGTCGTGGGGGAGCGGCGCGCCGACTTCTCCGTCGATCCCGACGTCGCGCGTGCGCTGATCGAGGAGCAGGCGCCCACGATCGTCTTCGTGTGCAGTCCGAACAACCCCACCGGCACGGTGGAGCCGGCCGACACCATCGAGGCGTTGCTCGCCGCCGACGGTGACCACCTCGTCGTGGTCGACGAGGCCTACGGCGAGTTCGCGCCGTGGAGCGCGCTCGAGCTGGTGCGTGACGACCGCGCACTCGTCGTCGTGCGCACGTACTCGAAGGTCTGGTCGATGGCGGCGCTGCGGCTCGGTTTCGCGGTGGCGCCGAGGTGGGTCGTCGACGAATTGGAGAAGGTCGTGCTGCCGTACCACCTCGCGTCGGCCACCCAGATCGCGGGCCGACTGGCGCTCGAGCTCGGCGACGAGATGGACGACCGCGTGCAGCGGCTGGTCGAGGAGCGTGAGCGCGTCGCTGCCGAGCTCGACAGCATCGGCGGCGTCACCGTCTACCCGTCGGGTGCCAACTTCTTGTTGTTCCGACCTGCCGGCGACGGCCACCAGCGTTGGCAGGAGATGGTCGACCGGGGGGTGTTGGTCCGCGACTTCTCGCGCTGGCCCCGTCTCGACGACTGCCTGCGTGTCACCATCGGAACCCCCGAGGAGAACGACGCCTTCCTCGCCGCGCTCCGCACCTCGCTCCAGGGAGTCACCGTCTGATGGAGACGCAACGAAGTGGAGTCGACCCGAGATGACTGCGCGCACCGCCGAACTGCACCGCACCACCAAGGAGACGACGATCGACCTCGTGCTCGACGTCGACGGAGGCGGGAGCGCGTCCGCGTCGACCGGCATCCCGTTCTTCGACCACATGCTCGAACAGCTGGGGAAACACGGGGGCTTCGACCTCCGCATCGAGGCGAAGGGCGACCTCGAGGTCGACACCCACCACACCGTGGAGGACGTCGGCATCGTGCTCGGCACCGCGCTGAAGGACGCGCTGGGCGACAAGGCGGGCGTGCGTCGCTTCGCGTCGTCGCTGGTGCCGCTCGACGAAGCGCTGGTGCAGGTCGCGCTCGACCTCTCGGGCCGCCCGTTCCTGGTCTACGAGGTCGACCCGAGAGCGGAGTGGATCGGCACGTTCGATCCGCAACTGGCAGAGGAGTTCTGGCGCGCGTTCGCGTTCGGCGCCGGCATCACGCTGCACATCACGTCGCTGGCGGGCAAGAACGGCCACCACGTGATCGAGGCGTCGTTCAAGGGTGTGGCGCGCGCGCTGCGCGACGCGGTGAAGGTCGAGGGCACCGGCGTGCCGTCGACCAAGGGCACGCTTTGACCGTCCCGCCGCTGTCACCCACGGGCCCGGCGGTCCCCGACCTCTACCCCGCCATCGACCTGCGGGGAGGTCACTGCGTGCGCCTGCACCAGGGCGACTTCGACGCGGAGACGGTCTACGACGACGATCCGGTGCGTGTCGCGACCGAGTTCGAGGCCGCCGGTGCGCAGTGGATCCACGTGGTCGACCTCGACGCCGCCCGCACCGGCGAGCGCACGCACCTCGACATCATCCGGCTCATGGTCCGCAGCGTCGCGGCCAAGGTCGAGGTCGGCGGTGGCGTGCGGACCGCCGACGCCGCGGTCGAACTGTTCGACGCCGGCGTCGAACGGGTGGTGGTGGGCACGGCCGCGGTCGAACGACCGGCGCTCGTCGAGGAGCTGTGCCACGAGTACCCCGGTCGCATCGCGGTGGGGCTCGACGCCCGAGGCAACGATGTCGCCATCAAGGGCTGGATCGAGGGCTCGGGGGCCGACCTGGTCACGCTCGCGCAGCGATTCGAGGGCATCGGGCTGGCCGCGCTCATCGTGACGGAGATCGGTCGCGACGGCACGCTCGAGGGACCCGCGTTCGGCCAGCTGGGAGCGGTGTTGGCGGCGAGCGGCATCCCGCTGATCGCCAGCGGCGGCGTCGGCAGCCTCGACGACCTGCGCGCGCTGGTCCAGTTGCGGTCCGGCGACCGCGGGCTCGCCGGCATCATCGTGGGCCGGGCGATCTACGAGGGTCGCTTCGACGTGGCCCAGGCGCTCGAGACGCTCGCGGAAGCCGTGGCCGACTGACGCCGAGCGCGATACGGTCGAGGTGACACGCAGCACCATCGACCCACCACTTCCCACCGAACGGAGTGCGCGCATGGCGAACGGGAGCGACGTGATCGACGAAGGGTTCTTCCGGCGGTACCGCGAGTTGCTCGACGCGGAGGACGCGGCGTTCGACGAGCTCGAACACGCGTACGAAGACGGCGACCGCGCCCACTGGGCCGACGACCTCGCCGCGTGGCGCAAGATCGTCGAGAAGCGCTGCGCGTTCCTGGAGCGCGAGGGTCTGACGGCCTCCGCGTCCGTCTAGGGACGTCCCGTCTGGCCGACCACCCGTTCCACGAACGCACCGACTGCGTCGACCACGCGGTCGGTGCGGCCCACGAAGAAGTGGCTCGCGCCCACGATCACGTCGAGTTCGGTGGCGCTCCAGTCGTCGGTCGCCTCGACCACTGACGCCGGCGCGCGGAACTCGTCGTGCTGCCCGAGGATCAGCAGCTTCGGGCGCGTGTCGTGCGCGACCGCGTCGAAGTCGGTGCGGAAGCGCAAGGGCGGCGCGATCCCGATCCACGCCGCGAGGCGGTCATCGGGTGTCGCGAGGGTCATGTCGGCTCCGAACGACCACCCCGCGAGAACGAGCGGCTCTCCGGCGGAACGGGCGCCGGCGGCAGCGTCGACCGCTGCGTGCACGTCGAGCAGTTCGGCGCGGCCTTCGTCGTGGGTGCCCGTGCTCTGCTCGACGCCGCGGAAGTTGAAGCGCAGCGCGGTGAACCCGGCTTCGGGCAGGGCGTCGAACAGCGCTCCGATGACGATCGAGCGCATGGTGCCCCCGTACTGGGGATGGGGGTGGCAGAGGACCACGGAGGCACGGCTCGGGCCGTCGGGGGTGGCTCGTTCGGCCTCCAGGCTGACGCCGTCGGACGTGGCGAGGGTCAGTGATTGCAAGGCCTGGTCACGATCCATGGGACCATGATGCGTGATCTGGCGATCGGTCGGCCATAATGGGTGGCCGTGAGTCCGCAGAAGCAACGCACCACCTTCGCCAAGCAGCAGCGCGAGCGGGCGCGCATGGAAAAGGCCGCCGAGAAGCGGAAGCGCCGCGAGGACCGCAAGAACGGGATCGAAGACGTGCCGGGTGAGGATTCGGCGGTCGAGGAAGAGCCTCTCGACCCGAACGACCCGTACTACCTGGCCAAGCTCTTCGCGCGCGAATCGCAGTAGCCGAGCAACTACCCTTCGACGCCCGAGGTCGAGTCATTCGGACCGTCCCGGTGTCACGAAGGATAAGAAGTTGGCTACAGGCACTGTGAAGTTCTTCAACGCCGAAAAGGGTTTCGGCTTCATCTCGCGCGAAGGCGGGGACGACGTGTTCGTCCACTTCTCCGCGATCCAGGGGACGGGATACCGCACCCTCGAGGAGGGTCAGCAGGTCGAGTTCGACATCGGCCCCGGGCGCAAGGGCGACGAGGCCCAGAACGTCCGCGCCATCTGAGCCACACAACACCGAATCTGGAAGGAGCCGGGTCCTCGGGGACCCGGCTCCTTCGCGTTGCAAGCGCTTCCAAGCCGGGTACCCGGCCCCCGCTGCCGGCATACCCGGCCATGCTCGAACAGTGCTTCGCAAACTGCGCGTGGGCAGGCATGCCGTCAACCTGGTGTCAGCATCCGGGACGATGTCTCAGGTGAGAGAAAGTTGGTCCAGGAGGAAGCTGAGGACGAACGCTTCTTCCTTCCACGCGTCGTATCTGCCGGAGGGACCCGAGTGGCCGGCGCCCATCTCCATCTTGAGGACCAGGAGGTTCTCGTCCGTCTTGAGGCTCCGGAGCTTGGCGACCCACTTGGCGGGTTCCCAGTACTGGACACGCGGGTCGTTGAGACCGCCGGTCACGAGCAGCGCCGGGTAGGCCTTGGCCTCGACGTTGTCGTACGGGGAGTACGACTTCATGAGGTCGTAGACCGCGGCGTCGTGGACGGGGTCGCCCCATTCCTCCCACTCGGTGATCGTGAGCGGCAGGCTCTCGTCGAGGATGGTGGTGAGGCAGTCGACGAACGGCACCTCGGCCACGATGGCGCGGAAGAGATCGGGCCGGAGGTTGGCCACGGCACCCATGAGGAGCCCGCCCGCACTCCCGCCTCGCGCGGCGAGGCGTTCGGGTGACGTCCACCCTTCCCGCACCAGGTGCTCGGCGCAGGCGACGAAGTCGGCGAAGGTGTTCGTCTTGCGCAGGAGCTTGCCGTCGTCGTACCAACGCCGGCCGAGCTCACCGCCGCCCCGGACGTGTGCGATGGCGAAGACCACGCCCCGGTCGAGGAGGCTCACGCGCGAGGTGGAGAAGGTGGGGTCGATCGAGACTTCGTACGAGCCGTAGCCGTAGAGGAGCATCGGGCCCGGACCGTCGCCGCGCCGATCGCGTCGGTACACGATCGAGATGGGCACGCGCGTGCCGTCAGACGCGGTCGCCCACTCGCGCCGGCTCTCGTACTGCTCGGGGTCGAACCCGGGCACCGGCTGGCGCTTCACGAGCGTCGCGGTGCGCGTCGCCGGGTCGTAGTCGTACGCCGAGGTGGGTGACACGAGCGACGTGTACTGGTAGCGCACCGTCGTGGCGTCGTACTCCGGATTGCCGCCGAGCCACGCCGAGTACACCGGCTCGGGCATCTCGAGCACGTGGTCGTCGATCACCGTGCCGTCGTCTCCGAGCGTGAGCACGCGCAGGAGTTCGACCGCGTCGGCTCGTTCGGACACGACGAGGAACCCCGCGAACGCGTCGACGTCGTCGAGACGCGCGTCGTCGCGATGATCGAGGACGGTCGCCCACGCCGCGCGTCCGGGTGTCGCAAGTGGCGTGACCGCGAGCGCGAAGTTCTCGGCGCCGTCGGCGTTGGTGAGCACGAACAGCCGATCACCGCCCGGACCCGCGTGGTGCTCGACGTGGTACTCGTGGCCTTGCTCACGCGGCTCGACCACCACGGGATCGCTGGCCGGCACGTCGGCGTCGACCAGCCACACCTCGCTGGTGACCTTCGATGCGGTCGTGATCTCGACGAAGCGTCCGCTGCGCGTGCGGCTGACGCCGACGTAGAAGCGGTCGTCGTCCTCCTGGAACACGAGGACGTCGTCACTCGCCGCGCTCCCCAGCGTGTGGCGCCAGATCTGCCACGGGCGCATGGCGTCGTCCGGGCGCGTGAAGAAGATGGTGGCGCCATCGTTCGCCCACGCCGTGCCGTAGTAGACGTCGGGCACGACGTCCGCGAGCGCCCCGGTCTGCGACTGCTCGTCGTCGAGCGTGCAGAAGCGGAGCTCGTAGCGCTCACCACCGTTGGTGTCGACGCTGTAGGCGGCGACGGTCTGTTCGGGGTTCACGGCCAGGTCGCCCACTGCGAAGTAGTCGTGGCCGTCGGCCAGCGCGTTCTCGTCGAGCACGACGACTTCGCCCGGCGCGGTGCCGGGAGTCGCGAACGGATCGGGAAGCGCGGCCTCACCAACGGCTCCACGGGCGACGCCACCGGCCGGGCGGCGGCAGTGCACGCCGTACTGCAGCCCCTCGACCGTGCGGGTGAAGTACTCGTACGCGCCGCGCCGCACCGGTGCGCTGGTGTCTGATTCCTGGACCCGGCTGACGATCTCGTCGTAGAGCTCGCGACGCAGGCCGCTCAGGTGCGCGAGAGCATCGCGGGTGTAGGCGTTCTCGGCCTCGAGGTGCTCGAGGACCCCGGGGTCGTCTCGCTCGCGCATCCAGAACCACGGGTCGACGCGGACGTCGTTCTCGTGCACCAGCCGCGTGGGGCGGGCCGGCGCGACCGGGGGGGCGGGCTCGGACACTGCGGGATTCTGGCGCAGAATTGCACGCAGTCGACGAATCCAGCGGAGGCTCGCGCACAGGGAGGGGTAGCGTGGAACGCCGATGGAACCCGCCACCGACACCGTCACCGACCCAAACGGCACTCCCATCGTCACGCCGGTGGCTGCCACCGAGGCGGAGCTGGCTGGCGTGAAGTACGACGCCGACGGGCTGGTCGGCGCCATCGTGCAGGAGCAGGGCACCGGCCAGGTGCTCATGTTCGCGTGGATGAACGAAGCCGCTCTGCGCCGCACGCTGGAGACCGGGCGCATGTGGTACTGGAGCCGCAGCCGCCAGGAGTACTGGTGCAAGGGCGAGACATCGGGTGATCGCCAATACGTGCGCGACGCCTACTACGACTGCGACGTCGACGCACTCCTCTTCGTCGTGGAGCAGGAAGGGCGCGGCGCCTGTCACACCGGCGAGCGCAGCTGCTTCTTCCGGGCCTTCGGGGGCGGGGCCACCCCCGGCCCCGTCTGAGCCGGCGCCATGAGCCCCTCGTGAGCGCCGCCGGGTTGTCGCGCGACGAGTTCGTCGCGCTGGCCCGCGACCACACCGTCGTGCCGGTGTGGCGCGTGGTGCTCGCCGACCTCGAGACTCCGGTCTCGGCGTTCGTGAAGCTCGCCGGCACGGGCGCGGACGACCCGCCCGCGTTCCTGCTCGAGTCGGTCGAGCATGCCGAACGATGGGGCCGGTTCTCGTTCCTCGGCCGCGATCCCACGCTCACGCTGATCGCGCGGGGCCGATCGGTCGAGTTCGAGGGCGCGCTGCCCTCGGCGAACATCCCGTCCGATCAGGGTGCGCTGGCCGCGCTGGAAGCGCTCGTGCGCGTCTACCGCGCCCCGGCCATCGCCGAGCTCCCACCGTTCCACGGTGGCGTCGTCGGCTACCTCGGCTACGACGTCGTGCGCGAGATCGAGCGCCTGCCGAACGTCCCGACCGACACGACCGGGATGCCCGACGCGGTCATGTCGGTCACCGGGCACGTCACCGCATTCGACCACTTCCGCCAGCGGCTCTATCTCATCGAGAACGTGTTCCTCGACGGCGACAGCACCGATGCAGCCGCGTCCGATGCGTACGACGCCGCGTGTGCGCGGCTCGACGCGCGTGTCGACGAGCTCGCGCGTCCGCTGTCGTACGTGCCGTCGCCGCCCCCGGCGGGCGACCTCACCGAGGTGCCGCCGCACTCGTCGACGATGCCGGGAGCGGTGTACCACGCCGCGGTGGAGGCGGCGCGGGAGCACATCCTCGCCGGAGACATCTTCCAGGTCGTGCTCGCGCAGCGCTTCGACCTGGAGGGTCACCACGATCCGTTCGACGTGTACCGCGTGTTGCGCCAGGTGAACCCGTCGCCGTACATGTACTACGTGCGTCATCCCGAGGCGACGCTCGTCGGCTCGTCACCCGAGCCCATGGTGCAGTTGCTCGACGGACGCGTCATCAGCCGTCCGATCGCGGGAACCCGCCGCCGTGGTCGCACCGAAGCCGACGACCGGCGCATGGCCGCCGAGCTCTCGGAACACCCCAAGGAGCGGGCCGAGCACGTGATGCTGGTCGACCTCGCCCGCAACGACGTCGGCCGGGTGGTCACCTTCGGCTCGGAGCGGATGGAAGAGTTGATGGTCCTGGAGCGTTACTCCCACGTGATGCACCTCACGAGCCAGGTGGCCGGCGATCTCCGCGAGGGCGCCAACGCGGTCGACGTGCTGCGCGCGACCTTCCCGGCGGGCACCGTGAGCGGTGCTCCGAAGGTCCGCGCCATGGAGATCATCGACGCGCTCGAGCCGACGAAGCGCGGCGCGTATGCCGGCGTGGTCGGCTACCTCGACTTCTCCGGCAACCTCGACACCGCCATCGCCATCCGCACGATGATCTGGCGCGACGGTCACGCCAGTGTGCAGGCGGGTGCCGGCATCGTCGCCGACTCGGTGCCCGAGGACGAAGACCTCGAGTGCCACAACAAGGCACGCGCCCTGCTGACCGCGGCCGCGGCGGCGCGCGCGCTCGCGCCGCTCGGCGGCGCCGGAGCGACACCATGACCGCGCTCGTCGACGACCTCGCCGCGCTGCGCGACGGTGACGCCTGGGTCGACCGGTCCGACCGCGGGTTCGTGACCGTCGCCGGCCCCGACGCGTTCTCGTTCCTGCAGGCCTTGGTGTCGGCCGACCTCGATCCCCTCGCCGACGGCGACGCCGTCCACAGTCTGTTGCTCGCGCCACAGGGCAAGCTCGACGTCGACTTCAGGCTGCTGCGCGTCGGTGCCGAGGAGGCGTGGCTCGACTGCGCCCTGGGCCTCGCGCCGCAGCTCGCGACGTCGTTGACGCGCTTCCGCATCCGGGTGAAGGCCGAGATCGTCGACCGCACGGGCGAGCTGGCCATGGTGTCGCGCATCGGGGACCGGGAGCACGCGGTCGACGCTCCCGCCGGGGTCCATCGCATCGCCACCGCATGGGGGTTCGACCTCGTCGGTCCCCGCCAATCGCTGCCCGCAGTCGCGCCGCTCGTCGACCCGGTCGCCTACGAGGCGTGGCGCATCGAGCAGGCGATCCCGGTGCAACCCGCCGACATCGACGACAGCACCATCCCGCAGGAGGCGTTCCTGGAGCAGGACGCGGTGTCGTTCACCAAGGGTTGCTTCATCGGCCAGGAACTGGTGTGTCGCATCGACAGCCGCGGCCACGTGAACCGCTTCCTGCGCCGGATCTCCGACATCGAGGGTGACTGGCCTCCGGCCGGGGCCGACATCGTCGTCGACGGCAAGGTCGTCGGGGCGCTCACGAGCGTGGCACCCGCGGCGTTGCCCACCGGTGCCCTCGGCTACGTGCGTCGCGAGGTCGAACCGCCCTCGCCCGTCGAGCTGCGCTGGGACGGTGGCTCCGCGCGCGCTCGCGTCTGACCGGGGCGTCCGCGTCACTCCACGCTGGGGAACGTCACCACGAATCGTGTTCCCTCGGCGTCGATCGGCTCCACCCGCGCGTCGCCACCCATCGCCAGCGTGAGCTCGTGCACGATCGCCAGACCGATCCCGGTCCCGAGGGTGCGGCCCGGGACGGTGCGCGACGTGTAGAGGCGCTCGAACACGCGCGGCAGGTCCTGGGGCGCGATACCGGGGCCGTCGTCGTCGACGTGCAGCTCGACCCGGTCGTCGACGGCCCGCACCCCGACGACCACCCGCGTGGTCGCGAACTTCAGCGCGTTCTCCACCAGGTTGGCGACGATCTGCGCCAACCGCTGCGCGTCGACCCGCGCCGGGATCGGCTCACCCGATTCGACGTCGAGGGAGACGCCGATGTCGCTCGCGGCCGGATCGAACGCCTCGACCGCGTCCTGCACGACCGCCTGCACGTCGACCGCCGTGGGGTGCAAGGAGAACTGGTGCGCGTCGAGCCGGGCCAGGTCGAGGAGATCGGCGACCAGGCGCTCGAGTCGGCGCGACTCCGAAGAGATCACGTCGGCGGCTCGGATGCGCGCATCCATGCCCTCGACGGTGCCGTCGGCAATCGCCTCGGCGTACCCGCGGATCGACGTGAGCGGGGTACGGAGGTCGTGCGACACGCTGAGCAGGAACGCGCGCTCGTGCCCGCGCGCCACGTCGAGGTCGCTGGCCATGGCGTTGATCGCGTTGGCGAGGCTGGCGAGCTCGTCGTCGCGTACGTGGGTCGTGTCGACTCGCGCGCTGAGGTCACCGCCTGCGATCGACCGGGCCGTCGTCTCCATCGCCGCGAGCGGTCGGGTCATGCGACGGGCGAGGTAGGTGGCGACCAGCGCGGCGATGCCGAGTGAGATCGCCGCCGCTCCGAGGACGGCGAAGCCGTTGCCGCCGAAGGTCCGGTTGTTGACCTCCTCGGTGAGCACCACCACCGGCGTCGTGCCGTTCACCTCGGTGAGGGGGTGGGCCACGAACACGGTGTCGCCGTTGCGGCCCTGCTGGGTGTCGCCCGCGAGCAGGGTCTCGGTGTCGAGGTCGGCGACGGTCACCCCGGCGGGCAACGTGGGTGAGGTCGTGGTACCACCGATCAGTCGGGAGAGGCCTTCCTCCACGTTGCCGTCGGTGTTGATCGCCACGATCGCACCGTTCGACGCCCGGAGCGTCGTGTTCACCAGCTCTCGGAGTCGACGGAGCTGGCGGCGGCCGATCGCGGTGTCGGCCGCGGCGCGTGCGTTCGGCAGCTGCGCGATGAGCGAGTCGAACTCCGGTCCCACGACCTCGGCGCGGGACTGCACGTCGTGGCGCGCGTTCGTGACCTCCGAACGGCGCGCGAGGCCGGCCGTGACCGCGGCGGTGAGGAGGAGCACACCGAGCGCGATCGCCATCATGGCGACCACGAGCCGAGTGCGCAGCCGGCGCCGGGTCACGACCTGATCGTCATCAGGATGATCGTGATCGGGGTGATCGTCATCGATCGGTCCCTCACCGGCTGGTCGCCGCCCTCGGTGCCTCGAGTCGGTAGCCGACGCCGCGCACGGTCGTGATCACGATGCGGTCGCCGAGCTTCTTGCGCACCTGCGCGATGTGCACGTCGACGGTGCGCGCGTCGCCGAACCAGTCGTACCCCCACACCCCGTCGAGGATCTGCTGGCGCGAGAGGGCCAGGCCCGGCCGCTCGGCGAGGAAGCGCAGCAGGTCGAACTCCTTGGTGGTGAACTCGACCGGCGCGTCGTCGATCAGCACCTCGCGTCGACCGACATCGACCGTGACCGGACCGGCCTGCACCACCTCGGGCGCGGCGCCACCGTCGACGCGCCGCAGCACTGCCTTCACCCGCGCCACCAACTCGGCGGGCGAGAAGGGCTTGGTGAGGTAGTCGTCGCCGCCGAGCTCGAGTCCGAGCACGCGGTCCACCTCGCCGTCGCGCGCGGTGAGGAAGATCACGGGTACGTTCGACGTCTGGCGCAGCCGACGGCACACCTCGAGCCCGTCGATGTCCGGGAGCCCGACGTCGAGGACGACGAGGCGCGGGTGGTGGGTCCGGATCGCATCGAGGCCCGCTTCGCCCGTTGCCGCCTTCAGGACGCGGTAGCCGTCACGCGCCAGATAGAGGTCGACGAGGTCGGCGATGTTGGGTTCGTCGTCGATCACCACGATGGTGCCCCGTTCCATGGGCGCAATCGTCGCGCGTCGCCCACCCCGAACACGTGAGGGGACTGTGAGCGGGACGTGAAGCCGCCGCCGTCCCGGAGGCGAGCCTTTAGAATCGGGTGCCCATGACGGTGCTCGACGAGATCCTCGCGACCAAGCGCGACGAGGTCACCATGCTGCACCGTCCCGGCGTGCGCGACCTCCTGCGGAGCCGGGCCCTCGACGCGCCACCGACGCGCGACTTCGCCAGCGCGCTGCGGCCCGAGGGGGGCACCCTGGGGGTGGTTGCCGAGATCAAGCGCAGGTCACCGTCGAAGGGCGACCTCGCGCCCGAGCTCGATCCTGCGCTCACCGCCAAGGCGTACGCCGCCGGCGGGGCATCATGCCTCTCGGTGCTGACCGACCAGCCCTGGTTCGGCGGCACGGTCGACGACCTCCTCGAAGCCCGCGCCGGGTGCGAGCTCCCGGTGCTGCGCAAGGACTTCACCATCGACGAGGTGCAGGTCTACGAGACCCGTGCGATCGGCGCCGACGCGATCCTCCTGATCGTCGCCGCCCTCCCCGACGACGCGCACCTGCGCGACCTGCACGAGCTCGCACTCGGGCTCGGACTCGCGGTGCTGGTGGAGACCCACGACGACGCCGAGCTCGAACGCGCGCTGGCGATCGGCGCGCGCATCGTGGGTGTGAACGCGCGCAACCTCGGTACGTTCGCCGAAGACCTCGGCGTGGGGGAGCGTCTCGCGGCACGGGTCCCGACCGACACGGTCGCGATCGCCGAGAGCGCGATCCGTACGGTCGACGACGCCACCCGCATGGCCGCCGCCGGCTTCGATGCGGTGCTCGTGGGCGAGATGCTCGTGCGCTCGGATGATCCCGCCGTGACGGTGCGGGGCCTCGCCGCCGTCCTGCGCTCCGGGCGCTGAACGTCCACCCCCCGCCAGCGGCTGGGTGCCCTGTGCGGGAGGAGCGGTAGCTTCACGCCGTGGCCGGGTGGCCACGGGGGAGGAGCCGAGTGGACCTCGAACTGTCAGACGACCAGGAGCTGTTCCGCGAGACGACCGAGCGGTTCATCGACGCCCGGTGCCCGATCCCGCGGGTCCGCGAGCTGGCGGACACGCCCGTCGCGCACGATCCCGCGCTGCTCGGAGAAGCGGGCGAGCTCGGCTGGTTCGCCTTGTTCGTCCCCGAGGAGCACGGCGGCGGCACGGTCTCGGGCTCGGCGATGCGCGACGCGGCGATCGTCGCCGAGGAGCGGGGCCGCTTCGTGCAACCGGGCCCGTTCGTCGCGACCAACGTGGTCGCCTTCGCGCTGGCGCGTGAGGGCAGCGCCGAGCAGCAGTCGGAGCATCTCCCGGGTCTCGCGGCCGGCGAGCAGACGGCGTCGTGGGCGTTCACCACGCGCGACGGCGTGCCCGAGGTCGGCGCGGTGGGCGCGACCCGAACCGGCGACGGCTTCACGCTCGACGGCGTCGCGTCGCTCGTGCCCGAGGGTCCGAGCGCGGGTCTGTTCCTGGTGAGCGCAGCGGACCGCGAAGGCGGCGGGTCCGGCGTCACGCAGTTCATCGTCGACGCCAACTCGCCCGGCGTCACCGTCACCCCCCTCCAGGCCCTCGACCTCACCCGCCGCTTCGCCGACGTGCGCTTCGATTCGGTGTCGGTACCGGCCGCCGCGCTCGTCGGTGCGCCCGGCTCGGCCCAGGCGAGCGTCGATGCTCAGCTCGACGTCGCCGTCGCGCTCACGTTGGCGGAGTCGATCGGCGCGATGCGTCAGCTCGCGGAGATCACCGTCGAGTACGCCAAGGCTCGCATCGCGTTCGGGCGTCCGATCGGTTCGTTCCAGGCGCTCAAGCACATCCTCGCCGACATCAGCTTCTGGGCCGAGGTGAGCACCGCCGCGGCGTCGGCCGCCTCCGATGCGGTCGCCGACGGGCGGCCCACGGCGTCGGAGATCGTGAGCATCGCCAAGGCCTACGTCGGCGACGCCGGCGCGCAGCTCGCACAGCAGTGCCTCCAGGTCCATGGCGGCATCGGCTTCACCTGGGAGCACGACCTGCACTTCTACCTGCGGCGTCTCGCCACCGACCGGGTGCTGTTCGGCGATCCGGATTGGCACCGCGAACGCATCTGCCGCATCCACGGACTCTGACGGAGAAGAAGTGGAGGCGTGGCCGCATGGCCGGGACGCCGGAACGGAATCGACCATCGAGAGGAACGGGATGACCGCCACCACCACCGACGAGATGATCTCGGTCGACGACTTCCGGGCCAAGGCCCGTGCCTGGCTCGAAGGCAACTGCGAGCGCAAGACCGCCGAGGCGATCGCTGCTGCCGGTTCGCTGCGGGGCATGCACGAGTTCACGAAGGAACAGATCGACGCCGAGCGCCCGAAGCAGCAGCGTCTGTACGAGGCGGGCTTCGCTGGCATCACCTGGCCGAAGGAATTCGGGGGTCAGGGGCTCACCGGCGCGCACGAGCTGGCGTTCACCGAAGAATCGAAGGCGTTCGTGCTCCCGAACTTCGGGATCGCCGGCGGCACGACCTTCGGCGTGTGCGCGCAGGTGATGCTCGCCCACGCGTCCGACGACTTCAAGCTGCGTCACCTGCCGCGCATCCTCGCCGGCGACGAGCTGTGGTGTCAGTTCTTCTCCGAACCGGTCGCCGGTTCCGACCTCGCCGGTGTGCAGACACGCGCGACGCAGGACGGCGACTCGTGGGTCCTCAACGGCGCGAAGGTGTGGAGCTCCTGGGCCCACCTGGCCGACTACGGGCTGTGTCTCACCCGCACCAACTGGAGCGTGCCGAAGCACCGGGGCCTGACGTGGTTCGGGGTGCCGGTCGACGCGCCCGGGGTCACGCTGCGCGTGATCCGTCTGATCAACGGGGGCGCCGACTTCTGCGAGGAGTTCTTCGACGACGTCGTGATCCCCGACGCCGACCGGATCGGCGACGTCGACGACGGCTGGCGGGTGGCGCGCACGATGCTCGTGTACGAGCGCGGCGCGCGCGCCGAGGAGAAGCCGAAGGGGCCGGTCGAGCCCGGCGCGCTCGCCACCGACTTCGTCGACGTGGCGCGCGCTCTCGGCCGCACCGACGACCCGGAGGCCCGTCAACTGGTCGCCAAGGCACACAGCCTCGACTTCATCTACGAAGTGCTGCAGCGTCGACTCGCCACTCGGCTGCAGCAGGGAGGTGCCGACGCCGGTGTCGCCGCGTACGGCGCGCTCGCGCACGGCGTGTTCGACCACGAACGCGCGCTCTGGGGCATGGAGCTGGCGCGCGGCGACTCGGTCGCGTGGGACCCGTCGGACGCCGAGGGGCCGGGCGCGTCGACCGCGCTCACCTTCCTCAACGGGCGCATCAACTCGGTGGCCGGGGGTACCGACCAGATGCAACGCAACGCGATCGGCGAGCAGGTGCTCGGACTGCCACGGGAACCCAGCTGGGAGCGCGACAAGCCGTTCGACGAGGTGCTGCGCGCGGCACAACACTGGGACGGCCGCGTCTGAGGGCGGCGTCGACCCGAGGAGTGGACATGGCCCGGTTCAACCTGTCGGAGGACGCCATCCCGAGCGCGTGGTTCAACGTGCTCCCGGTGATGCCGGAGCCGATGCCACCTCCGCTGCACCCGGGGACGCGCGAACCCATCGGTCCCGACGACCTCGCCCCGCTCTTCCCGATGGGCCTCATCGCCCAGGAGGTGTCCGCCGACCCGTGGATCGACGTCCCGGGTGAGGTCCTCGACATCCTCAAGCTCTGGCGCCCGACGCCGCTGATCCGTGCCGAACGACTCGAGCGCGCGCTCGGAACCCCGGCCCGCATCTACTTCAAGGACGAGTCGGTCTCACCCGCGGGGTCGCACAAGACCAACACGTCGGTCCCGCAGGCGTTCTACAACGCCGCCGAGGGCACGGAGCGCCTGGCCACCGAGACCGGCGCCGGGCAGTGGGGGAGCGCGCTGTCGTTCGCGTGCGCACAGTTCGACCTCGAGTGCAAGGTGTACATGGTGCGGGCGTCGTACGAGCAGAAGCCGTACCGCCGCGTGCTCATGGAGACGTGGGGGGCATCGGTCGTGCCCTCACCGGTCGACGACGTCGACAACCCCGGCTCGCTCGGCCTCGCCATCAGCGACGCGGTCGCCGACGCTGCGTCGCGCGACGACACGCACTACTCCCTCGGCTCGGTGCTCAACCACGTGCTGTTGCACCAGACCGTCATCGGACTCGAAGCGAAGGAGCAGCTGAACCTCGCGGGCGAGGACGCCCCCGACGTCGTGATCGGCAGCTGCGGCGGCGGGTCGAACCTCGGTGGCATCGCGCTGCCGTTCGTGCCCGACGCCGACGTGCGCCTGGTCGCGGTCGAGCCGTCGTCGTGCCCGACGCTCACCGAGGGCTCGTTCGACTACGACTTCGGTGACGCCGCCGGCATGACGCCGCTGCTGCCGATGTACACGCTCGGACACGACTTCGTCCCGCCGTCGATCCACGCCGGCGGGCTGCGCTACCACGGCGACTCGCCGATCATCTCCAGCCTGGTGAAGAGCGGGCGCATGGAGGCGGTCGCGTATCCCCAGGGCAAGACGTTCGAGGCGGCGGTGCAGTTCGCGCAGACCGAGGGCAAGATCCCCGCGCCCGAGACCGGGCACGCGGTGCGTGCCGTCATCGACGAAGCGCTGGCGGCGAAGGAGACCGGCGAGGAGCGCGTCATCCTCTTCAACTTCTCCGGCCACGGCTTCCTCGACCTCTCCGCCTACGACGACCACCTCAACGGCCGCCTCACCGACGCCTGACCCCGACTCACGATTTGGCGTGGTTGGTGTGCGGTGGCGGCACACGAGCCACGCCGAAACGGTCGGGGAACCGCCGGGTGACGAAGCGGAATGCGACGACGACGACGATCACGTACGTCCAGCCGAGGAGGATGTCGAACACGAAGTGGTCGGCGCTGTAGACGAGCGTGAGCGCCATCGCCAGCGCGTACCCCACCAGCAGTGCGCGCCACCTGCCCGCGATCGGCCAGAAGAACACGAGGAGCAGGAACGGCCACGCCGCGTGGAGCGACGGCAACGCGCCCACCGGGAAGGCGTACTTGCTGTTCTCGCCGAACACCTTGGCGACACCCGAGAGCCCGACTTCCACCCACATCGCCCGGACGATGCGCACGGTGTGGGGCATGTCGCCCCGCTCGCTGGCCAACCACGGCGGGATCGCCGGGTAGAGCACATACGTGGCGAACCCGGCGAAGGTGACGGTGAGGAACAGGGCGCGGAAGCGTCGGAACAGCGGGTAGGCGCGGACCCACAGCACGATCGCCACCGTCACCGTCACCACGAAGTGGCTCAGGTAGACGAGCCAGGCGAGGTAGTCGTACCAGTGCGGATCGGCCGGGTTCCACAGGGCGTCCTGCAGGCGGACGGTCGGCGCGGTCCCACCGAACAGCCACTCGTCGAACCCGAGCTGGGGTTGGACGTGCGCGATCGGCTCCAGCGTGGTGGCGAGCTCGTGCAGCACGAGGTACGCGATCAGGATGGCGACGATCGGCAGCCAGTCGCGCACGGCGCGGATCCAGTCGCGCCGCACTGCTTCAGGCTGCACGCCAACGTGTTGCACGGGGCGCGAATGTACGCCGGGGGTCAAGGGGGGTCCGGTACCCTCGGCCCCGATGTTCGTCAAGATCTGCGGCGTCACGACCGAGGAAGACGCGCTCCTGGCCGTCGCGCTGGGCGCCGACGCGCTCGGCTTCAATTTCGTGCCCGGCAGCCCGCGGCTGGTCACGCCCGAGACCGTCGGCGAGATCCTGCACCGCCTTCCTGCGGGGGTCGTCACCACAGGTGTCTTCCGCGACGAGACGAAGGAGCGCGTGGTCGAGATCGTGAACACGCTCGGTCTCGGTGGTGCCCAGCTCAACGGACGGGAGCCGCTGTCCGACATCCGCTGGATCCGCAAGCGCGTGCCCTTCGTGATCCAGGCCTTCACCGCCGGTGACCCCGCGCTCGCAGCGGTGGGCAACGGCCCGGTCGACATCGTCCTGGTCGACGCCGAAGACCCCGGGTCGGGCAAGGTGTTCGACTGGGCGCTCGCCGACGCGGTGCCGCCGGGGGTCCGGCTCATGCTCGCCGGTGGCCTCAACGGCGAGAACGTCGCGCAGGCCGTCCGGCGCGTGCGGCCGTGGGGCGTCGACGTGTGCACCGGGGTCGAGACCACGCCCGGGTCGGGACGGAAGGACGCCCGCAAGCTGCGGCGCTTCATCGAGCAGGCCCACGACGCAGGTGAGCAGCTCGGCGGCGACGGTTGGGTGCCCGACCCGGAAGCCGCGCCGTATGACTGGATGGCCGACGGCGCGTGACTCCTACGATGACCCGATGACCGCACCCGCGCGGGGTCAGCCCGTGCACCTCGACCCGCCCGGGCCCGAGCCCGTCGACCTCGGCCGTTTCGGCGAGTTCGGGGGTCGCTTCGTCCCCGAGACGCTCGTGCCCGCACTCATCGAGCTCGAGGACGAGTTCCGACGGGCGTGGACGTCCGACGAGTTCCGGGCCGAGTTCGCCGAGCTCCTGCGCAGCTACGCGGGACGGCCCACGCCGGTCACCGAGTGCCACAACCTCTCGCGGCGCCTCGGGGTGCGGGTGCTCCTCAAGCGCGAGGACCTCACCCACACCGGCTCGCACAAGATCAACAACGTGCTCGGCCAGGCGCTCCTCACCCGTCGCATGGGCAAGCAGCGCGTGATCGCCGAGACCGGCGCAGGTCAGCACGGCGTCGCCACCGCCACCGCGGCGGCGCTCTTCGGGCTCGACTGCCTCGTGTTCATGGGCGCGGTCGACGTCGAACGCCAGGCGCTCAACGTGTTCCGCATGAAGCTCCTCGGCGCCGATGTCGTACCCGTGACCGGTGGCAGCGGCACGCTCAAGGACGCCATCAACGAGGCGCTGCGCGACTGGGTCGCGACCGTGGAGGGCACCCACTACTGCATCGGCTCGGTCGTCGGACCCCATCCGTATCCCTGGATGGTGCGCGAGTTCCAGCGGGTGGTGGGCGACGAAGCTCGTGAGCAGTGCCGGGAGATCCTCGGCGGCGACGACCCCGACCTCGTGGTCGCGTGCGTCGGGGGCGGCTCCAACGCGATGGGCACCTTCGCCGGGTTCGTCGACACCGCTGCCGACCTCGTCGGCGTCGAAGCCGGTGGCCTCGGGCTGGAATCGGGCGCGCACGGCGCGTCGGTGAGCCGCGGCGTGCCCGGGGTGTTGCACGGCGCGCGTTCGCTCTACCTGCAGGACGAAGACGGCCAGATCCGCGAGGCCCACTCGATCAGCGCCGGGCTCGACTACCCGGGCGTCGGTCCCGAACACGCGGAGTTGGCGGCGTCGGGCCGGGCTCGCTACGAGTTCGCCACCGACGACGAAGCCATTGCCGGGTTCCAGCTCCTCTCGGTGACCGAGGGGATCATGCCCGCGCTCGAACCGGCCCACGCGCTCGGATGGCTCGCGCGCGAGTCCGGGCGATCGATCCCGAGTGGCACGACCGTGCTCGTCACCCTGTCGGGTCGAGGTGACAAGGACGCCGCGCAGATCGCCGAACGACTCACCGGCGAGCGGATCATCGGATGACCGTCGCCCTGGAGGCGCGGCTGCGCGCCCGTCGCGAGCAGGGGCGCAAGCTCCTCGTCCCCTACGTCACCGGAGGGCTCGGCTCGGGTTGGCTCGACGTGGTGCGCGCCATCGCCGACGCCGGGGCCGACGCGATCGAGGTGGGCATCCCGTTCTCCGACCCGGTGATGGACGGCCTCACCATCCAGGAGGCTTCGCGCCGCGCCCTCGACCTCGGCGCCACGCCGGCCGGTGTGATCGCCGACGCGGCCAAGCTCGAGATCGACGTCCCCCTCGTGGTGATGACCTACACCAACCCGGTCGGCCACATGGGCTACCGCCGGTTCGCAGCCGCGCTGGCCGACGCCGCCATCGCCGCCGCCATCCTCCCCGACCTCCCGCTCGACGAGCTGAACGGCTGGGCCGACGCCGCCGACGCCCACGGGGTCGAGACGGTCCTCCTGGCCGCGCCCACCACGCCCGACGAACGCCTCGTCGCGATCTGCGAGCGGTCGCGGGGGTTCGTGTACGGCGTGTCGCTGATGGGCGTCACCGGGGAACGCACCTCGCTGGCCTCGCAGGCCGGTGACATGGGCCGTCGCCTGAAGGCGGTCACCGACAAGCCCGTGCTCCTCGGCATCGGGATCTCGAATGCGGAACAGGCTGTCGAAGCGGCGCAGTTCGGCGACGGCGTGATCGTCGGGAGTGCCCTCGTCGCCCGCCTCCTGCAGGGCGGCGGGCCCGATGCCGCGCACGAGTTCGTGAGCGAGCTGCGCGCCGCGCTCGACGCGGCCTGAACGACCAGGCTGCACGGTGATCAAGTACCTCGGGTCGAAGCGGCGCCTGGTGCCGGTGCTCACCCGACTGTGCGAGGCCGCCGGGGCACGCAGCGCGCTCGACCTCTTCACCGGTACCACACGCGTCGCGCAGGCGTTCAAGCACACCGGGGCGAGAGTGACCGCGGTCGACACCGCGCGCTACTCCGAGGTGTTCGCTCGCGCGTACATCGAAACCGATGCGCGCGACGTCGACCGCACTCACCTTGCCGCAGTGATCGACGACTTGAACCAGCGCCCGGGCGCGCCCGGGTACTTCACGGAGACCTTCTGTGAGCAGTCGCGCTTCTTCCAGCCGTTCAACGGCGCGCGCGTCGACGCGATACGCGACGCCATCGAGCACGAGCACGCGGGTACGCCGTACCACGCGATCCTGCTCACCAGCCTCCTCGAAGCCGCCGACCGCGTCGACTCCACCACCGGCGTGCAGATGGCGTACGTGAAGGAGTGGGCGCCACGGTCGGCGTCCCCCCTGACGCTGCGGGTGCCGGACCTGTTACCCGGCAGTGGAGTGTCGATCCGGGGCGACGCGCTCGCCGTCGCGCCCACGCTTGCGCCCTGCGACCTCGCCTACCTCGATCCGCCCTACAACCAGCACCGCTACTTCACCAACTACCACGTGTGGGAGACCCTCGTCGCCTGGGACGCACCCGAGCACTACGGCGTTGCGTGCAAGCGGGTCGACGCACGCGACGACGCCACCAAGAGCGTCTTCAACCGACGCCGACTCATGCCCGACGCGCTGCGCGCGCTGATCGCGTCGGTGCATGCGCGGGTGGTCGTCGTGTCGTACAACGACGAGTCCTGGATCGCAGCCGACGAGTTGCGCGACATGTGCACCGTGCACGGCCACGTCGAGATGCTGGCGTTCGACTCCCGGCGCTACGTGGGCGCCCAGATCGGCATCCACAATCCGCAGGGCGAGCGCGTCGGCACGGTGTCGCACGTGCGCAACCAGGAGTACGTGGTGATCGCCGGCGCGCGCGACGAGGTGTGTCGCCTGGTCGACGCCACCCAGGAGGTGACCGTCGGTGCCTGACCCGACTGCGTCCGCGTTGCGCAAGGTCGACGACTGCGACCTCTGTGAGGCGGCGAGGATCACCCCGTGGTTCCACGAGGACGACGTGTGCTGGATCGCCGAGTGCGAGATCTGCTACGTGCCCATGGTGGTGTGGCGCTTCCACGGCACCGAGCCGCCGGCCGAGCACCTCGCACACATGCACGCCGAGTTGGGTCGGGTGGCCGGGGAGACGCTCACCGTCGAGCACTACGTCGACGACAACATGCGCAACATCCCCGACCACTACCACGCCCACGCGCGCCCGAAGGGGGGCTTCTTCGGGCACGGCTTCCGACGCCCGTAGACGTCTGCGACCACGCCGCCTGGGGATCCTGCGGACACGACCGCCAGAGGGATTGCGCCGGTAGCGTGGTTCGCGCGCAATCCCTGCAGCCCCGGGAGCCGTAGTACCGCCGTGTGGACCGTGTCGGACGAAACCCTGGTCGCCGGGCTCGCCTCGGGCGACCGTGACGCGGCGTCGGCGTTCGTCCAGCGGTTCCAGCGGCGCGTGTTCGGCCTCGCCCGCACGATCGTCGTCGACGACCGCGCCGCCGAGGACATCGCCCAGGAGGCCTTCGTCCGGGCGTGGAAGCACGCCGGCAACTACGACCCTCGCCGCGGGAGCGTGGTCGGCTGGTTGCTCACCATCACCCGCAACCTGGCCATCGACGCGGTTCGTGTGCGGGTGCCGGTGGCGATCGATCCCGGCGCCCTCCTGGGGTACGACCTCGAGTCGACCGAACGCAGTCCCGGCGACCACGCCGACCTGGCCGACGACCGCGATCGTCTGCGCGTCGCGCTCGCCGGGCTCCCCGAGGAGCAGTCGCGCGCCGTCGTGCTCGCGGGTCTCCTCGGCTACACCGCGCGCGAGGTGGGCGAGATCGAGGACATCCCGCTCGGCACCGCCAAGACGCGCATCCGCACCGCGCTGTTGCGCCTCCGGGCCGCGCTCGTGAGCGAGGAGCGTCCATGAGCGGTCCTGGGGACGTGAGCGCGCTGTCGTGCGCCGAGGTGCGGGAGCTCGCACCCGAGCTGGCGCTGGGCATCCTGGGTGGGAGCGAGCGGGCGGAGGTGCTCCTGCACGTCAACGGGTGCGCCCGCTGCCAGGCCTCGGTGGTCGAGCTCACCGAAGCCGCCGACGTGATCCCGCAGCTCGCACCCGAGGCCGAACCCCCGGCAGGCTTCGAGGGCCGCGTGCTGCGGCGCCTCGACGAGCGCGAACGCCGCACCCGTCGACGCTGGATCGCGGCCGCCGTGGCGGCGGCTGCCGCCGCGGTGATCGTGAGCATCACCGTCGTCCGGGTGATCGAGTCGACCGACGCCACGAGCGTCGACGCCTCGCGCGCGACCACCGCCGCGGTGGCCAAGCCGGTGGCCGTGCCGATGGAGCTCACCTCCGTCCCGTTGTCCGCCGGCTGGTCATATGTGAGCAACGGTCGCGGCGTCGCCGTGTCGGTCAGCTACGGCATGCCGTCGGGCGCGTACGCCGTGCAGGTCAAGGTGCCGGGCCGACGTGCCGAAACCATCGGGACGATGCACGTCGAGGACAACCGCGGTTCTTGGACCGGGCGCAGTCCTCGACCGATCGTCGCCGGGAGCACCATCTCCCTGATCGACACCTCGGGGACCGCCCTCTGCCACGGGACGGTGCCCACCGCTCTGTAGCATCCGTCCCGGCAGGTGCGCTCGACCGAAAGGCTCTGGGAATGTCGAGGATCCGTCCCCTCCTCCTCGCGGCGGTCGCGCTCATGTCGGTCGGTGCCGCGGTGGTCCCCGCCGGCGCCGCCAGCTCGCCGAACGGGAAGTTCTGCTCGGCGTACACGAAGATCAGCGGCGCCAGCGATCAACCGACCCCGAAGCAGGCGAAGGCACTCGCGGCGAGGTTCAAGGCCGCGGGCAAGCAGGCGCCGGCCGACGTGAAGGCCGCTGCGAACACCATCGTGGGCGTGCTCGACAAGCTCAGCAAGATCACCACGTCGAACGCCGCGGATCTGGGGAAGTTCTACACGTCGCAGGACTTCCGGAAGTACGGCCAGGCGATCGGCAAGTTCTTCAGGTACGCATCCGCATGCGATTCCGCCAACTGACCACCCGAGAGGGCGCCACATGATCCGATTCCGCGTTTCGCTCGTCACACTGCTCGCACTCCTCACCTTCGGTGTCGTGGCCGGTCCTGCCGTCGCGACGGTCTCGACCGCGAGTGCGAGTTCGTCGTTCTGCAAGCCGATCAAGGGGCTCTCGAACAAGCTCCAGAGCGCCGGGACCGACAGCTCGAAATTCAACGCGTCGACCTTCTCGAAGTTCGCGACGGCGTTGCGCTCGTCGGCGAAGCACGCTCCGGCGAAGGTCAAGAAGGCCGGGAACAGCCTTGCGTCGTACTACGCCGCGCTCGGCTCCGGCGACATCTCGGGGTTGAAGAACGCATCCGCGTTGCCCACCGAGATCAGCACCTACTTCGGGTACGTCGCCAGGCACTGCACCTGATCAGACCTCCGACGGACTGACGTCGTCGAGACGGCGATCGGCCGTCTCCGGCAGTCGCGGCACGACGAAGATCGCGGCGACCAACGACGCGATCCCGCACAACGCGATGGCGGGGCCCAGGCCGCCGGCGAACCCTTTGAGTTGCGTCGCGAGCACGAGGCCGACGGCCGAGCCCGCCACCGCCGAGACGAGGAGGAACCCGCTCGAGGTGCCGCGCACCTCGGTGGGGAACAACTCGGCGTCGAGCGTGCCCAGGGCGAGGCCGGCGCAGGCGGCGGCGACGATCGCGACGACGGGTGTGATCCAGAGCAGCAGTGGGCCGTCGGCGAGGAAGAAGGCGCCCTGGAACACGGTGGCCACGAGGAGACCGATGATCGTGACCGGCCGACGGCCGCGGCTCTCGGCGAGGCGGCTGGCGAGGAGCACACCGATGATGCCGGGCAGGCCCGCAGTGACGGCGCGGAACACTGCGACGTCGGCGTTGGTGAAGTCGTGGGCGTGGGTGAGGTAGCGGTTCGTGAGCTGTGAAGAGGGCGCGCTGAACACATTGGTGAGGAACGCGGCGAGACCGAGCAACAAGAAGCGCGCGCCGTAGGCGCGGTCGAACAACTCGCGCAGCTGCCCGCGGTGCGCGCTGCGGTCGGCGACGCGCACGTAGCGCGTCGTCTCCTTGAGGTTGCGTGCGATCAGGGGGACGAGCAACACGAGCGCGGCGCTGAGCCCGAACGAGATGCGCCAGCCGTAATTGCCCAGGTCGGCGAACGGGAGGAGCACCACTGCGAGGCCGAACCCCGCGCCCAACGCGAGCGCGTACATCCCCGTCGCGAATGCCCGTGCGCCTTCGGGGGCGTCCTCGACCGCGGCGATGCCGGCGACGATCAGCACCGTGTTCACCAGCGCGCGGTTGAGGAGCTGGGCGCCCGTGAACACCTCGAAGGTGGGCGAGAGCGCGGTGAGCAGGTTGGCCGCGCAGGCGCCGACCAGACTCACCAGGATGAGGCGACGGCGACCCCAGCGGTCGGCCAGCGCAATGGCGACCAACGACACCAGCACTCCGGCGCGGGCGATCGCCAGGGCCACGCCGAGGGCCTGGTCGGTCTGATCGAAGGCACTGGTGACGGCGTCGCCGTTCTGGGAGAGCAGGGCACCGGAGAAGTTGGCGACCAGGGCCACGGCCGCCAGCGCGGCGAGGCGCCCGGCCTGCTCGGGCGTGAAGGCGACCGGCGGCACCACCGGCAGCGGCTTCAGTGGCGCGGGGGCATCGGCCCCGGTGGCGGCGGCGTCGAGGCGCGCGGCGGCGTGGGGGAGTGCCCGTCGCGCCCCGAGCCAGGCCTGGATGCGGAGGAACCAGGTGAAGAACGGCACGCGCACCGTGCTCGTCGTGGCCAACGCCACGCGCGTCGCGTGCTCCGACGACTCGACGATCGAGGCCTGGAGACGCGCACTGGTGTCGGGCATCCCCGCGATCGGCCCCTCGAACGCGCCCTTGCCGGTGCCGTCCGCGAGCACGAGATCGAGCTCGTCGGTGAACGCTCGTCGTACGTCGTCGGTGTCGGCGTCGACCCAGATCAGCATCGAGCGCCGCACGTGCGGCATGCTACGGCGTCCCCGTCTCGAGGAGAGTCCTGATGGTCCAGCTCGCCACCGGCAAGCGCGCCCCCGCGTTCACGCTCACCGACCAGCACGGCAAGAAGGTGAAGCTCAGCGACTTCAAGGGCAAGAACGTGGTCGTGTACTTCTACCCGAAGGCCGACACGCCGGGATGCACCACGCAGTCGTGCGCGCTGCGCGACGCCGAGCCCGATCTGAAGAAGCTGAAGGCGGTCGTGCTCGGCATCTCGCCCGACACGCCGGAGAAGCAGGCGAAGTTCGACGACAAGTACGGGCTCGGCTTCACGCTGCTCGCCGACACCGAGCACGCCGTCGCCGAGAAGTACGGCGTGTGGGGTGAGAAGGTCAACTACGGACGCAAGTACATGGGCATCATCCGCTCGGCGTTCGTCGTCGACGCGACCGGCAAGCTCGCCGGCGTCTTCTACAAGGTCAGCCCCAAGGACACCGTCCCGAAGGTGACGAAGGTGCTCGAAGAACTCGGATAGCGGTCGCCCGCGGCCGGTATCCTGGTGCGCCCATGTTCGGACCCCTCGGAGACGCTGACTGATGCTCAGCGAAGTCAGGGGCGAGGACCGCGAGCTCTACCGCTGGCAGTTCGACGCGCTGGTCGCCTGGCTGCGGTGCGGCCGGCGCGGCGTGATCGAGGCGGTCACGGGATCGGGCAAGACCGACGTGGCGATCGCGGCGATCGCCGACGCGCTCCGACGAGACCGGTTCGTCCTCGTGGTGGTGCCGTCCCGCGTGCTGATGGAGCAGTGGTGCGTCCGCCTGGCCGAGGCGCTCCCCGAAGTGCGCATCGGCCGCCTGGGTGACAGTGGCACCGACGGTGCGGCCGACTGCGACGTCCTCGTCGCCACCCGTCACTCGGCGGCGGCGCACAAGCCGGTACCTCCCGACGGCGGTGCCGGACTCCTCGTCGCCGACGAATGCCACGGCCTCGGTGGTGCCACCCTGCGCCGGGCCATGCTCCCGCAGTACGCGGAGCGCCTGGGGCTCACCGCGACGCTCGAGCGCACCGACGACGCGGTCACCGAACTGCTCATCCCGTACTTCGGAGGCATCTGCTTCCGCTACGGCTTCGAGCAGGCCATCGCCGACGGTGTGTGCGCCGCGCCCCGGGTGGCGTTCGTCGGCGTCGACCTCTCGGTCGACGAACGGGCCGAGTACGCGGCGACCGAGCAGCAGCTCGTCGGCGCACGCAACCACCTGCGCGCCTTGCCAGGCGTGCCGATCGAGCCCTTCGGCGACTTCCTCGCCGCGGTCGCGCATCTTGCCGAGCGCGACGCCGGGGCCGACGGTCGCGCCGCTCGGCAGTACCTCGACGCGTTCTCGAAGCGGCGCGAGATCGTGGCCCAGTCGAGCGGGAAGTACGAGCTGCTCGGCAGCCTCGCGCCCGCCATCCGTGACGCCCACGGCGCCCTCGTGTTCACCGAGACGGTGCGCGCTGCGAACCACGCCATCAACCGCCTCGATCCGTTGGTGTCGATCGACCTGATCACCGGTACGACCGCCCGCCGGCAACGGCGCGAGATCCTCGACGACCTCCGGGTCCGGCGGCTCGACGCGGTCGCCGCGCCGCGCGTGCTCGACGAAGGCGTCGACGTGCCCGACGCCAACCTCGGCATCGTGATGAGCGCGAGCCGCACCCGTCGCCAGATGATCCAACGCATGGGGCGCATCCTGCGGCGCAAGCAGCCGGGGGTGGCAGCTCGCTTCGTCATCATGTACGCCAAGGACACGCTGGAAGACCCGACGCAACGGGTCGAGCGCGACGGCTTCCTCGACGAGATCGAACGCATCTCCGAGGCCACCGCCGTGTTCGACGGCGCCCGGTTCGGCGCGCTCGACACCTTCCTCGCCGCGCCCGGACCGGAGGTCGTGCCCGAACCCGAGCGCCACGACCGGCGCGATCTGCGCCTCGACGAGGAGTTCGCCCGGCTCCACGTCGTGCGATCCGAATCCGAAGGACCTGAGGCACCTGGCGCGCCGCCAGCACCGGAAGGACCGCCAGCACCGGAAGGACCGCCAGCAGCGGACTCGCCCTACCTCGAGCTCACGTTGGCCAACCTCCCGGAGGTCGCCAAGCCCAAGGTGCAACCCAAGCGCCTCTCGACCGGGCAGGCTCCGCTCGAGATCGAAGAGGTCGACGCGGGATGGCGGCTCAGCTGCACCGGCTGCGGAGCGTCGTCACGCGCGGTCCAGTTCCGGTGGCAGGTCCTCGACGAGACCGTGGCCTGCCGCTGCGACTGAATCAGCCGGTGAAGCGCGGGGCCACGGCGGCGATCGGCTGGGCCGCCGGCGGGCTGGGTGGCGTGGGTGGCGTCGGCGCACACGGGTGTGCGATGGCGAAGCCGAGCACGCCGATGAAGATCGGGTCGGTCCCGTCGTTGAGCGACGCGACTGCAGTGGCCGCACCGGTGTCGGTGTCGAGCGTGAACAGCGAGGGACTGCTGTCGTCGGCCTGGAACCCGACCCCGTACAGGGTCCCAACGGCGTCGTAGTCGACACTGCTGACGAACGTGCCGACCCCCACCGGCCCGATGTCGGACGTGCCGGGTCCGGTCGCCGTGCGGTTGACGCCGGTGAGCACCTGCGGTGCGCCGGTGAGGGCGCTGTGCGCGGGCCAACCGTTCGCCAGGTCGAGGGATTCTTCTTCGCGGACGCTCGAGGTCACGTCGGCGCACGAGGTGGCGAGGCCGTAGTAGACGGTGAAGGTCTGCGGCACGGAGTTGACGTACGCCAGGGAGCCGGGCGCCGCCGACGAGCCCTGGAACAGGCAGAACGCGCTGCCGTCGCAGACGGGATCGACCTCGGTCGCGGCGGGCGCGGCGGGGTTCGGGACGAGGTAGGTGTAGAGCCCGCCGGTCGCGGGGAGCGTGAGGTTGCCTTGTTCTGGCCCGGGACCACCGAGAGTGAAGTCTCCGAGTTGACCGATGACCTGCAGGGTGCCCGTGGCGAGGTCGAACTCGACGAGCCGGGCCACGCCGTCGACGCTGTCGACGCGGGTGCCGAACAGATGAGCACCGTCGGGCGAGAACTCGAGGTCGAACGCGCACTTCTCCGGCGCGGCACTGCCGATCGAGTGGGTCTCTCCGGTGACGAGGTCGACCGACGCCAGCCAGCACTCGCCTTCACCCTGGGCGATCACGTAGCCCGTCGGGTCGGCGGCCGACGCAGTGGTCGCGCCGAGCACCACCAGTGCACCCGCGGCCAACGTGGCCGCGGCCAGGACGTGCGCGACACGTCGTGCGGAACGGATCACGAGAGCCTCCAGCTGCCCACGGGTCGCGCGAGGTTCCGCGACCGATCTCTCCTTGTTACCACCCCTCAGGCCCCCACCGCGTGGAACCCCCCGTCGACGTGCACCTTCTCGCCGGTCGTCGCCGGGAACCAGTCCGACAGCAGCGCCACGACCGCCTTGGCCATCGGCTCGGCGTCCTTGAGGTCCCAACCCAGCGGCGCGCGCTCGACCCAGACCTCCTCGAACTTCTCGAAGCCGGGGATGCTCTTCGCCGCGATGCTCCGGTACGGCCCTGCGCTCACGAGGTTCACCCTGATGCCCTGGGGCCCGAGGTCGCGCGCGAGGTAACGCGCCACCGACTCGAACGCGGCCTTCGACACGCCCATCCAGTCGTAGACCGGCCAGGCCACGTCGTCGTTGTCGAAGTCGATGCCGACGATCGAACCGCCCGGCCCCATCAACGGCAGCGCGGCCACCGACAACGCCTTCAGCGAATACGCCGAGACGTGGAGCGCGACGGCGACGTCATCCCAAGGTGCGTCGAGGAAGCCGCCGCCGAGGCACGACTCGGGCGCGAAGGCGAGGGAGTGCACCACGCCGTCGAGCTTCCCGCCGACGTTGCCGGCGAGCGCGGCGAGGTCCTCCTCGCTGGTGACGTCGAGCTCGACGATCTGGACATCGGGCGTGGGGAGCCGCTTGGCCGTGCGCTCGGTGAGGCGCATCACCCGACCGAACGAGCTCAGGATCACCTCGGCGCCCTGCTCCTGCGCGAGTCGTGCGGTGGAGAAGGCGATGGACGCGTCGTTGAGGACGCCGGTCACGAGGATGCGCTTGCCCTGGAGCACGATGTTCTTCCTTTGCTGTTCGGACCTGAGATCAGAGCGGGGTGTTGGAATGGCGGCGGGCCGGTTGCCGTTCGCGCTTCGTGCTGAGGCGCGACAGCGCTTCGGCGAGGACGCGACGTGTGTCCGATGCCGCGATCACGTCGTCGACGTAGCCGCGCTCGGCCGCGACGTACGGGTTGGCGAAGCGCGCCGAGTACTCGGCTTCGAGCGCGAGCTGTTCGGTGAGGCGCTCGGCTGCGTCGTCGATGGCGGCCAGTTGGCGACGGTGGAGGATCTGCACCGCGCCGGGTGCTCCCATCACGGCGACCTCCGCAGTCGGCCACGCCATGCACCAGTCGTTGCCGAGGTGCTTCGAGTCCATCACGATGTACGCGCCCCCGTACGCCTTCCGCAGCAGGAGGCAGAGCCGCGGCACGGTGGCCGCCGCGTACGCGTGCACCAGCTCGGCGCCGTGACGGATCATGCCGCGCCACTCGAGGTCGCGCCCGGGCTCGAAGCCGGGCGTGTCGACGAAGGTGACGATCGGGAAGTTGAACGCGTCGCACCACTGCACGAACCGCGCGGCCTTGCGCGATGCCTCGATGTCGAGGGTGCCGGCGCGGAACATCGGTTGGTTGGCGACCACGCCGACGGGCCGACCGCCGAGCCGCGCGAGGCCCGTCACCATGTTCGGCGCGTAGTTCGGGCGTAGCTCCAGCAAGGTGTGCTCGTCGCACACGTCGTCGATGACGGTGCGTACGTCGTACGACGCGGTCGCACGCGCGGGCACCGCGCTCGCGGCGCGCGTGCACGGCCGGTCGACGGGATCGCCGGTGTCCTCGCACGGCGGATCCTGAAGATGGTTCGACGGCAGATAGGTGAGCAACGTCTCGAGGGCGACCATCGCTTCGTCCTCGTCCACGACCACGAGGGTGGCGACTCCGCTCTCGCGCTCGTGCACGGGCGCACCACCGAGTCGATCGGACGTCATCGCCACGCCGGTGAACGCCGCGACGACCTCGGGGCCCGTGACGTAGGCGAACGCGTCGCTGGTCATGATCACGTGGTCGGCGATGCCGAGCAGCAGCGCGGGTCCCGACACCGCGGGCCCGACGAGCACCAGCACCACCGGCACCACTCCCGACGCGTCGGTCAGCGCCTTGGCGACCCGACCCCATGCGTGCAGCGCCGACAGTCCCTCCGCGACGTCGGCGCCCGAGCTGGCGATGCGGCCGACGATCGGCATGCCGAGCTCGACCGCGAGGTGGATCGCCCGGGCGATGGTCTCTCCCTCCGGGGTGCCGATGGCACCGCGGTGCTTCCCGCCGTCGAGGCTGAACCAGCTGATCGGGCGCCCGTCGATCTCGCGCACCTCGGCGATCGCCGCGGTGCTGCGGTGCCCGAAGACGGGTGTGGGTACGGTCACCCGGTGGTGAGGTCGACCAGGCCCAGGATCAGGGTCGCGTTGTGGCCGCCGAACCCGAACGAGTTCGAGAGCACCGGCTTGCGTTCGATCGGTCGCGGTGTGCCCGAGACGACGTCGAGGCCGATGTCCTCACCGATCTGGTCGAGGTTCGCGGTGGGCGGCACGACACCGTCGCGCAGCGACAAGAGGCTGATGACCGCTTCGGCGGCGCCGGCGCCCGCGATCATGTGGCCGGTGACGCCCTTGGTCGACGTGACCGGCGGCGCGTCACCGAAGACCTTCCGGATCGCCTCGGCTTCCGTGGCATCGTTGAGCGGGGTCGATGTGCCGTGCGCGTTCACGTGCCCGATGTCGGTGGCGACGAGGCCGGCGTCGTCGAGCGCCAGCTGCATGCACGCAGCGGCGCCCGCTCCACCGGGCACCGGCGCGGTGATGTGGTGGGCGTCGGCATTGCGTCCGTAGCCGAGCACCTCACCGTGGATGGTGGCGCCCCGAGCCAGCGCGTGCTCGAGTGTCTCCAGCACGGTGAACCCTGCGCCTTCCGCGATGACGAAGCCGTCGCGCGCGGCGTCGAACGGCCGTGATGCGCGCGTGGGATCGTCGTTGCGCGTGCTCATCGCGCCCATGCGCGCGAAGGCCGACACCGTGAGCGGCGTGACCGGGGCCTCGGTCGCTCCCGCGACCACGACCTCGGCGCTGCCGTCGCGCACCATGCGCACGCCCTCACCGATCGCGTTGGCCCCGGCGGCACACGCGGTGGAGATGCAGAGCGCGGGGCCGGTGAAGCCGAAACGGATCGAGATCATCCCGGCGGCGGCGTTCGGCATCATCATCGGGACGAAGAACGGGCTCACCCGGCTCGGGCCGCGCGCCAGGAAGGTCGATTCGTTCTCCTCCATGGTCTCGAGGCCGCCCACACCGGTCGCGGCGATCACCGCGCACCGGCTGGGGTCGGCTCCGAGCTCGCCGGCGTCGCTCAAGGCGTCGGCTGCCGCACCGAACCCGAGCTGGGTGAAGCGGTCGACCCGCCGCACCTCTTTCGGGTTGAAGTACGGCGCGGGGTCGTACTCGAGCACCTCGCCGGCGAAGCGCACGGGCAGCTCCGACGCGTCGAAGCGCGCGATCGGTCCGGCGCTTCCGACGCCGGCCAGCACCCGCTCCCACATCGTGGCGACGTCGACACCGGCAGGCGTCTTGACGCCCATGCCGGTGACGACGACCCGCGGTCGTCCGTGCGCGTCGACGAGGTCAACCATGGATCAGGCCTTTGCCGCCAGCTTGGCCAGCACGAGGTCGACCGCCTGGCCCACGGTGCCGACGTTCTCGAGGTCCTCTTCGGGCACCGAGATGTCGAATCGCTCCTCGAGACCCATGACCAGCTCGACGAGGTCGAGGCTGTCGGCGTCGAGGTCTTCCTTGAACCGGGCGTCTTCGACGACCGTGTCGGGCTCGACGCTCAACACCTCGACCGCGACCTCCCGCAGTGCGGCGAGAACTTCGTCACGTTCCATTTGCTTGGTTCCTCCTGTGGATGAAAAGAGTTCGGTGGTTCGGCGCCGGGGGACGGGCCGAACCGAGAGGATCGCGCCGTTCAGTGCCCCATGCCGAGTCCACCGTCGACGGGGACGATCGCTCCGGTCACGTAGCCGGCAGCATCAGAACAGAGGAAGGCGACCACCGCCGCCACCTCGTCGGGATTTCCGAGGCGCCCGAGCGGCACCGTCTGCTCGGCCCACTGGCGCCAGTCGTCTGGCAACCCGTCGGTCATGGCCGTCACGATAGGTCCGGGAGCCACGACGTTGCAGGTGATGCCGCGGGTCGCCAGCTCCCGGGCGACGGCTCGCGAGAGTCCGACGAGGCCGGCCTTGGCGGCCGAGTAGTTGGCCTGCCCGGCCTGGCCGGTCTGGCCGCTGACCGACGACACGTTGACGATGCGGCCGAAGCGGCCCTTCATCATCTTCGGCGTCGCCCGGCGGATGGTGTGGAAGGCGCCCGTGAGGTTGGTCTGGAGCACGTCGCCCCAGTGGTCGTCGCTCATCCGCATCAGCAGTCCGTCGCGGGTGATGCCGGCGTTGTTCACGAGCAGTTCGACCGGACCGAAGGTCTCCTCGATGGCGCGGAACGCCTGGTCGATCGACTCCGGGTCGGCGACGTCGGCCTGCACCGAGAACGCCTCGGCGCCGGTGGCCTCGACGTCGGCCTGCGTCTCTTTCGCTCCGTCGGCGTCGGACGAGTAGCAGAACGCGACCCGACAGCCCGCCGCGCCCAGTGCGACGGCGATGGCGCGGCCGATGCCACGCGACGCTCCGGTGACGAACGCGACCCGACCCGGTGATTCCGGTGCGCTCACGCCTGCCCGATCGTGGACGGCCGGCTCATGGCCTGCCCCATCGCAGCAACGCGCTGCCCCACGTGAGGCCGGCACCGAATCCCGAGAGGAGCACGAGGTCGCCGGGCTGGAGCCGACCGTCGTCGGCGGCCTCGGCGAGGACGAGCGGGATCGACGCGGCGCTGGTGTTCCCGTAGCGGTCGATGTTCACGAGGGTGCGCTCCGCCGGGATCCCGAGCCGGTTGCCTGCGGCCTCGATGATACGGACATTGGCCTGGTGCGGCGCGAACCACGTGACGTCGTCGACGCCGACCCCGCCACGCGCCAGCGCGTTCGTCGCCGATTCCACGACGATGCGCACCGCGCGGCGGAACACCTCCTGCCCGTTCATGCGGAGGTAGTGCTCGCCGTTGGCGACGGTCTCCGCGCTGGTCGGACGACGACTCCCGCCCGCGGGGATCTCGAGCAGGCCGGCGGCGCTGCCGTCGCACCCGAGATCCCACGCGAGCAGACCGGGCCCGTCGTCGGGGGACGAGCTGAGGATCATGGCCGCGGCACCATCGCCGAAGATGACGCACGTGCCGCGGTCCGTCGGGTCGGTGACACGAGAGAGCGTCTCGGCGCCGATGAGGAGCACGTGGTCGAGGTTGCCGGCGGTGAGCATGGACGCACCCACCACGAGCTCGTAGACGAAACCCGCGCAGCCGGCGTTGAGGTCGAACGAGCCGCAGTGGAGACCCAACCCGTCGCCGACGAACGCGCCGGTGTGGGGGATGAGCTGCTCGGTCGTCGCGGTGGCGACGACCATGAGATCGATGGCGTCGGGTGTCAGCCCTGCGTTCTTGATCGCCGCCGCCCCGGCCTCGGTGGCGAGGCTCGCGGTGGACTCACCCGCCGACGCGATCCGTCGCTCGGAGATGCCGGTGCGCTCGATGATCCACTGATCGCTCGTGTCGACGAGCTGTTCGAGATCGGCGTTGGTGAGCCGCTGGTCGGGGAGTGCGGTGCCCCAGCCGGAGATCGCGGCCCGCATGCTCAGGCGACTCGCAGCCAGGCGACGGGCTGGCCTTCGCGCAGGCGCTCACCGCGGTGCACGAGCATCCCGACGAGCTGACCCCGGAACGGGCTGCACACCGGCGTGGACGTGCCGGGACCGTCGAGGTGGCCGACGGTCTGTCCTTCGTCGACGTGGTCTCCCGCGTCGACGTCGTCGAGCGGACGGAACACGCCGACCGACGGGGCGATGATCATGCGCTCGGGCACGAGGAGCCCCTCACCGTGGTTCAAGAGGGCTTCCATGGGTTATGCGACCTCCAGGGTCAGATCAGCGGGGCTGGCGATGTTGCGGACGGTGACACCGGGGGCGCCGCGCTTGGCCAGCGCGGCGATCATCGAGCCGTACCCGACCTCCCAGAAGGAGCCGGCGCCGAGCGACACGAGCGTGTCCATGGTCGAGCGCCACCGGACCGGCACCGACACGTGCGCGGGGAGGCGTTCGCGCCACCCGTCAGCGTCGTCGTAGGCGGCGGCGTCGTGGTTCGAGACGACCGGTGCGGCAGGCTTGGTCAGTTCGAGGTCGACGACCTCGACTGCGAGTGCGGCCGTCGCATCGGCCATGAGCGGGGTGTGGAACGCGCCGCCCACGTTGAGAGCGGTGACGCGGCGCACCCCGATCTCCTGGGCGCGGGCCGAACCGGCGGCAACCCCATCGGGCGTTCCGGCGATCACGACCTGGCCGGGAGCGTTGTCGTTCGCGACCCAGCATCCGTCGGGTGCGGCGGTGCACGCGTCGTCGGCCTGCTCCGGGGTCGCACCGAGCAGCGCGGCCATCTTGCCGGGGTGGGCGTCGGCCGCGGCCTGCGTGAGCTCGGCGCGGCGCGCCGCGAAGCGAACGCCGTCGTCGAGGGAGAGGACACCGGACGCGATGAGCGCGGTGACCTGGCCGAGCGAGTGGCCGGCGAACGCGACGATGTCGTCGGTCGGCACGTCGAGCGCGTCCCACACGACCAGCGAGGTGAGGAGGACTGCGAGCTGGGCATCGCGCGTCCGACGCGAGTGCGTCAGGCGGCGCGTCGGTGACCAGGTGCGCGAGCGGTTCGCCCAGCGCGGCTTCGGCGCGATCGACGACCGACCAACTCGAATGGTCGCGCCACGGCAACGCCATGCCCGTCTGTTGGGTCCCCTGTCCGGGGAAGACCACCGCGATACCCACCGTGTCGCCCGTTCCGCCTCGTGCACTCGGTTGCAGCTGTGAAGAACTCCGACCGAGAACGCGTGCCCGGGGTTACATCCGTGTGGTGCGGCGCGCGTCGCGGTCGACGACACCGAGTGTCGACCATTACTCGCGGGTAACGTCGATTACTCACGAGTAAAGAGCGATCGTCTCCGTGAACAGTGGCTGGCGGCAACCTGTCCGGCCCCAGAGCGACAGGGACCTCATGCCACTTCCCGAGTCCGACGCGTTGGTCGCCCTGCTCCCGCACCGGCCCCCGTTCCGCTTCGTCGATGCCGTCGACGCGATCGCGGTCGCCGAGCACATCGAAGCGCGATGGCTGGTCACCGGCGACGAGTTCTTCCTCGCCGGTCACTTCCCCGGCAATCCGATCGTCCCGGGTGTGATCCAACTCGAGGCACTCGCGCAAGCCGGCGCGATCACGTTGCTCGGCGACGACCGCTACGCCGGGAAGCTCGCGCTCTTCGGCGGCGTGGAGAAGGTCCGCTTCCGGCGCGTCGTGCGACCAGGTGACGAGGTGCACCTCGTGGTCGACGTCGAACGCCTGAGTGCACGCGGGGGTTGGGCGCAGGCCCGAGCGAGCGTCGACGACGTCACCGCGTGCGAAGCCCGGATGTTCTTCGCGGTGACCGATCCGGCGTGACCGATCCGCGTGACCGGACCTTCGGGCCCTGACCTTCAGGAGGTCGGCGGCTCGGGTGGCTCGTTCAGCTCGGCGAGGTCGCTGAGATCGGCCTCGGGGTCGGTGTCGCCGTCGTCGGGCGGGACCGCGCTCACCCGCGGGACTTCGCCCGTCGGCTCGTCGGGGTTGCGGTGGAGGAGCAGCTTCGCCTCCACGGATTTGTCGAGCGGCGGCTCGTCGCGCACCTGACGCCACGGCGCCACGATGATCAGGATCAGCAGCACCACCGAGAGCACGGCCACGATCACGAGGACGGCGGACGTGAACTCGACGGCGAGATTGGGGTGCATCCGTTGCATTATTCCCCGCGCGCGAAGCTGTACTCGTCATCCGCGCCACAACTGTTGGTGGCGCCCCGGGAAGCGGAGACGGCCAACTGAAGCGTCGAGTGGTCATCCGACGGATCGTGTCGATCCTCGCGCTCACGGTGTCGATCACCGCGATCGCGGCAATCGGCCTCAATGCCCAGGTCTTCGGCGGCTTCCAGCGCCGTGCGACCGACGCCCTGTTTCCTGCTGCGCCCAGTGATCCGCGACGTGGTCGTGGTCGGGTTCGACGGCAAGTCCATCGACCAGCTCGGCAACCCGGTGCCTCGCGCCACGATCGCGGAGCTCACCAACAAGCTCACTGCTGCGGGAGCAAAGGTGATCGCCTTCGACGTCATCTACCGGACCGAACAGCAGGGTGACCCCGCGTTCAAACAGGCGATCGACGACGCCGGCAACGTCATCCTCGCTACGCAGGTCGACGTCAAGTCATCGGGTGGCGACGCGCCGCCCGTGGCGCGCAGCGCAACGGTTGTGGCGGAGGACCTCGGGAATGGCTACGCGATCGCCCACGCCCAGGCGAACGCCGATCCGAGTGACGGTGTCAATCGCAGCGTCCCGCTCGTCGTGGACTTCAACGGCGCATTCGTCCCGGCATTGTCCCTCGAGGCTGTCGCTGCGATACCGCGGCTACGACGGTCCCGTGACCGTTCGTCCGCACGGGGTGCAGATCGGAGATCGCTTCGTGCCGACGGGCGGCGCGAAGTCGATGGTCTTGAACTTCTCCGACAAGCTCTCGAACCCGGCGAACGTGATCTCGGCTGCGGACGTGATCGCAGGGAAGGTCCCCGCGAGCAAGATCGCAGGGAAGATCGTGTTCATCGGTGCCATCGACTCGACCCTCGGCGACAACAAGACCGCGCCCGTCAACAAGTCCACCGGTATCCCGGGTGTGCTGCTCCACGCGAACGCGGCGAACACGATGCTCACGGGCACGTATCTCGAGCCGGTGTCCGACACCCAGACGTTGCTGTGGGTCGCGTTGATCACCGCGGTCGTCGGCACGGCGGTCCTGTTGCTCCCACTGTGGGCATCGATCCTCATCACGCTCGTCGTCGGCTTCGGCTACGTGTTCTTCGCCTTCACGCGCTTCAACAACGGTCACGTCCTCAACTTCGTGTACCCGTCGCTCGCGGTGCTCTTTGCGTTCGTCGGTGGCCTCGGGCTGCGGTACTTCGGTGAGACGCGCCAGCGCCGCAAGGTGACCGCGCTCTTCTCGCAGTACGTGCCCGAGGCGGTGGCGCAACGACTGGTCGACGAGGACCGCGCGGGGAGCGCGGTCGAAGGTGAACGTCTCGACATGACCGTCCTGTTCTGCGACCTCCGCGGGTTCACCGCGCTGTCGGAGAACCTCGAGCCGGCCGTCGTGCGGACGATGCTGAACCACTACTACGACCGTGTCACCGACATCGTGCTCGCCATGGACGGCACGCTGATGAAGTACGTCGGCGACGAGGTGTTCGCGGTGTGGGGCGCTCCGCTGCCCACCGACGACCACCCCCAGCGCGCGCTGGAGTGTGCGATCGCGATCCAGCAGCTGACCCCCCAGCTCAACGTCGAACTGCTGCAACAAGGGGCGCCGGAGGTCTCGTTCGGCATCGGGCTGAACTCCGGGGAGGCGGTGGCCGCGCACTTCGGTGGCGGGCGCCGCCGGCAGTACGACGTCGTCGGCGACACCGTCAACGTCGGTGCCCGGCTCTGCTCCGCCGCCCCACGGGGTGAAATAGTCCTGTCAGATGCTGTTCTGGGCCGCGTCACCTGCCCCATGCCCGTTCACCCCCTGGGTCCGGTAGAACTCAAGGGCGTGAGTCGGGAGCGCCGGCTCTGGCGCATCGCACCATTGGAGTCGACTAACGTCCCACTGTCCGTGGTGACGGAGGACAGCGTCGTCTCGGTGCACGAGACGTAGGGCGGACCGAAGGGGACGAAGGGGACGGGGTGAGGCGGGAAATGCGCAACCACCCGGCGTGGGGCACGCGAGGGCTGACGCTGCTCGTGGTCGGCGTGCTCGCGCTCGGCGCGGTGGCGCTGAACGCGACCGCAGTCGGCGCGGCCGAGACGCTTGCCAACCTGAAGGTCACGGCCGACAGCGTCCAGATCAAGCAGAAGGGCAAATCGACCTTCGTCGACGCGAAGGATGGCATGGCCCTCAAACAGGGCGACACCATCAAGACCGACGCAACCGGCCTCGCCGAGATCGACTACACCGACGGATCGCTCACCCGCCTCGCCAACTCGACCGTCTTCACGATCTCGAAGCTCACCAACGAGAAGGGCGGTCGCCAGACCCAGGGCACGCTCTCGGTCGGCGAGACATGGAACCGAGCTGCCAAGGTCTCGGAGACCGGGTCGTTCGAAGTGAAGGCCGGGGGCACCACGGCCGCCGTCGAGGGCACCGCGTTCGTGGCGAAGTGCGTGCCCAAGTCCGACGGTTCACAGGCGGTCGACTGCACGTTCACCGCGGTCGTCGACGACATCAAGGTCGGCAGCGACCTCTGGGACGTCACCTCGGTGACGGACACCCCGTAGCCGGACGTGGCGACCTCGCTGCGCTTCGAGCGCCGATCCGACGCCCGGCCGAACCGGCTCCGCCGGTTCTCCGCCCTCGCCGCGGCGCTCGTCGTGCTGGCCGTGATCCTCGCCGCGTGCAGTGGCGACAGCGGGTCCAGTTCCAACCGGGAGAAGAGGCCGTCGGACACGGCCTCGGGCGGCACCGCCCAGAACGCGTCGACCGCGCCGGTCGGGGCCCAAGCGGCGCTCGCCGGGTACCTCAAGGGTCAAGGTCACGACTACGCGGGTGACTGCGCCGATGCCCAGCTGCCCGGCGACAAGGGCAAGTGGTGCTCGACCCTGAAGTCGAGCGACACCTCCGCCGGCACCGAGACCTACGACGTCGGCCCGGTGGGCGAGAACGCGCAGAAGGCGGTCACGGTCAAGCGCCGCAGCGCCGCGCAGCTCACGCCCGGCTACCAGGTGGGCGTCACCGAGGGCGACGTCGGCCAGCCGCGCCAGCTCACCCGCGACGAGCTCGCCGGCAGCACCTTCATCACGGGCAACCTGCTCCTCGACCAGTCGGCCGGCATCGGTGCCGGCCTCACCGACCTCCCGGCGGGATCGGATGGCACCGGTGGCACGGGCGGTACCGGTGGCACCGGTGGGACCGGTGGTGCCACTCCGCCCGTGATCTCGCCCGGTGGGGGTACCGAGAAGTACCCGCCGGACGGCGACATCGTCGTGGATCCATCGACCGTCGAGGTGGGCGGCGAGGCGGTCTTCCGGGGCTCGGGATGCGTGGCCAACGAGACCCTCCAGGTGTCGTTCGACGGCCAGCCGATCGGCACGATCGTCTCCGAAGCCAATGGCGCCTTCGCAGGTTCGATCGCGGTCCCGAAGGGCACTGCGCCGGGCACGCACCTGCTCCGAGTCCAGGGCTCGGGCTGTTCGTTCAGCACCACCATCAACGTGGCCGGCAATCTGGCCTTCACCGGTTCGTCGAGCAACACCGGGACCTACGTGCTCGTGGGCATCGCCGCAGTGGTGGTCGGACTGGTCCTCGTCGTCGGCACCCGCCGTCGGCGCAGGGGCCCGCGGTCCCACCGCATGCCGACGTCCGTGTCGTGAGTTTCGGTACCGACCTCGACGAGCGCATCCAGCTGCTGCGCGGCATCTGGCTGTTCAGCACGTGCGACGACGACGAGCTGGCACGCATCGCCGCAGTTGCGCGGCCGCGTGAAGCGGCGGTGGGCGACGCGCTCACGACGCAGGGCGACGAGGGCGCGGAGTTCTTCGTGATCGTGACCGGCGACGCGTCGGCCGAGGTCGACGGGTCCGAGGTCGGCACGATCGGTCCGGGCGGGTTCTTCGGCGAGATGGCGCTGATCGACGGCGGCGAGCGCGTCGCCACCGTCTCCGCCACGTCGCCGCTGCAGCTCCTCGTGCTCGACCGGCACGACTTCAACGAGATGCTCGAGCTGGCGATGCCCCAGATCGCGCCCAAGCTGCTCGCCGTCGTCGGCGCCCGCATGCGTGCCATCGAAGAGCAGGCCGGCGTCAACGCCACCCTCGGTCTCTAGCGACCTCGCGACATCGCGAAGAGCCCCCCCAGATGCGGGAAACATCCAGGGGGGCGTGCGCCATGGAGGGTGAAATCCCCATGGCGCACCGCCAGAGTACGAACCGCGGTGCCCGGAGTGGGATTCGAACCCACATGCCCCGAAGGGCGGCCGGTTTTGAGCCGACTGCGTCAGCCAGTTGCGCCATCCGGGCGGGATGGCGACGACGTTAGTTGGGAGCGGGCTTCGCCTTGGGCAGGTTGTCGTTGCAGAGCGCGAGGAGCGTCGCGAACGGATCGACGGGAGGCTTCTCGCCGGGCTTGCCGGGGTGGATCTCGAAGTGGAGGTGCGGGCCGGTCGCATTGCCGGTCATGCCCACGAACCCGATGACCTCGCCTGCTTTGACCAGGCCTTCGGGCGCGTCGGAGTAGTGCGAGAAGTGCGCGTAGTAGTACGACACGTTGTCGAAGCCGGTCAGCCACGCGCCGTTGCCGCCCGCGCCTCCGACGTCGTGGCGCCACACCCCGTCGGTCACCGCGACGACGGGCGTCTCGGGCATTGCGGCCATGTCGATGCCAGGGTGCGGACCACCCGGTCGGAGCTCGCCGAAGTCGTCGGTGAACACGACGAGGCCCTTCACGGGGCACGCGGTCGCATTCGTCGCCACGTCGACCCCGTGCTTCGGCGCCCCCTCCACGACGAGCGCGTGCACCTTGTCGTAGAGCGCGCTCGCAACCTGCAGCTTCTGTTGCAAGAGGTCGTTGAGCGGTGCGAGGTCGGCGATGGTCTTCTCCAGTTCGGCGCGCTGCTGCTTGAGCTCCGCTTCACGTGCGGCCAGCTTCTCGGCCGTCGCGCGGAGTTCGGTTGCCGCGTCGAGGTCCTGCTGACCGATCGCGTCGGTCAGGTGCGCAGCGCGCAGACCGTCCTCGGCGTTCTCCGCCCCCATGGTCGACTCGAACGCGGCGGTTCCACCGTGACGCACGTAGAGCTGTGCGGCTCGCGCCTTCACCTGGTCCCGCAGCTCGGCGGCGCGGGCGCGCAGCGCCGGGATCTTCGCCTCCGCGTCGGCGATCTCGGCCTCGAGCTTCGCCTGCTGGGTCTGCGCGGCGGAGATCCGCCCGGCGATGTCGGTCGCTTGCGCCCGCGCCTCGTCGAGGCGCTGCTGGGCGAGGGTGACGGGATCACGGCCGCTCGGGGTCGTGGCGCTCCCGGTCGTGGTGTCGTCGGCGGCGTGCGCGACAGGACCCGCGACCATCAGTGCGGCGGCGAGGGCGGTGAAGCTGACGAGGACGGCGATGCGTCGGACCACGGTGTCCCGGGTGTCGGCAGAACACGCAACCTGCTTGAACGCACTCCGGTTCGGTTGCCCTCCCATCTAGGATGACCTCCCTATGTCACAGTCCCTGCTGCAGCGTCGGCTCGTCGACGTCAGTGAGCGGCTCAAGCGCATCCGCGCCGAGCTCGCGGTCACCGAGGAGCAGCTCGGGTTCCTGGAGGAGGAAGCCGAGGACGTCCGCCTCCGGGCACTGGTGGCGGAGACGCCCCTCGCCGATGTCGAGGCGCGCGACGCGCGCCGGCACGCCGACGCGCAGGCCCGCCACGCGGAGTCGTTGCGCCACACCGTGAGCGAGCTGGAGGGGGAGCAGAACTCCCTGCTCGACCGCATCTCGGCCGAACTGTCCGCCCGTTGACGCCCGGGAGCACCGTGACTGACCCCCGCCCCACCCGCGTGGTGATCGCCGAGGATGAAGCGATCATCCGTCTCGACCTCAAGGAGCTCCTCCAGGAGGACGGCTACGACGTGGTCGGCGAGACCGGCCGTGGTGATGAAGCCGTCGAGCTGGTGCGCGACCTGCGGCCCGACCTGGTCATCCTCGACATCAAGATGCCGGGCCTCGACGGTCTGTCGGCGGCGCGTGCGATCGCCGGTGAGCGCCTCTCTGCCGTGCTCATGATCACCGCCTTCTCCCAGCGGGAGCTGGTGGAGCAGGCGCGTGACGCCGGCGCCCTCGCGTACCTGGTGAAGCCGTTCCAGAAGAGCGACCTGATCCCCGCGATCGAGGTCGCGCTGGGCCGCTTCGCCGAGCTCACCGCACTCGAGCGTGACGTCGAGGACCTGCAGGCGCGACTCGATGCCCGCAAGAGCATCGACCGGGCCAAGGGCCGGCTGATGGACGAGCACGGGCAGTCCGAGCAGGACGCGTGGCGCTTCCTCCAGCAGCAGGCCATGGCGAACCGGGTGAAGATCGACGAGATCGCGCGGCGTGTCGTCGACGGTGAGCTGACTCCCTAGACCGGGCGCCTCGCCCGCGACCTACCATCGCAATCGATGGAGATGCAGCGGAGGCGTGGCCGGATGGCGGGGACGCCGCCGCGGAGTCGACACTAGACATGGCGACGCTCCTCCTGATCGACGGCCTGTCGCTCGCGTACCGGGCCTTCTACGCACTGCCCGCCGATCTGGCGACGCCCGAAGGCACGATCACCAACGCGGTCTACGGCTTCACGTCCATGCTCGTGAAGGTGCTCGGCGACGAGCATCCCGACGGCATCGCGGTGGTGTTCGACGCCCCCGGCCCGACGTTCCGACACGCGCTCGACGCCGACTACAAGGGCAATCGCAAGGAGACGCCCGACATCTTCGTCCCGCAGATCCCGCTCATCCACGAGGTCATCGACGCGCTGAAGATCCCGACGCTCGAGCTGCCCGACGTGGAAGCCGACGACGTCATCGCCACCCTCGCCACGCGCGCCGCGGACGCGGGCATCGACGTGATCATCGTCACCGGTGACCGCGACAGCTACCAACTCGTCTCGGATCCGCACATCAAGGTGCTCTACAACAAGCGTGGCGTCTCCGACTACGCGCTCTACGACGAAGCAGGCATCCTCGAGCGCACCGGTGTCACGCCGGCGCAGTATCCCGAGTACGCCGCGTTGCGCGGTGATCCCAGCGACAACCTTCCCGGGGTGCCCGGCATCGGCGAGAAGACCGCGGCCAAGCTGGTGAACGCCTACGGCGACCTCGAGGGGATCTACGAGCACCTCGACGAGCTACCGCCCAAGCAGCGTCAGAACCTGGGTGAAGCGCGCGACCGCGTGTTCCTCAACCGGGAGATGTCACAGCTGCGGCTCGACTGCGACGTCGACGTCGACCCCGGCGACCTCCGCATGGGGGCCTGGGACCGCGACGAGGTGCGCCTGCTGTTCGACCAGCTCGCGTTCCGCACGCTCCACCCGCGGCTGCTCGAAGCCGTGGGGGAGCAGGCCGCCGAGACCGAGCGCGAGGTGCTCGAGATCGACGTCGTCACGTTGCGTGACGAGGGCAGGGTGCTCGCCCTGCTCGCTGACCTCGCGGCGTCAGGTGATCCGTACGCGATCGAGCCGCGGTGGGAGGGTGCGCCCGTCGTCAGCGCGCTGCGAGCGCTCGCCATCGCGCGCGACGACGCCCACGCCGCGTACGTCGACGCGTCCCTGTTGCGGTCGGCCAAGGTGACCGACGCACTCGAGTCGCTCTTCGCCGACGGCGGGCCGCCCCTGATCGCGCACCGCGCCAAGGAGCTCATGCACGGGTTGCAGCGAGACATCCGCACCCTGCACCACGACACCGCGCTGATGGCGTACCTGCTCGATCCGGGTTCGGGGAAGTTCCTGCTCGACGACCTCGCCCTGCGATTCCTCTCGGTCGAGGTGCAGTCTCCCGACGCCGAGCCCGGCACCCTCGACCTCGACGGCGAGATCGAGATCGAGCAGACGGGCCGGCGGGCCGTCGTCGTGCTGCAGCTCGCAGCCGCGCTCGACCACGCGCTCGAAGCGCGGGAGCTCACCGACCTCTACGAGCGCTTCGAGCTCCCGCTGGTGCGCGTGCTCGCCCGCATGGAGACGTTCGGCATCCGCGTCGACCGCGAGTTCCTCGAGGTGCTGCGCAAGGACCTCGCCGAGCAGTGCGACATGTACGTGCAGCGGATCTACGCGCACGCGGGCAAGGAGTTCAACGTGAACTCCACCCCGCAGCTGCGCACCATCCTGTTCGACGAGCTCGGCCTGGTCCCGGTGAAGAAGACGAAGACCGGGCCGTCGACCGACGCCGACTCGCTGCAGAAGATGGCCGACGAGCACCCGATCGTCGAGGACCTCCTGCGCTACCGCGAGGTCGAGAAGCTCCGCAGCACCTACGCCGACGCCCTCCCGCCGCTCATCGCGAGCCGACGGTCGCATCCACGCGACCTTCAAGCAGACCGACACCACCACCGGTCGCATCTCGAGCGAAGCGCCCAACCTCCAGAACGTCCCCGTGCGCACGGCCGACGGTCGTGAGATGCGCCGCGCGTTCATCGCCGATCCCGGTTGGGGGATCCTCACCGCCGACTACTCCCAGATCGAGCTGCGCGTGCTCGCACACCTCGCGGAGGACCCCGGGCTGATCGACGCGTTCGACCGCGGCGCCGACGTCCACACCACCACCGCGTCGAAGGTGTTCGGGGTCGCGGAGTCCGAGGTCGACGACGCCCAACGCCGCTTCGCCAAGGTCGTGAACTACGGGCTCGCGTACGGCATGGAGGCCTACGGGCTCGGTCAGCGTCTCGGCATCCCCACCGGCGAGGCGGCCGAGATCCTCGACGCCTACTTCGACGGCTTCCCGAACGTGAGGGCGTTCATGGTCGACACCGTGCAGGAGGCCAAGGAGCGCGGGTACACCACCACCATCTTCGGCCGGCGCCGTCAGATCACCGAGCTGTCGTCGGACAACTTCCGCATCCGCCAGATGGGGGAGCGCATGGCGCAGAACGCGCCGGTCCAGGGGAGTGCGGCCGACATCTTCAAGCTCGCGATGATCGACCTCGACCGCGCGCTCGACGCCGCCGGCTCCGAGTCGCGGATGCTGCTCACGGTCCACGACGAACTGGTGCTCGAGGTGCCCGAAGGTGAGCACGCGGCGACCGAGTCGCTCGTGCGCGAGGTGATGGAACAGGTCACCGAGCTGCGCGTCCCCCTCACCGTCGACACCGGCTTCGGCCCCAACTGGGCCACCGCCAAGTAGCAGCTCAGCGGACGGTGACGTTCAACTTCATGCCGAGGCGGTAGTGCCCTGGCAGGTTGCACACGGCCACGTAGTGGCCCGGACTGAGTGCGGTGGTCTTGAAGGACTTCGTGCCCCCTGGCGTGAGCGCGTCGCCGCTGTCGGCGACGTTCGTGAGCAGGGGCGACTCCTCGTTGACGTCGCCGTTCGCATCCAGGGGCAGACCGTTCGCAGGGACATCGGTGCGGAACAGCACGATCTCGTGGGCGAGGGTGCCGTCGTTCGTGAAGCCGATGGTGTGCACCCCGGCGGTCAGGGTCGACGGCAGGCGGACCGAGTACTCCACGGTCGAGGCCTGGATGTCGCCCGCCGGGCCGGACGAGCCCCGGAATGCGTAGGCGATGCCGATCGCGATACCGAAGGCTGTGAGCAGCACACCGACGGTGAGGAGCATCCCCCGCAGGTCGCGCGCACCGGCGCGAGACGGCGGGCGACCGGCGGGCGACGGCGGCGCTCCCGCCGGCCTCGACTCGACGGCAGTCACCGTCCCACTCGCAGGGGCAGCGGGGTGCTGGTCATGGGCTCACTCTCCGCTGCCGAGTGCAGCGTGAACAGGGCCGTTCGGCCTGCCGACGCCCTCGACACGTGCGTACGGTGGTCGCCGTGAGTGTTCCGACCGGCGACGATCCGCACTGGTTCGACGCGGTGGCCGACTTCTTGGGAACGGCGTACCTGCGCAACGCGTTCACCAAGGGCACCGAGCAGGAGGTCGACTTCCTGGTCGAGGCGCTCGCGCTCGAGCCGGGGATGCGCGTGCTCGACGTCGGGTGCGGGCCCGGACGCCACGCGCTGGCGCTCGCGCGGCGCGGGTTCGACGTCGTGGGCGTCGATCACAGCGCGGAGTTCGTGCGGTTGGCCCGGGAGGCCGCCCGAGCCGACGGCCTGCCCGTGAGCTTCGAAGAGCTCGACGTGCGCGAGCTCGATCGTCCCGGCGAGTTCGACGCCACCATCTGTCTCTGCCAGGGAGGCTTCGGCCTCCTCGGCGGTCGTGACGAGACCGACGTGTTCGGCCGCATCGCCGCCACCCTCCGCCCCCCCACCTCCCTTCGATCCGGTGGTGCCCTGGCGGTCAGCGCGTTCTCGGCCGCGTTCGCGCTCCGCCACCTCGAGTCGGGCGAGGAGTACGACCCCGCGACGGGTGTGCTGCACGAGGTCGCCACGGTGCGGGGTCCCGACGGCAGCGAAGCCCCGTTCGAGCTCTGGACCACGTGCTTCACCGCTCGCGAGCTCGAGCTGCTCGCCCGCGGCGCCGGTCTCGGCGCGATCGAGGTGCACGGCGTGACGCCGGGTGCATACCGCCGGCAGCCGCCGACGCTCGACCACCACGAACTCCTCCTGTTCGCGCGCCAGAAATAGGCCCGCACGAATTTCAAGAACTGCGGGCAGACCTGTAGCCTGTGTGGTTCGGCCTCAATTCCGGGGCCCGCCTCCCGCGCCCGCCGGTCAGCCAGCGTCGTGGGTGGTTCCACCGCAGAGGAGTGAAGTTGCCGGATCAGGACGTGACGGAGGCGACCATCGCCACCGTCCCCGAGGAGAGCGGCGAGGCCACCGTGGCCGAACCGGAAGCTGAAGTCACCGACGCCGAAGCCCCCGAAGCCGCTGCGCCCGAAGAAGAAGAAGAGGAAGAGGGCCAGAACGAGCTCGTCGTCCTCGACGACCTCGGCGGGCAGTCGTTCGCCGACGCGGTCGACGCCACCATCGTCGAGTTCGACGACGGTGACATCGTCACCGGCCGGGTCGTGAAGATCGACAGCGACGAAGTGCTGCTCGACATCGGCTTCAAGTCCGAGGGCGTCATCCCCTCGCGTGAGCTCTCCATCCGCAACGACGTCGACCCGCACGAGATCGTGTCGCTCGACGATGAACTCGAAGCCCTCGTCCTCCAGAAAGAGGACAAGGACGGTCGGCTCATCCTGTCCAAGAAGCGCGCGCAGTACGAGCGAGCCTGGGGCACGATCGAGGAGATCAAGGAGAAGGACGGGATCGTCAAGGGCCCGGTCATCGAGGTGGTCAAGGGCGGCCTCATCCTCGACATCGGCCTGCGTGGCTTCCTGCCTGCGTCCCTCGTCGACCTGCGCCGCGTGCGCGACCTCCAGCCCTATGTCGGTCGCGAGATCGAGTGCAAGATCATCGAGCTCGACAAGAACCGCAACAACGTGGTGCTGTCGCGGCGCGCGTACCTCGAAGAGACGCAGCGCGAGCAGCGCGACGAGTTCCTCGCCAACCTCAAGTCGGGCGAGGTCCGCAGCGGCGTGGTGTCGTCGGTCGTGAACTTCGGTGCGTTCGTCGACCTCGGTGGCATGGACGGACTCGTGCACGTGTCCGAGCTGTCGTGGAAGCACGTCGACCACCCGAGCTCCGTCGTGCAGGTCGGCGACGAAGTCACCGTCCAGGTGCTCGACGTCGATCTCTCGCGTGAGCGCATCTCGCTCTCGCTGAAGGCCACCCAGCAGGACCCGTGGCAGGAGTTCGCCACCAGTCACCAGGTGGGCGAGCTCGTCTACGGGCGCGTCACCAAGCTCGTGCCCTTCGGTGCGTTCGTCCAGGTGGGCGAAGGCATCGAAGGTCTGGTGCACATCTCCGAGATGGCCGTCCACCATGTGGAAGCGCCGGAGCAGGTCGTCACGCCGGGCGAAGAGCTCTGGGTGAAGATCATCGACATCGACCTCGACCGACGACGCATCTCGCTGTCGATCAAGCAGGCCGCCGAGGGCGGCGTGGTCGCTGCCGAGTACCAGGAGCACTACGGCGAGCACGCCTACGACGAGCAGGGCAACTACATCGGCCCGGCGTTCGAAGAGGAGCCCGAAGAGGGCGCCGAGGGCGGGGACGAGCCGGCGGAAGGTGCGGTCGACGGCGAAGCCGCTGCTGTCGGCGAAGCCGCTGCTGTCGGCGAAGCCGCTGCTGCGGCGAAGCCGAAGCTGCACCCGAAGCGGCCGCCGACGCGCCCGACGAGCCCGGCGAGACCCCCGCCGAATAGCTCGATCCGGGGAAATCCCGGGTCCGTGTGACATCCGGCTCAAGGCGGCAGGGACACCGGCCGACCACCTAGGGACCAGAAGGATCCCGAGGGGAGCTGCGGTGTCGAATCGTCGAACGTTGATGGCCGCGGCGGCCATCGTGCTCGCACTCGTGGCCGGAATCGGCGTGTACATGTACGCGTCGGGTGCGGACAAGCGAGCTCAGGAGAATGCGTCGTTCGTCGACGCGTACGTGGCCAACGCGGACATCGCGAAGGGCACGACCGGCCCCGAGCTCGTCCAGGCCGGCCTCATCACCCGGGAGAAGGTCGCCAAGGCGTCGGTGCCGCCGGGCGCGGTGACGAACCTCAACGACCTCGTCGACCTGCAGACCGCCGGGCCGATCTCGACGAAGCAGTTCATCACCAGCGGGTCGTTCGTGTCGGCGAAGGACGGCGGCGGCGGTGTCTTCTCCAACTCGATCGCGGCCCAGGACCTCGTCGCGGTCACGGTCACGGTCGACGCCGACCACGGTGTCGCAAACCAGATCACGCCGGGCGACCACGTGAACATGGCGACGACCACCAACGACGAGAACGGCAACGCGCAGACCTCGTACATGCTCACGAACGTCAAGGTGCTCGCCGTCGGAGCCAACACGGCGGCGCCGGCGGCTCCACCTGCCGACGGCACCAGCACCGACACGGCGGCGCCCGCACCCACCAATTCGGGCGTGCTCACCTTCGAGGTGTCGCAAGCCGACGCGCTGCGCATCATCGCCGCCAACAGCGGTGCGAGTCGGCTGTACCTGGTCCTCCTGCCGCCCTCCACGTCTCCGTCGAGCACCACCAGCGGCACCAAGGCCGCGGCGAGCAAGTAGGGGCAGTGGAGTCCTACGCCACGGTCGAAGCACCGCCCGGTGCGGCGGCGTACGACGTCGCCGTCGTCGAGCCCGACGCGAACCTGCGAACACGGCTCGCGGTCGAGCTCTCGGGCGCCGGTCAGTTCGAGACGATGGAAGACCTGATCCAGCGCTTGGATCCCACGCGACCCGTCGTGGCCGTGTTCGGTCCCGGGTTCGCCAGCCCCATCGGCTTCCAGCACGTGCACCGCGTCACGAGCTCGCACAGCATGCTCGGTGTCGTCTTCGCGGTGTACGAGCTCTCGACGGACGTGCTGCAGCAGGCGCTGCGCGCGGGCGCGCGTGACGCGGTCGTCATCGGCGGCGAGGCGAGCCTCAACCAGTCGGTCGACCGCGTCGGCGAACTGCTCGCCGGTGCGGCGACGACCCGGGTGCAGACGCCGGTCGCCCGCACGGGCGAACCGGGTCGCCTCATCTCCGTGTTCTCCACCAAGGGTGGTGTGGGCAAGACGTGCGTGGCGATCAACGTCGCCGCCGCCATGGCCAGGCGCTCGACCGAGCCGGTCGTGCTCATCGACGGCGACCTCCAGTTCGGTGACGTGTCGGTGATGCTCAGCCTGCAGTCGCAGAACACCGTGCTCGACGCCGCCGCAGCGGTGCAGTACGGCGACCTCGAGCTGGTGCAGACCCTCGCCGACAAGGACCCGGCCACCGGGCTCCTGGTGCTGCCTGCCCCGATCGAGTCGATGCCGACCGACGCGCTGCTGCCGGGCGAGATGGTCAACATCTGCGCCGCGTTGCAAGCGATCGCAGGTCACGTCGTGATCGACCTGCCCTCGGTGTTCAACGAGTACGTGCTCGCGATCATCGAAGCGTCCGACGAGGTCCTCCTCGTCGGGAGCATGGACATCCCGAGCATCAAGAACCTCAAGATCGGGATGCAGCAGCTCGACCTCCAGGCGATCGCCGGCCCCAAGCTCAGGCTGGTGCTGAACCACGCCAACGCGAAGGTCAAGCTCGACGTCAAGGAGATCGAACGCGTCCTCGGCATGAGCGCGAACTTCCCGATCCCCGACGACCTCGCGATGCCGATCTCGGTGAACGCCGGCCGGCCGGTCGTCGTCGACGACCCGAAGTCGCCGGTGGCGCGCGCGCTCGATCACATCGCCGAGTCGCTGCTCGGTCCGAACGCGTCGACCAAGAAGGGTCGACGAGGCAAATGACGATCCACGGAGGACGGTAGGTCATGACTCAGACTGAGCAGCCGGCCACCCGTTGGCACGACCAGCGAGCCGCGCAGAGCGCCAACCAACGCGAGCAGCAGCTGGAGGACGTGCGTCAGAAGATGCACCAGTTCGTGATCCACGAGCTGGGTCCGCTGCTCACCGACCAGCGCGTCTCCGAAGCCGAGCTGCGCCGTCAGGTCGACGAGCAGCTGCTCCGCGCGTTGAGCCAGGAGCGCTTCGCGCTCACCGTCGCCGAGCGCCAGGTGCTCGTGCAGTCGGTGACCGACGACGTGCTGGGGTACGGCCCCATCGACCAGTTGCTCCGGGACGACACCATCACTGAAGTCATGGTGAACGGTCCGGAGATGGTCTACGTGGAGCGCAGCGGCAAGCTCACGCTCACCGACGTGAAGTTCGCCGACGAGGTGCACCTCCGGCGCATCATCGACAAGATCGTGAGCCAGGTCGGTCGTCGCGTCGACGAGGCGAACCCCATGGTCGACGCCCGTCTCCCGGACGGTTCCCGTGTGAACGTGGTCGTGCACCCGCTGTCGATCGGCGGGCCGTTCATGACCATCCGAAAGTTCTCCAAGGACCCGTACACCGTCGACGACCTCATCAGCTTCGGGTCGTTCACGCCGCAGGTCGCGCACTTCATCAACCAGTGCGTGAAGGGCCGCCTCAACGTGGTGGTGAGCGGCGGTACCGGTACCGGGAAGACGACGCTGCTCAACGTGCTCTCGAGCTTCATCCCGAACGACGAGCGCATCGTCACCGTCGAGGACGCAAAGGAGCTCCAGCTCCACCAGCAGCACGTGCTCCCGATGGAAGCACGCCCACCCAACATCGAGGGCAAGGGCGAGGTGAAGATCCGCGACCTCGTGCGCAACTCGCTGCGTATGCGTCCCGACCGCATCGTCGTCGGTGAGATCCGTGGCGGCGAGGCCCTCGACATGCTCCAGGCCATGAACACCGGTCACGACGGCTCGATCACCACCGTCCACTCCAACTCGCCGCGTGACACGCTCTCCCGCGTCGAGACGCTGACGCTCATGGCGGGCATGGACCTGCCCGTGCGCGTCATCCGGGAGCAGATGGCCTCGGCGCTCGACATGATCGTGCACCTCACCCGACTCCGCGACGGCACCCGCCGCGTGACGCATGTGAGCGAGGTGATGGGCATGGAGGGCGACGTCGTCGTCCTCCAGGACATCTACACCTTCGACTTCAGCGCCGGCATCGACGAGGAGGGTCGCTTCCGTGGTGGCCTCCGCAGCACCGGCATCCGGCCGTCGTTCTCCGAGAAGCTGAACGACTACGGCATCCAGCTCGAACCGTCGCTGTTCTCGAACGTGCAGCCGGCGGGCCAGGCGGGCAACGGAGCAGGACGCCGATGACCGCGCTGGCCGTGCTCGTCGTCGGCGCTGATGGTGCCTCCAGCCCCGTCAAGCTCGTCTTCGCGCTGCTGATCGCGGCCGGCGTGCTCGGCCTGGGTCTGGCGCTCGTCCTGATGTCGGGCGACAAGCGGGGGAAGATCGAACGCCGTCTCGGTGACCTCCTGCAGGAGCCGCGCGTCGCGACCGACGAGGATGAGGACGAGGCCTTCGTCCCGAAGGGCGACCCGGCGCTCGCCGAGACCGCGCTCATGCAGCGCATGGTCGGCCTCACGGGCCGGCTCGCCGACCGTGCCGGTCTGCTGAGCCGCACCGAGGACGCACTCGAGCAGGCCGACCTGCCGCTGCGTCCGCCGGAGGCGCTGTTCTTCTACTTCGCCGGCCTGTTCGTGGTCGGGATGCTCGGACTGCTCGTGTTGCCGATCCCGGTGGCGTTGGCGCTCGCGCTGGTCGCCGGCATCGGTCCGGTGATCATGCTGCACCGTCGCCGGGGCAAGCGGTTGCGCGAGTTCCAGATGCAGCTTCCCGGCACGCTCAACCTGCTCTCGGGCTCGATGCGAGCCGGATTCTCGTTCGCCCAGGGCCTCGAGTCGGTCGCGAACGAGGCGACGCAGCCCACCCGACGCGAGCTGCAGCGGGTGTTCACCGAGTCGCGTCTCGGCCGTCCGATCGAAGATGCGCTCGAGGACTCGGCCCAACGGATGACCAGCGTCGACCTCATGTGGGCGGTCATGGCCATCCGCATCCAGCGCGAGGTCGGTGGAAACCTGGCCGAGCTGCTCGACACGGTTGCGGACACGATGACCCAGCGGGAGCGGTTGCGCCTCGAGATCAGGGCGCTGACGGCGGAAGGGCGCTTCTCCGGGTGGATCCTGGGACTGTTCCCGATCGTGTTCGCGGGGGTCCTGTACCTCATCCAGCCGGACTACATGGGCGTCCTGTTCACGGAGTCGTTCGGGATCATGGCCATCATCGCCTGCGGCATCATGACCTTCGTCGGCTTCATCTGGCTGCGCAAGATCCTCCAGATCGAGGTGTGACGTGACCCCGTTGATGATCGCCCTGGTGATCGCCGCCGCGGTGGGCGCGCTGGTGTACGTGATCGCGTCGAGCTCGATCGAGAAGGCCGACGTCCGCGAATCGCTGCGGCGACTCGAGGGCTACCAGATCCAGGACGTGCGTGACCAGGAGATGCTGGCGCCCATGAGCGAGCGCGTCGTCGCGCCGTTGCTCGAGGGTCTCACCGGCGTCGCCACGCGCTTCACCCCGAAGGGCTACGGCGAGAAGGTCGCGCAGAAGCTCGTGCACGCCGGCAACCCGCCGGGCCTCAACGTCGACAAGATCCTGGTGATGAAGCTCGTCGGCCTGGTGTCGATCGTCGCGTGGATCCCGCTGTTCCTCATGCTGCAGTTCCAGGGGACGATCTTCATCGTCGGCGTGTTGGTCGCGTGGGGCTGCGCGTTCATCTACCCGGACGTGCTCCTCAATCGGAAGATCGAGGATCGCCAGAAGGAGATCTCCCGCAAGCTTCCCGACATCCTCGACCTGCTCGTGATCTCGGTCGAGGCCGGTCTCGGTTTCGAACAGGCGCTCGACCGCACCTGCACCGCAGTGCCCGGCGCGCTGTCCGACGAGTTCCGGCGCATGCTGCACGAGATCCGCATCGGGTCGACCCGGGCCGACGCCTTGCGCGCGATGGCCGACCGCAGCGACGTGCCCGAACTGCGCGGCTTCATCCTCGCCATGCTGCAAGCGGACACCTTCGGTGTGTCGATCTCCCGCCTCCTGCGGTCGCAGGCCGACGAGATGCGCATCAAGCGCCGCCTGATGGCGCAGGAGAAGGCCCAGAAGGCACCGGTCAAGATGCTCTTCCCTCTCGTGTTCTGCATCTTCCCTTCGATCTTCGTGGTCATCCTCGGCCCCGCGATGATCAACATCTCCCGGGCACTCTGACGTGACCGCACGGCCTTGACCAGCGCCTCGACGCTCGAGCGTCCTCCTCGGATCGCGCCTCCTCCGTCCGCGCCTCCGGCCGGGCGGACCTCGTCGCGGGGCTCCGGGCTGGGATGGATCTTCACCGTGTTCTTCGGTGTGTTCGGGTGGGCGATCGGCCTGGCCAAGCTCAGCGACAACTCGTTCTTCTGGCACCTGAAGACCGGCGAGTACATCCTCGATCACGGCATCCCGCACCACGACGTGTTCTCGTACACCGCGCCGGGCACGAAGTGGGTCGCGCAGTCGTGGCTCGCGGAAGCCACCTACGCGGTGCTGTACCGCAGCATGGGCGGCTTCGGCATCCGGCTGTTCGTCGGTCTGATCGGCGCCGGCATCGGGATGCTCACCTACCGCCTCGCACTGCGCATCGTGCGCGACCGTCTGGTGGCGTGCGGCCTCACCGTGGCCGCGCTCGCCGGCATCTACACCGTGTGGTCGGAGCGTCCGCTGCTGCTCGGGGTGCTGTTCCTGTTGGTCCTGCTCTGGACCGTCGAGGTACCCGACAGCGTGGTCGGGCGCCATCCGATGGTCGTCGTGCCGGTGCTCATGTGGCTGTGGGCCAACTCCCACGGCACCTATCAGCTCGGGTTCGCATACCTCGGCCTGCATCTGCTCGGTCGCTGGGTCGACCGGCACCCGCCGTGGGCCGGTCGGGAACGGAAGCTCCTGTTCGGTGCGTTGATCGGCTTCGCGGCGGTGTTCGTGAATCCGTACGGCGTCGGGCTCGTCACCTTCCCGATCGAGCTCCTCTCGCGCGGCGACATCCTGTCGCACATCGTCGAGTGGAAGTCGCCCGACTTCCGTCAGGCATGGGGCGTCGCCCTCGGTCTCTGGATCGTCGTGTACCTCGTCGCGCTCTCTCGTGGTCGTCACAAGGTGACCCGCCGTGACCTGATCGTCACGATCCCGATGCTGCTGCTCGCACTGTGGGCCGTCCGCAACGTGGCGATCGCGCCGCTCATCGGCTTGCCCGTCGTCGCCCGAGCCTTCGCACGCGACGAGGAGAAGCCGTCGGAGCTGCGGGGGACGATGGTGACGGCGGCGATCACGGTGCTCGTGTTCGCCGCGCTGTTGATGGGCTACCAGGCGAGCACCGAGAAGAACTTCGACTTCTCCACGTACCCGGTCGCGTCGATGCAGTACCTCCAGCGGCACGACCTGATGGGCAAGCACCTCCTGACCACCGACGCGGCCGCCGGCTACGTGATCCTCGAGGACTGGCCCCAGCAGAAGGTCTTCATCGACGACCGCTACGACATGTATCCGACGTCGTTGATCTACGACTACTTCGACCTCACGGGCGCCAAGCGTGGATGGTCGACGGTGCTCGACAGGTACGACGTCGACGTGATCGTGTGGGGCAAGGACACCGCGCTCGCCCAGTTGCTCGACGCGTCGGACGGCTGGCAACGCGTCCACCGCGACGCCAACGACGCAGTCTGGGTGCGCAGCTAGTTCGGACTCCGAGCTGGTCGCCCTCGCTCGAGCGGCGTCTCGACACGACTCCGAGCATGCAAAATCCTCCCGCCTCTCGGCCACTGCTCCGTAGCATTGCCGAATGGGCAAGGTGCACGACGGCATCAGTGCCGACCTGCAATCGTTCCTCGAGCGTCAGCCGATGTTCTTCGTCGCCACCGCTCCGCTTGCCGGCGATGGTCACGTCAACGTGTCGCCGAAGGGCCTCGACGGCACGTTCGCGGTGCTCGGTCCGCGTCGCGTCGCGTACCTCGATCTCACCGGCAGCGGGATCGAGACCGTTGCGCACGTGCGCGAGAACGAGCGCATCACCCTGATGTTCTGTGCGTTCGACGGCCCCGCGCGCATCGTCCGGCTGAGCGGTCGGGGAGCGGTGGTCACGTGCGGCGAACCCGCGTACGCGGAGCTCGCCACGCCGTTCCCCGATCTGCCGGGGGCGCGCGCCGTGATCACGGTCGACCTCGATCGCGTCGCCGACTCGTGCGGCTACGGCGTGCCACGCATGACGCTGGTGGAGCAACGGCAACGGTTGCTCAGCGCACTCTCGTCGAAGGGCGACGGCGGGCTCGCCGCATACCGTGCGGAGCGCAACGCCACCAGCATCGACGGACTGCCCGGCCTCTGAGTCGGGCCGCGAGCCCGACGGAGGACGACCCGTGGAACTCGACTACCACCTCTGGCGCTTCGACTGGACGGAGGGGCCGGACGACATCGCGCGCGGCGTCGCCGACGTCGCGCAGCGCGCCGAAGCCGTCGGTGTGCGCACGCTGTCGGTGATGGACCACTTCTTCCAGATGGAAGCCGCGGCGCCCCCGACCGATCCGATGCTCGAGTGCTACACCGCGCTCGGATACGTCGCCGGCGTGACGAGCACACTGCGACTGCGCACGCTGGTCACCGGCGTCACGTACCGCCACCCCGGGCTGCTCGCCAAGACGATGACCACGCTCGACGTGCTCTCCCGCGGGCGCAGCGAGCTCGGAATCGGGGCGGCGTGGTACGAGCGTGAGCACCGTGGTCTGGGCGTGCCGTTCCCTCCGCTCGCCCAGCGCTTCGAGATGCTCGAAGAGACGATCCAGGTGTGCCTCCAGATGTGGAGCGACGACGACGGCCCGTTCGACGGCCGTCACTACCAACTCGCCGAGACCCTGTGCCGGCCCGCGCCGGTGAGCTCACCCCGCCCGCGCATCATGATCGGCGGGGGCGGGGAGCGGAAGACGCTCCGCCTGGTCGCGCAGTACGCCGACGCGTGCAACTTCTTCGGTGGCGCCGAGGAAGTCGCCCACAAGCTGACCGTCCTGCGGCGCCACTGCGACGCTGTCGGGCGCGATCCGGACGAGATCGAGGTGACTGCGTCGTACCGCGAGATCCCGCCGGACTGGACGGCCGACGACGTCGTGCGCGGCGCCGAGGCGCTCGCCGCCGTGGGCGTGGACACCCTGGTCACCGGTGCGGTCGGACCCGACCCCGCCGGCTGGTTGGAGGCGACGTTCGGACCGGTTGTCGAACGGCTGCAGGACATCGAGCCTGCCCCCTGGTGACGCATCCGGACGCGACGGAGGGGCCGCACCGCCCCGTGCGACCCCTCCGACGACGCCCGTCAGGACGTTCGATCACTAGCCCCCAGCGCTGCTGATCTGGCTGCCCTCGGTGTTGAATTTGTCGGTCATCCCCTTACCGAGGAAGGAGACGGCCGCGAGCACGGCCAGGGCGATGAGGGCCACGAGGAGGATGTACTCCACCATGCTGGCACCACGCTCCGTGGCTGTGAACCTGGCCTGAAGCCATGTCCGCACGACGAACAGGTTCATGGTTTCTTGCCCCTTCTGTGTGCATCGCCCCAAGAAAATGTGTCGGCGGGACCGCTCTCGGACCTGGATCCCAGAACGGCCCCGCCGACAGTGTCTTGTCTGTCCGAGGAGAGGAAGATCAGCTGCCGGAGCTGCTGAGCTTGCTACCCGCGTCGTTGAACTTGCTGTTGACCTGGTTCTTCAGGAACACGACGGCTGCGATGACGGCCAGCGCGATCAGGGCGACGAGGAGGATGTACTCCACCATCGAGGCGCCCTTCTCGTCCTTGGCGAACTTCGCCTCGAGCCAGGTACGGGTGACGAACAGGTTCATGTGATCTTGCCCCTTCTGAGATCCCGAGCCGCACGCCCGGTGGTGGTCTGCGTGTACCGGTGTCGATACAGCTGTGTGCATCAGTGACGTTTCGTCCTGACTTGACGAGTCAGGCCGAAACGCCGCCGACATCTCCGGTGAACCGGCTCAGCCGCCCGAGCTCGACAGCTTGCTGCCGGCGTCGTTGAACTTGCCGTTCACTTGGTCCTTGAGGAACACGACCGCTGCGATCACCGCGAGGGCGATGAGAGCGACGAGGAGGATGTACTCCACCATCGACGCGCCACGCTCGTCCTTGGCGAACTTCGCCTCGAGCCACGTCCGCAGTACGAACAGGTTCATGGAGTTGCTTCCTTCGGTCATCGGCCCCGATGAGGGGCCATGCGGTCTGCCCGTGGCAACTCCTTCGGCACTCTCTGTGAGGGGCTTGAGCACGGAGAGTGTGATTTTGCCTTGTAGCATCCGTCACGATGCGGCGGCTGGTGGGGCTCACGGGCGGGATCGGCTCGGGGAAATCGACCGTGGCCGGGCTGCTGCGCGCCAAGGGCGCCACCGTGGTCGACGCCGACCAGGTCGCCCGGGCCGTGGTGGAACCCGGCGAGCCGGCGCTCGCGGAGCTGGTGGAACGCTTCGGCGGCGGCATCCTCGATGCCGGCGGCCGTCTCGACCGGCCGGCGCTCGCGGCGATCGCCTTCGCCGACGAGGACGGCCGCAAGGCCCTGGGCGAGATCACCTGGCCGGCGATCGGCGAGGAGTTCGAGCGTCAGATCCGGGAGGCCCCCGACGACGCGATCGTCATCTGCGACGTCCCGCTGCTGGTCGAGAGCAAGGCGGCCGCGGCCCGACCGTACATCGCGGTCCTGGTGGTCGAGGCGCCGCTCGACCTGCGGCTGGAGCGGCTCGAGGTTCGCGGCGTGCCTCGTGACGACGCCGAGCGCCGCATGGCCGCCCAGGCCAGCGACGAGGAACGGCGTGAGGTCGCCACCCACCTGCTCGACAACGGCGGCGACCTCGAGTCGTTGTCGCGTCAGGTCGACGACGTGTGGGCCGACCTGCTCACCCGCGAACCGCCCGAGCCGCCGGAGGCGGCTGCACCGGAGCCCGAATAGCGGCTCCATCGGACCCGGAATAACTGTCACACCTCGCCGTTAGCATCGACCTGATGCCGGCGCTGGAGCTCGTCACCGAACTGACCCCCGCGGGCGACCAACCCGAGGCGATTGCCGCGCTCGCGGCCGGCATCGAACGGGGCGACCGGTTCCAGACCCTGCTGGGCATCACCGGTTCGGGCAAGAGCTTCACCATCGCGTCGGTGATCGAGAAGGTGCAGCGGCCGACGATCGTGCTGGCCCCCAACAAGACGCTCGCCGCGCAGCTCGCCAGCGAGTTCCGCGAGCTGTTCCCCAAGAACCGGGTCGAGTACTTCGTCTCCTACTACGACTACTACCAGCCCGAGGCGTACATGCCGACGACTGACACCTACATCGAGAAGGACTCGTCGATCAACGACGAGATCGACCGGCTCCGGCACTCGGCCACCAGCGCGCTCATGTCGCGGCGCGACGTCATCATCGTGGCGTCGGTCTCCGCGATCTACGGCCTCGGCGGGCCCGAGGAGTACGCGCGGCAGTGCCTGATCCTCGGCGTGGGGGAGGAGCGCGAGCAACGTTCGATCCTGGCCCGCCTCGTCGAGCTCCAGTACGAACGCAACGACTACGACTTCGCCCGCAACAAGTTCCGGGTGCGCGGCGACACCATCGAGGTGTTCCCCGCGTACGAGGAACGGGGCGTGCGCATCTCGCTCTTCGGCGACGAGGTGGAACGCATCGCGTCGGTCGACCCGCTCACCGGGGAGATCGTCGAGGAGCTCGACAAGCTGGTGCTGTTCCCGGCGTCGCACTACGTGACGTCCGACGAGTCGATGAAGCGGGCCATCGAGGGCATCGAGGCGGAGCTGGCCGATCGCCTGGCGTGGTTCGAGCGGCACGACAAGCTGCTCGAGGCCCAGCGCCTGCGGATGCGCACGAGCTACGACCTCGAGATGCTGCGCGAGATCGGGGTGTGCTCCGGGATCGAGAACTACTCGCGCCACCTCGACGGGCGCGCACCCGGTCAGATGCCCTACACGCTGCTCGACTACTTCCCCGACGACTACCTCGTCGTGCTCGACGAGTCGCACCAGACGGTGCCGCAGATCCACGGGCAGTACGAGGGCGACAAGTCTCGCAAGGACAACCTCGTCGACCACGGCTTCCGGCTGCCGTCGGCGATGGACAACCGCCCGTTGCGCTTCAACGAGTTCATCGAGAAGGTCAACCAGGTGGTCTTCCTGTCGGCCACCCCGGGCGGCTACGAGATCGAGCAGTCCACCCAGGTGGTGGAGCAGATCGTGCGCCCGACCGGCCTGGTCGACCCCGAGATCCACGTGAAGCCGACCAAGGGCCAGATCGACGACCTCGTGCACGAGATCCGCGTCCGCTCCGACAACGACCAGCGCGTGCTCGTCACCACCCTCACCAAGAAGATGGCCGAGGACCTCACCGAGTACCTGCTCGAGCTCGGCATGCGGGTGCGCTACCTGCACAGCGAGGTCGACACCCTGGAACGGGTCGAGATCCTGCGCGGTCTGCGCCTCGGCGACTTCGACGTCCTCGTCGGCATCAACCTGTTGCGGGAGGGCCTCGACCTCCCCGAGGTGTCGCTGGTCGCGATCCTCGACGCCGACAAGGAGGGCTTCCTCCGCTCGCAGACCTCGCTGATCCAGACCATCGGCCGCGCCGCCGCGCAACGTCGAGGGCCAGGTGATCATGTACGCCGACCAGATGACCGACTCGATGCGCCACGCGATCTCCGAGACCAACCGCCGGCGCAAGGCCCAGCTCGAGTACAACGCCGAGCACGGGATCGACCCGCAGACCGTGCGGAGGCAGGTCACCGACATCCTCGAGATGCTGCGCGGGTCCGACGGCGACGCGCAGAAGAGCAGCCGGGGACGGGGGAGAGGAAGAGGTCGTCAGCCGCAGCGCTCGGCGGTGTTCGACCTCGCCGACGTCCCGCCCGACGATCTCGGCCGCCTCATCCAGACGCTGCAGGACGAGATGCACGACGCCGCCACCAACCTGCGTTTCGAGGAGGCGGCGCGCCTGCGCGACGAGATCACCGAGCTCAAGCGCGAGCTCCGCGCCGCGGTTTGATCGTCCGCACACCCGGTTCATCGTGACCGTCCGACTCGTCGACCTCCACCGCGTCGCGTCGAACGACCTCGACGCACTGTTGGCGATCGTGCGCGAGGAGATCGTCCCCACGATGGAAGCCGCCGGCGCCGCGTTCGTCGCGTGCGACGTCGCTCCCGATCTCGGCGACGACCGCGAGGTGCGCACGGAGTGGTCCTGCGCCGACTTCGTCGCGTGGAACGAGATCCGCCGCGCCCTGATGTTCGATCCCCGGTATCACGCCTACGGCGCCGCGCTCGCGAACCTCCGGCGTGGTGGCACGCGGCGGTTCTACGCCGATGCCGCGGTCCAGGAGCTCGCGGCACCCGAGCACGGACCGGCCATCCGTCGCTGGGAGATGTTCACGATCGCGTCGGATGCGCCCGCGTCGGCGCGCGAGCGACTCCGGCGTGCCATGCGCGACTGCGACCGGTTCATCCCCGGGATCACGCGTTGTGCCGTCGGCACCAACCTCGCCGACGGCCCGATCGAGCTCGTGTGGGAGACCACGTACGCGTCGGTGGGTGCGTACGCCACCACCTACATGACCCATCCGTACCACGCCGCGCTGCTCGACCGCTTCCTGCTGCCCGACTGCCCCGAGCGCATCACCACCACCAACGACTTCGGTGCCGGACTCATCGGATACACCGTCGACCGAGACCGACCGCTCGGGCCGGTGGCGCATACGCCGCCTGCTCCTGCTCGACTTCGCCGACCCGACCGCGGTCGCCGCCGTCGCGCGAGCGGTGGATGATGCCGACGACGGATGGAGCGAATCGATCCTGGCGGAGAACACGATGGCGACCCGGTGGTTCGACGGCGAGACCGATCTCGGCGGTCGCCCGCCGTGGAGCCACGTGTGGGACCAGTGCTTCGCGTCCGTCGACCAGTACGACGCACACCGGCGGCGTGAAGGCGCCGCGGCGGCGATCGAGGCCGCGCTCAGCGTCCATTCCGCCGAGGTCGTGTACGTGCCCGAGGCCCACTGAGGCGCCAGGGCTCGAGTCTCAATCGCGGCTGCGGAGTGGTCGATGCCTCACCGTGACCACTGCGGAGCACCTCGAGTCGCGGGCGCCCGTCGGTCCGACTGCGAACGACGCGTGCCCGGCCCGTGAGGTCGACCCACCCCGAGGGGGGAGCGACCGCCGTCTCGCGATCGTCGCGATCTTCCTCGTCGCCCTGAGCCCGCTCGTCGTCGGCGCCCTCGCGATCGTCCAACGCGGGTTCCCCGAGGGTGCTCTCTTCGGTGACCGTGCCATCCTCGGGCTCACCGCAGGCAACGCGTGGCGCGCGCCCGTGCTGCTGGGACCGTATTCGCGCTTCTATTGGCACCACCCGGGACCGGTCGTACTTCTACGTCCTCAACGTCCTGAGCCATGTGTTCGGCGGCGGCACCGTCGGGCTCGTGCTCGGCGCGGTTGCGATCAATGCGGCCGCAGCAACGGGGCTCCTGGTCGTCGCGCTCCGCCGGGGCGGACGTGCGCTCCTCGTCTGGGTCGCCATCCTGCTGATGGCGTACCTGTTCGCGATCGATCCGTTCCCATTCGACATCTGGAACCCGAGCGTGACGATCCTGCCGTTCGCCCTCGTCCTGCTCCTCGCGTGGTCGGTGACCTGTCGCGATTGGTGGGCGGCGCCGTGGCTGGCGCTCGTCGCATCGTTCGTGGTGCAGACGCACGTCGGGCTCGTGCCCGGCGTCGCGGTGGCAGTGACCAGCGCAGTCGTGCTGTGCGTCGTGCGGCAGCGTCGCACTTCCGTGCCCCTCGGCGATGCCGAGCGCGGCAGGTTGCGCGGGGCCGTGGTGACCAGCGCGGTGGTCGTGTTCGTGGTGTGGCTCCCGCCGGTCATCGAGGAGCTGACGAGCTCACAGGGCAACCTCACTCAGCTGGCGCACTTCTTCTCCCGTCCCGGCAGCCCGCACACCCTGACCGACGGGCTCGACAGCACCGGGCTCCAGGCGACGCTCATCCTCCGGGGCGTGCTCCACTCGGTGTCGTTGCGGGCGGATGCCCGCCAGGGTCTGGCGCTGGCACTGGTCCTGAGCGCGCTGGCGTTCGCGCTCGCGTTCGTCGTGGCCGTGCGGGCGCGTGCCGCGGAACGCGGTGGTCCTCCTGACGCTGGTCGGGATCGAACTGCTCGTGGGCGTCTACGGCGTCACCAAGATCGTCGGGCCCATCCAGTACTACCTCGTGCAGTGGATCTCGGCCGTGGGTTTCGTGCTGTGGGTCGCGATCGGCGAGCGCGGCGTTGGAAGCTGTGCGCTCGCGTGTCTCGACACCGTCGTCACGAACGTGGAGGCGTGCGGCGATGCTGGTGGCGATGGCGCTGCTGGGCGTCGCTGCCGTCCGGGCGATCCCCGGGAACGCGGGCGTGATCAACGAGGACCTCGATGTGCCGAACAACCGCGCGCTGTTCGGCTCCGTACCCGCGGGCAAGCTGCTCGCAGCGACCGAGCCGGGAGACACCGTCGTGCTGCGCAACGACGAGGCGACTGCATGGGAGGTGCTCGCTGCCGATGCCCTGATGCTCGAGCAGCACGGGCGTCACGTGCGGATCGCGGTGACGCACGAAACTCGCCTGCTGTTCGACGACGCTGTCCTGGTGCGGTCCGCGCCTTCTGGCGCGGTGGTGCTGTCCTTCCGCGACCGGTCGCGCCCCCACGTGGGCGCCGACGAGGCCCTGCTCGCACGCCAGGGCAACTGGACCATCGTGAACACCTCACGCCGTTGAGCGCGAACCTGGAGATGCGCGCACGCGACGACACGTCGCCCGCGGCCTACGACGAGCCCGCGTGCACTTCGACGGTGACGGCACTGGCCGTCATCGTCGGGATCGGGGTGCTGTTGCGCGCGTGGCGACTGGGCTTCAACGGCCTGACCTACGACGAGAGCTTCACCGCGATGGCGGCGCGGCTCCCCGTGGACCGCTTGTTCGACTACCTCCGGACCCAGGACACGCACCCGCCGCTCGACTACCTCCTGCGGGCGCCGCTCGCCCGCGGTGGGAGCGTCGGACGTGCTGTTGCGGGTCCCGTCCTTCCTCTTCTCGTGTGGCGCGCTCGTGCTGTTCGCGTGGTGGATGCGCAAGCGCGGCATCGCCGGTGTCGTCGCCACCGCGCTGCTCGCCGGGAGCTCGTTCCAGATCTACCACGGCGGTGAGGCGCGGATGTACGCCGTGCTCGAGCTGCTCGGCGTCGCGTCGGCGGTGGTCGCCGAGCGCTGGCTCGCGCACGAAGCTCCCCGCTGGTGTGCGTGGGCCGCAGGTGCGATCGTCGCGGTTGCGTTGTTCGACCACGTGTCGGGGTTCCTCCTCGGCGCGGGCATGCTCGCCGTCGCCGGCGTGCGCCTCGACCGCCGCGCCTGGGAATGGCGCGCTGCGCTCGGCGCCGCCCTCCTGTTGTGGGCCGCGGTGTGGAGCGCGCCGTTCGCCGACCAGGCCGGTGGCGACTGGGTCGGGTGGATCCCGCGCACGTCGCCGGCGAGCATCGCTCGCGCGGTGGGCGGGCAGATCACCGAGGTGGACCCGCTCGCATGGGTCGTGCTCGCCGGGGTCGCGGTCGGCGCCTGGTGCCTGTGGCGCGCAGACCGCCGGCTCGCTCGCGTGTGGCTCGCGGTGGGGGCGGTGCCGTTCGGGGTCGCCGCCGCCATCGGCGTGGTGTCGCCGTTCCTGATCGACCGCACGGTGACCGTGGCGTCGTGGGCACCGCCGCTCGCGCTCGGCTACGTCGCCGCCGCGCTGGTGTCGCGCTGGTCGCTGGTGGGGCGCGCCGCGACCGTCGCCCTCGTTGCCGTGGTCGTCGTCGGCACGGTCACGTTCCTGGCCGCCAAGCGGTACGACAGCGACCTCGCCGTCGAGCACCTCGAATCGGTGGTGCGCCCGGGTGACGTGATCCTGACCCGCCCGGCCCGGTACGCCACCCTCCCGGCATACCGGATCGGCGTCGAGCGGTGGCAGCGAGACCCGCTGGGTGGGGACACCGCGGCATCGACAACGCAGCGGCGTTCCGCAGCCGTGACGCCGCGCCGACGGGACGGGTCTGGCTCTTCACACCCGACTCCTTCGAGGTCTCGTTCCCGGGCTACCGGGCGTGTGCGAACACCCCCGCGTGGACCGATGGCGTGACCCACGTCGCCTGCCTCGAACAGACCGGTTCCTGACCTGGAACCAGGCGGCGAACATTCGTTCGATCCGAGGCCGGGCCGGGTACCATGGGCCCGGTGGCGGTCTCGTCCAGCAACACGATCGTGATCCGCGGAGCGCGTGAGCACAACCTCCGCAACGTCGACCTGGAGCTGCCGCGCGACCAGCTCATCGTGTTCACCGGTCTGTCGGGCTCGGGCAAGTCGTCGCTGGCGTTCGACACCATCTACGCCGAGGGTCAGCGCCGCTACGTCGAGTCGCTGTCGGCGTACGCGCGGCAGTTCCTCGGGCAGATGGACAAGCCCGACGTCGACTTCATCGAGGGCCTCTCGCCGGCCATCTCGATCGACCAGAAGTCGGCGTCGCGCAACCCGCGTTCGACGGTCGGCACCATCACCGAGATCTACGACTACCTGCGCCTGCTCTACGCGCGCATCGGCGTCCCGCACTGCCCGAACTGCGGCAAGGTCATCACCCGCCAGACCCCGCAGCAGATCGTCGACCGCGTGCTCCAGCTCCCGGAGGGCACCCGCTTCCAGGTGCTGGCGCCCGTCGTGCGCGGCCGCAAGGGCGAGTACGAGGGCCTGCTCAAGGAGCTCGCCACGCCAGGGCTTCACCCGGGCCCGCGTCGACGGCGAGCTGGTGGAGCTGGCTGCGGCAACCGGCGAACGCCTGGCGCGCTACGAGAACCACACCATCGAGGTGGTCGTCGACCGTCTGGTGCGCCGGCCCGGCATCGAGCGCCGCCTCACCGATTCGCTCGAGACCGCGCTGCGCCTCGCCGAGGGCGTCGCCGAGGTGGAGATCGTTCCTCGTGACGACGATCCGTCAGATCTCGAGACGCTCATGTTCTCGGAGCACCTCGCGTGCACGCACTGCGGCGTGTCGTTCGACGAGCTCGCACCGCGGAATTTCTCGTTCAACTCGCCCTACGGTGCGTGCGAGCGATGCGACGGTCTCGGTACCCGCTACGAGGTCGATCCCGAGCTCCTCGTCCCCGACGACGACCTCAGCCTGCGCGACGGTGCGATCGCGCCGTGGTCGGGGTTCCGCAGCCACTACTTCGAGCGGGTGCTCGAGTCGGTCGCCACCGAATTCGGCTTCTCCACCGACACGCCGTGGAAGAAGCTGAAGAAGAAGGACAAGCAGGTCGTCCTCTACGGCACCGGCAAGACCTCGGTGAAGGTGTCGTACCGCAATCGCTACGGTCGCCAACGGTCGTACACCACGCAGTTCGAGGGTGTGGTGCCGTGGCTCGAACGTCGTCACACGGAGTCCGAGAGCGACCGCGCCCGCGAGCAGATCGAGGGCTACATGCGCGAGGTGCCCTGCGCCGCGTGCGGCGGCGCGCGCCTGCGGCCGGCGTCGCTCGCGGTCACGATCGGTGGGCAGAACATCTACGAGGTGGGGGAGCTCTCGATCCGCAAGGCGTCGGAGTTCCTCGGCTCGCTCGACCTCTCCGAGCGCGACCGCATGATCGCGGAGCGGGTCGAGAAGGAGGTCAACGAGCGACTGCGGTTCCTGCTCGACGTGGGCCTCGACTACCTGAGCCTCAACCGCTCCGCGGCCACGTTGGCCGGCGGTGAGGCACAACGGATCCGCCTGGCGTCGCAGATCGGCAGCGGGCTGGTCGGCGTGCTCTACGTCCTCGACGAGCCGTCGATCGGCCTCCACCAGCGCGACAACCAGCGTCTCATCGACACGATGGTGCGGTTGCGCGACCTCGGCAACACGGTGATCGTCGTCGAGCACGACGAAGAGACCATTCGCATCGCCGACCACATCGTCGACATCGGCCCGGGCGCGGGGGAGCACGGTGGCGAGATCGTGGTCGAGGGCACGCTGAAGAAGGTGCTCGCCAGCAAGCGCTCGATCACCGGTCAGTACCTCTCAGGGAAGCGGACGATCGCGCTGCCGGAGATGCGACGCAGTCCCGGTGACGCGTGGATCACCGTGCGCGACGCGCACGAGCACAACCTCCAGCACATCGACGTCGACTTCCCGCTCGGCTGCTTCGTCGCGGTCACGGGAGTGAGCGGGAGCGGCAAGAGCACGCTCGTCACCGACATCCTGTATCCGGCGCTCATGCAGAAGATCTACCGCTCGAAGAACGTGCCCGGTCGTCACAAGAAGATCGAGGGCATCGAGCACGTCGACAAGGTCATCAACATCGACCAGTCGCCCATCGGCCGCACTCCTCGGTCCAACCCGGCCACCTACACCGGGGTGTTCGACAAGGTGCGCACGCTGTTCGCGTCGACGCAGGAGGCGAAGGTGCGCGGCTACCTGCCGGGCCGCTTCTCGTTCAACGTCAAGGGTGGCCGCTGCGAGGCGTGCGCGGGCGACGGCACGATCAAGATCGAGATGCACTTCCTCCCCGACGTCTACGTGCCGTGCGAGGTCTGCAAGGGCGCGCGCTACAACCGCGACACCCTCGACGTCACGTTCAAGGGCAAGAACATCGCCGAAGTGCTCGAGCTGTCGATCGAAGAAGCGCTGGAGTTCTTCGCCAACCAGCCGACCATCGCCCGGCACCTGCAGACCCTCGTCGACGTCGGCCTCGGTTACGTGCGCCTCGGTCAACCTGCACCGACGCTCTCCGGTGGTGAGGCGCAGCGGGTGAAGCTGTCGGCGGAGCTCGGCAAGCGCTCGACCGGCCGGACGCTCTACATCCTCGACGAGCCCACCACCGGGTTGCACTTCGAAGACGTGCGCCGTCTGTTGGGCGTCCTGCAGCGACTCGTCGACGCCGGCAACACGGTGCTCGTCATCGAGCACAACCTCGACGTGGTGAAATCAGCGGACTGGATCGTCGACCTCGGTCCGGAGGGTGGCGACGGGGGTGGGAAGGTCCTGGTCGAAGGGACCCCCGAACACGTCGCCAAAACCCCCGAGAGCCACACCGGGCGCTTCCTCGCGCCGTTGCTCGGCATCGACTGACGTCGCATTCCGGCGGCGCAGCGGACGTTCGACGATGGTGGCGACCACGATCGAACCGAAGGCGTAGAGCGGGACCAGCGCGCGGAGGTAGCCGTAGTTGGTCAGCCACACCGCAGGTCCGAACAGCGAGCCGAATCCGGCGAATGCGACCACGATCCAGGTGAGCACGTCGCGTGGACGCAGCACCATCGCGACGACCGCGATCGCCAGCCCGGCGACGCTCCACAGGAGCAAGACGCCCAGGGCGGAGTTGCCCGAGAGCACGCTGAGCAGTCCGCGAACGGGGAGACCGAGACGGTTCGACGAGTTGTTCGGGAAGAAGCCCAACCGGAGGCGGAGCACGCTCGCCCACAGCGCGTAGAACGCGAACGGCGTGGCCAGTGGCGCCACGCGCCGCACCGACCATCGCGGACTCTCCAGGCACAGTGACCACATGAGCATGGCTGCGACGGCGACGAGCATCGTCTCGCGGGTTGCGACGGAGAGGCAGCAGAGCGCAACTGCGACCCATGGCCGACGATCGGACCACGCCAACACCGCGAAGCCCAGGAGCGCGAACGCCAGCAGTTCCGGTGTGAACTCGAGCATCGACTCGACGCCGCACACGAGGACGAGCAGCGCCCACCACGGGCTGGTGCCGCGCCGGATGAGGTGCAGGGCGGCGGCTGCCACAGCTGCGCCCGCGGACATGATCGTCAAGAGCGCGAGAGCCCAACCGACCAGCTCGGGTTGGCCGAGCGATCCGCCCCACGCCAACGCCGCCCACACCGCTCGCTGGGCCCGGTACGAGTACTCCGCCGCCCCGCCGCCGATCCGTTCGGGGTGCTGTAGCAGCGGATCCTGCGCGAGGGCACCGAAGGCCTGCCCATCGCCGGTCACGAGGACGACGTCGACCCCGCGAGACGTCGGTCATAGGTGGAGATGTAGGGATGACGACCGGCGCAGCAGTCGCGCGGCTGGACCGCGATCTCGCCGAAGACGAGCGCCGCGGTGAGCAGCAGCGCGGTGATCACGACCGCCACCATCGATCGCACACCGGTGGAACCGCGCCTCTTCATCGTGAAGAGGTCGACCTCACGAGGGATCGTCTGTAGGGGTACGAGGCCGAGCGTTCCCACTGGATCCTGGCACGCCGGTGCCTACAGGCGGCCCGACCAGACGTCGATCACCCTCTGGTGACGGCCACCTCGACTCGCCCCGCCTCGGATCCCGCTGGGCTGCCCCTGGTCGGGGCGTCGCCCGCGCCCGGACCGGCCTCCGATCTCGGGCCACCGACGCACCGCGGTCTCCTCATCGGGGTCTTCGTGGTCGCGGCCCTCGTGACGCGGGGTGCATCCACGCCCACGCCATGTGGTTCGACGAGCTGCAGGCCTGGAACATCGCCCGAGCGAGCCACTCCCTCGGCGACCTCTTGTCGCATCTCCGCTACGAAGGCCACCCTGCCCTCTGGTACCTCCCGCTGTACGGCATCACCCGGTTCACCGGCGATCCGCGGGCGATGCAGGTGCTGGCCTGGGTCCTCGTCGTCGGGGTGGACGCCCTGATCCTGTTCCGCTCGCCGTTCCCGGTGATCGCGCGCGTTGCGCTCGTCGCCGGATACTTCTTCGCGTTCGAGTACTCGGTCATGGCGCGCTCGTACGGCCTCGGGGTGCTGCTGCTCGTCGTCGCGCTCGTGGGCCTCGGGCGATCCCGGCCGAAGTGGGCGATGACGACGGTCGCGCTCGCGCTGCTGGCATGGACGAGCCTGGCCGGCACCGTGCTCGTGAGTGCGTTCGCGCTCGTGCTGGCCTGGCGCTGGTGGACAAGTCGACGCGGCGATGTGGCGTTGCCCGGCGCGATCACGTGCGCCGGGGTGAGCGTCTGCTCGGCCGGTCTCGCCGCCCTCACGTGCATCCCGGCGTCGGACTTCCACAGCTTCTCGCTCGGCATCCCGAATTCGACCAGCGCATACACCGATCCGACGCGCCTCGTCGCGGCCCTCGGAGGCACGTGGCGCGGCCTGGTGCCGATCCCGCTCGGTGTCGGGCGATGGAACACGAACGTCGTCGACCAGCTGCCCGGCGACGTGTGGCCGCAGGCCGTCGTCTCGCTCGCACTGGTCCTGCTCGTGGCCCGGGTGCTCCTGCCGTACCGGACTGCGTTCGCGCTGTGGCTCGTCGGCACGGGCGCGTACGTGCTCTTCTCGGTGGTCGTCGTGCTGCCCGATCGCGCGCACTATGCCGGGGAGTTCTTCCTGCTGTTCGTGGCGTGCGCATGGCTGGCCTACGCCGCGCCGGGAGGGATGTCGTCCGCGGTGCCGACGACCTGGTCGGCCGGTCTCCCCGCAGTGCTCGCAGTCGTGCTCGCGGCGCAGATCGTCGCCACCGTCGCGGTCCTGCCCGACGCCACCGCCCGCCCGTTCGCCCCCGACCGCACACTCGCCGACGCCGCAGTCGACGCCGGCCTGGCGCGCGATGTCGTGAGCGGACAGGATTTCGACGGCGCCACCATCTCCGGGTACCTCGACCAGCCGGTGTGGTCGATCGCGCGGGACGAACCGATGCGCTTCTTCACCAACGACGAGCGCGAAGCGGTCGGCAACGACAATCTCACGCCCGCTCGCATGGTCTGCGCGGCGGCCTCGGTGGCGCGGCGACGGAACACTCCGGTGGCGCTCGTGGTCGACAAGCCGGTTCCGACGCCCGCCGGCGTCGGTCTGCTCATCGAGGCGCAGGGCGTACGTCTCTATCGCATCGATCCCGGCGCAAGTCCGTTCGGCTGCTGACACCGCGCCAAGATGGCGCCATGGACGAGCCGCTCTGGGAACAGCACGCCGGGTGGTGGCAGCGCGAGTTCACCGACGGTGCCGACCCCGAGTACGAGGAGCAGATCATCCCGCTGGTCGAGCGCCACCTCGTCGGCGCCCGCCGCGTCCTCGACGTGGGCTGTGGCGAGGGGCAGATCGCGCGCAAGGTGGCGTCGGGACAGACGCTGGCGGTCGGCGTCGACCCGACCGCGGCCCAGATCGTCGTAGCGCACGCACGCGGCGGCGGACCGCGGTACGCCCGCGCCGATGCCGACCACCTCCCGCATCCCGACGGCGCGTTCGACGCGGTCGTGATGTGCCTGGTCATCGAACACCTCGACCCGTTCGAGCCCTCGATCCACGAGATGGCCCGGGTGCTGGCGCCGGGAGGGACCTTCCTGCTCCTGATGAACCACCCGCTCCTCCAGACCACGGGCAGCGGTTGGATCGACGACCACATCCTCGAGGAGCAGTACTGGCGGGTCGGGCCGTACCTGCGCGACGACACGACGGTCGACGAGATCGCGCCCGGGGTGAATCTCCCCTTCATGCACCGCCCCCTGAGCCGATACGTACAGGTGATGGGAGCCGTCGGCCTGCTGATCGAGGACATGGACGAACCGCCGCCCCCGCCCGGATTCCTCTCCGAGGCGTGGGAGTACGGCGAGGCGTCCACCATTCCGCGGCTGATGCTGCTCCGCGCCCGTCGGGTGACGTGACCAGCGACGGCGGAGGCCCTGCCGTCCCCGGTCGCCGCCCTCGCACCCGAGGCCGTGGCGACCAATCGACTCCTCGAATCGCTGCGACGGCCAGTGGTCGCCTGCCTGGTGCTGCTGTGCGCCTACGCCGGCCTGACCCTGGCGCTGAACGATCCCGCGGCACGCTCGGCACCGACACCGGCGGCAAGCTCGCGACCCTCCGGGTGATGGAGCAGCGGGGGACCCTCGACCCCGACATCGGGTACTGGGCCGAAGGCGCCGATCCTCGAGGCGACGCTCCATCCGCTCTATCTACACGTACCGCGTCGGCGACGGCTGGGTGAACGTCACGACCCTCCCGATGCTCTATGCCGCGTACCCGCTGTATCTCGTCGGCGGCGACCGGGCGATCCTCCTCCTCCCGATGCTCGGCGCGCTGTTGGCCGCGCTCGGCAGCGCGATCGCTTGCCCGCCGCCTCGGTGCCCGCAGCGGTTGGCCGGCGTTCTGGGTGATCGGGCTCGCCAGCCCGCTCGCGATCTACGCCCTCGACTTCTGGGAGCACGCCCTCGGCCTCGGGCTCATGCTGTGGGGCGTCGATTGGTTCGTCCGCGCCATGCACGAGCGCGGCACGGGCGCGCGACTGGCTCATCGGCGGCGCGCTGTTCGGCGCGGCGGCGACGATGCGCACCGAGGCGCTCGTGTACCTTGCGGTGTGCGGTGGCATTGCCTGCCTCGTGTGGGTGGCGCGTGAGCGCGACCTCCCGGCGATCATCGGGCGCGGCCTCGCGATCCTCGCCGGTACGGGCGTGGTGCTCGCCGCCAACGAGGCGCTCGAACGTCTCGTGCTCGGCACCTCCTTGCGCGGCGCTCGCGCCACCGGCACCGCCGAGGCCGCGGGCACGTCGCTTGGGTGACCGCGTCCACGAGGCGGGCACCTACGTGCTCGGCACCAACCGCCTCGCCTGGGGCGCCGACCTCGTGCTCGGTGGCGGCCATCGTCCTGCTCGTCGTCGTCGGCGTCTGGCTGCTGCATCCGCGCGCCGGAGCGCAGCGTCGTGCTCGGCGTCGCCGCGCTGCTCGGTCGCCGGCATGCTCTACCTCTTCGTGTTCCAGCACGGCCTCGGGTTCGTGCCCGGGCTGCTGATCGCGTCGCCGTTCGCCGCGGTGGGGCTTGCGCTCGGGTGGCGCAGCGACGTCCGCGTCATCACGGTGATGGCGGTCGTCGCGCTCCCGCTGGTGTGGTTCTTCCAGTACTCGGGCGGCGCCGGTCCGCAGTGGGGCGCCCGCTACACGCTGCTGTCGGGCGCGCTGCTCGCTCGTCGCCGCGACAGTCGTCCTCGAAGGGCGGCGCGCCGCGTTCGTCGGCGTGCTCGGTGATCGCCGCGCTCGTCACCGGCTTCGGGATCACTTGGCTCTCGGTGCGGTCGACGTGGGTCGCCAGCGGGATCGAGAAGATCGTGGATCGCCACGACCAGGCCGTCATCTCGGGCGAGCCAGCACCTGCTGCGCGAGGGCGGCGCGTTCTACGACCCGCGACGCGCACTGGCTCACCGCCGCGCCGGGGGCGCAGCTCGACCGTGCCGTCGCGCATCGTGCGGCGAACGCCGGCGACACCGAGTTCGCCTACGTCGTGGGCCACGGCACGAAGGCTGCCGGACCACGATCGGTGCGTTCCAGCAAGGGCACGACCGAGCAGGTGCAGTTCCTCCGATCCGACGTCACCCTCGACGTCGTGACCTACCGCGTCCAGCTGAGCTCCGACCGCTCGAGCCGTGGTCTCCTGAGCCGGCGCAAATACGCGCTCAGTCCGGCACGGCTCGCTGGTCGATGACGAGAGGGTGAACCGCGCGGGCGCCTGACGCCTGTACGCCGGCGTCGCGGTCGTCGCGTGCTCGGCCTGTGCAAGGCGCACGCGCTCGCCCACGGCTACTCGTGGTCGGGCTCGTCGCCGATTCGCCTGGTCGCTCGGCTACATCGTGCTCCTGTGTCTCGCCGCGTACAGCGTCGGCCTTCCCGAGCAACCGCGCACTCGGCGAGCGCGCGCTGTTCGCGGCGCTCACTGGCGACGCTGGCGGCGCCGCCGGTCATGTCGCGTCGTCCAGCTCTTCGTCGGCGACGCGCTGCTGCCGCGGTTCGTCGTGCTCGGCAGCGCAGTGATCGCTCGTGCCGTGGTACGTCTTGTGCGCCGCGCTCATCCGGCGACGCCGACGCGCGCGCCGGTGAGCGCGACCGCGTGCTCGTGGTCGCCGACGGCCGACGAGATCGGCGCTGGAGGCACGACTCGCGCGCTCGCCCGGAGCGCCCGGCGATCGTCGTCGGTTGGCTGACGCCAGTCGAGGCGGTGTCGGACCGGACGGCGCACGCGGCGCCCGCTGCTCGACACTGGTGCGTGAGCCGGCAGCCACGGTCGTGGTGCTGAGCCGCGCCGCGCAGAGCGACGATGACGTCGTGTTGCAGGCGGCAACGCTGCACGAGCGAAGGCGACGCGCATCCGCACGCTGTCGCTGTTCTACGAGCAGTGGCTCGGCAAGCTGCCGATCGGCGAGCTCGAGCGCGTGTCGCTGCTGTTCGACATCGGCGAGGTGCACGCCGCCGGGTACGCGCGCGTGAAGCGGCTGCTCGACATCGGCGCTCGCGCTCGTGCGGCGCTCGTCGCGCTCGCGATCGATCACGCCGTTGGTGCTCGTCGGCGATCTCGTTCGGCAACCGTGGGCCGCTGTTGTACCGCCAGCCACGCGTCGGTCGGAACGGCAGCACGTTCGAGATCCTGAAGTTCCGCACGATGCGTGAGTGCAGCCCGCCGAGGACGCGAACGACTGGACCGCGGAGCGACGACCTCCGCATCACGCCGTTCGGTGGCATCCTGCGCCGCACTCACCTCGACGAGCTGCCGCAGGTGGTCAACATCCTGCGCGGTGAGCTCTCGGTCGTCGGCCCGCGGCCGGAGCAGCCGCAGGTCGTCGCCGAGCTCGTCGGGCAAGATCCCGTTCTACGGCTCCGGCACCTGGTCCGCCCCGGACTCACCGGTTGGGCACAGGTGAAGTACCAGTACGCGGGCACCGAGGCGGAGACGCTCGAGAAGCTGCAGTACGAGTTCTTCTACCTGCGTCGCCAGAGCCTCGGCCTCGACCTGCGCATCGTCGGTCGCACGCTCCGCACCGTGGTGGGGCAGGAGGGGCGATGACGACTGCGCCGACCGCGCCGGTGGACGAGTCATGACCGCCATCGTGCCTGCCGTTCCCGAGCCGAGGTCCGACGCGAGTCGCGCCGCATCTGGCGCGGTCGTGCTCACCGGGCTCCAAGTGTTGAGCCGGGCGGCGGCGATCGGCTTCGTGCTCGTCGCATCCCGGATCATCGTCCCCGACCAATGGTCGGTCTACGCCGTGGTCGCAGGACTTGTCGCGTTCGCCGGGTTCATCGCCGACTTCGGCAGCACGACCGTCCTCACACGACTCGTGAGTCGTGATGGGTCGGAATCCCAGGATCTCCTCGCGGAGACGCTTCTCGCATCGGTCGTGGTCGGTGCCGTGGGGTACCTCGCCGTGCTCGCCTTCGTGTCCATCGGGCCCTATTCGCACGAGGTCGTGATCGCCATGGCGATCGCCGGTCTTGCGATCCCGGTCGACGCTGCGCTCACCTCCATACAGTCGGCGCTCGACGGTCATGGGCTTTCGGCTCGACGCGCTGCAGCGACGTTTGTCCGTGTGATGGTCATCACGGTCGGCGGAACGGTCGCGGTCCTGGTGACCCAAGACATCACTGTCGCAGTGGTGGCGCTGGTCCTCGGGCCGATCGCGGGTCTGTTCCTCGCAGTGCGTGCGGCTCGTCGCCACAAGGTCTGGAACGGAGCGCTGCAGCCGCATCTGGGACGTTCGATCGAGCTGTTCCGCGCCGCCCTTCCGTATGCCCTCCTGGGCGGCATCGGAGCTGTCGTTGCGCGACTCGACTTCGTCGTCCTGTCGCTCTGGGCGCACCCCTCGACGACCGCCGAGTATGACCTCGCACTACGTGCTCTCGAGGCCGTCGTCGCGCTCGGCGCGGTGGGTGGTGCTCCGGCCCTGTACATCCTGAGCAAGCGCCTCGGAGCCGGCGATCACGACGGTGTCCAACGTGCCTTCGGGCACACGGTCCGCATTGCCTACCTGCTCGGGATCCCAGCGTCGATTGCGATCGCCGCACTGCACCAGCCGATCGTCGACCTCGTCCTCGGCCCCGAGTACCGGGGTGTCGGGCCGCTGCTCGGGATCCTCGCTGCTGCAGCCTGGTTGCTGATCCTCAGCCTGGTGCAAGGCGCTCTCATCCTCGCCGAAGGTCGGACCACACGCGTGCGTTCCAAGCCGCACTCGTCATCCTCGTCGTCGCGGCAGGGCTCGATCTCGCACTCATCGGCGTGTACGGCGCCACCGGTGCTGCGTGGGCGAGCGTCGGCGCGGCGCTCACGACGTGCGTCGTGTTCGACGTCGTGAACCGTCGAGTCAGCGGTGTCGAGACGCCATGGCCGTCGCTCCGATTGCTCGTCGCATCCGCAGTGTCCGGTGGAGTACTCGTCGCCGTCGCGGTGGTCGTCCCTGGACCGTGGAGCCTGCTCGCAGTCGTGGTCCTACCCGTCTCGTTGATCGCCGCGCGGGTTGTGACTCCAGCCGATCCGCGGGACCTGCGGGAGCTCGTGCGCCGCGGGAGTGATACATGAGCGCATCAGCTCGTCCGCCGACCCGACACCGGGTCACCTGCATCGTGGTGAGCTTCCACCGGCTGGAACCGGCTCGTCGAACGCTGGCTCGGCTCGCGCATCCCGACATCGACATCGTGCTCGTAAACGTGGAGGACGACGCCGACATCGCTTCGCTCCCCGGGGACCATCGAGTCGTTGGTCTTCGGGGTAACCCCGGGTACAGGGCCGCGGTGAACGCGGGGGTGGCGGTGGCCGAGACCGAGCTCGTCGTCTTTGCGAACGATCGACGCGACGATCGATGCGAGGTCAGTGCTGGCGCTCGCCGAACCCATCGCCGAAGGCGTTGCTGACGTGTCTGTCCCGCTCGTCATTGACGCCGAGGGCCAGGTCGAGCGAACGATCGCTGCCATTCCGACCCCCGGCACTCTCGCTCGCGAGTGGGCACTGCTTCCGGATCGTCCGGTGCGGATCCTCAGCGGTCGAACCACGGTTCAGAAGTGGCGGCTCCCGACCACACCAGAGCGGATCGATGCGGCCGCCGCGATCGTCGTGGCCACTCGCCGATCGGTCCTCCGACGCACGCCGTTGCCCGAGTCGTACTTTCTGTACTGGGAGGAGTCGGAGTGGTTCTGGCGGTTGCGGGAACTCGGGCTCGTGGTGCAGTACCGCCCCGAGATCACCTGTGAACACGACGGAGGACGGGTGGACATCCGGCCCCAGAAGTCGCGACTGCTCGCGCGGAACAAGGTCCGGTGTGTCCGCCGCACGCAAGGGAGGGGTGCGGCAACTGCGGCCCTCGTCGTCGTGATCCTCTGGAATCTACGTCTGCTCGTGACGGACGCTCGCGCTTCGGTGTGGGGCACGGCGATGGTGCGAACGCCCGCATCGCGGCTCGGCGTGCCGGGCTCGCGGCTGCCGTCAGCAGTTGGAGGGAGCTCCGTTGAACGTGATGCTGATCGACTGGCTCGGTTAGCGGCGGCATTGCCCAGACGACCGAGTCATGGGCCATCGAGCTGCTCGCCGCCGACCACGACGTGACGGTGGTGACTCGGCCGGCACGCGAGTTGGGCAGTGGGATCGTGCCGATCGTCGCTGCGCCCGCCCGTGCATCGCGCCTGGCTGCTCACCGAGCGGTGGCCGTGGAAGCGGCCCACCAGATCCGCGATCACACCCCTGAGGTGGTCGTCGTCCAGAACTACGTCGCACCCGTGCTCGAGGGGCCAGTGTTCGCCGCCGCCCGCGACATCGGCGCGCGTGTTGTCATCGTCGTCCACGACCACCGCCTCCACACGGCAAAGGCCGGGACGCGCTCTGGCCTGCGCCGCGAGCTGCGCAGAGCGGACGTCGTCGTGACGCATACCGAGTTCGTCGCACGAGGCGTGCGCGAGTACTCAGGTCGTCAGGATATCGTCGTCGTGCCGCACCCGGTCCAGGTCGGAATGTTGCACCATCGGCGCGACCCGGCGAACCCGCAAACGACCGCCAACGGCGTGCGGTGACGCTCGGCGTGCTCAAGCGCTCGTACAAGGGCAGCGGTGTCTTCGAGCAGCTGGCCGCAGCGGGCGTCGACGGGTGGGCGTTCTTCGCCGTAGGTACGGGCGCGCCCATCAACGCCCGCGGCATCACGAGCGTGCCGGGATATGTGCCTCCGGGCCGGCTCACCGGGCTCGTCGCACAGACGGACGCAACACTGGCGCCGTACACCCACGCGACGCAGAGCGGGGTCGTCGCGCTCGCGCACGTGCTCGGTTCGGTACCCATCGCGTCGGCGGTCGGCGGGATCCCAGAACAGATCACGCACGACGTCGACGGGCTCCTCGTGCCGGTGAACGCTCCGCTTGGCGTGTGGCGGGACGCCGTCGCCTCACTGACCGACGAAGAACGCCGCAAGGAGCTGGTCGTCGCGGGCGAAGAGCGCGCGTGGCGTGACCACTCGCGCTTCCGTACGGCGATTCGAGGATTCATGGCCTGATTCCTAGGCGCCGGCCGGCCCGGACGCGACGACTTCGTTGGCCCAAGGGAGCCAAGCACCAGGTCCGTATTGCTCGTTGACCTGGTGCCGGAGCGCTTCCGCTTCGGCGATCGCAGTGGCGGGATCGTTCAGCAAGCGCACGACGTCGGCCACGAAGGACTCGTCGTCGTCGTGACCGGCGAGTGGGAGTCCGGGGGCGAAGCCCTCCAGCGCCTGGGCGCTGACGACTTGAGGAATGCCCAGCGATGCAGCATCGAGGACCTTGTTCTGGATGCCAGCGACGCGAGTCAACGGTGCGACGGCGAGCCTTGCCCGCCGGGCCACCGTTTCGAGGGACGGGAAGTCGGCGACGAGATCCCAGCCGTGCGTAGAACACAATCGCACGACGCGTTCGGTCGGGGAAGACCCAGCGATGATCGCCGAGATTCCGGGTCGCTGCGCCGAGAGGTGGGGCCAGAGCCGAGCGAGACGTTCCACCGCGTCGATATTCGGTGCATAGTGCAGTGTTCCGACGAAGAGCAGGTCACGGTCGGGCTCGGCGTTGACGATGGGTTCGAGGGCAAGGTCGACGAGGTTGGGGATCCACTCCGCTTCGAGCGCGTGGGCGTCTCGCCACCCGGCGGCAACGCGGCGCACTGGCAGCGCGGGCAGCCGGCGCTCATGGCGGCCGTGCACCACGGCGAGGGTGCGGTAGCCGATCGTGGGCACGATGCCGTCGAGCACCGCGGCACGGTCTCGATAGCTGCGGGCGAGGCTGTCGACCTGATCGAGCACGACGGTGCCCCAACTGTCGAAGGCGTGCGGGTCGAACGCTCGAGTGGACACGACGATCACGACGTCGGGTTCGACCTCGTTGAGTGCAGCTCGCACGCGGACCCGACCAGGCGAGACGTTCAAGAGGCGCGGTTCCGCGGAGCACGGCGGCCGCACCGTCGATGTGCAGCCGACGATCCGGCGTCAGTGCGAGCTCGACCACAGTTGTGCCTGCGGCGTTGAACAGCTGTGTCCACGACGCGACACGGCGGACTTCACCCATCGCCCGCTCGCGGCCGAGCGACACGATTGCGACGGTTGTCATCGCCGCGCGCAACTCCGGGGCGCACCAGCCGAGTGGCGTCTCGCGCTCAGGTGATGTCGAGCATGCGCTGCAGCGCGACCCGGGCCCACTCGGTCGTCTGCGGGTCGACGACGATCTGGTTGACCACCTCCTCCGGCCACGAGCGACTCCAGCACCCATGCGAGATGCGGACCGTCGATGCGGAACATGGTCGAGCAGGGGCAGATCAGCGGATCGAGTGACACCACCGTCACGTCAGGGTGCTCGTTCGCCATGCGCTGCACCATGTGGATCTCGGTGCCGATGCCGAGCACCGACCCGGGGGCGCGGTCTCGACCCAATCCAGGATGCGCTCGGTCGACCCGACCTGGTCGGCGAGCTCGACGACGTCGTGCGCGCACTCGGGGTGCACGATCACCCGACCGTCGGGGTGCTCGGTGCGGAACGCGGCGACGTGCTCGGGCCGGAAGCGCTGGTGCACCGAGCAGTGGCCCTTCCACAGCAGCAGCGTCGCTTCCTTGACGTCGCGCTCCTCGAGACCGCCGAGCTCGAAGCGCGGGTTCCACACCCGCATGTCGCCCTCGCCGTAGCCCATGTCGAAGCCGGTGTTGCGGCCGAGGTGCTGGTCGGGGAAGAACAGGACCTTCGAGCCCTTGGCCAGTGCCCAGTCGAGCACCGCACGCGCGTTCGACGACGTGCACACCGCGCCGCCGTGCTCGCCCACGAACGCCTTCAGCGCCGCGGAGGAGTTCATGTACGTGATCGGGATCACCTGCGAGACGTCGGTGACGTCGGCGAGGGCGTCCCAGCACTCCTCGACCTGGTCGATGTCGGCCATGTCGGCCATCGAGCACCCGGCGTTGAGGTCGGGGAGGATCACTCGTTGGTGGTCGCCGGTGAGCACGTCGGCCGACTCGGCCATGAAGTGCACCCCGCAGAAGACGATGTCGGTGGCGGCGTCGTTGTCCGCCGCGAAGCGGGCGAGCTTGAACGAGTCGCCGCGCATGTCGGCCCACTTGATGACCTCGTCGCGCTGGTAGTGGTGCCCGAGGATCGAGGAGTCGATCGCCGAGCGTCGCCTTGGCGTCGGCGATCCACGCGTCGAGCTCGTCGGGCGTCGCCAGGGTGTAGCGGTCCGGCAGCGGAGCCTGCAGTCTCAACATGTGCGGTTCCCCCGAGGGGTGTGGGGTTCCGCTCTTGGCCGGCGGGGACAGCCTGGTCGCCCACCGCGGGGTTGTCGGCCACGGAACCGATATGTGCGCCGGAATTCCAGGCCGGCACCGTGATCATAACGCCCGGGACCGCGTTCGGCATTCCAACGCGGTGGGAGACGCGTACGGGCGCGACAATGGGGGAGTGCCACGACTGAGCATAAGGCCCGGCATGCGTCTGCGGGCGTTCCTCACCGGGATCGACGCGGGCCGGGCGCGACAATGGGGGAGTGCAACGGCCGGTGCCCTCCACCATCCCCGACAGCCCCGGCTCGTACCAGTTCAAGGACCGAGCCGGGCGCATCATCTACGTCGGGAAGGCCAAGAGCCTGCGCAGCCGGGTGATGTCGTACTTCTCGACCGGCCTGACCGAACGCACCGTGCAGATGGTCGGCACGGCCGATTCGGTCGAGTGGATCACCGTGCGCAACGAGGTCGAGGCGCTCTTCCTCGAGTTCAGCCTCATCAAGAAGCACCGGCCGCGCTTCAACATCCGGTTGAAGGACGACAAGTCCTACCCGTACCTCGCCATCACCCTCGACGAGGAGTGGCCCCGGGCCATGGTGATGCGGGGGGCCAAGCGCAAGGGCGTCCGCTACTTCGGGCCCTACGCCCATGCGTACGCGATCCGCGAGACCCTCGACCTGCTGCTGCGCACGTTCCCGATCCGCACGTGCACCAAGAACAAGTTCGATCGCCACGCCCGGCTCGGGCGTCCCTGCCTGTACGCCCACATCGAGAAGTGCGTGGCGCCCGTGCGTCGGATGCGGTGACCCACGACGAGTACATGGACCTCGTCGCCGAGCTCATCGACTTCCTCGACGGCGAGACGTCGCCGATCCTCGATCGCCTCGACAAGCAGATGCACGAGGCCAGCGACGCGCTCGAGTTCGAGCGTGCGGCTCGGCTGCGCGACCAGATCGTCTCCGTGCGCAAGGCCATCGAGCGCCAGCAGATGGTCGACGCCAGGGAAGAGGACTACGACCTCATCGGGATGGTCGACGACCCGCTCGAGGCGTCGGTACAGGTATTCCTCGTGCGCAAGGGGCGCGTCGTCGGCCGCAAGGGGCTCGTGGTCGACAAGGTGGAAGACGTGGGCCGGCCCGAGCTCGTCGGCCGACTCGTCGAGCAGCTCTACGGCGATCTCGAGGGCAGCGACATCCCGCGCGAGATCCTCGTGCCCGAGCTCCCCGACGACCCCGACCTCTACCAGGAGTTCCTCGGGCTGCAGCGGGGGAGCAAGGTGCGGGTGCGCGTGCCCCGACGCGGCGCCAAGCGCCAACTCATGGACACGGTCACGCAGAACGCGCACGAGGCCATGGCGCGCCACAAGCTCAAGCGCGCGTCCGATCACAACGCCCGCGCTCGCGCGCTCGTCGCGCTGCAGGACGCGCTGCAGCTGCCGGAGGCGCCGCTGCGCATCGAGTGCTACGACATCTCGAACCTCCAGGGCACGGAGATCGTCGCGTCGATGGTCGTCATGGAAGACGGCCTGCCCAAGCGCTCCGACTACCGGCGCTTCAAGATCCGCCACACCCCGACGCAGGACGACTTCGCGTCGATGGAAGAGGTGCTCTCGCGCCGGTTCCGTCGCTACCTGCAAGACCGCGACGAAGGTGCGCGCAGCGGCAAGCGCTTCGCCTACCCGCCCAACCTCGTGCTCATCGACGGTGGCAAGGGTCAACTCGGGGTCGCGGTGCGGGTGCTGGAGGAGCTCGGTCTCGAGGACATCTCGGTCGCCAGCCTGGCCAAGCGGTTCGAGGAGGTCTACGTACCCGGGCAGTCCGAGCCGGTGCGCATCCCACGCGACTCCGAGGCGCTGTACCTGCTGCAACAGGTGCGCGACGAGGCCCACCGCTTCGCCATCACGTACCACCGGGAGCTGCGGGGCAAGTCGATGACGAAGTCGGTGCTCGACGACGTCCCCGGCCTCGGGCCGACCCGCCGCGCCCGCCTGCTCAAGGAGCACGGCTCGGTCAAGCGGCTGCGGCTACTGACCGAAGAGGAACTGGTGGGGATCCCCTGGCTGCCCGACAAGGTCGGGCGCGCGGTGTACGCGCAGCTCCACGGCGAGACGGTGAAGGCGGTGCGCGCATGATGCCTCGACGTCACCATCATCACCGGCATGTCGGGCGCAGGTCGTTCGGCGGCGGCCAACGTGCTGGAGGACCTCGGGTTCTTCGTGATCGACAACCTGCCTCCCGCGCTGGTGATGAAGGTGGCCGAGCTCGGCCACGTCGCCGAGGGGCCCGCAGCGCTTCGGTCTGGTCATCGACGTCCGCTCCGGCGAGTTCGTCGACGCACTCGTCGCCGCGCTGGCCGAGCTGCGCGAGATGGGCGCCCGCACCCGGGTGCTCTTCCTCGACGCCGCCGACGATGCACTCGTCCGTCGCTACGAGGAGAGCAGGCGCAAGCACCCGCTCGCGGTCGACGATCGCGTGTCCGACGGCATCGTCGCCGAGCGCGTGCTGCTCGAAGATCTCAAGGGCAGCGCCGACGTCGTCGTCGACACCACCGACCTCAACGTGCACGAGCTGCGCGAGCGTCTCCAGGAGCTGTTCGACGACGACGACCGCGCCGGCGAGCTGCAGACCAGCATCGTGTCGTTCGGCTACAAGCACGGGCTCCCGATCGACGTCGATCTCGTGTTCGACTGCCGGTTCCTGCCCAACCCGCACTGGGTCGACGAGCTGCGTCCGCTCGCCGGCACCGATTCGCGTGTGCGCGACTACGTGCTCGCGCAACCCGAGACCGCGCCCTTCCTCGCCGAGCTCGAGCGCTTGTTCGCGCTGCTGCTCCCGGCCTACGTCCGCGAGGGCAAGTCGTACCTGTCGATCGGCGTCGGCTGCACCGGGGGACGCCACCGCAGCGTGGTGATCGCGTCGGAACTGGCGCGGTTGCTGGAAGCACACGGCGTCTCGCCCCGCGTCCACCACCGCGACGTCCACCGTGGTTGACGGCCTCGCCGGGAGCGGCCCGTCGGTCGTCGCCCTCGGCGGCGGGCACGGGCTCGCCACCGCGTTGCAGGCGATCCGGCGCTACGCCGGTTCGATCACGGCTGTCGTCAGCGTGGCCGACGACGGAGGATCGTCGGGCCGGCTCCGCCGCGACCTCGGCGTCTTGCCGCCGGGTGACATCCGCCGGTGTCTCGTCGCCCTGGCGGGTGACGACGGTGTGTGGTCGAAGGCCTTCGAGCACCGGTTCCGCGATGGCGAGCTCGAGGGCCACGCCCTCGGCAACCTCGTGCTCGTCGGCCTCACCGACACCTTGGGGAGCTTCCCCGACGCGCTCGACGAGGCCGGTCGGCTGCTCAAGGCAGTGGGGCGGGTCGTTCCCGCGACCGTCGAGTCCGTCGTGCTGAAGGCCGAACTGCCGGGCGAGACGGTCGAGGGCCAGGTGGCGGTGGCCAACAGTCGTGACATCCGCAAGGTCGAGCTGGTGCCTGCCGATGTCGCCGCCACCCCGGACGCGGTCGGGGCCATCCTCGCTGCCGACCAGGTCGTCTACGCCCCCGGCTCCCTGTACACGAGCGTGCTCCCGGTCCTCTGCGTCGCCGGTCTGCGCGAGGCGATCGCGGTGACGCGGGCCCAGGTCGTGCAGGTGGCGAACCTCCGCCCGCAGATCCCGGAGACCTCGGGCATGGACCTTGCCGACCTCCTGGCCGCCGTGCTCGCCCACGGCGCCCGGGTCGACACGCTCCTCCACGACACCGGCGACGGCCTCCCGGTCGACGTCCGGCGGCTGGCTGGCTTCGACGTGAAGGCAGTGGCTGCACCCGTGGCGCGCCCCGACGGGCTCGCCCATGACCATGCTCAGTTGGCTCAGGCCCTCTGTGCTCTGCTGTAGTCAACCGATCTCAACGTCGAGATGTGGAGGGGTCCAATGGCGGTTCGTGTAGGGATCAACGGGTTCGGGCGCATCGGCCGCTCGTTCACCAGGGCGCTCCTCGCCCGTGGTGGCGACGCCGGCGTCGAGCTCGCAGCGGTGAACGACCCGATGGGTGACAGCGAAACCGTCGCCTTCCTGCTCAAGCACGACTCGGTGGGCGGCACGCTGTCCAACGACATCGGGGCCACTGACCACGGCTTCTCCATCGATGGCCGTGAGATCCACAAGCTCGAGGTGATGGATCCGGCGGAGATCCCGTGGAGCGACCACGGCGTCGACGTCGTGATCGAGTCCACCGGCATCTTCACCGCCCGCGAGAAGGCCGCCGGCCACCTCGGCGGCAGCGTGGGCCGCGTCATCATCTCCGCCCCCAGCGGCGACGCCGACGCCACGATCTGCATGGGTGTCAACGACGAGGTCTACGACGCCGCGCAGCACACCGTCATCTCCAACGCCTCGTGCACCACCAACTGCCTGGCGCCGATGGCGAAGGTGCTCAACGACTCGTTCGGTCTCGTGCAGGGGCTCATGACGACCGTCCACGCCTACACCAGCGACCAGTCGCTCCAGGACCTCGCCAAGGCCACCCGCAGCGGCAAGCCCGACCTGCGTCGCATGCGCGCCGCCAACCTCTCCATCATCCCGAGCAGCACCGGCGCGGCGAAGGCCATCGGCCTCGTGCTCCCCGAGCTCGCGGGCAAGCTGAGCGGCACGTCGCTGCGCGTGCCGGTGCCCACCGGCTCCATCACCGACCTGTCTGCGGTCATGTCGCGCGAGGTCAGCGTCGACGAGGTCAACGCCGCCTTCGACGCTGCCAGCAACGACAAGTCGTACCGCGGCGTGCTCGAGTACTCCGACGAGCCGCTGGTCTCGGCCGACATCGTGGGCAACCCCTCCTCGTGCATCTTCTCCGCCGAGGACACGATGACCGACGGCACGCTCATCAAGGTGCTCGGTTGGTACGACAACGAGTGGGGCTACTCCAACCGCCTCGTCGACCTCGTCGCGTTCGTCGGCGAATAGATGGAGATGCAGCGAAGCGAAATCGACCCGATGTGATGGACCTGCCCCGGCTGGAGGACCTGCCCCTGAAGAAGGGGCATCGGGCGCTCGTGCGCGTCGACCTCAACGTGCCGCTGCGCGACGGTGTCGTCGAAGACGATCTCCGCATCACCACCGCGCTCCCGACGATCAACTGGCTGCGCGAGCGCGGTGCCGTCGTCGTGGTTGCCGGCCACCTCGGACGTCCGAAGGGCGTCGTCGATCCGCAGTACTCGATGGCGCCCGTGGCCGCGCGGCTGCGCGAGCTCCTCGACTGCGACGTGCCGCTCGCCCCCGCGGTCTACGGGCCACGCGTCGAGCCGCTGGTGGCGTCGTCGAGTCCCGGCGATGTCGTGCTCGTCGAGAACCTGCGTTTCGAGCCGGGTGAGACCGAGAACGACCCTGCGTTCGCGCTCAACCTGTCGGAGCTCGGCGACGTGTACGTGAACGAGGCCTTCGGCGCCTCGCACCGCGCCCATGCGTCCATCGTCGGCCCACCACCGATCCTCCCGCACGCGGGTGGACGTCTCCTCCACCGCGAGGTCGAGGTGCTGTCGAAGCTCCTCGCCGACGACGTCGGCCGCCCAATGGTCGCGGTGCTCGGCGGCGCCAAGGTGAGCGACAAGCTCGGCGTGATCGAGGCGCTGCTCAACCGGTGTGACAAGGTGCTCATCGGGGGCGCGATGGCGTTCACGTTCCTGCTCGCCATGCGCACGCCCGTCGGGGACTCGTTGGTCCAGCCCGAGCTCGTCGACGAGTGCGCCCGACTGCTCGACACCGGCCGGGTGGAGATCCCCACCGACTTCGTCATCGCGCAGGACGTGTCGCCCGACGCCGACACGCGCACCGTGAACCGGGTCTCGATCCCCGACGGCTGGAAGGGCCTCGACATCGGGCCCGAGACCGCGGGCACCTACGCCGACGTCGTCACCGAGGCCAGGACCGTGCTCTGGAACGGACCGATGGGGATGTTCGAGCTCGCGCCGTTCGCAGCCGGTACGCGCACGGTCGCCGACGCGGTGGCTGCATCACGCGCGTTCACCGTCGTCGGTGGCGGCGACAGCGCATCGGCGATCCGCGAGTTCGGCCTTGCCGACCAGGTCGACCACGTGAGCACTGGCGGGGGTGCGTCACTCGAGTTCATCGAACGGGGCGACCTCCCCGGACTGCACGCACTCCGAGCACCGAGCAGAAGAGACTGATGGCAACCACCCCCGCTCGAATGCCGATCATCGCCGGCAACTGGAAGATGCACCACGATCACCTGGTCGCGATCCAGGTGGTGCAGAAGCTCTCGTACCGCCTCGACGCCGAGGACTACGAGGCCGTCGACGTGGTGGTGTGCCCACCGTTCACCGATCTGCGCACCCTGCAGACGCTCATCGAGGCCGACAAGCTGAAGATCGGACTCGGGGCCCAGAACTGCTACTTCGAGGACCAGGGCGCGTTCACGGGCGAAGTGAGCCCACAGATGCTCGCCAAGCTCATGGTGCAGTACGTGATCCTGGGTCACTCGGAACGTCGACAGCTGTTCGGTGAAACCGACGCATCGGTCAACAAGAAGCTGAAGGCGGTGCAGAAGCACGCCATGACTCCGATCGTCTGCGTGGGGGAGACGCTCGAAGAGCGCGAGGCCGGCGCCACCGCCGAGCGCGTCACCGCCCAGACCAACGGCGCGTTCGCCGGCGTGAAGGCGGCCGACGCGGCCTCGTGCGTGGTGGCCTACGAGCCGATCTGGGCGATCGGCACCGGCCACAACGCCACGCCCGAGGATGCCGATGAGACCTGCGGCGTCATCCGGGGCGCGCTGCGCGCGCTGTACGACGACACGACCGCCGACGCCATCCGCATCCAGTACGGGGGGAGCGTGAAGTCGGGGAACGCGGCCGCGCTCATGGCGATGCCCGAGATCGACGGGGCCCTGGTGGGGGGCGCCTCGCTCGACCCCGACGAGTTCGCCCGGATCGTCCGGTACCACCACTGAGGCGCGACTAGCCTGGCCGGGCCTTCCCGTCGCCAGCCTCGATCAACGGAAGCAAGCGGACAAAATGCTCAACGTCATCCTCATCGTGATCCAGGTGTTGTCGGCGCTGACGCTGATCTTCCTCATCCTGTTGCACTCGGGTCGCGGCGGCGGTCTCTCCGACATGTTCGGCGGCGGCCAGTTGGGCGGCTCCATGGCGGGTTCCACAGTCGTCGAGCGCAACCTCGACCGCCTGACGGTCATCACCGGCGTGATCTTCATGTTCACGACCGTCCTGCTCGCGTTGCGCCTCAACTGATCGCTTCCGCGCCCATTTGACCCTCAAGTGGTCGGGGGCGCGCGCCGTTCTGGTGACGAATGGTGTTGAATCGTCGGTTCGACCATCCACTACTCGGGGCGCGCCGGCAGTCACACTCGGCGGCGGAGCTGGGAGCCACCGATGCCGGCCACAACTCGTAGCGTCACCTACCGCACGATTGCCGCGCTCGCCCTGAGCGCAGTTGTGGTCGCGGGGCTGGCGTCGGCGTCCACCGCAGCCACGCCTTCGGCGAAGCAGTCGCAGCCGATCACGATCGCGGTCGACGAGTTCCCACCCGTCCTCAACAACATGACGACGGCCGGCAACGGCGCGTGGACCGCGATGATCGCCGGCCCCGCGCTGGCCCGGGGCTACAAGCTCATGCCCGACTTCTCGTACCAGCCCTGGATCTTCGCCAAGGACTGCGAGGTCACCGCGCAGAGCCCGTTCACGGTCGATTGCCAGATCCGGCCCGAGGCCAAGTGGTCCGACGGGGTGCCGATCACGTCGAACGACTTCAAGTTCACCTACGACACCATCATGGACAAGAAGAACGACGTGGTGTCGCGCGACGGGTACGACAAGATCCTCAACTTCAACGTCCTGAGCCCCACCGAGTTCCAGATGGTGTTCCAGGAGGTCTTCGCGCCCTACCGGGAGCTCTGGGCCGGCGCCAGCACGACGGTGCTCCCCGCGCACATCCTCGACGGCAAGGACTTCAACAAGGTCTGGAACAGCTGCATCTGCAACCCCAAGACCAAGAAGCCGATCAGCAGCGGCCCGATGATGGTGAAGTCGTTCACGCCCGACGAGCAGGCCACGCTCGTCCCCAACAAGAACTACTGGGGCGCCAAGGTCGCCACCGTGCCCGAGGTCGTGTTCATCCCGGTTCGGGACACGAACTCCGAGCTCAACGCCTTCCGCGACGGTGAAGTCGACGTGATCTACCCGCAGAACCAGATCGGGCTGCGCAAGAAGATCGAATCGGTCAACGGCGCGCAGTACACCACCAGCCTGGGCCCGCAGTGGGAGCACTTCGACATGCTCTCGACCGTGCCGGGCCTCGACGACCTCCAGGTGCGCAAGGCCATTGCCACCGCAATGCCGCGTCAGCAGATCGTCGATCGCGTCGTGAAGGACGCGAACGACCAGGCAGCTGTGCTGGACAACACGCAGTACATGGTGAACCAGCAGCAGTACGTGCCGAACTGGAACGTGTACCCGGCTGCGGGCGACGTCGACGCTGCCAACGCCATCCTCGACGCGGCCGGCTGGACGCGCGGCTCCGGCGGCGTGCGTCAGAAGGGCGCGACGAAGCTCGCGTTCACGGTGGGCACCACCTCGGGGAACCAGGCGCGGATCCTGTCCGAGCAGATCATGCAGCAGCAGCTCGCGAAGATCGGCGTGAAGCTGACGATCAAGAACGCGCCCGACATCCTCGACACCAAGATGGTCGGGTTCGATTTCGAGACGTTGATCTTCGCCTGGGTCGGCGGTCCCGACCCGTACACCGGCAACGTGATCTGGATGTCGTCGGCGATTCCTGCGCAATGTTCGAAGCGTCTGGCCAAGGCCTACGAGTGCGACTACTCGGGTCAGAACTACACCAAGGTCAAGGACGCCGATGTCGACACGTTGCTCAACGCGACCGACAAGGAAGCCGACCCGGTGGCTCGGGCCGCTCTCTACAACCAGGCCGACCAGAGGCTCGCCACCAACGACGTCACCGTCATCCCCCTGTTCCAGAAGCCGACCCAACTCGGGTACCGCAACACCATCAAGGGACTGGTCGACAATCCCACCCAGGACGGCTTCACCTGGAACATCGAGGACTGGACCTACCGCGGCTGACGTGGGCTCGCCCGCCGAGGATTGCCGCGGTCGCACACCGCCGCTCCGCTAGAAATTCACGGTGTTCGCCTTCGTCGCGCGGCGGCTCCTCACCGCGGCGGTCGTCGTTCTCCTCGCGACGATCGTGGTGTTCGCGCTCGTGTCGGCGCGTGGTGATCCGCTCGGGCCCTACCGCCATCGTCCCGGCATCTCACAGCAGACGCTGCAGAACCTGGAGCACGAATACCACCTGAACGAGTCCCGTCCCTCGCAGTACGCGCACTGGCTGGGCGACTTCGTGCAGGGCGATTGGGGCACGTCGTTCCGGACCCAGCAGCCCGTCGCCGACATGGTGCGGAGCGCCGCGTGGAACTCGCTCCTGCTCGTCGGCACCGCGCTCGTGCTCTCGGTGATGCTGGCGCTGTTCATCGGCGTCATCAGCGCGGTGCGGCAGTACTCGCTCTTCGACCACGCGGCGACGTCGTTCTCGTACTTCGGGTTCTCCATGCCCGACTTCTTCTTCGCGCTGCTCTTGCAGCTGTTCGTCGTCCTGGTGGTGCACGAGCAACTCGGCATCGACGTGCTGTACGTGCAGGGCAAGTACTCGGTCGGGCAGCAGGGTGACATCGTCAACCTGCTCGAGCACATGGTGCTGCCGGTGGCGGTGCTCATGCTGACGAGCGTCGCGGCGTGGAGCCGCTACCAGCGCGACAGCATGCTCGAGGTCCTCCACACCGATTACGTGCGCACGGCGCGTGCCAAGGGGGTGCCGCGCCGCCAGGTGATACGGCGCCACGCGTTGCGCAATGCGCTGATCCCGTTCGTGACCGTCGTGGCGATCGACGCCGGCGTGTTGCTCGGCGGGGTCGTCGTGGTCGAGCGCGTCTTCAGCTGGCCCGGTCTCGGCCTGTTGTTCTTCGACGCGCTCGAGCGGTCCGACTACCCGGTGATCCTGGCGTGGATGGCGGTCGCGACCGTGTTCGTGGTGCTGTTCAACCTGCTCGCCGACATCCTCTACGCCGCGCTCGACCCCCGTATCCGCGTGGGCGGCCCGTACCGGCGCAGGAAGGTACGCGCGACGTGAGGTGCCGACGGTGAGGTCTCCGTCATGAGCATGCGAATCGGCGACGAGTCGGGGCGCGCCCGGGCCGAGGCCATCGATCCTGCGCTGCTCGTGCCCGATCCGGTGGGCACACCACAGGACGGCGGCGAATGGCGAGCCGCCTGGCGACGGTTCCGGCACCACACGATGGCGATGGTGGGCCTGGGCTTCCTCGTCGTCATGCTCCTGGCCTGCTTCGTCGGTGTGCACTTCGCGCAGGACCCCAAGCAGATCGCCGACCTCCTGGCGAAGGACCAACCACCGTTCCCGCCGTCGAGCGCCCACTGGTTCGGCACCGACGTCCTCGGGCGTGACATGTTGTCCCGCGTGCTCCACGGCGGGCAGATCTCGCTGAAGGTCGCGTTCGGCGTCGCCATCCTCTCCACCGTCATCGGGGTGATCATCGGCGCGCTCGCCGGCTTCTACCGGGGCTGGCTCGACGGCCTCCTCATGCGCTTCACCGACCTCTGGATCGCGCTGCCCGCCTTGCCCTTCCTCGCGGTGGCGGTGTCGATCGGCACCGTCGACCTCGGGCCGCTCGGTGCGATCGACCTCGGCGGACCACTCGGCATCACGCTCCTGCTGTCGTGCCTCCTGTGGGGATCGATCGCGCGCGTCGTGCGCGGTGCGACGCTCGCGCTGCGCGAGCGGGAGTTCGTCGATGCCGCGCGCGCGATCGGTGCGTCGAACACGCGCATCATCACCCGTCACGTCATTCCGAACTGTCTCGGCCCGATCATCGTGAACGCGACGCTCGTCGTCGCGGAAGCGATCCTGGTGGAGACCACCCTCTCGTTCTTGGGATTCGGCATCCAACCGCCCACCCCGAGTTGGGGCAACCTGCTGTCGGACTCGATCGGCACCGTCGAGGACTGGTGGTGGCTCACGGTGTTCCCCGGTCTGGCCATCTTCTTCACCGTGCTCGCGATCAACTTCGTGGGCGACGGTCTGCGCGATGCGTTCGATCCTCGTCGGCGGGTGCGCGCGTGACCGGCATCGCCGCGCTCGAGGTCGAGGGCCTGCGGGTCGAGTTCGGTCGGCTGCCGGCCGCGGTGCAGGCGGTGCAGCGTGTGTCGTTCTCGGTGGCCGCAGGCGAGACCGTCGCCGTGGTGGGGGAGTCGGGTTCGGGCAAGAGCGTCACCGGATTGGCGATCATGGGGCTGATCGACCGGCCCGGGCGGATCACCGAGGGTGACATCCGACTGGCGGGCACACCGCTCACCGGCATGAGCGAGTCGGAGTACCGGCGGGTGCGGGGGAACGATCTGGCGATGGTCTTCCAGGACCCGCTGAGCGCGCTCAACCCGGTGCAGCGCGTCGGCGACCAGATCGCCGAGGCGGCCCGGGTGCACGGCGCGTCGCGGGCGAACGCGCGGGCGAGGGCGATCGACATGCTCGAACGGGTCGGGGTCACTCCCGCCTCTCGGAGGGCGCGCGCGTATCCGCACGAGCTCTCGGGCGGGATGCGCCAGCGGGTGATGCTGGCGATGGCGCTCGTGAATCGCCCGCAGGTCCTCATCGCCGACGAACCGACCACCGCGCTCGACGTCACCACCCAGGCGCAGATCCTCGAACTGCTCGCGGAGCTGCAACTGGAGATGGGCCTCGCGCTCGTGCTGGTGAGCCACGACCTCGGTGTCGTCGCCGGCATCGCCGATCGCGTGCTGGTGATGTATGCCGGACGGATCGTGGAGGAAGCCCCTGCCGATCGCCTCTTCACCGCCGCCGGCCATCCGTACACGCGTGGACTGCTGGCCTCGGTCCCGCGGGCTGACGACGCGCGCCCGGTGCTCGCGGCGATCCCCGGCAACCCGCCGGACCCGACCGCGTTGCCATCAGGGTGCGCGTTCCATCCGCGCTGCCTCTTCACCGAGGAGCAGTGTCGCGAGCAACGGCCGGAGCTGCGGCCGCTGGCAGAAGGTCATCGTGCCGCCTGCCTGTTCGCCGACGACGTGTCCACGGGAAGGCGGTCGTCGTGAGCGTCCTGGTGGAGGTCGACGGCCTGGTGAAGGAGTTCCCTGCTCGAGGTGGCGCGGTGCGTGCGGTCGACGACGTGTCGTTCTCGCTCGCCGCGGGCGAGACGCTCGGGCTGGTGGGTGAGTCGGGGAGTGGGAAGTCGACGATCGCCCGGTTGGTGGTGCGACTGCTCGAACCGTCGAAGGGGTCGATCCGCATCGAGGGCGACGACATCTCGCACCTGTCCCGGCGTGCGTTGCGCGCGATGCGACGCCGCGTGCAGATCGTGTTCCAGGACCCGTACTCGTCGCTCGATCCTCGGATGACGGCGCGTGGGATCGTCGCGGAACCGCTGAAGATCGCCGGACGGTCACGCGAGATCGCGACGAGAGTTCCCGAGGTGTTCGCGCTCGTCGGTCTCGGAACGGAGCACGAAGGTCGCTACCCGCACGAGCTCTCCGGCGGGCAGCGCCAACGGATCGGCATCGCCCGCGCGTTGGTGGTGCAGCCGGAGGTGCTCGTGCTCGACGAGCCGGTCACCGCGCTCGACGGTTCGATCCAGGCGCAGATCCTCAACCTCCTCGCTCGCCTGCAGTCGGAGCTCGGACTGACCTACCTCTTCATCGCACACGACCTCGCCGTCGTCCGCCACCTCGCCGATCACGTCGCGGTGATGCACCTCGGCCGCATCGTGGAGACCGCCCCCACCGAAGACCTGTTCCGAGCGCCGCTGCACCCGTACACGCAAGCGCTGCTGTCGGCATCACCCGTGCCCGATCCCGCGCGAGAAGGAACGACAGCGGATCGTGCTCACCGGCGAGCTGCCCGACGCCGTCGACCCGCCCTCCGGCTGCCACTTCCGCGCCCGGTGCTGGAAGGCGCAGGACGAGTGCGCCGCCGACCCCGGACCCGATCTGGTCGAGCGTGGCCGGGGCCATCCGGTGGCCTGCCTGTTCCCCGACTTGCCGGAGGAGCGCCCGGGCTGAAGATTCTCCGATCGATGTCACGGAACCGCAACCGGAACCGCGCCCGAGCGTCGCAGAACTGCAGCAACCTGGCTCCCCTCGTACTGCCGCCTCGAGGAGATGCAGGGCAATGATCGATCAGCAACGGAGAGGTGGCATCGCCGCCCTCGTCGCCGCCGCGACGTTCGTGTTCGGGTTCGTGATGTTCGTATCGGTGCTCGCCGACTACACGTCCGGCGACCCGACCCCGCGCGAGTCCGTGTTGTTCCTCGTCGACCACCAGGCCGCGCTCTCGGTGTGGAACTTCGTGATCCTCGTGGTCTTCGGGATCGTGCTCGTACCGGTCGTACTCGCGGTCCGTGAGCGGATGGACTCCGTGGCCCCGGACCTCGCTCCACTCACCGCGGTGTTCGGTCTCGTGTGGGCGGGCCTGGTCATCGCGGCCGGACTCGTCGCGAACGTGGGTATCCAGACGGTCGGCGACCTCGCCGACGACTCGCCGCGGCGCGCCGAGGCAGTCTGGTCGAGCATCGATGCCCTGCAGAACGGACTCGGCGGCGGCAACGAGGTGATCGGCGGCCTCTGGGTGCTGCTGGTGAGCGGCGTCGCGCTCCGCACGGGGATGTTCGCGAAGGGACTGGCCGTGCTCGGCGTGGTCGCTGGCGTCGCAGCGGTCACGACCGTCGTCCCGGCGCTCGAGCCGCTCGGTGCGATCTTCGGACTCGGGCTCGTCGTGTGGTTCGCCTGGTTGGGTATCGTGCTGTTGCGTACCGACCGTGAACCCGACGTGTCCCGTGCGGGGCGGCGGGGGACCACTCGGCGTCGCGACACAGAAGAGGAACCGCACGCGATGGCCCGTCTCGTTGATGATCAACGAGACTGACAACTCGTAGAGGTCCCGCGGGTCCGTCACTCGCTACACTGCAACGCCTCGTCGGAGTGGCGGAATCGGCAGACGCGCTAGCTTGAGGGGCTAGTGTCCGCAAGGACGTGGGGGTTCAAGTCCCCCCTCCGACACC
>CAVRGS010000014.1:0-48649 GCA_963720765.1 uncultured Actinomycetes bacterium
TCAGATCCGCACGACCACGCGACCCCACGTGCGGCGTTCGGCGAGGTCGGTGATGGCGATGGGTACGTCGGCGAAATCGATGACCCGACTCACGAGGGGCCGGTACCGGCCGGCGGTCATGAGCGCGTCGATCTCGCGCTGGGTCTCGCCGTGGATGCGGGTCATCTCGTCGCGCGGATAGCCACCGAGCGTCGCGCCGACCAGCGTGTGGTTGCGCACGTAGAAGTGCGGGTCGTGGGCGATCAGCCCGCCGGCGTGGCCGCACAGCACGTGGCGGCCGTCGGGCACGAGCAGGTCGCGCACGCGGGCACCGACCTCGCCCTGCACCGGATCGACGATCACGTCGACGCCGCGTCCGCCCGTGGCGTGGCTGATCGCTTCGACGACATCACCCGCGGAGTGGTCGATCGCACGCGCACCCAGTCCCTCGACCACCGCGGCCTTCTCGGATCCGCCGACGACCGCGAGTACGTCGCAGCCCGCCGCCACGCACAGTTGCACGATGGCAGCGCCGAGACCACCCGCCGCGCCCAAGACCACGACCGTCTCATCCGCCTGGATCTTCCCCCGCCGGTGCACCGCGTGCCACGCGGTGTGCGCGGGGATCATGAACGCGGCTGCGTCGTCGTCGCTCATCGAGTCGGGGACCTCGAACATGGTGGAGATGCCCACCGACACTGGCGCCAGGCTGCCGAACGGCTGAATGCACACCGCGGCGACGCGCCGGCCGACGAGCTCGGCGCGCTTCGGTGACGCCGCGGTCACCACGCCGACACCCTCCTGGCCCGACACGTACGGCATCGCCACCGGCACCGGATACGAACCGCGCGCCATGGTCACGTCGGGCAACGCCAGCGCAGCCATCGACATGTCCATGATCACCCAGTCGTCGAACGGCGCGATGCCCGGCTGCACCGGCACCCACCCGCTCATGTGCATGCCGAGGCCGTCGAGATCGGCGGCGGTGGGCTCGGGGATCTCGTCGAGCTGGAACACATCGCCCGGCTCGCCGTGGCGGTGCACCCGCCACGCCTGCATCACTCCACCTCTCGCCGGGTGCACACCGACGCCGCCCGCTTCGCTGCTCGCGTACGCGGCGAGCGCGAAGCGCAGCACGTCGACCGCCTCTTCGCCGCTCCAGAGCAGGGGGCCCTCGCCGGTGTGCAACCAGCGCAGCCAGTGGCGTCCCGAGTCGCGGAAGCTGCTGCCCCAGTCGTCGTCGAGGTCGTGGTACGAGGTCAGTTCGCCGTCGGCGTACACCTCGAGGCTCGGTTGCTGGATGCCGCGTCCGGTGCAGCGGTTGACGCGCACGTACCCCCGCCGACCGGTGACCTCCCAGCGCTCGTCGTTGGTGTAGTAGTCGGACCGCAGGTACAGGTCGGGTGCGAACGTGATGTCCCACACGCCGCGCACGCCGCTCTCGTGCTGCCACGCGATCATCGTGGGCGCATCGATCGTGATGCCCGGCGCCACTTCGGTCGCACCGATCCACGCCCGCACCTCGGCGATGGGGCCGAACAGCCAGATCGCGGTGGCGAGCTTGTGCCAGCCGTCGTCGAACACGAGGATCCCGCGTCCGTGGTCGCGCATCTGGCGGAACTGCCACTCGTAGCTGCTCATCGGGACGTCCCAGCCGCCCCGGCCGCTCGCGACCATCTTGAGGTGGTAGCCCGCGACGTCGCCGATGGTGCCGTCCTCGATCACCGCCTTGAGCTTCTGCAGGGGCTCGTAGAACAGGTAGTTCTCCATGACCCGCAGCACGCGGTCGTTCGCTGCCGCGGCGTCGAGCATGCGCTGCGCGTCGGGCAGCGTGTTGCACATCGGCTTCTGCAGGTTGACGTGCCATCCGTTGACCGAGCAGCTCGACCACGCCGTCGGTGTGCAGCGGGACGGGAGCAGTGCCTCCACCGCGTCGACGTCGAGTCCGCTGGCGGCGAGGTCGGCGACCGACGCGAACGTCTGCGCGTCGGGCCAGTCGAGCGGCGCGCTCGGCGCGTCGTTCCTCGCTCGGGTCGACGAGCGCGACCACTTCCACGTCGGGGTTGTCGCGGTAGGCGCGCACGTTGAGGTCGTAGATGCGGCCGAGGCCGACGAACGCGGCGCGGACCGGACGGTCGTACGGGGTGAAGGTCATGAGGGGTCCTGTTGCAGTTCGATGGTGTTGCCGGCGGGGTCGTTGATCCAGATCTGCACGTTCGACTCGCCCTGCACCCCGCGCTTGTACTCGATGCCCTGGGCGTCGAGCTCGGCGATGGCGGCGTCGAGGTCGTCGACCGCGAGGCAGTAGTGGTTGCCGGTCGAGTCGATGGGTGTCGCGCGCGGCGGCGCGCCGACGATGTGCAGCTCGAGGTCGCCGACGCCCTTCCACGTGCCGGGCACGCCGGGGATCTCGGGACGGGGGACGTCGGCGAGGCCGAACAGCCCGCCGTAGAAGGCGGCCATGTCGTCGAGCGACGCGTCGTGGACGTTCACCGACACGTGGTGGAAGCGGGTGACCTTCATCTGCGTCCTTTCGATCGGGGCGTCGTCGAGTTGCTCCATGAACTCCAGCCGGATCCCGCCGGGCGCCGACACGAACGCGATGCGCCGCCGGCCGAACGGGCCCTCGACGATCTCCGGGCCCCACACCACGTCGTGCCCGTGCCTTCGTGTCGGGCCAACTCGGCGTCGAGGTCGTCGGTGAACAGCGCGGGGTGGAGGAAGCCCTCGGGCGGGAGCTCGACCGCGTCCTCGTAGATGGCGCGCGTGAACAGCGTGATCTGCACCGGCCCGAGGAACACGTCGGCGCGCTCGGCGCCGTTCCACTCCATCCGGTCGCGGATCTCGCCACCGGCGCGCTCGTAGTACGCGCACGCGGCGTCGAGGTCGGCGACCTTCACCGCCAGGTTGGCCATCCCGGTCACTGCCATGTCACACCCACGTACGGACCTTACCGAGCCGCGTGCGCGCGGCGCCGCTACCGTCGCCGCCATGTCTTCCCCGCGACTGGCCCGCAGCTGGCGGCGACCGATGGGCGCGCGTGACGTGAGCGAGGAGCACCGCGCGTCGACACCGCTCGAGTTGCTGTTCGATCTCTGCTTCGTGGTCGCGGTGTCCCGCGCCGCGTCGCTCCTGCACCACGCGGAGTCGGCCGGTCACGCCGGGAACGCAGTCGTGAGCTACCTCTTCGTGTTCTTCGCGATCTGGTGGGCGTGGGTGAACTTCACGTGGTTCGCCTCGGCGTACGACAACGACGACGTCGTCTACCGGCTGCTCGTGTTCGTGCAGATCGCGGGCGTGCTCATCCTCGCGGCCGGGGTGCCGGAGGCGTTCGAGCACCACACCATCGACACCGTGGTCGTCGGCTACCTGGTGATGCGCGCCGGGCTGGTGACCCTGTGGCTGCGCGCCGGTCGCCACGATCCCGAACGACTGATGACGACGCGCCGCTACGCGCTGGGCGAGTCGGTCTGCATGGTCGGTTGGGTCGGTCTGGCGCTGCTTCACGCGCCCTTGTGGGCCTTCCTCCCGATGATGGTGCTGGAGATGTTGGTGCCGGCATGGGCCGAAGCGGCCGCGATCACGCCGTGGCACCCGGAGCACATCGCCGAGCGGTACGGGCTGTTCACCTTGATCGTCCTGGGCGAGACGATCCTGTCGTCCTCGGTGGCGTTCCAGGTCGTCGTCGACGAGAACAGCGGCGATGTCACGGCGATCCTCACCGCCGTCGGTGCGCTGCTCACCGTGTTCGCGATGTGGTGGTTGTACTTCGGCAAGCCGCACGCCGACGCGCTCACGGGCGGCGGGGTGGCGTTCGTCTGGGGGTACGTGCACTACCTGGTGTTCGCATCGGCCGCCGCGGTCGGCGCGGGGGTGGCGGTGATGGTCGACTCCGTCGTCGGCCACGCGCACACGTCCGACCATCTGGCTGCCGCAGCATTCACCGTGCCGGTCATCCTCTACGTGCTCGCGGTGCTGTTCCTCCAGTCGTACCTGCACGGCGCGCAACCCGATCGTCTGCTCGCGTTCGTGGTCGCGCTCGTGCTCGTGGGTGCCGCGACGTTCACCGGCCAACCGGTGTTGCTCACCGGGTTGGTGCTCGCGGTCCTCGTCGGTGTCCTGGTGGCGATGCAAGAACGGGCCGCGTCACTCGAGGAGTGATTCAGCGGGGATTCATCGGGCGTACGGCACGATGCGAGCATCGACACGTCCACCCTCCCTCCGCAGACCACACCGACCACCACGCTGGTGACGCGCCTCGTGCGCTGCATGGGCGTGTCGGTGATCACCACCATCGTCAGCGTCACCACGCTCGCGGCCACGACCGTCGGGCTCGGTCTCGCGGCATGGGTGGCCAACGTGCTCGCGACCGCCGTGGCCACCGTGCCCTCGTACCACCTCAATCGGCGGTGGACGTGGGGCAAGCGCGACGCGTCGGACCTGTGGCGCGAGATCATGCCGTTCTGGATCCTGTCGTTCGCCGGCCTCGTGCTCTCGACCCTCGCCGTCGCGCTCACCGACTCGTGGTTGCACGGCGCGCACCTCGGTCAGCCGCTGCACACCTTCGTGATCCTCGTCGCGCACCTCAGCGGATTCGGGATCCTCTGGGTCGCGCAGTTCGTGCTGTTGGAGCGGGTGTTGTTCTCTCGAGCGACGTAGCCATGTTCACGGTGTTGCTGCCACGCGTCCCAGCCGGCGGCGGCGGCGGCGGAGCAGCCACTCGATGCCGCGTGCGCCGACGTACCCGATCGTGAGCACGATCCATCCGCCGACCGCGTCGAGGATCCAGTGGTTCGCGGTCACCACGATGCAGAAGAAGATGCTGACGGGGTAGAGCGCCCACAGCACCTTGGCCCACGTGCGGCGCAACAGCGGCCACACCGCGAGCACCGACCACGTCGACCATCCGACGTGCAGGCTGGGCATCGCCGCGAACAGGTTGCCGTAGGTCGCGATGGCCCGGGCCGACGGCTGGCCGTCGGGACCGAGATGCACGCGCACCTGCGGGCCGAAGTTGAAGAACTCGGCGGCGGTGTCGACGAACCCGTACCTCGTCGGCATCAACCGCGGCGGCATCAGCGGATACGCCCAGAATGCCAGGATCGACACGCCGAGCATCAGCACCAGCGTGTTGCGCCAACGCACGTAGCGCGCCGGCAGCTTGCGGTAGAGCCACACGAGCACGACCACCGGCATGACGAAGTGGATGGTGCCGTACCAGATGTTCCAGAACGCCATGAACCAGTCGAGGCCGATGAACGCCTGCTGGATCGAGTACTCGTGGTAGAGCCCGAGGAACTTCTCGGCGTCGACGATCTGCACCGCGTGCCGGTACGCGTCGGCGCTGTTCCCCGTGACCTGCTCACGGAGCCAGTCGTAGAGGAAGTAGATGCCGATGCCGACCAGCACCTCGAGGATCCATCCGCGCTTGATGCGACCGGAGAGCGGGCCCGGGCGGGTGGCGGAGCTCGGCGCCGGGTCGACCGCCGGTGTGGTCGCGGTCACTGGGTCTTGCGGCGCACGATGAAGGTCGCCATCGCTCGTGACACGACGGCATCGTCGGCGTCGGTGACCGTCGACTCGGTGTAGGCGACCTGGCGCGTGAGCTGGCTGACCTCGCCGCGCACCCGGAGGGCGTCACCGACCTTCGGTGCTCGGCGGGTCTGGTACGAGACGTCGAGCGTCGCGACCCGGTCGCCCGACTCGAGCGCGCTGTTCGCGGCGAAGTTCATCGCCGCATCGTGGATCACGCCGTACACCCCGCCGTGCACGATGCCGAACGGGTTGCCGGCGAGCTCCGTGGGGGTCCACGCCGCCTCCGCCCAGCCCTCGCCGTAGCGCTCGAAGGTCACACCGAGCTGCCCGAGCAGGGGCATGCCACCGTCGCCCAGCGAGCGGTCCATGTTGCGCACCGGGCGAGGCTACCGGGGACCACCGGTACCCTCGGGGCCGACCCGCCCTCACCGAGCTGGCCCAATCGAGCCGGAGCCCGCCATGCCCACCGCCGTCGTCGTCGACGCCATCCGCACGCCGCTCGGGAAGCGCAACGGGCAGCTCGCCGGATGGCATGCGGTCGACCTCCTCGCCCACGTGCTGTCGTCGCTCGCGATCCGCAGCGACCTCGATCCCGCGCTCGTCGACGACGTGATCACCGGGTGCGTGTCGCAGGTGGGCGAACAGGCGCTCAACGTGAGCCGCAACGCGCTGCTCGCCGCCGGCTTCCCCCACTCCGTGCCGGGCACCACCGTCGATCGCCAGTGCGGGTCGTCGCAGCAGGCGCTGCACTTCGCCGCCCAAGGAGTGATGGCGGGCGCGTACGACGTGGTGATCGCGGCGGGCGTCGAGAGCATGAGCCGAGTGCCGATGGGTTCGGCGGTGCTCGGTGCCGATCCGTTCGGTACGCGCCTGGTGGAGCGCTACCCGAACCTCGTGCCGCAGGGGATCTCGGCCGAGCTCATCGCCGAGAGGTGGGGGTTCACCGCGATCAGCTCGACGCGTTCTCGCTCGAGTCGCAGCATCGCGCTGCACGGGCGACCACCGAGGCCCGTTTCGACCGCGAGCTCGTGCCGGTGCCGATCGTGGTCGACGGCACGTCGCGCCCGATGACCGCCGACGAGGGCATCCGTCCCGACTCCACCGCAGCACGGCTCGCCGCGCTCGAGCCCGCGTTCAAGCCCGGCGGCGTGGTGACCGCAGGGAACTCGTCGCAGATCAGCGACGGCGCCGCGGCGGTGCTCGTCACCAGTGAGGAAGCAGCCGCCCGGCTCGGACTCACGCCCCGCGCGCGCATCGTGCAGTTCGCGCTGGCGGGCGACGATCCCATCCTCATGCTCACCGCGCCGATCCCTGCCACGGTGCGCATCCTCGAGCGCGCGGGATCGCGCTCGACGACGTCGACCGGGTCGAGATCAACGAGGCGTTCGCCAGCGTGGTGCTGGCGTGGGCCCACGACTTGCGCGCCGACCTCGACCGGGTGAACGTGAACGGGGGCGCGATCGCGCTCGGGCACCCGCTCGGTGCTTCGGGGGCTCGGCTCAGCGCCAGCCTGCTCTGCGAGCTCGAGCGCAGCGCCTCCCGACTGGGGTTGCAACTGATGTGCGAGGGCGGTGGACAGGCCAACGCCACCCTGTTCGAGCGGCTCTGACCGGGCCCGTCGACGCCGCGTTCGCGTTCGGGTCCGCTGCGGCGCGAGCATCACGGCATGGCGTGGACGATTCTCCGCATCGCGATCGGCGTCGTGGTCGCCGTGATCGTCTACGTGATCGGGGCCAACGTGCTGCGGAAGTTCCACGTGGCGCCCCCGGCCGAACCGGACCCCGAGGACATCAAGCCCGTCGACCTGCACTACCGCTGCATCGTGTGCGGCGCCGAGGTGACGATGACGGCGGCGCAGGACGATCCGGAAGCACCCCGGCACTGCCGTGAAGACATGGTGCTCGTGGCCGAAGGGCCGCCGAGCTGACGCCGTGGGTTTCTCCACAGACTGTGGAGAAACCTGTGTGAAGTTACACAACTGAGGTTCGGACAATTCGGACGGCTAGGGACAGGAGCCACCGACGAAGGGTGCGCGTCCACGTCCTGCTTCCGCACCGTCCACCGACGCGATGATGGTCGCGCACGTCGGTTCGCGGGCCACGAACCCGCCGTTGAACTGGATCAGCCCCTGCGCCGCCACACCGCACGCCGTCGGGCCCGGGAGGTCCACGGCCGTCGCACCCTCTGCGAACCGGTACCGACCGGCGTTCAGTCGCTCCAGGTTTGCGTCGTCGTAGACGATGCGGACTGCATCGCGCGGATCGCTGACCGCCACGCGCACCGAGGGCGTGCTCGTGCCGAACACCGACAGGGGCACCTTGACGACCGTGACCTCCACCCGGTCGGCCAGCGAAGACCGGTTGCCACCCTGTGGCTGGTTGATCCCGCCCAACAGGACCGGTCCCACCCGCAGATCGTCGGGCCGGTCGGTCCTGGGAGGCGTCGGGGCCTGGTAGATGCTCGTCGAGCACACCCGAGTGCCGACCGCAGCAGGACTCCCGGTGGTCGAGGTCGTCGCAGTCGTGGTCGTCGTCGCGGCCGCCCTCGGCGCGCGGGCCGAGTCACCGGTGGTGCCGCTGCTGCAGGACGCGAGCAGCACCGAGACGAGCAGGACGACGAGACGCCCGCAGGCTCGAGGGTTGGCGGTCATGCCGCGTCGACGCCGATGTCGCGGCCGTGGTTGCCTACGACACGTGAGGCGTGGCGGTCTTCGCCGCCGGTGCGCGCTACTTGAAGAACGTGGACAACACGAAGCCTGCGATCAGCAGCACGAGGCCGATCAGCAGGAAGTTGTTGCTCACCGCGCCGCCCGGGAGCAGTTCGAGGTAGTTGCCGGCGATCACGAGCACACCCAGCGCGAGGCACGTGAACATCGTGACCGGCACCCAGAGGTGGCTGTGCTTCACCTTCTTGGGCGCGGGCGGCGTGTAGCGCGAGCCCTTGGTGGGGCGGCGTGCCGGCGGCGGCGGAGCCTTCTTCGTACGGGCCACGGTGGGCGACCTTAGCGAATCAGCTGACCGCCGCGATCCCGGCCCCGGTAGCGTGCTCGTGGTGCGTGTCCTCGTCATCGACAACTACGACTCGTTCGTCTACAACCTCGTCCAGTACCTGGGTGAGCTCGGCGCGGAGCCGATCGTGCACCGCAACGACGCCGTGACGCTCGCCGCCCTGCAAGCGCTCGAGCCCGACGCGGTGCTCGTGTCACCCGGACCCGGCAGTCCCGACGAACCCGGCGACGTCGGCGTGTCCATCGACGCCATCCGCGCCTTCGGCGAGGCCGGCGTCCCGGTGCTCGGTGTGTGCTTCGGTCATCAGTGCATCGGCCAGATCTTCGGCGGCCGCGTCGTGCGCGCCCCGCACGTCATGCACGGCAAGACCTCGCAGATCACCCACGACGGGCGCGGCGTGTTCACCGGGCTCCCGTCCCCGTTCACCGCCACCCGCTACCACTCGCTGGTCGTGGCGCGCGAGACCGTGCCCGACGCGCTCGAGATCAGCGCCGAGTCCGACGACGGCCTCGTCATGGGCCTGCGCCACACCGACCTGCCGATCGAAGGCGTGCAGTTCCACCCCGAGTCGATCCTCACCGAGGCCGGCCACCTCCTGCTCGGCAACTTCCTGGGCGTGGTCCGCACCTGACGTCCCTCCCGGCGATCGGATCCGTCGCTGCGATCCCGCCGATGGCCAGGAGCTGCGTCAAGGCAGGCGAGCGCGGCCCCGCACCACCACGGCGAGGCCGTCGTCGACCAACGACGCCAACGCGTCGGCGTCGAGCTCGCGTGCGGGTGCGGAGCCGGCGCGCAGGCGCGCCATCACCTCGCCCCGGCGTTGGCGGAAACTGCCCGCGAACGGCGCCTGCCGGTGACGGGTCTCGTCGGGGAGCGGCCCGCGCGTCGCGCAGCGCCGGCGCAACGGGCACTCGCCACAGCGCGGCTCCCGCGGCCGGCACAGGAGCGCGCCCACGTCCATCAGGGCGAGAAGGCGATCCCGTCCGCGCAGGGGACGGCCGATGCGGACCGTCGCGTCCTCCGCCGCGCGCTCCGACAACCGCGCACCGCACACTCGCTCGGTGACCCGTCGGATGTTCACCTCGATCGCGGGTACGTCGGCGTCGTCGGCCTGGGCGCGGATCGCCGCCGCGGTGTAGCGGCCGACGCCCGGGAGCTCGGTCAGGTCGTCGGGCCAGCCATGGTCGCGCACCGCGACCGCGCTGTCGTAGAGACGTCGCGCCCGGCGCGGATACCCCAGGCGGCCCCACGCTCCGATCACCGCCGCCGGTCCCGCGTCGGCCATCGCGGTCGGCGTGGGGAACCGGGCGAGGAACCCGTCGTACACCGCGGCCACCCGCGGCACCTGCGTCTGGTGGAGCATGACCTCGGACACGAGGATCGCCCACCGGTCACGCGTCAGGCGCCAGGGCAGGTCGTGCCGTCCGTGCTCTGCGTACCAGGAGGCGAGGGTCAAGTCCCCACGGAGATCGCGACGGTCGAGCCCTTGGCGACCTGCGTGCCCGCCGCCGGTGCCTGCGACACGACGAGCCCCTTCTTCGTCGGTCCCGCGTTCACGAGGCTCACCTGCACACCCAATCCGAGGGTCTGGTTGAGCAGGGCCTCGGCCGCCGCTCGCGGCATGCCCACCACGCTCGGCATGGCCACCGTGTTCGGGCCGCTCGACACGAGCACCGTGATCGCCGTGCCCCGCGGGAGCATCGTCCCCTCGGGCGGGTAGGTGCCGATGACTCCGCCCTTGCCGACGGTGTCGCTCGGTGCCGTCGCCACCGACACCTGGAACCCGGCACCGGAGAGGGTCGCAGCGGCGGTGAACGGATCTTGCCCCGCCACCCCGGGCACCGCCACCAGGGGCTCGCGCGCGATCACGACCGTCACCGTGGGCCGCCCGCCTGTTTGCAGCTTCGCCACCGGGGCCCCGGCCGCAGGATCGGAGCGCAGCACCGTACCCGGAGGCTGGTCGCTGTCTTCTTCCACGAAGTTGGGCGCGAGGTACTTGGCCGCGAGGGTCTGCGTGGCCTGGGCCTTGGGCTGGCCGACCACGTCGGGCATGGCGATGGTGGGGCTGCTCACGGTGAGCGTGATGAGCCCGCCCTTGGGGATCTTGCGACCGGTCTCCGGATCCTGGCTGAGCACGACATCAGGCGCCTGCTGAGGTTCGTCGACGTCCTTGCGAGCGACGGTGAAACCGACGGACTCGAGCGCGGCCGCGGCCTGCCCGTAGGGGACCCCGACGGCGCGGGGCACGTCGAGCTTCGTGACCGAGGGACCCTCTTTGCCGAAGTCGGAATTGGCGAGGAGGACCACGATGAGCCCGACGAGCAACGCGAGCGCGATGCCGATCACGACGGCCGGACCCCAACGGCCGCGTGTGCGGCTCGATGCCGGGGCCGCCGCGGCGGCGACGGCGGTCGCCTCGGCCGGCGCGGCCACGTGCACCGATGCCGGCGCCGCGGTGTCCGGCGAGCCAGCGAGTGGACGGCCACGCTCGAAGCGGAGGAGGTCGGCGCGGAGGTCCTGCGCCGACTGGTAGCGCTCCTCGACCTTCTTCGCCATCGCGGTGAGCACGATGCGGTCCATCGCGCCCGCGAGCTCGGGCACGAGCGTCGACGGTGGCGCGGGTGTCTCGCGCACGTGCTTGTACGCGATCGACACCGGACTGGTCGCGGTGAACGGCGCGACGCCGGTGAGCATCTCGTAGAGGACGACCCCGAGCGCGTACACGTCGGAGCGGCCATCGAGCGCGAAGCCCTGCGCCTGTTCCGGCGAGAAGTACGTCGCGGTGCCGAGCACCGCGCCGGTCTTCGTGAGCGGTTCGCTCGTCTCCGCGCCGCGATGCCGAAGTCGGTGACCTTCACCTGACCCTGCGGCGTGATGAGCACGTTGCCGGGCTTCACGTCGCGGTGCACGACGCCGTGGGCGTGCGCGAACGAGAGCGCGTCGGCGATCTCGGCTGCGATGCGCGCCGCGTCCATCGGTTCGAGGCGGCCGTACGACTTCAGGATCTCGCTCAGCGTCTGCCCGGCGACGTACTCCATCACGATGAACGAGGTGCCGTCTTCCTCGCCCCAGTCGTAGACCGAGACGATGTGCGGGTGACTGAGTCCCGCGGCCGCCTGTGCCTCGCGCCGGAAGCGTTCGACGTTGGTGGCGTCGGACGCGAACTCGGGCAGCAGCACCTTCACCGCGACGCGGCGGTCCAGCAGCCGATCGTGCGCGAGGTACACGTCGGCCATGCCACCGTGGCCGATCTCGTCGCCCAACTCGTAGCGATTCGCGAAGACGCGCGTGTCAGGCGACATGGTCACGAGAGGCTACTCACGGGTTCGTGGCCAACAGGTTCTGCAGCATCTGCTTCGCGATCGGCGCGGCGACCGCACCACCGGTGACCGCATCACCGCCGCCGATGACACCCCCGTGCTCCACGATCACCGCCACGGCATAGCGGGGCGCGCGCGCAGGCGCGAAGGCGATGAACCACGCGTGCGGTCGCTCGTTGTCGGCGGTCTCCGCGGTGCCGGTCTTGCCCGCCACCTCCACGCCCTGGTCGGCCATCGACGCGTTCGTGCCGGTGCCCTGGTTCACGACCTCGACCATCATGTTGGTGAGCGTCTGCGCGGTCGTCGGCTGCATGCACGTGAGCCAGTCCTTGGGCTCAGTGGTGCGCACCGTCCTGCCCTCGCTGTTGCGCACCTCCTGCACGACGTACGGCTGCTTGATGACGCCGCCGTTGGCGATGCCTTCGGCGACGAGCGCCATCTCCAGGGGCGAGGTGGCCACGTCACCCTGCCCGATCCCCGCGAGGGCGAAGCGCGGCTTGTCGGCGCCCACCCGCGGTCCGACGCTCTCGACCGCAGGCGGTGACAGGTCGATGGGCGGCGCGTTCGCGATGCCGCACTGGTCCATGGCGGGCACGAACGCGTCGCCCATGTCGTAGCCGAGCTTGGCGAAGGTCGCGTTGCACGACTCGATGAGACTCTGCTCCAGCGACCCTCCACAGACCTCGCCGCCGTAGTTGAAGAGCGGGTTGGTCACGCCGGGGATCTTGAAGCTGTCGGTGTAGTCGAACTGGGTGTCGGGGGTCGCGGTGCCGGTCTCGAGCGCCGACTTCGTGGTGACCACCTTGAACGTCGAGCCCGGTGGGTAGATCTCGCGGTACGCACGCTGCAGTGCGGCCTTGTCGGTGGCGTCGCTGTTGATCGCGTTGAACGTGTTCTGCACGACCTGGCTGTTGTGGACCGACAGTCCGTTGGGGTTGAACGTGGGGTTCGAGTACAGAGCCTTGATCGCGCCGGTCTGCACGTCGAGCGCCACCACCGAGCCCTTCTGACCGGCGAGCGCCTGCTCGGCCGCCTTCTGCGCAGACTCGGTGAGCGACAGCACGACGTCGTTGGTGTCGGCCTTGCCCTGGAGCGCGTTGCCGAGGTTCTTGATCTGCAAGCTGGAGTCCTGCCCGGTGAGCACGTCGTTGTACGACTCCTCGACGCCGCTGCTGCCCACCAGGTTGACGAACGACTGGTATCCCACCACGTGGGCGAACAGGCTCACCTGCGGGTATTGGCGCAGGTACTTGAAGTCACCGGTGGTGGGGATCGACTGGGCGACGATCTGCCCGTCCGCGGTGAGGATGTTCCCGCGGGCGCGGTTGTACTCCTTCAGCGCGTGACGGACGTTCTTCGGGTCGTTGGCGAGGTTGTCGGCGTCGACCACCTGGAGGTAGGTGAGCTGCGCGACCAGCAGCAGGATGAGCACGGTCACCGCGTACGCGACGCGGCGGATCGGCCGGTTCACCGGCGTGCCGGCGGTGCGGCCCCGACGGCGTCACCTCCCGGTCTGCCGGGCCCGCCGTGGACGCCGGCCCCCCCGATCGCGGTGCGCGCGGTCGCCACCGCGCCCGGTGCTTCGGCGCGCGCGACCGTCTCGTCGGAGATGCGCAGCAAGAGGGCGATGATCACGAAGTTGGCGATGAGTGACGACCCGCCGTAGGAGACGAACGGCAGCGTCACACCGGTCAGGGGGATGACGCGGATCACACCCCCGATGATCACGAACGTCTGCACGCCGATGATCGTGGTCAGGCCGGCCGCGAACAGCTTCGAGAAGGGACGATCCGCCTGGATGGCGATGCGGAACCCGCTGCCGACGAGCAGCAGGAACATGATGCAGACGGCGACGGTGCCGAGCAGCCCGAGCTCCTCACCGATGGCGGAGAGCACGAAGTCGGTCGACGCGTTCGGGATCTTCTGCGGACTGCCGAGCCCGAGCCCGGTACCGGCGAAGCCGCCCGAGCCGAGCGCGAACATCGACTGCACGAGCTGGAAGCCCTTGGTCTGCGACACCGACCACGGGTCGATCCACGAGCTCACGCGGTCCTGCACGTGGCCGAACAGCTGGTACGCCACGTAGGCACCGGCGAGGAACATCGCCAGCGCGACGAAGAGGTACGACGCGCGGTCGGTGGCGATGTAGAGCATCGCCGCGAACACCGCGAAGAAGAGCAGCGACGATCCGAGGTCCTTCTCCCGCACCATCACGAGGATCGAGAACCCCCATGCCAGCAGGAGTGGACCGAGGTGCTTCGGGTCGGGGAGTCGGAGGCGGCCGATGTGGCGCGTACCGGTGGCGAGCAGCTCGCGCTTGTCGACCAGGTACGCGGCGAAGAAGATGACCAGGAGCACCTTGGCGGCTTCGCCGGGCTGGAAGTTCACCGGTCCGAGGTGCACCCACAGCCGCGCACCGTTGATCTCCTGGCCGAGGCCGGGCAACGACGGCAGCATCAACGCGGCGACACCGAGCAACAGGAAGGTGTACTTGTAGCGCTCGAGCGTGCGGACGTTGCGCACGACCACGAGCGTGAGCACGAACGCGGCGATGCCCACCGCGGTCCACACCGCCTGCACGCGCGCGAGGTCGCGGTCGAGGCGAGAGATGGTGAAGTAGCCGATGCCGTTGAGCAGGAACGCGAGCGGGAGCAGCGTGGGTTCGGAGCGTGGCGCGAACCGTCGTACCGCGAGGTGCGCGACGACGTACAGGCCGAGCACCGCGACCAGGAACACCCAGAGGTCGGCGGGGATGTCCGGGCGTTCGGCGAGGAGCAGCAGCACGTAGCCCGCACCGGTGACGACGACCGCGAGGAGCCCGAGTCCGAGCTCCCGGCTACGACGCCGTCGGGCGGTGGGCGACTTCATGTCGCGGGTGCGGGCGCGACGGTCGTGAGCGGCACCGTCGTCGTGGTCGTGGTCGTGGTGCTGGTCGTGGTGCTGGTCGTCGTCGCCTGGTCTTTCAGCCGGGCGACGAACGCGGCGGCGTCGGCGCGCGACGAGAAGGTCTGGTGGTCGCGCACCTGGGCTCGGGCGGCCGGACGCAGGTCGGTGACGTCGAGCGACGTGCGCTGCTCGATGGTGGGGTTCCAACCCGCGAGCCCGCCGGGCACGCCCTTGTACACGGTCACCCGACCCTGGCTCGCGCCCACGTAGTAGTCCTTGCGCGCGTACCAGCCGACCGCGGCGACCGCGACGCCGAGCACCAGCACGATCGGCAGCGCCCACAGCAGCACCCGGCCGACGCCGTGCAGCCCGCGCCGCCGCCGCTCGCCGGGTTCGGCCGCGGGCTCGTCGTCCACCACGGTGGCCTCGATGGGCTCGACGCCTGTGGGGACCTCGCGCAGGGGCGCCTCGTCGGTGACCGCGACCACGACCACGGTGATGTTGTCCTCACCGCCGGCTGCGTTCGCCGCATCGACCAGCTGTGTCGCCGCGCGACCGGGGTCGCTCTCTCGCCGCAGCGCGGCGGCGATGTCGTCGGGTTGCACCATCCCGGTGAGCCCGTCGGAGCACAGCAGGATGCGGTCGCCGGGCACGAGCTCGACCGGGTACACGTCGACCTCGACCGACGCGTCCACACCGAGCGCGCGCGTGATGATCGACCGTTGCGGGTGCACCGCGGCTTCGTCGGCGGTGAGGCGTCCCTCGCGCACGAGCTCCTCGACCAGGCTGTGATCTTCGGTGACCTGGCGCAGCTCGCCGTCGTGCAGGAGGTACGCGCGCGAATCGCCCACGTGACCGATCAACACCGTGTCGCCGGCGACCAGCGTGCCGGCGGTGAGCGTGGTGCCCATGCCGCGCAGGTTCGTGTCGGTGAGTGACTTGGTGAAGACGGCGTCGTTGGCGTCTTCGATCGACTCACGCAGCGGACGTCCGCTGGTGATCGCGGCGCGCAGCGCTTCGAGTGCGGTCACGCTGGCCACCTCGCCGGCGCGGTGACCGCCCATGCCGTCGGCCACCGCGAGCAAGCCCATCGCATCGTCGACGAGGTACGCGTCCTCGTTGCCCTCGCGCACCCGGCCGACATCGGTGGCGGCCCCCATCACGAGCCTCACGGCGCCTGCTCGACCGTGGCCACTACCTGACCGCCTCGGCCACGGTCTGGCCGAACTGCACGTGGTCGCCACGTCGGAGCTGCGCCGCGTGCACGAGCGGTTCGCCGTTGAGCAGTGTGCCGTTGCGTGAACCGAGGTCCTCCACGAACACCGCGCCGTCGCGCCGGAACACGCGCGCGTGCACGGTCGACACGAACGTGTCGTCGGCGAGCACGATGCCGCACCCACCACCGCGGCCGACGGTGAGCTCCTCGGTGAGGGCGAAGCTCTCGCCCTGGCGCGCCGGTGGCTCGAGGATGCGGAGCCGACCGGGACCACGACCCTTGGCCGGCTTCGCGGGACGCGACGCCGGTACGGGTGCCGCGCTCGGAGGGGCTGCGGGTTGCTCCGGCACCGGCGCGGGGGCCCGCATCTCCTTCACCACGACGCGCACGACCCGGAACAGGAACAAGTAGAGGAGTGCGAGGAAGCAGAACTTCAGGATGGTGAGGACCGACTCCGGCACTACGAAGCCTCGAAGCGCAACACCGTCGCTCCCACCGAGATCTCGTCGCCGTCGTGCAACACCCGCTCTTTGATCGCGGTGCCGTTGACGAGCGTGCCGTTCATCGATCCGAGGTCGGCGATGACGAAGCCGTCGGCGGTGGGGCGGATCTCGGCGTGACGCCTCGAAGCCCGGGGGTCGGCCAGGCTCACGGTGCAATCGGAGTTCCGGCCCATCGACGTGACGTGCTCACCCAGGCCGACCCGGCGGCCGTCGGGCAGGACCAACGAACCCACGTGGCCGCCGGCCCCCTCGGCGATCTCGGCCACGACGTCGTAGTCGCCGGTCTTCAGGGTGTCGTCGGGCACGAGGGTCAGGGTCACCGGACCCACGAATTGGTACCCCTCGTCGCGGGCATGCTGGCGAGCCGCCTCGGCCAGTTCGCGGGCCAGCGCTTCGGCGAACGAGCTGAAGCGCTCGAAGTCGGCGGGGGACAGGTACACCCCGATGTTGTTCGGTGCCACCGGACGGCCGTTCACCCCGAGCGCGCGACCGTCGTCGAGCACGCGAGTCACCCGATGACCGATCTCGACGGGCTGGAGTCCGCTGCGGAAGGCCTTGTTGAAGGTCCCCTCCACCAGCCGCTCGAGCCTCCGCTCGAACCCCTGGAGTCCCACGCCGAGAGTGTACCGAGCAGCCCCCGCAACGAAGCTGCACGCCCCGCGCTGCGAGCATCTCGAGGTTCGATGGCGCCGGCACCAGTCAGCTTCGAGATGTTCGCCGGTCAGGCACTCGGGCTACCCTGTCGCATTCCGGGCGAGTGGCGGAATTGGCAGACGCGCAGGCTTCAGGTGCCTGTGTCCGAAAGGATGTGGGGGTTCAAGTCCCCCCTCGCCCACCGGAACGGTGCAGGTCACGGCATACGAGCGCGGCGCGATTCGGCGATCCCGGATTCGGTTGCTCGTCCACCACGAAGAGTGGTGGCCCGACGGACGGGAGAACCGCGACGCGCGCCTCATCGCTCGACACCCGAGGTGGCGTTCGCATCTGAGAAGAGCGCGACGACGACGTCACCGGTCCCGAAGGCTCGTTCCTTCGATGAGGTTGCCATCCTGAGCCGTTTGCGCTCGTCGATCACGAAGAGGACGACGCGATCGGCGTGGTCGCGCTCGTAGTCGTCGGCGGTGTACCGAGCGGTGATCTTCGTCGAGTGGATCTGCCACGAATCCGCGAGACGGGTTTCCAAGGCGGGAGTGTCGATCGAGGGCGCGAACAAGGGTTGACCGAAGGTGCCGACCGGCAGCACCGACCACCGCTGATGCTCACGTCGGTGGGGCACGGTCTGGAACACGGCGGAACGGCCGAGGATCGCGCCGGCGTGACGAACTGCGAGGGTGTTGAGCTCGTCGTTGGGCGTGACGGCCACGAACGCGGCCGCGTGTTCGAGCTCGACCGAGTTCCAGGTGTCGTCGGCGAGCACGGTGCCCGAGTAGGTGCCGAGACCGTCCATACGGGCCGCGCTGAGGTTGTCCCGGTCGATGTCGATGACGATCACCGGAACATCGTGTTCTTCGAGAGACCGCGCCAGCTCGCGACCGAGAAGGTTGGCTCCGAGGACGACGACGGTCGACCGTGTCGGATCGACCAGACCCAATCGCGTCGCGAGGGCACGCGAGCCGAGACCTGAGAGCAGCACGGTTCCCACGATGACGGTGAACGTCGCGGACACGAGCACCTGTGAGCCCGGGAGACCCTGTTCGGACAACGCGAGGCTGAACACGGATGCCACCGCAGCTGCGACGATTCCGCGCGGGGCAGTCAGACCGATGAACACGCGCTCCTGCCATCGCAACGGTGATCGGATCGTTGACAGCGCGACCGCCAGCGGGCGGACGACGACCACCAGGAACGCCAAGAACACGACGTTGCGCCACTCGAGCGATCCGAGCGTCGCGGTCTCGATCGCGGCGCCGAGCAGGATGAAGAGCCCGGAGACGAAGATGATGCGCAAGGTCTCGTTGAACTCCAACACATGGCGCACCACGACCCGCTGTTGTGCCGCGAGCACGAACCCCATCGCCGTCACCGCCACCAGCCCGGCCTCGGCCCGCACCGCGTCCGCGCACGCGAACGCCGCGAACACCGCCGCGAGGACGGCCGGATTGTCCAACTGGTCGGGGATGAGTCGTCGGGCCAGCACCACGATCACCAATGCCGCCACCACCACGCCGATGGCGGCGCCGGCGACCAAGGTGAGGGCAAGGTTCGCGACGACGCCGCTGCGGTCCTGATCGCTGGCGAACAGTGCCTCGAACACGAGGACGGCGAAGACCGCGCCCAGCGGATCGATCAGTGTGGCCTCGGCCTGCAGGACATGCGCTGCCCGTCCCCGCATCCCGATGGAGCGCAGGATCGGGCCGATGACCGTGGGGCCGGTGACCACGAGGATCGTCGCCAGGAGGATCGAGATGTCCCACTCCACGCCGAGGACGTACCGCGCGGTCACTGCAGCGCCTGCAACGGTGATCGCCGCACCCAGAGTGACCAGGGTCCACACCGTTCGGCCGGCGTGACGCAGCCCACTCCAACCCAGCTCGAGGGCGCCCTCGAACAGGATCACCGCCACCGCGAGCGACACCATCGGGAACAAGAGGTCACCGAACACCGCCCGGGGTTCGAGCACACCCGTGACGGGACCGGCGATCAGGCCTCCCAGCAACAGGAACACGATCGCGGGAATCCGCAGGCGCCACCCCGCCCACTGCGCCACCACGCCGGCAACGAGCACCGCGGCGACGGTGGCGAAGATCTCGGCGTCCACCACCGACGTTCTACCGGACGAGGCCATCGCCACGGGCACAGAGCACGCGGCCACGCCGACCCCCGCGCCGCGAAGCGCGGGAGCCATGGCGACTCATCCGTTCGACCGACGCGGACGTTCCACGGGCAACTGTCCTGTCAGGAGCTCACGGTGCTCGCTCGATCTCAGCGTTCCGAGATCCGTTGGAGCGCGTCGATGAGCAGGTTGGGGCGGTCGAACACGAAGCCGATGGCGGCTCCGATCAGCGCGAGGGCGAGCACGAGGACGGCCCATCCGAAGCTGGTGGCTGTCCAGACGATTCCGAAGCCGGCTCCGGTCCCGGCACCGATCAGTGTTCGTGTCGACCGCATCGTCATCTCACCCTCTTCTCGTGGCTTCCTCGCCCGTTGTGCAACATCACGATGTTCATCTCTGCATCAGCCATCCCGAGGTCGATCCAGAACGGGAGTCCCAGGGCTTCTCGCGCCCTCGTCTCGACGGTCTGGAGATTCGCGTTGTCGTCGACGTGGATCTCGACCCGGAGTTCTTTGCCGGTCCATCGGGCGTCGGCGGCGGTGATGCCGTCGAGTTGTTCCAAGGTCCGTCGAACCGTGTTGATGACGGCGCGTCCACGGATGCGTGTCGTTCCGTCGGTGTCGCGATGAACTTCGTGCATGCGATGACTTCCCCGTCTCGGTGGGAGGAGCTGCGAGATCAGCATCGCGACCCCGATGATCGCGGCTGCCGCTCCGATCAGGGCCAGCGCCCAGTCGTGGGTGTCGGGGAGCGCGAGGTCGCGGAATGCGTCCCCGGTGTTGTGGCGCCAGCTCGTGCCGACGGCTCCGGTCGCGCTCAGGATGAGTGCCACACCGGCCGCGAAGAGCAGACCGATTCCGAAGACCTGGGTGCCTCGACGCAGGGCGGTCATCGGACGCGGCTCGCGTGGTGACCTCTGGGCAGCCGGGTCTCGACGCGACCGCAGGTGCACGGCAGTCCGCGCGTCGTGATCAGACGTTCGAGTTCAGCTGACGCGTCCTCGACGTAGCGGTGGGCGTCGGGGTCTGCGCTGGAGAGCGTGACATCGACTCGACCCTTGCGGCGTACCCGCACCACGACGCGCGCTCGCGGGACCACCGTCCCGATCGACCGTTCGAGCGCATCGGCGAGAGTGCGTCGGTCGATCCGGGTCCAGCCCGATTCGCGGCGGGTGACCACGACCGGTCGACGTGTCCGCAAGGTGGACACAAACGCCCACGTGAGCCACACCGCGAGCAGGACCAGGCTGGCTCCGATCAGGACCTCCGCACCTTCACCATGCGGGCGCCGGAGCCAATCGGCCGTTGAGCGGACATTGCCGCGCTCGAGGAACGGCTGGCTCCAGACGCTGATCGCCAAGAGCTGCGCGGCGATCGTCAAGACGGCGAGCGCCGTGCAACCCCCCAGCAAGCGCAACGCCAGTTGTCGTCCCGCGCCAAGGCCGCTCATGAGATGCATTCGTCCCGAGTGCTGGACGGGCGCCTACGCGACCCGGCTTTCCTCAGCCTCTTCGAACACGACATCGTCGACTTCGAGGTTGACCTCGACCACGGTCAGCCCCGTGGCCGACTCGACCTTCGCGATCACGTTCTCGCGCACCGTCTGCGCGAGATCGGGAATCGGGAAGCCGAACCGTACGACCATCACCAGATCGATCGCCGCTTCTTTGGTGCCGACCTCCACGTTCACGCCTTGGGTCAACGACTCCGAACCCGGCTTGACGCGGCCGACCAGCCTGCGGAACTGGCCGCCGAGGTTCGCCACTCCCTCGACCTCGCGACACGCGTACCCGGCGACCTTGCTGACCACATCATCAGAAATGGTCGTGACGCCGTGATCCGTCTCCAGCGTGAGGCCACCGATGTTCTTCGCGGTCGACGTGCGCTCCGGCGCATTGCTACGCGTTTCGGTCACTGTCATCTGTTGCTCCTGATCCGTCGAGGCTTCCCAGGAGAGGAACGCCTGCGTAGATTCAGTGTGCCCAGGCGACATTGCGGCACTGCGCGCAACGCGCTCGGTATCAGCGCGCTCCCACGCGGTCGTTGTCGCTGAAATCGCGACGCGTCCTTCGAGGCCCGCGAGCTCTCTCGTAAGGTTCGGTCCGGCGAACTCCCGAAGGCCGACGGGCGGTGCGTGTGCGGGCGTGGATGAGTTGGAGCAGTGGCAAGGACAGCGCGCTGGCGCTGCACCGGGCCCGTGAGGTGCTCGGGCTCGACGTGTCCCGCCTCCTGGTGTCGCTCAACGCCGACGCCGACCGGGTGTCGATGCACGCGGTTCGGGACGAGCTGGTGCAGCTCCAGGCTGACCGGCTCGGCCTCCCGCTGCACCGGGTGGCGCTGCCCGCGCCGTGCCCGAACGATGTGTACGAGGCGGCGATGCGTGAAGCGGTGCAGACATCCCGCGGCGACGGTGCCGAGCAGATGGTGTTCGGCGATCTCTTCCTCGAGGACGTGCGCCGCTACCGCGAGCAGCACCTCGCCGGCACCGGCGTCGATCCGGTCTTCCCGCTCTGGGGCGAGCCGACCGACCGGCTCGCCCGCGAGATGCTCGACGCCGGGGTGCGGGCAGTCCTCACCTGTGTCGATCCCCGGGTGTTGCCGGCGGACTTCGTAGGCCGGGCCTTCGACGCCGAGCTCCTCGCCGACCTCCCCGAGCACGTCGATCCGTGCGGCGAGCGCGGCGAGTTCCACACCTTCGTCTGGGACGCGCCCGGCTTCTCGGCGCCCATCCCGATCTCGGTGGGGGAGGTGGTGGAGCGCGACGGGTTCGTGTTCTGCGACGTGCTCGGCGACGTGGGTCAGCGCAGCCTGTTGTAGTGCTGCGCCACCGCGCCACCCGCGGTGATCTGCAACGTGTTCCCCCGACACGTGAACGCGAGGGTCACTGCATCGGTCTGGGTTCCTGGTGCCGGCGCCTGACGGTTCGGTGCGCCCGCAATCCCCTTGACCGTGGTGGTCATCACCATCTCGGTCGCGTTGCTGATGTCGCTGAGGTCGAGTTGGGCGCTGCCGGTAGTGCGGTAGCTCCCGCTCACCGCGCCGGCGTACTTCTGCTCCACCTTGATCGTGATGCCGTTGGCGCCGGTGCTCTCGCCGGTGATGACGTCGGAGTACGTCTGCAGGAATTCACCGCGGCGGAACTGCAGGTCGACCGCGCCGGTGGCGGTGAGCTTCTGCGTCACCGACGCCTCCGACACCAGTCGTTCCAGGTCCAGCTTCCACCGGCCGGGGAGGCACGCCGCCCCCCGCTTGACCCTCACCGGCGCGTTCGCGCCCGCTGGCGTCGCGGCCATGGTGATCGCCACCGCCGCGACCGCAACCGCAGTCCACCATGTTCGGTGCGCTGCGCGCATCGACTGCCCTCGTCGTCGGCCTGCTCGGTGCATCATCCCAAATGCTTCGACCATCAGCGGCTTTCCCTGGAGGCGGACCCTCGGACCTGGGCGTAGATTGCGCGCCCATGACGACCTCCGACGCCCGCACCGGGTTCTCGATCGCCGAGTCGGTACCCGGGGACTACTCGCTCCCGCGCCCCGGTCCCGACGCTCCCAACGTCGTGCTGATCGTCCTCGACGACCTCGGCTTCGGTCAGCTCGGGTGCTTCGGCTCCGACATCGCCACGCCCTCGATCGACGCACTCGCCGCCGGCGGGCTCCGCTACAACCACTTCCACGTGACCAGCCTGTGCTCGCCGACGCGCGCGTGCCTGATGACCGGCCGCAACCACCACGCCGTGGGCATGGGCTTCCTGACCGACCTGCCGATGGCGTTCCCCGGCTACACCGGCCGCATCCCGCGCTCGGCGACGCCCCTCCCACGCGTGCTGCGCGACGCCGGCTACAACACGCTCGCCGTCGGCAAGTGGCACCTCGTCCCCGGTGGTGAGCGCTCCGTCGCGGGGCCGTACGACCGGTGGCCCCTCGGGTTCGGCTTCGAGCGCTACTACGGGTTCCTCCAGGGCGACACCAACCACTGGGCGCCGCACCTCGTGCGCGACAACCACTACGTCGAGCAACCGCGCACGCCGCGCGACGGCTACCACCTCACCGAGGACCTCGCCGACGAGGCGATTCGCGGGATCACGGCCCAACGTCAGGCCGCACCCGACCGGCCGTTCTTCCTGTACTTCGCGCTCGGAGCGATGCACGCACCGCACCACGTCGCGCCCGAGTGGGTCGAGCCGTACCGAGGCCGCTTCGACGGCGGGTGGGAGCAGTGGCGCGACGACGTGTTCGCGCGTCAGCTCGACGCGGGCATCGTCCCGCCGGACACCGCGCTCAGCGAGCGGCCGAGCTGGATCGAGGAGTGGTCGTCGTTGTCGAACGACGCCCAACGCATGCTGGCGCGCCAGCAGGAGGTGTTCGCCGGCTTCCTCGCGCACACCGACGCGCAGATCGGTCGCGTCGTCGCACAGCTCGACGCGCTGGGCGAGCTCGACGACACGCTGATCATGCTCATCTCCGACAACGGCGCCAGCGGTGAGGGCGGAGCGCTGGGAACGTTCAACGAACACCGTTTCACCGAGCACGTGCCCGACACCGTCGAGGGCAACCTCGCGTGGAACGACGAGCTCGGCGGCCTGCGTTCGTACCCGCACTACTCGTGGGGCTGGGCGTGGGCGGGCAACACACCGCTGCGGCTGTGGAAGCGCTACACGTGGTTGGGCGGGACGCGCACGCCGCTCGTCGTGCACTGGCCACACGGCATCGAGGGGGCTGGCGCGGTGCGCGACCAGTTCGTGCATGCCATCGACCTCATGCCGACGGTGCTCGACGCCGCAGGAATCGATCCGCCCACCGCAGTCGACGGTGTCGAGCAACAACGGATCGATGGCGCATCGATCCGAGCCACGTTCTCCGACGCGGCCGCGCCGTCACCGCGCACGGTGCAGTACTTCGAGATGCTCGGCTCGCGTTCGATCGTCGCCGACGGATGGAAAGCGACCACCGACCACGTGTCCAAGGGGGTCGTCGACGAGGAAGCGCTGCTCGAGGGCAGCCGTGAGTTCGCCGACGACGAGTGGGCGCTGTTCCGGCTCCCCGACGACTTCGCCGAGACCCGCGATCTCGCGTCCGAGCGCCCCGACGTGCTTGTCGAGCTGCAGGCGCGCTGGCAGTCGGAGGCCGAGCGCAACCAGGTCTTCCCGCTCGTCGACGAGCTCATCGGTCGCATCGCCGCGGTCATCCCCTGGCCCAACGCGATTCCGGAGCGCGCGGTGTACCGCCCCGAGGGTGGTCCGGTGCCCGACGACTCGGTGGCGCGCCTCTTCGGTGGGTTCCGCATGGCCGCCGACGTCGAAGTCCCGGATCGGGGCGCGGCCGGGATCCTGGCGGCGATGGGTGACTGGACCGGTGGCCTTGCGCTCTTCGTGCGGGACGGCCGGCTCGTGTTCGTGCTCAACCGCGCCGGCGACGAAGCGCGCGTCGAGAGCGACGTGCCCGTGCCGCCGGGCCGTCACGTCCTCGCGGCGGTGTACACGCCCGGCTTCGACGGGCCCGGTGTCGCCCTGTTCCACGACGACGAGATGGTCGCGCACGCGGTGCTCGCGGTGCGCGCGCCGATGGTGTTCCAGCACGGCGGCACCGCGCTGCTGCTCGGGCGCGACCGCGGCCTGCCGGTGTGCGATGACTACGAACCACCGTTCCCGTGGACCGACGTGCTGCACGAGCTCGTCATCGAGACCGGTCCTGCCATCGAGCCGTCACTCGTCGAACAGACGCGCGCACTCCTGCACCACGAGTAGCCGCCATCGGTTGAAGCGGCACCTCAACGGGGATGCTCGTAGGTGTGGAGCTCGTCGATCGCCTCGATTCATGGCAGCAGCGCCATCGCGCCCCGGCGTTCGTCGTCGGAGTCGTGAAGAAGTACGGCGACGATCGCGGCGGCCATCTCGCCGCGCTCATCACCTACTACGGGTTCCTCGCGATGTTCCCGCTGCTCCTCGTGTTCGTCACCGTCCTCGGCTACGTCGCGCACGACGACCCCAGCTTGCGGACGGGATCTCCTGAACACTGCGTTGGCCGACTTCCCCGTCGTCGGCCAGGAGCTGCGCCGCAACGTGGGTGCGCTCGGCGGCAACGGGTTGGCGCTGGTGGTCGGGTTGCTCGCGCTGGTGTGGGGCTCACTCGGCGTCGCGCAGGTGGCCCAACACGCGATGGCGCAGGTGTGGAACGTGCCCGGGGCGCGTCGCCCCGGGTTCGGACCGCGCCTGGTGCGCTCGCTGCTCGTGCTCGCAGTGCTCGCGCTCGCGATCGTCGGAACCGCGGCGCTGACCACGTTCGCGACCTTGGTGCCGGGCGGGAGCGCTGTGCCGATCTTGTCCACCGCTCTCGTCGTCGTGCTCAACGTCGCGTTGTACTGGCTCGCGTTCCGTGTGCTCACCCCGGCCGAGATCCCGTGGCGCGACCTGTTGCCGGGAGCGGTGCTGGGCGGCGTGGCCTGGACCGCGCTGCAAGCGCTCGGAGGATGGCTCGTCGCGCGCCAGCTCCGCCACACCAGCGAGCTCTACGGCACGTTCGGCGTCGTGCTCGGACTCCTCTTCTTCCTCTACGTCGCCGCGCAGATCACCGTGTACGCCGCCGAGGTGAACGTGGTACGGGCGCGGCGTCTCGTGCCGCGGTCACTCGCGCCGCCGCCGCTCACCCACGCCGACGAGACCGTGTTGGCCGATGTCGCCGCAGCGGAGCAGCGCCGTCCCGAGCAACACGTCGACGTGTCGTTCGAACGCCCGCCGCGCCTGACTACAGCGTCGACGCCGTCTCCCCGCCCAGGTACTCGGCGAGCAGTTCGTCGCCGGCGTCGGCTGCCGCCCCCTTCCAACCGACGAGCCCGTGACGCAGCACGACAGCTTGGTCGGCGAACTCGAGCGCGCGTTCCACGAACTGCTCGATGAGCAGCACGGTGACGCCTTCGTCGCGCGCTCGGGCGAGTGACTCGAACACGAGGTCGACGATCCTCGGCGCGAGGCCGAGCGACATCTCGTCGGCGATGAGCAGCTTCGGTGAGGCGGCCAGCACGCGTGCGAGCGCGAGCATCTGCTGCTCACCACCGGACAGCGTGCCTGCGGCTTGGCTTCGACGGTCGGCGAGCACCGGGAACATCTCCATGGCGCTTGCTCGTACGCGTCCTTGCGCTCGGCACGTGGGAGTGAGAACCGGAGTTGGCCCCAGAGGTTCTCCTTCACGGTGAGGTGCGGGAAGAGGTTGCGCGACTCCGGCACGTACGCGAGGCCACGTTTCGCGATCGCATGGGGCGACTTCCCAGTGATGTCCTCGCCGTCGAACACGATGCGACCCGCGGTCGGATTGACCACGCCGGCGATCGCCGAAGCGAGCGACGACTTGCCGGCGCCGTTGGCGCCGAGGGTCGCGGTGACCGAACCGCGCTGTACGCTGAACGACACGCCGAAGAGCGCACGCGCTTCGCCGTAGGCGACTTGCACCTCTGTGACCTCGAGCAAGGGTGTGGTCGCGGGCGTGGTGGTGTTCACGCGTTGTCCTCCGCTTCGCCGTCGCGCTCGATCGGCGCGCCGAAGTACGCGGCCTGCACTTCCGGGCTCACGCGGATCTCGTCGGGTGTGCCTTCGACGAGCTGCCTGCCGAAATCGAGGACCGTGACTCGATCCGAGAGTCCGAGCACGAAGTCGACGTTGTGTTCGACGAGCACGAACCCGATGCCTCGTTCAGCTCGTACCCTGCGCAGCGCGTCGCCGAGCTGCTGGGTCTCGTGCACGTCGAGTCCCGACGACGGCTCGTCGAGCAGCATCACCGTCGGCTCTGCAGCCAGTGCGCGCCCGACCTCCAGGAGTCGGCCGGTGCCGAGCGGGATGGTGAGTGCAGGCCGGTCGGCCAAGTCGGTCAGGTCGAGCAACTCGAGGATGGCGTCGACTGCGTCGTCTTCGCCGGGTCCGGGACGCTCGCCGAGACCGACGAGGTCTCGGGCCATGCCCAGCAGCCGCTCACGTCGGTCGCGCACCCGGCGAGCCACCACGAGGTGCTCGCGGACGGTCAACTCGGTGAACAGCTCCATCCGCTGGAACGTGCGCGACAAGCCGCGTCGAGCTCGGGTCTGGGGGCTCCGCCGGGTCACGTCGTCGCCCCGCATGAAGACCCGGCCCTCGCGTGGACGGATCAGACCCGACAACACTCCGAACAAGCGTCGTCTTGCCCGCACCGTTGGGACCGACCAACCCGACGGTGGAACCCGGCGGCACGGAGATGCTCACGCGGTCGAGCGCGACGACCCCGCCGAAGCGGACGGTCACGTCCTGGGCCGCGATGATCGGGACGTCGGTGGTTGTCACGGCGTCCGAAGCGGCGGTCACGCGGGTATCCCCGCGGACGTGAGGTCGGCGGCGAGCTGCCGCTCCTCCTCGGCGCGTTCGACGGTCTTGAGTCTTCGCAGCCGCTGGCGGTTCACGATGTCGTAGACGACGCCGCGTGGTTCGTTCACGAGTCCGATGGCTCCGAGACCGAACAACATGGTGGGCACCTCGTGCGCTCCGGCCTCGCCGAGGTCGAGACCGGACAGGGTTGCCGCGGCCCAGATCCCGAGTCCCGCGATCACGATGAGGAGTGCGACCCGCACGACCTGATTGGCGATCGGCGCACGCGCGACTCGCAGCCCGATCATCAACGCGACGGCGAGTCCGAGCGCCGCGAGGATGGTCTTCACCGCGTCCTCGTCGGAGACGTTGTCCCAGATCCACGCGCTCCCGCCGAACGCGAGCGCGGCGAGGACGACCATGCCGACGACACCGACCACGGTTCGGTACGCGCGGTCCAGCGCCAGGCGCGTGAACAGGCCGCTCACGACGAGGAAGAACACGAGGATGAGGATGATCGACAGCTTGTTGGGGGCGATGGCGAAGATCATCCCGGCGAGCAGCGCGCCGACCACCGAGCGCACGCCCCACGTCACGACGATCGCCAGCCACACGATGCCGACCAGCAGCGTTGAAGGTGCGCGGGAGGGCGGTGCCGACCACCGTGGCGTAGAGGCCACCGCCAAGGCCTGCGACGAAGGCACTGATCGCGAACACCGCGAGCTTGGCCCGCACGATGCTGATCCCGGTCGTGGTCGACGCCTGTTCACTCGAGCGGATGGCGGCGAACACCAATCCCGACGTCCCACGTTTCAGGTTCACGATCGCGAACGCGACGACTGCGAACACGACCGCGACGATCGCGTACATCTCGAGCCGGTCCGTGATGCCGATGCCGAACGGCCGCGCCATCTGGACTCCCGCTCCGAAGTTCTCGTACTCGTTGCGGGTCCACACGAACTGCTCCACCAGCAGCGCGAAGCCGATGGTGAGGAGAGCGAGATAGAGGTCGCCGATGCGCAGGCTCGGCAGCGCGACCAGCAACCCGAATGGCACTGCGAACACGGCACCAGCCAGAATCGCGAGCCACACCGGCCAGCCCGCCTCGGCCGCGAGGCGGGCGGCAGCGAACGCGCCGATGCCGGCCAGCGTGATCTGGCACAGCGAGATCAGCCCGCCCTCGCCCGTGACCAACGTGTACGAGAGGTAGATGATCGCCAGTGCGATCCCTTGCGCGAAGACGCCCACCCAGAACTGCTCGAACGTGATCCCCGCAATGGTGACGTTGTCGAAGAGGAGCGGGAGGGCAGCGAGGACCACCGCCATGGCCAGTGGACCAATGGCGCGCTTCCAGCCACGCGCGGGCGGGAGTGGCGGGGCGTCTCCGTGGACGCCGCCGGCGCGCCGCAGGTCGACCGCGAACGCCTCGGACCGGAGGCCTTTGGCGGAGAAGCTGTAGCCGATCAGGAACACCAGCATCACGACGAAGGGGATGCTGGCCGACACTCCGGCTGAGAAGAATCCGCTGTCAGGCTGCACCTTGATCCAGAGCTGCTGCAGGAGGCCGACGCCCAACGCGCCGACGAACGCGAGCGGCAGGCTCGTCATCCGCCCGATCACCACCGCGGCGAACGAGCCGACGAGCAACAGGGTGAACTGGAACTCCTGCAGGCCCACGATGGGGGAGAGCAGCACGCCGGCGAACCCCGCGAGCATCACGCCGACCATCCACGATCCTGCCGTCACCATCTCGGTGTTCACGCCGGCGATGGCGGCGTTGCGCGGGTGGTCGACGGTCATGCGCGTCGCGAGCCCGATCGACGTGAGGCGAAGCACCAATGTTGCGACCAGCGCGATCACCGCGGCACTCACGATCACGACGAACTGGTTCTCGTTCACCCAGGTCCCGAAGATCCGCAGGAAGTTCGTGTCAGCGGGGCTCGACACCAGTCCTTCGGGGTTGAAGATCTCGGTCGTCGCCGCGGTGAAGAGGATGCGGGTGATCGCCGGCAGCGCGACCCACAGGCCGACCGTCGACACGAGGCGGACGGTCGGCGTGGCGTGGGTGAGCCGACGGAACAGGAGGAAGTAGAGGGCGAGTCCGAGCAGCGGCGCCACCACCAGGATGGTGAACGGTGCCGCCGCCTCGATGGGCCAGCCGTTCTGGCGGGTCAGGTAGTAGTAGAAGACCGCGATCGTGTAGGCGAGGGCTCCGTGCGCGAAGTTGAACACGCGCGAGGACGTGTAGGTGAGCACGAGGCCGAGCGCCGAGATGGCGTAGATGCTGCCGACGACCAGCCCGCTGATGATGTAGGGCGTCACCGTTCCACCTTCTCCGTCGAGTCGTAGTACGGGGCGACGGAGCCGGGTCTCGCGGACCCGGCTCCGTCGACAGAGGTGAGTGACCGGCTACGGAGCCGCGGTTGTGGGCGCTGCCGTCGTGGTCGTGGTCGCTGGTGCGACCTTGGTGATCTTGTTGTCGGTGATCAGTTGCTTGGCGCAGAAGGGCTTGCCATCGAACTGCGGCACGAACTGCTTGTTCTCGACGTGCACGTAGTACACGCACTGGAACGGCTTGCCGTACACCTGGGCGAAGTCGATGGTCGTCTGCGGGTCATCGAAGAACCCGTTGCCGGTGTAGCCCTTCTCCAATCGCAGGTTGTTGATGAACGCCTTCTGGGTCGGGCAGTTCACTCCCGCCGCCTTCAGACCTTCGATGAAGGTGTTCGCGCTGATCCAGCCGACCGCGCTGATCTGTCCGAGCGTCGCGTTGGGGCTCTCGCTCGTCATCCACTTCTTGAAGTCGTCGAGGCCCTGCCACGACTGCGTCAGCTCGAACGGCTTGAACTCGATGCCGAAGTACACGTCGTCATAGGTGGGGAGACCCAGCACGCGCGGGTCGTAGCCGCCCGGGAAGATGACCGGCTTCAGCTTCACGCCGGCTTGCTTCAGCGCAGCCATGAGGCCCGTGTTCGACGTGTTGTCGAACGCGGTGTAGAGCGAGTCGGCGCCCGACTGCTTGATCTGGTCGGCGATGCCTCCGAACTCGGTGGTGCCGACAGGGATGTCGTGGTTGATGTAGACGGTCTTCAGGCCCTTGGTCTTGTTCGCCGCCGACTTCACCTGCTCGGTGAACACGACGCTGTTGGCGGCGTTCGAGCCGACGATCGCGAGCTTGGTGCCCCCGAGCGCCTTGATCACGTCGGCGTTGCGCGACGTGAACTCCGTCTTGATGTTCTTGGTGTTGGCGTTCTGCATCCCGAAGTAGTTCGGGTAGGTGCCGTACACCGGGAGGCCGAGCTGCCAACCGACCACGGGCACGTTCTGGTCGTGGAGGTACTGGCCACTGGCGTCGCCGGCCGCGGTTTCGGTGATGATGCCGAAGACCTTGTCCTGCTCGACCAGCTGCTGCGCGGCGGTGACGTTCCGTGCCGGATCACCGGCGTCGTCGACGTTCACCAGCTCGATCTTGCGGTCTCCGAGCTCACCTTCGGCGTTGGCCTGAGCGATCCGGGCCTTGATGCCGTCGAGGGTGGCCGCGAAGCTCAGTGCCTGCGGCCCCGACGTCGGGATGATGGTGCCGACCTTGATCGTGGAGTCGTCGACGCCGGTGTCGTTCTTGCACGGGCTCGGCGCCTTGATGGGCTTGAGCTTGTCGAACTGCGCGCTCGGATCGCTGGCGCCCGCGGCTCCGGTCGCGAGCAACCCCACGCTCGCGGCGGCCAGGACCGAGATCCCCGCGACCGCGCGCACCCATCGGTGAGCCTTCATTCAGTTCCCCCCGTCACGTTCGCCACCCCCTCCAGGCGGCGAGTGGGCCGCATACTGGCATGGCCGCGCCGGAAAGTGCACACGGGCGCGCGGAACATGCCGTCAGTTCACCAGCCGGAGTCGCCGCCGGTGCCCGTGTGCGTGGGCGGGCGGTGGAGAGCTCGTTCTGGTCGCACCCGGCGGGTCAGGGCCGCGACCGTCGGGGGGTCGAAGTCAAGCCTGGCAACGGCTGCGGGCCCGCGCATGGCCCTGATGTGCGTCGGGTACCCGAAAAGGTGCACAATGGAGGGTCCCCCTCCGCGAGACTTGGTCGCGGAGCCCCAGCATCATGTCCGGACCAAGACCGGAACAAGGACGCATCCCCCGTCGTTCTACTGTCGACGGTCGCCTTCCCCCGGGCGACCGCAACCCTACCCCTCGGGAAGGCAACGTGGCTCGAGTACGCAATCGCACCGAACGCGACAATGAAGATCTCGTTCGGCTCTACCTGGAAGACATCGGCCGGCACCAGCTGCTGACCAAGGACGACGAGGCCCGCCTGGCCCAGGACATCGAGGCGGGCAAGGCCGCGCGCGAGACCCTCGACACCGTCGACAAGGGCCTCACCCGAGCCGAGAAGCGCGATCTCCAGCGCCTCGTCCGCAAGGGCGAGAACGCGCAACGTCAGTTCGTCCAGTCGAACCTCCGACTCGTGGTGTCGATCGCCAAGCGCTACCAGGCGTCGGGCATGCCGCTCCTCGACCTCGTGCAGGAGGGCAACCTCGGTCTCATCCACGCGGTCGAGAAGTTCGACTGGCGCAAGGGCTTCAAGTTCTCCACGTACGCCACGTGGTGGATCCGTCAGGCCATCCAGCGCGGCATCGCCAACGCGGGTCGCACGATCCGTCTGCCCGTGCACGCCGCCGACAACCTCGCTCGGCTCCAGAAGGAGCGGGCAGGCCTCGAGGCGCGACTCGGTCGTCCGGCCACGCTCGACGAGCTGGCGGAAGAGCTCGACCTCGCCCCCGAGCGTGTGAAGGAGCTCATCCCGCACCTCGCGGAGCCCGTGTCGCTCGAGACGCCCGTCGGCGAGGACGGCGAGACCGAGCTCGGCGACCTGGTCGAGGACCGTGGGGCCGAATCGCCGTACGAGTCGGCGGCCCGGGCGATGCTGCCGGCCGAGATCGAGAAGCTCCTGGCCGTGCTCGACGAGCGTGAGCGCTACATCCTCACGCTGCGCTTCGGGCTCGACCGCGGTGAGCCCCGCACCCCCGACGAGGTCGGCCAGCTGGTCAACCTCAGCCGGGAGCGGGTGCGTCAGATCGAGGCACGCGCCCTCGCCCGTCTCCGCCACCCCTCGGTCGAGATGGGTGCGAGAGCGTTGCTTGCGGGTTAGCCCCTCGCCCGTCTCCTGAAGATGGGTGCCCGCGCACTTCCGGCGGGTCAGGTCACTCGGTCGTTCGTTCCGGCGCCGCAACACCGTGCACGTGACGGAGTTGCGGCGCTGAAACACGTCTAGGTGTTGTCGAGGCCGAACTGGCCGAGCTGGCGCTGCCGGGTGATCGCGCGCAGAGCCTGCATGGCGCGGTACAGGCGCTGACGCGCCGCCTGCTCGGTGGTCTCGAGGCGCTCGGCGATGGCGGCGTGGTCGAGCTCTTCGACGAACCGGAGGCGCAGCACCTCCTGGTGGACACGCGGCAGGTCGGCGAACGCGGCTCGCGGGACGTCTCGCTCCTCGTCGTGGAGGAGACGAGCGTCGAGCGGGGGTTCGACCGACGCCACCTCGGGGAGCTCGGCCCGCGGCTCGACGGAGAAGCGGGACCGGGCACGCGCCTGGTCGGTGGCGAGGTTCCTGACGATGCGGAACAGGTACCGCTTCGCCCGCTCGGGGTGGCGCACCTCCGAGGCCGACGCCAGCGCGCGCACCACCGCGGTCTGGGCCAGGTCCTCGGCGTCGGCATCGTTCCGGCAGAACGAGCGCCGGCGTACCGGAAGAGGTCGGCTCGGTGCTCGACGACGACCTCGCGCAGGTCGAACGCGTCGGAGCCGGCATCCCATCCGTCGTCGCGATCCGGTTCCGCCCTCCGCATCGGGCGTACCGTACATTCCGGTCATCACGCCTGCAATGGGCAACCCGGCGGGGGTGTGTGCGGCGGTCTACGCTCGCCCGCCGTGGCCCGAGTCCTCGTCACCCGCGAGCTCCCCGATGGCGGGCTCGACCCGCTGGTCGCGGCCGGCCACGAGCTCGTGCAACGCGAGGGCGACGAGCCCTACACGACTGACGAGCTGGCCGGCCTCGCGGCCGAGGTCGATGCGATGGTCTCCATCCTCACCGATCGCATCGACGCCACGGTCCTCCGGGCCGGCGCGCCGCGGCTCCGAGTCGTGGCGAACGTCGCGGTCGGCTACGACAACATCGACGTGGCCACCGCCACCGAGCTCGGCATCGCGATCTGCAACACGCCCGGGGTCCTCGACGAGACGACCGCGGACCTCGCGTTCCTGTTGATCCTGGCGGCGTCGCGCCGCGCCACGGACGCCGAGGCCGATCTCCGCGCCGGACGCTGGACGGGATTCCACATCGGCGACTTCCTCGGTGTCGACGTCCACGGTGCCACGCTCGGCATCGTCGGCTACGGCCGCATCGGCCACGCCGTCGCGCGTCGGGCGGCGGGCTTCGGCATGGAGGTGCTGCACCACACGCGCACCGACACCGGGATCACCGGTTGGGTCGGCGATCTCGATGAGCTGCTCCCTCGCTGCGACGTCGTGTCGCTCCACGTACCACTGCACGACGCGACGCGCGGGTTGATCGACGCGCGCAGACTCGCGCTCATGCAGCGCTCGGCCGTGCTGGTGAACACCGCGCGCGGTCCGGTCGTCGACGAGGAGGCGTTGGCCACCGCGCTCGAGGACGGCACGATCTTCGCCGCCGGGATCGACGTCTACGAACGCGAACCGGCGGTGCACCCGAGGCTGCTGGCCGCGCCGCATGCGGTGTTGCTCCCGCACATCGGCAGCGCGACCGAGGCCACCCGTCGCCACATGGCGCAGCTCGCGAGCGAAGGCGCGGTCGCCGTGCTGGCGGGTGAGCGACCACCCAACCTCGTCACTGCGTGAGTCGACGCCGGGACGTGCCCACGACGCGCCCGGCGACGGCGAGCGTCAAGGGCGAGCAGTGCGTGACCCAGATGTGGAGTGGCGGAGGGAGAGGGATTTGAACCCTCGAGGAGGCTATAAACCCCCTACTCGCTTAGCAGGCGAGCACTTTCGGCCGCTCAGTCATCCCTCCAGTGACGGGTCAGTGTAGGCAAAGCCTCAGCCGAGAGCGGCGGCGTCGCGGACCGGAGGGATCGGCCGAGAGCGGCGGCGTCGGGACCGGAGGGATCAGCCGAGAGCGGCGGCGACCGCGGCGCCGAACGCGGCGGCCAGCACCTCGTGGCCGCGGTCACCCGGGTGGATCCCGTCGGGGAGGTCGTCGGGTCCGATCAGACCGCCACCCTCCACCAGCGTGAGGTGCGCGTCGCCGGCGACGATGAGCTCGCGGGTGAGCTCCTCCATCGTCACGCGGAGGTCGCCGAGCGTGGCGCCGAGCAGGTTGGGCGTGTCCTCGGCGTCGGGCCGCACGATCGGGCTGGTCACCACGATCGGCGTGTCCGGGTGTCCCTGGCGCACCAGCGCGAGGAACGCGCGTGTCTGCTCACGGAACATCGCGGTCGAGAAGGGGATGCGACTCCAGCAGTTGGTGCCGTGCGACACCGAGATCACGTCGGCGTCGAGCGCGGCGATCTGCTGCGCCGACGGCAGCTCCCCGCGAGCGGCGCCCGGCGTAGCCGAGGTTCACGACGTCGAGTCCGGTCCGTCGCGCCGCCACCGCCGGCCACGCGGCCGACGGCCCGGTCGCGATCCAACCTTCCGCGATCGAGTCGCCGTACGCCAGCCAGCGTCGACCGCGTGGCGCAGGTTCGAGTGTGCCGCCACCGATGCGCAGTGCGAACAGACGCGGCCGCATGCCTTCGGGGAGGTACAGGACGAGGGGGCCCTCGCGATCGCTGCGGTCGAGTTGATCGAGCGCGAAGTGGGCAGTCCCCGGGCCGAGGTTCGCGGGGATCGAGAGCGACTCCGCCCCTGTGCCGGTGCCGCTCAGGAGCGTGAACGCGGTGCCCGCACCGTCGCCCCGGTAGCCGAGGTCGTCGGTGTGGGTCTGGTAGTCGACCTCGAGGGTCTCCGCCGCGCCGACGAATTCGAGCCGCACTCCGACCGGGAGCCGCGCCGCCCCGGCGGTGTCACCGGGCAGGCGGTCGAGGTCGGCGGGATCGGCCCGCGGGTAGGGCAGGTCATCGGTGCCCGGCCACGCGGTGCCGCGGAGGAACGGCTCCGGCGAGATGGTGCTCACAGGTCGGCCATCGGGTACGGGAACTTGGCGCCGACGCCGCCGTCGACGCTGAGCGTCTGCCCGGTGACGTACCCGGCGAGGTCCGACGCGAGGAACAGGAGTGCGGCGGCGATGTCGGACGGCTGCGCCACGCGCCTCAGTGGTGTGTTGACGATGTTGCGTTGTTCGCCCTCTTCGCCCAGGAACGCCGAGACGCGCGGTGTCCACACCACGCCGGGCGCCACCGCGTTCACGCGGATGCCCGACGGTCCGAGCTCCACCGCGCCGGTGCGCACCAACGACATGAGCCCGGCCTTCGCCGCGCCGTACGCCGAATGTCGCGGAGCCGACGTGATGCCCGACACCGACGCCACGAACACCATCGCGCCGCCGTGGTCGCGCATGGCCCGTCCGCCGTACTGCATGGCGAGGAACGCATGGCGCAACACGATGTCGAAGTGCCAGTTCCAGTCGTCGTCGCTCATGTCGACGAGATCGGCGTAGCGAGACATCCCGATGATGTCGACCACGCCGTCGATGCCACCGAGCGCGCGACCGGCGTCGTCGAACATGCGCTCCATGTCGGCGCGGTCGAAGGCGTTGCCGCTGAGGGGGGTACCCCCGACCTCGCGGGCGATGTCGACCGCGAGCTCGGGGTCCTGGTCGACGCACGCGAGCTTCGCCCCGACGGACGCCAGCGCGTGCGACGCCTGTCGGCCGATGCCCTGGCCCGCCCCGAGCAGGACGAACCGGCGACCGTCGAGGCGGAGCAGCCCCGGATAGTCGGGGACGGGCGTGTCGTCGGTGCGGGTCACGACGGCGACACCGGCGCGCCGAGGAGCATCCCAGGGCCGGGTACGTCGATCTCGTGCAGGAGGTCGAGCTTCACGTCGTGCTCCTCACGTCGTCGGGTCGGTGACGGTACCTCGCGGCGCGTCATCACGTCCCGACTGCCGGGGCCGCGCGGCGGGTACCTTCGACCGATGGATCCTGTCGACGCGCTGGAGCGCATCGCCACCCTGCTCGAACGGGAGCGGGCGGGTCGGTACAAGGAGGAGGCGTTCCGCAAGGCCGCCGACGCCATCCGCGACCGCCCGGTCGCAGAGCTCCGAGAGCTGGCGGCGCAGGGGAAGCTCGGCGACCTGCCCGGCATCGGGTCCAGCACTGCCCGCGTGGTTGCCCAGGCGCTCGACGGCGAGGTTCCCGAGTACCTGGCGCGACTCGAAGCCGAGGCCGCGCCCGACGCCGGCCCCGGCGCGCCGATCCGCGCTGCGCTCCAGGGCGATCTGCATCTCCACTCCAACTGGTCCGACGGCGGTGCCACCATCGAGCAGATGGCGCGGAAGGCCGCCGAGCTCGGCCACCGGTACATGGCCCTCACCGACCACTCGCCGTCGCTGAGCATCGCCCACGGTCTCGACCCCGAACGGTTGGAGACCCAGCTGGAGCTGGTGGCGAAGCTCAACGAGGAGCTGACGCCGTTCCGCATCCTCAAGGGGATCGAGGTCGACATCCTCGACGACGGCCGGCTCGACCAGGACGACGACCTGCTCGCCGAGCTCGACGTCGTCGTCGCCAGCGTGCACTCGAAGCTGCGCATGAGCGAGCAGCCGATGACCGACCGCATGGTCGCGGCGATGGCCAATCCCAACGCCGACATCCTCGGCCACTGCACCGGTCGCATGGTGCTGGGGAAGGGCCGGCCGGAGTCGACGTTCGACGCCGACCTCGTGTTCGGGGTGTGCAAGCACTTCGACAAGGCCGTCGAGATCAACTGCCGACCCGAGCGGCTCGATCCGCCCATGCGCCTGCTCGAGCAGGTGGTCGCCACCGGCTGCAAGGTCTCCATCGACAGCGATGCCCACGCGGTCGGTCAACTCGAATGGCAGCCCTACGGCTGCGCCCGGGCCGCCGAGGCCGGGGTCGCGCCCGACGACATCGTCAACGCGTGGCCGGTCGACCGACTGCTGGAGTGGACCGCGTCGCACGCGCAGTGAGGTCCTTCCCGTGAGTTCGCGCGCCGGAACCGGAGTGCGCCGCGACGGCGCCTCCGATATCACGGGGGACGTGGCCGTCACCGACGTCGTAACCATCCCCGCCGAGGACCCGCGCTGGACGGCCGTGCTCGCACGCGAGCAGCGCGACGACTTCGTCTACGCGGTACGCACCACCCGGGTGTACTGCCGGCCGTCGTGCCCGAGCCGACGGCCGCGCCCCGACAACGTCTCCTTCTTCCCCCACGGCGCCGACGCCGAAGCGCACGGCTATCGGGCCTGTCGTCGGTGCCGGCCCGACGCGCCCGCAACCGACGAGCGCGTCGCGCGGGTCGAGGCCGCGTGTCGACAGCTCGACACCACCGACGCCACCCGTGTCGCCGACGTGGCTGTCGCGCTCGGCGTCACGCCCGACGGTTTGCGCCGCGACTTCCAGCGCGTCCTCGGGGTGTCGCCCAAGCAGTACGCCGACGGTCGGCGGGTCGAGCGTCTGCGCGCCGAGCTGCGCGACGGACGCGACGTCGCCGGCGCGCTCTACACCGCCGGATACGGGTCCAGCAGCCGCCTCTACGAGCAGTCCGATGCCCGCCTGGGCATGACGCCGGCGTCCTACGGCGCCGGCGGGGCCGGCGCGTCGATCGCGTACACGGTGTCCGCGAGCCCGCTCGGCGCGCTGATCGTCGCGACGACCGCGCGCGGCGTCTGCTGGATCGCGCTCGGTGCCGAAGCGGTTGCGCTCGAGGACGGGCTGCGGCTCGAGTTCCCCGCCGCCGACGTGATCACTCGTGACGACGACGCCCTCGCGCCGGTCGTCGTCGAGGTGCTGCGCCGCATCGACGGGGAGCTCCCCCGTGACGAGCTCCCGCTCGACGTGCGCGGCACCGCGTTCCAGCTGCGCGTGTGGCGGGAGCTGCAACGCATCCCGCGGGGCGAGACTCGGAGCTATGGCGAAGTGGCCGCCGCGGTCGGCGTCTCCGGTGGTGCGCGCGCGGTCGGTGCCGCCTGTGGCAGCAACCCTGTGTCGGTGGTGGTGCCGTGCCACCGCGTGGTGACCGCGACCGGCGGCCTCGGTGGGTACGCGTGGGGCGTCGCCGCGAAGGAAGCGCTGCTCGAACGCGAGGCGAGCGCTACGGCGAGCGACGAACCGAGTCGAGCTCCCACGACAGCGGCCACGAGTTGACCTGGCAGCCCTGCATGTCGATCGACTGCTGCTGCATCACCGGTGCCAACTGACCGGGACCCGAACAGTAGGAGTGGCCGAGGCCGAGCCAGTGGCCGGTCTCGTGGTTGATCACCATCGACCGGTAGTCGTCGAGCGGGCCGGGCCATGCCGGCGACCCGTGCGCGAAGCGGAAGTCGTTGATCACGACGTAGCGGCCAGCTTGGCAACTCCAGAGGTAGCTGCAGACGGGGTCGTAATTCTCGACCTGGCGTGGGTTGGCGAGCACAAGTGTGAAGTCGCCACCGCTCGGCACGCGCACCAACTCGATGCCTGCACCGCGCCAACCCCAGGGCTTGGAGTACACGCGCTCGGCGTACGCCGCGAACTCGTTGACGTCACTTTCCACCGCCCCGTCGACGGTGACGGAGTAGGTCACGGTGCGCGTCACCGGCGCGGTCGGGAGGCACGCGCTGAGTCCGACTGCGAGCAGCGGCAGCGCAAACAGCGCAATGACGAGTCGACGCACGTCAGTCGACCTCCCGTACCCGACCCGTCTCGACTTCGTAGACGAACCCGCGCACCCGGTCGCGGTGCAGCAGCAGGGTGGATGCTCGCAGCCGCGCGACCGACGCGCGCACGCTCGTCTCGAGGTCGGTGAACGCGCCGAAGCGCACGTTCGCGTTGGGCGGGATGCCGGCGGCGGCCTCGATGCGGAGCGCGAGCGCGTTCTCGTCGAGGCCGTGCATGCCGCACTTGGTGTGCTGCACGACCATCACCTCGCGGGTGCCCGAGCGCGTGTTGTGAGATCGCCAGCGAGCGCACCACGTCGTCGGTGACCAGGCCGCCGGCGTTGCGGAGCACGTGGGCGTCGCCCGGCACCAACCCCAACGCCAGTGCCGGGTCGATCCGGGCGTCCATGCACGTGACCAGCACGACCGGTCGCACCGGTTGGGCTTCGAGCTCGGCGTGCTCGAAGCCGGCGGTGAAGCGCTCGTTGTTCTGCAGGAGCTCGTCGGTCGCAGACATGGCGCCAGTCTCGCATCCCGGGCCGCGGACCCTTGACACCGGCGGGCCCGTGGGCGCACCCTCGAACGAGGACGTGAGCCACGCGGCGCCGGCGGGTGCTCCCGCCGCTGCACCCGCCGGCGCCGGCGGGCACAATGACGAGCATGACGACACCACCGATCGCGGAGCGGGATCCCGGGGCGCTGCTGTCGGCGACCCGGGTCAAGCTCGGCGAGTTCGAGTACGAGATCGGCCCGCTCGGTCACCTCGCGGCGGAGCGCCAGCGGCTGGAGTCGCTCACGTGGCGGGCCTTCGACGCCACACCACTCGCGGCCACCATCGGCGCCGAGATCACCGGCGTGCGCCTCGGCGACGACCTGCCCGACGCGACGATCGCCGAGGTGCGCCAGGCGCTGCTCGCCTACAAGGTGCTGTGCTTCCGCGAGCAGCCGATCACCGCCGCGCAGCACGTCGCGTTCGCGCGACGCTTCGGTGACCTCGAGATCCATCCGTTCATCCCGGCCAACGGGGAGTTCCCGGAGCTCGTGCGCTTCGCCAAGTCGGCCGACGTCGGGGGCTACGAGAACGGTTGGCACAGCGACGTGAGTTGGCGCGCGGTGCCGTCGATGGCCGCGGTGCTGCACGCGGTGGCGGTGCCACCGACCGGCGGCGACACGCTCTTCGCCGACATGTACGCCGCCTACGACGGCCTCAGTGATGAGCTGAAGGCGCGGGTCGACGGACTCGTCGCGGTGCACGACCACGTGGCGTCCTTCGGTCACCAGGTCGCGCCCGAGCAGCGTGAGGAGATCCGCGCCAAGTTCCCGCCGGTCGAGCACCCGGTCGTGCGCACACACCCGGAGACCGGTCGCAAGCTGATCTACGTGAACCGGTTCTTCACCAGCCACGTCGTCGGGCTCGAGCCCCCCGAGAGCCGCGCGCTCATCGAGCAGCTCAGCCGTCAGGCCGACATCATCGAGTACCAGTGCCGGATCCGTTGGACGCCGGACACGGTGGTCATGTGGGACAACCGTGCGGTGCAGCACTACGCGTGCAGCGACTACTGGCCGTCGGTCCGCGTCATGGAGCGGGCGAGCATCGTGGGCGACGCGCCCCGCTGACACTCGTCGACAGCCGCCTGTCGCAGGCGTCGATGTTCACCGCCTACCAGAACGACCGCAACCCCAACCAGATCGCCGCGCAGTCGCTCACGTACGACCTCGACGCCAACCCCCAGTTCAACGAACAACCGAGCTGCGTCGGCGGCGAGAGCGGCGTGATGGAGACGGGCGTCGCGCTGTTCGACGTGTTCGACGGCTTCCCGATCACCGGACCGAAGGTGGGCGACAGGAACATCCTCACCACGACCGACCTCGACGAGTGTCACGGCATCACCAGCACCGTCACCCTCGACGGCAAGGCGGTGACCACGTACCACTACGTGATGACGCAGGACTTCCCGTACTCGGTGAGCTGCTTCCGCTCGACGCCGGTGCAGGCGCCCGGGCCCGAGTGACGTTCAGGTCGCGAGCGCCGCGGCGATGGCCTCGCCCGTGGGGGCCGCGTTGAGGTAGGGCTCGGGGGCGTGGGCGCGGTGGCCGTTGTCGACCAGCACGTCTTCGACGCGTTCGCCGAAGCGCTCGGCCAGCGGCACCGCCGCGGCCTTGTCGCCGACGGCACGCACGTTGACCCAGCGCTGGAGCGCACCCGGCCACTCGCCCCTGCCGTCGACCAGCGGCGGATCGAGCATGGCGCCGAGCATCGGCGACGCCAGCGGGGATCCCAACGTCACGAACGTGTGCACCGTCCACTGCGGGTGGTGCGCGAGCGCCATGTACGAGAGCACGGTGCCGAGCGAGTGCGCGACCACCACACGCGTGGTGTCGTCGATCAACGGCTCGATGCGGGCGCGCATCTTCCCTCGCAGATCGGGATCGGTGGCCATGATCGTGACCATGTCGACGGTCCGATCGAACGCGGCGTCGTTCGCAGCCTGGCCGAGCATCGCGATGGTGTCGCCGCCCATCTCGTGCAATGACTCGGCGATGCCGGCGCGCGACTGCTCGAACTTCACGTCGTCTGCGGTGCCGGGCGCGCGCCGGAAGAGGTCGCCGTAGAAGCACACCTCCACGTCGTCGTCGTCGATCTCGAGGCCCTGGTGCCACAGGCCGTCACGCACCGCGGGCAGCCAGCGTGACTTGAGCTCGTGGGGACCCCAGAGCTCGTTGAAGGCGCCGTGCACCAGCACGATCTTCGCCACGGCGCCTCAGTTCGCCGGCGAGGGTGCCGGCCGCGCCGGGACGTGCGGGAACAGCTCGGAGAACGCGCCCACCGTGATGCGTTGGCGGGTGGTGCCGTCCACGCCGTCGAGGAGCGCGTGGAGGGTCTCCTGGGTGTGACCGAACGTGCCCTCGAGGTGCGGGTAGTCGCTGCCCCAGCACACGTTCTGCCACCCCATCGCCCACAGCGCGGCGGGTGCCGAGCGGTCGTGCTGGAACGACGCGTACACGTGCTCGTAGAGGTACTCGCTCGGCAGCCGGGAGAGCGCGGGTCGCACCGCCGAGGAGTGCTGCCGATACGCCTCGTCGAGGCGGTCGGCGAGGAAGGGACCCCACGTCGCGCCGCCCTCCGACACCATCACGCGCAGCGCGGGGTAGCGGTCGAACACGCCCGCCGCGATCAACTTGGTGACGGCACGCTGCCCGCCGTACGTGGTCTCGACGTAGTTGAGGAGCGCGCCACCCGGCCCGCGGAAGTACGCGCCGTGGGTGCGACTGGCGTCGTGCGGCTCGGTGCCGATGTGGAAGCAGCACACCAGGCCGCGGTCGGCGAGCGCCTCCCACACCGGTTCCCACGTGCCGTGGTTCCAGTCCTCCTCGGTCGGTGGCGCGACCGGGAAGTACGCAGCGACGAACCCGAGGTCGGCGGCGCGCTCGATCTCCGCCACCGCGGTCGCTGCGCTCAGTACGGGGATCGTCGCCGTGCACACGTAGCGCGGCGAGTGGCGCTGGTACTCGATCGCCCAGTCGTTGATGGCTGCGCAGCCTGCGGCCAGCAGGGCCGGATCGTGGATCGACGCGGTCCAGATCCCGATCGACGGATACACCAGCTCGGCCCAGACCCCTTCTGTGTCGAGGTCGACGAGGCGCAGGGCGGGATCGTTGGCACCGGGCGCTCGATCGCTCACCGTGCGGCCTTCGGCATCCACCATCATCCGACCGCGTGGGAAGCGGCGGCGGAAGGTCTGGCCGTCGACGTGGATGGTCTCCCACGTCTGGTCGTCGTCGACGACGCTTCGCGGCATGCGCTCCGCGAGCGTGGTCGGGAGCGCCGACGTGAACAGGTCGGCGGGCTCGACGAGATGGGAGTCACCCGAGTTGGCCCAGATCTTCTCCGGCTCGATCTCCTTCATCCCGCCTTCGTAGCACGCGATGCGACGCCGGCCCCCGAGGAGCCGGCGCCGCACCGGTGTCGTGGTCGACGCGCTCGCTACGACGACGAGATCGCGTCCAGCACGTCGAGGCGAGCCGCCCGGCGAGCGGGGAGCGCCGCCGCCACCACCGCGGACACCGCGGCGACCACCGCGATCACCACGAGGCGCATGCCGGGCACGGCCACCCGGTCGATGCCTTCGCCGCTCAACGTCTTGACCAGCGCCCAACCGATGCCGACCCCCAGCGCAGTGCCGATGGCGACGCCGAGCAGGGCGATCAGGACCGCTTCCCAGCGGACGCCCGAGCGCACCTGGCTGCGCTGCATGCCGACAGCACGCAACAGACCGAGCTCACGGCGCCGCTCGACCACGGACAGCGCCAACGTGTTCGCGATGCCGAAGAGCGAGATCACGACCGCCATGAACAGCAGCACGTAGATCAGGTTCAACATCTTGTCGATCTCCCCCGCGATCTGAGCCTTGAACTCGGCCGGCGTGCGCAGCCGCGCCGTCGGCGTGTCGGCCAGCGCGCCCTCGATCGCGGTGCGCGCCGCGTGCTGCGACACACCCGGCGTGTCGATCACGAACAGCGCCTGGTCGTTCTGGTGCGCGACGTTGGCCGCGAACGCCTGCTGCGACATCGTGTAGTCGCCCAGCGGGTCGCGCAGCCCGTAGATCACGCCGACGGTGAAGTGCTGCGCACCAGTCTCCGCGAACGTGAACGTGACGTCGTCGCCCACCTTCCAACCGTGCTCCTTCGCCGTCCGCTGCTGGACGCCGATCTCGTGCGCGCCCAGCGCGCTCACCGCGCCGGACTGCACGTCGACGTCGAAGTGCTGCTCGACGTGGGCGGGATCGATGCCGGTGACCTGGACCGTCTCGCCGGCCAGCGTGGCCGGAGCCATGCGGAACGACGTGACCGACGCGGTCTCGGGCAGTGCGTCGACCGCCTGCGCGACGGTCGGGCTCATCCCGTCCTGCTGGAGCGGTGACACGACCCAGTCGCTCTTCAGGTGTCCGTCGATGATGGCGTCGATCGACGACCGAGCGGACGTCGCGAACACCGAGATGAGCACCACCAGCGCCACGCCGATCATCAGGGCCGACGCGGTGGCCGCGGTGCGCTTCGGGTTGCGCGCCGCGTTGTCACGTGCGAGCACGCCGGTCATCCCGCGGAACGCGGCGACCGGGGCACCGACGATGTTGACGAAGTACGCACCGATGACCGGGCCGAGCACGACCACACCGGCGAACGCGGCCAGGGCGCCGAGACCGACGGGCGCAATCGCGCCGTCACCGCTCGCTCCACTCACGGCGAGGGCCACACCGAGCGCCGTGAGCGCGGCGCCGATCACCGCACGGCGACGCGAGGTCCTCGACGAGTCGACCGCGACGTCGCGCATGGCGGCCATCGGGGTCACCTTCGAGGCGCGCCGTGCGGGCAGGTAGGCGGCCAACACGGTCACGACCGTGCCCACGGTCATGGCGACGGTGACGGACCCGGGCGCGACCACCGTCGATCCGCCGGGCAGCTCCACGCCGAACGAGGTGAACAGCGCGGCCAGACCCTTGGCCAGACCGATGCCGAGCACGGCACCGATGGCGGATGCGACCACGCCCATCACCACCGACTCGGCGACGATCATGCGCAGCACCTGGCGGCGGCTGGCGCCGATGGCCCGCAGCATCGCGGTCTCCTTGGTGCGTTGCGCAACGGTGATCGAGAAGGCGTTGAAGATCACGAACCCGCCCACCAGCAGGGCGACGACCGCGAACACCATCAGGAACGTGCTCATGAACGCCATGCCCTGCTGACTCTGGGTGCGTGCTGCGTCGACCGCAGCCGTGCCCGTGATCACCTCGACACCGGGGGTGCCCTGCAGCGCGTCCTGCACCCGAGCGCGCAGCTCGGCTTGCGTGACCCCGGCGGCACCGACGGCGCGCACGCTGTCGATCCGGCCGGCCTCGCCCAGCACCGACGCAGCCGTCGCGGGCGGGAACGCCACGACGCCCGCGCCACCGGCGTCGTCGGCGGATCCGTAGGTCGCGACCCCGGCCACGGTGTACCGCGCCGATCCGGATGGGGTGACGATGCGCACCGTGTCGCCGGGCGCGAAGTCGCCGTCACGAGCCGACGCGCGGTCGATGACCACTTGGTGGTCGCCGTTCGGCGCGTGACCCGCGACGAGGTGCAGCGGGTTCAGCGCGTCCGACGACGGCCAGGCCATGCCGATCGGTGGGGTCTGCTCCATGTTGTCGTCGACGAGCTTGCCGTCGCGCCCGACCAGCCGGGCGGTGCCGTCGACCACGACGTCGGCGGCGGCGACGCCTTCGGTGTTGCGCACGACGGGGAGCACCGACGTGGGAATTGTCCCTCGTTCGGTGCGCCCGTTGCCGGCATCGACGGTGCGGGGCGACTGCACGACGATGTCGGTCGACGCGAACGTCGTGCCCGCGATGCCGTCGTACGCGTGCTTGATGGTGTCGGTGAGCACGAGCGTGCCCGCCATGAAGGCGACGCCGAGGATGACGGCGATCGCGGTGAGGACGAAGCGGGCCTTGCGGGCCCGGATGGTCTGCAGTGTCATTCGGGATGTCGTGAATCGGAACATGATGATCAGGCCCCCAGGGTGCGCATGGCGTCGAGCACGGAATCGGATGTCGGGTCGTGCAGCTCGCCGACGACCTGGCCGTCGGCGAGGAAGATCGCCCGGTCCGCGTACGACGCGGCGACGGGGTCGTGCGTGACCATCACGATGGTCTGGCCGAACTCGCGCACGGCCTGGCGCATGAACGAGAGGATCTCGGCGCCGGCGCGCGAGTCGAGGTTGCCGGTGGGCTCGTCGGCGAAGACGATGTCGGGCCGGCTCGCCAGCGCCCGCGCCACCGCGACGCGCTGCTGCTGCCCACCGGAGAGCTCCGACGGGCGGTGCGAGAGACGCCGACCGAGACCGACGGTCTCGACCACCTGGTCGACCCACGCGCGGTCGGGCTTGCGACCGGCGAGCCGCAGCGGCAGCGTGATGTTCTCCGCCGCGGTGAGGGTCGGGATGAGGTTGAACGACTGGAACACGAAACCGAGGTGGTCGCGTCGCAGCTGCGTGAGCTTGCGGTCGTTGAGCGTGCCGAGCTCGGTGTCGCCGATCCACACGCTGCCGCTGGTGAGCGTGTCGAGGCCGGCGAGGCTGTGCATCAGCGTCGACTTGCCCGAGCCCGACGGGCCCATGATGGTGGTGAAGCGCCCGGCCTCGAACTCGACGGTCACGCCGTCGAGCGCCCGGACCTCGGCTTCGCCCTTGCCGTAGACCTTCACGGCCTGCTCGGCGCGGGCGGCGGTCGGCGTGGTCGTGCGCGATCCCGCCGGCCGTCCTGGGTGGTTGCGATGGTTGCGGTCATGTGTGGCTCCCTCTTTCCGGCCCGGTGGTTCGGGCTCCTTCGCAGCGTGAAGGAAGCGACCGCGCGAATCGTCGGCCGCGAGGTGCGACGCGGCCGCCGTGCGACGGATTGCCGCGCTCGGCGGGGCGGACCGCGTACGTCTGGAGATGTACGCCGTTGTCCACCGAGCGGCCGATGCGGGTACGACGTGCGGTCTGTACCGTGAGGTGGTGACGGCGATCTGGCACCGCGCCAAGACCTGGTTCGACGGTTTGAACCCCTGGGTGGTCGACGGCGGCGTCGCAGTGCTCTTCGTCGTCATCGGGTTGGCGACCACGTCGGGACGCGGCGACGTGGCGCGCGACGTCTACGAGCCGCGGGATGCGCTCAGCGTGCTGCTGGTGCTGGCGGCGACGGCTCCGTTCGTGTTCCGGCGCCACTACCCGCTCGCCGTGCTGCTGTTCTGCACGACGGCGGTCGTGATCAACAGCCTCCTCGGCCACAACGAGGGCGCGACCCCGTTCTTCCTCTGGGTCGCGGTCATCACGGTGGCCGCGATGTGCTCGACCCCGAAGGTCGTCGTCGGCGCGGCGTGGATCTTCTGCGGGTTGCTCGTGCTGGTGCTCTCCGACACCAGCGGTCTCGACGCGGGTGGGTTCGCGCTCAACTGTGCGTTGTTCGCGGCGATGTTCATGTTCGGTATCAACCTGAAGAACCGCAAGGAGCGCATCGACGCGCTCGAGGAGCGCGCGCAGGCGCTGGAACGCGAGAAGGAGGAAGAGGCGCGGCGCGCCGTCGCCGACGAGCGCCTCCACATCGCGCGCGAGCTGCACGACGTCGTCGCGCACTCCATGGGCGTGATCGCGGTGCAGGCATCGGTCGGTGAACACGTCATCGACGAGAACCCGGCGGAGGCGAAGCGCGCGCTCGAGGCGATCTCAGGGGTCAGCCGCTCCACCCTGGCCGAGATCCGGCGGCTGCTCGGTGTGTTGCGCGAGGCCGACGCGGGTGAGGGCGGCGCGCCGGCCTACGCACCCGCGCCCGGGCTCGCCGACCTCGACCGGCTCGTGCGCGAGCTCGACGGCGCCGGGCTCCCCGTCGAGGTGACGTACGACGGTCGACGCGCGTCGAGCTGCCCCGCGGCGTCGACCTCACCGCCTACCGCATCGTGCAGGAGGCGCTGACCAACGTGATGAAGCACGCAGGCACCGCGTCGGCGTCCGGTCCTCGTGCGCTACGAGCCCGGAGCCCTCGGCCTCGAGATCGTCGACGACGGTCGTGGGGTGAACGGTCGCACCGACGGGCGCAGCGGCCACGGTCTGCTCGGCATGCGCGAGCGGGTGGCGGTGTACGGCGGCACGCTCGACGCCGGGCCGAAGCCCGGCGGCGGGTTCCGCGTCGCCGCCCGCCTGCCCTACGAGGACGCCGCGAGGATCGTGATCCGGGTCGCGGTCGCCGACGACCAGGCGCTCGTGCGCAGCGGCTTCGTCGTGCTGCTGGGCTCGGCGGCCGACATCGAGGTGGTGGGCGAGGCGGCCGACGGCGCGGAGGCGGTCGCGCTGGTCGGTCGCGAACGGCCCGACGTCGTGCTCATGGACATCCGCATGCCCGAGATGGACGGCCTCGAGGCCACCCGCCGGATCGTCGACGCGGCCGCGACCGCGGCGACCAAGGTGCTGATCCTCACCACGTTCGATCTCGACGAGTACGTGTTCGAGGCGCTGCGCGCCGGCGCGAGCGGCTTCCTCCTGAAGGACACCCTGCCGGTCGACCTCCTCGCCGCGATCCGCGTGGTCGCCGACGGCGACGCGCTGCTCGCGCCGAAGGTCACGCGTCGACTCATCGAGCAGTTCGCCGTCGGCGACCCCCGCGGCCACGACCGTCGCGGTGAACCCGGGCATCGCCGATCTGACCGACCGCGAGCGCGAGATCCTGCTCGCGGTCGCGAGCGGGATGTCGAACGCGGAGATCGCGGAGACGATGTTCATCTCGCACGCCACCGCGAAGACCCAC
>CAVRGS010000015.1:0-14073 GCA_963720765.1 uncultured Actinomycetes bacterium
TGGGCCGCCGTCTCGCCATCCCGCACGGTCGTCATCGACACGGGCGCCGACGAGCGCACCTGCGCCGCCCGCGGACACCAGTTCCTGCGCTGCCCGACGGACGGCCTCGGCGGCCTCGGCATCGATGCGGCGGACGTCCAGCAGGTGGTGACGACGCACCTCCACTGGGATCACGCCGGCAACCTCGGCTCGTTCCCGGACGCGCAGCTGCACGTACAGCGCACGGAGCTGGCGCACGCGTCGGGGCCCTGCATGGCCCGGGCCTTCCTGCGACGGCCGTACGACCCGGAACAGGTTGCGACCTACATCCGGCGCGCCTATGCCGGGCGCGTCACCTTCCACGACGGCGCCGAGGAGATCGCTCCGGGGTTGTCGATCCACGCCGCTGGCGGCCACACCCCCGGGATGCAGGTGGTGCGGGTCAACACCCGGCGGGGTCAGGTCGTGCTGACGTCGGACGCGGTCCACTACTACGAGAACCTCGACGCCGAGAACCCGTTCCCGGTGCTCGTGAGCACCATCGACTACGTCGAGACGTTGCACCGCTTGGGGGAGCTGGCCGACGGCCGCGACCACCTCGTGCCGGGGCACGACCCGCTGGTCCTCGCGAGCTATCCGCCGGCACGGCCCGAGCTGGCGGGCGTGGTCGCCCGCCTCGACGTCGACCCGGCGACGCCTACGGCGGCGGTCCCGGCATGAAGATGCGCGCCGCGATCCTGTGGGAGCAGGGGCACGAGCCGGACGACGACGGTCCACTCGTCGTGGAAGAGGTCGACCTCGACGGTCCCGGCCCCGGCGAGCTGCTGGTGCGCATCACGGCTGCCGGGCTGTGCCACTCGGATTTGTCGGCGATCACCGGCGATCGGCCGCGCACCATGCCCGCCGTCATCGGCCACGAGGCGGCCGGCGTGGTGGAGGACATGGGACCGGACGTCGATGGCCTTGCCGTCGGGGACCAGGTGGTGATGGTCTTCGTCGCGAGCTGTGGCCAGTGCGCCTTCTGTGCCGCCGGCCGGCCCAACCTGTGTCAGTCGTCGTGGTCGGCTCGCACCGCCGGGACGCTGCAGACGGGAAGCCGGCGTCTTTCGATCGGCGGCCGGTCGCTGCACCACTACAGCGGGATCTCGGCGTTCGCCGAGCGGGCGGTCGTGGTGCCCAGCTCGGTGGTCCGGATCGATCCCGACGTGCCGCCGGAGGTGGCCGCGATCTTCGGCTGCGCGGTGATCACGGGTGTCGGTGCGGTGGTCAACACGGCGCGAGTGCCGGCCGGTGCGTCGGTGGCGGTGGTGGGGCTCGGGGGCGTCGGTCTCAGCGCGTTGTTGGGATCGGTCGCCGTTGGTGCAGGACGCATCGTCGCCGTCGACACGAACCCGGCGAAGCTCGAGCTCGCCCGCACGCTCGGCGCCACCGACGTCTTCGACGCCACCGATCCCTCGTGCGCGGCAGCGATCGTCGATGCCCTGGACGGCGGAGTTGAGTTCGCGTTCGAGATGGCCGGTGCGGCGGCGGCCGTCGAGCTCGCGTGCGCGGTGACGAGGCGGGGTGGCACCACGGTCACCGCGGGCCTGTCGAAGCCGAGTGAACGGCTCTCGCTCCAGTTGTCCGCGATGGTCGCGGACGAGAAGGTGCTGCGCGGCAGCTACATGGGGAGCTGCGTGCCGCGTCGCGACATCCCTCGCTACGTCGAGCTCTACCGGCAAGGCCGGCTGCCGGTCGACCGGCTGCGGTCCGCCACGTTGGCGCTGGACGAGATCAACGCCGGCTTCACGCGGTTGGCGGCCGGCCAATCGGTGCGAGACGTGGTGGTGCCCTCGTGACGACTCCCGGCGGCAGAGGGCGGCGCACAGGGCACACAGACACCAGCACATCCGATCTGATGGAGGGCGACTCATGACACACGGCGTAGGCGGACACCAGTCGGCCGTGTCTGCGAGCGGTGAAGCGCGCGTGGCCATCGTGACTGGCGCGAGCCTCGGAATCGGACGAGGCATCGCGGTGCGCCTGGGACGGCTCGGATGCCGTGTGGTCGTCAACTTCCTAGGCAGCGAGGCCGAAGCGGCGCACACCGTCCGCGCGATCGAGGAAGACGGAGGAACGGCGATCGCCATGCGGGCGGACGTCTCGACGGTCGCCGGTATCGACGAGCTGTTCGAGTTCACCATGGCGCAGTTCGGCCGGATCGACATCGTCGTCGCCAACGCCGGCGTGGAGATCATCAGGCAGCCCGTTCTCGACGCGACCGAGGCGGACTTCGATCGTCTGTTCGCGTTGAACACCAAAGGGGCCTTCTTCACGCTGCAGCGAGCGGGCCGGCTCGTCGCCGACGGTGGTCGGATCCTGTGGATCGGTTCGAGTTCGTCCTACGGACCGAGTCGAGGGCTCGGCCTCTATGGCTCGAGCAAGATGGCCCCGCGCTACGTGGTCGAGGTACTTGCCCAAGAGGTCGGGTCGCGCAACGTGACCGTCAACAGCATCGACCCGACCGTCGTCGAAGGCGCCGGCGTCTTCACCGAGGCCGCGTCCGACGAGAAGTTCCAGGCTGCGAATCGTGCGACGCGGCCTCTCGGGGGCCGTGCAGGACGGCCCGACGACGTCGCTGACGCCGTCGAGTACTTCGTGAGCGACCTCGCGGGCTGGGTGAGTGGGCAGCACCTGCTCGTCAGCGGCGGCGCCCCGCAGTAGCGGACTCTCGACTCACGTCACTGGCACCCTGCTCGTGCTTCAGTAGACGACGCAGGGCGTCGCCCCGCCGTCGACGGCGATCGTCTGTCCGGTGACCGCGCCACACAGGGGAGACGCGAAGAACACGGCGACGGCAGCGACGTCGCCGGCCTCGACCATCCGTCCGATCGGAACCTCTGCGTCTCGTGCGGCTTCGGCCTCGCCGTAGCTCACGCCGAGGCGCGCGGCGAGCGCCTCGATGCGCGGCGGGTGGCGATCCGTCTTCGTCACTCCGGGATGGATCACGTTCACCGTGATGCCGTCCGGCGCGACGTCGGCGCTGAGACGCTTCGCGAAGTTGGCGACGAAGGCATTGCCGAGGCCGCTCGCAAACCCGCCTCCCGGGCCGGCCACCACGCGCGCTGACGTACCGCCGAGCAGGATGACCCTCCCCTGCCCCGAGGCTCGCAGGTGCGGCAACGCGGCGCGGGTCACCCGCACCGAGGCCATGCCCTTGCCGTTGACCCGCTCCATGAGCTGGGCGTCGGTGACGCCCTCGAGGTCAGCGGGGTGACCGTCGACGTTCGTCGATGCATTGCTGATGAGGATGTCCAACCGACCGAACGATGACGCGGTCTCCTCGACCGCACGCCGGCAGGCGTCGGGGTCCAGCAGATCCGCGACGATCACCGCGCTCTTGACTCCGTGCGTCTCGACCAGCGCGGCGGTCGCCTCGAGCGGCTCCCGCGTCCGTCCGCACACCGCCACGTGAACGCCCTGACCGGCCAACGCCACCGCGATCGCCTGGCCGATGCCACGACCGCCGCCCGTGACGAGGGCGGCCTTGTCGTTGAGCAGCAGATCCACAGGTCTCCTCGTTTCGCGCGTCGATGCCCATGCCTACCAGGCGGACGATGTCATCGACCTTTCCTTGGCCATTCGCCGGCGTCGCCGAGCACCCGGAGACGAAATCCCGCGGACATAGGTGCGCGCATACCGTCGATCGCGTGGGCCTCCGCGGCCTCGACAGGACGTACAAGGAGCTGCTCGGATGGATCTGCCCAAGATCATCAGCGTCGATGACCACGTCGTCGAACCGGCGCACGTCTGGGAGCGGTGGCTGCCCGCCAAGTACCGCGACCGCGGCCCGAAGGTGGTGCGTCGCGGCATCCAACGGATCGACATGATCAATCCGGGCAACTACAAGGAGGTCTTCGACGACGATTCGCCGACGAAGGTCGACTGCTGGATCTACGAGGACCTGGAGTTCACGCTGAAGCGACACATCGCGGCGGCCGGGTACCCGCCGGAGGAGCACACGCTCACGCCGGTGACCTACGACGACATGCGGCCCGGTTGCTTCGACCCGAAGGCCCGTCTCGAGGACATGGACCGGGGCTGGGTGGAGGCGTCGATGTGCTTCCCGACGTTCCCGCGGTTCTGCGGACAGACGTTCGCGGAACGGAGCGACAAGGAGCTCGGCCTCGCCTGCGTCAAGGCCTACAACGACTGGATGGTCGAGGAGTGGTGCGGCGACTCGAACGGTCGACTCGTGCCGCTCTGCCTGATCCCGCTGTGGGATGTGCCGGCCGCCGTCGAGGAGGTCCGGCGCAACGCTGCTCGAGGGGTTCCGGCCGTCTGCTTCAGTGAGTTGCCGTACCACCTCGGCTTGCCGACGATCCACTCCGGGCACTGGGACCCGTTCTTCGAGGCGTGTGCCGACACCGGCACGACGGTGGCGATGCACATCGGCTCGTCGTCGAAGATGCCCGTGACGACGCTGGATGCTCCCGGCTCGGTCAGTGCCACGCTCGGGTTCGGCAACGCCATGTACTCGCTGGTCGACTTCCTGATGTCGGGCGTGCTGCCGCGCTACCCCGCGCTCAAGCTGTTGTACGCCGAGAGCCAGATCGGGTGGATCCCCTACGTGCTGCAGCGCATCGACCAGGTGTGGGACGACAACCAGGCGTGGGCCCAGACGAAGCACATCCCCGAACCGCCCTCCACCTACTACTTCCAGAGCGTCTACGGGTGCTTCATCAACGACCCGCACGGGCTCTCGTCACTCGACGAGATCGGTCTCGGAAACGTCACCGCGGAGACCGACTACCCCCACAGCGATTCGTCGTGGCCCGACACCAAAGAGGTGATGACGAAGCTGACGGCGGGTCTGTCGGACACCGAGATCCATCAGATCCTCCGCGGCAACGCGATCACGTTGTTGCGTCTGCCGTTCGCCTGACGGACGACCGTCCGGCGCGACCGAGACCACATCGTTCGGACATGTGCCGACCCGTACGTTGGTCACAGGTCACACGACACCCGGAGGTGGACCATGGACACAATGCGCTCTGCGTCACCAGATGGAGACGCGACACAGTCGCAAGCCGTGCTGCCGCAGATGCTCAGCCATGCGGCATTCATCTCGCGAGACACGGCCGCGACCGTCGAGTTCTTCACCAAGGTGCTCGGCATGGAGTTCGTCGCTGCAGTTCTCAACGACCAGATCCCCTCCACCGGCGAGGTCGTCCCGTACTTCCACTCGTTCTTTCGCATGGCGGACGGGTCCACGATCGCGTACTTCGAGGCGCCGGACCTGCCGCCGATCCCGGATCCGCCCCACCCCGCCTACGACACGTTCCGGCACTTCGCCATGCAGGTCTCCACGGTCGGCGAGGTCGACGCGTGGCACGCGCGGCTCGTGGCCCACGACGTCGAGGTTCTCGGTCCGGTCGACCACGGGATCATGTACAGCATCTACTTCCACGACCCTGACGGGAACCGGCTCGAGATCGCGACGCCGACCGACGACCGCTGGAACGACGACGCGCCTGAGGCCCGCACCGCGCTCGCCGAGTGGAACGAGATGAAGGCGAAGGCGAAGAACACTGGGACGAGCCTGTCCTCGGAACTCGCTGCGCTCAGCCATCGTCGGCACGGAGACGCGACCGAGCCGGTGCTCTGATCCACCCGGCCGGCACGCCGACTGGGCCGACCGACGCGCTGCGCGCGCTGTGGGAACGGGCGCTCGAGGACGCAGCGGCTGACGAGGTCCGGTCGCGCGCGGTCGACTGCCTGCGCGTCGGCGTGATGGAGATGGTCCGTTCGGCGTGTGACCCACGCTGGCGAAACGTCGCCGGCGCGCTGAGCGCCGGTGAGGGCAACGCCAAGGTCAGCGGGCTGGAGCGGCGCACCGACACCACGTCGGCGATCGTCGCCAACTCCTTGCTCATGCACGCCTTCAACCGGGAGGACTCCTACCGCACGGCCGCGCACCCCGGGCTCGTGGTCGTACCGACGGCGCTTGCGCTGCAACGCTCCGACGACGCCGCCCAACTGCTGAAGGCGGTAGCCGTCGGCTACGCGATCGCCGGAAGCCTCACCGACGGACTGATGCCACGAGCGTCGGAAGCGGGCTGGCGCCTGGCGGCACTCACTGCCCCCGTGACCGCCGCGTCCGTGGCCGCCGTGCTCCTCGACCTCGATGACGACGACGCCGTCTCGGCGTTGCGCATCTCGGCCGCCTGCATGGGTGGAGACCTCCGAACCCTCGCCGGAGACGACTGGCGCGTCCAGCCCGGTCTGTTCGCGGTCGCCGGTGTCTATGCCGCCCGCGCCGCCATCGGAGGAGGCGTGCGCGGCGCGGCGGGCGCACTCGAATCCATTGCGGCGAAGGTGCTCGGGGAGCCATGGAACCCGGCCGATCACGACCCGACGCCGGCGATCATGCGCGTGACGTTCAAGCGGCACGCGGCGCCGATGTTCGCCCAAGCCATCATCGAAGCGCTCGAGGGGGCCGGCGAGATCGACGAGCCGGTGCATCAGGTCGTCGTGCACGTGGCGCCGTTCGCGGCGGGATACGCATCAGACGGCACCGGGCGCCAGCTCGGGGTGGCGAGCATCCCCGACCTCGTCAGCGCCGCCATCGCGGAGCTTCCCACAGATCGGCGAGTACCTCCCGAGGCCGTCGTCGTGCGTCCGGCTGCGGAGCTCAGCGCCCTCGAGGCCCGCGTGGAGCTGCACATGGCGGGAGGACGGGTGCTGCAGCTCCAAGGCAACGGCGACTCGAGCGGCTGGTCGAGCGAGCACATCGCCGAGAGGTGCCGATCCTGGGCGCGGGCGGAGTGCCCGTCCCTCGTCGACGCGTTCGACGCGACGTCGTCGCCGGCGGCGGCCGCCGTGCTCCTGCTGGATGCGTGGGAAGCGACCGTCCTCGCCATGGCTGGTTGACGGGACGACGGACGTCAGTTGAGCTCGGCGACGGCGCCCGACGCCGAGCAGCGGCGCAGCGCCAGGGCGAACACCTCGCACGCGGCTTCGCAGATAGGCGATACCCGTGGGGTCGAAGGGCTGGCGCGCCTTGCGCACGAAGCCGACATGACCCCACACGGCCACGTCACCCACGATCGGCACGAAGAGGCAGGCCCGGTACCCGCCGCTCGCGGCCCGCTTCGCCGTGTCGGCGAACTGGCGTGACATGTGGCCGATGTCGCCAAGGTGGACGACCTCACCGTTCAACACGCTCGCGGCACTCGCGAACCCCGGAGACAGCGGAACACCATCGCTCACGCTCGCAATCCACGCGGCAGGCATGTTGCGCGTCGTCACCAGGCGCATCCGTGCGCCCTTGACCTGGAACACCGACATCGCGTCGGCGTAGCCGCTGGCGTCGAGGGCATCGAGAAGGTGGTCAGCGCACTCCTCGACCGTGTCGCAGCCGGCGAGCGTCGTCGCCAGCAGCTCGATCGACTGCAACAGCCGCAGCGCGACGTCGGCTCGCTCCATGGTGGTCTCCGCCTCGTCCCCCGTCTCGGAGACGTTGCCGATGAAGCGATAGCCCGTGCCACGCACCGACGCGATGTAGCGAGGCTCACGAGGATCGTCGTCGAGCTTCCGCCGGAGACGGTTGACGAAGATGCGCAGGGTGTTCTTGCCGTCCGACGGAAGCCATCCCCACACCCGGCGCACGATCGTGTGCGCGGGCAACGCCTGCTGTGGGTGCGTCATCAGGAACGTGAGGAGCGCGTACTCCGTGGGCGAGAGGTGCAGGGGTCGTCCATGGAGGTCGCACTCCTGCGCCCAGAGGTCGATCCGCAGACCGTCGGCGCCGAGGTAGCGGACGCCGGGCACCCAGCCGTGGTCCGACCGGCGCAACAGCGCGACGACCCGCGCGAACACCTCTTCGGCACCGCACGTCGGGTCGACGACGGCGTCGACGCCCGCGCCAACGAGCGAGATGACGCCCGCGGGCGCCGGCCTGGCCAGGACGACCAGTGGCGCCATCGTGACCGGACGGATCGCCTCGACGATCCTCCACACGGTGCGCTCGTCGCCGGCGACGAGCACGAGCGACACCTTCTGGATCGCCGTCAACCACCGCGCGCGTTCCGCGTCGGCAGCGTGGGTCCATGACCACCCGCGCTCCTCGAGCCACGCAGTGACGCCGAAGGCTTCCCAGGTCGCCGACGGCCCGACCAGGATGACGGGCTGGTCCGGCACCACCTCTCGGATCAACTCGGCCGGTGTCACGGGCCGGCTCGGTGCGTCGAGCAGGTCTGCGCTGATCGCCATGTTCCCCCCTGGACTGCTGTCGCTCGCTGGCAGGCCGCCGTCGCACCGCAGAATCTGACGCGCCTGTTCACTACAGTAACGACGTGCCGGTGACCTGGCAACCAGGAGATGTCTCGGCGGCGACGATCGTGCTCTTGCGAGGAGTGTCAGGTGGGTCCTCGCCGAGAACGGCGGCGGCCGGCCTGCCGGTTTCGGCCGCAACGCTTGACGGTCGATGCCGCAGCGCTCGGTCCGCTCAGGCGGCAGGAACGAACGTGCGGTATCTGACGCCGACGTTCGGGCGCATCAGGGCGTGCTCATGCCCGATCCCCTGGCCCGGGCCCGTGACCATGCTCGCAGTCGTCGTCCGCCGGACGCACTACACGAGGGCGAGGTCGGCAGCAGTCCCACTTGCGATCTGCGTCCGCTGCTCCGTCGTGAGGTCGCCAAAGCCCTCGTACTCCTCGAGGAAGTGCGCGACGGCGCGCTCCCCGGCATACGGCCAGTCGCTCCCGTAGAGGAGGTGGCGCGTGTCGGTGAAGTTGAGCAGAGCGGAGAGCTGGGGGCCGCTCGACGACAGTGCGAGGTCGAAGTAGAACGTGCGCAGCCCGGCCAGGATCTCGTCTGCCGACATCTCGGCTCCACCGTCGTTGTAACGGTCGTCGAACATCTCGCTGAGCCAGGCGATGCGGTGGGCGGCGTACGGCACGAACCCTCCGCCGTGGGAAAGGATGAACCGAATACCGGGAAAGCGGGAGACCGTTCCCGATGTCACGAGCCCGATGGCAGCTCTCGTGGTGTCGAGCAAGAAGTCGGCCAGAGCTGGACGAAATCGGGGATGGTGCATGCCCCGCAGCGGGGTCGGGTGCACGAACACCAAGGCGTTCTCGTTTGCCAACTCCTCCATCAACGGATCGAAGTCGGGATCGCCGAGATAGCGGCCTTGGATGTTCGTGAGGAGGACCACGCCCTTGGCGCTTCCGTCCTTCAGGCTGTGCAGAACCTCCTCGATCGCGCCGTCGACGTCCGGTAAGGGCAAGCACGCGAAGTAGCCGAACCGATCCGGGTACCGCGCCGCGAGGTCGGCGGAGAACTCATTGATCCGCCTCGCTTGGTCCCGAGCCTCCTTGTCGTCACCGAAGTGGACGCCAGGTGCGGCGACGGACAGGATCGCTCGTTCGATCCCGCGCTCGTCCATCATCGACAGATGGCTCGACTCGGCGCTCTCGAAGACGCTCGGATGACTGATGCCCTTCGAGGCGAGATACTCGAAGTAGGAAACGGGCACGACGTGGTGGTGCACGTCAACGAGTCCACGCGCCATGCGAGCTCACCTTCGCTGTTGATCGGTTGGGCAACCTGCCGTGGGAGAGCTCGCGCGACTCGGGCTGATCGCCTGCCCTCCGAAGGGGGGATCGAAGGGCTCGCCGCGCGAGCTATCCCAAGGCAGGGCAGCCACCGCTGATGAGCGACATCGAGAGATCGTCGCCTCGTGAGCGAGCCTAACGACGCGTCGATGTCCGCTCCATGTCGTCCTCACACGGCGGCGTCGATGTGGATGATCGAGAGCTTGATGCGGCGTACGGCGTCGACGAGCTCCTCGTGCGTCGGCGCCCGGTCGACGTTGACGCGGAGCCCGAGGCGGCGCGGCGCGTTCGCGCGACCGAACGTCTCGATCAGTTCGCTGAACAGGTCGGCGGTCTCGTCGACGTCGGGGACGCGTTCCGCCCGCACGCGCTGCCATCCCCCGTCGAGCAGCGCGTCGCAGTCCATGCCGCCGTTGAAGTTCGACTGCCACGAGCGCCGCGAGGTGATGATGCGCCGGCCGCGGACCGACAGCACGCCGACCGGGAAGCAATAGGTCCGCCCCGATCGCCGGCCCGTGAAGCGCAGCAGCGCCAATTGGCGGCCGAGCGACCGCTTCAAGGGTGTCCGGAACAGGAGTCGCAGCAGCGGGTTCGCGTACCGAGCGAGCGTCGCGCTGGGCGCGGCGTCCTCCACCGCTGGTGTGTCAGCCATCGGGCCATGATGATGGGCGCACGCACATGTCGGCCCCATGTCGATGGTGTCCCATGCGGGACCGGCCCGATGTTGCGCCTCTACGGTTTTCGCGGTCGGCACACCGCGGAGGTCCGCCCATGGCTCGAGTCGAGCCGATCCCGTACGAAGACCTCGACGACGACACGCGTGCGCGCATCGAGGCCGGCCGCGCGACCGGCATGTACACGACGCCGCTGCCCCTGCAGATCGTCGCCCACAGCAAGGTGGCGCTCCGGGCGATGGATGAGAGCTACAAGGCGCAGTTCCGTTGCGGCGCGCTCGACGACCGGCTCCACGAGCTCGTCCGGCTCCGGAGCGCGCAGCTCGGTGCGTGCGAGCCGTGTTCGATGTCTCGCAAGGACGAAACCGTCACCGAGGACCAGGTCGCATGCCTCGTCGATCCCGACCCGTCCGTGTTCAGCCGGCGTGAAGTGCTCGCCCTGCAGTTCGTCGACCTCCTCGCGACCGATCATCACGCCGTCGACGACGACACCTTCCGCCAGCTCGCCACCGAGTTCAGCGCCGAGGAGATCGTCGAGCTGGGGTGGATCTGCGCCAGCGCGATCGGCGTGCACCGGTTCATGCACGTCCTCGACGTGCTCGGTGACGGCGAACCCATCGTGCGCGTGTCGGAACACGGGCGTGAAGCGAGGGCACGACTGACGGGAGGCGTGTGCGTGAGGCTCCGTCGCTGACGCCGACGCAACGTACAGGTGGCGGACACCTTCGGCGTCCTAGCTTCGACGCATGACGTCGCTGAGCTTCGAGGACAATGCACCGCCCACGTCGGCACGTACCGTCCTCACGACCGGGTTCGACCAGTGCATCTGGGGTGCTGACGCGCGCGAGGTGTGGCGCGCGATGGCTGCGGCCGGGCCCCTCGTCCGACCGGGCCCCGGCATGGCAGTGGTGACGTCGACCGCCGGTGTCGAGCAAGTCCTCCACGACGCCGCGATCTTCTCGTCGAACCCCGACGCGATGTACTTCGGGTCGGAGACCGGAGCGATCCCGCTCCAGGTCGACCCACCGGACCACTCGCGCTACCGGAAGATGCTCGACCCCCTGTTCGCCCCGCGACGCATGGCTGAGCGCGAGCAGGAGGTCACCGACCTCGCGAACCAACTGATCGACACGTTCGTCGAGCGGGGGAGCTGCGACTTCAGCACCGAGTTCGCCCTCCCGTTCCCGTCCGTCGTGTTCCTCCGCCTGATGGGCCTGCCCACGGACAGGCTCGACGAGTTCGTCAAGGCGAAGGAGGGGATGATCCGTCCCGTCGGTGAGACGGAGGACGACCGTCAGGCCATGCGGATGGAGACGGGCGCCTGGATCTTCCAGTACTTCACGTCGGCGCTCGAGGCACACGCCGAGAACGACACCAGCGACGTGCTCGGGACCTTCCTCGCGCTGGAGCAGGAGGGTCGCCTCACGCGGGACGAGACGCTGAACATCTGCCTCCTCATGCTCGCGGCCGGCCTCGACACGGTCACCGACACGCTCGAGTGCAGCTTCGCGTTCCTGGCGCAGAACCCCGCCCACCAGCGGCAGCTCGCCGACGATCCCGACCTGGCCGCCGGCGCGGTCGAGGAGATGCTGCGATTCGAGACCCCAGTGCCGACCGTCGCCCGCGTCGTGATGGCGGCGACCGAGATCGACGGCTGCCCGGTGGCCGCGGGCGAACGGCTGCGGATGCTCCTCGCCGTCCCGAACATGGATCCCGAGGTGCACAGCGACCCTGACGCCGTCGACTTCGCACGTCCCTCCAACAAGCACCTCGCCTTCGGCGCGGGCGTCCACCGCTGCGTCGGCTCTCACCTCGCCCGCCTCGAACTGCGGGTCGCGCTGCGGGAGTGGCACCGCCGGATCCCGTCGTACCGGCTCCCCGAGGGTCACGTCGTCACGTTCAGCCAGGGTCTCCGCGAGATCGTGCACCTGCCGATCGAGTTTCCGGCGAACTAGCGACCCCATCCGTCCCACGGGACACTCCCGAAACGACGAAAGGAACACCATGCGCATCGGCATCCACGCCGTTCGCTATGACACTCCCGGCGGCACCGCATCGATTGCACCGACGCTGGCGGCCACCGCCCGCGCCGCCGAAGACGCGGGCGTGTCCCGGTTCACCTTGATGGACCACTGGTTCCAGATGGAGCACACGGCGCCGGCCACCGACCCGATGCTCGAGGGCTACACGTCACTCGGGTTCGTCGCCGCCCACACGCACTCCATGCAACTCGGCCTGCTCGTCACCGGTGTCACCTACCGCCATCCCGGGCTGCTGGCCAAGATCGTCGCCACGCTCGATGTCCTGTCCGGCGGCCGGGCGCAACTCGGCATCGGCGCCGCGTGGTACGAGCGCGAGCACCGCGCCCTCGGCGTGCCGTTCCCGCCGGTCGCCGAACGCTTCGAGCGGCTCGAGGAGACGCTGCAGATCTGCATGCAGATGTGGAGTGACGACGATGGTCCGTTCGAAGGCCGGCACTACCAGCTCGCGGAGACGATGTGCTCACCGCGCCCGATCAGTGCGCCCCGGCCGCCCATCCTCATCGGTGGCGGCGGGGAGCGGAAGACGCTGCGCCTCGTGGCCCGCTACGCGGACGCGTGCAACCTGTTCGCCTTCGATCCAGATGAGATCGCCCACAAGCTCGAGGTGCTCACGCAGCACTGCCGCACCGAGGGCCGCGACCCCGACACGGTCGAGCGCACGATCGTGTTCGTGCGCGACCCCTTCGACGACGTCGACGGCTTCGTCGCCGCCGCGGCCCGCTACGCGAGTCTCGGTGTGACCACGATCGATGTCGTCCCGACTGGTGATCCCGTCGCGTTCGTCGAGCGCGTCGGCACCGAGCTCATCCCCCGTCTCGCCGACCTCGACGTGGCCGCATGAGCGCCGCGACCGAGCTCCGGGGTCGCCTCGCCCGAGGCGAGAGCGTCGTTCTGGCGGGCGTGTTCGACTGCCTTTCCGCGCTGGTGGCGCGCGAGGCGGGCCACACCGACATGTTCCTGTCCGGCTTCGCCGCTTCCGCGAGCGTCCTCGGCGTGCCGGACTTCGGCTACATGACACAGACCGAGATGGCCGACGCCGCCAGGCGCGTCTGCCACGCCGTCCCCGACAGCAGCGTGATCGTCGACGGCGACACCGGCTACGGCAACGCGCTCAACACCATCCGCACGATCCAGCTCTACGAGGACGCCGGCGCCGCCGGCATCTTCCTCGAGGACCAGGTGTGGCCGAAGCGGTGCGGGCACATGGCCGGCAAGCAGGTGGTGCCGCGGGAGGACTGGTTGGCCAAGCTGCGAGCCGCGGTCGACGTGCGCGACGAGCTCTTCGTCGTCGCCCGCACCGACGCCCGCGCCGCGGTCGACCTCGACGAGGCCTGCGCACGCGTGCAGGCGGCCGCCGAGCTCGGCGTCGATGCCATCTTCGTCGAGGCGCCGGAGTCGGTGGAGGAGCTGGAGGCGATCGCGGCGGCGACGCCGGGCTGCGTCCGCGTCGCCAACATGGTCGAGGGTGGGCGCACGCCGCTCCGCAGCCCCGAGGAGCTGCACGAGCTCGGGTTCGACCTCATCGTCACGCCGCTCACTGGGATTCTCGCCGCCCATCGGGCGATGGCCGAGGCGTACGGCGTGTTGCGGCGCGAGGGGTCATTGCGAGAGCACCTCGAGCTCGTGGCCGAGTTCGACGACTTCACCGCGACGGTCGACCTCGACCGCCACTACGCGCTGGAGCAGCGCTACACGCCGCGGTGACCGTCCTCTCTCACTCGCAGCCGGCAAACGACGTCGGCCTCGACCTCGACGCGCTGGAGGAGATCCAGCGGCGGG